>NZ_CP094441.1:0-3457294 GCF_022809815.1 Pseudoalteromonas sp. APM04
TTGATGTGCGGGAATAAAAATTATATCTCTGGGAGTTTAACTGTGTATCTGTCGGTTTGGCAAAGTTGTTTATATGTATTGCAAGATGAATTGCCTTCGCAGCAGTTCAGTATGTGGGTAAGACCACTTCAAGCAGAAAGTACCGAAGATACTCTGACTATTTATGCACCTAATCGCTTTGTGCTTGATTGGGTGAGAGAAAAATACCTTAACCGCATTAACGAACTACTCGTCGAGATTTGTGGTGACGAAGCACCGGAACTTCGTTTTGATGTAGGTAGCAAACCACTTTTAAGTACACAGGTTGCACCTGCTACAGAAACACAGCCTGCACCCAGTATTCAAGCATCAGCAAAGCAACAGCCGCGTGAGCAAAAACCGGTTGTTGAACCCGCACCTAAATCGGGCTATAAATCAAACATTAAAGAAAACTACACCTTTGATAGTTTTGTTGAGGGTAAATCTAACCAATTAGCAAAAGCGGCTGCAACTCAAGTGGCCGATAACCCAGGCTCTGCATTTAACCCTGTATTTATATACGGTGGTACGGGCTTAGGTAAAACGCACTTACTCCATGCTGTAGGTAATGGCATTATGGCAAATAAGCCTGATGCTAAAATTGTGTATATGCATTCAGAGCGTTTTGTACAAGATATGGTTAAAGCACTACAAAATAATGCAATAGAAGAATTTAAACGTTATTACCGTAGTGTTGATGCATTAATGATTGATGACATTCAATTTTTTGCCAATAAAGAACGTTCTCAAGAAGAGTTTTTTCATACCTTTAATGCGTTGCTTGAAGGTAATCAGCAAATTATTTTAACTTCTGACCGTTACCCTAAAGAAATTGAAGGGGTAGAAGACAGGCTTAAGTCTCGTTTTGGTTGGGGATTAACAATTGCTATTGAGCCACCAGAGCTTGAAACACGTGTCGCTATTTTGATGAAAAAGGCGCAGCAGAGTAAAATAAATTTACCTCATGAAGTGGCTTTTTTCATTGCAAAAAAATTACGGTCAAATGTACGTGAACTTGAAGGCGCACTTAACCGTGTAATTGCAAATGCAAACTTCACTGGACGTCCTATTTCTATCGACTTTGTAAAAGAAGCACTGCGTGACTTATTGGCGCTGCAAGATAAGCTCGTCACAATTGATAATATACAGCGTACAGTGGCTGAGTATTATCGAATTCGTGTCTCGGATTTACTTTCTAAACGCCGAAGCCGCTCTATAGCAAGGCCTCGTCAGGTTGCTATGGCGCTGTCTAAAGAATTAACCAATCACAGTTTACCTGAGATTGGAGACGCGTTTGGTGGTCGTGACCATACAACGGTTTTGCATGCGTGTCGTAAAATAAAATCGTTACGTGATGAAAGTCACGAAATTAAAGAAGATTATCAAAATTTAATAAGAACATTGTCATCTTAGGGCTGACTTTTTTATGCAAATAACAATATCAAGACAACAATTTTTAAAGCCATTGGTTCAAGTATCGGGCGCAATTGAGCGTAAGCATACGTTACCAATTTTATCTAACGTTTTGTTAGTAGTAGAAAACGGACAGCTTTCGATGACAGGGACCGACCTTGAAATTGAATTAGTGTCTGGTGTTTTTGTTGGTGATGATATTGCCGATACAAAATTAACTTTACCTGCTAAAAAGTTACTCGATATTTGTAAAAGCCTACCTGAAGGTTCAGACATTACGTTAAGCTTACAAGACCACCAGTTGTTATTAACGAGTGGTAAAAGTCGTTTTTCACTCACAACGTTATCAGCGGCTGACTTCCCTAATTTAGAAGAGTGGGATGGTGAAGTTGAATTTCAACTAACGCGTTTAGAGCTTCGTAAATTACTTGAAAGCACGCACTTTTCAATGGCAAACCAAGATGTACGTTATTACTTAAACGGTATGTCGTTTGAAGTTGATAACAGCGATATTAAAACGGTGGCTACCGACGGGCACCGCTTGGCGATTGCACAGAAAAAACTTACTCAATCACTGAATACTCAACGCCAATTAATTATTCCACGTAAAGGTGTGCAAGAAATCATGCGCCTTATGGTTGCCGACGATGAGCTAGTGACTATTCAATTCGGTGCTAACCACATTCGCATTATTGACATTGAGTTTACGTTTACCAGTAAACTAGTTGATGGTCGTTTTCCTGATTACCGTCGTGTACTTCCACGAGGCGGTGATAAAACAATTATTGCCAACCGTGAATGGTTACGAAATGCTTTTCAGCGTGTATCTATTTTATCAAATGAGAAGTTTCGTGGCGTACGCTTAAACTTATCAAATGGTTTATTAAAAATTACTGCCAATAACCCAGAGCAAGAGCAAGCTGAAGAGGTTGTTGAAGTAAATTATCAAGGTGATGAGTTAGAGATTGGTTTTAATGTTTCATATGTTTTGGATGTATTAAACACATTAAAAACTGAAGATGTACAGTTTACGTTAGCAGACTCAAACAGCAGTGCACTAATAGAAGGTGCTGGTGATGATGAAGCAATGTATGTTGTTATGCCTATGCGTTTATAAGATCACAAACATATAATGAGCTTAAGTCATTTGAGCCTCAAATATTTTCGTAATATTGAGGCGCTGACGCTAGAACCTGTTAATGGCGTAAACATTATATATGGTGAAAATGGCAGCGGAAAAACCAGCCTTTTAGAAGCTATTTATTACCTTTCTCACGGCAAGTCTTTTAGAACACCAAAGCACAAAAGCATTATTGCACACCAACAAGAGCAATTTGTAATTCATGGCCGTAAGACGGTACATGATTTATCAATTCCTATTGGTATTAGCAAAACGCGTTTAGGTGAAACAAATTTAAAGATTCAGGGAAAAGCGAGCCGAAAAATATCTGAGCTTGCACAGCTTATGCCTGTTCAAATTATTACGCCTGAGAGCTATTCCTTATTTTTTGGTGGGCCAAAAGAGCGTAGAAAGTTTTTAGACTTAGGTTTGTTCCACGTGGAACATGAGTTTTTTTACTTGTGGCAATCGTTTAATAAAGTATTAAAACAGCGTAATGCTTTACTAAAATCTAAGCCTAAGAATTATTTTGACCAAATTAAGTTTTGGGACAAAGAATTTGTTAGACTGGCTGAAGAAATAAATAAATTAAGATTGGCGTATATAAGTAGGTTTAAGCAGCAATTTTTTGATAAAATGTGCCCAGAATTAACGCTTATACGCGATTTAGAAATGACGTTTAATGCAGGCTGGAAAGAGAGTGAATCTCTTGCAGATGCGTTAGAGCAAAACTTTGAGCGAGATGCTCGCCAAGGATTTACAAGTAAAGGCCCACATAAGGCCGACTTTAGTTTCAGTGTCGCTGGCAACAGTGTAGAGAATACGTTCTCACGCGGGCAGTTAAAGTTATTATTGTATGCGTTAAAAGTAACGCAAAATAGCTTAATTGAGTCAGAGACCGATAAGCAATCTATATTGCTAATAGATGATTTACCCTCAGAGTTAGGCGAAGATACAAAAGAGAAAGTTGGGCAATTATTGTCTCACTGCAGTTCTCAAATATTTATCTCTTCAATTTTATCTGAGAGTATTTCTGCTGTGGTGGAACCCATGCAACGAGAACTAAAAATGTTCCACGTGAAACATGGCAACCTAATAACAAGATAAGTGGGATTAACCATGTCTGAGAATTATGACTCGTCGAGTATTAAAGTACTTAAAGGATTAGACGCAGTAAGAAAGCGTCCTGGGATGTATATAGGGGACACCGATGATGGCACAGGCTTACACCACATGGTGTTTGAGGTCGTTGATAACTCAATAGACGAAGCCCTTGCTGGTCATTGTGATGATATTTTTGTAACGATTCACTTAGATGGCTCTGTATCGGTTAGAGATAATGGCCGTGGTATCCCAGTGTCTATCCATGAAGAAGAAGGCGTTTCTGCTGCCGAAGTAATCATGACGGTACTTCATGCTGGTGGTAAGTTTGATGATAACTCTTATAAAGTATCAGGCGGCTTGCATGGTGTGGGTGTTTCGGTTGTAAACGCACTTTCAGAAAAATTAAAACTAACCGTGCGTCGAGAAGGTAAACTTCATGAGCAGTTTTACACTATGGGTGTGCCAGATGCGCCACTTGCTGTTATTGGAGATTCTGAAACAACGGGTACAGAACTACGTTTTTGGCCAAGTGCAGAAACATTCACTAATTTAGATTTTCATTACGATATTTTAGCAAAACGCCTACGTGAACTGTCGTTCCTTAACTCGGGCGTTAGTATCATTTTAAATGATGAGCGTGAAGAAAATAAAAGCGACCACTTTAAATACGAAGGTGGTATTCAGGCATTTGTTGAATACATTAACCGTAACAAAACACCTATTCATAAAGGCGTTTTCCACTTTACACATGAGCGTGTAGAAGACGGAATTAGCGTTGAAGTATCAATGCAATGGAATGACGCATACCAAGAAAACATTTACTGTTTTACAAATAACATTCCACAACGTGATGGTGGTACTCACTTAGCCGGTTTTAGATCTGCGCTAACACGTACACTTAATAACTTTATGGAAAAAGAGGGCTTTAACAAGAAAGCAAAAACAACCAGTAACGCAACCGGTGACGATGCGCGTGAAGGTTTGACTGCTGTAATTAGTGTTAAAGTTCCTGATCCTAAGTTCTCTTCGCAAACAAAAGATAAGCTAGTATCTAGCGAAGTTAAGTCTGCCGTAGAACAAGCAATGGCTGAGAAGTTCACTGAGTTTTTATTAGAAAACCCAGTAGATGCAAAAATTGTTGTTGGGAAAATTATAGATGCATCACGTGCGCGTGAAGCGGCACGTAAAGCGCGTGAAATGACACGTCGTAAAGGCGCAATGGATCTTGCAGGTTTACCGGGTAAATTAGCCGATTGTCAGGAAAAAGATCCTGCACAATCAGAACTTTATATAGTGGAAGGGGACTCTGCTGGCGGTTCAGCCAAGCAGGGTCGTAACCGTAAGAATCAGGCGATTCTTCCGCTTAAAGGTAAAATTCTAAACGTAGAAAAAGCACGTTTTGATAAAATGCTGTCTTCACAAGAAGTTGCAACACTAATTACTGCATTAGGTTGTGGTATTGGCCGTGACGAATATAACCCTGAAAAACTACGTTATCACCGTATTATCATCATGACCGATGCGGACGTAGATGGTTCTCACATTCGTACTTTATTGCTTACGTTCTTCTATCGTCAAATGCCGGAAATTGTAGAGCGCGGATATATTTATATTGCTCAACCACCACTTTATAAAGTGAAAAAAGGTAAGCAAGAGCGCTATATAAAAGATGACCCAGCACTTGTTGAGTACTTAACATCGCTTGCACTTAATAATGCAGCTTTATACACAAGTGCAGACGCATCTGCGCTTGAAGGTGAAGCATTAGAGAAAATAGTTCACGATTACCAAAATACAGTTAAAGTAATCGAGCGCTTAAAACGTAAATACCCTAACACGGTAATGGAACGTTTAATCTACCAAAGCGAGTTGACCAAAGAAGACCTTGCAGACGAAGCTAAAGTAATTGCGTGGACAAAAGAGCTTGTTGACGATTTAGTTGACCGTGACGAAGATGCAACTATTTTCAACGCTGCAACTCAGTATGATGCAGAGCGTAACTTGTATTATCCTGTTGTGAATATTCGTCAACACGGTGTAGATAAGTCTCACGTACTAAGCTACGACTTCATCACATCGCGTGACTACCAACGTATTGCTGTGACTGGTGTTAACATTGCAAACATCATTACAGAAGGTGCTTATATTCAACGCGGTGAGAAAACAAAACCTGTTGATAACTTTGTGGATGCTTTGGAATGGTTGATCACTGAATCTAAGCGCGGGATCTATATTCAACGCTACAAAGGGTTGGGTGAGATGAACCCAGATCAACTTTGGGAAACTACCATGGATCCAGACGCACGCCGTATGTTACAAGTAACCATTGAAGATGCTGTAGGCGCGGATCAGTTATTTGCTACGCTTATGGGCGATCAGGTAGAGCCACGTCGTGACTTTATCGAAACTAACGCACTACGCGTAGTTAACTTAGACGTGTAAAAACATATTTAGATAATAAAAAGGAGCCTAAGGGCTCCTTTTTTATTTTCTACAAATACACAAACTGCTTAAAACCTGAGTGTACACACGGTATACTAAGGATAATTTTCACGCTACTTCTTAGATAGTAAAAAGCCAAATATGCAAAAATACGACGTAAAAACCTTCCAAGGTTTGATCCTGGCTTTACAGGATTATTGGGCACAGCAAGGCTGTGTCATTATTCAACCACTTGATATGGAAGTGGGCGCTGGGACATTTCACCCGCAAACATTTTTGAAATCAATTGGCCCTGAGCCAATGTCTAGCGCATACGTACAACCGTGTCGCCGTCCTACGGATGGCCGCTATGGTGAAAACCCAAACCGCTTACAACATTACTACCAATTTCAGGTAGTCTTAAAACCATCACCAGATAACATCCAAGAGCTTTACTTAGGCTCACTAGAAGCAATGGGTATTGATACCCTAACTCACGAAGTACGCTTTGTAGAAGATAACTGGGAATCACCAACGCTAGGTGCATGGGGCTTAGGTTGGGAAATTTGGTTAAACGGTATGGAGGTAACGCAATTTACCTACTTCCAACAAGTAGGTGGATTAGAGTGCTCACCAGTAACTGGCGAGATTACTTACGGCCTAGAGCGTTTAGCGATGTACATTCAAGGCGTAGATAGCATTTACGACCTAGTATGGGCAGACGGTCCACTAGGGCGCGTAACTTACGGTGATGTGTTCCATCAAAATGAAGTTGAGCAATCAACCTACAACTTTGAACATGCAAACGTAGAAGACTTGTTTGCGCAGTTTGATAAGTGTGAAGCTGAGAGCCAAAAGTTAATAGAAGCAAATTTACCACTTCCTGCCTACGAGCAAGTGATGAAAGCATCGCATGCATTCAACCTATTAGACGCGCGCCATGCTATATCGGTAACAGAACGTCAGCGTTATATTTTACGTGTTCGTGCGTTATCAAAAGCGTGTGCACAAAGTTATTACGATGCACGCGAAGCGCTTGGTTTCCCGCTGTGTAAGGATAAGTAAGCATGACAGCACAAAATTTATTAGTAGAAATTGGCACTGAAGAGTTGCCACCAAAGTCGTTGCGTAAACTTGCCGAGGCATTTGCTGCAAATTTAACTCAAGAGTTAGAATCGCTAGAATTAGCACATCAAGGCGTAAGCTGGTATGCATCGCCTCGTCGTTTAGGTTTACAAGTTAAAGCACTTGAAGCTAAACAACAGGACAAAGAAGTTGAAAAGCGCGGCCCAGCAACTAAAGCAGCATTTGATAGTGAAGGTAACCCTACAAAAGCAGCAATGGGTTGGGCACGCGGTTGTGGTATTGAGGTAAGTGAAGCACAAACACTTGAAACGGATAAAGGCGCATGGTTATTGCACATTGCTAAAGTAGCAGGGCAAGAAACTAAAACGCTAATGGCAGATGCTATCGCAAAAGCGTTAAGTAAATTACCAATACCAAAGCCAATGCGCTGGGGTGCGAATAAAACACAATTTATTCGCCCAGTTCATACCGTCACTATTTTATTTGGTAGCGAATTGCTAGAAGGTGAGATTCTTGGTAAGCAAGTAAGTAACCAACTTCAAGGTCACCGTTTTCATCACCCAGAAAAAATTAGCATTAACCATGCTGATGAGGTTTTTGATGTACTTAAATCTGCTTACGTTATTGCTGATTACGAACAACGTAAAGCGCAAATACGTGCACAAATAGAAGAAGCTGCAAGCGCAGTTAACGCTGTTGTTGCAATGGATGAAGATTTACTAGAAGAAGTTACTTCACTGGTAGAGTGGCCAGTTACTTTAACGGCAACATTTGAAGAAGCATTTTTAGATGTACCAGCCGAAGCGCTAATTTACACCATGAAGGACGATCAAAAATACTTCCCGTTATTAGATCAAAACGGCAAGCTTTTAAATAAGTTTTTGTTTGTATCTAACATCGAGAGTAAAGATCCAAGCGTAGTAATTTCTGGTAACGAAAAAGTTGTACGCCCACGTTTGGCTGATGCACAGTTCTTCTTTGAGACCGACAAAAAGAAAACATTAGAAAGCCGTTTAGAATCGCTTGATACCGTTTTATTCCAAAAGCAATTAGGTACGCTTAAAGACAAGTCTGAGCGTATTAGCGAACTTGCAGGGTATATTGCTGAGCAATTAGGCGCAGATAAAGACTTAGCAAAACGTGCAGGCCTATTAAGTAAAACAGACTTAATGACCGAAATGGTAATGGAATTTACCGATGTACAAGGTGTAATGGGAATGCATTACGCTCGCTTTGACGGTGAAGCAGAAGATGTAGCGCTTGCACAAAACGAGCAATACATGCCACGCTTTGCAGGCGACAACTTACCTACAAACCTAATTAGTTGTGCAGTAGCCATTGCAGATAAGTTTGATACGCTGGTGGGTATTTTTGGTATAGGCCAAGCACCAAAAGGTGATAAAGACCCATTTGCACTTCGTCGTGCTGCTATTGGTGCACTGCGTATTATGGTAGAAAAAGAGTTACCTCTTGATATTTTAGACCTAGTAGCAAAAGCACAAACATTGTTTGGCGATAAGCTAACTAATCTAAATGTATCAACCGACGTATTTGAATTTATGCTTGGGCGTTTCCGTGCATGGTATCAAGACGAAGGTATTGAAGTAGATGTTATTCAAGCTGTGTTAGCACGTCGTCCAACTAAACCAGTTGATTTTGACCGTCGTGTTAAAGCCGTAAGCCACTTCCGTACTTTAGACGCAGCAGAAGCCCTTGCAGCCGCAAATAAACGCGTAAGTAACATTCTTGCTAAAAACGATATCACAAGCCAAGGTAATGTTGATGAGAGCTTATTAAGCGACGACGCTGAAAAAGTATTAGCATCACAAGTGGCAAAATTTGCAACTGAGCTTGCACCACTTTATGCCGATGGAAACTACCAAGAAGCGCTTAGCCAATTGGCTGGCATTCGTGAAAGTGTTGATAACTTTTTTGACAACGTAATGGTTATGGCCGACGATGAAGCTGTTAAGCAAAATCGCCTTGCGCTATTAAGTCAGTTAAGTAGTTTATTTTTAGATATTGCAGATATTTCTGTTTTACAAAAATAACTGCCATTAGCAATTTAAAAAGCCAGCATAACGCTGGCTTTTTAGTTTTAATACCTATTAGCTTAATTAAGCTAATAGGTATAACGAATAGGATGAAAATTGATGATTTCAATAAAAAAAATAATACCACTCGCTATTGCTGGGTTACTCAGTGCATGTTCAAGCCAAATATCAATTAACGATGTATTGCCACAAAAAGAACTCGACCGCACCATGTACCTGCGAGGCGATTTTACTTTATGGGACGCAGAGCCACAGTACCAATTTAACTTAGTGGGCCCAGCACTGTATCAAGCACAGGTAAAATTTAGCACACCAGGTAAAGTGTACGAATTCAAAATTGCCGATGCCGATTTTAGTGAAGGCTTTAACTGTGGTTACAGCGACTCATACCCACAAGGTCAAAGTTTAACACTTGGGCAAGCTGCAACGGCAGACTGTAATACTATTTATAATTACTTTAGTTACACACCTGCGATAAAAGGCACATACATAGTAAGCATTGATTTTAGTGACTATGACGAGCCAAAAGTGACTATTACTAAGAAATAGCAGAATGTTTATAGTTGTCAGTTTTTAGCGTAAAGAGAAGTAAAAAACCGTACTTGATTTAACGAGCACGGTTTCTATTTTGAAACTGAGAACTGAGAACTGAGAACTGAGAACTTTACAACCCTTTCTTCACCACATACCTATACGGTGCTTCATCGGCATCTTTAGCCACCAGCGTGTGATCCATAAATACACAAAAGCTGGGGATGTCACGTGTGGTTGATGGGTCATCAGCGGTTATTAAAAGTGTTTCACCATCGTTCATTTTACGAATAGCAGCACGTACCATCATTACAGGCTCGGGGCAGCGAAGGCCAATGGCATCTAATTGGTGATCGGGGTTATCAAAATTCATAGTACGTATGCCTGTAAATAGTTTTCAAATCTGTGATTTTACGAGTAGTCAGATTTTTTGTTGCGCCAAAGTTTAGCGTAATTTTAAGTATAAATTAACTAATTTACTTAGATCTGGATCAGTTTTAATTTAAGTGTATTTATATCAACGCCAAATTATAAACCCGATCACAACAACACAAATCTAAATTGCGTTAGTAAGGCGCCTTAAAAATTGGCAAATAAAAAAGGCGAACTAACTTTCGTCAGTGCGCCTTTTTACTCACCAAGATGGTTTACGTGTTAAGAGTATTAGTCTTGAACACGCTCAAATACAGTTGCGATACCTTGGCCTAAACCAATACACATTGTCGCTAAACCGTACTTAGCATTTTTGTCTTCCATTAAGTGAATTAGCGAGGTGCTAATACGCGAACCAGAACAACCCAGAGGGTGACCCAGTGCGATAGCGCCGCCATTCAAGTTAACTTTTTCGTCAACCACATCAGCTAAACCTAAGTCTTTAAGTACTGGTAGTGATTGCGCAGCAAAGGCTTCATTAAGCTCAGCTACGTCGATGTCATCAATAGTGATACCTGCTTGGGCAAGTGCTTTTTTACTTGCTGGTACTGGGCCGTAACCCATGATTGATGGATCGCAACCGGCAACCGCCATTGCTTTAATGCGCGCACGAATTGGTAAACCTAGCTCTTTTGCTTTTTCTTCGCTCATTACTAACATGGCTGATGCACCGTCAGAAAGTGCTGAAGACGTACCCGCTGTAACAGAACCCGAAGCTGGGTTAAATACTGGGCGAAGCTGAGATAAACCTTCAACCGTTGTTTCAGGGCGAATTACTTCGTCATCTTCAACTAAAATTAAAGAACCATCTGCTGCGTGACCTTCCATTGCTAAAATTTCGCGGCGGAAACGGCCTTCAACCGTTGCAGCATGTGCACGTTGGTGCGAACGGTATGCAAATTCATCTTGCTGCTGACGGCTGATACCGTGAATAGTCGCAAGGTATTCTGCTGTTAAACCCATAGAGCCAGACGCTTGTGCAATTGAAGTTGCTAAGCCTGGGTGAAAGTCGTTACCGTGAGTCATAGGAACGTGACCCATGTGCTCAACACCACCAATTAGGTAAGTGTCGCCAGCGCCCGTCATAATGGCGCGTGCTGCGTCATGCAATGCTTGCATTGACGAACCACATAAGCGGTTAACTGTGGTTGCTGGTACTGAGTGTGGAATACCCGCAAGAAGTGATGCGTTACGTGCAACGTTAAAGCCTTGCTCTAATGTTTGCTGTACACAACCCCAATAAATGTCGTCGATTGATGCTGGATCAACCGCTGGGTTGCGTTCTAGTAAGCCCTTCATTAAATGAGCGCTTAAGTCTTCCGCACGCTTGTTTTTAAATACGCCGCCTTTTGAGCGACCCATTGGTGTGCGGATACAATCTACAATTACTGGATTATTCATGATATTAACCTTCCACCTTATAGAAAACACGGCCTTCTTCAGCCCATTTGCGAGTTTGCTCTGATACTTGGTAAATCGCACCTAGGTGAGCGTATTTGTCTGCTGCTGCAACAAAGTTAGCTAAACCAGTTTGATCTAAGTAACGGAACGCGCCGCCTCTAAATGGAGGGAAACCAACGCCGTAAACAAGTGCCATGTCAGCTTCTTGTGGAGAAGCAACAATGCCTTCTTGTAAACAAAGAAGTACTTCGTTGATCATTGGAATCATACAACGGTCAATGATTTCTTGCTTATCGAATTCTTTCGGTGCATCAGTAATTGGCGCTAGTAGCTCAACGGCTGTTGCATCGCTTGATTTTTTAAGACGACCACGACGGTCTGTTTCGTACTTGTAAAAACCTGCTTTGTTCTTTTGACCAAAACGTTTTTCGTTAGCAAAAACAGTTACCGGATCTTTTTCTGCACGTGCCATACGCTCAGGGAAACCGTCAGCCATTACGCCAGTACAATGATAAGCCGTATCAATACCTACAACATCAAGTAGGTAAGCCGGACCCATAGGCCAGCCAAATACGTTTTCCATTACTTTATCTACTTTTGCAAAGTTAGCGCCTTCAACAACTAATTTGCTAAAGCCTGCAAAGTAAGGGAATAAAACACGGTTTACAAAAAAGCCTGGGCAATCGTTTACAACAATAGGAGACTTGCCAAGTTTAAGGGCGTAATCAACGACTGCGTTAATTGTTTTGTCTGACGTTTTTGCACCACGGATAATTTCTACTAATGGCATTTTTGGCACTGGGTTGAAAAAGTGCATACCACAGAAGTTTTCTGGTTTATCAAGTGCTTCAGCAAGTAGGTCAATACAGATAGTCGACGTATTTGATGTAAGTACAGTGCCTTCTGGCATGTTCTTTTCAAGGTCTGCTAATACTGCTTGCTTAACTTTAGGGTTTTCTACAACGGCTTCAACAATAATGTTAGCGTCTTGTAGGTCTGCATCGTTAAGTGTTGGCTTAATTTTGCTTAGTGTTGCCAACATTTTTTCCATTGGCATGTGGCCACGCTTAACTTTTGCACCTAATAATTTAGACGCTTCACCCATACCTAAATCAAGCGCATCTTGTTGGATGTCTTTCATTATGATTGGTGTGCCTTTATAAGCAGACTGATATGCAATACCGCCGCCCATAATACCCGCGCCTAATACTGCAGCTTGTTTAATTTCTACATCGCTGTGCTTAGCAAGTTTGCGTGCTTTACCTTTGATGAACTGGTCATTTAAGAAAATGCCCGTTTGCGCTGCAGCTTCGTTGGTACGCGCAAGTTTAGCAAAGTTAGCATTTTCGATTGCCATTGCTTCATCGCGAGTACAGTTTGCCGCTGCTTTAATAGTACGCACTGCCATAACCGGAGCAGGATAGTGGCCTTTGGTTTTACCCATTACCATACCTTCTGCCATAGCAAAGCTCATACCTTGCTCAACACGGTTTAATTTAAGTGGCTGTAGTTTTGCGTTGCGTTTTGCTTGCCAATCTAGCTTGCCTGCAATCGCTAATTCAAGTGTTGCTACACTTGACTCTAAAAGTTTGTTAGCACTAACTACTGCGTCAAACGCACCTACTTTAAGGGCGTCAGCTGCGCGGTTTTCAGCGCCAGAAGTGATCCACATCATGGCGTTATCTGCGCCAATGATACGTGGTAAGCGCACTGTGCCACCAAAACCAGGCATTATGCCAAGTTTAACTTCTGGTAGGCCCATTTTAGCGCTTTCGCTTGCAACACGATAATCGGTAGCAAGTGCCCACTCACATCCGCCGCCAAGTGCTAAGCCGTTTACAACGCTTAGAGTTGGGAATGGAAGGTCTTCAATTGCATCAAAAACGTCAGTTGCGTTTTTGATCCACACGACTAAATCTTCTTCAGGTTTAGTAAATGTAGGTAAAAATTCGAAGATGTCGGCGCCAATAATAAAGTGGTCTTTATCACTGGTAAAAACCATGCCTTTGATATCAGAATTAGCAGCTAATTCTTTTAATGCTGCTGCACAATCTGAAAGAGTTTTTTGAGATAATGTGTTTACAGAACCTGCAACACAAAACTTAAACTCGGCGATGTTTTCCTTTAGGAAGCTAACTTCAAAGGAATCGCTTTTATATAACATTTTATTCTCCCTAGTTGACGAACTAAGACTGGTACGATGAGTTTGCATTTCAATCAGTGTGCTTGCTTTGAGTAAAAAATGCAACGAAAAATTTAACTCGGTTACAAACGACTGGTTAAAATATAGCTGGTTTGGTGCTAAGGTGGTGAAAAAGCTTTTATTCACTACTTTAATTTTTTATTAAAGGACATTATGAAAAAACAATTATTTAGTTTTGCGGCAGCTGCTTTTATTTTTCCTCTTTATTCTGCCGAGGCTAGCATCGATAACGACGCATTTTTAGATGCTGAAAAAAAAGTACGCAACGCAAGTTACCGCGAGTTTAAAAACGTAGTTAATAACCTAAACCACCCACTAAAACCGTATGTAGAAAAAACATACTGGCAACGAAACCCGAGCATAAAATATCAAGCAGAAATAGAAGATTACTTAAATATATATCAGCATACGCCACTTGAATGGCCCGTTCGTAAAGTATGGCTGGAGTATCTTGAAAAAAATAATAGAAAAGCGGCGTATATTCGTAATTACCGCGACACGAGCAACGCTGAATACACCTGTACATATTTGGGTTATCAATTAGATTTAGGCGCCCCAGAAAAAGCCATTTTAAATCAGGTGACGGATTTATGGACGGTGGGAAAGTCACAACCTAAGGAGTGCGATTCGTTATTCTCGTACTGGCGCAAAAAAGGCTATATGAATGCCGATACTGTATGGCAACGAATTACACTTGCCGCGCAAGGTGGAACGCAAAGCCTACTACCTTATTTAAAAACACTTTTACCAAAAAATGAGCGTTACCTTGCTGACTTATATTTAAAAGTTCGCCGCGACCCAAGCGCTGCGGCGGGGTTATATCGCTATAAAAATAAATCGCTTAAAGAGGGTCAAATTGCACTTTATGGTGTTAAGCGTCTAATTTGGCGCGACAAAGAACTAGCGCTGCGCGCATGGGAAAAAATAGAGCGTATGTTTAACTACAGCGATAAAGAAAAGGCAGATTTATACTACACCTTTGCTTTATCACTAGCTTCTAGCGGACATAAGCAAGCCAGTTTTTGGTTAAACAAAGTGCCAAAAGAGCGCCAAGACAACAAATTAATGCAATGGCAGCTTGGTAACATGCTTAAAACCCAAGATTGGGCAGGCATTGCTGCGTTTTTTACAGGCAAAGAAAATCTTAGTTTAGGCCAGCAATACTGGCTTGCGTATAGTTATGCAGAACGCGGTGACGATCAAACAGCTAAAAAAATGTGGCAAAGTATTGCGACTAACCGAGACTACTACGGTTTTTTAGCCGCTGCGCGTCTAGGCTTGCCGGTTGATCTAAATAATCAACCAAAAGTGGTTAGTGAGCAATTAATTGCAAAGGTGAGTAATGCCCCTGGTTTTAAACGTTCAAAAGCATTATATGAGTTAGATCGTGTTACTTCAGCGAGACGTGAATGGAATTACTTAACAAACACTTCAAATGAAGAAGAAAAGCTTGCAGCCTCTGTTTTATCTACCAATTTGGGATGGCACGACAGCACAATATTCACACTCGCAAAAATAAAAGCCTGGGATAATGTTGAACAACGTTTTCCATTTGCTTTTCAAGACATATTTGAGCGCTACAGCAAGCGTAATAAAATAGATGTAGCTTGGAGTATTGCTATTGCAAGGCGTGAAAGCTCATTTGCTCCTGACGCGCGATCAAGTGCTAATGCACGAGGTTTAATGCAATTGCTGCCAAGTACCGCTAAGTATGTAAATAAAGGCAGTGTGTCTAATAGTCGGTTATATCAACCTAAAACAAATATTAGGCTAGGTACCAGTTATTTACGTTACTTGAAAAAGAAAAACCATGGTAACGAAATACTTGCTACAGCATCTTATAACGCAGGCTACCATCGTATAAAACGTTGGGTGCCTGATGATGCAATGCCAGCAGAGTTATGGATAGAGCTTATTCCGTATAGAGAAACACGCGATTATGTCAAAAATGTATTTGCTTACAGGCAGGTATATCATACTCGTATGGGCCGAGAGGGTAATTTACTGGCTCCTATACTGGAAATGAAAATAGGCGGTTAGTAAACATAAGTTTAAATAAGGGGGATTGTGCTTACAGTGGGCCATCCCCCTTTTTTGAGCGTAATAGCTATAAGTGGTAGACTCAAAGCAAGTTAAATTTAACAGATGGATTAACAATGGATAAATTAGCCGTTTTATACGCCGAACATATTGCAACACTGCAGCAGCGTACTCGTACAATTTGCGAAAGCGAAGGGTTAGAAGGATTAGTTATTCACTCTGGCCAAGCAAAGCGCCAATTTTTAGACGACATGTATTACCCGTTTAAAGTTAATCCTCACTTTAAAGCTTGGTTACCTGTTATTGATAATCCACATTGCTGGATTGTTGTTAATGGTAGCGACAAACCTAAGCTTATTTTTTATCGTCCTGTTGATTTTTGGCATAAAGTACCTGACGAACCACGTGATTTTTGGGCTGAATATTTTGATATAGAGCTATTGTTACAACCCGATCAGGTTGAAAAGCTACTTCCTTATGACAAAGCAAAGTACGCTTACATGGGCGAATACATAGAAGTAGCTCAAGCACTTGGCTTTAGCATAATGAACCCAGAGCCCGTGCTTAACTATTTACACTTTAATAGAGCATACAAAACGCAGTATGAACTTGAGTGTTTACGTAATGCTAACCGCATAGCGGTTGATGGCCATAAAGCTGCTCGCGACACTTTTTTTAATGGTGGCAGTGAGTTTGATATTCAACAAGCGTACCTTATGGCTACACGCCAAAGCGAAAACGAAATGCCGTATGGTAATATAGTGGCGCTTAACGAAAACTGCGCTATTTTGCATTACACTCATTTTGAGCCAAACGCGCCGCAAACACATAACTCATTTTTAATTGATGCTGGCGCAAACTTTAACGGCTACGCCGCAGATATAACGCGTACTTATGACTTCAAAAAGCAGGGTGAATTTGCTGAGCTAGTTAATACAATGACGACGACGCAAATTGAATTAGGCAAAGGATTAAAGCCAGGTATGCTTTACGGCGACTTACATGTTGAGTGTCATAACCGCATAGCGCAAATTCTTAGCGACTTTAATATAGTTAACTTACCGGCTGCAGATATTGTAGAGCGTAAAATCACCTCTACTTTCTTTCCGCATGGTTTAGGGCATCACCTTGGTTTACAAGTACACGATGTGGGCGGCTTTATGAGTGACGACAAAGGTACTCATCAAGCATCTCCAGAAGGGCATCCATTTTTACGTTGTACACGTATGATAGAGAAAAATCAGGTGTTTACTATTGAACCTGGCTTGTACTTTATTGATTCGTTGTTAGGTGATTTAGCGCAAACCGACAACAAGCAATACATCAACTGGGATAAGGTTGAAGCGTTTAAACCTTATGGCGGTATTCGTATTGAAGATAACATTATTGTGCACGATGATAGTTTAGAAAATATGACGCGCGACTTACACTTAGATTAAGTGATAAGTTAGCAAGAGAAGGGGCCTAATGGCCCCATTTTTTTGGTTAAGTAAAATATGTCAGAATATAAATACCCAGCCGACGCTGTGTTTCACCAAGAAGAAATTAAAAAAAGTACGTTTATTGTGCATATTGCACATACTCCCGATTTAGCCGCAGCTAAAGCTTTTATTAAAAGTATTGAAGATAAATACAGCGATGCTCGGCATAATTGTTGGGCCCATGTGGCAGGTAACCCCGGTGGCAGCCACGTGTATGGTTTTTCAGATGATGGTGAACCCAATGGTACGGCCGGTAAACCAATGTTAAATGTGCTGGTGGGATCAGGGCTAGGTGAAGTTACTGCCGTGGTAACCCGGTATTTTGGAGGAATTAAACTTGGAACTGGCGGGTTAGTGCGAGCTTATGGCGGGTCGTTAAATAATGCATTAGCCAAATTAGACACCGTACTTAAAGTTCCAAGTGTTGAGCTAATTGGCAGCAGTGAATACAGTATGCAAGGCGCAATTGAGCAGCTACTTAAAACGCACTACCAAGTGCTCAACATTGAAAAGCAATTTACTGCTAATATTGATTGGGTGATCACCATTGATAGCCGCCAAGCACAGCAAGCAATTAAAGATATTTTTGATTTAAGTCACGGCGCAGTTGAGTTAACTATTAAAGAGTAATAACCTACACAAGTTGCATACAATGCATATTCATTCTATTTAACCAGGCTAATGCAGTTGAGCCTGAATTTACTAATAATAAAAGCGATTAGCTAAATGCAATTTCGTACCATCATAAAAATTCTTGGGCAACTTGTTGCGCTGTTTAGTATTACCATGGTGCCACCTGCTGTGGTGTCTTTAATTTATAAAGATGGTGGTGGTGTTCCTTTTGTTTTAGCGTTTATTTTCAGTATTATTATTGGCTTAATAGCGTATTACCCAAACCGACATGAAAACGGGGATTTAAAAGCGCGTGAAGGCTTTTTAATTGTGGTTTTGTTTTGGTTGGTACTGGGGGCATTCGCATCCTTGCCTCTTATCTTTCTACAAGAACCTAACTTATCCCTTGCTGATGCGGTGTTTGAAGCCTTTTCGGGTTTAACAACCACAGGCGCTACGGTGCTGACGGGGATTGAATATTTACCTAAGTCAGTGCTGTTTTATCGCCAGCAATTACAGTGGTTTGGCGGTATGGGGATCATTGTATTAGCTGTTGCAATACTGCCCATGCTAGGTGTTGGTGGAATGCAGTTGTATCGTGCTGAAATCCCCGGCCCAGTAAAAGATTCAAAAATGACCCCTCGCATAGCCGATACCGCAAAGCATCTTTGGTATATTTATGTGTCGTTAACCATTGCCTGTATGTTGGCGTATTGGGCGGCAGGGATGGATTGGTTTGATGCCATTTGTCATGCGTTTTCTACCGTCGCCATTGGTGGGTTTTCGACTTATGATGCTTCTATGGGCCATTTCGACAGCCCGGTTATTAACTTTATTTGTGTATTCTTTTTAATCATTGCCGCTATTAACTTCTCCTTGCACTACGCTGCGGTGGCAAGCCGGAACGTGCAGGTCTACATTCGCGACCCCGAGTTTAAAGTATTTTTATGCATTCAATTGGCGCTGGTGGTTATTTGTTTTACTGTGTTGTCGTCGAACGAGATATACGCCAATGGTGATGAAACCCTTGACCAAGCACTATTTCAAGCGGTATCAATGAGTACAACGGCGGGTTTTGCTACCGATAACTTTTCAACATGGCCGCTGTTTTTACCTATTTTATTAATATTTTCGAGCTTTATTGGTGGTTGTGCAGGGTCTACCGGGGGCGGTATGAAAGTGGTGCGCGTGTTTTTACTTTACCTGCAAGGCGTACGTGAGCTAAACCGCCTAGTGCACCCTCGTGCTATTTATTCAATCAAACTTGGCCGTAAAGCATTGCCCGATAAGGTTGTAGAAGCTGTGTGGGGGTTCTTCTCTGCCTATGCTTTAGTATTTATTATTATTATGCTGGCGCTTATGGGTACGGGAATGGATAATATTACGGCGTTTTCGGCCACGGCAGCGTGTTTAAATAACTTAGGCCCAGGGTTGGGTGATGTTGCCTCGCATTATGGTGCAATAACCGACGGCGCTAAATGGTTGCTGACTATTGCAATGGTATTTGGCCGACTAGAAATTTTTACTTTGCTTGTGTTATTTACGCCTACGTTTTGGCGCGGATAAAACACAACGTTTTACTACTATGTTTATGGAATGGATATGCCAGCAACACATGCAGATAAATTAAATAATATACCGGTTGGCAGTTTAGTTGACTTAGAAATATTAACACCCACTAGCAGTAAGCGCGTGAAAACAGAAATGGTAGGCTTGCTTGATGAAAAGTTTATTATTTTAAACTTTCCTACAGCTAAACGTTTACCGGGTGGAAATGATTACTTACGAGATGGCGTCACCGTAGTTGTAAGAGCATTAATAGAGGGTGACGATGGACAAATAATTGCGTTTAGACAGCAAATTAAATCTATTGCATCACACCCCGTTAGGCTGATTTTTATAAACTACCCCAAGCAAGTTCAGCTATTTAGTTTACGTTCGCAAACCCGTATTCCAACTCTATTGCCTGCAAAACTTAAACTCAGTGATGACAAGGTACTCGATGGTGTTATAAAAGATATTTCGCTAACGGGGGCTATGTTTGATGTAAAAACTGACGCAGATCTAGAAAGCATCAAAGACTCACAATGCACTGTGGTATTAGGTAGTAATAGCAAAGGCTTTGAAGGCGAAGTGTGCAGCGTGAAAGATCATAATGCAGGCGTGCGTTGCGGTATTAAGTTATTAGCCAGTAAAGAAGAGATGAAAGCTTTTATGAAAGAGCACTTTATTGACCCCGCTATGATAGAACTCGATGCCGATTAGGTTTTAATGTCGCTATTTTGCAACAAAATAGCGACTTTTTACTTTATGAACGAAAATAAATTACCAACCTCTAAATTATTATTTTTTATTAAATAAAAACAGAGATATAGCATTCAAATTTTTTATATTTTATTTTATTTTTACACCTTGTTCAGTTTAAAACTTCCTGCTCAATACCTAATTACACCTTGATCATTTAAATAACTTCGCTTTGTGGTTTTTTACATTAAACCTAAGCATCTGATTTTTAATAACTTATAGTTTTTAATTAAACCAGCGTTGCTAAATAGCTACAAAAATAATGCTTAAATTTGCACTTTTTTCAGTATTTAACACGTAAGGCACTGAAAAATATAAACTAATAAATATTGGCATTTAAGTTGTAATAGTCTGGTTGTACTAATCGAAAAACGTGATTAACAGTAAGTACCAATCACTCACATACAACTTGAAGGATACATACTATGAAACGCATTAATAAAACATTAGCACTTATCGCACTCGCTTCTTCGTCAGCCGTTTTTGCAGGCTCTGACTTTAATACACTCGATGTAGACGGTAATGGTGCAATTAGCCAAGCCGAAGCATCAGTTGATGCAAAATTAATGAGCATGTTCTCAGAGCTCGATACAGACCAAAATGGTGAGTTATCAAAAGAAGAGTTTTCAAAAGCCTAAATTCAGTAAATGGAATCCTGAGTTGCCAAAGACAACCTAAGTAGGCAAGGGAGCTTACGAAAAAGGATAACAAGGAAGTGAAACCATTTTAAAAGGTAATAAGCCCATTTTTTTGATAGAACATTAAGTATGAAGGATTAAGTTATGAAACATTTAAATAAAGCATTAGCACTTATTGCATTAGCGTCTTCTTCAGCTGCGTTTGCAGCATCAGATTTTGACAGTTTAGATACCGACAGCAGTGGAGCAATTAGCCCAAGTGAAGCGGCAATAGACACCGATTTAATGGCTGAGTTTACAGAGCTAGATACAGATGGTAACGGTGAGCTGTCTAAAGACGAGTTTGCAAAATTTTAAAGTTAACCGGTATTGGTTTAGCTATTTTTCACAGACAGGGATCTTAGAAAAGGATTTCTCATTTTACTAGGAACATCACTATGAAAACATTAAATACAACACTTGCGGTTTTAGTTTTAGCGTCTTCTTCAGCAGCTTATGCAGCGGTAGACTTTGCATCGTTTGATAGCAACAGTGACGGTGTTATCAGCATGGAAGAAGCTCAAGTAAACTCACAATTAGTGAAAATTTTTAAAGATTTAGACACAGATGGAAATGGTGAGCTTTCTAAAGAAGAATTTGCCAAAGTACAGTAGCATTGATAAGCCCCAATCATACTCCACTAAAGCCGCGATGTTCAGCGGCTTTTTTGTGTTTGATGCGTTATAAAAATATAGCACTTACTTGGAAGAGCTTTTCTACTACGTTGATATGTTTTTTATCAATTAAAAACATAATCACGTGATCGCCCGACATAATAATGGTGTCGTCGTGGGCAATAAGTACATCGTCGTTACGCACAATGGCCCCAATAGTTGTTCCAGCGGGTAGTTTTATATCGGCAATTGCACGGCCAACTACTTTGGAGGTATTTTCATCGCCATGAGCAACTGCTTCAATAGCCTCTGCAGCCCCTTTACGCAATGAATACACGTTAACAATATCACCTCGACGTACATGGGTTAACAATGCAGAAATTGTTGCCTGTTGCGGCGATATGGCAATGTCTATTTCGCCACCTTGTACTAGGTCTACATACGCACCACGTTGAATAAGCACCATGGTTTTTTGCGCGCCCATGCGTTTGGCAAGCATGGCCGACATAATATTGGCTTCATCGTCGTTGGTAACGGCAATAAACACATCCACTTGTTCAATATGTTCTTCAGAAAGAAGTTCTTGATCGGAGGCGTCGCCACAAAATACTACCGTGTTGTCGAGCATTTCTGAAAGCTGTTCAGCACGTTCTTTACTGCGCTCTATTAGCTTAACGGTGTGATTTTTTTCAAGAGAGCGAGCAAGGCCTGCACCAATGTTACCGCCACCAGCAATCATTATTTTTTTGTATGAACGCTCAAGCTTCTGCAGTTCGTTCATTACGGCGCGTATATGTTTGGTTGCCGCAATGAAGAATACTTCATCGTCGGCTTCAATAACGGTTGTACCGAGCGGTTTAATGGCTTTGCCTTGACGGTAAATAGCTGCAACGCGAGTTTCTACATTGGGTATATGCTCTTTTAATGCAGATAAGGCATAGCCCACTAATAAACCACCGTAATAGGCTTTTACTGCAACTAGCGAGAGCATACCATCGGCAAACTGCAATACTTGCAATGCGCCAGGGTAGTCAATTAAGCGGCGTATATACTTAGTAACTAACGCTTCTGGGGCAATGTAATGGTCGATTGGTAAATCATCGTTTTGGAAAAGTTTTTCACGGTATTTTAAATACTGCTCAGAGCGAATTCGGGCAATTTTAGTGGGTGTATTAAAAATACTATACGCCACTTGGCACGCCACCATGTTTACTTCATCTGAGCTGGTTACCGCAATAATCATATCGGCATCGTCTGCGCCGGCGCGGCGCAAAACATCAGGGTGAGCACTGTGGCCCATTACACCTTGAAGGTCGTATTTATCTTGCAGTTCGCGTATACGGTTACCGTCAATATCTACTACGGTAATTTCGTTTTGTTCGCCTACTAAGTTTTCAGCTAGCGTGGCGCCAACCTGTCCAGCACCGAGTATGATTATTTTCATTATTTACCAGTGTATTAAGTAGTAATAAAAAGCCATTTTTAAATTTAAAAATGGCTTGTTGTACGCGTTATTAAGCCTTGTTTAACTAGGCTTTTTTAACCATTTTAGCGTAATAAAAACCATCACTTTCACCCGGAAGTAGCTGCAAACCCGGTGTGGTGAGGGTGTCTTTATCATGAAGAGGAATATGCTCTACGTCATCGTTATTAGCTAAAAATTTAGCAACTTGTTGTTGGTTTTCTTTTGGAAGAACCGAACATGTTGCATATACCAATGTACCACCAGGCTTGAGTAGAGGCCAAATGCTATTGAGTATATCGCCTTGTAGTGCGGCTAAGTCTTCAATGTCGGATGCACGGCGTAGCCATTTTATATCAGGGTGGCGACGAATAACGCCGGTTGCTGAACAAGGCACGTCTAATAAAATACGATCGAACTGTTCATCGTCCCACCATGTGTGCGGTTGCGATGCATCACCACATTGTAGGTCGGCACCTAAACCTATACGGGTTAAGTTTTGCTTTACGCGTTCAAGGCGAGTGGCATCGCTATCAAGTGCAAGTACGTCGGCGTCGGCAAGCTCTAATATATGGCATGTTTTACCGCCGGGTGCTGCACAGGCATCTAAAATAACGTCATCATCTTTTGGCTCTAAAAAGCGAGCAGCTAATTGCGCTGCTGCATCTTGCACTGAACAAGCACCCGTATCAAACTCAGGAAGTGAAAAAACATCACGCGGCTTGGCTAGTTTAATCCCATCTATAAAGTTTGGGTTTAATGTATGTTCTATATCGTTAGCCGTTAGCATATCGCTGTATTCTTGCGTGCTAAATTGTGATTGATTTACACGTAACCACATTGGCGCTTGTTGCTGGTTTTCTTCAAGTATGGCTTCCCAGTTTTCTGGGTAGGCTTCTTTTACCTGTTTAATAAACCAATTGGGGTGGTTGTATAAACACACTGGAATAAGCTTTGCTTTTTCTTCAAGCTCTGCTTGCTGGCGTTGAAAGCTACGTAAAATAGCATTTATTAACCCTTTTAATCCTAGTGCACGCATTTGACCCAGTGCATTTACGGTCTCGCTTATTGCTGCATGCGGTGGAACGCGCATGTGCTGCAATTGATAAATACCTACGTAGAGTAAAAACTGAAAAATTCTGCGTTTACCTTTTAATGGGCTTTCTACTAAATGTTGGCAGTAGTTTTCAAGGCTAGGTAAGTAGCGTAATACGCCATAACAAATTTGCTGTAACAGTGCTTTGTCTTTTGGTGGTAAACCTTGGCTTGCAAATGGTAGTTCTTGATTAAGCGAAGCGCCTTTATCAACCACGTTATATAAAGTCTCAGCGGCTAGCGCTCGTACGTTTTGTACTTTATTCATTATTTTCGCCTAATAGTGTGCCAGGGCTAACCCAGTCACTGCGACCATTTAAAAAGTCGCTAATTGCCATTGGTTTTTTACCTTGCGGTTGTAACTGAGTAATGCTTAAAGCGTGTTCACCACAGGCAACCACAACACCGTTTTTATCACTTGTTAAAATTTCGCCTGGCTTACCTGATTGATCAACTACTTTCGCTTGGTATATTTTTAGGGTTTGTTCGCCCATTTGGGTAAAACACACTGGCCAAGGATTAAAAGAGCGAATATTACGTTCTATTTGCACGGCGCTCATAGACCAATCTATATTTGCTTCTTCTTTAGAGAGTTTTTTAGCGTAGTTAGCTAGCTCATCATTTTGAGGCTCAGGGGTAATGTCGTCATTAGCTAGCTTATTAACGGTGTTGATTAATGCACTAGGGCCTAACTCTGCTAATTTGTCATATAAACTGGCACTGGTTTCTGTGTCACTAATAGGGCAGCGGCTAATATGCAGCATGTCGCCGGTATCTAAGCCTTCATCCATTTGCATTATGGTTACGCCCGTTTCCTTGTCACCCGCCCAAATTGCACGTTGAATAGGCGCAGCACCACGCCAGCGAGGTAGTATAGAACCATGCACGTTTAAGCAGCCTAAGCGTGGCGCATTTAAAATAGCTTTGGGTAAAATTAAGCCATAGGCCACCACAATCATTATGTCGGCGTTTAAAGCGGTGAGCTCTGCAAGTGCCTCATCATTTTTTAATGACTGAGGCTGAAAAACAGGCAAGTCATTTTCAAGTGCTAGCGCTTTAACTTCGCTCGCTTTTAATTTTTTACCACGACCTGCTGGGCGATCTGGTTGACTATATACGCCCACAATTTCATGTTCGCTATTTATTAGCGCTTGTAAATGGCGTGCGGCAAAATCCGGCGTACCGGCAAATATTATGCGTAATGGTTGGATCACTGAGTTTTCCTAAGGTACTGATTACTGTGCTGCAAACTTAGCTTCTTTTTCAAGCTTTTTACGAATACGTTGGCGCTTTAATGGAGATAAGTAATCAATAAATAGCTTGCCTTGTAGGTGGTCTAGTTCGTGTTGAATACAAATAGCTAATAGCTCATCTGCGTCTAACACAAATTCTTCACCGTTTTCGTTTAGTGCAGCCACAGTCACTGTTTCTGCTCGGTCTACTTTTGCGTACGAGTTAGGCACTGACAAACAGCCTTCTTCGCTAATCGTTGACCCATCTTTTTTAATGATTTGCGGGTTAATTAATACCAGTGGTTCGTCACGCTCTTCAGAGACATCAATAACCACAATACGCTGGTGGATATTTACTTGTGTTGCTGCTAAACCAATGCCATTTTCGTCGTACATGGTTTCGAGCATGTCTTTTACAATTTGGCGAACTTGGTCGTCAACGTCTGCAACATCTTTTGCTATTGTACGTAAACGCTCATCTGGAAATCTTAAAACTTCTAACCTAGCCATTAGTTACCTTTTTCACTTGTGCTTAATTTAGGGTATTGTATGCTCTTATTTTAGCCATTCACGTTCACCTTTAACAGGTTTTGGGCAATAATAATGAAAAAACAATACAAGGAAGCTCAATGAAATTTCCGTTAGTTGCAATCATACTGGCACTAAGCACCTCTTTTGGGGCGATTGCTGATGTGCTAAAAATAAAAAAAGATGCACCAAAACAGTATGTTGTAAAAAAAGGTGATACGTTGTGGGATATATCTGGCATTTATTTAGATGAGCCATGGTTGTGGCCTGAACTATGGCAAATGAACCCGCAAATCGATAACCCTCACCTAATTTATCCGGGTGATGCGTTGGCACTTATATACGATGCTGACGGAAATCCACGTTTAGTTATTAATAAAGCGTACCGAAAGCTGTCACCTCAAGGACGTATTACCCCAAAAGGGTTGAATGCAATTACCACTTTACCTTTGCAAATGATTAAACCTTATTTAAGTTACGAGCAAGCGATTAACAGTGACGATATAAAAAATATGCCGTATGTGTTAGGTGCTAACGAAAACACAAAAACACAAACATTAGGCCATATTTTATACGTTAAAGGTGACTTAAAAGTACATGGTGCTTATGCGATTTACAACGAGGGTGAACCCTACAGAGATTTAAACACAGGCGAAGTATTAGCAACGCGTGCATCGTACGTTGGCATGGCGCGAGCGTTTAGAAGTGGCGATGAAAGTAATGGTGTGCCGTCGTCATTACGTGTTGAGTCAGTAAAACGAGAAATTAAACAAGGTGATTTTTTAATGCCAGCAATGGAGGGGCAGTTGCTGCCAGCCTATTTTGATATTCACCGCCCACTAGAGCCAGTAGAAGGGCAAGTTATAGCGTCTCCTCGCCAAGTAAGAGAATTCAGCACGATGGATGTTGTAGTGCTAAACTTAGGCAGCGAGCAAAATATTGAACCAGGTCATGTTTTAGATTTAGAGCGTGAGTCACCTACGGTTATTGATGGCCCTCGTGGTCCTCGTTACCCAGAGGATTCAAGTAAATTTGAAAAACTGTTATCTGATGCAAGTCAGTTGTTTAGTAATAAAGCTGACGAAGATAATACAACATGGAAAATGCCTAAAGAAAAAGTAGGCGAGTTAATTGTATTCAAAGTGTATGACAAAGTAAGTTATGCATTAATAACAAAAAACCAGCACCCAATTCGCGTTGGAGATATTGCAGTTATTCATTAAGAAGTAGCGAGTCGGTGCTCTAGGAGAGAGCATGGATCAGTCATCAGGCAAGTTAGCTCACTGGCTTGCCTTTTATATGTGTAAGGGATTAGGCACAAAAACCTTATTAGCCCTATCTAAACACCACCCACTTGAGTCATTGTTTGACTTACCCCACGCTAAATTACACGAGTTAGGGTTAACGGCTAATCAGGCCAGTAATTTACTCAATACAGATTGGCAAAAAGTACAGCATTATGAGCGGCTTGTTGCAGAGCATAATATTGAAGTTATTTGTTTTTTTGATACACGTTACCCAGATTCACTAAAACACATAGCTAGCGCACCTTTATTACTATTTTGTAAGGGTGATGTGTCTTTACTTTCTAGCTCACAAATAGCCATTGTTGGTAGCCGTAACGCCACCCCAACAGGGCTTGAAATAGCCTCCGAGTTTGCCTACGAATTAACAAAGGCTGGTATTACTGTGACATCGGGCATGGCTAGAGGAATAGATGGCGCAGCACATAAAGGTGCTTTAGCAGGGAGTGGTAAAACTATCGCGGTATTAGGCACGGGTGTTGATATTTACTACCCTAAACGCCATAAACTATTAACAGAACAAGTACTCAATAGTGGTTTATTAATTAGTGAGTTTTTACCCGGAACCGCCGCTAACGCACATAATTTTCCTCGTCGAAATAGGATTATTTCGGGCTTATCTTTAGGTGTATTAATTGTTGAAGCTGAAATTAAAAGCGGCTCATTAATTACTGTGCGTTATGCGCTTGAACAAAATAAAGAGGTGTTTGCAGTACCAGGCTCTATTAAAAACCCGCTTGCACAAGCCAGCCACTTTTTAATTAAGCAAGGTGCTAAACTTGTTGAAAATGTGACAGATATTTTAGATGAAGTGAGCTTTTCTTATCAAAGCGGTCTATATAGTAAAGAAGAAACGCTTCAGCAAAGTAGTGATTGTGAAGTTTTAAACAGTATTGGGTTTGAGGTAACAACTGTTGACGATATTGTACGCCGTGTTCAATGGCCAATAGATAAAGTACTAGCAAGGTTGCTTGATTTAGAGTTAGACGATCAAATTGAACGCATTTTAGATGGTTATATTAGGCTTAGCGTAGGAAGGTAGCATGTTCGATATTCTTATGTATCTATTTGAAAATTACATTCATAGCGAAGCTGACATTTTTGCTGAGCAAAATGAATTAACCGACGAGTTAGTTCGTGCAGGCTTTAATAAACCAGAAATATTTAAAGCCTTAAATTGGCTAGAACAGTTAGCCGATTTACAACACAGCGATGAATCTCCTTATTTAATCGCTAACCCAGGGCGCGCTATTCGTATATTTACAGAAAGCGAATGCAATATGTTAAACGTTGAGTGTCGTGGCTTTTTAATGTTTGTTGAGCAAATTGGAGTTATTAATAGCATTACCCGTGAAATGGTTATGGATAAGCTTGCAGCACTTGATAAGCCAGCGATTAGCTTAGATGATTTAAAGTGGATAGTACTTATGGTGTTATTTAATGTCCCCGGCTCTGAAGAAGCATATGAGCAAATGGAAGACTTAATTTTTGATGAGCCCACCGAGTTATTGCATTAATACCTTATGAATTTATTTATATAACCCAAATTACTCGAGATGAAGCGCATAGCATAGCTTGTATCTTTAAGTGGTTTGGGTATATTAGGCGAAAATTCACTTACCTCTTAGGAACACTATGAGTAAAATCGACCATTCGCTTTTCTCGGCGAATAAGCACGCCTTAGAAAAAGAATACGAAGTATGCCCACAGTGTGGTTCAGAGTTAGTGATCCGCAACAGTAAGTCAGGCCCTTTTTTGGGGTGTGCAAGTTACCCTCAATGTGACTTTATTAGGCCATTAGTACAACACGAAAGTAACGAAATAAAAGTACTTGAAGATTCCTCTTGCCCTCAATGCAGCAAACCGCTGGTGGTTAAAAATGGCCGTTACGGTATGTTTATTGGTTGTACGGGGTACCCTGATTGCCATTATATTGCAAACGACAACGAGCAAAAGGAACAAGAGGCTACGTTACCAGCATGCCCAAAATGTAAAAAAGGCCACTTAGTTGCTCGCAGTAATAAGTTTGGGAAAGTATTTTACTCATGCGACAGCTACCCAAGCTGTAAATACACGCTTAATAATAAACCTGTTGAGCAGCCATGCCCTAAATGTGATTGGCCCATCGTCATAGAAAGACACATGGCAAATGGTACACTACTGCAATGCCCGCAAAAAAGTTGCATGCATAAGCTTACTCAATAACGTTTAACATTTTTGGAGACCACCTTGTCAGAACTTTCAAATATGCCTTCAGCACTTACATGTTTAAATGAAGGCGAAGTTATTGTTTATCCAACAGAGGCTGTGTTCGGCTTAGGATGTGATCCCGATAATCAGCATGCTGTTGAAAAATTATTGGCAATTAAGCAACGACCAGTTGAAAAAGGCCTTATTTTAATTGCTGATAATTATGGGCAATTATTAAAGTATGTTGATGATGCTAAAGTACCTATGGACAAACGTGCAGACATATTTTCTAGTTGGCCTGCTGCTATTACGTGGGTTATGCCAGCGGCAAAAAGCACACCAAAATGGTTAACAGGGCAGTTTGATACTATTGCGGTTAGGGTAACAAATCACCCAACAGTTAAGCGCTTATGCCAAGAGTTTGGAAAGCCACTGGTATCAACCAGTGCAAATTTAACAGGCCAAGAAACAGTAATAAGCATTGAGCAAGCAAAGGAGCAATTTGCTGATCAAGTTGGCTTTTATGTTGATGAGCCGTTAGGTGGAAACACACAACCCAGCACAATAAAAGATGCCATGACCGGTAAAGTATTTAGAGGGTAATATGCAAAGCGAATTATTAGAACAAGTAAAAGCCTACTTTATGGCTTTGCAAGATACCATTTGCCAAGGGCTAGAAGCTGCAGATGGCAGTGCTAAATTTGTCGAAGATAGCTGGCAAAGAGCTGAAGGCGGTGGTGGCCGTACTCGAGTAACTACTGATGGTAACGTAATTGAGCAGGGGGGCGTAAATTACTCTCATGTATTTGGCGCATCCATGCCAGGTTCTGCAACCGCCCATAGGCCAGAGCTTGCAGGGCGTAGTTTTCATGCTTGTGGGGTTTCACTTGTTATTCATCCCAAAAACCCGCACGTACCAACAAGTCATGCCAACGTACGCTTTTTTATAGCCGAAAAAGAGGGCGAAGAGCCAATATGGTGGTTTGGTGGAGGTTTTGATTTAACCCCTTTTTACCCGGTATTTGAAGACGTACAGCATTGGCATCAAGTTGCACACGATATATGTGTGCCGTTTGGTAGTGATGTTTATTCAAAATACAAAACATGGTGCGATGAGTACTTTTACCTTAAACATCGTGATGAAACACGTGGGGTGGGTGGTTTATTTTTCGATGATTTAAATGAACTAGGCTTTGAGCAAAGCTTTGCATTTATGCAGTCAGTCGGCAATGGCTTTTTAGATGCCTATATTCCGATTATTGAACGTCGCAAAAACGATGAGTACACTGAACAGCAACGTGACTTTCAGCTCTACCGCCGTGGTCGTTACGTTGAGTTTAACTTAGTGTGGGATAGAGGCACATTATTTGGATTGCAAAGTGGCGGGCGAACAGAGTCTATTTTAATGTCGATGCCACCACTAGCGCGCTGGGAGTATAACTTTACACCAGCTGAAAACAGCCTTGAGGCAAACTTATATCAGTATTACTTGCGACCACAAGCTTGGCTTTCAAGTAAACCAGAAGAGCTAATAGCCCGAGAGTGGCAAATATAAACAATATAAAAGACGCAAAAGCGTCTTTTTTATTGTTTATGATTAATGTTGGTTAATCATGTGGCTTGCTAGCTGAGCAAATGAATTTTTAAGCCCTTCTCGAAGTAGTGGGTTGTCAATTTCAATATCAAGAGTTTTGTTCATACAATACATCCATTGATCCCGTAAGCTCTGGTCAATTAAAAATGGCATATGGCGTTTACGTAACATGGGCTGCCCATGATTTTGCTCAAATAGTGAAGGCCCACCTAACCAACCAGATAAAAACTCGAAAAAGACTTGGCGAATTCTATCTAATGGTTGAGGATGCATATCATATAACGGTTTAGCGTATTCATCTGAGGCCATAATGTCGTAGAATCGTTCAGAAATAGCGCGTGCACCTTTCTCTCCGCCAATGATTTCGTAAGGCGTTTTTTCAGGTGTAGGTGTTTGATCTACTTTCTTAGGCTTAGATTTAGAAAAAAGTCGTTTAATCATATTATTTATCATCGATTATAGGCAGCACTTAGCTGCAAAGAGGTTGTTTTAAAATGGACAAATATGCGGTTTTTGGAAATCCAATTAAACATTCAAAATCCCCCGCGATACATAAACAATTTGCTATCTCGCTAGGTGAGCAAATCGACTATCGCGCAATATTAGCACCTATCGACAGCTTTGAAAAAACAGTATCGACATTTTTTGAGCAAGGTGGAAAAGGTGCGAACGTTACCATGCCATTTAAAGAGCAGGCGTTTGCAATGGCTGATGAACTTACACCGCTTGCTAAAATAGTCGGTGCAGTTAATACACTTAAAAAAAGAAACGATGGAACATTATTAGGAGATAACACCGACGGTGTTGGTTTTGTAAATGACCTCCTTGCTAACAAAGTTGTGATTACAAATAAGCGTATTTTAATAATTGGTGCTGGTGGTGCTGCAAGGGGGGTAATATTACCATTGCTTGAACAAAAACCCGCAGAAATTATTATTGTTAATCGTACCGCTCAAAAAGCAAAAGACTTAGCTCTGCTATTTGCTGAATACGGAAAAGTTTCAGGCTATGGGTTCGATGATTTACCAGTAAGCGATTACTCACTAATTGTAAACTCAACGTCTAGTAGTATGAATAACGAATTACCAGCCTTAGGTAAAAAGCACTTAACATGCTGTGATGTTGCATACGATATGTTTTATTCACTGACAAACACTATTTTTATGAACTGGGTTGCAGAGCATAATAACAATACTAAGCTTTTAGATGGCAGTGGTATGTTGGTAGGGCAGGCAGCACAAGCTTATTATGTTTGGCATAACAAAATGCCAGAAATTCTCCCCGTGGTTAAAGCACTTAAAAAAGGCTCACTAAAATGAACCAAGCTGTACAATTTATAGATAGACTCGAGTTTAGAGAGCCTCATCACCAGTTAGTGTTTTTTGCTCAAGTGAGTGGCGTGCTGGTGGAGTGTGTTATTGCGATAAGTACACTTAAACTCACGGATGAAAGTCACGCAACAGATTATTTTGAAAAATACCGTTTTGAATACGAAGAACGTGCCGAGCAACTAATAGAAGAAGAAAGTTATAACTCGGCAGGTCAAATTGAAGTGGAATTAGTTAGCTTCAGCTAGATATTCATCTTTTAATTGGACATAGTTATCTGCCGATATTTTTAAAAAAGCGAGCTCCTGCTCAGTCAATGGACGGGCTTGCTTTGCTGGACTTCCTACATACAAATAGCCTGATTCCAAGCGCTTATTTGGTGGTACCAACGAGCCCCCACCAATAATAACATCATCTTCTACAATTACATTATCCATGACAATCGCACCCATACCCACGAGTATACGGTTACCAAGCACGCACCCATGTAGCATAACTTTGTGACCAACCGTTACATCGTCGCCTATTATAAGAGGGTAACCATCTGGATTGCTTTTAGTTGCACGCGATAAATGTAATACACTGCCATCTTGAATATTAGAGCGCTCACCAATACGAATATGGTTAACATCGCCGCGAGCAGCAACTAAAGGCCATACACTGCTATCATCGCCTATAGTAATATCACCGACTAATACAGACGACTCGTCTATATAAACAGACTTGTTAAACGCAGGGGTAATTCCTTTATAAGAACGTATTGCCATATATGCACCTTTAAATTAAACATATTAAGTGTATTAGTGTAGCAGTAGTGCTTATTTCAGTGCCAGTAAAGCCTATATTGTTTATAAAACTATCAGTTTTAAGGGCTTTCGCTCATATACTGACCGAACAGTGTTTTATTTTAGTTTTTCTTTGAAAAAGTACTTGCGTAAAAATCTGTTCTCCCTATAATGCGACCCCACTGAGACGGCAGGCGCCAACGCATAGCGAGGCAAGAGTTAATCAGAGAGTTAAGTAAAACTTCGGTTTTAAATTGTCGTAAGAAAGTTTAAAACAAAGTGTTGACTCGAAAAATAAAGGATGTATTATACGCATCCCTAGCGACAACGTCGCAACGTTCTTTAACAATATAAAGCAATCATCTGTGTGGGCACTCGTACAGATTGAGTTCTAACAGCCAAGCTACTAAGGTAGTGAGGCAAACAAATTAGAGTCTCAATTGAAACTGAGTGACCAACAGCAATAACTTACTTAGGTTTTACTTAAGGAAAGAATTGCAGCACAGTCAATTCAATATCGAAAGATATTAAATAAATTCAGAATTCATTGAGCTGTCGAAAGACACAAAACTTTTTAATTGAAGAGTTTGATCATGGCTCAGATTGAACGCTGGCGGCAGGCCTAACACATGCAAGTCGAGCGGTAACAGAAAGTAGCTTGCTACTTTGCTGACGAGCGGCGGACGGGTGAGTAATGCTTGGGAACATGCCTTGAGGTGGGGGACAACAGTTGGAAACGACTGCTAATACCGCATAATGTCTACGGACCAAAGGGGGCTTCGGCTCTCGCCTTTAGATTGGCCCAAGTGGGATTAGCTAGTTGGTGAGGTAATGGCTCACCAAGGCAACGATCCCTAGCTGGTTTGAGAGGATGATCAGCCACACTGGAACTGAGACACGGTCCAGACTCCTACGGGAGGCAGCAGTGGGGAATATTGCACAATGGGCGAAAGCCTGATGCAGCCATGCCGCGTGTGTGAAGAAGGCCTTCGGGTTGTAAAGCACTTTCAGTCAGGAGGAAAGGGTGTGAGTTAATACCTCATATCTGTGACGTTACTGACAGAAGAAGCACCGGCTAACTCCGTGCCAGCAGCCGCGGTAATACGGAGGGTGCGAGCGTTAATCGGAATTACTGGGCGTAAAGCGTACGCAGGCGGTTTGTTAAGCGAGATGTGAAAGCCCCGGGCTCAACCTGGGAACTGCATTTCGAACTGGCAAACTAGAGTGTGATAGAGGGTGGTAGAATTTCAGGTGTAGCGGTGAAATGCGTAGAGATCTGAAGGAATACCGATGGCGAAGGCAGCCACCTGGGTCAACACTGACGCTCATGTACGAAAGCGTGGGGAGCAAACGGGATTAGATACCCCGGTAGTCCACGCCGTAAACGATGTCTACTAGAAGCTCGGAACCTCGGTTCTGTTTTTCAAAGCTAACGCATTAAGTAGACCGCCTGGGGAGTACGGCCGCAAGGTTAAAACTCAAATGAATTGACGGGGGCCCGCACAAGCGGTGGAGCATGTGGTTTAATTCGATGCAACGCGAAGAACCTTACCTACACTTGACATACAGAGAACTTTCTAGAGATAGATTGGTGCCTTCGGGAACTCTGATACAGGTGCTGCATGGCTGTCGTCAGCTCGTGTTGTGAGATGTTGGGTTAAGTCCCGCAACGAGCGCAACCCCTATCCTTAGTTGCTAGCAGGTAATGCTGAGAACTCTAAGGAGACTGCCGGTGATAAACCGGAGGAAGGTGGGGACGACGTCAAGTCATCATGGCCCTTACGTGTAGGGCTACACACGTGCTACAATGGCGCATACAGAGTGCTGCGAACCTGCGAAGGTAAGCGAATCACTTAAAGTGCGTCGTAGTCCGGATTGGAGTCTGCAACTCGACTCCATGAAGTCGGAATCGCTAGTAATCGCGTATCAGAATGACGCGGTGAATACGTTCCCGGGCCTTGTACACACCGCCCGTCACACCATGGGAGTGGGTTGCTCCAGAAGTAGATAGTCTAACCCTCGGGAGGACGTTTACCACGGAGTGATTCATGACTGGGGTGAAGTCGTAACAAGGTAGCCCTAGGGGAACCTGGGGCTGGATCACCTCCTTATACGATTTAGAACTTATTTGTTCGTAGTGTCCACACAGATGATTGTTATTGTAAAGAGAACAACACTTATTGTTTGGGTCTGTAGCTCAGCTGGTTAGAGCGCACCCCTGATAAGGGTGAGGTCGGTAGTTCAAATCTACTCAGACCCACCACTTCTTCGCGAAGTCGGTAACTAAACAATAAGACCAGCATATGTGGGGCTATAGCTCAGCTGGGAGAGCGCCTGCCTTGCACGCAGGAGGTCAGCAGTTCGATCCTGCTTAGCTCCACCACTTTTACTTCTTAAAAATAAATATTCTTTATCGGGCAGCTAAATCGCCTGAGAATAGAGTGTGTTTAATTTTGAGAGGTTTTTGTATCTCTTGCTCTTTAAAAATTTGGAAAAGCTGATAATAAAATTCGTATGAATAACAATGTTATTTGTACAGAGTTTTCAAAAGTAAAAAAGAATGATAGCAGTATCATTCAGTGCCATTTAATCACTCTTTGAGTCGATTGATTGGTATCTACTTTAGTATTCAATATTAACTTCTGGCGAAGTTAAACTGTCACAAAACAAAGACCCGTTTGGGTTGTATGGTTAAGTGACTAAGCGTACACGGTGGATGCCTTGGCAGTTGGAGGCGATGAAGGACGTATTAACTTGCGATAAGCCTAGTCAAGCTAGTAAAAAGCACTTGAGACTAGGATTTCCGAATGGGGAAACCCACCTGCTTGCAGGTATCGTTAACTGAATACATAGGTTAACGAGGCGAACGCGGAGAACTGAAACATCTAAGTACCCGTAGGAAAAGAAATCAACCGAGATTCCGAAAGTAGCGGCGAGCGAAATCGGAACAGCCCTTAAGCTTATTATGTGTTAATGGAAGGCTCTGGAAAGTGCCACGATACAGGGTGATAGTCCCGTACATGAAAAGACATTTTAAGTGAAATCGAGTAGGTCGGAGCACGTGAAACTTTGACTGAATATAGGTGGACCATCATCTAAGGCTAAATACTCCCAACTGACCGATAGTGAACCAGTACCGTGAGGGAAAGGCGAAAAGAACCCCTGTGAGGGGAGTGAAATAGAACCTGAAACCGTGTACGTACAAGCAGTAGGAGCAGACTTGTTCTGTGACTGCGTACCTTTTGTATAATGGGTCAGCGACTTATATTTTGTAGCGAGGTTAACCGATTAGGGTAGCCGTAGGGAAACCGAGTCTTAACTGGGCGAATAGTTGCAAGGTATAGACCCGAAACCCGGTGATCTAGCCATGGGCAGGTTGAAGGTTGAGTAACATCAACTGGAGGACCGAACCCACTAACGTTGAAAAGTTAGGGGATGACCTGTGGCTAGGAGTGAAAGGCTAATCAAACCGGGAGATAGCTGGTTCTCCCCGAAATCTATTTAGGTAGAGCCTCGGACGAATACTTACGGGGGTAGAGCACTGTTAAGGCTAGGGGGTCATCCCGACTTACCAACCCTTTGCAAACTCCGAATACCGTAAAGTAATATCCGGGAGACACACGGCGGGTGCTAACGTCCGTCGTGAAGAGGGAAACAACCCAGACCGCCAGCTAAGGTCCCAAAGTCATAGTTAAGTGGGAAACGATGTGGAAAGGCCCAGACAGCCAGGAGGTTGGCTTAGAAGCAGCCATCCTTTAAAGAAAGCGTAATAGCTCACTGGTCGAGTCGGTCTGCGCGGAAGATGTAACGGGGCTAAACTATGCACCGAAGCTGCGGATTCATACTTTGTATGAGTGGTAGGGGAGCGTTCTGTAAGCGGTTGAAGGTGTACCGGGAGGTATGCTGGACGTATCAGAAGTGCGAATGCTGACATGAGTAACGATAATGCGGGTGAAAAACCCGCACGCCGGAAGACCAAGGGTTCCTATCCCATGTTAATCAGGGTAGGGTAAGTCGACCCCTAAGGCGAGGCCGAAAGGCGTAGTCGATGGGAAACGGATTAATATTTCCGTACTTGGTATAATTGCGATGGGGGGACGGAGAAGGCTAAGCAAGCATGGCGATGGTTGTCCATGTGAAAGTGAGTAGGGCGTTTGTTTAGGTAAATCCGGACGAACATTAAACCTGAGACACGAGACGAGTCACTACGGTGATGAAGTTGCTGATGCCATACTTCCAGGAAAAGCCTCTAAGCTTCAGATTATACCGAATCGTACCCCAAACCGACACAGGTGGTCAGGTAGAGAATACTAAGGCGCTTGAGAGAACTCGGGTGAAGGAACTAGGCAAAATCGTACCGTAACTTCGGGAGAAGGTACGCTCCTATCTGTGATGAGACTTGCTCTCTAAGCGGACGGGAGCCGCAGTGACCAGGTGGCTGGGACTGTTTATTAAAAACACAGCACTGTGCAAAATCGCAAGATGACGTATACGGTGTGACACCTGCCCGGTGCCGGAAGGTTAATTGATGGGGTTATCTTCGGAGAAGCTCTTGATCGAAGCCCCGGTAAACGGCGGCCGTAACTATAACGGTCCTAAGGTAGCGAAATTCCTTGTCGGGTAAGTTCCGACCTGCACGAATGGTGTAACCATGGCCACGCTGTCTCCACCCGAGACTCAGTGAAATTGAAATCGCAGTGAAGATGCTGTGTACCCGCGGCTAGACGGAAAGACCCCGTGAACCTTTACTACAGCTTGGCACTGAACATTGAACCTACATGTGTAGGATAGGTGGGAGACTTTGAAGATGAGACGCTAGTCTTGTTGGAGTCGTCCTTGAAATACCACCCTTGTAGTTTTGATGTTCTAACGTTGGCCCCTGAATCGGGGTTACGGACAGTGCCTGGTGGGTAGTTTGACTGGGGCGGTCTCCTCCCAAAGAGTAACGGAGGAGCACGAAGGTTGGCTAAGTACGGTCGGACATCGTACGGTTAGTGTAATGGTAGAAGCCAGCTTAACTGCGAGACAGACACGTCGAGCAGGTACGAAAGTAGGTCATAGTGATCCGGTGGTTCTGAATGGAAGGGCCATCGCTCAACGGATAAAAGGTACTCCGGGGATAACAGGCTGATACCGCCCAAGAGTTCATATCGACGGCGGTGTTTGGCACCTCGATGTCGGCTCATCACATCCTGGGGCTGAAGTCGGTCCCAAGGGTATGGCTGTTCGCCATTTAAAGTGGTACGCGAGCTGGGTTTAGAACGTCGTGAGACAGTTCGGTCCCTATCTGCCGTGGGCGTTTGAGAATTGAGAGGGGTTGCTCCTAGTACGAGAGGACCGGAGTGAACGAACCGCTGGTGTTCGGGTTGTCATGCCAATGGCATTGCCCGGTAGCTACGTTCGGAACTGATAAGCGCTGAAAGCATCTAAGCGCGAAGCAGGCCTCGAGATGAGTTCTCACTAGACTTTTAAAGTCTCTGAAGGGCCGTTGAAGACTACAACGTTGATAGGCAAGATGTGGAAGTGGTGTGAGCCATTAAGCTAACTTGTACTAATTACCCGTGAGGCTTAACCATACAACGCCAAACGCGTTTTGTGTGACAGTTAAGACAGAAGTTAATAACTAAAGTAGATATTACTGACAGAAAGACTTAAAAAATATTATCAGATATTTTCCAAATTCAGTTAGTGCGTAGAAATACGAATTAACGCCCAAATTTGCTTGGTGACAATAGCGTTTTGGACCCACCTGACTCCATGCCGAACTCAGTAGTGAAACGAAACAGCGCCGATGATAGTGTAGCATTTGCTATGTGAAAGTAGGACATTACCAGGCTTCAAATTGTAGAAAGCCGCTTCAGAAATGAAGCGGCTTTTTTACGTCTGCAGGAAAGCAATCTTCAGTATTCCCTTCTCTAAAGCGTAGCGTCTGTTGAGCAAAGCGCCTCTTTGTAAAGAGTGTTTTGACTATTTAATACAATGACTTATGGTAGGTAACATTTCACTGTGACTCTCTACCGCTGAGGGCACCATGACATTAACAGGCTCAAATAATAGAGACCTGTTACAGCAGTGTGACAGTTTTTTACTTTCTTGGATAAAATAAAGAACTAAACTAATATCATCTCCATCAAAAATGCCAACCAACGTAAGGTTAAGTCAATTCTATCCCGTGTCTAGATCATAAACTTTTTACCTTTGACTACTGAGTTTTGTGATCTACTTTATTCTTTACATCTCTTCTTATTTTGTTGCAATTTCATTCTTGGCTTACTAAGTGACCTGTGTAAGACTAGCTGTGTTAATTTAGTAAATCAGGTGACATGAATGTCGAATAGTAAAGTTTGGAAACTTATAAGCCTGTTTTGTTTGTTTACAGTGCTTATGGGTTGTCAATCTAAAGAAGAGCAACTACAACAAACAATTCAAGAGTCTATAAAGAAAGCGGATGCTGAGCTATCACAGCTAGGTAGTGCGCTAGATAATGGCAGTATACGCAATGCTGTATTACTTAAAGAGTATGGTGCGCTTTTAAAAAAACAACAGCCAGAGCTTTCAAATGTTGTTGATGTAATTACTTTAGATGCTTCGCGCCAAGGTGCACTTTATAGTGGTTTATTACAGCGACTTAAAGAGACTAAAAGTACTTACTTAATCCCCCCTTACGAAGATACGTTGCACAGCATCGATCTTTTACGTGAAGCTGCAAAACCTTCACTGTTCTCTGACGCTTTAACTGATCCAATCAATATGCTTGCTGATATGTCAAAAGGATCGCTAGCTCGCGTTGGTGCTATTAGCCAACAAGCCGAGGGTGAAGGGGTAGGTAACCAGATGGTGGGTAATCCCAACTATGGTAACTGGCAAACAAATAGCAGTGGCATCAGCTTTTGGCAATGGTACGGCATGCACCGTATTTTAGGGGATGTATTTGACAGGGTTGAATACGGAAGCTGGAGTAAACGCCGTAAGTACAGCTATTACAACGACTATGGTCGTTATCGCTACTCAAGCCCTAAACAAATTAAAACACAAAGCGCGCTAGAGACTCGTACACGTCAAACATATCAACGCCAAGGTAAGCAGTTCACAAGCCCGTATGCGAGTAAAAAGACTGGTGCATCAGGGTTAAGTCGAAGTAGCTATACACCGCCTAAGAGTCGCAGCAGTTACTCACGTTCAAGTAGCTATAGCAATAGCTCTGGTTCAGTTCGTGACAGTGGAAGCAGAACCTCTCGTGGCGTGAGTCGTGGTAAGTAAAGAATAAAGTTGGAGTTAGAATAATATGTATGAATTTAATGGAATAACTACGTGGTCGCTGCAAGCTTTAGCGATAGACTTTGCAATAATTGTGCTGCTATTTGTTAGCCTTAAATATATAAAGGGCTGGGTTTCAAATTTACATGCCAATGACGAAATAACAGAGCGTGATAATTTTGCCTTTGGTATTAGTTTTGCCGCTGGTTTGGTTGCGCTGGCTATCGTATTAACCGGTGTAAGCAGTGGTGCATTTGCTGCAACGCTTCAGCAAGAAGCACTGCAAATGCTTGGCTATGGTGCGCTTGCCATTGTGTTAATTAAGCTTGGTCACTTTTTTCAAGACAAAGTTGCACTGCGTAAAGTGAGCCTACATGATGAAATTGTTAAAGGTAATGTGACTGCTTCTATCATTGATTTTGGCCATGTAGTGAGTGTGGCAATTGTCATTCGTTCAGCACTGCTATGGGTAGCTACAGAGGGATGGCATGGTTTACCGATTGTCATTGCTGCCTTTGTTATTGGTAGCATCGTGCTGTTATTTGTGAGCCAGTACCGAGTTATGTTATTTAAACGCACAAATAAAAATGGTGACTGTCTTCAACAAGCTATTATTGATGATAACTTAGCTGTTGGTATTCGTTACGCTGGTTATTTAGTGGGTAGTGCATTAGCAATCACAGCGGCAACAGGTGTTGCACCGTATGCTGCAGATAATATTAATGCTAGCCTATTATATTGGGCTGTTAGTGCAGTAGTGAGCCTAGTTGCGTTTATTATTTTACACTTAGTGACCATTAAAATAATTTTATCGGGTTGTGATATTTCTGATGAAGTTAATCGTCAAAAAAATGTGGGTGTAGCAGCTATTTCTGCCGCTGTATCGTTTGCCGTAGGCATCACAATGGCAACCTTATTAGGCGCATAATTCGTGTCATCAACAACTCAAAGCCCAAGTAAGTCTCGCTTACTTGGGCACGATATATTACTTATCACTGTTATGGCTGTGCTCGCTGGGTGCGGCCTTATTTATGAGTACCTACTCTCTCACTATGCCGGCCGAGTACTAGGCTCTGTAGAAAGTGCTATTTACGCCATGATTGGCACCATGATAGTAGCTATGGGGCTAGGGGCTTTTTTAGCGCGTTGGTTTAAAGATGCGTTCACCGCATTTGCTTGGCTAGAAAGCATTATAGCTTTGATTGGCATGGGCTGTATTTTGGCCATAGCAAGTGTGATTGCAGTTAGTTATTCGCTTCCTCATTTGTTCTCGAGCATTTTTAACCTGCCACCTGACGTTGTACTTAATGGCTATGTATTTCAAAAGTTACAAGAATGGTCACGCTTTTTACCTTATGTATTTGGCTTAGTATTAGGACTGTTTATTGGTATGGAAATACCGCTTATAGCGCGTATTCGCCAACATGTGTACGGGCGGTTTTTAGAAAACAATGCAGGAACTATTTATGGTGCAGACTACATTGGGGCAGGTATTGGGGCAGCAATTTGGGTAAGCATAATGTTGGCTATGCCTATCATGCAAGCTGCTGCATGGACCGCTTTATTTAATATTATTGCAGGGCTTGCTTTTTTATGGCGCTACCATGCCCATGTTCGCTTTGCTAAAGCTTTGTTGGTTTGCCATATTTTACTGCTTGTGCTGTTTGGCTTTATTTTAGTGCTCGGCAGCAGTTGGATGAATAGCCTAAGCAACGTCTTATATAAAGATAAAGTTATTTATTCTCAAGCGACTAAATATCAGCATGTTGTATTAACAGAACGACTTAGCAAAAATCAACCGCAACCTATTACCGACCTATACTTAAATGGCCGCCTACAGTTCTCAAGTGTTGATGAACAAATATATCATTCAATGCTAGTTTATCCGGCTATGCTTGCCTCTAACCGACATGATAAGGTGCTAATTATTGGCGGGGGTGACGGTTTAGCATTAAGGGATGTACTAAAATGGTCGGTAAACGAAGTCACTTTAATTGATTTAGACGGACAGTTACTTAACCTATTTGGCCACGAAGACGATAAGTTTACCCCGCCCAAAGCCATCACGCAGCGATTAATAAACCTCAACAACGACTCAATGAAAGACCCCAAAGCTAACATAATCGTGGGTGATGCTTTTTTAGAGGTTGAGAAGTTACTCGATCAAAACAAACAGTTTGACACTGTTATTATTGATTTACCTGATCCGAATCATCCTGACCTAAATAAGTTATACAGCGATTATTTTTATAATCATGTACGTCAATTACTTGCTCCTGATGGGGCTATGGCTGTGCAATCAACGTCGCCATATCATGCAAAAAAGGCGTTTCTGAGTATAGCTAAAACTGTTAAGGCTGCCGGGTTTGATTACGTGGAGCAATACCAACAAAATATTCCATCGTTTGGTCAGTGGGGGTGGACAATTGCTACCAAAATGGGTCAACCAGCCAGTGCACGAATAAGTAATATAGGCGAAATGCCGGTATCGTCACGATGGATAAGTAAAAAATATTTACTAGCAAGTTTTGTATTCCCTAATCAGTATTTTGAACAAATAAATGACATTGAGGTCAATAGGTTAGGTTCTGGTCAGCTTTATGATTATTACCGTTCAGCATGGCAAATAGAGAGTGAATTGTATAAAAACTAACAAAACATGGTTGACATAATATGTCTACCGTGCGAATCTTAACTCAGACATAATATGTCAAACAACACAAAGGCAGAGACATGGAATTAAACGAACTTTCAATAAAATTAGCCTCTTTTGAAACTGAAGGCGCTAACTTTGAGTCTTTCTTGATTGCCAATCCAGGTGAGCAAGATGTTTTACAAGTCATTGTTGATGGAAATGATGAACTTCCAATTTTTGTTACGCAAACTCAAGAGCAGTTGTTATGTATTAGCTACTTGTTTGGCGAAGACGAAGTGAAAAGTGAATTACGCAACGAGTTAAACGAAACATTGTTACGTTTAAACGTGCCAATTCCACTAAGTGCATTTGCTAAAATCGATAATAAATACGCGATTTTTGGTGCACTGTCGGTAAACTCATCATTAGATGATGTTACCCACGAACTAGTGACATTAGCTGACAACGCTATTGATGCACTAGAAGCCGTGACCTTGTATTTAAACGATTAGTAACTAGTTAGTGGAGTTAAGATTATGAGTATTTTAAAAAAATTATTTACAGCAGTACGTGGTGGCGCTCGTGAAGCGGGCGAAGCAATTGTAGATGCAAATGGTATCCGTATTTTTGAACAAGAAATCGCTGATGCACAAAATGCACTTCACCGTGCTAAAAAAAGCCTGACCGAAGTAATGGCTAAAGAAATGCAAACTAAGCGAAAAATTAGCGCTGTAGATGCATCAATTGCTGAACACGAAGCGTATGCAGGCCAAGCACTTGAAAAAGGTAACGAAGCCTTAGCATTAGAAATTGCAGAAAAAATTGGTGACTTTGAAGCTGAAAAAGCTGAAAACGAGCAAGTATTAGCAGGTTTTAGCAACCACATTGTAACGCTTAAGCAGCAAGTTAAAGACGCTGAAAAGTCGATTAAAGAAAATCAACGTCAGCTTACTATGGTTAAAACCACAGAAAGCGTACAGCAAGCGACAATGGCTGTTAACAGCACGCTTAATACGAATAGCTCTTCGATGACCTCAGCTCGACAATCACTAGAGCGTATTAAACAGCGTCAACAAGACCGTAGCGATCAGTTAGGTGCTGCAAAAGAGCTTGAGTCAGAAGTTAATGGCGACGATTTAAAAGCGAAAATGGCTGAAGCAGGCATTGGCGATACAAGTCCAAAAAGTGCCGATATTTTAGCGCGCATTAAAGCCAAGCAAAACGGCTAATAGTTCGTACATTTATAATAAAAGGTAATTAAGCGTCGCTTAGTTACCTTTTTTGCTTAAGGGATGCTTTATTATGTTTAATTTTTTCAAATCTAAAAAAGAGCCAGAACGTCAGCTTAACCATGCAAGTGAGCTTAAAAAAGGTGACATGTTTACCGTTATAGATTCGTTTGCTTATCCGTTGTGGTTAAAAGGACAAACATTGCGTGTTATTGATGTGCAAACTTATCAATATCAGCACAGTAGTGATACTGAGTTTGTGCTTGAGACAAACAGTGGTCAAGTTGTGTTTTTACAAATAGCACAAGAAGACGGCGAGCAGTGGGCTAATTTTTCGATAAAAGTTCAACGAGATGAAGTAGACGATATTTTCACATTAGATGAATTTGCTCGTATTTTTGATGAAGAGTTGTTAACGCATATTGCAGTTAAAAATACTCCTGAGCGTTTTATGCAGTTTTTGGCTAAAAGTTACCAACAAACTGAATCGCCGTTTGTTTGTTATTTTCATAATAAAGACTTTCGTGGTCAAAGCCTACCTCGCTATGAGCAAGACGGTGGCGAGCCTTGTGAAATGATATGTTTAGAATCGCCTGATGAAGGACATAGTCTAAATATTGAAATTTGGGATGGCGGCGAAACCGAAGTGTCATTAACACTTACGCGTCCAATTACCGATATAGTGGATTTATTTCCTGGAGACGCGAAGTGAGTGATGCTAAAGATAAGTGGTTGCGCCAAGAGCAGGCTGTACGTGCAACACAAATGGCATTTGATTTGAGTAGCGATGTTCAAAAGCAAATAAAAAAGCAAGCAATTGACCAAGAGCTCACGCCATCCGATATGATCCGCAAAATACTTGGCTTAGATGTTAAGTCTAAAAAGACTCGACAGCGCTTATCGTTCAATTTGAATGATGATGAGATAGCGCAACTAGCGAGCCGCTTTGATGTACCAAGCGAAGATAAGCGCGCGGTAAAGCAACAAGTAGCAGAGCTTTTAATTGCGCATACTAAAAAAGCTAAGTAGTTGACCTAAATCCTGGCTTATAAAAGTATGTTAGGCAGTTATTTTAGCTAAAAATAAGATTAAATGGATGGGTACTTCAATGTACTTCTAAATCATTTATCAAAAGCTAATAAATTGAAAAGCAGTGCTTTTGCGTTCTTTGTATTAAGCCCTTACACTAAAGGTAACAACTATAAAGAAGTACTGCTTTGAATATTATACTGATTACTTACCTAATTATTTTTGCTTTATTTGGTACTGCAGCAAGTTATTTTGTGCGTTTTATATATGCATACTGGGTACTAAAAACCATGCCAATGAAGTACATACTAAAAGCAGGGATATGTGTGCTGCTAGTCGTGGTTATTTCAGCGCTTATTCCGTACTTAAGTCAATAACGCTGAAATAGTACTTAATACTTTATTTATTACTTAATATCTATTGATTGGCATTGCTGGTTAATACACAGCGATTGTACTTCAATAACCGGTAAGCAATCGGTTAGTGATTGTTGCTCATTTTGATTTTTTTCTTGTTCGGTGATCTGCTTTGCAATGCTTTCTGCTTGCTCTTGAGGGGTATTTAGCGTTGAATAAACAGCATATTTGCTCGGCCCGCCACATGCTCGCGCCCCTACTTCAAGTACCTTACACTGAAAGCTTGCTGTACAGCCATTGTTATCAACAATATTGGCAAGTTGGCTATTTAAAGCCGACAAGCTCTGCCCTTGATCGCTATTTACAGATGCTGTTGTTGAGCAACCGCTGAGTAAAAAAATGCTAGCAGCAACACTAAAAATTGATAATTTAACTGTCAATGTCAAACCACTCATATTGTTATCCTTAAAATACACTTACTGCTGAGCCTTCAAGTTTAACACATTTATTTTCAACACACTGAGTGCTTGGTGTTGTTAAATGCTGGCAAATACTCATCATTCCTTTTTGCGTATTAAAATTACTTTCAAGCTCGGTGATTGTTTTACTCAGTGTTTTTACTTGCTCGTCTTTTGCTGTTTTGGTTGAATAAACTTCAAAGCTACTAGGGCCACCACAGGCGCGACTACCTACTGCAATAACTTTACATTGCATACTTGTATCGCAGCTAGTGTCAGCAATAAGCGTGTTTAATTGGGTTTTAGCTGTCGTAATATCTTCAACCGATACCGCTTTAAGACTTGAGTTTGAAAGTTCCTCAACGTCACTTTTTGTTTGAGTGGTTTCTTTTAGTGTTTGTTGTTTTGGTTTTATTACTTCAGCAGTGGTTACTGATTCTTTTTCTGCTGGTGTTTTATCTAAACACGCACTTAAACAAAGGGGTAAAACAAGAGCTAATAATACAGGGCGCATAAGATACCTTGATAGTGATGAATAATTCATCACTATCATACACGGTGCATTTTTTACGGCAATAAAAACTCTATAATCAAGTAATTAAAGCCGTATTTATGGCTTTTCAAAAACTACAAACCACCTTGTGTGAGCTTAGTCGGGTTGAGCAGTTTTTCGAGCTCTTCACGTGGTAAGTCAGTTTCTTGTTCGGCAACATCAATAATAGGACGGGCTTCTTTATAGGCTTGCTTGGCTATTTTTGCTGCTTTTTCGTAACCGATCACCGGATTAAGTGCAGTCACTAAAATAGGGTTTTTAGCAAGAGCGCGGTCAATGTTAGCTTGATTTACGATAAATGTGGCTATGGCTTTTTCTGCCAAAGCTTGGGCGCTGTTTGTTAGTAGCTCTATGCTTTGCAAAATATTATAGGCAATAACGGGCAGCATAACATTTAGTTCAAAGTTACCAGATTGACCAGCAACGGTAATTGTAGCGTCGTTACCAATCACTTGTGCGCTAACCATCGCAGCGGCTTCTGGTATGACTGGGTTTACTTTACCCGGCATAATAGATGAGCCAGGTTGTAGGGCTTCAAGTTCTATTTCGCCTAAACCTGCAAGAGGGCCTGAGTTCATCCAGCGTAAGTCGTTCGCTATTTTCATTTGTGCTACAGCGAGTACTTTTAACTGCCCAGACAGTGCAACAATGGCATCTTGTGAACCAATATTATAAAAAAAGTTTTTGCTTGGCGAAAACCGGATCCCCACGTTTTTAGTTAGGTTAGTGCAAAATAAGTCTGCAAACTTTGGGTCGGCATTAATACCGGTACCAACAGCTGTACCACCTTGAGCAAGCTCACACACTGGCTCTAAGCTATGGCGAATGCCTGAGGCTGCGTTGTTTACTTGCGATTGCCATGCATTAAGGGTTTGCTCGAATGTAACAGGCATCGCGTCCATTAAGTGGGTGCGACCTGTTTTAACAATATCGCCTACCTCGCTCTTTTTATTTTCTAAATGTTGCGAAAGGTTTTCAAGAGCTGGCAGTAATGCTTGTTTAACGGCTAATGCACTACTTAGTGCAATAGCCGTAGGGACTACATCGTTTGAGCTTTGGCCCATGTTTACATCATCATTAGGATGTACAAGCTCCTGTTGAGTACTGGCAAGTGTTGCTATTACTTCATTGGCGTTCATATTAGAACTAGTTCCTGATCCGGTTTGAAACACATCAACAGGAAACTGATCATGATGCTTACCATCAATAATCGCTTGGCAAGCATGCTCTATTGCAGTTGCCTTGGTTTTATTTATAAGCCCTAGCTCACAGTTACTTTGTGCTGCAGCTTGTTTTATATATGCCAGTGCCTTTATAAATTGTGCTGGCATAGTGAGGGCGCTAATAGCAAAGTTATTAACAGCGCGCTGTGTTTGTGCTTGATATAAAGCGTTAACAGGTACTTTTAATTCGCCCATACTGTCTGATTCTATTCTAAAGTTGCTCATTAATGTGCTCCTTAAAAAGGGTTGAATTCGTGACTAAGAATACGAGCTTCACGCTCAAGTAATAAAAATTTAGCACGGCTATTGTGGCTTATGTAGAAACGCTTTAATGCAAGTAATGGTTTGTGTAGCTGGTGTAGACATTGTTTGCGAATTGAATTATGAGTAAGAGGATCGCACATTTTATTTATAATTTCATGGTGTGTGCGTCTAAGGTAATACTCCTGAAGTAGCGGATTATCAAGTTGTTCAAAGTTTTTAGCTACGTTGAGAGCTGCGTCTATATAATGAGCGACAAGCATTGGGGCATGCAGACCTGGTCTTTTGCAATTAAATGCAAGAGTATGCTGATAGTTATGTAAGGCGTGATTTGAAGACATAAAAAAACCGACTCAACTAATGATAATAGTTATCATTACATTTAATCGGTTTCAGTGTAAATAGTTATTATAAAAATTATTTACGGCGTGTATTTTAATTATAGCCGAGAATAAATATCTGGTCTGTTTCATGTTTAGTGATCGCCTTTTGATTATGTTTTGGATGAGAAAGTAAATCAATTACTGTTGCTCTCATATCAAGGGTTTCACTGTGATCATCGGTACTTTTTTCGGTTATAGCTACTGCTGCATCAACAGCGGTATAGGGAGGCATATGCATAATTTTATCCTTTTGTGATTAGTTAATTAACCCTTAAATGGGTCAATTATGTTGCTGCATAATACATACCAATCAAGCCAGCTATATCTAACTACATGATTATATTTAACTTAATAAATAAATCATAATTAGTCACGACAACATATTGCAAATTTGCTTTACTATTGTGCAAACATCCACAATTTTGGTGCACTCAATGACAAAGCCATTTTCACAAGCATGTGAAAACAATAAAGGGCCAATTTTAGAGCATTTAAACAGCGCGTTAAAAAACGTTGAAACAGTATTAGAAGTTGGTTCTGGAACAGGTCAGCACAGTGTATTTTTTGCTGAAAAATTACCTTATCTACAATGGCATACAAGTGATCGTGTCATTAATCATGAAGGTATTAGGCTATGGCATAGTGAAGTTAATTTAGCTAATTTACATGCCCCTATTGAGCTTGATTTAAACCAGCCATGGCCTATCGAAAAAGTAGATGCTATATATACCGCGAATACATTTCATATTGTAAGTTGGTTGTTAGTTGAGCGTTTTTTTGACGGGGTTAAACGTCACTTAAATGATGAGGGGATTGTGTGTATTTATGGTCCTTTTAAGTACAAAGGTGAATACACTAGCCAAAGCAATCAAGAGTTTTGCGCCTTTTTAACTGAGCGAGATCCTTTAAGTGGTATAAGAGATTTTGAAGCTGTTTTATTATTGGCTAAGCAAGCAGGGCTTTCGCTTATGAGCGATCATGCTATGCCAGCTAATAACCAGTTACTCGTTTTTAAACGGCAATAACGATGTGCACTGTGCTTTGTAAAGTGCAATATGCTGGCGTTCTCGAGACAGGTAATCTTCAATTGCACTGCTAAAGTCATTGTTAACAATATGGTGGGCTGAAAAAGTAGTAACGGGTTCAAACCCCCTCGCTATTTTATGCTCCCCTTGTGCACCTGAATGAAAGCAGTCGAGTTTATGTTTAATAGCAAATTCTATCCCTTGGTAATAACATAGCTCAAAGTGAAGTGCGTCAATATTTTCGCTTGCCCCCCAGTACCTGCCGTAAAGTGTGTTTTCACCAATTAAACTGAGTGTTGCAGCGATGACTTGACCGTCTTTTTTGGCAAGCATAATAACCAGCTGCGATGCCATAAGTGCATGCAAAAGGGTAAAAAATTCACTGTTTAGATAGCCTAAATGTCCTGAGCGTTTTAAATAGGTGCGCTGATAAAATTCGCAAAACAGCTGCATTATTTCAGGTGTAATATCTGAACCCTTTAGCCATTCAATAATAATATTTTGATGTGTTATTTTAGCGCGTTCTTTTTTTAGCGATCTACGTTTACGCGAGTTTAGCGTTGTTAAAAAGTCGTCAAAAGTATCAAACCCTTTATTAAACCATTGAAATTGAACGCCCTCTCTGAGCATCGCTTGCTGCTTAGTGAGTAACGTTGCTTGTGTTTGGTCGCAAAAGTTTATATGCCAGCCAGACCATCCTTGCTCAATGCTGTGTGTGCAGAGCTGCTCTGTAATATAGTTGTATACGTCGTTGTGGTTTGTGTGATGAATGGCAATACGTTTACCTTCAATTGGGCTAAATGGCACGCCTGATAGCCATTTGGGATAGTAATGCAAACCATTTTTTTCGTATGCTTCAGCCCATGCCCAGTCAAATACATACTCACCATAAGAATGGCTTTTTACATAACCAGGTGCAAGCGCTATTAAGTTACTCCCTTCATATACAGCTAAATGATAGGGCTGCCAGCCACTTTGCTGTGTTACACATTGGCTTTGCTCTAAGGCGTATAAAAAGGCATGTTGAGTAAAAGGTTCATCACCAAAAAAAGCATGCCATTGCGCTTGGTCTATTTCATTAATATTTTTAAACCATCGATGAGAAAAGCTTTTCATGATGCCGACCTTGTAAATATTGCGTGCTTAATTGTGCGCTCTAACTTGTAATTTTATTGGCACTTAATTTACTTCTAAGCTTCAATTTATTTTTTCAGAGCTTTAAGTAGTCACGTATTAAAGTGATTTTTACGATGCGATTAGGCTATTGTGTTATTAAACACCACGAGTGACCATAATAACTCAGTCACGTAGCGTGATGGTAACAATTTTTTGGGTGCTATTTAGTAACTGTTTTTACAAACTGACTCAAGCACTCGGTCAGTTTTGCAAGTTCTATGGGTTTTGCTAAATGTTCGGTAAAGCCTGCTTTTTTAGCTTTAATTTTATCTTCTGGCATGGCATCAGCTGTTAGCGCAATGATGGGTAATGTGTGTTGCGATTTAAACGCTCGAATTAATTCTGTTGCTTTATAGCCATCCATAACAGGCATTTGGCAATCCATTAATACCAAATCAAAATGTTGTTCTTTGATTATATTTACAGCTTCTTCACCATTTTCAACCAAGTGAGGAATGATACCTAAAGATCCCAACATCGCTTTTATTACCATTTGATTCACAGGATTGTCTTCTGCGACCAAAATATTTAAAGACGTAATATCAATATCTTTTGATATGGCTTCTGGCTCTATATCTGGCTCTGATGTTGTTAAGTTAACGGCAAACGTAAAGGTTGACCCTTCACCCAGCTCGCTTTTTAAATTAAGTGTTGCTCCCATTAGCAAACATAGTTCTTTAGCTATTGTTAAACCAAGGCCTGTGCCACCAAATTTTCGAGAGGTTGAACTGTCAGCTTGGGTAAATGCGTTAAATAAGGTGTTGTGTTGGTTTTTTTCAATACCTATGCCAGTATCTGATACTGCAATGCTTAGTTTTACCTTATTGGCAGACACAAACTCTGTATCTATATCGAGCGTAACGCTTCCTTCGTTAGTAAATTTAATCGCATTACTACATAAATTAAGTAGTATTTGTTCTATGCGCATTGCATCGCCTAAAAACCAGGTATCTACAGGTAAGTTACATTTGAGAATCCATTCAATGTTTTTATTTTTCGCACTTTGCTCAAACATTGTGTCAATGCGCGTTACAAGTGCTTTTGGATCAAACGCAATGGACTCTAGTATTAAATGTTGTGACTCTATTTTTGAAATATCAAGAACGTCGTTAATTAGGTTTAATAGACTGTTTGAAGAGGAGTAAATTTTTTTAATGTAGCTGAACAGCTTTTGAGCATCATCACCTCTTTTCGCAAGTGACGATAGGCCAATAATGGCATTTAATGGGGTGCGTATTTCGTGACTCATATTGGCTAAAAATTGGCTTTTAGCGCTATTGGCTAAGTCAGACTGTTTTTTGGCTTTTACCAATGAGCTTGTTCGTTCTGCAACTTGGCGGCTAAGCGCTAGTTGCTGCTGGTTAAATAGCATTAACACTACAATAATAAGTAAACACACAGCGGTTTGTAGCATAAGTAAAAATAAAGACATTTCAATGTTTTGTTGTGAAATGTAGTTTTCTTTAAGTGCTAATTTTATTACCCATTGCTGACCTCCAAAGTTAATATTGAATGACATTAACTGGCTTTGGGTTGCTTGCTCAAAGTTTTGAGAGTCGTTACTGTAAAAGGCGGGTTCGTTGTCAAATTCAAACACATCAATAGAAAACATTTCAGATTGCTGCTGTGTAATAGCTTGTTCAATAATTTTATGGGCCAAAAATACACCGGTGGCATAACCCTTTATATTTTCATTTTGACCATAAACAGGCGCAAATAGTAGATAGGCGGGTGTTGGTGTTTTTGTTTGGACTAATTGAATGATTTTAGTGCTGATAGGTAAATATTTGATAGCTGGATTTTGCAAAGATGCTTTTCGATCTGGGTTTGAATATACATTAAAGCCAACCGCCTTTTGGTTACTTTCTAAAGGAGCTATATATTTAACAACCACTAGAGGGTCATCATCTTCGAGAGGATCACCAACAATGTTTATATTTTGCCGATAAATTGTTGACATTGTATTACTGAGTGTTTGGCGCTGCGCTTGTGTTATTTGTACATTCCAAGACAATGCTTTAATAAATGAATGCTTTTCAAGTAGTTTATTTGCTGAAGCGTAAAAGTCTTGCTCATTAAACTCAGGTGATGATTGTACTTGGCTTGCTAAGCTTTGCACGGCGATAATACTTTGATTTATATACCTGTATAAACTGTTTTCAATAACTTCAACTTCTCGCTCTGCAATTTTAATTGTATTTTTGCTGTTTTCGCGTTCGTAAATTTGTGCTGTAAGCGCCACAGATATAAATAAAATAGAGCAAACTGCAATGGTTTCATAGGCTAAGACTTTGCGTTGTCCAGGTGCTTTGGGCAGTAGCGACAATAAAAAAGGTGAGGCAATAAGTACCCCTAATATATCTCCTAACCACCAATAAATAACATGAAGCCAATGGTCCTCAATACTATAAAGTGGGTTAAAGTTACTTAACGCAAATACACCAATATTTGATGATAGTAAGCTTACTAAAACAGCAACTACAGCAATAAAATAAGCAATGTATTTTCGTTTACGAAAATAAAGCGGATTTCCCAACCAATACCTTAATATTGCGGCACCGACCATAGCTTGGATAATAACGCCAAGGGCAATGTAAATGGCCTGAGTAAACGTATTGCCGACCAGCATTATTTCATGAGCTGAGTTGTCGAATATATTTAAGTTAAATGCAATTGCTGCTGCAAATAAAGGCGGTATAAAACGCCACCACCATATATAACAACCAACTAAAGCAATACCTGCCGGTAGCCAGATAGGGACTATTTGCGAGTTAAATGCAAACGCAGTAAGTCCAACGCCCAGTAAGTAATAAGCGAGGGCGAATAATATGTAGAAAATAATTGATTGAGAGGTTGAGGCGAATATTTTCACATAATATCCATATATCTATGTTTCTGTTTAAGAAATATCAGTATAGCTAACAACTTTGTATTTGCCGTACTTTTATAGCGGAAGCTGCTTTTTAGTGAACGACTGCTTAAGTACCACCGTTGACTCTATATTCGCTATGCAGCTCAAACTACCTAACCGATGTTTAACAAATTGTTCATAGCTTTCAAGATCGTTAGCAATAATTTTTAGTAAATAATCATAGCTACCTGATATTACACTGCACTCTAATACATGAGGTAGCTTTTCTACCGACTGTTCAAATAAGTCTGCCGCGCTAACAGAATTTTGATTTAGCCTAATAAAAGCATATACCAATACGTTCAGTTCAAGTTTTTTAGGATTAATTGACGCGTGGTAGCCCGTAATAACATGCTCTTTTTCAAGTTTTTTGATTCGCCTTAAGCAAGGCGTATCAGACAAGCTAATCGTATTTGCTAAATCTGAAACCGGTATTCTGGCATTTTCTTGTAGTGCTGTGAGTATTTGCTGATCTTTTTTATCTAACATTTATTGTTATCTATTTTTAAATTTTTAGTGATTATCACTAATTATAGACACTTTCACTTTGTTTTTTGATGATTTACGCTCACGTTACTCTGTTAGCATTTAAATATAAAAATAATAGAGCAAAATAATGAATACACATACGGCCACATTTGATGATTGGATACGCACTGAGTTTGTAGAGATAAATACTGAATTAGAGCTGCTTTATTGGCAGCAATTCGATAAAGCAAATGTTGAAGGTGTTGGTGAGAAATTAAAGCAACAATTAAAAAGGCAAGGCAATGTATTAATTTCACACTTGTTAGCAGAAGGAAATACCGATCAAGGGTTTGATCGTGCATTTGATTTATTAGGCAATGTTGGATTATTCATGGCTGCATGTCGCCGCCATGAAATAACTGAGCCCAGTAGAGAAACTACTTCACCTTTGGTAGAGGCATCGGCATTGGCAATGCATATTGGTGCGTCGATTGGTGTAACACCGCGGTTTGCTACCGCGCATTTAACCACCCACAATAAAGCTGTTAATGGCACCTATAAGCGCTTTACTAATTTACCTGATGAAAAACTTTTTTTAGATTATAACACTCAAGGTATTTTAGCCTACAAGCGAGCAAGTGATGCCTTATTAAAGATAGTACCACTGGGTATTTCGCACCCTTTGTGTGGTGAATTACTAAAGGCTGCAAAGTACGCGCTCATTAATGTAATTGAATCTAACAATGCACTTTACACACAATTAGATACAGATCGTTTTTTTAACTGCGTTCGCCCTTACTACAAACCATACCGTGTTGGTAAAGAGATTTATCGAGGTGCAAACGCAGGCGATTTTGCCGGAATTAACGTAATTGATATGTTGCTTGGTCTTTGTAGTGCAAATGAGCCAAGCTACTCACAAATGCTGGTGGATAAGTTTTTGTATATGATGCCAGAAGATCAGCAAATATTAAGAGAATCAATGCGAATACAAAGCTTTATGGACGATTTTTTACAGGCGCAGCAATATAAAAATAGCAACTGGTTTAAATCACATGGAAAGCTATTTATGCAAGTATGTAAGTTACATGGTGACACAGCAATCGGACATCATAACCAGTTAGTAGAAAAATTTATTGCGCAACCGTCAAAGCAAATGCAAGAGCAACATTTAAGTAAAGTAACGGCAAGTGGACCGCCACTTCATGTATTACTCGATTCGTTAGAAAAGTTGAGGGATAGACGCGCAGCGGCAAAAAGGGACGATATAAAAACGCGGTTTGATGATCTCAATTCATTAAAAGAGTGGGTGAAGTAATATGCTTAAAAATGATTTTTGTATATCTGAAGGTTGCTACTTTTTAAGCCACTCCGTCGGCAGGCCACTAAAAAGTTCTCAACAGTACTTTACAGAGCATTATCTATCACCATGGCAAGATTCAAATAAAGAGCCATGGCAACAATGGTTACCTCAAATAGATGCGTTTACTTCTGCACTAGGTAAGTTATTTAATTCGCCAAGTTCACAATTTTGCCCGCAAGTTAACTTATCAAGCGGTTTAACTAAGTTAGTTATGTCGCACCCTCAATTACAACAAGCACGCTGCAAAGTGCTTATGGCACAAAGCGACTTTCCAAGTATGGGGTTTGTAATGCAAAAGGCGTTACCGCCTTGTGCAGAAATACTGTTTATTCCTGAAGAGGAAAATCTAAGCGATATAGCTGTATGGGAGCGTTATTTAACATCCGATATAGATATGGTGTTTGTAAGCCATGTTTATTCAAATACGGGGGTTCAAGCACCGATAAGCGATATTGTACTACGCAGTAAGATGACTAATAGCCTTTCACTAATTGATGTGGCGCAATCTGCTGGAGTGTTGCCTATTGATTTAACAACGCTTGATGCCGATTTCATGATTGGCTCAAGTGTTAAATGGTTGTGCGGCGGGCCAGGTGCAGCCTACTTATGGGTTAATCAAAACCAGCTGGAGCAGTGTAAGCCAAAAGATGTGGGGTGGTTTTCTCATGAAAACCCCTTTGAGTTTAATATTAACCATTTTAGTTATCATCACAGCGCGCTGAGATTTTGGGGAGGCACCCCTTCTATAGCCCCGTACGTGATTGCTGTAAATAGTATAAATTACTTTGCAGATCTGACAGTTAGAAAGGTAAGAGAGCATAATCTCGCGATGATTTCGAATATTCATCAGCATTTAAGTGAATTTGTTGTGTCACCAATACAAAGCAATCAATGTAGTGGTACCGTTATTATGTTTTTTAAGAATAAACAGCAGCAAATATTAGCAGCGCTGGGTAAAGCAAACATGAGTGTTGACGAGCGCAAATACGGAATACGAGTCTCACCGCATATTTATACAACGGAAGAAGATGTAAACGCGCTTATCAATACCATAAAGCAAGCGCTTAAGGAATTTGACTAAGCAACTGCTTTCGTTGACGTAAAGCATCTATTTGTTGTTGTGTTCGCGTAACCTTTGATTCATATGCGCTGGTAATTGGCGCTGTTTTTTTAGCAATGGCGTCAGCAATAGAAGAGGCGCCTAACCGGTTAGCCTGATCTTGTGTAACATAGCTGGCTTGCTTTACTTGCTCTTGGTAGGTCTTTTCTGTTTGTTTAAGTGTTAATTGTAGCTTGCTTATTTCACGTTCTATTTGCTGAACTTCTAAAAAATTGTCTACTGAACTATCGGTAACATTATTTGTTTGAGTGGGGCTTTTATAGGCTTCAATTATATTGATTTCTTTTAGTGTGACCTGTTCGGCATCTTTTGAGCAAGGTGTTTGGCTAAAGGTAGGAACACCTTTAATTACACACTTGTATACCGTTGTATTTTGCGAAAAAGAAAAAAAAGGTAGCGCTGTGCATGTAATTAACAATATGAACCTGTTCATAGCAAACCTTAAGTGGCTATCGTTTTAGTAATAATGCACTAAGTCATAGCGGGTTACAATTTGTTTAATTTTTATAAATTTTAGGCACAAAAAACCACAGTTAAGTGGTTTATATCTAGCATATAGTGGAGAAAGGGGAATAGACTTGCTTTCATCCATGTAATCAATCGCTGTGCGACGCTTGCAGCGGCCCAAAATGTTCCAGACATTTTGTCGAACCCTGTCGAGGGTCTCACCGTCCAATTTAGTATTAGTGTTAAAATTTAGGCACAAAAAAACCACAATTAAGTGGTTTATATATAGTATATGGTGGAGAGGGAGGGATTCGAACCCTCGATAGAGCTACAAACTCTATACTCCCTTAGCAGGGGAGCTCCTTCGGCCACTCGGACACCTCTCCAACGCATAACCGGTTGTATTGATGATATAAAAAACCACCAACTAAAATATGGTGGAGAGATAGGGATTTGAACCCTAGATAGGCTACAAACCTATGCCGGTTTTCAAGACCGGTGCATTCGACCACTCTGCCATCTCTCCGTGACGCAGAATAATACTTAGGTGATGGGGGTGTGTAAATAGCAAAATGTCTGTTTGCCTAAAAAATAGACGTAAATACGTGTTTTTTTACAAATTAGGGGAAATTAAGGCAATTATTAATAAAATAAAGAGGTTGCAGCAAACTGTGGGAGCTAAAAAAGAGACTTTTTAGTGGTTGGGTGTTTGCTGCACCGAATAAATAACCATGGTTGGGTGATTATTTATATTGCGCTGCGCCGCCAAGTGCTAATTTTTTACCAAGGGTATTAAGCCTAGCTAGCATTTTTGCTTTTCGGTTGGTTGGTTTAACTGCAATTTGTGTGTTTGCTGTTTGGTTTAATGTATTTATTGGGTTCATCACTTGGCTCCGGTTTAGGTCTGTTGAAAACATGCGCATTTTGCATGCAAAGCGTACAAAAATAAAACGATAAAAATTACCTGTGAGGCATTAGTTATTTTTATCTGAAGTAGTGGTTGTTAATAAAATGTTTAATTATATTTTTTCTGTTTTTTAATTTTTATTTCACCCTGATCTTTTTTAGTTTGTTGTTTTAATTGTATTTTTACTGATTTTGTTTTTTATTTATGCATATTCGATTATTTTAAATGGGTAATTATTCAGATTATTTTATTTTGGTTTTTAATTGTTATTTTTGTGGTTTTTTTATAGCAGCTAGTGGTTATGCTTAGTGCATTAAAAATCGTCGTTAATTTGATATTTAAAATAGTAATTGACTTAAAAATACGATTTTTTAATAGTGTGCTTCTCTAATAAATAAAAAGCGCCTGCTATGAGGCAGGCGCTTTAGTGTTAGTTACGTTTAAACGTGTCTAACTGGGGATGGAGCCTCTCAGCTTTTTGCTAAGGGCATAAATTTTGAAGCAAATTGCTTGCTGAATATTTTAGTCTTGCTTAGCCACTAAAAATTGGATGATTAAATCTTTAGTGTGATCAAAAACAGGGGGGCATATGAGTTAAATTTATGTCCATAAAACGCTGCTTTTATCTTTATTGTTTATAACGATAAATAACGAACGCAGTCTATGTTTGTATAAAGCCATAGAGTTGTTTACTTAGGCAAGTACTAACTAGACCAATGGCCCTTATTCTGAGCCGAACAACATAAACGAGAAAAAAGAGACAGAACAGATACAAAAAAGCAGCATTCAATAAAATAAAATGCTGCTGAAGGGATGTTAAATATAGTGAGTTAATTGCGGGTTATTTAACGTGTTTAAAGGTAAATAATTGATAACCTTCTAGCTCAGGAACTAACGTTACTAGCTGCTCTTCTTGTTTTGCAATTTCAGCAAAATTACCGCATAACGAATTAGCTCGTTGCTCTAAGTTGTTCGCGTGTAACTCTACTTTCTCTTCAATTTGTGCGCCCATATTTTCCATGCGTTCTTCGAATGCATCCATATCGCCGCCAGAACCTAATAACTCCGATCCAAGCGCGACCAGGATACTACCCATAGATTGCATGACTGCTGATTCAACGGCTGTTTCTATTTGATTTTCAAACTGATGCTCAAAGTTTTCACCAAATTGGTTAAAACTTTGCTGGCCCATAACAAAGGTGCCTTCTTGATAAAACGTGTTTTCTACTTCTACGCGTATATCGTCCATTAACGATGACATATCGTCTAAGCCATTAATGTTAAATGCATTACCGACTTCTTCTAAAGCAACACCGGCGATTTTTACGCCGTCTAATGCAATATTAGCGACTTCGGGTAGCTGTATACGTAAGCTATCAGAGTATTGAGTAAGAGCTTGGCGTTGTGAGTTATTAAGCGCTACAAACTCACCGTTTACCATTAAATCGCCATTGCTGTTGAATTGCATAGCTTGGTTTTTTGCTGTAAAAATTTCTAGTTCGTTTGGCTTGATGCGAACATCATTTTTAAACTCTACGTCGCATTGATCGTTGCTAAATGAAATTGTTGAATCATTATCGTTGTGTGCCATAGCAACAGGTGTACAGATTAATGCGCTAACTAATAGTAATTTTTTCATGTGATGACTCTATTTTTTGTTGATAACAAATAACTAATAACAAGTTTGGTGCCACTATTTTTTAATCAACAAAAACAATGACTTGCATTTCATGCTAGGTTTAAAGGTCTGTTTGGTTTTTATTATTAGACTATATTTTGGTGAAATTAACCAATGAATATAAATTTATAAAAAAAATTTATCGATACGATAAAAAACTCTCACTTTCCACAATTGCAATTTAGCGCTATTTATTCACATTAATGACATGAAGGCTATTTACTATGGCTTTGTGGCTTTACTTTGATGCTAATTTGCACAGCATATTGGTGTTAAATTTTTTAATTTACCAATTACATTAATTAAAGCGTAATTGGTCTCAAACACTTTATGGAGTGGGTTGTGGGTAAGACATTTAGTTACGATGCGCTAGATGATGATTTTGTTGAAGACGAATACGAAATGGTCGGTCGAAATCAACACGATAAAAATAAGCAAAAGGTTAAGAAAAAGTTGGAAGACTACCTTGAGCAAAAACGCTTGCGCAAAAATCTAGGCGAAGACGACTTAAGCGATTACATCGATTAAATCGCACTAGTATAATTACAATACCAATTAATAACGGCGGCTAGGTGCACAAAAAAGTGCGCTTAAGCGGTTGTTACATTGGCAATAAAGAGGCTATGTGCCTCTTTATTACTTTTTACTGCGTGCTTTTAGCCTTACTTAATGCTTTTTGTATAGTGAGCTCTATCTTTTCTGGCTTAGTAAAAGGGGCATAGCGCTTAATTGGCGTGCCATCGGCTGCAATTAAAAACTTAGTGAAATTCCATTTTATTTTTCGAGTTAAAAACCCCGGTAATGCTGATTTTAAAAATCGAAATACAGGGTGTGCATTTTTACCATTCACATCAACTTTGTCTGTTATTAAAAAGCTGACTCCGTAATTTATTAAGCACCCTTGCTCTATTTGCGACGCATCTCCAGGCTCTTGTTGGCCAAATTGATTGCACGGAAAGCCTATAATCACAAGTCCTTGACTGGCGTACTTTTCATGAAGCGCTTGTAAAGATGCGTACTGGTAGGTAAATCCGCATTTACTTGCAGTATTAACAATGAGTACAACTTTTCCCTCAAAGTCATCAAAGTTAATAGGTTGGCCTTGTAGACTTGTTGCGCTTAATTGATGAAACTTTTGCATGGTGGCTTCTTATTATTGTTGTTAGGCATACTTTAACGCGGTAAAGGTTTCACATAAAGTATAAAGTATACTCGTGACGCGAGATATGTGACCTAACGGCCTTGGTATAGTTTGAGCTAAATTTTGCGTATTGCTTATACCTAATTGCACATCCTTGTCGGTGAAAAATAATAAACAATCCTCAGGCTGATAAAACTTAACTTTAGAGGGTAATAAGCCCTAATTTAAAATTAGAAACAAACCCATACCGGCAAGTGTTGTGTAATAAATGTTATGTGTTTTATAAGCTACAATAATGGCTACAATAGCGGCACTTAAGTAAGGGTTTTGCCAATGCAGGTTTATGCCTTCTTCACCCAAAAATACAATAGGAACCCAAATAGCGGTAAGCACGGCCGGTGCACTAAAGCTTAAAAATTGCTGCATTTTAGGGCCCACTTTAAAAGGCAATGCACGGTGTAAAAATAAATAACGCGTAAAAAACGTAATGCAGGCCATGAGTAAAATAGTGGTCATCATGTTTTAGTGTCCTTTTTCGCTGTTAGCCTTGCCGTTGTATAGCCTGCACTCATTGCTAATAATGCGGAGCACACTAGCCATAATTCAAACCCTGTGCTTTTTAACCACGTAGCAGTAATACCTGCCACAATAACAGTCACTAAAGAGGCGGTATTTTTAATACCTGGAATAACCAAGGCGATAAAAGTAGCTGCAATTGCAAAGTCGAGCCCTAAGTTAGTTAAATCAGGAAGCATAGATCCTGCAACAATGCCTATTAATGTCCATATATTCCATGCGATGTAAAAACTAAAACCTGCACTAAGCGCATAAACTAAACGCACTTTTGTGCGATAAGCTTTACGGTGATGAGAAAACGCAAATAATTCATCGGTTAATACAAAGCTAACAGGTAGGCGCCATCGCATTGGTTGATCTATGACTTTATGTCTAACAGCAAGTCCATATAAAAAATGCCGAGAGCTAATTATAAACGTAGTGAATAATATGGTAAGTAAGGGGGTGTTACCCGCCATAAGTTCAATAGCGACAAGTTGAGCTGAACCTGCAAAAACCAGTAACGACATGGCTTGTGTTTCAAGAGCTGTAAATCCATTTTGAATAGCTAAAGAGCCGCAGAGTATTCCCCATGGAATAACGGCTAAGCAAAGCGGAAGCATATCTAAAAAGCCTTTTATTATCGCTTTTTTAACTGGTTGCATAGCATTTACCTTGCTGGCTTGTAGAATGGCAGATAATGACACCTTATTATGAGGTTGATGAGCATTTTAATAATACTGTTTTTTTGAGGGTAAACACAATGACGACGATAAAAGTATGGGATGGGTTTATACGGTGTTTTCATTGGCTATTAGTCATTAGTATTGCCGTTTTATATTTTAGTGTAGAAGAGGGTATGATTGAGCTGCATTTTGTTGCTGGGTTCTTTACTTTAGCGCTCATTGTTACGCGAATAGTATGGGGGATTGTTGGTAGCCGAACAGCAAAATTAAGTGGCTTGATTCACTCACCTAAGGCTGTGTTACAGGGGCTTAAAAAACCGATTGACACCATTGGGCACTCTGCTCCTGGTAGCTATATGGTTATTGCTTTTTTTACGCTTATATTAACGCAATTAATTACTGGGTTGATGAGTAGCGACGGTATTTTAACTGACGGCCCGCTTGTTGAATATGTATCGAGTGATACGGTAGATTTTGCTAATTGGCTGCATCACCTCAATTTTGACATATTACTGTATGCAATAGGCTTGCATATAGCGGCAATTGTTGTGTACAAGATTAAAGGTAAGCCTTTAGTAAAGGCAATGATTACTGGAGAAAAAGCATCAAAATCAAACGGTGTAAAAAGCTCCGTAACTAAGTCGCCTTGGCTCGCGTGGGCTATATTTGCAGGCTTACTAATTGTACTCGCATTTACTTGGGGGCAAGAGCCTTTACAGTACTTATTTGGATAAATTTGCTTTAAAGTGGTCCTTAATTACTGGTTGTAAATCTCGGTTACATTCTTTTGTTTGATTGTTAGGGTGTGGGTATTTATAATTAACCCTTACTTGGCAAGTTAGTGGTTTGCAGTATTACTTGTTATTGGTGCTTGTTGTTTATTCATAGTGAATAAACTATGTCACTCTTAAGGTGTAGCCGTGTTTATGCATACGTCGTTGGCCTGCGGGGAATGGTCAACAATTGGTTGCTTAAATCATCACACTCAATTATTTATTGGTGATGTGGTGAAAGTAACTTTTTATGACATGCAAGGAGAGCTAATTAGCTTATCGTTTGATTTTAAAATTACTTCATTTGAACAAGGGGAGCCCCACGCTTGGCCGCGTTTGATAGCAGAATACATTAATGTTCACATTCCTTTGGTTAGTGCAGGAAAAATGACTGAACACGGTTTAGTAGTCGCTTATCGGAATAATAAAATCTTTGCATTGCAAAGTAGCGGTATATGCAAAGCGCATATTGATTTTCATTGTATTGCAAAATGCGACGATCGTGACGTGAGCACTCAACGCTTGTATGAGTATGTTTACCCTGAGCATAGTGAACGCTATAACGCAGGTACTAAGGTGTTACAGCCTAAAGATGGTTGCATATATCAATGTAGGCCTTGGCCTTTTAACGAGTTTTGTCGAAAAGCAAAGGATAAACAGTCAATATTTGAACCAGGGATAGGTAAAAGTTGGGCTATGGCTTGGCTGCAATTATAAATTAGTTAATTACATGTTTCTTCCCATAGGTATTACAGGTTTAGGAATAAATCAGTTGCCTTTAAGCCCACTCAACTATTGAGTGGGCTTTTTTATTTTTATGATAAACTGCGAGCATTATTACTTCTTTAATTTGGTTTATTTGTGCCTAGTTCAGACTACTCTTTACGCTTGTTGCCTCATTTCCCTGTTGCTGAAAAGCAGCCCCACATATTAACTACACATAATAAAAAAAGAACCGACCATTACTATTGGATGCGTGATGATGAGCGCAAAAATGAAAAAGTACTCGCACATTTACAAGCCGAAAATAACTATTGCGATGAGCAATTAGCATGTATTAAACCCTTGCAAAATACCTTATTCGAAGAGTTAAAAGCGCGTATTGTAAAAGACGACAATTCCGTGCCCGTCAAAGATGGAAAATACTGGTATCACTCTGAAGTGCGCGGTGACGATGAATATGCGCGTCACTATCGTAGCACAAGTATTAAAGCTGAAAATAAAGCCCTTTTGCTAGATGTAAACGAACTTGCACAAGATTTTGAATTTTTTGACCTTGGGGAAGTTGCATTAAGCCCTAATGAGCAGCTTATGGCATATTCACAAGATACTGAAGGTCGCCGTATTTATAACGTTCGTTTTAAAAATATATCAACAGGCGAAATGCTCACTGATGAGCTTGAAAATACAGAAGGGCAAGTTGTTTGGGCAAACGACAATAAAACCGTTTTTTATGTTAAAAAAGATCTGCAAACTTTATTAGGGTACCAAGTATTTAGGCATGAGCTGGGAAGTGCGCAAAGCCAAGATGTGTTGGTGTATGAAGAGCAAGACAGCAGCTTTTTTATGGGACTGGGTAAAAGCCGAGATGAAGCGCTAATTATAATTGATTTGGCGTCTACTGAGTCCAACGACACATGGGTGCTTGATGCCAATAATCCGCAAGGTCAATTTAGCGCACTCATGCAAAGAGAAGAGGGCCATGAGTTTGATGTCGATAAGTTAGGTGACACATTTTATATTGTCACCAACTGGCAAGCTAAAAACTTTAGATTGATGACTGCAACCGAGCAGACCATTGCAGATAAAACTCAGTGGCAAGAGCATACAGCCCACAGGGAACATGTATTACTTGAAGGCGTTGAGCTTTTTAATGATTTTTTAGTCCTCAGCGAACGAGAGCAAGGACAAGCACGTTTTGTTGTAGTAAATAAAGAAGGCAAGCGTATGGCGCTTGAGTTCGACGATCCTTGCTATTACGCTGCTGTTGCAATGAACCCAGAGCCCAATGTTAAAACGGCGCGCATTTATTACTCAAGCTTAACCACTCCTGGTTCTTTGTACGACGTTGACCTTATAACGGGTGAAAAAACATTGCTTAAACAGCAAAAGGTATTAGGTGACTTTAAAGCCACAGATTATAAGTCTGAGCGGCTGATGATTACTTCGCGTGATGGCGTCAAAATACCTGCTTCTGTTGTATACCGAAAAGATAGTTTTAAAAAAGATGGCACCAACCCATTATTTCAATATGGGTATGGGGCTTATGGTTACACCATTGATCCGAGCTTCTCTAGCACGTCGCTCAGCTTACTTGACCGTGGTTTTGTTTATGTCATTGCACATGTGCGTGGTTCCGAAATGCTAGGCCGCAATTGGTATGAGCAAGGTAAAAAAACACATAAACAAAATAGTTTTAGTGATTTTATCGACGTAACAAAAGCGCTGGTTGAACAAAAATACTGTGATAGCAGCAAAGTATTTGCATCCGGTGGTAGTGCGGGTGGCTTGCTTATGGGGGCGGTGCTGAATCAAGCTCCACAGTTATATTGTGGTGTAGGGTGTCATGTGCCATTTTTAGATGTACTCACCACTATGTTGGACGAGAGTATTCCACTGACCACCAACGAGTACGATGAATGGGGAAACCCGAACGATCCACAGTTTTATAATGTAATAGAAGCGTATTCGCCTTATGACAATATAAGCGCACAAAATTACCCTAATATATTAGTCACTACCGGCCTACATGATTCGCAAGTGCAGTACTGGGAGCCCATGAAGTGGGTTGCTAAAATGCGAGAATACAAAACAGATAATAATATATTGGTATTTAAAACCGATATGGACGCAGGTCACGGCGGCGCATCTGGACGCTTTAAAAGCTTGGAAGAAAAAGCACTAGAAATGGCATTTTTTATTGCGTTGGTTCAGTAATTACATTTAGAAGCATCTGCACTACTGAGTATTATGAGGACTCCTAACTAGGGCTCATAATACTCTCTAAACAGCTTTTATAACGCCTTGAAAGGTTGAGGTATATATCGTTTTTAAGTTTGATTTTATAATCACCGCTATCTGTTGGCATAAGCTCAGAAATAGCTTGTTTTCTTACTAATGTTGAACGATGAATACGTATAAAGCCTTCAGGCTCTAACTTTTTTTCAATGTTCTTCATTGTTTCACGATGTAAAACCGGTGTGTCACATTTACTAAAATGCAATTCGACATAGTTACCAGCTCCATTGACCCAGATAATGTCTTTTACATCTATAAGTCTTACTTTCCCTACATCTTTTACAACGATATGGGAAGATGATTTATCTACCTTGATATCTTCTTTATAAGTAAGCTTTGTTTCATTTTTATAAGAGTAAACATGCATGATTTTATCAAAGCATTTAGCAATACGCGCTGGCGTAGAGTTTAGAAGAAGAAAATCAACAGCTCCAATTTCGAATGCAAAACTAGCTAAACTTGAGGATTCCGCCACTAAAATAACATTAAGTTTTTTTGCTAGCTCACACAAATATACTATTTGTAAGGGGTCGGATTCAGCATTTAATTCGTAAAAAAGTACGTTGTAATATTCTGTGTCTATTTGATTAAGCCGACCTTTTTGATAAGGCTTAAATTCAAAATGTTTGTAATTTTCTATCATGTCATTTAAAGAGATAGAGAATTCTGTGTTATCAATAAGAGTTAATGCGTGAAAAGAAGCCGTCATTATCTTATTCCTTTAATTTACATAATGAGCAAGACCGAGGTTATAACAAAAAAATTACAAAATCCTTATTTTTTTGTAAATTAATTGTGAAAATATTTTTTATCACACAAAACACGCACTTTATACCAAAGTAAACGCCTACCAAAAAAAGTATCTAGAGTCTGTTGGTCAATCACCTTACTGTTGCGCATGAGGTAACTTTCAAGTTACACAAAAATAACAACTTACAATAGTTCAGGGAAATCATATGAGTTTAACTAACATAAATAATGAGCGATCTTTTAAAAAATCATCGTTAACATTAGCGCTTAGTGGTGCATTAATGGCCGGTTTTTCATTTCAAGGTGTTGCAGCTGAGGATGATACGGTAAAAAAAGTAGAGCGTATTGAGGTAACAGGCTCAAGGATTAAGCGTGCAGACATTGAGGGCTCTTCGCCAGTTACATCAATTGGTCGCATGGCAATTGAATCATCAGGTGTTCAAAGTGTTGGTGAGCTTCTTCAAACTGTAGCTCAGGCCGATTTGTCGGGCTTGACTCAGTTAACAAATAACACAAACGCGAATGATGGCTCTCAAACTATTTCACTTCGTAATTTAGGCGATAACAGAACTCTTGTTTTAGTTGATGGTCGCCGTTTCTTAGCGTTAGGTGGTGGTCAGGTTGATATTTCTCAGATTCCTATCGCAATCGTAGAGCGTGTAGATATCCTAGCTGATGGAGCATCAGCTGTATACGGTTCTGATGCTATAGCTGGTGTTGTTAATATAATAACCAAAGATGGCTTTGAAGGCGTGAGTTTAGACGCAACCATTGGTGCTAACTTTGAAGGTGATGGCGAGTACAAACAGGCCGGTATTTCAATTGGTACTATTCAAGGAGATACTTCATTATTTTTAAATGTATCAAAATCTGAAGAAAAAGAGATTGGTGCGGGAGATCGTACAATTTCAGAAACCCCAGTTGCATATGTTCCTCAACGATTTGGTTCTGCTTTTGGTTTATATGGTATTTTTAATACATCGGAAGGCTTTCAATCGCTTGACCCTGAAAAAGAAGGTGCAGGTGTTAGAACTGCTGACGATTTCGAACCTTTCGGAACAAAGCATAGATACAATTTTGCTCCGACAAACTACTTAAAAACACCGTCAGAGCGTTTAAACGTTTTCGCTAAAGTTAATCATGAGTTTTCTGATACATTATCGGCATTCGTCAATTTTACTTACAATCAACGCAAGTCTGTAACTCAAATCGCAGCCGTTCCTCTTGTGGCAGGCTTCTCTGGCCCACAATGGGAAATTCCTTATAGTAAAGATAATATCTATAATCCGTTCGGTGAAGATTTAACTGCATTTGGTTTTAGAACATTGCCTATTGGCCCTCGCACTAATATTCAAGATTATGATACTTACTTTATTACAGGTGGCTTTGAGGGTGAGTTTGAAATTGCTGACACAAGCCTATTTTGGGATGTGTCTATGTCACGTGGTGACAGCAGCCGAAATGAACATGGTGAGAACTTTGTAAACTTACAAAACTTAAGAAATGCGGTAGGACCATCTTTTGTACAAGATGGTGTCGCACAGTGTGGTACTGCTGATGATGTAATTTCAGGTTGTGTGCCTTTAAACCTATTTAATGGTGAAACTGGTTTTACAGACGAAATGGCCAACTACATCGGTTATGAGCTGAACAATCAAGTTAAAACAGGTACAACTAACTTTACTGCAAATATTTCTGGTGAAATATTTGAATTACCGGCTGGGTTTGTTGGTTTTGCGGCAGGCTACGAAAAACGAACGAATACATACGTAGATAATCCTGACTCTGTTGTTGCTGCTGGTTTAAGCTCGAGCAACTTTAGTGAGCCAACTAATGGTAGCCAGACTGCTGAAGAGTCTTACTTTGAATTTGCAATCCCGTTACTATCTGAGTTACCAGGTGTTCAAAGTTTAGAGCTTAGTATTGCTGGTCGGTTCTCGGATTTTGAGAATAGTGGTTTTGTAGGGACAAATCCGGTCACGTCTAAATTTGACAACGAAAGCTTTAAATTTGGATTTACATGGCGCGTATTTGACGATTTAATGTTCCGTGGTAACTACTCTGATACTTTCCGTGCACCTTCAGTAAATAACTTATTTGCAGGTGGTGGTGAAGGTTTCCCATCAACTCAAGATCCATGTAATACAACTCAGTTTCCACTTCAGTCTGCGGCAACGCAAGCTCGATGTATAGCTGATGGTGTGCCTGACGGTGGTTCAATTCAACCTACAGGTCAACTTCGTTCGTTGAATGGTGGTAACCCAGGTCTACAGCCAGAAGAGGGTAATACAACTACTTTCGGTGTGGTTTACAACCCAAGCTGGTTAGACGGCTTTGATATGACCGTTGATATGTATAAAATTGAACTTAGCGATGCGCTATCTTCTATTTCTGCAGGTGGGATGCTCAATAATTGTTATGTTCAAGGTGAAAGTGAGTTTTGTGGATTTGTTGAGCGTCGAAGTGATGGTCGTATTGCTACAGTACGTACCTCACAGTTTAATTTAAGCCAGCTTGAAGTTGAAGGTGTGGATTTTAATGCGAACTATGCTTTCCAAACAAATGATTACGGTAATTTTAATTTCCGTTTAAATGGCTCATACACTGATTCTTACCGCACTGCTGGTCTAGAAGAAAGTATTGATGATGCAGTGAATCAGGTTGCCCGAATTGATAGTGACATTCTTCGCTGGAGAGGAACGTTTAATACTACATGGTCTTATGATGATCTAACGGTAACATGGGGTATGCGTTACACAAGTGAACTAACAGAGTCATGTTCTATTCCTGAAAGTTTCTTAGAAGATGGGCTTGCAACGCGTGAGCTATGTAATATGCGTTCAGCGACCAGTGAAGATTACCCAAGCGGATTAAACCGCATTGGTAGCGTAACGTATCATGATTTATCTGCAAGCTACGTTCTTCCTTGGCAAGCAAATGTTCGTGTAGGTATGAGAAACGTGTTTAGAAAAGAGCCTCCTGTTGCTCTTAATCCATTCGCTAACTCATTCTATTCTGTGCACGATATCCCAGGTGGAACATGGTTTGTGAATTACAAACAAGACTTTTAAGGTTTGTTTCTAAATTTAAAACTGTCTAGTGTTTTATCTCGGCTTATAAAATTAGAAATAGCCTTGTAAAAAAACGCCACTGGTAACAGTGGCGTTTTTAAGTGATTTTAGACTTTTTTCTAATCCAAATAAGCTTTTAGCATCCAAACTAGTTTTTCTTGTTCAGAGATGTAGTCTCCCATTAATGATGCTGTACCTTCATCGCCTGCATCACCTGCTTGGTTTAAAATCTCACGTTGCTTTTTAATTAATGTACTGTAGCCCGCTAATATATTTTCTACGGCAGTAACACCATCACTTATGCCTTTTGCTTCTTTTATTTCACTTACTTCAAGATAATCTGAAAATGCATGTAACGGCGCGCCATCGAGCGTTAAAATACGCTCTGCAACCTCGTCTACTTTCAAAAGTAACAGGTTATAAATTTCTTCAAACTTAACGTGTAATTCAAAAAAGTTACGGCCTTTGATGTTCCAGTGAAAACCACGAGCATTCATATACTGTATTTGGTAACTACTCAGCAGAGTATTAAGTGATTTTACAATGTCGTCGCTTTTTGCGCTGTTTAACCCAATTGCATTTACTTGTGACATAACTTGCTCCTTAAGAACCGTTTGTTTGTTAACTTGAGTAAAGTATTACTTTTTTAGTTAGATTAGTAAAATTGTTTATATCTATAGAATTAATAGTTAAAACCTATTAAATGACAGGTGCATAAGTTTTGTTCGCTATATAGACATGGGGTCTAATTATAAAAATTCACCTCATTTTTTAAAGTGGTTTGTTGCGTAAAATATGATCTGAAACAAGCTTAGAAGGTGTTACTAAATGTGTTAATTTATTTTTTGATTTAGGTCAAAAATCACTCTTTTTGAAAGCGCATAATAATGATGCTGAATTAATTAGGAGAGTGAACATGTACGCAAAAACAGGCAAACAAAATAAAGCAGAGTTAATTGTGGTATGTATTGCGCTGGTGGCATTTGTGCTCGGTTTAGTAGCTCATCTAGCGGGTGCAAGTATCGCTAACTCAGACGTGTTTGGTTATATAGCTGCGCCAATTCCGTTGGTGCTCGGGGTTATTGTATTACTAAGTTATAAAATAGCTGAGGCAGCAGAAGATTAACTGCCTTCGCCTAAACACTTTAAAATATAATCGACCACTTCACGTGAGTAAATCATACTGGTATGGCTTAAGTGAAACACTTTGTGTTCTGCCATACCTTTTAGTTTAGTTTCATCAAGAAGAACCGTGCCGTCTGACTTGCTACCCTTTACAATAAGAGGCATTAAGCCGATTGGTAGGTCGCCAGCAATACTATAAAGCTTTGCTTTAAATGGCCAGTTACCATTTTGTGTGAGTAAAAACTCAACGCTATTTTTTAAAAAAGCTTCAAACCCTTTTTGTTTCATTTTTTGTGCAATGTGACTGCCTTGATGCGGAGTACCAAGCGTCACTACTTTTGTAACGAATTGGCTCGCGCTTGAGTTAGCTTCTAAGTAAGCTCTAGCTACTAACCCACCCATAGAGTGGCATACTAAAGCTGTTGGTTCGTTACCAATAAACTCATCTATTTGTGTAAAAATAGCATCACGATTTGGGTCAAGAGTATTGTATGTAAGGTTTAACACGTTAACGCCTGAGCTCTCTAACCTAGAGCAAAGGGGGCGCATAACAAAGCCAGACATATACAAGCCATGTAAAACAATAACGTGTTTAACTTTCATATAACCCCTAAAGCAACAGCAATTACATCAATTGCTGTGGTTTTATCTCAATATTTGTATTATCAGTGTTAACCCATACCTCACCATCTTGAATGGTAACTGTAAGCTGTATGTTGCGATCAACTAGCTCAGCAAGTGCTTGTGTTGCTGCATAGTCTAAACTAAAGATACTTAAATTTTTAAATTCGTACAATTTTGGTTGGTGTTTTTGCCACCATATAGCTTGGTTGTTTTCACCGTAGGTATAAAGCACAACTTTTTTAGATTTATTGCAGGCTTTTTTAAGGCGCTTTTCGTCAGGTAAGCCTAGCTCAATCCAAAGCTCTACTTCTTCACTGTAATTAACGTGCCAAAGCTCTGGCTCGTCATCAGCGCTTAGCCCCTTGGTAAACTCTAAACCATCACAATAGTTAAGTGCAAACGCAAGCAGGCGAATCATTAACCGCTGGTCAGTTTCCGATGGATGCTGAGCCAGAGTTAAATTTGTATCTTGATAAACATGGCGATCCATATCGCTAAGCGATAATTGTGCCTTCATAATGGTTGATTTAAGAGCCATAACAACTAATCTAAAAATATTTTCGCCAGTATAGCGCAATTAAATGAATTGCCAGTTAAAATAGCGCTTAAATATACGTTAGGAGTTAAAAATGGCTATCCAGTGGTTCCCTGGACGCTTGAATTAACTTCCGCAGCACTCCGCAGTTATATTAAAAGCCTAATAAAAACATGGTTGTAACCTGTTTTTATTCCGGGTTTGTCCAGTCTTATCTTGTTACTTCTACTATTTTTAGTACCCACGTTAGTACCCATGAGGTTGTATTTTATATATACTAGCCTTAATCATCACTGTGGAGCTTATTATGGCCAGGCCTGTAGTTCGTCTAACGGATAAAAAAATAAAATCAATTACTAGTACAGGCAAAGAGCAAACGCTTTCTGATGGTGGCGGTCTTCAACTGCGGGTTTTACCTAGTGGGACTAAATCTTGGCAGTTTAAGTTTAAAAACCCAGTTAGCGGAAAGTTTAATAGGATGCCTTTAGGTTTATACCCTGCTTTATCACTTGCTAATGCCCGTATTAGAGCACTTGAATGCCAAGAGCAACTGGTGCAAGGCATTAATCCAAAAGCTCAAGAACAGAATAAAAAACAAGCTGAAAAACAAAAGGCTAAAAATACATTAATTGTTGCTGCGCAGCATTGGTTTGAAATCAAGAAAACTAAAGTTACGTCAGCTCATGCACAAAGGGTATGGCGAACTTTGGAGATTTATATATTTCCAAAGATGGGAGATTTACCTTTAGAAGCTATAAATAGACGTAATACATACGATTTGATAAGACCTATAGAGATAGATGGAAAGCTCTCGACTGTAAAGCGTATTTGCGAAAGTTTGGGTCAAATTATGGATCACTATGTAAATATTGATGTTCTTGATGTCAATCGATTAGCAAAAATCGGAAATATGTTTGCTAAAAAGAAAGAGCAACATATGGCGACGATTAAACCTGAAGAGCTTCCTGATTTTTTAATAGCTTTAAATAGCTCTAAAACCATACAAAACCAAACTAAGTTATTAATTTTGTGGCAACTACACACTATAGCTCGCTCAAAAGAAGCAGCTAGAATCAGGTGGGCTGATATTAATATCGAAGAAGCCGTTTGGGTTATTCCGGCAAAAGAGATGAAACGCAGGAGAATTCACCGAGTCCCCTTAACCCCAAGCACTTTAGCAATACTAGAGCAAATGAAGCCTCTAAGCGGTCACCATGAATATGTATTTCCAAATAAACGTAACATACAAAGCCATGCAAGCACCTATACGGTCAATAATGCTATAAAGAAAAGCTTGGGTTATAAAGATAAGCTGATGGCTCATGGTATGCGCTCCATAGCCTCTACAGCACTTCATGAACATGGATATGATTCATTAGTCATAGAGGCCTGCTTAGCTCACAATGATGAAAATAAAACAAGAGCTGCATATATGCGTTCAGACTTTCTTAAACAACGTAGGCCTATAATGAGCTGGTGGAGTGAGTTTATAGAGAATTCATCTCCAATTAAAAAACAAGGACTTACATAATTATGATGTAAGTTTCACTCAGTTTTTTAACTTTTTATGTGCTTCTTCTATGAGTAGTTCTATAGTTTCATTTAACTTGAGCCGCTCTGCTTTGGCTAACTCTTTAAGCTTTTTTTTCACTTCAGTCCGAAGCATGTAATTAGATGATGATCTTCCCTCGTTTTCATTTCTATATTTACGCTGGGAATAAGCTTTTCTAATTTTCAAATTTAGATTTTCAGCAATCTCTGGCTTAGTTGTCATGTGTAAAGTATCAAAAAAGTACATCACCCCTAATGCTTTTTCCTTTAATTCAAGACCCAGATGTAAGCTTGGTTTATTTTTATGTAGGTCTTGAAATTCTGCCACTCTGGCTTGCATCAGTTTGTCAATTGCAGTAATTATGTTGCGGTCTTTATAACTCTTTATGTAGCTAATTATCCAGTTCAATTGATCATCATCTTCACTATTAATCCATTGATTACTATTAAATATAGAACCGTATGCATTAACAAATAAATCAAAATCTGAGTCTTTTTTTTCTGCTCGATTTGAAAAGTTTCTTTTATTATGTAACACAAAATGCTTGTAATTTATACAATCTAACAGCGTTTGAAGATGTAACAGAGGATTAGTAAAAGTCAAAGAATCTGGGATAAGATTCCTAAGAGAGGCATAGGAGTTATAACAACAGCTGAGTAAGTAATTTACGAACCTAAAATCAGACTTCTTATTATCCTCAAGCTGATCGATGATTGGGTGGCTAAATCTGTGTTTTTTATACATGTCTAAAGCTGCGTTCAAGTCACCTATTTGGAACTGATAAAGCTCTTGATGTAGGTCTTTAACGTGGATGTTTTGAGAGGCCTTAGTTTGACGGTAATCGCCAATTAAGTAGATATATAAAAACAAGGCCTTTCTATAGTCTGTCTTAAGCTCGCTAATGATTTCATGCTGATTCACTAATATCACTCCGTAATTTGTTGTCGTTTTTGTAGTGGGTTATTAATGCTTTCTTAGTTTCTTATTAGTGTTTTATTATAGTTAAAAATATAGATATTTTTGTTTAGAGTCAATGAATATAAAGGGTTATGACTATATGGCTAAGTGAAAAGTGATTTTTAGGTAGTAAATAAGAGGTTAGCTTTTAAAACAAAGCATTTAGAGTTACAAATCTAAGTTTTTTAAAGAGAGCTGATTTCGTATAGTTATTATAATGACTACAAATAACAGGTATTAAAATTCAGTGTTATTTATCAGTTAAGGTATTTTTTCACATAACTCTAACTTCTTATGAACTATTTAAAATAGAGAGTTAGAAATGAAAAAGAAACGAAACATAGTGTTAAGTATCAATCCTTATAATAAAAAGCAGGGTATTTATGGGGACCATTGGCTATTAATTAAAAAGGCTTTAACGATGGCTCACAATAGTTACTCTAGGCTATCTGTAATCCGTTTTGACTTACGTATAACTGATATTAAGACCGATGATCCAAGTATTATTCTAGATGGTGTTATGAAGCGATTCTTTACATCCCTACAATCCAAAATAAAACACAATACTAAGTTTAAAGCTCATGCTAAAACTCAATATTTGAGATATGTTTGGGTCAAAGAAAAAGGTAATGAAAAGGATAAAGAGCACTTCCATATTTGTATTTTTCTAAATAAAGATGACTTCGGTTTTGTAGGTCAGTACAGGAAGGATAAAAGAGGAAATAAAAAAGTAATAAATACTTTACGTGAATCTATAGTTCAGGCATGGGCTACAGCTATTAATGTCCAGTTACTGATGGCTGAAAGATTGGTTTACTTTGGTAAAAAATCAGTTCATTGGCTTGATATAAAAAGGCATAACTATTCTGCCGATTTAGAAAACGTCAAGAAAAGACTTTGCTATATGGCTAAAGTAGAGACTAAAGAATTTTATGCAAGGAAGATAGGTATCGGAAAGTATGAGATTTATAAACCAAGTAGAAAAGCTCTAGCTCTACAGCAATAAAAATAATTAATTAGAGAGAAGGTATTACCTTCTCTCTATGCTTATTTATCATTTATGACATCACGTAAAATAATTAAAATTGCAATTACATGCGTGACTAACCGTGCAGTTTTATTACGTCTAAGCATTCTACCTCCTGTTTTAGTTGAGCTAATAAATTAAGTTCAGCAAAAGAGGCGTATGAGTTACCAATGATTAAATGATCTAGTACCTCAACATCTATTAGCGATAAAGCTTTAATCAGTTTGCCGGTTATAAGTTTATCTGCTGTGGATACCTCTACGTTCCCTGAGGGGTGATTGTGCGCGAGTATTACACTTGCGGCGTTAACTCTTAGGACGTCCTTTACAACCTCTCTGGGATACACTGAGGCTGAATTAATTGTCCCAAAAAATAACTCCTTATATTCAATTATTTCATTGTTATTGCTTAAGTAAATTATCGAGAATACTTCCTTCTCGTAGCTACCTAATTTCAGCTTTAAAAAATCTACAGTAGATCGTGGTGAGGTTATTTTCCCTTCTCTTTTTAAGCGTCGAAATAATATTCTTGATGCCAAATCAACAATTTCATCATCAGTCAAAATTGTATTATTTGTGCTTGGTAATTGCTGGCTTTTTAACATGTGGATCTCTTATGAATTGTTTGCTCATAGAAGTGATATAGATTTGAAAGTATTTGGAAAAGTGCTTTAGGAAAGCAAAGGAAGCCTAAAAGTATTTTTTTACGCAACTCCCTCATTAGATGACAAAAATTAGGAGTCATCAAATGCGTTTAATCAAATTAAAAGAAGTAATCGAAAAAACATCACTTGGCCGCTCAACAATTTATGAGTTTATGACTAAAGGCACATTTCCAAAGCAAGTATCATTAGGTGCCAAATCTGTAGCTTGGCTTGAGTCAGAAGTGGATGACTGGATTATGGAGAGAATAGGTGAAAGGGGATAGGCTTATGTAGTCACTTCATCATTTTATGATTAAGTAAACTGTTACTTGTATTAAGAGCCTTAGCAGCTCAATTATTAATGTATAGAGGGGTAGGCCATGCCTACCCCTCTATTTGATCTAATATTTAAATATGGAGTTTAGAAGCTTAAATACGGCCTTGTTCTTTAAGCCACCACTTTGGCGCCCAGCTGGTGGCACCTTTAAATAACTCCTCGTTTTCATTAAACGTATAAAACTGTTTTAACTCGTCGAGTACTGTTGAGCTATTTGATTCAATGTTTGAGTTTGGGTACATAGAGCGAAGCCAAAGACCAAAGTAATCGGTGAATTTAGGGTGCTCAGCTATTTGGTACCTACAGTTATCCATAACAGATCTAAAGTAATGACCCATGGCCAATAATAAGTATCCTAAATCTTCGTACTGTGTCTTTTTGCTTTCAAGGCAAGAATCTCCGTATTGCTTTAGTGTTTCCTTATCAATTTTCCACCTAGTTAATTGCTCAATATTCTCTAGTGGTGACTCATTATTAATTGGAGTACACAGTAAATCCCAAAACTTAGCTATAAGCTCGTCTTTTGGTTCTTTTGTTATACAGCCATCAAATGCTTTATTAATAAGCTCAGAGTACTTATCGATTAAGCAAGCACGGGGAACAGCATTGCTATTCAACGAATTAGCTTGCTGCATTAAATCGTGATAATTACGATAGCCTAAATCCCGCGAGCACTCTTCTAAGCATTGTGAGTGTGTTTTTTCTGGGTTTTGTTTATATAGTTTTTTTGCACGTTTTTTAACGTGTGCAATTAAATTTGAATTTGTATCTGACATGACGTTCTCCTCAAAGCCATTGAACAAAGTGCACCCCTCACCAAAAACAATGACGAAAAAAACGTTAAATTTGAATAGTTAGGTTCTCCTGAGGAGATTTCCCTTTGGGGTGGGGAGGCGCCCTTTTAAGCACCACAAATATGATGTCTTAAAATAACAGGTGTTGTCAACATAGATATTTCATAAGTAACCAATAACGTTACAAATAATATTTAATTTTGGTGTGTATAAGTTCGGCTGTTAGTAAGGGATAGCTAATATATTTACTTAGGAGTGTTCAATTTATTAAGTTTGTTTTACTCTGTCAGTAATAAGGGATTGTTTAGCGTTAGATTGAGTCAGTAAAGCTTAATATGGATATGAGCAAAAAACCATGCCATTGTATTTACTAAGCTTCCATCAACTACTCTGCTCATTAATGTATAATCTAACCTAGAAATCCTCAGCTTATCGCAAGTTAAATACAACGAGATTTAATAATGGAAAAAATAACGCTCTCACAGCTAGAGCAGTACCTCTCAAAAGCAGCCTGGATCTTAAAAGGGCCAGTAGATGCTTCCGACTTTAAAGTATACATATTCCCGCTACTTTTCTTTAAGCGTATATCTGATGTATATGACGAGGAGTACCGCTTAGCGCTTGAAGAGTCAGATGGCGATGAAGATTACGCCGCACTACCAGAAATGCACCGCTTTGAAATCCCACAAGGCTGCCACTGGCAAGATATTCGTGAAACTACCACCAACGTAGGTGCAGCCATAGAAAGCGCCTTACGTGGCATAGAGCAGGCCAACCAAGAATACCTTTACGGTATATTTGGGGATGCACAGTGGAGCAATAAAAATAAGCTATCTGATGCCTTACTCATTGACTTAGTTGAACACTTTTCACAATACATATTAGGTAATCAAAACGTTGACCCTGATATGCTAGGTAATGCCTACGAATACCTTATAAAACACTTTGCCGATCTAACTAACAAAAAAGCCGGTGAATTTTATACGCCTCGCTCAGTGGTGCATTTACTAGGGTTGATTTTAGACCCACACGAAGGCGAAACAGTTTACGACCCAGCATGTGGTACGGGCGGCATGTTACTTGAGTGTGTCGATAACCTAAAACACAACAACGAAGATTACCGAACGCTAAAACTCTACGGCCAAGAAAAAAACCTAACGTCTAGCTCTATTGCGCGTATGAACATGTTTTTACATGGCATAGAAGACTTTGAAATATTACGTGGCGATACACTGCGCAACCCAGCCTTTTTTGAAGCCGACGGCCTTAAAACGTTTGATTGTGTAATAGCTAATCCACCGTTCTCATTAAAAGACTGGGGCGCTGAAAATTGGGCTAACGACCCATACGGCAGAAACATCGCTGGAGTACCATCTAAAGCTAACGGCGATATGGCCTGGGTGCAGCACATGGTTAAATCCATGAACAGCACTGGTCGCATGACAGTTGTACTGCCACCAGGTCCATTATTCAAAAGCGGTGCAGAAGGAAAGATCAGAACTAAGTTGTTAGAACTAGATTTACTTGAAGCTGTCATTGGATTAGGAGAGAACCTATTTTATGGAACACCTATTTCAACCTGTATTTTAGTTTTCAAGCAAAACAAGCTTACTGATAAAAAAGGTAAGGTGTTGTTTATTGACGCTTCTGATCAAATTCGCTTAGGTCGAGCACAAAACTTCCTTGAGCCTAACCATGTCCAGCAAATTTATGATTGGTACCACAATTTTAAAGACGTAGAAAATTACGTAAAAGTAGCTTCTATGGACGAGTTAAAAGAAAATGACTTTAACTTAAACATACCACTCTACGTTGAAAAAATAATTGAAGACGATCTGCCATCAGTAGAAGAAGCAATGGCCGATTTAAAACAAGCCTGGCAAGCAAGCTTAGAAGCAGAAGAGAAGTTTAAAGCTGTTTTAAAAAGGTTTTTGTAAATGAACAAGCATTTAAATATCTTTAAAACATACGCTAAAGACAACCGTAGTTACCAGTTAGAGAACGATCTAACCAGGGCTTTAGCAATATGCTTGCAAGAAGACGCATTATTTTTTCATGAGGTACTAAAAGCCGTTATTGGCAACTCCGGATTGTACAACAGGCTATTTGAAGATCTCGACGGCGATACAGAAGTACAAATAGAAATACAAAAAAGAACCAGCCAAATACAAGAGTTTGAACAGGTTTTTGCCGTTTCGCTAAGCGAAAGCGCTATGTCTGACTTTTGGCAGCAAACTCATAACACTGAATACGACCCTATTTGCGACATGGTCATCACCATAAACAATATTTTAATTGTTATAGAAGCTAAAAGAGACAACATCGACTGTACTTCGCAACTGTATAACCAAATACTTAATATATTCACTAATCAAAGCAAGCGCCTTGAAGACAACAAACAAGCGATTACACCAGTTGATTTAAACTGGAAAAAACTAATGGTAATAGCTGTTAAGGTGGCCAGTTTTGAAAAAACCACAGCTAATGCAAATAGGTTTCTTAGTGATTTTATCCAATTAGTAAAAGAGCATAATTTTAGTTGGCTACCAGAGACGCCAATAGGTTCTTTAAAAACCGTTAATGCTAAATCAATTTCCAGGCGAATTGAGTCAGCACTTATAAAGTTTTGTGATGAGGATACCAAGGTAGAAAAGTTAGCCTACCGAGATAGGTTAGGTACCACATTTACTAAAAGGTGGGCTAATGAACTGCTATTTAATATAGACGCGAACACCGGTGACTTAATTGTCGATATTTACCCTGGTAATACCAAAGGCCAAGGGTATGACATTTTTCAAAATGAGCCGCAGTTTAATACCCAGCTAAATATAGATGATCAGTTTTACAGCACAAAAAAAAGCTACCATATCAAAATTATGGGGCAATCATACATAACAGGCCTGTGGCTTAGCGATAGCGACTTTAAAAAGCCTCTATACACTAAACAAAACTTTAATAAATACACTGGTAGAGTTAAAAGGGAGTCATGGAACACCATTGAGGCTCTATTAAACGACCACATAAGCTCAGACTGGAAAAGCGAATGCCAGTGGCAAGATAAAATCATCAATTCAAACAGGACACTGTTTAACATTGCCTTTGGTTATCAAATTAAAATTAGAATACCGTTTAATAAACTGTCGCAGTTAGATACTAATCACAGCGACATAACGCCATTAGCTAATTTAATTAATAGTATTTATAAAGCATTTGAAACAAGTTTGCTTATTGAGGAGCCATCAGCATGATGACCCAACAAGAATTAGAAAAATACCTTTGGGGTGCAGCCACAGCACTCAGAGGTACAATAGATGCCGGTGATTACAAACAGTACATATTCCCGCTTATGTTTTTTAAACGTATATCAGATGTATACGATGAAGAGTTTGAAAACGCACTCGCAGAAAGCGATGGCGATTTAGAGTATGCAGCCTTTGCTGAAAACCATAACTTTTTAATCCCTGAAGGCGCACATTGGAATGATGTACGTGAAACCACTACCAACATTGGTTTAGCACTGCAAAACGCCATGCGCGCTATTGAAAAAGCCAACCCAGATACCTTAGATGGTATTTTTGGCGATGCCAGCTGGACCAATAAAGACCGACTAACCGATGCCATGCTCACTAACCTTATTGAGCATTACTCACAGCACAAACTTAACTTAAAAAATGTACCCGACGACAAGTTAGGTAATGCTTACGAGTACTTAATTAAAGAGTTTGCTGACGATAGCGGCCATACCGCAGCAGAGTTTTACACCAACCGTACCGTGGTTAAATTAATGACCATGATAATGGACCCACAACCAGGTGAGTCAGTATACGACCCGACCTGTGGCTCGGGCGGTTTATTACTTAACTGTGCCTTGCACCTTAAAGACGAAGGCAAAGAATACCGCACCCTTAAATTATATGGCCAGGAGATTAACCTATTAACCTCAGCCATTGCCCGTATGAACATGTTTATGCATGGCATTGAAGAGTTCGATATTGTGCGTGGTAATACCTTAAGTAATCCCGGTTTGCTAGAGAATGACGAGCTAAAAAAATTCAATGTGATTTTAGCTAACCCTCCATATTCAATTAAATCATGGGATCGCAAAGCCTTTGAAAGTGATCCGCATGGCCGAAATGTATGGGGTACGCCGCCACAAGGTTGTGCTGATTATGCCTTTCAGCAACATATTCAAAAGAGCCTTGATTTAGGTAATGGTCGTTCCATTTCATTATGGCCACATGGCATTTTATTCCGTGATGCCGAAACAGAAATGCGTAAGAAAATGATCGAGCAGGACCAAGTTGAATGTGTCATTGGCCTTGGTCCAAACCTTTTTTATAACTCGCCTATGGAAGCCTGTTTGTTAATTACTAAAACAAATAAAATCGAGAGTAAAAAAGGTAAAGTACTAATCATTAATGCCGTGAAAGAAGTAAGGCAAGACAAGAACATTGCCTACCTTGAGCAAAATCATATTGAGCGTATTTACAATGCTTATCAAAATTATGCTGATGAAGAGGGTTTTAGCAAAGTAGTTACTATAGACGAAGTGCTTAATCATAAAGCCAGTTTAAATATGGCGCTTTATGTCAGTAATGTTGATAGCAGTAAAGTACAAATATCATTAGATGATGCACTCGATAACTGGAAAACATCATCAGAGCAGCTATCAAACAGCATGGATCAATTATTTAAGGAATTAGGTTAAATGTCAGAAGTAAAAACAGATTTAAACTCTTTTGATTCGAGATTGGACCTAAACAATTTAGATAAATCCAATTGGAAAACTTACCGCTTTGATGAAATTGCCAAAAACATTTCCGAGCGTGTAGATCCGAATAATACCGATTTAAAGGTATATATTGGCCTTGAACATATTGATTCTGAATCGCTACATATCAAGCGACACGGTACACCTGATGATGTAAACGGTCAAAAATTAAAGTTCTACAAAGGCGATATCATCTTTGGTCGCCGACGTGCTTATCAACGTAAAGCGGGCATCGCCACTTGTGATGGGTTTTGTTCAGCACATGCCTTGGTTCTTAGGGCAAATTCTAGTGTTATAGAACCAGAGTTGTTCCCGTTTTTTTTACACTCAGATCAATTTATGAACCGAGCAATTGATATTTCTGTGGGCTCTCTATCGCCAACTATAAATTGGGGAACATTGAAAAACCAAAGTTTCATTTTACCTCCAAAGGAAATGCAATCGAAGTTTATTAACTTGTTTTCATCTGTAAACGAATTAGTCAATGCCAAAACAATTGTGCTAAATAGACAGAAAGTTTTTAATTTTTCTAGGGAAAAGGCTGGGTTGCATGGTGAGAATATTTCAAAGAATGATCGCAAGGATACTGCTATTGGGTTACTACCAAGCTCGTGGAAAGTTGTCCCTCTTACTGAAGTCGCTTGGTTTCAAGAAGGGCCTGGCCTCAGAAAATGGCAATTTACAGATGAGGGAATAAAAGTAATAAATGTGACAAATCTTGTTGAAGGTAAACTAGATTTAACATTAACTAATAGGCACGTGTCTCTTGAAGAGTTCAATGCCAAATATCAGCACTTTGAATGTGATGAGAATGACATAGTTATTGCTAGCTCTGGAAATTCTTATTGCAAACATGGGGTTGTTAAAAAGCATGATTTACCATTAATGATGAACACAAGCGTGATAAGGTTTAAGCCACTAGATGGTGTAGACTTCAATTACCTTAATCAATTTTTAAAGTCAAAATCATTCAAGAAACAGATAGACAAGTTAATAACTGGTGCAGCACAACCTAACTTTGGGCCTTTTCATTTAAAGAAGGTGTTATTCCCATTACCTGAAAGCATAGATGAGCAAATTCATATAGGTTTAAAATTAGAAGAGTCTGATGATCGTATGGATCTTTTGTTAGAAAATTTAGATATTTCAAAGCAATTGCAATTAAGTTTAATAAACAAGGTGTTTTAGGTATGGGATTTACCGAATTAAATAGTGTGGAACACTACATCATCCATCAAATGACGGGCGTTAATTTTAACGTCTCTCATGGTAAAAATGAAGTTTCAGAACCAAAGCCAAAATCATTTGGAATTCAATGGCAATTCCAATCGCCAGAGCAATTAGGCCGTGGTGTTAATGAGGTTTTAGTTGAATCTGAATTGGTTAAAGCATTAATACGCCTTAATCCTGAGATTGAAGCTAACCCTAATTTGGCTGATGAAGTAATACATAAACTCCGTGCTATTTTAATTTCGGTAAATCAAGTTGGGCTAGTAAAAGCCAATGAAGAGTTTTTCGCTTGGATGACAGGTGAGAAAACTATGCCATTTGGCGAAAACAATCGCCACGTACCCGTTAACTTAATCGACTTTGATGATTTAACCCGTAACGACTACGTGGTGACTAACCAATACCGTATTCACCACCGTGAAACCAAAATACCCGATGTGGTATTAATGATTAATGGTATTCCTGTAGTGGTGGGTGAAGCAAAAACACCGATTAGACCCTCAGTAAGTTGGTTAGATGGTGCTCATGAAGTACATAGCATTTATGAAAATGCTGTACCTCAGCTATTTGTGCCAAATATCTTATCTTTTGCTACTGAAGGCAAAGAGTTGTTCTATGGCGCAATACGTTGCCCGTTAGAGTTCTGGGCTCCGTGGCGTGTTGAAGATGCACAGTTAACCCGTGCTGTTGGCTTATCGGGTGTAGGGGCTGAACTAACCGATTTATTAAGCCCTGAACGCTTGCTGGATATAATGCGAAACTTCTCGTTGTTTACCACTAATAAAAAGAAACAGCGTATTAAGGTAATACCGCGATTTCAGCAATATGAAGGTGCTAATAAAATTGTTCAGCGTGTGATTGAGGGTAAAGTTAAAAAAGGTTTAATTTGGCACTTTCAAGGCTCGGGTAAATCATTATTAATGGTGTTTGCTGCACAAAAGCTCCGCCGTGCTGCACAGCTTAAAAGCCCAACAGTTATTGTGCTGGTTGATAGAACCGATTTAGATACCCAAATTAGCGGCACCTTTAACGCGGCTGATGTCGCTAACGTGGAATCAACCGATAGCATTAAAGAATTACAGCAAATGCTAGAGCGTGATACTCGAAAGATCATTATCTCAATGATCCACAAGTTCCGTGATGCCAAACCTAATATGAACGAGCGTGAAAACATCATTGTATTAGTGGATGAAGCACACAGAACCCAAGAAGGTGATTTAGGCCGCCAAATGCGTGCTGCTTTACCTAATGCCTTTTTATTTGGTTTAACCGGTACGCCCGTAAACAAAGCTGATAAAAATACCTTTTGGGCATTTGGCGCAGAAGAAGATAAAGGCGGCTATATGAGCCGTTATACCTTCCATGACTCTATTCGTGATGAAGCCACCTTGCCACTTCATTTTGAGCCACGTTTGGTAGATGTACACGTAGATAAAGAAGCACTCGATAAAGCCTTTAAAGACTTTAAAGAAAGCGCCGCGCTAACAGATGAAGAAGCCGATGCGCTTAATCAAAAATCAGCCAAAATGTCAGCGTTTTTAAAATCACCTGAGCGCGTTGAAAAAATAGTCGAAGACATCGCCATTCACTTTATGGATAAAGTGGAGCCCCATGGTTTTAAAGCCATGATAGTGACACCAGACCGTTATGCCTGTGTGCAATATAAAGAGGAACTTGATAAACACTTTGATGTAGCGGCCAGTAAGGTGGTTATATCCACCAGCGCGAACGATGACTATGAGTTTAAGCAAAAATGGGGCGTAGATAAAAGCCAGCAAGAAAAGCTGGTGGATGAATTTAACGATGCAAAATCAGAGCTTAAATTTATTATTGTTACCGCAAAGCTGCTAACCGGGTTTGATGCACCTATATGCCAAACCATGTATTTAGATAAGTCGATTAAAGACCACACCTTATTACAGGCAATATGTCGTACAAACCGTTTATATCCCAATAAAACCTTTGGCTGTATTGTTGACTACTTTGGCGTATTTGACGATGCCGCAAAAGCACTAGAGTTTGATGAAGAAAGCGTACAACAAGTTATCTCTAATCTGAGTGAACTACGTGTGAAGCTTCCACAAGCGATGTCCGATACATTAGCTCACTTTATTGGTGTAGACAGAACTATTGACGGTTTTGAAGGCCTAGAGGCCGCACAGAACGCTATAAGCACCGATGATAAGAAAGATGCTTTTGCACTCGATTTTAAATACCTAGCCAAGCTTTGGGAGTCGCTTTCACCCGATAGCGTACTTGATGAATACAACGAAGATTACAAATGGCTAGCCCAGGTTTATGAGTCGGTAAAACCAGCCTCAGACAACATTGGTAAGTTGTTGTGGCTAACGCTAGGCGCACAAACAACACAACTCATACACGACAACGTGCATGTAGGTAATGTACATAACCTAGAAGAGTTTGTGCTTGATGCTGATGTTATAGAAAACATATTTAATAACCCAGACCCACGTAAAACAAAACAGCTTGAAAAAGAGCTAGCAAAGCGTTTTAAAGACCGTGGCGATTTACCTGTATTTAAATCATTAAGTGAACGACTAGAAGCCCTGCGCGACAAAGCCGAAAAAGGCCTAATAGCCTCAATCGACTTTGTTAAAGAGCTTTGTAAAATAGCCAAAGAAACCGTCCAGGCAGAAAAAGAATTAGACGACGAACTGCAAGAAAAAACACCCAAAGCCGCATTAACAGACCTGTTTTTAGAGCTTAAAGACGATCAAACCCCTGCTGTAGTAGAGCGCATAGTAACCGACATAGACGCTATTGTACGTGTTGTTCGCTTCCCAGGCTGGCAAACCACCACAGGTGGCGAACGCGAAGTACAAAAATCACTGCGCAAGGCACTACTTAAATACAAGCTCCATACAGACCAAATACTGTTTGATAGAGCGTATGGGTACATAAAGGAATATTATTAATGACAATTATTTTAGGGACTGGGTATGCAAGTTTTAGATGATATCTGGTCTACGATAAAAGGTAATGCAAAGACCAGAATCAAAGATCCCATAGCAGGAACGTTTATTGTTTCATGGTGTTTTTGTAACTGGGATAAATTAGCGCTTTTGTTTTGGGGTAAAGGCGACTTAGAGAAAAGAATAAATGCTTTAGTCGAAAGTATGTCTGTGTTGTCAAATCCAAGTCTATTAAAACAAGATTTAGATTTATTAGTAATACCTACTGTGCTCACTATAGGCTACTTATTTATACTTCCTTGGGCTTCTTTATGGGTGAAAGAAAAGCAAAAAAAGACAGCTGTTTTGCAGCATTCACATGCTGTTGATTTAGATATTGAACATACTAAAAAGCAATGGGAACTCAATAAGGAAAGGCTTAGAGCAAATCCTGAAAAAGACTTTTTAGCACAAGATGTAACATTAGATATTCAAAAAGAAAAAGATAGGGTAGAACGAAGAAATAGAATTCGAGATTACATTGATAAGAAAGTTAAAGCAGCTACAGCAATAGCTGATAAAGCTAAAGCAGATGCTGAAGCTGAACAAATTAGTTTAGAGAAAAAGCGTTTAGAGCTAGAAGAAAAACAACGCAAAGCAACCAAAGAAAAGCAACGGTATGAAGAGCAGTCTGCAATTCATAACGCCACTATGGCTTCGCATCGGTTTCCCGCTGTTTTTTATTTTATGGATTTGCTGTCTAACTCTTTAAAAGAGGATGGGGTTGCACTTACAGCATCAGGGCTTGCCTCATGTATTGCAGCTGTTTTTGGCTATGAAATAGCTGATGACCTTATAAATGACAAAGATTTTAATAATGAGAATCTGAGTAAACTTAAATATATTATTTTAGATAACGATTTAGCTAAAAAGTTAGATGATATATGTGAACTAGAAAATTCAGAGAATGAAGATTTAAGTTCGGATTTAATATTTGATCATACTCAAATGTTATTTGAGCGCCTTCCTTTTAAGCTTGTATCAGAAGATACATTAGCCGAAGAAATCTCAGAAAGGGTTAATGAAGATTCATATGATTTGTTAATGGGAGATGAGTTATCAGGACCGATGGCCGAAACAGATACCATTTTTGATGAAATTGAGTTATCAGTTGATGTTTATAATTTTAATACAAGCTTTGATGTAAAACTAAGTGGATATGCGAGTGGCTCTCACAGAAGGGAGTCAGATGTTCCGGGAAGGGATATAACTGTAAGTGTTGAGGCTAAATGCCAGCCAGTTATGGGCTATTTTGGCTTACAAGATTACGAACTTACTGTTAACGGTGCACCAAGGGATTACGACTAGGCTTTTAATTGTTATTTACGTTACATTGATTTCATATTGGAATTTAAGCGAGTTAAAGAATTTTGGGTTATGAGGATTTCATGACAGTATCAGTATCTCATATAACGCACATTGATAACCTGGCTAGCATTTTAGGTCAAGGTTGCTTATGGTCTGACGCTAAACGTATTGAGCTTGGTTTAGTTAACCAAAATATTGGCTATAACCATATTAAGCAACGCCGTTTAGTTCGCCCTGTAAAAGTGGCTGCGGGTGGTACAATTGGGCAGTATGTGCCGTTTAATTTTTGCCCGCGCTCAGTCATGTTGTATGTTATTCATTGCGGGCATGATGATTTTGGCGGTGGGCAAGATAAGGTATTACACTTAATTAGTGACACAGAAACTGTGTGCCTGGGAAACCAACATTGCTTTTTTACTGATATTCATGCTGATTTAGACTATGCAGAGCAAATTGATGATTTTACACGTATTAATGAGTTGGATATTAAACGTATTATTAATGAACGCTATTGGCAGGACTTTAAAGAAGAAAAACAAGCTGAGTTTTTAGCGTTTGAATCTGTACAATGGGCAGCTATTCGCCAAATAGGCGTAAAAACACAAGATGTTGCTAATGAAGTAAATATGCTACTTCAAACTGTGCAGCATAAACCAGAGGTCGTAGTTAGGCCGCAGTGGTACTACTGAGGTTAAGATGATTACTTATCAAACAGGCAATATATTACATGATCAAGCTGATGCTATTATCAATACAGTTAACACTGTAGGGGTAATGGGTAAAGGGCTTGCTTTGCAGTTTAAAAAGGCCTTTCCAGATAATTTTAAGGTATACAAAAAAGCCTGTGACGATAAAGAGCTAGTAACAGGTGAAGTGTTAACTGTTGAGCTTAACTCCATTAATGCACCATTTTACATTATTAACTTTCCTACTAAAGCACACTGGAAAGGTAGTTCTAAACTTGAATATATAGAGCAAGGGCTGAACAGCTTAAAAGCTGAAGTAAAGCGGTTAGGGCTTAAATCTGTCGCTTTACCAGCACTGGGAAGTGGTTTAGGGGGCTTAGATTGGCATGCTGTTGATTCACTAATACAGGGTTCTTTAGCTGAGTTACCAGGCGTTGAGTGGCGCGTTTATCCTCCACAAAATGCACCAAGTGCCCAGGCTATGCCTAATAAAACTAAAAGACCCGACATGACCTTGGGTAGAGCCGCCGTTTTAGGCTTGATTGAGCGTTATACCTCTACAGGATTTGGTTATCGCTTATCGCTATTAGAAGTACAAAAGCTTGTGTATTTTTTAACTGCTGCTGGTGAGCCTTTAAACAAAGTGGTATTTAAAAAGCATCATTATGGCCCTTATGCTGATGTGCTGCGCCATGTACTAGATAAAATGGAAGGTCACTTTATTACTGGTTATGCAGACGGTATAAATAAGCCTGATACGCCTATAGAGTTAAAAGGTGATGCGGCTATCGAAGCAATTAACTATTTGCAAGAATGCCCAAACACAAAGCAACGATTTGATAAAGTAGCCAGGCTAATAGAAGGCTTTGAGTCGCAAAACGGTATGGAGCTACTTTCAACTGTGCATTGGGTTGCAACGAATGAGTTAGAAGGCAATAACATTACTGATGAAGAGCTTATTAATACAGTACATAGCTGGAATGCTAGAAAGTCGGAAATGAAGCCCACCCATATCCTTGCTGCTTGGAACAAGCTAAAACAAGAAGACTGGTTGAACTTAAAAGCACAAACAGCTTAAAACTATTTTAAAGGGAAGCGCGATGCTTCCCTTTTGTGCCGTGCTTTGGCTATGCTTTGAATATCAGATTAACTTACTTAGGTTACCCTTCGAAATACTTACTGAAAATTGAAATAGGCCCTGAGTGTTTAGACGAATTTGCACTTAATAATGTTAGTTACCATGTTTGGTCTTACTAGAAAGGGCTGTTTTCTGATTAAATTGTTACTTGTGGCTTAGCCTAATCTGAGTCAATAAGTAGTCATAGTTTTTTAAAATAACTATCTTTAATATAAATTCAAGGATGAAAATGAAGTCTGTTTTTAATACTGTTGATATTTTATTTGGGCATTTTGCTCATGGTTTTATAATTGTTTTTCTTTATTTGGCCTTAAGCTTAATTGCTGCTTTTAGCTTGGTTTCTATTCCCCTTTATTTTTTTGAGTATGATGCTGGCTTATCTGATTTAGATCTGAGTGAAGTCGGACTTTTCATTATATTTATAGCCTCAGTATGGCGGTTTTTTGCGCGTTGTTTTGCTTTGAACTGGACTAAATGGAAAGCACTTAAGCGCTTTGTATTTGTAGTTGCCCTTGCTGAACTGTTTTGTACGCTCTTTTTTACACTCTATTTAATAATTGAATTAATAGACCAAGGTGTACTTGGGGTGGCTATATTAGATAAATATGCAGATATTCAATCCTTCCTTTCTATTCTTATTACAATTATTGCAATTTATGCGAGTACGCCTTTGCCCAACTTTTATAAAAGTAAAGATGATGCAACCAGTAACTTGCCTGACAATGAATCAAATAATGATCAACCAGCAGCGATGAGCTAAGTTTACAAATGTTTGGAAGTATAACAATGAAAAAATTAATTTTAAGTTTAGTGGTCTTAACCGTTTTTTTTAGTACGACCCGCCTTGAGGCAAAAGAGCAAGTATTCCAACCTGATGACCCAGTATTTTTGCAATCATCTTGTAGAGAAGTGATTGAGATATTTGACCGAAAACAAGAGCCTGGGAAGTATGCTGCTCTTCATACTTCAGTATCAGAGGCTATGCGTGCTGGCTACTGTATAGGCGTATTGCAACAATATATTAAGAGCTCACCGTCGTGTAAAAAAAGATATAGACATTATAAAAAGAGTAATTGGTTCGACTTAGCACAAATAATTGCGAATATGTCATTTGGTGCAGAGCAACTAAAAGGACTTAAAGCGAGTCACTTACTTGAGGCGGTTTACTGCAATGACTAGTGGTATGACCGTTCCTGATGCTATTCGCTTCTTATTTGGGATCGATGTTGCCAAAGAAAGCACATATTTAAAAGATAAAGCAAATTCCCTTGTTCGTAATAAGCTTATTAAAGTTGAAACTGAGCTAAAGGTTCAAAGGTCAACAAAGCGCTTGGCGGATGGGCAGCTAGATGTGCTATTTAATGCTTTACTACTCAATGCAATTTTTCATGATCCCAAAGACGTAAAAAAAATATTTGAAGATAAGAGCTTTAGGCACCATTGTGCTGTGATAGTTAAGCAATTATTTGGCGAAAGTAATTCATTAATGGGAATTTCTCTGAGTAAAGCGACCGCTGCTGAATTTGCGAATGCGCTTGCTAGTGATTGTGACTTGCGTAAAAAGAGATTACCTAACCCGTTTGCCGTAATGCCTCAGCTAGCTTTAGGGAAAAATCTCAGTTTATTACATGCATTGCTTGCGCAATCTGCCCTTACCAGCTCAACAGATAACTTGCTCTTAGCTTATTTAAATAACGATATAGACAAAGCGTTAGCATTATCAAGCCAATTAGATACAAATAATCATAGTGTTAAGCAATTAATAGAACATATAACATCTCGACACAAGGAAGCAGAGGAGTTTGATGATCTATTAGGGTATTTTCAAAAAATGTAATTATTAAAAAAATAATGTTTGTTAGTGCATTGCACTAAGTGAATCTATGGCTGTCAGCAATAGATGGAGATTCATATGACAAATATTAAAGAGCTTGTTATTAACTTTCACATGACCGAAGCGTGTAATTACCGTTGTGGTTATTGTTACGCTAAGTGGCAAGATAATACGTCAGCAACAGAGTTACATCATTCTTCAGAGAGCATTCAAGATTTACTGCTAATGCTGGCTGAGTACTTTTTTTCGAATAATCAAATACGACAAGAATTAGGTTATCAATCAGTAAGGATTAACTTTGCCGGTGGAGAGCCTGTTATGTTAGGTGCTCGCTTTGTTAGCGCTTTATTATTTGCAAAGAGTATAGGCTTTAATACATCACTTATTACTAACGGACATTTTTTGTCACCAACAATGTTAAGGCGTATTGCCCCTCATTTAGATATGCTTGGTTTAAGTTTTGATACTGCAGATTATTTAATTGCTCAAAGCATTGGCCGAATAGATCGTAAAGGTGAGTGGTTTTCCCCGCAAAAAGCATTAACTGTTACAGCGCTATATCGTCAGTTAAATCCTCAAGGTAAGTTGAAAGTTAATACTGTTGTTAATGCATTTAACTTTCGTGAAAATTTGAATGCAGCAATCGCATTATTGCAACCCGACAAGTGGAAGCTCTTACGTGCATTACCTGTCTATAGTGACCAGTTAACTATCTCGCAAGAAAAATATGATTCTTATGTTCAAAAGCATAAAGAGCACAATAATGTTATTGCAATTGAAGATAATTGCGATATGTGGCAATCATATTTGATGATAAATCCAGAAGGTAACTTTTACCAAAACTCGTCATCGTGTCAGGGATTAACGCTTAGTCCTTCAATATTGGATATAGGGGTTTCTAAGGCTTTGAATCATGTGAACTTTAACGTTAAAGCATTCGCAAGCCGATACCCTTCAAGCTTTCCGCAAGTTATTAAAGAGAATTTGATAACACTAGGAGAGCAATAATGAAAAAATATAGTAATGATAAAAACATTAATACGTTGGTTTGTAAGTTATTGAAGAAAAAAGGTTGGTCTTTAAAGCGTGGGCGTCATCCAAGGCTGATTGCGCCATCAGGTATTAAAATAACAGTTCCAAGCACACCAAGTGACTTTAGAGCATATCGAAACTTTAAAATGGATATTCGACGATTGAAGGAGTTTTAGCTAACGCTGAAACTCCATAAGTCGAATCACAATTAACTTTTTAAGGAGACATATATGTCTAGCAATAATGATCATAAATCAAACCAAGGAAACAGCAATAAAGGCACTTCTGGAGTCAATGTTCCATACCAAAGAACACAAGATAATCGAAGTAATCAGTTAAATCCGAACAACCCTAACTATAACGGTAAAAAATAGTTAAATAATTTTATTTAAGCTAAGCGCAGCAAAAGCTGCGCTTAGCTTTATATTACGCAAGATACTTTATATAAATTTGTAGGTAAGAGATTTGAATTATAAAAAAAGAATTGAAGACGCGGTGCTTAGAACTCAAGAGTTACAGCTAAAATTGCCTCCAAGTCCAGTACCGTTTAGTAAAAACATTAGTGAAGATAAAAAACAAGAAGTATTAATACATTGTCTTGAAATGTTGCAACTTCACGGTTTTAAGTCATCCCAAGACTTGGCAGGTAAATGTACGGATGTTCATCTAATGCTTCAGTATTTTTTAAAGAAAGATTTAAATATAGACAGCTATATTACAATAGGGGATCGGTATTGGCATGATTATATTTATTGTGAAATGTCGGATGCGAGTATTAAAAGTGAGTTAAATTCCCCTGGTTTAAATGAACCTATTAAGGCACATGTTTGGCTAACTTTAACTGATGGAACGATACTTGATTGTACTGGGGAAGCACATGCTGATTTAATATTTAATCGAGGTAACTTTCCATTGCATGAGTGTATACACTTATTTGCCCCTAATGAAAAAGAAGATTCAATTGAGGGATATTATAGGCCGTATTTAATTGGCATAGATTTCCTTGAAAAAACGGGTGTTTGCAAAATACTTATACCATCGTAAATTTTTATTGAAATAGAAATAACTGACTGGCTTAATCAGCCCACAACAAGCACGTGAGAAAGGGAATAACATGCCTATAGAAAGGTATATAAAGAGTGTGGACTAAATTGATATTTAGTTATTCATATATTTTCATAAGAATCCAAGTGCAATTTTGTAGTAGACTAACTCCCATAAACGAAAAGTACAAAAGCATAGTTTTACTTTTAGTACCCACATTAGTACCCATAGGCTGCGGCCTTTAATTAAAGGTCATACAAATCAAATGAGTAGAGCAGGAATACAGTGGTTCCCTGGGCACATGAATAAAGCCCGAAATGAAATTAAAGAAATAATGCCACAAATGGATGTGATCATTGAAGTGCTTGACGCACGCATTCCTTATAGTAGCGAAAATCCAATGGTGACAAGCCTTCGTGAAGGCAAACCGGTCATCAAAATTTTAAATAAGGCTGATTTAGCCGATCCTAAAATGACTCAAGTATGGAGAGACTACTTTGAGCAAGAAAGTGGTGTTAAAGCCATTGCGTTTGGTCATGATAAAGCCGCTGAAGTACATCGTATTAATGAGCTTTGCAAAAAGTTAGTGCCGCACAAAGTGGGTGCCGATAAGCAAATCAAAGCCATGATCATGGGTATTCCAAACGTGGGTAAATCTACATTAATTAATGTATTAGCTGGTCGCATAGTGGCAAAAACGGGTAATGAACCTGCGGTTACCAAGGCGCAGCAGCGCATTAAGCTTGAAGATGGCATTATGCTATACGATACGCCAGGCATGCTTTGGCCAAAAGTAGAGAACGAAAATTCAGGTTATCGGTTAGGTGCAACGGGTGCAATACGCGACACTGCACTTGAGTACGAAGAAGTTGCTAGTTACACCGCTGAATATCTACTGCATGCTTACCCTGAACTACTAAAAGCGCGCTATAAGTTAAACGAATTGCCAGAAAGCGATTGGGAATTTGTGGAAATGGCGGGTAAAAAGCGTGGTTGTATTCGTGGTGGTAATCAAATAGACACGTATAAAATGTCTGAAATACTCATTAACGAACTTCGAGATGGCATTATTGGTCGCATTACCATGGAAACACCAGCCATGCGTGAAGAAGAAGAAATAATGGTTGCCGGATTACGCGCCGCTGCAGAAGCTAAAAAAGCTGCTAAAGAAGAAGAGAAAAAACAGCGCCGTGCACGCGCACGAAAAAACCGCCGTTAAATTGTGAGCTTATGTGAGTATGTTGCTCACTAAATTTCAGACATAAAAAAAGCCCGTAAGGGCTTTTTTAGTTTCATATCTACCGTCACCGATATGAGCAATGTAGCAAGTAAAATAGTAGGACGGTTACTTATCATCAACATCAAGGGGCGTTGCGGTTAATAACAAGTAACCATAGCTGTTAACGTGCGCCACACGTTGTTTCAGGGTCGAGAAACAAGTTATTCATTCCGTTACAAAGCTGTATGTTCTGCCTTGTTGATAGTGATTATCAATTAGATCTAAGTATCTGTCAATACTCAAATGCAAATAATTATCATTATCTTGGTGGGCGTTTTTTATTCTCTTTTAAATCGGTATGTTAGCGTTAAATAACTACTCTTTTTTATTTTCACTTAAGCGTAAATTTATTTTATCAACTAGCACTTCATCGAGCTTATTAAACCTGCTAACAATAAGTAAAAAATCACTTCCATCTGTTTTTATTACTTTAATAGTGGTGTTATCTAGTTCAGTTTTACCGTATGAGGTTTCTATTTTATCAATGTCATTAAAGTGACTAAGGTCTGACTCAAGCTTTCCAGCATCGTTTTTATAGTAGCTAAAAATATAATTATCAGTTATTCCGTTTCCATCGTCTCGATAGTCAAACATGGCATCACTATAAAAATAGAGAACGTCTTCATTTTCTGGTGTTAGGCGGTTACGTTTTAAAAAGTGAGTTTGATAAGCCCATAACTTTTCGCCTTTTATTATAGCGCTACCAGGTAAAATATTAGCTTCTTGAAGTACACCGAAGAGTAATATTGGCGCAAGCGCCAGAGACATAAAGTACTGTCTGACTCGCCAGTAAGAGTTGTAATGCAAAGCTTTTTGGTTGGTGTTTGCGTGCTCTATGTAACTCACTAATGGAAGCCATAGAAAAGGCATAACCAGCAATGCGATAGTGGCGTATTCTTCCATGCGGTAAACCAATGTGGTTGCAAGTACTAATAAAAATAAAACAGCAGCCCCCCAGCTTGGGATTATTTTACTTTTACTTGATTGCAATTCACTGTGTTGCTTCAGTGCTTGATAAAGCGGGTAATACCATAAAATGGCGAAAATACCGCGAGCAATAGGCATTATATTAGCATTGCTGTGCTGCTTTATAGCTTTAAAGTTACGGTAGCACCAATAGTTAATATAAATACCTAAGCTTAAAATGCTGTAAATAATAAACTTGCTGACCGATACAGCGTAAAATGGGTTATTTTCAAAAGTAGGGCGCTTTGCCGACTCGAGTCGCCAGTCTGCAATAAAGAAAATAAATAATAAAAGGTAACCGGCAAGTGCGTATTTAAGCCAATTACCTCCAAGGTTATCGAGTATGTCGGCCGTTGTTTGAGGCGCCTCAGTTGTGTTTGCGTACTTTAAAATTGAGTAGTGCGTGGCTGAAATAAGTTTGTTTCGTTGCGCTAGGTAGTCGCTGATTTTATCAGCGGGAATATGGTCTTTCTTTGCGTAAAAGTGATAGCTTAGCGTTAAAATATTATCATTAAAGCTAACGGATGTTTTTAAATAAAAGTAGTCGTTATCAATCTCGTCTTGGCTATTGTCAAACGCCCAGTTTTTTTCAGTGAAATGAAGTTTTATGCTGGTGTCGATTATATTGGGGTATTCAAAATAAAGTGGGTCTGTGCGATTAGTTTGCTTTGGCTCGTAAACACTGTTTTGTATTTCAGAGGCGTAAAAATCAGCTTCATATCCGTCACTGGTTTTTTCCCAAAATTGGCTAATAAGGTACGACTCGCTAGTGATAAACTGACCTGTTTGTTGGTCCTCACTTACCGCCATGGGTTTATCGATTTTGAGCTCGTCAAAAAAACCTTGGTAGTATTCAAGGTATGATTTTGCAACGCTGTCTAGCCCGTTGCGCGCTAAATTACTTCTGCGATTAATAGCCTGAAACTCGGCATAAGAATATTCGGTAGTAAATAGGACCGGTTCTTTTACTGTTTTAGGAATATAAAATTGATCGTTTACTGTTACCTTTTTATGCACAGGAGTTTGTGCCATAGGCGTTAATGTATTTTCGCCATTTTTTATAATAAGTGCATATCCGTAATCGGGCTGCGCTAAATAGGGAAGTGTCCCTCGTTGATAACTAATGGTTGGATCCAGCCAATAGCGTTTGCCTTTGTACTCAAGAGTTACAATTACGTGGTTAAAAACGCTTGCTGTGGCCGGTAGTTCTATTAAGCGCTTCGTTTCTTCTGTATCTACAAGAGCAGGGTATGCCTCTATTTTCATCGCTTCTAATAATGAAATGAGTAGAGTTGTTTTATCTTTACAGTCACCATAACGTAGAGATAGCGTTTCTGAGGCAGGTGTTGGCTGATGAGAATTGGTGCCCATTTCTAAACCTAAATAGCGTATTTCGTCTTGGCTAAAGCGTAATGCTGCGGCAATCCTATCGGATGTATTGGTATGCTGTGCCTGTATAGATTGCGCTATGGCGTTAATACTACTGGGTGTTTCGATTGCTGACTCATAAAGTGGTAATGCCCAATTAACAACTTCGTCCCAACTATTATATTCAGAGAGATAAACTTGCATGTATGGGTTGTACCAGGTGGGTGTTTCAGAGTCTTGCGTGAGTAAAGGGGCTTCGAACTCTGATATAGAGTAGTCCGTACCGTATTGGTTTTCAGTCTGTTTTGTTTCGGCAGTGCCATTTATGGTTTTTATATTAAGAGGTGTTTTTTTACCCCATAAAACACGCATATACTGTTGCACTACGGGCACTGACCACCTTAGTGTGCGCCGAGTACTAAATTTATTGGCATAGATAGGATTACTGCCGGTAACACTGTAGCTATAATCGAGCATATCTCCGCTTCGCATATCGTCAACAATGATATTTAAAGAAAGCCTTCCGTTATAAATTTTATCAGCTAATTCAGGCTCGCTCTGGATAACAGATAACCTTGCAGTTGAAAGCTTATCTATGTGCTTACCATCTCTAATTATGGAGAGTGTGTGCAATGTTAGGGTCTGATAGCTTGGGTCAAAATCGAGGCTTAACTGGCTTATATAGTCAACGCCACTTTGATTAAGTGCTTGCATTACTAGGCGTGTGTATCGTTGTTGCTTTTGACGTTCAGGAACATAAGTTTGGTTGTCGAGTAATAGGTAAAGTGTGCCATCGCGCATTTTTGCCATATCACTTTTTTGGGGCTGTTTTACGTCATGTAGGGTGACCCAATTACCAGGTGCATCTATTTTATATTGCGTAGCATAAGCTGGTGCATTACATAGAAATAAAACACATGTTAGTAGCCAATAAATAGGGTAAAGAAATGTCCGTTTCATTTTTAATTCTTATTATTTGTTATTAATGCATACCACTTATAGGTTTATATAGTGGCCTATTTTTAATCGATATTATCATACAGATTGAATCGTGAAGAGCTTTAGTAATGCGTTATTTTTAAATACTCGCCTGCTTTAACTTTAATTAAATAAACCTTTCTTCAATGTGTTTATGGGAGAATTTACGACTATTTATTTATACCTTAAAGGGCGCAGCTGCAGTAAAAATTATTAAACATAACAATATGCTCGATATCAATAAGGCCTTTTAAGTTACCGATACAAAATTAAAAAGCATTATTTAAAATGCAGTGTTTATGAAATAAAGCCTAACGTTTTTATTGGTTTATATAATAAACAGCGTGTTGTACCGTTAATATATTCTCTTTGTAAAAAAAATATAGTGAATTGATTGCATTTTAAGCGACTTCTATGGTGATGTTCGCTTTAAGTAATGCTATACTCCCGCCGAATAATTTATCGACTTTATTAAGAGTAAAATAATGGCAGATTTATCGAAGTACAGAAACATTGGTATTTTCGCGCACGTTGATGCGGGTAAAACCACGACTACTGAGCGTATCCTGAAGCTTACAGGTACTATCCACAAAACAGGTGAGGTTCATGATGGTGAATCTACTACCGATTTCATGGATCAAGAAGCTGAGCGCGGTATTACTATCCAGTCTGCGGCAGTAAGCTGTTTCTGGAAAGATCACCGTTTCAACGTTATCGATACTCCTGGACACGTTGACTTCACAGTTGAAGTTTACCGTTCACTTAAAGTATTAGATGGCGGTGTTGGTGTATTCTGTGGTTCTGGTGGTGTTGAGCCACAATCAGAAACTAACTGGCGTTACGCGAACGAATCAGAAGTTGCACGTATTATTTTCGTAAACAAATTAGACCGTATGGGTGCTGATTTTTACCGTGTAACTGAGCAAGTACGTAAAGTACTTGGTGCTGTACCATTAATCATGACTTTACCAATCGGTATTGAAGATGATTTTGTTGGTGTTGTAGACGTTCTTACTAAAAAAGCATACGTTTGGGATGACACTGGTCTTCCTGAAAACTACGAAATCACAGATGTTCCTGCAGACATGGTAGAAAAAACTGAAGAATACCATGAAATGCTTATCGAAACTGCTGTAGAGCAAGACGATGATCTAATGGAAGCGTACATGGAAGGTGAAGTACCTTCTGTTGAAGATATTAAGCGTTGTATCCGTAAAGGTACTCGTGACCTTGCGTTCTTCCCAACGTTCTGTGGCTCTGCATTTAAAAACAAAGGTGTTCAACTAGTACTTGATGCTGTTGTTGATTACTTACCGGCTCCTACAGAAGTTGATCCTCAACCTCTTATGGATGAAGAAGGTAATGAAAACGGCGAGTTTGCAATTGTTTCTGCAGACGAACCTTTCAAAGCGCTTGCATTCAAAATCATGGATGACCGCTTTGGTGCATTAACATTCGTACGTATCTACTCTGGTAAGCTTAACAAGGGTGACACTATCCTTAATGCGTTTACTGGTAAAACAGAACGTGTTGGCCGCATGGTAGAAATGCAAGCTGACGAGCGTAAAGAGCTTACTTCAGCGCAAGCGGGCGATATCATCGCTATCGTTGGTATGAAGAACGTGCAAACTGGTCACACTCTTTGTGATCCTAAGCACCCAGTAACACTTGAACCAATGGTATTCCCAACTCCAGTAATCTCGATTGCTGTACAGCCTAAAGATAAAGGCGGTAATGAGAAAATGGGTGTTGCTATCGGTAAAATGGTTGCAGAAGATCCATCTTTCCAAGTTGAGACTGATGAAGATTCAGGCGAAACTATCCTTAAAGGTATGGGTGAGCTTCACTTAGATATCAAAGTAGATATCCTTAAGCGTACTTACGGTGTAGACCTTGTTGTTGGTCAACCACAGGTTGCTTACCGTGAAACTATCACTCGTGAAATCGAAGATAGCTACACGCATAAGAAACAATCTGGTGGTTCTGGTCAGTTCGGTAAAATTGATTACCGCATCAAGCCAGGCGAAGTGGGTTCAGGCTTCACGTTCACATCATCAGTTGTTGGTGGTAACGTACCTAAAGAATTCTGGCCTGCAGTTGAGAAAGGCTTTAAATCAATGATGCAAGAGGGTGTGCTAGCTGGCTTCCCTGTACTTGACGTTGAAGTAGAACTTTTCGACGGTGGCTTCCACGCCGTGGATTCATCTGCAATTGCATTCGAAATCGCTGCTAAAGGCGCTTTCCGTCAATCGATCCCTAAAGCGGGCGCACAACTTCTTGAGCCAATCATGAAAGTTGACGTGTTCACGCCAGAAGATCACGTTGGTGATGTAATCGGTGACCTTAACCGTCGTCGTGGTATGCTAAGCGACCAAGAAGCTGGTTTAACTGGCGTTCGCATTAAAGCTGACGTACCGTTATCAGAAATGTTTGGTTACATCGGTTCACTACGTACTATGACATCAGGTCGTGGTCAGTTCTCTATGGAGTTCTCACACTACGCACCATGTCCAGCTAACGTATCTGAAACGGTAATCGCTGCAGAAAAAGAGAAAAAAGCTGCTAAGTAATTAGCCTTTTAAACTCTAAAAAAAACCCGCACATGTTGCGGGTTTTTTATTGGCTAAAAATTTTTCTAGCTTCTGTGTAATTTATAGTTAGCATATATTTTAAGCATAAAAAAAGGAGCGCTAAGCGCTCCTTTTTAGTGTGATGCACGGTTAATTAAACTTTCTAATTAACTTTGCTTTGAGGTTTTTGATTTTTAGCTTACGAACACGATGAAAGCGTTGTACTGGCATTGTTGTTAATTGCTCTGCGGGTAGTCCTGGCAAAGTTTCAGGGTATTGCCCTTTGCTTGGTACTGATACTGTTTGTAAATGTACTTTAAGTGCCGCGAGTGTTTTACTGTTATCGACTTCACTAGGGCATATAAATATGCCTAGCTTTCTGAGCGCTAAGCCAAACTTAATACTACTCGAGTAACGAACAATAGGAGCTGCAAGTATCAGCCCTAATAAAATAGGTGATAGCCACCAGAAAAATACAGGGGTAAAGTAATAAGCAACCCCGCCCCAAACAACTGCAACTACAGTTGAAAATAGTGTATAGCCAAAGGCTTCTTTCCACGACACCATGCGGCCTTCTCGCGGTTGAGCATCCCACGTTACTTTTTTACCTAAAAATACACATACTACAAAGTAAGCATGAAAAACCATCATCAGCGGTGCCACAATAACGGCAAATAAAGTTTCAATAACTGAACCAGCTATGAGTTTAATTGATCCACCAAAACGCTTATTTCTGTGAACTAGGGTAACAATGACCCCCATTAACTTAGGCATTAATAAAATAATAATGGTTAAATAAAGTAATGAGTCAATTAAATCTGTTTTAGCTATTTGCCATGTAGGAAATAACTGATAAGCACGATTAAAATAGACATCACTGTTTAATGCGCGGGTAACGGCATCAATAGTACTTAATGCGAGCATTGATAGCCAAATAAGCGACGATATATATGCTGTGGCACCCAGTAAAAAATGAAACTTACTCATAAGCTTTAATTTATTTGATGACAATAAACCAAGGTGTTGAATATTGCCTTGTACCCAGCGCCTATCACGAATTGCGTAGTCTAATATATTGCTTGGAACTTCTTCATAGCTACCTTCAATTTCAGATAACAACAATACATCCCAATCTGCGGAGTGAAGTAAAGAAGCCTCAACAAAGTCGTGGCTGAGAATTTCACCACCAAAGGGCGCATTCCCTTTTAATGTTGGCAAACCACAACATTTAATGAAGGCATCGACCCTTATAATTGCGTTATGTCCCCAGTAGTTAGCTTGATCGGTTTGCCAAAAAGCAGAGCCAGTAGCTAGCATGGGGCTGTAGAGTACCGATGCGAATTGTAAAAAGCGACCAAAAAAAGTATCTTGGCGAACCGGAATAGGGATTGTCTGAATAAGACCTGCTTGTGGGTTATTTAGCATGCTAGTTGTTAGCTCAAGCATACACTTGCCAGTCATTATACTGTCTGCATCGAGTACAATCATATGATCGTATTTACTACCCCAGCGTTCACAAAAATCCGTTAGGTTGCCTACTTTGCGGTGTTTATTGTCTTCACGGCGGCGATAAAAAATATGTTTGGCAGTATCTCCTAAGCGCTCGCACATTGCGTGCCATGCATTGAGTTCATTCTCGGCTATCTGCGGGTCTTGTGTATCGCTTAGTAAGTAAAAATCAAAGTGTTCGAGCTGTCCGGTCTCTTTAAGCGACGCTAGACTTACTTCAAAACCAGCAATTACACGGTGGGTGTCTTCGTTGTAAATAGGCATTACAACCGCTGTTTTTTGCTTAGCAATAGCTTGGGCGTGGATCGCGATTGGTTTTATGCGCTTTAAGGTAAGTGGATCGATACGAAATAGCTGTAATACAAACCCTATTGTGCCACTACAAAATGCCGTCACTATCCATGCAAATGTAATAGAAAATAAGACAAGCAGTGCATACTCAAGCAACGTCATGCCGTTTGAGTTAAGTATGTCGAACATGATTGATATGCCATAGCCTGATATGAATATAGCGGCAATTGCAAAAAGCCATACACGAGCTGTTTTAAATGGCATTGTCGTTCCCTTTTTTTGCTTACTTGATGTCATTTGGATACCAAACATAGCTCCATACCTCACTAATGTCTTTGTCACGTAGTTTTAACGATAAGCGCATATCGACGGGTTTGTCGTCTTGTGGTGCAATTTTAAAAGCAACACGCCAGCCGTACCCTTCAGGCAGTTTTTGAACGGATACATCACTTACTTCACCCGTAGTTAGCTGAATACCTGCATTTAACTTAAGTTGTTCAGAGAGAGCATTTAGAGCAGGGCCTGAAAAATCAACAGTGAATTGACGATGACTTTGTGGTGGCGGGTTATCTTCACCGGGCAATGCCGCGCTGCCGATACGAGTACGAACTACATGTGCTTTTTCATGTTTGTTTAAACTGCTATTAAACGTGCTCATTTTGTAGCTAAGTTTTAATGAATCACCTGCTTTGAAGGGGTTTTCTGGTACCCAGTAGCTAACAATGTTGTCGTTTGTTTCGGTATCTGTTGGAATTTCTACTAGCTCAACACGGCCATTGCCCCATTCACCCTGAGGTTCAATCCACAGGCTTGGGCGATCATGGTAATGTGCTTCTATATCAAAATAGTTATTAAAGTCACGGTCGCGTTGCGCAAGCCCAAAACCTTTAGGGTTTTCGTACGCAAATGAGGTAACACTCAGTTGCGATGGATTATTCAGTGGGCGCCATACCCACTTGTCATCCTGTGATTGAGTTAACAAACCATCAGAGTCATGCACCTCAGGACGATAATCATCAAAAAATTTTGTGCTATTTTCACCATGATAAAACATGCTCGTTAGTGGTGCGATGCCTAACTTTTTCACGTCTTTACGGGCAAATATTTGCATGTCTATTTTAACGGTTGTGTTGGTAGTAGGGTCAATATTAAATTTATAAGCGCCAGATACTGATGGGCTATCAAGTAATGCAAACAGTACAATGCTAGTTTGTTCTGCTGTCGGTTTTACTAGCCAAAACTCTTTAAACATAGGGAACTCTTCGCCAGATGCAAGCGCTGTATCAATTGCTAATCCGCGAGCTGAAAGGCCATAAACTTGGTTTGGACCTACAACACGAAAATAAGAAGCACCTTGAAACACTATAATCTCATCTTTATAAGTATTAGTATTTAAAGGGTAGTGAAGCCTAAAACCTGCATGGCCAAGCTGTGTATTGGTTGTGCTTTTAGTTAACTCATCTTTTAGCGGTGCAGCCGTTCCATCGTAATTATAAAAGTCAGTATTAAAGGGAAGTCTGCTGTGTTTTGAGTCGCTATCAACAGTATTTATTGTCACCGGTGTTTTGTATAAAAAACCAGGATGAAATAGCTGTAATTCATACAAACCATCATCTTTCCAAACAGCTTGATCTTGCTTAAAACGAATAGAGCGGTAATCCTGATAATTAATGTTATTTAGTGCATCAAGTTCAATATTGTTTGGCGCCTTATAGTCTTCACTGGCTAATTTTTTTGCACGTGCGCTGATAACATCAAATAAACTACTTTGTGAAATAGAGGCTTTGGTGGTACTTGCTAATGCTTGGTTACTAACTGCAAATGTTGAAAGTGCAATAAATAAACCCAAAATCGATTTAGTATGAGACTGCCATCGTGTTGTTAATTTGATAAGTTGCTTCATTTTTTCTTCCTTTATGAAAACGGCTAGGTCACATTTAAAAGTGATTTTTTTACTTAATGGGTAAGCCTAAATTAATCTATGAATTTGATGTTAAGTACTGAAGTTACGAGGTTTGTAAAGTTACATTTAATAAAAAATGAACTACCTAACGCAAAAGATATTAAGGGGGGATAGCTGAAGCTTGTCTGAATTATTTTTACAGAGGAATAAAAAAAGCCGCGAATGCGGCTTTTTATTTCTTACTTTAAGCTAATTATTTCTTTTTAAAGCGACGCACTATAGAAAGTGGTGCTAAAAGAAGAGATAACCAAAGCAATGAGCCAGCATCGTTATCATCATCTGAACGCAAGTTATTTACCTTCACAGCAACTTTTTCAGCTTTTGATACATTACCAACGCTATCTTCAACTTGTACAGTAAACGTAATGCGGTTTTCAAATTCATAATCAATTTCACCAGCAACAATTAGCTGACCTTGATCATTAATTGACACACTATCGTTTTCAGACACGATAAATTTAACAACAGGTGAATCTTCAGGGTTAGGATCTGAGTAATCAAGCATGCCAATAACAGTACCTACAGCGCTGTTTTCATCAATAGAGAATACTTGATCTGGGGCAACCACAGGAGTCTGTTCTTCTGGTGTAAGCACAACTTCAGATTTGATATCAACAATCACAGGGTCATGATCAGACGCGCGGTATGCACTTTCTGAGTAAAGAGTAGACTGATGCCCTTCGCTCTTAAACTCTACATTGTAATCAAGTACGATAGGCTCATCGGCATTAATGTGCCAATCTTTAGCAGCCACTACTTTACTAAGTAAAGACTCAGTCGCCACTGCATGGTCAAGGCTACCAGCGCGGCCTGAGAAGCTGTAAGAGTAAGCTAATGTATTACCATCAAGCTCAGCAACAACATTTTTGTAGCCTTTTTCGTCAAATTTGCGAATTGGATCTTCCATCGCGTAGGCGTTCATATCACCCACTAAGATAATATCTTCGTCGTCTACACCTGTTGGTTTGCTGTCTAACCAATCAGCAAATGCGCTTGCACCTTCTGTACGGATTTCATTCCAACATGCTTGACCATCGTTTTGATCTTCATTAGCGCCACTTGCACTACCACAACCGCCTTTTGATTTTAAATGCGCGACAGCAACAGTAAATACTTCTTGCGACTCTAACGATTTAAAGCTTTGTGCGATAGGTGTACGGTTGCTGAAATCAAATGGTGCTGCGGTAGTAATAGCAGCAGACCCTACTTCTTCAACTTTGTTTGCGCGGTAAATAAGTGCAGTTGTAATTGCGTCAGTACCTACTTGGTTAACATTAAAGTCTACAAAAGCATATTCGTTAGCACTGTCAGCATCATTTAGTGCGTTTACTAAACTTGCAATTGCACTAAACTCACCAAAGCCATCGTTTTCAATTTCCATTAAACCAACAACGTCAGCTTGCATTGCGCTAATTGCACTTACTAACTTAGCTTCTTGGCGCACCAACTCTTCAAGTGAGTCAGCACCGCGGCTGGTTGGGAAACCAGCGCCTTGGCCGTCACCGTTGAAGTAGTTTAGAACGTTAAAGCTTGCAACACGTAAGTCTGCTTCAGGATTTAGTTCCGGTGCGTCTTCACGTGGATTAGTTGCAATAAACTGCGGTGCAACTGTTGGGTGAATACGGTATGTGCTAAAGCTATACGCTAATGCGCCTGTTACGCTGTTCACACTATCGCCTGTACGTAATGTGTTTTCTGCTGATAAACCTGGGGTCGGGTAAGCAGTAGGATCTGAGTTTTGAACAGTTGAACCGTCATCAACTAAGATTTTTTTAGTTAGGTTTTCTACTTCAACAGCGTTAGCTGCATCGCCAGGCATAGCAACTTGTGTGCCTTGGTATAAACGTTCTGTTGCAAGCTCAACTTCACCGTAACGGCCTAAACCAAAGTTATTTGTTACAACTAACTCTTGGTCTAAAGTAACCAGCATGCCTTCAAAGGCTTCTAAATCATCTTGGCTTGCTAAAGGTAAAGAAATTTTAGTGGCGCTTACTGATTGACCCGTTGCACATACCGCAACTTGAACAACATCAGAAATTTGCGTTGAATCGTAGTATTCATCAACTGTACCTTGAACGCGTACGTGATCGCCAACGTTTACATCTGTATCTGCAAAGTAAACAAATACACCTTCAGAAGTTAGTGGGTTTGTATCTTCATCAGCGGCAAGAGAGGTTACAAAGAAACCTTTAAGTTCATCATCACCTTGGAAGTCGGCAGTAACAATACCCTCTAGTTCTACTAGTGTGTCAACTAGTGGGCTTTCGTTTCCTTCGCCTTGAATAGCACTAATTAGCGTTTTGTCTGCAGCACATACGATTGGATCAATTGGATCTGGTTCAGGTTCTGTTCCGCCACCATTACCCGCATGAGAACCGAGACCGTCAAAGGTATCAATATCAAACTGTTCCCACTCTTCACTTGGTAAAAACTCAGCAGTTGAATCGGTGCGACCTGACGTTATGCTTAGCTTACGGCGTAACGTTTTGTTTTGTGTTTGTGCCGTAGCATCGGACCAAAATGACCCAGGATCAACCCCCACTTGGCCAAAGCTATCAACAATCACGCCGTCTTTAGTTAAAACAAGGGCATCATCACCGTTGTAGTAAGTCACAGTGCTAGTTGTATCTGCAATGTCCAGTATGTCGGCTGTTGCACCCGGATTTGAAATTATGTAGGTAGTATTAGCGGCTAATGTACCTGTTAAATCAATCGAGTTACCAACTGAACTGCTACCATTTGAATAAAGTCCTAAAACATAGCCTTCAAGAGAAATCTCGGTATCAGCATTATTATAAAGTTCAATGGCTTTATTATTACTGCTACCTTCAATATATTCAGAAATGATTAGATCAGCGGACGCTGGTGCACTAAGACCTGCTAGTACAAGCGCCAGTGGCGTTATTTTTGTTTTTAACATTTTTTATTATTCCCGTGTATTTAAATCCCAAAATGGGACACCAGTTTAGAGAATCTAAATGACAAAAATAATACAATTATGTTAATGAATGTAAACGAAAAGGCGGTTTTACCGCCTTTTTATCAATTACTTACTTTTTAGTGAGGTATTGCGCGGCTTGCTTAGCGAAATAGGTTAATATGCCATCAGCCCCTGCGCGCTTAAAAGCGAGTAAAGACTCCATAATTGTGGCTTCTTCGCTCAGCCAACCGTTATCAATCGCTGCTTTGTGCATTGCGTATTCTCCACTAACCTGATATGCGAAAGTAGGTACACCAAATTCGTCTTTAACGCGGCGGACAATATCAAGGTAGGGCATACCGGGTTTAACCATCACCATGTCGGCACCTTCTTGTAAATCAAGCGCGACTTCTCTAATTGCTTCATCTGAGTTGGCAGGATCCATTTGATAGGTTTTCTTATCGGCTCCTTTTAAGTTACCTGCAGAGCCTACAGCATCTCTAAAAGGCCCGTAGTAGCTAGAAGCATATTTAGCTGAGTAAGCCATAATACGTGTATGAATATGGCCATCTGCTTCAAGTGCTTCGCGAATAGCGCCAATACGACCATCCATCATGTCAGATGGCGCAACTACATCTGCGCCTGCCTCGGCGTGCGAAAGCGCCTGCTTAACAAGAATTTCAGTGGTTATGTCATTAATTACATAACCTTTATCATCAATAATGCCGTCTTGACCATGAGTAGTAAATGGGTCAAGGGCTACATCGGTAATAACCCCAAGCTCAGGAAAAGCTTCTTTTAAAGCGCGCACAGTACGTTGTGCTAAGCCATCTTCATTAAAGGCTTCTTCAGCCATCAGGGATTTTTTGTCACCAGGAGTTACCGGAAAAATAGCCACGGCAGGTACACCTAAATCTACAAGCTCTTTTGCTTCTTCAAGCAAAAAATCAATCGATAAACGTTCAATTCCAGGCATAGATTCGATGACTTCTCGGCGATTCTTACCTTCTAGTACAAAAACAGGGTAAATGAGGTCATTTACACTAAGTTGGTTTTCGGCCATTAGACGACGAGAAAAGTCATCGCGGCGCATTCTGCGCATACGAGTATATGGGAAAAGGTCTAGTCCAGATTGGGCCATATTACTATGCTCCTATTGTATAGTTTCAAAATTAACAACTTGGTTACGACCTTGTTGCTTAGCGCTATAAAGTGCTTTATCTGCGCATTCCGTGAATAACTCAGGGGTATTTATATCATCAGCGATAAATGTATAGACACCGGCACTAATCGTAAATTTAACCTCAGCACCTGCAACAATGACTGGGTTTTGGTATATATGTAGTCGTATTTGTTCTGCTATATCAAAAGCGCCTTGGTTTGCAGTGTTAGGGAGTAAAATTACAAACTCCTCACCGCCATAGCGAGCGACCTCATCCAGCGGTCGTTTCAAAAAGCGTTTGATAATATCAGCAGTTGCTTTTATAACGTTATCACCGCTTAAGTGTCCGTAGGTATCGTTAATTGTTTTAAAGTGATCGATATCAATCATAATAATACTTAGCGGTGTTTGTTCTCTTCGTGAACGACGAAGTTCCATTACCAGTTTCTTATCAAAAAAGCGGCGGTTTTTAGCGCCTGTTAGCGCATCTTCTGTATTTAGCTGTTCAAGCTCTCTGTTTTTTTCTTCAAGTTCTCTAAGTGTTACTTGTAGTTCAAACGTGCGCTCATCTACTTGTGATTCAAGTTCGTACTGAGCTTCTTCTTGAAGTGCGAGCCGCTCTTTTAACAGTGTGTCTTGAGCCGTACTTTCTGCAATCACAGTTTGTTGTTCGATTATCTGCTCATCTCGTTCAGTTATAAATTGCTTCATAACTGCATAACATAAGCAAAATGTACAACTAAAAAAGAACACCGATACAATGAACAACCCCATTGTTTCAAAGGTGTACCATCCCATCACGGTTATAATAAAATAAACCGTTACTGCATTAAAAAAGCCTAAAGCTAGTAATAATGCATTTATAGATTTTGAAGGGTGGGAGCGAGTAGATAAGTAGGTTGTTAAAAAGTACAGACTTAAAACAAGAGGGGTTAATATTAGGCAATATGCAGTGACCAACCAGTTAGGAAGTAGCCAAATAAATAATAGAGAGGCAGCCAGCAATTTTGTTATTAATTTTTGCACACGTATAATTTTTTGAGCGTGAGGCTTGCACATTTGTTGTTGAAGAGGGAAAAACAACAGCGCGATTAAAATAAGTAATATTGGCATTATTACTTGTTGGATTGTGGGAATATTTGGGTGCAAGTAACGAAATCCAAAGCCGCCAAGGTACGCTAGAAAAAGCCCTAGCGTGAAAGTGATCGCTCCCGCTAGTGCAAAATAGCGCTTTCGAGTAAATCCATACAAAAATATACAGCTTAATGCCAATGCTGCTAAAAAGCCGACCATTAATCCATAAACTAAGTTAAACCCCTCTTTTTGAGTTAAATAAACATCTTGTTGCCATAAACTGATAGGGATACGTAAACCTGATGGGTTACTAACTTTGAGAATAACCCGAGTGGAGGAGCTTGCTGGAAGCGTTAATTTAGTTAACAAAAACTCACTCTTTATAGTACGTTCGTCAAGTGAGAATGAATCACCTAGCCGCATTTCTGACAGTATTTGTGCATTTCTCAAGTGAAACAGCTGAACTTCATTTAAAAATGGATTGTCTATTAAAATTAATGGACTAAAGCGACTATTTAACGTGTTATTTATTTCAAACGTAACCCAAACAGGGCGACTTTCTAGGCCAAAATTTAACAGTTTGGTGTTAACCGAACGCCATTGGTTAGGCTCAAGTTGTAAAGCTGTCTCTATCGATGAAGGCTCAAAAGAATAAGTAAGATTTGTAACGATATGGGATGAAAAATCTGAATTTATTACTACGGTAGACGCAAAGCTTTTAAAAGTGAAAAGCATTATAAGTAGGCAGATAGCAGCCTTTATACTGTTCATTAACGGGCTTCTAAACCAAAAACAGCATAAAAGTTATCTGTTGTTTGCTTCGCCACACTCTTGGCATCTATTTGATATAGCTCAGCAAGTGTTTGGCAGACATACGTTAATAGTGCTGGCTCATTTCTTCGCGACTTAGGCTTTGGTTTAACTGTGCGTGGAATTAAAAAAGGCGCATCAGTTTCTATAAGTAAGCGGTTTAAGGGAATGCTTGGGGCTAAAGCTTGCAATGCTTGTCCGCGTCTTTCATCACAAACCCACCCTGTGATACCAATGTATAGGCCTAATGCTAAATAACTTTTGAGTGCGCTTTCATCTCCTGTAAAGCAGTGAAGCACACCGCGAACATTGAACTCCGTAAGAATATTGATCATGTCATCACTCGCATCACGCTCATGCAAGTAAACCGGTAAATTTAACTTTTCGGCTAGTGCAAGTTGGCGTCTCAATACGCTACGTTGAACATTTCGAGGCGAAAAATCACGGTTATAATCAAGCCCGCATTCACCAATAGCAACAACCTGAGGTTGAGTGGCAAGCAATGTTAATTGGTCTTCTAATGAATCAGTTGCTGTTTTGGCATCATGTGGATGAATACCGGCGGTTGAAAACAAGTGATAGCTTTTAGCAAGTGCTAAAGATTGCTCACTTGATGAGATGTCGCAACCAATAAGCAGCATTTTTTCGACACCCGCGCTTTGAGCGCGGGAGATGATATCTGAATGCTCATTATCAAACTGGTGGTTTGTTAAGTTAACGCCAGCATCAACCAGTGTGTAAGGCATTACTTAGTTCGTTTAACGCGAATAGAACGGTTTTGACCATCTTTTCGTAATAAAAATGAGTTAAATACACCGCGGGTAATGGTTACAGTATCAGACTCTTTCAAACGCATGCTATCAGAACCAATTTGGCGCCATTTTTGGTTGTTATCCAAAGTGATGATCAGCTCACCATAGGGGGCTTTGTCAACAGATGTTACCGCTGCTTTTATTTCACTGTCTTTTTCTGTGTGATTTTCTTTGTGCTCTAGACCGAAGTCTTCTTTTGGCGCTTCAACTGCAACAACAGGGACATTGGTGGCTGTTGTTGGCGCTGTCACTTTTTGGGTTACTGTAGATTGTGTAAGTGGTTTACCCGCCATTGTGTTGTCGTAACAAAGTAGGCGGTTAAAGTCATTTTCGATAAAGCTACACGCTTTTAGCGTTTGAGTATTAATGTCTGACTGCGCAGAAAATGCAGGTGCGCTCAATATAACCAGTAGTGAGAGTATTTGTTTTTTCATTTTATTCCTCAACTTCTTCTCGTGGTTTAGCGGTGTAAAATTTCGCTAAAATTAAACCTAATTCAAACAAAAGCAACATCGGAAATGCTAATAATGTCTGCGATAAAACATCGGGCGGCGTTAAAAACATCGCCACAACAAAAACACCCACCACAATATAAGGGCGCTTTTCTTTTAAGCTCGTTGTTGTCGTTGCACCACTCCAGCACAAAAGCATAATAGCAACTGGAATTTCAAATGCGACGCCAAACGCAAAAAACAGCTTTAATACAAACCCTAAATAACTACTTATATCTGGCGCTAGGGTCATCATTTCAGGCCCCGTATTGGTAAAAAAACCTAAAATAATGGGTAGCACTACAAAATAGCAAAATGCGATACCGCCATAAAATAGTAAAATACTGGAAGCAAGAATAGGCATCAGCATTTTCTTTTCATGCTGATATAGTCCCGGCGCTATAAACCCCCAAATTTGATGCAATATCCAAGGTATAGACGCAAATAATGCAACAAATAAAGTCAGCTTAAATGGGGCAAAGAAGGGGGCTGTGACATCGGTTGCAATCATGGTTGCAGTGCTTGGTAAATGAGAGACTAACGGCTGCGCAACAAACGCGTATATATCGTTTGAAAAATATACTATTGCAATAAAAATAACTAAAATACTCAACAGTGATTTTATAAGCCTGTCACGCAGCTCTATTAAATGAGCTACAAACCCCGATTTTACTTCCTCAACCATTTTTATTTATACCATTTAGTAAGTTGACCATAGAAAGGTAAATTAAATTCACTTTTTTTCATCAATTTGTTGGTTAGGTTCTGATTCTTGTGGCTGTTTTTTATAGCTGTGAGTCACTGATTCTGCAGCCTGTTTTAGCTCACTTAATGAGCTTTGTAATTCAGGGCTTAAATCTTGTAGGTTTTGTTGCTCAGCTTTTTTTAGGTTTTCGTGGAGCTCGTGTACGCGCAATTCTTCACTCACTTCAGCTTTAACTGAGTTAGCAAGAGATTTAACAGTTTTGATCCAGCGACTAACCGTTCTTATTGCAACGGGTAAACGTTCAGGCCCTAATACAACAAGCCCTACAATAAAAACAACAACTAGCTCCCACATGCCCATGTTAATTAAGCCTTATCGGTGTCTTTTGTTTTTTCAGTATCAGTCGTCGTTTTTTGTGACGTTTGAATTTGTTCAGGGGAGTCTGTTTCAGTTGGTTTTTCATCCGACATTGCTTTTTTAAACCCCTTAACAGCACCACCTAAGTCACCCCCCATGCCGCGTAATTTTTTAGTACCAAAAAGAAGTACAATGATTGCCAAAACAATCAATAATTGCCAAATACTAATGCCGCCCAATCCCATGGTTCTCTCCAAATAATAAAATGATTAAATGTATATTTTAAATACTAATTATACGCCCTAAACCGTAAATAGCACTTTGTTTATGTGTGTCGCCATGCCGCAATAAAACACGCGGCGGAACAGGTTGCTGTAACGCCCGCAGCAATTAAATCATGTTGCAAATAACACAGTGCAGACACTACCAAAGTAGCACTCCCCAACAAGCTAAGCACTAACGCTTTATGAGAAGCTGGCTTTACAACTGCGTGGGTGCGCACTGGGCGCTTTAAGTTTTGATAAATCAAGTCAGGTAACTCAGGCATTTTTTCAGCCCAAAATGGTAGGTTTGCATACATTTGTTTCAAGACAGATAGCGGCCCTACTTGTTCTTTAACCCACTGCTCTAAGAAGGGTTTAGCCGTTTTCCATAAATCTAGTTGAGGATAAAGCTGTCTTCCCAGCCCTTCAACATAGAGTAATGTTTTTTGAAGTAGCACTAATTGTGGTTGCACCTGCATATTAAATCGACGCGCGGTGTTAAATAAATTTACCAGTACATGCCCAAATGATATTTCAGCAAGTGGCTTATTAAAAATAGGTTCGCAAACAGTGCGAATAGCAAATTCAAACTCTTCGATACTGGTATCTTCAGGAACCCAGCCAGAGTCAACATGCAGTTGGGCTACTTGGCGATAGTCGCGATTAAAAAAGGCGATAAAGTTTTCTGCTAAATAGCGCTTATCTTCTTTGCTTAAGGTACCAACAATACCGCAATCAATACCAATATATTTAGGGTTTTCAGGATGCTCGCGAGATACAAAAATATTACCGGGATGCATGTCTGCATGAAAAAAACTATCTCTGAATACTTGTGTAAAAAACACTTCTACACCACGTTCTGCAAGCAATTTCATATTTGTATTTTGCGCTATTAACGACTCGGTATCTGACACGGGTATACCGTAAATACGCTCCATCACTAACACGTTGCTTCGGCTGTAATCACTGTAAACAGTAGGAATATAGAGTGCATCTGAATCATCAAAATTACGTTTTAATTGAATGCCATTGGCACCTTCACGCATTAGGTCTAATTCATCAAGCAGTGTTTTTTTATACTCTTTTACTACTTCAACAGGGCGCAAACGTTTTGATTCGTTATGAACATTAGCAAGCACCTGAGCAAGCTTTTCCATTAATGCTAAGTCTGCATTTATTTGTTCATGGATGTTTGGGCGAATTACTTTAATGACAACATCTTGCTCAATATTATCGTTGTCAACTAGTGTTGCAGTATGCACTTGCGCTATTGATGCAGATGCCAATGGCGTTTGTGAAAATTCACTAAACAGCTCGCTAATGTCATTAATATCGAGTGCATTTTCTATAATTTGTTGCGCCAATTCACCTTCAAAAGGCTGAACTTGGTCTTGCAAAAAGGCAAGCTCTTGCGCGATATCGTGAGGAAGTAGATCGCGACGTGTTGACAGCATTTGGCCAAATTTAATCCATACAGGTCCTAGCTCTTGTAATGCTAAACGTAAGCGCAGTCCTGCAGGTTTTTCTTTATGCTGATTTCGTAGCCAAAATAAACACCCCCTGGCAATTTTTGCAAACCAAGGTGTTTTACTTTTAGGCACTAATTCGTCTAAACCATAGCTAAGTAATGTTTTAGTGATGTAATACAATCGTGAAGAAGACACAAAAAGTCCTTAGCGTGTTTTGGCGCTTAATAAAGTGTTTATACGCTGCTCTATGGCGGCAACTTGGCCTTTTAGCTCTCGGTTTTGTTGTTTAAATTGTGCAAGTTCTAAAGGGTGAATTGTAACAGCTAGCTCGTCTTGAAATAAGCTTGTTAACGTGGTGCTTAGTTGCGCGTTAATTTTGCTACCATGGCGCTTTATCGACATAAAATGCAAATAAAGTTGTTGAGCTGGTGCATCGCCAATATAACTTGATAACTGTTCGGGCCAATCTATGTCTAACCCTGAAAATGCACCGCTATATGCTTGCGCTATATTCAAGTCGCCTTGTAAATCGAGTTTATCTTGACGAATTAGCTGTGTAAGCATGGCTGGGTTTTTAAGAGCAACAAGCGTGTCTATATCGGCGCTGATCATGCAATCGCTATAATCGCTGTTGTCAGCGGCATAAAGGTGTAATTTTTCGTCAGCAAAAACAACCTGTATGGTTTGTTGCCAGTCTCTAACTTCAACAAGTAAACGCTGTTGTTTTACCGTGTTTAGCTTTTGGGCAACGTTAGGGTCGAGTTTAAGTGCTTGATTTAAAATGCGCTCAACAAGCGAAAGTACAAAGTTAGGTAGCATCAAAAAGGTCGATGTGTTTGTATTATCACTGTTTTTTTCAGATGCTTGATCAAGCGCCATGACTCAGAGCCTTAATATTTAAAACCACGGTGAAGGGCAACAATTCCGCCAGTTAGGTTTTGATACGTTGTTTGTTCAAACCCAGCTTCATCCATCATTGCTTTAAGCGTATCTTGGTCTGGGTGCATACGAATCGACTCTGCTAAATATTGATAAGACTCACTGTCGTTAGCAACTAGCTTGCCCATTGTTGGCAGTAAATTGAACGAGTAAAAATCATACGCTTTGCTAAGTGCTTCGTGTTTTGGCTTAGAAAACTCTAATACTAACAAACGACCACCTGGCTTTAGTATGCGATACATTGAGCGCAGCGCCTTGTCTTTGTCGGTTACATTACGTAAACCGAAGGCAATGGTGATCACATCAAAGCTGTTATCTGGAAATGGCAGCATTTCAGCATTCATTTGTACGTAGTCAATATTGCCTACAAGGCCTAAATTATGAAGCTTTTCACGACCTACTTTGAGCATAGATGAGTTAATATCGCCCAAAACCACTTGGCCAGTTTCACCGACCAGTTGACTAAATTTTGCAGTTAAATCGCCTGTACCACCGGCTAAGTCAAGAACATGATGGCCTTTACGCACGCCTGAACTGGCTATAGTTTGACGTTTCCATAAACGGTGGACACCAAAAGACATTAAATCATTCATTACATCGTACTTAGCCGCAACAGAGTGAAATACATCTGCAACCATTGATGCTTTTTCGTTTTCAGCAACGGTTTTGTAGCCAAAGTGCGTGGTCTTTTCTGGGGTCTCGTTCATGATTAATCTCTATCGTGGCAATAAGCACTAGTGTACTTTATTGTGCACCGAAGGTGCAATTTGAATATGATTTATCAGGTGTTTTATTGGCCGGCGGTAAAACTACTTTGGCCAAGAGAGCGGGCTTTAAATGCCGCATGTGATGCCTTTTTAGCCAGTTGGTTAAAGTCTTCTTTTTGCTGATGCTGAGCGATTCCCAGCGATAAGTTAATGCTGGGCAGTTTTGCGCCACTTTTTGAGCTTACAAAACGCAATTTTTCTACACCTTTACGAACTTTTTCAGCAATGAGAATCGCTGTTTCAGGATCAATGTCAGCTAATAAAACAGTGAACTGATCTTTAGCGGTACGCCCCGGTAAACCACTTTGCATTACATACTTTTGAACTTGTTTAGCCACTTTATTTAAAATCACTTCACCAATAATATCGCCAAAGTTATCAATAAAATGCGCTAAATTATCGATTTGAATGGCAATGGCACAAATAGACTTGTCTTGAGTCGCCCATAGTTCAGTTTGTTGGGTTAAGTAATGGCGTTTAAATAAGCCGGTTTGACTATCTATAATGTGTTGCTTACGAAGTTGAGAAAGTTGTTTTTGTGTTCTTTCGTGTAGTTTTTTTGCTCTCGTTAGCTCTAGCTTAAACTTTTTATGTTGAGCGAGTAACTCAGCAGTTTGCTTATCAAGTTTGTTAAGTGCTTGGCGGCTTTGTTCTATATTGTTTTCGTCAAGCGAATGAACACATTCACTCACTTGATCTGCAAAGCGACTGATTTGTTTTTCTGTATTTTGCGCATTGTTAGACAATGAAGTAATAACGCCGTCTACGTTTTGAATCATCGACACTTGCGTATTGTGTCCGACATTTAAAAATTCAAAATAAAGTTGCTCTATTAATACGCCATCAATGTTTTCATCGGTGGAAATAGCGCGATCTAATGTTTTATTTAATTTTAAATTTGCTTGGCTAACGTAGGTGTAAACAACTTGAAAGTTCAGGGGCGTTGGCGGCAATGTATAGCGTTCTAAGAACATACACACTTGAGTCATTTTCTCTTGAGCAATAGCCATGGAATCATGGAACATCATTATTTAATACCAACTAAGTACGCATCAATGCTTAATTTATAATTTCATTCCATGAGTCGATTGCGCGTCCAAGCTTTTTTATTATTTTTTACTACTGTATTCGTTATAACTGCTATTAAAAAGCAAAAATAGGGCCAAGGGAACTTAAATTTTACTTTAGTCGCTTAATAGCTGCTTTTCTCATCAATTAGGCTTGTTTTTAGCTCATTTAATAGGATTGATCGTTTAATAAATACTTTTTAAAACTGTACTTTTAGAGTTGATTTTTATTTAAAACTTTATCTTACAGTGGTGGTTTTAGTAATAAGGTAAAGGCACGTAATAAAGAGACGCTATTGCAAATGCGCCTGATAGCGCAGTGTAATTGCAATATGCTGTATCATAGCTTGCCCTTTTATTGAATAAGCTTTAAGCCTGGTAGGGCGTTAATATCAACGATACTTGTCTCATTTACTTGCTATTTACTGAGTCTGCGATAGCTTTGTGAAATTCATTATCTGACTAAATTTTATTATGACGAATAATTTATTACTTAAGCCATTCCGCAATACACTTATCAGCATGACGCTTTTATGTACTTTAAGTGCCTGTCAAACCACAAACTATAACGCCGATAGTCAATTTACAGCGGTTGCAGATAGCATTGTTGATTACCGACAAAGTTCCAGCCCTTACGGCAACATTGAGGGTGTTAATGGTTATTTGTTAGCGAATTTATCGCCTGAGTTTTTAGAGCAGCAATACAATAAAAAAACTCAGTTCTTGGCTGAGCTAGACGCCTTAGATGCAGCGTCCCTGAGTGATGAAAACCAAATAAACTTCAGTATTATTCGTGCTCAAGTACAAAACAGCGTTGACGAATATGTATTTAATGCTCATTACATGCCGCTAACTTCTGAGTACGGTTTTCATTCTGGCTTATCGTATATTGTAAACAGCAGCCAATATAAAACACTGCAAAATTATCAAACTTATTTAGCACGTTTGGCTCAGGTCCCTCGCTTTTTTGAACAAAATATTTATTGGATGAAAAAAGGTCTTGAAACAGGTTTAACGCAACCTAAAGCGGTGCTTGAAGGGTACGAAGAATCAATATCAGCCTATATAGTTGAGGATGTTACAACGTCTGAATTTTATAAACCTTTTTTAAAAAATAACGCAGGCTTGCCAGAGGGTGAATTTAAATCACTTCAGCAACAGGCGCAGTCGGTAATAAAGGATAAAGTAATTGAATCATATAAAAATTATTTAGCTTTTTTTACACAGGAGTATCGCCCCGGTGCGCGCACTTCGATAGGTATTTCAAATACCCCAAACGGCGAATCGTTTTATAAAAATAGAGCTAAATATTACACCACTACTGAGATGACCCCTAAAGAGATACACGAGCTGGGGTTAAAAGAAGTTGCACGCATTCGCGGCGAAATGGAAGCCATTATAAAAGAAGTCGAGTTTGAGGGAACATTTGCAGAGTTCATTCACTTTTTACGAACCGATCCGCAATTTTATGCAACCACACCGGAGGAGCTACTTAAAGAGGCAGCATATATAGCAAAAAAAATGGACGCACAACTGCCTAAGCTGTTTCATACCTTGCCTCGTAAACCGTATGGTGTTGCGCCGGTACCCGCGAGCATAGCGCCCAAATACACAACGGGTCGCTACTCAGGGTCAAGTAGAGATGATGAGGCGGGCTATTATTGGGTGAATACGTACGCACTTGATAAACGCCCACTGTATGTATTAGAAGCGCTCACTTTGCACGAAGCGGTACCGGGTCATCATTTACAAATATCATTAAATGCAGAATTAGAAACCTTGCCACGTTATCGTCGAGATGCGTATTTATCGGCATTCGGTGAAGGTTGGGGGCTTTACTCTGAGTACTTAGGCATTGAAGCGGGCTTTTATCAAAGTCCATATAGCCGATTTGGTCGTTTAACTTACGAAATGTGGCGAGCTGCTCGTTTAGTGGTAGACACCGGTATGCACATGTATGGTTGGAGCAGAGAGCGCGCTATGCAGTTTATGAGCGAAAATACAGCGTTGTCGTTACACAATGTGAAAACCGAAACCGATCGCTATATAACTTGGCCTGGCCAAGCACTGTCATACAAAATTGGCGAGCTTACGATTAAACGTTTACGTAAAGAGGCTGAGCAAGCACTTGGGCAAAGTTTCGATATTAGGGAGTTCCACCATCAGGTATTACGCCATGGCTCTGTCCCTTTATCAGTTTTAGAGGCGCAAGTACGTTTATATATTAATGAAGAGTTAGCCAAACAGAAGAGTTAACTTACAGATGGTTAATTCTTGAATGCATAAAAGTGTTATGTCATTTTGGATATAGCACTTTTTTATTTTTACAGCAGCGGATCACCAATGAACAACTTTATAATGTTTAGTATTGACGTATTTGCGAGTCTATTTATTGTTTTTTTAGGCTTATTAGTTTTAATTGTGGCTGTTTTTTATATCCGCGATGTTACACAAACAAAGCATGCAATTAGACGAAATTACCCTGTAATTGGACGCTTTAGGTATTTTTTTGAACGTCAAGGCGAGTTTTTTAGACAATACTTTTTTGCTCTCGACAGGGAAGAAATGCCTTTTAATCGTGCCGAACGTAGTTGGGTTTATCGCGCTGCAAAAAATGTAGACCGTACCGCGGCATTTGGATCTACACAAAGCTTAGAGGTCACAGGTACAGTAATGTTTATGAACTGCGCCTTCCCTACGCTTGATGAAGAAGCGCTTGCGCCAAGTGAAGTAACGCTTGGTCCCTATTGCCAAACACCTTATTCAACCAATTCTTTATTTAACGTATCGGGAATGAGCTTTGGTGCGCTATCTAAGCCCGCTGTGCGTGCTCTTTCTAAAGGGGCAAAGCTCGCGGGTTGTTGGATGAACACGGGGGAGGGGGGCTTGAGCCCTTATCATCTTGAAGGTGGCGCAGATTTAGTTTTTCAAATTGGTACTGCTAAATACGGGGTACGCGATGAAAATGGCCAGCTCAGTATCGAAAAACTCAAACAGATTGCAGCACACGAGCAGGTTAAAATGTTTGAGCTTAAAATGAGTCAAGGTGCTAAACCCGGTAAGGGAGGCATGCTTCCTGGGCGCAAAGTGAATGCTGAAATAGCAAAAATACGCGGTATTCCTGAGGGCGAAGATTCTATTAGTCCCAATGGGCACCCTGAAATTAAAAACCCCAGTGATATTCTCGATATGATTGCGACGGTACGAAATACCACAGGTAAACCAACTGGCTTTAAGGCTGTTATTGGTGCGTATGGCTGGTTAGAAACCTTATTTGCTGAAATAAATCACCGTGGTATTGAGTCGGCTCCTGATTTTATTACCATTGATAGTGCTGACGGTGGAACCGGCGCTGCTCCTCAGCCCTTAATGGATTCTGTGGGATTACCACTTCGTGAAAGTTTACCGCTAGTAGTCAATATGCTTGAAAAACACGGACTGCGTGATCGTGTTAAAATAATTGTTTCGGGTAAGCTTATTGTGCCTTCTAAGGTTGCTTGGGCGTTAGCGCTTGGGGCCGATTTTGTTGTATCGGCTCGCGGACATATGTTTGCATTAGGGTGTATCCAAGCAATGCAATGTAACAAAGATTCTTGCCCTACCGGTATTACTACTCATAACGAACGCTTGCAGCGCGGTTTAAACGTTGCGGATAAAGCGCAGCGAGTGGCTAACTACAATAAGTATATTCACTATGGCGCGGGGCTTATTGCTCACTCATGCGGTGTAACAAGTGCACGAGAGCTTAAACGCGAACATGTGCGTATAGTTCAAGAAAGTGGCCTTTCGGAGCCATTAGATAAAATTTACGAAAATTATAAGTAGGTTAAAATAAACAGATGTAATAGGTGCGTGTTTATTTTGAGTGGTTCCAAAAATGAAGTAAGGAAAGCGTGTGTTCAATAGTAAATTACCTGACGTTGGTGTGAGTATATTTAGCCAAATGAGTGAGCTGGCGAATCAGTTCTCTGCAATTAACCTTTCGCAGGGTTTTCCTGAGTTCGACACACCAAACTTTTTAAAAAGTCAGATTACTCATTATGTTCAACATGGTGTTAATCAATATTCTCCTTCAAGTGGTGTACCTAAATTACAGCAGCAAATTGCAAGTTTGATACAAAAAAAATACGCTACAGAGCTTAATGCTGCAAAGCAAATAACCATCACATCGGGGGCAACCGAAGCTCTTTTTGTTGCCATTCAAACAATAGTTCGCCCAAACGACGAAGTCATCGTATTTGACCCAGCTTATGACGCTTATAAACCCGCGATTGAGCTTGCAGGCGGGAGGTCCGTACATATTGCATTAAAGGCCCCCGACTATACGATTAACTGGCGTACGGTAGAGCAAAAAATTACAAAGCACACCCGCGCTATTGTTATAAACACGCCTCATAATCCAACCGCTAAAGTGATAACTCAGCAAGACATTACAGAGCTTAAAAGGTTGGTTGGTACTTACAAACTATATATTGTAAGCGATGAGGTGTATGAGCATATTGCATTTGATGGGCAACCACATTTAAGTGTATTACGAGATAAAGAACTGTTAGCTCAAAGTTTTGTTGTTTCGAGCTTTGGTAAAACATTTCATTGTACAGGTTGGAAAATGGGTTATTGCATTGCCCCTGAACATTTAGCGAGCGAGTTTAGAAAAATTCATCAATATGTGACCTTTTCTAGCTTCACACCTGCTCAGCATGCATTGGCCGACATGTTAGAACAACAAAGCGAGCATGTAGATTCGCTCAGTGATTTTTATCAACAAAAGCGCGATTTACTTATACGTCATTTACTCGGCAGTCGATTTACAGTTTTACCAAGCCAAGGAACCTACTTTTTATTGTTAGATTATAGTGATGTATCTGATTTAAACGATGTTGAATTTTGCCATTGGCTAGTTGAGCAAGCAGGTGTTGCGGCAATACCTTTAAGTGTTTTTTATCAAACGCCACCGGGTGATAAAGTTATCCGCTTATGTTTTGCAAAAAATGATGAAACCCTAAAAGAGGCAGCCCATATTTTATGTCAACTTTAACGCTTACATTGGTGCAAAGCTCCCTTCACTGGCTTGATAAAAGCGCTAATTTAGCGATGCTTGATAAGCTGCTAGAGGCGCTAACAGAAAAGCCTGACCTTATTTTATTACCTGAAACATTTGCCACTGGTTTTGCTATAAATCTTGACTGCGCGGAGCCAGAAAATGGCCTAGTGCTTACGTGGTTAAAACAACAAGCAAAAAAACATAATGCAGTGATTGCTGGGTCGGTGCTGGTGGCGCAAGGTAATAAAAAAGCCAACCGCTTTTATTGGGTAAAAGCATGTGGTGAAGTGAGCTATTACGATAAGCGCCATCTATTTCGCTTAGGTAATGAGGGAGCCTATGTTATCGCCGGTAAAGAGCGAAAAGTGTTTGAAATTAATGGCTTTAAACTATTACCGCAGGTGTGCTATGACCTGCGTTTTCCGGTGTTTCAGCGCAATAAAAATGACTACGACATAATGGTAAATGTAGCAAATTGGCCAGCAGTGAGACGGCCCGTTTGGGATACATTATTGGCAGCTCGTGCAATAGAAAATTTATGTTATGTGGTAGGGGTTAACCGTATAGGCGACGATGGCAATGGTGTTGCCCACACTGGTGGCACTGCAGTTTATAACTTTAAGGGAGAGGCATTAGCTAAGGCGGCCGATAACACAGAGCAGTTAGTGACAGTGACACTTGAAAAAAAACATTTAGAGGCCTTTAAAGCGGCTTTCCCTGCTTATTTAGATGCCGATACGTATACTCTGACTTGAATCATCTTCACATAGCACTAAACATATTAAGTGTTAAAATAGACGCTATTACATTGATTGGCGGCTAATTAGCAAAATGAACACTTTAATCACTCCTGTTATTTTAGCTGGTGGTATTGGCTCTAGGTTGTGGCCTTTGTCGCGCCAAGCAATGCCTAAGCAATTTTTGCCACTATTGAATAATGAAAACTCATTATTGCAAAATACATTAAATCGGGTCTCTGGGGCTGAGTTTTCACAGCCAATTTTAGTGTGTAACGAACAGCACCGGTTTATTGCTAAAGAGCAAAGTAGTGCAGCTAATGTGTTTGGGTTGATACTAGAGCCTATAGGTAAAAATACGGCTCCTGCTATTGCACTTGCTGCCCATTATGCAATTCAAAGTGGGCTCAAAGGCCCTATGTTGGTGATGCCTGCTGATCATCATATAAAGGATTTTTCTCCGCTAACATCACAAATAAACGATGCTGTAACACTGGCAGAGCAAGGAAAGTTGGTTACTTTTTCAATTACACCTTCAATGGCCCACACTGGGTTTGGGTATATACAGCAAGGCTGTAAAATTTCAGGCTCAAACTGTTTTGAGGTCGCTGAATTTAAAGAAAAGCCAAATTTAGCCACCGCTGAGCGTTATATAGCTGAAGGGGGTTATAGCTGGAATAGTGGGATGTTTTTATTTACACCACAAGCCTATTTGGATGAACTGGAACGCTTCGCACCAAAAATTGCGCACAGCGTGAAGATGGCTTCTCATTTTTCACATGACTTAGGTTTTACTAGGCCCGATAGTAAACCGCTTGAGTTTTGCCCCAGTGATTCAATTGATTACGCTATTTTAGAGCGTAGTAATAATGTTGCTGTTATGCCTGTAGCACTTAAATGGAATGATGTGGGCAGCTTTAGTGCGCTTGCTAGCCTGAGCAAAAAAGATAGTTATGGCAACAACAAAAACCAAAACCATATAGCACAAAACAGTACTAATAATTTTGTTATTAGCGAACACGACCATAGTATCGCTACGCTTGGCGTAAGTGATTTAGCCATTATTCACACCCACGACGCCACACTGGTTGCCGATAAAAATAAGCTCGATGAGTTACCTTTACTATTAAAAAAATTAGCACTAGAGCACAGTGATAAGCTTGATCATCATCGAGTAGTATACCGCCCGTGGGGTAGCTATCGCACATTAGTTGAGGGCGCTGGTTTTAAAGTAAAAAAAATAACTGTAAATACTGGCGCTAAGCTCTCAACGCAGCGCCATCAGCACCGTGCAGAGCATTGGGTTATTGTATCTGGGGTGGCAGATGTGCGTTTTGACGACCAAGTATTAATGCTCACCCAAGATCAATCTTGTTATATTGCCGCTAAACAACTACATAGCTTAGCGAATAACCAGCAAGTGCCGTTAATTGTTATTGAGGTACAAACGGGTGCCATACTTGATGAAAATGACATTGAGCGATTTAATGATATGTACGGAAGGTATTAAGCTGCTCTACTTTTTAAAGTAAACCGCTTTAACCTAATTCACTACGTACAAATTTTAAGTATTTCTCAAGGCTGCGTTGCCAAAGATCAAGTGCCTCATCAAGCATGCCGTTATGAGGCTTATTGTCGAGTAGGCGACGCTCAATTTTTTTAAGTTCCATACCGTAACGATTAAACCCTAATTGCAATGCAGTACTCGCTTGGCGGTGTAAAAGTTTAATGCACTGTTCAGGATGCTGGTCTATTAAATCTTGGCAGCGTATCAGCTTATTACGAGCAGAGAGAACAAACTCGTTATAAATAGACGATACCTCATCCTCACTAAACGAGCTGGCGAGTGTTTCAATAGCCGTTTTATCATACAGGGTATCTATAAGCTCTACTGCAATATTTGTGGTTTGATTTGATTGAGAATCGCTTAATGCTTGGCGCAGTTTTTGGTGTTTAATTGGCTTACCAACAATGTCTTTTATACCCAGCGCTAAATACTCTTTAACTTCATCAGGGCTTAAACTCGCAGTAAAAGCGAGTACTGGTGTACGCTGGTTTTTGTGATCAAGGCGTTTAAGGCGTTTAAGAACTTCTTGGCCTGTTAAATCGGGTAGATTCATATCAAGTAAGACGACGTCAAAATGATGAGCTTGCATTAACTCAATGGCACTTTTACCGTCTTTAGCGAGCTTAATTTTGTGTTCGTCGTCGGCCATAAACTCAATAGCAATTTTTTGGTTTAGGTCTAAATCTTCCACCAAAAGAACATCAAGCCCTGTTAAATAATCTTTTGTTTGATGGCGTTGCTCTACAAGGCTTAACTCACCCAGCGCAAAAGTAATCGTAAAGCTAAATACACTACCAGTGCCCAGTTGACTAGAAATTTCAAGGCGGCTACCGAGTTTTTCTAATAAGCGACTGGTAATTGCAAGTCCAAGACCGGTGCCGCCCTTTTCCTTGCCTGCACTACTTTGTACATAAGGCTCTGTTAAGTAGGCGATTTCTTCATTTTCGATACCTGGGCCTGAATCTTTAACACTCACTTTTATAGTGTGTTCTAGTTGTTTTTCTAAAACTAAATCAACTTGAATTTTTACTACGCCACGGTCAGTAAATTTAATAGCATTACCAACTAAGTTAATAATTATTTGTCGAAGCTTTTGCTGGTCACAGTAGTAGCATGCTTGTTCAGGAATATTACATATAAGCTCAAATTTAAGCTGTTTTTGTTCTGCTAATGGGCTGAGCAATAAGCATAAGTTATTTAGCCATGTTTTAAATTCAATATCTTCTTCATAAAGGGCTTCGTCACTTTGGTCTAGACTTGCATATTCAAGTACTTTATCGACCAGTAGGTTTAGTGATTCGGCAGAATTAATAATTGCTTCGCAATAGGCTTTACTATGCGTATCGCTTGTTTGGTTCATGACCAATTGTGCACTACCTAAAATACCATTGAGTGGTGTACGTATTTCGTGACTAATAGTCGATAAAAATAGCCCTCGTATTTCTAAATCTTTCTGCGCTTTATCGGCGAGCGTATTGAGGTGATGCTCTCGGCGTTCATTACATAACAGTGCCATACCAGCGGCATAAAACATAGGTGCTATGATGCCATTTAAAAATAATACAGTGCTAAACCAACTGCTTGAGACGAGATCTTTTTGCTCAATTTCATTCATAAAAATTGAACGCGCAATAAAGGCTAACACCACGAGTGTTAAAATTGTAATGTATACAATACTGCCGTTGGGGTAAGGTTTACGAGCGTACTTTATAAATATAAACAGTAAAAACAAGGCTTCTGAAATATGTTGTAGGTCGGATGCGATAACACGACCAGCTAAAGAAGGATCAAAAAAACTATAATAACCAAATACCATTGCACTAAATGCGGTCACTGAACAAAGAAGCTTAAATCCAGGTCCGCGATAATCTAAAAATTGACTAATAGCAAAACAGTGCACAATAGAGGCTGCAAACATTAAGCTACACGCTGCATTTATAACAAGTAAGTTATGTGAGCTACTTACAAGCGAAAATGCAACGACAGCACATAGCATCAATACTGGATAAAAAATGTATATCAGTGTCCCTGGGGTTTGCTTATTGGTTCGCCAAGTTAAAATATTCAAAAAAGTCATTACGACAATAACGGCTATGCTGGCAAAATATAAAGTGTATGAGTCAAGCATGGGTTTTCCAGCAGGTGATTTTGATTAGATTAATTAAAAATTATAAACTTAACAAGCGCTTATATTAAATACAAAAACAGACACCTAAGTGTCTGTTTTTGTATTTCAGTCGAAGTCAGCGTTTAGCGAATTTCGTCTGGTATATTTTGCTGTGCCCACGATAAAAGCTCAATACGGTTACGACACTTGGTCTTTCTAAATGCGCTGTATAAATGAGTTTTTACAGTGTGTGGGCTAATGCTAAGTTCTTCAGCAATTTCTTTGTTTTTAGAACCGTTACTCATTAATGAAATAATCGCTTTTTCTCGCTTAGTAAGTTTGACAGGTTCAATATCGCCCTCTGTAAGCTTGTGAAGTGCGTCTTTATTAAACTGCAACATGCGATTTAATGCATTACACATGATGTCGCGACGATACCAAAGCTGATCTTCTAATAAGAGTCGAATACCTTTCATTAGCACATCTGCATTATCGGTCGTGTAAAATACACCACGAATACCGCTGAGTAGTGCTCGATTAGCAAGCTCTGGGTTTTCATCTAAGTTAAATAATATGATATCGCACTTAACACGAAGGTTTACTAGTTGTTCTTTTAATTTTCCCCACGCGTCATTGCTAGATGTTTCAATAAAAAGTAAGCGAGTCCCTTCAGGTGTATCCAATATATTAGTACCTGTTGTAACGTCTAGTCCTTGCGTTTTTAGCAATGGCTCTAATACGTTAATACCAATAGTATTAATTGGATCTTTATCTAATAACAAAAAGGCAGAACTGCTCATGTTTTTATACTCTTTTATAAAGCTGACTGATTAAGTTTATCACGATTCCCACACCTTTAGTATTAGAAAACCGCTATCGTACTTAAAAACAAGTACAATTTTATGATTATTTAAACATAAAATGTTGCAAATAAGTAATTGTTTTTTAATTTATAGGAACACATGCTTTTACATAGCATGTAGTAACTGAGCTTAATTAAGCGATTTCTTTTTTATTATCTTGATAAGGAGGCCACCCCATTTGCTTACCGGCAAGCATGTGAAGATGGATATGATAGACGGTTTGTCCGCCATGATCGTTGCAGTTCATAACAACACGGTAGCCGTCATCACTAAAGTTATGTTCTTTTGCAAGCTTAGCGGCCACCACATACAAGTTGCCTACTAAATGTGCGTTATCATCATTTATATGATTTATGGTAGGAATTGCAATTTTTGGGATAATTAACACATGAAAAGGAGCTTGAGGGTTTATATCTTCAAACGCGAGAGTATTTTCGTCCTCGTAAATTATGTTTGCTGGGATCTCGCGGTTGATTATTTTTGTAAAGATAGTCTCTTGGCTCATTGTGTGTTCCTTATCAAGTGGTATGAAATTTAGATTCACTAATGACAAATTTTCAAAGCAGTGTCAAACTCAAATCAACCAAAGGAGTTAATATGCGTAAATCAGTGTTAATGAGCAGTGTAGCTGCATTGCTATTTAGTGTATCGAGTATGGCAGAAAATATTCACTTTCCTGAAGAGTTTGTGCCGTTGCAAGTCGGTGAGCGAATAATAGAAAGCTCTTTGTTTAGCCGTGTAGAAGATTTAGAGCTAGCGCCGGGGTCGTATCGGCTAAAGCTTAAATATACCGACTTATACGATGAAGATTACGATATGCATGAGGTGGTCGAGTCAGAGCCTTTTTGGGTTGATATTACAATTGAGGCGGGTACAGATTATACCTTGGTATTTAATCGTGCTGAAAATGCAGTAGCGGCTAAAGTATTTGCTCAATCGCCCATGGTAAGTTTAAAAGCTAAAGGCAGTGCGTTAGCTGCACCATTGAGTGTTGTCTCTAATAACCAACTTGCTAGCGAAGCGCCTGTTAGAACTATGCGAGAAGCACCAGCGGGTCCAGAAAAGCCAAGTAGGCCAATTAAACCTATTGCGCCTATTACAGGCAAAGGCATGCCAAGTGCGGCGCAAATGCTCGACTTTTGGTGGCAGCAAGCAACAGTTGCTGAGCGCAAAGCTTTTTTAGAAAAAGTAACAAACTAAGCTATTTAAAATAAGCATTAAAAAAGGGCCAAATTAGGCCCTTTTAGTTGTTACTTTACATTATTTATTATTCAAATAATGCGTCAATAGTGCCTTGTGCTAGTGGGTGGTATCCGGGACGTGCTTTTAAGTAAACACTCTGCGCCCAGTCTTTCTTACCGTTAGTGATAAGTGATTTGTACAGAGGCACAATTAGTTTACGACGACCAATACCTGATAAGTGCGCATCAAGTGCAGGGTAAATTGGCTGATAACCGTTGCCTACTGCTAGCATATACCATGCAAATGCACGTTCTGCGTTGGTTGATTGCGTTAAGTTAAACTCATCATCTAATTCAGTCATTTTCTCAATGCTTAAATCGCGTGGTAAGTTATTTAAAAAGTGCAACCACTCGTGTACTGTCCAGTTTGCTGTAGGTAACTGAGCAGCAGTTTTTGCGCCTTGCAACCAGGCTGTAGTTGCAGTATCAACCTTATCGAACGCATCAGAGGTAGGGTTAGGAGCATCTGTTGGTAAACCTGGCTCAAAAATCCACTCGTTCACTTTATCCATGCTAACAATACCTGGGTACTTGTTAATTAAATTAGCTTCAATATAGGTAACAAATTGTGCAGTCGTTAACGATTTAAAAGCAAACTCGTCAAAATAAGTTTTTACGAAAGGGTCAAACTTGTCACGACCAAACTTGTTTTCCAAGTAAATTAAGAATAATTGACCTTTAGTGTATGGTACCGAGCTAAATGCATCATCTGGGTCACGACCATTAAGCTTTAAGTTAAGGCGTGTGTCTGGCGCGTCAATGGTTTTAAGCTGCGCGCGAAGACCTGCTGCATCGAGTGCTTGTTCCATAACGGCACGGTCGCGGCCAAACACTTCTTCCATAATGCGGTTTTCAACGTATGAGGTAAAACCTTCGTTTAACCATAAATCTTCCCACGTTGCATTAGTCACTAAGTTACCAGACCAAGAGTGAGCAAGCTCATGCGCAATAAGGTTAACTAAGCTTTTATCGCCTGCAACAACGGTAGGGGTAATAAACGATAAACGTGGATTTTCCATGCCACCAAACGGAAAACTTGGCGGAAGCATGAGTAAGTCGTAACGGCCCCAAGCATAGTCGCCATACATGGCATTGGTTTTATCGATCATGGCTTGCGTGTCGTTAAATTCGGCAACAGAGGCTTCTAAAATTTCAGGCTCTGCAAATATACCCGTCTGATGAGACATTGCTTTAAATTCCAGGTTACCTGCACCAATGGCAATTAGGTATGGCGAAATAGCTTGCGGCATTTCAAAATGGTAGTCGCCATCTTTATAAAGCGCATCTTTGTTGTCTGCGCTCATAACCGCACGAATATCTTTAGGTGTGGTAATTCGTGCAGAGTAGGTTACACGCATTGCTGGAGTGTCTTGTACTGGTAACCAGCTACGAGCGTGAATTGCTTGCGATTGGCTGTACATAAACGGGTGCGTTTTACTGGCAGTTTGCGTAGGTGTTAACCATTGTAGACCAGATGCTTCTGGGCGACTGTTATAATAAATACGCACTATTTTAGCTTGGTTTTTAAATTCAATAGTAAGCTTTGAGCCTTTAACATCATCACGATTCGCTAAAGTGAATTTAGCTTTGTGCCAGCTGCCTGTTTGTGTTTGATACATTACTTTATCAATGTCTAAGTCGCGGGTATCAAGCACTAGTTTTTTGCTTTTGCTGTTATTCCATTTAAGCGTATGCTCAACAAAGCCTTCTAATTGCTTGTCGTCAAAATCGACATCTAAATCAAGGCTAAGGTGAGTTGTAACAACATCGTCAAGATTGGCGTATGAGTTTTGATCAACCGCATTCGCCATTGCTTGCGAACACATACCTGCCATAGCGAGGCTTAAAAAGAGAGGTTTAATTTTCATAATTACCCTGAACACAAATAAAAAGTGCAGGTTTTATATCACGATTGGCTGGGTGGGTTGAGCAATTTTTACAATCTGATGCGCATTTTGCGACGATGAGGTAAACTATTACGATTAGTTAACGGTTTATCTTGAGAGCTTTGTGGCGTACGCATTACACCCTTTACACACCTTTGCATTACATAATCAATGCCAAAATTTAGTTAAAATTACTCACCTTGAGCAACTTTATACTCAAAGCTTTTCGTCACCATTTTGTTTGTTGGGGGAGGGGAGTAATACCATTTTTTTAAACGATTACCACGGTACGGTTATTAAAATGGCCACCAAAGGGATTACTATTACACCCCGTGAAACCGATACTTTAATAAGCGTTGCCGCTGGTGAAAATTGGCACGCATTAGTAAGTTACTTGCTGGATAAAAACTTACCAGGGCTTGAAAACTTAGCACTTATACCTGGTACAGTTGGGGCGTCACCTGTACAAAATATTGGAGCCTACGGTGTTGAGCTTTCTAAGTTTGTAGAGTCGGTTGAGTACTTTGACATACACAGCAAGAAACTTGTTTGTTTGACTAACGCGCAATGTGAGTTTGGCTACCGCGACTCTGTATTTAAACATGGACTAAAAAATAAAGCCGTTATCACACGTGTATTGCTAGCATTGCCAAAGCAATGGCAACCTGTTTTGAGTTATGGGCCATTAAAACAGCTAACAAACGTGATACCACGCGCCGTATTTGAACACGTTATTCAAACTCGTAATAGTAAACTGCCAGATCCATACACGTTACCAAATGCGGGCAGTTTTTTTAAAAACCCGATAATTACCAATCAACAGTTAGCAACGTTGTTAAAGCAGTTTCCTGATGCACCGTATTACGCCTATGGGCAAAGTGAACATAAGGTAGCTGCGGGTTGGCTAATCGATAACGCAAATCTTAAAGGTTATCGCGTAGCGGGTATTGAAGTTCATAGACAACAAGCACTGGTATTGGTTAATCACGGTAACAGCAAAGGCAAAGACTTGATTGCTATGATCACGCATATTCAGCATGTTGTGTATTCGCGTTACAACATACTGCTTGAGCATGAAGTACGGTTAATAAACACAACCGATGAATGCTACATACAAGGAGACGTTACACAGTGAAAGCACCCGATGGCAATAAACTCGCTATATTGAATGCGTTAAATCAACCCGGTTTTGTATCTGGCCAAGCGCTAGGTGAGCAGCTCGGTATTAGTCGCGCGGCAGTGAGTAAACATATAAATAGCTTACAAGTTATGGGTTTAGATATTTTTAAAGTAACGGGTAAAGGCTATAGCCTAAATAACCACGCTGGGCTTTTAAATCAAACAAAAATACAGCAGCATTTCAATCAATTAACTAGCCAGTTAAAGTCACAGCCAGTGAACGTAGAAGTACATCCTATAATTGACTCAACCAATTCCGAACTTATGAGGCGGGTACAAGCTAAAACAGCGCTTGAGTCGGGGACCGTGATTGTGGCTGAAATGCAGCAGGCTGGCCGAGGACGACGAGGCCGTGTGTGGCAGTCACCGTTTGGTGCAAACCTTTATTACAGCTATTTTTGGCGTTTAGATGATGGTCTTCAAGCAGCTATGGGGGTGTCGATTGCGGTCGGATTAGCGGTATACGATACAATTAAAGCGCTTTACAACATAGAGTTAGAGCTTAAGTGGCCAAATGATATTTACCTAAATAAACAAAAACTTGCTGGTGTACTTGTTGAGCTAGATGGGCAGCCGCAAGGGCCGTGTCAGTTAGTGCTAGGAATAGGTATTAATTTGCAAATGCCACAGAGCTTTAGTCAACACATAGATCAAGCATGGACTGATCTAAGCCAGCATACCCAGCAGCTAGATAAAAACGAGCTGGTGGCATCACTCACCTACCACTTAGAGCACCGGTTAGATCAGTATCGTAAAAGTGGGTTACACACAATGCACGAGCAATGGAATTCGCTTAATGCATTTGCGGGTGAGTACGTAGAGCTAAATACAGGCCATAGAAGTTGGCGGGGAATATGCGAAGGAATTGACCCTCAAGGTGGGATTCGTATTCGCCAAGACGGCGAGGTAAAAAGCTATTATGGCGGTGAAATATCACTGAGAAAGGCACAGCTATGAGATTACTCATTGATGTAGGTAACACATCTTTAAAAGCAGTACTTTGGCACAATCAGCAGGCACAACCAGCAGATTTAAATAATTTACCCTGGCTGCAAATAACAGAAGTTGTATACGCTTGTGTAGGTCGAAGTGACTTACTTAATAAATTATTAGCCCAAGCTGCTAAGCATCATATAGCATGCTATGAAGCAACGGTGACTAAAACACTTAAAGGATTAAGCTGCGCATACGAGCAAGTAAACAACCTAGGCATAGACAGATGGCTTGCGCTTATTGCTGGTTTTACATTGCACCCTAACCAAGCATGTATCGTGGTTGATGCTGGTACGGCCACAACGATTGATGTGTTAACCAGTGAAGGCCACCATTTAGGTGGGTGGATTTTACCTGGGCTCGATTTAATGACGTCATCGTTGACACAAAACACCCAACGAGTATTTGATGACGAAAAAACCCCCTTTGAGAATCAATTAGGGAAAAATACACCTAACGGTTTAAAAAATGGTGCGTTGGTTGCGACCATCGGGGCGGTAGAACAAGCTAAATTACACTTAGGCGTGCAAAATAGCACAAAAACAGTACAAATTGTTTTTGCTGGTGGTTATGGCGCACTGTTACAGCAACAATTTGAAGGTAGTATTTTTGATTCTTTATTAGTAATGAAAGGTTTAAATTTTTGGCGAGATTTAAGCAAAACAAGCTAAAAATAGAAAAATCAGCGACTTTTGCATGAATATTGAACATTTAACCAATAAAATCGCATTTTTTTTAATTTTATTGTTGCATCCCAATAAACCTTACTCTAATATCTCGCCCCGTACTAAAGCAGTGCCGACTTAGCTCAGCTGGTAGAGCAACTGACTTGTAATCAGTAGGTCAACCGTTCGACTCGGTTAGTCGGCACCACTTTCCTTTTACCGAAAGTGAATTAGTAGAGAATTATCGTGGAGGGGTTCCCGAGCGGCCAAAGGGATCAGACTGTAAATCTGACGGCTCAGCCTTCGCTGGTTCGAATCCAGCTCCCTCCACCACTTTATTCTTGACGGTTAGAGGTAGATTAAGAACAGATTCCTAACGCGGGCATCGTATAATGGCTATTACCTCAGCCTTCCAAGCTGATGATGCGGGTTCGATTCCCGCTGCCCGCTCCAGTTCTTGTGTTGCTGATATAGCTCAGTTGGTAGAGCGCACCCTTGGTAAGGGTGAGGTCGGCAGTTCGACTCTGCCTATCAGCACCAGTCTTAAGAATCTTCTTGATTACTTCCTTTATCTGTCAGAAAATACTATTTGAAAAAATTAACTTAATCTACCTTCGGTGGATTATTTTCATATGTAATCTAGATACACAAAACTGATAGGTTCCGTCATGGCAAAAGAAAAGTTTGAACGCGTAAAACCGCACGTAAACGTTGGTACAATCGGCCACGTTGACCACGGTAAAACTACACTAACTGCAGCAATCACTAACGTACTTGCAAAAGTATACGGCGGTGTTGCTAAAGATTTCGCATCAATCGATAACGCTCCAGAAGAGCGCGAGCGTGGTATCACAATCTCAACTTCACACGTTGAGTACGACACACCAACTCGTCACTATGCACACGTAGATTGTCCTGGTCACGCCGATTATGTTAAAAACATGATCACTGGTGCTGCACAAATGGACGGCGCTATCTTAGTAGTAGCTGCGACTGATGGCCCAATGCCACAAACGCGTGAGCACATCCTTCTTTCTCGTCAGGTTGGCGTACCTTACATCATCGTATTCATGAACAAATGTGACATGGTTGATGACGAAGAGCTACTTGAACTAGTAGAAATGGAAGTTCGTGAACTTCTTTCTGAGTACGATTTCCCAGGTGACGACTTACCACTAATTCAAGGTTCTGCACTTAAAGCACTTGAAGGCGAGAAGCAATGGGAAGACAAGATTGTAGAGCTTGCAGAAGCACTAGATTCTTACATCCCAGAGCCAGAGCGTGACATCGATAAGCCATTCATCATGCCTATCGAAGACGTTTTCTCAATCCAAGGTCGTGGTACTGTTGTAACTGGTCGTGTTGAAGCCGGTATCATCAACGTGAATGACGAAGTTGAAATTGTTGGTATCAAAGAGACTACTAAGTCTACTTGTACTGGTGTTGAAATGTTCCGTAAGCTTCTTGACGAAGGTCGTGCTGGTGAGAACATTGGTGCACTATTACGTGGTACTAAGCGTGAAGACGTTGAACGTGGTCAAGTACTAGCTAAGCCTGGTTCAATCAACCCACACACTACATTCACTTCAGAAGTATACGTACTTTCTAAAGATGAAGGTGGTCGTCATACTCCATTCTTCAAAGGTTACCGTCCACAGTTCTACTTCCGTACAACTGACGTAACTGGTGACGTACAGTTACCAGAAGGCGTAGAAATGGTAATGCCTGGTGATAACATCAAGATGACAGTAACTCTAATCGCACCAATCGCGATGGATGAAGGTCTTCGTTTTGCTATCCGTGAAGGTGGCCGTACTGTAGGTGCTGGTGTTGTAGCAACTATCGTAGAGTAATAATTAACGTTTTAGTTAATTGTTAGAAAAAGGTCACTTAGGTGGCCTTTTTTAATGCCTGCAATTTGCCTCACGTGAAGGCGGCGCTCTTACCTCAGGCGTAGGTGCTTTGTAGCAACGTTCAATGAGTGATAGTTAACGTTTAAGTTAATTAATACTAAAAAACTCGAGCTTAGCCTCGGGTTTTTTAATGCCTAAAGAAAAGTGTTTCGTTTTCAGCTATTAGTAGCTTGGTGTTAAATTATACTTAACACATAAAAAAGCACGACTTTAAGCCGTGCTATTAATTAAACTTTTTGATAACTGACAAATTTTACAGCTTAGTGTTTTTTGGCATATGCTTCAGCTTGCTTCCATACTCTTAGTGTATTGCCACTTAGTATTTTTTTTATGTCGCCATCGCTGTAGTCTCTATCCATAAGGCCTTGTACTAAGTTTGGATAACTAGATACATCCTTCAAGCCAATCGGTAACGAATCGCCAACACCGTCGTAATCAGAGCCAATGCCAACATAATCAATGCCAATCAACTCTACAACGTGATCAATATGATCAAGCACTTGTTCAAGGCTGGCAAAAGGATACGGATTTTTAGCGCGATAAGCCGCATCAAAATCATTACTTAACTTAGTGCCTTGTTCTTTAGCAGACTCTTTTGTACTTTTTAGTTGCTTACCCCATGCACCTGCTTTTGCTGTAACAAAGCTTGAACCAAAGTTAATTTGAATCACACCACCGTTCTTTTTAAGGGCTAATAGCATATCGTCATTCATATTACGCTCAAAACCAGGGGTGTACTTACGCAATGATGAATGTGAGGCAATAACAGGGGTTTTAGACAATTCCATTACCTGATAAAACGCATCATCTGAGATATGCGACACATCAATCAGCATACCCATATTATTCATTGCAGTGACCAGCTCTTTACCAAAGGGGCTTAAGCCTTTCCATTTGCGGCGAATATCGTAAGATGAGTCAGAAATATGATTACTTTGTGAGTGTGCAAGAGTGATGTAACGTACGCCACGGTCAAAAAAGTGCTGAAGGTTTTTTAAGTCACCTTCAATAGGGGAGCCGTTTTCCATCCCCATAGCAATAGACAATTTGCCATCTTTAAATTGTTGTTCTATGTCGTTTGTAGAGCTTGCCATTGCAAATTTAGCGGGTGCACGTTGTGCAATCGCTTCCATCCCGTCAATTAACTGATTAGCTAACTGATAGCTTTTGCCTTTACCTTCAAACTCTAAATGGGCAGGAATATATATCGACATAAATGGCGCGTTTAAGCCACCTTTTACTGCGCGAGGATAATCAAAATCGCCATCCTGAGTCGCTTTAGTTACATCAGCCCATTTATCATGAATACGGTAAGGTACATCAATGTGGGTGTCGATTAAAATAGTGTCTTTGGCAAGTTTAACCGCTTTGTCTGACGCGCTAACAGGTTGCTCTGCAAAGGCTTGGTTTGTTAAAGCTAGTGATACGGCTACCACTAGAGTGCTGAGTTTTATCATGTTTTGGCTCTTTGGGTAAAAAGCCATTGTGTACGCTCAGCTAAAAAGTTACAAGTATTACACTCTAATCATACGACGCTTGTTGGTGCTCTTCACTTTGCATAGCTTTGAACTCGTTTTTTGAAATAATGGTGACCGATTCGTGCAGCTCTGAAAAAAACACCATGGCTTCACCATTTTTTAGTTGCTGATTGACTTGCGCTACTTTACTTTCAATACTGAACTCTTGCTCGCCATAATCAGTGCCTTCACGCAGTACATAGCTTTCTATTAAATTGTATAGTGTGTCTTTATCAAGTTGTTCAAAAGGGATAATCATTACTGCTTGTTACTCGTTTTGTTTATTATGTGTTGGCTAAAATAGCTAGGTACGGCTTTTTCTAACCAAAAAATGGGTTTAAACGGATTACTACCGCTAATAAATCCAACGTGCCCACCTTTTTCAGAGACGCACAGGGTAACATCTTCACTCACATCTTGCTTGCTAGGCACGGCTTTAATCGACAGCATTGGGTCGTCTTTCGCATGAATGATTAAGGTAGGTACAGCAATATGTTTTAAGTAGGGCATAGCACTGGCTTGACGATAATAATCATGTGCATTCTCAAAGCCATGCAAAGGGGCTGTTATATGATTATCAAATTCTAATAAATCATTAATGTCCATTAATTCATCAGTTGTAATGGGTATTTGCTGCTTAATTTGAGGCAACTTGCGCTGCATCGATTTTTTCATACGATCGAGCAAATACTTTTGATAAATTTTACCCAAGCTTTTGCGTATTACATCACTTGATGATGATAAATCATACGGTGCTGATATAACGGCTGCTGCATTTAATGGGCATCGCTGAGCTTGCTCACCTAAATATTTTGCTAATACATTACCACCTAACGAAAAACCAACCGCAAATAAAGGCCTGTTTGGAAATTGTAGTTTTAAGTGATTAATAAAAAAGGCTAAGTCGTCTGTGTCACCACTGTGGTACGCACGGGGAAGTCGGTTTACCTCTGTTGAGCAGTTTCTAAAATGCATGAGTACAACGGCATACCCTTGCTTTTTTAGCGCTTTCATCATGCCTTTGGCATAAAAGCTATTAATATTGCCTTCAAGGCCATGCAATACAATGGCAAGTGGAGCATTTTCGTTATGCGGAAGTGACCATGCAAGCTCAATAAAATCACCGTCGGGTGTATCAAGCTGTTCTAATTCGTAGCGAGTATTATGAAAAGGGCGGAAAAAACGCGGCATTATGGTTTGAACGTGACGATTGGTCATCCACCATGCGGGTTTAAACTTATGAGTCATGTTTATACTACACACTTTGCAAAAACGAAGCGTTAGTGTATCAAAAAGAATAAAAAGCGCCTAATTAATAACTAATTAGGCGCTTTGTGCGTCGTGCTTAATTTTTTAATGTTGTTCTTTCAGATCAGCGTCGTGTACTTTTTTCATGAAAAAATACACAAAAAATAGGCACAAACTAATAACGACGCCTAAAAAGCCAAATGATAGAAATAACACTGGGTCGCTAAAAAAATCTCTAAAGAATACGTCCATAATTGCCTCCTGATGTCTATGGGGTAATCATAGGTCTATTTTTGCAGCTCTGAACTGATCCAGATCAAGCTATTTTCCTGATTATTAAATGAGTCGTAAAGAAGTTGATTTGGATCAAATAGGTTGGCTAGAGCTAGCGAAACCCAACGAGAATTAATGATAAAAAGCAGTTTCAAGGTAATGAATTACTGTAGGTCGTCATTTATGGCGATAATTTTTATTGTAAGTTTGCTGAGCTAAATCACGGCTTTGTTTTTCTCTTAAAGCGAAGCGCCTCTATGCCTCATTGTGAGTCAGTTATTTAAATAGTTTTTTGCACAAAGAGAGAATGAGAAGTAAATGAGGGGAATGCAAAATTTATTCGCAGCTAAAGCTGGTTCCTACAAGCTTAGTAGCAATAACATCTGCTTGGGCTTATAATTTTCCTTTATAGCTTTATTTTTATACCTAGTAATAATGGTGGTAGGCATTGAACATTATACGGATAGTTAAATACACTTTAGTGATTATGCTGCTGCAAATTGCCTTATCGACATTACTTAATACTGTTGTTGGTTTTGAGCGCTATGCATCATCGAGGCTTGGCGATTACATTCTTATTGCAATCATGCCTTCTAGTGTTTTATCTTTTTTACTATACGGTGTAATGGCATATCGCAGTGATAATTATGCTTGGCGATATACATTTTATGTTTACTTTTTAGGCTCTTTGCTTGGTACAGTAACTGTCTCATTGATATTGCAAGAGTTTTACTTTTTCAGTGAAACTTCCATTATAGAGTTGCCTGTTTCATTGTTAGTTATTACTTTAGCAACCCTAACAGGGTTGCAGTTGCAGCAAAAAACGAATGCTTAAAGCTCTCCAACATATAGCATTACATTAGTGGTCCTCGAATCAGGCTCTAATGTTAAAGTATTCACTTTTTCTACTAACATCTGTTGTTGTTGTTTCTCGAGCTTGAGCTCAGTACTGAGCAGCTCTTTACGAATTACAGCGTAATCTGCAATCTCGGTTTGATTTGCTTTTAGATAGGCGCGTGTAGCACGAAGGGGCTTCAGTACCTGCTGGTCAAATTCACAAATTGATTGTTCAAGCTTGTTTAGCTGAGTTTGACTAACTGCTAGCTTGAGAGAGTCTAGGTAATACAGTAACAAACACAGGTTTACATTTTTACCTAGCTGGTTTTGATAATCCAACAGGCGCGTTTGCATGTCACCCTTGCTATAAAGGTCACATGCAAACTGCCAAAAGTCGTCTTTATTGAGCAAGTTCATCGGCAAAGGCCTGTTCTTTTTCTTCCATTTCTTCAAGCGCCATAAGTAACTCTTCTTCAATATCGTTAAGTTTAGGCGTAAGCGTGGCTTGCTTAGCAATTAACTCTTTTAACCGGGCTTTGTTGTCATCGTTGTAGAGCTCGTTATCGCCAAGTGCAACTTCCACTTCGCTGAGCTCTGCGGTGTGTTTGTCGAGCTGCTTTTCAAGTTTCTCAATTTGCTTTTTAAGCGGTTGAATGGCTTTTCTAAATTCAGCCTCTAAGCGCTTTTGCTCTTTTCTATTAACCCCTGAGTTTGCTTTTGGCTCATCGGCCTGCTCCGATTTAGTAGCCGCTTTATTCGCATTAAGAAGCCATTGGTAATAATCGTCAAGTTCGTAGCCAAATTGGGTTACTTCACCGCTGTCTACAAGGTAAAACTCATCGGCGGTATTTTTCAGCATGTGGCGGTCATGCGATACGGTAACCATAGCGCCTTCAAATCCTTGTAGAGCCATAACAAGAGCATGGCGCATTTCTAAGTCAAGGTGGTTGGTTGGCTCATCGAGTAGCAGTAAATTTGGTTTTTGATATACCAGCATAGCCAGCACTAAACGGGCTTTTTCTCCACCCGAAAACGGTGCTACAGGCTCAAGCGCTTTATCGCCAATAAAGGCAAAGCCGCCTAAAAAGTCGCGTAGTGATTGTTCAGTAGCTTTTGGGTTTAAACGTTGTAAATGCGTAATTGCGCTGGCTTTTAAGTCAAGGGATTCAAGCTGGTGCTGTGCAAAATAGCCAATATTAAGGCCTTGGTGCTGAAATACATCCCCAGCTTGTGGTTTTAAGTCGCCGGCAAGTAATTTAATTAATGTGGATTTACCTGCGCCATTTCTACCCAGTAGTGCAATACGGCTGCCAGGTACTAAGTTCAGCTTAATACTATTTAAAATAGTTACGTCGCCATACCCAGCTTGAGCTTTGTCGAGCGTCATAAGTGGGTTTGGTAGCGCTAATGGCTCTGCAAACTCAAAATTAAATGGTGAGTCAGCATGTGCAGGGGCAAGCTTTTCCATACGCTCAAGAGCTTTAACACGGCTTTGCGCCTGTTTAGCTTTACTGGCTTTTGCTTTAAAGCGAGTAATAAACTGTTCTAGGTGGGCAATTTGCTCTTGCTGTTTTTCGAACATGGCTTGCTGTTGTAATAAACGCTCTGCTTTTTGGCGTTCAAACTGCGAGTAGTTACCTTTGTATACATTGATAAGTTGTTTATCTATGTGCCAAATTTGATCAACCACTGCATCTAAAAACTCACGGTCGTGCGATATAAGTACCAGTGTGCCTGTGTAGGCACGTAAAAAGCGTTCAAGCCAATATACGGCATCTAAATCAAGGTGGTTTGTTGGCTCATCGAGTAATAGTAAATCAGCGTTTCGAATAAGTGCTTGGGCAAGGTTTAAACGCATGCGCCACCCCCCCGAAAACGCACTAACAGGGTTTTCTATTTGGTTATTAGCAAATCCTAACCCATGCAATAGCTCGCCAGCTTGCGATTCAATGCTGTAGCCTTTCATGTTTTCTAGCTGAATATGCACTTTGGCTTGAGTATCGCCATCGTTATTTTGTTCTGCTTCTCTCAGCGCAATACGCAGCGCGTAGTATTCAGGGTGTCCTTGCAATACATAATCAATCGCGCTTATTTCGAGGGCAGGGGTTTCTTGTTTAACCGAAGCAATAGACCAATCTTTAGGAATACTGCAATTACCAGCATCAAGTTGCAATTCAGATTTTAGTAAACCAAATAAGGTTGATTTTCCACAGCCATTGGCGCCCACAAGGCCTACTTTGTGCTCTGGAAATAACGTAGCTGATGCATTTTTTAATAAGGCTGTTCCGCCACGAAGGAGTTCTATTTCTGATATTTGGATCATGAATGCGTTACTTTACTGTACCCTTGTTAAGTTGGCGCTATCATACCATAGAACTTAATGCGCTTATCAAGCGTATCAACAAGTGATGTTATACGATAAAATAGTTGTAGTTCAAACCACAGGAAAAATGTTGTGAGACAAAAGAAGCGATTTATTGCTGGTGCATCGTGCCCTGACTGCAAAGCCATGGATACAATGATGCTTTACAGAGAACATGATGTTGAAAAAGTAGAGTGTGTTGAGTGTGGGCATAAAATGTCACAACCAGAGAACGCTGTTCAGGCATCTACTCGCCAATTTGAGCAAGTCATTGGTGTGTTTAAACCGGGCGACTAACCCGGTTTTTATTGCCTAAGTACACACCTTTTAGTAATGCGGAGGCGGTGGCTCTGGCATATTAGACATCATAGAAGGCGAGGTTTGCGCTTCTTTAATTTTTTCTGCCAGCAGTTCTGTTTGGCGTTTCATTTTAGCTAGCATTTGCTGGTGCACTTTGATCTCATCGTTTAAGATTTCAATCGTTTCATCTTGAAAAGCCACTTTGGCTTCAAGTTCCATTACGCGGTGTTCAATTGTGTTCATTAGTGTCTCGTATAATAAATCGCTCTGCGATACCGCTGGAGCTTTCGGTTAACAACGACTTATCGTTATCTATAAATGCCACATCAAGCACAACGGCCGATTTTGGTTTACTGCCTTCTCGCGGCGTAACTTGCCACGTTTGAATTTTTTCACCGCTTGATATTTGCCATAAATCAACTCGCTTATTAGGCGAACCCGTTGCCAGCAATGTGCCTTGCTCGTTAAAGCGCACGGCGGTAAAAATTTTCTGACGCGCAATATACGCCAGTTTACTCACAAGATCACCTGTAGTCAGTTTCCATACATGTGCTTGTGCCATACTGTCGGCGGTAAATGCAAAGCGACCTTGTGGATCAAGGGTTACTTGAGTAACACGAGTTGGGTGGCTAAAGCGATGAATAACTTGGCCTGTATTGGTATCCCAAAAATAGGCCACGTAGTCGTTAGAGCCGCTTAAGGCGTAGCGCCCATTAGGCGATAAATCAACGGTGTTAACTTTATCTTGATGGCCTAAAAACTCAATGCGACGTCCGGTTTCAAGGTTTAAAAATACAACCACACCATCGCTACGGCCATATAATACACTGCGACCTTGGTTACTAATGGCAATATCTCGAATCGTGGCTTTTTGTATTTTGTAATAGCCTTTGTTTTCGCCAGTGCTGATATCCCACACTGCGAAAGTTGTTTTTTCTGCGGTAACCGCCACGCTGTTATCAAAGGCAATAGCAAGGCTGTAAACTAAGTTGTCTTGTGATTGCTGCTGAAACCATTGGTATTTTAAAACGTGCTGTTGATTATCCCACAGCGCGACCCCATGGTTGATAGAAGAGATTAAACTGTACTTTCCATCGTGAGAGAGAGCTGACGAAAATGCACCTTGTGCGGTGTGCTCAAAGCTTTCTACCGATTGATTTTTTTTATCGGTACAGGCAATGGCTAAAAAACAGCTAAAAACGATTAAAAAAGTACGAAATATCGACATCTTACAGGTATTTCCTCTTAACTCTTAGTGACTGAGAGGTTAGACTAGGTGCGTTAAATGCCTAGGTTGTTTGTCTAATCACTGGATATATATTTCTAAGTTTAGCTAACAATACAGACTTTAGTTATTAAACAAACAGCCTACCATGTAGGGCGTTAATCTTTAACTAGTAATATTACAATAAATGACAACTGCAAAGTATGTCGGAGATTTAAAATGAAAAAGACGATTAGATTGTCATTGATTGCAGCGTCGGTTTTAGCGCTTACAGCTTGTAATCAAGAAGCAAAAAAAGAGCAAGCTGAAGTAACATTAGACACTGTAGAGCAACAACAAGCATACGGTATTGGTGCTTCTGTAGGTAACTTTTTAAATAAAGACCTAGCAGACAAATCTGAAATTGGCATTGAGCTAGACCAAGCGCTATTAATTCGTGGTTTTGAAGATGCACTTGCTGGCAATGCAAAAATTGACGAAGAAAAAATTCGTGAAGTGTTAACAGCTTTAGATACCTCAGTACGCACTAAGCAAGAAGAAAAAGCGAAAGTTGAGTCTGAAAAAAGCAAAGCGGCAGGTGTTCAATACCTAGCTGATAACGCTAAAAAAGAAGGCGTAACAGTAACTGAGTCTGGTCTACAATACGAAGTATTAAGCGAAGGCGAAGGCGAAAAGCCAGCAGCAACAGACGTTGTTAAAGTACATTACAAAGGTACTTTATTAGACGGCACTGAGTTTGATAGCTCATACGCACGTAACGAACCAACTACATTCCCACTTAATCGCGTAATTGCTGGTTGGACGGAAGGTTTACAACTTATGCCTGTAGGGTCTAAGTACAAGTTTACTATTCCTTCAGAGCTTGCTTACGGCGATCGTGACCTTGGTAAAATTCCAGCTAATTCAACACTTGTTTTTGAAGTTGAATTACTAGAAATTCAAAATGCAGAAGCACCTGCAGAATAAGCCAAGCTTAAAACGTAAAAAGGGACCTTAGGGTCCCTTTTTTAATTCGTGTAACTTAATTAAATCTTGATTTAATCAGTATGATTAGAAAACAGGTTATCAATCAGTTCATCTTCAAGCTCAAAACGAAGCTCTAATGATTCACCAATAACTGAAAGGTCGTTATCAAACCCTTCTAATAAGTCTTCTTTATTTACTTCAGCGTACTTGTCATTAAAATCAAGTGCGACATCGGTGGTGCTTGAAATGCGCGGATAAATTGAGTTTGCAAGCTTTTGGCTCTCTAAGCCCTTTTTTTCACAGGCTTTAGCAATATCATCGTACACTTCAAAATGCCCTGCAGAGAGGTAATCCATAAGGAGTTGGCAAAAAGACAGTATTTGTTCAGGCTCTGGTAGCGCGTGATCTTTTTTATCATAAGGCGCAAACCCTGCAATCTTGCAATACAGTACAATAAGTTCTTGGCGTTCATTAAGCCAGTTATCGATTACTGTATGGCTACCACCCCATTTCTGTTGAGCTTTTTCTACACGCGTCAGCATAACTGTTCTCCTAAGCTGGGTTGGTTTTTAGTTACATTCGTTTTTATGTACATCAAGATATATTTAATTTGCGTGTATATCAACAAGTAATGCAGATGTTGTAAAAGTGCAGAAGAATTATTTATTGAAAGGCTAAATATTTTATTGCAGGCAAGAAAAAACCACCGGTTAAGGTGGTCTAATTTCTTCAAGTGGCTTGTTATAACAAGCTTTCTTATTTTTATTAAATGATTTTTATTGTTATTATTTAAAACTTTTTATTTTTATTGTTTTAATAATTTATTATTGTTTTTGTTAACGCGGGAAAGACAATACCAAGGTTTTTGTTATGTTGCAAACATATTAACAAAAAGTTTTAAATGTTAGTGTTTTTTGCCTAATTTATAATCAAAATGGATTAAAACCATCAATATTATTGATCTGCTTCTATGTAAAGGCGTTTTCGTCTTTAAGAAATAGAGAGGCGATGAATATGGTGGTACAATCTTGCATAATTTCTATAAGCATTAGGATCATTTACGCCATGAGCGAATTAAAAAACGACCGTTATTTACGTGCACTTGCAAAACAACCTGTTGATGTAACGCCTGTATGGATGATGCGTCAAGCTGGACGTTATTTACCAGAGTACCGTGCTACACGTGCGCAAGCGGGCGATTTTATGAGCCTGTGCCGTAATGCTGAGCTTGCTTGTGAGGTAACACTTCAGCCACTGCGTCGTTACCCATTAGACGCGGCCATTTTGTTCAGCGATATTTTAACGATTCCTGATGCAATGGGTTTAGGTTTGTACTTCGAAACAGGTGAAGGCCCTAAGTTTGAACGTCCTATATCGTCGCTTGCAGATGTTAAAAAAATACCTAAGCTCGATCCAACTGACGAGCTTGGTTATGTAATGAATGCAGTAAGTACTATCCGCCGTGAACTTAAAGGCGAAGTACCACTTATTGGCTTTTCTGGTTCACCATGGACACTTGCTACATACATGGTTGAAGGCGGTAGCAGCAAAGTATTTGGTAAAATTAAAAAAATGGCGTTTGCAGAGCCGCAAACACTTCATTTATTACTAGATAAACTTGCTGATTCAGTAATCGACTACTTAAACGCACAAGTAAAAGCCGGCGCGCAGTCGTTAATGGTATTTGATTCGTGGGGCGGTGTATTAAGCCCGCGCGACTACAACGAGTTTTCACTGCAATACATGCACAAAATTGTTGATGGTCTGATACGTGAGTACGATGGTCGCAAAGTGCCTGTAACGTTATTTACTAAAAATGGTGGCCAGTGGATAGAAGCCATTGCAGCCACAGGTTGTGATGCAGTAGGCCTAGATTGGACCATTAATATTGGCGATGCTAAACGCCGCGTAGGCGATAAAGTGGCCTTGCAAGGCAACATGGACCCGTCAATGCTTCATGGTACGCCAGATCGTATACGCCAAGAAGTAGGCACTATTTTAGAAGACTTTGGTACAGGCAATGGCCATGTGTTTAACTTAGGTCACGGTATTACGCCAGATGTTGACCCAGAAAATGCCGGTGTATTTATTAATGCTGTGCACGAGCTTAGCGGCCAGTATCACAAATAATTAATGTGTTTTATGCATTAATACTAAAAAGCCCGCTTAACAGCGGGCTTTTTGTTTATACGCTTTAAAGTGCTTACTTAAACAAGCGATTTAAACCATTTAATGCTGCAACTCGATAGGCTTCTGCCATAGTTGGGTAGTTAAATGTGGTATTTACAAAGTAGTCGATATTATTGCCACCATTTTTTTGCTCCATAATGGCTTGGCCAATGTGAACAATTTCAGAGGCACGTTCGCCAAAGCAATGTACCCCAAGTACTTCTTTGGTTTCGGTGTGGAACAATATTTTCAAACTACCTACTTCAGTACCTGCAATTTGCGCGCGTGCAAGGTGTTTAAACTGAGCGCGGCCTACTTCGTAAGGTACTTTAGCAGCGGTTAGTTCTTGCTCTGTTTTGCCCACGGAACTCATTTCTGGAATGGTATAAATACCCGCTGGGATATCAATAATTAACTTATCATCACAGTTACCACAGGCTATTGCATCAGCTGCAATACGGCCTTGGTCAAACGCAGCACTAGCTAGGCTTGGGTAGCCAATTACATCGCCTACCGCATAAACGTTTTCAACCTCAGTTTGGTAGGTTTCGTTTACTTTTATTTGCCCACGGCCGTCGGCTTTTAAGCCAATGGCTTCAAGGTTAAGTGTGTCAGTGTTACCTGTGCGGCCATTCGCAAATAAAATACAGTCAGCCTTTACACGCTTGCCCGATTTTAAATGCATAACAACGCAATCGTCGCGCGTTTCTACACGATCAAACTCTTCGTTATGACGAATAACAATGCCGCTATTCCAAAAGTGGTAGCTAAGTGCATCAGATATTTCAGCATCCATAAAGGCAAGTAAACGGTCGCGAGTATTCACTAAATCAACTTTAGCGCCTAAACCTTTAAAAATAGAAGCATACTCACAGCCAATAACCCCTGCGCCGTATATAAGTACGCGCTGAGGGTCGTGCTCAAGGCCTAAAATAGTATCGCTCTCGTAAATACGAGAATGGCTAAAATCAACTTCAGGTGGGCGGTAAGGGCGAGAGCCCGTAGCAATAACAATTGTTTTTGCAGTAATACGCTCGGTTGAACCGTCAAGACGTTTTACTTCAACAGTGTGTTTATCAACAAAGCTCGCATCACCTTGAAACATATGAATACGATTACGATCGTAAAAGCTGCTACGCAAATTAGACTGCTTAGAAATAACCGAACTTGCGTGACGTAAAATATCAGGAAACGTTAAACGACTCGGGCGTTCACCAATATTAAACAACGGGTTGGCTTTGTATTCAATATAGCGGCTAACCGAGTGACGTAATGCCTTAGAAGGGATAGTTCCCCAATGCACACAACCGCCGCCGACTGTTTCTTGGCGCTCTATAACCGCTACTTTTTTGTTGTTTTTCGAAAGGTTCATGGCGGTGCCTTCACCGCCAGGGCCCGTACCAATAATTATTGCGTCATATTGGAAACTTACGGGTGCTTTTTTCTGTTCTGGTTGTTTGGCCACAGCCACTCCTAAATTAATTAAAAGAGGCTTTTAATAACCTCGCATTAAGTGCTAGCCATGCCTGCTTTTGATTTTCCCAGGCGGCTTCCAGCTCGTGATATTGTGCCATTAAAGCTGAACGTTCACACTGCTTTGCCATATTATTTTTTTTAACTTCTAAAACTTGTTTTTGAAGTGAACAATAAGTCTGCAGTTTTTTCAGCAATAAATCGTATTCTTGTTGTAATAATGTAAGCCTATCTTGCGCTAAAGGCAATTTTGCAAGGCGTGTTTGCGTTTTGCTCATAAGCGTATCGGCTTTGGCTTTTTCTATGCGCTCAACAGGGGTACGCTTTAATTTACTGGCTAAACCAACAGCAGCTAAAGAGCGAATCATCCATTTAGTGGGGTCATAATGAAACCACTTAATCCCATTACGGTAATCACTTGCAAAAATATGATGAAAGTTATGGTAACCCTCGCCATAAGTAAATAACGCTAAAAAGCCATTATCGCGTGCGGTATTTTTTTCAGTGTATGGGCGCGAACCCCATATGTGAGCCACCGAGTTAATAAAAAAGGTAAAGTGTTGGCTTAATACTAAACGCAGTAAACCCGCTAAAATAAGCATACCCCATACGTCGCCCACTAATAAACCAAGTACTAATGGTAGGCCAACATTCATCGCAATAACTAGTTTTAGGTAGTGCTTGTGTTGCCACATAACGATTTTATTACGCTGTAAATCACGACAATTACTGTAATCACCGTAGCTATCGCCTTGGTAGTCACGTAACATCCAGCCAATGTGGCTGTACCAAAAGCCATTGGTTGCGGCGTAAGGGTCTTTTATTGGGTCGTCAACTTGGCCATGGTGTATACGGTGATCGCTACTCCAGTGCAAAGCGCTGTTTTGCAACGCAAACGCACCGCCAAGGGCAAAAATAAATTCAACAGCAGGATGAGCATTATATGTTTTATGTGCCCATAAACGGTGGTAACCGGCTGTGATAGATAGGCCCGCAAAAAACATACAGGCTACAAAAGCAATCCAATGTGCGCTGGTAAATCCGTAGCTAATGCCATACCAAGGAACAAGTGTGATAGCCGCTAAAAAGGTAAGGCTAAAAAATAGGACGTTTGTCCAGATAATCGGTGGTTTATTCATCATTCTCAATCTCAGCGTACAACTGTAAGCTAAAATAGTATTTCAAACTCTCGCCGTCAAGTATTAGACTGGGGAATTGAGCTATTATCACTAAATATTAATATAAAATTATTCAGGGAGTTGTTGATGTCGGGTGTTAGAGCGCAACAGAAACAAAAAACACGACAAGCCTTAATTCAGGCGGCATTTAATCAGCTAAGTGCAGATCACAGCTTTTCGAATTTAAGTTTACGCGAAGTAGCCCGCGAAGCCGGCATTGCGCCCACCTCGTTTTATCGCCATTTTAAAGACATGAACGAGCTAGGTTTAACCATGGTAGATGAAGCCGGTTTAACCCTTCGCCAGCTAATGCGCCAAGCCCGCAGACGCATAGCAAACGACGGTGGCAGTGTAATCAACACCTCGGTTGTTACGTTTATGGAATTTATAGACAGCTCAAGCAACCAATTTAGGTTATTACTGCGTGAGCGCTCTGGCACATCTAAGGCGTTTAGAGCCGCAGTCGCACGCGAAATCAAACACTTTATTTTAGAGCTTGCCCACTATTTAGAAAGCGAAACCAAGTGCGACGCCATGCACGCCTACATTCAATCAGAAGCCATGGTAACACTGGTATTTAATGCCGGCGCTGAAGCATTAGATATAGAAGGCCAACAACTTGACGAACTTGTTGAGCGTGTTATTTGGCAGCTGCGTTACATAACGCGTGGTGCAACCCATTATGTAAGAGAAAAGGCTGACTAATTTAAATTATTTACATAAAACATTGTAGATTTATTGTTCTAATTTCATTATATTACGCGTTGTAAAAGCAGCGCGTTACCTAGACAGTAAAAAATAAATAACTCTCTTACAAAGAGAAAGCGAGGATGCAAATGCTCACCAAGGATCCGGTGAACTTAAATTACCCCCCATTGTTTGAACAACCACATGACGAGCTTGAAAACTCTCAGCCCGTGGTTACATTCTCTCATTTGAGCCGTGCTCAATTTTGCCAACTGCCAAAAGTACTACAGAGCAAATTACAAAGTAATTTATTTGGTGTGGTAGACAAGTACCAAGCTGCTTGCCTGCGCGACGATACACGCAGCCAATACTGGGTAAAAAATAAAGAGTGGCAAAAAGTGTCGTATTCGGCTTACAAACAAGCAAGTACGCGTGTTGCTATTTATCCAAAACAAACTCAAGCACCCACAAAATACTCAGGCGCAATTAATAATGGCTCAATAGCATCATCGCAAGCAGCGCTACAAAGTAATAACTTTACTAATAAAGGGGTTATAGCCCCTAATACACCTGCATTTATTAATAGCCAAGCAGCGGCGCAAAATACGCCACAGTATATAAACCAGCAAAGCTATAAGGCTAAAACAACAAAAAAACCTCGCCCTGCGCAGCAGTATACCCCCGCTATACGCATTTATAAGCCAGAGCTAAACAGCACAATGCTATTAAAAGCATCGCACACAGTTAGGCAAAATTTTACAACTCACGTACTTAGCGCCGCCGAAACCGTAGAGCAACTCGCACAGCAATATACCGGCTATAAAAATGCCAACTTAATTTACGATTACAACTTAGGCTATAGCGAACGCAAACCTGCAAAAGCAGGCACAAGCTTAACAGTCCCCAATGGTTGGAAACTTAATATTGAAGGCTCATGCAGTAACAGCCGCAGTGTAGTTATTCAGTGGCAAGGGCCAACTAGTGGGCAAATAACGCTACAACTAGAAAAAAAACGCCCCGACGAAGTCTCGTTTTGGCAGCACTACGCTGAAGTAAAACCGGGTATTTATAATGTTACGGTAACGGCCAGTGGCGCAACCGACACCACCACATTTACAGTTGAACAACCCACTTTAGCCTACGAAATAGAACTACTCGACGAAGCTGGCGAGCCACAAGCTAACATGGGCTACAAAATACGCCTACGCAACGGCCACATTATTACCGGGCAGCTTGATCAAAACGGCTATGCCAACGTATCAGGCCCCGACTTTGAAAATGCTAAAGTCAGCTTTTTTGAACTCGACAGCGAAGATTGGTCTGTAGGTAAAGTTTAAGGATATACAATGACCCAACAACACACCGTAGCCCAAGGTGAAACGCTATTGCGCATAGCAAAGCAATACGGCTACCAAACATCTAAAGCACTTTACAACCACCCAAGCAATGCAGAGTTTAAAGCCCTACGCCCAGACCCAAACTTAATTTACCCGGGCGATAAAATTACGATTCCGCCAAAAAAAGAAAAGTTCATACCGCTGCGCACCAACAGCATTAATAGCTTTGTTGTACAAAACGAAAAAGAATACTTTCGCCTGCAAGTTATTCATGAAGATGGCGACGATATTACGGGTAAGCGCATCGTAATTACTATTGGTAGCCAAACAATAGACACTGTATTACCAAGCAATGGCTTAATAGAAGTTGAGTTAAACGAAAATGATTCACTCACTGGGCAGGTTGATTTATACCTCAAGGAAGATCAAAGCTCACCAAGTGAAAGTTTTACCGCACAAGTTGGTCATTTAGATCCCATCGATACCCTTTCAGGCGTACAAGCTCGCTGTAATTTATTAGGCTTTGACTGTGGTACAGTTGATGGAATTAACGGCTCAAAAACCAAAGCGGGAGTGAGGGATTTTCAATACGAGCATGATCTCGAAGTAGATGGAATTGCAGGGGCAAAAACCAAAGCAAAATTACAGCAAGTATTTGGGAGCTAAAATGAATATTTCACAGTGTTCGCCCATGCAGATAAATAATATAAATAAAAAGTATATTACAGAGCCAAAAATCACCTTTGCATACCAGTTAAATTTAACTAAATCATCGGCTAAACCAATAAACCCGCTCAATGAGAAAATTATTTTAGAACATGTGGAAAGCAGCTGGCGCCAAGAATGCCCTGTCGGTGAACGACGTATTGTAGATACAGATTGGGTTCGGCTCACGTTTAAAAAAATCCCTACAGAAGGTACATTTAATTTATTACAAGATCCTAATGACGGGGCTGAGCCTTTTTATATCTTTGAACGAGTGCCTTACGCACAGCTCAGTGGTCAAACACCGCAAGCAGAATTAATGCCAAGCATTAATATAGATGATGAATGAATTTATTATAAATAACATAGGCTTAAGATATAAATCCATTGATGAATTCACACCGCATATACTAGGATTACCCATGTCATTAATCTCAAAAAACACAGCCCGATACAAACCGTTTTTAACGCCGCTGTTAACTAAGTCATTTTTACGCCTTGCAGTAATAATGTTATTAAGTGTCGCTACATTGCTATTAACTGGCTGTGGTGAGGAGCCTAATCCACCTGCTAAACAAGTTGCTGAAGAGCAACCCAGTCGATTTAGTAAAGATAAAAGAGCATATCGGCATACATATCATCCTGAGTGGCCTAAAGAGGTGCGCGACGAGGTGTATGGCGATAAAAAAACATTTTCAACCCCGCGTATTTTATTTAACGCGAAAGTCGAATGGATGAAAAGGAAAACGCTGTTCTCAGCACGGATGGATGGCTCTGATAGGCGCCGCATTATCCCAGAAGCTGCCTTTGAAGGTAGAGGGCTTATTGGTAGCCACACGCCAAAGCGCTCTCCTGATAACCGGTACATTGCTTTATCTATGGATACAACAGAGCACGGTTTTACCCGCGAGCTGTGGGATACCAAAACCCAACAGTTTATTTTAATGAGTGAAGGTTATGGGCATGCCCATTTTAATTGGACTAAAGACAGTGAAAATGTGATTTTTTACGCCAGTGGAAAGCATTATAACTTCCATGTGCCTACAAAAAAGCTCACTGAGCGGCCAATTATTTACTCTAATGGCTTGTATTTATTACCAGACGGCAAAACTTTTTTAGCCGATAAAAAAAATAAATATTGGTTACATGACTTTAATGGCGATGTGATAGAGAAGGTCGATTTAGGCTTTAATACTCAATTTACTATGAAGTATTTAAAAGTATCCCCCTTCGGTGATTATATTTATTTTGTATCAGAGGGACTTGGATACCCTAAAAATTACTGGATTAATTTATCAGATCCGAGTAAGCGCATTATACTACCAAGGAAAGCAGGGACGTTTTTTTTCTCAAATAAAAAAATAAAGTGTTTAGTCCCGCATCAAGAGATTCGACAGAGCTAATGGGGGACGGCCGCCCATACCCTGATTATTACTTTATTGAATTGGATTTAATCACTAAGCAAGAAAAAGAAATACCGCTTAAAGAAAGTAATATTTGGGGCATGGGAACTTTGCGTATTTTTGGCGTGTTTAATATCAAGGATGAACAATGACAGAGCAATTTGATAAAGGGCAATCTAGTTTTCCTAAAGCGTATTTACTCACGGGTTATGTTAATGGGGGGGAGCCAATCAGTAAGCTCACTCCACTGTTTAACCGTGTGGTGGTGGCTGATAGCAATGAAGCCACACCAATACTATTAAGTAGTGATGAAGGTGCGGTGTTAGAAACTGTTGATGACAAACAGTTAACAACACGCACACCGTTTCATACTCATAAAACTATTTATCTTAAGCTTCTTAAGCTTCTTAAGCTCAGCAATGCTGCTTCTACGGCCAATTTACACCGTACAATCAAGGACTATTGATGTCATTAATCTCAGTAAAAAACTCACCAATAACGCCGCTGTTAACTAAGTCATTTTCACGCCGTGCAGTAATAATGTTACTAAGTGTCGCTACATTGCTATTAACTGGCTGTGGTGAGGAGCCTAATCCACCTGCAAAACAAATTACTGAAGAGCAACCAAGCCGATTTAGTAAAGATAAAAGAGCATATCGGCATACATACCACCCTGAGTGGCCTAAAGAGGTGCGCGACGAGGTGTATGGCGATGAAGAAATATTTTCAACCCCGCGTATTTTATTTAACGCGAAAGTCGAATGGATGAAAAGGAAAACGCTGTTCTCAGCACGGATGGATGGCTCTGATAGGCGCCGCATTATCCCCGAAGCTGCCTTTGAAGGTAGGGGGCTTATTGGTAGCCACACACCCAAGCGCTCGCCAGATAACCGTTATATTGCCTTGTCTATGGATACAACAGAGCACGGCTTTACCCGCGAGCTGTGGGATACTAAAACCCAACAGTTTATTTTAATGAGCAAAGGCTATGGCTATGCCCATTTTAATTGGACCAAAGACAGTGAAAATGTAATTTTTTACACCAGTGGTAAACATTATAACTACCACGTACCCACTAAAACACTCACTGAGCGGCCAATCATTTACTCTAATGGCTTGTATTTATTGCCAGATGGTAAAACCTTTTTAGCACATAAAAAAAATGAGTATTGGTTGCATGATTTTAATGGCGATGTGATAGAAAAAGTCGATTTAGGTTTTAACACTCAATTTAGTATGCAGTATTTAAAAGTATCGCCTTTCGGCGATTATATTTCTTTTTTATCAGAGGGACTTGGATACCCTAAAAATTACTGGATTAACTTATCAGACCCCAGTAAGCGTATTATATTAGACTATGATAGATATACATATTTTTTCTCAGATAAAAAAAATAAAGTAATGTATATTGAAACGATAAGGTCAACGGAGGAGATGAAGCCGAATGGTCGATTCTATTTTGATGACTATATTGTAGAAACAGATTTACTTACTCAAAAAAAGAGAAAAACACCCTTAAAGGAATGTGGTATTTGGGGAATTGGGTCAATATATATTTTTGGCGTGTTTAATATCAAGGATGAATAATGACAGAGCAATTGAATACAGGAATATGTAGCTTCCCTAAAGCGTATTTACTCACTGGCTATGTGAATGAAGGTAAGCCAATCAGTAAGCTCACTCCGCTGTTTAACCGTGTGGTGGTGGCTGATAGTGATGGAGCTGCACCAATAATATTAAGCAGTGATGAAGGCGCCGTGCTTGAGGCTGTTGATGGCAAGCAGTTAACAACACGAACACCGTTTCATGCCCATAAAACCCGACCTATTATTGTGCCGCCGGTAGATGCGATAAGCTTGTTAGCGGCAAGCCAAGGTGATGAGTGGTTTGAGGCGTTTAAAACTCAACTAGGAAGTTATAAGGGGAAGACCAATACCCTGAGCTACACAAAAATTGCAGTTGAGGATTTAAAGCGCCCTGATATTAATAGTAAAGATAAAACTTACAGCGATTGGTATAACGAGCACATTATTAAATGCAAGGTAAGCCATATTTATGGTTATGTGATACCCAAAACACGGGCGCTGTTGCTGAGTGTAAATCGCTCTATTCCGTTAGCGGCCGGCGCTGGTAATGTTGAGGTAATCAAAGGTACTGAAAGGCCAATTATAGGTTTTTTTAATACGGAGGATGAACTAGGAGCTGATAGCAAAGTCTACACCGCTATAATTAATAGCAGTGACCAAAAATTAAGTGCAGGACTATATAAAATTAGGATCTATTTAAATAAAGTAGAGCTTGAGGATCTGCACTCCTATTGGAGCCAAAACGCTCTTAGTTATGATGAACATGGCACCCCTTATTACGAACTCAGCGAAATGTTACATTTTGATATTCAAAATGAAGCCGGTGAGTTTGATATTGTTAACTGCGACCCAATTTCAGTTGAAGAGTCACTGATTAAGCAGTTTCCGAGTTATTACCCCCATTTAATTAACTTTGCAAAAAACACGGCCTCTGCCCCTGCTGCTTTTGACCCTAATGAGCCAAAAAAAGGCTTGCCTGAATATGGCTCGCCCGATGCCAAAATGCCGAATAGCAAACCCACGGCAATTGCCAGTGGCTTTTTAGATTACTGTACAAATTGGGAGTTAACTAAAACCCGCGCCAGCCTTGCTGCGGGCTTTTTAGTTGCCGACATGCAGCAATATGTTGATGCCGATGGCGTACACCATGATAACCGAGGGAAATTTGCCAAGTTAGTTGCTAAAACGCTGCATACCCACTTTCAAACTAACCAAGACCCTGCAGTATCGGCAATGCTTGATGCTACCTTTGCACTTGATAGCGGTGTTGATGCGTGGGCTAAAATGAGGGAGGCGTTAATTAACCCCAGTGACCTGACAACAAGCGATGCATTAAGCAAATACTTCTTACCTTTTAGTTTAGCTAACGGTGGTTTAACTGATAATCAGGAACGGCAATTCAATAATACCTTCGGTGATACGTTAGGTGTGCCTGCGCGCGTACTCAACGTATTAGATAAGTCTATCAATACCGTTGATTTAGCTGTAAGTATTAGCGCGTTTAGTGAGGCGACCATATCGTACTTTGGTAAGGCGAAAAACACTTTAAACACTAGTGTTAATCATTATAAAAGAGTAGCTGATGATTATTTTGCCCGTTTAAGCGAGCGCGAAGTAAGCCACGATGTAGTTATTCAAAGCCAGTTTGAACTTGATAGTGACGTTGTGAGTGAGCAGTACCAAAATGAAATAATATCGCGTAGCCAAATTATTGTTGAAGGGCTGCTCGCAAACCCTAATGCAATGGTTGATATTTCGGGGTATACCTGTGATATCGGAGGCGTTGAATATAATAAAAAACTGTCTTTAAGGCGCGCTGAGGCTGTTAAAAGTATTTTGGCTGAGCAGATGATTAGCCGCGGTATGGATTCTAACCAAGTTGAATCTCGCATGCGGGTATATGGGTACGGCATGCTTGAGAACTTGGTTGATAACGATTCAGAAAGCCAACGGGCAATTAACCGGCGGGTAAGCCTTAAGGCTTATATTGTCAGTAGCCTTGCTGTAAGTGTCTCACGTGAGGGGCTGAATAATTTAGAACGTTACCGTAGCTTAAGTGTTGAGAAAAAAATCGCACGCTCAAAAGAGGGCGACAAAGCATTAATGGCGGCGCTTGACACTGCGCTTGCGGTATTAAGTGTAATACCTCATACCGCGCTTGCGGCACGCTCAATTGGTTTTTTTAAAGCTGTGGTAGACGCAGCGCCTGTTGTTACTCGTGGCGTTGCTGCATTAGCTGATGAAGTAATGACAGATAATATATGCAAACAATATTTAGCAGTTGATGATAGGCAAAAACAGCAAAGCGAACGAAGTAGCGCCAACCAAGCACTGATGCGTGATTTAGTAACAGAGATGAACAGTAACCACACCATTGCTAATAGTACTTTGTGGGCGGCGCAATACAGAGTAAGAGCTGAAGCCATTGCGGGTTTAGTGGGTTTACTACTGAGAGCGCAAGTGTATGCAAGCACCAAAGAAGACTACATTAACAATGCAAGAAAATTAGAGATTCAAGCGTATATTGAAAACTTTTTACTCGGCGATGAGTGGGCATATCCGCTAATAGATAACGCGGTAATAAAAATGGATACGTTTTGGGTTAACTTAGTTGAAAACGTAAATAAAATGAAAAGCTCTGGTGCCGCTGAGCAGGAGTATCAATTAACCTACGGTGTAAACCAAGACTTTAAATTAACCGCCGCAAGTAATCGTAAAACGTTATACGAAAACCACGTACAAGTAATGGACGATAAAAGAGCAACATCAAGTTTGATAGGCATGGTTAGCCCTGCGCTTGGGTTTTATATGATGTCTAAAGCGCCAGTGTCTTCATTGCAAGGTTACTTACAAACACAGTATCAAAAGTATTTTCCGATTCATACTTTAGGCACTAATGAGCTTGACAACTTTATTGATACTTTTGACCCCTTAATGATGCAATACGGTGAGGCAAACTATCATTGTAGTGTGATGTATTACCAAGATGTTAATACCAAAAAATGGCACTTAATGAGTGATTTAGGGGATGAATCAATTACACCATTTACGCCGGTTAGAGTGCTGGTAGTGTTTGATGAAAAAATGGCCCATATAGCACCACTCACATTTGAAGTGGAGCGTATCGATGGCTGGGATGTGACCAGCATTAAGTATTCAGAGCTTGCACGTGCGTTGACCAAAGATGAGCTGTTTATAAATCAAGACGGTTTTGATGAATCGCGCTATATAGGGATGGTTGGGTGTGTATTTCAGCCATTTTATCAACTTGGGCCTAAAACGTATTTAGGCATAAAGCCAACCGCACACCAAGGAGCTTTTTTATTACCCGGGATTAATAGCGCAGATGACTATGCTGACTCTGGTCGGCTAAATAATATGCGCTATAGAATCACGTGCCAAGTGGCTGGCACTAAGAGTGAAGATTTACCGCTTCAACAAACACCTGCACAAGGCCCTGTTGAGTTTGATGGGGTATTTAGTTTTATTGAAGACGACTTTTTAGTGAGTGTTGATAAAGAAAAGCACAGCTCCATGTTAATTAAAGACTACCTAACAAGCTATGATTCAAGCTTTGCCTACCCTGAGTTATTTGATGGTGAGAAAACCGTTACTATGGCAATTAGAATTGGGGGCAAAGGCGCGCCATTTATCTCATTAGCGAATTTAAACAATGAGTATTTAGAGGGACCTTACAAAAAAACTATTAATGAAGAGCTGTATAAGCGCGAGCTTTGGGCAAGTGAAAATAAAAACAACCTTACCATCACTCGCCACGGTAATAGCCTTAAAATTAAAAAATATGATTGGGATACTGAAATAGAAGTGTTTGTCGTGGTAACCGCTGATAAGTTACTTGAAGATAATTACAGCAAAGACCTGATCAACCTTAACCCCAATACTATTCCGTGCTCTTTAAGTATGGCGGGTATTTCGTCAAGTTGGCTCAAAGACAGTGAGTTGCAAGGACCTACTTATCCCAGTAATTTAATTAATATTGGTGAAATTGAGCGTTCTCTAACAGGTGGTTTTAACAGAGGCAAAATACGTGGTAATCACTATAAACTAACAAGACGACGTAAAGTTAAAGAGCAATTTCAACTTCGCGATTTTATCTCATTTTTAAAAGATGATACTCCAGAGGTACTCTCGTTGTTTAATTGGCATAACAAAAAAGCTGAGTTAGACAAGCAAGGCCAAACTGAGAAAAAACATTTGTATGTCGCACGTTTTAAACTGGATTATAAAACCCCTAAAGGTAATACCGTAAAAGGTATTCGCCCTTTCGGTAACGTGGACATAAACGCTAATGGCTCGGTTGATGAATCACCTAAAATATGTTTTAAAGAATTTAGAACGGCTGGTAATTCAGGAATAAGCGTTGCCGACTTTAGTACTGTTGATGGTTTGTTTTTAGACGATACATACAGCCATGGCTTTGGTCTAGAGGTGGAGTTACCGAAATCGATAACCAGCAACGTGCCATGGTCTAAAGCCATGAAGAGTAAACGCTATAACAAACTCGAGCCCCACTTGAGTGATTATCAAAAAGACTTTTATAGCTCCAATGACATGACTGTTGATGAAGTTAAAGAGTGGTTTGAAACACATTCAAACAGCTTATATGAAGCGCGTATAGAGGCAATCAATGTACGTAAAATAAGTGATTAGCCACAATATACAAAAAAAGCCCATTAACTTGGGCTTTTTTATTGAGTTTTTTAAAAAGGATATTTAAATGTTTTCGCCAAAAAGGCACTGTGTTTTTATATTAGTTTTCAGTTTAATTGTGTTTTTAACTGGTTGCTCAGAGCCCTCATCGCAAAGTATAACAAACACAACAGCCGTTGATGTTGCTAAATACCCATGGGCTAAAGAGCACAAAAACCATCCAGAGTGGCCACTCGAAATACGCGAAGAGGTGTATGGTGATGCAGATACATTTTCAACCCCGCGGCTAATGTTTTGGAATAAATATAAAGGCAGTGACGTGCGCACACTGTGGTCATCACGGTTAGATGGCTCAGATAGGCGCCGAATTATTCCTGAGAAAATATTTACCCAAATGGAGCCTGCGGGATTGCATCCACCAGCACGCTCACCAGATAACCGTTATATTGCTATTTCGGGTTATATAAATGATAGAGCAACTCGCCAGTTATACGATACTAAAGAGAAAAAGCTAATTACCATGTCAGGCGGAGGCGGCTACCCTTGGTTTAATTGGACCTCAGACAGTGAAAACGTCATTTTTTACTCAGATGGTAAAAACTTTAATTACCATATACCAACAGGGGAGCTAACCCCACGGCCACAAATTCATCACAGCGGCGCTGCTTTTTTACTCCCGGGAGATAAAGAATTTTTAGCCATAAAGCACGATGGCTTTTGGATACATAAGTTTAATGGTGAAGTGGTTCGCAAAGTTAATTTTGGTTTTCCACGTAAGTGGAGAATGAAAAACCATCGAATTTCGCCCGATGGCAAGTATTTAGCGTTTATGACCCACGCTAGACCGAAAGCCCACTTTCATTGGGTGAATATTGCAAACCCTGAAATAGAGCACTCAGAAAAAGGGGAGGGAAATGGCGTAATCTTTTCACTTGATGAAGATGTTACCCTTAAATTTGGCTATAACCCTAGAGGTGAAGTTGATGAAAATAACAAGCCAGTTACTTATAGTATTATTACCCAAACTAATATTTTAACCGGTGAACAGCAGGTAATACGCACTAAAGAAATGAGAATGTGGGGGCTTAGAAGCATAGCGCCTATTGCTATTACCAACCAAAAAGCACAGAGTAACTAATTATGCATGACATGAGCAAAGGAAGTGCCAGCCCACTTGTTTATTTACTAACTGGATATGTTGAAAATAATAAACCGATTCCATTGATGTGAAAGTAGGTTCAATATGGCTCAAATCATTTCGGGTCTTCGGCCATAAAGTGGTAATGGCACTTTTTAATCATTAAACATGTGATTACTTTATAAACTTAAATAAAAGTGACAAAACTTATCTAATCGGGGATCACTTTAAAGCCGATTTAATTATGGTGACAAGAAGCGTGTTTGGTATTTTTAATCTTATTATTTGCGATTTTTTAGTTTATATTTTCTTTGTGGTTGTGTTTTGGAGGTGTTTTGTGGAATATTTATGCTTGCTTCGATCTCTCTGTAATGTTAAAAATAGGCCTCACTGAACACACACACAAGAAACAAGATGCAAAATATTCGTTTAATTACACTAAAACTTAACCTCTTACTGCTATGGCAAGTAAGCGGGGATTAGTGTGTTTGCATTGAGTTGAACATTAAAAACCCCGCAATTGCGGGGTTTTTTTTATCTCGCGGCTGGGATAAATTGAAATTTGGGTAACATAGGAATGAGGGGCAGTTATGCAAGACAAAGATAAAGTATGGATTTTTGATACCACTTTACGTGATGGCGAGCAGGCACTTAAGGCAAGCCTTACTGAAGATGATAAAATTCAGTTAGCGCATACTATTAGCCGTTTGAATGTTGATGTGATGGAAGTGGGTTTTCCGGTATCCAGCCCTGCTGACTTTCGCTCGGTGCAACGAATTGCAACTGAAGTAAAAGGCCCAATTATTTGTGGCTTAGCACGTTCAGTAGCAAAAGATATTGAAGCCTGTGGTGAGGCACTTCGCACAGCACAGCAAAGCCGTATTCATACTTTTATTGCCACAAGCCCTTTGCACCTTGAACATAAATTACGTATGAGCCTAGATGATGCAACGGCCATGGCGGTTAAATCAATTAAATTAGCGCGCAACTACACAGACGATGTGGAGTTTTCGTGTGAAGATGCAGGGCGCACGCCGCACTGGGATTTATGTAAAATTGTTGAGCAGGCCATTAACGCGGGTGCCTCTACTATTAACTTACCCGACACTGTTGGCTTTGTAACGCCAGACGAATACGCTGCAATGATCCGCCATTTAATGAATAACGTGCCAAATATTGATAAAGCACGCTTAAGTGTGCATTGCCACAACGATTTAGGTTTAGCTGTCGCTAACTCGGTAGCCGCGGTACAAGCGGGTGCTCGCCAGATTGAATGTACAATAAATGGTATTGGTGAGCGTGCGGGTAACTGCTCGCTTGAAGAAGTGGCGATGATCATGAAAATGCGCAAAGACCACTTAAAAGTTCACACCGATATTAAAAGCGAAGAAATTTATCGCGCATCTCGCCAAGTGGCAAAAATTTGTAATATGCCAGTGCAGCCAAATAAAGCCATTGTGGGCGAAAACGCCTTTGCACATAGCTCGGGCATTCACCAAGATGGCGTACTAAAAGCACAAAATACGTACGAAATAATGTCGCCAGAAAGCGTAGGCGTACCAAACAACCAATTAAACATGACTTCGCGTTCGGGGCGTCATGTTATTGAGCACCGCTTAGAAGAGTTAGGGTATCAAAAAGCGGACTACGATATGGACAGCCTATACGAAAGCTTTTTAGCCCTAGCTGATCAAAAAGGCACGGTGTACGACTACGACCTTGAAGCCATGATTTACCTAAATCAAATTAACGACAAAGATGAAAAATACCAGTTAGAGTTTGTTAACTCAGCGTCTAACTCGCAATCGGTAGCCAGCTCTACTATTGGTATGGTGATTGATGGCGAAGTTAAACAAGAAGCCGCAACAGGTAATGGCCCAGTAGAGGCGTCGTTTGCAGCTATTGAGCGCTTAACCGGTATGAGCGTTGAAATGATTGAATACAACTTAGAAGCGACAGGCCAAGGCGCAAGCTCGCTAGGCCAAGTAAACATTATTGCTAAATACGATGGTCGCCCTTATCACGGTGCGGGTATTGCTGCGGATGTGGTAGAAGCGTCGGTACGCGCCATGATCCGTGTTTACAACTTAATTTATCGTGCACAAAAAGTGTCTGATTTAAAACAACAAAGGAAAGCAGGATGAGTAAAACAAACTACAGCGTTGCCGTATTAGCAGGCGACGGTATTGGCCCAGAAGTAATGGCAGCAGCAGAGCAAGTACTTGATGCTGTGAGCAATAAGTTTGGTTTTACTCTAAACCGCGAGCATCATGCTATTGGTGGTGCAGCCATTGATGAATTTGGTGAAGCATTACCACCAAAAACACTAAGCGCGTGTGAAAACGCCGATGCCATTTTATTTGGCTCAGTAGGTGGCCCTAAGTGGGAAAACCTTCCACCAAACGAGCAGCCTGAGCGTGCATCGCTTTTACCGCTTCGTAAGCACTTTGGTTTGTTTTGTAACTTACGCCCAGCACAGTTATTACCAGCATTAAGTGCAGCGTCGCCATTACGTGCCGATATTAGCGAAAAAGGCTTTGATATTTTATGCGTACGCGAGCTTACCGGCGGCATTTACTTTGGTGAAAAAGGGCGAGGTGGCGAAGGCGAAGAAGAGTTTGCCTTTGATACGCAAAACTACTCGCGAAAAGAAATTGAACGCATTGCCCGCTTTGCTTTTGAAGCAGCAAAATTACGTAGTAACCATGTTACCTCTGTTGATAAAGCCAACGTACTTGCATCAAGCGTATTATGGCGCGAAGTAGTCACTGAAGTAAGTAAAGACTACCCAGAAGTCAGCCTAGATTACATATACGTAGATAACGCAGCTATGCAATTAGTTAAACAGCCTAGCCAGTTTGACGTGCTACTTTGCGATAACTTATTTGGTGATATTTTGTCAGATGAGTGTGCGATGATCACAGGCTCAATGGGCTTATTACCATCGGCAAGCTTGAATCAATCGGGTTTTGGATTGTATGAGCCAGCAGGCGGTTCAGCACCAGATATTGCAGGTAAAGGCGTTGCAAACCCAATAGCACAAATTTTAAGTGCCGCATTAATGCTACGCTACTCGCTAGGGCAAGACGAAGCTGCGCGTACGATTGAAAAAGCAGTAGCAGAAGCCGTAGAAGCAGGCGTTGGCACGCCAGATATCTACCCACAAGGTGGATACAGCACAAGCGATGTGGCAGCTGCCATCGTTTCACGTATTTAATATATAAATCGCAGCACCGTTATGCTGCGACTTAACAAAGTAGGGAATTAGCAAGTGGCCCAAACGTTATACGACAAAATTTGGCAAGCACACACCGTTGCCAGCATAAACGAGCAAACTGATTTACTTTATATTGACCGCCATTTAGTACACGAGGTGACATCACCACAGGCTTTTGCAGGCTTACGTGAAAAAAACCGTACGGTGCGTTGCCCAGAAAAAACCTTTGCAACGATGGATCATAATGTATCGACTAAAAGCCGATCACTTGATGCCGCAAGCGAAGTCTCTAAAAACCAGTTAATGGCGCTAGATGCGAACTGTAAAGAGTTTGGCATTGTACTTTACGATTTAAACTCAATTAACCAAGGTATTGTGCATGTAATGGGCCCAGAGCAAGGTATTACGCTGCCTGGCACTACCATTGTATGTGGTGATAGCCATACTTCTACGCATGGTGCGTTTGGCGCATTAGCACATGGTATTGGTACCTCTGAGGTTGAGCATGTATTAGCAACGCAAACGCTACAGCAAAAAAAGGCAAAATCGTTAAAAATTCAAATTAACGGTGTGCTTCGCCCAACGGTAACTTCTAAAGATTTAATTATGGCGGTTATAGGCAAGTTAGGTACCGCTGGTGGCACAGGTTATGTTGCTGAATTTTGCGGTGAAGGCATTGAAGCACTTTCAATGGAAGCCCGTATGACGCTATGTAACATGAGCATAGAAATGGGTGCTAAAGCGGGTTTAATAGCATCTGACCAAATTACGTATGATTACTTAAAAGGTCGTCCGTTTGCACCAAAAGGCGCTGACTTTGACGCAGCAGTTGAATATTGGGAAAAATTAAAAACAGATGAAGGTGCACACTTTGATTTAGTTGTTGAGCTTGAAGCTGACGACATTCAGCCACAAATTACCTGGGGTACAAGCCCAGAGCAAGTAATTGGTGTTGATGAATGCATACCAGATCCAGACCAAGAGCCAGATTTAATTAAAGCCGACGCTATTCGCAGCGCACTTAGATACATGGATTTAAAAGCGGGCGATAAATTATCAAGCGCGAAAGTAGATACAGTCTTTATTGGCTCTTGTACTAATAGCCGTATTGAAGATTTACGTGCCGCGGCAAAAATTGTTGAAGGCAAGCAAGTAGTAGCTGGCATAGAGGCATTAATTGTACCGGGCTCTGGTCTTGTTAAAAAGCAAGCCGAAGACGAAGGCTTAGCCGATATTTTTAAAGCGGCAGGTTTTGAGTGGCGCGAGCCGGGCTGTTCAATGTGTTTAGCAATGAACGACGACCGCTTAGAGGCGGGCAAACGCTGTGCATCTACGTCTAACCGTAACTTTGAAGGTCGCCAAGGTCGTGGCGGACGTACACATTTAGTAAGCCCTGCAATGGCGGCAGCCGCTGCAATACATGGTCACTTTGTTGATATAAGAGGAGAAGCCTAATGAGCGTATTTTTTAGTGGCTTAATGGCCCCACTTGATAAAAACAATGTTGATACAGACCAAATTATTCCTAAGCAGTTTTTAACATCAACTAGCCGTGATGGTTTTGATGCAGCACTGTTTTACGATTGGCGTTACCTAGAAAACGGCGAACCAAATCCTGATTTTATTTTAAACCGCCCATGCTACCAAGGTGCGCAAATATTATTAACGCGTGACAACTTTGGTTGTGGCTCATCACGTGAGCATGCACCGTGGGCGCTTAAGCAATATGGTTTTGAAGTAATTTTAGCGGAAAGCTTTGCAGATATTTTCTTTAATAACTGTGGCAACAACCAAATGCTAGCCATTGCCCTACCAGCTGATACGCTTGAACAATTGTTTGTACTTAGTGAGCAACACGACGATATAAACATTCAAATCGATCTTGAAAACCAAACACTAACAAGCGATAAGTTTGCGCCAATTAGTTTTGATATTCGTAAAGACGTAAAAGAGCGTTTATTAAGTGGCTTAGATTTTATTGGTGTGACCGAAACGCTAAATCCACAAATTGATGCGTTTGAAAAACAACTTGCTGCTGAGCGCCCTTGGCAGTAAAAAAAGCAATTAATTACATATGAAAACAAAGCGCGGCTGAGTATATAAGCCGCGCTTTTTTATGTTTAAGTTTTCTAATTATTAATGTCTAAAATCTGCCATTAGCGCGGGTATGCCTGGCAGCATGCCAACAATGGCCATTACTGTGGTTAAAACCACAAACATAATGAGCGGTACAACCCAGCGGCTCATTTTAGTTAAATTAGCACTGCGCTCTTTACAGCCAATTAAGCCTAAGTTATCAAGCAGCATAGTTAGAGACCAACCAAAAGCAGGGTTAACCAAGCTAGAGGCAAACACAACAATAGCGGCCGATTGCGTTGTTTTACCTTCGCGTGTCATTTCCATACCCGCCTCAAGCAGCGGAATAAACACACCTACAATAAGCGCAACACACAGCACAGGTTGCCAAATGGCTAAATCCATTGGGTAGCCCCATAAACCCGCAATAATACAAAATACGGCTGTTAAAATGGCGCCCGCCGGGATAGGGCGTTTAGCAATAGCGGCAGGGACAATGTAAGTCCCCCACGATGAGGTAAAGTTAGCACCACCGGCCAGCGAGCCAAAGGTTTGTCTAACCGATGCGCTTAGCATGGTGTCGTCTATGTTCATTTGAACTTTTTCAGTGCGTTGCGGGTAACTAATTTTTTGAAATACTTGATGCCCTAAAAAATCCGGTGACCACATAGCGACAGCTAATACCGCAAACGGCAGCACAACCACAAAGCTTTCAAGCGTAGGTAAGCCAAGCATCCAACCTGTGTTTTCGCCCCACCAATAAGCTGGGTTCATATTTGGTAAGCCCGGCGCGGTATTAAATTCAAACGGCGCACCGAGTGCAAATGCAACCACACCGCCAATAAGGCAGCTAAGCGGCACAGCTAACCAGCGCTTTTTAAAGTGCTCAAGTAACGCATACAATAAAATGGTCGCCAAAATAACAATAAACGCAATGTGCGCCATATCAATGGCCTCAGCCCATGCAAACAGTTTTTTAACCTGCGAAATTGTGCCAATAAAGCCTAAATATATAAGTAAGCCCCCGCACACGCCTTTACTCGTTAAGCGTGCCAGCAAGCTCCCTCCTTTGGTTATGGCTAAAATAAAGCCAAAGGCACCAATCAGTAAGCCAAACGCCATAGGATGGCCGCCAGCGGCAACCACAATAGGAATAAGTGGAATAAGTGGGCCATGAGTACCCGCTAAGTTAGCGGTAGGTAAAATAAAGCCCGAAAACAAAATAATAAAAATAGAAACAATCAGTAATTCATAACGTACGTTCTCTAACACAAACGCATCGCTTAAACCTAGTGGCGCTGCAAATGTAGCGGCAATAGCACCTACCATAACCACTTTGCCAATGGTGCCCGCCATGGCAGGAATCGTGTCTTCAAATTCAAAGCGGTAGTCTCTAAAGGGTAAATTAGGCCGCCAGCGCTTAGGCTGCATAATTTGCAGTTCGTGCTCTAGGTATTCGTCACGGGTATTAAACTCTGAACTGGGTTTATGGTTGTTTTGATAGCTGTTGGTATTGTCGTGCAATGTACTTTTGTGATCTGAGTTGTGACCCTTTGGGGTTACTGACATAGTCCCTCCTGTTACTCGTTGCTTATTTACTAATACGGCTTTTGTTAAAGCAAATGAATAGTGAACAAGCAGGGTAGATCAGCTTTTACTCAGGAATGTATAGGCAAAAGGTCGTGTATGGTTGTTTTTAATACAGTTAATTTAAAAAACAGCTTTACACTAAAAGTCATAAATTACAGAAAATGATTAAAAGTTTATATAGATCATGTTCTTGAATGTGTCATTAAAGATGCTCAGAGCTATTTGCAGAAATAGTATCGTGTTAACGGCAGGTTATTATCCTTTAGTCTTAGTGGTTGTTAAAGTTGTTTTATTTCAAGCTATTTGTTTGCGGGAGCCGTTAATTTTGTTTTATTTGTGGTGGAATAATACATCTGTTACTTTCTGATTGTTAATAACAACAATAAAGAATAGAGATGCAATTCAACTCCCCTAAATCAATTGGTATTTTACTTGGTACGCTTTACGGCATATTTATGCGGCTGTTTGTAGAGCTGCTTGATACTTATAATTTAAGTAGCCTTGTATCCATTTCATTTATGTTTTTAGTGCCCGTTGCAATTGGTTATATTCGTATTCATTTTGAATTTAAAAGCTCAAATACATTAACTAAAAGGCAAATGGTGACTATTGCTTGGCAGCCAATTTTTGTTTTTTTACTTGTAAGCGTTATTACACTGCTTGAAGGCAGTATTTGTGTGGCAATGGCTTTGCCTGCCTTTATGCTCTTTGCAAGTATGGGTGGTTTATTGGCAGGCTTTATTAAAAATCGCAAAACAAAAAACGCTAATAGGCCTTTACTTTCAATCGCTTTGCTTCCTGTATTGCTCTCACCTATTGAGGTAAATTATTTACACTTATCAAAAACGTACGAAGTCACCAACTCTATAATTATTGAAGCGCCTATAAATCGTGTATGGCAGCAGCTTGCAAATGTAAGCACCATAGAGCCACAAGAATTGCCATTTTCGCTTACCCAATTAATAGGTGTACCTAAACCCTTAGAGGCAAATATGAATGCTACTGGTGTTGGTGCAATTAGAACCAGTAAATGGAAAAAAGGGGTTATATTTAAAGAAGTTATTACTGATTGGCAGCCAAATAAACAGATGCTTTATAGGTTTGACATAGACCCTGATGCTATTCCCGATGATGCACTCGATAAACATGTAAAACTAGGCGGCGAATACTTTTCACCTCTTTACGGTGGATATGAGTTAAGTGAAGATAAAAGCGGCAATACCATTTTAACTTTAAAAACGACCGTGCAAGATAATACAAATTTTGGTGTTTATTCGCGAATATGGGGTGAGGTAATTTTTCAAGACTTCCATTATTCACTTTTAACATTAATGAAAAGCAGAGCAGAAAAGCCACTTGTCGCAGCTACTTCCTATTATTAACTTAAACCGCTATGGTATTAAAAAACTATTATAAGAGTACTTTATGAAATTATTAACGGCAGCAACGTTATTACTTGCTTCATCAGCCGCTATTGCGCGCCCTGCGCCTTTGGTATCTATACCAACACACGATGCGTTTTTTAATAATATAGCTGCGCATTGTGGTAAGGCGTTTGAGGGCAAAGTAAGTGTAGATAATGCAAAAGGCCCAAGCTCATTTGATAATAAAAAGTTAGTTATGCATGTACGTAAATGTACTGATAGCGAGCTACAAGTGCCATTTCATGTGGGTGATGATGCATCGCGTACGTGGATCATTACTAAAACGGGCAGTGGTTTGAGCTTAAAGCATGATCATCGCCATAAAGATGGCACTGACGACGCTTCTACTATGTATGGCGGTCATACACTTGATGCGGGTTTTGCACAAATGCAGTCTTTCCCGGCCGATCAATACTCTAAAGAATTATTTGTAGCACAAGGTATTGCGCAGTCGGCAGGTAATACATGGCAAATGTATATTTATCCTGAGGTATTTACGTATCGGTTAATTCGCCAAGGGCGCGAGTTTAAGGTGGACTTTGATTTAACTAAACCTATTACGCCACCCGCTGCACCATGGGGATACGAAGAGTAAGCTTATTATTCAGGCTTTTCGCATTGCAATAAAACCGTTAAAGGTGGTTGATAAGCGCGTGGTTTAGTAGGAAAACGTTCGTACTCTTGCACGCCTTCAAGCACTTTTAACATAAAAGTGTTACCACGGCATAACCTGTCTGCATGGCGCAGTAAAAACATACTTTGATTAGCAAAGTGTTTGTAATCGTCTGATTGTATTTCTATTTTATAATTGCTGTTGTCAATTTTGGTTTGATAATAATGAACTTTGTTATCAAAGTCGTATGATTTTTCTTTTTCGACGGTGTCGGCCAGTGCAGTGCCTGTATTCGAAAGGCCCACCAGTACGCAACTAATGATAAAGCGCGGTGAATATAACCCTTTCATAAAATGTATCCTTTAATTTGCGAACTTAATACCCATTAAATACTCATACAAGTTCGGTTTATGTACGTTAAGTCTAACACCCAAAAGAGATAATGTGATGTTCAAACAAATAAAACAGCTTTTTACAGCATTCGATGATCCAGCGCCAAGTATAGAGCCACACGATTTAAAAACGGCTGTAGCAGCGTTGCTAATTGAAGTGATGCGTGCAGATACCAAGCTCGACCATGATGAACAACACACCCTGACTGTAACCTTAAAAAAGTATTTTAATTTAACAGATTCTGAGGTTGAAGAACTCACTACCAATGCAGCAAGTAGTTTAGATGGTGCAATTGATTACTTTCAGTTTTCAAAGCAGATTAATGAGCATTGCAGTGCGGCAGAGCGAATAGAGATAATAGAATTGCTGTGGCGTTTAGCCTACGCAGACGGTGAAATAGACCCACAAGAAGAGTACGTAATACGTAAAATAGCGGGTCTATTATATGTAACGCATGTTGATTTTATCGCCGCAAAAATAGCGGCGACAAAGCAAAAGTAAAGCGTATAAGGTTACTTTAATTTGCTTGCAACACTGACTAATTGATGAGCAAGCGAAGATACTTTATCAGCTATTTCTGGGTCGCTAATTTGGCCATTGTCATCAAAAACAGAAAACGCAGACGGTACAGCAAGTTGGTCGGCAAGTACTAACGAACCAATGCCGCTTAAAATATCACGTACGTGGTTTAAACCGCGTAAACCTCCTAATCCACCCGGTGAAGTAGCAAATAAGGCCACAACTTTATTACGAAACGCCGGTACTGCACCTTGCTCAGTGCGTGAAGCCCAGTCTATAGCGTTTTTTAACGGCGCAGTGATAGACCCGTTATACTCTGGGCTTGCCAGTAAAATACCATCTGCAGAGCGAAGTTTGTCTTTTAAACGTTGTGCATCAGCGGGTGTACCTTGTGCTTCAATATCTTCGTTAAATAGTGGAATATCTAACTCGTTTAACTGAATAACTTCTACTTCAGCACCTGTTTGCAGAGCAAAACGTGCTGCTTCATTAATAAGTTTTTGATTAAAGCTTTCTTTACGTAAGCTGCCCGCAAGCGCGATAATTTTTGGTGCTGACATGAGTTTGGCCTTTTTATGTTTTAAGTTACATACCTAATGTAGCAAACTTTTACTTGTAGAAAACCCAAATAAACGCAACACTTATGTGCATATATGCACACAAGTTAAAGGCAGAGCGCATGGCAATTAAATTTGATGACTGGCAAGACGTAAAAGTGGCCTTTGAAGTGGCGCGGCTTGGCACACTTACAGCTGCAGCAGAGGCACTTAATGTGCACCACAGCACTGTGTTAAGACGAATTAACAGCCTTGAAAAAAACCTAGATACCCGCTTGTTTCATCGCCATGCTCGTGGTTACAAGGTAACTGAAATTGGCGCTAAATTATTTGCGACAGCGCAAACTATAGATACCTCGCTCGAACAGCTACATAACGATATTGCCGCTGCCGACAGTACTTTACGCGGAAGTTTATTACTTACTACGGTGAGTGGGTTTATTGATGTTATGGGTGATGTATGTGAGCAATTTCAGGCATTACACCCACAAGTGCAGCTTGAAGTTATTTTGGAGCAAAAACGCTTGCGGCTCGATCACGGGCAAGCACATATTGCGCTTCGTGCAGGCCCTAAACCTGATGAGGGTGACTACATTGCTCAGCACTTAGCAAAGCTTACATCGGGTTTATATGCTAACAAACGCTACATTACAAGGCATGGCATGCCTAAATCACTAGGTGATTTATTGCAGCATAATTTTGTATCAGGAGTGGCGGGATATAATGCGCGCGTACCTTATTTTGCTTGGGCAGACGAAAACATTCCTGCATCGCAAATCAAATTACGTGTATCAGAAACTGCCGAGGCCACGCGCGCGATTATTAAAGGCTTAGGCATTGGTGGTTTACAACATGATGTAGCAGCGCAATATAGCGATTTGGTCCCTGTGCTACATAGTGAATTAAATTGGCCCACAGATGTGTGGTTAGTGACCCACCATTTAGTGCATCGCACCGCGAAAGTACAAGCTTTTGCAGGCTTATTAAAGGCGCATTTTAATAAACTTGCTAAGTAAAAAAATTGAAGGGCTCCCGATCGAGTTATTTTTTGGCAATTAGCATTTAAACAGTTTTACAATGAAAAGGCGTACAACAACAAGTTGTACGCCTTTTTAGTTTTTAAATTACTGTGCTTTACAACTTACGTTTTTAAGCTCAATAGTGAGATCTTTTTTAGGGTAATACAGCACGCATTGCTCGCCAATAATTTGCAAAACAAACTTTTCTGACTTGATATTATGCGCGCCCATAATGGGCATACCATTGGGATCTTTACTTGTACCATGGCTTAGTAAAAGCTCACTGCGTTTGGTAAAAACGGTGTCGGCCAGTGTAACAAGCGTACCGTCTTTAGCTTTTATTATTGCCTGTTGCAGCACAGTTATAACGCCTGGGTTAACTTCTGTTAATAGCGCAGGCTTTGCAACGGCATTACTCATACTATTACACCCTCCTATACTTATTAATACAGTGAGTACCGCCAGTAACTTTACCATTATTGCTCCTTAGACAACGTAGGCCATGTAAGGTCCATGTTACCGCGGGTAAGATCATTTGGTGCGTTTAAAGGCTGCAGTTTTTCGCCCGTTGCAGCAAAGCTTGGTACATCTACTTTACTATTAGCGACTGTTGTTGTAATTGGGCATGCGCCGTTATTATCTATATGAAAAAGTGCTGTAGATAGTAACCTTTCGTTGCTATCACCAAGTTGATTATCAAAGTCATCACTAACAACACACCCTTGTACATCGGCATTAAATTGTGGTGTTGGTGTTGGGGTAAAGCCTGCGGCATATTCGCCAAAGCCTTTACTGTTAACGCCACTAAATTGAATGGTGTAGTAGGTTGTTCCACAGTTGTGTGTAGGCGTAAATCCGTATGGTTTACCACAGGTTGTGTCGCCAATAAGTACCACCTCTGCATCTATTCCTTTTAAGCCATTAATAAATGCTTCAGAGGCTGAACAGGTACCTGATGTACTTAGTACATACACTTTAGATAAGTTTAAATCAGGTAATTTATCGCCAGTACTAAAAAACGTTGAGTAATCTATTTCTTCGTCAATAAACGGAAATGGAGAATCGACAGGCTGTTTATCATTTTGTTGTGTTTGATAGTAAAAGCGGTTTTGTACATTGGCACTTCCTGCCACCATATAAGCTAGCTGCGCAGACAGCGCTAATAAACCACCGCCGTTGTATCTAAAATCAATAACGAGTTCGTCTACGTTATCGGTTCTAAATTTATTTACTGCATCAATTAGGCCCTCTTGGGCAATACCTATATGACTATTAAACTGCATATAACCAACGCGCGTGTTATTGCTTGTTACAATCGTTTTTACATTTTGAACAGGCGTTTGCTCAATGTTACCCGCTGTGACGTTAAATGTTTTTTCCGTGCCGTCGTTACTGCGAACAACAATTGTATGTGAATCACCGTTGGTTGGGCTAAATAAGCCTTCGTTTAAAGTATCAATCCCTGCTTGGGTATTGGTATTAATGCTTACGCCATCAACTTCAAGTACGGTATCGCCTCGTTGAAAGCCAATTTGGCTAGCTGGTGAGTCATCTTCAAGGTAAGCAACACGTAAAATTCTATCGGCTGAATCACCAATAAATGCCCAGTTAATACCATAACCAGAGGTAACGCCCGATTGTGCTTCTTGGAAGTAATCTTCAGAGGGTTCTGAAAAATGAAAGTTATCTTTTTTAGCGCCTGAATCGGTTAGCTCTTCGGTTTTTAGTTGAGCAAAATAGTCAGCGACGGTATCGAACGATTCAGGGTCGTTATCGGCTATTTCGTCATACCACAGGTATGTTTCGTCGCTCCATGAGCGAAGCCATAGTTTTTCGTATAAGGCTGAACCAGCTTGGTCAGGGTAAGGCTCATTATTATTAAACGGGTCGTTACCTGTACGTGGGTTTTCGCAAAAGTTTTTGAGTTCGTCTGAAGGTTCAAATACACCGGCAGTCCATGTCGGTGTGCTACTTGTAGGTGGCGTGACAGGCGCTGGTGTAGTGTTGCTACCTCCGCCTCCACCACAACCTGTTAAAGCAAAAACTGAGAGCGCGCTAATAATTGCAAGCGATAGAGTGTTGTTTTTAAACATATTCGGTACTTCCTGTAAATAAGTTGTTTAAAATACTACAACACCTGATTATTTATTCAACGTTTTGCTTTTTCTTTATGTAAATAATTGTGTCATTTTTTATTGGTAAAGCAGTATTTTAAGTTCGCTTATTAGCGGGAATATCATTACATTTTTTGTATAGTGCTTTTTAGTGCTAGATCTTGCTTTTGCCACGCATTAAAAAGTTTTTGTTGTTGTTTTGAAATTTTTAAACCATAGGTTTTTTGCATGTAAGCATAGGCGTCGGCAATTTTTTTACGGGCATAAAATGGTGGCTCAACAACACGTTGCTTAAAGTTTACTTTTACATCGCATTGGCCGTATTGAGTCGCGGCTCCACCTAGCATGCCAAAACGATAATTAGAGCGGTCAGCATTTATTTCGCCAATTGCGGGGGCTAAGTTATTTATATCAGCTTCCATTTTTCGAAATTTTTCGCTGACTTTACGGCAGTTTTTCCGCCCACCATTTTGCCAACATTGTAGTTGATGCCCAAACTCCCATGCCGATACAATATGCTCCCATTCAATACGTAAAGCGCGCTGGTTTACTTTGCCTGAGCGGGTAAATGTATTACGAGGTACATAGCCACAACCCGTTGGATCTGGCACTAGTTTTTTACCTTGTTTTTTAATATCACAACCGCAATACAGGCTTTTTGCATTGTGCGGTAGCGTTTTTATTAAGTGCTTTTTAGCAGTAGAGAAGCGAGTAAAGTCTTTACTTGATACCGAAAAACAGACACAGCAAGCCAGTAAGGCCAAAATCAATCGGGTCATATCCATCACATACGTGAACTACAGGAGCCCCTAGTTTACTGGCTCAACAGGCAAACATAAACTTATTTAAATCTGCGTTTAATCCTTATGTTTTGCAATAGCAGTAAAAAGCCAGTTAAACAAAAAAGCACACTGGTTGCAGCAAAGCTAATTAATAGAGGATTGTTAAAGTTTTCACGTTCATCGTAATCCATAATATGCAGCATCCAAAAAAAATCGAAAATTCGCCACAGTGTGCTGCGCACAGTAATCACTTTGCCCGTATCTGATGACAAATAGAGTGTGGTACTAAATGTATCGTTAAATTGTACTTTCCATACATCTTTTTTATAACCGCTTTCTCTTGGTCCTAAACCTATTAAAGTGGTACTTACTGGTTGAGCATCAATAAGTAAATGCGCGTGTGCATTAGCAATTATTTGCTGTTTATTGGGGGCTTTAAATGGTTGCCCAGTAATACCATTAAAACTTTGAGGGTTGCCTTCACTGGTTACAGTTATAAGTGGGGTAGATAAAAAATGCGCAAAGGTTATCTTAGTCGGATTAGTTACTTGCGAAACAATATTATCAATTGATGCGACGTAATCGCTGCTTTTAAAGGGGTTAGCTAGGGTGCGTGTTGCTAGGTGTTTACCATGTACTTTTTCAAGCGGAATAGCGCTCATAACCAAACCGCCAAGCAACCAAGCTAATATTTGTATTCCTAATAAATAGCCCAACCATTTATGAAGTTTACGTGCTGGTTTAAAAACTTTTTTCATGTGTGTTTATCTTATTATTTTTACGAGACATTTTACGCGATGGTTGAGCAAGGTGAGTGCGACAAAATGTCGCACTAGTGCATTAAAATAGCGTTTCAGCACAATAGCGCCAATTGTAAGCAGCAATAGCACTCTAAAATAAGAGTATTACTATATAAAACGTCTATTTATAGGGTGTTGATTTGGTATAAAGGTAAAACTGCGTTAAAGTTTGCATGGTAACCATTAGAGGATAAATACGAGACAATGTCGGAAATTCAATTTTTAAATGTAGATCTAGAGCTTGAGTCAAAACAAGATATTAGTGTGCTGGTGGCCGACCTAAAAAAAGTCGCAACGATTTTACATTATGACAAAGACGAATACCGTCAATTAGCACGTATTGAGGTAGCTGGCGATGTAAAATCACCAGACAAAGCAATAAACCATATATGTGAGCTTATTGAGTCATGTTCACGCAATGCATTAAAGCAATGGTTGAGCTGCTCACGTAGAACGTTTGATATAGGGTTTGAGTCAGGCACGTCGCCAAAGTGTTTTAATCAAGCTTTACATGCAGATACACTACTGCGTATATCTGCTATTGGCGCGGGTATGGAAATAACAATTTACCCTCTCGAAAAATAACTTACGTCTTTCGCTCAACAACGGCTGCGGTCATTTTTGATACGCAGCACAGCTCGTTGCGGCTGTTTGTGATTTTTATTTCCCAAACAGAGCTTCGTTTTCCAATATGAAATGCGCGTGCTGTTGCCGTTAATGCACCATTGCGAGAAGCCTTTAAATGGCTTGCACTTATTTCTTGCCCAACACAGTAAAACTTTGTGAAATCAACCACAAAATTAGCAGCATAGCTAGCTACGGTTTCGGCGAGTACAACGTTTGCGCCGCCATGAACCATACCAATAGGGTTATGGTGTGCAGGGATTGCAGGCATAGTTGCTACTAAGTAATCGTCGCCTATCTCTGTTATTTCGATTCCCATGGTTTTCATTAGTGTCCCTTGGCCATTAATGCCTTCGTCCAATTGTTTACACAATGCTAATGTAATGGGTTGATGCCAAATACTCATATAGATTCCTTTAAATTTAATGTAGCAAGTTACTATTTTTATAGGCTATTTTAGAAAGCCCCTAAAATGTACACGTAAGGAAGTAATTTGGCTATTTGAACGGATAATTTAAATTTGCGATTTTTATTTAACTGTATATACTCACAGTTAAATGTACTGTATGGAAAACCAGTTGTATGCGCCCATTAACTAAACGCCAAGCTCAAATACTCGAATTAATTAAAGTGTTTATTAAAGACACTGGTATGCCGCCTACACGTGCCGAAATAGCACAAACGTTAGGGTTTAAAAGTGCAAATGCCGCTGAGGAACATTTAAAAGCCCTTGCCAAAAAAGGGGTGATTAAAATGAAACCTGGCGCAAGCCGTGGAATCCAACTTGTTGAAGAAGAGGAGCCAGAACAATTAGGTTTACCGCTTATTGGCCGAGTTGCGGCAGGTTCCCCTATTTTGGCGCAAGAACATGTTGAAAGCCACTGTAAAATTGACCCATTAATGTTTAAACCAGCTGCCGACTTTTTACTGCGCGTAAACGGTATGAGTATGAAAGATATAGGCATTATGGATGGCGATTTACTTGCTGTGCATAAAACACAAGTGGCTGAAAATGGTCAAGTTGTGGTTGCCCGTGTTGATGACGATGTAACCGTAAAACGCATTGAAAAGGCGGGTCGCCAGGTGTTGCTTCATGCTGAAAATGACGAGTTTGCACCAATTAAGGTCGATCTTGAAACTGAGTCGTTCAACATTGAAGGCTTGGCAGTGGGCGTTATTCGTAACGCAGACTGGATGTAGTTTTTCTTATTTTATAAAAAGCGCACTTTTTTGGTGCGCTTTTTTAATTTTTAAAATTTTGTTTGTTTTTTATTCACACTCTTTCATTTCATCCTTAGCCCTTACTACCTCTCGACTTGAGCTATTTCTCTCTACGTTCAACTAAACCAACTCTCTACTTTTTATATATTTATTGTTTGTTTTTAATACAAAAAACTTGCATGGTGGTTAAATATTAACTAATTGTTAATAAGCTGACGCTGGCAATACTCATCGCTTTTAAGTTTTGAGCACACACAATAAATTTTTGCTAGCGCAGTGAATGCCAATTTTTATAAATAAAACGGCATTAATAAAAAAATAAAAATAACGAATTGGCGTTTAAGCCGTATGCCTCTTCGCTTTGCACTAGCAACAGCATCAAAGGAGTCGTCACATGGGTAAACTTAGTTGTACCTTGTGGCTTATATTGTGTGTTTTTCCGCAGTTAGCCTTGGCAAATAGCCAATTTAATATGCGTAAAGGCGTTACAGATATAAGTGAAAATGTTTACGAATTACACATGACCATATTTTTTATATGTTGTGTGATTGGGATAATAGTGTTTGCCATTATGCTTTGGGCACTCATTCATCATCGCAAATCTAAAGGAGCGGTTCCCGCTCAATTCCACGAAAGCACCAAAGTAGAAATTCTTTGGACCGCCATTCCATTTGTTATTTTAATTGCTATGGCTGTGCCTGCTACAAAAACCTTAATCGCTATGGAAGATGCCAGTAAAGCCGACTTAACAATTAAAGTTACAGGTTCACAGTGGAAATGGCATTATGAATACATGGGAGAAGATGTAGAGTTTTACTCAATGCTTGCAACTCCTCAGGATGAAATAACTAATTTAGCTGATAAAAACCCAAATTATTTACTTGAGGTAGACAAACCCCTCGTACTACCAATTAATCAAAAAATTCGTTTTTTAATGACCTCAGATGATGTTATCCACTCTTGGTGGGTACCAGACTTTGCCGTTAAAAAAGACGCCAATCCAGGCTTTATTAACGAAACATGGACCAACATAAACGAAGAAGGTATTTACCGAGGTCAGTGTGCTGAGCTGTGCGGTAAAGATCACGGATTTATGCCCGTTGTGGTAGAGGCTAAATCTGAGGCTGACTTTAAAGTATGGTTGGCCGATGCTAAACAAGCTAAGCAACAAGCAGCTTTAGCTGATGCCGCTTTACTTGGTCAAACATTACCTAAAGAAGAGCTAATGGAGCTGGGCGCTCAAGTATACATGGCAAGTTGTGCAGCATGTCATCAACCTACGGGGTTAGGGCTACCGGGCGTATTTCCGGCTCTAAAAGGCAGCCCAATTGTACTTGGCGATATAAAAGGTCATATTGACATACTTATTCATGGGAGCCCAGGTACGGCAATGCAATCATTTGCCAAGCAGTTATCTATAAAACAATTGGCTGCGGTTATTACTTACAAGCGAAATGCATGGGGTAACGATACCGGTGATGTTATTCAGCCTAGTGAGATTCAAGCAGCACTTGATGCCGACGTGGAGGCTAACTAATGAGTAGCATAGCAGAACAACCAAACGCCAATGAAGCGCATCATGCGCATCATCCAGCTAAAGGCTTTAAGCGCTGGCTTTATACAACAAATCATAAAGATATTGGCAGTTTATATTTAATATTTTCGTTGACCATGTTTTTAATTGGTGGCGCCATGGCTATGGTGATCAGGGCTGAACTATTTCAGCCTGGGTTGCAGTTGGTCGATCCCCACTTTTTTAATCAAATGACTACAGTTCACGGTTTAATAATGGTGTTTGGCGCCGTTATGCCTGCCTTTACGGGATTAGCCAATTGGATGATACCGTTAATGATAGGTGCGCCAGATATGGCATTACCTAGAATGAATAACTGGAGTTTTTGGATTTTACCTTTCGCATTCTTAATTTTGCTTGCTTCTTTATTTATGCCTGGAGGAGGCCCTGCTTTTGGCTGGACCTTCTATGCTCCGCTTTCAACCACATACAGTAACGACAATACTGCCTTGTTTGTATTTGCGGTGCACATAATGGGTATTAGCTCAATTATGGGTGCTATTAATGTGGTTGTGACTATAGTTAATTTGCGTGCACCTGGGATGACGTGGATGAAACTCCCCCTGTTTGTATGGACATGGCTAATAACGGCATTTTTACTCATTGCTGTTATGCCCGTTTTGGCAGGGGCGGTGACCATGGTTTTAACCGATAAATATTTTGCGACTAGCTTTTTTGATGCTGCCGGCGGTGGCGATCCGGTGATGTTCCAGCATATATTTTGGTTTTTTGGTCACCCCGAAGTTTACATCATGATTTTGCCAGCCTTTGGTATCATTTCAACCATAGTGCCCACTTTCTCGCGTAAAAAGCTATTTGGCTATGCATCTATGGTTTATGCCACGTCATCTATAGCATTGCTAAGCTTTATTGTGTGGGCGCATCACATGTTTACCACCGGTATGCCGGTAGCTGCAGAGCTATTTTTTATGTACTCCACAATGCTGATATCGGTACCTACCGGCGTGAAAGTATTTAATTGGGTAGCCACCATGTGGCGCGGTTCTATTAGCTTTGAAGTCCCTATGATGTTCAGTATTGCTTTTATAGTGCTGTTCACATTAGGTGGTTTTTCAGGGTTGATGCTTGCTATTACTCCCGCTGATTTTCAATACCACGACACTTATTTTGTAGTGGCTCATTTTCATTATGTGTTAGTGACAGGGGCGGTATTTTCTATCATGGCGGGTGCTTATTACTGGCTGCCAAAATGGACTGGCAATATGTTTAATATCACGCTGGCTAAGTGGCATTTTTGGTTGTCGTTAGTCAGTGTAAATGTGCTGTTTTTTCCAATGCATTTTGTGGGTTTGGCTGGTATGCCTCGTCGTATTCCTGATTATGCACTGCAATTTGCAGACTTCAACGCAATTATAAGTATTGGTGGTTTTGCATTTGGTTTATCTCAGCTGTTGTTTGTAGTGGTTGTTTTTAAATGTGCAAGAGGCGGCGAAAAAGTCCCTGCAAAAGTATGGGATGGCGCTGAAGGGTTAGAGTGGGAAGTTGAATCCCCTGCGCCTTACCATACCTTTTCAACACCACCGGAAATTAAATAATGACCCACGCACCGCTCCTTAAACGCTTGATTATTATCAGCATAGGTATGTTTGCGTTTGCGTTTGCCTTAGTGCCGTTATACGACGTGTTTTGTGACTTAACCGGGCTAAATGGTAAGCCATCGTTAGAGCAAGCGCAGCATAGTAGCGTGATTGAGCAAACAAGGGACGTTAGCGTGAGTTTTACAACTCATGCACAAAGCGGTGCACCTTTTGAGGTGAAATCAAAAGAGTACAGTGTGGTTGTGAAACCCGGAGAAATGCGAGAAGTCGTTTTTAGCGCAAAAAATAGTAGTGAACTCGATAAAGTTATGCAGGCAGTACCGTCTGTTTCACCAGGCAAAGCGGCAAAATATTTACACAAAATGGCCTGCTTTTGCTTTGATCAACAACCCCTAAAAGCGGGGGAAGAGCTCGAATTTAAATTGCTTTTTTATGTTGATACAGCGCTTCCAAGTGATGTTGAAGAGCTAACTTTGTCTTACACCGTATTTGATATTAGTGAGCAACTAGTTGCCAGTAATAACTAGCAACAAACACTAGTGCGAAACTAGGAGCAAGTAAAATGAATCAAGAACATGAGCATTATTACGTACCAGAGCAAAGCCCGTGGCCCATTGTAGGAGCGGTTGCGTTGTTTTTTATCGCCGTAGGCGCAGGCTTAACAGTTATGGAAGTTGGCAAGGAAGGGGGGAGCGGTGTTTATTTACTTTATGCCGGTATAGCCGTTCTTTTATATATGTTATTTGGCTGGTTTAAAAATGTTATTCACGAGTCAGGCCAAGGGTTGTACTCAGCACAAATGGATCGTTCTTTTCGACAAGGCATGAGCTGGTTCATTTTTTCTGAGGTTATGTTTTTTATGGCCTTTTTTGGTGCGTTATTTTATGCACGTATGATTTCGGTGCCCTGGTTGGGGGGCGCGGGTAACAATGCTATGACTAATGAAGTGTTGTGGCCTACCTTTGAAGCTATGTGGCCTTTGGTTGTTACACCCTCCGGTGACACAACCCAAGCTATGGGGTGGCAAGGCCTACCATTGATCAATACGTTAATTTTAATCGCTTCATCGGTCACGTTACATTTTGCCCATGTTGCAATGGAGAACAACAAACGTAAACCACTGAAAGTGTTTTTAGGACTTACGGTGTTATTAGGCGTGTGCTTTTTAGCATTGCAAGTAGAGGAATACGTTCATGCATACAATGACTTAAATTTAACATTAGATGCCGGTGTGTACGGTAATACATTCTTTTTGCTTACAGGCTTTCATGGCATGCATGTCACACTCGGAGCCATACTTTTATTTGTCATTTTAATACGAATATTAAAAGGTCATTTTACCAAAGAAAAGCACTTTGCGTTTCAAGCTGCTGCTTGGTATTGGCACTTTGTTGATGTGGTATGGCTGTGTTTATTTGTGTTTGTATATGTGCTGTAACGTTTATGGGCGAGCTATTTGCCTTTATATAACCGAGCTTAACTGCTGCGATTGTGACCACTAATACAACAACCGAAAACAACACTCGGCGTCCTAAAAAGTGAGACATAGGTCGCCCGTTTGTTTTCCCAGACACCATAATAAATAGCGCTCTAAATAAGTTAAAAAGTATAAACATTAACAACAGTACAATAATAATTTTAATAATCACTGAGTTGACCCTTTATGCAAGTAGTTTTAAGGCACAAACAAAAGCTTAGTTCAATAATCACAATTTGTATGGTTGTGGTTGTCGTACTGGTATGTGTGCGCCTAGGTTTTTGGCAATTAGAACGAGGTGAAAAAAAACAGCAACAGCTCACTGCTATTGCTCAAATACAAACTCATGGTGTTATGAGTTGGTCGCAGTTGCTTAATTTACCAAAGCAGTGGAATAAAACCGGTGTACTAGTCGAGCTTAAAGGGACACTTTTAAGCGAACATTACTGGTTGTTAGATAATCAAGTATATAACGGACAAGTGGGTTACGACCTACTCGTCCTGTTAAAACCAAATAATGATATGCGTGCAGTATTGGTTAATTTAGGTTGGATGAGAGCCCCGCTATCACGGGATATTTTACCTGCAGTAGTTATGCCCCAAGGTGAGTTTACGGTCAAAGCACAAATTAAAGAAAATAACCTCAGTAGTTTTACTCTAGAAGACAAAACCTCGAGTGGTGATCTGTCCAAACGCATTCAATCAATCGACTTAAGCTTTATACAATCACACACTCATTTCCCATTAGTTAACTTTATGGCTTACCGCCAAGGTGAGGGTGATGAAATTGCGATACCGCATTACGAAGCGGTTGTAATGAGCCCACAAAAACATAACGCCTATGCGGTGCAGTGGTTTTTAATCGCCTTTGCATGTGTTGTTGTAGCCATTTTTGCGAGTAAAAAAAGGAATAAAAATGAAAAATAAACCCCTTTTATTGTTTGTAACCTGTTGTGCTATCCCTTTGTTTTTAGCCTATAGCGCGCTCAAATTCGATTGGTTACCTAGTGCGGTTACAAATCACGGTGAATTTCTAAATGAAGAGATAAAACTAGAAAACTGGCAACAAAATAATCCTAAACAATGGACTATAGCGCTTAATTATTCGAGTGAGTGCAGTGCGTCATGTAACGAGCAACTTGAGGCGCTTAATAATTTGTATATAGCGCTTGGTAAAAATCAAGGAAAGGTAGATATGGCTGTTATGGGGAGTCCTTCACAAGCTGACTTACCGTGGAAAAAAATGGCCCAGCAAGCAAGCTTGACCCCCGCAAGTTTGTATTTAATTGATCATATGGGACTTGTGGTACTTGAGTACCCATACAAAGCAAAGCCTCAAGAAAACCGCTTAGTTCAAAAAGGGCTATTAAAGGATTTAAAAAAACTACTTAACTATTCTCGTTCAAGCTAATCCGTTTAGTGTGAGGTAAAAGATGTACAAAAATTATAAGAATTGGGTTTTATTGACCGGACTTTTTGCTTTAGTTGTTGTTGCACTGGGTGCATACACTCGTTTGAGTGATGCAGGGCTGGGTTGCCCAGATTGGCCCGGGTGTTATGGCTTTTTAACGGTTCCTAAACATGAAGCTGATATTGCTTTAGCAACACAAAGCTACCCTGATATGGTGTTTGAAAAAGCAAAAGCCTGGAAAGAAATGATTCATAGGTATTTTGCGGGCACCTTAGGATTGATGATTTTAGCGCTGTTTATTGTTGCTTTTTTAAAGCGCCAATTTCCAACTACACCATTAAAGCTCACATCTTTATTGCTATTACTTGTTGTGTTTCAGGCTGCCTTAGGTATGTGGACTGTCACTATGAATCTGCAACCACTTATAGTGATGGGGCATTTATTGGGTGGTTTTAGTATTTTATCGCTGATTACATTGCTGTATTTAAGGTTAACAGCAAAACCCATTATGGGCGGAGATGCGGGGGCTAAGCGGTATTATGGATTAAGTTTAATTGCGCTTATTGTACTGGTCTTGCAAATAGCGCTGGGTGGTTGGCTTGCGGCTAATTACGCAGCACCACACTGTAATGGTTTACCTTTGTGTGATTACGCTCAGCCTTTTTCACTGAGGAGTGTTTTTCAGTTACCGCTTGAGCACAGCAACTACGAGTTTGGTGTGCTTTCACAACAAGCAAGAATGTCTATTCACTTATTACACCGTATTTGGGCATTAGTAACCTGTATAGTTTTGGCGCTTATTATGTGGAAAATTTACAGTCACGCTTACTCTCAAAAAATTAAAAGCTGCGTAATAGCAGTATTGGTTACTTTATTTTGCCAAATTAGCTTAGGACTCATTTTGGTACATTGGCACTTTCCGTTGGGTGTTGCACTGGCGCATAACCTAATGGCTGCCATACTGTTATTAAGTATGGTTAGGTTGTGTTATTACCTAAAATCACGCACATAAAGGAGAAATATAATGGCACTAACAATAAACAAAAAAACAATACAGCCTGCACATACTCAATCACTTAGCTTGCGTGCTTACGATCTATTACAAGATTACTTAGCCATCAGTAAATTTAAAGTGGTGGCGATGTTGGTTTTAACAGCCTGGGTTGGATTAGCATTAGCCCCGGATGTTGGACGTGGAATAGGCGTTCAGATGATTAGTCTATTAGGAATAGGGCTGTTATCTGCTGCCGCTGCCGTTATTAACCATGTAGTAGATAGCGAAATAGACTCTAAAATGGCAAGAACGCGTCATCGCCCTGTTGCTAAAGGGCGTTTAAGTAAAACACATGCATTAACGTTTGCGGCAAGTATTGGTATTGCTGGTTTCATCATGCTTATGGTGTGGGCTAATACGCTTACAGCAATATTAACGTTATTTGCATTAGTGGGTTATGCCTTTATTTATACGTCATTTTTAAAACGTGCAACACCTCAAAATATTGTAATAGGCGGACTTGCTGGAGCGATGCCGCCATTGCTTGGTTGGGTATCTGAAACAAACCAAATGGCAGCAGCGCCGTGGTTGCTTGTTATGATTATATTTACCTGGACTCCTCCTCATTTTTGGGCTTTAGCCATTGCTCGAAAAAGTGATTACGAGCGTGCAAAAATTCCAATGCTGCCGGTTACCCACGGTATCGACTTTTGTAAAACATGTGTAGTTGCGTACTCAGTTTTATTGGCCTTAGTGTGTGTGATGCCATACTTAATTGGTATGTCAGGAGGTATTTACTTAGTTGGAGCTTGTGCGCTAAATAGTGTGTTTATGTACAAAGCCATTAGGTTAAAATTTGCAGCTAATAACGACAAGGCTATGGATTTATTTCGTTTTTCGATAGTGCATTTAATGGTACTCTTCGTGATCTTATTTATAGATAAATGGCTTCCTTTATGAAACGGTTATGGCTTTTAGTAATTGTTGTTTTAAGTTTATTTTTATCAGCGTGCTCAAGTGAAAACGATCCTCAAAACTTAAATGCACTTGTTTATGAAAACGCTAAATCACTTTCGGATTTTACGTTAAAAAATCAGCACGGCGAACCAGTGACAAAAGCGCAATTTAAAGGGCAATGGAATTTAGTGTTTTTAGGATACACAAGTTGTCCCGATATATGCCCGTTAACATTGGCTAAGTTAAACGCAGTTTATAAAGAGCTGGAGGCTGATTACCCATTACAAATATGGTTTGTGTCGGTCGATCCAAACAGAGATACAGCAGAAAAACGAAAACAATATATAGATTACTTTAACCCCAATTTTTTGGCTGTTTCAGGGGAGCACAAAGATCTTTTTCCAGTAGTAAGAGAGCTTGGCCTCATTTACGCAATTAGTGATACAACAAAAGCTGATTATGCGGTTGATCATAGCGCATCAGTTGCGTTGGTTGATGATACAGGAGCGCTAAGAGCTATTTTCAAACCTGAGTTTAAACAAGGCAGTGTGCCGCTTATTAATTCAACTCAATTAGCGCAAGAGTTTAAAGTTATTGCAAACTACTACTAAAAACTGACTTTTTAGATTTTCACGTATTTTAAGGGGGCTTTAGGCTCCCTTTTTTGTTTTTTCATTCCTGTTTATAAATTTATTAAATTTTTTTTTGACCCTTTTATGGCAATTTTAGTAACTAGAGCTAAGCTTTTGTTATGAATTGAAATGAAAGGGATTACACAATTTTAAATGTTAAAACTTCCAAGCGAACTTGTGATTACCCAAGTTGAAACGCTCCACCAAGACTTACTACAAGAACTCAATAGCAACGACGATATAAGTCTTGATATTAGCGGTGTAGTGTCTGCAGATACTGCATCTATTCAGCTGTTATGTGCGCTTCAAAAACACTTACTTACCATCCAACACAAAATTATATGGGTCGGCAGTAGTGCAGCATTAGCACATACCATTAATCAGCTTGGCTTAAGTCATTATTTAACAATCGAAAGAAATAGTTAGAGGTTTATATGAAAAAAATCTTAGCAGTTGATGATTCAGCATCAATGCGTCAGATGGTGAGCTTTACCTTAAAAACCGCAGGCTTTGATGTAACAGAGGCCAAAGACGGCAGTGAGGCATTGGCTATTGCTAAGCAGCAAGGTTTTGATGCGGTTATTTCAGATGTAAACATGCCCATTATGGATGGTATTACATTAATTCGAGAGCTACGTACATTACCCGATTATAAATTTACGCCACTACTTATGCTAACAACCGAGTCGGGCTTAGAAAAAAAGGTAGAAGGTAAAGCGGCTGGTGCAACAGGCTGGATAGTAAAGCCATTTAATCCTGAGCAGTTACTAGCGGTAATTAAAAAGGTTATTCGTTAGTCAAGGAGCGCAAAGTGAGTATAGATTTAAGTCAATTTTTTGAAGTTTTCTTTGAAGAGAGTTTTGAAGGCCTCGATACCATGGAAGCTGAGCTTTTAAACTTAGTACCCGGTGAGGAAGACTTAGAAACTATTAACACTATTTTTAGAGCCGCCCATTCAATAAAAGGGGGGAGTGGGACATTTGGTTTTTCATCGGTGTCTGATTTTACTCATGTACTTGAAACCTTACTTGACCAAATTCGTCAAGGCGAGCGCACCCTGACAACCGAGCACGTTAATTTATTACTTAAAGCGGTTGATTGCCTTCGTTCGTTACTGGCTGGATTGCAGGCAGAGCAAGAGACCGACTTAACTGAAGCCGATACACTACGAGCACAATTTGAAGAAGTGCTAGGAATAAATAGCACAACGCAAGAGTCCAACATTCAAACGTCTGATAGCCAGTCTGATAGCGATACATACCAAATAGACTTTAAGCCTCATCATCACTTATTTAAAACAGGTAATGAACCACTCATTATGATTAGTGAGCTTGAGCAGTTAGGCGAGTTAGATACCACCGTTTTTTATGATGAAGTCCCTGAAATAACCAATTTGAGCAGTGATGAGTGCTTTTTACATTGGCGTTTTTTCTTAAATACCAGCCATGGTGAAAGCGCAATTAAAGAGGTGTTCGAATGGGTTGAAGATGACGCTGATATTACCATTGAACTGTGTGGCGGCCTGTTTACTGATGAGTTACCCGCTCCTGAAAATGACAGTAGTACAGTAGCTCAAGAGCCATTAATCCAAGAGCCAGAGCCAAAGCAGGCGGAACAAGCTAAGCCCATAAAGCCAACCTCTGCTAATACTAATAAAAAATCAACAACACCCGAGTCGACTTCTATTCGCGTTGGGATTGATAAAGTTGACTCATTAATAAACATGGTGGGTGAGCTTGTTATTACTCAAGCTATGCTTAATCAACTTAGCGAGCAAGACATTACGCCAGCAACAATTACGGCATTGCAAGAAGGTTTAGCGCAACTTGCGCACAACACTCGCGATTTACAAGAAAACGTAATGCGTATCCGCATGTTGCCAATTAATTTTGTATTTAGCCGTTTCCCACGTTTGGTGCGCGACATTGCGCAAAAGCTAAATAAACAGGTTGAATTAAAGCTGATAGGCGAGCAAACCGAATTAGACAAAACCGTGATGGAAAAAATTTCTGATCCTATGGTTCATTTGGTTAGAAACTCATTAGATCATGGCTTAGAAACGGTTGAGAAAAGACTGCAAGCCGGAAAAGATCCAGTAGGAACGGTCACTTTAAATGCATTTCACCAAGGCGGAAATATTGTTATTGAAATAATGGATGATGGGCAAGGGCTAAACACTAAAAAAATTCAAGAAAAAGCCATTGCTAATGGACTGATCTCTGCCGACAACCACCTTAGCAATGAGGAAATAAACGAGCTTATATTTATGCCTGGTTTTTCCACTATGGATGAAGTGAGTGACTTATCTGGCCGTGGTGTTGGTATGGATGTAGTTAAGCGTAATATTCAGTCATTAAATGGCTCTGTAGAGGTTACATCCGCGCCAGGTGTAGGATCAACGTTTACAATTAGATTACCGCTTACACTGGCTATTTTAGATGGCCAATTAGTTAAAGTGGCCCAGCATACCTATATTATTCCGCTTATTTCTATTGTTGAATCGCTGCAAATTGATATTGCCAAAGTAAGCCGTGTAGGCAAAAACCTAGACGTACTTAGATTGCGTGATGAATACATTCCAATTTTAAGACTCTACGATATTTTTAATCATGATAACGCCATTGAGTCTCTTGATAAAACCCTGCTTGTTGTCGTAGAAACCGACAACCAAAAAGTGGGTTTATTGGTAGATGACCTCCTATCGCAACAACAGGTTGTTATTAAAAGTTTAGAGGCAAATTACCAAAAAGTAGATGGTATATCCGGTGCGACTATTTTGGGCGATGGACGGGTTTCATTGATAGTTGATATAAGCGGGTTGATAAAGCTTTCAGGTTTAAAAAAGCCGGGCAGCCAAGAGTTAAGTATTGAGTCGCAAGCTGCTTTGGAGGCGTTATGATTTCGGAGCTAAATCTGCAGCAGCAAAAGGGCGTGAAACAATTTTTAACATTCATTATGGCTGATGAAGAGTACGGCGTAGATATTTTAACTGTGCAAGAAATTCGTAGCTGGGAGGAAATAACCGTTTTACCCAACGCTCCCGAATTTGTAAAAGGCGTTATAAATTTGCGTGGCACCATAGTGCCGATTATTGATTTAAGGCTGCGATTTGGATTGCCCAGTATAGAGTATGGGCCGCTTACAGTGGTAATTGTAGTAAAAATAGAGTTTGAGCACGACAGTAAAATTATTGGTATTACCGTTGATGCCGTTTCTGAGGTTTACAGTATTTCAGAGCAAGACGCCAAAGCGGTACCAAGTATTTCAGAGACAAATAACGACGATTATGTGGCAGGGTTAGTTAACGTGGGTGAAAAAATGGTGGCGTTAATCGACTTGCAAAAAACAATGAATATTTAGAGTCAGTATTTGCTAAATAAAGTAAAAATAACTTAAAGGTGGTGATGAGCATGGGATGGTTTAGTAATCCAAAACAGTCTGAATCAAATAATGATTTAATTGTAAGCGCATTAAATAAGTCATTAGCTGTGATTGAGTTTGAGCCAAGCGGTAAAATAATTACCGCTAATGCTAATTTTCTTCGCGTAATGGAATATCAACTAGAAGAGATTCAAGGCCAGCATCACTCTTTATTTGTTGATAATACCGAGGCCCAAGGGAGTGACTACACACATTTTTGGGTACGATTAAACAGCGGCGAATTTATATCTCAAGAATTTAGGCGTTTTACCAAAAGTGGTAAGGAGGTTTGGATTCAGGCCACTTATAACCCAATTATAAACTCCCAGGGGCAAGTTATTAAGGTTGTAAAATTTGCGACGGATATAACACCACAAAAACTCGCTGCAGCAGAGGCAAGAGGGCAAATTAATGCAATTAGTAAGTCTCAAGCAGTAATAGAGTTTAATTTAGACGGCACTATTATTGATGCAAACGATAATTTTTTAAATACGTTGGGGTATCAGCTTAACGACATTATAGGGCAGCACCACCGATTATTTGTTACACCTGAACACGCAAATAGTGATGAATATAAAGCTTTTTGGGCTAAGTTAGGGCGCGGTGAATTTGACTCGGGTGAATATTTAAGAATAGGTAAACAAGGTCAGGAAGTTTGGATTCAGGCCTCTTATAACCCAATTTATGATATAAATGGCAAGCCATTTAAAGTAATTAAATACGCATCAGATATAACAGCTCAAAAAGAGTTAGAAAAATCTTCGCGCAAAACTGCAGACTTAGCCAGCGCCTTAAAAGTATGCCAAGCAAATGTAATGATTGCAGACCAAGACCTCAATATTGTATTCGTAAACGAACGCGTGCAAGACATGTTAAAAGCGCGTGAAAAAGACCTACAAACCGTATTGCCACAATTTTCTGTTGATAATTTAATAGGTACTTGTGTTGATGATTTTCATAAGAAGCCGTCACACCAACGAGATTTATTAAAAAATTTAGATGAACCTTATAAAGCAGAGCTGCGTTTAGCGGGGCTTATTTTTACATTAATAGCGACGCCATGGTACAGCCAAGCAGGAAAGAAACTCGGTACCATTGTTGAGTGGGACGATATTACTGAAAAGGTTGCTAAAGCTGACGCAGAGCGTGCCATAGCACAAGAAAACCTTCGTGTGCGCCAAGCACTTGATACTGTCGCGACTAATACCATGATTGCAGATTCATCAAATGTCATTGTGTACATGAATAAAGCTGTTAGAAATATGATGCGTATTGCTGAAAATGACCTTCGAAAAGACCTACCTAATTTTGATAGCAAAAATCTACTTAATCAAAATATTGATGTGTTTCATAAAAACCCAGCGCACCAACAAAATCTATTAGCAACGTTAAAAAATACTTATAGCACGCAAATAAAGGTTGGTGGACGCACATTTGGTTTGGTTGCAAACCCAATAATAACCCCAGAGCAAGAGAGAATTGGCACCGTTGTAGAGTGGGAAGATAGAACCGCAGAAGTTGCAATAGAAAGAGAAATAGCGCAATTAGTGAGTGCTGCAGGAGAGGGAGACCTTGATACGCGTGTAATGGAAGAGGGTAAAGAAGGGTTCTTTTTACGCTTGGCACAAGGGTTAAACAGTTTAGTTAAAATTGTAGACGATGCGGTCGCAGACACTGGCAATATGCTAGATGCCTTGGCAACCGGTGACTTATCTAAGCGAATTGAAAAAGAATACAAAGGCTCGTTTGATAAATTAAAACGCGACGCAAACACCACGGCAGATAAATTAACGGAGGTTATTAATCGTATAAGTTCATCAGCAACCTTAGTGGCCAGTGGCGCAGAAGAAATTTCTCAGGGGAACGCAGATTTAAGTCAGCGCACGGAAGAGCAAGCATCATCATTGGAAGAAACCGCCTCAAGTATGGAAGAAATGACGAGTACAGTACGTCAAAATGCAGACAATGCTAAAGTGGCAAATACACTCGCAGAAGAAACATGCGATAAAGCGATTCAAGGTGGTGAGGTGGTTAATCGTGCTGTGACGAGTATGTCGGCAATTAATGAATCGAGTAAAAAGATTGCTGACATCATTGGTGTGATTGACGAAATTGCATTTCAAACTAACTTACTTGCACTTAATGCGGCCGTTGAAGCAGCTAGAGCGGGAGAGCAAGGGCGTGGCTTTGCGGTTGTTGCAGGTGAAGTGCGTAATTTAGCTCAGCGCTCAGCAGGGGCCGCTAAAGAAATTAAAGAGCTGATAAGAGATAGTGTAGGTAAAGTAGCAGATGGCTCTCAGCTTGTTAATGAATCAGGTGCAACGCTTAAAGAAATTGTGGTGTCGGTACAAAAAGTGACGCAAATGATTTCAGATATTACTGAGGCATCTGAAGAGCAAAGTGCAGGTATAGAGCAAGTAAATAAAGCTATATCTCAAATGGATGAAATGACCCAGCAAAACGCAGCCTTAGTTGAAGAAGCATCGGCTGCAGGTGAATCAATGGCTGAGCAAGCAAATGAAATGCGCAGACTTCTTAATTTCTTTTCACTGGGTCAGCAAGACATGGCTATTATGTCGCCCACAATGAATACCCCAAGCTTAGCTCACAAATCACAAAGTAACGCAGTACAAAGCAAGCCAAGAGGCGATAATTTTATTGATTCGGCAGACGAGTGGGAAGAATTTTAATTATTTGATTACAGGCCTTATTGGAAAAGCGCTCAATAAGGCCACACTCACTACTATGTATGAGAGCTGCTAATGAAAGAGTTTCTGTGTACCGATCGCGATTTTAAAGACATTGCCAATTTAGTTTACAACGCTTGCGGTATTGTATTGGGCGATCATAAACGTGAAATGGTGTACTCACGTTTAGCAAGGCGGATAAGAGCGCTAAAATTAAACGACTTTAAAGCCTACTTAGCCTACTTAGATACGCATAAAGACCAAGAGTTTGATGCGTTTATAAATGCAATTACCACTAATTTAACGTCTTTTTTTCGTGAAGTTCATCATTTTGAATTTATTAAATCTGAGCTTATACCTAACTTAATAAAGGCGAACAATGACACCAAGCGGGTCAGAATATGGTCTGCAGGCTGCTCAACAGGAGAAGAGCCCTACAGCTTAGCAATGACGCTAAATAATGCATTTCCAAGTAATTGGGATGTAAAGATTTTAGCCACCGATTTAGATTCTAACGTGTTAGAAAAAGCGCAAAAAGGTGTGTATACCGCGGCAAACGTAAATGGCTTAGATGCCACTCATCTAAAGCGTTGGTTTTTAAAAAGTAAAGATGGCGAACACTATAAAGTGAAAGACACGCTGCGTGAGCGTATTTCTTTTAAGCGCTTAAACCTATTGCAAGACTGGCCAATGAAAGGGCCGTTTGATCTTATTTTATGCCGCAACGTGGTTATTTATTTTGATAAAGAAACGAAAGATCATTTATTTAAACGCTATGCAAATATTCTAAGCGATCACGGTTACTTATTTTTAGGTCACTCAGAGAGTATGGGTAAAGAGCACTCAAATTATAAAAATTTAGGAAAAACTATGTATCAATTGAGAGCACATGCAGGCTGAATTTAGAAGTGTTTTACCCAGTTTTGAACACATTAAGCGTTACTGGGATTCAGGAAGAAATCATGTTGTTGCCAAAGTGCTTCCAGGAGAATTTTATGTATCTAAAAATAATGAATTGATTTCAACGGTACTTGGCTCATGTATTGCGGCCTGTGTTTACGATGAAGTGTTAGGTATTGGCGGGATGAATCATTTTATGCTGCCGATACAAAAAGGCGTAGAGCTTAAAAGTGCACACGGCTTAAACTGCCGTTATGGTAATTGGGCTATGGAATACCTAATTAATGAAGTATTAAAAAACGGTGCGTCTCGTCATAATTTAAAAATTAAGCTATTTGGTGGCGGAAAAATAATTAGTGCGATGACAGATATTGGGCTGGGTAATATTAGTTTTGCTACCGCCTATGTCAAAGAAGAAGCCTTAAATTTAGTGGCCCATGATATGGGCGGCCCGTGGCCTAGAAAAATATTTTTTCATCCACAAACGGGTAAAGTGTATATGAAAAAACTTAAAAAATTACATAACGATACCATTGAAAAGCGCGAAGTACGTTACTTGCAAAACCTTAAAAAGCAAGAAGTGATATCGAATATAGAGTTGTTTTAGGAGTCGCTATGATAAATGTATTAATAATCGATGACTCCCCTTTAATTAGAGGGTTGCTTACAGAAATACTGCAACAAGCTAACGACATTAACGTAGTGGGCTGCGCAGAAGATCCATACCAAGCACGCGAAATGATTAAAAAACTTAATCCCGATGTACTTACCTTAGACGTAGAAATGCCAAAAATGGATGGACTTAGCTTTTTAAAAAACCTAATGCGCCTGAGGCCTATGCCCGTGGTTATGATTTCTACGCTTACGCAGAAGGGGTCGCCCATTACATTAGAGGCGTTAGAGCTAGGTGCTGTGGATTTTATTGCTAAGCCAACAAGTAACGTAAGAGCCCAGCTGAGTCATTATGCGTCACTGGTTCAACAAAAGGTAAGAATAGCCGCCGGTGCACGAATACGCAGCTTTAAAAAAACGCCACCCGATACAAAACCTATAAGTTCAGAGACTGAATTTTTATTAAATAAAGTGATGGCAATTGGTGCGTCTACCGGTGGTACCGAGGCAATAAAAGAAGTACTAATAAAAATGCCAGTTAATTGCCCTCCTATTGTAATTACTCAGCATATTCCTCCCGTATTTAGTGCTTCGTTTGCTGAGCGTATGGATAGAACATGCTTAATTAACGTGAAAGAGGCACAACATGGCGACAAGCTAAGCCCAGGTTGGGCATATATTGCCCCCGGCGGGCTTCATTTAAGTGTAAAAAAGCGAGGAATTGCTTTGTATTGCCAACTCGACGATGGTGAGCCTGTAAATCGGCATAAACCAGCCGTTGACGTACTATTTGATTCGCTTGTAAATTGTGGATCAAAAAATGTAGTGGCAACAATACTTACAGGGATGGGCGCTGATGGGGCTAAAGGACTGTTAGCACTTAAGCAAAGCGGTGCATACACGTTAGCGCAAGATGAATACTCATCAGTTGTGTGGGGAATGCCTAAAGCCGCTATTGATTTAAATGCAGCCAATGAAGTGGCTGCACTTGATAAAATGGCTGAGCGATTATTAAGCCAAGCAGTTAAACCTAACTAAATAAATAGAAAGCTTAAAGTTATTGAATAACCCAAGGCTGAGAAAACCAATAATAGCTGTTCGGTTTTTTAATTGAAGGCGCTGTACAATTAAAGCGTGAACGGCCTTTGTTCAGTTTTTTAGGTGATGTTACCTCTACCGTATTATCAGTCACCCAGTTCAAGTTTGCTTTGCCTATACCCGATACATAACAAGCTAGTTGAGACTTGTTAAAATCATCAACTTCAAACCCAATGGTTAACGCAGGTGGGTTTTGGGTTGTTACGCTATTTTTATAGCTTAATTGAGTAATATTAAATGCCTGAGAATTCAATTTGGTTGCCAGTGTTTTTATGTCGCTATAAACGCCAGATGCAGGAAAGCGAGGTAATCGACTAAAGTTAGCGTGTTTATTTAGAGCACCAGAATGCTGGCCAATGCCTATATAGCCAAGCTCTGTTACTAAAGCTTGTAGCTCGTTATCAAACTCTCCGTAGGGGTAGGCTAAATATTTATAGTTGTGGCCTATTTCATCTTTTATACGTTGTTGTGAATGAACAATATCTTGGGTGATACGTTTTTTCCATTGCGTGTTAGTTTCACCGTCAAGTTTTAGATGTAAATAGTCATGCTGTGCGGTGTGGTTACTTATAAGTGCGCCTTTTTTACTCAGTTCTTTAAGTTTATCCCACCCCATCACATAGCGTTTACCTTCGTCTATGAGCTTAGGGTTAACAAAAATTGTGTATGGATAGCCAAACTTTTCGAGTATTGGAGCAGCTTGATCATAATTATTGTTGTAACCATCATCAAACGTGATGGCGACGGTTTTATCAGGTAAGGTATGGCCTTGTTTTAAAGCATCAAGTAGTTCATTTAAGGCAATAACATTAAAATCATTATTTTTTAAATAGTTTAGATGCTCTGTAAACGTTTCTTCGCTCACACTAGTGACCGCCGGCAGGGTTTCACTTACATGGTGGTACTGTAAAATAACACCAGCATGAGCACGTAAAGATAACCCAATAAGAGTCAATAAAACTAAATGAAACAATTTCTTATACATAATAAAGCACACCATAAAAGCTTGCTGTTGTTAGCAGGACCAATGATATTATCAAATATCACCGTGCCACTGTTAGGAATAGTTGATACCGCGGTCATTGGCCATTTAGGCAGTGCTCATTATTTGGCTGGTATTGCGTTAGGCTCAGCTGTTATCTCCATTTTATTTTGGCTCGCGGGTTTTTTAAGAATGAGCACAACCGGCATGGTTGCACAAGCCTATGGCCAAAATGACTCAACCCAATTAGCTGCTTTACTCAAACGAAGCCTATTACTTGCCAGCATAGTGGCATTATTTCTTATTGCTATGTCTCCTTTAATAAAACACGCAATAGCATTTTTATCAGACGCTAATAATGCCGTGCTAAGCGAGGCCTATACTTATTTTAGTATTCGAATTTTTAGCGCGCCAGCGGCACTATGTAACTTGGTTTTATTGGGTTGGATGTTAGGCGTTCATTATGGACGAGGGCCATTTTACTTATTGTTGGTAACAAATAGTGTAAATATTGTGCTTGATATTTATTTTGTTGTTTTTTTAGATTGGGCTGTAGCAGGCGCGGCATGGGCATCGTTAATCGCTGATTATACTGCGCTGGTATTCGCGTTGTTTTTAGTGACTAAACTCGCAAAAAAACAAGGTGTAGTGTTAAGTACTCCGCACTGGTTTAGCTTTAAAAAAATGGCCGGGTTATTGAGTTTAAATCGCGACATTTTTATTCGCTCTTTAATACTTCAGTTGTGTTTTAGCTTTATGACTTTTTATGGCGCGCGTATTGGCGAAACAACCCTTGCAGCGAACGCAGTATTACTAAACTTTTTAATGTTAGTCAGCTTTGCACTGGATGGCATAGCTTACGCAAGTGAGGCCAAAGTAGGCCAAGCTAAAGGACAGCAAAGTGTAAGTAAAATACAGCTGTGGGTAAAAATAAGTGTATTTTGGGGGATGTTATTTGGCGTGATTTATAGCGTGTTTTTTGCTGTGTTTGGCGCTTATATAATTACGCTATTAACCAACGTACCTGAGGTTATTAATGAGGCTACGCAATATTTACCATGGGTAATTGCTTTGCCATTATTAGCAATGAGCTGCTTTTTATTTGATGGTGTATTTGTTGGTTTAACGCGCGCTAAAGATATGCGAAATAGTATGTTGCTATCGGCAGCTGTTGGGTTTTTTGGTGTATTTTGGGTATTTAATGATTGGCAAAATAATGGGCTATGGCTTGCGATGAGCTGCTTTATGCTAATGCGTGGAGTTACATTAATAATAAAATATCAAACGCTTAAAGCTAATAATCAGCTGCTAGATTAAGGCTTATTTCCACAGATCAGGATCGTGATGTTTGGGCCCTATTTCTTTTATTACTTGCGAAAAGCGATTGGCAAAAATGCCACTGTAGCCCCAAAAAGCAAAAAATAGCGCAGGTATTAAAATTAAAACGCCAATAATTTGCAAACTGTAATGACTATAGTAACCCGCAAAAATAAAAATCACGGCTAGCACAAACAGTGCTACGCCGCGAAAAAACCGCTTTAAACTCAGCTTAGGGTTGCTCCCTAAGCGGTATATAAGAGGCTTTAGCATTTACTTGGCTTAATAGTAAGAGTGCTCGCCAGCTTCGTGATCAGTAATATCTGCAACACCTGTGATCTCGTCAAACTTAGCTATCATTTCTTTTTCGATGCCTTCTTTTAACGTTACATCGATCATAGAACACCCATTACAACCGCCACCAAACTGAAGCACTGCAACGCCAGCAGCTGTAATCTCTACTAGGCTTACTTGGCCGCCATGGTTAGCTAGTTGTGGGTTTACTTCTGTTTCAAGCATGTGCTGAACACGTTCGTTTAATGATGCATCATCACCAATTTTACGTGCTTTTGCATTAGGCGCTTTAAGCGTTAGCTGAGTACCCATTTTGTCGGTAACAAAATCAATTTCAGCTTCTTCTAAAAAAGGAGCACTTTCAGCATCAACAACGGCATCAAAACCGTTAAAATTTAAGCGAATATCGTTGTCTTCAACGGCGTCTTCTGGACAATAAGAAACACCACACTCGGCTTGTGATGTACCAGGGTTTACAACAAAAACGCGAATATTGGTCTGTTGCGATTGATCTGCTAATAGTTTAGCAAAATGTGCTTGTGCTGTTTCGGAAATAGAAATCATAAAAACGGCTTTATACCTGACTAAATTACTCGGATACTGCATATCATACTCCGCTCATCGTGTTGCGGCTAGTGTTGAGCGTAAAAAGTTGGCATCTATTTTAAGCAATGCTAGCGTGCAATTAACAAACATTTTTAGAGTGATCTATATGCGTTTATTAATAACAATAATGGTGGTAATGCTGAGCTTTTCAAGTGTAGCAAAACCGCTTTCATACTATTTTGAAGACGATGTTGTATTCGACCCGGCCATTCCCACGCCCGAAGAAGTATTGGGTTATCAAGTAGGTGAGTGGCATGTAAGACACGACCAACTCGTGCGCTACATGGAAGTACTTGCTCAAAAGAGCGATAGAATAAACTTTGAGATAATTGGCCGCACACATGAGCAACGACCACTGGTAATGTTAACGGTTACAGCGCCAAATAAATTAACTCAAATAGAGCAAATACGCCAAGCGCACTTGGCTCGTTTGGGTAATAACAGCAAAAAAGCAAACGATAAACCTGCAGTCGTATGGATGGGCTACAGTGTGCACGGTAACGAATCATCGGGTAGCAATGCATCGCTTTTAACGGCTTATTACTTAGCTGCAGCACAAGGCGATGAAATAAATAACCTACTAAACAATACCGTTATTTTGCTCGACCCATCATTAAACCCCGACGGACTTGCACGTTTTGCTAATTGGGCAAACAGCAACCGCGGCATGAATTTATCGTCAGATCCAAAAACTCGCGAGCATACCGAAAACTGGCCAAGCAGCCGCACTAATCATTATTGGTTTGACTTAAACCGAGATTGGCTATTGCTACAGCACCCTGAGTCGCGTGCGCGTATTGCAAAATTTCATCAGTGGAAACCAAATGTACTTACCGACTTTCATGAAATGGGCCCAAACAGCAGCTACTTTTTTCAGCCGGGTATTCCAAGTAGAAAGCACCCAATTACGCCAATTGAAAACGTAACATTAACCAAAGCAATTGCTAATTATCATGCCAAAACGTTGGATGAAAATAATGCACTGTATTTTACAGAAGAAAGCTTTGACGATTTTTACTACGGTAAAGGTTCAACTTACCCAGATGTGAACGGGGGTATAGGTATTTTGTTTGAGCAAGCAAGCTCTCGAGGCCATATACAAGAGACCATTAATGGCCCTTTAACGTTTCCATTTACTATAAAAAATCAGTTATTAACGAGCTTATCTACCTTTAAAGCGGCGGTTGAAAACCGTCAAGCATTGCTTGACTACCAAGCTAAATTTTATGATCAAGCCGCAGAGTTTGCAGGTGACGAAAACTTTGCAGGTTATGTTGTTGAAGGTGCAAAAGACAGCACCCGAATTACTGACTTTTTAGCGCTATTAGAGCAACATAAAATAAAGGCATTTGAACTTACTAAACCACTAAAAGCAGGTGGCATAAACTTTACTACCAACAGCTATTATGTGCCTTTAGCGCAGCCTCAATATCGTTTAGTTAAAGCGATATTTAGCGAGCAAAAAAACTTTGCAGACAATACATTCTACGATGTATCTGGTTGGACATTAGCGCACGCATTTAATCTACCCTTTGCAAAAGTAAAAAGTAATTGGGGGCTAGACGTTGCAGATACCCCTTGGAATAAAGCGCCTAAAGCACCCCTAACAAGTTTAGAATCAGCGTATGCATTTGGTTTTGCATGGGACGACTACTTAGCGCCTAAAATGCTAAATACATTATTAAAACAAGGTATAAAAGCACGCGTGGCATTGAGCGCCTTAACGGCAAAATCGAGCGCGGGCGACATAAATTTTGAGCCAGGGAGTATTATTATTCCGGCTGGTTTACAAACACAGCAAAACTGGATTACTTTGTTAAACAGTGCGCAAAGTGAATTTGGTATTGCCATAAAACCTATTACAACGGGCTTAACCAGTAAAGGTGCTGATTTAGGTTCACGCTCTATGGCAGTTGTTAAAACACCCAAGGTTTTACTGATTGGCGGCCAAGGCACTAGCCAGTACGAAGTAGGTGAAGTGTGGTATTACCTAGATAGGTTTGTAGGTGTTGCCCCCACAATTGTTGAAATGACGCGTTTAAGTTCACTTGAGCTCAGTGATTATAGCCATATTGTGTTGGCCCACGGTAATTACAATAGCTTAACAGATGCAGAAAAAGTAGCGATTAAAAGCTGGGTAAGAAAAGGCGGTGTTATTTGGGGCCACAAAGGCGGCGCTAAATTTTTAGTCGACCAGCAACTACTTAAAGCAAATTATTTATCGCGACAGGATTTAGCTGGTGCTTTCAAAACTGAAGGCCTAAGCTATGGCGATAAAGATCATCTAGCGGGGCGTCAGCGTATTGCTGGGGCTATTTTTAACACTAGTGTGGATTTAACGCACCCATTAACTTTCTCACTCACGCGCGACACCTTACCGGTATTTAAAAACAGTACATGGCTACTTGAAGCGTCAGATGCCCCTTTTGTAAATGTACTAACCTACACAAAACGCCCGTTGTTAGCTGGCTTTACTGACTCTGTAAATGTAGAACAAGTAGCTGAAGGCGCTGGTTTAATAGCACATTCGTACGGACGCGGCAGTGTTATTGCTATGACTGACAACCCCGTATTTAGAGGTTACTGGTATGGTACAAGTCGATTGCTTAGCAATGCACTGTTTTTAGGCCATACATTCCGCGCAAGTGGTCAGTAACATAAATTAACTAAATTGGCGTTAAACAGGTTGTGAATGCCCACACTTGTTTAGCGCCGGCTTTCTTTAAAGCCTGAGTTGCTGCATTTAATGTTGCGCCGGTTGTCATAATGTCATCAACAATAGCGACTGTTTTACCGCTCATATCTTCAGTACATATAAATGCATTGGTTAGATTTTTAATACGTTTTGCTTTAGTGAGCTGCGATTGCGCATGGGTTTTTTTATTACGGATAAGCGCATTATTTAAAACAACGCGAGAGCACAAACAAGGGTGCCATACTTGGCTTACTTGATTAAAACCTCGCTTTAAAAATCGGCTTTTATGTAAAGGTAAAATTATAAATAGATCAGGAGATTGCGTGCTGTATTTAAAAAACGCATCGAGCTGCTTGTGTACAACCTGCTGAAGTGCTTTTTTGTAATGTATTTGGTTACTAAATTTAAGTTGGGTTAGCCACTGCTCAAATGGAGGGCGGTAAAAAGCGCAAGCAAATAACCTGTCAAATTCGCAGTTAGGAAACATATCAACAATATCAGGTCGGTGAAGTAAATTTGGGTGTTTAGTTACATCTAGTAATGCTAAATCTTCTAAGCAATATTCGCATAAACCTAGGCTTGCACTTACAGGGCTTTTGCACTGTACGCAATACGACGGGAACAGCCAGTTAAACAGACCTTTCATGAGATAGTGCCTTCCATTGCAATCATCTTTTTAAACGTTATTATGAGCCTAAGTTTGGTTAAGAATATGCAAATATGCAAAAAGAGTTAGTACTTTTACATGGTTGGGGAATGAATCAAGGCGTTTGGCAACTTATACAGCCAGAGCTTGAAAACTTATATACAGGACAAGTACGTAGCCTTGATTTACCTGGGTTTGGTAATAGCGCAACCACATTACCAACCCCGTATAATTTGCATGATGCCGCTATGCAATTAAGCCAACAGTTAAAACCTCATTCTATTTTAATGGGGTGGTCTTTAGGTGGTTTGTTTGCTCTATACATTGCAAAGCATTGGCCTGAAAAAGTATCGAAGGTTATTTTAGTCGCATCGATACCTTATTTTGCAGAGCAGGGTGAATGGCCGGGAATTAGTGAAAAAGTACTAACTCAGTTTAAAGACCAATTGGTTAATCACAGAGAAAAAACCATTGAGCGCTTTTTGGCTATTCAGGCTATGGGAAGTGAGTCAGCGAGAGATGACATAAAGCAGCTTAAACAATTGCTAAATCAATATTCAGAACCCAACAGTGAGGCGTTAGCGGCCGGTTTAGATATTTTACAAAATAATGATTTACGCGATTTATTTGCAACGTGTCCGGTAAAAATTATGGGTGTATTTGGTCGCTTAGATGCTTTAGTGCCGTATAAAGCAATAGCTAAAATGTCAGTACTAAATTCTGAGTTTGAATACCAAGTAATAGATAAAGCATCTCATGCTCCGTTTATTTCTCACAAAAATGAGTTTTTATCTATCGTTAAATCAATGCTTTAAAAATGCGACGATAATTGCGCCCCGTAAAGCTTTATTTTGCGCACAAACTGAGCGATAATTAAACAATATTTAAGTGGTGGAGGTTTACCGATGTCAATCGGATCTGTATTTAATAATGGTGTTGAAGGGTTTAACCGTGCAAGCCAAGGTATTGAAAAGGCCAGTGCAGAAATCAACCGTGCCAGTATAGAACAGCAAGACGATGCGCAACTTGCACAACAGCGACAGTTAGTTGCAGCAACGCCGGACGAAGCAGTAACAGCACCGGTTGCTCAGCCTGCGCGTATTGACGAATCACTTGTTAACCTAAAAGTTGAAGAATTTAACGCTAAAGCTAATGCGCAAACAATTCAAACAGCTGATGACGTACTTGGTACGTTAGTCGACATTAAAGTGTAATTTAATGAATATTGTCACGCCATTTCCATCAATTAATATAAACACAGCCAATGTTTATACGGAAACCGCTCGTCGTGACAATCAACTGCGGGAAGTCATTCCTGCTCCTTCTGCAAATAGCGCAAGTAATACCGAAACCAAAGCGCAAAGCGATGCTGAAAAAGCCAAATTACCAGGTAATAATGATGGTGCAACGTATAGTGCATCGGGTAAGTTAGCTGACGAAAAAGTGGTTCAAGCGCGCGACGATGAAAACGCCGAGAACCCTGAAAGCTCTGAAGAGCAAAAAGCGCAGCAACAAGAGTCTGAGCAAGAACAGCAAGTTTTAGAGCAAGAGCAGCAGCAAATAAAAGAGCTAAAAGCGCGCGATACTGAAGTGCGTATTCACGAACAAGCTCATGCTTCTGTAGGCGGTAAATATGCGGGTTCGCCAAGTTACGAATATCAACGTGGCCCTGACGGCACTAACTATGCAGTGGGCGGCGAGGTGCAAATTGACGTTGCTGAAATTCCAGGTGATCCCCAAGCAACCATAGAAAAAATGCAAACGGTTAGAGCTGCAGCCCTAGCTCCAGCGGAGCCTTCGGGTGCTGATCGATCAATAGCGGCAGACGCTACTCAAAAGCTGGTAGCAGCTCAGGCTGAACTTGCAGGGCCTCAAAATGAGGAAGACGACAGCGCTGAAAACAATAGCAAAGCGTCATTTACAAGCAGTGAAACTCAAGAAACTAAAACGGCAGAAAGTGAAGAGCAAACACGAGATGCAGACGTGGAAGCACGCGCAGGACGAATTGCTAATTTTTATCAAATGGCAACTTCGCCATCCACACAAAGTGGCTTTTCAGCGATCTCTTAGCGAATAGCATGAACACCGAATATTAAACTCTCCTCAATAAATCACTTTTAATGCTTACTGATTTGAATAAAAAAACCGCTTTCGCGGTTTTTTTATTTTAAAGCGTAGAGCGCTTTCCGATTTTTACTTAAAGCTAAACAAGCTATATGGCCTGCTATTTTTTTACTTTGGCATTCGCAAATGCATCGGCAAACGCGTTACCCATAACCGCATTACCGCTATCGCGTTTAGGTTTAGCAGCTTTGGGTTGCGCATTGTTAGTGCGCGGCTGTTGTTTTTGTGCAGCAGGGGCTGGCTTGTTGCTGGTGTCTATTTCGTCGTTTAAACGCATGGTAAAGCTAATACGTTTACGCGAAGCATCAACTTCCACTACTTTAACTTTTACAATTTCGCCCGCTTTAACTACTTCGCGAGGATCAGATATAAACTTATTAGTAATCGCCGAAATATGCACTAACCCATCTTGGTGAACACCTACATCCACAAACGCACCAAAGTTAGCAACGTTCGATACAACACCTTCTAAAATCATACCTGGTTTTAGGTCACTTATTTTCTCTACACCTGCTTTAAACTCAGCCGTTTTAAACTCTGGACGTGGATCGCGACCCGGCTTATCAAGCTCAGTAATAATATCGGTAACCGTAGGTAAACCAAATTTTTCGTTGGTGTAGTCGTTAGCAACGAGCTTGTTTAAAAATTCGCTGTTACCAATTAATGTGGTTACTTCTGCGTTGTTTTTTTCGCAAATTTGCTTAACAACAGGGTAGGCTTCAGGGTGAACTGATGAGTTATCAAGTGGGTCGCTGCCATTGTTAATTCGTAAGAAACCAGCAGCTTGTTCAAATGCTTTTGGCCCTAAGCGTTCTACTTTTTTTAGCTCACTACGTTTTGCAAATGATCCATTGGAATCGCGGTAATTTACAATGTTTTGCGCTAAGGTTTTGTTTAATCCTGATACGCGTGTAAGTAAAGGAACCGACGCCATATTTAAATCAACACCTACCGAGTTTACACAGTCTTCAACAACAGCTGTAAGTGTTTGTCCGAGTTGGCTTTGCGACACATCGTGTTGATATTGGCCTACACCAATTGATTTTGGCTCTATTTTAACAAGCTCAGCAAGCGGATCCTGCAAGCGACGTGCAATCGATACCGCGCCACGTAATGACACATCTAAGTCAGGAAATTCGTTAGCTGCAAATTCAGATGCTGAGTAAACCGACGCGCCAGCTTCGCTCACCATAATTTTATTAAGTTTTAACTCGGTATTTGCTTTCATTAGCTCAGCAACCAATTTGTCTGACTCGCGCGACGCTGTACCGTTACCAATGGCAATAAGTTCTACTTTGTGTTGGCGGCAAAGTTGCTCTAGTGTACGCAGCGACTTATCCCAATGATTTTGCGGGGCATGAGGGAAAATAGTTTGCGTAGTTAGCAGTTTACCTGTGCTGTCTACAACAGCAATTTTGCAACCGGTGCGTAAACCGGGATCAAGACCAAGTGTTGTGCGTGGACCTGCAGGTGCCGCCATTAGTAAGTCTTTTAAGTTTTTAGCAAATACATCAATAGCGCCTGCTTCTGCTTTTTCGCGCATGGCTGCAAAAAATTCGTTTTCTAGGTGTAAACCTAGCTTAATTTTCCAAGCCCATTGCACCACGCTTAAAAGCCAAGCACTCGCTGTTTGGTCGGTAATATTTAAGCGGTAGTGCTGTGCAATCATATTTGCACAAAGTTGAGCAGGGTTTTCAGAACTTGGTTCAGGGTTTACATTTAATTGAAGTATGCCTTCGTTGCGAGCTCGCAGCATAGCTAATGCACGATGAGAAGGAACTTTAGTAAGTAGCTCCTGATGATCGAAGTAATCGCGATATTTAGTGCCCGCTTGTTCTTGACCTTTAATTACCGTGCTTTGTATTGCACCGTTTTGGCTTATGTGACTTCTTAATTTAGCGAGTAATTTTGCATCTTCGGCAAAACGCTCCATTAAAATAAATTTAGCACCATCAAGCACGGCTTTTGTGTCATCAAAGCCTTTATCAGCATTAATGTACTGCTCAGCGTGTTGCTCAGGATTTAAACTCGCGTCGGTAAATAACGCATCGGCTAGGGGCTCTATGCCTGCTTCTATAGCTATTTGGCCTTTGGTGCGGCGTTTTGCTTTATAGGGAAGATATAAATCTTCGAGTTCTGTTTTACTTTGCGCGCTAGTGATATCGGCTTTGAGCTCTGCGGTGAGCTTCTTTTGAGATTCGATAGTCGACAAAATAAAGCTACGACGCTCTTCAAGTTCTCGAAGGTAAGATAAACGCTGCTCTAGCAAGCGCAATTGAGTGTCATCTAAACCGCCGGTGACTTCTTTTCTGTAGCGGGCAATAAAGGGAACAGTTGCGCCTTCATCAAGTAATTTTGTTGCAGCAACAACTTGTTGTTGTTGTGCATTTAGCTCACTAGCTAAACGTGCAGAGATATCGCTCATGCAAAAACCTTTTTAAACAAAAAATAAGACCAGAAATAAATATCTGGGTCGGCTAATTGCTTGAATAATATCACATGAAGTTGTAATAAAAAGCTCTTAAAGCAAGCTATTTAACTTGCTTTAAGACGGTTGCTTTAGTTGAGATAGATAAGCGATAAAACAACCTCTAATGAGGGTGGTCTACGCTTTCTAGTACGTCGCTAAACGAAGTGGCAATTGGGCTAATGTGCAGCGGAATATGCAATGTTTTAGCAATTTGGCGAGCTGAAATTAATCCACATATTTCGTTATTGGCTGTTGTTACTAATAAAAACATCGCCCCTTGATGCTCCATTGTTTGTAAAGCATCGCCCACACAGGCATAACTTAAGCTTTGCATGCTGACACCCATTAGCTGGTTTATTGGGGTCATTACATGGCGAAGGCTCACTTCATTTCGCGGTGTATTTAAACGTTGAGCAATAATAGTAATTTTAGCACTTTGTAAATCAGCACTTGAAACAATACCTATTAGCTTGTGGTCGTCATCCATCACCAATACAAAGTCAGACTGCTGGCTGCTCGTTTGTTTAAGGGCGTCAGTGATTGTTGTTTCGTGCTGTGCTCGAACAGGTTTTTTTTGTGTAAAGTTATTCACCATTTTTAAAGCGGGTGAGGTCAAATCGATCAACGGTTGATTGTCAGCAAATGATTTTGCAATAACACCATGAGAGATATTTTGGGTACGTAATTCTTTAAAGTTAGACATAATATCCACCTATTAGTTAAAAATTTAATTAAATTGAAAGTAATAAATTAAATTAAATAACAGGGGGCCCACGTTGGTACGCAGTGCTAAACGGTCTGCTAAAAGATGAACTCTTGTAGAAAGAGTGAGCGCCTTTAGGGAGTGGTTGAGCTGCCTTAAGGGAAGTGACATCAACAAATGAATCTTCGTCAAAGTCAGGGGTTGCCTGATCGGGAATATCTAAGGCAATTAAATTATTTAAAACGGTTGGGTGTTCAAGGTTGGTGTTTTGGTTGCTGGCATGCAAAGTCAAACTCACACTCATAAAAAGTGCAAACAATACGGCATTACTAAATATGCGCTGTACTACGTTTGACATAACCATTACAACCTTTGCTAATCCCACATTAAAATTATGTGCGAGCTATTTATATATAGCCTAATGCGATAATTTAAACAATCAAAAGTTAATATGATCTGAATCAAATGCTACTTAGCCGTTTTTTGATACTCAATTGAGTTTATGTACCACTCTTTTTTTCCCTGCGGTGTCATTACTTCAAAATCGTCATCGACTTGTTTTTTAATAAGCGCCCGGGCCATGGGTGAGTCGATAGAAATATAGTCTTTTCGGTCATAAATTTCGTCTGGGCCCACAATTCTGAACTTTTTTATGTCGCCTTGCTCATTTTCTATTTCGACCCACGCACCAAAAAATACTTTTCCGTCTTGCACGGGGGAGTAATCAATAATATTTAAATCGGGAATACGCTTTCGCAAATAGCGAACACGTCGGTCTATTTGGCGCAGCAGTCGCTTATTATATTGATAGTCGGCATTTTCAGAGCGATCGCCTAAGCTTGCTGCCCAGCTGACTATTTTTGTTATTTCAGGGCGTTTTACATTCCACAGGTGGTCGTGTTCTTGTTGCAGTTGCAAGTAGCCTTCACGGGTAATTAAATTTGTTTTCATCGACTTTTAATTATTAGCTCTAATGATGGGCACGGTAATAAACTTAGAAAAATTTGTCGAGCTTAAAGTGTTTAAAGCAGCCATTATTGTTGTTTGAAATGTTCAGTAACAATCTAAGGCCGTAATTAGTTTTTGATTATTTGTTTTTTCATTTATATTAATACTTAATTGGATATAAAAATAAGAAACAGGTAATGGGACACGAAACGACAAAAGTATTGGTTGTAGACGACGATATGCGCTTACGCAGCTTATTGGAGCGTTATTTAGTAGAGCAAGGTTTTATTGTTAGAACCGCTGCAAACTCAGAGCAAATGGATAGGCTTTTAGAGCGCGAAAACTTTCACTTAATGGTACTCGACTTAATGCTTCCCGGTGAAGATGGCTTATCTATTTGCCGTAGGTTACGCCAAAAAGAAAACGAAATCCCTATTGTTATGCTCACCGCAAAGGGCGACGAAGTCGATCGTATCATTGGTTTAGAGCTTGGCGCAGATGATTACATTCCAAAGCCATTTAATCCTCGTGAGTTACTTGCGCGCATTAAAGCCATATTGCGCCGCCGCGCTAAAGAAGTGCCAGGTGCGCCCGCCGCAGAAGAAAACCTAATTGCCTTTGGTAAATTTACGCTTAATTTAGCCACACGTGAAATGAGCGAAGGCGATAAAACAATATCGCTAACCAGCGGCGAGTTTGCCGTACTTAAAGCGCTTGTGTCACACCCAAGAGAGCCGCTTAGCCGCGATAAACTCATGAACTTAGCGCGTGGCCGAGATTACAGTGCCCTAGAGCGCAGTATTGATGTGCAAGTGTCGCGCCTTCGCCGCATGATTGAAATAGATGCGGCTAACCCGCGTTATATTCAAACTGTGTGGGGATTAGGGTACGTGTTTGTTCCTGACGGTGAAAAGTAGTTTTTATGGGATTTTTTCCGCGTAGTGCGTTTGGGCAAACTGTATTTTTGGTTGCGGCGTTATTACTTATAAACCAAGTTGTATCTTACGTAACAGTTAGCTTATATGTTGTAAAACCCACCATAGAGCAAGTTAACTTAATGCTTGCTAAGCAAGTTAAAACCGTTTTTATTGACTGGGAAGACGGTATAGAAATAAACGACGACTTATCAGAAAAGTTTTTTGAAATAACCGGTATTGATGTGATGACCCAGCGCGAAGCCATGCGCCAAGGGCTTAGTCAAACCCGTGAATACCCAATGCTTTCACGTAGTATGTCTGCGCAGTTAAATGGCTCGGCGCGGGTGCGTATTACGCAAACTGGCCCACTCGTTTATTGGATAGAGGCCCCGCAAGCGCCTGGCTATTGGGTTAAAATTCCGCTTTCAGGGTATCAAGAAAACAACCTCGAATTTTTAACGTTTTACTTATCAAGTATTGGCTTTTTGAGTGTGCTAGGTGGTTGGTTATTTGCACGCCACCTAAACCGCCCGCTTAAAGCACTGCAACAAGCCGCTGTAAAAGTGGGTAAAGGCGATTTTAGCACCAAGCTAGAAGAAGAAGGCTCTACCGAAGTAATCGAAGTAACGCGTGCGTTTAACCAAATGTCGCGCGGTATCGCTGCCCTTGAAAACGACCGCCGTTTACTTATGGCGGGTGTATCTCACGATTTACGCACACCACTTACACGTATTCGTTTAGCAACCGAGATGATGAGCGACCAAGACGAGTATCTTCGCGAAGGGATTATTTACGATATTGAAGATATGAACGGTATTATCGATCAATTTATTGAATATTTACGTCACCACAAACGCGAAGAACTCAGTTGTGAAGATGTAAACGCGTTAGTGGGTGAAGTCGTTAATTGCGAGTTAAAGCATCAGCGTTCTATTACCTTTAAAAGTAACCCTAGTATAGAGAGCATTCCGCTCAGCAGCGTGGCTATAAGGCGTGTTGTAACTAACATGATTGAAAATGCTATTCGCTATTCTGACGGCGATATAGAGGTACTTAGTTATTATAACTCCAATAAAAAGTATGTGGTCATTGCGGTAAACGATAATGGCCCAGGTATTCCTGAAAGTGAATTAGAGTCGGTATTTGAACCGTTTAAGCAAGGTGATGCTGCACGAGGCAGTGAGGGCAGTGGCCTAGGCCTTGCTATTATTAAGCGCATTGTTGATATGCACGACGGCAAAGTAAAACTAGAAAACCGGCCTGAAGGCGGCTTAAGTGCACAAATTTATCTGCCTATAAAAATAGTAAACTCTGCACAGTAACCTGTGCAGAGTGTGCTATTTGTAACACTTAAATATCTGTAACACTGATATAACCGTTGAGCTTAAAGTGCTTTAAAGCGAATGGCAGTGCCGCCGCAACGACAGTCGCGGTCGTCCAAGCGGTCAAACCGTTGCAGGCAGTGGTAAAAGCTATACCACAACCACCTTCTACGACAGCAATTATGGCCGCGTAAAAGGGCTGCGTTACCCCAACAACCTCACACTTGAATACAGTTACAATGACGTAGGCTATCAAACGCAGGTAAAAAATGCGGCTAGTGGTTATGTGTATAAAAATATAACTGAATTCGACATATTTGGTAATGGCTCTCAAAATACGCTAGGTAATGGACTCACTGAAAATACTGCTTACAGTAATAAAAGTGGGCAAATGATCCTAAAAACAATAGCTAAAAATAATAGCAACATTATGAACATCGATTACTCCGCGTACGATGGTTTTGGTAATTTAAAAGCCGTGGATATCACCACGGGTAATATTGGCAATCAGCACAGCTTTAGTGAAACTTACAGCTACGATGCACTACACCGTTTAGAGAGTAATGCCGTTAATGGTATCAGCACCATCAACTATAGCTATGATGCGGTGGGTAATTTGTTATCCAAATCAGACTATGCAACGCAGTATGATTATGAAAGCGGCGCAACAGGCGGGCCTAATGCAGTTAAACGCGTATACCGTAGTGGAAGCTGGAAAACATTTAGCTATGATGCTCGTGGTAATATGACGCGAGGTGATGGGCTTACTAGTTCAACCTACAACGCTATGGACAAACCCACGCAAATTATAAAAAGTGGTAAAACTCTCAATTTTACTTATGGCCCGCAGCATATGCGCTTTAAACAAGTAAATGGCAGCGTGACTACTTTTTACAGTGATAAATTATATGAAGAAGAAGTTACTGGCACAAAAACCACCTGGCGGGCTTATATAGACGACATAGCCGTAATAAGCCAAACCACTAGTGAGGGCGCAACCATCCGCTATACTCACCGCGATCGCCTAGGCAGTGCACGGGTATTTACCGACCACAACGGGCAAGTAGAAGCAGAGCGAAACTACGACCCATTTGGCAAACCACGTTTAGCCAGTGGTGGCTTAAAATCATTTGGCAATTCAAAACTTAATGATTTGGCGGATGCAAAAACGAATCGAGGCTTTACTGACCATGAGCATTTAGATAGTGTAGAGCTAATCCATATGAACGGTCGGGTGTACGATTATAACCTTGGGCGTTTTATGTCGGTTGACCCGTTTGTTCATGAGGGTTCGCAAGGATTAAACCCATACTCTTACATCATGAACAACCCGCTGTCCGGTATTGATCCAACAGGTTATTCACCAGAAGAACCTGAGTTAGAAAAGGTTGAGTACACGGAACAGACTGAAAAGGTCGCTGTTACTGGATCAAGGATAAAACGAGAAGTTGTAACAGGTGCCAGTGGAACTGCAACTTACTCTAATGGGGCTACACAATCGTTTTCAGCGACATTCAGTGGTGGGAAGGTAGCCACGATGGACATTGGCTCCATGAAACAAACTAATGCAAATAATACAAAATCCGATCCTATTTCCAATAATATAGAACAATATGCACAAGAAAATGAATATAAAACTAAAAGTAAAATTAGTTACTCCACATTACCAATAGATAAGACAAACTTGGATGAGAATGTAAAACCTTATGACAAAGTAACTCTCCATCACACAGGTGGAGCGGATACGCCAAAAAAAGTAGAAGACATGCATAGGGCTAACGAGGGGATTATAACCATAATGCGACAAGCAGGAGATATGGTTAAATTATCACAAGCCTATAATAATGCAGATGTTGGTTATCATTTTATGATTTCTAAAGATGGCACTATCTATGAAGGTCGATCGCTTGAGTATTCCGGGGCACATGTGAAAGGTAATAATCAAGGGAATATAGGGATAGCATTTTTAGGGGATTATACAGAAAACCCAATTTCTAAAAGGCAATTTGGTGCAGCTAGGCAATTAATAGGGAACTTGCGGCAGAGATATAAATTGTCTGGACAGTTTATTAAGACTCATGGTCAATTTAACCCAGATAAACATAATGAGTTACAAGGTGCTAAACATCAGGTTGGTATGTTAAGGAGTGAATTTAAGTGATTAAGAAAATAACAATAATTACATTACTTATAGTAATAGTAGGTTTTTTTGTCCATGTAAACCAAAAGACATACAGCACGTTCGTAGATTTTTTACCTTCTAAGGTGAGATCTAATTATATTGAGTATATTTTAGATGACAGAGCTGGAATAGGCTCTGATTATATAAAAATATTATTATTACAAGCTTTAGAGCGTGAGGAGTATGAATTTAATATACGGTTACTTTTTCCTTTATGTGATAGAACTGATACTCCATATGCAGAGCCTATCCCTCAATTAGCTGTAAAAGTTATATATAAAAATAAACCGTCTATTATAGATGAGTTAATAGAGTATTATAATAATGATGAAATTACACAAATAGTAATAGAAAAACAGTTAGAGAAAATAAGTTTGATGAATAGCGAGAAATTAAAATAATCAAGTCATAAGTATCTTACTGATTTAAGCTGGAATTAAAATAATGAAAGTGGGGTCGCGTCTTGCCTTTTTCCTGTTTATTGCCGAAAAAAGTTATTAAGTGCGCGACCAACCCCAGTAGAACTGCGCACTTGCTAACAGCAAGCCGTGCAATCTGTGTCAGTGCCACTAGCTAGTGGCGCTGGCTCAAATAGCTAGCTCTGCTGTTTTTAAGTGACACGGCTTACTGAGTTTGAATGAACACAGTACTGGTTTAAGCTGCTCATAATGAATTGTATTTATGTGGTGGTTGTTCGCAATAAATTAAATGAATCGAGACAGAATTTGTTGTTTGAGTGCCTTTAAGCTCGTTGGTGGAGTTGGTTGGAATAAAATGTTTATAAGCTCAACGATTTCTGTATGGCAAATGAAGTTATAGAAACGATTCATCCCTTCAAAAGAATTAGCTACTAGCCCAATTTAAGTGATTAGGGTCAAATCTTGACTTCAGACATCAAAGGTCTAGATTTATAGTTCAGTTAATTGAATGGATTGCTATGTCTAGGCCGTTGCGAATAGAGTATGAAAATGCGTTTTATCATGTGATGAATCGTGGAAGAGGGCGTGATAATACCTTTTTGAGTGATGACGACTTTAAGTATTTTTTATATAGCATTGAGCAAGCAAGCCTTCGTTTTAATATTGAGGTGCATTCATATTGTTTAATGACTAATCATTACCACCTGTTAATAAAAACCCCCGATGCTAATTTAGGCCGAGCCATGAAGCATATTAATGGCCTTTATACTCAATACTTTAATAGAGCACATAACATAGATGGCGCGCTGTTTAGAGGGCGATACAAAGCGGTGTTGGTGGATGCTGATAACTACTTATTGCATGTTAGTCGGTATATTCATCGTAACCCAATTGAAACGAGTACCCCGATGGTAGATGACCTGGCTAAGTATAAATGGTCTAGCTATTCATCGTTTATTAAAAGGGGAGCGACGCCTAAATGGCTTGTACGAGATTTTATATTTTCGCTGCAAGGTAAAAAGCGTCAATATGCAGCTTATAAGCAATTTGTGGAATATGAAAACAATGAAGAGATAAGCGCATTTTATAGCTCTAAAAAGTTATTGTCGGTGTTGGGTTGTGATAACTTTATTGAAAACATAAAGGACTATATTGCAAAATCTAACAGTGAAAGAAAGCTTGTTAGTAAAAAGCATTCAGCAGATGATGTAATTTCTTACATAGCTAAACACTTTAGTGTTGAGGTAGATGACATAGTAATGGCTAAAAAAGGGCGAAAAGAGAAAAACTTACCCCGTTGGTATGCTATTAAATTATGCCAAGATTTAACGGAATTAAATTTGCAGGCATTAGCAGATATTTTTAATGTTAAACACTATTCGGCGATATCCAAAACTGTCTGTAGATTAAATGCATTAATGATTGAAAATAAGAAGGTTAAATTACAATTGGAAGAGCTACGAGGTTGTTTGATGTCTGAAGTCAAGATTTGACCCTCGGGCCTTATAACGCGATGGATAAACCCACACAAATAGTAAAGGACGGTAAAACCCTCAATTTTACTTATGGCCCACAGCATATGCGCTTTAAACAAGTAAATGACAGCGTGACTACTTTTTACAGTGATAAATTATATGAAGAAGAAGTTACTGGCACAAAAACCACCTGGCGGACTTACATAGACGACATAGCCGTAATAAGCCAAACCACTAATGAGGGCGCAACTATCCGCTATACCCACCGCGATCACCTAGGCAGTGCGCGGGTATTTACCGACCACAACGGGCAAGTAGAAGCAGAGCGAAACTACGACCCATTTGGCAAACCACGTTTAGCCAGTGGTGGCTTAAAATTATTTGGCAATTCAAAACTTAATGATTTGATGGATGCAAAAACGAATCGAGGCTTTACTGACCATGAGCATTTAGATAGTGTAGAGCTAATCCATATGAACGGGCGGGTGTACGATTATAACCTTGGGCGTTTTATGTCGGTTGACCCTGTTATTCAAAGTCCGACGAATAGCCAAAGTATTAACCCTTATTCATACATAATGAATAATCCATTGAGTGGAACAGACCCGACTGGTTATACAAGTTGTGATGCAGATGATCCTGAAAACTGCCAAGAGGCTGCAGAAGAGCTAGGTAAAGATGAAAAGGCTGATATTACTCAGAGGCAATCTGTCACGGGGTCCCGTATAAAACGCGATGTGAAAGTCGGCACAATGACAGGCAATGGTAATGGCACGGTTAATGTTCAAATAGGCAATATGTCTGCAACAGCCGATATTGGCGCACCAGCTAGTAACAATAAAGGGGCTAATAGTACCAATCAAAATGATGATGCACAAAAATCGTTAATTGTGGGAATTACTGGAGGTGGTGGGCACAAGTCAGGTGCTGGCCCAGATTTACTAAACCTTACTGAGCAATACAAAGATGATGATGGCGTTGATGTTCAAACCTTTGAGTGGGACGACTCAAAGGCCGCCAGAAAAGCCATTATTAACTTCAGGAAGGACAATCCTGAAGGTAGAGTTGTACTTATGGGGTACAGTCTTGGAGGTAGGGCCGCAGTAAATATAGCTAACAAACTGGGCAAAAAAGATATTTCAATCGATTCGCTGGTAACATTTGATGCTTATTCATTTGTTGGTAGTTCGCACAAGTTGCGCTACAACAGCGTAAAACAAGCACTGAATTTTTACCAACAAAATCCTACTGACAGGAGTTGGGGGATATCCCCCGCAGGAGCAAGCAACCCGTACCCCGGTAGTGTGATAAATTCAAAGCACATTAATGTTATAAATCACAATTACACAGGCGATAGTAGGGGAATTAATCATATAAACATTATTGATTACGCCATCAGAGATTATGAGAAAGTGATTAGGGTCAAATCTTGACTTCAGACATCAAAGGTCTAAATTTATAGTCTACAGCTAATTGCTTACTTACTTACTTCTTACTTACTTAATTATGGGGTCAGGTCTTGTTTTTTGCTTTTTAGCCGACTAGTGCTTAATCTTTAGTTGTTCATTTACTAGCATAGATAGGTAAAAAGGTGGCTAGGCCGTTAATATTAGAGTTCGAAGGTGCTTTGTATCATGTTACGTCGTGAGGGAATGAGCGAAGAAGGCGGCTTAAGTGCACAAATTTATCTGCCTATAAAAATACAAAACTCTGCACAGTAACCTGTGCGGAGTTTGCTATTTGTAACACTTATATATCTGTAAAACTGATATAACCGTGAAGCTTAAAGTGCTTTAAAGCGGATGGCAGTGCCGCCGCTGGTGGCAAGTGTTAGTGTTAGCTTGTCGTTTGCGGTCACCATGCGTTTTTCGATGTTTAAATCGTACGGGTTGTTTTTCCATTCGGCGTTTTTACCGTCTTGGTATATATGCGCTTCAAACTTTTTACCTTTTTCTAAAAAGTCGAGTTTTACTTCAATAGTGCGGGCTTTTTCGTCAGTGACTGCACCTAAGTACCAATCGTTTCCTGAGTATTTATCGCGTTTTCGTTCTTTACGAGCGAATATAATAAAGTCGCCCACCTCGCCATCTAGCGCAATACTCTGCTGCCAATCGGTTGGTACATCTTGAATAAATTGAAATGCATCAGGTTTAGCTAAATAGTTTTTAGGTAGGTCGGCGGCCATTTGAATCGGGCTATACAGTACAACATACAACGCAAGTTGCTTGGCTAGTGTTGTTTGCGGGCGGTTTGTATCATCGCCTAAGCCATTAAAGCCCATATCAAATATACCGGGGGTAAAGTCCATTGGCCCTGCCAGCATGCGGGTAAACGCAAGCATAGAGATATGCTCTGGCGGGTTAGGCGGTGTGCCCCATGCATTAAACTCTTGCCCACGTGCGCCTTCGCGCGCAATCCAGTTGGGGTAGGTACGGCGCAGGCCAGTGTCTTTTATAGGTTCGTGAGTGTTAATACTAATTTTATGTTTAGCAGCGAGCTTTACGTTATAAAGATATTCGTTAACCATAAATTGGCCGTCGTGCCACTCATGGCGGGCAATGCCGTTTTCATCTATGCGTTTTATGTTACCGCCATCGGCCACATAGCCCGTTTTAACTTGGCTTACGTTTGACTTTTCGTATAGGGCAAAGGCATCTTCCATTTGATTGCGATAGTTAGTTACATTGCCCGAGGTTTCGTGGTGGCCAATTAACTGCACCCCTTTTTGCTTACCGTAGCGAGTAAGCTCCTCAATATCAAAGTCGTCGTAGGGTTGTGTAAAGCTAAACACATCGCCATTAAAAAACCAGTCGCCATCCCAGCCTATGTTCCACCCTTCTACTAACACGCCGTCAAAGCCATATTCTGCGGCAAAGTCCATGTAGTATTTGGTTGTTTGAGTTGTAGCACCGTGTTTTTCACCACTGCCCCATGTTTGCGTATTTATGTGCATACCCCACCAAATACCGACGTATTTACCCGGTTTTACCCACGAAACATCACCTAATTTATTTGGCTCATTAAGGTTTAAAATAATATCGGAGTTAATCAGGTCGACCGCTTTGCTGCCTATTTGAATAGTACGCCACGGCGTATTAAATGCGCCTTGTTTTTTAACTGCAATGCCGTCAGACCATGGTGTTAAATCGGCTTGAAAAACACCTGGTCGACGCTGGTTAAGGGTCATACCTGCATAATCGACAAGGGCTGCTTCGTGAATGCTAACGTGTACGCCCTCTTTATTTTTAAATGTAAAAGGGGTGTGTACTAAGGGCGCGTCGTTAACTGGGGTGGTGTTATAAACATATTCGTAACGGTTCCAGCCTCGGGCTGGGATCCACCACGCTGTTGCACTTTGGCTGTCGGCAATGGCAAATTCGGTAAGTTCTTTTGTGATTTCTATATTTTCAAAACCGGGTTGTTTAGGTATTTCGTACCTAAACCCTATACCGTTGTTAAACGCTCTAAATTTAACGGTAAATACGCCGCCTTGTGGTTTTTTAAATGTAACAGCAACTTCGTTATGGCTGTCTGTAACGGTTTGTCGCTCGCCCCAGGGCTGCTGCCACTGGGTGTTTTGTGTGTTTTGTTGTGTGTGGGTTATTTTAAAACCTTCGCTAAAAGGGGCTTGTTGTTTAAATTTAAAACCAAGCGCGGAGCTATTAATAACCGGTTTGTTTTTAAAGTCGATTGAATAGCTTGGGGTCGTTAATTCGTCAGAAATAGTTATTTTAATATTGCCGTTGGGCGATTGTAATGTGGCTGTTTGTGCAAAACAGCTGCCCGAAAAAGCGAAAAGCAAAAGTGCTGATGTTCTCATTTAAGAGATCCTTACTGTGTCAGTGTGACTTGTCAGAATAAAGGCTGTTGTTAACAAATACGAATATCTACATACGTATTCATTTATCAATAAAATAGAAAGAAATAAGTAACATAATGGGTCTATACTGTAAATAATTTGAAAAATAAGAATAGTAAGATGATGTTCAAATATTTAACGTTAATTATTGTCATGTTATTAACTTGGCAGGTACAAGCGGTTTCTATCACGGTTAACAATAATAAAAACGAGCCTATGGCTAATGCCGTGGTGTGGCTGACTTCTGAGGTGCTTTCTAGTGACCCCAGCCAAGCAGATACACTTTATTCTATGGTGCAAAAAGATAGGGAGTTTACGCCGCGCATTTTAGTTGTACCACAAAATGCAAAAGTGGAATTTCCAAACGCCGATTCAATTTTGCATCATGTGTATTCGTTTTCTGAGGCAAAAACGTTTGAATTAAAGTTATATAAGGAACAACCCAAGGCGCCATTAGTGTTTGATCAAACCGGTGTTGTTGAGTTGGGATGTAACATTCATGACTGGATGCTTGGTTATATTGTGGTTGTTGATAGCCCTATTTTTGATATTACCGATAACAGCGGACATGTAAATTTAACCGTAGAGCCAGGTGAGTACACCCTTAATGTTTGGCATTCAGGGTTTGGCGATATAAGTCATGTTGAGTCTAAAAAAGTAACCATAGGGCAAGCTCCATTTATATATAAAATTAAACAAGCGATAACTGAGCAGTTTGATTTTGCTACGGATGAATTTGATGACTATTAACCACATGCTTAAATGTGCGGTTGTTAGTAGTGTGCTTTTATTTAGCGCGTCAATCAGTGCACAGGTTAAAGGGCTGCTACAAGTGCGTGCAGTTCAAGGTGATACGCTAAAAAGTTTTCAAGAAGGAGGCACCGGCTTATACCGACACGATGCTAAAAACGATGGGGTTTTATTATCGCAAGGTATTATTGACGTGCGCGCCGATTTAGCAACAAGTTGGTCTGCTCATGGGGTGTTAAACGTTAATCAGGACCCTGATGTAGGTTTAGGTTTAACACAAGCCTATTTTACATATAAACCATTAACTAGTAGCGCTTATAAGTGGCATGTACGAGTGGGTGGGTTTTATCCGCTAATGTCGTTAGAGAACCCAGATATTGGCTGGACATCTCCTTACAACTATACCAATTCAGCAATTAATAGTTGGATAGGTGAAGAGCTTAGAACCGTTGGCGCAGAGGTAACAATAAAACGCCCCGCTAAACGTTTTAACAGCCCGCATAGTTTTAGTTTAGTGGGGGCAACATTTAAAGGTAACGACCCTACAGGCACGTTACTATCTTGGCGTGGCTTTGCCATGCACGACAGGCAAACTACATTTAACGAAGGTATTAGGTTTGCACCCGTTGCAGCACTTAGCGAATATGCATTGCGTTGGCAGGCAAATCAGGTTTTACCATTTGAAGAAGTTGATGGGCGCTTTGGTTATTACCTTGGTGCACACTGGGATTATTTAAAACAATCACAATTTAGAGTTTATTATTACGACAATAATGGCGATCCAACTAAACTGAACATTAGCTCAGGACAATATGCATGGCATACACGTTTTACCAGTGCTGCATGGTTATATAAATTTAATAATAAAACGCGTTTTATAACACAGGTACTAAGCGGTAAAACCGAAATGGGGCATAGCAAATTAATAGATAACGACTTTTACAGCCATTATTTAATGCTAAGCCATAAAGAAGGTAAACATAGAATATCGTTGCGGTACGATTACTTTAAAGTAACCGATAACGACACGACGGTATTTGACCCAAATGCAAGCAATGGCGAAGGGGTAACAGCCTCTTGGCGTTACGCGTTTAGCAAACATGGTCAAATTGGTATTGAAGGCTCAGCACTAAAAAGTTTTGTAGACAATAGAGTTGCAATGGGGCTGCAGCAGCGAGCTTCGCAGCAGCAAGTAATGATTAACACGCAATGGAAGTTTTAGGTTTTATCAACCTACTGCAATTTTAGGTTTAATTTGTAAGAGGCGTTTAGGGCCTTGCAGGGTGATAAAATGAATTTGCATAGTATTCGCGTTAAAGTGTCGTTTCCGATAGTTGTTTTAGGACTTGCCATACTCTCGTTAATTGTGGGGTATACCTACTTAATAACCTTACAAAAAAATGCACTTGATGTGCAGTCTGAAAAGTTTATTAAGGCGCTGTCTCTTGCTTTAAACGCAGACCGCGACCTATACCAAGCTAAAGTGGCCGAATTAAATTTAGTAACTCATTCAAAAAATACAGAAAAGTACCAGGCAGAGCACGAAGAAAATGCAATGCAAGTTACTGATAAAATTAATCAGTATTTATCTTTAATGAAAGATTACCCCAGTATAGCTAAAGAGCTAAATGGCTTTGAAAACGACTTTAATGCTTGGCTTGCAGCGTCAAAAAGCTACATGGATGATAAAAATAGCCAAGCTAAACAAACGAATTCAGAGCAAGCATTTGCCACTTTAAGGATTAGGCTTGATAAAGCCGGTGAGCTGGCTGAAAAAACCTCGGAGCAAGAAATCATCACGCTTTCATCTAATATCATTTCAACAAAAATGATGATGCTGACAGTGGTTACTATTATTTTAATTGCAGCGAGTTGGTTTAGTTACAGTGTACCTAAACAACTTACTCGCCAAATTAATTATGTAACTAAGCGTATTAGTGATATTGCCTCAGGAGATGGCGATTTAACTGGCCGAATACAAGTAACGTCTAAAGATGAGTTTTCTGACTTAGCCACCGAATTTAATACTTTTTTAGATAACTTACAGCAATTAATACGCGATATATTAGAGCAATCTAAAGAGTTAAATGGTTTAGGTGTTGAGCTTAGCAAAGTGGCTACCCAAAATAACAGTGTAAACCAAGCCTTGGGACAAGCGTCGGAATCTATTGTAAGCGCAGTACATGAAATGAGCACTGCTAGCAAGGAGGTTGCAGGGGTTGCACAGCAGTCATCAAGCGAAGCCGATAATTCGTTAAAACTAGCGCAACAAGGGCTTAGTGCGGTGGCTAATTCTAGTTCGCGAATTACCTCTCTCTCTAGCAACATGGAGCAAGCTATGGCGCGCTCTACTGAGCTGCAACAAAGTTCTGACAACATCGCAAAAGTCCTTGAGGTGATTCGTGCCATAGCAGAACAAACAAACTTATTAGCACTTAATGCAGCAATAGAGGCGGCACGTGCTGGCGAATACGGACGAGGCTTTGCGGTTGTGGCTGACGAAGTAAGAACGCTTGCTACGCGCACACAAGATAGTACCAACGATATTCAACAAATGATTGAGTTGTTTGCATCGAGTGTATCGCAGTCGATTAATGCCATAGGTGAGAGTAAGCAATTTGCAGATGATGCTGTGGAGTCGTTTTCGCAAACTAACGATATACTCAATGCTATGCAAAGTTCATCTACTAAAGTAAACGATATGGCTATGCAAACTGCGCAAGCTACCGAAGAGCAAACAACGGTTTCTGATGAAATAAGCCATAACTTATCATCACTTAACGATCAAACCTTAGAGGGTGGGTCGCTTGCGCGCACAACGCAAGATGTATCAAATAAAATGGAGCAGTTAACAGACGAGCTAAATCGATTAGTTAACCGGTTTAAGGTTTAACGTAACAAAAAGGGAGCGTGTAGAGCTCCCTTTGTAGAATATTAACACTTATTATTTTTTATCAAACGCGCGTTTCATAAAGTTAGGTGTTGCTAAAGCGCCATGGTGAATACCACTGTTGTAGTATTCACTTTGCGTTGCAACGTGTGCTGCGCCGTCTTCTCTAAAACCATTAAATGCTTCAGACTTACGAGCAAGTGTTACCGACCATAAACCACTTGGGTAAATAGGCTGAGGGAATGGCAATGTTTGTAAATCGTTAAAACCCACGCTTAACATCGCTTCACGCATTTCAACCAGTAGTGGCATATGCATAAGTGGCGATTCGCTTTGTTGCACTAAAATACCGCCAGGGCGAAGTGCGTTTAAGCAGCTAGTGTAAAATGCATGGTTAAATAAACCTTCACCTGGGCCTACTGGGTCGGTGCCATCAACAATAACAACGTCGATAGACTCGCCAGCTGCTTCGCGCATGTACTTAATGCCATCGTCAAACATAACTGTAGCGCGTGCATCGTTATTAGACTCGCATAGCTCTGGGAAATATTTTAACGACATTTGCGTGACTACTTCGTCTATGTCAATTTGCGTTACGCTTTCTACGCCAGGGTGTTTTAATACTTCACGTAACGTGCCGCAGTCGCCGCCGCCAATAATAACCACATTTTTAGGATTTGGGTGTGCTAAAAGTGCAGGGTGGCTGATCATTTCATGATAAAAAAAGTTTTCGCGGGTTGATACCATGGTACAACCGTCGATGATCATTAAATTACCAAAGTCTGTGGTTTCGAACATTTCTACTTTTTGAAAAGGAGACTGTTTTTCATCTAACTTTTTGTTAATGCGTAATGAAAATGCGCTGCCGTCGCGGTCGCTAATTTCAGTAAACCACTTACTTTGATCTAAGTTTGCCATAGTTGCTGATACACTTTTTAGGTTAAGGTAAAAAAAGGGCAATTCTGCCAGTGCTTGGCGGTTTGCTCAATGACATTTTAACTGATTTAGCGAATAAAGTTAGTGAGGAGTGAGTGAAAGTTCAATTTTTGTTAGCCTAGGGGATAGCGACGTATTAAAATGCGCCTTTATACCTAATTGACTAAAGAAGAGTTGCCATGACCTGGGGTTTAGAAACAGCACGTGCTACTTATAATGTTGCTCATTGGAGTGATGGCTATTTTGATATCAATGCACAAGGCGAATTGGTTGCCTACCCCGACGGCGATCAAAGTAAAGCCGCAATCTCTTTAACAGACTTAACAGAGCAATTTAAACAGCAAGGGCTAACATTGCCTGTTTTAGTGCGCTTTACCGACATTTTAAAAAATCGTGTAGATACGCTTACTAATGCTTTTACTAAAGCGCGCAGTAGCCGCGAATATAATGGCAAATACACCTGTGTTTATCCTATTAAAGTAAATCAGCAGCGCTCTGTGGTGAGTAAGTTATTGGCGCACCCAAGTGGTTTAGTTGGTCTTGAAGCGGGTTCAAAACCTGAGCTAATGGCTATTTTAGGTGTGGCAAAAGAGCCAATTACCATTGTATGTAACGGCTACAAAGACAGCGAATTTTTACGTTTAGCGTGCATTGGTCAGGCCATGGGGCACAGCGTAAAAATAGTGGTCGAAAAGCTATCAGAGCTAACCACCTTACTTGAAGAAATAGATAACTTAGGCATAGAGCCTGCAATTGGTATTCGCATACGCTTAAATTCGGTGGGTAAAGGTAAGTGGCAAAATACCGGTGGCGAAAAAGGTAAGTTTGGTTTAACTGCAGGGCAAGTATTAAGTGCAGTAGAAGTACTTAAAAAACACAATAAATTACACTTAATGCAAATGGTGCATTTTCATATTGGCTCTCAAATTGCCAATATTCGTGATATACACCGCGCGCTTCGTGAGTGTGCGCGTCACTTTGCAGAGCTAACGCAGCTAGGCGTACCACTGAATACGGTTGATGTAGGTGGCGGTTTAGGCGTTGATTATGAAGGCTCGGGCTCTCGCAGTGCGTGCTCAATGAACTACACAGTGGAAGAGTACGCCCGTAACGTAGTAAATGCGTTTGCGGAAGTGTGCGACCAACACGATTTAACCCATCCAGCTATTATTACCGAGTCAGGCCGCGCTTTAACAGCCCATCATGCGGTACTCATTACCGATGTGATTGACGTTGAAAAAGCACCCAATCATTTAAATCCTGAACCACCGCTTGAAAACAGCGTGTTAGTGCTTGATGAAATGTGGCAATGTTTACAGCGTTTGAATCCGCGTATGGCGCTCGAAATTTATCACGATGCGATGCACTTATTTAGCGAAGCACACGATCAGTACGTACACGGTTTAGTAAGCATGCTAGAGTGGGCGAAAATAGAACAGCTTTACTTTACTATTTTGCATCGCGTACGTGCGTCGCTTAGCAATAACGCCCGCGCACACCGAGAAGTACTCGACGATTTAAATGAAAAGTTAGCCGATAAACTATTTGTTAATTTTTCACTGTTTCAGTCGTTACCAGATGTGTGGGGCATACAGCAGCTGTTTCCGGTTATGCCAATCGAAAACTTAACGCAACCGCTTACTCAGCGCGCCATTATTCAAGATATTACTTGTGACTCGGATGGGCAAATACGCGAATACGTTGAAGGTGCAGGTATTGAAACCAGCTTGCCAATCCCTGAATATAAGCATGGCGAACAATACCACCTTGCTATGTTTATGGTGGGCGCGTATCAAGAGATTTTAGGCGATTTACATAACCTATTTGGCGATACCGATTCAGTGCATGTTGAGCTAAACGACGACGGCTATGTATTAACCAATGCCATAAAAGGTGATAGCGTTAAGGATGTATTAAAGTTTGTTGATTACGATAGCGCTATTTTAGCCGAAAATTTTGCTTCTCAAATTAATAAACTAGATGCCTCAGAGCAGTGTAAAGCAAGTTACCTGGCCGAACTCAATGCAGGGCTTGAAGGCTACACCTATTTTGAAGATTAATTTTTAAGTATAAAAGCGCAGTGTTTGCTGCTGCGCACCGTTAAAGGAATAGAAGTAATGTCAGTTATTCGTAGTGTTTTTAGTCTTATTTTTTATGCATTAAACACACTTTTTTGGTTTATACCTATTTTTATTTGTGGCTTATTAAAGCTTATTCCTATTAAACCATTACAAAAGTTATTGAGCTGGATTGCTAAACAGTGCGCCACTATTTGGGTGTCGTTTAATACCTTAAACCAGCGGCTGTTTACACCAACAAAACTTAACGTGACGGGCTTGGATTCTCTGAAACTAAAAGATTGGTATTTGGTGATTGCCAATCATCAAAGCTGGGTTGATATTTTAGTATTGCAGCGCGTATTTAATCGCAAAATTCCGTTTTTAAATTTCTTTTTAAAGAAAGAGCTTATTTATGTGCCTATTTTGGGCTTATGTTGGTGGGCGCTCGACTTTCCATTTATGACGCGCACGAGCAAAAGTCAGCTTAAAAAGAACCCTAAATTACGTGGCAAAGACTTAGAAACAACACGTAAAGCCTGCGAAAAATTTAAAGAAATGCCTGTAACGGTAGTTAACTTTGTTGAAGGTACGCGCTTTACACAAAGTAAACATGCAAAACAGCAAAGCCCATTTCCGCATTTATTAAAACCAAAAGCTGGTGGCATTGCCTTTGTTATGCAAGCAATGGGTGAGCAAATTTCTCAAGTAGTGAATGTTACTTTGCATTACCCTGACGGTATTCCTACGTTTATGGACTTTGCTGGTGGGAAAGTAAAAAATATTAATGTACACGTGGATGTCATGCCAGTAAGTGACGAGCTAATTGGTGATTACACGGGTGATTCTGAATTTAGAGTTCGTTTTCAAGGCGAGTTAAACCGTTTATGGGAAGAAAAAGAACAAACATTGCAATCACTTGATGCCCCAACAAGTACAAAATAACACGGTGAGCTTACAGTTATGCTAAAAAAATGGTTACCAAATTGGCTAAACGGCCTAATTGTAGGCTGCGTATTATTTACTAACCTTATAATTTTTGGCGTGTTGGTATTACTTTTAGGATTAGTGAAACTATTACTGCCTATTCATGCTGTTAATCGTTTATTACATAGCGCTTATCGGGGATGGTGTAATGGTAATCGATTGGGTTTATGGTTAGGCTGCCCAGACATTAAAATTGATGTAAAAGGTGATTTAAACTCAAAAAGTTGGTACTTACTAATTTGTAACCATATGAGTTGGTTAGATATTACGGTGCTCAGTTCGATGCATGCGTTACCCGCTCCTAAGTTTTTTTTAAAAGACGATTTAAAATATGTGCCATTTATTGGCACAGGTGCGTGGGCGATGGGAATGCCATTTATGAAACGTGTAAGCAAAGCGCAAATAGCTAAAAACCCAAAGCTTAAAGGGTTAGACATAGAGCGTACCAAAAACAGCTGTCGTAACTTTCGTAACCATCCAACAACTATTATCAACTTTGTTGAAGGAACGCGTTATACCCCCGCTAAACATGCACAACAGCAAAGCCCGTTTAAGCATTTACTAAAGCCAAAAGCAGGCGGAATTGCATTTGCACTTGAGGTACTCGGAACCCAGTTTGATGCTATGTTAAATACCAGTTTGGTCTATAGCGGTAAGTCAGATCATGTGTGCCGCAACTTATTAAAAGGTGAGCTAGACTCTATTCACGTATCAATTGATGTAATGGCTATTACCGACACTATGTTAGGTAGTTACCAAACAGATGAAGCGTTCAAAGCTAATTTTCAACAGTATGTGAACGACTTATGGGTTGCAAAAGATAAGCAATTGGCAGGTATTTATGCTCAGCAAGCTATGCCAGATGCACAAATTAGTAAGGAAGCCAAAACACTATGACCAACACCCATATACAAGAGCTAATTGCCCCTTGGTTTGAAAACGTCCCCGACGCTGCTTTTTTTAGTGCACTAACGGCTACCGCCATTGGCATTTGTTCGTTATTTGTTGTGTATTTATTTACTCGCAGGCTTATGCTGCCAGGTATTCAAAAGGTGGTTACTAAGTTATCGCCTGAGCGTATTGGCGCGCTTTCTCCAATGTTAACTAAGCTTAATAAGCGTATTGCTGGGCTACTGTGTTGTGTACTGTTTTTAGCCACCTTCGATAGTGTATATCCGGTTGGTGAGTTAGCGGCTGAAATACTTAAAACCATAGGCCAAGCTTTATTAATTATTTATACCGGTTTTATTATTAGCAGTATTGTTAGTCTTGCGGCTGCTATTTATAACCAATTAGACTTTGCTCGAGAAGTCCCCATTCAGGGCCTTGTGCAAGTTGTAAAGCTAATTACCTTTATTGTTTGTGGCATTTTAATTGTTAGTATTGTGCTTGAAAAATCACCGACGTATATTCTTTCGGGTTTTGGTGCGATTGCCGCCGTCACTTTATTAGTATTTAAAGATACGATTTTAGGGTTTGTTGCCAGTATACAAATTGCGGCTAACCGATTAGTTACTTATGGTGATTGGATACAAGTTGATAATTATGGCGCCGATGGTGAGGTAATAGACTTAGGCTTAAACACGGTAAAAGTACGCAACTGGGATAACACTATTACGACTATTCCTACGTACATGCTGGTGGCAGGCTCGTTTAAAAACTGGCGTGGTATGCAGGAGTCGGGTGGAAGGCGTATTAAGCGCTCACTCAATATTGATATGAACAGCATTTGCCTAGTAAACGACGAGTTTAGAGCGCAAATAGACGCCGCTATTCCGCTGCACGAGTATATTCGTGTATCGACATTGCCAGAGCCTGTGTCTAATTTAGGGCTGTTTCGTCGTTATGCCGAAGGGTATTTAAAGCAGCATAGTAAAATAAACTCTTCGCTTACTTTAATGGTGCGGGAGCTTCAACCTTTAAACCACGGTTTACCTATTGAGTTTTACTGCTTTAGTGAAGATAAGCGCTGGATTTCTTACGAACATTTGCAAGCCGAAATAATGGATCACTTACTTGCCGTGCTGCCTATTTTTGGATTGCGCGCCTATCAAAGTGTGAGTGGGCAGTTAAGCCCACCAACCAATGCAGGGCAAACTGAAAAGCCCAGTATTAAAGTGCCCAATAATGCTGTGCAAGACCCACACTAATAAATAATATTAATAGCCACCAAATAGGTGGCTTTTTAAGTCGTAGCCATGCAAAAGCTACAACAACTAACCCAATATGTAACCAGCTGTGCACTGCCGATGTCCAAATAGGTGAGTATAAAGCTGCGGCCAAAAAGCCCACAACGGCGGCATTAAGTGCGGCAATTGAACTAGCAAAACGCGGTTTATTAGCCAAGTTAAGCCAGCTTTTTTGAAATGCTAACATCAATAAAAAGCCGGGTGCAAAAATTAATAACGTAGCAACCAGTGCGCCAAATAAAGGCTGCGCAGTATTAAGTTGTGCACCTAAATAAGTAGCAATAGTAAACATAGGGCCAGGGATTGCTTGAGCGCTGGCATAAGCACTTAAAAATTGGTCATCACTCAGCGCAGGTACACCAGCTTGCAATACGGGTAATACAACGTGCCCACCACCAAACACCATAGCGCCTGCTTGGTAAAAAGGCGCAAATAATGCAAATTCTTTTCCAAGCGGGGCAAAGCTAATTGCCAGTAACAATGCAAATAAGCTCAGCGCAACCCAGTTAATATTACTTTTTGTATTGGTATTCGTATTTTGATTTGCCTCGCCTAATTTTAATAAAGGCCATATAGCACCAATAGATGCAGCAATAACTAAAACTGCAATTTGCGTGCTTAACACCGGAAGTAGTACAAGCGCTAAGGTGCTTAATACGGCAAGTAACTTTAGCACCGCACTTGTGCAAAAGCTTTTAGCCATAGACAGTGTGGCATCAGCTACGATGACCACGGCAAATAGTTTTAAACCCGCAATAATCGCATAGTAAACGGCATCAAATTGGTGTGCACTAATGGCCAGTATCACCATAATTAAAAAAGATGGCAGCGTAAAACCAACAAACGCGGTAATACCACCTAATATCCCTGCGCGTTCAACGCCAATAGCAAAGCTTACTTGGCTCGAACCAGGCCCCGGCAACGCTTGGCTTAAACTAATTAATTGCGCGTAGCGTGTGTTAGTGATCCAATTTAGTGTATCTACAAAGTGGCGCTTAAAATAGCCTAAGTGTGCCGCTGGACCACCAAAGCTCATGCAGCCAAGTAAAAAAAACTGTCTAAAAATAGCAATTAGCATTGCGCTTTTATCCTTTTTTGAATTCATTAAATTGTCACAAAGGAATGTGACATATTTATTAAAACTCAATTTTGTAGGGTTAATAACAAAATTATAAGGCGATTGTTACGCACTTCATAGTTTGTTCATACAGGTAATTTCATACTGTTGCTAAATTCTAAATGAATAGGACATCATCATGACATTATCAAAATCACTTTTAAGCGTTACAGTGGTAGCCGTATTACTTTCAGGTTGCGAAATGAATAACACCGGCAAAGGCGCGGCAATTGGTGCAGCTGCTGGTGGCGTGTTGGGTAAAGCAACGGGTAACCACAAAGATAAGCGTATATTTATTGGTGCTGCTATTGGCGCATTAGCAGGTGCTGCTGTAGGTGACTACATGGATAAGCAAGAAGAAGCGTTTCGTGATGAATTAGCTGGTTCGGGTGTTGAGGTAGTACGCGAAGGCGATAACTTACGCTTGGTAATGCCCTCTAATATTACGTTTGCAACCGACCAATCATACATTTCAACAGGGTTTAACGATACGCTAAACGCCATTGCTAAAGTTATGAATAAGTATGAAAAAACCTACCTAAGCGTAGAAGGGCATACAGATAGCACAGGGCAAGATAGCTACAACATGAACTTATCGCGCGAACGTGCTCAAAGTGTAAAAGCTTACTTAGCGAACCAAGACATTATGGCAGCACGCATTAGCACTAGCGGCTTTGGTGAAACACGCCCAATTGCCACTAACGATAATGCAAATGGCCGTGCTCAAAACCGCCGTGTAGAAATTCAAATAGTGCCAAACACAGAGGGTTAATCCTTATTAAACTGTAATTCACACAGCTTTTGATACAACGGGTTACTTGCTACTAATTCTTGGTGAGTGCCCGTTGCAATAATTTCGCCATTTTCCATGACTACAATCATATCTGCGTGGATAACTGTTGCTAGCCTATGCGCAATTATAAGTGTGGTTCTATTTTGCATTAAGTGCTCAAGCGCGGCTTGAACGTGGTGCTCGCTTTGCGCATCAAGTGCGCTGGTAGCTTCATCAAGAAGGAGTATTTCAGGGTCTTTTAAAATAGCCCTAGCAAGAACAATACGCTGCTTTTGACCACCGGATAACCTAACGCCTTGCTCGCCTAAAAAGCTGTTGTAGCCTTGTGGTAATTGTTTAATAAATTCATCAGCATGAGCATGTTTTGCAGCAGCGTATACTTGTTCATCAGTGGCGTTTGGATTACCGTAACGAATGTTATGCATTACATCTGAGCTAAATAAAATAGGGTTTTGTGCCACCATGCCCATTTTATCGCGCAGAGTGTTTAAAGAGAGCGACTTAATATCAATATCGTGAAATTTTATTGCGCCACTAGCTGGGTCGTAAAAGCGCTGTAGTAGCTCAAATAAGGTTGTTTTACCTGCGCCAGATGGGCCAACAATAGCGACTGTTTGACCTTGCGAAATGGTTAAGCTTATTTTGTTAAGTGCACTGACATCCGGGCGAGACGGATAATTAAAGCTGATATTTTCAAGCGAGATTGCAGGTAAACTTGCGTTATTTTGTAGCTGAGCGTCTTGCGGGTTTTCAGGATTTTCAATTTCACTTTTTACCGCAAGTAATTCAAGTAAGCGGGCGGCTGCGCCTGCCGCTCTTTGTAGTTCACCGTACACTTCAGCAACCGTTGCCACCGACATTGCTACCATAATAGCGTAAAACACAAACGCTCCCAGTTCCCCCCCGGTCATAGTGCCTGCCAGTACATCACTGCCGCCAACCCAAAGCATTGCGCTAATGGCACTAAAGGTTAAAAATATTACAGCGGCAATTAAAAACGAGCGCTGTTTAATGCGGCTTTTGGCAACGTTAAAGGCTTTTTCGGTTTCAAGTGCAAAAGCATCTTGCTCTTGTGTTTCGTGGCTATAGCTTTGTACCACTTTAATATTTTGAATGATCTCGCCGGCATAGGTGCTTATATCGGCAATGGCGTCTTGACTCGAGCTTGCAAGCTTACGCACCTTTTTGCCAAATACCATCATCGGGACTAATACCAGTGGCACACACGCAACCACTACGAGCGTAAGTTTTAAGTTGGTAATTAATAACATGACCAAACCGCCAACCAGCATTAACGCGCTACGCAGCGCCATAGAAAACGATGAGCCAATAATTGATTGCAGCAAAGTGGTGTCGGTTGTTAAACGCGACATAAGCTCGCCACTGCGGTTTTCTTCAAAGTAGCTTGGGTGCAAGGTAACAATGCGATTAAACACGGCTTTACGAATATCGTTACTGACTCGTTCGCCAATCCACGACATTAAATAAAAGCGGCTAAAAGTGCCTACAGCCAATAAGCTAATTAAACCAATAAGTACCAATACTGCTTGTTGAAGTTGCGCTTGAGAGCCCGCAATAAAGCCATGATCTATAACAAACTTAACGCCTTGGCCTAGCGATAAGTTAACGCCAGCCGTTACTAATAAAGCGCCAAGGGCTGCTATAACCATCCATTTATAGGGTTTTATAAATGCAAAAATAGGCAATAAACTGCTAAAGGCAGCTTTTTCGGTTGCGGGGGTACTGTTTGGCATAGTGGATTCTTTTTATAAGTTGAGGTATAGATATGGCATCATTGGATTAAAAATCAATAGCTTTAAAAATCATCAATAAGGAATTGTTATGACAAGCAACATAGTAACAGGCCAATTTACGGTGGCATTAGCCCCACTAGATGGCTATGCCAAAGGACAAAACGGCATTAATTTAGGGCGTATGTCGATTGATAAAACATTTACAGGCAAGCTTAATGCTTCCAGCCAAGGCGAAATGTTAAGCGCTATGACACCTGTTCAAGGCAGTGCTGGTTATGTAGCAATAGAGCAAGTAATAGGCGAACTTGAAGGCAAAAAAGGCAGCTTTGTATTACAGCATTTTGGCACTATGGATAAAGGCCAAGACAGCCTAATTTTAAATGTAATTTCCGACTCAGGCACTGATGAGCTAGAAGGATTAGCCGGTAGTATGAAAATACGCATTGAAAACGGTGTACACTACTACGATTTTCAATACACGTTATAAGATACACAGGGATTTAAATGCAAAAAGTAATCGAATTTAGAAAGACCCGCTTTATGGGTGGGGTAAATATAGCGGCGTTGAATGATCGCATACAGGAATTAAATCAAGATGGCTGGAAAGTAATTAGCGCAGTGCCAATAACCGGTTTTTATGGGCAAGTGCATGGTTATACATTATTTATTGAAATTGACGAGCTGTAAATGACTCTTTCTATGTGGTTAGGCCTAGTGGCTATTTGTATGATGGGCGCAATGTCGCCGGGTCCAAGCCTTGCGGTTGTATTAAAGCATTCGCTCAACGGCAGTATGAAAAACGGCATGCTAGCGGCGCTAAGTCATGGTATTGGAGTGGGATTATATGCGGGAGCCTCATTACTTGGCTTGGGTGCGTTAATGCTGCAGTTTCCTACTGTGTATCAGGTGTTAGTGTATTTAGGCGCTGCCTATTTAGCTTACTTAGGAATTAAAATTTTATTGTCTAAACCCAACAATGATGAACTTAAAATACAAAATAGCGAAGTGAGTAGCATTAAAGCATTACAAGATGGGTTTGCCATTGCCTTTTTAAATCCCAAACTTGCTATTTTCTTTTTAGCCTTGTTTTCACAGTTTATTGATCCAGAAAATCTTACCCTAAGCATTGCAATGGTGATGTGTTTAACTGTATTTGTGATTGATACCGGTTGGTACTTACTTGTTGCCGCCCTAACAGAGTTTTCTAAAAACCGTTTTGGGTTTACTAAACACAATCCATGGTTAGACAAAGTACTGGGTTTTGTATTTGTTGCCTTAGCCATTAGGGTGGTAGTGAGTATTTAAGCTATTGCTAGCTAAATTGCTCAAAATAGCTGCAGCCTAAGCAGGCTATACTGCATACGTATTCATCACAAAATATTCACCTTTTGGTTACAATTTGTTGGTTGTGTTTTTACTGCACTGACACACCACACAAAACAATAACCAAAAGGCACACACATGCAAAAGTTTAAATTAAATGCGCTCATGCTGGCATTATTTGCCGCCAATAGTGCTATTGCAGCTACTGAAGAACCACCTGAAGAGACGAGCAAACCCGCTCAAGTTCAAACCGATGTAGAAGTGATTGAAGTGCGCGGCTTTAGTCGCAGCTTAATTCAATCGCTTAACCAAAAGCGATTTAGCGATACGGTGTCAGAACAAATTTCTGCTGATGACCTAGGCGCATTACCTGATATTTCAATGGCCGATGCACTGACTCGTTTACCGGGTATTTCAGCTGTGCGTACTGGTGGGCAGGCTGCACAAATTAATATACGCGGACTTTCGGGCGGCTTTGTTTTTTCAACACTTAACGGTCGTGAGCAGGTATCTACAAGTGGTAGCCGCAGTATTGAGTTTGACCAATACCCATCAGAATTAATTAGCTCTGCGGCGGTATATAAATCGCCAAAGGCATCGCTTATAGAAGGTGGTGTGGCAGGTACGGTAGAGCTTGAAACAGCCAGCCCACTCAATAATGATCAAAAGCATAAATTTGTAGCTAATGTGCGCGGTATGTATAACGACCGTGCATCTGAGGTATCGGATGCCACTGAGTTTGGTGACCGAATTAGCTTTTCGTATCAAGGTAAATATTTAGACGATACATTAGGTGTAGCACTGGGGTTTGCGCGTTTATTTCAGCCAAGTGTAGCAACACAGTTTATTGGCCTTGCATACAACGATAGAAAAGATGTTGATGGCGTACCAAACGACACAAATGGCCCCATAGATAGCCCAGAAAGTGAATACATTAGCGAGGGCTTTGAGCTACAGCATTTAGGCGGTGAAGAAACCCGTAATGGCTATTTGGCTGCCATAGAGTGGGCACCGGTAGATAATTTTAAATTAAAAAGTGATGCGTTTTTATCGCGCTTTGATAAAGAGTCATTTGCCCGCGGTTTTAGGGTTAAATTAGGCGGCCCATCTGCAGCATACGCAAATGCGCAACTTGATGGTAATGCTGTAATTGGTGCTGCTGTTAATCGTACTTCACAAAGTTATACCCGTGTTGAAATAGTGAATGACGACAACCAAGATTTTGACGAAGTAGACAGCTTTGGCGTTAATGCCGATTGGCAAGTAACCGATAGACTAAATGTTAATGCTGATGTAGCGCTTTCTCGCGCAAAAAGTAATTTTAGAAACGGTTTGTTGTGGAGCTTAGTGGCTGAAGATGCCAATGCAGAAACGCCAGTATTTGATAACAACGTTGCAATTAACTATCAGTTAAATGGGTTAAATTTACCTGACGTTGGGTTTAATCAGGCGGCCGCCTTTAGCGATATAGACCGAGTAATGGTCAGTAAATATGGTATTTACCCTGATCAAACAGAAGATGAAGTAACGGCATTTAGACTCGATTTTAAATACGAGTTAGAAAGCGATATTTTTAGCTCAGTAGAATTTGGTGCACGCTATTCAGATAGAGAATACAGCCGAAAGCGCTCGGTGTTTGAGTACGGTAACGACGGGGCATTTTCAACAACGCAGCCCCCTTTGCGTTTAACCGACGATATGGCATCAGTGGTTGATTGGCAGGGCGACTTTAGTTATTTCCCATCGTATTTAGCCATTGATTTAGATAAAGCACTTAATGCATGGTTTCCAGATGGCACGCCAGAACCCGTTCAAACATGGGGCAATGCCGATGGCGTAGACGACGCGCAAGGTTACACAACTAACTATTCGTGGTCAGTGTTACAAAGCGGTTCGGTGTTTGAAGATGTGCTAGCCGCGTACGTGATGGTAAACATTAACACGCAAATTGCCGGCCTTGACCTATCAGGTAATGTGGGTGTGCGCCGTATCGAAACCGACCAATCAGCAACCGTACTTGAAAACGTAGCAGGCGATGCGCGCTTAGGTGCGCAAAATATTGTTGATGAGAATGGCATTGTAAATGACTTATACGCGCCTAATGTATTAGGCACTAAATATACCGATTACCTGCCTTCGCTAAATTTAAACCTGCAACTTAACGACAATTCACTTGTACGCTTTGCTGCGGCTAAAGTCATGTCGCGTGCACCAATTAACCGTTTAGCGGGCGATGCCAGCGCAAACGTAAGTGACGATGGTGTTATTAATGGTTCAAGTAATAACAACCCATTTTTAAAACCCTTTTATGCTGACCAGTACGACTTATCTTACGAATATTATTTTGAAGAAGGTAACGGTACTGTCGCTGCGGCGTTATTTTATAAAAATATAGACTCGTTTGTTGAAACGTTATCGATTGAGAACTTCGACTTTAAAGGTAATGGCTTTAACGTCCCTGACTTTATAGAAGATCTGGTCAGTGGTGAGCAAGTTGCTACAACAAACGGTATTTACACCACGGCTGTTAATAATGGCGAAGGTGGTTACATTAGAGGGCTAGAGCTTGCCTATACGCAAGTGTTTACCTTTTTACCAGAGCCATTTAATGGCTTAGGCGCTAATGCAAGTTATTCATACACCGAAAGTGAAATTGAATCGATTACCAGTTTAGGGGGCGATACTCTCGTTCAATCTTTACCTGGGTTATCTAATAATGTGCTTAATGCTACGTTATTTTATGCTTTAGACGATTTTGAAACGCGCCTTAATGTACGTTACCGCGATGAGTTTGTATCAGAGCAGGTTGCCATTAACGAACAAGTGGTCAATTTTGATGCTGAAACAGTCATCGATTTTCAAACGTCTTATCGCTTTAGCGATTCACTCACCATGCTTTTGCAAGTTAATAACTTAACCGATGAACCAACCCAAAGTTACTTTGGCTCAGAGCAGCGAACAGGGACTACTCAGTACTTTGGTCGTCAGTTTTATCTTGGTTTTACATACAGTCATTAATTAGCAAACGGAGCGTTTAAAAATGAAAATTATAACAATGTCTAAATATTTGCTAATAGCCTTAGGGTTAATGATATTAGCAGGATGTGGTGGGACAGATGAAGTTGAGTCGGGGCAGCAGCTTTTAACCTGTAATGTGCCACAAGTACCAAACGAAGCTGGCTCGCAATGTGTGGACCCTGAGCCTATAACGTGTGCAGCGCCTACTGTACCGGATGATAAAAACGAAAGCTGTGTAGTGGGCGCCGACCCAACCCTACCTGATCCTATTGTATTTGCAGGTGAAGGTGAGGCAGTTTTATTTTATAACCGTTTAGCCGACGATAACTACGAAGGTTATCGATTACATTCGTGGAATAACGATGTGTGTGATGCTTACGCACCTCCGTTTGACACGAGCGATTGGGCTAACGGTCATGAATACGATGGGATTGACCCAAACTACGGTGCCTACTGGATAATTAATCTCAAAGAAGGATATAACGAGTGTGCTAACTTTATTGTGCACATTGGCACAGAAGGATCGGGTAAAGCGTTTGGTGATGTTGATTTAACCATGCCGCTTATGCAAGACGATGAAAAGTTTCAGCGTATGAACTTTACCATTCATGGTGAGCCTTCGGTGTTTGAATACCCTATTTTAAGCTTGGGCGAACGTCCGGTCGCGATAGATGGTGCATCAGCACATTGGATTGATTTAAATACAGTATTGTATAAGCCAAGTAATGAGCTTACACAAATCATTAAGTTACATTCTTCAGCAGCCGCTGACTTGGTGGTTGATTTAGACACTGGGCTAAATGGTGAAACCGTTGAGCTGACTGCAAGCGAGTTAACTGATGAGCAAGCTGCAAAAGTACCACACTTAACGGATTGGACTGCTTATGAAGGTAGTTGGGATGCAGACGCTGCAAAGCAGCTTATAAAGCAACAGCTTGTTGTTGCAGGCTACGATGCCGATGGCAAGCTACTAGAAGCAACCTTTGTACAAACCGCTAAAGCACTCGATGCCCTTTACACACAAGGCGAAGACGATGCTAACGAGGCATTACTTGGCGTAAATTATGGTAATAACACGATTGATGTAACTGTGTGGGCACCCACCGCTAATAACATGGTGCTAAACGTGTTTGATGATGCAAAAACACAAGTGCACTCCACGCCAATGACATTAAATACGCAGACAGGTATTTGGCAAGTAAGTTTAGATACGCAATATGACCGCCATTACTATCGCTTTAATTTTGATGTTTACCACCCACTGACTCAGCAAATAGAGTCGCTATGGAGTACAGACCCTTACTCACTCAATGTATCTGCCAATGGCTTATACAGCCAGCTGATTAATTTAGCCGATGAAGACACTAAACCAGAAGGCTGGGATGAGCGTATCGTGCCTACTATTACTAACCCAGAAGATGCGGTTATTTATGAAGGCCATGTACGTGATTTTAGTGTGCGTGATCAGTCAGTAAGCGAAGCAAACCGTGGTAAATACCTCGCATTCACTGAACTTGAAAGCGTGCCAATGCAGCACCTTAAGCAATTAGCAGATAAGGGCTTAACACACTTTCATTTACTGCCAGTGACTGATATTGGCACCATTGAAGAAGATGCCTCACAGCGTGTGGAAATTACAGACACCTTAGGTAAATTGTGTGAGCGTATTAACGATGAAGCTGATGCATGTAAAATCGAAGATAAAAACAGCACTATTGTCGATATTATGCAAAGTTACCTACCTGGCTCAGACGATGCACAAGCATTAGCCAGTGCGATGCGTGATTTAGATGGCTTTAACTGGGGTTATGATCCTCATCACTTTATTGCGCCTGAAGGCTCGTATGCATCAATCAGCGATGGCATTGCTCGCGTAGTTGAGACACGCGCTATGGTGCAATCACTGCAAGAAGTAGGACTTCGTGTTGTACTGGATGTGGTTTATAACCACACAACATCATCGGGTATTTGGGATAAGTCGGTATTTGATAAGCTAGTACCAGGTTACTACCACCGCTATAGCGAAGTAAGTGGTGAAATAGAGCGCTCAACCTGTTGTGAAAACACAGCGACAGAGCATGTAATGATGGATAAGTTTGTTACTGATTCAATGGTTATTTTAGCGCGTGAATTTGGCTACGACAGTTTTAGATTTGATGTAATGGGGCATATGCCTAAATCATCAATATTAGCTGCGCGTGAAGCCGTGCAAGCCGTTGACCCTGACAACTATTTTTACGGTGAGGGCTGGGATTTTGGTGAAGTAGCCAACAATCGTTTATTCACACAAGCTAAACAAGCTGATATGGCAGGCTCAGAGGTAGGCACATTTAACGACCGTATTCGTGAAGCCGTACGTGGTGGTGCAATGTTTAGCAATAACCCGACAGATGGCAACCTAGCCGAACAAGACACGTTACGGTTATCGCTGGCGGGCAACTTACAAAATTACATTTTAAAAGACTTTAAAGGTAATTCATCTAAAGGTAATAGCTTTACTTGGAACACTCAACCAACGGCGTATGCACTTGACCCTGCCGACAGCATTCATTACGTATCAAAACACGATAACGAAACGCTGTGGGATCAGTTGCAATACAAACATGCATCAAGCATGAGTATTGAGCAACGTGTGCGCGCGCACAATGTGGCATTGTCGATTCCACTTATGAGCCAAGGCATTCCGTTTATGCAATTGGGCGCTGATTTACTGCGTTCTAAGTCAATGGACCGTGATAGCTATAATGCCGGTGATTGGTTTAATGCTGTTGATTTAACCAAAGAGAATAATAACTGGAACATTGGTTTACCAAACGCAGAGAAGAACCAAGAAAAATGGTCTGAAATTATGCCTATCTCTGCTAATGCAGATGCGCAGGCAATGCCGCAAGACATAGCGTATGCAGGTGATGTATTTCAAGAATTCTTAGCTATCCGCAGCGCAAGCCCGTTATTTAGATTAACAACTGAGCAAGATGTTATCGACCGTGTCGGATTTCACAATGTGGGTAAAAACCAGCAGCACGGCTTAATTGTAATGAGCATTGATGATGGTGAAGAACTCACAGACTTAGACCCCGCATTTGATGCGCTTGTCGTGGTGATTAACGCAACCGAGCAAACTCTTAGCCATACTATTGCCACTGCAGCGGGTTTTGAATTACATGACGTATTAAAAAACAGTGTTGATGCAAGCATGGCCAGCGCCAATTTTGCCGAAGGCGATAACGAAGGCACATTCACTGTACCGCCTTATACGTTAGCTGTTTTTGCTAAAAACCAAGGTGAGAGCCAAGGTACGGGTTTAAGTGCAAATGCAACTGTAGGCGCACCTGATGTAGTACCTTATGGCAGCACCGCAGTGTTTGTTCGTGGTACGTTAAACGACTGGGGCACACGTGATGCATTTGAATATATTGGCGAAGGTGAATACCGTATAGCAATTGCACTCAGTGCTGGCGACTACGAATTTAAAATTGCCTCAGAAGATTGGTCTACGGTTGATTTTGGTGCGCTTTCTGATGCCGATAAAGACGTTGTAGAAAACCAAAGTGAGCCACTAACGCGCTCAGGTGCCAACATGACCTTTAATGCAGCCATTGATGCAACTTATGTATTTTCGCTTGATGCTTCAAACCCTGAAAATCCAACGCTTACTTTATTCAACGAAGAGCCATTTGTAGGCACCGCTATTTATGTGCGCGGTACGCTTAATGACTGGGGAGTAACCGATGAGCTGAGCTATCAAGGCAAAGGCATTTACACCTTTACTAAAACACTGAGCGCTGCAAGCTATGAATTTAAAATAGCGTCAGAAGATTGGAGCACGGTTGATTATGGCTCTGGCGAGGGGGATGCAAGTGTGATGATAGGCACAGCAGAGCAGTTATCGGTTGCGGGCGCAAATATGACCTTAGATATTGCCGAGCAAGGTGAATACCAGTTTGTATTTGATGCCAGTGATTTAAATAATGTAACGCTCAAAGTACTTAACGCTGAAATGTTTGCACAAACACCGGTGTTTATTCGCGGCAGTTTAAATGGATGGGGAACAGACAACCCACTGATGTACGAGGGTAATGCGGTTTACTCTACATCCATAGAGTTAGAAGCGGGCGACTATGAGTTTAAAGTAGCGTCTGAAGATTGGAGTACCGTTGATTATGGCGGAGCAGGTGATGCACCTGTAGCCACCATTGGTGAGCTTACTTCACTCGAAGCCATAGGTGCCAATATAGCACTGAATATTACCGAACAAGGTACTTACACCTTTAAGGTAATAGGTCCAGATAGAGAAAATGTGAGCATACTTATAAACAAACAGTAGCAGTTATATTTTCCCAGACCTAAGCCGAGCATAATCCTGCTCGGCTTTTTTAATGCCTAATTAAAAGTATATTAAAAACGGGTGTTAATTCATGGTATTCGCGTTCTAATGCAAAAATAAACTTTATGCAAAGTGAAGCCAGTTCAGAACTGAGGTTGAAGATATTTTTTGTTTAAAGGGGGGGGATAAAAGGAAGTGTGACAATTTGTTTCAGTGTAATAAGTTAAATTGCATTAAAGTTACGGTTCACGTAACTTGAGTATCTAAAGGCGTAAAAACGACCTAGTACAGGGTATACGCTCTCATTAAATTAAGGATAAATTTATGAATAACCTCGTTTTAAAAAGCGCAACTTTCGACCCCAAAGTGCAGCAATATTGGATGCTAATGGCCGCTTTTTTTAGTGTGTTAGCACTCGTGACCATTCCGCTATTACCTATTGTTTTGGCGATTGTGTGGCTGGTGGGAGGGCGAATATTGGCGGCTATGTCGGCACAATTACTCACGCAAAAACTCGTTGTAAAACGCGGGATATTTTTTAAAGAAGAAAAATCAATACCACTTGAAAAAATAACCGATGTAGGCCTAAGTCAGGGCCCAATAATGCGCATGTTTGGGCTGTATCGTTTAAGTTTTGAAACAGCAGGGCAGTCTGGCCACGGTGCATTGGTGTCATTACTTGGTGTTGAAAATGCCAGTGAATTCAGAGAAGCCATACTTGAGCAAAAAGATAACTTAACCGCAAGCACACCAGCAAAATCATCAAATGAAGAAAGCCCGCAAAGCCAACTAGAGTTAATACGTGCACTTACCTATAGCGTAAAAAACATAGAAAACATGCTTGTTACGCTAATTGATGAGAAAAAATAGCCTTAAAAAGCTTCACACACTTGCGTTGCGTTACAAGTAATGACGGTGACGTTTTCATATCCTATACGTGTAATTGCTTCAGCACTTAATGTGGCGCGTGCGCCACTAGCGCAGTGCAGATAAATAGGGCGGGAAGCGTCTTTTTCTATTTCCATCAACTTCATTTCAAGTAAGCCACGCGGAATATTAATAGCGCCTACCGCAGGATTGGTGGCATGTTCTGCGGGTTCGCGCACATCAATAAGTAAGCCCTTGTTTTCGCTAATCTCTTGTTTTGCTTGTTCAGCGTCGATACGTCGTTGGTTAGGTGTAATAACTTTTAGTAAATCGGGGATAGAAGTAAGCATTGTATTTATTCCTTAACGCCAAATTTGCGTAGTAGTGTAATCATAGGGCACCAGCTAGTGAAAGCCGATTGCATCAAGTTTAGGGCAATGAACACTGTAAAATATACCCACCTAGGATCGTGATAGGTTTGTAATAAAATTGAGATCACAATCATTATGCCAGCGATCAGACGAAGCGCATTATTGAGTTTCATTATAGTCGGTCACTTATCCAGTTAAATACCTAATTACTATAATCGTATTTTATATATTAGTAAATCCTAATATTAGACTTTTCTAATGTAACAATTTATACTGCGATCACATTAGATTATTAGAGCTTTATATGAATATTGATTTTACTGCTATGGCGGGGAACGTTGAGCAAGCAGAGCAGCTATTAAAAATTTTAGCTAATAAAAATCGTTTAATGATTTTATGTTCGTTGCAAGATACCGAAATGAGTGTGACACAGCTTAATGAAGCGGTGCCGTTAGCGCAGTCGGCACTTTCTCAGCATTTAGCTGCCCTTAGAAAAACGAATATTGTTGCTACTCGCCGTGAGGGGCAAACTATTTATTACCGTGTGATTGATCAGAATGCTATTCATCTTTTAGGCACATTGTATGGTTTGTTTTGTAAGGGGTAGTGGTAATGAACATGATTGATAACGCAGTAAAAAGCAGTTTAACGGGTCGTATTCCGGTTATTATTTTTGTGTTATCAATTTTGTTTGGTCTGTTTGCTTTAAAACAAACGCCTCGTGAGGAAGAGCCGCAAATAGTGGTGCCTATGCTTGATATATATGTATCGGCTCCTAATGTAGAAGCGCCCGAAGTGACACGGTTGGTGACTCAGCCTCTTGAAAAGTTACTTTCCCAGCTTGGCGGTGTTGAACATATTTATTCAACCACACAAACTGGCGCTAGCGTGGTGACACTTAGGTTTGAGGTGGGGCATGATCGCGAACAAGCTATTTTAGATACCTACGCCAAGCTTAATAGTTACCAGCATACAATGCCTTCTGTTATTAAAAATTGGCAAATTCGGCCCATTGAGGTCGATGATGTTCCCATTGTTATGCTTGGGCTGTACAGCAAAGATCCACAACTCTATAGCGATTACGAATTAACACGATTTGCAAACGAAATTGCGAGTGCTTTACAACGTATTGAAAACACCAGCGAGGTAAAAGTGATTGCTGGGCGTAAACGCACGCTCACTATTAATTTAAATGCCAGCGCGTTGGCTGCTCACCAAACGACTATAAGCGATGTACTTTATGCATTAAGTGTATCTAATCAACTTACGCAATTAGGCAGTGTTGTAAATGGTCAGCAAAAAATAGCTTTGCAAGCGGGTGACGTTTTACGTAATAAGTCTGCAGTGGAGCAGCTTGTAGTGAATGTAGTAAACGGTAAGAGCGTTTACTTACTTGATATTGCAAGCGTGATTGACGGACCTGGCGAGAGCGAACATTACCAATGGCTTGCACAATCTTCTAATGATCAACAGTTACCCATGGTCACATTAAGTGTGGCTAAGCAAACAGGCACGAATGCCGTGGCGGTGGCAAACCATGTTCATCAAATGATGGCCGAGTTATCACGCACGCTTTTACCGCCAGAAGTGAGCTACTCGGTATTAAGAGATTACGGGCAAACCGCCAATGAAAAAGTAAATAATCTAACATCAAGCTTGGTGTTTGCAGTATTTACGGTAGTGATATTTGTTGGGGTGTTTTTGGGCTGGCGCCCCGCCATTGTTGTTGGATTAGCGGTGCCTATTTGCTATGGCATTACACTGGCACTGGATTTTGCGTTTGGGTATACCATTAACCGAGTAACGTTATTTGCACTTATTTTATCGTTAGGTTTATTGGTAGATGACCCAATTACAGGCATTGATAATATAAGCCGTTTTTTAAATAAAAAAGGCAACAAAAAGCAGCAAATAGTTGGTGCAATGAGCGAAATTCGCGGTGCATTACTTATGTCTACGTTAACGATTATGGTGGCATTTATTCCGCTGGCATTTATTACCGGCATGATGGGGCCATACATGGCACCTATGGCATTTAACGTTCCAATCAGCGTGATGGTATCCACCATTGTGGCGTTTTTTGTAACGCCATGGCTTGCGATGAAGTTACTTAAGCCCAATACAGATACCCACACTGAAATTAAGCCCAAAATCAGTATTTATCAAACGTTATTGAGCCCACTGCTTGTCTCAAAGCAGCGCGCAAAATGGGTATTATGGGGTACATTAATTTTGTTTATTATTAGCGCCATGCTGCCAGTGATGCGTTTAGTGCCTTTAAAGTTATTACCGTTTGATAATAAAAATGAGCTACAAGTATTAATAGACATGCCAGAGGGCACAAATTTAGAACGAACCGCAGCTTTTACTAAACAAGTGCAAACACTCACTTGGCAATTAAACGAAGTAAGTGAAATAGCAGCCTACGTTGGTAAGCCTTCAAGTATGGATTTTAATGCCATGGTACGTGGCTATTATCGCCGTGAAGCGACACATTTAGCAGAACTAAGAGTGTTATTGATTGATAAGTCTGAGCGCGAGCATCAATCACATGCTGTGGTTATGCGCTTACGTAAACAGCTCGCACCTTTAGCAAAACAAGGCATAGTAATAAAAGTTGTTGAAGTGCCTCCTGGTCCGCCCGTATTAAGTACTTTAGTTGCTGAGGTTTACCGAGATGATTTTGTTGATGAGCAAACTCATTACCAAGCAGCTAAACAATTAGCTGAACGTTTAAAGCAAGAGCCACACGTAGTCGAAGTGGATACCTCTATGGCTGCACCTTCACCTTTACAGCGTTTTGTAACCGATAAGAGCAAAGCGGCAATCAGTGCAATTTCTACTCAAAATATTGCTCAATCGTTAAGCGTTGCAACACAGGGTGAAACCATGGGGGTACTTTACGTAAGCTCTGAAACTGAGCCTGTTGATATTAAATTACAGTTACCATACAGCGAGCGTAATCAAATTTCGCAATTACTTGCACTGCAAGTCAGGGGTGATAGAGATTTAGCTAAAACCAGTGATGAATTTGGCTTACAAAGTGCACCTAGGCCATTAGTGTCGCTTTCAGAATTAGGTGAATTTACGCAACATCAGGTTGCTGACATCCGGGTTCGTAAAGATCAACGCGATGTAATTTATGTTATGGCTGAGCTAAACGGGCGAACGCCAGCAGAGGTTATTGCAGACGTAAATGCTGATTTTAACGCCGAGCCTACCTATTTTGAAAAAACACCGTGGATAAACCGCCACTTTTTTAACAATGGCGGTACTGCACCATGGCAATTACCTAAAGGCACTCATGCCAACTTTAGTGGTGAGGGTGAGTGGCGTATTACCATAGATGTGTTTAGGGATATGGGAATTGCATTTGCCTTTGCACTTAGTGCCATATTTATTATTTTACGTGTTCAAACACAATCTGCGAGCTTGTCGCTAATCATTATGTCGGCTATTCCGCTCACGGTGATAGGTATTATGCCAGGTTTTTGGTTATTAAATCAGTTTGGTGAACGTGCTATAGCTGGCGCTCCTGAGCCGGTATTATTTACCGCCACAGCAATGATTGGGATGATTGCCCTTGCTGGTATTGTGGTTCGTAATTCGCTTATTTTAGTTGAATTTATTAATCAAGCCCGAGGCCAAGGTATGGCTATAAAAGATGCGCTGGTTGCTGCTGGAACAGTGCGCATGCGCCCTGTATTACTAACCGCAGGCACGACCTTATTGGGTAACTTAGTAATCACACTTGACCCGGTATTCAGCGGGCTCGCGATTGCGATAATTTTTGGTATTGTGGCGTCTACTGTATTTTCGTTATTTGTAGTGCCACTTGTTTATTATTTAGTGTTTGCAAGTTCAGAGGGTGAAGCGCATGCAGGGTAAATCAAAACTAATCGGCGCTTTAATCGCTTTATTGGTAATTATTATGGCTGTGCTTTACATGGCAGGCAGCTTTTCTGACCAACAAACGGCTGGTTTAAAAGAATCACAACAAAGTAATTATCAGGGGCAGCGCGTCACCATTGCGCTGCAAAGCATCACCGGTATTGAGCAGGTACCGGGTAGTGTAATTGCTAAACAAAATACGCAAATTTCATCAAATGTGATGGCGCAGGTGGAGCAGCTAAAAGTACGAGCGGGCGATAAGGTCACTAAAGGCGATTTACTTATTACCCTCAAGCAAGATGATTTTAAAGCGGCGTTAGCACAAAGCGACGCGAATATTAACGCGGTGAAAGCATCGTTGACGCAAGCTCAAAAGCAATTAGTTAGAGTGAGTGATTTAAATGCGAAGGGGTTGGTGCCTGTTAGTGAATTAGATAATGCTAAAGCTAAATTTGATAATTTCACTGCTAATTTAGCCGCCGCTCAGCAGCAGCAAGCACAAGCAAAAGTGGCGCTAAATTATACTCAAATTATAGCGCCTATTTCGGGGGTTGTGGTTGAGCGTTTAACAGAGCCTGGCGACACCGCAACACCGGGAAAGCCACTTATTACAGTGTATAACCCATTGCAATTACAGCTCGAATTTAATGTGCGTGAACAACAAGCTGTAAAATTAAAACTCGGAGATAGCTTAAATGTGGTTCTTCCATCTTTGTCAATAACAACACCTGCCGTAGTAAGCGAGATAGTCCCTGTTGCCGACAGTAGCGCGCGTAGCTTGCTTATTCGCCTAGACACGAATACACAATTAGGGTTAATTCCTGGTCTTTACGCACAGTTGCAGTTGCCTACAAAAAGCGCTCAAGGTATTTTAATTGAGCCAAGCTGGGTACATGAGTTTGGGCAATTAAACATGGTGTATGTACTAGAAAACGAAACGCCAGTTAAACGTTTCGTAAGGTTAGGTACAATGGTTAATAACAAGCAACATGTAATTGCTGGCCTTAAAGAGGGAGATATTCTTGCTATTGATTATTCCCCCTTGCACGGGATTAAATAAAACTGGCTATTTCATCAATCGATTTTTTATCTAGTGCATGCATTGGTACTGTTGCATGCTCATCCGGATAGCCTGCAATTAATAGCATATAAGGGCGCTCGTTATCTTTATCGCGGCCACAAATGTCTGTTAAAAAGCTCATAGGTTTTGGGGTGTGAGTAAGCGTTGCAAGGCCTGCTCTGTGCAGAGCTTGTATTAAAAACCCGGTTGCTAGCCCAACAGACTCATGCACATAGTAATTTGTATTTTTATCGTCAGTACTCACGCCGCCCTTTTTTTGACTAAACACAGCAATAAGCCAAGGTGCATGCTCTAAATAGGGTTTGTTCGCGTCAGTCCCTAATGGTTTTAATGCATCCAGCCACTCCTCGCCTGCTCGCCCTTCGTAAAAAGAGCGCTCTAGCTTTTCAGCCGCGTCGCGTATTTGTTTTTTTACATCGCTACTGTTAATAGCCACAAAATGCCAAGGCTGGTGGTTTGCACCACTAGGTGCTGTACCCGCTGCTTTTATACAGGTTTCGATAATCTCTTTTGGCACTGGGCGGTCACTAAAACTGCGAATGCTATGGCGGCGCTGGCTTGTTTGTAAAAATTCATTTGCACGGGCTAACATTTCATCGTGTGAGTATTCTATAAAATCGGTCAATGGCTGGTTTTTATGTTCTTGCATGGCTTTTCGCTTCTTATCAATGGTGTGTGGTTTTTATACCCAGAGGCTCACTTCTTAGCAAGTGTTATTAGAGTGTGTTGCTGTTTATTTATTGTTACAAAGTTGGCCACAGCGTAACTTATGTTCCCGTTTTTAATGTGGTATAAAACAGTATAAAAATAATACTTACAATTCAAGGAAGTAAAAAATGCTATCAATAACAGGGTTATCAAAAACCTACGACAACGGCGTGCACGCTCTGCAAGGTGTTGATTTATCAATAGGTAAAGGCATGTTTGGGCTACTTGGGCCAAATGGTGCCGGGAAGTCATCGCTAATGCGCACTATTGCAACGTTACAATCTGCCGACGCGGGGGCAATTACCTTTGATGGTATTGATGTATTTAAAGACCCACAAGCACTGCGCCAACGTTTAGGTTACCTTCCGCAAGATTTTGGTGTTTATCCGCGTGTTAGTGCTTACGACTTGCTAGACCATATGGCTGTTTTAAAGGGGATTCATAATAAAGGGGAGCGTAAAGAGTCGGTTGAAGGCCTACTAGCACATACTAATTTATATCAACATCGCTCAAAAGCGGTAAGTGGCTTTTCGGGCGGGATGCGCCAGCGTTTTGGTATTGCTCAAGCGTTATTGGGCGACCCTGATTTACTAATCGTTGATGAGCCAACCGCAGGGCTAGACCCTGAAGAGCGAAATCGCTTTCATAACTTGTTAGTAAGCTTAGGCGAGCAAAAAGTCGTTATATTATCAACCCACATAGTAGAAGATGTGGCTGAACTATGCCCTAATATGGCGGTACTGGCTGGTGGTAAAATTTTATTAGAGGGTAACCCGATTGCCCTCACCGACAAGCTGCAAGGCCAAATTTGGCGCAAAGCCATGAGCCAAGAAGAAGCGCAAGAGCTTGAGCCACAGCTACCTGTTATTTCTAAACGCTTATTTGCTGGGCAAACCATATTGCATGTATTAGCGGAACAAGCCCCTGAAGGTTTTCAATCAAGCCATGCAAACCTAGAAGACGTGTACTTTTCTACTTTGCTCAATCATCGTAATAGCCAAGTAGCATAAGGAGGCGTTATGTTTTTTAATATGCTCGCGTTTGAGCTGCGCTATTTTGTGCGCCAGCCTTCGTTTTATATCATTTCATTAATGTTCTTTTTTATGGCGTTTTTTATCAGCTCTTCTAGCAAATTTCCGCTAGGCGGCGCTAATGTACATATGAATTCGCCTTTTTCAATTATGATGTTGACCATTACATTTTGTGTATTTGCGATGTTTTTGGTAGTTAACTTTGTTGCCAGCTCCGCTATTAGAAATAGTGAAACTAAAATGGATGAACTGGTTTTTAGTAAGCCTGTTAATCCTGTCCCTTATCAAACTGGGCGCTTTTTTGGTGCTTACTTAGTGGTGCTGGTTGTATTTTTAACCGTGCCGTTAGGAGTACTTTTAGGGTCGCAGTTTGGCTTATCTGTTGGATGGCTCGATAGTGAGCTAGTGGGTCCAAATAAGTTTGTGTATTACGCTGCACCTTATTTTTATATTGCAGTACCCAGTTTGCTGGTGCTTTCGGCTATTTTTAACAGTGTGGCTGTCTATTTTAAAACCATGATGTCGGTGTATGTCGCAGCCGTTGTTATTTTTATCGCCTATCAAATAGCCAGTGCTTATTTTGATGATTTAGCATTTAGAAATATAGTTGTTTACGCCGACCCATTTGGCTTGGGGTCTTTAATTGATTTGACGCGTTACTGGACTGTGAGTGATAAAAACACAGAAGTGCTAACCCTCACAGGTGACCTTTTAGTTAACCGTATATTGTGGGTTGTACTGGGCTTAGCTATGTTTTTTAGCCTTGGAAAATTAAGTAACCGCATAGTAGCTAAAAAACAGAAAAAGCAATTTAAAGTCTCTGCATTTGTGCAAAATAAACAAGCTGCACTGATTAATAATGCTAAAAATTACAAGTCTGCAGGAGCGAGTACGCAATCGCAGTTAATAATGCGCAGTATATTTGAACTTAAACAAGTAATATTTAGCGCGCCATTTATGATTTTAGCGGGTGTAAGTATTGTAACGCTTATGATCCCGCTGTTTGCTCCCATTGGCGCTTACGGTACAACTAACTGGCCAATTACCGCGAATATGGTCAATATTATTAGCGGTATTTCGGGTTTGTTTTTGTTTGTTATTATCGCTTTTTATAGCGCTGAGCTTGTTTGGCGAGAACGTCAAAGTGGTATGGGCGATATTGTTGACAGCTTTCCAGTACACAACAGTGTTTTTTGGGTATCAAAAATACTGGCGTTAATAACAGCTATTTCAGGCTTGTTTATTGTTGGAATGATACTAACAATCACAGTGCAGTTATTTAAAGGGCAATTTAATTTAGAGTTAGGGCAGTATTTATTCAGGATTGTTTATTTATCGCTTTTACCGTTAATTATGCTTACGGTGCTTGCCTTCTTTTTACAAATTATTAGCCCAAATAAATATGTAGGAATGGGGTTATTTATTTTGTACTACATAGTGCAAATGGTAATGGATTCGTATGGATTTGAACACCATATGTATCATTTTTCGAAAAGCAGTAGCGTACCGTACTCTGATATAAACGGCTATGGACACTTTTTGCAAGCAGCGCATTGGTACACATTGTATTGGGGCGCGTTAAGTCTTGTTTTGGCTATTGTAGGATTTGCGTTATGGCATAGAGGACCTTCACAAACGCTGCGTACACGCCTGTCTATGCTTCGTTATAATATGTCGTTAAAGGGGCAAGTAATTGTTTGTGTTAGTGCACTGGTGTTTGTTGGTGCAGGTTATAACATTTATCACAATACGCGTGTTTTAAACGAATTTATCACAAGCGATGCGTTTCAAGACAAGCAAGTAAGCTATGAAAAACAGTTTGCACAATATAAAGATTTAGCAGTGCCTATGGTGACCGATGTTGACTTAACTGTTGATATTTACCCTAAAAAGCGTGCTTTAAGTGCAGTTGCAAAAATTAAGTTTACTAATACATCTAATGAGCCAATTTCGCGAGTATTGATCACCTCACCGCAACACGCCAAAAGCTGGGATGTAACGATGGCTGGCGGTAAAATTGTTGAAAAATTACCAGCGCTTTATTCTGCATGGTTTGAATTTGATCAGCCCCTTATGCCAGACGAGGTAAGAGAAGGGCAGCTGTCTGTCACTCGCGAGCATACAGGCTTTACCGATAGTGGCTCCGATACACAGTTAGTGGCTAATGGTACGTTTATTAATAATTGGGAGCTTTTTCCTAACTTTGGGTACAACCGTGGTTTACAGGTGGCTGATAAATTTAAGCGCCGTAAACATGACTTACCAGAGCTAGAACGAGCAAATAAACTTGAAGATAGCCAGTACTATACACAAAGTGATTTTGGTCAAGCTACTGGGTTTATTAACTTTAGGGCCAGGGTAACGACCGATGAATCGCAATTTGCGATTACACCTGGTTATTTACAAAGTGAAAGCGTAAAAGATGGGCGCCGAACCTTTGTTTATGAAATGGATGCACCTATTATAAATTTTTATGCGGTGCAGTCGGCTGAATTGGAAAGTAAAAAGGTTGAGCATAATGGTGTAAATATTGAGGTTTATTTCCATAAAAGTCATGCGTGGAATGTTGACCGCATGATTGAATCGGTTCAAGACTCGATAGATTATTTTACACAAGCATTTGGCCCCTATCAGCATAAGCAATTACGTATTATTGAATTTCCTCGCTATCGCTCATTTGCGCAAAGTTTTGCTAATACTGTTCCTTATTCAGAAAGCATTGGTTTTGTTACAGACTCAAGGGATGAAAGTAAAATTGACCTGCCTTATTACGTAACTGCACACGAAGTAGCGCATCAATGGTGGGGTCATCAAGTATCAGGCGCCAATGTAGAGGGGAGTGAAGTTATGTCTGAAACGCTTTCACAATACAGTGCGCTTATGGTGCTTGAAAAACGCTTTGGCCCAGAAAAGCTACGTAAGTTTTTAAAATACGAGCTAGATAGGTACTTAATGGGCCGTACTGGAGAAGCGTTTGAAGAGATGCCACTATATAAAACCCAGGCTCAGCAATACCTTCATTACAATAAAGGATCTGTTGTTATGATGGCGATTTATGATCGCCTAGGTGAAAAACGCCTAAACGCTGCACTTAAGGCATTTTTAAATGAGTTTAGATATCAGTCAACGCCATACCCAACAACACTTGATTTACTAAGTTATTTAAAACAAGACGCAACCCAAGCTGAGCAAAACTTTATTGACGATCAGTTTAAATATATCACTTTGTATGAGCTGGAAATGAAAGAGGTTTCGATTTCAGACGAAGCCGACAGTGAGGGCTTTTACAGTGTTACGTTAAACGTTGAAGCTGTTAAGCAACGTGCTGATGGTCAAGGTGAAGAAACAGAGCAGCCACTCGATGAGTTAATTGATATTGTGTTGTTTAGTGACGATCCTGAAAATCTACTCGCTGAAGATTTTGTGATTTACTCACAAAAACATCAAATAGTAACGGGTACTAATATTATTGAGTTAAAGGTAAAAGAAAAACCTTTATTTGCAGGAGTCGATCCGTACGTAAAACTGGTTGATAAAGATAACGTAAATAACTTAGCTAAGTTTTAATAGCTGACAGCACATTTACTCAAAGGCCGCAATTTTGCGGCCTTTTTTTGTGTAAAAAACTGTTTGAAATCTGTAAGGCTGGCTACATTTTTCGCACAGCTTTTTACTCATTATTTTACTGGTTTACTGTAAGGTTTATTTACTGAAAGTGAGTACCAAGTAAGGACAAACATGAAATCATTAATAATGGGGTTTGTAGTATTAGGCTTAAGCGCCTGTTCTGCGGTTACCATACAGCCACACGCTATCGCAAAAATTACAAGTAAAGCGACCTACGAAGATAGCCGTCCATTTTATTTATGGGGATTAGTAGGAGAGGAACGTGTGGATGTAAAACAGATTTGTACAGATACACAAGCGGCTCAAATGCAGTCGCAACAAACATTTAGCGATGGTGCGTTGGGTTTAATTACGCTAGGCATTTATTCACCACATACCATAAAGGTATGGTGTGAAGAGCAAAATACGCAGGAGGCGTTATGAATCTTAAATTAATTTTAGGCAGTATTACTTTTGCTATGTTAACTGGTTGCACAAATATTTACTTTGATAATGGTGTACCTGAAAAAGTTAATAACCAGTCGCACAATAGTTCTCAGTGGCATCATAATTTTGCTTTAGCTTTGTATGAAGGATCTGATGCGGTTGACTTAAGTGAGCATTGCCCACAAGGGCAATGGCAAACGGTGCACACGTATAAGTCATTTAGTAATGGAGTAGCGGAGGTTGTAGTTAATCAGATAGGCCCGGCTTGGTACCCTAAAACAGTTGAAGTGAGCTGCACTAAGGTACCTTTTAAAGCTGAGTAATAATTTAAATATAACCCAATACAAAGAAAAGATGCTAGGTGCTAAAAAAGGGCCAAATGGCCCTTCAGTTGCAGCAAGTAACACATGTTTGTTTATAGGCTGAAGTCTACAGCGTAAGCAACGTAAACTTTTACATCTGACTCGTCCATATCAGTGTCTGATACGCCAAATGTGAATCCATCTTTTGATACAGACACACCGTAATCAATGATGTCTTCGTCACCAATAAAATCGCCAGAATAATGACCTATGTGTAAAGCCATTTCTGTACCATTGCTGCCTACGGCAAAGCCGTAATCAGCTGTCAAATAAAGTGAGTCACCAAAGTCTGTACCGTCGCCACTTGCAGCAGAAGTAGCAAGCACTGATGCACCAAAGGTAAAGCCTTCAACACTGATGCTACCGTAAATTTCTGAAAAATCAGCATCTGCGCTTGATGCCGCGTCTGGGTAAGCATAATAAATGTAACCTACATCGTAGCTAACACCTTCGCTAATATCGCCACCAAAGCCTGCGTAAAAATCTAGCTCGTAGGTCATTTCGTCAGCCCAAGATGCATTAGATACCCATGTACCAGCATAAAATCCAGATTCGTCAGCGTAATCAATACCACCAGAAATAGCAGCGTCGCCGCCAGTTTGTTCTTGTCCACGCCATAAGTAATTTGAAGTAGCTGCTACATTGGCAGACACTTCAGCATTTACTGCTGTTGATGTAAGTGACGTTGCAGCCATTAATGCCACGGCGCTAAAAGCGATTGTTTTTTTTAGTTTTAACATGTTCCATTTCCCGTTATATGATTTTTTGCATAGGAAGGCTTTTTATTATGAAGTACCGTAGCCTTTTGATTTATGCGTTTTTATTGTTTAACTGAGAATAGAATTGCACTGTGTGTGCCAGCTTGATTTATTTTGTTTTAAAATTAAATTTTATATTTTATTAACAATGACTTGCGTTTGCGGTGGGTGGTTTGGATTATGCGGAAGAAATATTTTATCGCACATCGCTGGTGCATAAAATAATCAAGCTGCACCATGAAAGTACAGCTTGTTTAGAATTATTTAGCCAAATATGGTGCGCATTAGACTAATTGTTTCGTTTACACTGCGGCCTTTTTGAACTTCGCTGATTATTGAGTCGCGTTTGCTACGAATATGCTCAGGAATATCATCGGCAGCCAAAGCGCGGTCAACTAAAATTTCAGCAGACTCTTTACCTCTGCGTTGTGTTTTACCCGTTTTAGTGGTGCTACGCTTTGGTTTATTAAGTAATTTAATATAGTTAGAGCTATCTGGTGTTTTGTTATCCGCGTAGTAAAAAAAGCACGGAATAAGCGCTTTAATTGACACTAGTTGCTCTTCTAGTTCATTTGAAGCATTTGCCATTTTGTACCATGACATAGCTTGAATGCCTTTTACAATATCTTGCCAGTAACGCTCAAAATCACTATTTTTGAGTTTAGTAACCGCAAGTGCTGAGCATAATGCGTCTAAACGGCTATTTGTAATTGGCGTAAAAATATCAGGGCGACGCATTGCAAGTAGTCGTGTTGCCGGAGCAAGAGTTGGCTTTTCACTGCTATCAGTAAATATTTTGCTATAAGCAGCTACAAACTGTTGGTACTCGTAATGGGTAATGTCACCTTCAAGAGGAATATTAGCCAGTGCTTCATCAAACGCACCCGGTAAATCACCAATGAGTTGGTGGAAAACTTTAGCACTCTTAGTTGATGCAAACCACTCAACATCAAAATCGTAAGTGCTTGGATCAAGTGAAGCCATATGCTTGCCAGTAAAAGCAAGAAGGTCTTCAGGGATCATGTCTTTTAATGATTGCTCACGAATACTTTTTACGTAACTTGCTAAACGAAGTTGTTCATCAAGTGCAATAACGTCTTTATGTTGCTCTATAAATACACTTACCACAGGCCAAGGGGCTACACGAAGCGTTTTAACTTGTAAAAAGCTGATAGCCGAAATAAGCTGATCATGCAGTTTTTTAAGAACAGGTAGCTGTTGCGGCTCAAGTAAATCGTAGTTAATACGGTCTCTGCTTGCGTTTAATAGCTCGTAACACCAAGGTAAAAAATCATCAGGATGGTTTTCTACTTTCACGGCCATAAGGTTAAGGCTTAATTCTGAAGATTGTTTCAGAATGTTCTGATAGATTTGATTTTCTTGCTCGCCTAGTGTCATTTTTGACGGTGAAATTAGCAGTTTTTTCATGCCTTGTAGATACTCCGGATTTATATATATGTATTAGCATTGCTTATTTTAGCTCAAATACACTAATAACAACAGCGCTGTCCTGCGCGCTGCATTATTATGGTGTTTAAAATCGGGGTTAATCTAACCAGCTCGGTTATTAATCAGCCTCTTCTAATATGAAGAGGCTTTCAACTGATGCGTGAAAATGAGCTGCGATTTTAAGGGCTATAATGACCGATGGCGTAAATCGATTTGTTTCTACTGTACTTATTGTTTTACGTGAAACGCTAATAGCATCGGCAAGTTCTTGCTGTGAAAGCCCCGCCTCTTTACGAAATTTTGCTATGTTATTTTGCACTTTGACTCCTAATCACGGCTCTGCCAAAGTAATGAAGCACCATATACCAAAAGCATGATACTGAGATAAAGTATTGCCATAGTTGCATGCGAAACCTCGCTAGGTATTGAATTGTTATTATACAAAACACCAATAAGACAAACTCCAAATGCACAACTTGTATGTTTATAGGCATTAATGTCAATGGTGTTGAGAAACTCATCTTTATAAGCATATTTAAAATACATTTTTAGCGGAAAGCTTGCTTTAATCATAAAAATAGCAGTTACAACCATATAAAATAAAACGCTCATTCCAACAACTATCATCTTTTCTATATTATGGTTAGTTAGTGAGTAAACACTGAGAAGCAAACAAACTACGCCAGCGCTTATACAAAACCGTATATTTTGTCTCATAAATTGTTCTTCTGTTTTAATATCTTGTTGTTTCATAGTATTCATCCTGTAATAGTATTTGATTTCTTGTAACCTCTGGGTATCAATGCAACCTTGGGGTATCAATGAGTCAATTATTTTTTGTAACCTAAAGGTATCAAAATGTTTCAGGAACGATTCATATGAAATAAGTAAACTGCTTTTATGAGCTTTTTTTATCTACAGCAATGCTTTTAGGCTTAACACTCGCTATGATAAAAACATAATTTGACCGCTTAAAGGACGAACATGAAAACCTTACTCAAAATTTTTGGTGTAATACTCTTACTCTGTATTGCTTTAATTGTGGCAGCGCCTTTTTTAATTCCTACCGATACCATTTTTAATAAAGTATCAGAGGAAGTTCAAAAAACGACGGGAAGAACGCTAACAATTAATGGTGACAAAACGCTTAGTGTGTTTCCTGCACTAAAGTTAGAGTTGAATGATGTCCACTTTGCTAATATGCAAACAGGTTCGCGAGCTGATATGGCAAGTATGCAGCAGCTGGCAGTACATATACCTTGGTTCTCGTTATTTGGCGGTGAGTTTAAGCTTGATAAGTTTGTTATTAACGAACCAGATATTTTATTAGAGACAGATAAAAATGGTAAAGCTAACTGGCAGTTGTTTGATGCTGTAGCAGAGCAACCAACAGAGCAAACTGAGCCTGGTGAGGCAATTAAGCTACCTGCTAGCTTTGATATTGAGCTGGGTGAGGTCGCTATTTATGGCGGTACATTTACATATCTAGATGGTCAAACGGGCGCCAAGCAGCAAATTAGCGATTTAGAGCTGGCTATTTTACTTCCTTCATTACGTAAAACCCTTGAAGTTAAAGGGGGAATTACCTATATGCAGGAGCGATTTGAACTAGATGTAAAACTTGATACGCCTGCAAAGGCAATTGAAGGGGCGACGTTTGAGGTTACTCAAAGCGTAGACTCTCGCTTGGTCGATCTTACTTTTAACGGCAGTATTGCTCGCCAAGGTAAAGATATAAAAGGCGAGTTAGCGCTAAGTGGCGACTCTGTTAAAGAGCTAGCGACTTGGCAAGGGGTAGACTTAAACGCTAAAGAAAATGCATTTAATGCGTTTAGTGTAAACGGTAAAATGCATCTCATAGATGATACGTTTAACTTAGAAGAGCTGATTGCTACCCTAGATGAATTAGAGATTAAAGGGAAAAGTGAAGTAAACTTAAGCAATAAACTAGCGGTTAATGCTGATATAGACCTAGGTATGCTTGATTTGAATCCCTACTTACCAGAGGCTGTCGCTAAACAGCAAGCGCCGCAAAATGAAGAACCTAAAGCCGCGCAGCCGATTGTTTGGGACGATACTAAAATTGATTTAAGCGCATTAAATGCACTTAATGCTAATGTAGTTATTCGCTCAAGCGGTTTAAAAGCTAACGATATTGAGCTAGGTGCTAATCAATTTACAGTCGATTTAAACAACAGCGTTGCTAAATTAAGCTTAGATAGCTTTAAAGCATATGAGGGCACTGGTAAAGGGGTTATCAACATAAATGCGCAGCAAACGCCGTATAAAATAAACACAAATTTTGATTTAGCCGACATAGACGCACAACCGTTACTCACTGATGCAGCTGGCTTTGATAAGCTCATGGGTAAAGGGTCATTAAATTGGAATTTGACCACAACTGGGCAAAGTCAAAAAACCTTTATTAATGCATTAAATGGTAAGGTTGGCTTTGAATTTGCCGATGGTGCTGTTAAAGGCGCAAACGTGGCTGAAATGGTTCGCAAAGGCAAAGAGCTTATTACGGGTAACCTTGGAGCTGTGAGTGAAGGGCTAGATACGGGCTTTGAAGAATCAGAGCAAACAGATTTTTCTGCGCTCACCGGTAGCTTTAACTTTACTAAAGGTGTTGGACGCAATACTGACCTTTCACTAATTAGCCCTCTGATTCGTATTTCCGGTGAAGGAGATGTGGATTTACCTCTTACTAAAGTTGATTATCGTTTGGTAACAGGGATTGTAGATTCAATAGAAGGTCAAGGCACTACCGATGACAGTACAGGCTTTAAAATACCGTTACGCATAAAAGGACCATTTCACGATGTGGGAATTAAACTTGATGTAAGTAATGCCTTAAAAGATGAAGCAAAAAAGAAACTCGATGACGCAAAAGAAAAAGCGAAAGAGAAAGCCAAAGATAAAGTAAAAGATAAATTAAAGGGGCTATTTGGCTAAATAACCACTAGTAAAATAAACAAGGCACTTTTTAAGTGCCTTGTTTATTTTATAACCATTGAAAAAATAGTCACATAGCTTTACCAACGTTAATAAAATCCCCTCAGTCCTTAAATTAATTAAAAAATAACCTATCGCTACATGCTCAATGCTGGTACAATTGCCCGCCCTTAAGAGACAACTCGTTTGTTTTTGAGTGGGATTTAATCGAAATGTCTTGATTTTAAACAATTTTAAGACACGTTGTAATTACTACACCGGAGGTCATTAACATGATCCAAATGCAAACTCAGCTGGAAGTTGCTGATAACAGCGGCGCTCGCAAAGTGCAGTGTATAAAAGTCCTTGGTGGTTCACACCGTCGCTACGCAGCGATTGGCGACATCATTAAAGTTTCTGTAAAAGAAGCTATTCCTCGCGGTAAAGTGAAGAAAGGTGATGTTAAAAACGCGGTAGTTGTGCGTACCAGAAAAGGTGTTCGCCGTCCAGATGGTTCTCTGATCCGTTTCGACAGCAACGCGGCTGTTATCTTAAATGATAACTTGCAGCCAATTGGTACACGTATTTTCGGCCCTGTGACTCGCGAACTTCGTAATGACAAGTTCATGAAAATCGTTTCACTAGCCCCAGAAGTACTGTAAGGAGCCAATCATGGCAGCAAAAATCCGTCGTGGTGACGAAGTAATCGTACTAGCAGGTAAAGACAAAGGTAAGCGCGGTAAAGTGCTTTCAGTTGTTACTGAATCTGGTCGAATCTTTGTCGAAGGCATAAACTTGATCAAGAAACACCAAAAGCCGGTTCCACAATTGAACCAAGCTGGCGGCATTGTTGAGAAAGAAGCGTCTATGGACGCATCAAACGTTGCGATCTTCAACTCGGAAACGAGTAAAGCAGATCGTGTAGGTTTCAAGATTGAAGATGGTAAGAAATTACGTATCTTTAAATCTACTGGTAAAACTATCTAATAGTTGGAGTAGAATGATGGCGAAACTGCATGAAGTATATAAAGACAAAGTAGTTGCTGAGCTTCAAGAGAAGTTTGGTTTCAGCTCTGTCATGCAAGTCCCTCAGATCGAAAAGATCACATTAAATATGGGCGTGGGCGAAGCCCTAGCTGACAAGAAAATTTTAGATCACGCTGTAGCTGATTTAACTGCAATCTCTGGTCAGAAACCTTTAATCACTAAAGCACGTAAATCTGTTGCTGGCTTTAAAGTGCGTGAAGGCTACCCAATTGGTTGTAAAGTAACCCTACGCGGCGAGCGTATGTGGGACTTTTTTGAGCGTTTGGTATCAATCGCTATCCCACGTATTCGTGACTTCCGTGGCGTAAGTGCTAAGTCTTTTGATGGACGTGGTAACTACAGCATGGGCGTACGTGAACAAATCATCTTCCCAGAAATCGATTACGATAAAGTAGACCGTGTACGCGGTATGGATATCACTATCACTACTTCTGCGAAATCTGATGAGGAAGGCCGTGCGTTGTTAGAAGCGTTTAACTTCCCATTTAAGAAATAAGGGTAGGGTTATGGCAAAGAATTCTATGAAAGCGCGCGAAGCAAAGCGCACAAAACTAGTTGCTCAGTATGCTGAAAAGCGTGCTGCACTAAAAGCTATCATCAGTGATGTTAATACATCTGAAGATGATCGTTGGGACGCGGTACTTAAGCTACAAGCTTTACCTCGTGATTCTAGCCCTGCACGTCAACGTAATCGTTGTAACATTACGGGCCGCCCACATGGTTTCCTTCGCAAATTCGGCATGAGCCGTATTAAAGTTCGCGAAGCAGCTATGCGCGGTGAAATTCCTGGCCTTAAAAAGGCTAGCTGGTAATAGAATCATGGGAGTAAGACTATGAGCTTGCAAGATCCTATCGCGGATTTGTTCACACGTATCCGTAACGGTCAATCAGCGAAGAAAGTATCTGTAACGATGCCAACTTCAAAGCTGAAAGTAGCATTAGCTAAAGTACTAAAAGACGAAGGTTACATCGTAGACTACGCAGTTAACGGTGAAGTTAAACCTGAGCTTTCTATCGAGTTGAAGTACTTCGAAGGCAAAGCTGTAATTGAAAATATCCAGCGTGTAAGTCGCCCTGGTTTACGTATCTACAAGAAACGTGACGAATTACCGAAGGTAATGGGTGGTCTTGGTATCGCTATCGTATCAACTTCTAAAGGCCTAATGACAGACCGCGCAGCACGTAGTGCTGGTGTTGGTGGTGAAATCATTGGCTTTGTAGCTTAATCGGAGGGGAACTATGTCTCGCATAGCAAAGGCACCAATTAATGTTCCTGCCGGTGTAGAAGTTACATTGAAAGGCCAGGAAATCACAGTTAAAGGCAAAAACGGTGAACTTACTCGTACTATCAACGACGCAGTTGAAGTACAAGTTAACGACAACGTTATTACAACTTTACCTCGTGAAGGCGTAGCAAATGCATGGGCACAAGCAGGTACTGCTCGCGCTCTAATCAACAACATGGTTGTTGGTACGCATGAAGGTTACGAGAAGAAACTTCAGTTAGTAGGCGTTGGTTACCGTGCTGCAGCTAAGGGTAAAGTTTTAGACTTAACACTTGGTTTCTCACACCCAGTTAATTTCGCAGTTCCTGAAGGAATTACGATTGAAACTCCAAGCCAAACAGAAGTTCTAGTTAAGGGCGTAGATAAGCAGTTAGTTGGTCAAACAGCTGCTAACATTCGTGCATACCGTAAACCTGAGCCTTATAAAGGTAAAGGTGTTCGCTATTCAGATGAGAATGTACGCCGTAAAGAGGCTAAGAAGAAGTAAGGTAAGACGATGGATAAAAAAACAGCTCGTCTACGTCGTGCTAAACGCACTCGTAGAAATTATATTGAACAAGGCACAACGCGTCTTGTTATCCACCGCACGCCACGTCACATTTACGCTCAAGTAATTAATGCTGAGGGTAATGTACTGGCTGCTGCTTCTACTGTTGAGAAGGCTATTAGCGAAACAGTTAAAGGCACCGGTAACGTTGAAGCTGCGCAAGCAGTTGGCAAAGCGGTTGCTGAACGTGCGGCTGACAAAGGCATCGAAAAGATTGCTTTTGATCGCAGTGGCTTTAAATATCACGGCCGTGTGAAGGCGCTAGCTGATGCTGCGCGTGAAGCCGGTTTGCAATTCTAGGAGTAGACAATGGCTAACGTAGAAGCAAAGCAACAACAGCCTGATCTAGCTGAAAAGCTAATCGCGGTAAACCGTGTGTCTAAAGTAGTTAAAGGTGGTCGTATCTTTAGCTTTACTGCACTAACTGTAGTTGGTGACGGCGCAGGTAAAGTAGGTTTTGGTTATGGTAAAGCACGTGAAGTTCCAGCTGCTATTCAAAAAGCAATGGAAAAAGCACGTCGCAACATGATCAATGTAGACCTAAATGGCAATACATTACAGCATCCTGTTAAGGGACGTCATGCTGGCTCACTAGTGTTCATGAAACCAGCCTCTGAAGGTACTGGTATCATCGCAGGTGGTGCTATGCGTGCAGTACTAGAAGTGACTGGTGTTCAGAACGTACTATCTAAATGTTACGGTTCTACTAACCCAATCAACGTAGTACGTGCAACGATTTCGGCTCTTGAGAATATGAATTCTCCACAGTCTATCGCTGCAAAACGTGGCCTTCGCGTAGAAGAAATACTGGGGTAACCATGGCTAATCAAACTGTAAAAGTAACACAAGTAAAAAGCTCTATCGGTCGTTTACCGAAGCATAAAGCTACATTACGCGGTCTTGGTTTACGTCGTATCAATCACACTGTTGAGTTAGAAGACACAGCATGTGTACGTGGTATGATAAACAAGGTTTCTTACATGGTTAAGGTAGAGGGTTAATTTCATGCATTTGAATACACTTTCACCTGCTGCAGGTTCAAAAACTGCCCCTAAACGTGTTGGTCGTGGTATCGGTTCTGGTCTTGGTAAGACTGGTGGCCGTGGTCACAAAGGTCAAAAGTCACGTTCTGGCGGTAAAGTACGCGTTGGTTTTGAAGGCGGTCAAATGCCTATGCAACGTCGTCTACCTAAATTTGGTTTCACTTCACGCAAATCGTTAGTATCTGCAGAAGTTAACCTTTTTGAAATCGCTAAAGTTGAAGGCGATGTGGTAGACCTAAGCGCGTTACAAGCAGCTGGTCTAGTTAAAAAGAACGTTCTTTTCGTTAAAGTTGTTAAATCTGGTGAAGTTTCACGCGCTGTTACACTTAAAGGTCTTAAAGCCTCTAAGGGTGCACGCGAAGCTATTGAAGCTGCCGGAGGCAAGGTAGAAGACTAAGGAAGTACAAATGGCTAAACCAGGTCAAGATACACAAAGTGCACAAGGTGGGCTTTCGGAATTGAAGCGTCGATTACTCTTCGTATTGGGCGCTATCATAATTTACCGTCTAGGTTCATTTGTGCCGATCCCTGGGATTGACGCCGCTGTACTTGCCGATTTCTTCGAGCAACAAAAGGGCACCATTGTTGAAATGTTCAACATGTTCAGTGGTGGTGCACTTGAGCGAGCTTCAGTGTTAGCGCTGGGTATTATGCCGTATATCTCGGCTTCGATTATTACGCAACTATTAACGCATATGTATCCTCCGTTTATAGAGCTTAAGAAAGAAGGTGAGCAAGGGCGTAAAAAAATTAGCCAGTACACACGCTACGGCACGCTTGTGCTAGCTACTATCCAATCTATCGGTATTGCTACTAGCTTACCGGGCATGATGAACGGGTTAGTTGTTAATCCGGGTATGGGTTTCTATTTCACCGCTGTGGTGAGCTTAGTAACTGGTACTATGTTCCTTATGTGGTTGGGTGAACAAATAACAGAACGTGGTATCGGTAACGGTATTTCAGTTCTAATATTTGTTGGTATTGTAGCTAACTTGCCGTCTGCTATTGGTTCGACAGTCGAAATGGCGCGCCAAGGTGATTTGAATGTTTTTGTACTACTTATGGTTGCGGTTATAGTATTCGCTGTTACTTATCTTGTAGTGTTTTTCGAACGTGGACAACGTCGTATTGTTGTTAACTACGCTAAACGCCAACAAGGTCGTCAAGTATTTGCTGCTCAAAGCACGCATTTACCACTAAAAGTAAACATGGCGGGTGTTATTCCACCAATCTTTGCTAGTAGTATAATTCTGTTCCCTGGTACAATTGCTAGCTGGTTCGGCCAAGGTGAAGGTCCTGTCGCTGATGCATTACAAGCTGTTGCTACAACGTTGACTCCGGGTCAACCTTTGTACTCACTTGTATTAGCTGCGGCAATTATCTTCTTCTGCTTTTTCTATACAGCGTTGGTGTTTAACCCTCGTGAAACTGCAGATAACCTTAAGAAATCTGGCGCATTTATCCCAGGTATTCGTCCAGGTGAGCAGACATCTAAATACATTGATAAAGTGATGACACGCCTGACATTGGCAGGTGCTTTGTATATAACCTTTATCTGTCTGGTGCCCGAATTCATGACTATGGCATGGCAAACGCCATTCTATTTCGGCGGTACATCAATTTTGATTATCGTTGTTGTAATCATGGACTTTATGGCACAAGTACAGACTCACCTGATGTCTCATCAGTATGATTCTGTGCTGAAAAAAGCGAACCTTAAAGGCTACGGTCGATAAGGTCAGTTTACGGAGTTGAGCAATGAAAGTACGTGCTTCCGTTAAGAAAATATGCCGTAACTGTAAAGTTATTAAACGTGCTGGTGTAGTACGCGTAATTTGCAGTGAGCCTAAGCATAAGCAAAGGCAAGGCTAAGTAAACAGTCGTGCAGGCTGAGATTTCTCGGCCTGTGTTTTTAGTAGTGATTTGGTCTTCGTTTGAGTATCCTTACGGGCTTTTCAAACTTTTGATTACCAAATTCGAATATAGGAGATGTGTTAGTGGCCCGTATTGCTGGCATTAACGTCCCTGATCATAAACATGCAGTTATTGGTTTAACAGCTATTTATGGCATAGGTAAGACTCGCTCTAAGGCTATCTTAGCAGCGACTGGTATCGCCGAGACCACAAAAATCGGTGAACTTTCTGACGAAACACTTGACGTACTGCGTGATGCAGTTGGCAAGTACACTGTTGAAGGTGACCTTCGTCGTGAAGTTACATTAAATATCAAGCGCCTTATGGACCTTGGTTGTTACCGTGGCCTACGTCACCGTCGCTCTTTACCACTACGTGGTCAAAGAACTAAGACTAACGCGCGTACCCGTAAGGGTCCTCGTAAGCCTATTAAGCGATAAGGGGATAGTATTATGGCTAAGACACCAATTCGTCGTAAAAAGGTTAAAAAACAAGTTGCTGATGGTATGGCTCATGTTCATGCTTCTTTCAACAACACTATTGTAACGATTACCGACCGTCAAGGTAATGCACTATCATGGGCTACTGCCGGTGGTTCAGGTTTCCGTGGTTCACGTAAATCTACACCATTTGCTGCTCAGGTTGCTGCAGAGCGTGCAGGTACTGCTGCTCAAGAATACGGTTTAAAAAATCTAGAAGTTTTCATCAAAGGTCCAGGTCCAGGTCGTGAATCTGCTGTACGTGCTTTGAATGCTGCTGGTTACCGTATTACAAACATTACTGACGTGACGCCAATACCACATAATGGTTGTCGTCCACCGAAGAAACGTCGCGTTTAACAATAGGTTAGGAGAAATAACATGGCAAGATATTTGGGCCCTAAGCTCAAGCTGAGTCGTCGTGAAGGTACTGACCTGTTCCTTAAGAGCGGCGTAAGAGCTATCGACTCTAAGTGTAAACTTGAGACTGCACCTGGTCAGCACGGCGCTCGTAAAGGTCGTCTATCTGATTACGGTTTACAATTACGTGAAAAGCAAAAAGTACGTCGTATCTACGGTGTATTAGAAAAGCAATTCCGTAACTACTATAAAGAAGCTGCTCGCCTTAAAGGTAATACAGGTGAAAACTTGTTACAGCTTTTAGAGCAACGTTTAGACAATGTTGTATATCGCATGGGTTTTGCTAGCACACGCGCTGAAGCACGTCAGTTAGTAAGCCATAAAGCGATTCTAGTTAATGGTCGTGTTGTGAACATTCCTTCATACGTAATTACTCCAGAAGATACTGTAGTAATCCGTGAGAAGTCTAAGACACAAGCACGTATCATCGCTGCTCTAGAGTTGGCTGAGCAACGTGAAAAGCCGACTTGGGTTGAAGTTGACGGTAAGAAATTGGAAGGCAGCTTTAAGCGTCTACCTGAGCGTTCAGACCTGTCTGCGGACATTAATGAACAACTAATCGTCGAACTTTACTCTAAGTAAAGTTAAGAGTTAAGAGAGGATAAAATGCAGGGTTCTGTTACAGAATTTCTAAAACCAAGGTTAGTCGACATCGACGCTATCAACCCAACGCGTTCTAAAATAGTTTTAGAACCATTAGAGCGTGGCTTTGGTCACACTCTGGGTAATGCTTTACGCCGTATATTACTTTCATCTATGCCTGGATGTGCAGTAACTGAAGTAGAAATCGACGGTGTATTACATGAGTACAGCGCGAAAGAAGGCGTTCAAGAAGACATCATTGAAATACTATTAAACCTTAAAGGTTTAGCAGTAACGTTAGAAGGCAAAGATGAAGTTTTTCTGACCCTGACTAAATCTGGTGTAGGCCCTGTTACTGCGGCTGATATTCAGCACGATGGCGATGTAACAATTGCTAATCCAGATCACGTTATCTGTAATTTAACTACAGGTAACAGCGAGATCAGCATGCGTATTCGTGTTGAGCGCGGTCGTGGTTATGTGCCGGCATCTAGTCGTTTATCCTCTGATGACGATGAGCGTCCAATTGGTAGATTGTTGCTTGATGCATCATTCAGCCCAGTTGAACGTATTGCGTACTCGGTTGAATCAGCTCGAGTTGAGCAACGTACAGATTTAGACAAATTAATCATTGATATGGAAACAAACGGTACATTAGATCCTGAAGAAGCGATCCGCCGTGCGTCTACTATCTTAGCTGAGCAATTAGATGCATTCGTAGATTTACGCGATGTAACTGAGCCAGAAGAGAAAGAAGAGAAACCAGAATTCGATCCTATTCTGCTTCGTCCAGTCGATGATCTTGAACTAACAGTACGCTCAGCAAATTGTTTGAAAGCCGAGCAAATTCAATATATCGGTGATTTAGTTCAGCGCACTGAGGTTGAGCTTCTTAAAACGCCTAATCTAGGTAAGAAGTCTCTAACTGAAATTAAAGACGTGCTAGCTTCACGTGGTCTTTCTCTAGGTATGCGCCTAGAAAACTGGCCACCTGCAAGTTTAGCTGAATAATCTAAATCACTATATTAGTTTAGTTAGAAGGATAGGGTCATGCGCCATCGTAAGAGTGGTCGTCAATTAAACCGTAACAGTAGCCATCGTAAAGCGATGTTCAGCAATATGGCAGGTTCTTTGGTGAAACATGAAATCATCAAAACTACTTTGCCAAAAGCGAAAGAGTTACGTCGTGTAATTGAACCTTTAATCACACTGGCTAAGACTGACAGTGTAGCAAACCGCCGTTTAGCGTTTGCTCGCACACGCGACAATGAAGTTGTTGGTAAATTATTCAGTGAAATCGGTCCACGTAACGCGGATCGTCCAGGTGGTTACACTCGTATTCTTAAGTGTGGCTTCCGTACTGGTGATAATGCACCAATGGCTTATATTGAACTAGTTGGTCGCCCAGCGACTAGCGAAGAAGTTCAAGAAGACGCACAGTCTGCAGAGTAAGTCTTAAAGAAACCTAAAGCCGAGCTTATGCTCGGCTTTTTAATGCCTGAAATTTACAAATTAAACTTCTGCATTATTATATTTACCTATTACCTATTACCTATTACCTATTACCTATTACCTATTACCTATTACCTATTACCTATTACCTATTACCTATTACCTATTTACCACTAATCTCAAGTCAGCCAAAACACAGCTCTATTGCATTAATGATTTGGCTAAGTGAGTAGCATTACTATAAAAACGGTAACGTTACACCTAAGAAAAATCATAAGCTAAAAAGGTTGTTACCATAATTACCTTTCAAATAAGCACTAGAAAGATATTTATCATCATACACTTAGTAAAATGGCGCTATTACATAAATAAAGCTTACTATTAGTTGTGTTTTTGAGCGTTTAGCTCAAATACTCATCGAACAGCATGTTTTTTCAAGTTTTCTTTAAAAAAGGGTTGATCTGTTTTCGGATCTCCCTATAATGCGACCCCACTGAGACGGCAGAGCAGGCAACGCTTAGCGAGGCAAGCAAACCACTTAGTGAGTCGAGTAAAACTTGAGTTTAGATTTTTATAAAATTTAAAATTAAGTGTTGACAAAAACACAGGAAAGCGTAAGATTCGCTTCCCTTGAGTCGCTAAGGCAACTCAAACGTTCTTTAACAATATAAAGCAATCATCTGTGTGGGCACTCGTACAGATTGAGTTCTAACAGCCAAGCTACTTAGGTAGTGAGGCAAACAAATTAGAGTCTCAATTGAAACTGAGTGACCAACAGCAATAACTTACTTAGGTTTTACTTAAGAAAAGAATTGCAGCACAGTCAATTCAATATCGAAAGATATTAAATAAATTCAGAATTCATTGAGCTGTCGAAAGACACAAAACTTTTTAATTGAAGAGTTTGATCATGGCTCAGATTGAACGCTGGCGGCAGGCCTAACACATGCAAGTCGAGCGGTAACAGAAAGTAGCTTGCTACTTTGCTGACGAGCGGCGGACGGGTGAGTAATGCTTGGGAACATGCCTTGAGGTGGGGGACAACAGTTGGAAACGACTGCTAATACCGCATAATGTCTACGGACCAAAGGGGGCTTCGGCTCTCGCCTTTAGATTGGCCCAAGTGGGATTAGCTAGTTGGTGAGGTAATGGCTCACCAAGGCAACGATCCCTAGCTGGTTTGAGAGGATGATCAGCCACACTGGAACTGAGACACGGTCCAGACTCCTACGGGAGGCAGCAGTGGGGAATATTGCACAATGGGCGAAAGCCTGATGCAGCCATGCCGCGTGTGTGAAGAAGGCCTTCGGGTTGTAAAGCACTTTCAGTCAGGAGGAAAGGGTGTGAGTTAATACCTCATATCTGTGACGTTACTGACAGAAGAAGCACCGGCTAACTCCGTGCCAGCAGCCGCGGTAATACGGAGGGTGCGAGCGTTAATCGGAATTACTGGGCGTAAAGCGTACGCAGGCGGTTTGTTAAGCGAGATGTGAAAGCCCCGGGCTCAACCTGGGAACTGCATTTCGAACTGGCAAACTAGAGTGTGATAGAGGGTGGTAGAATTTCAGGTGTAGCGGTGAAATGCGTAGAGATCTGAAGGAATACCGATGGCGAAGGCAGCCACCTGGGTCAACACTGACGCTCATGTACGAAAGCGTGGGGAGCAAACGGGATTAGATACCCCGGTAGTCCACGCCGTAAACGATGTCTACTAGAAGCTCGGAACCTCGGTTCTGTTTTTCAAAGCTAACGCATTAAGTAGACCGCCTGGGGAGTACGGCCGCAAGGTTAAAACTCAAATGAATTGACGGGGGCCCGCACAAGCGGTGGAGCATGTGGTTTAATTCGATGCAACGCGAAGAACCTTACCTACACTTGACATACAGAGAACTTTCTAGAGATAGATTGGTGCCTTCGGGAACTCTGATACAGGTGCTGCATGGCTGTCGTCAGCTCGTGTTGTGAGATGTTGGGTTAAGTCCCGCAACGAGCGCAACCCCTATCCTTAGTTGCTAGCAGGTAATGCTGAGAACTCTAAGGAGACTGCCGGTGATAAACCGGAGGAAGGTGGGGACGACGTCAAGTCATCATGGCCCTTACGTGTAGGGCTACACACGTGCTACAATGGCGCATACAGAGTGCTGCGAACCTGCGAAGGTAAGCGAATCACTTAAAGTGCGTCGTAGTCCGGATTGGAGTCTGCAACTCGACTCCATGAAGTCGGAATCGCTAGTAATCGCGTATCAGAATGACGCGGTGAATACGTTCCCGGGCCTTGTACACACCGCCCGTCACACCATGGGAGTGGGTTGCTCCAGAAGTAGATAGTCTAACCCTCGGGAGGACGTTTACCACGGAGTGATTCATGACTGGGGTGAAGTCGTAACAAGGTAGCCCTAGGGGAACCTGGGGCTGGATCACCTCCTTATACGATTTAGAACTTATTTGTTCGTAGTGTCCACACAGATGATTGTTAATTAGTTAAGCCACTGGCTTAGTTAATTAATATGCTCTTTAAAAATTTGGAAAAGCTGATAATAAAATTCGTATGAATAACATTGTTATTTGTACAGAGTTTTCAAAAGTAAAAAAGAATGATAGCAGTATCATTCAGTGCCATTTAATCACTCTTTGAGTTGATTGATTGGTATCTACTTTAGTATTCAATATTAACTTCTGGCGAAGTTAAACTGTCACAAAACAAAGACCCGTTTGGGTTGTATGGTTAAGTGACTAAGCGTACACGGTGGATGCCTTGGCAGTTGGAGGCGATGAAGGACGTATTAACTTGCGATAAGCCTAGTCAAGCTAGTAAAAAGCACTTGAGACTAGGATTTCCGAATGGGGAAACCCACCTGCTTGCAGGTATCGTTAACTGAATACATAGGTTAACGAGGCGAACGCGGAGAACTGAAACATCTAAGTACCCGTAGGAAAAGAAATCAACCGAGATTCCGAAAGTAGCGGCGAGCGAAATCGGAACAGCCCTTAAGCTTATTATGTGTTAATGGAAGGCTCTGGAAAGTGCCACGATACAGGGTGATAGTCCCGTACATGAAAAGACATTTTAAGTGAAATCGAGTAGGTCGGAGCACGTGAAACTTTGACTGAATATAGGTGGACCATCATCTAAGGCTAAATACTCCCAACTGACCGATAGTGAACCAGTACCGTGAGGGAAAGGCGAAAAGAACCCCTGTGAGGGGAGTGAAATAGAACCTGAAACCGTGTACGTACAAGCAGTAGGAGCAGACTTGTTCTGTGACTGCGTACCTTTTGTATAATGGGTCAGCGACTTATATTTTGTAGCGAGGTTAACCGATTAGGGTAGCCGTAGGGAAACCGAGTCTTAACTGGGCGAATAGTTGCAAGGTATAGACCCGAAACCCGGTGATCTAGCCATGGGCAGGTTGAAGGTTGAGTAACATCAACTGGAGGACCGAACCCACTAACGTTGAAAAGTTAGGGGATGACCTGTGGCTAGGAGTGAAAGGCTAATCAAACCGGGAGATAGCTGGTTCTCCCCGAAATCTATTTAGGTAGAGCCTCGGACGAATACTTACGGGGGTAGAGCACTGTTAAGGCTAGGGGGTCATCCCGACTTACCAACCCTTTGCAAACTCCGAATACCGTAAAGTAATATCCGGGAGACACACGGCGGGTGCTAACGTCCGTCGTGAAGAGGGAAACAACCCAGACCGCCAGCTAAGGTCCCAAAGTCATAGTTAAGTGGGAAACGATGTGGAAAGGCCCAGACAGCCAGGAGGTTGGCTTAGAAGCAGCCATCCTTTAAAGAAAGCGTAATAGCTCACTGGTCGAGTCGGTCTGCGCGGAAGATGTAACGGGGCTAAACTATGCACCGAAGCTGCGGATTCATACTTTGTATGAGTGGTAGGGGAGCGTTCTGTAAGCGGTTGAAGGTGTACCGGGAGGTATGCTGGACGTATCAGAAGTGCGAATGCTGACATGAGTAACGATAATGCGGGTGAAAAACCCGCACGCCGGAAGACCAAGGGTTCCTATCCCATGTTAATCAGGGTAGGGTAAGTCGACCCCTAAGGCGAGGCCGAAAGGCGTAGTCGATGGGAAACGGATTAATATTTCCGTACTTGGTATAATTGCGATGGGGGGACGGAGAAGGCTAAGCAAGCATGGCGATGGTTGTCCATGTGAAAGTGAGTAGGGCGTTTGTTTAGGTAAATCCGGACGAACATTAAACCTGAGACACGAGACGAGTCACTACGGTGATGAAGTTGCTGATGCCATACTTCCAGGAAAAGCCTCTAAGCTTCAGATTATACCGAATCGTACCCCAAACCGACACAGGTGGTCAGGTAGAGAATACTAAGGCGCTTGAGAGAACTCGGGTGAAGGAACTAGGCAAAATCGTACCGTAACTTCGGGAGAAGGTACGCTCCTATCTGTGATGAGACTTGCTCTCTAAGCGGACGGGAGCCGCAGTGACCAGGTGGCTGGGACTGTTTATTAAAAACACAGCACTGTGCAAAATCGCAAGATGACGTATACGGTGTGACACCTGCCCGGTGCCGGAAGGTTAATTGATGGGGTTATCTTCGGAGAAGCTCTTGATCGAAGCCCCGGTAAACGGCGGCCGTAACTATAACGGTCCTAAGGTAGCGAAATTCCTTGTCGGGTAAGTTCCGACCTGCACGAATGGTGTAACCATGGCCACGCTGTCTCCACCCGAGACTCAGTGAAATTGAAATCGCAGTGAAGATGCTGTGTACCCGCGGCTAGACGGAAAGACCCCGTGAACCTTTACTACAGCTTGGCACTGAACATTGAACCTACATGTGTAGGATAGGTGGGAGACTTTGAAGATGAGACGCTAGTCTTGTTGGAGTCGTCCTTGAAATACCACCCTTGTAGTTTTGATGTTCTAACGTTGGCCCCTGAATCGGGGTTACGGACAGTGCCTGGTGGGTAGTTTGACTGGGGCGGTCTCCTCCCAAAGAGTAACGGAGGAGCACGAAGGTTGGCTAAGTACGGTCGGACATCGTACGGTTAGTGTAATGGTAGAAGCCAGCTTAACTGCGAGACAGACACGTCGAGCAGGTACGAAAGTAGGTCATAGTGATCCGGTGGTTCTGAATGGAAGGGCCATCGCTCAACGGATAAAAGGTACTCCGGGGATAACAGGCTGATACCGCCCAAGAGTTCATATCGACGGCGGTGTTTGGCACCTCGATGTCGGCTCATCACATCCTGGGGCTGAAGTCGGTCCCAAGGGTATGGCTGTTCGCCATTTAAAGTGGTACGCGAGCTGGGTTTAGAACGTCGTGAGACAGTTCGGTCCCTATCTGCCGTGGGCGTTTGAGAATTGAGAGGGGTTGCTCCTAGTACGAGAGGACCGGAGTGAACGAACCGCTGGTGTTCGGGTTGTCATGCCAATGGCATTGCCCGGTAGCTACGTTCGGAACTGATAAGCGCTGAAAGCATCTAAGCGCGAAGCAGGCCTCGAGATGAGTTCTCACTAGACTTTTAAAGTCTCTGAAGGGCCGTTGAAGACTACAACGTTGATAGGCAAGATGTGGAAGTGGTGTGAGCCATTAAGCTAACTTGTACTAATTACCCGTGAGGCTTAACCATACAACGCCAAACGCGTTTTGTGTGACAGTTAAGACAGAAGTTAATAACTAAAGTAGATATTACTGACAGAAAGACTTAAAAAATATTATCAGATATTTTCCAAATTCAGTTAGTGCGTAGAAATACGGATTAACGCCCAAATTTGCTTGGTGACAATAGCGTTTTGGACCCACCTGATTCCATGCCGAACTCAGTAGTGAAACGAAACAGCGCCGATGATAGTGTAGCATTTGCTATGTGAAAGTAGGACATTACCAGGCTTCAAATAAGAGAAACCCGTTACAGTAATGTGACGGGTTTTTTGCTGTCTGGGGTTTAGTAAGAGCCAAGACCCCATGCCGAACCCAGTAGCGGCGGCTCATACATATCCTGTGCTCCACGGTATTTTATTCCCGTACATTACGCAAAACAATGTCAAAGCGAGATTCGTACAAGGCAGACCGGCACAACGTAGCATCCCATTTGCTATGTGACTTTTTACCGCTGTGGGCACCATGACATTCTACTGCGTAGCGCACCGACTTCAAATTGTAGAAAGCCCGACTAGCGATAGTCGGTTTTTTTACGTCTGCAGAAAAGTGACATTCAACATTTCCTTTTCTAAAGCGAAGCGTCTCCCAAACGAAGCGCCTCTTTGTGAAGAGTGTTTTAGTTATCTAGTAAATTACCAGATGATGACGCAGAATTAGCTCTTTGGCTCTTTAGCGCAGGGTACAGCGCCATTGCTATAAAGCCGCTCTCCTACTCTAAATACAAGAAAGCACGACTCGAAAGAGTAAGAGTTTATATGACTGTAGACCTTTAACAGTTTGGCTTGTGGTGTTGGAGTGTTCTATCTTATGTATTCGGTTATTTATTAAAGAAACTTAGTTGCTGGGGTAAAAATTAGAATCAAAAACGCCAACTCAAGGTTGGCGTTTTAATTATGAGGCTAAAGGTTATTTTTAAGCTTTAGGGCCTGCATTTTTAATATCGTCAGATACGTCGTATTTAGCAAAGTTTTCTGTAAAGTCAGCAGCCAATTTAGCTGCATATTCATTATATTTAGCCTTATCTTCCCACGTGTTAATAGGGTTAAGAAGGTTGCTATCAACACCAGGTACTGCAACTGGTACGTTTAAGTTCAATGCATCAATATGTTGAGTTTCAACACCGGCTAATTTACCTGACACTATAGCGTCAATTACAGCACGTGTAGTTGGTATATCAAAACGCTTGCCGATACCGTAAGGACCGCCAGTCCAGCCAGTATTCACTAGGTAAACTTTAGCGCCAAACTCACGTACACGTTTCATTAGAAGCTCAGCATAAACCCCTGCAGGACGTGGGAAGAATGGTGCGCCAAAACAGGTTGAGAATGTAGATTCTATATCGCTTGTTGAACCAATTTCGGTTGAACCTACTTTAGCAGTATACCCGCTTAGGAAGTGGTACGCAGCGGCTTCTTCACTCAGTACAGATACAGGAGGTAATACGCCACTCACATCACATGTTAAGAATACAACAGCTTTAGGCTCACCTGCGCGGTTTTCTACTTTACGCTTTTCAACATGTTCTAATGGGTAAGCAGCTCTGCTATTTTGGGTCAGACTTGTATCGTTAAAATCTGGCACACCTTTATCATCAAGCACAACATTTTCTAAGATAGTGCCAAAGCGGATTGCATCCCAAATAACAGGCTCATTCTTTTGTGAAAGGTCGATACATTTTGCGTAACAGCCGCCTTCGATGTTAAATACACTACCAGGTGCCCAGCCATGTTCGTCATCGCCGATTAGGAAGCGAGTTGGGTCAGCTGATAACGTTGTTTTACCAGTGCCAGATAAACCGAAGAATAATGCTGTGTCGCCAGCTTCACCAACGTTAGCCGAACAGTGCATTGGTAATACACCCTTAGCTGGTAATAAGAAGTTTTGAACTGAGAACATCGATTTCTTCATTTCACCGGCGTAGCGCATTCCCGCCAGTAATACTTTACGTTGTGCAAAGTTAATAATTACGGTGCCATCGCTGTTAGTGCCATCACGTTCTGGTTCACATACAAACGATGGTACGTTCATCACTTGCCATTGTGGTAAGTTTGAAGCGTTATAGTTTTTAGGTTCAATAAACATGTTTTTGGCAAAAATGTGATGCCATGCAGTTTCTGTTGTGACAACTACAGGTAAATAATGCTCTGGGTCAGCGCCAACTTCTAGGTGAGAGGTGAAGTGGTCATTACTTTGCACATGTGCTTCTACGCGTGCCCATAAAGCATCAAATTTGTCAGCATCGAAAGGACGGTTTACATTGCCCCATTGAATTTCATTTTGTGTTGTAGCTTCTTGTACAATAAAACGATCTCGAGGTGAACGGCCTGTTCGTTTTCCTGTAATGGCTACGAAAGCACCATTTGCGGCTAAAGTTCCTTCGCCGCGGCGGATCGCATGCTCGACAAGTTCAGCTGCGGTTAAATCGACAAAACGTGTAGCGCTTGTAATCATGTTTATACCTAACTATGTATGAGAGTTTGAACGGGATAGCTCTGGGTAAATAGTGCCCTTCAGCTGTAATGATAGTAACAGAAGGTTTTCAGATATTCGAGCCTGTAAAGCCCTTAAAAACATATATATTTGCAAAAAAACATGAATAATTTCAATGATACCGGTGTCATTAAATGTCACTTTTTATGACACCGGTATCATCTTTTTATAATATAAAACCGCATATTTTGCGGCTTTATATAGGAAGATGAGCTGAGATGGAGTTTTTAGTTGAAAATACTCTTAATGTCTTGCTCATTAAACGTATATTCTTTTAAGCAGTAATGACAGTTGATATTAACACTGCCGTTTTCTGCTACATCATCGAGTAGCTCTTGTTGTCCTACATTAACTAATGCGGTGATTGTTTTGTCGCGACTACAGCCACATTTGAAACGTATGCTTTGTGGTTCAAAAACACGTGGATTATCTTCATGATACAAACGAGTTAAGATTGTATTTGCATCAAGATTTAACAACTCTTCATCTTTTATCGTATTGCTGAGAGCTTCTAGGTGGGTGAAGTCTTCAATTGACTTTTGTTTATCAACAGGCAGTACCTGTAAAAATAAACCACATGCCTTTGCACTGCCTTCGGTTGTATTGGTTGCAAACCATAAACGAGTTTTTAACTGCTCTGATTGCTCAAAGTAACTTTCAATACACTCACTTAGAGTGTCATGCTCTAGAGGGACTATACCTTGGTAGCGCTCACCTTTATCTGGCGTAATAGTAATAACCATATAGCCATTACCGATTAGTTCTTTGACAGTACTGCCTGTCACTTCATTTTGTAGACGAGCAATACCACGCATATTTTGCTTATCATCACCATTTATTACTGCATATTTAACGGGTCCGTCACCTTGCAGTTGCACGGCTATTTCACCTTCAAATTTTAATGTAGCTGTAAGTAAGCAAGTAGCGACCAATAGCTCACCTAGTAATGCTTTTACAGGTGCTGGGTAATTATGGTTGGCAATCATTTCATTGTAGGCACTCTCAATTTGAACGAGTTCGCCACGAACATCTAGTTCGTTGAATAAATAACGGTGAAGTAAATCTTGTTGCATGAGCGGCTATACCTAACTTGATTTCATTTTTAAAAGTTCGCGTCTTTGCTTTTTATCGGGTTTTTTATCCGGATGAGGAGCAAAAAAGCTATTATTTTTACGTGCGATGCTGTTTTCTTCGCGTTTAGCGATACTAGCATCAGATTCTTGGTACAAGGTCTGAGCAATGGGGGCGCTTTGTCGTTTTTCAAGCACCCTAGTTATGGTTACGATTTTTTCATCTACACCTTGAGCGAGTTTCACTATCGCACCAACCTCGACTATTTTACTCGCCTTTGTTCGCTGTCCATTATAATGCACTTTACCGCCTTGTACCATTTCCCTTGCTATCGCACGTGTTTTATAAAAGCGTGCTGCCCATAACCATTTATCTAATCGAACTTTTAGGTTATCTATGAGGTCAGAGTCTTTATTACTATTACTTTTTTTACTCATAACGTGTTTGTACCTGCAGTAATTTATTATCTAAAATTTACCACGAAATCTATCTAGGATGAAGGTATTACAGTGGGCGTTTGTTTTTTGTTCAAGTAAATAGAAGTTATTCATTCTGTTTACAAAGTTTAATATTAGTGTGCTTGTTGAATGAAAAATGAAAGGGTACTATGGGGTCGCGCTTACGCAGTAAATTAAAAAAAGAACACTATTTATGGAACAGCAAATCCAACAGCTAAAACACATTTTAACTCGATTACCGCATGCTAAATTAAGTGCGTTAGTCACGCTATTAGTTGTTGTTTACCTTGCATTTTTATTATCAAAATTGGTTTGGCTTTTATGGCCTCAACCTCAGGTATCTTTACTTAGTCCTACTCAGTTTGCCACACAGTCATCGGGAACAAGTAATAATTCGGCACAACGTATTGTTGAGCAGTTTTTGTTTGGTAAAAAAACGGTAACAAACAGCGCTAATACTGCAAAACAATCACAAATTATTAATGACGCCCCTGAAACACGTTTAAGTATTAACTTAACAGGCATAGTAGCTGTAAGTAATGATGATAAAGCAGGCGTTGCAATTATTGAGTCGCAGGGCAAGCAGGTTAGCTACCTTGTCGATGAAGTTGTATCTGGGACCCGTGCAAAAGTAGCGCAAATACTTCCTGACCGTGTCATTTTAAGTGTAAATGCCCGTTTTGAAACGCTTATGCTTGATGGACTCGATTTCACCAAAACAGTCTCTATGCCGGTGCTCGCTGCAAAAGATGAGCAAGAAATGGGACCGCAACGATTAGATGGCAGTGAAGAACAAATAAATGCGACTGCAGACCCAGAAGTAAAAGAAGCCATTATAGAAACACGCGAAGAATTATTAGAAGAACCCGGTAAACTTTTTGATTACATACGTGTATCTCAAGCAATGAGTGAAGGTGAGCTAATTGGTTACCGCTTAAGTCCGGGAAAAGAACCCGCACTATTTAAGCAAATGGGATTAAAAAATAACGATTTAGCTGTTTCTATTAACGGCTATCAACTAACGGATTTAAAACAGGCTATGTCAGCCATAAACGAGCTGCGCAATAGCACCGATGCTACTATCACCATTGAGCGTGATGGTGAGCAAATAGATGTGCAATTTAGCCTGCAATAACTTAGCTTTGGAGTTTTAACATAATGGTTCAGGTGCTACACCTCACAAAAATTAAAAAAGGGTTAGCTAAGTACGCAGCACTTTTTTTGGCGGCAAGTATATCTTTGTCTGTTTCTGCAGTTGAATATGCAGCAAACTTTAAGGGTACTGATATCAACGAGTTTATTAATATTGTTGGTAAAAACCTTAATAAAACGGTGATTATAGATCCCAACGTGCGTGGTAAAGTGAATGTACGTAGCTATGAGTTAATGGATGAAGATCTTTACTATCAATTCTTTTTAAATGTATTAGAAGTTTACGGCTACTCAGCTGTTGAAATGGATAATGGCATTATTAAAGTAGAAAAAAGTTCTGACGCTAAAAAGTCGAATGTGCCACTAATTACTGAAAACAGTTCTGCATCGGGCGATATGATGATCACCCGCGTGGTGCGCGTAAAAAATGTAAGCGTGCAAGAACTAGGACCATTAGTTCGTCAATTTAGCGATCAGAAAGATGGTGGCCATGTTGCTAACTTTAATGCTGCAAACGTAATGATGTTGACTGGCCATGCTGCATCAGTAAACCGCTTAGTGGAAATTATTCGTTCAGTTGACCAAGCCGGTGATAAGCGTGTTGATATTGTAAAGCTTAAATACGCAACGGCTGATGATGTTGTTTCTGTAGTAGAAAATATTTATAAAGATAGTGGCAAAGGAAGCGTACCAGAATTTTTGATTCCTAAAGTCGTAGCCGACGGCCGTACCAATAGCGTAATTGTAAGTGGTGAAGGGCAAGCCCGCACACGTGCAATTGAATTGATTAAGCGCCTTGATGGTGAGCTTGAAAGCCAAGGCAACACTAAGGTGTTTTATTTAAACTACGCCAAATCGGAAGACTTAGTTAAGGTTCTTCAGGGTGTAAGTAAGTCGTTAACCGAGGAAGCTCAAGGTAGCGCAACTAAAACGCGTTCGCGTAGTAACAACGAAACCAGCATTGAGGCACACCCAGAGTCTAATTCACTAATCATCACAGCACAGCCCGATACTATGCGTTCATTAGAGTCAGTTATTGAACGATTAGATATTCGTCGTGCACAAGTATTAGTTGAAGCAATTATTATTGAAGTAATGGAAGGTGATGGCGTTAATTTAGGCTTGCAGTGGATTTCAGAGCAAGGTGGCATGCTGCAGTTTAATAACGGTACAACAGTACCTGTTGGGTCGTTAGCTGTTGCAGCAGAACAAGCTGCAGATCAAACAGTAACTAAAACAATTATTGGTACAGAGTCTGGCACGGTTACACCTTACACAGAAACGACAGAAGGTGACTACGGGCCGCTTGCATCATTACTTAGTGGTATTAATGGCTTAGCACTGGGCGTTATAAAAAACGACTGGGGCGCAATTATTCAGGCTGTAGCAACCGACACTAACTCAAATATTTTGGCAACGCCTTCAATTACCACCATGGATAACGAAGAAGCCTCTATTTTAGTGGGTCAAGAAGTACCTATTATTACCGGATCTCAAACAGGCACTAACAATAGCAACCCATTTCAAACGGTTGAGCGTCAAGAAGTGGGTATTAAACTTATTGTAACGCCACAAATTAACGATGGCTCAGCGGTACAGCTCACCATTGAGCAAGAGGTATCGAGTGTAAGTGGTGCAACTGCGGTTGATATTTCAGTGAACAAACGCGCTATTAAGACAACGGTTATCGCCGATGATGGCGGTATGGTTGTTTTAGGTGGCTTAATAGACGAAGACGTCCAAGAAAGTGTGTCTAAAGTCCCATTATTAGGTGATATTCCTGTTTTAGGGCACCTATTTAGGTCAACAAACACGACTCGCCGTAAGCGTAACTTAATTGTATTTATCCGCCCAACGATCATCCGTGATGGGGTGAGCATGAATAAGTTAAGTTTTAACAAGTATAACTTTATTCGTGGTGAGCAAACTAAGCAGCAAGAAGATGGTATTGATTTAATGCCAATGACCGATACCCCTGTATTACCAGAGTGGAATGATGAGCTAGTGCTTCCGCCAACTTATGAAGAGCATTTACGTAAACAAAATGCACAAGAGCGTAAAGATGACTAATGCGATACAAGAGATAAACCAAGACGTGGTTCATCCTAATACGCATAGTGCAGATGAGCCCTTAGCTGATGACGTACTCGTTGAGTTACCAGCAAAACGTTTACCATTTTCGTACGCGCGACGTGCGGGTGTTTTGCTCAGTGAATATCAAGGCCAAACTACCGTGTACTTTCGTGGTGAGCTTGATTTATATGTATTACTTGAAGTGCGCAGAATCGCAGGTCATGGCTTTAAATTAGAGCAGCTTGATGATGACAAGTTTGAATTGTTACTTGAGTCATCTTACCAACGTGATAGCTCTGAAACGCAGCAAATGATGGAAGATATTGGCAACGAAGTTGATCTGTTTTCTTTAGCTGATGAGCTCCCGCAAACTGAAGATTTATTAGCTGGTGATGACGATGCGCCCATTATAAAACTCATTAATGCCATGCTTAGCGAGGCCATTAAAGAGGGGGCGTCAGATATTCATATTGAAACGTTCGAGCAAGAACTTGTGATTCGTTTCAGGGTTGATGGAGTTTTAAAAGAAGTACTAAAGCCAAATCGTAAACTTGCCTCATTGCTTGTATCGCGTATTAAGGTAATGGCAAAACTCGATATAGCTGAAAAGCGTATTCCGCAAGATGGTCGTATTAGCTTGCGTATTGCAGGACGTGCAGTAGATGTGCGTGTATCAACCATGCCGTCGAGCTTTGGTGAGCGAGTAGTATTACGTTTACTTGATAAGAACAATGCTCGCCTAAACCTAGAAGATTTAGGTATGACTCCAAAAAACCGTGAGTTGTTTGCTGACTTAATTAGTAAGCCGCACGGGATTATTTTGGTAACAGGACCAACGGGTTCTGGTAAAAGTACCACCTTGTATGCAGGTATGAGCCAAATAAATTCTCGCGATCGTAATATTCTGACTGTAGAAGATCCTATTGAATATGAGATCCCAGGTATTGGTCAAACGCAAGTAAATACAAAAGTAGATATGACGTTTGCAAGAGGGTTGCGTGCTATTTTACGTCAAGATCCCGATGTTGTAATGGTGGGTGAAATACGTGATCTTGAAACTGCCCAAATAGGGGTTCAAGCATCACTTACTGGTCACTTAGTTATGTCTACACTGCATACAAATACGGCGTCTGGTGCTATTACTCGAATGGAAGACATGGGCGTTGAACCGTTTTTGCTTTCTTCATCGCTATTAGGTGTTTTATCTCAGCGCTTAGTGCGTACGTTGTGCAACAGCTGTAAAGAAGGGCATGTGGCAGACGAACGTGAATGTCAGCTTTTAGGTGTACCATTTGAGAGCAAGCCAACGATTTACCGTGCAATAGGCTGTGAAGAATGTAACTTTAATGGTTACAAAGGTCGTACTGGTATACACGAGTTACTTGTTGTAGATGAAACAATACGAGAAATGATCCACAACGGTAAAGGTGAGCAAAGTGTAGAAAAATACATCCGCACTCATAGCCCAAGTATTCGCCAAGATGGTTGCAGCCGTGTGCTTGCAGGAAAAACCACGCTTGAAGAAGTGCTGCGTGTTACCCGTGAGGAAGGCTAATAATGGCTGCGTTTGAATATCGGGCATTAGATGGCCGCGGCAAAGAAAAAAAAGGTATTTTAGAGGCCGATACCGCCAAGCAAGTTCGTCAGCTTCTGCGCGATAAAAGCTTAACCCCTTTAGAGGTTGTGCCTGCGGCTCAGAGTGATAAACAGGTAAAGGGTGAGAAAGCGCCTTTATTTGGTAGCCTTTTTAAACCAAGTATTTCTACATCTGAACTTGCGCTCATCACACGCCAGTTAGCAACGTTAATTCAGTCAGCATTACCAGTTGAGGGCGCGGTTATGGCGGTGGCTGAGCAGTGTGAAAAACCACGTTTAAAACGTATGTTAATGTCGGTTCGTTCAAAAGTTGTTGAAGGCTATACCCTTGCTGATGGTATGAGTGAGTTTCCCCATGTGTTTGACGACTTATATCGTTCAATGGTGGCTGCGGGTGAAAAGTCAGGGCATCTTGACCAAGTACTTAATCGCTTAGCCGATTACACCGAGCAGCGTCAGCATATGCGTAGTCAAATAACACAGGCTATGGTTTACCCAACTATTCTAGTTATTTTTGCCATTGGTATAGTGTCGGTTTTATTAGGTACTGTTGTTCCTAAAATACTAAAAACCTTTGAAAAAACTAAACAAGTATTACCTTGGACCACCGAGTGGGTAATGGCTGGGAGTCATTTTGTACAAAATTACTGGTTTATTAGCCTACTAGCCATCACCGGCATTGCGATTGGCATTAAGTACGCATTAAAAAAACCACAAGTGCGCTTTTGGTGGGACGACCGTGTGCTGCATATGCCGGGTATTGGTAAGGTGGCTCGTGGTATTAATACCGCTCGCTTTGCTCGTACGTTAAGTATTTTATCTTCAAGCTCTGTACCACTACTTGAAGGAATGCGAATTTCTGGCGATGTACTCGTAAACGAAAAAATCAAGAAGTCGGTAGCCGACGCAGCTGACAGAGTAAGCGAAGGTGCAAGCCTTAGAGCGGCCTTACAGCAAACTAAATTATTCCCGCCGATGATGCTACATATGATCGCCAGTGGTGAAAAATCAGGTGAGCTAGAGCAAATGCTAGAGCGTGCAGCGAATAACCAAGACCGTGAATTTGAAAGCATGGTTAACGTATCGCTTAAGTTATTAGAGCCTGCAATGATTGCATCTATGGCTGTTATCGTTTTATTTATTGTTATGGCCATTTTGCAGCCTATTATGGCAATGAACAAAGCAGTTGGGCTCTAAATTTAAATAGTTTTTATATATTAATGGTTTTACCTAAACCATTTTTGCTTAGTGTTTTTAGAATAATGAGGTAATTACGTGAACAAACAATCAGGTTTTTCTTTACTAGAAGTAATGGTGGTACTGGTTATCATCGGGATGATTATGTCTATTGTTGCGCCAAATATTATGGGTCAACAAGAAGAGGCCGCTATTGATAAAGCGCATTTAGATATTCAGCAGCTTGAAGATGCGATGAGCTTATACAAGCTTAAAAATAAAAGTTACCCAAGCACAGAGCAAGGTCTTGAAGCGTTAGTAACTAAAACGTCTATTGAGCCTGTTCCAAAACGTTTTCCTGATGGCGGCTTTATCAGCGAATTACCAGAAGATCCATGGGGTAATACATACTTATTAATAAGCCCAGGTGAAATTGGTAAATTTGATATTTTCTCTATGGGACCAGACGGTGAAGTCGGTACTGACGACGACATTGGTAACTGGGATGAAGAAAAGCAGTAATGAGTCAGTCTACTGAGCTTAAACTAAATGTATTTGTTGAAGACTTATTATGAACGTAGGTCTTCAATTAATGCACAAGAAAAAGGGTTTTAGCTTAATCGAGATTTTAGTTGTATTAGTGGTTATCGCTTTTGCAACAAAAATGGTGGTATACAGCTTAGACGGCGGCGCCGAAGATGAGTTAGATGCTCAAGCGCTTAGGTTGCATACCACCATTAATATGGCGTCAGAATTTGCAATTTTAAATCAGGTAGAGCTTGGCTTACTCGTTGAAAAAAATACCCTAGAATACTTGGTATTTGATGGGGAAAAATGGGTAACCTTTGATAGGGAGGAGTTATTTAAACCCATAGAGTTGGAGCCACGACTAAAGCTTACCCTCAACTTAGAAGACCTTGCATGGGCTCAAGATAATCTACTTGAACAGTCTAATTGGCGAGAGCTTATGAGTGGTGGTGAAGACGATAGCTTACTCGAACTTAAAAAGCTTAAAATACCTCAAGTACTTATTTTATCGTCGGGCGAAGTAAGCGCATTTCAGTTAATTCTTGAGCTAAAAGATCAAAGTGACCCTGTTTACTTTATTGAGGGTGAATTTACAGCACCAGTAAATTTAAGAAGAGAGCCAGAGTAATGACATTAAGTAAAGGCTTTACCTTGTTAGAAGTACTTGTTGCTTTGAGTATTTGTGCAATGGCGGGTATTGCAGCAATGCAAGCCACAGGCGAGCATATTCATCACTTAACAACAATTGAAGAACAAACATATGCCTCCTGGGTTGCTGAAAATGTCATTATTGAACAACGGGTAAAAGGCGAGCAATGGCAAGGTAAAAATAACTTACGTGGTAGTGAGGTTATGGGTGGTGTTGAATGGTTTTGGCAGCAAGAGGTTGTGCCCACTGCAGATAAAAGCTTTGTTAAATTAACCATAAATGTATTTATCGATGAAAAGTACGAACAGTCAGTCTATGAGCTTTCAACGTATTTAAATAAAGGTAAAAAGTAAGTGAAGCAGCGCGGATTTACATTGCTTGAAGTAATGGTTGCTTTGGGGATTTTAGCTTTTGTTGTTATTTCTACGCACCAAATACTAGACAGCACAACTAAAGCAAAAGACGCATCGGACGAAAAAATAGCGGAACTTAATGGTTTACAAACAACGTTTAGGCTTATGGACCAAGACTTTAGCCAAATGACTAAACGTGCAGTTAGAAACGAGTCTGGTGACGTACAAGAATATTATTTATTAGCAGGGCGTTATGTGCTTGAAAGCCAATATGACGGCATTGCATTTGTAAGAGACGGTTGGATAAACCCAATAAATTTATTACCTAGGTCAGAGCTGCAGGCTGTTGGATATAGGGTCATAGATGATAATCTTGAGCGTGTGTATCGCGTGTACGTTGATCAGCTTGATAATATGGAGCCACGTGTACAGCAGGTATTAGAAAACGTCGAAGAGCTTAAGTTTGAATTTTTAGACAGTGACAATAAGTGGCAAGAACAATGGGAAGTAAAAGCATTGCCTAAAGCGGTTGCGGTTACTTTACAACAAATAGAGGCCGAACCTATTCGTCGTGTATTTTTAGTTCCTGGGCAAGGAAGTAGAAGTAATGGGTAGGCAGTCTTCGCGCGGAGCAGCGCTGGTTATTGTGTTATTTATTGTTGCATTAGCTGCTATTTTAGCCGTAGAAATGAGTGCTAATTTAATGGTGCAAGTGCAAAAAAGTACTAATTTACAAGGTCACCAACAAGCAAAATGGTATGCTTACGGTGCTGAAGAGTTGGCTATTAAAGGACTCATTCAAAGCAAGAAAGATGACCCAGATAAAACAACGCTTGATCAAGTATGGGCAACACAAGGTAACGCAGCATACCCAGTTGATAACGGCACATTAAGTGGTTCAATTACTGACTTGCAATCATGTTTAAATTTAAACGCCATAGCGATTGAACCCGATACAAATAGTGCTGACAAAACAAACCCTGCACACAAAGCACTGTTTGCCTTACTTGAAAATATAGAAGATTTACCAGCGGATGAATCGGAAGAAGCAATGGCTGATAGCGTGTTCGACTGGCTGGATGAAAATAGCATAACCTATCGCTCAGGTGCTGAAGAGGGAGAGTACTTATCTCGTAAATTTCCGTATATGACTGCTAATAGTTTATTTGCATCTCCATCGGAACTTCGCTTGGTAAAAGGCTTTAACCCGCTAGTAATGGAAAAAGTACTGCCTTATGTGTGTGTTATTCCGGGGAGCACTCAGCTTTTAATTAACATTAATACAATAGCACCAGAACAGGCTTTACTACTAAGCGCGCTGATGGATAATTTAAGTTTGTCGGCTGCAGAGGCTGTTATTGCTGCAAGGCCACAAACAGGTTTTGATTCTTTAGAAGAATTTTTTGAACAGGTACAGCAACAAGGCGGTACAAACACTGAATCAGTGAAAGACTTATTTAGTATTAAAAGCGAATATTTTAAATTACAAACGCAGGCAAACTTTGTAGATCTGCGTTTTTCGATGACCACCTTACTGCACGCCAAAGACGGCGAAGTAACGATACTGGCGCGAAAATTTGGAGGCGTACAGTGACAGAAATATTGTTGATCCGTACGGGTCAAACCCAACAAGAACGATTAAATTGGCTTGTATATTCACCACAAGAACAAGAAATAATAGCCAGTGGTGAGCTATCAAGCGCAGGCAATTTGAATGAATTATGTGAAAAAGCAGCCAACAGGGAGGTGGTTGTTTTATTGCCAAGCGATCAAGTGCAATTAAAAACGGTAACACTACCCACAAAGTGGAATCGCAAATTAGAGCAAGCACTCCCTTACATGCTTGAAGAAGATATAGCCTGCGATGTAGACGATTTGTATATAGCTATAGGCGAAGCAACCATGGTTGGTGAGCAGCATGCTATTCAGGTTGCTATGACTGACCGCGAATGGTTTGAGCAATGGCTCGCGTTGTTTGTGGAACATGAGCTGCCTGTTTATAAAATATTACCTGATGCACTGTTGTTACCCTCTGTAGGTGAGGGAGAGGCTAGTGCTATAGAGCTCAATCAGCAGTGGCTGTTTAAGCAAGGGGCATGGCATATTAGTGCGGTTGAATTAAGCTGGTTGTCAGGTTACTTGACTGCGTTAGGTAACCCTGAGGTTAAACACTTTAGCCCAGCGGAAGACTTCCCAGAGGGGACGAATTTACAAGCGCAAACAAGTCAGTACGATCTCCCGTTAGCTTTATTTGCTAAGCAATTAAATAACGTTAAATTCAACCTTCGCCAAGGTGTTTACCAGCTTAAAAAGAAGAGCGCGCTCTGGTGGGGTTACTGGAAAGGCGCGGCAATTTTTACAGCCGTCGCATTGGGCTCTACTTTAGTTATAAAGGCAATTGAGTTGCAACAGCTTAATTCTCAGGTCGATATAGTAAAAAACCAAGTAGTTGAGCGATACCAGACAGCATTCCCCGGATCTAAAGTGCACCCTAATTTGATAAAAAATCAGATTAAAGGCGCATTAGATAGAATAGAAGGCTCTGATGAATCCGGTTTTTTAGAGCTGACGACTAATTTGGTTGATGTATTTTCACAAGTGAATGAGTTCACACCAGAAACGTTACGTTACGACAAGCGAAGAAACGAGTTACGTATTCGCGCGCGTGCTAAAGACTTTCAAACCTTTGGTAAAGTAAAAACCATACTTGAAAAGCAAGGCTTAACGGTAGAGCAAGGGTCTTTAAATAACGATGGTGATTTTGTGGTAGGTGAGATTAAATTGCGAGGTGCTGCATGAAAGCACAAGCGATAAAATACTGGCGTTCTTTAAAAGAACAAGAGCAGCAACTTATTATGGTTGCTGGTGGTATATTTGTTATTTTTATTCTTGTGATGGGGATATTCAGGCCGTTAAATAACGCCATAACAAAAGCGGAACAATCGAAAATTAAGCAACAGGCTTTGCTCGTGTGGGTTGACGAAAGCATAGTAAAGCTAAAAGCAGCGGGTAATACGCGTGTTGCGAGTAGTCAAAATCTAAGCCAAGTGGTTAACTCTACCCGCAGTCGCTATCAAATCAATATTAGTAAAATGCAGCCTAGTGATGGTTCGCTGCGTTTAACGCTCGACTCAGTAGAGTTTAATAAACTAGTAGAATGGCTCGATGAATTAGTGAATCAGCATGGTTTAAAAATCGAAAACTTAGATTTAAGTCGCGACGATAAATCGGGTTATGTAAGAGTAAGCCGTTTGGTATTAGAGAATTAATAAATGAAAAGAATAATTATATTATCGGCTGTTTTTTTAATTAGTTTTATTGTGTTTTGTATTATTAAATTACCCGCTGCTATCGCGCTTGATTTAGCAAAACCTCATTTTCCTAAGCAGTTAGAAGTAGGGCAGGCGGTAGGCACTGTATGGCAAGGCCAATTAATGCAAGTTCGTTTTGATGGCGAGCAGTTAAACAATGTGCGCTGGGATATCGCCGGTTGGGCATTATTTACTGGCAATTTAAATACTAATATAAAGTTTGGAAATGCTCGCGAACGCACCGATATATCGGGATATGCAACCGTCAGCTATGGATTGTTTAATCATACTTTAAAAGTAACAGATGGTTTAGTTCGCTCAACGGTAGAGCGAGCTATGCAACGAGTTCAGTTACCATTACCTGTTACAGCAAAGGGGCGTGTAATACTTGAGCTAGATGAATACACCTCAGGTGCTCCTTACTGTAAGTCATTAAAGGGTGAAATAGCGAGCCCAAATATCGACGTGCAAGGCTTAAATGGTTGGTTTAATATAGGACCTCTGGCTGGCAAGTTAAGCTGTAAGTCGGGTGATGTGGCAATATTAATCGACCCTGATAACACCCTTGGGCTTGAAGCCGATGCCACTCTTAAAGCTAACTTTGACTTTAGCGTGGCAGGGTATGTAAAACCAGATGCTAGCTTACCAAAAGATGTTCACGATGCGGTTAAGTTTTTAGGCCGACCAGATAGCCAAGGCCGTTACCCGCTCAATTTTTAATGTTTTGATATAAAGAGTTTTAATGCAACTACCGCAATTCACTGAGCTGCATGCTAAGCAGCTCAGCACATTTCTAAATACCCAACCTCAAGCCATGACCTTTGAACAAAGCCAAGGTTATTTATTTGGTGTTATATGTTCACCCGACCCTCTTGATGTGCACGAGTGGGTTGATGTGATACTCAATAATTCAGCAAACGAATTAGATGAAGAAACGCTATTTTTATTTATGGCGTTTTACCATCAAATAAGTGAACAGGTGTTTGAAGTAGGGTATAAACTGCCACCACAGTACGACAGTGCATTTTGCTCGCAGTGGAGCCAAGGCTTTTTAACAGCAAGTAATGCTTACACGCAAAAGCTATTAGCAGCAACGAAGTTAGATGCACAGTACAAAGAGGCCTTAGAAACCGCACAAGCAACCCTCAGCTTTTTTGCATTAGATACACAGCTTATCTCTCAAATAGCATCACAAAATTCAATGAATACATCGCAGTTGTGTGAGCAACAATATGACCTTATGGGGGATTTTGCACTTGGTTTTGCAGAGCTAGTAGAAATAGTGGCGCTCAATAGTGGTTTGTATAACGATGATGGCTGGGACGAGTAGTTAGCGTCAAACTTTTTAATAATGGCGCTTTAATTAATATCAAGCGCCAAGATCTAAAATAATATCTGTGCAGCCTTGCTTGCACTTCACCACGCCTTTTCCCACTTCGCTGGTGGCTAAATCGAGTGTGAGTACCGTATTACATTTTTCGCATTTTAGCGTTTTACCTTGTGCTAACTGTTTAAGCATATTACGTTGCTTGTGAAACGAATCACTGGTTTTTTTGTTTAAATTAGAAAAGTCCATTATTTAGCCCGTTTTTGCTCGAGTGATTCAGACACTATTTTACACACTTTATTTAAGCGTTCAGCGTAGAAGTAAAGGTTTAAGTCGCGTTCACGACAGTAGCGCAAATTAAATAGCTGAACTGCGTCATCAGTGGTGAATGTTTTTTCTACGTATTCTTTTTCTGAGCTTGAAAGTGTTAGCTCATGACTAATTCTGTTTTTTGCTAAATTAGCAGCAGGGCTTCTATTTACTTTACTTGCATCACTTAAAAAGCCAATACCTTCGCCTAATAGCTTTTCGCGTGGTTCTTTTACAAGTGGATGATCAATGGTAAAAAACGCAAGGATCACAATTATCAAAATAATAAACTTCTTCATGGATACGTAAACCTTGATCTAAATAGGGTTGAATCATCAAGCAGTGTAATAAACTGCCTTTTAAAAGCAAGTAACTGAGATGAATAAATTAGTCGCAATCTATACCAGTAATTTTAGCCAATATTGGTATAATAACTAACAAAAGTTAGATATTTCTGAAATATCTGAAAGTATTTAATTTTGATTTATTAAACTAGTCTTACTTAGCAAGTTACTTGCTACACTATGAGTATAGAGCATTTGATTAGTGCTCAGCTTTTATTTTCCAAGCGGTGTTGAGGAACTTCGATGGACAAACAGATTAAAGTAAAAAACATTCCTGTTGAGGTAAAAATTCAAAAGCCGGATTTAAGCCGTCAAGATGATAGATTTAACCCCCGTAACCGCATTTATGTGAGAGCCGTAAAAGGTCTTCACCAATTACTAAGACAGCGCATTGGTTTTTTAGGCATGCTCGCATTTATGGTTTTGCCATGGATAAACTTTAACGGCCAGCAAGCCGTGCTATTTGATTTAATAGCACAAAAATACAATATTTTTGGTCTAACTTTATGGCCTCAAGACTTCACCATACTGGCGTTTATATTCATGCTGGCGGCTTTTGCGCTGTTTTTGGTAACTACATTTTATGGACGAGTCTGGTGCGGATATACTTGTCCTCAAACGGTATGGACCTTCATTTTTATCTGGTTTGAAGAAAAACTTGAAGGCACAGCAAATCAACGTAAAAAGCTCGATCAACGGCCTATGGACTTTGACAAGTTCTGGCGAAAAGCGGCTAAGCATTCCAGCTGGGTGTTGTTTTCTTTGTATACTTCTATTTCGTTTGTTGGTTACTTCACACCGATAAGAGAGCTACTCCCCGATTTTATAACCTTTAATGTTGGCGGTTATGCACTAGTGAGCATTTTAGTATTTGCTGTGTGTACATATGGTAACGCAGGCTGGATGCGTGAAATTATGTGTTTGCATATCTGTCCCTACTCACGTTTTCAGTCAGCAATGTTTGATAAGGATACCTACACAGTAACCTATGATGAAAGCCGAGGTGAAAGCCGGGGCCCTCGCTCACGTAAGGTTGCCCACGCAGATTTAGAAATAGGTGACTGTATTGACTGTAACCTATGTGTACAAGTCTGCCCAACAGGCATTGATATAAGAAACGGTTTGCAGGCTGAGTGTATAAATTGTGGTGCGTGTATTGATGCGTGTGACGGCGTAATGGATAAAATGGAGTACCCGCGAGGGTTAATTTCGTATACCACAGAACGTAATCTTGAGACGCCAGAAAATAAAACCAATCCTCTACGAGCCAAAATTATTGGGTATACGGTCATACTAGTGTTGCTAACAGGCGCGCTTGTTGCAAATATTGCACTGCGTAAACCAATGGACTTTGATATTATTCGTGATCGAAATCAGCTATATCGTGTCGACTTTAATGGCTTGGTTGAAAACACATATACCTTAAAGGTCATCAATAAGGCGCAATATGAGCAAACCTTTAACATTAAAGTGGCAGGGCTAGAAAACTTTAAATACATAGGTAAACAAGTATTTACTGTTCAAGCAGGTCAATCGCATAATGTGCCATTATCACTCGTTATGGACCCTTATGACTTAAAAGCGCCTATAACAGAGTTTAATTTTGTATTGTCGCCAGTTAATGAACCGGATGAAACAATTTCGCAATCGAGCAACTTTTTTAGAGCGCGATAGCCGTACTTTCTAATTCGGTAAATATAGCAATAACAAAAGCGGGTTTAACCCGCTTTTCATTTATATAAGAAGAGCATGAGCAAATTTAGCTTTATAGATTTAACCCCAGATTTAATACTTGATGCGATAGAAACCATAGGTATTTATCCCGAGTCTGGGTTACTAGCGCTTAACAGTTATGAAAATAGAGTTTATCAATTTAAAGCCGAAGACGGTCTGCGTTACGTAGTAAAGTTTTATCGTCCCGAGCGTTGGAGTAAAGCACAAATTCAAGAGGAGCACGATTTTGCTTTTGAGCTTGCTGACGCAGAAGTACCCGTTGTAGCCCCTGTTTTACATAATGGACAAAGCTTGTTTGAACACCAGGGTTATATGTTTGTGGTATTCCCAAGTGTGGGTGGGCGATTATTTGAAGTAGATAATTTAGATCAGCTTGATGTTATGGGACGTTTAATTGGTCGAATGCACCAAGTAGCTAAAACCAAACCCTTTACTTACAGACCAACAATAAGCTGTGAAGAATATTTGCATACAGCTAAAGTTCATCTTCAAAAAAGTAACTTGGTGCCAATGGGATTAAGCACTGCTTTTTATACTATTTTAGATTTGGTAATTGAGCAGACACAAAAGCAGTATCAAGATACAAATAGTATTCGCTTACATGGCGATTGCCACGCAGGCAATATATTATGGGCTGGCGATGCGCTAATGTTCGTGGATTTAGACGATAGTCGTCAAGGGCCTGCTATTCAAGATCTATGGATGATGCTCAGTGGCGACAGACCAACGCAACTGTTACAGTTAGACACTTTGGTGGGAGCGTATGAAGAATTTTGTGATTTTGACCACGCGCAACTCAAATTAATTGAACCGCTGCGAGCAATGCGTATTATTCACTACATGGGATGGGTGGCAAAAAGGTGGAGCGATCCAGCTTTTGTGCGGAACTTTTCATGGTTTGCTGATGACAAATACTGGGAGCAACAAATTTTAGCGCTTAAAGAACAACTTGCTGCACTGCAAGAACCGCCGTTAAAGTTATTGCCGTAAATTATTATTTAATGACGAGTACAACGAGACACTAATGCTTAAAAAACTAAAACTGAGCCTACTTCTTTTATGTTTACCATTTGCAGCCTTTGCTGCACAGTTTGAGGCAAATAACCAATACACGATTATTAAAACTGAAAAAAGCACAACACCACAGGTAACAGAGTTCTTTTCATTTTATTGTCCGCACTGTTTTAAATTTGAACCAGTGGCTAAAGCAATTGAAAAAAAACTGCCTGAAGGCACTGATTTTGTTAAAAGTCACGTCAACTTTTTACGTGGTGTATCTCCACAGGCACAAAGTAATTTAAGCTTTGCTTACTTAATCGCAAAACAACAAGGGCAAGCACAAAATATAGCTGACCAAATTTTTAGAAGTATCCATATTCAAGGTGCGCCTTTAACAGAAGTTAAAGACCTTAAAAAGCTATTGGAAGTAAATGGAATAGACAGCGACACATTTGACCAAGCGATTGCAAGCATGCCAATTATTGCCGAAGAGCAAGCAATGCAAGATAAGCAAAACAAATATTCAAAGTTAGGTGCGTTAACTGGTGTACCTACTTTTATTGTTAACGATAAATACAAAATCAATATTAACACCATAAAAAACCAACAAGAACTTGATGAGTTAATTGCGTTTTTATTAGCATTATAAATTTTGGAGCATAAGAATGATTAAACTACTTAAAGCAGGGTTACTTGCATTAGTATTACCGATGGCAGCAACAAGCTTTGCGGCGGACTACCAAGAAGGCGTCCATTACGATGTTATTGCTGAACGTGCCACTAAAAAGCCAGAAGTAAAAGAGTTTTTCTCTTTTTACTGCCCGGCGTGTAATAACTACGAGTCACTGATCAGCGAATTTAAGCCTAAACTAGATAAAAATGTTAAGTTTAAAAAGAGTCACGTTGACTTTGTGGGTGTTCGTAATCCAGAAAACCAACAAATGATGAGCCAAGCACTTGCAACTGCTGAAGTACTTCCTCAGAAAGAGAAACTTATCGCAGCTATTTTTAATCATATTCACACTAAGCGCGCTAAATTTAACGAATTAGCTGACGTGAAAGATGTGTTTGTTGCGCAAGGTGTTGATGGCGATAAGTTTGATAAGTTATTTAAAAGCTTTTCGGTTCGTACATTAAGTTCTAAGATGAAACGTGATCAAGAATACTTTAAAGAAAAAGGTGCTCTTCGTGGTGTACCCACATTTATCGTAAACGGTAAGTATAAATTAAACTTAGGCCGTGAATCGGGTGTTACAGCTCCTGAAGATATCAGTAAATTAATTAATTACTTAGCTAACAAGTAAGTTTAGCTAAAATCAAAAAAGCTCCTTAGGGAGCTTTTTTGCTTTATAAGGATGTAGCAATGAAAAAAATATTAGTATCGAGTTGCTTGCTAGGGCAGCCTGTTCGTTATGATGGGAAAGGACAAACATTACAGCATCCACAATTACGGGTATGGCAAAGTAATAAGAAAATAATATCCTTTTGTCCTGAAGTGGCTGGTGGGCTATCTACTCCTAGAGCTCCTGCTGAAATAATACAGGGGAAAGTAATTACTAATTCAGGCGAAGATGTAACAGAGCAATTTCAAACTGGGGCTAATATAGCGCTAGAACTTTGTAAAAAATATAAAGTTCATTTTGCTTTACTTAAAGAATCGAGCCCTTCTTGCGGACGAAATACAATATATGATGGAAAGCATCGCGGAATAAAAATCGAAGGTCTAGGTTTAACTGCAGCATTATTAATAAAGAATGGAGTTCAAGTATTTAGTGAAGAGCAAATACCAGCACTTATAAAAGCACTGGCACTTTAATTTGGGTTGGTTATTTACGCTGTAAGAAAACACCCGACTCTATGTGATGTGTATAAGGGAACTGATCAAATATCGCAAAGCGCTTAACGTTATGCGAACGCGTTAAATGATCTAAATCGCGTTCCAGTGTGTCAGGATTACACGATATATAAATTATGTTTTCGTAATTAGCCACTAAATCACAGGTTAACTCATCCATACCAGCGCGTGGCGGGTCGACTAATATGGTTTGGCAGTCATAGCTTTTAAGGTCAATACCGTCTAAACGAGAAAAAGTACGTTCGCCATTCATTGCTTGAGTAAACTCTTCGCTCGACATACGAATAATATCTAGGTTGTCTACATTGTTTTTGGCAATATTATATTGAGCAGAGTGAACAGACGATTTAGATATTTCAGTTGCGAGTACTTTATTAAAAGATCCCGCTAGCGCAATAGAAAAGTTACCATTACCGCAGTAAAGCTCTAGTAAATCATTTTTAAGTGGTTTACATAAATCTTGTGCCCACTCAAGCATACTTATATTTACTTTTGCATTAGGTTGCGTAAAGCTATTTTCTACTTGTTGGTAAATTAGTTCTTGGCCATTTACAGTTAATTGCTCTGTTACAAAGTCATCACCTAGCACTTCTTTCTGCTTACGTGCTCGGCCAATAAAATCTATTTTATATTTTTCACTCAGTTTTGCCTTTAGTGACTTAATTTCACGTAGCCATTCATCATCAAGCGGCTTGTGATAAAGCAAGCTCACTAAAATTTCACCACTGAGTGTAGACAGGTAATCTATTTGAAATAGCTTCCGGCGTAAAACCTCGCATGGTTTAAGGTTTTCAATCATCACCTGCATGATTTCACTAACAAGCGGTGCCGCAGGGTCAAACGTATCAACGCGTATTTTTTCTTTAGTTTGCTGATCAAACATTATATGAAACAGATCGTCTCCATCATGCCATACTCTAAATTCGGCACGTTGGCGGTAGTTAATTGGCTCCGAGCTAAATACTTCTAGCTGCTCCACACCAAAACGTTGAAACTGTGAAGTTATACGCTGTTCTTTTTCACTTAACTGCGCTTGGTACTGTGTGGTATCTATTTTAATAACTGCCATTCGCGTTACTACCTTATCTAAGATCTGTTTATCGGCGCTATTGTAGGGAGCGGTTCGCATTTGTCTAGTTTTGGCAAGAATAAATGATGTTTTTTTGCACGGTTTACTTTAGTTTTTTATGCCCTGGCCGATAACAAACTACGCATGCTCAGGAGACGATTCATGAAAATAGGCAATTATGGCTTTATACCAAGCCAGAACATAAACAAATTCAACAACAAAGCTGACGTACAACAACCTACCATCGCGTCTCCGCAAGACAGCTATCAGCAACGAGGTAAAGAATTAGCTGCTAAAGTTTTAGGTGATAAAATGGCAGAGCAGCTTGGTTTGCCAGTCCAAGAAAAAAAAGCAGATAAGCCCCTTTTTGATTTTGAAGCAATAGTTAAAAATGTACTCGACTTTGTCACCGGCGCCGTTAATAAAGCAAAAGCTGATGGTGCCGATGACGATAAATTAAAAGGTATGCTAAGTGATGCCCGTAAGGGGGTGCAAATAGGTATTGATGACGCTGTTGATGAGTTAAAAGAATCCGGCGTTCTGAACGATGAAACCCAAGAGGGAATCAACAAATCAAAAGAAGGTATTTTTGATGGCCTTAATAAGTTTGAAGATAACTTGTTCAACCCAATGCCCGCTAGTGTGGGGGTAACTCAAGCACAATACGCAAGTTTAAGTAATAATGCTCAGTACAGTTTCACAACCGCAGAAGGTGATGAAGTAACGATAAGTTTTGCCGATGCGTTTAAATCTCAGTCTGCTAGTAGCTATCAGCGTGGTAAGGGAGGGGAGGCATTCGTAAGTGAATCATCACAATCGAGAGAGCTTTCATTTTCAATGTCAGTTAACGGCGACCTTAATGATAAAGAGCAAGAAGCAATTAATGAGTTAATGGAAAACCTACAAAACGTAAGTAAGACCTTTTTTAGCGGCGATTTAGAGCAGGCATTCGAAGAAGCGCAAGAGCTTAGTTTAGGCAATGAACAACTTGTCGCATTTTCAATGGATTTACGCCAAACCAAAACAGTTGCTGCAATAAAGGGTTACGAAGAAAATAAACCGGCTCCAGAAAAAGTAATTGCAGATAAAGTAGCGCCTTTTAATGATGACCTCCGAGAGGCATTTTCTAAAGCAACCGAGCTAGGTATTCAAAATCAGTTATCAGGCATTATGCAGTGGCTTAATGAAGATCAAAGTGAGATCGATAAACTGGTTGATTACACAAAAGCTATGTTTGAAAACCTTAATAAGTTAAATAGCGCGACAAAGCAAACAGCAGAGGAAGTTTAACCTCAACATTAAACTACTTTCTTTTGCAAAAATCACATGGCAAACTGCCGTTCTAATCTAATAATAGGAACGGTCGTTTGTCAGCGCATATAATGGTTTTTGATTCAGGGATTGGTGGCACAACAGTACTTGATCATATAAAGCAACGTATCCCGAATGCTCAATATAGCTATTTTATGGATAATGCTTTCTTACCTTATGGAGCTCAAACACAACAAACAATTATTAATCGTTTGTGTTCGCTCATTCATTTCATTAAGTTAAATAAGCTAAACGTCGATTTAATTGTAATAGCATGCAACACGGCATCCACATCGGCATTAAGTGCTGTACGCAAAATTACAGATATACCCATAGTTGGTGTTGTACCAGCAATCAAGCCCGCCGCAGAATTAACACGTTCAAATCACATTGCTTTACTGGCAACACCTGCAACAATAGCGAGCTCATATACAAATAAGTTAATAGCGCAGCACGCTAGTAATGTAACTGTTAACTTATATAGCAGTGTTGAGTTGGTAAACGTTGCTGAATTACTTTTCTTTAATGGCTATTTAGATACAAATAAATTACATGCTGTACTTGAAGGCTTGAGTATTGAAAAGCAAACAGATGTGCTTGTATTGGGGTGTACTCACTTTCCGATACTTACAAAGCAGATTAGTGAGCACTTTAAAAATAGCATTCAGCTGGTGGATTCTGGTGCAGCAATAGCAAATAGGGTTATTTATCTATTAACTGAGTCAGGTTTATTAGCACAAAATATACCTGGCATAAAAAAGCCATTGCAATACTATGCAACGGCTAATGTGATCAGCGATAAACTTGCGGTTAAGCTAGTTAAACTGATTGATCCGCCTGAGCTCGAAGCGTATTAGAATCATCTTCTTGTTTTTGTTTTGCTTCACGAACTTTTAAAGTACGTTGTTGGAACTCACTATCGTTCAAGTTAGCAATAGCATTGTCTGCATCAGCTTGCGCCATTTCAACAAAACCAAAGCCACGACGTTTGCCTGTATTTTTATCCTTTAATAGACGAACGTTGAATACTTTACCTTGCTCTTCAAACAAAGCACGAACAACACCTTCGTTTGCACGGTAAGGAAGGTTACCAACGTAAAGTGTTTTAGTTTTTACTTCAGCCTCTTCTAAAACGTCAGAAGACATAGCAGCAATAACTAGCCCACCTATTAATAAGCCAACAGCAAATACAATTGCAGGGTCAAGTTCTAAGCTTCCAAGGGCGAACTTAACAATAACAAAACCAACTACAGCAATAACAACAGAAAAGATAAAAGATTTTTGATCGGGTAATTTCATTTTAGATCTACCAATAAACAGGAAATAAACATTAATTTAACATTGTGAACTTGCTATCTTAACGTCTTAAACGAACTTAGCAATGATATTTATATGAAATTATAAAAAACAGTGTAAAAAAACATCAATTTAAGCGTGTTTTAACATGGTTTTTTGTGGTTTTGTTCTAATTTTGTTCGAACAGTAAAAAGATCTAAAAAAAGGGTTGATCTGTTTTCGGATCTCCCTATAATGCGACCCCACTGAGACGGGAAACGCTGAAGCATAGCAAAGTGTTAGCGGCTCAGAGAGTTAAGTAAAACTTTGGTTTTAAATTGTCGTAAGAAAGTTTAAAACAAAGTGTTGACTCGAAAAATAAAGGGTGTATTATACGCATCCCTAGCGACAGCGTCGCAACGTTCTTTAACAATATAAAGCAATCATCTGTGTGGGCACTCGTACAGATTGAGTTCTAACAGCCAAGCTTAGTTCGCTAAGTGAGGCAAACAAATTAGAGTCTCAATTGAAACTGAGTGACCAACAGAATAATTACTTAGGTAGTTATTCAGCACAGTCAATTCAATATCGAAAGATATTAAATAAATTCAGAATTCATTGAGCTGTCGAAAGACACAAAACTTTTTAATTGAAGAGTTTGATCATGGCTCAGATTGAACGCTGGCGGCAGGCCTAACACATGCAAGTCGAGCGGTAACAGAAAGTAGCTTGCTACTTTGCTGACGAGCGGCGGACGGGTGAGTAATGCTTGGGAACATGCCTTGAGGTGGGGGACAACAGTTGGAAACGACTGCTAATACCGCATAATGTCTACGGACCAAAGGGGGCTTCGGCTCTCGCCTTTAGATTGGCCCAAGTGGGATTAGCTAGTTGGTGAGGTAATGGCTCACCAAGGCAACGATCCCTAGCTGGTTTGAGAGGATGATCAGCCACACTGGAACTGAGACACGGTCCAGACTCCTACGGGAGGCAGCAGTGGGGAATATTGCACAATGGGCGAAAGCCTGATGCAGCCATGCCGCGTGTGTGAAGAAGGCCTTCGGGTTGTAAAGCACTTTCAGTCAGGAGGAAAGGGTGTGAGTTAATACCTCATATCTGTGACGTTACTGACAGAAGAAGCACCGGCTAACTCCGTGCCAGCAGCCGCGGTAATACGGAGGGTGCGAGCGTTAATCGGAATTACTGGGCGTAAAGCGTACGCAGGCGGTTTGTTAAGCGAGATGTGAAAGCCCCGGGCTCAACCTGGGAACTGCATTTCGAACTGGCAAACTAGAGTGTGATAGAGGGTGGTAGAATTTCAGGTGTAGCGGTGAAATGCGTAGAGATCTGAAGGAATACCGATGGCGAAGGCAGCCACCTGGGTCAACACTGACGCTCATGTACGAAAGCGTGGGGAGCAAACGGGATTAGATACCCCGGTAGTCCACGCCGTAAACGATGTCTACTAGAAGCTCGGAACCTCGGTTCTGTTTTTCAAAGCTAACGCATTAAGTAGACCGCCTGGGGAGTACGGCCGCAAGGTTAAAACTCAAATGAATTGACGGGGGCCCGCACAAGCGGTGGAGCATGTGGTTTAATTCGATGCAACGCGAAGAACCTTACCTACACTTGACATACAGAGAACTTTCTAGAGATAGATTGGTGCCTTCGGGAACTCTGATACAGGTGCTGCATGGCTGTCGTCAGCTCGTGTTGTGAGATGTTGGGTTAAGTCCCGCAACGAGCGCAACCCCTATCCTTAGTTGCTAGCAGGTAATGCTGAGAACTCTAAGGAGACTGCCGGTGATAAACCGGAGGAAGGTGGGGACGACGTCAAGTCATCATGGCCCTTACGTGTAGGGCTACACACGTGCTACAATGGCGCATACAGAGTGCTGCGAACCTGCGAAGGTAAGCGAATCACTTAAAGTGCGTCGTAGTCCGGATTGGAGTCTGCAACTCGACTCCATGAAGTCGGAATCGCTAGTAATCGCGTATCAGAATGACGCGGTGAATACGTTCCCGGGCCTTGTACACACCGCCCGTCACACCATGGGAGTGGGTTGCTCCAGAAGTAGATAGTCTAACCCTCGGGAGGACGTTTACCACGGAGTGATTCATGACTGGGGTGAAGTCGTAACAAGGTAGCCCTAGGGGAACCTGGGGCTGGATCACCTCCTTATACGATTTAGAACTTATTTGTTCGTAGTGTCCACACAGATGATTGTTATTGTAAAGAGAACAACACTTATTGTTTGGGTCTGTAGCTCAGCTGGTTAGAGCGCACCCCTGATAAGGGTGAGGTCGGTAGTTCAAATCTACTCAGACCCACCACTTCTTCGCGAAGTCGGTAACTAAACAATAAGACCAGCATATGTGGGGCTATAGCTCAGCTGGGAGAGCGCCTGCCTTGCACGCAGGAGGTCAGCAGTTCGATCCTGCTTAGCTCCACCACTTTTACTTCTTAAAAATAAATATTCTTTATCGGGCAGCTAAATCGCCTGAGAATAGAGTGTGTTTAATTTTGAGAGGTTTTTGTATCTCTTGCTCTTTAAAAATTTGGAAAAGCTGATAATAAAATTCGTATGAATAACAATGTTATTTGTACAGAGTTTTCAAAAGTAAAAAAGAATGATAGCAGTATCATTCAGTGCCATTTAATCACTCTTTGAGTCGATTGATTGGTATCTACTTTAGTATTCAATATTAACTTCTGGCGAAGTTAAACTGTCACAAAACAAAGACCCGTTTGGGTTGTATGGTTAAGTGACTAAGCGTACACGGTGGATGCCTTGGCAGTTGGAGGCGATGAAGGACGTATTAACTTGCGATAAGCCTAGTCAAGCTAGTAAAAAGCACTTGAGACTAGGATTTCCGAATGGGGAAACCCACCTGCTTGCAGGTATCGTTAACTGAATACATAGGTTAACGAGGCGAACGCGGAGAACTGAAACATCTAAGTACCCGTAGGAAAAGAAATCAACCGAGATTCCGAAAGTAGCGGCGAGCGAAATCGGAACAGCCCTTAAGCTTATTATGTGTTAATGGAAGGCTCTGGAAAGTGCCACGATACAGGGTGATAGTCCCGTACATGAAAAGACATTTTAAGTGAAATCGAGTAGGTCGGAGCACGTGAAACTTTGACTGAATATAGGTGGACCATCATCTAAGGCTAAATACTCCCAACTGACCGATAGTGAACCAGTACCGTGAGGGAAAGGCGAAAAGAACCCCTGTGAGGGGAGTGAAATAGAACCTGAAACCGTGTACGTACAAGCAGTAGGAGCCTACTTGTTAGGTGACTGCGTACCTTTTGTATAATGGGTCAGCGACTTATATTTTGTAGCGAGGTTAACCGTATAGGGTAGCCGTAGGGAAACCGAGTCTTAACTGGGCGAATAGTTGCAAGGTATAGACCCGAAACCCGGTGATCTAGCCATGAGCAGGTTGAAGGTTGAGTAACATCAACTGGAGGACCGAACCCACTAACGTTGAAAAGTTAGGGGATGACTTGTGGCTAGGAGTGAAAGGCTAATCAAACCGGGAGATAGCTGGTTCTCCCCGAAATCTATTTAGGTAGAGCCTCGGACGAATACTTACGGGGGTAGAGCACTGTTAAGGCTAGGGGGTCATCCCGACTTACCAACCCTTTGCAAACTCCGAATACCGTAAAGTAATATCCGGGAGACACACGGCGGGTGCTAACGTCCGTCGTGAAGAGGGAAACAACCCAGACCGCCAGCTAAGGTCCCAAAGTCATAGTTAAGTGGGAAACGATGTGGAAAGGCCCAGACAGCCAGGAGGTTGGCTTAGAAGCAGCCATCCTTTAAAGAAAGCGTAATAGCTCACTGGTCGAGTCGGTCTGCGCGGAAGATGTAACGGGGCTAAACTATGCACCGAAGCTGCGGATTCATACTTTGTATGAGTGGTAGGGGAGCGTTCTGTAAGCGGTTGAAGGTGTACCGGGAGGTATGCTGGACGTATCAGAAGTGCGAATGCTGACATGAGTAACGATAATGCGGGTGAAAAACCCGCACGCCGGAAGACCAAGGGTTCCTATCCCATGTTAATCAGGGTAGGGTAAGTCGACCCCTAAGGCGAGGCCGAAAGGCGTAGTCGATGGGAAACGGATTAATATTTCCGTACTTGGTATAATTGCGATGGGGGGACGGAGAAGGCTAAGCAAGCATGGCGATGGTTGTCCATGTGAAAGTGAGTAGGGCGTTTGTTTAGGTAAATCCGGACGAACATTAAACCTGAGACACGAGACGAGTCACTACGGTGATGAAGTTGCTGATGCCATACTTCCAGGAAAAGCCTCTAAGCTTCAGATTATACCGAATCGTACCCCAAACCGACACAGGTGGTCAGGTAGAGAATACTAAGGCGCTTGAGAGAACTCGGGTGAAGGAACTAGGCAAAATCGTACCGTAACTTCGGGAGAAGGTACGCTCCTATCTGTGATGAGACTTGCTCTCTAAGCGGACGGGAGCCGCAGTGACCAGGTGGCTGGGACTGTTTATTAAAAACACAGCACTGTGCAAAATCGCAAGATGACGTATACGGTGTGACACCTGCCCGGTGCCGGAAGGTTAATTGATGGGGTTATCTTCGGAGAAGCTCTTGATCGAAGCCCCGGTAAACGGCGGCCGTAACTATAACGGTCCTAAGGTAGCGAAATTCCTTGTCGGGTAAGTTCCGACCTGCACGAATGGTGTAACCATGGCCACGCTGTCTCCACCCGAGACTCAGTGAAATTGAAATCGCAGTGAAGATGCTGTGTACCCGCGGCTAGACGGAAAGACCCCGTGAACCTTTACTACAGCTTGGCACTGAACATTGAACCTACATGTGTAGGATAGGTGGGAGACTTTGAAGATGAGACGCTAGTCTTGTTGGAGTCGTCCTTGAAATACCACCCTTGTAGTTTTGATGTTCTAACGTTGGCCCCTGAATCGGGGTTACGGACAGTGCCTGGTGGGTAGTTTGACTGGGGCGGTCTCCTCCCAAAGAGTAACGGAGGAGCACGAAGGTTGGCTAAGTACGGTCGGACATCGTACGGTTAGTGTAATGGTAGAAGCCAGCTTAACTGCGAGACAGACACGTCGAGCAGGTACGAAAGTAGGTCATAGTGATCCGGTGGTTCTGAATGGAAGGGCCATCGCTCAACGGATAAAAGGTACTCCGGGGATAACAGGCTGATACCGCCCAAGAGTTCATATCGACGGCGGTGTTTGGCACCTCGATGTCGGCTCATCACATCCTGGGGCTGAAGTCGGTCCCAAGGGTATGGCTGTTCGCCATTTAAAGTGGTACGCGAGCTGGGTTTAGAACGTCGTGAGACAGTTCGGTCCCTATCTGCCGTGGGCGTTTGAGAATTGAGAGGGGTTGCTCCTAGTACGAGAGGACCGGAGTGAACGAACCGCTGGTGTTCGGGTTGTCATGCCAATGGCATTGCCCGGTAGCTACGTTCGGAACTGATAAGCGCTGAAAGCATCTAAGCGCGAAGCAGGCCTCGAGATGAGTTCTCACTAGACTTTTAAAGTCTCTGAAGGGCCGTTGAAGACTACAACGTTGATAGGCAAGATGTGGAAGTGGTGTGAGCCATTAAGCTAACTTGTACTAATTACCCGTGAGGCTTAACCATACAACGCCAAACGCGTTTTGTGTGACAGTTAAGACAGAAGTTAATAACTAAAGTAGATATTACTGACAGAAAGACTTAAAAAATATTATCAGATATTTTCCAAATTCAGTTAGTGCGTAGAAATACGGATTAACGCCCAAATTTGCTTGGTGACAATAGCGTTTTGGACCCACCTGACTCCATGCCGAACTCAGTAGTGAAACGAAACAGCGCCGATGATAGTGTAGCATTTGCTATGTGAAAGTAGGACATTACCAGGCTTCAAATAAGAGAAACCCGTTACAGCGATGTGACGGGTTTTTTGCTGTCTGGGGTTTAGTAAAAGCCAAGACCCCATGCCGAACTCAGTAGCGACACAAAACAGGGCGAAGGCAAGCCCCGCAAAAGGCGACAGGCACAACGTAGCATCCCATTTCACTGTGACTTTTTACCGCTGTGGGCACCATGACATTCTACTGCGTAGCGCACCGACTTCAAATACGAGAAAGTTGCTTCAGAAATGAAGCGGCTTTTTTACGTCTATAGAAAAGTAAGATATACAAAAGTAATGCACACGCACCCACTACCTAACACGCAGGTCGGGCGAGCGTAGCGACTCCCGACGCTAAATCTATATTTAATTAGCTCAAGATCCCAGAAATTTAATAATCTAGAGTGATGCTGAAATAAGTATAATTGGGTTATGCTTGTGCGTAGTTTGTTTTATTGCCCAACCAGCGTTGAATGAGTGGATCTACATATTGAGGGTATTGACTTAACATCTGTTGTGCAATAGGTCTTACTTGGTTTAGGGTTTGTTTATCTCGGGTTAAATCAGCAATTTTAAATTCTGCTAAGCCTGTTTGCTTAGTTCCTAGGACTTCACCTGGGCCGCGTATTTCTAAATCCCGCTCAGCTATCACAAAGCCATCGTTACTGTCTCTAAGTACACCTAAGCGTTTTTGAGCGGTATGCGAAAGTGGTGCATGGTATAAAAGGACACAATGGGAGGCAATATTACCCCTTCCCACACGCCCGCGTAACTGGTGTAATTGTGCTAAACCTAAGCGCTCTGGGTTTTCTATAATGATTAAGCTTGCATTAGGTACGTCAACACCTACTTCAATTACTGTTGTAGCCACTAATACATGTATAAGGCCTTTTTTAAAGTCGTCCATGATGGACTGCTTTTCTGCTGGCTTCATTCGTCCGTGTACTAAGCCAATACTTAAATCTGGCAAGGCTTCTTTCAATTGCACAGCACTATCTTCAGCTGCTTGACATTGCAGTGCTTCAGACTCATCAATGAGTGTGCATACCCAATAAACTTGACGTTCTTGTTCATTACAAGCTGATTTAACGCGAGTAATTATATCGTCACGACGCGTGTCTGGAAGTGCTACTGTAGTAATAGGTGTTCGCCCAGGTGGTAACTCATTAATAATTGAGACTTCTAAGTCGGCATAAGCTGTCATTGCTAAAGTGCGTGGAATGGGGGTTGCGGTCATCACTAGTTGATGTGGATAACAGCCATTAAATTGTCCCTTTTCTCTTAGTGTTAAACGCTGGTGAACACCGAACCGATGTTGTTCATCAATAATTATAAGTACTAGGTTGTTAAATTTTACTTCATCTTGAAATAAAGCATGTGTACCTACAATCATTTGTGCTTCACCAGAGGTAATCTTTTCTAGAGTTGCTGTACGTTCTTTACCTTTTGTTTTTCCACCAAGCCATGCTACGTCTATGCCTAATTGTTTAAACCATGAGGTGAAACTTATACCATGCTGCTCTGCAAGTATTTCAGTAGGTGCCATCAAAGCTACTTGAAACCCTTGAGCTATTGCTGTTAATGCGCTTAATGCCGCAACTAAGGTTTTGCCTGAGCCTACATCGCCTTGAACTAGGCGCATCATAGGATAAGGAGATGCGAGATCAACTTTAATTTCTGACACAACACGATTTTGTGCATTGGTTGGCGCAAAAGGCAATTGTGATAAAAATTGAGGCTCTAATTTATTTGTAGAACTTAGAGACACCGCTTTTACTTGCTGTCCTTGCTCTCTTACTTTTAATAAGCTTAGGTTTTGTGCAAGTAATTCTTCAAATACTAAACGCTGCTGAGCAGGGTGTGTGCATTGCTCTAGTTCATTAACGTCGATATCACTAGGTGGGCGATGAAGCAACAATAAGGCATCAGCTAGTGCAAGTTGAGAAGGTTGCCATTGCACGGGTAACAGTTCTTCAACAGAGTATTTATTAAGCAGCTCTACAGCTTGTTCACTTAGGGCCCTAATAGATAATTGCTTTAAACCATCTGTTGTTGGGTATACTGGCGTTAATGTTGAAGCTGTTGGTTGCTCACTTGGTGTATCACTTAAACTGTATTCTGGATGGCTCATTTCAAAGCCAACACGCCCGCGGCGAACTTCGCCGAAGCAACGTATTATTTTTCCAGGGCTTAATGCATTTTTTTGTGTTGCACTGAAATTAAAAAACCTAAGTGTGAGCCTCCCTGTATTATCATTTACTTGCACAACGAGCATACGTCTTTTGCCAAATGTGATCTGGCTTGTTTCTATTGTGGCTTCAATGCTCACGTGGCTGTGTAATGACAGTTCGTTTATGGAATAAATACGGGTTCTATCTTCGTACCTAAGCGGTAAGTGAAAGAGCATGTCTTGCACGCTTTTAATACCTAGCTTTAAAAGGCGTTCGGCCATTTTAGGTCCGACCCCTTTAAGTTCCGTAATGGGGTATTGGTTTAAGCTAGGTTTAGACAATGTAGGCTCAAATCTTTTTATTTGTGAATGAGTTAAGTGTACTCACAGGCTCACTAAGCATCAAGCATGTTTTAAGGCGTGCCAAAATTCATCGTCAGCAATTATTTCACCTTCTTCATCGAGTGGCGGGTAAGGTAGTTTTTTTATACGGCATTGTTTAGCTATAACGGGGTGGTAGCCTTCAAAATACATAGGGTGTTTTATATCTTCGCTCAACATATTACGGCTATATAGCCCTGCCTTTTCGCGTTGATGTTGTGCTTCAAATAAAATGAGTGCTGCAGCCACAGAAACATTAAGAGATTGCACCATGCCTTGCATAGGGATAATTATGTTTTGATCGGCATGCTTAAGGGCTTGTGCTGAGATCCCGGTTTTTTCTTGCCCAACAATAATTGCTGTGGGTTTTGTGTAATCTATTTCTCTAAAATCAACGGCATCTTCGCTCAGGTGCGTGGCTAATATTTGTACATTTGGGTTGTGCTGTCGCATCATGGTTGCAGCATCATCAATATTTTTATGAAGGTGGGTTTCTAGCCAATTTTTACTCCCGCCAGAGGTGTTATTAGTTAGCCATTTTTGGTTTTCAGGCCATACAGCATGTACATGGTGGCAACCCACTGCATCGGCACTTCTTACAATAGCCGATAGGTTATGGTGTTTGTGCACGTCTTCTAGGCACACGGTTAAGTCGGTTTGGCGACGCGATAAGACGTCTTTAATTCGTTGATAGCGATTTTGCTGCATGGTGATCCTCTTTTTTGTTAATTATACGAAATTTTATGTACTAAGGCATCACTGTGCGGCTAATTGGGTTTTGTAATGAAATAAGTGTCTCGGTGGACTGAATAGCTTCTATCGCTTGAATTTTATTTATTAATACATCCTGTAAGTGGTCGATTGATTTAGCCATTACTTTAATAAAAATGCTGTAATTACCGGTGGTGTAATAGGCTTCAACAACTTCTTCAAGCGCTTCGAGTTTAATGAGTGTTTCAGGATAGTCGCGTGCATTATTTAAATTAATACCAATAAAACAGCAAACGTCATAGCCAAGTCGCTTTGTATTTATACTTAATTGGGTACCTGTGATAATTCCTGCTTGTTTTAATTTTTCTACACGCACATGAATAGTACCGGCACTTACGTTAAAACGTTTAGCTAATTCTGCATAAGCTGTACGGGCGTTTTCCATTAAAGCGTGAAGTATCTGTTTATCGAGATTATCGATTTGATAATTTTCCATTATTTTTTCTTATTTAAATTAGTGAATTCACATTTTTATACCCTGTAAATTAGTCGAATTAATACATTAAAGCTATTTTTATTATGGGTTATTGAATTAAAAGTTTAAATCGTTACAGTAACTTCATTAGCAGCATCTGTTAGGTGCGTTATTAAAAATAAAGTAAGTAACAATAACTGGGAATGAGGCCAATTATTATGAGTTCACACTATGTGCAGCAGCAGTTGCAAATAAGCAGCGTAAAGCAATTTTTTTCACGGCAATTGGAAAAACAGTTAGGGCTAGTCGAAGTGCAGGCACCTATTCTTGCAAAAGTAGGCGATGGCACACAAGATAATTTAAGCGGTCATGAAAATGCTGTAGCAGTAAATGTAAAAGCGATTGCCGATAGCCAATACGAAGTTGTGCATTCGCTAGCAAAGTGGAAACGTAAAACGTTAGGTGAGTATGGATTTAGTAAAGGTGAAGGCCTTTACACTCAAATGAAGGCACTGCGCCCTGATGAAGAGTCGCTAAGCCCTATCCACTCGGTTTACGTTGATCAGTGGGATTGGGAAAAGGTAATTTGTGAATCAACAGAACGTTCTTTAACTACTCTCAAACTTACAGTTGAATCAATTTATAAAGGCATAAAAGAAACAGAGAAATTTGTTAGCGAACACTTTTCGCTTGATCCTTTTTTACCGAGCAATATTCAATTTGTGCATAGTGAAGAGCTTCGTAAAATGTACCCTGACCTTACTGCTAAAAATCGCGAAAAAGCAATAGCAAAAAAATATGGTGCTGTATTTTTAATTGGGATTGGTGGTCAATTAGCTGATGGTCAAATTCACGATGTAAGAGCGCCTGATTATGACGATTGGTCTACACCAACGAGCGAACAATATATAGGGCTCAATGGTGATATTTTAGTATGGAATCCAATACTGGAAGATTCCTTTGAGATATCTTCAATGGGGATTCGTGTAAGCCCTGAGGTACTAAAAACTCAGTTGAGCATTACAGGAGATGATAACCGCCTGCAATTGGATTGGCATAAGGCATTATTAAAAAGTCAGTTTCCACAAACTATTGGTGGTGGTATTGGGCAATCACGTTTGGCTATGTTATTGCTGCAAAAGGAACATATTGGACAAGTTCAAGTTGGAGTATGGTCAACACAAACATATGCAAGCGTTGACGGTCTACTCTAATGAAAGATATAAGAGTGCTGCTTTGAGCACTCTATATTCACGATGTTTTAAACTCAACTTCTACTTTGTTATTCATCAGTTTTATTGTGCAAGGTGGGTAATTACGGTTTGTTTTAAGAACTTTATCAAAAATATGTATTTCCACACCTGAATGTAAAACTGTATTGACGATTAAGTGTGTATTTGTAAGTAATTCATGAAGGTTATTCTCTAATGATGAGAGTTGCCTTTCATATTGCTCTGCTTGTTGACATAGATGTAACTGAGTAGCACCAATTTTATTGATAAGTTCGTTTTTTCTTTCTGGATCTTTAAGTAAGTCTGCTTTTTCTAATGCAGGTTGTAAGGAGTCTAATTGCTGCTCCGTTTTAGCAAGCTCTTTAAAGCACTCGTCAGTTTCAGCAGTAATATCACCGCCGGAGCTTGCTAAATTAATAACCATTTTAGCACCCGATTCGTTGCCAATTTCACCAGCAATTAATGTTGTCGCGTCTAAAATCTCGCCGCCAAATATCTTACCTTTAGGTAAATCTGGTTGACCTACCTTAAGAGCATGACGTGCCTTCATAATACAGTGGCTAGTTTGTCGCTCAATAAAAATATTTGCAGCTTCTAAATAGCAATATTGTGAGTGTGATACATGAATGTCGCCTTCACATATAAGCTTACACGAAAGCGATTTGTCGTCAGATTTTTGATGCCCAATAACGCCTTGCTTAACAGTAATATTACCGCCGGCCGTTAACTCACCAGATTCAACAGTACCAAATATTGTAATATCACCTTTGGCGGTTACTTTCATTCCAGGTTCTATATTTCGAGTAACAATCACACTGCCTTCAAAATCAATATGACCGCTTTTAACGTTGACATCGGGAATAGTAAAAATATCGTCTACGCGCATTCCGTTAGTAATTTCAATAGGCACACCTGATATGGTTGATACTAACTCTAGAGGGTTAAGTTTAGAGATCTCGGTACCCTCACCGGCAACAAGTTGTTTATTGTCACCCGGTTTCGCTGGTAGTATATCGCCAAGTACAGTAAAGCCTTCTTTTCCTGGAGTTGCGGGTTGCTGGCGTATAAGTACCGCACCAGGCTCAACACTTGCCATTTTACCAAAGTCACGCATATCAACGCTGCCATCTTCTTTTAACTTTGGGGTTTTTAGATGGTCTTTTAAGGTTCTTACTTTGGTAACGAGTTTAGTTGCTAAGCCATCACTGGGCAGGCGGCCTTGAGCCAAAATACCCTGCACAACCTCACCTGCTTTAGCAGTAAATTGCTTTTGTAATAGTTGTTCTAAATATGCTTGCTTATAACCACGAACTATACCTGCTTTGACTAGCTGTTTTTTTGCATCATCAAGGCTGAGTAAATCACCGCCTTGCGCGACGGTAAGCTCGCCAGTAGCCATCATTTTATCATCACTGATGACAACCTCTAACTTTGCATCGTATTTGGTCGCGACGATAAGTACTGGCTCTGCACTTTTATCTTTGAAGAATGCATTAATTGCGTCGTAATCAATTTTACAGTCGCAAAATTTAGACATTTCTATTGCTTCAATAACAAATGTAGCACTTGGAGGCGGGTGTTTATTTACATCGAGTAAAACATTCCCATTATGAGTAAGCTTAAACACAGCTAATCCTTTTTAACCACTAAAGTTTTAGTAAATTAATGACATAGTTACAGAGTGATAGAAATTGAAGACGGAGTCAAGATAGTAAGAATAACAATATAGTATAAAAAGAGGACAGGTGTGAGCTATAGAGTGGGTCTATAGCTCAGGAAAATATTAGTTAGTTGAAGGCAGTTCCATTATTCCGTCAATCTCAACTTGTACACCTTTTGGTAAAGCACGTACACCAACTGCTGCACGTGCAGGGTATGGCTGCTTAAAGTACTGGCTCATCACTTCGTTAACGACAGCAAAGTTAGATAAATCAGTTAAATAAATATTTACTTTAACTAAGTCTTGAATTTTACCACCGGCTTCTTCACACACTGCTGTGATATTTTTAAATACTTGATGTGTTTGCTCACTAAAGTCTTCTGATATAACTTCCATAGTCTCAGGTACTAATGGAATTTGACCAGACAAGTATACTGCAGTGCCAACTTTAACTGCTTGGCTATAAGTACCTATTGCTGCAGGTGCTTTTTCGGTGGATATAAATGCTTTGTTCATGTTTTTCCTATGTTATTTTTTTCGATAGACTTTTTGCACATCGGGCATTACGCGAATTTTTCGCATAATATTGGCAACATGGACACGGTTTTTAACCGTGACTCCAAGGTCTATCACATATAAATTACTTTCTTTTTCGTCAGTCGCTATTTCAACAATATTAGCGTGGGTTGTGGCAACTACGTTGGTTAACTTAGCTAACGCACCTTGATGATTAATAATCTCTACCCTAAGGGCTGCTATGTATTCTTTTTCAGGGTTATCATCCCATTTTACGACCAAGTATTTAGATCGTTCACTTTCCCAGCCACGAATATTTTTACATTCTTGGCGATGAACTGTTAATCCTTTACCTTGGCTTATGTGTGCAGTAATTGCATCACCTGGGACAGGACGGCAACATTTAGAGTAATTGACTAACATGCCTTCTGTTCCAATAATGGTCGCTTTGGCTTGTTTAGTTATGTCGGTCAAGTCGTCAGAATCATTTTGCAACAAACGCTTGGCTATGAGTACGCTCATTAAATTACCGGCGCCAATTTCTACAAGCAGCTCAAGTAAGGTCGAAAGTTCATGCTCTTCAAGAACGCGTGCAATATTTTCATCAGGAATACTATCTAGCTTGTTTTCGCCTAGTGCAGAGTCGAGTAAGCGTCTACCAAGCAACATAGCTTCTTCATGATGCTGACTCTTAAGGTAATTACGAATACCTAAGCGCGCTTTACCTGTCACAATAAAGTTAAGCCAAGTCGCATTAGGGTGAGCGCCTGAACTGGTGATCACTTCAATTGTTTGGCCTGTGTCTAGTGGTTTACTTAACGGGTAAGGTTTGCGGTTAACACGCGCGCCTACACAGGTATTGCCTACGTCGGTATGAACTGCATACGCAAAATCGACCGCAGTAGCGCCCATTGGTAGTTCAACTATTCGGCCATCAGGGGTAAATACGTAAATTTCCTCAGGGAATAATTCTGTTTTAACGTTTTCAATAAATTCAAATGACGACCCTGCACTTTGTTGAAGTTCAAGTAAGCTTTGCATCCATTGACGAGCACGTTGCTGAGACGTATTTCCTGCACCATCGCCTGCTTTTTTATACATCCAATGTGCTGCAACGCCTTTGTCGGCCATATGATCCATATCATGAGTACGAATTTGTATTTCTACAGGAATACCATGCGGGCCAACAAGCGAAGTATGCAACGACTGGTAACCATTTGTTTTAGGTACCGCAATGTAATCTTTAAAGCGAGTTTCAATAGGTTTATATAAATTATGCGCAACGCCTAATACACGGTAGCAGGTATCCATTGAATCGACGGCAATTCTAAACGCATAAATATCCATTACCTCATTAAACAGCAACTCCTTATTTAGCATTTTTTTATAAATGCTATAAAGGTGTTTTTCGCGTCCAGATACAGTAGCAGCAATGCCCGACTCTTCTAAGCGAGCTTCTACTTCGGTTTGAATATTGGAGATAACTTCTTTGCGGTTACCACGGGCTTTAGCCACTTCCGACTTAAGTGCACGATGGCGCATAGGGTATAATGCTTGAAAACCTAAGTCTTCCAGTTCATTTTTTATATCGTGAATACCCAAACGGTTTGCAATGGGTGCGTATATTTCAAGTGTTTCACGCGCTATGCGGCGGCGTTTATCAGGGCGAAGTGCGCCAAGGGTGCGCATATTGTGTGTTCTATCGGCAAGTTTGATTAAAATAACTCGAATGTCTTGGGTCATTGCCATGATCATTTTTCGGTAGTTTTCAGCCTGAAACTCTTTTTTATCTTTAAAGCTCAGCTTATCAAGCTTACTTACACCTTCAACAAGTTCTGCAACAGTTTCGCCAAAAATCTCAGCTAAGTCTTGTTGGCTAAAGTCGGTATCTTCAATTACATCGTGCATTAATGCGGCCATGAGCGTTTCATGATCAAGGTGCATACCTGCGAGGATTTGAGTTACTTCAACGGGGTGAGTAATGTAAGGCTCGCCGCTTGAGCGAGTTTGACCTTCATGGGCCTCTCGTGCTACCACGTAAGATTTTTGTACCAGCTCTACTTCAGCAGCAGGTAAGTATTCAGAAATTTTCTTTTTTAGACCTTCAAAAAGATACATTCACACTCCAATGTTCTAGTGAAGCAAATTAGGTAACGGTAAGTTAAGAATATACGATGAAAAGAAAGGATTGCCAACGGCTATAGTAGAAATACTACACCGTTGGCTAAATCAGACCGGGAGGTCGATTATTGGTTGCCACCAACAATAGCAGCAACAGCAGCAAGTTCTGCTGCTTCTTGATGTTGTTGTTCTTCACGGTCAATTAAATCCATTGATGAGCTATCAACAAGGTTTAATTCAATTTCACGTAAAGCAACAACGGTTGGTTTATCGTTTTCAGGGTCTACTAGTGGAGTTTTACCACCAACAGCAATTTGGCGGGCACGACGAGCCGCAACTAAAATTAAGTCAAAACGATTACCAACTGCATCTACTGCATCTTCAACTGTTACGCGAGCCATCTCAGCACTCCAAAAATAATTTAAAAGCAAAGGCGTAGTTTACTGTACGCAGGGACTTTCGCCAATAGGTAGTGGTCAATTTTTATCAGTTTTACTGAGTATGACCTAATTAAATGCCCTTAATTTACTTCAAAAGGTCATTTAGTAATTTTTTATTACGAATTTCTTGAGCGCTTAATGTTAAACGCTGCGCCATAACAATCGTTTCGATATCACCAAGGGCAGTATCAAAATCATCGTTTACAATAACAAAATCGTACTCGTTGAAATGAGATGTTTCAGATTGTGCTTTGGCCATACGAGACGCAATAACATCTGCAGAGTCTTGGCCGCGGTTATTTAAGCGTTGTTCAAGTTCTGCTTTAGAAGGCGGTAAAATAAAAATAGTCTGCACGCTTGGCATAATTTTACGAACTTGCTGTGCACCTTGCCAGTCTATGTCTAAAAATACATCTATGCCTGCGTCAAGTTGCGACTCAATAGCTTGTTTTGATGTACCGTAATAGTTATCAAAAACTTGTGCCCACTCAAAAAAATCATCTTTGGTAATTAATGCTTTAAACTCATCTGTAGTTACAAAGTGATAGTGAATGCCATTTTCTTCACCTGGGCGAGGTGAGCGAGTGGTGTGCGATACCGATACTTTCATATCTGCATGTTTCTTAAGTAAGGCATTAATTAAGCTAGACTTACCTGCACCTGATGGCGCTGATAAAATAAATAAGTTTCCGCGAGTTTGAGCCATGTTTTTCTCTATCAAAAAATAAACAGGCTTGAGTTATAAATAACCCAAGCCTTTAATTATTACATTGTACTTTATTTAGCTATTTGTGCTCAAGTGAGTCACAGGCGTACTTTACGCTATTCAATATTTTGGATCTGCTCACGCATCTGTTCAATTAGAACTTTAAGCTCCACTGCTGCATTAGTAATATCGCTATTAATAGACTTAGAGGCGAGGGTATTTGCTTCTCGGTTAAACTCTTGCATCATGAAATCTAAGCGACGGCCACATGCGCCGCCTTTTTTAAGAATTTTTTTAGTTTCTTTAACATGAGACTTTAAGCGATCTAGCTCTTCAGCTACGTCTTGCTTTTGTGCCAAATAAATTAGCTCTTGCTCAAGACGAGACTCGTCAATATTTGTTGTTAAATCTTCCAATTTTTGTTCGAGCTTCTCACGTTGCCATTTAGTAATTTCTGGCATGTGGGTTTCTACAGTGTTTACTTGTTCTATAATTGCATCAAGGCGAGTTGCTATCATTTCTTCTAAATTTGCGCCTTCATCACCCCGTGCTGATTTAAAGTCTTCTATTACTTCATCAAGCCCTGCAATCAGCGCTGTGTTTACGCTGTCCATATCCAGTTCTTCGGCTTCCATTACACCAGGCCAACGTAAAATATCAACAGGGTTTATCTCACCATTACTTTGCTGTTGAACCCATTTAGCACTATTTATAAGTTGCTCAGCCAATGCTTGATTGATTGATAACTCACCAACGTGGGCTGGGTTTGCAACAAACTTTAAAAATACTTCTACTTTACCGCGCTGTAGATGTTTACGTAAGCGTTCACGAATAACAGGCTCCATCCCACGAAATTGCTCTGGTGCGCGAATAAAGGTTTCAAGGTAACGTTGGTTAACTGATCGAACTTCCCAAGTGCCAGTGCCCCAATCGCCTTTTATCTCGCGACGCGCATAAGCTGTCATACTGTGGATCATGGATGGTTTCCTAAGTTTTATAATACATAATTAATTATTATTATACCGAAACACTCTCCAACCTCTAGGGAAAATTTAAGTAGCTGAATGTTTTGCAACCAGGTATTTGTTAAATCAGCATGGTATCTGTACTCACATACACTTATAATGTGGCAAATTATGAATTAAGGGGATCGTCAATGCGTCCAAGCCAAAGAACACCAAATCAAATTAGACCCGTATCATTTACACGTAATTATACTTTACATGCAGAAGGGTCTGTACTTGTTGAATTTGGTAATACCAAAGTACTTTGTACAGCTACGGTTGAATCGGGCGTTCCGCGTTTCATGAAAGGCCAAGGTAAGGGATGGATAAATGCTGAGTACGGCATGCTTCCAAGGTCAACACACACGCGCAATGCTCGTGAAGCGTCTCGTGGTAAGCAAGGTGGCCGAACAATGGAAATTCAACGTTTGATCGCACGTGCACTTCGCGCTGCAGTTGATTTAAAAGCACTTGGCGAAAACACGATTACTATTGATTGTGATGTCATTCAGGCCGATGGTGGAACACGCACAGCATCAATAAGTGGTGCTTGTGTTGCACTTGTCGATGCACTAACCCACATGCGTGCTAAGGGTATGATTAATTCAAACCCGCTTAAGCATATGATTGCTGCAATTTCAGTTGGCATATATAAGGGCCAAGCTATAAGTGATTTAGAATATATTGAAGACTCAGCGGCAGAAACTGATATGAATGTAATTTTAACTGAAACAGGTAAAATTATTGAAGTTCAAGGCACGGCAGAGGGCGAGCCGTTTTCGTTTGATGAGCTTGATGAGTTACTTACATTAGCAAAACACTCTATTAGAGAGATCATTGACGTTCAAAAGCAAGCATTAGCATAAATAAGTAGGTAGCAAAAAATGAAAGATTACCAAAAAGAATTTATTGAATTTGCGCTAGAAAAGCAGGTACTGAAGTTTGGTGAGTTTACCCTTAAATCAGGCCGTACTAGTCCATACTTCTTTAATGCAGGCTTATTTAACACTGGACGTGATTTAGCACGGTTAGGCCGTTTTTATGCTGCAGCTCTAGAAGATGCGGCTATACAATATGATGTTTTATTTGGACCAGCTTATAAAGGTATTCCAATCGCTACCACCACAGCTGTAGCATTAGCAGATCATTACAACAAAGATGTACCTTATTGCTTTAACCGCAAAGAGAAAAAAGCGCATGGTGAAGGCGGTACATTAGTAGGCTCACCATTAAATGGTAAAATTATGCTGGTGGATGATGTGATCACTGCGGGTACCGCAATTCGCGAATCAATGGAAATCATCGCAGATAATGGCGCAGACTTAAGTGGTGTATTAATAGCACTAGATCGTCAGGAAAAAGGTAAAGCTGAGCTCTCTGCTATTCAAGAGGTTGAACGCGACTTTAATACACAGGTAATTTCTATTGTTAAACTTGCTGATTTGATTAGTTACCTTGAAAACCAAGGGACAATGGGTGAACATTTAGTATCAGTAAAAGCGTATCGTGATAAATACGGCGTAGCCTAAAATATAAAGCCTCGCATTGCGGGGCTTTCTTTTGACCTTTAAAAGAGCTTATTTAATGAAAGATGTATTCAAACCAAATGGATTAGGGTTCAAGCGTGTATTTAAAGCCACATACTGCTCCTATCTAGGATTTAAAGCAGCGTTTAAAGAAGAAGCTGCATTCAGGCAAGAGTTACTGATCTGCATAATCCTTTTTCCTTTTTCATTTCTGCTGGCATCTTCATTACTTCATTGGGCAATTCTTATGTGCTCACTGCTAGTGGTATTAATTGTTGAATTATTAAACTCAGCAATTGAAGCACTCACTGATCGTGTAAGCACAGAACTTCATGTCTTGTCAGGCAGAGCAAAAGATATGGGCTCTGCAGCCGTCACGCTTTCACTAATGATCCTTGTGATCTTGTGGGGAGTGAGTTTGTATATGAAGCTCGTTGGATCTTAGCCTACCGTTTCAAAGCAAAATTGACGATACATGTTAATAAAATGAAAGGAATGTTGTTTTTTTAGTGTGTTTAGTTTAGAAACTCATCGAAAAGCATGTTTTTTCAAGTTTTCTTCAAAAAAGGGTTGATCTGTTTTCGGATCTCCCTATAATGCGACCACACTGAGACGGCAGAGCAGGCAACGCTTAGCGAGGCAAGCAAACCACTTAGTGAGTCGAGTAAAACTTGAGTTTAGATTTTTATAAAATTTAAAATTAAGTGTTGACAAAAACACAGGAAAGCGTAAGATTCGCTTCCCTTGAGTCGCTAAGGCAACTCAAACGTTCTTTAACAATATAAAGCAATCATCTGTGTGGGCACTCGTACAGATTGAGTTCTAACAGCCAAGCTTAGTTCGCTAAGTGAGGCAAACAAATTAGAGTCTCAATTGAAACTGAGTGACCAACAGAATAATTACTTAGGTAGTTATTCAGCACAGTCAATTCAATATCGAAAGATATTAAATAAATTCAGAATTCATTGAGCTGTCGAAAGACATAAAACTTTTTAATTGAAGAGTTTGATCATGGCTCAGATTGAACGCTGGCGGCAGGCCTAACACATGCAAGTCGAGCGGTAACAGAAAGTAGCTTGCTACTTTGCTGACGAGCGGCGGACGGGTGAGTAATGCTTGGGAACATGCCTTGAGGTGGGGGACAACAGTTGGAAACGACTGCTAATACCGCATAATGTCTACGGACCAAAGGGGGCTTCGGCTCTCGCCTTTAGATTGGCCCAAGTGGGATTAGCTAGTTGGTGAGGTAATGGCTCACCAAGGCAACGATCCCTAGCTGGTTTGAGAGGATGATCAGCCACACTGGAACTGAGACACGGTCCAGACTCCTACGGGAGGCAGCAGTGGGGAATATTGCACAATGGGCGAAAGCCTGATGCAGCCATGCCGCGTGTGTGAAGAAGGCCTTCGGGTTGTAAAGCACTTTCAGTCAGGAGGAAAGGGTGTGAGTTAATACCTCATATCTGTGACGTTACTGACAGAAGAAGCACCGGCTAACTCCGTGCCAGCAGCCGCGGTAATACGGAGGGTGCGAGCGTTAATCGGAATTACTGGGCGTAAAGCGTACGCAGGCGGTTTGTTAAGCGAGATGTGAAAGCCCCGGGCTCAACCTGGGAACTGCATTTCGAACTGGCAAACTAGAGTGTGATAGAGGGTGGTAGAATTTCAGGTGTAGCGGTGAAATGCGTAGAGATCTGAAGGAATACCGATGGCGAAGGCAGCCACCTGGGTCAACACTGACGCTCATGTACGAAAGCGTGGGGAGCAAACGGGATTAGATACCCCGGTAGTCCACGCCGTAAACGATGTCTACTAGAAGCTCGGAACCTCGGTTCTGTTTTTCAAAGCTAACGCATTAAGTAGACCGCCTGGGGAGTACGGCCGCAAGGTTAAAACTCAAATGAATTGACGGGGGCCCGCACAAGCGGTGGAGCATGTGGTTTAATTCGATGCAACGCGAAGAACCTTACCTACACTTGACATACAGAGAACTTTCTAGAGATAGATTGGTGCCTTCGGGAACTCTGATACAGGTGCTGCATGGCTGTCGTCAGCTCGTGTTGTGAGATGTTGGGTTAAGTCCCGCAACGAGCGCAACCCCTATCCTTAGTTGCTAGCAGGTAATGCTGAGAACTCTAAGGAGACTGCCGGTGATAAACCGGAGGAAGGTGGGGACGACGTCAAGTCATCATGGCCCTTACGTGTAGGGCTACACACGTGCTACAATGGCGCATACAGAGTGCTGCGAACCTGCGAAGGTAAGCGAATCACTTAAAGTGCGTCGTAGTCCGGATTGGAGTCTGCAACTCGACTCCATGAAGTCGGAATCGCTAGTAATCGCGTATCAGAATGACGCGGTGAATACGTTCCCGGGCCTTGTACACACCGCCCGTCACACCATGGGAGTGGGTTGCTCCAGAAGTAGATAGTCTAACCCTCGGGAGGACGTTTACCACGGAGTGATTCATGACTGGGGTGAAGTCGTAACAAGGTAGCCCTAGGGGAACCTGGGGCTGGATCACCTCCTTATACGATTTAGAACTTATTTGTTCGTAGTGTCCACACAGATGATTGTTAATTAGTTAAGCCACTGGCTTAGTTAATTAATATGCTCTTTAAAAATTTGGAAAAGCTGATAATAAAATTCGTATGAATAACATTGTTATTTGTACAGAGTTTTCAAAAGTAAAAAAGAATGATAGCAGTATCATTCAGTGCCATTTAATCACTCTTTGAGTTGATTGATTGGTATCTACTTTAGTATTCAATATTAACTTCTGGCGAAGTTAAACTGTCACAAAACAAAGACCCGTTTGGGTTGTATGGTTAAGTGACTAAGCGTACACGGTGGATGCCTTGGCAGTTGGAGGCGATGAAGGACGTATTAACTTGCGATAAGCCTAGTCAAGCTAGTAAAAAGCACTTGAGACTAGGATTTCCGAATGGGGAAACCCACCTGCTTGCAGGTATCGTTAACTGAATACATAGGTTAACGAGGCGAACGCGGAGAACTGAAACATCTAAGTACCCGTAGGAAAAGAAATCAACCGAGATTCCGAAAGTAGCGGCGAGCGAAATCGGAACAGCCCTTAAGCTTATTATGTGTTAATGGAAGGCTCTGGAAAGTGCCACGATACAGGGTGATAGTCCCGTACATGAAAAGACATTTTAAGTGAAATCGAGTAGGTCGGAGCACGTGAAACTTTGACTGAATATAGGTGGACCATCATCTAAGGCTAAATACTCCCAACTGACCGATAGTGAACCAGTACCGTGAGGGAAAGGCGAAAAGAACCCCTGTGAGGGGAGTGAAATAGAACCTGAAACCGTGTACGTACAAGCAGTAGGAGCAGACTTGTTCTGTGACTGCGTACCTTTTGTATAATGGGTCAGCGACTTATATTTTGTAGCGAGGTTAACCGATTAGGGTAGCCGTAGGGAAACCGAGTCTTAACTGGGCGAATAGTTGCAAGGTATAGACCCGAAACCCGGTGATCTAGCCATGGGCAGGTTGAAGGTTGAGTAACATCAACTGGAGGACCGAACCCACTAACGTTGAAAAGTTAGGGGATGACCTGTGGCTAGGAGTGAAAGGCTAATCAAACCGGGAGATAGCTGGTTCTCCCCGAAATCTATTTAGGTAGAGCCTCGGACGAATACTTACGGGGGTAGAGCACTGTTAAGGCTAGGGGGTCATCCCGACTTACCAACCCTTTGCAAACTCCGAATACCGTAAAGTAATATCCGGGAGACACACGGCGGGTGCTAACGTCCGTCGTGAAGAGGGAAACAACCCAGACCGCCAGCTAAGGTCCCAAAGTCATAGTTAAGTGGGAAACGATGTGGAAAGGCCCAGACAGCCAGGAGGTTGGCTTAGAAGCAGCCATCCTTTAAAGAAAGCGTAATAGCTCACTGGTCGAGTCGGTCTGCGCGGAAGATGTAACGGGGCTAAACTATGCACCGAAGCTGCGGATTCATACTTTGTATGAGTGGTAGGGGAGCGTTCTGTAAGCGGTTGAAGGTGTACCGGGAGGTATGCTGGACGTATCAGAAGTGCGAATGCTGACATGAGTAACGATAATGCGGGTGAAAAACCCGCACGCCGGAAGACCAAGGGTTCCTATCCCATGTTAATCAGGGTAGGGTAAGTCGACCCCTAAGGCGAGGCCGAAAGGCGTAGTCGATGGGAAACGGATTAATATTTCCGTACTTGGTATAATTGCGATGGGGGGACGGAGAAGGCTAAGCAAGCATGGCGATGGTTGTCCATGTGAAAGTGAGTAGGGCGTTTGTTTAGGTAAATCCGGACGAACATTAAACCTGAGACACGAGACGAGTCACTACGGTGATGAAGTTGCTGATGCCATACTTCCAGGAAAAGCCTCTAAGCTTCAGATTATACCGAATCGTACCCCAAACCGACACAGGTGGTCAGGTAGAGAATACTAAGGCGCTTGAGAGAACTCGGGTGAAGGAACTAGGCAAAATCGTACCGTAACTTCGGGAGAAGGTACGCTCCTATCTGTGATGAGACTTGCTCTCTAAGCGGACGGGAGCCGCAGTGACCAGGTGGCTGGGACTGTTTATTAAAAACACAGCACTGTGCAAAATCGCAAGATGACGTATACGGTGTGACACCTGCCCGGTGCCGGAAGGTTAATTGATGGGGTTATCTTCGGAGAAGCTCTTGATCGAAGCCCCGGTAAACGGCGGCCGTAACTATAACGGTCCTAAGGTAGCGAAATTCCTTGTCGGGTAAGTTCCGACCTGCACGAATGGTGTAACCATGGCCACGCTGTCTCCACCCGAGACTCAGTGAAATTGAAATCGCAGTGAAGATGCTGTGTACCCGCGGCTAGACGGAAAGACCCCGTGAACCTTTACTACAGCTTGGCACTGAACATTGAACCTACATGTGTAGGATAGGTGGGAGACTTTGAAGATGAGACGCTAGTCTTGTTGGAGTCGTCCTTGAAATACCACCCTTGTAGTTTTGATGTTCTAACGTTGGCCCCTGAATCGGGGTTACGGACAGTGCCTGGTGGGTAGTTTGACTGGGGCGGTCTCCTCCCAAAGAGTAACGGAGGAGCACGAAGGTTGGCTAAGTACGGTCGGACATCGTACGGTTAGTGTAATGGTAGAAGCCAGCTTAACTGCGAGACAGACACGTCGAGCAGGTACGAAAGTAGGTCATAGTGATCCGGTGGTTCTGAATGGAAGGGCCATCGCTCAACGGATAAAAGGTACTCCGGGGATAACAGGCTGATACCGCCCAAGAGTTCATATCGACGGCGGTGTTTGGCACCTCGATGTCGGCTCATCACATCCTGGGGCTGAAGTCGGTCCCAAGGGTATGGCTGTTCGCCATTTAAAGTGGTACGCGAGCTGGGTTTAGAACGTCGTGAGACAGTTCGGTCCCTATCTGCCGTGGGCGTTTGAGAATTGAGAGGGGTTGCTCCTAGTACGAGAGGACCGGAGTGAACGAACCGCTGGTGTTCGGGTTGTCATGCCAATGGCATTGCCCGGTAGCTACGTTCGGAACTGATAAGCGCTGAAAGCATCTAAGCGCGAAGCAGGCCTCGAGATGAGTTCTCACTAGACTTTTAAAGTCTCTGAAGGGCCGTTGAAGACTACAACGTTGATAGGCAAGATGTGGAAGTGGTGTGAGCCATTAAGCTAACTTGTACTAATTACCCGTGAGGCTTAACCATACAACGCCAAACGCGTTTTGTGTGACAGTTAAGACAGAAGTTAATAACTAAAGTAGATATTACTGACAGACTTAAAAAATATTATCAGATATTTTCCAAATTCAGTTAGTGCGTAGAGATACGGATTAACGCCCAAATTTGCTTGGTGACAATAGCGTTTTGGACCCACCTGACTCCATGCCGAACTCAGTAGTGAAACGAAACAGCGCCGATGATAGTGTAGCATTTGCTATGTGAAAGTAGGACATTACCAGGCTTCAAATTGTAGAAAGCCGCTTCAGAAATGAAGCGGCTTTTTTACGTCTGCAGGAAAGCAATCTTCAGTATTCCCTTCTCTAAAGCGTAGCGTCTGTTGAGCAAAGCGCCTCTTTGTAAAGAGTGTTTTGGTTATTGGTAGCACACCGACTTCAAATAAGAAAAACTCGTTAAATCAATGTGATGGTTTTTTGCTGTCTGTGGTTTAGTAAACTCACTATCCCTATACTTGAACAACTATTTCTTCATGGCTACCTGATAAATAACGTAATTAGATATACAGTATTGCCCTAGTAACCTCATTTTGCCCAATTCTCTTAATACACGGAGCTAATAACCTAGACGGTATTCAGAAATACAGCCCCTGTCTTAGATAGCATCATTTAGATTTCAGCAAGTTCCTTATATCTCTCATCGACTCTTAGCAGTTATTGATCTAAGCTAATTAAAAAATAATCTTGCGTGCTATATTTCAAGAGTATGTTTGATATAAAAATAACAAAGGCTTTTATATGGATAATTATCCTCAGGGTATTTTTTGTTGGTCAGAGCTTTGCACACATAATTGGAAAGAAGGTAAAGCTTTTTATACCTCTCTATTTGATTGGGGTTATGATGATCAGCCAATTGGCGATGGTATTTTTTACACTATGCTCCAGAAAGAGGGTGACGACATTGCCGCTATGTACGAAATGCAAAAAGAGCAAATTCAGGAGGGTGTTCCAAGCAGTTGGTTAACTTACATTGCTGTAGATGATGTAGATCATTGTGCAATTAAAGCGAAAGAGCTTGGGGCTAAAATAATTGCGGGTCCGCACAATGTTATGGATGCAGGTCGTATGCTCATGTTTACTGATCCGGGGGGAGCAACCGTTGCATTATGGCAAGGAAAAGATCATAAAGGATGTAAACGTTTATCAGAGCTATCAACGCCTTATTGGCATGAGTTAGCGACGCGAAATAGCAAAGTAAGTAATGAGTTTTACTGTGCTTTACTAGGTTGGAAGAGCGAAGTGAAACCTATGGACAACATGGAATATACTTTATTTATGGTAGACGGTAAGCCGATTGCTGGAATGCTGGAAATGAGTAGCGAATGGCCTGATGATGTCCCACCTCATTGGATGATTTACTTTGCAGTTGACGACTGTGATTCTGCCCTTAATAAGGCGAAAAAGCTGGGAGCCCAAGTATGTGTACCTTCTACTACAGTACCAGACGTTGGCCGATTTGGTGTTCTTTGTGATCCTCAAGGTGCTGTTTTTTCGGTGATCCAAACGAAGGATTAAAGCGTTTACAATATGCTGATAAGTGCATGAGAGGGTTGTCTTGCACTTAGCTACTTTGGTTATTGGCATTAACGTTTAATTTTTTGTTATTTTGTTATAATGCCAGTTATATAAATTATGCATGTTGAGTAGACAATGGAATTTGAACAAGATAGCAATTTAACGCTGCCGTTATTTTTATTAAACGAGTCCTTAAGTGAAAGGGATGTAGAGCAGCCTGATTTTGAAATATCAGTAGCGCTCGATGATGAGTTACTTGCTCAAATTTGCCAAAATCCCTCAGCGGACAGCAGCATAGCTATTACAATAACAAGTTATGAGCTGTTAATAGCCGATCCTTCTTACAAATACATGTTAGAACAATCACACCATGCGCAGATAACTTTAAATCATGGACCTGTATTGAGTGTTGTACTAAATACTGAGAATCAAGATGTATTTATATCTCCGCAGATGGATATGATGCCGACCTTTGATTTAGGTGATGAAGGCGAATGAATAAACTCATAGGCATCGTTACATTAGTTATTTTAAGTGGTTGTGCATACTTAGGTAATGCTCATTACAATGAGCTATTTGGCACTGAGCAGGCCCAGCAGCGTATCGTATCTCATACTACTGGCGAAGGGGCTAATTTTTTACAGAATGTGAAACCGGTGCTCGATACTCGGTGTGTTGTGTGTCATGGTTGTTACGATGCACCTTGTCAGTTAAAGCTATCATTCCCTGAAGGAATAGATAGAGGGGTAAGCAAAGACCTTGTTTACGACGGAACTCGTTTACTTGCTACAACGCCGAGTAGATTGTTATTTGATGCTACAACCACAGAGCAATGGCGAGAAAAGAACTTTACTCCTGTTTTAAATGAGCGAGTACAAACTGAGGAAGCTAACTTAGCTGGTAGCGTCTTGTTTAACAGTTTAGTACTGAAACAAAGCCATGAATTGCCTGCAAATGAAATATTAAATAATGAATTTGATTTTTCGCTGAGCCGCTCTCAAACCTGTGCCACTATGGGAGAATTTGATCAATTAGCGGGTGAGCAACCTCATGCTGGTATGCCTTATGGATTACCGGGCGTATCCCGTGATGAATTTAATCACTTGCAGACGTGGCTCAAAGCAGGCGGTAAAATGGCGCATATTGACCCGCCAACAGAGTATGAACTTGAGCAGGTAAAGCGTTGGGAAGCATTTTTAAACCAAGATGATTTGAAGTATCAGTTATCGGCTCGCTATATATACGAGCATTGGTTTTTAGCTCACATATATTTTGATCAAAAATCTCCTGATAACTTTTTTAAGCTCGTCCGTTCGAGCACACCTCCAGGCGAAAAAATAAAATTAATAAGCACACGTCGACCTTATGACGACCCTAAAGTTAACCGTGTTTACTACCGACTTTTGCATGATCGCAGCACTGTTTTATCTAAAACTCACTTACCTCTTAAGCTAAATGATGAAAAGTTGACGCGCTTGTACCAACAGTTCATTGCACCAGAGTATACGGTTAAAAGTATGCCTAGCTACAAGGCAGAGTCTGCATCTAATCCGTTTAAAACGTTTGAAGTGATCCCAATTAATTCTAAATATCAGTTTATGCTTGATGAAGCTGAGTTGATTATTATGGGCTTTATTAAAGGGCCTGTCTGTCGTGGTCAGATAGCGTTAAATGTGATTAACGACCACTTTTGGGTTGCTTTTGCTGATCCAAAAAAAGTGGCCACCCCAGCGGTTGGACAAATGATAATGCAGCATGAAGACGCACTTGAATTACCCGCCGCAGAAGAAAGTAATGCGTTCCCTATTGCTAATTGGGTTAAATACTCAGCTCTGGAGCAAAAATATTTAAAAGCAAAGGTCAATTTAGCGAATGAGATGTTTAAAGGCGGTGAGCATTTAACAACAGATTTATTGTGGAAAGGAGATGGTCATAATAAAAATGCAGCACTGACTATTTTTCGTCATTTTGACAGTGCCACTGTGGTGAAGGGTTTCATTGGCCAAGAGCCAAAAACAACTTGGATTTTAGATTATGCCTTATTCGAGCGTATACATTATTTACTGGTTGCTGGTTTTGATGTTTACGGCAATATTGGGCACCAGTTAGTCACGCGTTTATATATGGATTTTTTACGCCTAGAAGGAGAACAAAACTTCTTAGCATTATTACCAGAAAAAAAACGAGATAAAATCAAAGGCCAGTGGTATCGTAAATCCCCACCAAGTCTTGCTGAGTTTTTTAAAAATAACCGTGAGTTTAGTCAGCCAAGCGGAATAACTTATAAAACAAACACCCCTCAAAAAGAATTGTATGCACTAATGAAAGAGGCGCTAAGTCCAGTGCTAAGTGAGCACTACGATTATAAGCAAGTACCTAAATCGTTAAGTGCCATTAATGCTATGCCGGCAAAAGCAGTAAATTTATTACCGCAGTTATCGTTTGTATTAGTAAAGCAAGATGACGATAGCCATAAGGCTTACACGATTATTCATCATAACGCGCATTACAATATTTCGAGCTTATTAAATGAAGACGGTCAACGAGCTTTTGACGAAGACACTGCAACAATCGTCCCTGGTTTTATAGGTGACTACCCAGCTTCCATTTGGTATTTGAATAATGAACAACAAGTTGAGGCTTTTGCTGAACAGTTACCTATGATGCAAGTAGAAGCTGATTACGCAGCCTTAAAAACTAAATTTGGAATTAGACGTTCTCATCCACAGTTTTGGCAATACAGCGATATTTTACACGCTACAGCAAAAAAATACCGTGGTGTTGAATATGGCTTGTTCGATTACAACCGTTTAGAAAATAGATAGTAAGCCCTCTTATATAGCCCAGCTCTGAGTTGGGCTTTTTTATATTTATAGATTAAGCATAGATATTGATGTAATTGGACTACACTTAAACCAAAAAGTTAGGCTAACTATGTTTGAAGTTGTTGCAAATATTCGCCTACGTAATCGGTGGGCATTAATCGCTATTGCGCTATTAATTAGTGTTTCTGTATCACTAATGCAGTACTTTTTTTCAGTACAGAAAAATGATGCAAACATTATTAACATTGCTGGTAAACAGCGAATGCTGTCGCAAAAAATTGCATGGCATGGTGATAAGTTATTAACCTCGCAAGTTCCTAGTACTAGTCATCAGCAGTCTTTAGATGCATCGCTCAGCCTATTTAAAGCAAACCATCAATATTTATTGTTAAAAAACGATAATGGTCAATATAAATACCTCAGCCCTGAGCTTATAAAGTTGTATACACAACCACCTGTTGAGCTAGATTTGCGCGTGCAAAAATTTATCCAACAGGTAGAAGGGCTGCTGTATAAACAGGAAAAAATAAACCCCGATGTGTTTTCTGTTAAGCGCATGGAAGAGTTACTAAAGTATTTAGATCAAGCTGTTGGCTTATTTGAAAAAGAGTCCGTTAAAAAAGTGGCGTGGGTGTCTTCAGCCGAGCTATTTTTTTGGTTGCTAACTATGTTATTGCTTATTGGTGTATTACGTTTTGTGTTCATACCGATGGAAAAGCAGATCACTAAGGCGTTATCAAAGTATCAACAGCAAAAAGATTTTGCGCAGCAAGTGAGTAAAAATAAAGAACACTTTATAGCTCGAGCAAGTCATGAGTTTAGAACGCCCCTACAAGGTTTTGTTACCTCGATTGATTCGTTAGAGGTCAGTAATAGCCAAAAATCGATTAAAACACAGGCCTCTTATTGCGCATCAAGAATAATAGCAATGCTTGACGAACTTCAAGATTTACAGACGCTTAGTTTGGGCCGTTGGGCATTAAAACCGTCAAATGAAAACTTACTTCAGTCATTCAATAAAGTGCTTTTAGGGTATGAATTTGGTTACAACCAAAAAGGCATTGCCTTAGTTAGAGCACTTGATTCGACACTTGACCAAGCTATAAAACTAGATCATCAACGCTTTCAGCAAGTGTTAGCTGAGTTAGTTGGCAACGCATTAAAGTTTACAGAAGAGGGGTCTGTTACTGTTAAGGCTTGTGTTAACAATAAGCAATTAACAGTAACAATAACGGATACAGGTTCAGGATTAACCAAGCCAGTCAGCAGGTTAACCTTTGATTCATCTAATCAAAATAATCACTTTCAAGGGTTAAGAACAGGCCTTGCAAGGGTGCAGTATATTGTTGATGCTTTTGACGGAAATATTGTGTTTGAAAATACATCGCCAAATGGGGTGTGCGTTACGCTAAAAATGCCCGTTGTGATTGATGAAAGTGCACCTTCGTTTAGTGCACTGTTACCTAAAAATATGCATTGTTTAGTTGTTGAAGATAACCCGTTAAACATGCACATTTTAACCCGTATTCTTTCACAGCTTAACTACAGCTATGAATGTGCAAAAAACGGAAAGGTCGCATGCGAGATGGCAACTAAAAACGAATACCAAGTCATTTTTATGGATTTAAATATGCCAATAATGGATGGCTTTGAGGCTATTAAAAAAATACGCATTTTTGACGCTAATACGCCTATTATTGTGGTTACCGCCAATACATCAGAAAGTGATATTGCAATTACCACTCAATTAGGTGCAAATGGGCATGTTTTTAAACCTATCAGCACGCAAGCGTTAGCTGAAGTGTTAATAGGTAGCTTAAACCCTAAATAATAAATTGATTATATAGCGTTATTTTCAGCGTTAATTTAGTAAAAATTATTTGCAATAGGTAAGCTAAAACGCTCAATTGGTCTTTTTCAAAGAGAGGTCTATTTGAGAAAATTACATGTATTTTTTCTGTAAGTGGGATACCAATCCGCCATCGTACTTAATCATCTTGTGGGGCTAAACGTGTCGCTTTCTGCGCTATAAAACGCCTATTTAGAAAAATTGAACAACGAAAATTCAACTTGTTATCAACAGTGTTTTTTAAATCAAAATCGGTTTCTTAATTAGTATTTGTTGAACTTAGCGCATTGATTTACGTTTTTTAATAGAGCTTAAACTAATAATATTAGCAACCCTTAGGGCAATTAATATCACCCTAGGTATAACAATGAGGTTAGAGTCGAGTAACACTGAAACCTTTATCTTTTAACTGCTTTATTAAACCATGCTGCTCTGGTAAGTGCAGCGCGCCTACTGCAATAAATAGCTTTTCGTTATTTAAGCGAGGAACAAGTTGCTCTACCCATTTGTTATTACGGTTTATTAGCATGACTTGCTCGCTTATTTCACCATAATTACTCTCGTCAAAACTCATGTTGTAGTACTCGGTAAGGGTATCCATATCGCCATTTTTCCATGCGTTTACTAGCTTAATAAAGTATGTATTAATATCGCTAAGCTGTTCAAAGGTTTCTTCAATCATTTCATTACTTAATAGCGCCATACCATCAAACATTTGTAACTGCTGCTCTAGGGTTTCTAGTTCACCAATTTTAATGTTGTGCTCTTTAGCATAAGCAAGTACTTGCTTGTCTATGCCTGTTTGATCAGAAAAGCCTGCATTTTGAAACTCAATTTGCATCATAGTCACCATTACAGCCCAAGGTTTGAAGTTGCTAAACATAGCAATATCAATCGATTTTTTTGCAAAGTAATTTTTAAGCTTATTGTAGTTTTGTTTTGATAGTTCTGTTTGTAATGTTTTACCATTTTTTAGCATCATTAATGGCATTGAGCGCTGTTGCATTTGAAATGGAGTCAGTTTGCTAATATCCACTTCTACAATAACGTGTTCGCTCTCATCAATCGCTTTGGTAACGTTTGCTGGTAAGCCTTTCATGCTGGCGTCACCTACGTGTACGGTGCCAAACAAATACGAGCTAGTGCCATTTTTTTCTACTTTATATAAAGCTGGTGCCGCAACGTTATTAAAACTAAGTACTGTAAATAGCACCATAATAAAAAAATGACTAATACGAGGTATCGCTTTCATGGTTTGTCCTTCAAATCCTGTTGTTGAGTTACACAAATACTAACCTAAATTTGCCTATACAGCAGTGCTAAATTTAGTATTTATCAATCGTCTTTTGTGAGGTTATTGGTACTAATATGTGCGCTCAGTGGAGTATTTGTTCTATTTACGTTTTTTGATTTAGTACAGTCGCAAACCATGATTATTAAAACTATTCGGAAGGTCTAAACACTATCTGTATAAAAAAATTAATTTAATTTTTACTAAAACTCAAAAATTAATCAAACCATAAATGGGGAATATAAGAATAGTGAATTTCTATACTTTAAATTAAAACATAAAAATTCCTTCATGGTTGCATTTAGTGAATTTTAAAACCACTTAATTTGGTTTTTCGTGCTTTTTTTGAATTGAGTTTGGTATTGACTTAAGCCGCTCAGCGCGGTACTAATACATAACAGAGCGAAAGATGAACTTTCGCAACAGATTATTTAAATTTGGTGTCAATTACATGCTTACAACTGCACTTAAACTAGTCCTGATTATTATCGTGGTGATTATTCCCGCGAGGGCTTTGTAGTGCTATAAACTTGAGCATTAAAAAGCCCTCCGCACTTAACAGTTCGGAGGGCTTTTTAGTTTAAGGGTAAAAATTAATTAGGTTGTCACTGAAGAATGAGGATTTATTAATGACAGGCGCAGAACTCACAATCGACTTATTAGCCAAACACGGCGTAAAAGAGGTATTTGGCTACCCTGGTGGAGCCATTATGCCAATTTACGATGCGCTGTATGGTGCGCCAGTCAAGCATTACCTCACTCGCCACGAGCAAGGTGCTGGTTTTGCTGCTGTAGGTTATGCCCGCAGCACAGGTAAATTAGGTGTATGTATAGCAACATCAGGCCCTGGGGCTACTAACTTAATAACAGCACTTGCAGATGCAATGATGGACTCAGTGCCATTATTAGCAATTACCGGCCAAGTACCGACTGCCGCTATTGGCTCAGATGCATTTCAAGAAGTCGATGTACTAGGTATGTCGCTTTCATGTACTAAACACAGTTACATGGTAGAGCGAGCAGAAGATTTAGCCGAAATACTACAAGAGGCCATGCACTTAGCCCAAAGTGGTCGCCCAGGTCCTGTGCTTGTTGATATTCCAAAAGATATTCAAATGGCGCAAGTGCCGTTTAAACCTTGGTTAGCCGCTGATGAGTACTTACCGCAGCTTGATTTAAACCAAGTAGCCATTGCCAATCAGTTATTAAGCGAAGCAAAGCAACCTGTGGCGTATGTAGGTGGCGGTGTACAAGCCGCTGATGCGCAAAATGAGTTAATGCAGTTTTTAAATAAAACGCAGATGCCTGCGGTATCAACACTTAAAGCGTTAGGTAGCGTATTACCAGATTACGAACACTACCTAGGCATGCTAGGCATGCACGGTACACAAGCCGCTAATATAGCGGTGCAAGAGTGTGATGTTTTAGTGTGTATAGGCGCTCGCTTTGATGACCGCGTAACTGGGAATTTAGCTAAATTTGCCGCTAAAGCAAAAGTAATTCATTTAGACATAGATGCGGCCGAAGTAGGTAAACGCAAACCAGCTAAAGCCTCATTAATTGCTGATTTAAAAACCTCATTACCGGCACTTGAGTGCTTTGTAACCTCTAAACTATGGTGCGATATAAATAAGCAGTTAAGCGTAAAACATGCGTGGCGATACGACTACCCAGGCGAAAAAGTATTTGCCCCGTATTTATTGAACCAATTAAGCCAACGTATGCCAAAAACAGGCGTAGTGTGCTGTGATGTGGGTCAGCATCAAATGTGGGTAGCGCAACACATGAAGTTTAGCCACCCGAGCAACCATTTAAGTAGTGGTGGCGCAGGCACTATGGGCTTTGGTTTACCAGCGGCTATTGGCGCACAAGTAGCACGCCCAGACGATTTTGTAATAACGGTGTCGGGTGATGGCTCAATCATGATGAACATTCAAGAGCTTGCGACTATTCGCCGTAACAATTTACCAGTAAAAATACTAATATTAGATAACCAACGCTTAGGTATGGTTCGCCAATGGCAGGAGCTATTTTTTGAAGGACGTTACTCTGAAACAAACCTTTCAGATAACCCTGATTTTGTTCAGTTAGCCGCTGTATTTGGTATTCCTGGGCAAACAATTACCCATGCAAATCAAGTTGATGATGCAATAACAGCATTAGTTAACAGCAAAGGGCCGTACATAGTACATGCCTGCATAGACGATAAAGAAAACGTATGGCCACTTGTACCACCAGGGGCTGCAAATGACGAAATGATTACGGAGAAAGCACAATGAAACACAGCCTAACTATTGCATTAAAGAGCCAAAGTATAGCGGTCGAGCGTTTTTTACGTGTAGTGCGTCACCGTGGTTTTGATCTTACGCATTTTCAGCTCAATATGGATGATGGCCACTACAATGTTGCAATGACAGTAGACAGCGATAAACCAATTCATCTTTTAACAAGCCAGTTAAATAAGCTGGTGGACGTTAAAGAAATCACTTTACAAAATTTACAGCAACAAGCTGTGTAATTGCTAACAACACAAATTTACGAGTAATTGAATAACTGTTACTCACCAATTTTTAGAATGAGGAATGCCCGCTTACACAGCGGCAAAACAGAGGTAACTATGGCTAAATTAAGAAGTGCAACAACAACTGAAGGACGTAAACGCGCAGGCGCACGTGCATTATGGCGCGCAACAGGCATGACCGACACCGACTTTGGTAAACCAATTATTGCTGTAGTTAACTCGTTTACGCAATTTGTGCCAGGGCACGTACACCTTAATCAGCTAAGTGAGTTAATGGCTGAAACAATCACGCAAGCGGGTGGTGTACCAAAAGAATTTAATACTATTGCAATTGATGACGGTATCGCAATGGGCCACGGGGGCATGCTTTACTCACTCCCTTCGCGCGATCTCATTGCCGACTCAGTTGAGTACATGGTTAACGGCCACTGCGCCGATGCGATGATCTGTATTTCTAACTGTGACAAAATTACCCCAGGGATGATGCTTGCAGCGCTACGCTTAAACATACCGGTTATTTTTGTATCGGGCGGACCAATGGAAGCGGGTAAAACGAAACTTGCTAACATCGATATTAAATTAGATTTAGTCGATGCCATGGTAAAAGGCGCTGATGAAACAGTAAGTGATGCTGATTCAGAACAAGTAGAGCGCTCTGCGTGTCCTACTTGTGGGTCGTGTTCAGGTATGTTTACTGCAAACTCAATGAACTGTTTATTAGAAGCTATTGGCCTTGCACTACCGGGTAACGGTACAACGCTTGCAACCCATAAAGATCGTAAGCAACTGTATGTAGAAGCGGGTGCTCGCATTGTTGATTTATGCCGTGAGTACTACCAAAAAGATAACCAAGACGTATTGCCACGCGCTATTGCTAACAAAACAGCCTTTATGAACTCTATGGTTGTTGATATTGCCATGGGTGGTTCATCTAACACCGTACTGCATTTACTAGCAGCCGCACAAGAAGCTGGCGTAGATTTTGACATGTCGCACATTGACGAGCTATCTCGTAAAACCCCATTTTTATGTAAAGTAGCTCCAGCAACAGCACAGTACCACATTGAAGATGTTCACCGCGCTGGTGGCATGATGGCAATTGTGCGTGAGCTAGGCAAAGCCGGTTTAGTTGATTTATCGGTAAACCACGTTGCAGGTATGACTATGGGTGAGCTTGTTAAAAAATGGGATGCGACAGATCCTAAAAACGAAGCGGCACAAAAGTTTTACCGCGCGGGACCAGCTGGCATTCGTACTACAAAAGCAATGAGCCAAGAGTGTCGTTGGGATGAAGGCGATAACGACCGCGAACACGGTTGTATTCGAAGTGTTGAACACGCATTTAGACAAGATGGCGGCTTAGCTGTACTTTCAGGTAACTTAGCGGTTGATGGTTGTATAGTTAAAAGCGCAGGCGTAGTTGACGAAATGCTACATTTTGAAGGCACTGCAGTGGTGTACGAATCACAAGATGATTCAGTAGAAGGCATTTTAAACGACGAAGTAAAAGCCGGTGATGTTGTGGTTATTCGTTACGAAGGCCCTAAAGGCGGCCCTGGTATGCAAGAAATGCTTTACCCAACGAGCTACTTAAAATCAAAAGGTTTAGCTGAAAAGTGTGCGCTGATCACAGATGGACGCTTTTCGGGCGGCACGTCTGGTTTATCTATTGGCCACGTATCGCCAGAGGCTGCAAGCGGTGGTGCTATTGCGTACGTTGAAAATGGCGACAAAATTATTATTGATATTGCAACGCGTGAGATCACGCTTGCACTAAGCGAGGAAGAGCTTGAAGCGCGTAAGCAAAAGCAATTAGCGCGTGGCAAACAGGCGTATAAGCCCCTTGACCGTGAGCGTTATGTTTCGTCGGCATTAAAAGCCTATGCACTACTTGCAACAAGTGCAGATAAGGGCGCAGTGCGTGACTTAGAGAAACTGGAGGAGCTGAGCTAATTATGGTTTCTCAAGAGCTCGATTATTTTCGTGCAATTATTCAAGCAAATATGGAGCCCTTGGCTAAAGTTACTGAGGTCAGTGAAATGCCTGACCTTAGCGCTAAACTTGGCAACCATGTATGGCTTAAACGTGAAGATCAACAGCCCGTGTATTCGTTTAAATTACGCGGCGCATACAATAAATTAAATAAGTTGCCAAAAGGGTCTGTTGTAATTACTGCATCGGCTGGTAACCATGCTCAGGGTGTTGCATTAAGCGCTTCGCATTTAGGGCATAAGGCAACGATTGTAATGCCTGTTACAACACCAGAAATAAAAGTTAACGCCGTACGCGCTTTAGGCGGTGAGGTTGTATTGCATGGACATCAGTTTGATGTAGCTAAAGCGCACGCGCTTGAGCTCACAGAGCAGCGTAATGGCATTTTTGTCCCACCATTTGACGATCCTGACGTTATTGTTGGGCAAGGTACTGTAGCGCGAGAACTCATGCAGCAGCTCAATGAGCTTGATGCGGTATTTATTCCCGTTGGAGGCGGTGGCTTACTGGCAGGCATGGCTGTTTATATAAAGTCACTTCGTCCTGATATCAAAGTCATTGGCGTAGAAGCTGATGAGAGCGCCTGTTTACAAGCTGCACTTGAAGCGGGTGAACCGGTAGAGCTTGACCGAGTAGGTAGTTTTGCCGATGGTGTAGCGGTTAAAATTATTGGCAAGGAAACATTTCGCTTAGCACAAAAGTTTTGCGATGAAGTAATCACTGTGACTAGCGATGAAATTTGCGCCGCCATGCAAGATATTTTTGTGTCTACTCGTGCAATTGCAGAGCCTTCTGGCGCTCTTGCAACGGCAGGGCTTAAAAAGTGGAGCCAACAATCGCTCTTAAAAGGGTTGCATTTAGCAGCTGTGCTTTCGGGCGCAAATTTAAACTTTGATCGCTTACGTTATGTCGCTGAGCGCACTGCGCTAGGTGAAAAAAACGAAGCGTTATTAGCCGTTACCATCAAAGAAGAAAAAGGCAGTTTTAAACAGTTTTGTGCGTCTTTAGGTGGCCGTGCTATTACTGAGTTTAACTACCGTTATGCAGGGCCTGGTGAAGCGCAAATATTTGTAGGTATTGCTCTGCGCCAAGGAGAGCAGGAGCTCAATGAGCTCAAGCAGGACCTAACTCAAAACGATTACACATTTTGCGACTTATCAGATAATGAACTTGCTAAATTGCACGTACGCTATATGGTTGGCGGTAAAGCACCCGAAAAACTGCATGAACGTTTGTTACGTTTTGAGTTTCCAGAATACCCCGGCGCACTAGCGCGCTTTTTAGAAACGCTAGGCAACGATTGGAATATCACATTATTTCATTATCGGAGTCAAGGCGGCTCAATGGGTTATGTATTAGCCGGTTTTGCTATTGAACCTGAGCAATTTGAGACTTTTAACGAGCATTTAAATGACTTAGGCTATAGCGTGCAAGATGAAACGCATAATCCGTGTTTTACACAGTTTTTAACGACGCAACCTCTTTCAGAAAAAACCGCAAAGCTCGCTTCAGTTTAACAGCCATTAAAGAGCAAGTACCTTACAAGGGTGCTTGCTTTATCATTTGTTTTACATATAGTTACTGATACCGTCATTAACTTGAGGAAACTTGGTTGTTACTTAAAGGATTAATACTTGGATTGTGTTTTTTTTGTGGCCAAATTGCGGCGCAAGAATCGGTCACTTTACAATTAAAATGGACGCATCAGTTTCAGTTTGCTGGTTACTACATGGCTAAAGAAAAAGGGTTTTATAAAGATGTGGGTCTTGATGTAACCATAAACCCAGCAGATCTAACAATGCCCGATGCGTTTAGTGCTGTGGCTAATGGCGACGCCGAGTTTGGTGTAGGTCACTCGGGTATTTTACAGGAACGTATAAACGGCCAATCTTTTGTAGCAATGGCGCCTATCTTGCAATATTCACCTTATTGCTGGATGGTCAAAGACACCTCTGATATTTTTCATCCTCGTGATTTTGTAAATAAGCGTATAAGTAAAGTGAGTCACAATGATAGCAATGAGTTAATGGCTATGCTGACACGCAGCGGAGTTAATACGCGTTTGCTTAGTGTATACAACGGTGACAACCCAAGCCAAGCCTGGATTGAGAACAGGCTCGATGCGATGCAAGTTTATCTATCTACAGAGCCCTACAATATGACTCAAAGAGGTATATCACATCGCCTAATATGCCCTCAGCGTTACGGTATAGACGTTTATGCAGATATCTTATATACCACTGGAAAAATGTTAAGCACATCCCCAGAAACCGTTGAAAAATTTTACCAAGCCAGCCTAAAGGGGTGGCGCTACGCAATGATGAATATGGATGAGGCCATTGCGGTTACCCAAATACTTTACGCACCTAACAAAAGTTTCCATGAATTAGCATACGAGGCTGAAGTATTAAAAGAGTACATTATGCCAGCAACAACTAGCCTGGGGCATATGTCTATTCCAAAATGGCGCCTAATTGCAGACTTGTACGGTATTCACCAAACTGATTTTGATAATGTTAAAGCCAGTTTTATTTATAAATATCAGCGACCAGAAAAAATGGAACTATCGTGGATGTTAATTGCAGCGATGATTGTGAGTGTTATCTCTATACCGTTGTATTTGCGCTTAATGTTTAGTAAAAAAATAACCGTTTAATGGCTGTTAATGTTAATGTTACTGATACAATTGGCTACCTTTCAATAAATTAAGCTGTTATGACATTAGCCGAGCAATTTACTTCACTTGACTCTATTTTAAAGCGTACTCGTACCTATTGGCAGTGCACCGCTTTTGACTTTGATGCGATCCCTTGGCCCGAACTGCGAGGCATATTAAATAGCTTAACAGATGAGCAAGTAGCAACGCTTGATACCAAGCAGAATGAATTAATAGACTTCTTTAATCCACACATTAAGTTACTTGATGAATTACAGCTATTATGTAAATTACCTCAGGCAAATACCCTCCGATATAATTACCCTTTTTGGATTAGTAACGGCATAAAAGGGCGTAAATTCGAACAACTCCAAGACTTTGTATCTGCGTTGCCAAACACAAAATTACCGGTATTAGAATGGTGTGCGGGTAAAGGGCACTTAGGTCGTATGCTCGCATTTAACGGTGCCACGCAGGTCAGCAGTGTTGAGTTGCAAGCAACATTATGCGAACAAGGCCAAAAAGCAGCACTGCAACAAGGCTTGGCAATGCAATTTAGCCAAGTTGATGTATTAAAAGATGATACTACATCACTTTTTAATACACAGATGCATGCTGTGGCGCTTCATGCATGCGGCGCTTTACATCAGGCTATGATGCGCAAAGCAATAGCTGCAAACGTGCAGCAAATTAGCTTTTCACCTTGTTGCTATCATTTATTCACACCTAACGATTACTTACCAATGAGCGAGCTTGCCAAGCAAAGTCAGCTTAGATTAACTCATCGTGATTTAAAACTGGCTTTGCAAGAAACAGTAACCGCGCCAACTCGTGTTGATAAAATACGAAAAACAGAACTTGAGTGGCGGTTGGGCTTTGATGCACTCAGGAGGTCAATTACTAATGAATTGCACTATGTTAGTGTTCCCTCTGTTAATAAGGCCGTGTTCTCAGGTTCATTTAAATCATTTTGTGAGTGGGCGGGCGATAAAAAAGCCTTAAAAATACCGCAAGATGTTGATTATGAATATTTTTTATCAGTGGGTGTGGCTCGAAAAAAGATCACTGACAGAGTTGAACTGGTTCGACATGTGTTCAGAAGAGCAATTGAGGTTTGGCTTGTGCTCGATCGTGCTTTATATTTGCAACAGCATGGCTATCAAGTAAGTATTAAAACCTTTTGTGAAAAGCAGTTAACGCCTCGGAATATTTTAATTCTTGCCAATACTAACCCTTCAACCAACAACTAGTCGTTTTGGCTTAATAAGAGATGCAATGAGAAAATTAAAAAATTTGTTCGATAATAATAAAAACTGGGCTGCGCGAACAAGCGAAGCGAATCCAGAGTTTTTTAAAATTTTATCTATGCAGCAAAACCCTGAGTACTTATGGATTGGTTGCTCAGACTCTCGTGTACCCGCAAACCAAATAGTTGATTTATTACCCGGAGAATTATTTGTACACCGTAATGTAGCAAATGTCGTTGTACATACCGATCATAACTGTTTATCTGTTATGCAGTATGCGGTAGAAGTACTAAAAGTTAAACACATAATGGTTGTTGGCCATTATGGGTGCGGTGGCGTTCAAGCTGTACTAAGTGATGCAAAGTTTGGTTTTATTGATAACTGGCTTCGACATGTTGGCGATGTAAAAGAAAAGCACATAGAGCAACTTAACAGCATTGACGAAGAGCAGCGCTTAAGTCGCCTTATTGAGCTTAATGTAATAGAACAAGTACGCAATGTATGCCGTACCAATATTGTGCAAGATGCATGGGAGCGCGGCCAAGATTTAACAATACATGGTTGGGTTTATGGTTTAGAAAACGGCCACTTACATGATTTAGAAGCCGTTGTTACGTGCGCGGAAGAAGAGTCGGACAGTTATAAACGTGCAATACAACATGTTTTTAAAAAAGCAGGTTGTGAGTAAATAAATGACAAAAACGGCGGTTGTTATTGGCGCAACAGGTTTAGTTGGGTCTGAGCTTTTAACTGCATTACTCAGTTGCGCTGAGTATAGTCAGGTTGTCGCGATAACACGCCGAGCGTTACCACTTTCCCATCCTCAGTTAACTAATCACGTTATTGATTTTGAAAAGTTGACTCAATACCGCGATTTCTTTAAAGGTGATGTGTTTTTTTCGTGCTTAGGGACTACGCTTAAGCAAGCGGGCTCTGTAGATGCGCAGCGTAAAGTGGATTTTGACTATCAATTTATCGCCGCACAACTTGCAGCATGCAATGGCATAAGCCATTATTGTTTAGTGTCATCAAGTGGTGCTAACGCAAATAGCAATAGCGCTTATTTAAAAATGAAGGGGCAGCTAGAGCAACAGGTTGTGCCATTAGCATTTAATAAAATAAGTATTTTTCAACCGTCGTTGTTAATAGGTGAGCGAGATCACCTTAGATTAGCTGAAAAAATAGGCAGTGTGATTTTACCATTGCTTACAAAAATTGGTTTCTTAAAGCGTTATAAACCTGTAACAGGAAAGCAAGTTGCTTTAAAAATGTTAGCGGTGAGCTTAGAGCAAAAAGAGGCGCAAAATATTATGTGCTTGATGAGTTATTTATCTAGATTTTTGTTAGACATAAAAAAGCAGCTCAGGCTGCTTTTTTATGTGTTGAATTAATTATTCTGCGTTTGTATTTTCGTTTAGTTGCTGTTCAAGAATAGCGACTTTAGCTTCTAGCTCAGTTAGTTTTTCGCGTGTACGGATAAGTACTTGGCTTTGAATATCAAATTCTTCTCGGCTAACAAAGTCCATCTCAGCAAGTTTGTTTTGTAAAACTTGCTTTGTTTTACCTTCTAGCGTGTCTGCTAAATTTTTTACACCTTGTGGCATATTACTCGTAATTTGCTTAGCAATTTCTTCTAGTTTTGCTGGGTTGATCATAATTGTCCCTTCGGCCTTGCCTAAAATGAATATAACTAATATTACCTTATACCCACCTCATTTAACACATGATCATGTTTAGGTAATTAATTATGGCAATTGCTATGCCTGTAGTAATGGTTACGTTAAAATTGCGCGTCTTTTAAATCTTTCTGGTCGTTATGAAACTCAATCCAAAACAAGATGAAGCAGTAAAATACATTAGTGGTCCATGTCTAGTACTTGCTGGTGCCGGTTCTGGAAAAACCCGCGTTATTACAAACAAAATTGCTTACTTAGTGCAAAAATGTGAATACAAAGCACGTAATATTGCAGCGGTTACCTTTACTAATAAAGCGGCTAAAGAGATGCGTGAGCGTGTATTACAAACGCTTGGCAAGCAAGAAGCAAAAGGGTTATGGGTATCAACGTTTCATACACTGGGTTTAGAAATAATAAAAAAAGAAATAAGTACACTTGGCTTTAAACCTGGTTTTTCGTTGTTTGACGATCAAGATACCAACCAGCTGTTGTCGGAGCTCACTGAAGATGAATTAAAAAAAGACAAAGATTTACTCAAGCTACTTAAAATGGAAATTGGTAGCTGGAAAAACGAATTAGTATTGCCAGAGCAAGCAATACGTGAAGCGCGTGACGCGCAAAAGGCGTTATTCGCGCAGCTATATGCGCGCTATCAAACACAATTACGTGCTTATAATGCATTAGATTTTGACGATCTAATAATGATCCCTACGTTACTACTTACTAGCAATGCAACATCTCGTGAGCGTTGGCAGCAACGTTTTAAATACTTGCTGGTGGATGAATACCAAGATACCAACACCAGCCAGTATCAGCTTGTAAAGCTACTCGTAGGTGAGAGAGCACGCTTTACTGTAGTGGGCGACGATGACCAATCGATTTACTCATGGCGTGGTGCACGTCCGCAAAACCTTGTTCTTTTGAGTAAAGATTATCCCGGACTTAGGCTTATAAAGCTTGAGCAAAATTACCGAAGCGCGCAGCGAATACTTAAATCTGCCAATATACTCATTGCCAACAACCCGCACGATATAGAAAAAAAACTATTTAGTGAGTTAGGGTACGGTGAGCCGATAAAAGTTATTGGATGTCGTGATGAAGAGCATGAGTCGGAGCGTGTAGTTGCTGAAATTATTTCGCATAAATTTATGAAGCGCACCAGCTACAAAGACTACGCTATATTGTATCGTGGTAATCACCAAGCACGTGGCTTTGAAAAGTCATTAATGAGCAACCGTATTCCCTATAAAATTAGTGGCGGTATGTCGTTTTTTGCGCGTTCAGAAATTAAAGACATCATGGCGTATTTACGTTTGCTCGTAAACCAAGACGACGATAACGCATTTTTACGTATAGTAAACACGCCTAGACGAGAAATAGGCACGGTAACACTAGAAAAACTGGGCACTTTAGCCAACGAAAAACATCAAAGTTTGTTTGCTACTTGTTTTGATAACGACCTGGGTTACAGGCTAAAAGGGCGAGGTTTTAACGCTTTAGCTGGGTTTGCTCGATGGGTTGTCGAATTGTCAGATAACGCGGTACGCAGTGATACGTTAGAGGCAGTGAAAGACTTAGTGCGTAATATTAATTACGAAGCCTACCTATACGAATCATCGCCCAGTGCTAAAGCGGCCGAAATGAGAATGAAAAACGTCTCTGAATTATATCGTTGGATCACAGACATGCTAACCGGAGACGCTGACAATGAACCGATGACGCTTGCCGAGGTGGTTAGTAAACTTACACTGCGCGATATGCTTGAGCGTAACGAGGAAGAAGATGAGTCCGATGCAGTTCAGCTACTTACATTGCATGCTTCTAAAGGCTTAGAATATCCGTATGTGTTTATGGTTGGCATGGAAGAAGGGTTATTACCTCATCAGGTAAGTATTGATGAAGACAATGTAGATGAAGAGCGCCGACTCGCTTACGTTGGTATTACGCGTGCTCAGCAAGAGTTAACACTAACTTATGCAAAAATTCGCCGTCAATTTGGTGAAACTTCTGAAACAGAGTTAAGTCGATTTGTGCAAGAGTTACCGCAAGATGATTTAGCATTTGAAAACAAAAAGGCGCCTAGTTCGCAGGCAGAGCGAATGGAAAAAGGGCAGGCCAGGGTAGCAAACTTACGTGCTATGTTTAAAAAGCCTGAGTAATACTCAGGCTTAAATAGACTGGCTGAGGTGTCCTTGATTTGGCTTAGAGCACGTTAGTGTATGCTGTTTGCCAACAAAATATGACAAGCCATGTTTCTCCAATAAGGCTCTAAAATTAAGAATAGAGGGTCCTTTTGCAATGACCTTCATTTTTTTGAGCTTAGTGATAGGAAGCACACCTTGTAGTTGCAGGTCGTAACTATCTTGTTGCAATATTCGCTTGCTAAAGGTGGAGCTAAGCAATAGATAGTCAAAATTTACATCGGTTAATAGGTTAAGTTCACATCTGTCTTTAGCAAAATTATTTAAGCCAATTGAGTAGCCTAACAAAGATAATTGCTTAAGATTTTCTAGCTGAGTAGCACATGCATGGCGAATTTCTTGCTCATCAAAAAGTAAACAAAGTTGGCTTGGGCCACGTTGTTTATTTAACACATCAACAAATAAAGTAAATTCGTGTTTTTCAAGTAATAAGCAAGAGCATGGTACTAATGCCATTGCCACATTTGCATTTATGGCCTGCGTGTAAGCACACTCTAGAAGTTGCAACTCTACTTTTAAGTGTTGCTCTTTGTCGGTAGCAAATTTTTTCAAAACCTCAAAACTGGTAAACCCTAAAATAGGGTGCTCACCGAACGCTTCAAATAGCGATTCAGATTGCTGTTGCTCGTTTAGTGTAATAATTTCTGAGCTTCTAAAGCTCATTGGCATAACATCAAGATGATGCAGTGCTTTTTGCCCTACATCAGCTATTGATTGAGTGAGTAACGGATGAAACAGCTCGTAACGATTTTTTCCAGAATTCTTTGCATGATACATCGCGGCATCAGCATCACGAATAATTTCGTCGGTATGCTTATAGCTTTGTTTTGAGTAGTTTATCCCAATGCTAGCGCCGCTTTGCAGCAAAGTACCTTTAATATTAAAAGGCTTTTTCATTAAATCGATAATACGATTAGCTACATCTTCGGCCTGTTGTGGTTCGGTTAAATGCGTTAGTAAAATAACGAATTCATCTCCCCCCAAACGGGCTAATAAATCGTGCTCACGAATGCATTGTGAAAAAAGCTCACTCACATTAATTAAGAACTGATCGCCAGCTTGGTGACCTAGTTGGTCGTTAATATCTTTAAACTTATCTAAATCAATAAACAGAACGGCAAATTGACGCTCTGGAAAACGCTGAAAATGTTGAAGTGTTTTTTCTAATTGGGTTAAAAATAAACTGCGGTTTGGCAAGCTTGTTAACGAATCGTGATGGGCGTCGTGATAAAGCTGTTGCTCTATTTTTTTTCGTTCTTCAATTTGCATTTGCAAATGCAAATTAGTTTGTTGCAGTTCTTTTGTTTTTTCGTTTACTCTAAATTCAAGCTCTTGGTGACTTTTAGCTATAGCCTGATTTGCTAGCTTAGTTTGTAAAACAGCCGCTATTTGGTGCGATACAAACGTAATTAATTCGTTATCGTCTTGACTAAAAATATGTTTATTGTTGTATGCTTGGCACACAATAAGGCCAATAACACCCTGTGATGTTTTTAAAGGTGCACCTAGCCAGCTCGTCGCTTTTTGTTTGTTAGGAACGGGGGCTGAACGTTGTACCACGCCACTATTTAATAATGCTTGTGCTTTTTCTGGGTTAATAAGCTGCGTTTCTTCGGTGCTTATTACTAATTCGCTGTAGCCTTTGGCAAACTGACGGGGCTGAGTATTTTCCTTATATTCATCAACACAGTAAGGGAATGATATCCAACCTGAGTCTTTGTCATAGAGTGCAATATAAAGATTTTCTGCGTAGGTAATTGTTTTTATTATGCCATGTATTTTAACGTAAGCATCATCAATATTTTTAGCTTGAGTGGCGATTTCAGATACTTTAAATAAAATTTGTTGACGTTGCAGCGCGCGTTTACGGTTAGCTACTTCAAGATTAAGTGCATCGTTACTTTGAGTCAGTGCTCGAGTGCGAATTTTTACTTCTGACTCTAAATACTCACGTTTTTTTACACGTTCTATCGCCGTCGCTAAATACAGCGACATCACTTCAAGAAGTTGTATTTGCTGGGAGTTATAACTTTGATTTACGTCATAGCTTTGAGCGGCTAACACACCAATAATATTTTTTTCTTGGTACACAGGTACACCTACCCAATGTTCGGCGGGTGTGCCTAGCGCTTTGAATAAGCCGTTAGCGGCTGCCTCTTGCATTTGTTGTTTTGTAAAGTATGTGGTTTTACCTTCTTTAAATACATAACCGGTAGCACCTTCATCAAAACTATTAGAGTGGTTTAGTGGTACTGCAATGCCATCTTTTTCATCTGAAAAATAAGAAAGCTCTAATGTTTGGCACTGCTGGTTTTGTAAAACAACATAAAAGCTTTTACTGGGAACATACTTTTGTAAAATATCGTGTATAGCGGGATAAAGTAGTGTTAACTCCGCAACCGTACTCGCGCGCTCAGAAAGTTGGATAAGCGCATTTTGCAAATGGTGTGATTGCTTGTACTTTTCGAGTAGGGTTTTGAGGCGTTTATTTTGATACGCTAATCTACGCGATGAAGGGAGTTTATCTTCCAATGATGTAACCGATATTATTATTGTATAGTTATTAGACTTATACTTTCACTTTTAGTGCTTAGCGTCAAGCTGATATTCTAATAAAAATAATGGTTAACGCGGTATTTCGGGCATAAAAAAAGGCTTAACAAGTTAAGCCTTTTTTTATGTATAACTGAGCGTTATTCTGCTGTCATGAAGTCGATTGCTGCGCTTATTTCATCGTCAGAACAATCCATGCATGTGCCTCTAGCTGGCATTGCATTAAAGCCGTTAATTGCATGCTCAAGTAGCGTATCTTTGCCTTTGGCAATACGCGGTGCCCAATCGTCTGCAGATTTAGGTGCACCTAATGCGCCTGTACCATGACATGCAAAGCACGCAGCCTGGTAAACTTGCTCACCAGAGCGAGGCCCTGTTGGCGCGGCAGCTACTGCAGCTTTATCACCCTCAAGGTACACAGCACCAACAGGTGCTAAACGCTTTTTAATTGCATCTTCAGTCATAGAGTTATCATATGGCTGTGCGTATGCTGTAGTTGCTAACACTAATAATGCTAATGCTGTTAATTTTTTCATTTTGCCTTGCTCACTTCGATTTGAACGTGATCAATCACGATATAGATGACGGAAATTACGCCGATTATAACTCTCTGAGGCAATTTATAAAATGCTAAGAGGTATTTTTATTACTAAAAACTGACTACTTTTTGCGTTAGCTCAACAAAAATAAGTGCCTTGGCGTATTTATTTAGCCAATATACCTGGTCATCTAATAAATAACCTTTGTTACAATCAATTTAATGCTAATACGGATTTAACAAGTTTTTCGATCCCCGCATCTGCTTCAACAATCGATTGCGCTAGCATGTAAGCAGGTGTAGTCACAATTTTATTGTGTTGATCAATTACAACGTCATCAACGTCACAATTTAAGTGTGTTGCGCCAAGCTTAGTGAGTGCGGCTGCTGTGTCTTTATCGTTGCCAATAGTGATTTTTGCATCGTCGTAAATAAATGGAGTTAACGCAGGCGCGATACACATATAGCCGGCTGGTTTATTGGCATTAGCGAATTTTTTACAGGCGTTTAATACGTCGTTGTTAATGCTCGCTTGTGCGCCTTTGACCGCAAAGTCACATAAGTTTTTCGCAGCACCAAAACCACCAGGAACTATTAATGCGTCAAATTGATCGCTATTAAGGTGGTTAAGCGCTTTTATATCACCTCGGGCAATACGTGCAGCTTCTACTAATACATTACGCTTTTCACTCATTTCCTCACCCGTTAGATGATTAATAGTGTGAAGTTGCTCTATGTCTGGTGCAAAACACTGGTAGGTTGCACCATTTTTAGCTATGTGTAAAAGAGTCAAAATGGCTTCATTAATTTCGGCACCATCGTATACACCATTTCCAGCTAATAACACGGCTACTTTTTTCATGCTTTTGTGCTCCTTGATTTAATTTATTCAGTCTATAGTTTGAAGTTTAACACGGACGAAATTGCCTATTTAAATTAATTTTTGTGTGAAAATTATCCGCTAAGTAAGTTGCAATGCGGCATATGCCATTTCACAATTAGCACCAATAAAAAAAAGTATAAAGGATCGCTATGATCTTCGATCCATTATGCTAGAATACTCCTCCGGTTATTTAATTGGACACGAATAACCAAAGTAGATGATGGCACTAGTAGCCATACAAAAACTTTTTCCACATTGGTTTAAAAATAATAAAAAAAGAACTTCGTATTATCTTTTTTAAATTAAAACATATAGTTAATCATTTTTCTAGGCGTTTAAATAGGCCTTGGAAGAATTATTTGTGCCTGTTATCTACATACTTATCCACAGCTTGCTCTTATTTTAATAAAATACCGAATATCAATTGATAGTCGTTTTATTTTAACCCTTATGGCATGCTTACAATTATCATAATTTTTAGCATTTAGGATCCAAATTCACCATGGCTCAGATCCCCGAAAATCCACTTATTTTAGTTGATGGTTCGTCGTATTTATTTCGTGCTTATCATTCTCCTCCACATCTAACTAATTCTAAGGGTGAGGCTACGGGCGCTATTTATGGCGTTATTAATATGCTGAAAAGCTTGATCAGACAGTATGATCCCTCGCATATGGTGGTTGTATTTGACGCCAAAGGTAAAACATTCCGTAACGACATGTACAGCGAATACAAAGCTAATCGCCCACCTATGCCTGACGACTTACGCACCCAAATAGCACCTATCCACAGTATTATTAAAGCAATGGGGTTTCCGCTTATTAGTATTGAAGGGGTTGAAGCAGACGATGTCATTGGAACCTTTGCGCGAATTGCCTCTGAGCAAAAACGCCATGTACTGGTTTCGACCGGCGATAAAGATATGGCCCAGCTTGTGAATGAGCATGTGACACTCATTAATACGATGACCGACAGTATTTCAGATCCTGACACAGTTGTTGAAAAGTTTGGTGTGGGCCCAGATCTTATAATTGATTACCTAGCACTGATGGGCGATAAGGTTGATAACATTCCTGGCGTAGAAGGCTGTGGTCCTAAAACAGCTGTAAAATGGTTACAAAAATATGGATCTCTGCAAGGTGTAATGGATAACGCAGGCGAAATTAAAGGTAAAATTGGTGAAAAATTAGCAAATGCATTAGATCATTTACCTTTAAGCTATGAGTTGGCGACCATTAAGTGTGACGTTGAGGTTGAGTCAGATCTTGATACGTTTAAACTGCAGGAGCCAAATAAAGACGAATTAATTGCATTATATGGTGAATGCGAGTTTCGTCGTTGGTTAGCTGAGCTACTAGATAACCCAAGTGATGCACAAACTCACTTAGCAGTTCCATCGCAAGAAACAGAATTACCAAAAGTTGAAGAGGCTCACTACGAGACTATTTTAACAGAGGCGCAGTTTGATACGTTAATAGAACAACTTAATGGCGCTGATCTTTTTGCTTTTGATACAGAAACAACTAGCCTCGATTATATGCAAGCGCAATTAGTAGGCATGAGTTTTAGCGTTAAAGCAGGAGAAGCTGCATATTTACCTGTTGCGCACGATTACCCCGATGCACCAGATCAACTAAGCCTTGAATTTGTGATGCAAAAGCTTGGGCCAATTTTAGCTGACGCTAATAAAGCGAAAGTAGGGCAGAATCTTAAATACGACAAAAGCGTATTAGCTAATGCAGGCTATGAACTCAATGGTATTAAATTTGATACTATGCTTGAGTCATATGTATTTAACAGCGTAGGTACGCGTCACGATATGGATTCGTTGGCATTAAAGTATTTAGGTCATAAAAATATTAGCTTTGAAGATATTGCAGGCAAGGGTAAAAAGCAGCTGACGTTTAATCAAGTTGAACTCGACAAAGCAGCGCCTTATGCAGCAGAAGACGCGGACATAACACTTCGCTTACACGAAGTACTGTGGCCTAAAATTGAGGCAGATGAAAAGCTTAAATCGGTATTTGAAGATATTGAAATGCCATTGGTAAGCGTCATTTCAGATATTGAGCGCACAGGGGTTGCGATTGATAGCAACATGCTTGGCGCGCATAGCCAACGTTTAGGTGAGCGCTTAATTGAACTTGAAAAAGAGGCGTTTGAAATTGCAGGTGAACCTTTTAATTTAAGTTCACCAAAACAGTTACAAGTATTATTGTTTGAAAAGCTAGAGCTGCCAATAATTAAAAAAACGCCTAAAGGTGCACCTTCAACCGCAGAAGAAGTACTTCAAGAACTCGCTCATGATTACCCGTTACCTAAGGTTATTATTGAACACCGTGGTTTATCAAAACTTAAATCAACATATACCGATAAACTACCGCTTATGGTTAATGAAAAAACACAGCGTGTACATACGTCATATCATCAAGCTGTAACAGCGACAGGGCGTTTAAGTTCTACTGATCCTAATCTGCAAAATATTCCTATTCGCTCAGAAGAGGGTCGTCGTATTCGAGAGGCCTTCATTGCTGCCGATGGTTATAAAATAGTGGCAGCCGATTACAGCCAAATTGAATTACGCATAATGGCGCATCTTTCACAAGATAAAGGTTTGCTTAATGCTTTTGCAAACGGTTTAGATGTTCATAGTGCGACCGCAGCAGAGGTGTTTGGTGTTGATTTAGATGACGTAACAACAGACATGCGCCGAAAAGCAAAAGCCGTAAACTTTGGTCTTATTTATGGTATGTCGGCTTTTGGTTTAGCCCGCCAGTTAGATGTACCACGCCATGAAGCTCAACATTATATTGATAAATATTTTGAACGTTTTCCAGGCGTATTAGAGTACATGGAAACAACACGCGAAAAAGCAGCAGAAAATGGTTATGTTGAAACAATATTTGGACGCAGATTGCATTTACCTGAAATAAATGCCCGTAACGGAGCTCGTCGTAAGGGCGCGGAGCGTGCTGCTATAAATGCGCCCATGCAAGGCACTGCTGCTGATATAATTAAAAAGGCTATGTTAAGTGTTAATCAGTGGGTTTACGAACAAGCTCCAAATACCGTGAAGCTGCTTATGCAAGTGCACGATGAATTAGTATTTGAGATTAAAACTGATTGTGCAGAGGCTTACACAAAACAAATTTGCGAGTTAATGTCACAAGCTGCTTCACTCGATGTACCGCTAATAGTAGAGGCTGACGAAGGTGAAAACTGGGAACAAGCCCACTAAACTTTATAAATAATAAAAGCGCCAATAGGCGCTTTTTTTATGTGTATTAAAAATAGTAGTACCTTAACGGTATATTTTATATAAACAGAATTTAGTTAATAATTGGTTAAAATAGGTAATTATTTATGCCAAATGGTTACATGTTCGTCAATTCTAACTATTAATGCAGAATATGATTGTATTTTTATGCGCGCTTTTGTTAAAGTCCCGCCCGTCCTACTATGTAGGACATCCTGTTGATGATGCGTCTGTAAAGATGCAACAAATTGTTAGCGACTCCCCAGTTTGCTATATCGGCCTAATAACCTTTTATTAGGCCGTTTTTTATTCCGCACTTTTCAGTATTCTCGACCTAATTATTACTTCTATTGTGATCATCTTTACGTTTAAATCCCGTAATTATAGCGAGTATTAGTTGCGATATTACAATCTCATATTTTAGTATGGTTTATGTTATTTCTAAATGATAGTATTCAATGAGGTTTTACCTTCATCTATGTGTTTAAAGGAGTGCGTTATGTTTAAAGCGTTAGCTATTACAGGCCTTTCGTTATCAAGTTTATTTATGTCTAATTTTACCTTTGCTAATTGGCTGCTAGACAACGATAAAAGCCAGGTAAGTTTTGTTTCTATAAAGAAAGACACGATTGCTGAAGCCCATCACTTCACTGCAATCGAAGGTAAGCTTAACGATAAAGGTGAGTTTAATGTTTATATAGATTTAGCATCAGTAGAAACGTATATACCTATTCGTAATCAAAGGCTTACAAGCCTTTTGTTTGAAGTAAATACATTTCCAAAAGCCGTGCTAACAGCTAATTTGAAGCAGTCGTTAGTAATAATTAAAAAACCGGGTAGTTACGTATTAAAAGGTATTAGCGCAGAGCTTGATTTTCATGGTAACAAAAAATCACTTTCAATTGATGTGCTGGTAAATAGCAATAAAAGTGGTGATTTGACGCTTGCTTCATTTTCGCCAGTCATCATAAATAGTGGCGACTTTGGTGTGACAGAGGGAGTTAAACAGTTACAAGAGCTTGCTGGTTTGCCTTCGATTGCAACGGCTATCCCAGTTTCATTTGCATTAACGCTTAATAAACAGTGATTTCGCTTAATGAGCTCAGTAAACAGTTAAGTGAGCCGAGTAAGCCCTTTGATAGTTGGCAACCCTCTCGTTGTGGTGAGTTGCCAATCGTTATTAACGACCAAGGGGAATGGTTTTACGATGGTAGTAAAATAACAAGACTACCTATGGTCAAATTGTTTGCTTCTGTATTGTGCAAAGAGGGTGCACATTTTTATTTAAAAACACCTATCGAAAAAGTAACGATTACAGTAGAAGATGCGCCGTTTATTATTGTTGATTGGTTTTTAAAGCAAACTAATGAAGGCGAGGCTTTGTGTTGTATTGATAATTTAGCCAGGCAGTGGATTGTTTGCCAGCAACAGCCCTTACGGGTAAAAAATTATAAGGGCGCTAAAGTACCTTATTTAATATTACCTTTTGGTTGTAGTGCACGTATAGCAAGAAGTGTGTTTTATCAGTGGGCAGAAAAAGCCGAGTCTGATGAGCTCGGCTATTTTATTCAATCTGCAGGTGAGGTGTTTTACTTAAGTTAGCTTGCAGTGTTTGTGTCTGAACTGCTTTCGTCAGCTACTTTTTCTGCAGGTGGTACCGCGATAACGGGGCCTAAATACCACTCGTCTAGTTTTTTAGCTACTTCTGGTAATCCAGTGCCTTTTAAAGATGAAAATGCATGGACAGTAATATCACCGTCCAGCTCGCTTAGTTCGCGGCGAACTTGTAGTACTTGTGCCTTTCTTGCACCTTGCTTTAATTTATCAGCTTTTGTTAGCAGGGCCAATACTGGAATCTCGCTTCCAATCGCCCAATTAATTAAGTCGCGGTCTAAATCTTTTAATGGATGACGAATATCCATTAAAACAACTATTCCTTTTAAGCTTTGGCGTTTTTGAAGATATTCACCTAATGACTTTTGCCATTTCTTCTTCATTTCAATTGGTACTTTGGCAAAACCGTAGCCTGGTAAATCTATGAGGCGCATGTTATCAACATCAGCTAACTCAAAGGTATTAATTAACTGAGTTCGCCCAGGGGTTTTACTCGTACGTGCTAATTTTTGATCGGTTAATGCATTTAGCGCACTTGATTTACCAGCATTAGAACGACCCGCAAACGCAACTTCAATTCCCGTATCAGCAGGTAATTTAGTAATGTCTGGAGCGCTTGTAACGAAAGACGCGGTATTATATTTGATACGAGATTTGAGCACAGGCTCTCCTAAAACTTTAAAAATAACGTTAAGTAAACCAAATTTACTTAGGGCGCGTATTTTATACTATAAAAGATGTATTAAAAAGCGTATTTAAATACCTTAAATCAGTGTCTGTGGTACATTTAAAGCATATTAAAGCTTCACCTTAGTCAAAACCCTGTAAATTATAAGCTTAATATGTGTAGAAAACGTGCCAGAGAATTTATTATCGTGTAGAATATATGTATTGCAACATCATGATTGTAGATGATACAGGGTCGGGAACAGAGAATTCACCATGAAAAAAATAGCACTATCTTTAACAATATTGCTTGGTGCGTTGTCAGCAAGCAACGCAACAGCATTTGATGGCGATGTAAACGCAGGTAAACAAAAATCAGCAACGTGTGCGGCATGTCACGGCCCAGACGGTAATGCACCGATTACTATTTACCCTAAAATTGCAGGCCAACACCCAGATTATATCCTAAAGCAACTTCAGGATTTGAAACTAGGTATGACATCAGGCGGGAAAGAAGGCCGTATGGATCCTGTAATGAGCGCAATGGCAATGCCACTTAGCGAACAAGACATGAAAGATCTGGCAGCTTACTTTTCGTCACTAAACATGTCAGAGGGTTCAACACCTAAAGACGTCGTTGAAGTTGGCGCTATGCTTTATAAAGCGGGTGATGCAGAGCGAGGCATTCCTTCATGTGCTTCGTGTCATGGTCCTCGTGGTAACGGCTCATCGTTAGCTAAGTTTCCAAAAGTGTCTTTTCAGCATCCAGAGTACATAAAGTCTCAACTTGAAAAGTTTCGTAATGGTACACGCCATAATGACCTAAACGGTATGATGGGTGACATCGCTAAAAAGCTAACAGATAAAGACATTGAAGTGCTTTCTAAGTACTTAGGCGGTTTACACTAAAGTCGTATTTATCTAAATTTAGATACCAACTACAGTGTAATATGAAAAAAAAGCAGCCTCGGTTGCTTTTTTTGTGTCTGAAATTCGCGATATCGTCTTTCACTTTGTGAGACATTGACCATGCGGATGTATGGTAAAAGTCTTATTTTAAATGTCTTTTATTTGTTAAGTTGTTGTTATTTAAATAGGCTTTTATTTATGTATGGCTGTAATGTAAGAAAAAAGATATAAACCAGTTGTAACAAAATTATTAACGAGTAAATTAACAGTTGTCGCAAAAAACAATAAAAAAATGGAAACAGCTATAAGGAAAGTAGCGCGGCACGACTACATAGCACAAAGATTGTGCTACTAAAGGAAATACTACAAAAGAGTCAGGATGACCGAAAATAATAAAATAACTCATGGAAGTTTAATAATAAAAACAAAATGGAATGAAACAAGGAACGTAAAAATAATAACAATACGGACTGATAATAATAAAAATAATAAAGACTAAAAAGTCGAAGGGAGAAGTGTCCATTTTATGGCGCTCAGATTAGTAGGCGGTAGAGATGTTTTCTCTACCGCCTTTTTATTTGTCCTGTTACAATACCCACCGTTTAGCAATATGCTAGTGCGTCATGTTAAAGAGAAGCCCAACCTCTAAAGCGCAAACTGAATTCTTCTGGCTATGCCAGCATTGCGATGCCTATTAATATACGCCTCGCTCAAAACCTCTTAAGTGAGATGATCAAGATATGAGTAGAAAGAAAAAGTCACGCAAAATCCCATCAAATGGACCTGTTCGCTTAAGCCAAGATAAGCTTAAAGAAATGCGTGCGTTAAAAGAGCAGCGCGTTAAAAAAACTAAAGGTGCTAAGCCTGGTTCTCGTAATGCGCCAGATTTGGTTGAAGAACAAAACCAAACATCGCATTCAGGTTCGAGAGATAAACGTATTGGTAGTAAAAAGCCGGTGTCTTTAGTGCCTGTTGCTGCTGAACCAAAAGTAGAAATGAAACGTAACTTAAAACCAGTGGTTGAACTTAAAAAAGTAGTTCAGCCAGAGCTTACACCAGAACAAGAGCTTGAAGAGCTTGAAAATGATGTACGCTTACTTAAGTTGGTTGAGCGTCATGAAGGCGGTGAGATGCTGACTGGTAAAGATGCTAAGTACTTTAATAGTCGAATTGCTCGCCATCAGGTTCTATGCAAATTATTAGGCCTTGAGGATGAAGACGAGTTTGATGATGAAGATGACTTTGGCGAAGAGAGTAATTCAGACTTCGACCAGTATTTATCAAACGATCTTGCCAGTGAATGGCTAGACGATGATGAAGACGAAGATAAGTAATTAAGGGTAATCAATGAGTACTGCTGTGATCATAGCCTTGTGTTTAGGCGCTATTATTATAGCTGGTTTGGCATTCTATGCGGGTCAGTTGTTGTACAAGTTAAGTGCACAAAAAAAGTTAATAGCTAAAAAGCAAGCAGAGCAAAAGCAAAAGCTTGCAGCATCTCGTTTAAAGCGAAATGCTAAGCTTGCCGACAGTATTCATCTAATTGCGCGTGCAATGAAAGAAGAACAATGTGAGTTTTCAGAGGGATGTTTGCGCGTGTGGGTGCTTATGTCGCAATATGGCTTTGAAGACGAGCGAGATTTAACCATACAGTACCCTGGCATTTATAAGATGTACCAAGTGGTAAAAGAAATGCCGACACACGATGCCCGAAAAAAATATTCTAAAAAAGAAATATTTAAGCAAGACACGGCGCGTTGGCGTGCAGAAGAAAGCTACAGTGATGAGATTAAGGCCGATTGCGTTAAAATTATTTCTGAGTTCAAAGCTGCTCCAGGTAGTGAAAACGTAGTTTTTAACTAAATCTCGTTCATAACATTAAAAAAGCATACCTAGGTATGCTTTTTTTGTGCCCAAATAATATTTAATTATGGGGCTAAATGACTCGAGAAAAACGCGTTGCGTTGATTTTATTTTGTAAGTGGGCATCAAAACACATACAAATTATACGAATGAATAAGTTACCCCGGGGTGTGACACTGACGTGATTTTTTTCAATAATCACCATGTTCTCGTCTATAAGTGGTTTAAGAGAAACCAAAGCCTCCGCAAAGTAGGTATCAAATTCAATATGATACTTTTTAGCAAACTCGTCTATGTTTAGTTCAAACTGACAAATAAGCTGCTTAATAGCATCCGCTCGAATAACATCATCATGGGTTAAATGCATACCTTTACTAAGTGCGCAGCCGCTTTGCGTTTCAATGCTATGGTAGTAATGCTTTAGCTCTTTTTTATTTTGTAAAATAGCGGTGCCAATTTGTGAAATAGACGATGCACCCAGCCCTAATAAATCACAATTACCATGCGTTGTATAACCTTGAAAGTTTCGATGCAATTCCCCTTCATTTTGTGCGATAGCCAGCTCGTTGTCTGCTTTCGCGAAGTGATCCATACCAATAAACTGATACCCTGCTTTTGTCATCTGCTCTAAGGTATTTTTAAACATGGTTAACTTGTCGTGAGCGTTTGGTAAGTCGTGCTCTTTTATTTTGCGTTGTGCGGCAAATCGCTCTGGTAAGTGAGCGTAGTTAAATACCGAAACACGATCGGGGCTAAGCTCAATGAGTTGCTCTATTGTTTGTTTAAAGCTTTCGGGGGTTTGCAGTGGAAGCCCGTAAATCATATCGGCGTTAATTGATTTGAAGCCCAATTCACGTGCCTGAGTAATTAACCGCTTAACGGTATCGGCATGTTGAGGGCGATTAACTGCAAGTTGCACGTCGTCATTAAAGTCTTGAATCCCAAACGACACTCGGTTAAAACCAAGCATTCTTAAATCAACCAACATATTTTCAGCAAGCGATCGTGGGTCAACTTCAATACCGCGCTCTGTTGTGCTGGTAAAATTAAAGTGCTGTTCGAGCAGGGTAATTAAGCGTTTCATTTGTTGAGGGGTTAAAAAGGTAGGAGTGCCTCCACCTAAATGCAGTTGCTCAACGCTGTAGTGCTTAAACAAAGGTGCTTGTGCGGCAATTTCTTTTGCTAAAAAGTCTATATATGTATCGGCTTTAGATTGGTGGCGAGTGATTATTTTATTACAACCACAGTAGTAGCAAAGCTGACTGCAAAATGGAATATGAACATATAGAGAAAGCGAACGAGATTGAGATGATTCTACAGCGCTTATTAAATCGTGTTTATCGTATCCCTCATTCAAAGATAATGCGGTAGGGTAGGATGTATACCGCGGACCAGACACATTGTATTTATTAATGAGAGCTTGGTCCCATTGAGGAAGTTTTATCATCACGCGCACCTAAGTTTTAACTAGAGCCGTGATTATAAAAAAGTAACTAAGGAGATATGTTGATCTATAACAAAAAAGGTGCCGAAGCACCTTTTTATCGCAACGTATTACGCGTTAGTACGTGACGGTATGCGCATCTTTTAAATACTGAAAAAGCTCTTTATAGCCTTTACCTGGCTTTTCGGCTTTGACCTCTTTTGCTGCATTACGCACTAATTGACGCATTTTTTGACGATCAAGCGATGGGAACTGCTCAATAGTCTCGTTTATAAGACTATCACCTTGTTCTATTAAGTCTGAGCGCAGTTGCTCTATTTTTTTAACCAATACTTCAGCCTGGTTATTTTTATTAAGCATTACATCGATAATAGCTTTAATATCTTCAATGTTTTCTACTGTGCGAAGCGTTTTTGCAATGTAATTTAAATGACGACGATATGCATCACTTTTGTTACTAATTTTATCAGCAACAACCATCGCTTCTTTTAAATCGTCATTTAATGGTAGGCGCTCACGCTGCTTTTTACCCATTTTGGCAATTTCAGAACCTAACTGATGAAATTCTTGTGCTTCGCGCTTAAGCTCTGTTCTTGATACGTATTCAATTTCTTCTTCAATTTCAGCAGGCTTGCCTTTTTTCTTCGCCATGGGGTGCTCTTAAATAAAAATAACTGGCGACATTATACGCCATTCTTTTAGTGATTAATATTAGCTGATGTGGTGCAGTGAGTGTGTTAGCATTTAACTATAAGAAATGCATGCATTATGCCTCTAAGGCTCAGGACTTAATTTATGAAAAGCCAACAAAACGATCCAATTTATTCTCAAATATCGCAGGTTAAAGATGCGGTAGCAGAAGTACTCGAACATGCTAAAAAATTAGGTGCTACAGCAGCTGAAGCTGCAATGTCTAGCACGTCGGGTTTATCGGTGAGTACACGAATGGGTGAAGTAGAAACCATTGAGTTTAACCAAGATGGTGGCCTGGGTATTAGTGTTTATGTTGGCAATAATAAAGGCTCTGCCTCAACGGCTGATTTAAACCCTAAAACGTTGCGCACAGTGGTAGAGAAAGCCATTGATATTGCAAAGTTCACATCAGACGATCCTTTCAATGGGGTCGCCGATAAAGAGCTACTTGAGTTTAATCCACAAGATCTCGATTTATACCACCCTTGGGATGTAAGCCCAGAGCAAGGTATTGAGCTTTGCCATACAGCTGAGCAAGCGGCATTAAATGCTGATGAACGTATTGTAAATTCTGATGGCGCGAGTTTTTCATCGCATCAAGGGCTTCGTGTTTATGGGAATAGCCATGGTTTAATGGCTGGCTTTCCTCGCACTCGTCATAGCATCAGCACCATGGTAATTGGTAAAGATGGTGAACAAATGCAACGCGACTCAGCATACACGGTTGCCCGCGATCAAGCAGGTCTGACTGATGCAGCCGCGGTTGGGCTTGAAGCCGCATCAGAAACATTGGCTAAATTAAACAGCCAAAAATTAGGAACAATGAAAGTCCCGGTTGTATTTAGGGCTGATATTGCAAACTCATTGTTTGGTCACTTGGTTTCGGCAATTGGCGGTGGCGCACTTTATCGTAAGTCGAGCTTTTTACTCGACAGTTTAGGTACGCAAGTATTTAGTCATTGTGTAAATATTGCTGAACGCCCGCATATTTTAAAAGGATTAGCTTCATCACCGTTTGATAGCGAAGGTGTTAAAACGGTTGATCGTGAAATAATTCAAGGTGGTGAGTTACAAACTTACTTATTAGCAAGTTACGCCGCGCGTAAAATGAATATGACCCCTACAGGTCATGCCGGCGGTATTCACAACTGGTTAGTAGAACAAACGCATAATGATTTAAAAGCATTGTTAAAAACAATGGGTACCGGCTTGTTAGTTACCGAGCTTATGGGGCAAGGCGTAAACACAGTAACAGGTGATTACTCTCGAGGTGCTGGTGGTTTTTGGGTTGAAAATGGAGAGATTCAATATCCAGTAAGTGAAATTACGATTGCCGGTAATTTAAAAGATATGTTTAAAGGTATTTCTGCTATCGGTGGTGATATTGAGCGCAGAGGCGGCATTCAAACTGGCTCTGTTCTAATCGAGCAAATGCAAATAGCGGGTGCTTAATACCTGATTTATGCTTAATTATGGACACACTTTAGTTTACTCTGATGGTGCTAAATTTAAGTGTGTAAATAAGTACGAGTTGAGATATTTAATGGCTAAAGATAGATACGCACCAAAACCACTCACCGATATTATGGCGGGCCTAAACAACCGTCTGTCGGCTTACGCTGGTAAAAGCCAAGCTCTTGATACTCAGCAAACTTTACTTAAAGGTTTTTTAGGCCCTAAATTAGGGGATAAGTGCCGCGTAAGTAATTATCGCGATGGCACTTTAATGATTGAAGCGGTATCGGCCCCGATAGCGCTTCGGCTTAATTATTTAAAAATGGATATGCTTTCGCACTTTAGGGCGAAAGGTATGGCCGAACTAGGGCAAATTAAAATTACAGCTAATCCACAGGCAACTCAGCGATTAAGTACAGCCAACAAATCCGCATCAGCCGCCGTCACAAATTCACGTAAAATGAGTGAACAAACAGCCGATTATTTAAATGCGATTGCCGACTCAGCACCACCTTCATTAAAAGAGAAGTTACAACGTTTGGCCTTACACGGTAAAAATAAGAGTTAATTGCCGGCTGTTTTATTAAGTTATTGATAGGGCAATTTAGAACGTTTATCTCATTCAAAATACTTTGTTACATAATCTATTTCAATGTTCTCAAAATCAGGTTTATTATAGCGTCATTGCACTCAATAATTAGTGTAAGTTGATGCCCATTCCATTAAGTAAAAGCTGACTGCTATCTTGTTAAAGAGCTTAATGGAGTTGGTATGAGCAATTTATAAAATTGACTAACAAATGGATTAATTATGAATAAAGTAACAATGGCCGCTGCAAGTATTGCACTTGCGCTTGGCTTAGTAGGTTGTGGCGAAAAACAACAAGAAACCCAAGTAGCCGACACTCAAGCAGCAACAGCACCGGCAGAAAAACCGTTAGAGCTAGGTATTGAATTGGCTAATATGGACAGCTCAGTTCGCCCGCAGGATGACTTTTACTACCATGTAAATGGCACTTGGTTAGCAACAACCGAAATTCCAGGTGACAAGTCTAACTATGGTTCTTTTTCGCAATTATATGATGAGTCGCAAAAAGCGATGAAAACGGCGCTTGAAAACGCAGCGGCCAATAAGTCGGCTGAAAAAGGCAGCGACGAGTACAAAATTGGCGCGTTTTATAAAAGCTATATGAATAAAAACGCCCGTAATGAGCTTGGTGTTACACCGCTGCAACCGTCGCTAGATAGTATTGATGGTGTAAAATCTAAGTCTGATCTAATTAGCCTTATGGCGTCTATTCAACAGCAAGGCGGCACTCTACCGTTTGGTTGGTTTATCAATAACGATGCTAAAAATTCAAGCGAATATGCTTTGTATTTATCTCAATCTGGTTTGGGTTTACCTGATCGCGATTACTACTTAAAAGACGATGAGAAGTTTACTAAAATTCGCGCCTCTTACGAGCAATACATAACTGATGTATTAGCTAAAGCGGGTGTCAAAGAGGCCGCACAAGCAGCAGCAAGCGTACTTGCCTTTGAAAAAACCATTGCTGATGCGCAGTGGAGCCGTGTACAAAGCCGTGATGCAACTAAGTCATACAATAAAATGACCCTAGCAGAGGCAGATAAGCTTGCTGGAGAGCTTGATTTATCGACGTTTTTTAAAGAGGCAGGTGTAAACACCGCTGATATTATTGTGCGCCAACCAAGCTTTTTAGAAGCGCTGGGTGGTATTTATCAAAACACCGACTTAGCAACCTGGAAAAACTACCTTAAGTTTCATTTTGTGAGTGGCTATGCGCAACTATTAAATGATGATTTGGTTGACCTTAAATTTAACTTTTACAGCACCACTTTACGTGGTGTAGAAGAGCAAGCACCACTTTGGAAAAAAGCCGTAGATGCGTCTAACAGTGTGTTAGGTGAAATTTTAGGTAAAGTGTACGTTAAAGACAATTTTCCGCCTGAAGCTAAAGCACGTATGGAAGAGCTAGTTGATAACGTAATTAAAGGTTACAGCGTTGCAATTGAAGGTCTTGATTGGATGGGACCTGAAACAAAAATTGCAGCACAGGAAAAACTAGACAAATTTATTCCTAAAATTGGCTACCCAGATAAGTGGAAGGATTACTCTGAGCTTGAAATTAATTCAGACGAGCTGGTAGGTAACTACATTCGTTACAGCCAATGGGCGTATAAAGACATGATTGCCAAATTAGGCAAACCTGTTGACCGTTCAGAGTGGTACATGACACCGCAAACAGTGAATGCCTACTACAATCCGGTAAACAACGAAATTGTATTCCCTGCTGCTATTTTACAACCGCCATTCTTTAATTTAGAAGCGGATGATGCGGTAAACTACGGTGCTATTGGCGCGGTAATTGGACACGAGCTAGGCCATGGTTTTGACGACCAAGGCTCTAAATACGACGGCGATGGTAATTTACGTAACTGGTGGACTGAAAGCGACCTTAAACAGTTTGAAGAGCGTTCAGGTGCGTTAGTTGAGCAATTTAACAAGTACAAACCGTTTGACGATGCGAATGTAAATGGTGAGCTTACGCTTGGCGAAAATATTGGTGACCTAGGTGGGTTAACAGTCGCGTATAAGGCATATCAGCTATCATTAGGTGATAATAAAGCGCCAGTTATTGATGGTTACACAGGCGATCAACGCTTCTTTATGGGGTGGTCGCAAATTTGGCGTCGTAACTACCGCGATGAAGAATTACGTAACCGTTTAATGACCGACTCGCATTCACCAAGCCATTATCGTGTAATTGGTATTTTGTCTAATATGCCAGAGTTTTACGAAGCGTTTGATGTAAAAGAAGGCGACAAAATGTATATCAAACCAGAAGATCGCGTAAAAATTTGGTAATCAGATAATGTTATACCAATCCGCAATAATACTTGATTATTTTTAGGGGCTAAAAGTGTCGTTATCTGCGTTAAAAAATTCTCATTTAGAATAACTAAATAACGAATTTTTTGCCTAGCTATCAACACGTTTATCCATCCTCAAAATAGATCACTTAATTAAGCAGATTGGTATTAGTTAACTAAAAACCAGTGAATAAAAAAGCCAGTAAGTTTAACTTACTGGCTTTTTTGATACGAAATTTTAAACGCTTACTTTATTGTTTCATTAGGGTTTCGTACATCCATGCTTCGTTAACTAAAATGTTTTTATATAAAGCGAGTTGGTTTTGAGTGCGTACTAAATTGTGTTCGGGGTATGCGGTTTTAAAGTACACGTCGTTATTTAAGTAATCTGTTAAAAAGCGCACACTGAGCATCAGGGGCATTATTTTAGCGCCTAAAAGTAAACTGAGCTGTTCTTGTTTACTCAATATTGGTTTGAGTGGTGCTAAGTAACCTTTAACGAGTGCTTCAAAAACCTCTTTTCTAATAACAACCTTATCAAGACTTGTCGAATCCTCTGCTTCTGCACAGCAAAATGTACGTACCATATCGCCAAAATCGTGTAATAAAAAACCAGGCATGCAGGTGTCTAAATCAATAACAGCTTTCGCTTTATGAGTTTTACTGCAGTAGAGCATATTATTGATTTTAGTGTCGTTGTGGCAAACTCGAATAGGTAAATGCTGAGTTATAGCTTTAAGTTCATTTACTAAGTGTTGTTGCGATAAGCAAAATTCAATGTCTTTTTTACTGCGGTTAAGCCTGCTTTCATCACTATGAGTTATTGCTGTGTTTAGCTGCTCAAAGCGCATAGCCAAGTTATGAAAATCATCAATCACAGTATGCAGTGTGGCTGTGTCAAAATCGTGTAAGGCACTTGCAAAAGTACCAAAGGCCAAAGCAGCTTGATGCGCTTGCTCTGGGTTTTTAACAATATCCTCGCTGTAACTGTGCTCAATATAGTTAAGTACGCGATATGGCTCTTCATTAAGCATGGTTAAATACGCGTTGTTGCCTGTACTAATGTGTTTAACAATATCGAGCGGATAGTTGTTTTGCTTCTGCTTAGTATTTAGGTGTTGCTCTATAAGTTGTGCGTTACTGACAATTTGAGCTGGGTACTTAAATACATGAGTGTTAAGTTTTTGCACAATAAATCGCTGTTCAAAATGTGTTAGTAGCCATGTGCTATTGATATGACCGCTACTGATGGTACTCAACTGAGTTGTTTCAGGGTTGAGTTTTAGCAGTTTACTCAACGTATTTTGTACAGTGTTATTCATTGTAACTCACTTAATCAAGCGTATCGAGATTGCAGTTTTTCAATTATTTCAGCATTAGCGGCAGGGAAGTCATAGTGAGTTAACTCACTAATATTTACCCATTCACTAGGTTGCCCTTCAGCGCCATGCGCTTCACCGCTAAAGTTACTGACAACGTGAATATCGAGTTTTACGCATTTGTCGCCATAATCATGTTCGATCACCATGAGCTGGCTAGAGCTGTGAATAGTAATACCTACTTCTTCAGTCAACTCACGTTTAAGCGCTGCAAATACACTTTCATTCGCTTCAACTTTACCACCAGGAAACTCCCATAAGCCACCTTGATGTTGGTCATCGGCACGTTTGCAGATAAATATTGCATTATTTTTTTTAATTACACCAACGGCTACATTTACTATTTTTATTGTCATATTTTTATCCCATAAAAAAAGCGACGCAAGCGCCGCTTTTTAATTACTTACAATGCGTGGTTATTTTAATTTACCACAACATTGCTTGAATTTTTGACCTGAACCACAAGGACACGGATCGTTACGACCAACTTTTGGCTCTGTTCTGGCCATTACCGTCGCACTTGGAGGTGCTTCGCCGCCTACGTGCTCAGCTTCTTCATGTTGGTACTCGCGAGGGGCATTTTCACTCTTACGGTGTTGCTCTTCTACTTTTTCAACATCTTCTTCTGCACGTACTTGTACTTTACTTAAAATGCTAACTACATCAACTTTTAAGTTTTCAAGCATTTCAGAGAACAGTTCAAACGACTCGCGTTTGTACTCTTGCTTAGGATTCTTTTGCGCGTAGCCACGTAAATGAATACCTTGGCGTAAATGATCCATCGCCGCAAGGTGATCTTTCCAATGTTGGTCAAGACTTTGAAGCATAATTGCTTTTTCGAATTGACGTAGAACTGAATCACCAACTTGTTGCTCTTTTTGCTTGTAAGCTTGATCAACAGCTTCTTCAATACGCTCACGAAGTTTTTCTTCGTATAGTTTATTGTCGTCTGCTAACCATTGAGTAATTGGTAGCTCAATTAAGAAGTCTTGTTTTAAGCGCTCTTCAAGACCTGGTACATCCCACATTTCAGCAAGGCTTTGTGGAGCAATGTATTGATCTATTGTATTGCTTAGTACGTCACCACGAATTGCTGTGATAGTTTCTGAAATATCACCTTCTTCAAGTAATTCATTACGCTGAGAGTAAACAACACGACGTTGATCGTTTGCTACGTCATCGTATTCAAGTAGCTGTTTACGAACATCAAAGTTACGTGCTTCTACTTTACGCTGTGCATTTTCAATTGCGCGGTTAACCCATGGGTGTTCAATTGCTTCACCGCGTTGCATACCTAGTTTACGCATCATGTTAGTCATGCGCTCGCCGGCAAATATACGCATAAGCGCATCGTCCATCGAAAGGTAAAAACGGCTAGAACCAGCATCACCTTGACGGCCAGAACGACCACGTAATTGGTTATCTATACGGCGCGATTCATGGCGCTCAGTACCAATAATGTGCAAACCGCCAGCATCAATAACTGCATCGTGGCGAAGTTTCCATGCTGCTTTAATTTCAGCAATTTTTTCATCAGTTGGATTATCAAGTTTTTCAACTTCGCTATTCCAGTTACCACCTAGCACAATATCGGTGCCACGACCGGCCATGTTAGTTGCAATGGTAACAGTACCAGGTAAACCTGCATCTGAGACGATATCAGCTTCTTGTGCGTGGAATTTAGCATTAAGTACATTGTGCTTAATTTTTTCTTTGCGTAAAAACTGTGATAAGTATTCGGAGCTTTCAATTGAGATAGTACCTACTAGTACAGGCTGTCCGCGTTCTTGACAGTCTTTAATATCAACTAAAATAGCTTCGTATTTTTCTTCTTGCGTTAGGTAAACTAAATCAGCGCGATCATCACGGATCATAGGCTTATTAGTTGGCATAACAACCGTATCTAGGCCATAAATTGACTGAAACTCAAATGCTTCGGTGTCGGCTGTACCTGTCATACCCGCTAATGTTTCGTACAAACGGAAGTAGTTTTGGAACGTAATAGACGCCAATGTTTGGTTTTCGTTTTGAATTTTAACACCTTCTTTAGCTTCTACAGCTTGGTGTAAACCTTCAGACCAACGACGACCTTCCATTGAGCGACCAGTATGCTCGTCAATGATGATAACTTCGTTTTCTTTAACAACGTAATCAACATCTTTTTGATATAATTTGTGCGCGCGAAGTGCAGCATATACATGGCTTAACAAGGTAATACTTGCAGCAGAGTATAGCGAATCGCCTTCTTCAATTAAGCCACGCTCACTAAGTAATTCTTCTACTTTAACTTGGCCGCGCTCAGTTAAATGAACTTGCTTAGACTTTTCATCGATTGTGTAATCGCCGTCGCCTTCAACACCTTCCTCGTCTTCTTTTTCTTGTAGTTCAAGTAAAGGAACGATGGTATTTATTTCAGTGTATAGCTGTGAGCTGTCCTCGGCTGGGCCTGAGATGATAAGCGGTGTACGCGCTTCATCAATTAGGATTGAATCCACTTCATCGACAACAGCGTAAAATAATGGACGCTGAACGCGCTCATCAATACTAAATGCCATGTTGTCGCGAAGGTAATCAAAACCAAACTCGTTGTTTGTACCGTAGGTGATGTCAGCAGCATACGCTTGCTTTTTTTGTTGTGGCATCATGCCAGGAACATTGCAGCCAACCGTTAGGCCTAAAAATTCAAATAACGGACGGTTAGTTTCAGCATCGCGCTTAGCAAGATAGTCATTCACGGTAATAACGTGAACCCCTTTACCTGTTAAGCCGTTTAAGTAAGCAGGTAAGGTTGCCGTAAGTGTTTTACCTTCACCGGTACGCATTTCTGCAATGCGTCCTTCGTGTAAAACCATGCCGCCTAGTAACTGTACGTCAAAGTGGCGCATGCCATTAACGCGTTTAGATGCTTCACGAACTACTGCAAATGCTTCAGGTAGAATATCGTCAAGGCTTTGTCCGTTATCGTAACGTTCTCTGAATTCTGCTGTTTTAGCGCGTAAATCTTCATCAGAAAGGGCTTCTAACTGCGTTTCTAGCGCATTGATTAGCGCGACCGTCTTTCTAAAGTTTTTAATAGTGCGGTCGTTGCGACTACCAAAAATCTTGGTAAATAAATTAGATATCATGATAAAACCGTTACAATCAATTCGTTGTTAGCCGCGTATCGGCTAACCCATTTTTAACAATTGGTAATTAATATGTGCTTTTAAGTAACACTTAGTACATATTAATTAGCAATTTTGTATTAAACCATTCAAAAAGCACTGTTTATTACGTGCGCTACTATACCAGACTCTGCCAAACAACAAACTATCTCAGCCAAAAGATCTGTATATAAAATAGAAAAATTTGATCTGCATTCTAAAAAAGCCGTGGTATTAACTCATTACTATAAAAATAGTAATGAACTGTGAATATATGGTGCTTAAAAAATTAAAAACAAGGGGGGCGTTACATTTGTGAACTTTAGAAAATTATGCTCAGATAACAGCATTAAACAATGGTGCGCTTAACGCGAAGGTGTGTTTCAACATGCAAAATAAGGTGAATAAATTAGTTGTATTGGGTGCTGGCTGGTTAGGTCATGCGCTATGTGTTAATGCACAACAGGCAGGTTGGAAGGTGCAGGGTACTCGTCGGTCAAATACACGAGAATTTGATTTTGAGCGCCAGTTTAAATTAGAAGGTAATCAGCTAATACATCAGGTTGATTTAGACAATGCGTTTTGGGTCTGTGCTATTCCACCACGAAGTCGTCATAGCGAGAGTAATTACCCAGAAACACTTACTGCAGCCTTGGCGTTGTCTAAAAAGTTAAATGCAAAAGGGTTTTTATTATGTTCATCCACAGGGGTTTACGACCAAGGACCCGGTGTATACAGTGAAAGTAGCGATATTGCTTGCGCCAATCCAAGGCAAACAAAATTATATCAGGCCGAAGAGCAAGTCCTTGAGCAAAACGGTAAGGTACTGCGTTTAGCAGGATTACTTGGCCCAAACAGAGAGCCGGGTAAGTTTGTTGCGGGTAAAGAGCTTAATACTTCAAGTCAGCAAGTGGTTAACATGGTGCATCAGCAAGATGTAATAAATGCTATTTTTGCGGTAATAGCGCATTGGCAAGTAGGACAAAATATTTACAATATCGTTAACCCCGAGCACCCAACAAAAGCCGATTACTATGCATTAAAGTGTAAGCAGCATGGTGGCGAAATACCAAAATTTACGAGCGATGAAAAAGCTGAGCGCAAGGTTATTGGCTCAGCTATCGAGGCGTTAGACTTTACTTACCAGTACGGTATTTAACACTTATTTTAATAAGAAGGGAGAGGGTTGTGGTCAATAAAGTCGCACAATTTACCTTCGCTCAATAGAGTGTTAGTTTGTTCTATATCGGGTGCAAAATAGCGATCTTTATCGTAGTAGGTCACGTATTCGCGTAGTAAATTTTTTGCCTTTGATACTTTTTCACACGGGCTTAGCGGTTTTCTAAATTCTAAGCCCTGTACTGATGCAAGCCACTCTATAGCCAAAACACCTTGTGTATTATTTGCCATCTCTTGTAACCGCCTCGCGGCAAACGTAGCCATTGAAACGTGATCTTCTTGGTTGGCAGATGTTGGTAAGCTATCTACAGACGCGGGATGCGCAAGCGATTTATTTTCAGATGCCAATGCTGCTGCTGTTACTTGAGCAATCATAAAGCCAGAGTTTACGCCACCGTTTTCAACTAAAAAGGGCGGTAATTTTGATAAGTTAGAATCAATAAGTAGAGCAATTCTGCGCTCTGCTAAAGCGCCAATTTCAGCAATTGCAACAGCGAGGTTGTCGGCGGCCATAGCGACAGGTTCAGCGTGAAAGTTTCCGCCAGAAATAATATCGCCTACATCAGCAAATACGAGTGGGTTGTCGGTTACACCATTTGATTCGCACAGCAATACGTCAGCTGCTTGGCGTATTTGTGTTAAACACGCACCCAATACTTGAGGTTGGCAGCGTAAACAATAAGGGTCTTGTACTTTTTCACAGTTTACATGTGAGTCGCTAATTTGTGATTGAGTATCAAGCAAATCTCTAAACACTTGTGCGGTATCTATTTGACCACGTTGCCCACGAATTTCGTGAATACGTGAGTCAAAGGGAGCGCGGCTCCCCATTGCTGCTTCAATACTTATAGAGCCTATTACACAGCTTTGCGCATATAAATCTTCTGCTCTAAATAACCCCTGTAATGCAAAAGCGGTAGACGCTTGAGTACCGTTAAGCAGCGCTAAACCTTCTTTTGCTGCAAGCGTAAGCGGTTCAAGCCCTGCTATTTTCAAACCTTCAGCCGCACTGATTATTTTACCCTGATGGCGCATCTGGCCTTCGCTTAGCAAGGGTAAGCACATATGTGCAAGTGGAGCTAAGTCACCCGAAGCGCCAACAGAGCCTTTTTTAGGAACGCATGGGTAAACTTCACTATTTAGCAACTGTATAAAGAACTCGATGACTTGTAAGCGAATGCCAGAAAAGCCACGAGAAAGTGAGTTGATTTTTAGTGTAATCATCAATCTTACTGTGCTGTCGTCCATGTACTCGCCAATGCCAGCGGCATGAGAAAGCACAATTGAACGCTGAAGTAGCTCAAGCTCGTCATCGGCAATTTTGGTATTAGCAAGCAGGCCAAACCCGGTGTTAATTCCATACACTGTGCGTTGCTCATTAATGACATTTTGAACGGTTTGTGCGCTGGCAGCGATTTGAGATTCGGCATTTTTTTCAAGGTTTATTTGTACACTTGATGCATTAATCTTTCTTAGACTATTTAAATCAAGCGAGCCGGGCGTGAGAGTTAGTTCGACCATGATTATTCCTCGTTCAGCATTGGTAAGTCTAAGTTTTGCTCTTTGGCACAGTTTTTTGCGATGTCGTAACCGGCATCTGCATGGCGCATTACACCGGTAGCGGGGTCATTCCAAAGCACGCGACCAACACGTGCTTTCGCTTCGTCTGTACCATCGGCAACAATAACAACACCTGAGTGTTGGCTAAAGCCCATTCCTACACCACCGCCATGGTGAAGTGATACCCACGTAGCACCGCTTGCAGTGTTAAGCAACGCATTAAGCAATGGCCAATCAGAGACGGCATCTGAACCATCTTTCATGCTTTCTGTTTCACGATTAGGGCTTGCTACTGAGCCAGAATCAAGATGATCACGGCCAATAACAATAGGTGCTTTAAGCTCACCATTTTTTACCATTTCATTAAATGCCAGTGCTAGGCGTGCTCTGTCTTTTAAACCCACCCAGCATATACGAGCCGGTAGGCCTTGGAATTGAATGCGTTCGCGCGCCATATCAAGCCAATTGTGCAAATGTGCATCATCAGGGATTAGTTCTTTTACTTTAGCATCTGTTTTATAAATATCTTCTGGATCGCCCGATAAAGCGACCCATCGAAACGGGCCAATACCCTGGCAAAATAATGGGCGGATATAAGCTGGAACAAAGCCAGGGAAATCAAATGCGTTTGTAACACCTTCTTCAAATGCCATTTGGCGGATATTATTACCGTAGTCAGTGGTTGCTGCGCCTGCTTTTTGTAGGGCTAACATGGCATTAACTTGTACAGCCATTGATTGTTTGGCTGCTTTTACAACCGCTTTTGGATTTTGTTCACGCATTTTTGCGGCGTACTCCATAGTCCAACCTTGTGGTAAGTAACCATTAAGTGGGTCGTGTGCTGATGTTTGGTCAGTCACTATATCGGGTGTAATGCCACTGCTTACAAGTGTGCTAAATATATCTGGAGCGTTGCCCAGCAAGCCAACCGAAATTGCTTTGTCGTTAACGCATGCGTCAGTAATTAACTGCAGTGCATGTTCAAGATTTGTGGCTTTTACATCAACGTAGCCAGTTTTAATGCGAAAATCGATGCGGCTTTCGTCACACTCAACAACTAAGGCGCAAAAGCCCGCCATAGTTGCCGCCAGTGGCTGCGCGCCGCCCATGCCACCAAGGCCACCTGTTAACACCCATTTACCTTTAGCTTGACCATTAAAGTGTTGTTTAGCCATAGCTACAAATGTTTCGTATGTGCCTTGTACAATGCCCTGAGAGCCAATATAAATCCAAGATCCAGCCGTCATTTGGCCGTACATCATTAAACCTTTTTTATCTAGCTCGTTGAAGTGCTCCCAGTTAGCCCAGTGGGGTACCAAGTTTGAATTTGCAATTAAAACGCGAGGAGCATTGCTGTGTGTTTTAAATACGCCAACAGGTTTACCTGACTGAACAAGCAATGTTTCGTCATCATTTAATCGGTCTAGGGTTGCTATTATTTTATCAAAACTTGGCCAATCACGTGCCGCTCTACCAATACCACCATAAACAACTAATGCGTGAGGATGCTCTGCAACCTCAGGGTCTAAATTGTTCATGAGCATGCGTTTTGCCGCTTCAGTTTGCCAGCTTTTTGCGCTTATCATATCGCCATGCGGTGCACGTATTATGCGACTTGTGTCGAGTCGGTTAGTCATGTGTTGCTCCTGTTGTATATACAAGGTGATTTGTCACAAAAAAAGCGCATGATGCGCAATTTTGTTTATCTTATTTTTTAAACGTTAAGTGTCCGCCCAAGCGGTATTTGCTACCAGGCGATACAAGTCGTGCAAAACTTACAATACCGTTAACTGACCATGTTCTGCGAATAACTTGCAGGCAAGGCTCTTCGTTATATAGGTTTAACCATTGGCACATTTCGTTGTTGGGCATAATGGCTTCTACTGTGTGTCTAGCTTGGGTGAGAGGTGCAACACTTGAAAGATACTCATGAGGAGTCGTTGCACTAAAATCTTGTTGTAAATAGCCGCTAGCAAGCGCAGGGTTTACAAAGCGTTCTTCAAGCTGTATTGGGCTGTCGTTTTCGTTATGAACCAGTACGCTTCGGTACACGACGCTATCTACTTCTACTCCTAGTGCGATAGCAATAGGGGCCACCGCGTTTATTGATTCAAGTATAAGCACGCTACAGGTGTAGTTGCCGTTACGTTCTTTAACTTCATCGGCAATATTTTTAATTTCAAGTAATGAAGACTGCGACTTAAACGAAGCAACAAATGTTCCAAGGCCTTGGCTACGCGTAAGTATTCCAGATTCTGTTAATTCGCTAAGTGCGCGGCGAGCAGTCATTCTGCTAACGCTAAATTGTGTGCTTAGCTCGTTTTCAGAGGGAACGCGTTGGTTTTCTTGCCACAAACCGCTGCGAATTTTATCAACAATAAATTGTTTTATTTGCGCAAATTTAGGTGTTGTCATTAACTAGGTAGCTGCATTAGGAGTAATTTATATTAAATAAGATGACACAATCCTCTTGTATATACAAGAGGATTGTTAGACTATATTTCAATCATGTCAGGGTATGTATGGACTGCAATATGCAAAACACTCAGCAAAATAATAACTTAGAAAATATCGATTTACTTTTAACCGATGCAAATATTGCCACAATGGATCCCACTAGAGATACGCCTTATGGGATCATCAAAAATGCAGCATTAGCCATTAAAAACGGAGAAATTGTATGGCTAGGTGAGCAAGCATCGCTGCCGTCATTTGACGTTTTCGCAACGCCAACTTTGAGCATAAAAGGGCAATGGCTAACACCTGGTTTAATAGATTGCCATACACATTTGGTATTTGCTGGTTCTCGTGCGCAAGAATTTGAGCAGCGATTACAAGGCGTAAGCTATGAACAAATTGCAGCGCAAGGCGGAGGCATTGCAAGTACAGTAAAAGCAACCAGAGCTGCAGATAGAGAGCAACTATTTGTTGATGCCAAAGACAGGCTCAATACACTGTTAAAAGAAGGCGTAACAACAGTTGAAATTAAGTCGGGTTATGGGCTTGATACCGAAAACGAAATTAAACTATTAGAAGTGGCAAGACTACTGGGTGAGCATCATCCTATTGATATAAAAACAACATTTTTAGGCGCTCATGCATTACCCAAGGAATACAAAGGCCGTGCAGATGAATATATTGATTTGGTGTGCAACGAGATGCTTGAGCAAGTTGTTGCAGGTGGCCTTGCCGACGCCGTTGATGTGTTTTGCGAAAATGTAGGGTTTAGTTATGAGCAAACTAAGCGCGTATTTGCGGCGGCGGCTAAACATAATTTGCCAGTAAAATGCCATGCAGAGCAGTTATCTAATCAGCATGGTGCTGAGCTGGTGGCCGAATTTAATGGGTTATCTGCAGATCATATAGAGTACCTTGATGAGCAAGGTGTAGAAGCCATGGCAAAGGCTGGAACTGTGGCTGTGCTGTTACCGGGGGCATTTTATTTTTTAAGAGAAACTAAACAGCCACCCATAGAGCTACTTAATCAATATAAGGTGCCAATTGCGATTGCGAGCGACTTTAACCCAGGTACTTCACCCCTGTGTTCGGTGCAATTAATGATGAATATGGCATGTACACTCTTTAGATTAACACCAGAGCAAGCATTGGCAGGAGTAACGTGTAATGCGGCTAAGGCACTGGGTTTAAATGATAGAGGAGTGTTAAAAGTGGGAGCCAGAGCCGACATTGCACATTGGCAAATCAGCCACCCATCGCAATTAAGTTACCAATTCGGCGTAAATAAACTGTCAAATTTATGGATTTTGGGTAAACTTAATTAGTTTGTATTATTTTTGTTCATATTTAACATGTTGTTGTTAAAGTTTTTTTACGAATACGAGTGCCGTTAACTTGAATATATTAACCGACAGTAATTTTCCGATTTTTTTTAGTGGTGCGCTTTTAATGGCGATGATCACCACTTTATTTTCGGTAAAAAATACCAACATTAAATTTAGTTATTTATGCATAGGTGTTGTAGGTTTAGCTATTTTAAGTAGCGGTGAAGCATGGTTAGCTATTTTATTGGCCTTTGGTTTTTGTTTTCACTTATGGCAATCATTTGAGCGTAATAATTGGAGTATGATTATTACCAGCTCTGCCGCTGGACTGTTATTTGTGGTGTTGTTTTCAGCACATTTGTTATTGGATGTGCCGTTATTTTGGGTGGTACTAGCCATATTACTGTGCGCTGTAGTTGGGTTACTAAATGATGAAAGTGACGAGCCCAAAGTTAGCATGGCGCCTAAGCTGGTCGACGACGCCTTTGTAGAAGAGTCACCCCTTTCAGTATTTGCTAGTAAAAAAGAGTTACGTCAAGGTTACTATGTTTGGTGTGATGATACTCAAGTTGAAGCCGTGCTTATTATTATTCGACTTGAAGGCTTTGAGCAAGTTAATCAGCATATAGGTCGTGGCTTTGGCGATATTTTATTAGCGCAATCAGCAAATAGAATACAAGAACAATTAGAAAGCGAAGAAGTGATTACTTTAGTGGGTAATGAAAAGCTTGCCCATTTAGGTGGATTAAATTTTGCGTTTATTTGCAGCTTAGCCAATCACAAGCATTTACATGAACAAATTATTGATACCATACTCGGTGCAACACTTAAGCCTTTTAATGTCGCCAATTGCACGGTTGAGGTTAAAGCGAGAGCAAGCTATGTTGCCTGTAATGAGCAAGATACTAACTTTGACGATTTAATTTCCTATGCCTACTTAGCCCTTGATAGCCAGCCTACTCAAAAAGTGGTGCCTTATCACCAGCAAATGATGATTGAGCAATTAGAACAGCAAGCGCGTTTAAAAGAACTTGCTAACATTGACTTCGCAAGCGAGCTTGAGTTGTATTTTCAACCGGTTATTTGTAATAAAAATGGTCAAATTGAGTTTTTGGAATTGTTATTGCGTTGGCAGCATCCTAAACAAGGGATTTTATCTGCTAATCGTTTTATTGATGATATTAGAATTGCAGGGCTTGGTTACCCACTTGCTAAGTTTGTTATAGAGCGGGCTGCAGAACTTGCTATGGCACTTAGAATAGAAGGCATAGCTATACCGCTAAGCATTAACGTATTTGGCCCAGAAATGCTTAATGAAGAGTTTGTTGAGTTTGTTGATAATGTAATAACAGAGCACAACTTACAAATGGGGGATTTAATTGTTGAGTGTCCATTACATATATTTACGGGGCTCGATGATAAAGGCAGAGCGATGATCGCAAGGCTGAACAATATTGGCTTAAAGCTTTGTGTTGATGGCTTAGGTGATAACCCTGTACTGCTTTCTAAGTTACCTAGCTTAGCAGTGGAATATATAAAAGTAGCGCCGTCATTAACGGCTGATTTTAGCAACCAAAATAATATCCGCAGTTTAGTTGGCGGTATGGTTGAAATGCATAATCAGCAAAAAACAAAAGTCATTTTTGAAGGGGTGGAAACCCTTGAGCAACTTAAATTTGTTAAAAGTTTAAATGCCTATGCTGCCCAAGGTTATTACTTTGGGCATCCGCTTAGTAGCATAGGCTTAATGAGCTGGTTAAAAGAGTGGCAACAAGCACAAGGTTAATTAGAGTGAGCACAAAGAACTTCGTTTTGCGCTACCTTACTGACGTTTCAAGGTTGTAATACAGGAGAGTAATGCTGCTAAGGTTACATTATCTATTAATTTATAGCCTCACATCACGATCAAATTTATTTGAATGAGCACTCGCTTTCTTTTGCCAGTAAATAGCTATTTACCAATGCACTGATCACTTGTCCTACATGGGTTGAACCTATTTCAGGTCCGTTTGGATGTTGGCTTGGTGATGCCTCACATAAGTGTAAGTATTTAGCGTTTCGGTTACTTGCTGCTTTATATATAAAATGTTCAGTGTCGCTGACACTAAACCCACAGCATGTATAGGCACTTACAGGCATAAATGTAATACTGTCTAGATCTACTTCAATACCAAGGGGTAATGAATTAAAACCGTTAATAGCCTTATCAATAGACTGAGTAAGCGTTATGTCGCGTTTTACTTTGAGTGACTGATAGCTATCAAACGTGAAGTTTGCCTGCGTCATGGCATCAATAATTGCTTGGTTATTTTTCTGCTCGTGTAGGCCAATAACATGGTAATTATTCAGTAGCTTCTCGTTATAAGCATATCGAAACCCATTGCCACTGTGGCGTCCTTCGCATTCTCTAAAGTCAGCATGAGGGTCAAAGTTTATTGCATTAACAGGTGTATGCTGTGAACCACTAAGTGCACGAATAATCCCTAAACAGTTATTATGCCCGCCACCAATCACAATTGGTTCAAGACCCGCTTTAAATATTAGATTTAATACACTTTCTACGCGCTCATCTAACTGTTGGCATAGCAAACGCAATTGCTGAAGTTGTTCAGGGTTTTTGTTGTTTAGGAGGTTACTTTGCGCCATTAGGTCATCTACGTGTACTTCGCCAAGTAACAACACTTTTTGAGTGGCAATAAATTGATTATGAGGTTGGTTTAAAAACTTAGATAAAAAAGCAGGCCAGGCTTCACTTGCTCCACCATTGCCTAAATTTGCTTTAGGGCCAATGTCTTCACATATGCCTAAAAGTACATAGCGCATACCAAACTCAGCGGCATCAACAAGGGCTTGTTGAACATCTACGTGAGTGTCGAGTAAAGACATGGCTTGCCATGCTTTTTTTTCGTTTGCGCGGGTAGAGCATAAGGCTTTAACCGCGCTTTCATCATATACTTTTAACTGAGTGGTCACGTTATACTTCTACAACTTCCAACTCAAGTTCCTCAGCAGATAACACAATACCCGTGCTATCGGCATAGATGAAGTCGTCATCGAAAAACGACACACCAGCAAAGTTAACACCAATCCCATTTTCGCCAGCGCCTTCGCTGTCGGCAGCCACAGGGATTGATGCTATGGCTTGAATACCTACATCAAGCTCTTCTAGCTCATCTACATGGCGGACAGCTCCGTACACAACAATGCCATTCCAATTGTTTTCAAACGCTAGTTCAGCAAGTTCAATATCAATAAGTGCGCGGCGAGTAGAGCCACCACCGTCAATTAATAGCACTTGTTCTGTACCGTCTTGAGATAGTATTTCGCGGATCAGTTCATTATTTTCAAAACATTTAACCGTTTTAATGCGGCCACCAAAACTGTGTCGACCACCAAAGTTGATGAACATTGGCTCTAGCACGTCAACCACGTCAGCAAAGTGGTCACATAAATCAGAAGTGCTGTAATCCATTATTTTATCCTCAAAAGGTACATTAATTTATAACTCAGTATACCTGCCTTATAACCAATAACAACGACTTAATCGTAGTAAATTTAAGCAAAACAAGGAGTAAATCAAGAATGGCAACAATAGTGTCTTAAAAGCGTCACTCAATTGTTATTTACAACACCTAAGCTAAATCAGTGTTCATATATTATGCGATGAGGAATAAGCAATGGGTAATAATAATATACTTAAAAAAGTAGCTCAGTTTGACGAGCGATTATTTTTAACTTTGTTTAACTGTAACTCACCTAAGTGGCTAAAAAAAATGGCGTTTGGATTATCTAAAAGTGGTGACGGCGGATTGTATCTAGTTATATGTGCAGGTGTGTGGTGGCTTAGTAAAAATGAGCTGTACCAGCTATTACCAATCACAATAATGCTTGGCTTTATTATTGAGCGGCCTATTTACTTTTTAGCTAAAAAGTATTTTGCACGAATAAGGCCATGCGATTGTTTAGTAACCAATGCTTATATAGTACCGAGTGACAAATTTAGCTTACCGTCAGGTCACAGCGCTGCCGCTTTTTTAGTTGCTATTATTTTGTGCCACTTTTTCCCTCAGTATGTATGGCTATTTTTAGGCTGGGCTGGTGGTGTGGCAATATCGAGAGTGGTATTGGGGGTCCATTATCCTGCTGATATTATTATTGGTGCACTGATAGGTAGTTCATGTGGGTTATTTGCATTGGCACTAGTGGTGCCAGCATGAAAATATTATACGGTATTCAAGGCACTGGGAATGGCCATATAACACGGGCCCGTGTTATGGCTAGCTGCTTTAAAAAACTAAATATTGACGTTGATTATGTTTTTTCAGGACGTGCAAATAAAGATTACTTTGATATGCACGACTTTGCGAACTATAAAAGCTTTAGAGGGCTGTCGTTTAATACTAAAAACGGGCAAGTAAAAAGCCTTCAAACCGTTAAAAATGCGCGTATTTGTAAGTTAGTGAAAGACATTAAATCGTTCGATGTAAAGCAGTATGACTTTGTGCTTAATGACTTCGAGCCAATTACTGCATGGGCAGCTAAACGAGCGGGTGTTCCTGTGGTTGGTATCAGTCACCAGGCGGCTTTTTTATCTAACAGTGTTCCTATGTTTAGCCGAGGTATTTTACGTAAGTCGTTAATAAAATATTATGCACCTGCTGATACGTATTTGGGGGTTCATTGGCAGCCATTTGCTGAAAACATTATTCCACCCTTTATTGCACATCATGAACATAGTAATCCTGTTGCGATTATTAACAAAGTGTTGGTGTACTTACCCTTTGAAAACCTTGCTAGCATTATTGACTACCTAAAGGACTTTCCCGAAAAAGAGTTTTATTGTTATCACCCCGATGCGCAAAATAGATCGCTGGGTAATATACATTTACGTTCGCCTTCAAGATCTGACTTTTTAAATGATTTAGCCAATACAAGCGGCGTGATTGGTAATGCCGGGTTTGAACTTGCCAGTGAGGCATTAAAGTTGGGTAAAAAGTTATTACTAAAGCCGTTAGATGGCCAGTTTGAACAAAGTGAAAATGCACAAACATTACTCACTATGGGAATGGCTCATGTAATGAATTACTTAAATCCACAAGCATTAGATGACTGGAATAATGCACCTCAAAACAGGCAAATTAATTACCCTAGCGACCCTGAACCACTTGTAGATTGGTTATTACAAAAACAGTGGCATAAAACTCAATTACTACACAGAGGTTTATGGGGAAGTGTTAATTTGTAATGCCATACATTTTTCAGGTATGACCAGTTTGCAAAAAGCTAAAAAAAATAAAAGCAGATTAGGACATTAGTCTATAATAAGGTTGCATATTAACCAAAGGTGTTTGAAATGAGTTTTTTAGAAAATTTAACGATTAAGAGGCGATTGCAACTTAATGCTTTGGTAGTTGGTTTAGCAATGGTTATTCTATTATGTGTAACTATTTTTGAGGGAAAGGAAAATCTTAAATTAAATCAGACTATACAGCTAGCGAAAGAGCTGAATATTCAGCAATTAGAGTTAAGAAAGCATGAAAAAAACTTTTTGTTTTACAAAACAGAGAGCTCTTTAGAGTCGTTCGAAAAAGAGTATGCAGTCCTGGATACAAAGTTAGCTGAATTACAGGCTTTAATGTCTAGTTTAAATATTGATACTCAAAAAGCAGCGCAATTAAAAAGCTTAGTTGCTAAATATAATAGCGATTTTAATAACGTAGTCTCTCTTCAAAGAAAAATAGGCTTAAATCCAAAAGACGCTCTTTATGGTGACCTAAGAAGTGCTGTGCATAAAGTAGAAACCTTGCTTAACGAGCAGCAAAGCGATGAGTTGCTCGTGCTTATGTTGCAATTAAGACGTGCTGAAAAAGATTTTATGCTGCGTTTAGATACCAAGTATCTCCCCCGTTTTGATGACACAATTACTAAGCTTGAACAAAGCCTTTCTCGTTCAACAATAGACTCAAACACCAAATCACAGCTCAATAGCTTAATTGCTACTTATCAAAGTTCTTTTCAGGCGCTGGTAAAGGCCCAAGTTGAATTAGGGGTAAACTTAGAGTCAGGAGCTCTTGGTAAAATGCGAGAAAGCGTGTCAAAAAGTGACACTGTTGTTAGCCAAATTGTTGAGGAGACAGTAACTCATGTTAAAAACAGCGTAAGTGAGGCACAGTTTTTGGCAATTACTATTTTCGTTATTGCAGGCGTTATTGTTTTAGTATTGGTTTATTTTACTAGCCATTCTATTATTGTGCCTATTGAACGCGTTTATCACAGCATAAATGACATTAGGCGCAATAACGACTTAAGCGTAATGATAGAGCAAACAGGTAAAGATGAAATCACTATCATGACGACTGACTTTAATAGTTTAATAGGTGACTTTAAAAACCTGATTTACGAAGTAAATGGCGCATTAAACACACTCAATGTAGCAACAGATCATTTATCTGAGAGCACAGCAGCCACAAGCTCAGGTATGCAAGAGCAATTACACGAAGCTGACATGGTTGCTACCGCAGCGACAGAAATGCAAGCGACTATTCAGGATATTTCGCACAACACTGAAGCGGCTGCTAAAAAAGCGGAGTCTACAAACTTGAGTGCTCAACAAGGCCGTAGCGAAGTTGAATCAACCGTTAACCATATCAGAGAATTGTCTGGATCTTTAGGCAGTGCATCTGATGTGGTGTCTCAACTAGAAAAAGACGGTGAAACGATTGGCTCGGTGCTTGATGTTATTCGTGGTATTGCAGAACAAACTAACTTACTTGCGCTTAATGCTGCAATTGAGGCTGCTCGTGCCGGCGAGCAAGGTCGCGGTTTTGCGGTGGTTGCTGATGAAGTGCGCTCATTAGCCCAGCGTACGCAAGAGTCTACAAGTGAAATCGAAGGGATTATTAATACCCTACAGCAACGTACTCAGGAAGTTGTAAGCATTATGCACCAATGTCGCTCACAAGGTGATGAAAGTGCATCTCAGGCAATTAAAGCGGGTGAGTTGTTGGGTGCTATTACTGAAGATGTACAAACCATTATGGAAATGAGTACACAAATTGCCGTTGCTATTGATGAGCAAAGCCAAGTTGCATCAGAGGTTAATAAAAACGTGGTACGTATTAGAGATATTGCACAAGATGCATCAGAGCATGCATCGCGTAACGCGCAAACCAGTGAAGAGGTATCTGAGCAAGGTCGCGTACTATATGCTGCGATAGATAAATTTAAAGTCTAAATTTATTAAAGAGCCAATAAGGTTTAAGGAATAAACTTTATTGGCACACTGTCTTTATTTTTTGTGTTTTCGCTTACACGTTCTAAATATTCATTCCACAGCTTAGTCTGCTGTTCTTGCAGCTTAGCAAAATAGTTCCAGCTAAATAATCCGCTATTATGGCCATCGTCAAAATCTAGGCGCAGTGCGTAATGCCCAACCGGGACTATTTTTTTTATCCCGACTGATTGCTTGTTTAAAACCAGCTTCATAGGGCCAGAGCCATGGCCTTGTACTTCTGCTGATGGAGAGTGAACACGTAAAAATTCACAACTAAATACGGCTTTACTATCATCGTCAAAGTAAACATCTAAATTTTTGCTCACGCTATGATAATGCACTTTTGTTACGTGTTTCATGTTTTGTATCCCATTAAAAAAGCCCCCAATATGGAGGCTTTTAGTATAACTACTTATAGTACCAATTAAAGAATAAAGCGGCTTAAATCTTCATCTTCAACTAGTGCACCTAAATGTTTTTCAACATAAGCCGCATCAATAACTACTGACGACCCAGCTTGCTCAGACGCATCGTATGAAATCTCTTCCATTAGCTTTTCCATCACGGTATGAAGACGACGAGCACCAATATTTTCGGTTTTCTCGTTAACTTGCCATGCCGCTTTTGCAATACGCTCAATAGCGTCATCACTGTACTGAACATCAACTTGCTCTGTTTTAAGTAGCTCGCGCTGTTGCTCTGTGAGTGAAGCATGAGGCTCTGTAAGTATACGTTTGAAGTCGTTTGCAGTAAGCGCTTCAAGCTCAACGCGAATAGGTAAGCGACCTTGTAGTTCAGGGATCATGTCTGATGGTTTAGCCATTTGGAATGCACCAGAGGCAATAAATAGCATGTGGTCAGTTTTAACCATACCGTGCTTAGTATTTACTGTTGAACCTTCAATAAGCGGAAGTAAATCGCGCTGTACACCTTCTCGACTAACATCTGGACCCGATGAATCTCCGCGCTTACAAATTTTGTCTATTTCATCGATAAACACAATACCATTTTGCTCTACAGCAAATATAGCCTGCTCTTTTAGCTCTTCTGGGTTTACTAATTTGCCCGCTTCTTCTTCGGTTAGTAACTTAAAGGCTTCCTTAATTTTGAGCTTGCGCTTAGTGCGCTTATCGCCACCCATGTTTTGAAACATGCCCTGTAGCTGGTTGGTCATTTCTTCCATACCAGGAGGCGCCATAATTTCTACGTTTGGTTGTACTTGTGCTAAATCGATTTCAATTTCTTTATCGTCTAGTTGACCTTCGCGAAGCTTTTTACGGAATGTTTGGCGTGTTGATGAGTTTTCATCACGCTGAGTTTCACCGTATTGATCTTTAACAGGTGGTAATAGTGCATCTAAAATACGATCTTCGGCCGCTTCTTCTGCGCGGTGTTTAAACTTTTTAGTTTGTTGCTCACGTGTCATTTTAATAGACACTTCAACTAAGTCGCGAATGATGGTTTCAACTTCCTTACCAACATAACCCACTTCGGTGAACTTGGTTGCTTCTACTTTAATAAAAGGGGCATTAGCAAGTTTGGCTAAGCGGCGCGCAATTTCTGTTTTACCAACACCTGTAGGACCAATCATTAAAATATTTTTTGGCGTTACTTCTGCACGTAAATCATCGTTTAATTGCATACGGCGCCAGCGATTACGAAGTGCAATAGCAACTGCTTTTTTTGCGTTAGCTTGGCCAATAATATGTTGATCTAACTCGTGAACAATTTCTCTTGGGGTCATAGCAGACATAGCGGTTCCTATTATAATTCTTCAATAGTTTGGAAGTTGTTAGTAAATACGCAGATATCACCTGCAATAGTTAGGCTTTTTTCTACTATTTCACGAGCGCTTAAATCGGTGTTTTCTAATAACGCGGTTGCGGCCGATTGGGCAAAGTTACCACCACTACCAATGGCAATTAAGTCATTTTCTGGCTGAACGACGTCGCCGTTACCGGTGATAATTAAAGAGGCAGTTTCATCGGCTACAGCTAACAGGGCTTCTAACTTTCTGAGTGCACGGTCACTACGCCAATCTTTCGCCATTTCAACAGCAGCTTTAGTGAGATTACCTTGATGCATTTCTAGTTTGCTTTCAAAACGTTCGAACAGGGTGAAGGCATCAGCAGTACCGCCGGCAAAACCTGCGATTACTTTGCCATTATAAAGGCGTCGAACTTTACGGGCGTTACCCTTCATTACGGTATTACCCAATGAAACTTGGCCGTCGCCACCAATTACAACTTTGTTGTCGCGGCGTACACTTACAATAGTGGTCATGTTATTCCTCATCATCGAGTTGCAGGGGCAACTCGTTAAAAACGATTATGATGAGGTTATATGGGTGAATGGTTTATTTTCAAGTCCAGCCCCAAATTCCGCAGCCGACGACTTTGACACGCTTGAGTTTATTTTTATCACTTTCTGCTTGGCGTTTCGTTTTATAAGGCCCTAAACGTACTTTATACCAAATACCCGTTTCGCCTTTGGTTTCTCTTATTTCAGATATAAGACCAGCAAAGGCTATTTTAGCTTTTAACGATTCAGCCTGTTCATGTGTCCTGAACGAGCCGCATTGCATAACATAAGGACCTTTTTGTTCAATTTCTTTTACTTCTACTTGCACTTCATGGTTTCTGATTTCTTTTATAAATTCAGGCGCACGAGGAACGACCACTTCTATTTTTTCTTTTTCGGCTGGGTTAGTTTGTTTTTCAACAAGCTCGGGGTCGGCATTATTTTTAATAAACCATAATCCATAGGCAAAACCGCCCACAAGCAAAGCTGCAACAATTACCAAAAGATAAGGGAATGGCTTTTTAGCAGGTTCTTTTTTGGTGTTTTTTCTATTTTTTGGTTTTTTATTAATGTAATCGTGCTGTGCCATAGCGTTATTTTGGCCTTAACCTAAATCATATCTATAGGGTCTACATCTAAACTCCAGCGAACTTTTTGTGCAAGTTTACTGGTGCTTAAATAATCAACCATTTGCGCAAGATACTGATGTAATATGCGGCGATCTTGCGCTTGAATGTGCAATTGAAACCGATACATACCCGCAATTCTTTCTAATGGGGCAGGGATCGGACCGAGCAATTGTATACCAGATACCCCGTTAACTGGAACCAAATCTGTCAAAAAGTCGACGACTAGTTTAATACTGAGCCCTTGTGCGCGGACTATAGCCATATTTGTGATGGGAGGTAAGTCGGCGTCATCACGCTCGCTTAACGCAAAGCGTGCAAAATCTTGGTAACCATTATTGACCAAATCTTGTAAAAGTGGATGTTCGGGAAAATGTGTTTGTAATAACACCTGGCCAGGCTCTCCTGAGCGACCAGCACGTCCTGCTACTTGAGTCACTAACTGCGCTAAATGTTCCGTTGCTCTGAAGTCGCAGGAATATAGGCCGCTGTCTACGTCTAAAATTATGACAAGGCTTACATCAGCAAAGTGATGACCTTTTGCAAGCATTTGCGTACCAACTAATATGCGCGCTCCACCTAAATTAATTTCGTCGAGGGCTTTTTCTAAACTGCCTTTTCGGCGAGTTGAATCGCGATCAATACGGGTTACCGGCGTATCAGGAAACTCGTTTGTTAAAAACTCTTCTATTTGTTCAGTCCCTTTACCATTAGGGAATATTTGCGTGCTCCCGCAATCAGGGCATTGATGAGGTACTTGATGTTGGTCGCCACAATGGTGGCAAATCATTTGACCAATCGCTTTATGGAACGTGGCACTAGTACTGCAACGGTTACATTCACTTAACCAACCACATTCATGGCAAATAAGTGTAGGTGAAAAACCACGACGATTTAAAAACACCATAACCTGTTTACCACGATTCAAATGTTGGCGCATAGTAGCAAGGCTTGCGTGAGCAATACCCGCCTGATCGGGCTGGCCTTTCATGTCGAGTAATTTAAATTGGTTATCGGTTGAGGTTTGAGCGCGCTCAGTCAGGCTTAATAGTTGGTACTTGTTATTAATGGCTTTATGCAAGGTTTCGAGCGCTGGAGTAGCACTGCCGAGTATAAGTGGAATTTTATGCTGGAATGCACGATAAGCTGCTAAATCTCGAGCATGGTAACGAAGGGTATCTTGTTGTTTAAATGATGAGTCATGTTCCTCGTCAACTACAATCATACCGAGCTTTAAAAAGGGTAAAAAAATACTTGAGCGCGTACCTATTACAATAGCGCAACTCCCTTTTTCGCAAAAGCGCCATGTTTGTAGGCGTTCGTTATCGGTAAGTGCAGAATGCCATAACATGATGGGTGTATCTGGAAAGCGACGACGAAAACGGTTTACCGTTTGAGGGGTAAGGCCTATTTCGGGGACAAGAACTAACGCTTGCTCACCTCGCTTTAATACTTCTTCAAGACATTGAAGATAGACTTCGGTTTTACCACTACCGGTAACCCCTTCTAATAAAAACGTGTTAAAGCCTTTACTTTGATTAATTGCAGTGCAAGCTACGGCTTGCTCTTTATTCAGTGTAGGCTTACTACCTACTGTTGGTGCAGTACTTTGCCACTGATTATCATGTTCTATGGTTTGTGTAACAAGCGCTTTTGCAATAAGGCTATCGATAGTTTTTTTACTAAAGCCGAGTGCTTTGAGCTCGGTTAATGATGATTTACCTGACTGTGCAAGTTGCTTTAATAAGTTAAGTTGAGTTTTTGCTTTGAGTGACGGAAGTGTTGATCCTTTTTCTGTCAGCATAACCATATTGATACTGGTTTTATCCGGTGACTCACCTTGGCGCAGCGCACTTGGTAGCGCTATGTGAATTGTTTCGCCGAGTGGGTAGCAGTAATAGCGAGATGTAAAACTCAAAAGTGCAATGTGCTCAGATGATAAAATAGGCGCGTCATCAATGATTTCGATGATGGATTTTATTTTGTTTTCGGGGACGTCGGTCTTGCTTTTAATAGCTAAAACAACGGCGACTTTTTTTTGGTTACCAAAAGGCACCAACACACGCATACCTGGTTTTAGTGGTGATTTCATGCCATCGAGTTGCTTATCTACTTTATAATCAAAGGTGCGCGGTAAGGGGACTTTTATAGCGACTTCAGCAAAACACATAGCAACTCAACTCATAAAATTAATGATGTAATGTACTAAAAATAACGTTAAAAACCTACTAGCAAATATTGCTTGCTTAAGTGTCTGCCTACTTTTTTAGCAAAACAGTTAATAATAGCTTGTGTGTTTGATGGTAGTTGGATAAAATCCGCGACCAACAAATTTGTTTTAACGACGTATGGTGCCAGACTTCGGGTTTGGAGAGCGATGCGGCCTTAACTAGAGGTTTCTATGAAAGAAGGTATTCACCCTAAGTACGAAGTAATTTCTGCAACTTGTTCATGCGGCAATAAATTCGAAACAAGCTCTACTCTATGTAAAGACATTCACCTTGACGTATGTTCAGCGTGTCACCCTTTTTACACTGGTAAGCAAAAAGTTTTAGACACTGGCGGACGTGTTGATCGTTTCAACAAGCGTTTCGGTGCACTTGGTAGCAAGAAGTAAATTTTGCTGTCTCGTTAAATTAAGCACCTTAGGGTGCTTTTTTTATGCTTTTAATTTAGTTATACCAATTTAATAGTAATAACGTTTCGATTTAAAAAATTAAGTTTTACACGAACGGCGTCAATATTTTTTAATATAGGACAGCTAAATAACAAATTATTTAGCTTATTGCTCGATTTTCATATTCCCCTGCTATGCATAACTATTTCCTGTTCTTATTCTGAATATGCATAAACCTTTACAGACAAACCGCAAATTATTCTCTATATTTTTAATTAGTTCATTTTTTAACTAAGTAGTTAAATGTAGCTAACGTGAAGTTATATGTTTTTAAAGTATGTGAATAAGCCTATTTTTGCTTATTTTTATAGTACTTTATTAAGATGTTTTATAAAAAATAATGAAAGAACAAATGTGCCTTTAGAATCCGTTATTGGATGAATTTTTATTTATAAAGTGTCGATATAATTTACAAAAGTTATTGAAAAACCTCTTAAAATTAATCGAACTAGCATATAACAGGATAGACCTGATATTGCTTGGAATTTAAAAATAATAAGGGTATCGTAGCCTAAACTTCACCTCTCACTTTTACTTTAATTGCAGGATACAATCGCGTTATGTCAGACTTTCGTGAACAAGCACTACACTATCATTCGCATCCCGTTCCAGGAAAAATTAGCATTGAACTAACAAAGCCTGCTGAAACGGTAAAAGATCTCGCATTAGCATATAGCCCAGGAGTTGCAGAACCCGTACGTGAAATCGCTGCAGACCCTGCAAACGCTTATAAATACACAGGTAAAGGGAATATGGTTGCGGTTATCACTAATGGTACTGCAATTTTAGGCTTAGGTAATTTAGGCCCACTTGCTTCAAAACCTGTAATGGAAGGTAAGGCGTTACTGTTTAAGCGATTTGCTGGCCTTGATTCTATTGATATCGAAGTGAAACACCGCACTACTGAAGACTTTATTAATACAGTTGCTAATATTGCCGACACGTTTGGCGGAATTAACCTTGAAGATATTAAGGCGCCAGAGTGTTTTGAAATAGAAAAAGCATTGATTGAGCGCTGCAGTATCCCGATATTTCATGATGATCAGCACGGTACAGCCATTGTAACTGCTGCGGGTATGTTGAACGCGCTTGAGGTGCAAGGCAAGTCTATCGAAAATGCGACTATTGTGTGTTTGGGTGCCGGTGCTGCTGCGGTTGCTTGTATGGAGCTGTTAATTAAGTGTGGTGCTTTGCGCGAGCACATTTATATGCTTGACCGTAAAGGTGTTATTCATACTCGTCGTGATGACTTAAATGAATACAAAAAACTTTTTGCTAACAATACAGACAAGCGCACGTTGCAAGATGTTATTGAAGATGCAGATGTATTTGTTGGTGTATCGGGGCCTAATTTATTAGCTGCCGATGATTTAAAATTAATGGCAGAAAAACCAGTTGTGTTTGCTTGTTCAAACCCAGATCCAGAAATTGATCCTGCACTGGCTCATTCTGCTCGAAACGATCTAATTATGGCAACGGGTCGATCAGATTACCCTAACCAAGTTAATAATGTACTGTGTTTTCCGTTTATATTCCGCGGTGCTCTTGATGTACGCGCCAGTGCAATAAATGATGAAATGAAAATTGCAGCTGTAGAAGCGATTAGAAGTATTGCCAAAGAGCCTGTACCTGCTGAAGTACTGACAGCTGCGGGTGTTGATAAGCTGGAGTTTGGTAATAAGTATATTATTCCAAAACCAATGGATCCTCGTTTATTACCGCGTATTGCAAAAGCGGTTGCAATAGCTGCTGTAGAGTCAGGTGTTGCACAAATTGATTTACCAGAAAACTATATGGAATAACGACTAAGCTGTAATTTAGACACAAAAAAAACCTCAATTAATTGAGGTTTTTTTGTGTCTAAATTACGTTTAGTCTTCGTTTAAAACAGGCACTTCTAGCCCCATTTCTTGCATTATTTTTTTCACTTCTTCAGGCACTTTTTCGGCGTTGTCTTTGCGTAAGTCGTCGTCGTTAGGCAAAGGTTGACCGGTAAATGCATGTAAAAATGCTTCACAAAGTAATTCACTATTTGTTGCATGACGTAAGTTATTAATTTGACGACGCGTGCGTTCGTCCGTTAATACCTTTAATACATTTAGTGGGATTGAAACGGTAATTTTTTTTACTTGTTCTGATTTTTTCCCGTGTTCTGCGTATGGGTGAATATACTCACCATTCCATTTAGCCATAAGATGTATCGTCGCCTCAGATTAATAATTGCTCATATGCACTACAATGCATATGAATATGCGTGAAATTCTATCGATTTAAAAAAGATAGTCAAATACTAGTTTTTTAGCCATCTGGAGCTTTAAATGTTTTGACATCTTTAATAAGATAAATTACTCTTTTAGACGTCTAAACATCCAAATTAAATAGGTGACGAATATGAGCGAAAAAAATAAAGCAACCATTGCAGTAAGAAGTGGTGTTGAAGCAGACAAACATCATGGCGCAGTTGTCGCACCTATTTACTTATCAACCACCTATTCGTTTGCCGACTTTGATACAAAGCGTCAATACGATTACGGGCGAAGTGGTAACCCCAATCGTGATATTTTAGCCGAAACCTTGGCTGAGCTTGAAGGTGGCGCACGCGGTATTATTACTGCCACGGGTATGTCTGCCGTTCATTTGGCTACGCAAATCCTGAATCATGACGATACGTTAGTGATCCCACATGATTGTTACGGCGGAAGCTATCGTTTATTTACTTCACTGCAAAAGCGCGGTTTGCTCAAGCTAGAAGTTTTAGATTTAACACAAGCACAAAGTTTAGATAAAATTTTAGCAATTAAGCCTAAGCTAATTTGGATAGAAACACCAAGTAACCCATTACTACGCTTAACTGATATTAAAGCAATAACCGATGTTGCTAAGCAGTGCGGTGCTTTAGTCGCTGCCGACAACACATTTTTATCACCAGCATTACAAAACCCTATTAAATTTGGTGTTGATATAGTTGTACATTCCACCACCAAGTACATCAATGGTCATTCAGATGTAGTGGGCGGTGCGGTGATTGCTGCTTCACAAGAGCTGGGCGATGAACTGGCATGGTGGGCAAACAATATAGGTATTACAGGTGCGCCATTTGATAGTTATTTAACATTGCGCGGGTTGCGAACACTAAATGTGCGTTTAAAGCAGCATCAAGAAAACGCATTAGCGATTGCTAAATATTTAGAAAAATCGGAATTTGTTCGCCAAGTTTATTACCCTGGTCTTGAATCACACCCTCAGCATGAATTAGTCAAAGCGCAGCAACTAGGCTTTGGTGGCATGGTGAGTTTTGATATTAAAGGCGACATAAACGATGCTGCGGCGTTTTTAACCAGCTTACGTGACTTTAGCTTGGCAGAGTCTTTGGGCGGAGTAGAGAGCTTAATATGCCATCCTGCAACTATGACCCATGCTGGCATGGAGCCTAAAGCACGTCTTGAGGCGGGAGTGGGCGATACACTTATTCGAGTTTCAGTAGGTATAGAAGATATAAACGACTTATTAGCTGATTTAGAGCGCGTGTTTCAGCTTGTAAAGCCAGGCAGTAAAGCAAATTTAAACAAAGGAGCTGGCGGTGACATTAAATTAAGTGCCGCTCATCCAGCGCTTTGGTGAACAATATGACACAAACAGTACATAAATTTGGTGGTTCAAGCCTTAGTTCGGCTCAACGGTATGAGCGGGTTGCGAGTATTATTTTAGATCATACTCAGCCGGGCGATTGTGTTGTTGTATCTGCGGCGGGAAAAACAACCGATACTTTGGTGAAGTTATGGCAAAGCTATCAGCAACAAGATACGCATGTCGTTGCTGATATATTGCTGCAATTAAATAATCATCAAACTGATTTAATCACACAGTTACTCCATGCAGATCTTAAGCGAACTGCTTTAACGCGTTTGCATAGTGAACTAACAGCGATTAGTGAATTGATAAAAAACCAAGGCTTGGAAGAGGCTCCCTTGCTTGCTCATGGTGAGGTATGGTCTGCACGCTTATTGGCGCTTTACCTTACGCAATTAAATATTAATGCTTGTGACCTTGATGCTCGAACACTTTTTACATTAAATAATGGGCAATTGTTACATACCCAAAATGCGCAGCAATGTGCGAAGTTTATAACCCCAGACTACATTAATGTTGTCACAGGCTTTATTGCATCAAATACGTTGGGTGACACGGTTACACTTGGTCGCAATGGGAGTGACTATAGTGCAACCTTACTCGCTAATTACTGCCATGCTAAGCAGGTGTGTATTTGGACCGATACACAAGGTGTATACAGCACAGACCCTCGCAAAGTTAGTAAAGCGGTTAAATACAATAAAGTGTGTAGAGGTCAAGCTAACCTATTAGCGCGATTAGGTAATCCTGTTTTACACGCTAAAACGCTTTCTCCTTTAAGAAACAGCGATATAAAACTATCTGTTCGTAGTAGTTTTGATGTGCAAGCAACGCCTACAGATATAGTTAAAGAAGGAAATGTAAAACAAAAGCGTTTTATTACCACGTTAAACAACATCGATTTATTAACAGTTGAAAAGCTGGCCGAAGGCGAAGTCGCAGATGTTAGCCAGCTTATTCAACACAGCATTCATCACTTTAGTCAAAATGGTGAAACTTATTTAGTTGTACCCGCTGCTTCAACATATAAAGTTGTTAGTTTTTTTGAGGGTAGAGCAAACATTAGCGAATCGAGCTTAAATGGCTGTGCGGTTGTTGCGCCTGTTAATGATATTTCAAAACTGAATGTGTTGGCTATTGATACGTTAAATGCTCATGCCATCGAGCCGCGCTTTATTCACCAAGACAGTGGATACATTTTACTATTAACGGATCAGGTTATAGATAGCGACATACTGAGTGTTTTACACGATAAGCTTATTAATAAAGGCCAAGAAGTTGCTTTAATAATCGCGGGCCTTGGAAATGTGGGAGAGGTATTTATAGAGCAGCTGTCAGCTCAATTCGAGCGTTTCTCTGATGACTTTACAATTAAATTGGTTGGGTTAATACGCTCTGAAACGTTACTTTTTAATCCCAGTGGTATAAACATTGCTGATTGGAAAACGCATTTTCTCTCACAAAGCAAAGCTTATAATAACCAAACATTACTAAACATAATTAGTGAGCTTGATTATGAGCATAAAGTGGTTGTTGATATTACCGCAAGCGAGGCATTTAGCCAGTTATACCCGGAGTTTGTTGCATTAGATTGCCACTTGATCAGTGCTAACAAATACGCTGGAACTGCTGATACAGCATGGTATAAAGCTTTGCGTACGAGTATTAGTGAGCGAAATTTGCATTGGCGCTACAACACAAGCGTAGGTGCAGGCTTACCTGTTAACTTTGCATTGGCAGATTTGCAAAACAGTGGTGACAAAATTACTCGTATTGAAGGTGTTTTTTCAGGCACGTTATCGTGGTTATGCAGTAAGTTTGACGGAACAATACCATTTTCTGATCTGGTGCTTGAAGCACAAAAGATGGGGTTCACAGAGCCCGATCCGCGTGAAGATTTATCAGGACGTGATATGCAGCGTAAACTGCTTATACTTGCCAGAGAGCTTGGTTTAGAGCTCGACCTTGATGATATAAGCTTATCAGCACTCATGCCCGAAACGCTTGCTATAGGAAGTTGGGACGACTTTTTAGCTAATGAATCCACCCTCAATGACTTTATTGACGCTCATGCTGCAAATGCCAAAGCACAAAGTTCCGTACTTCGTTACACGGGTTTACTTGAAATTACGGAAAATAAAGTAACCGCCCAAGTAGGTATTACTTATACTCCTATTGGTGATGCGTTAGCTAATTTAACACCTGGCGATAATATTTTTGTCATTAATAGTAAGTGGTATAGCGCTAACGCTCTTGTGATTCAAGGGCCTGGTGCGGGTAAGGAAGTAACCGCTGCGGGTATTCATTCTGACTTATATTGGTTGGTACAAAATATAAAATAAAGGTTACAAGGGCCTTGTATCAATCCGCAATAATACCTAATCATTTTGCGGGGCTAAACGTGTCGCTACATGCGTTAAAAAATTCTTATTTAGAACAGTTAAATTTGGTATTAACTAAAAACGGCAGCCAATGGCTGCCGTTCTTTATTTAAAACAGTTCTTCTTCTGTTTTAGTGTCTTCTTCAAATATATCTGTTGGTTGAGACATTACGTATTTTGTGGGGGCGGTGCCTTTGTCAAAATACTCAAAGCGACTGGTGTAATCATTTTTATGACTTAATAAACCGGTTTCTAAATCAATCCGAATAGACACTAAACCTTCTGGCGGCTCTATGGGGGCTTCAGGTTTACCTTCAAGCGCAACTTTCATAAACTCAACCCAAGCTGGCTGTGCTGTTTTAGCGCCAGATTCAGCCCCTGATATTTGCCCGCTATCAAGATTATTATTGTATGAAGTTCTGCCTAGCGGGTTGCCAGGGTTATCAAAACCAACCCATACCGAGGTCATCACATTTCGATTAAAGCCACTAAACCAAGTATCTACAGAGTCATTAGTTGTGCCTGTTTTTCCTGATAGATCACGACGGCCTAATGCTTGAGCGCGCCAACCTGTTCCTGACCAACCCGTTTTATGTGACCAGTTTCCGCCTCCCCAAACAGCGCTATGCATTGCTTGAGCAATTAAAAATGCATTTTGTTTTGATATGACCTGAGGGGCACATTTTAATTGTGGTGTATCAGTATTTTGTTGTGGGAATAATCCAGTGGCATTGTCTGGGGTTAATGGCTGAGCTGAAGTGTCGTCACACACTACTGAAGGATTAGCTTTAAACAAACTATTACCGTAAGCATCTTGGATTTCTGAGATAAAGTACGGCTCAATCAAATGCCCACCATTTGCAAATGCACTCATACCGCGCGCTAGTTCAATTGGAGTAATTGAAGCACTGCCCAGTGCTAATGATTCACTGCGGTTGATGTCTGAGTTTTTAAAGCCAAATTTTAGTAAGTGATCTGCTGTTCGTTGCAAACCAACACCTCGGAGCAAACGAACTGATATGACGTTTTTAGATTGTGCTAACGCGCGACGAATTCTAATCGGGCCATTGTAAACAGCCGGACTATTCTTAGGTCGCCATGCCACACCTTGGCTTTTATCCCACTGATTAATTGGCGCATCGTTTAAAATTGAGGCGAGCGTATAGCCGTTTTCAAGCGCAGCAGAATAAATAAATGGTTTTATGTTTGACCCCACTTGGCGCTTTGCTTGAATAGCTCGGTTGTATTGGCTCTGTTCAAAGCTATAGCCGCCAACAATAGCTTTAATGCGGCCATCTTGTGGGTCAAGTGAAACAATTGCGCTTGATGCTTCAGGTAGTTGGCTTAGTTCATACTCGTTATTGCTGTTCTTACGCACCCAGATTTGCATTCCTGGCGTTAATATTTCAGTTGCCGTAGTTGGAGCAAAACCTTGGCGATAACGAGTTATGTATTTGCGTGCCCATTTTAAGTTGTCCCAATTCAGGTTTATTTGCTCTGCATTTTTAAGCAATACCGTGGCATTTTTTTCATCCACGTTAATAACAGCAGCTGCTTTTAACGTTCCTATCTCTTTGGCTTCATTGAGTTTAGCTAGTATTTTCTCTTCACTTAGCGCTGATTGTTTTTCAGGATCCCATAAAATAGCGGTTGGGCCTCTAAAGCCATGACGCATATCGTAGCTATGAAGATTATTAACTAGCGCGGTTTGCGCCGCTTTTTGTACTTTAGACTCAACAGAGGTAAATATCTTAAAGCCTGAATTATATGCCTTGTCTATTCCGTAACGTGAAACCATTTCTGCACGCACCATTTCAGAAATGTACGGTGCGTATAAATCTATTTCAGCACCATGAAAGTAAGCGGTAATAGGTTGGCTTGTTGCATCATCATACACGTCTTGTGTTATGTAATTTTCAGTTAATAAACGACCAAGTACAACATTACGGCGTGCTTTTGCACGGGTAGGGTTGCGAATTGGGTTTAACGCCGAAGGCGCTTTTGGCAAGCCAGCAATCATCGCCATTTGAGCAAGCGTTAAGTCTTTTAACTCTTTACCGTAATAAACTTGAGCGGCAGCTCCAATACCAAAGGCGCGGTTACCTAGCTCGATTTTGTTTAGGTAAAGTTCTAAAATTTCATCTTTAGTAAGTACATTTTCTATGTGTAGAGCGATGAATATCTCTTTTATTTTACGGATATAAGCTTTTTCTCGGGTTAAGAAAAAATTACGTGCAAGTTGCATGGTAATAGTACTAGCACCTTGTTTTTTCTCGCCTGTAGAAATAAGAACAATAGCAGAGCGAACTATGCCAATAGGGTCTATACCTATATGGTCATAAAAGCGATTATCTTCAGTTGCTAAAAATGCATCAATTAGAGGCTGTGGGATTTCATCAATAGTGACCGGAATTCGACGTTTTTCACCAAATTGATTGATCAAAAGGCCATCTTTAGTGAATACTTGCATAGGAGTTTGTAATTGCACGTCTTTTAAAACTTGCACACTGGGGATATCAGGTTTAACGTAGTAATAAAGACTGACCAAAGTTATCAGACCGATTAACGTACAAATGATAAAAAATTGTAAAGTTCGTTTTAATAAAATCACTTATATTTCCCTAAATGGACTCCCAATTGCGAGTTTGGACTGATAGTATATATTGATTAAAAAATGAATAATATTTTTTCAGAAAAAAATTATAACTTGTTTATTATTAAAACAAAGGCCAAGTTGCAAACATGCTAAGTCAACTATTTCAAAAGCCGTCGCCAATGATGGTAGGAATTGATATCGGATCGCACTCGATTAAAGCGGTGCTTCTGAGAGAAATTGAAAGTGGATTTCGATTAGAGGCCCTAGCAATTGAGCCCATGCCTAAAGGCGCCATGAGTGAACGAACGATTCAAGATATTGAAGCGATTGGTAATGTAATAACAAAATTAAAAAGAAAATTACCTAAGTCACTTAAAAATGCAGCAGTGGCGGTGTCAGGGCAAACGGTTATTACAAAAGTAATTTTTATGGATGTGTCGTTGAGCGATGCAGAACTTGAATCTCAAATTGAAATTGAAGCAGATAGTTTAATACCTTACCCCCTTGATGAAGTTAGCTTAGACTTCGAAAAGCTCTCTACTAACGAAGCTGACCCGAGTAAAATGAATGTATTACTTTCAGCTGCCCGAACAGAAAGTGTTGAAGCACGTGTTGGCGCATTAGAAGAGGCTAATCTCGATACTAAGATTGTTGATGTAGAAAGCTACGCTTTAAGCCGTGCGATGGACGTTTATTATCAACAACTACCCAGCGATGCCTTCAATAAGTGTGTTGCTGTTGTAGATATTGGTGCCGTACTCATGCTTGTAAGTGTTGTGCAAGCTGGTGAAACTATTTATACACGTGACCAGGTTTTTGGTGGTGATCAATACACAAATAGTATTGTTAACTACTACAACAAAGGGTTTGACGAAGCTGAAATAGGTAAAACATCAGGCGACTTACCACCGAATTATACCTTTGAGGTATTAGCACCATTTCAAACAGCGTTGCTTCAGCAAGTACGTAGAGCGGTGCAAATGTTTTTAACAACGAGTGGCAAAGAACAAATAGACTACATTGTGCTTACCGGTGGAACATCTATGATCAAAGGGCTTGATCGCTTATTAATTGAAGAATTAGGAATACACAGTGTTGTTGCAGAACCGTTTGCAAATATGGAAATTTCGCCAAAAGTAGATCGTAATGTTATGCAGCGTCACCGAACACAGTTTGCAATTGCAACAGGTTTGGCATTAAGGAGCTTTTCATCATGCCACATATAAATCTATTGCCTTGGCGAGAACTGCAGCGCGAAGAATCTAAAAAGAAATTTGTAACCATACTAGTTGGAATTGTTGTAGCTTGTTTTTTAAGTATGTACTTATTAAGTATGTTTTACAGTGCATTAAAAGACGGACAAAACTTAAAAAATAATTACTTAAGTTCTGAAATAAGCATGCTTGATCGAAAGATCAGTGATATTAGAGAATTAGACAAACGAAAAGAAAACCTACAGCAGCGAATGCGATTAATCGAAGAGCTGCAAAGTAGCCGTAACCTTGGCACACAAATTATGGATGAAGTAACAAAAATAGTACCTCAAGGTATTTACTTAACAAAGCTGGAGCGCAGAGGGAACCAGATTTATGTACTTGGCCGAAGTGAATCAAATAACCGTTTATCTACTATGATCCGCCAGGTACAAAGTTCATATTTGTTAGAGCGTTTGACCATGCAGGATATTGTAGCAGGTGATCAGTCTTCGCGTTTACTAAGTGACTTTAGTATGGAGTTTTACGTAAAACCATTTGATGAGATTGGTGAGGTACGTAATGAACCTTGATTTTAAAGCGCTTGGCGAAATAGATTGGAATGAAATTGAGTTAGACAATATTGGTGATTGGCCAGCTGCTGTAAAGGTAATTTGCTGTGCATTTGTTGCTGGGCTCATATTATTTTTTAGCTATAGCTTGTTAGTTTCTGATGAGATTGATAGCTACCATAATGCGGTATCAAAAGAGGTCGACTTAAGAAGTACCTACAGAACAAAATACGCTGTAGCGAGTAAGCTAGATATTTATCGCCAACAAATGATAGAAATGGAAGACAAGTTTTCTCAATTACTTAAGCGGTTACCGACATCAAACGAAATACCTGGTTTACTTGACGATTTGTCTTATGTTGGCACAACGAGCGGTTTAACATTTTTAAAAATTGGTTGGTTACCTGAAGTAGAAAAAGAGTTTTATACAGAGCTACCTATCAAAATAGAAGTAGTAGGTACTTATCATGAATTTGGTGAATTTGTTGGCAAAGTTGCTCAGTTACCACGAATAGTTAGTTTGCATGACTTTTCTATTACGTCTTCTGGCGAAAAACAACTAACATTTAGTGTTGTAGCAAAAACTTACCGTTATGAAGAAGGAGTTAAAAAATGAGGCTCCTTCATTTAATGCCGCTATTGGCTGTTGTTGCGTTAGTGGGGTGTAACGACGATACCTCGGAACAAAAAGAGTTTATTGACCAGGTAAAAGCAAGCACAACGCCTAAAGTTGAGTCGATTCCTGAGCTTACTCAATTTGAGATTTTTGAATATAGTGCTGGAAATTTACGAAGTCCATTTGTGGCACCTCAACCTGAAATAATTCAGAACAAACTGACGCAAATAAAAAACTGTTTACACCCAGATCCAGACAGACGCAGAGAGCCATTAGAAAAATACCCGTTAGATAATTTAGCAATGAAAGGTACAATTGGTTCAAGTGGTCAAGTTTGGGCGCTTATAACTGCCGCAGATGAAACATTACATCGTGTAACGATTGGTAATTATTTGGGTAGTTACGATGGCAAGGTAAAAGCTGTGAGTAACGATTTTATAGAATTAGTTGAATTAATCCCTGATGGGTCTGGTTGTTGGAAAGAGCGCCTGACTAAACTGGAAATGTTAGAGGCGGCAACTGATGGCGCAAATTAATAATAAAAAAGGTAAAAATAACATGCATAAGGATGTTCTTTGGTTTAATCGCATTGCGAGAGCTTTATTTGCAACAGCCGCTTTGGTTTGTGCTAACAATGCTTTGGCAGGACCATTGCTTTACGATGTACGTTATAACCCATTACTTAAAGGTGAAACCGAACTACAGCTTGTTTTCGACGAAGAGATAACTTTAGAACCGCAAATTCAAGTATTTAACAGCCCAGCGCGTATTGAAATGTTTTTTGATACCGCAGAGTTAGAGTTAGGATTAAATGACGTTGAAGTTAATCAAGCAGGTATTAGTAGTGTCACCAATGTGTTATCTGAGCAAGGTTTAAAGGTAACAGTTAATCTAGACAGATTAAAAATGTATGAAACAGAAGTTAATAACAACTTAGTTTCAATACGTGTATCGGATAATCCATTAACCGGTTCAGTAACTGAAGATGAAGCCGTTCTGACAGGTGATGTGAGTGGAAACTACATTAACCGCATCCAATCTATTGATTTTAGACGTGGTGAGAAAGGTGAGGCAAAGGTACTTGTATTTTTACAAGACACTCAAGCTGCTATAGAGGTTCACGAAAGTGGCGGCAAAATTTACGCAGATTTTCACCATACAGATATTCTGGACGATCTACTTTATGAGTTAGATGTTTTAGACTTTGGTACCATTGTTAGTACTATCGAAACGTTTAAAGAGGAAGGGCGAAGCCGCGTTGTTATAGAACCTAATGCCGAGTTTACATTCACGTATCAGCAAATAGACAATATTCTTACCCTCACAGTTGAAAAAGATGAAACTCAAAATGCTTACCTAGATGGTGGTAAAGAGTATCAAGGTCGACCAATGACCTTAAACTTTCAAGATATTTCAGTCCGTGCAGCGTTACAAATTATCGCAGGCTATAACGACTTTAACTTAGTAACAAGTGATTCCGTTACCGGTAACATTACCTTGCGCTTAGATGGCGTGCCGTGGGATCAAGCACTTGATGTCGTATTACGTATAAAAGGGTTGGACAAGCGTATGGATGGCTCTATCTTAATGGTAGCGCCAGCAGAAGAACTTGCAGCCCGTGAAGCAAAAGATCTAAAAGCAAAGCAGCAAGTTGAAGATTTAGAGCCGCTTTACAGCGAATATATGCGATTAAATTACGCCAAAGCTGAAGACTTTGCTGACTTACTTAAAACCGATATTAATAGCATCATTACCCCACGCGGAAGTGTGTCGGTTGATCAGCGTACTAACACTTTACTCGTTAAAGACACTGTTAAGAGCATAGAAAATATTAGACGTATGATTGAAACCCTGGACATACCGGTTCAACAGGTTGTTATTGAATCTCGTATGGTAACAGTGCGTGATAACGTAACTGAGGACCTAGGTGTTCGTTGGGGATTTAGCGATCAGCAAGGTAGTGATGGCATATCTGGTTCTTTAGAAGGCGCTGAAACCATTTCAAATGGCGTAATCCCTGACTTAACAGATAGATTAAATGTAAATCTACCTATTACAAACCCAGCGGCAAGTATAGGCCTCCACATAGCAAAACTCGCCAACGGGACATTAATCGATTTAGAGTTAAGTGCGCTTGAAGAAGAGAATAAAGGCGAGATTATTGCAAGCCCGCGTATTATTGCTGCCAATCAGCAAAAAGCGCGCATTGAACAAGGTACTGAAATACCCTATACAGAATCAGCTTCTAGTGGTGCAACAACGGTAAGCTTTAAAAAAGCAGTACTTAGTTTAGAGGTGACACCACATATAACGCCTGATAATAAAGTAATTTTAGACTTAATTATCACGCAAGATACACGTGGCGATACTGTACAAACAGGGACCGGTGAGGCCGTTTCGATAGATACTCAAGAAATTCAAACACAAGTATTAGTAGAAAACGGGCAAACTATCGTACTGGGTGGCATTTTCCAACAGCAGATAATCAACACTACAAATAAAGTGCCGGTGTTAGGTGATATTCCTTATGTTGGTAGGTTGTTTAAAAGCACTAGTGAATTTAATGAAAAGCGTGAATTGCTTATTTTCGTGACACCAAAAATACAAATAGATTAAAATAAGGTACTTTTTTGTTAATCAACGGGTGATTATTTAGTTTAATTGCTCGTTATGTGGCTTTTTATTCTAATTGACTTGAAATACCCCTGCAATTACTGAGATAATCCCCTCCTTAATTTTGGGGCCAGGTCGTTAGGCGGGGTTTTATTTCAAATTTTAGAGTTCGTTTGTACTAAAAGATATGGCTGAGAAACGTAATATATTTCTAATTGGCCCCATGGGGGCTGGAAAAAGCACAATTGGTCGTCACATTGCCGATCAATTACACCTTGAATTTGTTGATTCTGATCAAGAAATCGAACGCCGCACGGGTGCAGATATTGCCTGGGTATTCGATCTTGAAGGTGAAGAAGGCTTTAGACTTCGTGAAGAATCTGTTATTGGCGACTTAACTGAAATGCAAGGTATTGTTCTTGCTACAGGTGGTGGTTCAGTAATGAGTAAAGAAGTTCGAAACAAGCTTTCGGCTCGTGGTATCGTTGTATACCTAGAGACACCTATTGAAAAGCAAGTTGCACGCACACAACGCGACAAGCGTCGCCCGTTACTGCAAACAGAAGAAGCACCTCGTGATGTACTAGAGCGCTTAGCAGAAGAACGCGAACCGTTATACAAAGAAGTGGCTGATTTTGTTGTACGCACTGATGAGCAAAGCGCTAAAGTCGTTGCAAATCAAATCATTGAGAAATTAGATTTTTAAAACCAATACATAATAAAGGATTAGCTGAGCATGCTTAAATTAACTGTTAATTTGGACGAGCGAAGTTATCCTATTTATATTGGGCAATCTGCACTTCAAGATAATGGCCGTCTAATTCATCATATTGGTGATTGTCGGCCTATCGTCATTACTAATGACACAATAGAACCTTTATACCTACAAGGCTTACTTGATTCATTAGCTGAATTAAATCCTCTTTCCTTTATCATACCTGATGGTGAGCAATACAAGTCACTAGAGTGGTTTGAAAAAATATCCGCTTTTTTACTGCAAAATAATTGTGGTCGCGATACTTGTTTAATTGCATTAGGTGGTGGCGTAGTTGGCGATTTAACTGGTTTTGTAGCTGCATGTTATCAACGTGGCGTGCCGTTTATTCAAATACCTACAACACTTTTATCGCAAGTGGATTCATCTGTTGGTGGAAAAACAGCGGTGAACCATCCGTTAGGAAAAAACATGATTGGGGCTTTTTATCAGCCACAAGCTGTTTTTATTGATACTCAGTCTCTTCATACACTCCCAAAAAGAGAGTTTGCGGCAGGAATGGCTGAAGTTATCAAGTATGGTTTAATATACGATACCGAGCTTTTTACTTATTTAGAGCAAAATGTTGAAAACTTACAGCAGCTAAATGAAACATGCCTGCAGCATATCATTTATAGGTGCTGTGAAATTAAAGCGTTAATCGTTGCTGAGGATGAAAAAGAACAAGGTCTCAGAGCATTGCTAAACCTGGGGCATACCTTCGGCCACGCAATTGAAGCCCAAATGGGTTATGGTAAGTGGCTTCATGGTGAAGCTGTTGCTACGGGTATGGTGTTAGCTTCTCAGTTAGCTCACACTCGAGGTGACTTAACGCAGCAGGATGTAGCGCGTATTGTGGATGTTATTAAACAATATAACTTACCAACTGAAGTACCTGCAGATATGACGAGTGAACAATTTTTATTGCATATGCGCAAAGATAAAAAAAATAAAAAAGGAACTATCCGTTTTATTTTACCCACTCAATTTGGTCAATGTGCACTGGTAGACAATGTATCTGACGATCAAGTCCGAGCATTAATCGAGCACTAAATGCAGTCACAAATTTTACCAAGCCGTGCGGCTTTGGTGGATAGAATCGCACTGCAGTTTGAATATGGTCAAAACCTTATTATTTTACTGGGCACATCAGGCCTAGGAAAAAGCTATCTGCTTGAAACCTTTATTACCGATAAATACAACGACTTTAATAAAGCATTTGTACAATCGAGTGCAAAATTGACAGACGCTCAGTTAATGAGCGATCTATTAGAGCAAAGCTTTAACAACCCGTTGGTTGATCATAATTTAAGTTTGTCTGAAAATTTTTATCAGTTACTTAATCAACAGCAACCGGGCTCCTGTTTATGGGTTATTGACGGTGGTAGGCACTTATCAGAAGAGTTTTTAGTTGAGCTGGAGCTGCTAGCTAAAAATAGCCCAATCACTCTTTATATTATGATTGCCTCAGCTGCAAAGTTACCGGTTGAACATGCAGTTGAAATTCATCTTGAACGCCTCCCTCTTCATGAAAGTAAGCAGTTAATGGGATGGTACTTTGAAAAGCTTCCTCACGATGAAGATCCTGTTTTCCAAGCTTTTTTAGCTGAAGCTAATGGTAATCCTAGTTTATTGCTTGCATGGCAACAGGATGAGTACATCGCAGATATCAAAGTTAAAGATAAAGTATCATGGCGTGTACATTTGCTGGTACTTATGTTGCTCATTATGTTCTTAATTATAGGCTTGTTATATAAGTCAGATATGAGTGATTGGTGGCAAAAGCATTATGAGCAAGGCACCATTGAGGTTGATAGCACTGCTATTCCAGTGAGCCAGGCTATTGCACCTATACCTGACACAGTAACAAAAGAAAAAGTAGCCGACATACAGCCTACCGCTAAAGGTGAAAGAAAAAATGATATATCTGCAATTATGCAAAGCTTAAATGCAGGCAGCGAGATCAATGAGCCTATTAGCTCTAATACGCTCATAAAAGATGAACCTGTTAAAGAGCTTGTGCAATCAAAAGTTAACAATGAGGTTGATGCATCATCAGTGCAACTGCCCATAAACGAAGTTAGCTCATGGTATTCTAAGCAAAATGATTCAAATACGGTGATTCAGTTACTTGCAGTAACACAAAAGCAGGTTGTAGATGATTTTATAGAGCAGTATGCACTCCAATTAACAACGTACACTTATCAAACTCAAAGAAACGGTAAAACATGGTGGGTGGTGACAACCGGCAGTTTTACAAGCATGAACGATGCACAGCAAGGTATGAAAAACCTACCTGCAAGTATCTTAAAAAATAAGCCGTTTTATAAAAAAATTAGTAAAATAAAACAAGAAATTGCACTAGTTGATCAGTAATATAAATCGCTTTAGTGTAAAATCGCGCAACACCAGATTGAAGTAAAGAACCAATGCAGCAAAAGAGTAGAGCCTTCCTTAAATGGGCTGGCGGAAAATACAGTCTCGTTGATGATATTAACGCGCGATTAAACCAAGCAAGTTCGCATGCTGATACCTTGGTTGAACCTTTTGTTGGTGCCGGTTCCGTTTTTCTAAATAGCGATTTTAAGCATTATATTCTTAACGATATTAATGCTGATTTAATCAACTTATATAAAGAATTAAGAAATTCACCCGATGAATTTATTAGTGATGCAAAAAAGCTATTCGTTGATTTAAATAACCACCCCGATGCGTACTACGAATACCGAGTTCAGTTTAATCAAAGCCGTGATGTATATGAGCGGTCAATGCTATTTTTATACATGAATCGTTTTGGTTACAACGGCTTATGCCGTTATAACTTAAAAGGTATTTTTAATGTACCATTTGGTAAATATAAAAAGCCTTATTTTCCTGAAAAGGAAATGTACTTTTTTGCTGAAAAAGCACAGCAAGCGACGTTTACATGCTTAGGCTACGATGACGTATTTAAACTGGTTCCTAATAACGCGGTTATTTATTGCGATCCACCCTATGTCCCTTTGAGTAAAACGGCTTCGTTTACTTCTTATGCTAAGGGCGGGTTTAATTTAGATGATCAGGCTAATTTAGCTAATTTGGCAGAAAAAGCGGCGTTTGAAAATAACACCCCAGTGCTTATTTCAAATCACGATACAGTATGGACACGGAAAATATACAGCCAAGCATCACTTGATCAAATTCAAGTAAAAAGGACGATAAGCCCTAAGGGCGGAACTCGTAATAAAGTAGGCGAGTTAATGGCTATGTACTTACCACTAAAACAACCACAGCATAAATTGAAAGCGCAAAAGCGATAAATAGTATTATCGCAATAGCAATGATTGAGGAAATAGAGTGTTCTTGAAAATCTGCGCGGCGCTTTTGTTCTGATTGAACACCAAAAAATGCGGCTAGCACACTTTGCAACGCGCTAATAAAGTGCCGCATTGTCTAGAATAAAGGCTTTAAAGAAGGTGTTTTCTTGCTGTCGTCTGAGCTTGTTAATAACTCAAGTAAATCCAAGTAGTGAAACTGAGCGCTGCGGCTATCACCAGTGATCCAAGAAAACCAAGAAGAGTCTTCTTCAAGTACGTGTAAACAGGGTTTACTTGTGTTTATTTCGTGTGTTGATTGCGGAGCACAATTATTAACCGAGCTTAACTCTTGCCCTGAACTTGGCGTAAAATTTACTACCCCAATAACTAATAATGCAGATGCAATTAATATCCCAATTTTAAAAGCGCGCATGATTTGAACCTAATATTTTGTTACTTTTTTAAGCATAACAAAAACTGCTCAAATAACAAACTTGTTTCTAATAAAGACTATTAATTAAATTTCAAAAATAGCCACTTAAGCACTTCAAACGCAACAGTATTACGCTTTAGTTGCTTGGGTAACGTCATCAATTGAGTTACATTAACGTAATATTTTACTCATTGGTGAATCTGCTATGTTTAGCCCAGAACAAAAATACTTAATTGCCCCATCAATTCTTTCAGCTGATTTTGCAAAGCTTGGTGAAGATGTTGATAGCGTTTTAGCCGCAGGTGCAGATGTAGTGCATTTTGATGTAATGGATAATCACTATGTACCTAACTTAACGATTGGACCTATGGTGTGTAAAGCACTAAGGGACTACGGTATCACCGCGCCAATTGATGTGCATTTAATGGTTAAGCCTGTCGATAGCATCATTCCACAGTTTGCAGAGGCGGGGGCTTCAATAATTACTTTTCACCCAGAGGCGAGTGAGCATATTGATCGCACGATTCAATTAATCAAAGATCATGGCTGTAAAGCTGGCTTAGTATTTAACCCAGCGACCAGTTTAAGTTATTTAGATCATGTAATTGATAAGCTAGATACTATCTTACTCATGTCTGTTAACCCCGGATTTGGTGGGCAAAGCTTTATTCCTCATACACTTAAAAAGTTAGCGCAGGCAAAGCAACGAATTGTTGAGTCAGGTCGAGATATTCGACTAGAAGTGGACGGTGGTATTAAGGTGGATAATATCGCTGCAGCAGCTCAGGCCGGTGCAGATATGTTTGTAGCAGGCTCTGCTATTTTTAATCAGCCAGACTACAAAGTAGTTATTGATCAAATGCGTAAGCAACTTGAGAGTGTAAAATAATGCAGTACGATGCGGCATTTTTTGATTTGGATGGCACACTAGTCGATAGTGTATATGACCTATATATCTCAATTAACTTAACATTAAGCGACTTGGCATTTCCTATTGTAAGCCAACGTTTGGTCGAAAGCTGGGTAGGAAATGGTATAGATATGTTGGTAAAGCGGGCACTGAGTGGTGATATGCAGGTTAGTGAGCATTTAGATGAATCACTAACTAATAAAGCCATTGCACAGTTTCATAAGCATTATGAACAACAAGTAGGCCAATACAGCGTGTTATACCAACATGTTGAAACAGGGCTTGCAGCTTTACGTGGTATGCAAAAAGCATTGATAACTAATAAGTCTCGAATTTTTACTGAAAAACTTCTTGATAAGTTAGCACTTACCAATCATTTTGAGCTTATTATTTGTGGCGATGATATGGCAAAAAAACCGTCACCTGAGCCATTATTGTTTGCGTGTAAAAAGCTAAATATTGAGGCCTCTAAAGCAATAATGATTGGCGATTCTAAAAGCGATATACTTGCTGCAAAAGCGGCGGGTATTGATGTAATTGCAGTAGGCTATGGCTATAATCAAGGTGAAAACCTTGCTGATTATAATCCACAGTACCTATGCGATAACTTCTTAGATATAATACCTGTCCTAACACAGCGTTAAATATTAATAATTAAGTAAATAAAGGAAAATCATGAGTAAACCAGTAGTTTTAAGCGGCATTCAGCCAACCGGTGGTATGACAATAGGCAACTATGTTGGCGCTATTAACCAGTGGCTAAAGTTACAGGAAGATCACGAAAGTTTCTTTATGTTGGTTGACTTGCATGCTATCACCGTTCGCCAAGAGCCAGAATTATTACGCTCTCGTGTACTAGATGGCGTTGCATTGTATGCTGCATGCGGTATCGACCCTGAAAAGTCAGCGTTATTTGTTCAGTCTCAAGTGCCAGAGCACGCACAGTTAGCGTGGGTACTTAATTGTTACGCGCAAATGGGTGAACTTAACCGCATGACCCAGTTTAAAGATAAGTCGTCAAAGCATGCTAACAATGTAAACGTGGGCTTATTTTCGTACCCAGTTTTACAAGCGGCCGATATTTTACTTTATCAAGCCGATCAGGTACCAGTAGGCGAAGATCAAAAACAACACTTAGAGCTAACGCGTGACATAGCGACACGCTTTAATAACTTATACGGTGACGTTTTTAAACTGCCAGAGCCTTACATTCCAGAGTTTGGTGCGCGTGTAATGAGCCTACAAGACCCACTCAAGAAAATGTCAAAGTCTGACGAAAATCCAAACGGCTACATTATGTTATTAGATGAGCCTAAAAAGATTGAGAAAAAGCTTAAAAAAGCAGTGACCGATTCAGACGAGCAAGCGCGTATTTACTTTGACCGAACTGAAAAGCCAGGTGTATCTAACTTACTTACTTTATTAAGCGTAGCGACTAAGCGCTCAATAGAAGACTTAGTACCAGAGTTTGAAGGTAAAATGTACGGTCATCTTAAAAAAGATACAGCCGATGCAGTAGTAAGCATGATTGAACCAATTCAAGCTCGCTTTAAAGAAATTAGAGAAGATCAAAATTTACTTGATAACATAATGAAATCTGGAGCTGAAAAAGCCAGTGTACGTGCCGAGAAAACGCTTAAATCGGTATACGATGCATTAGGGTTTATTCCACGCGGGTAGGTTTATTGAAATAAAAATGCCGCTTATTAGCGGCATTTTTCATATGGCACATATCAACATGATAGACCCAAATAAAAACAGTAGCGATACTGCTAATTTGTCTGTTTTATCCATTATTCGGCTCCTTTTACAGTTATGTCTTGTGCGTTATTAATGCTCACTAAAGAAACGCTGTAGCCTTTATTTTCAAGTAATGTAAGCAAGCTATCTTGGCCTACAAGGTGTCCAGCCCCAACTAGTACAAACTCACTGCTGTCGTTATTAAACATTGCCTCTACTTTTGGTAACCAATTATTATTTCTATCTTTAAGTAGCTGCTTGTAGGTTTCTGGGTCATTTTTCTGCATATTTTCAACCGCTACCTTGTTTAGTGTGTCGGTATCACCTTCTCGCCATGCAGTTAATAATCCTTTAAATATATCATTATAGTTATTTAGCTCTGCTAGGTTACGTTTAATAAAGTCATTTTCGTTACCTTGACCCATTGCTTTATATAACTCTAACTGAAACTCCATTGTTTCTAAGTAGTTTTTTGTTTTGTTGTCTTTAGTCGCTTTTTTCGTATAGTAAGCATCAACACCTTCACCCATTAAGTTTTGTTTTTGCAGTTCCATCGACATTAAAACGATACCCACCATGGCTGGGCGAAAACCATCTAACTTTTCTAGGTTAGCGCCAAACTCACTCAGTTTATTTTCGAGTGAAGCTTTAACCTCAGGCTCTAACTTTTCACTTAACGTTTCATTATTAGTATATGAAAGCGCGCCAAGCATTTGCATTTGAGCATTAGTATCAGCTGGGTCTGCTATTGGCGCTTCAAAAACAATTGTATCGGCTTGTTCATAGGCATGATTAAACTCAACAGGTAATGGCATTTCAGCTTTAGGTAAAATATGTACAGTACCGCCAATAAATAACGAGTCATCTCCTTTGCTTACTTGCCATACAGAGCTTTGAGCTTGTGCTGTATTTGCTACCAAGCTGCAACCAAGTAAAACGCTGGCAGACACTAATTTTTTTGTAAAATTTTTCATAATGATTTCCTAATACTTTAAAATTTGTTGTTTTTAGTTAGATAAAATATTGCTGAAATAAGCAGTAATTGACGATGTTACTTTTGAAAGGTTTTCGTCAATTTCTGTGTTTATTTTGCTCATTGAAGAATCAAGTTCAGCTGATATTTTTTCATCTATTGAAGAAAGCAGTGTTTGCGTATCGACATGAGTTTTTAAAGACTCAGTTGCATTTACTGTGTTAGTTTTTTGCTGCTTTTTGTTAGTTGGTTTGTTTGTTTCTGTATGTTCACCAATTACACACTGCTCAACACTCTTTTTAAATATGTGTTGTTTAGTATCAACTGCGAAGGCTGATGTAGTATTAAAAGCAGTTACTAGTAGTAAAGTAGATAGACCTTTTTTCATTGTGCTGTTCATAATTAAACCTTTTATATTTTTAATTGCAGCTAATTTAGAATCGCAAATGATTTTTAGTAAGCTGCTTGTTGATGACGGTTTAAAGAATATCGCTGAATTTACTGAGAGTCGCTTATCTAGTTATGAGCAATTAATAGATAAGGTTTTAATTGTATTTAATTGTTTTAATTTAATGGGTTAGCGTAAAACCTTATATTGTTGATATAAGGTTTTAAATGCTTTTTATACACAATAATGAGTTGATGTGGTACGGTTTATAAAAATAAAAATACCTAAAGACTATGAATTATCAAATCGGACCTTGGCAATTTATAAGTAATCGCTGTGTGATTACTTCAAATAACTTAGAAAGGGAATTAGATCCACTTTTAGTAAAGTTATTACTGCACTTTGTAAATAAGCCTCAACAAATAGTTTCCCGCCAAGCGCTAATCGAAAGTGTATGGCAACAAAGCTATGTAGACGATAACGCGATTAACCGAGCTATCTCAGAGCTAAGAAAACAGCTTGCTCATCCAACTGAAAAAGCACCGCTTTTAAAAACGCATTACCGTAAAGGATATAGCCTTACGGTAGTACCTGAACAGTTAACACGAGAAAGCGTTACTGAAAAGCCTGTAAACTCAATATCTGACTCGGCTACTGACACTACAAATAGTGATGATTTTACTGCTGCGACTATTTCAAAACCTGTTCCAGAAAAGAACATCAAAACGCTTTTGGCTTATACGTTATTAGTCATCACCTGTATTTTCTCTATTGTGTGGTTGGTACTGTTTTATACAAGTGAAGGCGCTGGTGATGTAGTTAAACAAGTTACGGTAAATAAGGTTGCGAGTACGTGGAATATAGGTAGTGAGGTTCACCCTGAGCTATCTTCAGATAAACACTATTTAGCTTATACCAATGTTGAACCTGAACAGGATTTTAATCGTGCATTTGTTAAGCGACTTTCTGATCAGCGAGAAGTAGAAATTACATACCCTGGTTTTCAGGTATCTATTTTATCGTGGCAGCTAAACCAACATGCTGTGCTATTACAAGCGACAAACTTAAAACAGCAGCAATGCGAAATGGTAATAGTTGATTTAAGCCAGTTTCCTATTATTGGAGACGCTAAACTTATAAAAAAATGTGACCTCAGATACACAGGTTATGCGCAATTAGATCAAAATGGTGAGTATGTTTATTATACCGAATACAAAAATGAGCAAGATGGCTCAGGTTTATACAAATTTGATTTAGAATTACAAAAGGAGTCGATTGTTATTCCTCCGCCAGGTGTAATGTATGGTGTAATAATGCCGCGTTTATCTCATTCGGGTAATAAAATAGCGTACATATTAAGCCAAAAAGGCCAGCCATTTTCTGTATTTAGTTACGACTTTAACACACGTGAGACTAAGCGATTATTTAAGGCAAAGAGAAGAGCCATCAGTTTCGCGTTCGATTGGCTTTCAAATGATCAAGGCGTTATTGTGTTTGAAGACTCTGATCTTTCAAGCATTACGTTTAATGAAAATAATATAATTAAACATACTCTAAATGTTACCCCCGCAATTTCACCTTATTATATTGCAGTTCAGTCTGCTAATAGTCTGTTTTATTCAGCAAATAAAACACAAGCATTTTCATTAATTAAAGCAACAGATACCTTTGGTGACAATCCAGTTTATGAACCTTTGTATAAAAGTGATAATGACGACTACAGTATTGTTGAAGTAATAAATAAAGCAGGGCCAGCGCATGTTTTTGTATCAGAGCGCTCTGGTAGCAGCCAATTATGGATTGCTCAAAATGGGCTAACTAAGCAACTTAGTTTTTTTAATTACGACGATGACTCCTCTACCTATAAATTTAAAGGTTTAAAAGTATCTCCTAATAAGAGGCGTATATTATTAATAAAAAATAAGCGCTTTTCACTTTATGACCTAAACACGCAAAAATTCTACCCGTTAGAGATGTTAAGTGGGCGTAAAATAGAGAGTTATATTTGGTCAAAAAATAACGAAAGTATTATTTATATTGAGCAGCTTGATTCAAAAAATAGAGTCGTTGAGTTGAACTTGCTAACCCGAGATACTCGCGTAATTGAAGACATTAAAGCCAATAAGCTTATTTCAGATAGTGAAGGGAACGCTTACGCAATAACATTTGATCAGTTAATTCGTCTCTCAGATAAGCAAAGCTGGCCATTACCTAAAAATGCCAGAAAGGCGAATGTATATGGAGTAAGCAAAGACTATTTTTATTACTCAGATTCTATTTCAAGAATTGCTAGGCTCAATTTAAAAGAGGGTACCGTGCAAGATACACACGTGGACTTTCGGCCTATCACTTTTGAGGTGAGTTCAGATAACGAAATTTTATTTACGGGTGCTAAATACAAAGATATGCAAATTATACAAATTAGTTGGGATGAATAAAAAGTTTATCAAGGACTAACAGTTGGGAGCCAAATATAAAAAACACCAAGTAGTTAAATTACTTGGTGTTTTTTTATTGGTATTAAAGCAATGGCTTTAGGTAATGACCTGTGTGCGAGCGCTCACATTCGGCTACTTCTTCAGGCGTACCTGCAATAAGTATTTCACCGCCGCCAGCGCCCCCTTCAGGGCCTAAATCAACCACCCAGTCTGCAGTTTTAACCACATCTAAGTTATGCTCAATAACCACGATGGTGTTACCGTGATCGCGCAGGCGATGTAATACAACAAGCAGTTGTTCAATGTCGGCAAAATGTAAGCCGGTTGTGGGCTCATCAAGTATGTACAGTGTTTTACCTGTATCGCGTTTAGAAAGCTCACGGGCAAGTTTTACACGCTGAGCTTCACCGCCAGAGAGAGTAGTAGCTGCTTGTCCTAAGCGAACATACGATAAACCAACGTCCATTAGCGTTTTAAGCTTACGGGCTATTGCAGGTATTTTATCAAAGTAGTCGTGCGCGTCTTCAACGGTCATTTCGAGTACTTGGTGAATGTTTTTACCCTTGTATTGTACTTCTAGAGTTTCGCGGTTGTAGCGTGCCCCTTTACATACATCACAGGGGACATATACATCAGGTAAAAAGTGCATTTCTACCTTAATTACGCCATCACCTTGGCAGGCTTCACAGCGTCCACCTTTAACGTTAAAACTAAAGCGACCCACTTTATATCCACGAGAGCGTGATTCTTGTGTACCCGCAAATAACTCACGAATACCCGTAAAAATACCGGTATAGGTAGCAGGGTTTGAGCGTGGTGTACGGCCAATAGGGCTTTGGTCAATATCAATTACTTTATCAAAATGATCAAGACCACTAATTGATTTATACGGTGCAGCTTCTGCTGTGGTTGCGCCGTTTAATTCAGTATGCGCTAGTTTGAATAGCGTATCGTTTATAAGTGTTGATTTACCAGAGCCCGACACCCCTGTTATACAGGTCATTAACCCAAATGGAATTTTTAAATCGACATTTTTAAGGTTGTTACCTGTTGCGCCAAATAGCTCAAGCCATTTATCGCCGGTTGGGTTACGCTCTTTTGGTACTTCTATTTTTCGCACGCCTGATAAAAACTGGCCAGTTACTGAGTCTTTGGTTGCTAAAATATCGTCGCGTGTACCTTGTGCGATAATATGTCCGCCGTGCACACCCGCACCTGGGCCAATATCAATAATATGATCGGCGGCGCGAATGGCATCTTCATCATGTTCAACAACGATAACGGTGTTACCAAGATCGCGTAAATGCACTAATGTTTGTAATAGACGGTCGTTATCTCGCTGGTGTAAACCAATTGATGGTTCGTCTAATACATACATAACACCAACAAGACCCGCACCAATTTGGCTGGCTAAACGAATTCGCTGCGCTTCACCACCAGAGAGGGTATCGGCACTGCGCTCAAGCGATAAGTAATTAAGGCCAACATTGATTAAAAACGATAAACGGTCGCGAATTTCTTTAAGAATTTTTTCTGCTATTTGTGCTCTTTGGCCACTTAACGATAAGCTCTCGAAAAAATCCATCGCTTCGCCAATACTCATGGTCGTAATAGCAGGTAAGTTAGTTTGGCCAATAAATACGTGGCGTGCTTCTTGGCGTAAACGTGAACCCTTACAGCTAGGGCAGGCTTGGCTGGTTTGATATTTAGCGAGCTCTTCACGTACCGAGTTTGACTCAGTTTCGCGATAGCGACGGTTCATGTTATTTAACACGCCTTCAAACTCGTGGTTGCGTGTGATTAAATCACCTCTGTCGTTACGGTAGTTGAAGGCTATTTTTGTACTGCCTGAACCTTCTAAAATAATTTTTTGAGAATCTTTAGCCAGCTTTTCAAAAGGTACGTCTAAATCAAATTTATAATGTTCTGCTACTGCTTGTAGCATTTGGAAGTAGTAAAAGCTGCGTTTATCCCACCCTTTAATAGCACCTCCGGCTAAGCTTAACTCTGGGTTATGCACTACGCGGTTAGGATCAAAGTACTGGCGTACGCCTAAACCATCACAACTTTGACACGCACCGGCAGGGTTATTAAACGAAAATAAACGCGGTTCTAATTCGGTCATTGCATAGCCACAGGTAGGGCAGGCAAAGTTGGCTGAAAACAGCATTTCTTCAATACTGCTGTCGTCCATGTAAGCTACATTTGCTACGCCGCCCGACATTTCAAGTGCTGTTTCAAACGACTCAGCTAAACGCTGCTGTTGACCGTCTTTTACCTTAAAGCGGTCAACAACCACTTCAATAGTATGTTTTTTATGAAGTTCAAGCGTTGGCGGATCTGATAAGTCGCACACTTCGCCATCTATTCGGGCACGAATATAACCCTGGCTTGCAAGCTGCTCAAGTAATTTAACGTGCTCACCTTTACGGTCTTTAACCACTGGCGCTAAAAGCATCAGTTTAGTGTCCTCTGGCAGCGCTAAAACGGTATCAACCATTTGGCTAATTGTTTGTGCGGCTAAAGGTAAATCATGTGTAGGGCAACGAGGTTCGCCCACACGGGCAAACATTAAACGTAAGTAATCGTATATTTCGGTAATGGTACCTACGGTAGAGCGCGGATTATGCGAAGTTGATTTTTGTTCTATTGAAATTGCAGGAGACAGTCCCTCAATATGATCAACATCGGGTTTTTCCATCAAGGATAAAAACTGTCTTGCATAAGCAGAAAGTGATTCAACATACCGGCGTTGCCCTTCAGCGTATAAAGTATCAAATGCAAGTGATGACTTTCCCGAACCAGATAGGCCTGTGATAACAATTAATTTATCACGTGGGATGGTTAGGCTGATGTCTTTTAAATTGTGCGTACGGGCGCCTCGGACTTCAATGTTTTCCATGCTATCTCGTTAATTACCAAAATTATTTACTGAGTATCTCATAATACGCTGCAATATTAATCCTTGATCATGAAAAATCCTTAGCTTTAAGCGATTAATTATTGCCAAGCTTGTGGTAGAATCCTTGCCTAATTTTTTCACATCGTAAGATTTAGCTGATAATGACTGCATCTTCACTTAATTCACGAGAAAAGCGCGCCGCGGTATCGCTAGCGAGTGTGTTTGCATTTAGAATGCTCGGCTTATTTATGCTGATGCCGGTATTAGCGATTTATGGTCAGTCGCTTGACGGTTTTTCACCTATTTGGATTGGCTTTGCTATTGGTGCGTATGGCCTAACGCAGGCTGTGTTGCAAATACCTATGGGCCGTTTGTCAGACAAAATAGGCCGTAAAAAAGTTATTATTGGTGGCTTAGTTGTGTTTGCTATTGGCTCAGTCATAGCCGCATTAGCTGAATCTATCCAAATGGTAACTGTGGGGCGTGCATTACAAGGCATGGGCGCTATTGCTAGTGCTTTACTTGCATTTGCCAGCGACTTAAGCCGAGACGAACAGCGACCCAAAGTAATGGCGGTTATAGGTATGAGTATAGGCATGAGCTTTGCTTTTGCTATGTTATTAGGGCCTATTGTTGCCGCGTCGTGGGGTGTTGCTGGCGTTTTTTGGCTAACAGCAATACTTGCGGTATGTGGTATTTTTATTATTACGTTTTTAGTGCCCAAAGCGGTTAATAAAGCCCCCAAAGGCGACACGCTTGCAAGCTTTAGCGATATTAAAAAACTGATTAAACACCCGCAGTTAGCACGCTTAAATGCCGGTGTATTACTGTTGCATTTAACATTAACAACCATTTTTGTTGTGTTACCCAGCCAGCTAATAAAAGAAGGCCTAGCGGCAGAACAACATTGGTATTTGTATATTCCAGTCTTGCTTTTAGCATTTCTATTAATGGTGCCCATTATGATTGTGGCCATAAAAAAAGAAAAAGAAAAGCAAGCATTTATAAGTTCTGTAGCGCTGTTAACAGTCAGCATGCTTGCCATGTCAGTATGGATTAATAGTGTGGTAGGAATTGCAATATGTATGTTGCTTTATTTTGTTGCGTTTAACTTTTTAGAAGCAACAATGCCCGCGCTTGTCTCGCGTTTAGCGCCTGCTAGCCAAAAAGGGTCAGCCATGGGCGGGTACTCGTCTAGCCAGTTTTTAGGTGCCTTTTTGGGCGGGGTGTTAGGTGGTTATGTTGCCCAAACTACAAGTACGCAAGCTGTGTTTGCGGCAGCGGCACTTGTTGGGTTAATATGGCTTGTTGTTGCGTGGAAAATGGAAGTACCACCCAAAAGTAAAGTTATTAGTTTAATGACCAAATTAAGTTCTGAGGAGCATGCTCAAACATTGGCTTCTCAGTTAGTTGCTTTACCCGGTGTAATAGAAGCAACAGTAGTACGCGACGAAAGCCGTAGCTACTTAAAGATTAATGATAAAGAATTTGACCTAGACCAAGCACGAAAAGTCGCTGGTTTAATCTAACGTTTATAGGAGATGGTTTCATGGCACGCGGTGTGAACAAAGTAATTTTGGTTGGTAATTTAGGGCAAGATCCTGAAGTTCGTTACATGCCTAACGGTAACGGTGTAGCAAATATTACCTTAGCAACTTCAGACAGCTATAAAGATAAAAACACTGGCCAAATGGTTGATAAAACTGAATGGCACCGTGTTGTATTTTTTGGGAAACTGGCTGAAATTGTGGGCGAATATTGTCGTAAAGGTTCACAAATATACGTAGAAGGTAAACTTCAAACACGTAAATGGACTGATCAACAAGGCCAAGAAAAATACACCACAGAAATCGTTGTTGATGGCTTTACAGGTCAAATGCAAATGCTAGGTGCTCGCGGTGGAGACCAGCAAAGTGGTGGCGGTTACCAAGGCAATCAAGGTGGCCAGCAAAACAGTGGTTATCAAGGTAATCAAGGTAGCCAACAAGGCGGTTATTCACAAAATAATCAAAACCAGCAAGGTAGTTATGCACCACAGCAGCAAGCTGCACCTGCTGCACAGCCTCAATCGGCGCCTGCACCACAGCAAAATAACCAGTATCAGCCACAAGGCGGTGGTTTTGCTCCACAGCAAAATAGTGCACCACAGCAGCAAGGTGGTTTTGCACCTAAGCCTCAAAATGCACCACAAGGCGGCGCATCAAATCCAATGGAACCAACAATAGATTTTGACGACGATATTCCGTTCTAACCAAAGAAAGAATGTTGAAAAAAATTATAGAAAGCCGCTATCAAGCGGCTTTTTTTATGTCTTTCACTCCATTAATGTTAGCCAGTTTTATCGTGTTGTTAATAATGGTAATTAGCTTAAGTACTGTTTTACATTTAAAGTTAATTGGCTACCTTGTGCTTATGGCTTTTTTGAACAACACTTTAGTGACTAATATTACGTGTGGGTGAGTTATGTCTAAGGGACAGTATTGGTTATTAAGATATTTTAAGCCGATTTGTTTGGTCATGCTTGTTGTATCGCTTATTGGCTTTAACCTCATTTTAAGCAATGCGTTACATTTAAAAGTACATAGCGCTGGCCAGCAGCTCACAAAGCAAGTTTATGAGTTACAATTAAATGCCCCTTTGAATCAAAAAACACTGTCTGTTTTAGCACAAAGCAATGGCTTTATGCTTGCACCTGAGTCGTCTTCCCTCCACTTTAAAAACATTATAAAGCCGCAGCTTGAGGTGTTTTCATATAAAACATTGAACTTAGGCCTTTACCATTCACCTGTGTGGATAATGGAAAGCTACTTATTTATTTTACTTAACCTGGTGATAGTGGGTGCCGCTATTTCATTATACCGTTGGGGAAGCGCTGCTAACTTTAGACAATTAAAACACCGAAGTCGTCATCACAAGACGACAAAATTGACTAGTAGTATTTCCAATTTAAATGTGGTTAAAAATGTTGAAAGTGAGGAGTTAGCCTCACTATATGCTGCCGCTGAACAGTATCATAGTTTGTTTGTTTTGGTCAGTTGGGAGTGTAAGTTTGACAAAAATACCGACTTAGAAACTAGTTTTAAAGTTTTTATTCTAAAAGGTATTCCAGAGATAAAAAAAGTAGCTGTGAAACTTATTAATCCAGACAAGCTAACCATTATGCTTTACAACGTACCTATTGCAGAGCTTGATCGGTACACGGAGCGTTTGCATAAAATAATTTTTAATGTGTGCCAAAGCCATCAAAAAAATACGACTCGTAAGCATGTTAAATTGGGTGCGTGTAATTTTCGTCTAGGAGCAGATCAATCAAAGGTTTTGCAAATAGCGCAGTCGGCCCTAACGCTTTCAAAAAATAGTATGTTATTACACCGTCACCGGTTGGCGCTGAGCAAAAGCCAAGAAGTGTTATTTTGTAATGAGCAGGTTATAAACAATATTAAGAAAAATAAATTTATGCTGTCTTTTCAGCCTGTTTTCGATCTGATTAGTGGTGATATTATCCAGCATGAGGCGTTAATTAGAGTAAGACACGACATGCATGGATTACTAGCTGCTCAGTATTTTATTAACCAAGTTGAGAGTAAAGATGACGCGTTAATTCTAGATAAGGCGGTATTGTCGCAAATACTAACACTTGTAATGGCAGAGAAGTCGCCTTTGAGCGTAAGTATTAATATGCATCCTAAAAACTGGCTTAACGATAAGTTTTGGAGCTGGTTAACCATGCAAATGGATAAGCTTAATCTAAGCTGTCAATTACAGTTTGAAGTGAGTGAGTCTTTCTTTTGCAACAACAAAAATGCGTTAGCAAATACGTTAAATATAATAAAAAAACACAGATCTAATATTATTATTGATAATGTGAAAACGAGTGAAAACATTCCTTTGCTTATTCACTGTGAAGAGGTAATAGGCTTAAAGCTAAGCTATGAACTCGTTCACTTAGTTAATGAAAAATCGCATAATCAAAAATGTATTAAAGAGATTGTTGATGCAGGTAAAATGTTAAACCTTCCTGTTTATGCCGTAGGCGTTGAGACTCAAAAAGAGCTCATTATGTTAACTAAATTGGGCGTTGCTGGCGCACAGGGTTTTTATTTTTCGGAGCCTTTACAAGAGCTAACTCAGGCTGTTTTTCATTAAAATATTTAAGCTTTGTAAATTAACGCCTTATGCAGTGGGACTTAACCGAAAAAAAGTATGCCTAAATAAGTTGTCTGTATTTAAGACCCTCTAACCCCTGCAAGCCACCGGTATGAATCGCAATTATTTTACTGCCAGAAGGAAAATAATCTTGCTCTATTAGTTTCCATATTGCGTACATCATTTTACCACTATAAATAGGCTCTAATGGTAAATTATGTATAATATCCATATGTTGGCAAAACGCCCATAACTCAGGGGTAAATTTACCGTAACCACCTCCATGAAAGTCGCAAAGTAATTGCCAGTTAGTTTGTGACTTTGCTTTGCAGCTTAGCTCCCGGACTTCATCTATTAAATATTGCGCTTGCTTTAAAACTGCAATTCCTATTATTTGTGTTGCTGTATTACTCCCCTCAATTAACCCTGATAATGTCCCTCCGCTTCCAGTGGGGCAAATTAGGTAATCGTGTTCTGGTAAACTTTGTGCAAGCTCTGCACAACCAGGTACTGCGTAGGTATTTGTCCCGCCTTCGGCAAGAATATACGCATCTGGAAACTTCTCTTGAAGCTCAGCAAGGTATTGTGAATCGTTTCGTAACTTATATTCAATGCGATTAACAACATGAAGCTGCATGCCACACTGCTGTGCAAATTGAATTGTTGGGTTGCTTAGATCTAAGTTAGGCCCGCGAATAATCCCATGTGTTTTTAAACCAAAGATTTTTCCAGCTGCGGCGCATGCATGTATGTGGTTTGAAAACGCCCCACCAAAAGTAAGTAGCTCAGTTTTATTCTGCGACTGCATTTGTAATAAATTATATTTTAGTTTGCGCCACTTATTCCCATTTATTAGAGGGTGAAGCAAATCATCTCGTTTTACTAGTAACTCAATGCCTTTACTTTTTAACCACGGGTCATCAATTGTTTGCGTAATAGTGGTTTCATTTATTTTAAAAGATGCAGGCATTTTTTCTCAATTAAAAGGATTAATAAAATACATGACCAATTTTATAGCTTATAAACAAAAGGGGCTATCCAAAATTACGACGGATTGTTGTGTGTAACAGTGCGTTGATTAAATTTTGAGTAGCTAGATTGGTAAACATGTTTTAAAGTTAACCAATTGTAAAGGGAGTTTAGTTATGAAGAAGCAATTTCAAGAAACAATACTTATAAAAAAACAGGTTGGCTTTTCGTTACTGCAGCTAATAATTGTTATTGTCACTTTTGGTGCGTTAGCTGTTTATTTTGCCCCGCGCTTTTTAAACCTTCAAGGTGAGGCACACGCATCCATTCTTGAAACACTGCAAGTATCAATTCAAGCTGAAATAAGCGTTGTACATGGAAAAGCCATTGTAAAAAGTGTGCATAATAAAGCTAATGCTAGTATCGAGCTTGATTCAGGAAACATGGTTGATATTGTTTACGGCTACCCTGCTGCAACCGAGGCCGCTTTTAAGGCATTTTTAGATACTAAGTTTGCGAGTGATAATACTGGGGAATTTAATATTACTAGCAACCCACAAGTTGCAAAAGCTATTATTTATCCCAACAGTTATTCTGCAGTGGATAATTGCCGTATTGAATATGTTGAAGCCAAAAACAACACTAAACGAAATGTAATTACTGCGCCTGTTTTAAGCGTATTTACGTCTGAGTGTTAGTACAAAAAATAAGTGCTTATAAGTTTGTTAGTTTATTTGATAACGTAATTTTTAATGGTTAACGGTTAAATAACGCCAATACGCTAGCTTTAATACAAAGTGACACTTAACGGTGATCAATAACCTAAAATAAAACAGTTTCACTGTTAACTTTAAGTTTATGAATTTAATTGAAATTTAAGTAATTTTTCACAATTTATTGGCTTTAGAGTAAATGATCAGGTTATTTACTAGCGTGAAACGGGCGAATAGTTGTAAACTAAGATAATAATTGAACAAAGCTTGTGTTTTGCGCTGCAAGTACATAGCATAAGACTTTAATTATAAAAAAATAATAACGACCAAATAATTGCCGCTTTTTGGGACTGGAATATATGCGAATTACTCCTTTATCTCTGTTAATTACAGCTAGTTTGTTAGCAAGTAGTGCATTTGCACAAGACACAGCTACCGTAACTGGAATTGAGTCAGAGATTAGTGTTAAACAGACAGAATACGATAACTCGACAAGAATACTTGATAAACATTTAAAAGAAGAAAGTCAGTTACAAAATCAATTAGAGCTACTTCGTTCTCGTTCAACTGAGCTAGATAAAGAAAAAAACCAAGCGCTCGACGCGATGAACGAAATGTATCGCCGTTTAATTGATGATCCATCAATAAATATTACAAGTGCTCAATCTCGCTATCAACAGGCGGTAGTTGATCACAAGCAAAATAAAGATGATATCTCTATGCAGTTGGCGGCAATTGCATCTCACCGAAAAGATATTGAGCAAATACGAGTTGCTAAGCACACTTTACTAAATACCTTAGAAAGTTTAAAAGAGCAGTTAACAACAGCTCGTGTTGAGCGCTTGCGTAACGAGTTTACGCGTGAAGGTACGCTTGAGGTTAACCATACAATAAATTGTAAGCGCACCGAAACACTTGCAGCCTGTGAGCAACGTGGTCAGCAAATGGGTTTACAAAAAGCAACCAAACGCTTTGTAGATCAAATTTTTGCAAACTTAACCGAAGAGCGCATAGTTGAACCAAAACGCAATTTAGCAGGGGCGCAAGTACAAATTTTAAGTAGCCATGTGGTTAATAGTGCGTTTAGCGGCCAAGGTAATTACAACGTTAACTTAAGCGTTTCAATGCGCGGCGAAGTGAATAGCAGCCGTTTATGTAACCTATTAAGTATAGATAACCGCTATTGTTCAGAATACGGTTCACCGCTAAATACAGCTTACCAGCCAACTTATGGCACTACCTATTCAGATAGTCAGTTAACATTCAGCAATAGCGCGGATAATAACAATACAGTTTCGGTATCGCGTTTAAACAACAAGCCTGTACGCGATTATTCTGTTAAGCAGCCAGTTCAGTCTAAGCCTGATTACACGGTTGTTGAACAAAAAAAAGATCAGTCGGTAGAGTTAACACTTCGCTCTAATGTATACGATGATGAAGTATTCATTAACGGTGTAAGCTTTGGTTCTACTCGTTTAATTACGCGTTTACCAAAAGGTGTGCATGAAATTGAAATTCGTAAATTAGGTTACAAGCCTTACCAAGCACGTGTAAACCTAAATAAAGCGCAAACAATTAATGCTAACTTAGTAAAAAAGCCTAAGTCGATTGCTGCACCGACCTATACTCGCGAGCAACCAGAGACACAAACACGCAGAGTAAGCGAAAATGTTAACGTTTTAAACGCAAATGTAGAAACACCTGTTGTGGTTATTCCTGCTGGCAAATTTAAAATGGGTGATATCAATGGTAACGGATTAGCTAATGAGCGCCCCGTTATTGAAAAAGCCATTGCTAACTCTTTTGCTATGCAAAGCAAGGAAGTGACTGTAGGCGACTATGAAAAATTTGTTGCTAATACGGCTTATAAAACAGAAGCAGAAATAAATAAAGGCTGCGCATATTATTTAAATGGCGAGCCAGTATGGGAAGCGGCTTTAAACTGGCGCAATCCTGGCTTTGAACAGGGCAGTGACTTTCCGGCTGTATGTTTAACTTATAACGATGCAAAAGCATATGCTGACTGGTTATCTGGCCAGACAGGGCAGCAGTTTCGTTTACCTAGCGAGGTTGAGTGGGAATATGCAGCTCGTGCAGGTACAGAAACTGAGTACCCTTGGGGTAACGAAATTGGTAAAAACTTAGCTAACTGTGGTTGGTGTGGTAGTGAATGGTCAAACAAGCGCGCAGCACCGGTTGGGTCTTTTTCTCCAAATGCGTTTGGACTTTACGATACGGTAGGTAACGTATGGGAATGGACCGGTAAAAAATCAGGTGAATCGGATGTGGCAGTAAGAGGCGGGGCATGGAACTTTGCACCAAGCCTTGCACGTGTATCAACACGATTAATTTTAGCGGCTGATTTTAGATCAAACTACATTGGTTTTCGCTTAGTTCGCGAGAGATAAAATTATAAGGAAGCTTTGCTTCCTTTTTTAACAAATTCACAAAGGCGCTGCACTTTATATTGCTCATCAAAATGAGCATGTTAAAGTGAGGCAGCTAATATAAGAACGTATTTCAAAGGTCATCCAGCCTCATGTTTAAAAAACTCCGTGGTATTTTTTCTAACGATCTGTCGATCGACTTGGGTACAGCCAATACCCTAATTTATGTAAAAGAAGAAGGTATTGTTCTAAACGAGCCTTCAGTAGTTGCTATCCGTCAAGAGCGTGCTGGTGGACCTAAAAGTGTTGCATCGGTAGGTACTGAAGCAAAACAGATGCTAGGTCGTACGCCGGGTAATATTAAAGCAATCCGCCCAATGAAAGACGGTGTAATTGCTGACTTTTATGTAACAGAAAAAATGTTACAACACTTCATCAAGCAAGTGCATAACAATAACTTTATGCGCCCAAGTCCGCGCGTACTAATTTGTGTACCATGTGGTGCAACGCAAGTAGAAAAACGCGCAATTCGTGAATCTGCAATGGGCGCTGGCGCCCGAGAAGTTTACCTAATTGAAGAACCAATGGCTGCGGCAATTGGTGCGGGTTTACCGGTATCAGAAGCAACAGGATCTATGGTTGTTGATATTGGTGGTGGTACAACTGAAGTTGCTATTATTTCACTAAATGGTGTTGTTTACTCATCATCAGTACGTATTGGTGGCGATAAATTTGACGAAGCTATTATTAACTATGTACGCCGTAACTTTGGTAGTTTAATTGGTGAAGCAACCGCTGAAAACATTAAGCACCAAATTGGTTCTGCGTTTAAAACGGATGAGCCAATTGAAATCGAAGTACGTGGCCGTAACTTAGCTGAAGGTGTTCCACGTTCATTTACGCTTAACTCACATGAAATCTTAGAAGCGCTTCAAGAGCCTCTAATGGGTATTGTAAGTGCAGTAATGGTTGCCCTTGAGCAATCGCCACCAGAGCTTGCATCAGATATTTCTGCGCACGGTATGGTACTGACTGGCGGTGGTGCACTATTAAAAGATTTAGATCGCTTATTAATGGAAGAAACAGGCATTCCTGTTGTTGTTGCTGACGATCCATTAACGTGTGTAGCACGTGGCGGCGGTAAAGCATTAGAAATGATTGATGTTCACGGTGGTGACGTTTTTAGTTACGACTAATGAAATTAATGTTTGGGCGCACTGTCTCTTTGCAACTGCGACTTTTTGTCGCAGTGCTTTTGAGTATCGTACTCATAGCTGGAGATAGGTACACAGAAGGTGGAACCGTTGTGCGCACCAGTTTAAATACACTGGTTAGCCCGCTTATTTATGTTGCCAACTTACCTTATGAGTTATTTAGCATTGGTGCTAAAAGCTTACACACGCGAGACCAACTCCTTACTGAAAACGAAGCACTGAAAAAAAAGCAAATGCTACAAAGTGAGCAGCTGCAACAGTACCAATTTTTAGCCAGAGAAAACCAAAAGTTACGTGCATTACTAGGCTCGTCAGCAAAACAATCTAATCGTAAAATTATTGCACAAGTATTATCGGTTCACTCAAACCCATATAGCCATCAAGTCGTTATTAACCGTGGTACTACAGACGGTATAAGTGAAGGGCAAGCGGTAATAGACGAAATGGGGGTGGTAGGGCAGCTTACTAAAGTAGGTTCCACTACGTCGCGCGTATTATTGATGACCGATACAACTCACGCAACACCTGTGCGTATACTTAGAAATGACGTACGAACCGTAGTTGAAGGCATTGGTAAAATTAATGTGGTTAAGCTTTCGCATGTTCCACACAGCTTAGATGTGCGTATTGGTGATGTATTGGTGACTTCAGGGCTTGGGGGCACATTTCCTGAGGGGTATCCTGTCGCCATTGTGACAGAAATTAACCGAGATGAAGGTCGTCCATTTGCACAAGTATATGCAGAGCCTATTGCGTTGCTTGACCGTATTCGCTTACTTGTAATTCTATGGCGCAGCCAGCAGGAGCAAATAAACGATGATTAACCGTTATTCATTGTTAATTGCGCTGAGCATATTTTTTGCTTTAATTATGGCGCTAATGCCGCTGCCATTTTCGTTTGAACCATTTAGACCGGATTGGGTCTTATTAGTACTTATGTATTGGTCATTGGCGGTGCCACATCGGTTAAATATTGGTACTGCTTGGGTCGTAGGTTTACTCATTGATTTAGCGTCAGGCTCACCTTTAGGTGTTAACTCGCTGACATTTTCGGTATGTATATTTATTACCGCAAGTAACTTTCAAAAAATTCGTAACTTCTCGCTTTGGCAGCAAAGTTTGTTAATTGGTTTGTTTTTAACGCTGTATCATTTAATGCAGTTTTGGCTAAACCATTTTTTGCTTGGTGTTTACTTTAACCCACAATACTTATGGCCGGTATTTACTGGCATGATTAGTTGGTTTTGGGTGTTTTTATTACTTCGTAAATACCGCAGACATTTTAGGATCAGATAATGAATACTGCCGTATATCTGGCATCAGCTTCTCCTCGTCGTAAAGAGCTATTGGCTCAACTTGGTATCGAATTTTCGCAATTTAGTGTTGATGCAGACGAGAGCCAACTCCCTAATGAACTTCCTCATGCCTATGTAGAGCGCTTAGCGAGGCTAAAAGCTTGCTCAGGTGTCAAGCTTGGTTACACAGACCGGCCAGTACTAGGTAGTGACACAGTCGTTGTTATTGATAATGAATCGTTGTGTAAACCACGCGATGAAGCCGATTTTACGCATACACTTAAACGCTTGTCTGGAAACACTCACCAGGTACTAACCGCTATTGCTTTTGCGACTGAAGATAAAGTGCTTAGCCAAGTTATCAGTACCGATGTGACATTTAAAAAACTGAGCGATGAAGAGATTAAAGCCTACTGGCAAAGTGGTGAGCCGCAAGATAAAGCCGGTGGTTATGGTATTCAGGGGCTAGGTGGTCGCTTTGTTACACATATTGCGGGTAGCTATTTTAGTGTTGTCGGTTTACCTTTATATGAGACTGAACAATTATTACACGCACTTCTAAGAGGGTAGCATGAGTACAGAATTACTGATCAACGTAACACCGAGTGAAAGTCGTGTTGCCCTAATCGAAAACGGTGTGCTGCAAGAGATTCAGTTAGAACGAATTGGTAACCTAGGCATTGTTGGCAATATCTATCTAGGAAAAATAAGCCGCGTTTTACCTGGAATGCAGGCCGCTTTTGTTGATATTGGCTTAGAGAAAGCCGCATTTTTACATGCATCTGACATAGTAAACAGTGCCTCCATTGTTGAAGGTGTTGACGATGTACCAATAAAAAAAGTGCAAGATATACGAGAGTTAGTGCGCCAAGGTCAATACATTATGGTGCAAGTGGTTAAAGATCCATTAGGCACAAAAGGCGCGAGACTCACTACCGACATCACTATTCCATCTCGCTACTTAGTATTTATGCCAGACGCAACGCATGTTGGTGTAAGCCAACGGATAGAAACTGAAGAAGAGCGATCACGCCTTAAAAAAATTGTTGCCGAATATGGCGATGAAAATGGCAGTTTTATAGTACGTACCGCGGCTGAAGGTGCAAGCGAAGCAGAGTTAAGGCACGATGCTGGTTTTTTAAGAAAATTATGGGAAAAAATAACCGCACGCCGTAAAAAAACCAGTAAAGCAACCATATTACATGAAGACCTAACGCTTGCCTTTAGAACACTGCGTGATTACGTAGGTGAAGATATGGAGCGTATTCGTGTTGACTCAAAGCTTACCTACCAAGAGCTAAAAATATTTACCGAAGAATTTGTGCCGCAACTTTCACAGGTACTCGAGTACTACCCGGGTGAGCGACCTATATTCGATTTATTTGATGTAGAAAACGAAGTGCAAAAAGCGTTGCATCGCAAAGTCACGTTAAAGTCAGGCGGGTACATCATTATTGATCAAACAGAAGCGATGACTACGGTTGACGTAAACACCGGTGCGTTTGTCGGCCATCGTAATTTAGAAGAGACTATTTTTAACACTAATGTCGAGGCAACGTCGGCCATTGCGCGCCAGTTAAGACTTCGTAATTTAGGTGGAATAATTATTATCGACTTTATCGATATGGTCAGCGAAGAGCATAAAAGCCGTGTATTACATTCGTTAGAATCTGCGTTAGCTAAAGATCGCACTAAAACAAATATCAATGGTTTGTCGGCACTTGGGCTAGTTGAAATGACCCGAAAACGCACCCGCGAAAGCTTAGAGCATATTTTATGTGATGTATGCCCAGCATGTTCAGGCCGTGGCTCACAAAAAACAGTCGAAACGGTATGCTACGAAATATTACGTGAAATTGTTCGCGTAAACCGCGCCTACGCAGCCGATAAATTTATGGTTTATGCAGCCCCAGCAGTAAGTGAAGCCTTACTTAATGATGAATACCACAACTTGGCGGAGCTTGAACTATTTATAGGTAAGCAAGTACACATACAAACAGAAAGCTTATACAGCCAAGAACAGTTTGATGTGGTAATGATGTAATGAATGCAAAAGCGGTCTGTTTTTTTTGTTTTAGAAAGTTATGGCAAACCTGTGCCATAATTTTAGTATTACTGGCCGTTATTGTTTCAATATTAAAGTACACACTCCCTTACGCAAATGATTACAAAGGCGATATAGAAACCTACCTAGACGAAAAGTTTGCTATTAGTTTATCTATTGGCGCTATTTCAGCAAGCTGGCAGGGAAATGGTCCTGCCCTCGTGCTTGAAGAGCTATCGTTTAAAGACAACGAAACTGCGCCAATTTCCCTCACTATTGCAAAAACTAGCTTAGAGCTTAATTTATGGGAAAGCATTAAAACCCTGCAGTTAAAGTCTAACTACTTTGTTATAAATGGCTTTCATACCACGGTAAACGTGGCAGACCTGTTTGAGAGCGGTAATCAAGATGATGTTTCGTTTGAGCAAAAAGAGCTTATAGAAGGGCTGTTTTTAGGTAATACCGGTCATTTTGCAATAGAAAACTCCAGTATTAATTTTGTTTTAGACGATAACAAAGAGCGAAAACTCCTGCTTGAAAATATCATTTGGCAAAATGAAGAGTCTCAACATTTAGGTAGCGGAACATTAGCTTTACCTGGTATCACAGTAGGCACCTTTGATGCACGCATTGCTCTCAAAGGTGAAAGCTTAGAAGAAGTTGCTGGCAATATGTATGTCCAAGCCAATAAGGTGGATGTGTCTAATTGGTTGGCGCAATATATAAATACTGAAAAACAACAATTAACCAGCGATATCAATTTACAAGCTTGGCTAAAAATTGAAAAAGGCCTAATTGACGATATAAAAATGCAGTGGCTACCTAGTTCTGTTACTTGGTTTAATGAATCTCAAAGCCAGCAAGTTAGTTTAAGTGAAGGTGGCTTTCATCTTTATCCCGAGCAAGGTAATTGGTTTTTAAAAAGCACTGGTTTAGCGTTTAATAACAATAATACAACATGGCCAAGCTTAGAGTTTGAGGCTCAACTTGGTGAAAATAATCAAATTTGGTTAAATCAAATAGATATAGCGCTACTGGCTAACTTGGCAGCGCTGACAAATTTTGACTCTCTCGACGCGTTTTTAAAACGCAAACCAAGTGGCCAAATACAGCAGGCGTACGTTAATTACGAGAGTAACCAGCAGTGGCAAGTATGGTTTAACGCTAATAACATAGGCTGGCAAGAGCTTAATTCAGTGCCAGCTGCGCAAGGTTTACGCGTAAGCGGTTTATTAAACCAAGATAAAGGCCGTATCAGCTTATTTGGAGAAAACGGCACTTTAATAACTGGCGATAGTTTTAGTGACAACATTAATTATAACCAGCTCAATATAGAATTAGACCTCGCAAAGCAAAATAATAACTGGCGTATTAGCAGTGATAATATTTGGTTTGATAACAATGAGATAACGCTAGCCGCAGAGATGCAACTGAGCTTTGGTGATGCACCGCGTCTTGATTTATACGCAGAGGCATTTGCAGAGGATGCCAGTATTGCCGGTCATTATTTTCCGTTAAAAGCGATGAGCCCAGAATTAGTTAGCTACCTAAACGGGGCTATAAAAGGCGGTGAAATATCAAAAGCGCAGGTTCTATTTGCAGGGCCGTTATCAGGATTTCCATTTAAAGATGGCTCAGGGCAATTTGATGTACTTGCTCAAATTGACAATGCCACCTATCAGTTCGACCCGCAGTGGCCAGCAGTAACTGATGCAAAGGTAAAACTACATTTTGCTAATGAACGCATGGACATTTACAGCCAACAAGGCTCTTTGGTTAATTTAGATGTGGGTAATAGCGTTAAAGTTAGCATTAACGATTTAATGAATGCCGATGAGCTGGTGGTGCAAATAGATAAAAAAGCACCGATGGAAAACCTATACACCTTTTTTAAAGCCACGCCGATTGCGAGCCCGCTAGCTGATATTTTTGAGGTAATACAAGGCCAAGGTGAAGCAGATGCCAGCATTGAGTTACTGGTAGGTTCAAAGTTTGAAGGTGGTGCCAGTGTTAGCGGCACTGTCAAGCTAGATGATTTACCCGTATTTATTGCCACACCCGGTATTGCGTTAAATAACTTAACTGGCGTGCTTAACTTTAAAAACGATAATATCGAACTTAAAAATGCCACCGCTACATGGCTTGGGATGCCGCTGGCAATTAATTACAACAGCCAAAGTGAAGCGAGTGACTACAAAGCAAACATAGATATTAATGCACAACTTGATGCCAATACCTTAATTGATAGCGGGCAAGGTATTTTAAAAGGATCACTAGAAGGACAAAGTGCAGTTGATATTGGACTAGTGCTTAATTTTACCGAGCAAGGGTTTAATTATCGTGCACAGGTTAAATCTGACCTTGTTGGGTTAACAAGTAAATTGCCAACACCATACAAAAAAGCCGAGGCACAACCGTGGGTTCTTGATGCGGTTGTTCAAGGCGATGACATTTCAAACCTTATAACTGCACAGATAAATAAGCAGTTTTATTTTAATGCAATATTAGAAAATGGAAAATCGCAATTTAGTAATGCGCATTTTGTTATAGGTAAGCAAGATTTAGGGCTAAATTCACAAGACTTAAGCGTTTCAATAAACCTAGAGCAAACCGAACTTGTACCTTGGGTTGATCTTATTGATCAAATCATTAGTGCGGCCCAAAACGAGGATGACCCAGAATCACAAGGTATCATGCCACCGCTTAACGAGATTGTCGCAAATATTGGCATGCTCGATATTAGTAGTATGGTGTTTAATGATTTTGAAATGCGCCTAGCCCCTGAGCAAAGCAATGTGTATTTAAAATTAAACGCCAAAGAGTTACGTGCAGGTGTATTTATTCCTACCTCGCAGCGCAGCCAGCCTATTCGATTTAACGCTGATTATTTACGCGTGAATTTTGCAGAGCAAATTGAAGCGCCCATCACTGAGGCTGCAAAAGCAGACCCTGACACCGATTTAACGTGGCTGACGAACTTACCTGCTATAGAGTTTGAATGTGCAGATTGTAAAATTACCAACTATCAGTTAGACAAAGTAAGCGCGTCTTTACTTGGCGACGGTAAACGTTTGGTTATTTCTGAGTTGGTTGTTGATAAAGGCGATCATATTTTGCGAACAAAAGGGCAATGGAAAGATGGCTCCACACAGTTAAGCGGTGAAGTTAAAAGTGATGATATAGGCGCGTTGTTTGATGAGTTTGATATTACCACGGCTATTAAGGGCTCTAAGGCCACTATAAATTACAATCTTGCTTGGCAAGCCGCACCTTACTCATTTGATGTCCCGAGCCTCAGTGGTGAAATTGATTGGGATTTAGCAGAAGGGCATCTGACAGAAATTAGTGATGGTGGCGCACGGGTTTTTTCGTTGTTGAGCTTAGATTCGTTGGTGCGAAAACTAAAACTTGATTTTAGAGATGTATTTTCAAAAGGGTTTTTCTACAACAGCATGCAAGGTTCTATGCAATTAGAGAACGGTATTGCTTATACAAAAGACACTAAGATGGATGGCGTTCCGGCTGATTTAACCATTAAAGGCTACGCAAATTTAAATACGCTTGATATCAACTACGATCTCGCTGTTGCACCGCAGGTCACCTCAAGTATTCCCGTTATTGTAGCGTGGATGGTAAACCCAGTAACAGGGCTAGCAGCATTGGCACTAGATAAAGTAATACACTCTGCGCGTGTAATTTCTGAAATTAACTTTAAAGTGACTGGCACCATGAGTGAGCCTGTTGTTCAGGAGCTCGATCGTAAAAGCCGCGAAGTTACATTACCACAAGCAGCGCAAAACCAGCCCCAAGCCTCAGTCGATTTAAAACTTAAAGATGCTGAAGTAACCGCAACTAATGACTAATTTAGCGAACCCTAATAACCACAATATATTTGCTTTACAAATGTGTTCTGGTTTAAATGCTGACGACAATATTGCAGAACTTAAAAAAGCATTAAACACACTTCCCGCAACACGGCCGTTGCTTGTATGTCTCCCTGAGGCCTTTTTAGTGTTTAGCAAAAGCGGTCACGATACGCTCTCAACAGCTAAACACATTGAGCAATACAAACGTCAAATAAGCCAATTATGTAAACACCATAATATTTGGTTAAACGCAGGCACAATACCTGAACCATACAATAATACTAAATATTATGCCGCCTCACATTTATATAATAACCAAGGTGAGTGCATCGCAACGTATAATAAAATACATTTATTTGATGTAAACGTTGATGATAAAACAGGGAGTTACCGCGAATCTGATTTTACCCAAGCAGGAAGTGATGTGGTTGTGGTTGAATCTCCCTTTGGTAAACTAGGTCTAACAGTGTGTTATGATCTGCGTTTTAGTGCCTTATTTAATGCGCTTGCACGTAAAGGTGCTGAAGTTATTTTAGTGCCAAGTGCATTTACAATGGTGACTGGTCAAGCACACTGGCAACCATTATTAGCGGCGCGAGCGATAGAAACCCAATGTTATGTGGTTGCTGCAGCCCAATACGGCACACATGAAAATGGCCGCCAAACATATGGTCACAGTATTATTATTTCACCCTGGGGTAATACTTTAAGTAATTTACCCAGCGGTACAGGTCTTATTAGCGCTAACGCTGATTTAGAGCCGTTACAAAAAATTAGACGAGATATGCCAGTGCAGTCTCATCAACGATTTAGAGAGCATTTATTATGAATTCGGTTGAACAGCATTTATTACACGACAGCCAACTAAATAGAGAAGAGCTCGAAAAAACGCTCGCCTACATACATCAGCACAAAGTAGATTACGCCGATTTATACTTTCAATCGAGTCATCACGAGTCGTGGGTACTTGAAGATGGCTTGGTAAAAGAGGGCTCATACAATGTTGAGCGCGGCGTTGGCGTACGTGCAGTCAGCGGCGAAAAAACAGGCTTTTCATATTCAGATGCTATCAACTTAGAAGCGCTTAACAAAGCGGCTACAGCAGCTCGCAGTATTGCCGATGCAGGCGAAGATAAAGCCATTAAAGTATTTAGCGATGTATCGGCAAAAGTGCAATTTGCACCGCATCAGCCAATTTCAAGTATGAGCGATAGCGATAAAGTTAGTTTATTACGCGAGCTTGAAAACTACATTCGAGAATTGGCACCCGATGCAGAGCAAGTAATTAGTTCTATGTCAGCAGTATACGAAGAAGTATTAATTGCAGCCAGTGACGGTACATTTGCTACCGATATTCGCCCGCTTATTCGTTTAAACTGTTCAGTATTGCTTGAAAAAAACGGCCGTCGTGAGCGCGGTGGCGCAGGTGGCGGTGCTCGTTTAGATTACGGCTATTTTAAAGAGCTAGTAAATGGTAAACCACGTTGGATGGAGTTTGCACAAGAAGCTGTACGCCAAGCTAAAGTCAACCTAGAAGCCATTGACGCGCCAGCTGGCACTATGGAAGTGGTATTAGGAAATGGTTGGCCAGGTGTACTTTTACATGAAGCGGTAGGCCATGGCCTTGAAGGCGATTTTAATCGTAAAGGCGCATCAGCGTTTAGCGGCAAAGTAGGGCAAAAAGTGGCTTCTGAGTTATGTACCGTCGTTGACGATGGCACCATGGCTGATCGTCGCGGCTCTCTAAACGTAGATGATGAAGGCACTCCTGCTGCATATAACGTGCTTATCGAAAACGGTATTTTAAAAGGCTACATGCAGGATAAGCTAAACGCACGTTTAATGGGGGTTAACCCAACCGGTAATGCGCGTCGTGAGTCGTATGCGCATTTACCTATGCCACGCATGACAAATACCTATATGTTGGGTGGCGAGCATAGCCAAGCCGATATTATCAGTAGCGTTAAAAAAGGCGTGTTTGCATCTAACTTTGGTGGCGGGCAGGTTGATATTACCTCGGGTAAATTTGTTTTTAGTGCATCAGAAGCCTACTTAATCGAAAATGGTAAAATTACACAGCCAATCAAAGGCGCAACGCTTATTGGTAATGGCCCTGAAGTAATGCAGCACATTTCAATGGTAGGTAACGACTTAGCACTTGATAAAGGCGTTGGTGTGTGTGGTAAAGATGGGCAAAGTGTTCCTGTTGGCGTAGGGCAACCTAGCCTTAAAATTGATCAGCTAACGGTAGGTGGAACAGCTTAAAGGTCTAAACGCTAAAATTTAGGCGCGAAACCGTTCGCGCCTAGTCGCTCTATCAGCTAGTTACTTGGTTATGTACTTCGCTTAATGCAATTTTATGCTTCATTTCTTCTTCATACCACAGCGCCATAAAACACTCAGTGAGCTTATGCTCTATGTCCAGTGCCTGCTCGGTTGGGCAAAATAGCGTAAAGCGGGCTCTAAACTCACCCAATTCGGTTGTTCCAAAATGTATTTCTGGTGCTGGGCCCGATATTTTTGCATCTAGTTTTCGCTCAATAATCGAGTTATAGCGAGTGGCGAGCTCTTCAAACTCTTCACAGTACATTTTAGCTTTTACCGAGAGCGTGTCGTAAATTGGGTAAGGGTTAAAGCTCTCTTTTCGAACAATAGAAAAGCTATGTGTTGCAAAGCGTTTTACATAATTTAGATTTTTAATTGGGCTGGTGATGAGTTTGTTATTAGGTATGTAAATCGTTTTTCTAGAAAACTGATAAGTATGCATGTCGATTTCATGCATGGTTGTTTTTATCCAGTCTGTTTCTGCTACTTCACCATAATATTCACCGACTTGCACCCAGTCGCCGACTCTAAATGGGCGTGTGGTGACTAAGTAAAAAAAGCCAATAACGCATTGAATAAACTCGCGCGTAGCTAAAACAATGGCAACCGCAAAGGCCGCAATAGATAACGCAAAATTTTGAATTTCAGTCGACCACACAAACAACAGCGACAGCACCAACACAAAATTAATAAAATGCTTAATGTTATGTGCAATGTAGCGAATATCTTTGTCTTTTTTTTCTGCGCGGTTTCTCGCTAATTTATCAACAAGTACTTTTAATCCTAGTGCAAAACTAAGCATAACAATTGAAACAAGAAACGGGTGTAGCAATATATCAGTAATCATAATATCCAGTTGTAGGTATGTTGATAAACACACGCTAGTATATTGAGTTATTTAGCTAATAAGCAAATTTAACCTTAATAAAAAGCCCCTTTGCACGTATGTGTAAGGGGCTTAAAGTTGTTAAATTAGTAAATAACCTGAACTCTGATTAAGTGATTTATTATCCAGAGTTTAGCTTAAATAACTTAGCGCATAGTAACAAACTCTTCAGATCCTGTTGGGTGCAGTGCAACAACAGCGTCAAAGTCAGCTTTAGTTGCGCCCATTTTCATTGCTACGGCAAAACCCTGAATCATTTCATCAACGGCAAAACCAAGGCCATGTAAGCCAACTACTTTTTCGTCTTCTCCTGCACAAACTAGCATCATGTTGCATGCTTGGCGGTGCTGAGTTACCGCTGTGTACATAGCTGCAAAGCTTGATTTATACACTTTTACGTTTTCTGCGCCGTACTGAGAAATCGCTTCTTGCTCGGTTAAACCAATAGTGCCGATAGGCGGATGACTAAATACGACTGTTGGTACTAGGCTGTAATCCATTTTTAAATCATCAGGGAGTGCTTTATTAAATAAGCGTTCTGATAACGTGCGGCCTGCTTTAACTGCCACAGGAGTAAGCTCAATACCGCCTTCAATAATATCACCCACTGCATAAACGTTTTTAGCAGTCGTATTTTGGTATTCATCTACTTTTACATAACCGCTTTCATTTACTTCTACACCGGCTGCCGCAAGATTTATCCTGTCTGTTGTAGGTGTGCGGCCAATTGCCCAAATAACCTGATCAACATTTTGGCTGTAACCGTTTTCAAAATGAATAGTTAAACTGCCGTCACTTTCTTTGATTACTTCTTTAGGGGAGCATTCAGTATGAAGAGTCGGGCCTTCTTTAGCCATAATATCGACGAGCGTGTCGATAATATAAGGGTCAAATGTACGCAGAGGCTTACTTTTACGCACGAATAAATGTGTTTCTGTGCCTAAACTATGTAATACACCTGCAATTTCTACGGCAATGTAACCTGCACCGATTACAGCTACGCGTTTAGGTTGTTCATTAAGTTCAAAAAAGCCATTTGAATCAATACCATGCTCAGCGCCCGGAATGTTTGGAATAGTAGGGCGCCCGCCTACAGCCACTAAAATATGATCGGCGGTGTAGTGTTCACCATTTACTTCTACTGTTTTGCTGTCAATAAAGGTAGCAAAGCCTTTAATAACGGTAACGCCATTACTTGCTAAACCGTTGTCGTACCCTTTATGAATTCGGCCAATATAGGCTTCACGACTTTCTACTAGCTTACTCCAATTAAAGTCTTTTACCTCAACGTTAAAACCGTAATCGGGTGCATATAAGTTAATTGCTTCGGCTACTTGTGCGCCGTGCCACATAACCTTTTTAGGCACACAGCCTACGTTTACACAGGTACCACCCATGTGTTTTGCTTCAATAAGTGCCACTTTAGCACCGCGCATTGCAGCTCTGTTTGCAGAAGCAATACCACCGCTGCCACCGCCAATTGCAATGTAATCAAAGTGTTGTGTCATTTTAAGTCCTTAGGCGTTGAGTTTTATGCGCATAAGCATAACATTAAGTTTTAAAAATAAAGAGTGTTTAGATGACCTATGTTGAGTAAAAAAACATTCAAATTTACAGCCTTATCGATATAAAGCGATACGTTAAGTCAGTACCAAACAGAATATCTGCAGTACGTAACCGGGCTCGCTTTAGATTGCATTACCTGTAGGCATTTCATTATTACCGAGCCTAAAAGTAGTTATTAATGGCTTTTGAATAGCTAGATTAATAAAAAGTATGTTGTTTTTTAACTTTTAGACCCAATCTAAAAATGAAATGCATTAACGCAAAGAGAGTATTTATGAGCAACCCACTAATTGGCCTTGAAGGCTTACCACCATTTTCTAAAATTAAGCCTGAATTTGTAGTACCGGCACTTAAAGACGGAATAGCAAATTGTCGAAAAGCCATCGATGACGTACTCGCGAAAAAGTCATACACGTGGGATGACTTAGTGTTACCACTTGAAGAGGCCGACGATAAACTATCGCGACTATTTTCGCCTGTTTCTCATTTAAATTCTGTTATGAATAACGACGAACTGCGTGAAGCATACGAGCAGTGTTTACCGCTTATTTCTGAGTACTCTACGTTTGTCGGTCAGCATCAAGGTTTATACGAAGCGTATAATGCTTTGTACAACAGTGACGAATTTAAAACACTCACCACAGCACAACAAAAATCAATTACTAACGCCTTGCGTGACTTTAAATTGTCGGGTATTGCATTAGCGAGCGAAGATCAAAAGCGTTACGGCGAAATTAGTGCGCGTTTATCTGAGCTTTCATCAAAGTTTGGTAACAATGTAATGGATGCGACTTTAGCGTGGCACAAGCACATTACTGATGAAGCCGATTTAGCCGGACTCCCCGAGTCTGCACTAGCGCTTGCTGCTGACACAGCCAAAAGTAAAGAGCTGGACGGTTGGGTATTTACGCTTGATTTTCCATCTTACTTGCCAATTATGACTTACGCTGATAATCGTGAACTTCGTAAAGAAACTTACACCGCATTTAGCACACGCGCATCTGATCAAGGCCCAAATGCGGGTGAGTTTGATAACTCAGACATTATGAAAGAAGAACTTGCACTTCGCCATGAGCTTGCGCAGTTATTAGGGTTTAAAAGCTACGCTGAGAAATCATTAGCAACAAAAATGGCTGAAACACCAGAGCAAGTGTTTTCGTTCTTAGAAGATTTAGCCGCTAAATCTAAGCCGCAAGCAGAGCAAGAAGTGGCAGAACTCAAAGCGTATGCAGCACAAAAACACGGAATTACAGAGTTAGAAGCGTGGGACTTTGGCTACTATGGCGAAAAACTAAAACAAGAAAAATATGCAATTTCTGATGAAGTACTACGTCCTTATTTTCCTGCTAATAAAGTATTGAGTGGCTTATTTGAAACAGTTAACCGTTTATTTGGCATTAGTGTTAATGAAGTAACCGACTTTGATACGTACCATAAAGATGTACGCTTTTTTGAAATTGTTGATAGCAATAACACGCTACGAGGACGTTTTTACTTAGATCTTTACGCACGCGATCGCAAACGCGGTGGCGCGTGGATGGACGATTGCATGGGTCGTAAGGTACGCGCTAATGGCGAGTTACAAACCCCTGTAGCTTACTTAGTATGTAACTTTAATAAAGCGGTAGGCGATAAACCAGCTTTGTTCACCCATAATGAAGTAACGACTTTATTCCATGAGTTTGGTCATGGTATTCACCATATGCTGACTCAAGTTGATGCTGCTCCCGTAGCAGGTATTAATGGTGTAGCATGGGATGCCGTAGAGCTACCAAGTCAGTTTTTAGAGAACTGGTGTTACGAGGAAGAAGCGCTGAGCTTTATTTCGGGTCATTTTGAAACCGGTGAGCCATTACCAAAAGAATTACTTGATAAGTTATTGGCCGCTAAAAACTATAACTCAGGCATGCAAATGCTGCGTCAAATTGAGTTTTCGTTATTTGATTTTAAAATTCATAACGATTATGTCGCGGGCGAGCCGTGTCAGATCCAAGCGGTATTAAACGATGTGCGCAGTCGTACATCCGTTGTTCACGCTCCTGAGTTTAACCGTTTTCAGCACGGGTTTAGCCATATTTTTGCAGGTGGCTACAGTGCCGGTTATTACTCGTATAAATGGGCTGAAGTATTATCGGCCGATGCTTACGCTAAGTTTGAGGAGGAAGGAATTTTTAACCCACAAACAGGGCAAGCCTTCATGCAGCATATTCTAGAAAAAGGCGGCAGTGAAGAGCCTATGGAATTATTTAAAAACTTCCGAGGCCGCGAGCCACGCGTTGATGCGTTACTCCGCCACAGCGGCATCGCAGCTTAAAAATATGTCGTTTATTAAATTTAACAAAAGCGCCTTTTAGGCGCTTTTTTATTGTTTTTAGATAATAGGCTATAAACGTTAGTAATTTCAGCACGCCGTACTATGCTCTAAGCATGCTCAACTAAACGGATTTGTGTATGGAAAAGTTAGTACTTACCATTGATGACGATAAATTAACCCACCTTATTATTGAAGAATCTCTAGCTGGGTTTTGTAAACTTCTTCATGCTAAAGAGGGCGAAGAGGGGCTAAGGTTAATAAACGAACATAAACCCGATATTATCCTTCTCGACATAGAAATGCCGGGTAAGTCGGGTTACCAAGTCTGCCAAGAAATAAAACAAAATGCCGATACAAAAGATATTCCGGTTATGTTTTTGTCATCAAAAGAAGCGCTTATCGACCGAGTAAAAGGCTACAGCGTTGGTGCGTCTGACTACATAATGAAACCGTTTAACGCAGAAGAGCTAATGGCACGTATTAAAATACTTTATGCGTATCGCCAACAATGCGTCAAACTCGAAAGCGACATAAATAAAGCCAATAAAACGGCTGCAATGGCGATGACCGAGTCGGGAGATATGGGTCGAATTATGCGCTACGTTGGACAAAGTTATCATGCCAACAGCTTACAAACGTTGAGTGAGTTCTTCTTAGGGTTTTTTACTCCTCTTAATTTGGATGTAGTGGTTGTATTTTGGTATCAACATAAAAGTGAATTTTACAGCTTACAAGGTGGTGTATGTCCACTAGTGCAGGAGTTATTGGCGCAACACAAAGATGCACAGCGGTTTGTTGATATAGGCGAGAGCACTATTATTAATTACCCAAAACTATCGTTGCTGGTTAAAAATATGCCCGTCGATGACAGCGAAAAATATGGGCGTTATAAAGATTTGTTTCCTCATATTTTAGAGGTTACCAATGAAAAGGTCGTTACTATGGAAAGAAACGAAAAAAATTACCAGCAAGCTGAACAAATTAGCACGGCACTGGAAGATATAATAAGCCAGTTTAATGCTCAAAATATCACGCAAAGTACTGTAGCAGAGCAGTTTTGTACACAACTAGAGGCATTAAATACAGCTATTGAGCTTCAAAAGAATAATTTAAACCCCGCCGATATTGATTCATGTATATCGCAGCTCGAACATACTATGCAGTTACTGGTGTCTGCCAATAGCGATTTAGCGTTTATAAAATATCAGTTTGAGCAAGTAACACAAAGCCGCAGTGAGTTTTTACAGAGTTTACGCCATAAAGTTGAAGACATTGAGCCGGCAAATAACCAAGACCCTGACATAGAGCTATTTTAGTGCGCTTAAGCTCGCTGGTTGATATACTCTGACGGTATTTTATCGTCGGAGTGTATTGTGGTTATTCAGTGTGCCTTTAAAGAGTGTCGCCCGTATTTAAATGAATTAGAAACGCGTTTTGGTTTAGTAAATTGGCAACAAAATAGCCAAGGTTTTAGCCTGCACTATGACGATACAGGGCTGAGTTTATTTAAAACTGATGAACCTAAATTAGGTGCCATTAATGTTGATTTTGTTACCGGAGCAGCCGCTCACAGGCGAAAATTTGGTGGCGGTAAGGGGCAAGCTATTGCAAAAGCGGTTGGCCTTAATAAAGGGGCAACGCCTGTAGTACTTGATGCAACCGCAGGTTTGGGCCGCGATGGCTTTGTATTAGCATCATTAGGGTGCAAGGTTATTTTACATGAGCGTCATCCGGTGGTTGCTGCACTGCTTGCCGATGGTTTAAACAGAGCTTACAGCGACAGTGAAATTGGTCCTTGGATGAAAGAGAATATGAGCTTAGTGTTTGGCTCCAGCCACACGTTACTTGCCCAATGTGAAAGCATGCCCGATGTGGTTTATCTAGATCCTATGTTCCCACACCGTGAAAAGTCAGCCTTAGTAAAAAAAGAAATGCGAGTATTTCAAGAGTTAGTAGGTGCAGATACCGACGCCGATGATTTACTTGAATTTGCCTACCCACTTGCTAGCAAGCGAGTGGTGGTTAAGCGCCCTGATTACGCCCCGTTTTTAAATGACAAAACCCCCAGCATGCAAATTAAAACTAAAAAGAACCGTTTTGATGTGTATGTAAAAGCGGCCATGGTTTAAAGGCCCTTATTACGAGTGTTGATCGGGTTTAAGGATCTAGGATCTTAGTGTGCTTTTATGTTAGAATTCGCGCAATTTTTTGGCATTAGTAAGAAGCACAGCAATGATCTTAGACGATATTCGCGTTGTTTTAGTTAACACATCACACTCAGGTAATATAGGTTCGGCGGCTCGCGCCATGAAAACAATGGGTTTATCAAAACTCTATTTAGTTGACCCTGCTTGTGAAATTGATAGCCATGCAAGTGCGTTATCTGCAGGTGCCAGCGATGTATTAGGCAATGCAGTGATTGTTGATAAGCTTGAAGACGCTATTGCTGATTGTGCATTAACCATTGGTACAAGCGCACGTTCGCGCACGCTTTCATGGCCTATGGTTGAGCCTCGCGAGTGTGGTGAAAAGCTGGTGGCAGAAGCTGAAAATGGTCCTGTGGCATTAGTGTTTGGCCGTGAAAACAGTGGTTTAACTAACGAAGAGCTACAGCTGTGTAATTACCATGTATGCATTCCAGCTAACCCAGAATATAGCTCGCTAAATCTTGCTATGGCTGTGCAAACTTTGTCTTACGAAACACGTATGGCATTTTTAAATAAGCAACCTAGGCAAGAAGCACAAGACGACACCGTTTACCCTAACTCTAAACAAACAGAGTTATTTTACGATCATCTAGAAGAGACACTTTATAACACAGGTTTTATTATCAAACAGCACCCAGGCATTGTGATGACAAAGCTTCGTCGTTTATTTAACCGTGCACGCCCAGAAGAGGCTGAAATGAACATTTTGCGCGGTATTCTTACCTCTATAAATAAATCGATTCCTAAGTAAGGTATAGCAATTAGTTATATAAACGGGTGTTTAAATAACTGGCTAATACTTGACTAAATTACTCAGGTAATTACAATGGAGACAATACTTGACCAAACTGGTCAGGTATTAAAAATTTGTTAACTACATTCACTTTGAGCGATATGTTTTTAAATCAAATTTTTATCAAGTGATAATACTTGACTAATTTACTCTGGTAATTAAAATTTGCACTCTTTGTGCAGGGGGCGTTATGAAATTAACATCAAAAGGCCGATATGCCGTTACAGCGATGCTTGATGTTGCGCTGCACACAGGTGTTGGTCCTGTCGCCCTTGCTGATATTTCACAGAGACAAGAAATTTCTTTGTCATACCTTGAACAATTATTTGCTCGGCTGCGTAAAAATGGCTTGGTAAGTTCGGTTCGAGGACCTGGTGGCGGCTATTTACTAGGGCGAGAAGCCGGTGTTATTTCTGTTGGTGACATTATTACCGCAGTTGATGAATCGGTTGATGCAACACGTTGCCAAGGCGCCAACACTGGCTGCCAAAGCGGTATGCGCTGTTTGACCCATAATTTGTGGTCAGATTTAAGCGCACGTATAGAAGAATTTTTGAACAGTATTACCCTTGCTGAATTGGTGGAAAAATCAGATGTGAAAGAAATTGCATCGCGCCAAGATAACAGTATCAATAACGCAATTAAGCAGTTGGAAAACATTCAAGTAAGCTGTCAACTTTAAGGTTGACCTGCAGCGGAGAGAGAAATGAAGTTACCGATTTATTTAGATTACGCAGCAACCACGCCTGTTGATGAGCGTGTTGCTAAAGAAATGATGCAATGCCTTACAATGGACGGTAAATTTGGTAACCCTGCATCACGTTCACACCGTTTTGGTTGGCAAGCTGAAGAAGCCGTTGACCAAGCACGTACAGATATTGCTGATTTAGTAAATGCAGACCCACGTGAAATTGTTTTCACTTCGGGCGCAACTGAATCAAACAACCTAGCTATTAAAGGTGCAGCACAGTTTTACAAAAAGAAAGGTAAGCACGTTATTACCGCTAAAACTGAGCACAAAGCAGTCATCGACACATGTCGTGAATTAGAACGTCAAGGTTTTGAAGTAACCTACATGGACGTTGAAGAAAATGGCCTGCTTGATCTGCAAAAACTAGCAGATACAATGCGTGACGACACAGTACTTGTTAGCATCATGCACGTGAACAACGAGCTAGGTGTAATTCAAGACATTGCGACGATTGGCGAAATGTGTCGTGAACGTAAAATCATGTTCCACGTAGATGCTGCACAAAGTGCAGGTAAAGTACTTATTGACGTGCAACAACTTAAAGTTGATTTTATGTCGTTTTCTGCACATAAAGCATACGGTCCTAAAGGTGTAGGTGCGCTTTACGTTCGTCGTAAACCACGCGCTCGTTTAGAAGCGCAAATGCACGGTGGCGGTCATGAGCGTGGTATGCGTTCAGGTACACTTGCAACTCATCAGTTAGTGGGCATGGGTACTGCATTTAGAATCGCAAAAGAAGATTTTGAAAAAGATTTTGCACACATCAGTGCATTACGTAAACGCCTAATTGACGGCATTATGGCTGATATGGACGAAGTATATTTTAACGGCACACAAGACCAATCAGTACCGGGTATTGTAAACATCAGCTTTAACTTTGTTGAAGGTGAATCGTTACTTATGGCAGTAAAAGACATTGCGGTATCGTCAGGTTCAGCCTGTACATCTGCAAGCTTAGAGCCTTCTTATGTTTTACGTGCACTTGGCCGTAACGACGAATTAGCACACAGCTCAATTCGTTTCAGTATTGGTCGTTTTACTACCGAAGAAGAGATTGATTACACCGTTGAATTAATGAAAAACTCTATCGGTCGCCTACGTGAAATGTCTCCACTTTGGGAGATGCATCAAGAAGGTATTGATTTAGATTCAGTTGAATGGGCTCACCACTAATACTTAGTGGTGTAAGCACATACCCTAGCAGGTAATGAGGATAGAATTATGGCGTACAGTGATAAAGTAATCGACCACGTAGAAAACCCACGTAACGTAGGTGCTCTAGACAAAAACGATCCGTCAGTGGCAACGGGTATGGTAGGCGCACCAGCATGTGGTGACGTAATGAAATTGCAAATTAAAGTATCGGATACTGGCGTTATTGAAGATGCAAAATTCAAAACCTACGGTTGTGGTAGCGCAATTGCCTCTTCTTCACTTGTAACAGAGTGGGTTAAGGGTAAAACACTTGATGAAGCAGCAACCATCAAAAACACTGATATCAGTGCTGAGCTAGAATTACCACCAGTGAAAATTCACTGTTCAATTTTAGCCGAAGATGCAATTCAAGCAGCAATTGCAGACTACAAAAGCAAACAAGCGAAGTAAGAAGAGAAACTCATGGCAGTGACATTGACAGATGCGGCAGCAAACCGCGTACAATCATTTTTAGCAAACCGCGGCAAAGGGTTAGGTCTGCGCGTTGGCATTAAAACGACGGGCTGTTCAGGTCTTGCTTACGTACTTGAGTTTGTTGACGAGTTAAACGAAGACGATGAAACCTTTGCGGCTAAAGGCGTTACTTTAATAGTTGACGCAAAAAGCTTAGTTTACATCGATGGCACAGAGCTCGACTACACTAAAGAAGGCTTAAATGAAGGGTTTAAATTTAATAACCCTAATCAAGCTGACGAGTGTGGTTGTGGCGAAAGCTTTACCGTTTAATTGCTACGTGTAATTGTATTTTGAAGCCCTGCAACTGTAGGGCTTTGTTATTTCTGAATATTACTGGTTGAAGCTATGCGTTACTTTGAATTATTTGCAGTGCCCGTTGATTATAATATTGATTTAGCAACGATTAATAAAAATTATCTAGAATTACAGCGTGCTGTACATCCCGACCGCCATGCCAATGCAAGCAGCCGTGATAAGTTAATGTCTGTGCAAAGTGCTGCAGAAATTAACGATGCCTTGCAAACACTTAAGCACCCAGTTAAACGTGCTGAGTATATGTTAAGCGAACTGGGAGTTGATATTCGCGCTGAGCAACAAACACTGCAAGATCCATTATTTTTAATGCAACAAATGGAATTGCGCGAAGAGCTTGAAGAGCTTGCATCAGCAAGTGACCCGGATGCAGCCATTGCTAATTTTGAAAAACAAATCAAACAACTTAACGAGCAATACAGTGCACAACTTGCAGAACAGTTAGCAAGCAGCAACGAGCAACAGTACCAACTCGCTGCCGATAATATTCGTAAATTGAAGTTTGTTTATAAATTACGTGACGAACTAGAACGCATTGAAGACAGTTTATTTGACGATTAATTACTTGCTGTAAAGCGAGCAAAACGAGTTTAAAGAGCATTATGGCATTATTGCAAATTGCTGAGCCGGGGCAAAGCGCGGCACCACACGAACACAAACTAGCCATAGGTATTGACCTTGGCACGACTAATTCATTAGTTGCTACCGTACAAAGTGGCGAAGCGCGCACTTTAACAGATGAGTTAGGTGCGGCAATGTTGCCGTCGGTTGTTCGTTATCAAGCCGGTGGTATTACTGTGGGTAGCGATGCGGCTCAAGCTGCAACACAAGACCCTGCAAATACACTTATTTCGGTAAAGCGTTTTTTAGGCAAAACACAGGCTGAAATAGAGCAAAGCTACGGCCAATTACCGTATCAATTTTGTGAAGATAATGGCTCGCTTGCCATTCAAACTGAAGCTGGAAAAGTCAGCCCAGTTAAAGCGTCAAGCCACATATTAGCCGCGTTGAAAGCGCGTGCAGAACAAAGTTTTGGTAATCAAGAAATTTTAGGCGCTGTTATTACTGTTCCTGCGTATTTCGATGATGCTCAGCGTCAAAGTACTAAAGATGCAGCAGAGCTTGCTGGCATTAATGTATTACGCTTGTTAAACGAGCCAACAGCGGCGGCTGTTGCCTATGGTTTAGATTCGGGCCAAGAAGGGATCATTGCCGTTTACGACTTAGGCGGTGGTACATTTGATATTTCCGTTCTTCGTTTACACCAAGGTGTGTTTGAAGTAATGGCAACTGGCGGCGACTCAAGCTTAGGTGGTGACGATTTTGATTCACTACTCGTTGACTACTTTAAGCAGCAAACCGGAGTATCAGCTTTATCACCTTCGGTTTTACGTTTATTTATTAACAAAGCCAAAGCCTGTAAAGAAGCGTTAAGCCAATACGCAAAAGTAAATGTAGGGCTTGAGTTTGACGGGCAAAACCACACGGTAGAAGTAACGCGCGAAACATTTGACGAAATGGCGATGCCACTGGTTAAAAAAACACTGCGTTCGTGTCGCCGAGCTGTTAAAGATGCTGGCATTGAAAACGAAGAAGTTTTACAAGTTATTATGGTCGGCGGTTCAACGCGTATGCCACTGGTACGCAGCCAAGTACATAGCTTTTTTGATAAAGAACCGCTAACCTCAATCGACCCTGACCGCGTTGTAGCATTGGGTGCAGCACTGCAAGCAGACGTGCTCATTGGCAATAAGCCAGACTCAGACATGTTATTACTTGACGTACTGCCACTGTCGCTTGGACTTGAAACCATGGGCGGTTTGGTTGAAAAAATTATTCCGCGTAACACCACTATTCCGGTAGCGCGTGCTCAAGAATTTACGACGTTTAAAGATGGCCAAACGGCGATGTCTTTGCATGTATTACAAGGTGAGCGTGAGCTGGTTGACGATTGTCGTTCACTTGCTAAGTTTAGCTTAAAAGGTATTCCACCAATGGCAGCAGGCGCTGCGCATATTCGGGTTACCTTTAAAGTAGATGCTGATGGTTTATTAAGTGTCTCAGCGATGGAAAAATCAACGGGTGTGCAAGCCGAAATTCAGGTTAAACCTTCGTTTGGTTTATCTGACGACCAAGTGGCTAATATGCTAAAAGAGTCGATGAGCAACGCAAAAGACGACATGCAAGCACGTATGCTTAAAGAGCAACAAGTTGAGGCTCTTCGTGTTATTGAGGCACTAAATGCTTCATTAGATGCTGATGGCGCGTTACTTGATGACGCTCAGCTTACAAGTTTAAGAGCTGAAATTGCAGAGCTGGTAAAAGTGCGCGAAAATGCTCAACAACCTAACGAAATTAAAGCGGCTATCGAAAAAGTAGATAACGCCAGTAGTGAATTTGCATCGCGCAGAATGGATGCATCAATTAAAAAAGCCCTAACGGGTCAGTCAGTAGACAACATTTAAGAGAGATTAGAATGCCACAAATTGTTTTTCTTCCACATCCTGAATTGTGTCCTGACGGCGCTGCAATTGAAGCACCTGAGGGGCAAACTGTGCTCGACGCGGCGCTTAAAAATGGCATAAGCATTCCACATGCATGTGAAAAGTCGTGTGCGTGTACTACGTGTCATTTAGTTATTCGTGAAGGGTTTGATTCACTTGATGAAAGTGACGACCTAGAAGACGATATGCTAGACAAAGCGTGGGGCTTAGAGCCTGAGTCGCGCCTTGGTTGCCAAGCAATCATTAGAGATGAAGACTTAGTGGTTGAAATACCTAAGTACAATCTCAATATCGTTAATGAAGAGCACTAGTTTTTAATTAACGACTAATCTATTAAAAGCCGCTGTTTAATACAGCGGCTTTTTTGTTTGTAAATTGTAGGCATGACGAGTAAAGCTCGTAAGTTATTTTGTAGACGTAAAGAGTTAGCCTTGGCTCTATGCCACGCATTAAAAGCTAACCCCTAAAATATTTTTCGGAGGTGTACTTTGAGTAATCTAATTTTTTGTGACTCGTTTATTGATGGTGAATTTTATAAAACCAATGAACACTTTAGCGTTAACGATCCCGCTACCCAACAAAGTATTATTGAAGTAAGTGATATAGACGAGCAAGGCGTTAATAGCGCCATAACTGCCGCACAGGGCGCTTTTGTAAAATTAAAAAACACTAACGCCACTGAGCGTAGTGAAACGCTAATGCGCTGGTATGAGCTTGTGATCAAGCACAAACAAACATTAGCTGAGCTAATGACTAAAGAGCAAGGTAAGCCACTTAAAGAATCGCTGGGCGAAATAGATTACGGTGCAGGCTTTATAAAATGGTTTGCAGAAGAAGCTAAGCGAAGTTATGGTGATGTGATCCCACCTACCGACAATAACCACCGTTTAACCAGTTTTAAGCAGCCTGTAGGCGTTGTAGCAGGTATTACACCATGGAACTTCCCGGTTGCAATGGTGACGCGTAAAGTGGCGCCTGCTTATGCTGCAGGCTGTAGTTTTATATTAAAGCCTTCTGAGCATACGCCGCTATGCGCGATTGCATTAGCATACCTAGCCGACCAAGCTGGCTTTGTTAAAGGGGCATTTAACGTACTTGTATCGCAAGACGCAAAAACAGTGGGTAAAATGCTCACTGACTCACATGTTGTCCGCAAGTTTACTTTTACTGGCTCTACAGGTGTTGGTAGCCAATTACTTAAGCAATGTGCCGACATGGTTAAGCGTACCTCAATGGAATTAGGCGGCAATGCGCCGTTTATCATTTTTGATAATGCGGATCTGGATGATGCGATTGACGGGCTTATGGCGGCTAAATTTAGAAACAGCGGCCAAGCATGTGTAGCCGCAAACCGCATTTTTATTCAGCGCAGTATTTTAGATGAAGTGCTGAGTAAAATTACGCCTAAAGTAGCCTCATTAAAAGTAGCCAATGGGTTTGAAGAGGGCGTAGATATTGGCCCCCTTATTTACCCAAAAGCGAAAGAGAAAGTGCAGCAGCTTGTGCAAGATGCACTTGATAAAGGCGCAGACCTAATAGGTGATAACAGCAGTTTAGGCGGCAGCTTTCAAAACCCGCTCATCGTTACTAATGTAACGACTGAAATGGATATATACCACGAAGAAGTATTTGGCCCTGTATTAACGGTCATCCCTTTTGATGAAGAAGCAGAAGTGCTTGCGCTTGCTAATGATGTGCCTTATGGTTTAGCCGCTTATTTTTATAGCCAAAATTTAAAACAAGTTTACCGCATTAGCGAAGGGCTTGAGTTTGGCATGATAGGCGTAAATGAAGGGGTAATATCAAACCCCGTTGCTCCGTTTGGTGGGGTAAAACAATCTGGCTTAGGGCGAGAGGGTGGACACCAAGGACTTAATGAATACCTGGAAGAAAAGTACGTGTGTATCAAAATTTAATAGCAATCCGCGATTTTACGCTTGAGGTTTTTGGGCTGTGTTTCGGTAACGTTTGTTTATTACAATAATATGGCGAAATCATGAACTTTTCTTTTTGCTATTGATACAGCAAGGACTAAGTGCTACCTTTACCACATATTTTTGTTAATAAAACAACACTAAAAAACAAATAAAAAGTAAAAGGATTTCTATAAGTAGAAATAACCCCGTGTGTAAATGCCACCGTAAGGTGGCATTTTTTTGTTTAGCGTTGTTAATGTTGGTGAGGCATTAATGGATTGGTTTATATCCAGGTAGGTTATTAAGGTCTACGTCATCAAGCTGTTCTGGGTTTGCGTATTCACTAATATAATTTTTGTACACGCCGGATTCGATAAAAACAGCGAAAATATCAGGGTCTAAGTGGTTTTTTTCGACCATAGTACCGAGTATAAATAAACACTCACTTACCGGCTTTGCTTTTTTGTAAGGCCTATCTACCGCTGAAAGTGCTTCAAATATATCGGTAATTGCCATTAACCGAGCAGGTATCGATATTTGCTCTTTGGTTAGACCCCTTGGGTAACCTGTACCATCGAGTTTTTCATGATGGCCTAATGCATACTCAGATACTTTACTTAAGTGTTTAGGGAACGGCAGGGCATCTATTATTAATTCGCAATAATACACAATCATTTTGCGGGGCTAAACGTGCCGCTACCTACGTTAAAAAACTCTCATTTAGAACAACTAAATAGCGAGTTTTGCCTAGCTATCAACTCGTTTTCCAGCCTCAAAATACATCACTTAATTAAGCGAATTGGTATAAATTTTTTACTAAAATGGTTTGAGCAAATTAAATTATGTCTTGAACAGAAAATAAGCGTTTTTAATAAAAATACATAATGAATTCAATGATATTTAGCTATAAGCATAAATAGTAATTCATGGGGAGCTATACAGGGCAAGCGATATAGGGAAAATATAATTGAACTAGAAGGAGTTATATTTAATGATTAATTATGTATTTTGAAAAGAGATAAGGAGAGAAAATGGGGCGATTGACGGGGCTTGAACCCGCGACAACCGGAATCACAATCCGGGGCTCTACCAACTGAGCTACAACCGCCACTACACACCTTGTTTGGTGTGGCGCGCATAATACATAAAATAATAAACCTTGTGAAGCCTTAAATTAAAAAAAATTAAATTTAAAAATAAAATCTAAAAATTCACTCTCGTACAGCGAAAGTTCAGTAATGCTTGTTCAAGCTATGCGCGGTTAAAAACTATAAACAATTAGCCATATATATAGTATGAATTCATTAATAAATGAGAACAAATTGTAAATTAATGTATAATGCTATCCGGAAAAACACTAATCAAAAACATTTGGAGTAAACATGGATTCAGTACTTAATTGGCTTAATGATAACTCAGGCTTAATTTTACACTATAGTATTCAAGCAGTTGTTGCGCTTATTATCTTTTTAATAGGTAGTAGGGTTGCTAAGTTTTGTTCTAACTTAACAGAAAAGGGCTTTGCGAAAAAACAAGTAGATAAAGCGGTTGGCTCTTTCGTAGCAAGCATTGTTTATACATTGGTATTTGCATTAACAGTACTAATGGCGCTTTCGCAAATTGGTATTGAAACAACGTCATTCATTGCTATTTTAGGTGCAGCCGGCTTAGCGGTAGGTTTAGCGTTGCAAGGTTCACTGTCTAATTTTGCGTCGGGTGTACTAATCATTTTACTTCGTCCGTTTAAATCGGGTGATTTTGTAGAAGCCGGTGGCAAATCTGGTACGGTTAAAAAAATCGAAATATTCTCTACAGAACTTCGCACACCAGATAATAAAGTAATTATTGTGCCAAACTCTCAAATTATGTCAGGTGCGATCACAAACGTATCGCGCGAATCAACTCGCCGTATCGATTTAGTGATTGGTGTTGGTTACGATGCTGATTTACGCCAAGCAAAAGAAGTATTAAAATCAGTACTTGATGCAGAAACACGCTTACTTACAGACCCTGCTTATACTGTAGCTGTTTCTGAACTAGGTGATTCTAGCGTTAACTTTGTTGTGCGTCCTTGGGTTAATGCTGCTGATTACTGGCCTACATATTTTTCATTAATGGAAAATATTAAAATTGCATTAGACGACGCAAATATTTCAATTCCATTTCCGCAAATGGATGTTCATTTACACAAGCAAGACTAATTTTTAGTATTAAATAGGTTATTTTTAATGAAATTAAAGCTTTTATCAGTGTTAGTTGCAGCATCTGCTGCGACTAACGCTTTCGCTGAAGATGCAGAGCAAAAAACGTGGGAAGTTACCAGTGAGCTTGGTGCTATTGTTACTAGTGGTAACACTGAAACAACAACGCTTAAAGGTGGTATTAAAGTACAACACAACCTAGAAAGCTGGAACAACGAGTACAAGCTTGACGGTATCTACAAAGAAGATGAAGTAGAAAACGACGACGGTACAAAAGAAAAACAGCGTACTAACGAAAAGTACTCTATTTCAGCGCAGGGTAATTACAAATTAAACGAAAAGCACGCTCATTTATTTATTTATGGGTCGCACGTATCTGATTACTTTGGCGCATACCGAAGTGAATCAGTTATTTCAGCGGGTTATGGTTTACGTTTACTAAACGAGTCAAACATGAAATTAAACGCTGAAATTGGTCCAGGTTATAAGTACTTTAAATACCCAGATGTAAGCGAAGAGGTTGATGAAAACGGCAACTCACTAGCGGGTGAATACGAAGGCGAAGTAATTGCCTTAGGTAAAGTAGATTTTAGCTGGAAAATTTCAGACAACGCACGTTTTACCCAGTTAGTATCGGTAGAATATGGTGATACCAATACCAAAACGCGCTCAGAAACTGCGCTACTTACTAAAATTAATGGCTCACTACAAATGAAAGTAGCCTACAATATCACTAATAACTCAGATGTTGCTGATGATAAAGAAGCTACCGACACTGAAACGTCATTAACATTGGTGTATAGCTTTTAACCAATAGCGGTTTTAATAACAATTATGTAATAAAAGAGGCGGTTGCCTCTTTTATAATTACGCGAAAATGGTGTATGATACGCGCATTATCGACTGTAGAACTAGGGAAATACCTACTCGTGAACTTTTTTAAATACTTTATTAGTGCGCTGATAATTATCAGCAGCTTCAACGCATTGGCTTTTACCCCAAGTGCATCGCAAATAGAGCAATTTAAAAAGTTGCCTAAGTCTCAACAGCAGGCGCTTGCAAAGCAGTACGGTGTTGATTTATCGGTAATAACTGGGTCAAGCCAATCAAGTAATCAACCTCAAGTTGAAGAACTAACAATCGGTCCTCGTTTAGTACAACAAGAGCAAGCAGCAAAAGCAGAACCATCAAAACAAAACCCTAATACAGTTAAGCCATTTGGCTATGAACTATTTGCCGGCGAACCCACCACTTTCATGCCTAGCGAAACGTCAGCAGTACCCGATACGTATTTAGTTGGCCGAGGTGATCAGTTATTAATTAATTTTTATGGTAAAGAAAGTGCAAGCTTTGAAGTAGTTGTTGATAGAGAAGGTCGAATTAACATTCCTGACTTGAGCCCGGTGCAAGTAGCGGGTTTAACCTTTGCTGAAGTTAAAGAATTAATAAAAGTTAAAGTAGAACAAGAAGTTATTGGCGTTAAAGTATTTGTGTCGCTCGGCCAGTTACGCAGCATGCGTATTTTAGTACTTGGCGAAGCATACAAGCCTGGTAGTTATAATGTATCGTCTTTAACTACTGTATCGCATGCATTATTTGTAAGCGGTGGTGTGTCGGATATTGCTTCACTGCGTAACATTCAAGTAAAGCGTGCGGGTAAAGTGGTTGCTAATTTTGATTTGTACGACCTACTTATTCATGGCGATAGCAGTAACGATATAATTTTAAAGCCAGGTGACGTAGTATTTGTACCTTCAGTTGGTGCACAAGTAAAAGTAGAAGGCTTAGTGAAACGCCCAGCTATTTTTGAACTTAAAAAAGGCGAAACGGCGAAAGAATTACTAGCTATGGCTGGCGGCTTAAAACCTGGTGCCTATACTAAAAATGCCGTGGTAGAGCGTTTTAAAAACAACCGCAAAGAAGTACTTACCGTAGACTTTTCTGCTAGCAATATAAATTACATTCCGCAAGACGGCGACCGTATTCGTTTTAACACGGTAAGCGCACAATATAATAACGTTGTAAATTTAGTGGGGGCAGTAGTTCGCCCTGGCAGCTACCAGTGGTATGAAGGCAAACGCATTTCCGACGTGTTAAAGTCGGTACGTGGTGATCTACTACAACAAGCTGATTTAAGTTATGGCTTAGTAATTCGTGAAATAAATATTAGTGGTGATATAGAAGTGCATCAGTTTGATGTTGCGCAGGCCATTGTAAAAAATGCTAAAAACGACTTAACCCTTAACGCAAACGATAAAATTATTATATTTAGTGAGTTTGAGCAAAAGCAGCAAGAGCAACTTACTTTATCAACTACAGGCTCAGGTACTAAAAAAGATAAATCTATTAAGCAAGCATCGCGCAATGAAAACAGTAATGAGTTAAGCGCTGATAGCTATTCACCATACAGCCGTAATAATTTACTAGCGCCAATAATTAAACAGTTGAAGCAGCAAGCATCAACGAATAAAGCAATACAACTAGTAGAAATTAACGGCAAAGTAAGTCACCCGGGGGTTTACCCTTTAACCGTAAATGGCCGTGTAGCTGACTTAATAACAGCTGCTGGGGGCTTGTTAGAGTCGGCTTACACCAAAGAAGCTGAAATAACCCGCATGATTGATGGCAATGCTTCACAAGTAGAACATGTAAAAATAAACCTTGAACAACTAATAGGTAGTAACGAAAGCAGCCTTGCTTTGCAAAGCAAAGACAGCTTAAATATTTTTGCAATTCCTAACTGGCAAGAAAACGTTAAGGTAACTTTAAAAGGTGAGTTGCTATTCCCGGGTACGTACACCATTCGCCGCGGCGAAACACTAACCGATTTATTAAACCGTGCCGGTGGCTTTACTAACTTTGCCGAGCAAAAAGCAGCGGTGTTTATTCGCCAATCGGTAAAGCAGCAAGAGCAACAACAACTAGCCCGTTTAGCTACTGAACTACGCCGCGATGTAGCATCAAAAAGCTTTCAAAATTCAGTAAGTAGTAGTGCGCTTTCGTACGACGAAATGAACAAACTACTTAACGACTTAGCCAGTGTAGAAGCTGTAGGGCGTTTAGTTATCGACCTACCACTAATTGCTAAAAACCAGCAAACACTAGTGCTACAAGACGGTGACACTTTATATGTTCCAAGCAAGCGCGACTCTATCAGCGTAGTGGGTGAAGTTAACTACGCCACCACACACCTATATAAAGCAGGCGTTAGCCTAGACGACTACCTAGAGCTAAGCGGCGGCTTAAAAGAACGCGCTGACGATGACCGTATTTACATTATTAAAGCAAATGGCGCAGTAAGCATACCTAACACAGGTAACTGGTTTGCTCCAGGTAATGAGCAAATGCTAGAACCAGGCGACACCATAGTAGTGCCAATGGATGCAGGCCATATGGACAAGCTAACGCTGTGGAGCACTGCAACGCAAATACTTTACCAACTAGGCGTAGCAGTAGCTGCGATAGGCAGCCTGTAATATAGGTAATAGGCGCAAGGAATAAATAGGTATTAGGCTCTAGGTACGAGGAAGACCTAGAACCTAAACCCTAGAACCTAGTTTTTTGTAGGCGGGGCTTTACGCCTCGCAAAGGTAGCAGCGACTTTATGTCGCGTTAAGGTGATTTTATTTACCACAGAGGTAAAGAGAACACAGAGGAAAAGAGCAGTTATTAGCTGTCAGCAGGCTAATCTTCTCAGTGTAGCGCGCAGTGCCTCGCGTGCTCTGTGGTTCAAAATGATTTTGTAGGCCGGGCTTTACGCCCGCAGGTGTTTACTTAAAGATTATGAACCTAGAACCTAGAACCTATTTTTTTATCAGACCGTAGGAACTGCAACCTAGGGGCGGAAGCGTGCCCGAAGGGCTAGACAAGCAAATAGTTTTGCTTTCAAGCTGGAGCGAGAGAAGCTCTGCGACGAACTAGAACGTGGAGCGTGCCTGAAGCTCGAAGCTCGAAACGTCTGTTAGTGATTTTATTCACCACAGAGGGTAAAGAGAACACAGTGGAAGAGATTAAAGGTAAAGGCTTTTATCAATATAAGCTTTTCTTCTCAGTGAAGCGCGCAGCGCCTCGGTGTACTCTGTGGTTCAAAATGGTTTTGTAGACGGGGCTTTATGTCGCGTAAATGTAGCAGCAGGTTTGGTGTTATGAGGAACGAGCTAAGGTTCCTAAAACCTAAAACAATAACTTGACCTAATGTTCTCGTTATTCAATTTTTGATAGCTGATAGCTGATAGCTGATAGCTGATAGCTGATAGCTGATAGCTGATAGCTGATAGCTGATAGCTGATAGCTGATAGCTGATAGCTGATAGCTGATAGCTGATAGCTCGCGGCCCGAAGCCACTCACTAGAACTTATGAGATTTAAATGGAAAATAACTCAAACAATCTAAACCAAGCAAATATGCCAATGCAAAATAATATTGCCGATGACGAAATAGACTTGCGTGAACTCTTTGCCGTAATTTGGCAAGGTAAATGGATAATTATTGCTATAACTGCCTTGTTTGCTGTGGCTTCAGTTTTTTACGCCATTAACCAACCTAATATTTATAAGTCTGAAGTATTATTAGCTCCAGCAGAGCAAGAAGGTGGCGGCGGTTTGAGTGCATTGGCAGGGCAGTTTGGCGGTTTAGCGAGTTTAGCGGGTGTTAACTTAGGTGGTGGCTCAAGTAATAAAGCCCAATTAGCCATTGAGGTATTAAAGTCACGCCAATTTACCAGCGACTTTATTCAAAAGCATAACATTCTCCCAGATTTAATGGCCGCTAAAACATGGAATATGCAAACGAACACCATTGTATACGATAATGAAATATACGATACTGAAAACAATAAATGGGTGCGTGAAGTAAAAGCCCCCTTTGCGCCTGAGCCTTCAATGCAAGAAGCGTATAAAGAATTTAGTAAAATTATCAGTGCCAACACAGATAAAGAAACCGGTATGGTTAAAATCTCAATAGAGCATGTTTCTCCTTATGTTGCACAGCAATGGGTAGATTGGTTAATTAAAGATATTAACCAAACCATGAAACAGCGTGATGTATTAGAGGCAATAAAAAGTACCGACTTTTTAACACAGCAGCTAGAGCAAACAAAAATTGCTGATATACGTGCGGTACTATACAAGCTAGTTGAAGAGCAAACTAAAACAATCATGTTTGCTAAAGTACGCGACGAATACGTATTTAAAACAATTGACGCAGCATTAGTACCAGAAGAAAAATTCAAGCCTAAACGCGCTCTAATTTGTGTGCTTGGCGTACTTTTAGGTGGAATGCTAAGTGTAATGATAGTATTGATCAGACACTATGTAGGTAACTCTAAATCCTAGAACCTATTTCTAGAAGGCCTATTGGGCACTTTTTATAAAAAGTACAAAAACAAGCAATTACAATGAGATAGTCTAAATTGACTGTCTCAATTTAGAAAAAAGTGTCTCAGTGGGGTGTTAAATGACTGAGATACTAAATTGCAAAAATGCAATTTTATAGTGAGCTATTATGGTCTAACTTAGTAAGTTTAGAGCGTTTTTATCATCAAAAAATGAACGGCAATCCACCCGAAATAGATTGTAAAACGTGTTTTTACCCACGAGAATCCATCTTGATATTCGATTTTTATTGCACATTTTAACTTGAAACTAATTTTAAAATTTAACTTTTACAAAGCTCGAAGTCCAAAGCTCGAAGCTGTATTACTAAACAAAGAGAACACAACTATGCACGATTCATTAACGGACCTAAAAATTGGCATTATAGGTTTAGGTTATGTAGGCCTTCCTTTAGCTGTTGAGTTTTGTAAAAAATTTCCAGTAATAGGTTTTGATATTAACCAAGGTCGAATTGCACAATTACAAGCCGGCCACGACTCTACACTTGAAGTAAGTGATGAAGAGCTTAAACAATCTCCACAACTTAATTTCTCTTACACAGTGTCAGACCTTAAAAGCTGCAATGTATATATTGTTACAGTACCAACCCCCATTGATGAGCATAAACAACCTGATTTAACACCACTAATTAAAGCCAGTGAAATGCTAGGTAAAGTGGTTAAAAAAGGCGACATAATAATTTATGAGTCAACCGTATACCCAGGTGCTACAGAAGAAGCATGTTTACCTGCAGTAGAGAGAGTATCAGGCTTAGTATTTAACCAGGACTTTTTTGCGGGTTATTCGCCAGAGCGTATCAACCCAGGCGATAAAGAACGTCGGGTAACCAATATTTTAAAAGTAACTAGCGGCTCTACTTCTGAAATAGCTGAAAAAATAGATCAGTTATATAAATCTATAATTACAGCGGGTACTCATAAGGCAAGCTCTATTAAAGTAGCTGAGGCATCTAAGGTTATTGAAAATGTTCAACGAGATGTCAATATCGCACTGGTAAATGAATTACACCAAATATTTGAAAAGTTGGGTATAAATACAAAAGAAGTTATAGAAGCTGCTGGTACTAAGTGGAACTTTATGAAGTTACAGCCAGGCTTAGTAGGTGGTCATTGCATAGGGGTTGACCCATACTATTTACTGCACAAATCACAGATATCAGGGTATGTACCAGATTTAATGCGTAAGGCTCGAGAAATTAACGACTTTATGCCAACATATATAGCTCAAGATTTCTTAAAAAAATTAATTAAACAAAAAATAAACCCAGTAGATTGTAAAATTGCCTTACTCGGGTTTACTTTCAAAGAAAACTGCCCTGATATCCGAAATACAAAGGTACTTGATTTATATAAAGCTTTAATAGAACTCGGTTTGAATGTTCAAATTGTCGACCCTTGGGCCAATATTAAGGAAGTTAAAGCAGAATATAACCTAGATATTATTAATTCATATAACAACGAGGCTATCAATGCCTTATTGTTGGCAGTTGGGCACAGCGAACTGATTGAGTTAAGTAGATCATTGAAAGAGGATAAGTTTATTTATGATTTTAAAGGTTTATTAGTGGGTAATTGATAATATTTTCATATTAGGCTTCTTATATAAATGTATTTGGCGGCCTATAAAAGTTAAAAATGTTATTTTCTCTGAAATTATCACCTCAATGAATAATAATCTATTAATAACTTTAGCGACGTAAAGTATAAGAGTGTAAGTACTATAAAGTACAAGTCAAATAATTCTACTACAGGAGCTATTAGTAAATAAATGACAGTAACCTTTCAACCTTTTAAACACTAAATTTAAGTTTAACTATGAATAAAATATTAAAGTTAATTGGTCGTAATAAAACGCTCTTCTTGCATGATATTGATAAAGCGGAGAACAAACTTCAGCAAATAGTGTCAAATTCAAAATTTCTTGTGCTAGGTGGGGCTGGCTCAATAGGCCAAGCTGTAACAAAAGAAATTTTTAAACGTAACCCTAAAAAACTTCATGTTGTTGATATTAGCGAAAATAACATGGTTGAGTTAGTGCGTGACATTCGTAGTTCTTTTGGCTATATCGACGGTGACTTTCAAACCTTCGCACTTGATATTGGTTCAGTTGAGTATGATGCATTTATAAAAGCAGATGGCCAATATGACTATGTATTGAACCTTTCTGCACTTAAGCATGTTCGTAGTGAAAAAGACCCATTTACATTAATGCGTATGATCGACGTAAATGTATTTAACACTGATAAAACAATTCAACAATCGATTGATTGCGGTGCAAAAAAATATTTTTGTGTGTCTACCGATAAAGCAGCTAACCCAGTTAATATGATGGGGGCTTCAAAGCGTATAATGGAAATGTTCTTAATGCGTAAAAGTGAAGACATTGCTATTTCTACCGCTCGATTTGCAAACGTTGCTTTTTCAGATGGCTCATTGCTACATGGTTTCAATCAGCGCATACAAAAACAACAACCAATAGTCGCACCGAGTGATATCAAACGCTACTTTGTTACACCTCAAGAATCTGGTGAGCTGTGTTTAATGTCATGTATTTTTGGTGAAAATAGAGATATTTTCTTTCCAAAATTAAGTGAAGCTTTACACTTAATTACCTTTGCAGATATTGCTGTAAAATACCTTCATGATCGTGGTTACGAACCTTTCTTATGTAAAACTGAAGACGAAGCACGAGAGCTAGTAAAAACGCTACCAGCTCAAGGAAAGTGGCCGTGTTTATTTACTGAAAGTGACACTACAGGTGAAAAAGATTTCGAAGAGTTCTTTACCGATAGTGAAACATTAGACATGGAGCGTTTTGAAAATTTAGGCATTATCAAAAATGACGCAATTTTCGAGCAAGCATTATTATCTGAGTTTGAAGAAAAAATTACTCAAATGAAAGCTGATAAAAATTGGACTAAAGACGAAATTGTCTCACTTTTCTTTAAAATGCTTCCTGATTTTGGGCATAAAGAAACGGGCAAATACCTTGATGGTAAAATGTAATTAGGCAGATATATCATGACTAAACAGCTTGTTTCATTTGTAAAAGATCTCTACCAAACTAACGAGTTTATTCCTCTGCACGCACCCATTTTTTCAGGGAATGAACAACAATATGTATCCGAAACTATAAGCAGCACGTTTGTTTCAAGTGTTGGTAAGTTTGTAGATGACTTTGAAACACATATTGAAAATTACACCGGCACCGCAAAAGCAGTGGCTACTGTAAATGGTACCGCCGCGTTGCATGCAGCACTCTATATGGCGGGAGTTAAAAATAACGATATCGTTATTACTCAAGCACTTACTTTTGTAGCAACCTGTAATGCTTTACATCACATGGGGGCTGAGCCTGCGTTTGTTGATGTATCACCTGTTAGCTTGGGTTTATGCCCTAAAGCATTGTCTGCATTTTTAGAGCAACATGCGGTATTAACCGAATCGGGGCCGATACATAAAAAAACAAAACAGCGCTTTCAGGCAGTGGTGCCAATGCATACATTTGGGCATCCTGTTGAGCTTGATGAACTAATTAGTGTGTGCAATGAGTGGCAGATTGCCTTAGTCGAAGATGCAGCAGAAAGCCTTGGCTCATTTTATAAAGGTAAGCATACAGGTACGTTAGGTGATTTTGGCGCAATTAGCTTTAATGGTAATAAAATTATTACCACCGGTGGCGGCGGCATGGTTTTATGCAAAACCTTAGCCTCGGGGCAGTATACAAAGCATATAACCACTACAGCTAAGGTTCCTCATCCGTATGAATTCTTTCATGATGAAGCGGGCTTTAATTATCGTATGCCTAATCTAAATGCAGCACTTGGTTGTGCGCAAATGGAAAGCCTTGCCGCATTTATCGACAATAAACGTCACCTCGCCAGCCTATATTCAGACTTTTTTAAAGGCTCTGACTTTAAATTTGTAACAGAGCCTAGCTATGCAAAATCAAACTATTGGTTAAATGCAATTATTTGCCCAAATCCCAGTGAGCGAGAAAAGCTACTAAAGCAGACTAATGCTGATGGTGTTATGACTCGACCAATATGGCAACTAATGCATCGACTACCTATGTTCGAAAATGCAATGCGAGGCGATTTAAGCCATTCAGAGTTTATTGAAGCTCACTTAGTTAACATACCAAGCTCTCCAGTTAAAAGTTTAGGCAAGTTATAATGACACAGAAAATAGCTGTATTTACAGGGACTCGTGCAGAGTATGGACTGCTGTACTGGCTTATAAAAGATATTCAAAGTGATCCAGAGCTTACATTACAGCTATTAGTTTCAGGCATGCATTTATCATCTGAGTTTGGTGAAACCTACAAACAAATAGAGCAAGATGGTTTTAGCATAGATGAAAAAATAGAAATTCTACTCTCATCAGATACTGCCGTCGGTACCGCTAAAAGTATGGGGCTTGGTGTGCTTGGTTTTGCTGATGCACTAAGTAGATTAAAGCCTGATGCGCTGGTCATTTTAGGTGACCGCTTTGAAGCACTTGCGGCTGCTCAAACCGCAATGATATTACGCATACCTATTTTGCATCTGCACGGAGGCGAAATCACCGAAGGGGCGTATGATGACGCTATTCGACATGCTATTACTAAACTTAGCTATTTACACGGAACCTCTACCGAGGAATATCGCCAACGTGTAATCCAGTTAGGTGAGATGCCTGAGCGAGTTAAAAATATTGGTGCAATTGGCCTAGATCATTTATCACGTAGTGATTTTATGAGTGTTAATGAAATTGGCAACTCATTAAACTTTAATTTAAAGCAGCCTTACTTTCTTGTTACCTATCATCCAGTAACGTTAGGTGAAGAGCCACCGGAGCAAAGCTTTAGCGCATTACTCGATGCATTAGATGAGTTTAAAGATCATCAGGTTATTCTAACCTACCCCAATGCAGACGATGGTGGGCGCCGTATAATTCCAATACTTGAAGATTATGCTAAACAGCACCCTAATAGAGTATGTGCAATACCGTCATTGGGACAAAAGCGCTATTTGAGCACGGTAAAAAATGCCGCTGTTGTTATTGGTAATTCATCGAGTGGTATCATTGAAGTCCCCGCATTTAACGTGCCTACAGTCAATATAGGCGTACGACAAAAAGGCCGTTTAGCAGCTAAAAGTGTACTTAACTGTATAGCAACAAAAGCCGCTATTTCAGCAGCAATAAAATCGGCTGTTACAGGTAGCTATAAAGATCCAGGCGAAACAATTATTAATCCATATGGCGCCGGCAATGCAAGTGCTCAAGCAATTCAAATGCTCAAATCTTTAGAGTTTGAGCCGAGCAAATCTTTTTACGATTTAAAGTGAGAACCTCTATGACATTAATTATAGCTGAAGCTGGTGTAAACCATAATGGCAGTGACGACATAGCGTTTTCTCTTGTTGATGCTGCGCATCAAGCAGGAGCCAATATAGTTAAATTCCAAACATTTAAAGCTAAAAATTTAGTCACTGAAGATGCACAACAAGCAGAGTATCAAGTCACTAATAGTGGTCAAAAAGAGTCTCAGTACTCAATGCTAAAGCGATTAGAGTTGAGCTACGAAACGCACCATAAGCTAGTGAAATATTGTAATGAGTTAGGTATTGAGTTTTTATCTACCGCATTTGACTCAGAAAGCCTTTCATTTTTAGTTGATGATTTAGGAATAACGCGCCTAAAACTACCATCGGGTGAAATTACTAACGCGCCATTAGTACTAGAACACGCAAGAACAGGTTGTGATCTAATCGTATCAACAGGTATGGCAACGCTTTCTGAAATAGAGCAGGTATTATCAGTAATTGCTTTTGGTTATTTAAACCCAGAAGGCAATCCAACAGAAGAAGCATTACAAACAGCGTATTTTTCAGAGCAAGGTAAGCAATTATTAAAAGACAAAGTAACGCTTTTACATTGTACAACCGAATACCCAGCGCCATTTAATGATATAAATTTAAATGCCATGGATACAATGAAAGACGCGTTTAAGCTAGAAGTAGGTTACTCAGATCATAGCGCCGGAATAGTAGTGCCTATTGCTGCAGTGGCCAAAGGAGCGGTCTTAATTGAAAAACATTTTACTGTTGATAAATCATTACCAGGGCCAGATCACAAAGCATCTCTAGATCCAATAGAATTAAAAGAAATGGTTGATGGAATTCGCATTGTAGAAAAAATATTAGGTGATGGCATTAAAGGACCACGGCCTTCTGAAGTTAAAAATAAAGCCGTTGCGCGTAAAAGTTTAGTTGCAGCACAAGCAATTAAACAAGGAGACATATTGACTGAAAAGCATATTTCAGTGAAACGACCTGGGGACGGCTTTGCACCAATTAATTTTTGGAAATTATTAGATACCCCGGCCACTAAAGATTACTCAGTTGGTCAATTACTCGATGAAAAATAAACCTCTTGTAATGATTGGTGGCGGAGGCCATGCCGCCGCCTTATTAGAAATTCTTTTACTACAAGGAAGAGATATTATTGCTGTTGTCGCACCCGAAATAACAGCAGGCAAGGAATTATTTAAAGGTATTAAGCACTTTAAAAATGATAACGCTATTTTAGACTTTGCTACTGATGAGGTTGAACTTGTAAACGGCATAGGGGCAATGCCTTATTCTGGTTTACGCACCAAGATCCATACTGAATTTAAAAGCAAGTTTTATGGATTTGCCACAGTGATCGCAAGCTCAGCTAATGTGTCTACATACGCAACCATTGCACAGGGAGCACAAGTTTTATCAAATGCCACAATCTGTATAGGAAGTAAAATTGGTTTTGGAACTATAGTAAATACTTCAGCTAGCATTGATCACGATTGTGAAATAGACGCATTTTGTCATATAGCACCGGGTGTTGTAATGAGCGGCCAAGTTCATGTAAAAGAGTCCGTACATATAGGCACTGGTGCAAAAATTATCAATGATATTCAAATAGGCAAAAATACAATAATAGGTGTTGGCGCTAATATTTTAAAAACACTCCCAGACTCCGCTATCGTTTATGGAGCCAGACCATACATAAAACTGGAAGGTAAATTATGACCACAAATTTTGAAAATATTTTGATCTCTCCAGATGTCAAAATACGAGACGCGCTAAAAGTTATAGACAAAGAAGCCATGCACGCCGCTTTAGTTGTTCTAGAGTGTAATAAGTTAATCGGCTTAGTAACCGATGGTGATATTCGTCGAGGATTAATTAACGGCATTGGTCTTGATGATCCTGTGACCGAAATAATGAATACATCACCAACCAGTGCAACAACGTTGATGTCTAATGAATCCTTAAAAATAATGATGCAAAAAAAGAAAATTTTGCTTTTACCTATACTTGATGAAAATGGCCGACTTGTTAATGTAAAAACATTACATGAAACACTTGAGATTGAAAAACGTGATAATCCCGTTTTTTTAATGGCGGGCGGCTTCGGCACTCGATTACGCCCGCTAACAGATAACTGCCCAAAGCCTATGCTTAAAGTGGGCGGTAAGCCAATGTTAGAAACATTAATCAATCATTTTAAAAGTCATGGTTTTTATAAGTTTTATATTTCAACGCACTATTTACCTGAAGTGATCATGAATCACTTTGGTGATGGTAGTCAGCACGATATAGAAATCACATACGTTCATGAAGATGCCCCTTTAGGCACTGGTGGCGCACTTTCTTTATTACCAAAGTCCATTCCTAAGCTACCTCTTATTATGATTAATGGAGATATTCTTACTAACGTAGATTTTAGAAAGGTACTTGATTTTCATAATGCAAACCAAGCTGATGCGACTATGTGCGTGCGCGACTATGAAATTAAAGTGCCTTTTGGTGTTATTGAAGGTAAAGGGAATGAAATTTCAAATATCGTCGAAAAACCCACTTATCGCTACTTTGTAAATGCCGGTATATATGTCATTTCAAATAAAGTAATTGAGTCACTATCAAGTAATGAGTACTTAGACATGCCAACATTATTTGAAAACTTAAAAGCGAACGATGAAAGAACATTAAAATTCCCGATACATGAATATTGGCTAGATGTTGGCCGCCATGATGATTTTAATCGTGCGCAAATAGATATTCATGATCTTGGGGTGCTTTAATGAGCAATGAAAAAACTATTTTAGCGATTATACCTGCTAGGGGAGGAAGCAAACGCCTTCCAGGAAAAAATATCTTACCATTAGCAGGTAAGCCAATGATTAATTGGTCAATCGAAGCGGCAAGAAATGTACCTTCAATAGCGCGAGTAGTGGTAAGTACAGATTGCGAAACCATAGCCAATACGGCAAAGGCCGCTGGCGGAGAAGTCCCTTTTTTAAGACCTGCTAGCCTATCATCAGACACAAGCAGTAGTGTCGATGTAGTACGCCATACGCTCGAGTATTTTAAAGGTATAGGCGAATATTTTGATTATGTATTACTACTCCAACCAACATCGCCTTTACGCTCAGCTGCTGATATACAAGGAGCGATTGATTTATTAAATGTAAAAAATGCTGATTCAGTAATATCAGTTTGTGAGTGTGAGCATTCTCCACTGTGGAGTAATACATTAGATAATTCATTATCTTTAGAAAACTTCATCCCTAAAAACGTAAAAAATATGCGTAGCCAAGATCTACCACAATATTACAGATTAAATGGTGCAATTTATTTAACTAAAGTTGAACAGTTTCTGCAAGAAGGGGGTTTGATGTCAGGCAATAGCGTAGCTTATAAAATGGATAGCCATAGCTCTGTAGACATCGATACAAAACTAGACTTTATAATTGCTGAAACAATCCTGCGAGACAAAATACATGAATAAAATACTTATAATAGGTGCAGGGCAACTAGGAAGCAGACACTTACAAGGTGCTTTACAAAGTGCTTTACCACTGAATATTACGGTTGTAGACCCATCCAGCGACTCGTTAAATATTGCACAGCAAAGAGCCGAGCAAGTCTCTATTGAAAATGTAAAAAGCACAGTGCAATACTCGCAAAGCTTACCAAAAGCAGAGTCATTCGACGTATGTATTATTGCAACCTCAGCACCAGTACGCGCTAAAGTAACAGCCACCTTACTTGCTGAAAATAAAGTTCGTTATATTATTTTTGAAAAGGTATTGTTCCAAGCGCTGCATGAATATACAGAAGTTGCAGCATTGCTTGAACAGCACAATGTAACTGCATGGGTTAACTGCCCTCGAAGACTTTACCCTTCTTATAAGCAAATTAAAGAACTTTTAAACCCGAACGAAGTACTTGCAATGAAAGTGTCTGGTAGCGGCTGGGGAATGGCATGTAATAGCATTCACTTTATCGATTTGTTTTCGTATTTATGTAACGAAGCAAACTTACAAGCTACCGAAAATAATTTAGATACACAATTATTAGAAAGTAAAAGAGCGGGTTTTTACGAGCTAACCGGTAAAGTAAAGTTTATGCTTGGCCAGCATTCATTAGAGCTTGAGTGTACAACGGCTGACGAAGTAGTAATACAAGTATCGCTTTCATCTGATTCTAACACTATATCAATCGACGAAATTGCAGGTACTATCAATACAGCCAATGTTTCAGCTGAGCAACAATTTAAGCACCAAGTAAAATACCAAAGCGAGCTAACCGGTTTAAATATTGATGAAATACTAAATAGCAATACTTCATCATTAACTCCTTTTAATGAGTCGTGTCATCTACATACCTCTATGATTGAGCTATACCTTGAGCATATAAATAACGTGCTAAATAAAAACTTATTAGCGTGTCCAATAACATAAAAAGGAGAACAAAATGATTTGGTTAGTTGGCTCAGGCCCAATGTCGGTTGATTATGCAAAAATTTTAGATGCTCAAAATCGCGATTATATCGTTATTGGCCGTGGTAAAGCATCTGCAGAAGAATTTACCAATAAAACAGGTAAAGAGGTTATTCAAGGCGGACTTGAAGCCTTTTTAGAAACAGCCCCAGCATGCCCTGAAGCGGCAATTGTGAGTGTAGGCGTTGCACAGTTATACGCAACCACTCAACAGTTAATCCAAAGCGGTGTAAAGCGCATATTGGTTGAAAAGCCAGGCGGCACAACATTAACCGAGCTTAATACTTTATATGAGCAAAGTACGGCAAGTGGCTGCGATGTTTTTATTGCTTATAATAGACGTTTCTTTGCTTCAGTTATCGCATTAAAAGAAAGGCTTAAGGCTGAAGGTGGCGTAACATCGTTCAACTTTGAACTAACAGAGTGGGCTCATGTTATAGAAAAAATAGATAAGCCTAAAGACGTGCTCAGTAAATGGTTTTTAGCTAATTCTACTCATGTAGCCGATCTGGCATTTTATTTAGGCGGTCAACCTAAAAAAATGGCTAGCTTTGTTACTGGTGAACTAAATTGGCACCCTACCTCTTCAATCTTCTCAGGGGCTGGTGTGAGTGAATCTGGCGCATTATTTAATTATGCAGCTAACTGGGAGTCGGCCGGACGCTGGGCTGTAGAAATATTTACTAACGAAAACAGATACATATTAAAGCCAATGGAGTCGTTACTAGTGCAAAAAAGAGGCACAATTCCTCAACTTAGTGTCGAAATAGATGAGTCGCTAGATAAAGAATTCAAGCCCGGCTTATATAAACAGTTAGACGCATTTTTACAAGGCGATGTAACAAACCTTTGCTCGTTAGATGAACAACGCCACATGTGTAGTTTTTATAATAAAATGGCAGGTTATGAGTAAGTCCCGTATCATGATTAATATATATGAGTAACCGTAAATTACTAATATGTTAATCTGCTAATGGAATATAGTGTGTAAATTTATGAACTTTTTCTTAGTTTGGAGTTAATGGCTTGTTTCGTTCAATGAAGATAGTTTCTTCTCTAACATTATTAAACTCAGTTTTACCATTTTTGCTACTTCCCATACTGACCTTTCAATTAACATTAGAAGAGTATGGGGGGTTAATACTTCTAGAGAGCTTTATCGTAATTCTTACACCAATACTACAGTTTTCCATTGCAGGGCTTATTGTCGAGTATTTTAAGTTATCTAAATCTGATTTTTCTTTATATCTAACCAACTCATTAATAATAGTGTTACCTGTATTTGTATTTTTTCAAATAATTGTATTTTATTCATCAGAATTTATAGTTGGTCGGTTTGGCTTGCATGAGGGTTGGTTTTTAACCTTGCCAATAATCATCCTTTTTAATGTTACGATTCAAGCATCTGTGTTAGTTTATCAATGCAAAAAGAAATATCGACTTTACTCTCTTTTTTTATTAGGCCCTAATGTTGTAACTTTTATCTTAACAATTTCATTATTATTTTTTTTTGATCTCGGATGGGAATCTAAACTTTTTGCAGTTTTTAGTTCTTTCTTTTTATTTTCGGTCTTGTCTTTTTATCTACTAATAAAAGAGCTTGATATAAAGTGGAAGTTAAGTTGGTTTATGGTTTCATCTAACTTGAAATTTACTTTACCAATTATTCCTCACTCTGTGGCTGCTGGGATGTATTTTATGGCCGATAGGATTTTTATATCAGAGTTTTTAGGAAATGCCTCTGTTGCTATATATGCAGCAGGGATGCAACTGGCTATGATAATGTCAGTACTGCAAAACTCTTTGAGCAAAGCTTGGGCACCATTCGTTATGGAGTTTATAGCACAAAAGGCAGAAGAGAAAACGTTATTTCTTGACGGTTATTCACAGCTTTTTCGTTTTATGTTTTTAGCTTGTTTAGTTGTAATCTTATCTGGGGTAATAATAAGCATTGTAATTTACTTCTTAGTTGATCACTTATTACCGATAGATTACTCGCAAGCTAAATACTTAGGAATCATGTTGATAGGAGGTTTTTGTTTATTGGGTTTTTATAAAGTGTACACTCCAATTCTTTGGTACCACAAAAGAACAGGCTCATTATCTAAAGTAACAGTTATAGTCTTTTTGATAAATTTAGTATTAAATTTACTACTTATTCCAAAGTATGGAGTTTATGGTGCTTGTTATGCGACTATTATTAGTATTGCCTGTCAATTTTTATTCTCACAAGCTATTGTATTCTCAGTAGTTAAAAATCATAAAAGAGGGCCAGTTGGTGTCAATTAAAAGAAAGCTATTTGTAATAATCCAACCACTACAATACCTGCAAGCGCTTGAGTTATTACAGGATTGTGATGAAAATATACTTATAATTCCTTGGGCAAATGAGAATAATCAGTTACATAAACTAGTTGATAAAAAGATTTGGAATAAAGTGTTTTGGATAAAATATAGTGGTACAGCTGTTGATATTGTTAAAAATAATAAAGCAATTAAACAGATGCTCAAAGAGCTTGGCGCATTTGATGAGATCCTTATAAGTGCATATTATAACGAATTTATGAACTTAATAGCTAATTCTAACCCACTTTCAAATAAAGTGCTTCTTGAAGATGGTAATGCAACATTACTGATAGACTCTAGCAAGCACTATAAAAGTATTAAATTTAGGTCTAAGTATATAGTTTGCAAAATATTAGGTTTTGACATTAGACCTATCGATAATGCCACTTTGGTCACGCTTGATCGAAAACATAAAATGGCAACACCATTAATAGCAAAAAATATTATCGTTAATGATTTTCGTAAGCTTCAGAGTGAAGTCGTTAAATATGATTTACACAATTCTGTTTATTTTATAAGTTCAGCATTTATCAATGCAGGAATGATATCAAGGGAAAATTATATCAATTTCTTGCTCAAACTTGCAAAGCAATATGAGCAATGTGAATTTAAAATTGTTTTGCATAGATTTGATAAAAAAACTGATTTTACAGAGTTTAATGGGTTAAGTCATGTTGAAGTTATAGAGTCAACAGGCCCTATAGAGCTATATTTTAAAGATAATATGATTAAGCCGTTGAAAGTTATTACCGCAGGTTCTGGTGCTACAGAAACGTTAGAGCTTATCTATGGTTTTGATGTTAATGTTGTTATACCTAAATTAGAGTGTTTTTATCTAAAACACAGAAAAAATATGGAATTGCTCATCGAGCATTTTCAAGTATCACATCATGTTGAATTATTATAGAGAGATTAATACATGATTAAAGTAATCCGCTTTATGACTCGCATAACAATAAAAATAAAAAGGTTTTTCTGGGTCCTTAAAGTTCGTTTAATTGCAGAGTCTACAGGTAAAGCTATATTTATTGGAGGCCCTTCATCTGTTAATTTTAAAACTATATTGGGGGAGCATTGCAGTTCAAATGGTTTAACGATCAGAGGTTCTGGGAGTGTTAGGATAGACGACTATGTTCATACTGGTAATGACCTATTAATAATAACGAGTAATCATAATTACAAGAATGCTACTTCCTTACCATATGACGATAAGCATGAAAATAAAGGTGTTGTTATTAAAAGGGCCGTATGGATAGGAGATAGAGTTACAATTCTTGGAGGTGTTACAATCGGTGAAGGTGCAATTATTCAGGCTGGCAGTGTGGTCGTTTCTGATATACCAAAGTTTGGAATCGCCGGGGGAAATCCTGCAAAAGTATTTAAATATAGAGATGAGAAGCATTACATAAACTTGGCAAATCAAGATAAGTTTACCCGGTTATAACTCAGATAGGCAATTTCTACAGAGTGCTAAACTTATAAAGTTTTAGTTTTTAAGTTAGCGTTTAAAGTGTTAAATAAAACTACATTTATATAAGCTATAGAGCAAGTATCTATGAAAGCAAAGGCATAAATATTAAATTTAGTTTATAAGCTAGGAAGTTGAAATGGTTAGAACTGGCTTGCCCACTAAATCATCGCAATATATGTTTGTTAGTTACACAACATATTTATTAATCCTTTGGACATTTTTAAATTATGGGGGGAAAGGTGCTGACCCTTACACTGGTGGAGGAATCCGCTGGTTTCTTATTACAATACCTTTATTTATCTATATACTTATAAATTTAGCACTCATAGTAAAAGAATATAAAATCAAGAAAGATCCGATAATTATCTTTTTAGGTTTATATTTACTTTCTAGCTTTTTAACTTCAGTCGTTAACTTTGATATAAAGCACTTCTCAGAAACACTACGCTGGGCACTTCCAATTATATGTATAGTGCATTTCCGAGTATATTTTCCACTACGGCTTATAAATGGACTTTACTTATTTGCGTTATTATTTTTAATTTTTACATTTGATCCACAAGTAACTGATTATGGCTACTTGCCAGGTCAAACTACAGTAAATCTTCATCAAGGAATGTGGTGGCGAGTTTCAATATGGAAATATTTAACACCTCCTTACTCAGCTGCTTTTTCTTTAATCGTATTTTTTGCCAATTACTTTTTAAACAAAAGTAAAAGTAGATACTTGTTTTATATAATTTCAATATACTTCATAATTTTAAGTGGTAATCGAACGAGTTATTTGATTTTTGTTTTGTGTCTTTCGCTAGTTTTTGTATTTGATAAAAATAAGTTTGGATATAATAGAGTTTATTGCATTTTACCTGTATTGAGCCTTGCGATTATTTTTGGATTACAGCTTGCTTCTGATATTATTCCTTTGCTAGGAATACAGAACGAATTTTTTAATAGTGCAATTTTGAGGAGTGACTCAGCTAATGCTGATGCTCAAAATTTATCCTCTCGCTTTTTAATCATCTTAGAGCATTTCAGGCTGATGGGTTCTGCAGGTATAAGTAGTATTGTAGGGATTGGTTCAGACATATATATATCGCCTTATTGGACCGTAAATGGTGGTACATTGGGTGGTTCAACAGACTCTTACTTAACCCACTTATTAGCAAGAGACGGTATATCTTTTTTATTCTTACTTTTTTCTTTTATTTCATTCTTTATAGTGGCAATGAGGGAGAGAAATCTATTTGCATATATAATTTTAATATCACTTCTGTTATACACCGTTGGCTATGGTGCGTGGTTAAATTTAACCAGCCCCGTATTTTTAATTTTCCTAGGTTGTTTGTACCAACAAAATAACCCTCTTACTAAGCCTATATAGAATATAATATGAATAGAAAACGAGTATTAATATTAGCTGATTATTATGTACCAGGTTATATGGCCGGAGGTCCAATAAGGAGCTTACAGAGTGTTTGCGATGCCCTTGGGAGGGAATTTGATATATATTTGGTTACAAGAGATCGTGATTTGGGGGGGGAAGCTAGATATAAAAATATTATAATAAATAGCTGGATGGATGTTGGCTCCGTTAAAGTAATGTATGTTGAAAGTGCCAGTTTTTCATTTGGCTTTGTAAACGAAATATTGAGAAAATTAGAACCAGATGTGGTGCACTTGAATAGCTTAATGTCGATTCGTTTTTCATTCATTCCTTTGTTAACAAGCAGATATTCAAAATACTTTAAGGGCGTGATTTTTTTATCCCCTCGAGGAGAGCTATCTAGAGGAGCCTTGAAAATAGGTGGTTTGAAAAAAAGAGTATATTTATTTGTTATTAAATTACTTAATTTAGATAATTATGTAGAGTGGATTGCTTCTAGCGATGGTGAAAAAAGTGATATATTACATAACTTTGGAACGTCCAAATTAGTAATAAATAGAATTAATAACCTACCTAATTTTAGTCAATGGAAATCTAAAATTGAAAGGACGGTTATTAAAACCCCCAATGAAATTAATTTAGTTTTTTTTTCACGTATTTCTCCCATGAAAAATCTTCATTACTTATTAGATATCCTATCTGAAATAGATATAAATGTTAATTTAGATGTATATGGGCCTAAAGAAGATCTTAACTACTTAAATAGTTGTGAAAATAAAATATCAGTATTGCCAAATAACGTGAAAGTTAATTTATTAGGTACCCTTTCTCCAGAAAATGCATACAGCGTTATGAAAGAATATGATTTATTTGTTTTACCTACTTTGGGAGAGAATTTTGGCCAAGCAATATGGGAAGCACTTGCCTCTTCCTTACCTATATTAATTAGTGATAGAACTCCGTGGAAAAACCTAGAAAAGATAGGAGTAGGTTGGGAAGTAAGTCTTGAAAAGCCTTCTCATTTTCTGCGTATTATAAAAAAAGTTTACTCAATGGGTGAACATGAGCATCGAATCCTAAGAGATAGAAGCAGAAAGTTTGCTCTTGATTACGTTGAAAGTAGTGACTCTCTACATAAGTTGAGAATCATTTATTCTCGTTGATTTTAAATTTTACATAGGTTATTTATGTTTAAAAGCAAAGTTTTACTTATTACCGGCGGCACCGGCTCATTTGGCAATGCAGTTTTGCGTCGCTTTTTAAATACAGACATTAAAGAAATTCGCATTTTTTCACGAGATGAGAAAAAACAAGACGATATGCGCAAGCACTTTAACTCTGACAAATTAAAGTTTTATATTGGCGATGTACGCGATAGCCAAAGCATTAATACTGCAATGCGCGGTGTTGACTACGTATACCATGCTGCAGCACTAAAACAAGTTCCATCATGTGAGTTTTACCCATTAGAAGCCGTTAAAACTAACGTGCTAGGAACAGAAAATGTGTTAGAAGCTGCCATAGCTAATAATGTTGAACGCGTTGTGTGTTTGAGTACAGATAAAGCTGTGTACCCAATTAATGCGATGGGTATTTCAAAAGCGATGATGGAAAAAGTGATTGTGGCTAAAAGCCGTAATTTAGAGCATACCAATACCACAATATGTTGTACGCGCTATGGTAACGTAATGGCATCACGAGGCTCGGTTATTCCTTTGTTTATTCGCCAGGTGGTTAATAATGAGCCTATTACTATTACCGACCCAAGCATGACCCGCTTTATGATGACTTTAGACGATGCGGTTGACTTAGTATTACATGCTTTCGAGAATGGTCAAAATGGCGATGTTTTTGTACAAAAAGCGCCAGCAGCAACTATAGACGTGTTAGTAACCGCGTTACTCGATATGCTTAACAAACCTGAGCATGTTGTAAATGTGATTGGCACCCGCCATGGTGAAAAGTTGTTTGAAGCTTTATGTAGCCGCGAAGAAATGTTTGTAGCGCAAGAGCAAGGTGAATACTTTAGAGTACCTGCCGATAATAGAGATTTAAACTACTCAAAGTTTTTTGAAGAAGGTGACGCAGACCTTTCTAAAGTAGAAGACTACAACTCGCATAATACCGATCGTTTAGATGTTGAAGGTATGAAGCAACTACTACGCAAGCTTGATTTTATGCGTGAAATTGAATCTGGAAATATCGTCGTTCCGGAAGGGGTGTAAGCATGAAGGTATTAATTTTAGGGGCTACAGGCATGTTGGGTTATAGCTTGTTTAGCAACTTAAATGAACACGCTCACTTATCGGTATTTGGTACAGTTAGAAGTATTGCTGGCAAAGAACATTTTTTTAAAGACACTCAGCAGCAGTTAATTACAGGTGTTGACGCTTACGACATTAGTTTTCTGCAGCACGCAATCGAAACAGTGGCTCCTGATGTAGTAATTAACTGTGTGGGTTTAATTAAACAGCATGGTATTTCAAAGCAGCACATAGATGCAGTTAAAATTAATGCATTACTGCCACATGAGTTGGCCAATGTTTGTGATCAGTTTAATGCAAAATTGATTCATTTTTCTACTGACTGTGTTTTTACCGGTGAGGTAGGCTTATATACCGAAGACTCATTACCCGATGCGCGTGACTTGTATGGTAAATCTAAGTGTTTAGGTGAAGTAAGTTATGGCAAACATCTATCGTTACGAACCTCGATTATAGGGCATGAGCTTACTTCTGCTGTAAGCTTAGTAGACTGGTTTTTATCGCAAGGCGAAAGCACTAAGGGCTTTTCTAAAGCCGTGTTCTCTGGCTTGCCTACCTGTTATATAGCGAAGCTGTTGGTAGAGTATATTTTACCAAACCCAGAGGTTGCAGGCTTATTGCACTTATCGGTAGACCCAATTGATAAATACACGTTATTAAAGTTGATTGCAGAGCAATACCAAAAAAAAATTACTATTGCTGAGTCGCAAGAGCTGGTTATAGATCGTTCGCTAAACTCAGATAAATTTAGGCAATTAACGCAGTTTAGCCCACCTCCTTGGAACGAGCTTGTTGAATATATGCATACAGATTACGTAAAAAGGTATAAAGCATGAAAAAGTTAAAAGTTGTTACAGTTGTAGGCACTCGTCCAGAGATTATTAGGCTGTCATGCACCATTGCAAAGCTAGATAAGTTTTGTGAGCATGTGTTAGTGCATACTGGGCAAAACTACGATTATGAACTTAATCAAATATTTTTTGAAGATTTAGGCATTCGCGCACCAGACATATTTTTAGAGTGTGCCGGAGCTACTGCCGCCGAAACCATGGCGCAAGTAATTAGCAAGGCCGATGCCATGTTTGCCGATGTACAGCCCGATGCAATTTTAATATTAGGAGACACTAATAGTGCAATGGCAGCTATTCCGGCTAAACGTAAAAAAATCCCAATTTTTCATATGGAAGCAGGTAACCGCTGTTTTGACATGCGCGTACCCGAAGAAATTAACCGTAAAATAGTGGATCATATTTCTGACGTTAACATGCCTTATACCGACATAGCGCGTGAATATTTATTAGCCGAAGGCCTCAAGCCCGATCTAATAGTTAAAACAGGCAGCCCTATGGATGAAGTGCTAAATCGCTATGAAGCCAAAATTGCCAATGCTGAAATTTTAACCACGCTAGGATTAATATCGGGTGAGTACTTTTTGGTAAGTGTGCACAGAGAAGAAAATGTAGACTCAGAGACAAACATTAACAGTTATGTAAAAGCTTTGAATGCCATTGCCGAAAAATATCAGTACCCTATTATTGTATCGACTCATCCTCGTACTAGAAAAAAAATTGACTTACTTAACCTTGAGTTTCACCCGTTAGTTAAATTGTTAAAACCACTTGGTTTTAGCGATTACGTAAAACTGCAAATGGAGGCGAAAGTTGTATTAAGTGACAGCGGTACCATTACCGAAGAGTCGTCTATTTTAAACTTTCCTGCCATTAATATTAGAGATGCACAAGAGCGCCCCGAAGGCTTTGAAGAAGGTGCGGTTATGTTTACAGGTATGAATGTAGAACGCATACTACAAGCTATCGAAATACTTGATAAACAACCTCGTGGTGAACACAGACTTATTAATAAAGTGCAAAACTACATTGCTCCTAATGTGTCAGACAAGGTATTACGAACCATTATAAGTTATACCGACTATGTAAACAGAGTTGTGTGGAAAAAATATTAATGCGTATCGCTCTTTTACCCGATGATTATTTGCCAAGTAGTACATTGGTGCATGCAAAAATGTTTCATGAACTTGCACAAGAGCTTATAAAGCAGGGACATGATGTAGTAGTTATTACACCAGGGTTACCTGATCAAAATATAAAACTCCTTAAAGAAACCTTTGATGGAGTGCAGGTGTGGCGCTTTCGGGCAGGAGAAAGACGAGGTGTCAGCAAACTAAAGCGAGCACTTAATGAGAGTTTATTGTCATTTCATGCTTGGAGTGCTATCAAGGGGGAGGTAGATAAAGCCCCTTTCGATTTATGTGTGAACTACTCCCCAACAATTTTTTTTGGTGGTTTAACAACTAAGCTCAGAGAAAAGTATAATACATATATTTATTTGGTTTTGAGAGATCTCTTCCCACAGTGGGTAATTGATGAGGGGATGATTAAAGAGGCTTCTTTAATAGCTAAATACTTTCGTTACTTCGAACATTTAAACTATAAGGCATCAGATACGATAGGTTTAATGTCTCAAGCGAATATTGATTATTTTTCTTCGACGAACCCGCAATATAAAAATACTGAAGTGCTTTTAAATTGGGCATCTGTAATACCTTCAAAATTTGATAGTTATTCGATAAATATTAGAAAAGAATTTAAACTTACTAACAAAGTAATTTTTTTTTACGGTGGTAATATAGGTCATGCTCAAGACATGAGCAATTTACTTCGACTTGCTAATAATATTAAAGGTTACTTAAACGCTCATTTTTTATTTATTGGGCAAGGTGATGAGTTTGAGCTTATTAATACCCTCAAAGATGATTTAGAGTTAGATAATGTAACTATATTACCCTCTGTAAATCAGGTTCAATATAAAGAAGTTTTAACTCAAGTAGATGTTGGTTTATTCTCACTTGCAAAAACGCATAAAGCTCATAATTTTCCAGGCAAGCTTTTAGGTTATATGACTCAGTCGTTACCTATATTAGGCAGTGTTAACACTGGTAATGATTTGATTAATTATATTAATGATTCCAAATCAGGGTTTGCTTATGTAAATGGTAATGATGAGGAGCTAACGGAAGGAGCTATAGCTCTATTGAGTGATATAGCATTACGCAAGAAAATGGGGGCTAACGCGTATAAACTATTGAAACAAAAGTTTTCTGTTGAACAAGCGGCACGAAAGCTCTTATCAGTAATGGAATAGTTATGTTGAAAATATTAGTTACGGGTTATTCTGGTTTTGTTGGTAATGTATTAGCTTCGCAGTTAAAGGGTGGCTATCAATTAAACTTACTAGGAAGAAAGCCATCTAATTTAGGTTGTGTTTATACGCATAGTATAGATTCAAAATCACCTTACTCAGATGCTTTGAGTAATGTTGATGTGGTTGTGCATTGTGCAGCAAGAGTTCACATCATGAATGATATTGCTCGTGACCCTCTTAATGAGTTTAGAGGTGTAAACACTCTCGGAACACTTAATTTAGCAAAACAAGCAGCTCAGGCTGGTGTTAAGCGTTTTATCTTTTTAAGTACCATCAAAGTTAATGGTGAAAGTACAACTGGCAAAGCTCCCTATAGAGCGCATGATCAACGCGCCGCCGAAGATCCTTATGGCATCTCGAAAGCAGAGGCTGAACAGCAGCTATTGGAACTGGGTAAGCAAACTGACATGGAGATTGTGATTATCCGCCCACCATTAATATATGGTGAAGGGGTGAAAGCAAATTTTGCATCATTGATGCATTTTGTAGGTAAAGGATTACCATTACCTTTTAGATCAATTAAAAATAATAAGCGCAGCTTAGTTTCTGTTTATAATTTGGTTGATTTAATTAAGGTATGTATTGAGCATCCAAAAGCGGCTAACCATGTGTTTTTAGCGTCTGACGATTATGATTTATCGACGGCTGAAATGGTAGCGTTAATGGCTAAGGTGCAAAATAAAAAAAATCGTGCTTTACCCATGCCTGTTTGGTGTTTTAAATTAGCAGGTAAATTATTTTATAAAAACGATGTTATTGATAGATTAACTGGCTCACTTCAGTTAGATATTTCCCATACAAAAAATACGCTTAATTGGTCGCCTCCATACTCAGTTGAGCATGGTTTTAAACTTGCTGCTAAAAAGCCTTCAACAAAATAATTATTGGATTTATAAATGATACGTTTACTCGACTTTTTGTTTTCACTTTTTGGATTGTTATTCGCACTGCCATTTTTAGTGATTTTGTACATTATTGGTTTATTTGATACCGGCTCCCCTATATTCATGCAAGAACGTGTTGGCCGTAATAAAAAGCCATTTACATTAGTTAAGTTTAGAACTATGACCGTTGATACCGCATCGGTAGCAAGTCACTTAGCAAGTACTGCATCAATTACACCTTTTGGTGGGTTTTTACGTAAAACTAAGTTAGATGAGCTTCCGCAGCTTTGGAATGTGCTAAAAGGCGAAATGAGCTTGGTAGGTCCTCGCCCTGGTTTATTTAACCAAGAAGAATTAACGCAAGCGCGAGAAGCTAAAAATATTTTTGCAGTGCGCCCAGGTATTACAGGCCTAGCTCAAGTGAATGAGATTGATATGTCTACCCCTGAGTTGCTAGCTAAAACAGATCGTGAAATGATTGATACGCTAACAATTGGTAATTATTTTAAATATATACTAATGACGGTGACTGGTAGTGGTAGTGGTGATAGAGTTAAATAATTTAAAGGTTAAAGGTTAAAGGTTAAAGGTTCTAGACTCTAGATTCTAGGTTTTAAATGCTAAGAAAAGGTACTTCTCATGGATGGCTTTATCCGTTCAATCATAAATGCACCACGTGCTAAAAAGCGTGTAATTACTCTATGTATTGATTCACTTTTTATAGCAGCCGCTTTTTGGTTAGCGCTTATTGTTAGGCTTGATAGCTTTGAGCCTTTAAAAAGTGCTAATAACTGGTTGTTGTTAGCGATGTTAATACCTGTCAGCTTGTTGGCATTTATTAATTTAGGTTTATACCGCGCTGTACTTAGGTATATGAACTCGCAAGCTTTGTGGGCGATTATTTTAGGTACACTTATTACAACTATAAGTTTAGTGATTCTCGCGTTTTTTATAAATGTAAGTATACCGCGAACAATGCCATTTATTTTTGCATGGCTTTGCTTATTAACTGTTGGTGGCTCACGTATTTTAGTGCGCGCACTTATTGGTAAAATGATGACTAACAACAAAGAGTCGGTAATCATTTATGGTGCGGGCTCTGCAGGGCGCCAACTTGCTACTGGCTTAAATGCGGGACCGGAATACTTTGTAAGTGCCTTTATTGACGACGATGTAACAAAGCATGCTTCAGTGATTCAGGGTATACCAGTTAAGGCTTTTAAAGAAATACATGATTTAGTACACAAAGGTAAAGCATCTAAGGTACTACTTGCAATACCCAGTGCAAGCCGTGCTCGGCGTAAAGAAGTTCTTGCTCAGCTTGAGCCATTAACTATTAAAGTGCTTTCAATTCCTGGGATGGCTGATGTTGTTGAAGGTAAAGCTAAGCTTTCGGAATTTAGAGATGTTGGTGTAGAAGATTTACTAGGCCGCGACCCCGTAACACCAAAGCCTGAATTAATGACTGCAAATATAGCTAATAAAGTAGTTATGGTTACAGGTGCTGGTGGTTCTATTGGCTCTGAGTTATGTAGGCAAATAGTTAAAATAAAGCCAACTAAATTAGTACTTTTTGAGCGTAGCGAAATCGCCCTTTATTCAATTGAAAAAGAGCTGGCTGAATATATAGCTCGGCAACAATTAACTATTGAGTTAATTCCTATTATGGGGTCGGTACAACGGGTTAACCGCCTTGAAACTGTAATGCTTACCTTTGGTGTGCAAACTGTTTACCATGCAGCGGCTTATAAGCATGTGCCATTGGTTGAGCACAATGTAGTAGAAGGCGTACGTAATAATGTTTTTGGTACCTATTACGCAGCCAAAGCGGCTGTTAATACTAAGGTTGATACTTTTGTTTTGATTTCTACCGACAAAGCAGTGCGCCCAACAAATGTAATGGGGGCTACTAAACGCATGGCCGAATTAGTACTACAAGGCTTAGCACAAGAGCAGGGCACTAAACATACAACGCGTTTTTGTATGGTACGCTTTGGTAATGTGCTAGGCTCGTCGGGCTCGGTTGTGCCGTTATTTCGCCGTCAAATTCAACAAGGCGGCCCAATTACATTAACGCATCCTGATATTACTCGTTATTTTATGACCATACCCGAAGCAGCCCAGCTTGTTATACAAGCGGGAGCAATGGGTAAAGGTGGAGACGTATTTGTACTCGACATGGGCGATTCAGTAAAAATAAAAGATCTCGCTACTAAAATGGTTAGGTTATCAGGCCTTGAAATTAAAACCGAGCATAACCCGCATGGCGATATTGAAATAAAATGCACAGGTTTACGCCCTGGCGAAAAGCTTTACGAAGAGCTATTAATAGGCGATAACGTAGAACAAACACCGCACGAGCGTATAATGACTGCAAACGAAGTAATGCTGCCACTCAATGAGCTTAATGTATTTATTGATGCTCTAGATACTGCTTGTCATAACTTTGAGCATGAAAAAATTCGTCAGTTATTACTTGATGCACCTACAGGCTTTAATCCTACTGACGGTATTTGTGATTTAGTATGGAATGCCAAAAAAGGGGCTTCAGTTGAAACCAAGCCACAAGCTAATGTTGTTAACTTTAATAGTTAACAGTAAAGCGGAATGGGTATCGCATTCCAAACTGAAATTTATATAGCAGTGCTAAGCTTATTAACATTATTGTTAAGCGTTAAGCGCGAGTTTTTACTCGCGCTTTTTGCTTTTTAAAGCTCTTCTTAAGATTTTTTAATTTATAAGGGAATAATTATGTCTCGTAAGTATTTTGGGACCGATGGAGTAAGAGGTAAGGTAGGTACTTTTCCTATTACTCCTGATTTTGCCATGAAGTTAGGGTGGGCTGCAGGCACTGTTTTAGCTTCAAGTGGCACCAAAGAAATTTTAATAGGTAAAGATACACGCAATAGCGGCTATATGTTTGAGTCGGCCATGGAGGCAGGCCTTTCTGCTGCGGGTGTTAATGTAGCCTTTGTTGGGCCCATGCCAACGCCAGCTGTTGCCTATTTAGCATCAACCTTTAGAGCTGATGCCGGTGTAGTTATTAGTGCATCGCATAATCCATTTTATGATAATGGTATTAAGTTTTTTAATAACTATGGCACTAAGCTAAACGATGAACAAGAGCTTGAAATTGAAGCCTTACTTGAGCAAGCGTTAAATAACAACGCCATGCAATGTGTAAGCTCAGAACGCTTGGGTAAAGCAAGACGCATAAACGATGCTGCTGGACGATACATTGAGTTTTGTAAAGGCGTATTTCCAAAAGAGTTAACACTTGAAGGGTTAAAAATTGTTGTAGATAGCGCCAATGGTGCTGCTTATCATATTGCATCTAATGTATATGCAGAGCTAGGTGCAGAGGTTATTAGCATTAATGATAAACCTAATGGTTTAAATATTAACGAGCAATGTGGTGCAACACACTTAGATAGCTTACAAGCCGCTGTATTAGAGCACAAAGCCGATTTAGGTATAGCACTCGACGGCGATGCCGATAGATTAATGCTAGTAGACGATTTAGGTGCAGTAGTTGATGGTGACCAAATACTGTATGTTTTAGCTAAAGCTGCCAAGCTTCAAGGTACTCTGAATGGTGGTGTAGTTGGTACGTTAATGTCTAACTTAGGCTTAGAGCTAGCACTCAAGCAAATGGATATTCCATTTAAGCGCGCTAAGGTAGGTGACCGATACGTGGTTGAGCAGTTAAAACACACCGGGTGGAAGTTAGGCGGTGAAGGTTCAGGCCATATTTTACATTTAGACTATGCGACTACAGGTGACGGCATTGTAGCCTCACTGTTAGTGCTAACAGCACTTATTCAGCAAAAGCAGTCTTTAAGGGACTATGTTTCTGGCATGCAAAAACTACCGCAAGTACTTTTAAATGTGCGTTTAACACAAAATAATGCCGATGAAATACTCAATACCGATGGGGTTAAACAAGCAGTAGTCGAAGCAGAAACCGTACTTGCCGATACTGGCCGTGTTTTACTACGTAAATCGGGCACTGAACCGCTGATTAGAGTAATGGTTGAGTCGACTGACCCTGATGTATCACAAGCGCAGGCTGAGCATATAGCTACGGCAATTAAAGATCTATTATAATGTTGTATTTGGAGTATAGGGACGTAATTTAGCTCTTACATAGTTCATGCTATTTTATTTTAAGTAAAATAATCAGCGTATTCAGCAAGCCATTTTACTGTAAATATCATACCAGTTAGCTTTACAGCCGACTGATATGATATTCACTTGCCTAAATTAAACCTCGCCAAATAGCCATTTAACATTAATCGTCGTTGCCACGAGGAACAGTGTAACTTCCACACTCACCGTTATCTAAATCAATAAAGGTAATAGGCTGCTCACTCTGTATTGTGTTGGCGTAATTTTTAATAAACGGAATAACAAACAGCTGCCTAAGCCTATCGTCACACATGAACTCTGTTGAATTTGTGCTCGTCACGTTATAGTCATCCGACATATCATTGCGTATTAATAGCGGATTGTTCTCAGGCTTTTTAAGCCAATTTTCTAATTGGCCTAATGCGCTACCTCCCCAATTACCGCTAAACGGGATAGGGGTTGAAATAAGCTCAATGTTAATCTCATTAGCAACAAGATTATGTGAGCGACAGTAGTTTAATTGTCGGTTCATGACCGACTGCACACACTCATCGACTGTATATGTTTGCTTATCGGCCCAATCAAAACGACTTATTCCAAATTTATAAATAACCTCCCTAGTGCCTTCGGTTTGAATAATACCGCTCCATACATAAAAAATAATATGGGTATGCGAAAAAGGGCCATAAGTCGGCACGCTTTTTATTTTCTTATCACCAGTTGGTAGTAATAATGTAGGCTGGTCGACCCCCGGATAGTTTGAAAAATTCCTCACGTAGTCAGTTTCACCATTTGTGTATGTAATGTGAGCATGAATGCGCTGCTTGCCTGTGCTTTCTTTTTCACCACGCTCTACCTGTACTGACCATATAGGGTATAGTTTAAGCTTATTTGAAATTCGGTATAAGTCGTTAATAATTTTTGCATCACTGCTTATCATGTCACACACCTTTCCACCGTCTTGTCTTTTTCGAAGTGAAGACAATGTTGTGCGTGCTATAAAGTAATCGGCAATAACAATATCAATGATGTACTTATCTTTTTGTTTAAAAGAGTTTTTAAAGTCAGGACGTTGATACTCAGGAACATAATCTGATGTGTATACCTTAATATCAGTAACATGCGCTGCATCACTAAATTTTTGTAGCTCTTTTTTCACGCTTGCTTTAAATGTTTTAATTTTTTGAGGTGTGTTCATGTCTTCAAGATCATAAGACACCGCCTGTATATTTTTTGCATATTTGAGTAACTTAGTGGATGTTTCGGCTATGCGCTTTTCAATTTTATTTCTTGCCTCTGAAAATTCAGCGATTAAGGTATAGCGATAATCGCGTTTTGAGTGAACATAATTCACTTCAACAGTTAACGATAATAAGTTTTGATCTGCGACTCTTCTATTATCAAGTATGTTATCTAATTTATGCTGTAACGTTGTTTGAAGCTGCACTGCATGGTTTGTTTTTTGCGCTATTAAGGCACAAGGGCACAGCGTAATATTGCCCTCTTTAGTAATATACTGAGATAAATAGCTCAACATTCGCCGACGCGGCTTTGATGGCTTTTTGGTATACCCTAAAAATTGTGTAATGTGTTTTTGACACGCCCGCTTATGGCTAGAGGCAGAGTAAGGAATGGTGCACTCGTACTGTTTAAACAAACCAATAATAGGTTGAAACATCATCCTGTTACTAAATTCATCATACCATTGGCTTTTGTTGAGCTGCTTTAATGGCATATCCATTAGCTTAGCAAACGCAGTTTGAGCTACGTTTAAATCTATCTCAAACTCTTTAGTTGATGGGTACGCCAACGTATTACCTGGGCATTGTTTGCAAATCATAAGTAACCTCTTTTGGGTTAGTAGTAAATTAAATGCGCATAAGCGCGGTATTAGTATTAAATGGTATAGGTGTGGGATGCGTTTGTTTGGCGTTAAGCAATCAAACGCATAGCCATTAACTGTGTGTGCTTTATGCAATCCCGCGTTCAATCATCATTTCATTAAACGCAAAGCCATCTTGCCTTGACGCATTGGCAACATAGGGTGCGTATACGTCAAACAATAAACGTGTGTCGCTGTGGCCTAGCATGTGCGAAATGTACAGCGGGTTTTCGTGCGATGCGATATGCAGGACAGCAGCGGTATGGCGTGTTTCGTAGGGGCGGCGACGTGCAAGGCCCGCTTTATTAAGTGTGGGGTACCACAGTTGAGTGCTTACAAAGTGGGTATCAAGCGGTTTGCCTTTGTGAGTAAACACAAATTCACTGGTTGTTTGTTTTTGTAAGCGTTTAAATAGCGAAAAGAGTGTATTACACATTTTTAAGTCGCGGCGCGACTTAGGTGTTTTTACATCCCCAAGCTCACCATTAACCCAATTGTGGCGAATACGAATAAGGCTATGATTAAAGTCGATATCTTCCCAGCGCAGGCCGTGTATTTCACAGCTACGCATACCGGTCCAAAAACGTACCGTAAAGTAATCGCGCCATTGTGTAGGAGTACATTCTAAAAAGCGTTGTACTTCATCTGCGGTTAGTGGCAGTGAATTAGCGCGCTCTTCTTTTAAGGTTTTATAGCGGCGTAATGGGTAAGTAAAGTCATGCTCTTCGGCGGCTAAACTTAGTATGGCAACAAACGGCCATAAAATACCGTTAATGCGTTTATTAGAGAGTTTACGGGCCCCTTTGGTATCGCATATCATTAAGCTTTCGCGAAAATAGTCCACATTAGCCAACTTGATCTCATTAACTAATATATTGCCAAACTCAGGAATAAGGTAACGGTCGAGCGTATTACGTACCACGCTTTGATAGCTGCTTTTCCATTTTGCTTTTTGACGATCGAACCATTCATTTGCGTAATCGTTAAAAAATGGATAAAGACGATCGGGATCTTTAGCGCGTTGCAAAGCTTCAAACTTAGCGACCTTTTTACTTTCAGGAAAATAATCACGGTATTGAAAAGTTTCTAAGTCAATTTCAGCATTGATTTTTTTAAGCGTTGCATTGGCTTTTTTAATATTAACAGGGGTTGCCATGAGCTTAGTGCCTTCACGAAAGCGCTGCCCATAAATGTGTAAATCAAATTGAATACGCCCATTGGGGCGAATGCGAATGTGAGCCATAAAGGCCTCCATCAGTTAATGGATCTATAAATAGATCTATCCCTCACCGATGGAATTCGTTAGAATTGGATCATCGGCTGGGCTGGTTCAAAGTCGGAGCAGCCGGTACGGGGTAGGGAGGTTGCCGCCTCTTTACCCCAACTGCTTATTTTATCTTCAGTTACACCAATACCATACACTAAGTACGAAATCGCGCAACTGATTAGAATTTCATTATTAAAATATAGCAAGTGCTGTCTATTTGTCCAGTGTTTTGTTGTTTTTTAATATTCCTCCTCTTTATCCTCTACCCACTCGGGATCAAACATCAAGCTCCCCTTGTGCTCCTTGCGGTTTGTGTTGATTTTTATCTGTATCGGATGGTTGCTCAAGTTGTGATGGCTTATAATCCTTGTGTAACGCTAAAACTTCTTTAAGCCGACTGTCATCCCTTTCAACAGAAAGTACACTGAGTGGCACAGTACTTTTTGAACATTTAAAAATCTCTAGAAGTAGTTGTCCAACCTGGTTTTCAGTGACCTGAAATAACATTTCTTCTATTTCTTTTGTACTTTTAAGTTTTAGATCTTTAAAGTCTTTTACTGTAAAGCGAAATACGTACTCCTTTGCTTTTTCAATCTTATCAATACTAAAAATAGTTAAAGGTCGTGTGAAATTCTCTCCTTCGTTATTTAGGTCCCCATCGTCACCTATATTGTTGATAGATACTAGGCTTTCACTAATGTATAAGTGTCCAGAATTTATTGATTTATAGGATTTTTTACAATTTAGCACTTCCATATTCAATGCGAAAAAGTCTATTTTTCCTTTAATAATGACATCTGCTAGCATTCTCTTTTTCTTTCTAAACTCCTCAATACCCGCTAACGGGCATGTGATAGATATATCAGAGCCTTGCAAAAGGAGATCATTACCTCGCTGTAAAAAGTGAATGCATCGGTCTGTGTTTTGGTCGAGCATCTGTTTTATGTCCTCTACCGCTAATTCATTTAATATTAAAGGGACTGTTAATTTAATGTTTTCATCTACTGTTACCTGTGACACATGACCGTTTTTTTGAATAAAAATAGCTTTATTTACTGGGTCAAATTCAATAAAGTCAAAGCTGTCATATTTACTTGCTAAAAAAACAACCATTTCAAAAGTAGCCTTTGATATTGGATCCCCTTCAATTTTTTGATGATCATCTAGGTATTTTAAATGAGTTTCTTGGCCCTCAGTGCATTTATAGCTTTTAAAGCCGGGGAGCTGTGGATGGTTTTTACTTGACTTAATAGTATGATCAGTAACACCTAATTTAATGAGCCCCTTTTCTTGCGTAATAGATAAAACTGGGCTTTTTGAGAAATATAAAGGCAGCTGAGTCAAAAATTCGGCATTGACGGAAAAAGAACAATTTTTGAGCTGCCCTGAGGTTTTGTTAAGGTTTAAGTTACATGTATACCAGTACGGTTCTTCCCCTGCTATAAGGGTTAGTTGTTTTGTCTTTTTATCAATGACACCTGTCACATTTTTACATTTGTTCTTATTTTTTGAACTAGATATGGATTTAGTGAATCCTTTTAACTTACGTATTTCTTTGTCTGTAAAGTAAGCGTCCATGACGACCTCCCTAATGTTTAATTAATTTAATAAACTGTTCTACATATTCAAGTGTATGGATAGATATTTTGCTCTTTGGCTTTAGGTAAATAGTCAATGAACTTGGCCCTTTTTGCTGACGTAAAACGTTGATATGTTTGTATTCACTTTTCTTTGCATAATGCTTTTTAACCATTTCTAACGGTCGCTTACTGTCTACTTTTCTATTTATGTGAAGCTCAAATTCACATCGCACCCATGCCCACTCTGTATGTCTAAATACAGTATTAAACGCAGACGCACCTTTGGTGGTACAGGCAATATTTAAACGTAATGCGTGTTTGCGTTTACACACTGTTATGTTGGGGAATGATTTATATGCTGTTAGATATTTATTATTGATAGGCTGAGAGCGGTGACGACACCCACATTCCCAAATAGCACTAATAGACTCAAAGTTAATTATTGCTTCTTCACCATTAGGAACAGGGTTTATTAGCTTATCAAAAAGAAAGTTAGTTAGTGTTAACTGGCTCTTTTCAAGCGTACTCAACCACTTTTCTTCCAAGTATGTATTGCTTAGTGTGTCAGTTATATGCTCCTTTTGTGCGGCTTGGCTTAAATTATCTATCTGAAACACATGTACCCTTAGTGCGTGTTCAGTTACTGTTATTGATTGACATCGTTTTTCAGCAAGTGTTTGCTGATCATAATCAGGAATAATATGGCTTAGTAGTCTAGATAAATCATTAGATGACGCACTTAGCCCCATCAGGTAGCGTAACGCAGAGTGTGAAAACTGCTTGTGAGTATGAGGATTATGATACTTACTTATTATTGGTAAAAGCCAATCGATATCATGTAGGTAAGACCACCGTGTAGTTGCATAAAAAGTATGGCCAATTTGTTTTCCCATATTATCTAAAAAAGCAGCACTATTAACCTCAATTGCCTCTCTACCTTTGAACCGGAGTTTTTCAAGTTAGTTGTCGCCTCAAGTTAAATTTTATGCCGCCCGCATTTCTTCTTTTTTCTCAGGGTTTAAATTTACTTCATTTATCATTGACCAGTCTCGTGACTTCCCTGACCAACGGCTTGGGTTATTCAATTTAGCTGCGTCGTTTACCTGCTGACGCTTAGCTAATATTTCTTTATCTAAACCTGAATGACGTTGGTTTGGCGTCACAAATTTTATACCACTGTGTAGGTGCTCATTATTGTACCAATCAACGAACCCACTTACCCATTCTCTTGCTGCGCTTATATCTTCAAATGGCTTTTCTGGGTATTCTGGGCGATACTTTAACGTTTTAAATAACGACTCAGAGTATGGATTGTCATTACTTACTGACGGTCGACTAAATGATGGCACAATCCCTAACTCCTGTAATGTTGCCAGTAATGTCGCGCCTTTCATTGGGCTGCCATTATCTGAGTGTAACGTAACTTGCTCGCGCTTTATTTGCTCCCGACTGCAAATATCCTTCATTAAATCTGCGGCTAATTCACTTAACTGTGAGTCGTAAACTTGCCAGCCAACAACCTTTCGACTAAAAATGTCCATCACTAAATATAAGTATAAAAATTGCCCTTTTACGCTCGTTGGTAAATAGGTGATATCCCAAGTGTAGACTTCATTTGCACGCACTGCTTTCAATACTCTTGGCTTTTTTATCGGCTTAGCTGGCTTTACTTTTTCTCTATGCGTTAATAAGTTATGTGCCTTCATGACACGATAAAACGAACTTTCAGACGCTATCCATATGCCCTTATCAAGCAGCTTAGGGACTATTTTACTGGCCGGTAAATGCCCATATTCGGCTGAATTAGCCGTATTAATAATGCGCTGCCGCTCTAACTCTGTGAGACGGTTAGGCGGCTGTTTTTTCGTACTCGTCCGTTTGTCAGTCATATCGTCTGCTTCAATCCACCGCTGAACGGTTCTTAGTGTCAGTCCAAGTAACTCACATGCCTTTTCTTTCCTTGCCCCTGAAGCCTGTGCGTTTGTGATAAGCGTTATTAATTCATGTCGCTCAGTCGCTGTTGTTAATCGTCCTCGTTGAAACCCCAAAGTGCATCCGCTTTTTTTTTGAGTACAAGTAGAGCGGCAGTTTCAGCTAAGGCCTTATCTTTGCGATTCAGTTCTTTTTGCAGTTGCTTTATTTCTTGCTTAAGCTGTTTACTGTCTGACTTTACTGTTTTATTTGAAGGTGGTGTTACTAAGTCTTTCTTCCATTGCTGAATATGATGCGGATAAAGCCCTATATTACGGCAGTATTCATTTATGGCGGCTTCATCTAAACTTCCACACTCAATTACTGCGTTGAGTCTTTCTTCTAAACTCCAGTCTTGTGGTCGTTTTTCTGCTGTCATTTGGCTACCCGTCTGGTGTATTTCAAGTTGATGCTTTTTTGCCAGTGCTATCCAACGTTGTAACGTTGAATAACCGACACCTAAGTCATCTGCAATATCTTCTAAGCGAACATCATCACATTGAGATAATGCTTTTTCAACAGCTTGAACTTTAAACTCTTGTGTAAATTGACGTTTCATTTTATTTGCCTCTGCTAAATGTTAGAGGCGACAACTATCCTGACACAGGGGGGAACCAATAATCTAATCGAACGGCCACTGATTTTTCTGATAGCACTTCCTGCTCTAGAGGTGTTTCCCCGCGCAAATTGTCGGGCGTATAGCTAACGCAATGTAACATTTGCAGCATAAATATATGCACACCGCTGTGACGTAAATGGTGAAAGTTAAAGTGAATACCAAATAATATTCGTAATGCCCTCGATACGGGTACTAAATAGGATATAGCGCGAGAGGATAGTGTCTCAAGATCATGACCTATAAGTGGTAAATCTTGATTACTATGTTTTTTAATATCAAGCAGGGTATAAAAAAAATAGCGGTATCGTGTGGGTATCGTTGTATAAACCATACGGGAGGAGCCACTTTTTGTTTTACCTTCACGAGTGTTGGTAATATTGAGTGTTAAAAGCCCCGTCTCACTTTTAAATTGAATATCTTTAATGCGTAATCTAAGTACTTCACCACGGCGCAACATAGCGTAAAAACCGAGCAAAGTAGCAACAATACAAAATAAAATATGTAATGTGGGCTTTGTTGCTCCATTAACGATAAGTGCATTTATAAGCGAGTCACATTCATCTACGCATAAGCGGGCAGCGCTAACAGAAGGGGGAATTATTGGTGTGCTAAAATTAGATAAATCCAGAGCTTCGGTTTTCTCTTGCCAGCTTAAAAACGCTAAAAATTTATAAAAGGCTTTTTTTACTGCATCAGACTTAATTGAAACAAAAATAACCTGTGCCCACTCATTAATCGACTCCTCAATGAGTGCATCAGTTAAAGTCAGAGGAAAGGGGGTTAGTATCTTTGTGAGTGACGTATACGTTCTAATAGTTCCCTTTTCAAGCGCTGCTTTTTTAGGGCCGCCATTAATTATCCAATCTTTTGTGAAGTCAAACATCAAGCGTGGCAAAATATTATCAGTATCCCAAGGAGGGGGTTCTATTTCATTTACCTCATTTATGTCGACAGCTCTAAGTAACTTTCCATGTTGCCATGGGTTCTTAGGCCCATGCGTTGATAGTGACGTAAACAACGTCGTATCCTGATTATTCTTGTAAATATCAGCTAATTTTTGTTTGCAGACATTATCGTCAGTTATTAGCCCCACATGACGTTCAGGTTGAGCTAAATCTTTAATAAAAATTGGATTTATTTCATATTGGTTATACCAATGAATTTGAAATAGTCTCGACCATTGTGTTTTTGCTATGTGTTGAATGCCATTTTTATCCAGCCAGTCCTTAAGCTCTTTTACTAAAGACGCTGTTGTGGTTATCTTAGCTTGTTGTGCATAGTAATTATGCAGTAATTTTTGACTTAATAATGATAAAGAATAATGAGTAGGAAAATGGGGGATATCTGTATTTTTACACTGGTGTTTAATGCGAAGTCGAGAATAAGGGTATTCATTAGTTATCGATTGGGAGTCATTTAAAATAGTTGATATATCGCCAAGCGATAAAGGTGCTATCTCAAAGCCAATCATAATCACCATAAAAGCAGTGCTAAGCTTACGCTGCTCATAAAAAGTATTGAGGTCTATTTGATAGCGTGAGAACACACAATGTGATAGCCCAGCTTCGTTCGCTATACTTTCAAACCACTCATGATCTGCGTCAGTAAGTAAGGATTTAACAAGTTCAGAGCCATTCTGAGACTCCGGCAACTGCCACTGGCATGCATAACGTAAATAATAAAGAATGTTTTGCAGAGCTTTAGTGTAGTGTACTCGCTTACCTGTTGGCACAGTTGCTATTATTTTTTGTGCTCTCTTTATTTCTTTTTCTTTTAAGGAACGCGTTTGCTGCTGCATTACCGGCCATTTAGTTAAAAGATCAGCAATAACTTGTGTATCAGCACACGGCTGTGCCGTTTTATTTAGGTAGTTTTGAATATCTGTTGCATGTATCAATACGGGGTTAGACATAATGTAACTCCTTAACGCCGATATGTTGGTCTAGCCCGTTTAAGTAAGCTTTTAGAATGCCAATATTTTTTGGGAACATAATATCGCTACCTAAATGTTCCCCTGTATTTTCATGGCCCATTAGGCGGTCTACATCTTGAGCCGTAAGTGGTGTAAGACTAATAATTGTATGAGCACATTGAGCAAAATAGTGTCTGAGCTGATAAGGAACAACACCAGCCCAGTGTTTGTTCATAAATACGCGTAACGCACGAGCACTTAATGGTGTTGGAGTCCCTGAGTTATCATAAATGTACCAAAGCTCAGGTAAATCATCATGTAAGCTTAGTTGGGAATGAAGTGATGCTTTTAGCTCAGTGTAATGCGTAATTTCTCTAAGCAGGTAATCACTTAAAATAACTTGCCTTAAGCGGCCTTTATCTTTGACAAATGTAATGTGCGTGAATGAAAAATAATGAGAGAGTAAGCTAATACTGTGGGTTGGCCTTACTCCTGTTAATACAATAAATAGCAATGCTATGCGAAAGCTGACTGCATTAAAGTAAGCTAACCACTGCGCACGTGAAGCTCTATTGTTTGGTTTTAGTTGTTTAACATAATTATCAATACGATTAAAAAAGTCAGTGACGTCTTTATCTTTAGGAACACGGCGACTACCGAGCATAATTGCAGGCACTGCAACATGATCACTCTTTCCTTTTGTTTTAATGATTTTATATTGACTCATACTCCCTTTATGTTTCAGATTTGGATCAATATTTTCGTAAGGCGTGTCTCTTAGGCGCTCAGTAATAAGGTTAACCGTTTTACTTTCGAGATGAACTTTGAAATACGAATGCAAATTCTCTTTTCGTATGAATTCAAATAAAAAGCCGATATATCTGTTATGGGCATCAAAAATTTTAAATCTCAGACGGTCGCTGCTGAACCGTTGATAGCATATAGCGCTAGTATGGTGTGCTTTAACTGATTTTACTAAATGCTTTCTTGGGATAGGGGTCAAGGTTTCGTCTGCCCGAGCACATAACGATATATAACGATAAAAGGTATTTTTTCTCGCCGGCTTAAAAGTTTTGAGTACTAGTGGCGTCTTCCAATGGCTATTTATTAATTTAAAAAGTCGCTGTTTAACGCGATCAGTTAAAAGGGGGATATTATATCTTAGATCACTGAAATAAGGTTGGAAAATACAATTCAAATAGCGCGGGATCGGTTGCCATACGTAATAAGTGTGTTGATTATCTTTTACCTCATGAGCGTACTCTACCCAACTATTATTACCTCGTGTAAAGGTACGAAAAGTGAATGGCTGACAATTAAACGTTCCTGATATACGAGTAAAATTTGGAATATCTTTGTAAGATTTAATACTAGCCCACTGCTGAGTGAGCCAAAGGAAAAGAGTAATAATAGTCATTACAAGACGATCTTTTTTGTTTTCTTTATTTAGCTTTATCATCAAGATAGTAAATGTTGTAGCATGCTCCATTGCATCTGGATAGCAGCCCCCCGCATTGTTTAAACGATTACTTCTCGCTATGTGTGTATACATACTCATATTGACTTTCCCATTACCGAAAAGTAGACGGTGAGGTATTAGCTAAGTTTGCCAATATCGTTTTTTTAGGGGCGTGTATACCGTGCGCTTTAAAGCAAGCATGTCGCTGTTGAATATTAGCGCCCAAGGCGTTCTTTAAATAAAGTGTTAGCGCACAGTTATATAGCAAGGTAACCCTTAATACGTGATCAACAGCATCTGCTGGGTAAATATATACCTTTAAAAAAAGCTTTTTACTTAAAGGGTGGGCTTTAAAGCGCTCTAGTACTCCGCTCGGTGCAAGTGTCAGGTAACAATCATTATTAGTATCAAGTGTCACTGGCAGTGGATGTAAATCTAATGACATTTGTATGACATCAATCGGTAACTTATCAATGCACTGGTTTACTTTTAAATTTACGACATCATTTTTAGTCAGCTCCATTAATAGTGGATGACTTTGTAATTCTGCGTTGGTTAACTGAATCTTTTTTTGCTTATATTTCATTGTTCACTCTATTTAATTAACGTATTCATGTTTAATTTATGGTAACCCTTTACCATTTTTGTTTTGACTATTAAGCCTGGCTATTTAGGCCTACTTATTTAGTGCGAATACACCACTCGCGTTTTGTAAAAAAAACTCTTAAGAGGTAAGCGCCAAAAACATTTATCTTGTCCATAATAAAGAACAAAAAAATTTTTGTGTGTGACAGAGGTACCTATTTTTGATGCTCTACCAATTTTTTTTAAAAAGTGAAAACTTTTGCGTTTCATAAAAACCTCCGGCATTTTTTATAAATGAATTTATTCATTTATTTATGTTTAATTATGGTAACGCGCTTTTTTTGCTACTGCGGCGATTAACTCCTGCTTTGTAGGCATACTTATTTGGCGAACTAAACTTAAACATCCTCACGCATTAAAATGACTCAATAGCTAAAATGTGAATAAAATAAATAGTAAAGGAATTTTTGAAACGAGTTTCAGATTAGAGACCCCTTTTTTAGCACCTGAAAAAACTCACGTGATAAAAATATTTTTTTGTAAAAAACATCATTTGTTTGATAGTGGTTAATATTATTTATTTTCAATAGCTTAGGGGTGTTCGCTTTTTTCTTTATTAAAATAAATGTCTCTTTGAATTTTTAAAATTTTTGTGAGTTTTTTGATTGTTTTATGTTGACGATGGGGTTTTTAAGAGTAAATTGGTGTTTTGTATGGTTTTGTGTACAGTTTTTTGAAGGGGGGTTAGCGGATATGTATTTTCTGCTCGCTGCTTTATTTAAAATTTGTTGCGTATTCTTGTTAACTTTAACGCTGTTATTGCGCTAAATATTTTTTACCAACAATGCCAATGATTAAACATCCAGATATTTAATCACTGCATTTAATAATAGGAATATCAGACCAACGTGTTGTGTAATGCGGCGACAAAAAAGCACGCTTCATATTCCAGATTTGACTAAGCCTTTCACTGCCTATTGATAATGTACCTGCACCGTAACGTTTGTTTATTGCATCTAAGCACTTCATCATTTTAGGGTTGTCGGCATTAACACTGAACATATCAGCTTGTTGATACAGCTCACTTTCTAATTCTATTGCACCAATACCACAGCGATAAAACCGCGTATTAGCCTTAAAAATATCATTAATTACATCAGAGACTGCATTAGCTAATACACTCGTATCTGATGTAGGGGTAGGGAACTCATAAAGTAACGACTTTTTATAGTATAGGTCTTCGTGCGGTGAGCTTGCAGCAAATATAACAATACGCTTTGTTAGCGCTTGCTGCTTTCTGAGTTTTCGACCAACCGTAGCAGCATGCGTTATTAATGCTGATTTTAATGTGGTTATATCACTCACTCTTTCACCAAAGCTTCTTGTCGAGTAAATTTCCTTCTTATTTTGTTTTACCTCATCCCAGCTTAAACAGGCTACGCCATTTAATTCGCTGACAGTGCGCTCAACAACAACACTAAACATTTTTCGCATTGCTTTAGGGTTTTGGCAAGCAAGCTCATAGGCCGTTGTAATACCCATTAGTTTTAGCTTTTTCCCTAAACGGGAGCCTATCCCCCACACATCGGTTACATCCATTTTTGAAAGTATTTTTTTGCGTGTGTCCTCATTATTAATAACAGCAATACCATTGTAACCCGGCAGTTTTTTTGCAGCATGATTAGCCGCCTTTGCCAATGTAGGTGTGGGCCCAAACCCAACACCCACAGGTAAGCCCGTTTCTCGCCAAACGGCACGACGTATTGTTTGCCCATAATCTGCCCAGTCATTAATAAGGCGAGAAAACCCAGTAAAGCGCAGAAACGACTCATCGATACTGTACACATAGTGGTCATCACAAAACCGGTTAATAACCGTCATCATTCTTTCACTTAAATCAGCATACAGCTCATAGTTAGAGGAGCGAACAACCACATTATGCTGCTCTAAATAGTGCTTAATTTTAAAATATGGTTGGAATTTTGGAATATTGAGCTTTCTGGCAATAGGGCAGATAGCGCAAATACAGCCGTCGTTGTTTGTTAGCACAACAACTGGTTTAAAACGAATAGATGGATCGAACACCTTTTCTGCACTGGCATAAAAAGCCACCGCATCTACGAGGGCAAACATCGACTTAACTCAGCTCTATTTTTGTGAAGACGAATACTCGATGTCACCACCCCCTCCAATTTAAAGTCATCATCTTCAGAAATATAAACAGACTTATAATTTTTAGAAGCAGAGATAAGTAAGCGATTAGCTTTGTCTATTATTTTGCAAACAAAGGTGCCGTTATAACTGGCCACAATCACATCACCGGTACTCACATTTTCAGCTCTGTCGACAATGAGTAAATCGCCATCAAATATTCCCACATCCTGCATCGACTGCCCTGATGCAAGCCCAATAAAGGTTGCATTTGGGTGTTTAATAACAAGTTCATCTAGTGAAATACCAAGCTCTGTATACTCAGCAGCAGGGGACTCAAAGCCAGTAATGCCCGCTTCGATATAAATTGGAATAACAAACATACACACCTCGATACTGTTTATCTATACAGTATAAGGCAAGCCATTTAACATACCAAGAAATTTTAAATGCGCAGCTAACTAAGGGAAAATTGAAAATGCACCGTAATGGTTTGGCATTGATACTGCGTTATCGCCTATTTATGGGGAGTAACCATAGTTTATAAAAATGGCGTATGGTCTAGTGTGAAAATCAAAGCTGATGACACAGAAAACCCTTATGTGAAATCAATAGCTTTTAATTTTGATGTCAGTCAGTGAAGGCGAGTGTTTACAGAGCAAGTCGAACTTCTCAAAGAACCTAGTTTCGTTATTCAAAGTAAGGGGTTATTTGTTTTAAATTTCAACCATACCGCCTTAATAAGAAGCTAAAAAAAAGTTGCTTATACTTTAGCAACGTAGGATTAGGAGGTGTTTTTTGTCTTTCTTAATTGACTTGATATGTTTTTGATACCAAAATATATTGAATTTTGGTATTGGAGGTTGGCATGGCGAAAAATACAAGTGTTACATTAGGTGAGCATTTTGACTCATTTATTAGTCAGCAATTAGAGACTGGTAGGTATGGATCTGCAAGTGAAGTTCTAAGAGCTGGATTAAGAGCCTTAGAAGATCAAGAATTGAAAATGAACAATTTAAGGAATATGTTGGTTGAGGGAGAAAACAGCGGAATAGCTGACTATTCATATGACACACTATTAAGTGACTTAGGTGAACTACCCCATCGACGCCACTCCGTGTCGAACAATGGGCTTCTACAGCCTTGACTTAGAGACTAGGCTGCTTCTTTTTTCTCAGTTCCAACAGCAAACTTCGATAGCTCGAAGACTTTCGTTTTAATGGCTGATTTCTGCTGAGATGTGGGGGTAACCCTTGCGACGATCCCAGCCGCAATCAAATCTAATTCACCTGTTTTTGCTATGACTTTAGCCGCTGACAAGTCTCGGCTTTGGTTAGTTTCACAAGCCGTACATGTGAAATTTCTGTCGTTCAATGTTAAAACATGATGTTGGCCGCATTCTGCGCAAATCCCAGTCGATTTTTCAAATCGACCAATTTCATGATAGAGTTTACCTTCAAGCTCAGTTTTGTATTTTGAAAGCTGAGTAATTAAGCCCATCACATTATCGGCAACCATGCTGCCATTGAACTTTTGCATCCCTTTTACGTTTAAATCTTCGAACACTAAAATGTCATTTTCATTGGTTATCTGGCGTGAAATTTTGTGTGCAAAGTCGAGCCTTTGCCGTGAGATTTTGCCGTGTAATTTGTTGATGCGTTGTTTGGTTTTTTGCCAGCGATTTGAACCTTTAGTTCGGCGTGCAAGCTGGCGTTGCAATTGATTTAACTTTGTTTTTGACTGCTTTAAAAACTTGGGGTTATCGACCACAAAACCATCTGAGCCAACAACAGTTTGCTTTGAGTTAATGTCAAAACCTGTGAGTGTTTTTAAAACTTGTTTAGCTGTTTTGCACTCAACTTCCTGAGTGATGCTGCATCCCCATTTTCCGTGGTAATACTGGATAGTTACAGTCTTGATTTTACTTGCTAGTTTGCGATGCAAGATAATGGGTATCTTGCCTACCTTTGGGATACTGATAGTGCCATCTTCAATACGGATGCAATTAGAATTGTTTACCGCTCGAAATGAATCGTTGTGAAGTTTTTTCTTTTTATATGAGATCTTGTGCTTTGGAAAGCGCTGCAAACGGCCTTTCGAGATTGCGTTCTTTAACGCTGTTTCTAAGTCGCGAGCAACTTGCTGAGCTGCTGCCGAGTCAAAAGACTTAATCCACGTAAACTCTTCAAAAGGCTTTATTTCCTTAAGAAGCGAGGCCATATCATTGTAGAACAAGAATGTTTTATCGAACTCATATCGACGCATGTTCTCAGACAACAATAAGTTCCAAATGCCACGCGCTGTCGCGCCAAACTCAACGAGTTTAGCTTCTTGCTCTGGCGTAGGATTTAGCCTGTAGTTGTATCTAAGCGTCTTTTTCATACACTGTATAGACTACTGTATGGAAATGAGTTGTCAAGATGGAATATGAAACTAAATCTCACTGTAAATATTTAATAGCGCTACATTTAATACTTGTGGTTAAATATAGAAAACAATTGTTAAAAGGTGATGTAGGTGATTTTGTAAAACAAAAAATCACTGAAATTGCAGAGCGCTCAGAATTTAATATCGAAGAGATCGAGGTGGACAAAGATCATATACACATATTGCTAACGATCTCTCCCAATATCAGCGTTGCGAGTTACGTTAGGAGAATTAAACAATCTACAACGCAAAGTCTATGGTCGAGATTTAAATGGTTTAAAAAGCAATTCTGGGTTAAAAAAACATTTTGGTCTGACGGATATTTTGTTTGCTCTGTTGGGAATGCGGCTGCTGATACAATTCAAAAATACATTCAAGAGCAGGGCTAACTATTCCGATTCATCCCATCGACACCGCTTCGCGTCGATCAATGGGTTTTCTCGGAAAATTTCGATAAAGAGTGTTAGCAAAGATCTACTTTCTCGAATACATAGCAATAAAACTCTAGGCAATTTAGTCGCTAATATGAATCGCGCTACTTCCCTTAATGTATTGTCTGATCATTTTTGCCTTAACATTGCCTAATGAGGTTAACTTTGAGAATATTTTCAATTTTCTGTTTTTTACCGCTCCAAATGTACTTGTAATGCCCACTTTGAATAGAGATCGTCACTGCGAAAAGCTAAATAAAGATGTAGCTTTTCGTATTTGGGAAAAATAGTCTGCTGGATATATTAATATGCTTGCGGCAAGGTAGGCAGATGAATTGTGTGTTGAGAAAAATGTGGATAAGGCAGCATGACACACTTACAACTTCTATTTCTAGATTTTAGCGCTACACCATTTATAGATTTTGATGTTATTTTCACCTATTATTTTTTAAGGGGGATTACCTTATTGCTAACAACCTGATTTAAGTCCCTCAGCTCAACAGCCTTTGCAAAGATTTAGTCGGCAACACCTCTCTGACATGACATCTCTTATCTACTATTAATAGACTAACTAAAAGCGGAAGTTCACTTCTCCTTTTTTATTGAATAACTACAATAACAGAACAATACTTCTCTTTTTATCATAATTATTATAATTTCGGAAATATACTTCTGAGGTGTTTATGAGTGTAATATTCCAATTGTTTCACGGTGGTCAGTGGCATGATGCTGCTGAATTAACGTTTACAGGTGATGAAATGAGCTCTAAAGTAAGGCTCACTTACTTTACGCACAAATTTAAATGGCCGAAAAACCTCAGCGCCGACACCCTAAACTTAACCGAGCAACAATTACACTGGTTATTATCTGGGTATGATGTCATAGGGCATCAACAAATCAACATCGAAAACGCTAGCATTATTTAGATCGTCGCGGGATCAATATTAACCATCGCATTAAGCTAGTTTACGGTAAAAACATTATAAAATAAAAGGATGAATATTGATGTTAACTGCCTTCCAGATGATCCGGCTTTGCTTAAAAAGCTGCTGGCAGAGCACGCTGAAAAATTAGCGCAAGCGACTGCAAGAAACCGGTATCTAGAGGAGCAATTCCGCCTAGCGCAACAAAAACAATTTGGTAAAAGTGCCGAAGTCTTTGACGCACAAGGTGAATTGTTTAATGAAGCCGAAGACATCATTGAGCAACCTGATGAGCTTGCTACGCAAGAGATTAGCTACACTCGCAAAACACCAAAGCGCAAACCATTACCCAAAGACTTACCCCGTGAGCAAGTGATTCATGACATTGCCGAAGAAGACAAGTTGTGTAACTGCTGTGGTAATGAATTGCATAAAATGGGTGAAGACGTCAGCGAAAAGCTCGACTTCGTTCCCGCAAAGATAAAAGTCATTGAGCATATTCGCCCAAAGTACGTGTGTCGTGAATGTGATAAGTCAGGGTCGAATAACAGTATTAAACAAGCCAAGATGCCCAACATGACCATCAACAAAGGCATGGCCACGTCCAGTTTGTTAAGTCAAATCATCACCAGCAAATATCAATATGCACTGCCACTGCACAGACAAGAGTCGATGTTCAAGCAATACGGCATTGAGCTTAGCCGTAAAACCATGAGTGACTGGGTACTCGCATCCGCTACCTTGTTTGAATCGCTGATATAACGACTGAAACACGCGTTACTTAAACAGCCTGCGATACATGCCGATGAAACGACGGTCAATGTGGTCAACGCCGACAAAGTAAAAAGTTACATGTGGCTATATTGTACCGGCACGGATTCGCCATCGGCTATAAATAAACACAACCCAATACCAAACATTGTGCTTTACGACTATAAAAACAGTCGGGCAGCTTCCTGTGTGGTTAATTATCTGGATGGCTAATTAAAAAGGGTAATAGTAAGGCTAATTTTCTCATTTAAATACTCTCTAATTATTTTGGGCTCATTGTGCAAAAGCCTATAGTCATTTGTAGTGATATTTTACTGTAAAAGCAAAGTTTAACTACTGTTATATCATTAGATTTTTTGGTGTAAGCTAACATGATAAATACCAGCATTTAATTTTGATAACTAAATTTTGAAGTGTGCGAGCAATCAATGCAGCTTTTCTTTTGCTACTACATGTGCTGCAGTTACTTTTTTACTGAGATAATGCCGGCCGTCTAAGATAATTGTCGCTTAATAGGCTAAAGAGTACAGGGTTATCTCGCTATGCATTCTATAAAGTAGGCATTTACTAATACTTTTATGCAGAAACGCAGCGCTTTACCCAAATATGTTTTCTTATCCTAAAAAGGGCCAATCAACGAGAGGTCAGCTATGTATGAGCACTGGTATTTTTGCACGTGTGACACTGGTAATTCACGCAGATATGCTTTCTTTTACCCAAAAAAGAGACGATGTCGAGTTTAAATGGTCATCTATGCAGATTACAGGCATTTTTACATGAATAAAGTGGGTGCGCTAACGTATAAACACTGACGCTTATGCATAAATATTGACGATTTTGCGTTATAAACCTCTCCAATTTCTTTGGGCTATTAAAAGCGGTCATCTATGTACAAACATTGATATTTTACATGGGTGGCATTGGTGCTTTTACGCAAATATATATTTTTGAGCCTAAAATCGTTAACTAACGAGCTATAATAATCACCGGTGTAAAAACACTGTACTTTACACCAACACACTCGCTCTTACGCATAAAAAACAGGCGCTTTACGCTCTAGGCCGTTTAAAGTCGGTCATCTATGTATAAATGTTGAGTTTTCACCTTGATGAAACTGATGCTTTTCGCAGGTATACTGACTTTTTACCTATTAAATTAATGCTTTACGCTAATGTCATTAGGTCATTACAAACGGTCATTTATGCAGAATACTGGTATTTCTACATAGTTATAATGGTGCTTTACGCTATAACTCTCATCAGTATCATTGGGCCGATTAAAATCGGTCATCTGTGTATAAATATAGAGTTTCCACCTTGATAATACTGATGCTTTTCGCAGGTATACTGACTTTTTACCTATTAAATTAATGCTTTACGCTAATGTCATTAGGTCATTACAAACGGTCATTTATGCAGAATACTGGTATTTCTACATAGTTATAATGGTGCTTTACGCTATAACTCTCATCAGTATCATTGGGCCGATTAAAATCGGTCATCTGTGTATAAATATTGAGTTTCCACCTTGATAATACTGATGCTTTTCGCAGGTACGCTGACTCTTTACCTATTAAATTAATGCTTTACGCTAATGTTATTAGGTCATTACAAACGGTCATTTATGCAGAATACTGGTATTTCTACATAGTTATATTGTGCTTTACGCTATAAATCTTATCAGTATCATTAGGCCATTAAAGTCAGTTATCTGTGTACAAACATTGATACTTTACATCAGTGACATTGGCGCTTTTACGTAGATGTGCCTTCTTAATGCTAAAAAAGGGTAATAAACGAGTTCTAATGGTCATCTATGCAGATAATTGGTATTTTTACATGAGTAATACAGGCGTTTTCACGCATAAACGCTCGCGCTTTACGTAAATATGTCCTCTTGGCCCTAAAGAAGGCAGTTAGCGAGTTGTAATGGTCATATATGTAAGATTCTAGTATTTATACATGAGTAAAGCAGTCATTTTCACGCATAAACACTCGCGCTTACGCATAAAACCGGTGATTTTACGCTCTAAACCACTCTCATTTCATTAGGTCTTTATAAGTGGTACATCATGTACACATATTGATTATTTACATGAGTAACATTGGCGCTTTTGCGCAAAAGCACCACGCTATACCTATCGACTTCACCCCATTTAGGTGCTGTATAGCGCGTCTAGCATTGAGTATTCACTTTTACATTCACTATTTCACCAGTTACGGATGAAGCTACGATAAAATCGCAGGCTTGAGCGCGCCAAGCCGACTCACTGGTTGTCATTTTAACGCGTAAAATCAGCCTTAAATGAGGTGAGAAATTGCCTGACTATATAATTAAAAAAGTGAATTTTTTCACTTTTTTATCTCAGACTTTTGCGAAGTAGAAGTGTCTCAAATAGCCATTTTCAGACGTTTTTGTGTCTCATATGTAGAGTTAAATAGGGCGGAAAGTCTTGCTGTATAAGGGTTGTAGGGGAGGGGAGTGTTTTCTTCTAATAGAGGGAACTATCGGATCCTTCTTCGCAATGGTTGAAAAACCAGCCGCAGAGGTTGCTCCTTCAAATTTAGCCGTTGTTGGTCGTTATGTTTTAAGTAAAAATATTTGGCCATTACTCGCTAAAACTCATGTTGGCGCAGGCGGTGAAATACAACTTACAGACGCGATTGATGCATTACTTGCTATTGATACGGTAGAAGCGTTTCATGTGAGTGGCCGCTCACATGACTGCGGCGATAAACTTGGTTATTTAAAAGCCATTGTAGAATACAGCATGCGCCATGAAAGCTTAGGTTATGAGTTTACTGAATATATGAAAGAGTTGGTTAAAGGGTAAAGGTGCTAGGGGCTAGGGGCTAGGTAGAGATTAAGCCAAGCATGGTTTTAAAATTCACGGTAGTGGGTTACCGGTAACGGGCAACGAGTAATGGGCTACGGGTCTAAAACCTAGGACCTAAAACCTAATAATGACGCGGGGTGAACCCGCTGCTACAGGTATTTAAAAACCTTGCAATGTTAACCGCAAGGTTTTTAAATACCTAACACCTAACACCTAACACCTAACACCTAACACCTAACACCTAACACCTAACACCTAACACCTAACACCTAAAACCTAAAACCTAACTTTGTTGTGGTCAACTAATTCCGGACAGTGAATTAAGTTTTTCTTCTGCTACAGCTGGGGCAACCATTTGATTATAGCTATGTGGTCTGTGCCAGTTATAGTAATTCATCAAATAATAGCTAATATCTTTTTCAGCATCTTGATAATTACTATAACCTAATGATGGAACCCATTCCGTTTTTAAACTTCTAAATAGGCGCTCCATCGGGGCATTATCCCAGCAATTTCCTCGGCGACTCATGCTTTGTTTTATACGGTAACGCCACAGCCTTTGTTGAAACCTTTTGGCGCTGTACTGACAGCCTTGGTCTGAATGAAACATTAGCCCAGATGGCCTGCCCCGTTGCTCGTATGCTCTATCTAATGCTTTAATAACTAAGTTAGTATCAGGCTTATCAGACATTGCCCAGCCAACCACGCGACGAGCAAATAAGTCGATAATAACAGCCAGATAAGACCATTTATTACCCGTCCAAATATAGCTTATATCTCCACACCAAATGTGGTTTGGACCATCAACGTCAAACTCACGATTGAGTATGTTTGGAATGTCTGCTCGCTCCACCGTCGCTAATTTATATGAATGAGGCCCTGGTTGTTTACAGACTAATTCCAGGTCACGCATGATACGGCGTACCTTAAAGACACCAACAGGTAAGTCTGCGTCCTTTAGCATCGCCACCAACGTGCGGCTACCGGCAGCTCCACGACTGAGCGAAAATAACTCATTAATCGTCGACCTAAGTTGCACCTCTTCAAGCTTAATTGATGTCTCACGCTGCTTAAAATCATAAAAGCTCGAACGCGGAACATCAAACACGCTACAGACCATTTCTACAGACTCATGCTCACTTAAATGGCCAATCAACGAATATTGTTCATCTCGTCTGACATTAAGAGAGCGGTAGCCTTTTTTAAAATTGTTTTTTCTCTTTCAAGTCGATTAACTTTAGCTTCAAGCTCCTGAATTTTTTGTTGCTCAGGGGTAAGCGCTTTAGAGTTTGGTGTTGTGCCACCACGCTCATCTTGTAATTGCTTAACCCAGCGACGAAGGGCTGTTTCACCGACTTCTAGTGAGCGAGCAGCTTCTGGGAATGAATATCCTTCATCAAGGACTAATTTTGCTGAATCAAGTTTAAACTCTTGAGAAAAAGAGCGACGTTGTTTTGTCATAGAACACCTCTGTTTGAGTGGTAATAATACCACCTAAATTGGTGTCCGGTTTCATTGAATCACAACACTATCAGGCTCGCATCAATTCCGTGAGTAGTTTACAATGGCAAGTTCGGTTTGATAAATGCTGGCGACTGCTCGTTAAGCTAAGGTTACAGGGTATAGTATGGAAAATTGGTATTTAGTTATGTGCAAGCCCCGACAAGAGGAAAGGGCAAAAACTAACTTAACCAACCAAGGGATTGAGGCATTTTACCCCAAATTAACAACAGAAAAGCTGGTTAAAGGTCGTCGTACTGTTAAACAGCTCGCTTTGTTTCCTAATTACTTGTTTGTTCGTCTTGATTTAAAAAGCGGAAATTTTTCTGCTGTAAAAAATACCCGCGGTATTGGTGGGTTTGTGTCTTATGGTGCGAGTTATCAAATAGTCCCTGTAGCTTTAATTGAACAATTACAAAGTAAATGCTCACAAACCGTTGAGTCAACAATGCCAAAAGCGGGTGATGTAGTCAGCGTTAATAACGATTCTTTTAAAAGTATTCAAGCAATATACAAAGAGCCCGACGGCGATATGCGCAGCATTTTGTTAATTAACTTACTGAATAAGCAAATAGAAATGAGTGTAGACAATAAAGATATTGAATCTTAGGTGATAGGTGCTAGGGTTTAGGTGATAGGTAGAGATTAGGCCAAGTGCGGTGTTAAAGTTCATGATAACGGCAGCGGGTTACGGGCTTCGAGCTACGGGCATAGTTCCTAGAGCCTAGAACCTCCCTCGAACCTAGTGCCTCGCAGCTCGAAGCTCGAAGCTAGCAGCCTTTTAAGCCCGACCTCGCAGCGCAGAAATACAGCTTGCCAGCATGACAAATCCTAATGACATTTTAAACGCCAATGAAATGGTGCTCATTAGTGCGTGGCTATTTTGCGCTGAGAAGGTGCTGTCACCAAGGTAATAATGCACAATTAAGTTTATTAAGCTCATACCAAATAAATTACCAATAGTGCGTGATAAGTTCATTGAGGAAGACGCCACACCTAGCTCACTTTTATCCACTGCACCCATAATGGCATTGTTGTTAGGGGTCGAAAATAAGCCAAACCCAATCCCTAATAATAACAGTGAGCCGCTAATGTAAGCGGTGCTTGAGTTAACCGATAACTGGGATAACAGAAAAAATCCAACCAGAACAATTACACAGCCTAGCGTGGCAAGTAAGCGTGGTTGTATTTTATCGGCAAGCTTACCTGCTAGGGGCGCCATAATAGCCATTGAAACCGCTTGTAGTAATACTATTTGTCCTGCATGTGCGGGGCTTAATCCTTTTATATATTGCAGGTACAAACTTAACAAAAAGGCCAGTGAAAAGTTACTGGCATACATTAAAAACGATGTAGTCAACGATAGGCTAAATACACGACTTTCTAAAAACATTTGTACTCTAATTAACGGGCGCCGACTGCGACTTTGGTGAACAATAAATAGCATTAAACAAATGATTGAAAGTGCGGTTAATAGCCAGCCAGCTATATTCGGTAAATCACTTAACCCTAATACTAAGCACAGTGCAAAGAGCGAGAAAATAACCATACCCCACCAGTCAAACGGCGATTTTTTATCGTTTTTCCATTCGCCATGCAAAAACAGTTTAATGGCAATAAGCAGCATAAGTACCAGGGGGATTTGCGAGTAAAACACGGCGCGCCATCCCCATATTTCAGTGAGCCAGCCACCAACCGCAGGCGCTGCACTGAGTCCTATGTACACACACGCCGCAGAGATGCCCAGTGCCATTCCGCGTTTATTATCAGGCGTAACAGAGGTGATAATGGCAACACCTATACCAAAAATCATGGCGCCTGCAGCCCCTTGTATAAAGCGCCAAAAAAGCACCCACTCAATAGAATTTGCTAACGCACACATTAGCGAGGCCAGCGCATTTAAACCTAAACCAAATGCATACACGCGTTTGCGACCATAGTTGTCTGCTATTTTACCGCACGGCAGCATAAAAAGGACGCTACTGAGTAAATACAAGGTGGGCATCCACGCAATCATTTTTGCGCTTGCGTGTAAATCTTCAGCAAGGTCAGGAATAGCGATGTTAACGCCTGCCATGCCAAGCGGTCCAATAATAGAGCCGCTACAAACGATAATAAGTGCAATTGTAGTGGGGGGGAGATTAAACAAGAGGTATCCTTTTATTTATTGGCCTTAAAATGATACGTGAATATACTTGCTTGTACAGGATTTAAAGGGCAGCGGGTTGCGGGCGACGAGCGGTGGGCAACGGGGAGCGGGCACTGAGCAACAACGGGTTACGAGCCTAGAGCTAAACACCGAACCTCGAACCTAAAATCGACGCGGGGTGAACCCGCTGCTACATGCATAAAAATAGCCGCAAGGTTTTAAATCAACCTCGAACCTCGAACCTAATCCCTAGAACCTAAAATCTTCATGAAGGCGTTGCCAATGAGTTTTAAGTTGTTGTTTATGTGCTTTACTCATTGGTAAATTCTTAATCGCATCTGGCCATTGTGTACGCGCTTTATTAATTACATCATCTAAATGAGGTTTTATAGCTCGCCAAGGAGTGTCTGCTTTTTTAGACCAGTATTCAAAATGTTTATAAGAGATATCGTACCATGCTTTTGTTTTCGCGAGGTTGAGTGCAAAATGTTGCTCATTTGCAATGTAAACACTGGTTGTAACTATATCATAAGCAGGTGATAGCCTTGGCGTTGTTTGGTCTGAATATAATAAACTCCAATTTTTTAGGTGAGCGTCACCATTAGCTAGCAGAATATTAGCAAGTAAACGTCTTGCTAGCTGTTGCACATCAGCGAGCCCATCCTCTGAAAACTGATATAAGATCCTTGCTATTTGCTCATAGTTTCCTGAATTGTATTTATCGTGTGGGTACTTAACGAGTACTTGTGCAAAATCTTCCATGTGAATTCGTTGATTGTTTTGCCTATCGAATCGCTTTATTGCAAACGCTAGTTTTTCATCAGGTAAATTAATTTGAGGTAAATTATCTAATTGTTCAATATTAACTAGTTTTATATCCGGAATATCCACACCTACCATTGACGCTAAAGTCATGGATGTAAACTCATTAGTAGGCACATCTTTATGTTTAGTTGAGGGGGTTTTTATGATCCAATCACCTAACACATTATCACGTGCTAAATTATATCGGCCGTCTTTTTCTTTCATAGAAAATTTCATTTGGACACCAGCCAAAGAAAATTTATTCTCTTGATTTAACTTGTCAAAATTCACCGCAGTTACTTGGCCATGACTATTAAATAGGCTAATTGGAACATCCTCAGGCTTCATTGGTTCAGCAACTAAAGCACCTGGTAAGTCCATTCCGAGGTACGAAAGGATGTGAAACTCATTATCTACATGAGTTTTAAGGCCTTGAGCTATTAGTTCGCGTAATGAACCTTCTGGTAGTAGGTTTGATAGTATGGGGTGAACGCGTTGGTTTGTTACCCAAGGTTCTGACATCATTTTTTCAGCTCGTGGGAAGTTTGGATGTGTAGTTAAGCTAAATGTTGGCCTCGTTTTATTTAAACGAAAGCTTTCATCGAAGTGGAATATGTTTAAGCCATTTTTACCCCCAGCAAGAAAGCCTACTACATGGCCATGCAGTGTTAACTTTAAAACATTAATTTCCATGTTCATCCTCATCCTCTAGTAATCCTTTCCATGGATCTTCAGATACAGTTATTTTTTGTAGGCTTTGATTAGGCTTTTGGTGTTCGGTTGGTATGTTGCCATCACTGTTTTTGAGGGCTGCTAATACCACACTCATTTTTTCTTTCGGTATTAACATTATTTCACTATTAAGCCCTTGAGCTACTAATGTTAGCGTATCTAATCTGGGATTGCCTTTTGCTTCAAGTCGCTGGTATTGTTGCCTAGAAATACCAATGCGCATGGGCATTTCATTTTGTTTTATTTTTAGAGCAAGACGACGGTTTTTTATTTGCTGTAGAAGGTTCATTTAAGGAAACTAATAAGTTGCTTTTTAAATTTATAGAAACATATTAGTTGCTATTGTTGTTTTTAGCAACTTAAGTGTTGCTATTTTATACTGTACTCGGGTTACGGGCTTCGGCGACGAGCTGTGGGCAGCCCCCTGTGTCAGGATAGTTGTCGCCTCTAATATTTAGTAGAGGCAGATAAAATGAGACGTCGATTTACACAAGAATTTAAAGTTCAAGCGGTTGAAAAAGCATTATCTCAGTGTGATGATGTCCGCCTAGAAGATATTGCAGATGATTTAGGTGTCGGTTATTCAACGCTTCAACGTTGGATAGCGCTAGCAAAAAAACATCAACTTGAAACACACCAGACGGGTAGCCAAATGACAGCAGAAAAACGACCACAAGATTGGAGTTTAGAAGAAAGACTCAACGCGATTATTGAGTGTGGAAGTTTAGAAGAGGCTGCGATGAATGAATACTGCCGTAATAAAGGGCTTTACCCACATCATATTCAACAGTGGAAGAAGGACTTTGCTACATCGCCTTCAAATAAAACGGTAAAATCAGACAGTAAACAGCTCAAGCAAGAGATAAAACAGCTGCAAAAAGAACTGAATCGTAAAGATAAAGCTTTAGCTGAAACAGCCGCTCTGCTTGTTCTCAAAAAAAAAGCGGATGCACTCTGGGGTTTCAGCGAGGACGATTAACAACACCAACTGAGCGACATGAATTAATAACGCTTATTACTAACGCACAGGATGCAGGGGCAAGGAAAGAAAAAGCATGTGAGTTACTTGGGCTGACACTAAGAACAGTTCAGCGCTGGATTGAAGCAGATGATATGACTGACAAGCGAACGAGTACGGAAAAACGGGCGCCAAATCGTCTCACAGAGTTAGAGCGGCAGCGCATTATTAATACAGTTAATTCACCCGAATATGGGCATTTACCGGCCAGTAAAATAGTCCCTAAACTGCTTGATAACGGCATATGGATAGCGTCTGAAAGTTCGTTTTATCGGGTTATGAAGGCACATAACTTATTAACGCATCGAGAAAAAGTGAAACCAACTAAGCCAATGAAAAAGCCAAGAGCATTCAAGGCCGTGCGTGCAAATGAAGTATATACTTGGGATATCACCTATTTACCAACGAGCGTAAAAGGGCAGTTTTTCTACTTATATTTAGTGATGGACATTTTTAGCCGAAAGGTTGTTGGTTGGCAGGTTTACGACACACAATTAAGTGAATTAGCCGCAGACTTAATGAAGGATATTTGCAGTAGAGAGCAAATAAAGCGCGAGCAAGTCACGTTGCACTCAGATAATGGTAGCCCAATGAAAGGCGCGACATTGTTGGCAACATTACAGGAGTTAGGCATTGTACCATCATTTAGTCGACCATCAGTAAGTAATGACAATCCGTATTCTGAGTCGCTATTTAAAACGTTAAAGTATCGCCCAGAATACCCAGAAAAGGCATTTGAAGATATAAGCGCAGCAAGAGAATGGGTAAGTGGGTTCGTTGATTGGTACAATAATGAGCATCTACACAGTGGTATAAAATTTGTGACGCCAAACCAACGTCATTCAGGTTTAGACAAAGAAATATTAGCCAAGCGTCAGCAGGTAAACGACGCTGCTAAATTGAATAACCCAAGTCGCTGGTCAGGAAAGTCACGAGATTGGTCAATGATAAATGAAGTAAATTTAAATCCTGAGAAAAAAGAAGAAATGCGGGCGGCATAAAATTTAACTTGAGGCGACAACTAACTTGAAAAACTCCGCTCTTCTCTGTGAAGCGCGCAGCGCCTCAGTGTTCTCGGTGGTAATTAATTTTTAGAGTTATTTCAACGAAGGTGTGAAGCTTGCTCACGTAAAAGGTTGTTTATTTAACTATCTATAAACAAAGTACGTTAGCAAGCAAAGCGCCTACATTAAATTCGCTGTGCTACTGTAAGTTTGCATTAGTAGATGAGCATTCCAACTTGTACCTTAACGTATATTGTGTGAAAAATTTGTATTTATGCTTATTGATAATAAAGCTGCGCCTATTAGCAAAGTCCACTATGCTATGGGCTATTCGTTATTTATATTTTAAGGATTTATCATGATTGAACAAGGCCAAAACGTACCACAGGTAACACTTACGCAGTTAACAAGCGAAGGTATGCAAACACTGACTAACAAAGAATTATTTGATGATAAAAAAGTGGTGTTATTTGCTGTGCCTGGGGCGTTTACGCCAACGTGTTCAAATGCGCATTTACCTGAATTTATTACCCTTGCTGATAAAATTAAAGCAAAAGGTGTTGATGCTATTTATTGTGTTTCGGTAAACGATGCCTTTGTAATGAAAGCATGGGGCGACTCGCAAAACGCTGAAGAAATTTTAATGCTAGCCGATGGTGATGCAAGCTTTACCAAAGCACTCGGACTTGAAAAAGACACCGCTGGCTTTGGTGGTATTCGTTCATCTCGCTACGCGATGATTGTAAATAACGGGGTCGTTACTGGGTTATTTGTAGAAGAAGGCAAAGAGTTCACAGTAAGCCGCGCAGAGCATGTTTTAGAAAAGCTTTAAGGCCGCATTTAGTTTGTCAGTGGTTAGTACTTAGTTATCAGATAGAAGCTTTTAGACATTAGTGATTAGACTGAAGATTTTAGTTATTAATGAATATTGTATTTTTTGGCTAGTTTAGTTAGCTAGTTGTTATTTGTATATTTAAAACTAAGCTAGTAAAAATGATATAAATAAAAGTAACACTAATGAATTTTGAAAATTTAGATGTATGGAAACGATCTGCACGTCTTAGCGTAGATATTTACAGGTCTACAGCAGATATAAAAGACTATGGGTTCAGAGATCAGTTAACACGCTCAGGCCTTTCAGTGCCGAGCAACATTGCAGAAGGTGTGTGTAGAGAAAGCTATAAAGAGAAAAGTAGATTTATAGATATAGCTAGGGCTTCTCTTGCAGAAGCTAGAACACAGATATACATAGGCACAGAAATAGGTTACTTAAATAAGTCAACAAGCCAACAATGGATAATAGAAACAAAAGAATTAGCTGCTATGTTAACAAGCCTTAAAAATAAGTTTGATAACAGCTAACTTTAGAGTGTTTAGCTATTCATTCTCCGCGCTGAAAGCTGAAAGCTGAAAGCTGAAAGCTGAAAACTGAAAACTGAACACTTTTTCAAAGCTCAAACGGCGCTACGCCTACGGCTTTCATTTTGTAACCTACCTGTGCTAATTCACCTGACCAGGTTTCTGTTGTAATAATACCTGTGACTACAATTGCATCGTAAAGGCTTTCGATTGGTACGCCGCCTTTTATAGTAACGTGTACAAGCTGGTTAGGTGGCGGTGGTGGTACGTGTATGCAGGCGCCAAAATACGGTACTAATAAAAATTCGGTGATTACTTCGCTATCGCCCTCTAGCGGTACAACAAAACCGGGTAAGCTGACAGATTGCCCGTTTAGTTCTTTTACTACAGGGGCGTCTAAGTCGGGTTGTACCCAGTTTTGATCGCTGCCTTCGTGGTTCGCTTGTGCTTGGGTATCTATTTGCACATGGCCTTTTGGAATTAAGTCTTCCCAAAAAATTTCTTTAGGTGGGTTAGCGTTACTTGAAAAACTAATAATAGCTAAGCTTAATATGCAAAAAGCATTTAATGCCGTTTTAAAAAGTGTCATAAAATTCCTAAACATTATGTTTTTATGCTCATGCCGTCGCTGAGTGAGTAAAAATAAGCACGAGTTGCTGGTATTAAACCAATAATAAAACCCGCCGCCATAATAACGCCTATGAGGGTGAGTTCATAGCGTGAAAGCATAGCTATATTTACACTAATACCCGCATGGCTTTGTAGGTAGTCGGCTCCTAAAAATAAGGTGGCGTAAAATAATGCACACCCAAGCACACAGCCTAAAAATGTTGTAAGCAAGGACTCCATACTTATAAGTGTAAATAGCTGCCATGGCCTTGCACCAACTGAGCGTAATATAGCAAGCTCACGGCGACGTTGATTAAGGTTTGCAAGTAACGTGGTTAACATACCGAGCAGGCTTATTAGCACGACAACGAATGAAAAAAGCAGCAGTATTTTTTCAACAATGGCGAGCATTTCCCATAAGTCTTTTAGCGTGACGGTAGGCATAATGGCTAATAGGGCCTCGGGCTTGTACTGATTTATATTGCGCCTAATTTGTAGTGTATACAAAGGCGAGTCAAACCCCATTAAAAATGCAGTGACTTGTTTAGGGTGACCAGTTAGGTTGTTATGTTCATCGTGTTCATCGTGTTCATCGTGTTCATCGTGTTCATCGTGTTCATGACTTGCGTTACCGCCGTGAATTAAATCAATAGCGGCAAGCGATATATGCAGTGTTTTGTCGACCGGGGTACCCGTCGGGTTTAAAATACCGACTACTTCAAACGGGTTGTCGTTGTGATGATGAAAACTGGTATTACCCATACCGTGGGATATTACAATGCTATCGCCCAGCTTATAGCCTAGTTTTGTAGCTACCTCATTGCCCAATACCACGCCGTGAATAGTGCTAAAAGGATTACCTGCACTAAAACTCAAATGTTGTTTTTTAGCAAAGCGGTAATGGGTAAAGTAATCGGGTGTTGTACCTAACACGGCTTGGCCTTTGTGGCTGTCGCCAAGGCTAATAGGAATGCTCCACTTTACGCCGCGTTGGCTTGTTATGTATTTATAGCTTTGCCAGCTCACGCCATTATTGGTGTGGCCAATTCGAAATACTGATGAAAGCAGTAATTGAATATCGCCGGTGCGGGCTCCGACAATTAAATCGGTACCCGAAATGGTATTGCTAAAGCTGCTTTTAGCATCAACTCTAACACGTTCAATACTTAGCAATAACATAACGCTAACGGCAATGGTAAACAGCGTCAAAACAACACTAGCACGTCTATTTAATAGGCTTTTTAAAGCAAGCTTTGTAAGGATCATAATGCCTCCTGCAAACTTACTAAGTCGATTGAGCGATTAAACAGCGGCTTTAAGTTTTCGTCGTGGCTTACAAATATTAATGTGCTGTTTGTATTACTCGCTTGTTCAAACAATAAGTTAATAAAGCTTTCGCGGTTTTGTGTATCAAGGGCTGAGGTTGGCTCGTCGGCAATTATAATTTCTGGGTTACCAATAAATGCGCGTGCGGCGGCCACGCGTTGTTGTTGGCCAATGCTTAATTCGGCCACATTTTTATTATGATATTGCTCGGTTAAACCCAGCGCGTTTAATAACCGTGTTGCTTCATTATTTAACGTGGCAGAGTGACTTAATGCTTTTTGTTGGCGTTTTTTTGAAAATTGGCAGCCCAGTATCACGTTTTCAATAGGCGATAGATATGGAAGTAAGTTGAAGTTTTGAAAAATAATACCAATGTGGTCAGCTCTAAATGCATCTCGTTGAGTGTTACTTAGGGTATTTAAGGTGTGGTTTAATAACGTGACATTGCCGCTGGTGGCTTCATTTATACCGGCAAGCAAGGCAAGTAACGTTGATTTGCCCGAACCACTTGGGCCATGTAAAAAAACATGTTGGCCTTTTTCAATGTTAAGTTTGCTAATAGTTAGCGTGGGCGTTTTATCGTTTTTATGCCATTTAAAAGTAACGTTATTAAGGCTTATCATTGTTTTGTTTACCACTTCCAATAATTAAGGTTTTTGCGCGTTTTAAACTGCCTAATAATATTAAACGGTTTAGGTTTTAGCTTTTCGTCACTAAGTAAAAACTCATTCGTTGCAGCCACTACTCGCTCACTTGATTTACCGTCTGTGTATGGGTGCAGCTGTTGGCAATAGCTTTCTATATTTTGCATCAATGTTTTAGGGTAGGTAAATGCAAGGTCTATCGCGTCTTCTAGCTTATTTGGATCTGTTACGTTTAGTAAGTGCTTGTCTGGGGCATTATTACAAAAGGTCACAACAGGCTTTCGCTGCACTATAAACATTAAAAGCACCGACGAGGTATCACACAGCATTACATCGGCCGACTTTAATAAGGGGACTACGTCGTCGGTTTCAATAAACGTTAAGTTTTGATTACTTAACGCTTTGTATTTATTAACAAGCTCAATAGGCATTTTAGGATGAAACTGCATTAATATGCGCCACTTTCCTGTTTCGCTAAAGTGTTTTATTTGCTCGTAAAGTTTAGGTGCAAGTGATAAACGTTTTGAAAAAGTAGAACAAATTAAAAGTGTAGGGCGAGTGTCGGCTTTGCTGGTATATGGGGTTTGTAATTCGCCAGTAAACAAGCGGTCGAGCGTTGGCCAGCCAGTTTCAGTCACTTTAAAATAACCAAGCTTTTTTTGTAAGGCTTTAAATGGCACTGTGGTATTGGGGCCTTGAGTACAGTAAAGATCAAAGCAGCCCCTTGCTTTTAGGTGGTCGTTGTTACCTTTTTTATCAAGTTTTCCGGCATCAAAACCATGAAATACACCCACTTTAATACCCGGAAAAAACGTAGGAATTAAATTAGCCGGTGCAAACGTAGCATCGGGTTTCCAGTTGTGAATATCGTCTATTGAATTAAGGCGTATTTCATCGGGTGTTAAAAAGTCAGGGTTTACAGAGCTACCTTGTAAAAACCAGCGTACCTGACCACCATTCGCTAATATGGCCGCCTGAATAGGCCTCAAAATTGCGTATGAATAATTTTGAGATATATACATTAAGTATTTTTTATTTTTGGTGGTGGTTAAGTAGTTCAAGCTAGCTCCTCGACTCAATAGCACAGCCAGTTTACCCGATTGTGACAACCATATAAATATTCTTGCTAAATCTCTTAACCAAAGTTCAAGTTATTTAGTTTCAAGCCCAAGATTGAGCTTTGAAGTTGGCTGGATTATCATACCGCACATAACCCCATACCATACTTTGCTCATAGAGCATCCCTAACCCCGGAGATAGCATGACTAGCTATAAAGTTTTAGACGTAAACAATGATTTACCCATCCGCACCAAAGGTGAAGTACACAGTGGTAAAGTGCGTTCGGTTTACTGGCTAACAGACGAAGACAGTACACGATTAATTAAAGATAAAGGCTATAAAGTACCCGCAGGTACTGAGCTGGCTATTATGGTAATTTCGGACCGTATTTCAGCATTTGATTGTATTTGGCAAGGTGAAAATGGCTTAAATGGTGTGCCGGGTAAGGGGATAGCACTTAACACCGTTGCATCATATTGGTTTAAATTATTTGACGAAGCAGGCCTAGCTGGCAATCATATTGTGGATATTCCGCACCCATATGTATGGATTGTTCGTAAAGCAAGTACAGTTAAGGTAGAGGCGATAGCGCGCCAATATATTACGGGTAGCATGTGGCGTGATTACGCTAAAGGGACACGTAACTTTTGCGGTATAGATTTACCTGAAGGGTTAAACGCGAATCAAAAACTCGATAATGTACTTATTACGCCATCAACCAAGGGGATTATTGAAGGCGTTGCCGACATACCGCCAGTAGACGATGTAAACATTACCCGCGAGAACATAACAAATAACCTAGATGTATTTAATTTTAAGTCGGCAGACGACGTTGCAAAATACGAAAAGCTGTTAGTAGAAGGCTTTGGCTTAATTAGTAAAGAGCTTGCCAAGCTTGACCAAATTTTTGTAGATACCAAATTTGAATTTGGTTATGTAGAAGACCTAAATGGTGCACAACAGCTTATTTATATCGACGAAGTGGGTACACCAGATTCATCGCGTATATGGGATGGTGCTGCGTATCGAGATGGTAAAATTGTTGAAAACTCTAAAGAAGGCTTTCGCCAATTGTTAATTAATAACGTGCCAGAAAGCGACGTATTACTAAACAAAGATCGCATGGCTGAGCGTGAAAAGTTAGCAAAAGAGTATATTTTACCCGAATCAGTCATGCTCGAAGTGTCTAATACTTATGTGGGTATTGCCAGCAAAATAGTTGGTGAAGCAATTACTATTCCTGAAGATCCGCGCCAAGAGGTCATTTCTATTTTAGACGCTGATTATGGCTTAATTGTAAAATAGCCATACTAAAGAACTAAAAAACCCAGTGGCTAACTTTTTATTTTTAGTTACTGGGCTATATTCCTTGCAATTAACCCCTGTAATTAATTACCTTAACCTAACGTTAATAGTTAGGTGTTGTTATGTTTGAACGTTGTTTGCAAAAAACAACTAAAAGTTGCCGTTTTTTAACCATGGGTTTGTTTTTTGGTTACTTTTTTAACGCCGCTGCACTGGAGTTGGTAGTAGAAGATCAACACGGTAGTAAACTAGCAAATGCTGTTATTGAGCTACACTTTAACGCCGAGCAATTAGCCAAGCCAAATTTTCCAGTAGCCACTATGGATCAAGTTCATAAACAGTTTTTGCCAGAGCTATTAGTGGTGCAAAAAGGGCAGCAAGTTGATTTTCCAAATAGCGATAATATTCGCCACCATGTGTATTCTTTTTCGCAAGCTAAGCCTTTTCAGCTAAAGTTATATTCAGGGCAACCAAAAGCACCGATTACTTTTGATAATCAAGGGGTCGTTGTTTTGGGGTGTAATATTCACGACTTCATGGTTGGCTACATATATGTGGCAGGTAGCAAACATGTTTATAAAACAAATAAGCAAGGCAAAGTAACCTTGCCAAATAACCTATTACCGACTGAATTAAGCGTATGGCACGCTTTGCAAACAGCACCTTTGGAGAATAAAAAAATTATAACCGTAAGCGCTAAAAGCAAACACACCATAACGGTAAACACATCTACACCAGCACCAAGAAACACCTTTGGTAGCAAATTTAAGGCTGGTAATGACTCATAGTTTAAAAAACCGAATTACCTCACTCTGCGTAGGGCTGGTGTTATTAACAACGCTGGTGAGTGTTGCTAGTTTTTGGTGGTCAACAAGTCAGTTTCAGGAACAAAAAGTAGACCAAGACATAAGTGTTGCGCAAAACGTTTATAAGCAATATTTAACCTCAAAAGAAAGCCTCCTGTTAACTGCGGCTAAAGTATTAACTGCCGATTTTGGTTTTAAACAAGCGGTTGCCACGCGCGATGCGGGTACCATAAGCAGTGTTTTGTATAATCACAGCCAACGGATAGACGCGCAATTAATGTTGCTTATAGATTTATCGGGTCAGCTAATTTCGTCAAATTTAGAGCAAGGTGCCTTTGAAGACGACTTGCGACCTTTACTCGCAGAGCTATTTAACGCACAAGAGCAATCTACATTTGTAGTGTTAAACAATGAGCTTTACCAGGTTATTTTATTACCTGTAAAAGCCCCAAGAACCATAGCTTACAGTTTAGTAGGCTTTAAAATAGACGACAGTGTTGCAAGCGAGCTTAAAAGCTTAACGGGCATGGATGTAAGTTTTGTAGGCAGTGCCGACAACCTAGTTATTAGCTCGTTAGATGAGCGCCCAACGCCTTTTGAACCGGTGAGTTATTTTAACTCGGCCACCACCTCACGAATATTTGGCGAGTACCCGGTTTACCGAAACCGAGATATTAATTTAGCCTCTTTGGCAACACACCCAATTATTATTTTATTAAGCGCCGATTTAACACAAAGTTATAGCGATTTTGAAAAGCTATTTTTTACCCTTATTATTTTGTCTATCTTAACGATGTTTGTAGGTGTAATAACAAGTAGCTTATTAGCAAATAACTTAACAACGCCGCTTTCTCAGCTTGTTGTAATTGCTAAGCAGTTTGCACAGGGTAATTATAATTTTGAGTTTAAAGGTAAAAAACAAAGCACAGAAATAACGACCTTAGTTAATGCGTTCGACAACATGGGTAACGACATCAACAAGCGTGAACAACAAATTAGTTTTCAGGCGCGACACGATACTTTAACCGGCTTTTATAATCGCTCTGCGATGTTAGAAGTGTTGGACAAAGAATTAAGCGAATTAACTCAATATACGCTTGTAGCTATTGATATAAAAGGCTTACGCCATATAAACGACAAGCTGGGCCCGCGCATTGGCGATGAATGTATAAAAACCGTGGCATGCAGAATTAGTGAGTTTTCGGATGAGTTTGGTGGAATTCATGCGCGTATTGGGGGAGATGAGTTTTTAACGGTATTTCCAAGCAGTGCGGTTAGCGAGAAAAAGTGCGGCATAGAGGGATTAATTGCTAGGCTCCAAGAGTGTTATACCATTCAAAAGCTAAAAATTAACTTACAGTTTAGTACCGGTGTATTGCAGTACCCATCGCAAGGTACTGCCAGTGACGACTTAGTAAGGCGAGTGCTTATTGCCGTAGAAAATGCGGCCAATAACCAAAACCATATACATTATTACCAAGATGGCGAGGACGAGGCCCACTTAGATCGTTTAATTATGCTTGATGAATTAAAGCAAGCTATTAGCGACGACGATGGTCAGCTGTTTATGACCTACCAGCCTAAGCTGCATATGCAAACTCAAAAAATAGATAAAGTTGAGTCGCTTATTCGTTGGCAGCGTAAAGATGGCAGCTGGGTTAATCCCGAGTTATTTATTGATTTAGCAGAGCGCTCAGGGCTAATTGTTGAATTAACTGCATGGGTAATAAATACCGTAGTTGCACAAGTTGCCGACTGGAAATCGAAGGGCATTGAGCTTCAAGCCGCTATTAATGTATCGGCACAAGATATTGCGTATCCGGGGTTTCATACCGCGTTAGTCGCTACGCTAAAAAAACATAATGTTGATGCAAGGTTAATCACTATTGAATTAACCGAGCGCGACATGATAGAAAACGAAGAAAAGGGCATAAAAGCGCTTAAAGATTTAAAACAAATTGGCGTTAAAATATCGCTTGACGATTACGGGGTAGGGCAAACATCGCTGGGGCGTTTAAAAATGTTACCTATTGATGAGCTTAAGCTCGATAAATGTTTTATTTTAAAACTAGATGCCTCTCAAAAAGATCAATTTATAGTGCAGTCGTCAATTACGCTTGGGCATCAGTTAGGTTTTTCGGTGGTGGCTGAAGGGGTCGAAACCGAAGAGTCGTTAGCTTTACTTAAAACAATGCAGTGCGACCACGCACAAGGTTACTACCTTAGCCGGCCTTTAAAAGCTGATTTATTAGAACAATGGCTGGAAGAATACTATGGTAAAAATTAAGTATTTATTTGTCAGTGTTTTATTGCCAACGGTTGCCAACGGTTGCCAACAGTAGCGGAAAGTTACTAGCAACACCTGGTGTATCTCAAGTTGAAGGTAGCGGCGGTGGCGGTATAGTGCCTTGGGCTCAGCTTGCGGGTTATGCGAGCGAAGATGAATTTTCGGTAAATGGTTTTTGTAGCCGAGCTGATGTGAGTGATTACGCATTAAATGTATGTGGTGCGCAGTTAAACTTATTTAATCGGGTAGAGCTAAGTTACGCAAAACAAGAGTTTGACGTGCCAGCACTTAACACAGAAATAGAGCAATCGATTACTAGTGCAAAAATACGTTTATATGGTGATATTGTTTACAGCCAATGGCCGCAATTAAGTTTAGGTATACAGCATAAATCGCTAGATGACGGCACCGTAGCCAAACTTGTTGGCGCAGAGGATACCAGCGGTACAGATTATTACTTGGCTGCCAGTAAGCTTCACTTAGGTGCATTTGCAGGTTATAACTGGTTTTGGAATGTAACAACACGCTATAGTGAAGCCAATGAACTGGGACTACTCGGTTATGGTGGCGGCAATGCTGACAGCGCGTTTTTATTTGAAGGTAGCACCGCTGTATTTTTAAGTCGTGAATTGGCAATCGGTATTGAGTATCGCCAAAAAGCGAATAACTTAAACTTGGGTGAGCAAGACTGGAAAGATGTTTTTGTTGCCTGGATGCCTAACAAAAACGTGAGTGTAACTGCCGCATATTTAGATTTAGGGCGTATTGCAGGGGCAGACGATCAAACGGGTTGGTACTTATCGGTAACAGGGTATTGGTAATGAAGTTAATCGCAGTTGGGTTTTTATGTGTTGGTATTTTAATGGGCTGTGCGAATAAAGCACCGCCTACTTTATATTACCAAATTGGCGGCAACGCCGGCATAGAAAAACTAATTGATAGCTTTATTAATCAAATTGGCAATGACGAGCAGGTATTTCACTACTTTGAGCACACAAACATAGCGCATTTTCGTCAAGGTTTTATTTTGCATATGTGCATGCTTACCGATGGCCCGTGTAAATACAGCTACGCAGGTGATTCAATGGTAGACATACACACCGGCATGAATATAACAGAAAAAGACTTTAATCATGTTGTTGATTTATTAGTGAATGCCATGAATGAGCAAAACATACCTCATCCTATTCAAAATAAAATTTTGTCAAAAATGGCGCCATTAAGAAGCGACATTATTAACATATAGTAGGTCGCAGTTATGCAGCAAATATATAGAACCACAATTATAGCTTTCTAGTTATCATTGACAGATTAGCTGATATTTTTTTGCGTTGCATATGTAAATTTAATCTGTGTTTTAAATTTCTAATAAATGTACTCTTATTAGAATGCCTACCTGAATTTGCCTTTGCTATTTCACTTTCAAATTGGCTATCAGTGGCAATTGGATATGGCTTAATACCTAAGATATTGAGCCCAACTTCACTATGAAATTGCATATCAACATCAACAGGTCTAAAAAATGGCTTTCTGTGCAGAAGTTTCTTAGCCCCCTCTAAAGATAATATATATCCTTGAGCTCCATTTGGGATTTTAAAGTAATTCCCTAAAACAAATTCACTTTCAAGGGATTGTGTATTAATAAATGGTAAATCTCGGCTATCAGAAAGTTTTATAAGATCCCAATTTTTTAATTTTTCTGCTGATTCAATCGTATTAGTTAAATGCGATTTAATTATAATGTCGTCCTCAAGTATTACGCATATAGGTATCGAATGTGTAACTATATGCTCCCAGACTCGCATATGGCTAATGTAACAACCTATTTCTCCTAGGGTTAAGTTGCGATGATATGAGTTTTTATTCTTTTTCGGGCAATACCAGTTGAGAAACTCTTGCTCACCAAGATTTTTACCAATAGTAGCTTCAAAGCGTTCTGCACTTATATTAAGATCTTTAAGTCGCTTTTGAACTTCATACCAACGGGATTCACAAGGTTTCATATTGATAATAAATATCGAAGTTTTCATTTTTTAATTACTTTATTGTTGTAGCTTAATAGTCTTTAAGCGAAATAGATTTATTTAAAAAATCCAGTTTATGTAATGAGACTCAATAATTTTACTCTATCGAAGCTATATATTATTTATAAACTGAGAAAAGGTACTTGTTAAAACTGTATTGGGTTTGGATAACAGCTATAACGAAACCTGCTCTTCCATCTAAAAAACCTAGCCTTAAAAAATAATGTCGAATAAAAGCAAATATGGCAGAGCCTGTAGCTTTTGATAATGAGGTTTTTTTTCCTTTTTGAATTATTTGCTTTGCGCCTATGTTAGCGTAGTGGTTTCTTTTATTAAGATATGTAAAAATATCTTGGTGTTGGAAGTGTAAAATGTTTTCTTTTAATGTAATTAGCTCACAGTCTTTTATTACAACAGATTCATGCACTAAATTTTTGTTGTAACTGGTTTTTTTCTTGTTATAAATACGGGCAATATGATCAGGGTGCCAGCCACTATGATAAATAAACTGGCCACAAAAATATGTTAGCCGATTTATTCTTAATACATTTTCTTCACTACACCTAGGTAAAGTATTAAGTATCTCATTTTTTAATGTTTCACTAACTTCTTCATCGCAGTCAATAGCAAAAATCCAGTCGTTACTAGCTAACTGTTCAGCTCTTCGACGTTGCTCGCCAAACCCTTGCCAATCCTCTCTAATAAATATCTTATCGGTGTATTTTTTTGCAATTTCGAGTGTATTATCTGTGCTGCCGGAGTCAAGCAGAATAATCTCGTCAGCCCATTTAACTGATTCTAAACAGCGGGCAATTGTACTTGCCTCATTCTTACAAATAATACAAACAGATAGTTTCAAAATATTCTTCTCATAATTAAGTTATTGACGATAGACCCAAACATAAATCCATCTACATATTAGTAACTATAGTATTCCAAAGTATTACTTTTAAGACCATTTTTATAGCTGTTTTTATAGCTATTTTTAAAATAATAAATGCTAGAGTTAATATTGCCTAATTACTTAGTATTATTTAATCAAATTTTTTGATTATATTGTTTTATACTACAGGGAATTTTTTATGAAATATCTTGTTGATGCAAAGTGGCTTAAGATACGTTTAGAACAAACTAACTTAGTTATTTTTGATGCGGGTATGCTTCGCCCCGGGGTTTTAAGAACTTATATGCCTGAAGCTATGCTACCCAATGCAAAGCGGTTTGACATAAAAAATGAGCTAGCAGATAAATCAAACCCGCTATCAAGCACAATGTGTAATGCACAGCAGTTTACACAGGTTATGCAGCATGCGGGTGTAAACCATGATTCGTTTATTGTGGTATACGAAGATGCTGGCTTATTTAGTGCTGCAAGGGCGTGGTGGATGCTAAAAGCCATGGGGCATCACAATGTAAAGGTTTTAAATGGCGGCCTTAAAAAGTGGTTAGCGTGCCGCTATGCAGTGCAGCAAGGTTATAGTGAGGCTTTAACGTGTGGTAATTTTGAAGCAAGTTATAATCCAAATTACTTTATTGACCGCCAGCAAGTATTAGCAGCCATAGATGATGTGAATACTATATTGTTAGATGCGCGTGCCTATAAACGCTTTACTGGTGAAGAGAGCGAACCTCGAAAAGGCATGCGAGGTGGGCATATACCACAAAGCCGTTCATTGCCTTTTTTAGATTTATTAACCGATGGCGAGGCTAAAGCTTTTGAAGAAATAAAGATAAAATTTGAGAACGCTGTAGGTACTGCAGAGTATATTCAATTTAGCTGTGGATCAGGTATTACAGCGTGTATTTTAGCTTTATTTGCTGATGAATGTGGTTATAAAAACTTAAGTGTTTATGACGCTTCTTGGAGTGAGTGGGGCGCAAGTAACTCGTTGCCTATTGTTACTGGAGAAAAGTAGGTGAGTTATGAGTTTAAAGTTTGCTCATGTTAAAGCGCAGCGCCTCTAAACCTCTTTATGAATAACGGTACTTAAAAATTTTACTCACAAGGAGAAGTAAAAGAGAAGAAAATGAGAAGGTAAAAACGAATATTTTCTCGCATTTTTATTAAGTAGCTTTTACTTTCTAAAACCATAAGGGCAGTTTTTACAGCCATTTTTACAGCAGGTTCCTCGCTTTAAAAAAAACCACTTACTAAATACCATGTAGCCATTGTGCATAGTGTAGTCGAGCTCTTCAATTAAGTTATCGTTTCCTCTAAATGCTTTTGCAAACTCTATTTGGCTTTTTATTGGCTGAGTATAAAGCTCTTCAAGGTAGTGATTAATTTTATTGAGTGTACAGGTTTGGCACAAACAGCTTGTTGCTGTTGCGTCTAGGGGTAAAATAGCGGGTAACTGGTTACACCAACATGTGGTTATATTATTTACATTACAGTTAAGCACTGTATTACATTGGCTGCAGTTTGTTTGAGTCATTTTAGTTCTTATCAACAGTAGAGCGCCAAGAATAACAAATATTATGAATATACAAAAAGTCTTAGCAGAATTTATTACGTTTTCGGCACAAAGAGACAATGCAATATCGGTTATTGTGTCAACGCCTGCATATAGTCAAGCGCCCTTATACACATTAAAAACTGACGTATTAGTTGGTGTAATTAAACGCTGTTTGAGTGGTGAAATAGATTTAGATGACTTAGAGCTTTGGGCTAACGTTATTGAGTCACGAGAAGACGTTGATTGCGCTGAACACGAGGGCGTTATTTATGCGCTTAGTAATAGCGAGCAAATGGGCGAGCTTGATCACCAAAAGCTTGAAAAAATACTGGCATTGTTAAAGGGTTAAAGTTTAGGTTAACTTAAAACCGCATTTAAATTAAATGCGGTTTTAGTATTTTTTTACAACTGACAACGTGATTACTTATGATATTCCAAGCAGGTTTCTACTTCGTTTTTAGATCCTAAAATAACCGCTACACGCTGGTGGATAGCGTCTGGCTGAATATCCATAATACGTTCAGACCCTGTTGAGGCAATGCCACCGGCTTGTTCTACTAGCATAGCCATTGGGTTTGCTTCGTAAAGCAGGCGCAATTTATTAGGTTTATTAGGATCTTTAGTATCAGTTGGGTAAGTAAATACACCGCCTCGACTTAGTACGCGATGAACATCGCCTACCATGGCTGCAATCCAGCGCATATTAAAGTTTTTAGCGCGCGGGCCGGTATCGCCTTCTAACAAATCATTTATGTAGTTTTGCATAGCGGGTTGCCAATGACGCTGATTAGACGCATTAATTGCAAACTCGTTTGTATCTGCAGGTATAGTGGCAAAGTCTTCTGTTAGTAAAAAGCTCCCTTGGGTTTTATCAAGGGTGAACATGCGTGTGCCTTTACCTGTACTAAGCGCCAACATCGTTGATGGGCCGTAAAGTACATAACCTGCCGCAACTTGCTTGTGGCCAGGTTGCATAAAAATACTTTCGTCTGCTGCATCTGAGCCTTCAGGCGCTTCCATAATTGAAAATATAGTCCCTACCAGCGAGTTAATATCGGTGTTTGACGAACCATCAAGTGGGTCAAATGCCACAATATATTTAGCGTCGGGGTTTCCTGCAACGGTGTAGTCTTCTTCTTCAGAGGCAATGGCTTTAACTGTGCCCGACTCCAGTAAAATATCTTTTAATAGCTGATTAGATAATACATCGAGCTTTTTTTGAGTTTCGCCTTGAATGTTTTCATCAAGTGTTGATCCTAATACGCCTGAAAGTGCGCCTTGGCCAACACGAAACGATATTTCTTTACATGCCGCTAAAATAGTTCGGATTAATGATAATAGTTCTCTTGGGCAACCGTCTTCTAGCAATACTGGAGGGAGTCTACGCATTCTATTTTCCTGATAACGTGTTAAAACTAATCATAATGTGAGAGAGATTAGTTTAGAGCGCTGAAATTCGTCTTAAATATCTGTATTGTTTAAATACCGCCCTATAATGGGGGCACCTAATCGTACCTAAAACGCCAATAACAAAGATAAGATTATGAAAAAAATACCACTACTAAGTTACATATTCTTTACTGTGTTGTGCTCTATCATAACTCAAGCGCACGCAGCAATTAAGTCAATTGATGAATTTACTACACAAATGAACCACTTTCCGGGGTACTACTCGTTTTATTACGATACTCAAAACGGCAAAGTGTATTTAAAAGTAGATAAGTTTGAGCAGCAGTTTTTATTACAACAAAGTTTGCCATACGGGGTTGGGTCAAACGATATTGGACTTGATCGAGGCCAGCTTGGCAACACGCATTTGGTACAGTTTGAGCGCTTTGGCGATAAAGTCATGCTGCGTGCTGTAAATACTTACTACCGTGCTAACACTAATAACAAAGCCGAGCAGCAAAGTATCAAAGAGGCATTTTCATCAAGCATATTGGCGGGCTTTAAAGTGGTTGCAGAAGACAAAAGCACGGCACTTATTGACTACACGCCTTATTTATTGAGCGATGTACATGGAGTAAGCCGTACATTAGCTGCCCGTAAGCAGGGTAATTTTAACCTTGATGAATCACGAAGTGCGGTTTACATGGCGCGTTCAAAAGCCTTTGTAAAAAACACCGAACTGGAGGCCGTGCTTACATTTAAAGGCGCAAAGCCGGGTAAGTTTGTACGCCAAGTTAGCGCCGACCCATACACTGTTACCGTACATATGCACCATTCACTTGTTCAATTACCAGATGATAATTACACACCACGTAAATTTAACCCGCAATCGGGCTTTTGGAGCATTGAACACAAAGATTACGCAGCGCCTTTAGGCGAGTCGATGTATGTTCGTTATATACCGCGTCATCGTTTAGTAAAAAAAGATCCGAGCTTACCTATTAGCGAGCCGGTTGAACCTATTGTTTATTATTTAGATCCCGGTGTACCAGAGCCAGTTAAAAGCGCCTTACTTGAAGGCGGTAAGTGGTGGAATGATGCATTTAGCGCTGCAGGTTATAAAAACGCGTTTATTGTTAAAGTATTACCAACTAATGTTGATCCCATGGATATTCGTTACAACGTGATTCAATGGGTGCATAGAGCAACACGTGGCTGGTCATACGGAAGCTCAGTTATTGATCCGCGCACCGGTGAAATATTAAAAGGCCATGTGACGTTGGGTTCGCTTCGTGTTCGCCAAGATATTTTAATTGCTGAAGCGCTGGCTGCTCCTTATTTTAAAGGCGATGAAGTTGCTAAAAACTTACACGCTATGGCGCTTGATCGTATTCGCCAGTTAAGTGCCCATGAAATTGGTCATACATTAGGTATTGCCCATAACTTTGCGGCATCAGTAAGTGATAGAGCCTCAGTAATGGATTACCCACACCCATTATTGAGCTTTAATGAACAAGGCAAGCTTGATGTAACACGAGGCTATGCAACAGGTATGGGCGTATGGGATACCCAGGTAATTAAATACGGTTATAGCGACTTTACTAATCAAGATGAAAGCGCAGAGCTGGCGGCAATTTTAAAAGAGAATAAAGCCAAAGGGCTAGCGTTTATTTCAGATTCTGACGCGCGAGCTAAAGGGGGTGCTCATCCAACTGCTCACTTATGGGATAACGGCGCTAACCCATCAGAAGAGCTTTTACGTGTTTTAGATGTGCGTAAAAAGGCACTTTCGCAATTTGGTATTAATAATATTAAGTTGGGTGTTGCGCTATCTCAGTTAGAAGAAAAGCTTGTGCCACTTTATTTATTTCATCGTTTTCAAGTTGAGTCTGTGGTTAAGTTAATTGCAGGTGTAAATTACGAATATGAAACGCGCGGTGATGAGCCTGTCCAAGGCGCTCAGGTTGTTGATAAGCAAGTGCAACAAGATGCAGTTAATGCCATTTTAGCAACGCTTACAGCCAAAAATTTAGTTATACCTGAATCGGTATTATCGTTAATTCCGCCAAAAGCATATGGTGAGTCTAAATCGCGCGAAAGCGTAGTGGGGCGTACAGGGTTAACACTTGATGCAATGGCTTTACCAGAGGTGGCAGTGCAGCATAGTTTATCGTTGTTGCTTAATCCACAGCGCTTAAATCGTTTAGCGCAACAACAAGCCCGTAATAACCAATTTTACAGTTTAGATGCGTTATTAAAGCAGTTATATAATCATGTTTATAATGTATCGTCGCCCGACACAATGAAAGGCAAAATAACCCAGCGTATACAGTTTTTAACAGCAAAAACGTTTGCTGACTTAGTGGCAAATAATAATGTAAGCCCAGAGGTACAAGCGCAACTTCGTTATTACTTAGTTAAGTTAAGTGACGACTTTAATCAAAACACGATGCTGAGTAATACAAGCATCGGTGAAAGCGCATTTAAGCAATACCTAGCAGTGCAGGTAAAACACTTTTTAGCTAATGGAGAGTGGCCTAATAACTTTAAGGTTCTGCCTATACCGCCAGGTTCACCCATTTAATTTTATAAGGGCGCAGGTTAACATGCCCTGAGCTTTAAACGCCTTTATAAGCAGCGCTTCGATAGTATCAAGCGCTGTTTTTTCTTGCATAAAATTGGTTTTTTGTTAACCTACTTGCCTTCCATTTTTTGTCTTTTTGAGGTGTATATGGCGTTTTTATCTCGTGCGATTTTATCGCTGTCCATTGCACTTTCAAGTACCGCTGCCTTTGCTCAAAAACCGTGTGATGTTGAACTCAGACATGGTCTAATTATTACCGATGACGTAATACGAATTGTTGATAAAGGCCAAACACGAGTACAAATTAACAACAATACCCAGCTCTTTATTCGTGGCTATTGGGTCGATTTAGGTGAAGATGAAAGCAAAGTACTGGAGCAATTTAGCCAAGGCATTCGTCAAACAGTACCCGAACTTGTAAATTTAGCCACCGACGGTGTTAATTTAGGGCTGAGTGCTATTGAACAAGTGGTTGAAGGCATGTCGGATAAAGAGCCTGAAGTACTTAAAACCCAACTGCAATACGTAGAACGCGCGTTGATGGATAAGTTTAAGCGAGGCGACGACTTTTTTTTTATAGCTCCTCAATCACTTTCTCAAATTGATGACTTTTTTACAAAAGAAATAAGCCAAAAAATCCACTCGGCGGTTCATGGCTCGTTAGGTGCTATTTTAGTGTCTTTAGGGGATGCGTTTAAATCGCGTGAAGGCAATATTGAGGATCGCATTAACGATATGGGTCAACGCATGGATATCATCACGAAAGAGATTGATAAGTCATTGCAAAAAAAAGCAGACCAATTAGAGCTAAAAGCATCAGAATATTGCGAATACCTCAACACCTTAGATGTCACCGAATCTCGCTTACAAGCGATTGTACCGGGCATGGCAGACTTTGATTTAGTGCAAATTAAATCGTAAGGGAAAGTGGTTCGTTATTAGACCGCCCTATAGTTTTATCTCATTCTCGGTTAACAAGCGGTATTCGCCTGGCGCTAAGTCTTCATCTAACTTAATACCCGCAATTTGCTCACGGTGTAATTCAACCACTTTGTTATCAACGGCGTAAAGCATGCGCTTTACCTGATGGTACTTTCCTTCACTAATTGATAAGCGTAAACCGTAGTTAGCTAAGCGCTCAGCAATAGCGGGGCGGGTGGCATCTTTTTCATTGTGTAGCATAACGCCTTCGCGTAATTGCTCAAGCGCTTCGTCGGTAATTGGTTCTTGGGTTTCAACTAGGTATGTTTTAAATTTATTACTGCGTGGTGAGGTAATTTTATGTGACCAGTCGCCATCGTTAGTGATAATAACTAAGCCTGTTGTGTCTATATCTAATCGGCCTGCTACGTGAAAGTCACTCATATTTGGCTCATCAAGTAAGTCAAAAACTGTTTTGTGTAAGTCGTCACTATTTGCGCACACATAACCAACAGGCTTATTTAGCATAAAGTAACGTTTACCTAAAAATACTAATGGCTCACCGTTATGTAATACGGCATCTTCTTTTGCTAACTGAAAGTTATGTGCTGTGATCACCTCACCATTTACGCTTACTTCTTTACGCTTAATACTGGCGCGAGCTTGCGTGCGCGGTACTTCTGCTAAGTGGCTAATAAATTTATCTAAACGGCAAGGGAATTTCATTTTGGTTCACATTTTTAGTCGGCTACAATGGGCGCGATTATAGCCGATAGTGAAATACCATGACAGTGCACAGCACACTAATTTTAAACCTATATAAGGCCAAAGTGGCCTCTGGTGAGCTGACGTACGATGCTGCCCAGCAACGTGCGGTTATGGCATTAAATACCTTAAGCCTACAACTTCAGACATCGGTAAAATGGTGGCAAAAAACACCAAATATAAATGGAGTTTATTTGTATGGGCCGGTAGGGCGTGGTAAATCAATGTTAATGGATTTATTTTATAACAATGTGCCAGTGGTAAAAAAACAGCGACTTCACTTTCATCATTTTATAGCACATGTTCATGCCCAATTAGCTGAGCTACAAGGCCACGCTAATCCGCTTACATTGATAGCGAAAAAATGGGCTAAAAACATTAAAGTATTATGTTTTGATGAGTTTTTTGTCAGCGACATTGGCGATGCCATGATTATGGCTAGATTGTTTAAAGCGATGTTTGAGCAAGGTTTAGTGCTGGTGGCTACCTCTAATGCAAAACCAGAACAGCTTTATAGCAACGGCCTGCAACGCGCGCGATTTTTACCTACTATCGATTTAATTAACAACCACTGCCACATAGTCAATGTGGCCGGTGAGGAGGATCATCGCTTTAGATATGGTAAAAATAGCCGCCACTATTATATCAACTTACCGAGTGATGATTTTAAAGCTATTTTTGTGCAAGCGAATTCACAGGTTACTTTTTCAGATGTAATTACGATTCACGGCCGTAAACTTAGCTACCAATTAAAAGCGCCTAGAGCCGTAATCATTGATTTTATGGCTTTATGTTCAGGCCCACGTAGTGCAAACGACTATATGTTTTTAGCATCCCAGTTTGATGTATTGTACGTTAATAATGTGCCTAAAATGGGTGAAACCGCAACGGGTAAAACGATTGTGCATGGAATAGAAGATAGCTACCAGCGGGAAAAGCAAACGCTTGAAGAACACACTTTAGACGACGAGGCTCGGCGCTTTATTGCATTAGTGGATGAATTTTATGACTGTCAAAAATTACTGATCATCAATGCTCAGGTAAATATAGAGCATTTATATGTGGGTAAAAAGCTAAGCTTTGAATATGCGCGAACGCAATCGCGGCTAGTAGAAATGCAAAATTGGTAAAAAACGCGCTTAACGGTTTGTGGCTAAGCGCAAATTTAATGACTTTACTTACTGTAGCCATTTGGATTGTTTGACTGCCAGCGCCATGTATCTTGCATCATGGCATCAATTCCGCGTTTAGCTTCCCAGCCCAGCTCATTAAGGGCTTTTTCTGGTGCGGCGTAACATGCAGCAATATCGCCAGGGCGACGAGGTGATACTTGGTATGGTACTGCTTGGTTACTTGCTTTAATAAATGCATTAACCATTTGCAGAACAGAATAGCCATTACCAGTGCCAAGGTTATATACAAGTGCACCCGTATTTGTAGCTATTTTATCAAGCGCTTTTAAGTGGCCAATAGCTAAATCTACAACGTGAATGTAGTCGCGTACGCCTGTGCCATCAATGGTGTCGTAATCATCACCAAATACGGCTAACTGCTTGAGTTTACCCACTGCTACTTGAGCAATGAATGGTAATAAATTATTAGGAATGCCATTAGGATCTTCACCAATTAGGCCCGATTCGTGAGCACCTACAGGATTAAAATAACGCAAAATAGCAAACGCAAAGCGCTCGTCAGATTTAGCGATATCCTGGAGCATCATTTCAACCATTAACTTAGATGTGCCATAAGGGTTGGTAGTACCGCCTACAGGGAAGTCTTCTTTGATTGGTAAGCTTGCAGGGTCGCCATAAACGGTGGCAGATGAGCTAAATACTAACTTAAATACGCCCGCATCTCGCATAGCATCAACTAAGGTTAACGTGCCTTGCACATTATTTTGGTAATACTCTACTGGTTTAGCAACCGATTCGCCAACCGACTTTAAGCCTGCAAAATGAATAACGCTGTTAACCGTATGCTTTGCAAATACTGAATCTAAAAAAGCTTTATCGAGTATGTCACCTTGATAAAAAGTTACTTCTTTTCCCGTAATTTGTTTAACGCGAGCCAGAGACTCTTGCGATGAATTTGCTAAATTATCTATAACAACAACATCACTTCCTTGTTGCAAAAGTTCTAAAACGGTATGCGAGCCAATATAGCCTGCGCCACCGGTTACTAAAATAGTCATGAAAGCTCCGTAGGGTTCTTTATTCAGTTGTTTTAATTTCAACATAAAATGGCATAGTTTACATGCTTTATATTTAATTTTTTGTTTGCAAAGAAGATGGTTTAAAGTAGTTTTAAAAGGTACATCAGATTACATTTTGTTCGTTTATAATTACATTTAACAACTATGATTAAGTTATAGTTAATATATATCTGTTAGGATTATTTAATTAAGGTAAGCAATAAAGTCACACCATATACGTTGTGTTATGGATTACTTTTTGGAGATAGCTATGAACTCAGTTACAAAAATTTCAATGGCACTGTGTGTTGTATTGCCACTATTTACACATGCTGGCGAGTCTGCAGTTAAGTGGCATGACTTTAAAGACTATCGCGATGTGCGTGCATCAAACCAAACTAAAGCGTCTTACCATAAGCAAATTACTAAGCAGTTTGAAAAACATTTTTCCAAGCTTGCTGAGCAACTGCCAAAAGATTATAAGCTGAATGTCGAAATTACAGATGTTGATTTAGCTGGTGATGTACGTTTCAGTGGCACAAGTGAAATACGCGTTGTTGAACCTATTTTTTTCCCACGTATTAACCTGAACTATTCGTTAGTTAATAAAGAAGGCGATGTAATAAGTGAAGCAAATGATGTTGAACTCAAAGACATGGGCTTTATGGATAGAATAAGAAGAGGCCGAGAGGAGTCATTTGACCACGAAAAAAGATTACTCACACAGTGGTTTGGCGAACAAGTATTAACAAGTATTGATTGAGTTAACTTGCCGCTTAAGAGCGGCAAGTGATTAACTTTGGTTATTTAAACGTGGCGAGTAAAGTGAGTAACTGTTGTAATTTAATGACGGTTGTTTTTAACTTTTCTTCGTTAAAGCCATCGGTTGATAAACTTTCTACGTCGGCTGCAACGTCTAGTACATAGGGTTTGAAACGCTTTGCTTCAAAGTCAAAACCAGCGTCTTTTCCAAATAAGGCTTTAAATTTACCATGGCCTTGTTGTTGTAATTCGTCTAGTTTTTTGTCGGCATCAAGTGCCTGACGATAAACAATTTTTAAGTTAGCGTTGAGTTGTTCAATTATAGAATCCATGGTTTTCCTAAAGCTTTGTACTGCATGGCCGATATAATACGTGGATTACATTTAAAAGTCAGGTTAGTAATATGAATATATCAGGTTCAAGTTTACCCGTTATGTCAGGGGCTAGCGAAAGTGGTGAAGTTTACAGCGCTTCTTTGGCTAAAAAACAGCAACAGGCAGACGGCGCAGCTGCGCTTGCACTAATTGAAGGTGCTGCGCAATCATCAAGTGCGCAAACACCGGCTAAATCGGTGACTGCAACACTTGGTAATAACATAAACGTATACGTTTAAATGTCGCTCTAAATGAGTTTGAGATCTATAGGGGTTTTACTTTTTTGACCGCCTATTTCTCTTACTAATTTAGGCACTAAAAATCCGGGCAGAGCTTTTAAAAGCTCTGCCATTATTTTTATTGCTTGCTCTTCGTTAATATCAAAGTGACTTGCGCCTTCAACTTTATCTAGCAAATACAAATAATACGGCAGCACGTCGGCATCAAATAACGCTTCACTTAAATTTATTTGTGCGTCAACCGTATCGTTCACGTCTTTTAAAATAACCGCTTGATTTAATAGCATAACGCCTGCATGTTTAAGCTTTTGCATTGCGGCTTTAAACTCATCATCTATTTCGTTGGCGTGATTTATATGGTTTATAAATACAATTTTTAGTGGTGATTTTTGTAAGCGGGCACATAGCTCGTCGGTAATTCTCGCAGGTATTACCACAGGCAAACGGCTGTGTATTCGCATACGTTTTATTTGCGGTAATTTTTCAAGCTCATCTAAAAACCAGCTAATGGCATCGTCTTTGGCCATAAGCGGGTCGCCACCACTTAAGATCACTTCGTTTATATTGGTATCTGATTTTATATAGCTAAGGGCATCTAGTAGGCTTTTTTTATTAAGTTGGTTTTCTTGATACGGAAAATGACGTCTAAAACAATACCGACAATTTACCGCGCAACCGGTTTTAAACATAACTAAAACACGCGATTTATACTTATGTAAAATCCCGGGTTGATCGTTGTCTTGCTCAAGCAAAGGATCTTTATTAAACCCCGATTTTTTTAAAAACTCTTGATGGCGAGGCATAACTTGTAGCAATAGAGGATCGTTTGCATCACCTTTGCGCATTTTTTTTATAAAAGGCACTGGCACCCGTACCGGAAATAAACTGCGAGCTTTTAGGTCGTTTTCATGGACTTGGCTCGATAAACCAACCATTTCAAGCAAGGTTTTTGGACAGGTAACTACATTTGCTAATTCTTTTTGCCAGTTTTTATGCAAATTTGCTTCATTTCTTTGTATCATTGGCACGTAGATTACTCGAAAAAATTAAAATAGAGGAAACGATGGCGAATTATAGCACCAACGAGTTCAAGGGCGGCCTAAAAATTATGATGGACGGCGAGCCTTGCAGTATCTTAGAAAATGAAATGGTAAAACCTGGTAAAGGCCAAGCGTTTAACCGTGTTCGTATCCGCAAGCTTATTTCTGGCAAGGTACTTGAAAAAACCTTTAAATCAGGTGAATCGGTTGAAGGTGCTGATGTTATGGATACGGATTTAGCGTATCTTTATACAGACGGTGAATTTTGGCATTTCATGAATAACGAAACATTTGAGCAAATTGCTGCTGACGAGAAAGCATTAGGCGATGCTGGCAAATGGTTAGTTGAAAACGATGTATGTACTATTACACTATGGAATGGCAGCCCAATTGCAGTTACTCCACCAAACTTTGTAGAGCTTGAGATCACTGAAACAGATCCTGGCCTAAAAGGTGATACAGCGGGCACGGGTGGTAAACCAGCAACGCTTAGCACGGGTGCAGTAGTTCGTGTTCCATTATTCGTTCAAATTGGCGAAGTAATTAAAGTAGACACACGCAGTGGTGAGTACGTAGGCCGTGTTAAGTAATATTTAACGTAGCTTAATAATACCAATCCGCAAAGATCAACACGGCCTAAGCGAATTGGTATAAATCCCAGCCTATGCTGGGATTTTTTTTGGAGAAAATATGTCAGCAACACTTTGGGCGCCCAGCGCAAATATAAAAACATTAAAACAACGCGCAGAAATTTTACGCACAATTCGTGAATTTTTTTACGTGCGAGATGTAATGGAAGTAGAAACACCGAGCTTAAGTGCTGCTAGTGTCACTGATGTTCACTTGGCAAGTTTTAATACTTCATTTATGGGCCCCGGGCATGCTGGTGGTTTGCCTCTTTATTTACAAACATCCCCCGAGTTTGCAATGAAACGCTTGTTAGCGGCTGGTTCAGGTTCTATTTTTCAGCTTTGCAAAGCATTTAGAAATGAAGAGGCGGGCAGCCATCATAACCCTGAGTTCACTATGCTTGAGTGGTATCGCCCTGGGTTTGACGAATTTGCATTGATGGATGAAATGGATGAGCTAATGCAGTGTGTACTTAATGTGGAGCCAGCTACGCGTATTACTTATCAGGATGCATTTAAACAAGTATTAGGCCTGGATCCACTGACAGCATCTTTAGATCAACTAAAGGCGCGTGCTTGTGAGCATGGCTTTGCTGACATAGCTAAAAACGAAACTCATAAAGATACCTTGCTACAGCTGTTATTTTGTATGAAAGTAGAACCGAGCATTGGGCAAACTAAACCCTGTTTTGTCTATCACTTTCCTGCCTCACAAGCGGCATTAGCGCAAATTTGTGAACACGATGAGCGAGTCGCTGGTCGTTTTGAACTCTATTATAAAAATATGGAGCTTGCGAATGGCTTTAACGAGCTAACCAACGCAACAGAACAAGCTAAACGCTTTGATGAAGATAACCAGTATCGTGAAGCGCACGGTTTAAAACAAGTTCCGATGGATTCGCGCTTAATTGCTGCATTGGAGCATGGTTTACCGCAATGTTCAGGCGTAGCATTGGGGATTGATAGGCTGGTAATGCTAGCAACTAACAAAGACAAAATTAAAGATGTAATTGCCTTTGATGTAGATAGGGCTTAGAAAAGTTATTAGTTTTCAGATAAAAAAACACCGCGCTTTAATTAAACGCGGTGTTTTCTAATCTGTAACTGACAACTGACAACTGACAACTGACAACTTACAACTTACAGCTCTAACGTAAACGTTATACCTGCTACTCTTGGCTCACCTAATTGTGTGTAGGTATGAGTTTCGTAGCCATCAAGTGGGTCGTTACCGAACTCAAAGCCACGCGTCGGCACAGCTTCATCAAACACGTTGCGTGCCCATGCACGAACTGACCACATGTCAGCGTCGTAGCCAAAGCTTAAGTTAACTAAGTTGCTGTTAGGCGCTTTTGAGTTATGGCTATCTGAGAAGTAGTAATCGTCTTTCCCTTCAATACCCACCATGGCATAAAAAGCGTTGGTAAAATTGTAGCGTGCAGTAAATGCATATTGGTACTTAGGCGATTGGGCTTGTTCACGGCCATCTTGGTTTAAACCAGATTGCGTTACAAAGTTATCTATTTCTGTGTCTAAGTAACCAGCGCTACCGGTTAATAATAGGTTGTCGGTGAGTCGGTAGTTACCTTCAATTTCAAGGCCGTAGTTACTACCAGAGCTTGCGTTATCAACGTAGCCTGTAAACTGCTGGCCTTCAACTTGCCATGCTTTTAACTGTATGTCGTCGCGGTGCATATAAAATGCCGCTAGGCGAAGTGTTAAAGCGTCATCGAGTGATGATCCTTTAACGCCAAACTCACCGCTCCATAAGTATTCAGGGTCGAAGCTGGTGTGCTGTTGAAAAAAGTTAGCGTCTAGGTTTAGGCCTTCATCTTTTGCTTTTGCAAGCGCTTCAGAGTTAATACCACCGGCTTTGTAACCACGCGTAATACTTGCGTAGATCATAGTGCGATCTATTACTTGATACTCAAGCGCAACTTTACCACCGAGCATAACATCGTCGGTTTCTTGTATAAAACCGTTACTGTCGGTGTAATCACCTTGGTATTGCTCAACACGTAGGCCTGTTATTAAGGTGGTTTTTGGACCAATAGGGGTTGCTACTTGGCCATACAATGCAATATTGCTGGTTTCATAAGTAGAGGCAAATGGGCTTGCAAGCCATGTGTATTGGCGCTCTAAATCAACATCGCGGTTTTGATAATAAAGACCCGCAACCCAGTTACCAGTTTTATCGTTAAACTGTAAGTTAGCTGATTGATCATCGCGATCGCGATTGTAAATATCAGTAGAGCTGTAACCCCAAGGGTGTAAGCCTGCAGCACAAAGTTGCGGCTCGTTAATATCATTACAAACCCAGTCTTCATCGTAGCTATAGAGTAACTCGCTATCGATTGCTGAAACATTAAGGCTTACATCAAATTTATCGAAACCCGTGTAAGTGTTAGCAATACCTACCGCGTAACTTTTTTGGTTATCTTGACCTGGTTCATCCGCAACGCTGTCGCGGCTATTGTCGAGCGTAAAGGCATCGTAACCATTGTTTATATCAATATAATGAAAATTTAACTCAGTGTTTAGGTTTTCAGTAAGCTGAGAGTTTAATTTGAAGCGTGCAACTTGCTCGTCTTGATTTTGTGTTGACTCGTTCAGGTATAAGTTGTCTACGTAGCCGTCAGATTTTCTGCGAAAGTAACTAATACGAGCCGTTGTATCGTCGGTCAAACCAGTGCTTGCTGCAAGGCCTGCTTCATGGCTGTTGTATGTGCCAGCACCTAAGTGCAGTTTTAAACTCGGATCGCTAGTTGCTTTAGCTGATTGCATTTGGATCATACCGGCCATGCCGTCTGCACCAAAGCGTGTTCCTTGAGGTCCACGGTAAATTTCTACTTGGTCAATATCAAATAATAATGAACTGCCACCAAGGCCAGAGTAGTTAATGCCATCAATAACTAAACCAACCGAAGGGTTAATAGGGTCAACAAATTGTGAGCGTAAACCCACGCCACGAATTTGTATAAAACGCCCACGAGACGCACCCGCAGTGAAGTTTACGTTAGCGGCACTGCCTAATATTTCGTCTAAGTAACTTGCACCACGTAGGCTTATTTCTTCTTCACTGAGTAAACTTGCACTGGCACTTAAAGTTTGAATAGTTTCTCGTTGAAAGTCACCGGTGACCACTATTTTTTCTATGTCGCTATCATCAGCATTAGCTGAAAAAGGGGCGCTCATTAGCGGCAAAAGTGCGGCAGTGATTAAAGACAAACGTAAGTTCATTTTGTTACTTAACTCCATTTTAGGGGCTTATGCTGGGGTCTGTTGACCTTTTAGTATTAATCTTAAAAGACAAACTGACCCTAGTAATTATTTTTATACCTGTGTTATAACGCAGCGATTATACGTAAAAAAACTAGGATTACTAATATGACTTTTAAAGTTGATTTTAAAGTACGTCATTACGAATGCGATTTACAAGGGATCGTTAATAACAGTGTTTATTTTAATTATTTAGAACATGCCCGCCATGAATTCCTATTTTCGAACGGTGTTGACTTTGCATTACTTGCTAAGCAAAAAGTTAATTTAGTTGTGATTCGTAGTGAAGTTGATTACAAGCACTCATTGGTGCCAGAAGATGAGTTTTATGTGTCTGTAAAGCCCGTTCGTCTAAGTCGTTTAAAGTTTGCGTTTGAGCAAACTATTGTACGTAAACACGACCAGCAAGTGATGCTTAAAGCAAAAGTAATAGGTACTGCCGTTAACGAAAAAGGGCGTCCTTTTTTACCACCCGAAATGCAAACCCTATTTAACAATAATGATTTAGGCTAACTCATATTCTATAAATAACGTTTTATGAACAAAAAATTACATTTAAAACATGCAAATTTAACGGATAAATCGCATAAATATTGTTATTATGACATTAATTAGACAATGAGTTAGTAGCAGTATGAAATTATCAGCAATACCGATGCTTTTAATCGGTTTATGTGTTGGTTGCGCATCAACAGGGACCGTTACCAGTGAGCAGCTAAAATACACACAATGGCAGTTATCTACAATTGATGATTTAGCCTTAGAGGAGCAATACACGGCTTCCGTTAGCTTTATAGAAGCGCTTCAAGTAAATGGATTTGCAGGATGTAACCGATTCTTTGGTGAGGGTGAACTTAACGAAAGTAGCCTTAGTGTGCAAAAAGTTGGAATGACCCGAAAATCTTGCGGCGAAAAAACAGATAAGTTTGAACAGCAGTTTTTAAAAACGTTAAAGCAAGGTGCAACGCTTAGCATGCAAGGTCAAAAATTAGTTATGCAAGGCGAGCAAAAGTTTGTATTTGTTGCTAAATAAATTTTAGAGTTTTAAAAAATGACCCCTTGCGGGTCTTTTTTAACTGGCGTACACTCAACGCAGATTTAATAAGATTGTTTATTAAATCAACGAACAATTTATATACTTGTCGGAGTGCCTAAGTATGTTGCTTAGGCTGAGATCGCGAAAGCGGGATCCGTGAACCTGATCAGGTTAATACCTGCGTAGGGAACAAGCTGCCTAAAACGGGACGCTTGTGCGTCTTTTTTTATGCGTGCAATAAAGCGATACCCATTTTTATAGGCTGCAAAGTGGCATGAAGCTACTTTACGATCTTTCTCTATTCCTTTTGGAATATCTGACAAGACAACCCTTTAGTTATGAGGTAAGTCATGTCAAACACTACAAATAAATCATCGCGTCGCGAAACGCGCGCAGCTGCATCTGAATATATTTATAATTTAACAGGGCAGCCATTTCCAAATTCTCAAAAAGTGTACGTTGAAGGTAGCCAGCCAGGCGTGCGTGTAGGTATGCGCGAAATAACACTCAGTGATACGTTTATTGGTGGCACCGACGAAAATCCGGTGTATGAATCTAATGAGCCCCTTCGTGTTTACGATACATCGGGCCCTTACACTGACCCAAATTTTGAATTAGATGTACGCAAAGGGTTACCAAAATTTCGTGAGCAATGGATTGCAGAGCGCAACGATACAGAAGTACTCGATTCGGTCACCTCGCAGTTTGCACAGCAGCGTATGGCTGATGATGGACTTGATCATATTCGATTTGATCACCTACCAAAAATTCGCCGTGGTAAAGCGGGCAAAAATGTCACACAAATGCATTACGCCCGCCAAGGTATTGTAACGCCAGAGATGGAATACGTTGCAGTGCGAGAAAATATGGGGCGTGCAAAGATTCGAGAAGAGTTATTAGCTGCGCAGCATAAGGGTGAGTCGTTTGGCGCGAGTATTCCCGATTTTATAACCCCTGAATTTGTACGTGACGAAATAGCGCGTGGCCGCGCAATTTTACCTAACAATATAAATCATCCAGAAACCGAACCAATGATTGTTGGCCGTAACTTTTTGGTTAAAGTGAACGCTAATATAGGTAATTCATCGGTCACTTCATCTATTGAAGAAGAAGTAGAAAAAATGGTGTGGTCGACTCGTTGGGGCGCCGATACCGTAATGGATTTATCAACAGGGCGCTATATTCATGAAACACGTGAGTGGGTAGTACGTAACTCGCCTGTACCCATTGGTACTGTGCCTATTTATCAGGCCCTTGAAAAAGTAAACGGTGTAGCTGAAGACTTAACGTGGGAAATATTCCGCGATACCTTAATTGAACAAGCAGAGCAGGGCGTTGACTACTTTACTATTCATGCAGGTGTGCTTTTGCGCTACGTACCTATGACGGCAAAACGTGTTACAGGTATTGTATCGCGCGGTGGCTCTATTATGGCCAAATGGTGTTTAGCGCACCATAAAGAGAACTTTTTATACACGCACTTTGAAGATATTTGTGAAATTTTAAAACAATACGATGTGTGTTTTTCATTAGGCGATGGCCTTCGCCCAGGCTCTATTGCTGATGCAAACGATGAAGCACAATTTAGTGAGTTACGTACATTAGGCGAGCTAACACAAATAGCATGGAAGCATGACGTACAAGTATTTATTGAAGGGCCAGGGCATGTGCCAATGCACATGATCAAAGCCAACATGGATGAGCAACTAGAACATTGTGGCGAAGCGCCATTTTATACTCTAGGCCCACTAACAACCGATATTGCACCAGGGTACGACCACATTACATCGGGCATTGGAGCTGCGCAAATAGCGTGGTATGGCTGTGCTATGTTGTGTTATGTAACGCCAAAAGAACATTTAGGCTTACCAAATAAAGAAGACGTTAAAGAAGGTTTAATTACCTACAAAATTGCAGCGCATGCCGCCGATTTAGCTAAAGGACACCCAGGCGCGCAAGAGCGCGATAATGCCTTGTCAAAAGCGCGTTTTGAGTTTAGATGGCATGACCAATTTAATATTGGTTTAGACCCTGAACGTGCCCGCGAATACCACGACGAAACACTGCCACAAGAGTCGGGCAAAGTAGCTCATTTTTGCTCTATGTGTGGCCCTAAATTTTGCTCTATGAAAATCAGCCAAGAAGTACGCGATTACGCTAACGATTTAGAGGAGCGTGGTATTGATCCCAATAACGCGGGTGAGGCTATTGAAATTAAAATGATTGATGTAGAAGCACAAATGAAAGCTAAATCAGAGGAGTTTAAGCAAACGGGCTCTGAAATTTATCACAAAGCGATATAACTCGACCTTAGGCTGCAGATATCTAACTACGTGCAATGAGGTGGCTACCTTAGCACAAGATTGCATGTAGTTTGTGACTCGCGGCCAGCCAATGAAGGATTTTTTATGCAGTACCATATTGCAATTGTTGGATTTGGTTTAGCAGGAAGGCTTGCTGCACTTGAGCTAAGTAAGCAGCACAATGTGAGCGTGTTTGAGGCCGATGATGAACATGCTCTCAATAGCGCAGGCAAAGTTGCAGCAGCTATGCTTGCGCCATTGGCTGAGTCGGTATTGTGTGAAGCCGATTTAGCGCAAATGGGATTGGATTCGATTAATCGCTGGCCACAAATAATAGAAGAGCTTGAACACGATGTGTTTTTTCAGCAGCAAGGCACATTAGTGGTTGCACATCAGCAAGATAAAGGCGACCTGCAAAGCTTTACCCAGCGAATAAAACCCATAGCTGGGCACAATACTGAGGCCTTAAATGCTCAGAAAATAGCGCAGTTAGAGCCAGAGCTTGCGAATCGTTTTAGCCAAGGTGTGTTTTTACCCTGTGAAGGGCAAATAGATAACCAAGCCTTTTATAAAGCAAGCTATAGCATGCTTAACAGGCGAAAAGTAAAGTTTGTGTTTAATCAGCGGGTAACTATTAAAAATGGTGAAATTAATAATCGCCCGTTTGATTTTATTATTGATTGCAGAGGGCTTGGCGCAAAAAAGGAGCAACTGCTTCGTGGCGTAAGAGGTGAGGTTGCGCGACTTTATGCGCCAGAAGTTAATTTAACGCGTCCAGTGCGATTAATGCATCCGCGATATCCTATTTATATTGCACCAAAACCTAATAATGAATATGTCATTGGTGCAACTGAAATTGAATCGCAAGACAGCGGCCCAGCCACTGTACGTTCAACACTAGAACTATTGTCGGCAGCTTACACGGTGCATAGTGGGTTTGCAGAAGGGCGTTTATTAGGGGTTCAAACAGGGCTTCGGCCTGCGTTTAGTGATAACAGACCACAAGTGAAAAAATCAGGAAATGTTATTAGCATTAATGGCTTATATCGTCATGGCTATATGTTAGCCCCTGTTCTTGTTGCACAAGCGCTATCGTACATAGGTGAGAATTAAATGAAGATTACGTTAAACGGTGAGCTTTTAGATTTAACCTCTCATGCGTTACTTGAGATATTGAAAGAATATGGAGCAATTGCCCCTTATGCGGTGGCTGTTAATGGCGTATTTATACCAAAAAGTCAGCATAACGGTTTTGTTATAAATGAAGGGGATAGCATTGAATTGTTATCGCCCATTCAAGGTGGGTAGCGCATGCAAGTAAAAGACACGCTAAATATTTATGGTGAAGCAATTAATAGCCGATTATTAATTGGCACCGCTTTGTATCCATCGCCAGATATTATGACGCAATCAATTGAAGCGTCCGGTGCGGGGGTTGTCACGGTATCACTAAGGCGTCAGCAAAGTGCAGAAGCAGGTGATGACTTTTGGCAATTGATAAAAAATACGGGTTTAAAAATATTACCCAATACGGCTGGGTGTCACAGCGTAAAAGAAGCGGTAACCCTTGCTCGAATGTGTCGTGAAGTATTTGCTACCGATTGGATTAAGCTTGAGCTGATAGGTGATGACTATAACTTGCAACCTGATCCATTTGCTTTGCTTGAAGCCACAGAAATACTAATTAACGATGGGTTTAAAGTACTGCCTTATTGCACCGATGATTTAGTGCTTTGTCAGCGTTTAAATGACCTAGGATGCGAAGTGCTTATGCCATGGGGGGCACCAATAGGTACAGGAAAAGGCTTGTTAAATAGTTACAATTTAAAAACGATTCGTGAGCGCTTACCAAATACAACACTTATCGTGGATGCAGGGTTAGGTCTACCGTCGCATGCCTGCCAAGCGCTTGAATTAGGGTATGATGCTGTATTATTAAATTCAGCCATTGCTGGGGCGGGTTGCCCAAAAACTATGAGCCTTGCATTTAAGGCGGCGGTTGAGGCAGGGCGCTTTGCTTATAACGCTAAAGCAATGCCCGAAAAAGACCTCGCAGCACCCTCAACTCCTACAATGGGCATGCCGTTTTGGCATCAGCAGTAAGGAAATAAAATATATGAATAACGTAGTGTGGACAATTGCCGGATCTGATTCTGGCGGTGGCGCAGGTATTCAAGCCGATATAAAGGCGATGCAAAGTTTTGGTGTACATGGCTGTACCGCAATTACTGCGCTTACGGCGCAAAATAGTTTAGGTGTAGAAGCTATTAATGCGGTGTCTACCGATATTATTGAATTACAGCTTTTGGCACTTGAAAAAGACATGAAGGCCAAAGTAATTAAAATTGGCATGTTAGCAAATGTGCAGCAAATTCAATTAATCAGTGAACACATAAGCCACTACAAAGCTAAATGGCCAGTTCCACCAGTAATTGTTTATGACCCCGTTGCTATTGCCTCAAGCGGTGATGTATTAACCGAAGAAGATACCGTAAGCGCTATTAAAGAGTGCTTATTGCCGCTGGTGGATGTAATAACACCTAACACGCACGAGACTCAATTATTAACGGGCGTATATTTAATTGGCCCAAGCGCCGTTAAAGACGCTGCAAATAAACTGCTAAGTTGGGGAGCAAAGTCAGTGGTTATTAAAGGTGGGCATTGGGATTTCCCTAGTGGTTACTGTATTGATTACTGCATACAAAATAATGAAGAATATTGGCTAGGTAATAAAAAAATTCAAACCCCACACAACCATGGTACGGGGTGCAGTATGGCGTCGGTTATTGCAGCGTGTTTAGCAAAAGATTACCCACTAAAAGATGCCTTTATTTTAGCCAAAGCTTATATAAACCAAGGTTTAAAGCAGTCGGTTAGATACGGTGAAGGAATAGGGCCTGTAGCGCAAACATCATTTCCTACACATTTAGATGACTATCCTCAAGTTATAGAGCCAGGTAGCTGGCTTGGTGATGAACTTGATTTTGATGTGCCGCTTGAGTTTAATATGGCCGCTGATTTTGCACCTTGTGAAAGTAAACAATTAGGCTTGTACGCGGTTGTTGATAGTAATGACTGGCTAGAAAAGTGCTTACAGGAAGGGATCAAAACAGCGCAATTACGTGTTAAAAATAAAACTGAGACTGAGCTTGATGAACTCATAAAACAGGCTGTTGAACTGGGTAAAAAGTACCGCGCTCACGTATTTATAAATGATTACTGGCAGTTAGCAATAAAGCACGGTGCTTATGGCGTGCATTTAGGCCAAGAAGACTTAGACATTGCTAATTTAGCCGCCATTAAAGAGGCGGGTTTAAGGCTTGGGCTTTCGACTCATGGTTTTTATGAAATGCTGCGTGCGCATAATTACCGACCAAGTTATATGGCATTTGGCGCTATTTATCCAACCACAACCAAAGATATGACAGGGCAAATACAAGGGCTCGATAAACTTAAAAAGTGTGTGCCATTAATGCAAAGCTACCCAACGGTTGCCATTGGCGGAATTGATTTAACCCGCGCAAATGAAGTTGCTAATACAGGCGTCGGTAGTGTTGCGGTAGTAAGGGCCATTAGTGAAGCGGATGACTATATTGCAGCTATTAGCTCGCTACAAAGCGCTATAAACCAGCCAAATGGATAAGCTCAGCGATAAAGAAACCCTGCGTTATAGCCGCCACTTATTATTAAAAGAAGTGGGGCTAGAAGGGCAGTTAGCACTAAAGTCTGCCACTGTTGCTGTAGTCGGTGCAGGCGGTTTAGGCAGTCCAGCACTTTTGTATTTAGCGGCGGCAGGTATTGGAATGCTTATTTTAATAGACGATGATGCCGTTGAGCTTTCAAACCTACAGCGCCAAGTGCTTTATAAAGTTAATCATTTAGGACAAAGTAAGGTAGCGGCCGCTGGTAAAGTATTAACGAGCCTCAATAATCAAATAAATATAGTAACGCACAGTAAAAAGCTTGATGAGGAGAATTGCGCTGAGCTTTTAAGCAATGCCGATGTAGTACTTGATTGCTCAGATAATTTTACCACGCGCTATGCAGTTAACCGGTATTGCTTAGCAAATAAAACGCGTTTAATAGCTGGCGCTGCTATCGCGACAAGCGGGCAGTTAATGGGCTTTGACTTTACACAGACTCAAAGCCCTTGCTACGGCTGTATTTTTCCAAAAACGAGTGATGCACCCGCTATTAATTGTAGTAATGCGGGGGTAATAAGCCCTTTATTAGGGATTGTTGGTTCTATGCAGGCACAACTTACGCTTAATTTTTTACTCGGGCATGTTGAGGGGAGTGCATTTATTACCTTTGATGCGCTGAGTTTAAAGCAGCAACATTTTAAAGTAGTTAAAGATTTAAACTGTAAAGAGTGTGGTAGATAAAATAAGAGGTAATTCGCGGGGCTAAACTTGGGATTAAGCCATGAGAAGCTGCGCTTCTAACATGAGCAAGCTCATTGTCTACCAATAAAAAGCACCGCATTTGTCATAAACGCGGTGCTTTTAATCTTTAACTAAAAACTAAAAACTAAAAACTTATAGCTCTTCACTTCCTTTAATTTTTGCAAACGCAGTACCTAAGCGAGTAACCACTTCTGGTAGTTGATCGTCTAGTATGTTTGCTTTATTAGCACCCCATGCAAGCACTACCGTTGAGCCTAATTTAAAGCGACCCATTTCCTCGCCTTTCTTAAGTGTGATTGCGTTTTCACCGCTGGTCGGGTAATTCCAACTAAATACATCACTACCCGCTGGTGGAGTAACAGTACCGGCCCAAACAGTTTCTATGCTTGCGACAATGGTTGCGCCTACCAATACCATAGCGAGTGGACCTATTTCCGTTTCAAAAATAGCCACTACACGCTCGTTACGCGCAAATAAGTTGGGAACATTCTGCGCTGTAAGCGGATTTACCGAAAATAAATCGCCCGGTACGTAAATCATTTTGCTTAATGTGCCATCAATAGGCATATGAATACGGTGGTAATCTTTTGGTGCTAAATAAATAGTTGCAAATTTACCACCTAAAAACGCAGTTGTATCGTCCTCAGACCCACCTAGAAGTGCCTGCAAGCTATAGTCGTGGCCTTTGGCTTGAATAAGCTGTCCATCAACTATGTCGCCTAGCTGGCTAATTGCACCATCTACTGGATGAATTATTGTATCAGCGTCTTCAACCATTGGACGAACGCCGTCTTTGAGTGGACGAGTAAAAAACTCGTTAAATGTTTTGTAATGAGACGGGTCTGAATATTTAGCCTCACTCATATCTATTTTATATTGCTTGATAAACAGTTTAATAAGCGTTGTTGTTAACGCACCGGCTTTTGCAGCTGCTAATTTACCCACAACGCGCGAAATAAAGTGTTTTGGCATTGCGTACTGCATTGCGATTTTAAATTTGTCTAAGCTCACGGTATTTTTCCTTAATTATACACGCGGCGCACGAGCGCCGGCACGGCCATCGGCCATTGATTCTAAAATTCGGTGGTAGCTGTCAAAGCGTAGTTGCGAAATGTCGCCATTGGCTACGGCTTCTTTAATTATACAGCCCGGGTCATTTAAGTGTTTGCAGTCTCTAAAGCGGCATCCACCTATAAATTCTCTAAATTCTTTAAAGCACCAAGTTACACGCTCAACGTCTAAATGCCACAACCCAAATTCACGAATACCCGGCGAGTCAATTAAGTTACCGCCAGTGGGTAAGTGATGAAGGCGAGATACCGTTGTGGTGTGTTGGCCTAAGCCACTGTTCTCTGATACCTCTTTCGTTAATATTTCGGCATTTGGCAGTACAGTATTTACTAGGGTTGATTTACCCACGCCACTTTGACCTACAAAAATATTATTTTTACCAACAAGCATGTCTTTAAGCTCATCAATTCCTTCTCCGGTTATATTGCTGACAAGCAGTACGCGATAATTTAATTTGCGATAAATATCGAGCACGTTTTGAATATCTTTTAGGCCGGCTTCGTCGATTAAATCGATTTTGTTGAGGACTAAAATAGGCTCAATACCCATGTCTTCACACGCAATCAAATAACGGTCAATAATGCTGGGTGTAAACTCAGGTAATACAGCAGAAACCATAAGTATTTGGTCAATATTTGCAGCAATTACTTTTACCCCATCGTAGAAATCGGGGCGAGTAAGCTGCGAGCGACGCTCTTGTGTTGCTTCAATAACTCCGGCTAAATCGCCTTCACTTACTTTAGCGCGACGAAATAACACTTCGTCGCCACATACTAAATTAGATACCGTTCGGCGTATATTACAGCGAAGCACGTCTCCATTTTGCGTTTCAACATCAGCGTGCTGACCAAATCGACTGATCACAATGGCGCTTTCAACCTGACCTAAATTATCTGCCTGCCACTCTTGGGCACCTTTTTTAGCTGGTTTTGAACCTGCGCTATTAATACGCTTTTGATGATTGGCCTTGATCTGACGCGATTGGCCTTTACTTAATTTTTTCTGTTTTGCCACGTTTGGCCTATAACCTTGTTTAAATGTCGGCTTTGAGCATAATACCAATTCGCAATAATACTTAACCGAGTTGGTATAAAAAAAGCTTTAGCTCGACGGTTGATGCTAATATGATATATCGAAATGCGTTGGATCTAAAGAAAAGCACCGTTTAAGGTAATTATGACTATTAATAAATCAAACTTAATTTGGCTCGATCTGGAAATGACCGGACTTGAACCTGCGACCGACAAAATACTTGAAATTGCAACTGTTGTCACTGATGCAGACCTTAATATATTAGCTGAGGGGCCAACTATTGCTATTCATCAAAGCGATGAATTACTTAATGGTATGGACGAGTGGTGTACTACTCAGCACGGCAAATCAGGCTTAACTGCGCGTTGTAAAGCAAGTGCGTTTGATGAAGAGTATGCGGTAGCGCAAACATTAGAGTTTTTAAAGCAATGGGTGCCAGCCGGTGCATCCCCAATGTGCGGTAACTCAATTGGGCAAGACAGACGCTTTATGAATAAATATATGCGTGAACTCGAAGATTTTTTCCATTACCGCAACCTTGATGTAAGTACGATTAAAGAACTTGCTAGACGTTGGAAACCAGAAGTGCTCGCTCAAGTGAATAAAAAAGGCTCTCACCTTGCCTTAGACGACATTAAAGATTCGATCATGGAATTGAAGGTATACAGAGAAAAATTCTTTAATTTGTAAAAAACACTTGCAAACACATCGTATTATTGTAGAATCCTGCCCCGCTCAAGACGATAACCCCCGCGGGGTTAGTGTGCTTAAGCGGTTAAATTATCATCAGAAAGTGCGGCGCTAGCTCAGTTGCCGGGATGTTGGACGCGACGTGTCGCGCACCAACGGAAAAATTACTGACTAACCATAATGCGGCACTAGCTCAGTTGGTAGAGCGCGACCTTGCCAAGGTCGAGGTCACGAGTTCGAGCCTCGTGTGCCGCTCCAATTTCTCACCAAAGAAATTGGAGTTAAAATTTAGAAATGCGGTACTAGCTCAGTTGGTAGAGCGCGACCTTGCCAAGGTCGAGGTCACGAGTTCGAGCCTCGTGTACCGCTCCAATTTCTAACTAAAAATGCGGTACTAGCTCAGTTGCTAGAGTGTTGAACGCGACCTGTCGCGCACCAACGTAAAATAACTAAAGAAGTAAAAATGCGGTACTAGCTCAGTTGGTAGAGCGCGACCTTGCCAAGGTCGAGGTCACGAGTTCGAGCCTCGTGTACCGCTCCAATATTTTTATCCCTTCAAAATATCTTCATTAAAAAGCATAATTCAAACCTTTATTACCTAATTTTTCCTATTTGTAATATTTAGCATTCAGACTTTGATTATTTGACGTTATCACTTTTGCGCAGAGCCAGCTTTTCATTAATAAAGCGATATTTTATCCTGAGGTAGTATAGTTGAAGCAAGAGGGGGGGGATATTTTTTGACTGAGAAGTTTTGAAATTTTAGTTAAAGCAGCTCACCTTGAATAGTTGCTATAATGCGCCTTGCGCCACCAACATCTCGGTGCTCGCCTAAATAAATACCCTGCCAAGTTCCTAAAGCTAAGTATCCATTTGAAATTGGAATACTTAACTCACAACCAAGTATGCTGGTTTTTATGTGGGCAGGCATATCGTCGTCGCCTTCATAATCATGACGATAATAAGGCTGTCGCTCAGGTACAAATTTATTGAAGTGGCTTTCCATATCCATACGCACAGTAGGATCGGCATTTTCGTTAATCGTTAGACTTGCTGATGTGTGTTGAATAAATAAATGCAGTAAGCCTACTTTGTAGTGGGCAATTTCGGGGAGTTGGTTTAAAACGTCATCATCAATTAAGTGAAAACCCCGAGAACGAGGTTTTAGTGAAATTGTTTTTTGTTGCCAACTCATAGTGTATCGAAACTAACTTCTATATTGGCTGTGCCAGCGTCGCTACTAAATGGCATTATGATTTTTTTGCCTTGGCTTTTATGTGTTATTGTATGGCCTGCACCTGAAACAACAATAGGTGTAGCCATATCAAAATCAAACCCTTTTTCGCCTAACAGGTTTTTTGCACCACCGGTTACCATATTAGTGATTTCACCCACCATGTCTGTGACTTCTTCATTAATAGTGTCTGGGCGCTCGCCAAGCATACGTTCCATAATTGTAAGAGCTAGACTTTCGTCAAATGTGATTGAGAACGACCCACGCGTTTGCGGGCCAACCATACCAATTAAACCAGATACATCGCCACAGGCGACTTCATCAGTTTTAATGCGCGGTTTACCAGGTTTCAACTGTGTTTGTGCCATGGTGCTTAACACGTTGATTAATGATGATAAAAAAGGATTGATAAACTCTACATTCATACTGAATACTCTTAAATTTGTGCTATTGAATGGCTACAACTTACTAGTATAGCCATAAAGAATTATTTTGTTTTTATAAAGCTCTGCAAGACTCACATTTACCATGAGCTTCAATTGTTTGCCCTGATACTACAAACCCACTTTCTGCCGCTAAGTTGTTTAGCTCATGAGAGATAACGGTAGAGTGAAGTTCTTTAACATATCCGCAGTTGTCGCAAATTAGCAATTGTACGGGATGAATATGATCAAAATGATGACACAACATAAATGCGTTGGTGCTTTCAATTTTATGAATAAATCCTAGTTCGGCTAAAAAGTCTAATGCACGATAAATAGTGGCTGGCTTGGCACCAGACTCAGTGATTTTTAGTTGTTCTAGTAGATCATAGGCACCTACACCGCCTTGTGCACTGGCTAATAAGCGAAATACTTTTTCACGGATAGGCGTAAAACGAGCGCCACGGTTGTCACATACTTGCTTAGCTTTACTAACTAGTGATTCTATATTCATCATTCTCTTATCCTTACGCTACCATGATATACTAACATACTGTGTTGTAGTTGCAGTGTTTTTATTAGGCGCTTTTTATTTAGGAAACCCCGAAATGAACGAATTATTAGCCATTTTTATCTTCTTTTTTGCGGTGATAGACCCAATAGGAACTGTACCTGTATTTATCGCAGTAACCCGAGGAGAAGATGATAAATTTAAGCGCAAAGTCATCTTTAAGGCCGTTGGGGTATCGGCTGTTGTGCTGCTATTTTTTGTTGTAGCTGGTGAGCTTTTATTAAATGCGATTGAAATTCCATTGTCGGCTTTTCAGATAGCGGGCGGCATAGTGCTACTGCTTTTTGCACTGTCGATGATTTTTGGTGAAAGCAAACCCGAAACAGAAATAAAAAGCGTACGTGACAGCACTGAAACAGCCATTTTTCCATTGGCTATTCCTTCAATCGCGAGCCCAGGCGCTATGTTAGGTGCTGTGCTTATGACGCGTAATGAAGAGTTTACTTGGATTGAGCAACTGATGACGTCCTCGATGATGCTTGCTGTTTTGGCTTTGGTACTCATATTACTTTTACTTGCAACACATGTGCATAAAGTTATTGGCGATAGTGGCGCGAGTATTATAAGTAGAATAATGGGACTTATTTTAAGCTCTGTTGCAGTAACTAATATTTTAAATGGTATTGCGCATTACTTTGGTTTGCAGGTATATAGCTAATATTGCTGCTAGTCGGGGTTTTGTGTAAAATGCGCCTCCTTTAAACGCCTTGCTTTTATACCCACTTGGGTTTTACATTTGGATGAATATATTTTGGATAAACCAACTTTAAACAGACGCTTTTCTGTCGCCCCAATGCTTGATTGGACTGACCGTCATTGTCGTACTTTTCATCGTAAAATGACAAAGCACACCGTGCTATACACAGAAATGATCACCACGGGCGCTATTTTGTTTGGCCGAGGTGACTACTTGCATTTTAACCAGCATGAGGGACCTGTTGCATTGCAATTGGGTGGTTCTGATCCTGAGGCATTGGCAAAATGTGCAAAGCTTGCCGGGGAGCGTGGTTATGATGAAATTAATCTAAATGTAGGCTGCCCGTCAGATCGGGTTCAAAATGGTCGCTTTGGTGCGTGTTTAATGGCCGAACCCGAATTGGTTGCTCAGTGCGTTGCGGCAATGAAAAATGAAGTTAGCATTCCGGTGACTGTTAAAACGCGCATTGGTATAGACGAACAAGATTCGTATGAGTTTTTATGTGCGTTAATTGAAGCAAGTCATAAAGTAGGCTGTGATGACTTTATTATCCATGCGCGCAAAGCATGGCTAAATGGTTTAAGCCCTAAAGAAAACCGTGAAGTTCCGCCACTTGATTACCCGCGTGTATATCAGCTTAAGAAAGATTATCCGCAACTCGATTTAAGTATTAATGGCGGCGTGAAAACGATTGAACAAAGTCTAGAGCATCTTCAATACATTGACGGGGTTATGGTTGGGCGCGAGGCCTACAGTAATCCGTTTATGCTTAACGAGGTTGATGAAAAAATTTACGGGGATATAGCCAATACGCAAACCCGACATGATGTTGTGCGCTCAATGTATGATTACATTGAAGAGGAAATGCGATTAGGCGCTAATTTTTGGCATGTTGCACGTCATATGCTCGGTATTTTTCAGGGACAACCTGGTGCGCGTGGCTTTAGACGTCACCTTTCAGAGAACGGCCATGGCAAACAGGCTGATTTATCTGTAATGGATAAAGCTCTTAGCTTTGTTCCCGAGTAATTTTTTCAAACGTAATATATAAAGCCACTTATACAGTGGCTTTTTTGATCCTAAAAATTAGTCAAAAACATAATTTATTGGCCAATTATACTTAGCACTATTCAGTGTGTGGTCATTTTAATCTTATCTTTTTCATTTCAACCCTTTGATAATAAGCTTCTTTTATTAATATAAAGTGACTTGGCATAACTCTTGGAATCTACTCGTTGTAATTAATTAAAAATCAACAGGAGAATACAATGGGAATAGTTAATCGCGTAAACGATGTTATTCAATCAAATATAGTGGCAATGCTTGATAAAGCAGAAGATCCTCAAAAGCTGGTTAACTTAATGCTTAACGATATGCAGGATGCATTAAACGAATGCCGAAGCACAGCCGCTGCGCTTTTATGTGAAGAAAAAGCAATTAACCGCCACCTTGATACTAAAAAAGCAGAGCTTGCGACATGGCAATCTAAAGCTGAGTTAGCAATTGAAAAAGGACGTGATGATCTTGCAAAGTCAGCACTCATTTCTAAACAAGCTGTAAGCGAAAGCATTGAAAAGAAACAAGCTCAACGTGAGACTTTACAAGAGTCTTTATTAAAAATTAGATCTGACTGTGAACGCCTTCAACAAAAAATAGCAGAGGCAAAAACAAAGCAAGCTCAACTAGCGCAGCGCCATGATGTAGCCGTTGCCAGGTCGCATATAAATACTCAGTTAAATAGCGATAAAGTAGCTCATGCACTCTCTCGTTTTGAGCAAATAGAGCAACGTGTTGAGGGTATTGAAGCACAAGTCGAGGCGTATGAGTTAACTGATAAAGCTAATTCGACGGCAACTCAAATCGAGTCACTTGTTAAAAACGAAAAAATTGATACAGAGCTGGCTAGTTTAAAAGCACGCTTAAATGTTAGTTCTAAACAAAGCGCCTAGGAGGAATTATGAGTCGATTTAATCATCAGCGTGGTTGGTTTAAAGACACGCTAAATAAAAAGATATCTGGCGTATGTAGTGGCTTAGCTTACCGATTAGATTTTCCGGTGTGGGCAACACGTTTGGTTACTATTTTACTGTTTTTAAGTTTTCCGTTTGTAGTTGCGCTTAGTTATTTTATTGCGCATTGCTGTTTAGAAGAAAAGCATATTAAGGAATTTTAAAATGAAAGCTATAGCTGTTTGTATACTCATTTATTTGGTGTTTTTTACTAACTCATTCTCATTTTTAAACTTTGACACGTGGCAGTTTCCATTGTGGATTGCAGATATGAGCTGGGTTGGTGTTGAATTAGTGAGTGTACTTATAGCCATTGTAGCCGTTGCCGCAATTGCTGCGTTAGTGACTTTAGGTTTGATTGGTGCAGCAGCAGTGGCTGTTATTGGTACTGTTTTGGCTTTGCTATTTGGCTCAGTGATGATTGCATGGCCATTATTATTTATTGCCGTATTGTGCTGGTTAGTGGCTGATAACAAAAAAGTGGTTTCTTAATCCTTAATTTAACTCACTATTCCCCGTTAACTATGTTAAATTTAACGTGTGATATTACGTTTTTACAAGGATTAAAATGATGACAAAATTGTGTTTATCTTTTGTGTCTGCATTGGCTTTTAGTTTTTTTTCGTCATCTTTGGCTGCGCACTCTGGCCATAACCATTCAGCCGATACCGCACAACTTGAAGTAAGTAACGCGCAAGTTAGAGAGTTCTTACCTGGCGGTAAGGCAAGTGCCGCCTACTTAACTATTTCCAATCATAGTGGTACAAATGCAATATTAACAAAGGCCAGTATTGACGGACTAGCACGTGTTGAAATACATGAGCATGCACATGTTGATGGTATGATGAAAATGCAAAAGGTCGAATCGGTCATTGTGAAAGCGCATGAAAGTGTCGATTTTCAGCCTGGAGGCTATCATTTAATGGTATTTGAGCCACAAGAGCCTTTAAAAGCAGGGCAAGAACGCAAACTAACGCTATATTTTAGTGATGGTAATCGCTTATTTACAAATATTGAGGTGGTTACGCTAGAGTCGCAAATAAATAAAGCTAAGTCGTCAGCACAACATTCTCATCATTAGGAGTTTACATGTCGCAACACAAAGGAAAAATAGCAGGCATTATAGTTATACTGCTTATTATATTTTACGCCATTGCCGTTTACTGGAGTACTGAACCTTCACGTTTTGATGTGGTTGAAAGTGCAAAAGAGCAAGCGCAACTTCGAAATGAAACGATGGTGACGGGTTACATTACTACATCAACACTTATCACTGTTGCAAATACGCTGCTTGATAAGCCAGGCGGATATTTATCAAACGACGTTATACCACCTAGCATTATTATGGATGATATGCCTGCTTGGGAATATGGCGCACTTGAAATGGTTCGTGATTTATCACTTTCTATGAGAAAAGATTTTAGCCGCTCTCAATCGCAATCAACTGAACACGAAGCGCTTAAAAAAGCACAACCTCAATTTAATATAAGTTCTGAAGCTTGGGCGTGGCCAAGTGCTGAGGGCGAGTACCAAAAAGGGATTGATTACTTAATTGTTTACCGTACGCAAATGGCTCATCAGCATGAGCGCGATAGTCAGTTTTATGCTCGCGCTGATAACTTACGTAGTTGGTTAAAAGAAGCTGAAAAACGTTTAGGCAGTCTAAGTCAGCGTTTAAGTGCAAGTGTTGGGCAAGATAAAGTTAATACTGACTTAGCTGGTAATTCTTCAAATAAGCAAGCAACGCTTGCTCCATTGCAGCAGCAAGTAAGAACACCATGGCTTGATATAGATGATGTGTTTTATGAATCTCGTGGTGCAACGTGGGCGTTACTGCATTTTTTACAAGCCGTAGAGTATGACTTTAACGATGTGCTTGAAAAGAAAAACGCACGCGTTAGCTTACAGCAAATCATCCGTGAACTTGAAGCCACGCAAGAAACCGTGTGGAGCCCACTAATTTTAAACGGAAATGGTTTTGGCTATGTTGCTAATCATTCTCTTGTTATGGCAAATTATATTTCTAGAGCCAACGCGGCTTTAATCGAACTTAGCGAACTATTAGCGCAAGGATAAAAAATGAAAAAGTATTGTTTAGCAGCTGCCTTATCTATGGCATGTTTAGCACCTGTAGCTCAGGCTGATACCCTATTAGGTTTGTATGTAGGTGTTGATGGTTGGCAGTCGGATAATGAAGGTCAGCTTTCTTACAAAGCAAATGCACCTCAAGATTTTAACTTTGAAGATGAAACATACATAAGCTATTACGCCGCGCTCGAACATCCGGTGCCATTAGTACCTAATCTTAAATTAAAGTATACAGAACTTGAGCTAAATGGCTCTACAGTGCTAAATGATACATTTAGCTTTAATGGTTCAGACTACGTAGTGGGTACACCCGTTAATTCTGTAAGCGATTTAACGCATGTAGATTACATTTTGTATTACGAAATATTTGATAATGACCTGATTTCTATTGATTTAGGTCTAAACGCAAAGCAGTTTGACGGTGACATCATTGTTAATGGTACAACGCAAGATGGTGGCGCAAACTTTACTGAAACGGTTGAGTTTTCTGGTTTTGTGCCACTTGCATACGCGCGTGCAGAAGCAGGCTTACCACTTACAGGTTTAAGTGTGTTTTTTGAAGGCAGCCTTTTGGCAATTGACGATAGTAAAGTGCAAGATTATCAAGTAGGTGTTGCTTGGGAACTTGTAGATAACTTAGCTGTAGATATTGCTGTTAAAGCGGGTTACCGATCAATGGTATTAGAGCTTGACGATATTGATGATATTACTACTGATATTGACGCATCGGGTCCGTTTGCAGGTATTCAGGTTCATTTTTAATTAGTGCCTTCTAATTGAACAAAGCGTGGCGTCCTATTTTGTAGGATGCCACGCTAAATCAAACTCTCCCTCTAGTGCCGTGTTTACCAGCTGCTTATATACTTTATTTACAGGGAATCGTATGAGTTTAGATAGCTCATCACCGGTTTGTGTGAATTTGTAATAGCTTAACACCAAATCACTATTCTTTGCTTTAAGCGTCACCTTTTGAGATAAAAACGATAACGTGAGTTCTTGGCCAGCTTTAAGCACCGCAGATTCGATTTCTTTTCTGTAAAGCAAATTTAAATCCATTAAAGTTAAAATATCAGGAAAGCCTATTCCTGTTTTACCTAAATTTAATGACACTTTATTTCCCTTACGAAGAAGGTCGAATAAAGACGGTTTTTTATAAAAGCCAAGTAAAATAAAGTGGCTATCGTCTTTTTCGTTATAACCTGACAAAGACACGCATTTTTGCAAAGAGTCGGCTTCGCGCTGAGTCATGTGTTTTAGTGTTTGTAAGCTTTTAATTGAAAAAGTACCCGGGCTTAATGTTTCACCGGTTAAAATTTTTGCCCACAATGCTTGCATAGAGCTATTTGAGGTGTCCTCACATAAAGCAATAAAGTGTTCAACCCAATCTGCATCAGGGTGTTTATTGCTAGCTACATCGTGGCAAAACTCCATTGCTTTGGTTAAAATAGCTTCTATATTTTGTTGGCGCTTAATAGCCAGTAAATCTTGTCTTTGCTTTGAGCGAGTCAGCAAAGGGTGTTCGCTATTTATATGGTACAGCGGTTTTACTTGCCCTCTTGTATTGTAACTTTGTTCTGATGACGGCGAAGTGTCGTTGTTGGGCACCTTAGTCACAGGGTAACCAAGTAACGATTCTATTATATTAGCTAGATTAATCCGTGCTTGTGCTGTTTTTACTGTCATGGCTATTTGCTACGCTTTGTATATCGCTTAATTGTGCTACGGTTTTTAAATTATTTAACCCAAGCTCTAAAGTGTTATTTAAAATATACTCATATACGAGTGCCATATAGCCTGAAATGAGAAGAGTCGTTGATTGCCCTTCAATATAACAGGTCACGGTATTGGCATTTGCCTGCGGTGAAAATGTGAGTGTACCTTCAATAATATGTTCATTATTTAGTAATATGTTGAACGACATTTTATCATTATTTAGGGAGGTTATGGTCATTTCACCATACCCCCATTTTCCTACCCATGATTGATGAGCGCCTACACCAGCGCCAGGTTCATTAACAATAAACTCAATGGTGGGGTCTACTTGCTGCCAAGGTGACCATGTGTGCCATTGGTTAAAGTCTGCAACAAGTGTTTTTATTGTGCTGGTATTGGCATTAATTTCTACGTGTTTACTTACACGATAATCTTGTGGCAGCAGTAATCCGACTACGACTATTATAAGTAGTAAAACTAATACATATTTGAACAGTACTTTTAATAATTTAATAACCATACCTTTGGTAGTTTTTTTAACTATATATGTAACAACTTTTTGTTAATCGACTATAGTATGAATTAGATCATAAGCCAAAAACTAAATTTATAGCTTTTTAAACATTACGTTAGAATATTTAAGCATTAAGCAGTATCAGAAAAAGGGTAAATATGTCGTCTGAACAAAATGATTTTCTATTTTTAGACCCACAGCAAGACGACGAAATAGTTGTTGAGCCATCTCGTTATTGGGATATTTTAATTGTAGACGACGACGAAGAAATTCATACGGTTACAAAACTCGCATTATCTGGACTAGAGTATGGTGGTGCTAGGCTTAGGTTTCATCACGCATATTCTGGCGCTGAGGCCAAAAATATACTTACTCAGCCCAATGATATATCTGTTATTTTTTAGACGTTATTATGGAAACTGACGATGCCGGCTTTCAGGTGGTTAAACATGTCAGAGACACTCTTAATAACAAACGCGTTCGCATTATTTTACGTACGGGCCAAGCCGCTAATATCCCCGAAGAAAAAGTTATTCGTGAATACGATATAAACGATTACAAAACTAAAACAGAGCTGACACGCTCAAAACTTGTGACAACGCTTATTGCTGCTATTCGTTCTTACGAACAGATATGCCTACTTGAGTATCAAGCGCAAGCGATGAATACTATTTTATCTGCCTCTAAATACATTTTGGGGCAAACAGATATAAAAGTATTGTGCAATAAAGCACTTGAATTTATGGGGGTTATTTTAGGTTGTAAATCTAACGGATTAATTTGTACCAAGCTTGATGGTGAAAATTTTATTCAGGTTCTGGGCGGGTGTGAAAAGTACGAAGAATATTTTGGTGAAAAATTAGTTAATGTTAACCAAACTGCGTTATCTCAGGTTGAGGCCTGTTTTGGACAACTCACTCATCAATATACAGATAACAGCATCACCTTTATTTTAAAAAGTAAGCACCGCAAAGCTGCTTTATATATTGAGAGTGGTGGAGCACCGACAGATATTCAACTGCAGTTTGCTGAAATATTTTTAACTAATATTAGTATTGCGCTCGATAATATACGGTTGTTTGTAAAGCTAAGAGATGCAGCTTATAAAGACCTACTCACTGGTATTTCAAATAGAACTGATTTTATTGAGCGCATAGATGATTTTCAAAACGCCAGTGAAAACAAATATGTGTTTGTTTTGTTAGACGTTATTAACTTCTCAGATATAAATGATGGCTTAGGGCAAGATGTAGGTAATAAGCTACTTATTGCTATTGTTGAGCGTTTGAGAGCAATTGTCCCCACAGCTCAATTACTCTCTCGTGTAGGTGCTGATGTATTTGGTTTTTTAATCCCAAAAAGTGAATTTGTTTTAACTGATTTTAATGAAAAGTTAAGTCCGTCGTTTTCTGCTGCGGAACATGTGTTACCCATCGATTTTAGAATTGGCTTATGCCAACAGCAAGACTTTCAAGGCTCTGGTTTAGAAACATTAAAAGTGGCTTATATTGCTTTAAATCATGCTAAAAAAATAAAGCACAAGGAAGGTGTTTATTACAGTATTGATATGCAAGAAAAAATGGAGTGGCGATTAGGTTTAATTAGACAGCTGCGCCATGATTTTGCCAGAGGGAAGCTCGAAGTATGGTACCAACCGCAGTTATCGTTTGATGATTTGTCATTAATTGGTTGCGAAGCTCTTTTACGCTGGCCGTTGGAAAATGGCACCTACATTTCACCCGCAGTGTTCATACCTTTAGCTGAAGACGCTGGACTCATCGTTGATATAGGGCAGTGGGTGTTAGAGCAAGCGTGCCAACAGCAAAAGCGATTAGAAAATGAAGGAACTGAAATTTGTATTGCTGTTAACGTGTCGGTTCCGCAATTTAAAGTTAAAGGGTATGCGCAAACAGTAAAAAATACCTTACTAAAATACGGTGTGGACCCAAAAAACATTGAGCTTGAAGTCACTGAAAGCGTAGTAATGGATGAATTAGACACGGTTATTAATACTCTGAGGGAGCTTAAGGCGTTGGGTATTGAAGTTGCTATTGATGACTTTGGCACAGGGTTTTCTTCATTAAGTTATATACAAAGCCTTCCTATCGATAGGCTAAAGATTGATAGGTCGTTTATTAAAGATCTTAATAATGGTGATACCGGTGCCGTTGCTGGATTAGTAATATCGTTAGGTGCAAAGTTAGGTTTAAAAACAATAGCAGAGGGTGTTGAAACGCAGGAACAAGCTAAGTTTTTAAAAGACTTAGGATGCGATGAAGTACAAGGGTTTATGTATGCTAAACCTATGCCTGAAAACAAGTTATTAGAGTTCATTAGTAAACGAAAAACATAGATAGTTATAGGCTTAGTGTTAAAGGTATTTCATACGTTGTAATGTTGTATATATAAACAAGTCTATGATGTATAATTTGCGCCTTTTGTTATTCTACGGTCACATTTATGAGCACACTCAAAGCTAAGCGCGCCTTATTCTCTTACCCCAAGTATTGGGCTGAGTGTTACGGCACTGCACCATTTTTACCTACATCACGCGAAGAAATGGATGCACTTGGCTGGGATAGCTGCGACATAATAATAATTAGTGGTGATGCTTATGTTGACCACCCAAGCTTTGGGATGGCAGTGATAGGACGTGTGCTCGAAGCGCAAGGCTTTAGAGTGGGGATTATTGCTCAGCCAAAATGGGATACAAAAGATGCATTTATGGAGCTTGGCAGGCCAAACCTATTTTTTGGTGTAACTGCTGGCAACATGGACTCAATGATTAACCGTTACACAGCTGAAAAGCGTATGCGCCACGATGATGCTTATACACCAGACAATATAGGTGGTAAACGCCCAGATCGTGCGGTGATGATTTACTCTCAGAAGTGTCGTGAAGCATACAAAGGTATTCCTATTGTTATTGGCGGTATTGAGGCCAGCCTTCGTAGGATAGCTCATTATGATTATTGGCAAGAAAAAGTGCGCCGTAGTATCTTGTTTGACTCAAAAGCCGATATATTGATTTACGGAAATGCTGAGCGCCCATTAGTAGAAGTTGCCCACCGCATTGCCGGTGGTGAAACGATGGATACGATTCAAGACATTCGTGGTACCGCTGTTATTCGTAAAGAACCTTTGCCGGGCTGGCGGGGGAGTGATTCAACAGCTATTGATAAAATAGGTAAAATAGACCCCATTCCAAACCCTTACGGAGCCGATGATGTTGGCTGTAGCAAGTCTGAGTTTAAACAAGCAGGTATTGATTTAAAAGCAGAAGCTGCAAAGCCTATTACCGTGCAGCCAGCGCGCCCTAAGCCATGGGAAAAAACGTATGTTAAACTTCCAGCGTACGAGCAAGTAAGTGTTAACAAACCTTTATACGCGCATGCCTCAAGGATATTACACCAAGAAACTAACCCTGGTTGTGCAAGAGCTTTATTCCAGCGTCATGGCGATCGCTCTATTTGGGTGAATCCACCGGCTTATCCTTTAGAAACACATGAAATGGATGCGGTATTTGGATTACCCTATCAACGAATTCCTCATCCACGTTATGGCGACGCTAAAATACCTGCTTACGACATGATAAAAACGTCGGTGAATATTATGCGCGGCTGTTTTGGTGGGTGTTCATTCTGTTCGATTACAGAGCACGAAGGGCGAATTATTCAAAGCCGCTCGCAAGAGTCCATTATTGAAGAAATTGAACAGATCAGAGATAAAGTGCCTGGTTTTACTGGCGTTATTTCCGATTTAGGTGGGCCAACGGCCAACATGTACAAATTACGTTGTACAAGCAAAAAAGCAGAAAGTACCTGCCGACGCTTATCGTGCGTATACCCTGATATTTGTAAGCATATGGACACGGATCACACGCCAACAATCGATTTATACAAAAAAGCACGTGATGTAAAAGGCATTAAAAAAGTTCTTATCGCTTCGGGCGTTCGCTATGACCTTGCTGTACGCGATCCTCGCTATGTTAAAGAGCTGGTGACACATCATGTGGGCGGGTATCTAAAAATAGCGCCAGAGCATACTGAAGACGGTCCATTATCAAAAATGATGAAGCCAGGCATGGGTGCTTACGATCAATTTAAAGAATTATTTGATAAGTACTCGAAAGAAGCGGGTAAAAAGCAGTATTTAATTCCGTATTTTATTTCTGCGCACCCAGGAACTAAAGACGAAGATATGGTAAACATGGCTTTATGGCTTAAGTCTAACGACTTTAAGTTGGATCAAGTGCAAAACTTTTATCCATCTCCAATGGCCAATGCGACCACTATTTACCATACCGAGATGAACTCACTGCGTAATATCAAGAATAATAGTGAAGTAGTGCCAGTGCCAAAAGGAGCACGCCAGCGCAGATTACACAAAGCTATTTTGCGCTACCATGATGCATCGGGCTGGCCAATGATACGTGAAGCACTTCGCAAAATGGGTAAAGCCAACTTAATTGGCAAAGGGCCAAACTGTTTAGTGCCAGAAGAAGGCCGCGATGAAAAAGCGGGTAAAACCGTTAATAAAGGCCGTAAAGGGGCTCGCCCAGCGCTTACACGTCATACGGGATTTAGCCAATTTAAAAAGGCTAATACAAAACCTAAAGTGGGTGGAAATAGGCAAAAAGCCAGATAGTTATTACCGAGACAATAAAAACGCGCAGCTATAAATTAACTACGCGTTTTTTATAACAGCTTTTAAATTTATATTAACAGCCAAGTGGCGGTGCCTAAAAAGGCAAAAATACCCACAATATCTGTCACTGTTGTTAGCACTACACTGCCTGCAAGTGCAGGGTCTATATTCATTTTTTTAAGTAAAATTGGAATACTTGCACCAGCAACCCCTGCCACAACTAAGTTCATAAACATGGCAAAAGCGAGTACGCCGCCGAGCATAAAGTCCCACTGCCAAAGTGCAATAACACCCGCTATCAACAATGACCACAAAATGCCATTGAGTGCTCCAATAGCGAGTTCTTTCATCATTAAAAAGCGTTGGTTGGTTTGATTTATATGACCAACAGCTATACCACGAATAACAAGTGTGAGTGATTGACTACCAGCTACACCGCCCATAGAAGGAACAATGCCATTAAGCACTGCTAATATGGGTAAAATATCGAGTGTGCTTTCAAAAAAACTGGCTACAAAGGCGGCCGCAAGCGCAGTTAATAAGTTAACTCCTAACCATACTGAGCGTTTTTTAGAGCTTTTTAAGACAGGGGCAAAGGTATCTTCTTCATCATCAAGGCCCGCCAAACTCAGTAAACTATGTTCGGCGTCTTCACGAATTACGTCAACAATATCATCGATCGTGACACGACCAAGTAGCTGATCGTTGTCATCAACAACTGGGGCCGAGATCCAATTATGGCGCTCAAACAGTTGTGCGACTTCACTTTCATCCATTGAAATTGGAATTGACTCACATTCTTCATCCATTAAATCGCGAACAATTTTTTCTGGTGGATTAGTTAGCAATGTACTCAGCGATAAAGCACCAATAAAGCAGTTATGTTTATCAACCACATACAGGTCATCAGTGCCTTCAGGTAACTCTCCGCGAAGTCGAATATAACGTAGTACGACATCAATGGTCACATCTGGGCGAATAGTTACCGTATCGGTGTTCATGAGTGCACCAGCAGAACGCTCTTGATAAGATAGCGCTTGTGTTGCGCGCTCTCTATCTTGGGTGTCCATGGCGCTAACAACGTCTTGGTAAACGGTGTCAGGCAAACTACGTAATACTTCACCTAGGTCATCGTGACCCATGTCTTCAGTGGCAGCAGCAATGTGCTCAGGCTCCATTTGGGCAATAATACCCAGGCGCACGTCTTCTGATAATTCTTCGAGTACATCACCTTGAACATCAGGATCAACTAACTGCCATAGCAAGCGACGAATTTTGTGTGGAGATGATTCTAATAATAACGCAGTATCACATGGCGCTGTTTTTGCGAGCATGCGCCTAACTTGAACAAACTGACCACTATTAAGTGACTTGGTCACTTGTTTTAGTTGTTGTAGTGGGTAGTCTTGTTCAAAAGCTTCGGGCATTGGCGTCCTTTATTTATACTGTAACTGTTACCTAATGGGTGGGGGAGTACGACCTAGCAGCCAGTTATTTTGATTATAGTTATTTTATTTAAATGTTAAAAATTAACGTTACTCTTGTTCGTTAAATCGTTGCGAAATAAGTTCTCCAATTGCATTTAAAGCTTGCTCTGCATCAGGCCCTTCACATACCACTTTAACTTCTTTACCTTGGCTACTTTCAAGTAGCATCAGTGCTAATACACTGTCACCAGCAGCTTCTTTATCATCTTGAAACAAGGTGATTGAAGCATCAAATTTTACAGCGAGTTGGGCTAATACAGTCGCGGCTCTGGCATGCAGTCCTAATTTATTTTGTATTAAAAAAGTGTCTTCTATACGCATACATTACTCTATCAAAGCTGAACAGGTTATTAGTTTTGTAAAATTACTTTTCTTGTTCTCTGTGACGTATTTTTACATTGGGATGCGTAACTGCAAAGCTTTCGCCAATTGTTTGCGCTAAATATACAGAGCGATGTTGCCCGCCAGTACAGCCAATCGCAATAGTTAAATAGCTTCTGTTATTTCGCTCTAGGTGTGGTAGCCATGTTTGTACAAAGGTTTGTATTTGCCATGTAAATTTTTGAACTATGCTGTGGCTAGCCAAATAATCTTTTACTGGTTGGTCTAGGCCATTAAGTGGTTTTAGTTCAGGCTCCCAATGCGGGTTAGGTAAAAAACGTGCATCAAATACGTAATCTGCTTCTTTAGGAATGCCATGTTTAAAACCAAAAGATTCAAATGTAACAATTAGCTGCTTGTCTTTTTTACCTAATATTTTTTCGCGAATTGATTCAGCAAGTTCATGAACGCTTAGCTCACTGGTATCGATCATGTAATCGGCGCGCGTAATTAGCACATCGAGAAGTTCTTTTTCTTTTTTTATGGCTAAATCAAGCGGAAGTGAATCTATTGATAAAGGGTGTAAGCGTCTGGTTTCAGAAAAGCGTTTAATAAGGGTTTGATCTTCACTGTCTAAGTAGAACAGCGTTGGTTTTGTAAAACCCGGTAAGTATTCGATGATGTGATTAAATTCATCTTGCTCTTTTGGTAAATTTCGCACATCTATACTAACGGCAATTTTATCGTAGTTATCAGAAACGCTTCTTACCAAAGAAGGTAATAAATTTACTGGAATGTTATCTACGCAATAATAACCTAGATCTTCAACAACGCGTAAAGCAACCGACTTACCAGAACCAGAACGGCCACTTATGATAATCAACTCCATTAATCACCCTTTAAATTTGTTACGATTGGTCAACAATAATTTGATACAACTCAGCATCCGATTTAGCACAGCGAAGCTGCTTACAAAATTCTTTATTTTTTAGTTTATCAGCTATCGTTGCTAGCGTCTTTAAATGCTGTTGGTTATCGCCTTCAGGTACGATGAGTGCAACAAAAATATCAACAGGGCGGTTGTCTATAGCATCAAAATTAATCGGTGTTTCACTTACTAACACCAATGCTAAAGGTTCTTGTGCGCCGCTCATTCGGCCATGTGGAATAGCAATACCTCTGCCTATCCCTGTGCTGCCTAGCTTTTCGCGGGTTAATAAAGCGCCCAAAATATCCTGTTGAGATAAATACGGTAATTTATCGTGAGCCAGCTCGCTAATAAACTCTAAAATTCTTTTTTTACTATTAAAAAGGACCGCAGCTTTACTGCAGTCCTGGCATATAAGTGAACTTAATTTCATCATATTAGTGTCGAGCAAGCTTCTCTTTGTGTTTAATTACTTGACGGTCAAGCTTGTCAATCAATGAATCAATAGCTGCATACATATCTTGATGTTCAGTGGATGCGAATAATTCAGCACCACTTACATGAATAGTTGCTTCTGCTTTTTGATTTAATTTTTCTATATCGAGAATGACATGAACATTATTAATATGATCAGAGTGCCTTTCTAGCTTCGCAAATTTGGTATTTATATAGTCTCTTAATGAATCAGTTAGTTCTACATGACGACCAGTTAAATTTAGTTGCATAAGCATTACCCTCTTTGTTTAGCGTCTTAGATCAGGCTCTTTCGCTGATTTGACGGTGGAATAGCAAGAGATTCGCGATATTTTGCGATTGTACGTCTCGCTACTTTAATTCCTTGCTCAGCCAATATATCCGCAATTTTGCTATCACTCAATGGTTTTGCTGAGTTTTCTGCTGCGATTAATTTTTTAATAAGTGCACGTATTGCCGTAGATGAACATTCTCCACCATTTTCGGTACTTACGTGGCTTGAGAAAAAGTATTTAAGCTCAAATATTCCACGCGGTGTGTGCATATACTTTTGCGTAGTTACGCGCGAAATTGTTGATTCGTGCATTTCTACCATTTCGGCAACATCATTTAAAACCATCGGTTTCATGGCTTCTGGCCCGTGTTCAAAAAAGCCCTGTTGTTGTTTAACAATACAGTTAGTTACTTTTAAAAGTGTATCATTTCTACTTTCTAAGCTTTTTATAAACCATTTAGCTTCTTGTAAATGTGAGCGAATAAATTGACTGTCGCCGCTTGATTTAACTGTACGTGACATTGCTGCATATTGGCTGTTTACACGAATTTTTGGCATGCTGTCTGGGTTTAACTCTACAATCCAGCGGCCTTTAATTTTTTTAACTGACACATCAGGTATTACATACTCAGACTCTTCTCGTACTATTGTGTCTGCAGGCTTAGGGTTGAGCGTATGAATAAGTGTCATTACTTCTTTAAGCTCATCTTCTTTGAGCTTCGTTTTTTTCATTAATGTACGGTAGTCACGAGCAGCTAACAAATCAATGTGCTCTGTTAAAATCATTTTTGTTTCATCAATAAAAGGCGTGCCTTTATCAAATTGATTTAACTGAATACACAAGCACTCTTGTAAGCTACGTGCCGCAATACCCACTGGGTCAAATAGCTGAATGCGCTTTAAAACCGCTTCTATTTCGTCAAGTTCAACCTCAACGTCATCGTCGTTATCTTGATTAAAGCTCTCTAAAATCTCTTCGCAGCTGAGTGTCAGTATGCCTGAATCATCCACCGCTTCTACAATAGCAATAGCGATGGCTTCATCTGTAGGGCTAAATGGCGTTAATTGTAATTGCCACATTAAGTATTCGTGAAGCGTTTCAGTTGATGCGCCCTGATATATAGACTCATCTTCAGGCATTGGGCCTGAAGATGATGCAGGGGCTGCACTCATATACTCATCCCAGCTAACATCCATTGCCATGTCGTCACTTACGGTATCTTTAGCAAGCGCTTCACCACTGTCTTGTTCATACTCGCTAGGGGCTTCATCGGCAGATACGGTTACTGTAACTTCATCGTTATCTGCTTTTTGCTCATTTTTGCCCGCAAGATCATCGGCATAGTCTTGCTCCTCAACCTCAAGTAATGGGTTGCTGTCGAGCGCTTCTTGTATTTCTTGCTGAAGATCCAATGTACTCAATTGCAGCAAGCGAATAGCTTGTTGCAACTGAGGTGTCATTGTAAGTTGCTGGCCCATGCGCAGCTGTAGTGATTGCCTCATGTATCTCTAACAATCCTTTTAAGTTGTTATAATTAATACTAGCAGATGCTTATAAATAAGGCGTAAATGTTACAGCCTAAATTGCTCGCCTAAATATACATCGCGTACAGTTTTATCATTTAATACGTGTTCAGGGGTACCAGAAGCAATCAGTTCCCCATGAGAAACAATGTAGGCTTTTTCGCAAACATCAAGGGTTTCTCTTACATTGTGGTCTGTTATTAATACGCCAATACCACGGTTTTTTAGGTGTTCAATAATTTTTTTAATATCTAATACTGAGATAGGGTCAACACCGGCAAATGGTTCGTCTAACAAAATAAACTTTGGATCTGCAGCTAAAGCACGTGCAATCTCCACTCGGCGACGTTCTCCGCCCGATAATGCCATACCTTTGCTGTCGCGAATGTGTTGAATGCTAAATTCATCCAATAGATTATTTAATGTTTCTTCTCTGGCTTGTTTAGTGAGCTCCTTTCGAGTTTCTAAAATAGCCATTAAGTTTTGATACACTGTTAATTTTCTAAATATAGACGACTCTTGTGGTAAGTAGCCAATACCTAATCTAGCACGACTGTGCATAGGTAAAAGCGTAATATCGTTATCATCGATAGATATTTTGCCTTTGTCGCTAGGGACTAAGCCTACAATCATGTAAAAGGTTGTTGTTTTACCTGCGCCGTTTGGCCCAAGCAAGCCTACAATACTGCCAGCTTTAACTTCTAGGCCCACATTTTTTACAACTTCACGGCCTTTGTAGCTTTTGGCTAGTAGCTCTGCTTTTAATGTGCTCATGGTTGGCCTTTGTCATTTTTTTTAGGCTCCACAGGCACTAAGATAGTGTGTACACGGTCAGTTGAGCTTTCATCTTTTTCTGCGCTAATAAGCTGCTGTTCTATATCGTAGGTAATGCTTTTAGCATTCATTTTTTGCCCAGCTTGAGATATCTCTGCATCTCCAATTAATGTTAAAAAACGCGTTGAGACATCGTATCTAACTTCATTAGCGCTGGCGCTCATTATTGTGCCGTCGGCTTGTTTTTCTTCAAAATATGCAGGCGTACCTGTGGCAATTAACAATTGCTTGTTGTCGCCTAGCTCATCACGCTTGTGAACCTCAAGGCGGTCTGCGGTAATTTTTCTGTCGCCATGAATAATTTCAACATTTTTTTCGAAGATACCTACGTTTTCTTTTAGTTGACCCTCTTGTTTATCCGCACTAATCGAAATTTGATTTGCAGAAATTGGCGCTGTTGGTTCAGCGGCATTAGTACCTAATGCAAGTATAAATGTTGGAATAATAAAGAGTGTTGATAGTTTATTGGTCATAATAAATAGTTCGCGTATGGTTAATTAATTTTATCACTTCGGTTTTTAAATCGGCTTCTAAGCCTTTACCGGTGATTTTTAAATTGGGCCCTGTAACAATGACAGGCTGCTCTGATTGCATCGTTAGTAATTTTATATCTACCTGAATGTTATCAGCATTAATTTTATCTATCATTGCGTTATCAGTTAAATTACTAGCAACAACGTTACCTTCTAATATTAATTGTCTGCCTTCGTACAATGTTGCTTCATTAGCGTTAATTCGCCATGTTTGCTTGTTGTTGTATAGCGTAAAAATAGGTTTATCAAAAAAGGTAAACCCTAATTCTTGATATAGCTCCATTCGCGCTGCCGTTACTTTATGGCTGATTTTCCCATTTTCGTCATACGCTGTTTGTTTTAGCTCTATGGCTGTGTAATCGGGCTTTGCAATTATGTCTGCTTCGGTTTGTTGTGGTAAATTTACTTGTGTGAAATAAGGGTACCAAAGCCAAACCATACAGCTGATGAATAAAACGCTTAATATTATGCGCGCTGCATTCATGAACTAGTCCCTTTTGTGGTCAAAGGTTTGTTATTTTCAAGCATTAGCAGGTCGGTAAGTTCTCTCACTGCACCAAAGCCACCTAGCATTTGTGTTGTATAATGTGCTAAACGTTTTATTAGCGGATGTGCGTCATTTACTGCAACAGCAAACCCTACTAACTCCATCACTGGCATGTCTGGGCCATCATCGCCAATGTAAGCAATTTGCTCATCATTTAAATTGAGCTTTGTTTTTAGTTCTTCGTAAGCGAGTAATTTATTTTCTTGGCCTTGGTATATATGTTGTACTGTTAGGCTTGTCATACGCTGTTGTACTATCTTTGAGTGGCGTCCTGTAATTACCGCAACTTCAAAGCCGCTATTAATTAGCGCTTTAATGCCAAAGCCATCTTTTGTATTAAATGCTTTGAGCTCTTCGCCTTGGTTACCCAAATAAATGCGACCATCAGAAAACACACCATCAATATCACAAATAAGTAGCTTTACTTTTTTTGCACGTGCTTTTGCGTCTTCACTCAATGGTTGATAGAGCTCTTCAAATTGCATTTATAATACTCCTGCTTTTAATAAGTCTTGCATATTTAATGCACCAATAGGGTGGTTTTGCTCATTAACGATAATTAAACCATTAATACGCTTTTGCTCCATAATATTAAGTGCTTCAGCGGCCAAAATATCTTGCGTTGCCGTTGTGCAGGACTTGGTCATTACAACATCTATTTGTGTTGTATGTATATCAATTCGTTGTTCTAAAATACGACGTAAATCACCGTCGGTAAAGAGCCCTACAAGTTGTTGCTGAGAATCAACTATGGCTGTCATGCCTAAGCCTTTTGCCGACATTTCTATCAGTGCATCTTTTATAGTTTGCGTAACGTTAATAATAGGTGTGTTTTTACCGCTATGCATGACATCTTTTAGGGTCAGCAGTAAACGTTTACCTAAACTGCCGCCGGGGTGAGATAGCGCAAAGTCATCAGCTGTAAAACCGCGGGCTTCTAACAGTGCAACCGCCATGGCATCGCCCATTGCAAGTGTTGCTGTTGTGCTTGCTGTAGGGGCTAAGCCTAACGAACAGGCTTCTTTTTGAACTTTTATGCAAATATGTACGTTTGCAAGCGTTGCCATTGTTGAACTAGCGTTGCCTGTCATGGCTATCATTTTTGCGCCGAGGCGTTTCAAAACGGGAATTATATTGAGGACTTCGCTTGTTTCACCAGAATTAGAAATGAGCATAACCACATCATTTTTAGTGATCATACCTAAGTCGCCATGGCTTGCCTCACCTGGGTGTACAAAAAATGCAGGGCTGCCAGTACTTGCTAATGTCGCCGCTATTTTATTGCCAATATGACCCGATTTTCCCATGCCTATAACAATAGTTCGGCCTTGGCAGTCGTATATTAACTGACATGCTTGATGAAAATTTTCATCCACATATTGTGCAATATCACTCAATGCTTGGCGCTCTATGTCTAATACACGTAGGCCTTGTTCAATAAAATTTAGCGTTGCCATTACTTACCCTACTTGACTGAAAATATACCCTTGGTAGCCTAAAAAAGCGATTAATAATAAGCCGCCCTCTACTCTATTGATGCGCTGAGCACCTCTAAAGTTCAATGACATGATAATAAGCGCAACCGTGGCACCAATCATAATAAGTATGTCGCGGTTAGCAACAGACGGGTCAATAACAGAAGGGTTAATAATGCCTGCGAAAGGCAGCACGGCAAGAATATTAAAAATATTAGAGCCAACAATATTACCCAGTGCTAAGTCATCTTCATTCTTAAGAACCCCTGCAATTGAAGCTGCAAGCTCGGGCAAGCTAGTACCTATTGCAATAATTGTTAAGCCAATGACTAAATCGCTTAGGCCAAAATATTTTGCAATATCGACCGCTGAATCTATTAAAAAATGTGCACTGACAGGGAGTAATACCATACCAATAACTAACCAAATGACTGCTTTTTTTGTTGGTACGTCATTGGGTACTTCATCACATGCTTCAGATACAAATGGGTCTGTTTGATTTTTAGCACGTAGCGAAACAATAATCAGCCCACCAATAAAGACGACAAAACCAATTAATAAGGCAACGCCTTCAGCAAGCGAAAAGTAGTTATCTGAAAAAATATACCAAGTAGCTAGAGATACGATAAGTACTAATGGGATTTCACGTTTTAATGTACTTGAAGAAACGCTAAGAGGCCTAAATAAAGCGGTAATACCTAATACCAGTAAAATATTTGTGATATTTGAGCCAATTGCGTTACCTACCGCAGTGTCTGTTTTTCCAGCCAATGCAGCAGAGGCTGACACCATCATTTCAGGTGCTGATGAGCCCATGGCAACAACAGTCAAACCAACAATTAAGGTTGGTACGCCAAAGTTTTTAGCCAGTGCGGCCGCACCATAAACAAACCTGTCAGCACTCCAAACTAGGGCTGCAAAACCAAGAATCAAAATAACAAACGAGGTAACCATTGTATTAAGCCAGTTATTCAAAATAGGAATGGCGCGAATAGTAACAAATGCCACGATGAAAGTATAAATAAAAGAGTAAGGTCAACTACGTAGACTAATTTATTTTACTAAATTAATCAGTCGGGGCTGTTAAGCTTTCAGTACTAAAGTTTTGCTGATGTATGGGGAATAACTTCACCACCAGGTACTGACTTACCAAAATTCTAAATGGGTTGCTGAAAATTTAACCTTGATAGTTAACAGACCCTAGTTTAAGTGTTGGTTAAGTGAAGATGAGTGAGTCTTAATGTGTGTTTTAAACGTACATTACAAAATCTTACGAATTGTTTTTTCCATATTGGATCAAAAAGATTTAAAATAGGGGCACTAGTGAACATTTTTATGGAGAGCGACTTGTCGCAATCAATAGTAGAAGTCAAGGATGTTAGCTTTTCCAGGGGCGATAGGGTCATATATAAAAATATGAGCTTTAGTGTGCCTAAAGGCAAAATCACTGCGATTATGGGGCCAAGCGGTATTGGTAAAACCACGATGTTGCGTTTAATTGGTGGCCAATTAAAACCTGATTCGGGTGATATTTTATTTGAAGGTGGCAGTATTCCTTCCATGACGCGTTCAGAATTATACGAAGCGCGTACAAAAATGAGCATGCTATTTCAAAGTGGTGCCTTGTTTACCGACATGTCTGTGTTTGACAATATTGCTTTTCCGATTCGTGAGCACACAAAACTAAGTGAAGATCTTATTCGTTTAGTGGTGTTAATGAAGCTGCAGGCTGTGGGTTTACGCGGAGCTAAAGATTTAATGCCCTCAGAGTTATCAGGTGGGATGGCAAGGCGTGCTGCTCTTGCTCGCGCAATAGCGCTCGATCCAGAGCTCATCATGTATGACGAACCGTTTGCTGGCCAAGATCCTATCTCAATGGGCGTGCTTGTAAAGTTAATCAAATCGCTCAATCAAGTATTAGGTTTATCGTCTTTAATTGTGACCCATGATGTAACTGAAGTAATGAGTATTGCCGATCACGTTATTATTATTGCCGATCAGGGCGTAATAGGCTCAGGTACGCCAGATGAAATGCGCAATCATGAATCAGAGCTAGTTCAGCAATTTTTAAAAGGTTTGTCTGATGGTCCTGTGCCATTTCATTTCCCCGCGCAAGCCTATGCAGATGAGTTGCTTGGAGAAAAAGCCTAATGTTGGATTTGTTTCAAAAGTTAGGGCATAAAACTCTGGGTCGCTTTGCTGCCCTTGGTCGCTCAGCTTACATGTTGTTCAGCGCACTCGCGCATGTTCCTAATTTTAAAAAAGGCACTCCGCTGCTTGTTCGCCAGCTTTATATGGTGGGTTCGCAGTCGCTGCTTATTATTATGGTATCGGGCTTGTTTATCGGTATGGTACTCGCATTGCAAGGCTACACCGTATTAGTAGGGTATGGTGCTGAAGATAGCTTAGGGCCACTTGTAGCATTGAGTTTACTGCGTGAGCTAGGCCCTGTTGTTACTGCGCTATTATTTGCTGGGCGTGCAGGTAGTGCACTTACCGCAGAAATAGGTCTCATGAAAGCCACCGAACAATTATCATCATTAGAGATGATGGCAATTGATCCACTTAAACGTATTATTGCACCTCGCTTTTGGGCTGGTTTTATTAGCATGCCCTTACTTGCAATTATATTCTCTGCCGTTGCAATTATAGGGGCTCATTTAGTCGGGGTTGATTGGTTAGGTGTAGATACCGGTAGTTTTTGGTCAATTATGCAATCGCAAGTGTCGTTTCAGGCAGATGTACTAAACGGCATAATTAAAAGTTTTGTATTTGCAATAGTGGTTACTTGGATTGCACTTTACAAAGGCTATGACTGTGTTCCAACGTCGGAAGGGATCAGCAAGGCAACTACCGAGACAGTTGTACATTCGTCATTGGCCGTTTTAGGTTTCGACTTTATTTTGACAGCGGTAATGTTTACCAGCTAATTAGGGTATAAATAATGAATTCACGGAAATTAGAAATTTTAGTTGGCTTTTTTGTAGCGCTTGGCATTTTAGCTTTTGCTATGTTAGCGCTTAAAGTAGCGAATGCAGGTATTAGTGGCTCAGGCGAAACCTATTCACTCAATGCAAAGTTTGAAAATATTGGCTCATTAAAAGCACGAGCCCCTATCAAAGTAGGTGGTGTGGTAATTGGTCGCGTTGAGTCAATTTATGTTCATCCAAAAGAGTTTTTACCTGTGGTTGATATGACTATTGATGCGCAATACTTATGTCGTTTTTCAGATACAAGCTCTATATCCATACTTACATCGGGTATTTTAGGCGAGCAATACTTAGGTATAAATCCTGTTATTGCCTCCAGTTCTGCGGAACAGCGCTGTTTAGGTGAAACAGTAACCAACAATGAACAAGATACTGCAATTGATGATTTATTTGGCGTAGAAAGTAAGGCGTTAGGTAATGGGGATTCAATTATTGATACTAAGTCTGCCATTGTGTTAGAAGAATTAATTGGGCAGTTTTTATTCAACCAAGGTAGTGAGTAATTATTATGTTGAAAAAGTATTTAGCTATTATAACGCTTAGCGCATTGAGCCTAATGCAAACGGTGAGTGCTGCAGAAGTAAAGTTAGACGATCCAAATAAAATGGTGCGCAAGGTATCAGAGCATACATTTGACCGAATCAAAAAAGATCAACCATTGATTGTTAAAGATCAAGAGTATCTTCGCGTTATCGTTGAAGAAGAGTTGATGCCCTATATTGATTATAAATACGCAGCACTGCGTGTATTAGGAAGTGAAGTATCTAAAGTGCGCGCAATCACAGATGATGCTGAAAAAGCACAAGCAATTAAAGATATTCAGCGCTTTATTGGCGTGTTTAGAGAGTATTTAGTTGCTACGTATGCAGGTGTATTTACCCAATATACTAACCAACACGTTGAATTTGGTGCACCGCAACCATTTAAAGGTCAGGATGTGGTTGTAGTAAAAACAAAAATTATCGAAGATGGTAAGCCAGATATCCGCATTGATTTTAAAGTTCGTGAAGATCGCAGTGGGCAATGGCGTGCATACGACATGATTGCTGAAGGGATAAGCTTGTTAGATGCTAAGCAAAGTGAGCTACAAGGTATTTTGCGTCAGCAAGGTATTGATAAGGTAAGTGACCTTTTAGAGCAAAAAAGTAAGCTTCCAGTTCAATTTAGAGGCAGCAGCTCGAATGACTAAATTGGCGATAAGCCAAATTGATGATCAACAGTTTCGAGCGAGCGGCGAGCTCTCTCGAAATTCAATTGGCGATGAACAACTTCTGAACAAGCAGCTACAAACTAAGCATAAAATCATCTATTTTGACCTAAGTGGGGTGTCAAGGGTTGACACAGCCGGCTTAGCTTGGTTAATTCACTCTTTTGCAGAATTAAAGCAGCAAGGTATTCGCCTTGAATTGCAAAATCCACCTGAGCAATTGCAAAATTTAATGCAATTGGGTCAAGTTACAACCCTATTTGAGTGAGAGTTATGGAAACTAGCCAAGTCGAAACATTATTACGCGAAGAACTTCAATTAGCAGAAGTTCATGTAAAAGCCAATGGAAGCCATTATGAAGTTGTTGCCGTGGGTGAGTGCTTCGACGGTTTAAGCCGAGTTAAAAAGCAACAGCTAGTATATGGTCCACTAATGAATACTATTTCAGACGGTACTATTCATGCAGTTTCTATTCGTGCTTTTACACCGACTGAGTGGAAACGCGAACAAAAATTTATTTTACCGCAATAAATAGGGCCTCCTAATGGATCAATTTGTAATTCAAGGTGGCACTTCACTTGCTGGTGAGGTGACTATTTCTGGTGCTAAAAACGCGGCACTGCCTATTTTATTTGCCTCACTTTTGGCCGACGGTAAAAGCACATTTACCAATGTGCCACGCTTACGCGATATTGTAACTACTGAAGCTTTGCTAAAAACATTAGGTGCAGATGTAAATTGGCAGGGTGATACCCTCGTCATAGATGGTGCAACTGTTGATAAAACGTTGGCCCCATACGATTTAGTAAAGCAAATGCGCGCGTCTGTATTAGCATTAGGGCCTTTAGTTGCTCGCTTTGGTGAGGCACAAGTTTCATTGCCAGGCGGCTGTGCTATTGGTGCTCGCCCTGTTGATATTCACATTCAAGGCATGGAACGTTTAGGTGCGCAAATTAGTGTTGAAAATGGCTATATCAATGCAAAAGTGGATGGTCGCCTTAAAGGCGCTGAGATCTTTATGGAGATGGTCAGTGTAGGCGCAACCGAGAACTTGTTGATGGCAGCAGCGCTGGCCGATGGTAAAACAGTACTAGAAAACGCAGCCCGTGAACCTGAAATCACCGATTTAGCAAATTGCTTGATTGCTATGGGTGCTAAAATTACAGGCGCTGGAACGAGCCGTATTGAAATTGAAGGCGTAGAGCGCTTATCCGGTTGTGAACACAAAATTTTACCGGATCGTATTGAAACGGGCACGTTCTTAGTTGCTGCAGCAATGGCTGGTGGTGAAGTATTGTGTAAAAACACAGACTTTCATTCACTTGAACCGGTTATTGAAAAACTGCGCGCGACAAATGCCTTACTTGAAGTTAAAGACGATTCTATTTACCTAGATATGCGTGGTCGTGAGCTTAAAGCCGTGAATGTTAAAACCGCGCCGCATCCAGGGTTCCCAACCGATATGCAAGCTCAGTTTACTGCACTTAATGTAGTGGCTAATGGCAGCGCGACAATTACAGAAACTATTTTTGAGAACCGTTTCATGCATGTGCCTGAGTTACAGCGCATGGGCGCAAACATTCGCTTAGAAGGCAACACAGCAATATGTGGTGAAACTAAAAGTCTTTCTGGCGCTCAAGTTATGGCTACGGATTTACGAGCATCAGCAAGCTTAATCCTTACAGGGATTGTAGCGCAAGGTGAAACCGTTGTTGATCGTATTTATCACGTTGATAGAGGGTATCAGCGTATTGAGGATAAACTCAGCGCGCTAGGCGCTAACATAAAGCGTAAAGCAAGCTAACACGTTTAAATGCTGGTCGGTGTGATTACACCGACCTTTCTTTATTTAGAGTTTGGTTTCAAGCTCAGCCACAGTAACCATTATTTTTTCGATTTTCCCATCTCTATACAATTCAAACTCTATTTCTTTACCTGGTTCAGTATTGCCAATTTTTTCGAGTACCTTTTGTGGATTAGCCACTGAAAGCCCTGCAATTTTTATTACAATATCTTGTTCTTCAATGCCAGCTTGCCACGCAGGCCCTAATGGATCTAAATTTGTAATACGCATGCCGCTCACAGGGGTTAAGTTGTCATTAACCTCTTTGCCTGTACTGTCTACAGCTGTGCCTTCAAACCCTAAGTAACCACGCACTACACGGCCATGGCGGATTAGCTTAGCCATTACTTCCTTAGCTAGGGTGTAGGGGACAGCAAAAAAGATGCCTTGGATGTTTAAGTTTTCGCGGGTTTTAAATTGCGCCGAAGTAATACCCACTAAATCACCATTTGAATTAACGAGTGCACCTCCAGAATTTCCTACATTAATTGCTGCATCCATTTGCAGTAGATTATTAAACGGGCTATCGGTAATTTTTTGTTTACCTGTGGCACTAATAATCCCTTGTGTAATGGTTTGCCCTAAGTTGAGTGGGTTACCAATCGCTAATACAACATCTCCCACGCTAGTCGTATAGTCATCGTTTACGGGAATAACAGGAAGGTGTTCTGCATTTATTTTTAGTAGTGCTAGATCTGTAATTGTATCAAAGCCTATAAGCTGCACATCAAAAAAACGTCGGCCGTCAGTTAAAATCACCATAATGACATCAGCATTATTAACAACATGATAATTAGTAAGTATATAGCCATCTGGCGACATAATAACGCCTGAGCCTAACTCCTGAACGGTGTTTTTTCTTTTGTAGCGGGGCTCCTTTGAAATACTTTCAGAAAAAATAGTAACGACAGACGGGGCTGCGCGCTTTACTGCATCAGAAAAGCTTAAGTGGCTTGCACTCATTGCACTGGGGATAGGAACATTAGGCAGCAGCGCTGCTCTCATATTTGGGCTGAAAAAAACCACTAAAAAAGCAATACTGAGACCTGCAAATAGAGGAGGGAGGACAAATTTAATGAATTTCAGCACAAGTTTCTTATTATTAAAGGAGCAATCTCTTTATGATGGCACAAAAAAAATAACAGCGGCAAGTGCCGCTGTTATTTTTATTACACATATACTGCGATTAATTACTGAATTAGGATAAATATAGACTCACGTCCACGTTTAACGCCTAGTACAATATTACCTTTCGTATTTTCGATGATTTTATTCATATCGCGAATAGTCTCAACACGTTGGCGGTTCACTTGGACTATCATGTCACCTTCTTCTAGGCCTACCCGTGCAGAAGGAGAGCGAGGATCGACAGAGGTAATTTCAATCCCCTTTGCGTTATTTTTCTGAACATTTTCTAATTCAGCCCCTTGAAATGCGGGATGCAGTTCTTCGCCAACCGCTTTAACACCAGATGCACCGTCGAGTGTGACTTTGAGCGTTTTTATTTTTCCATCTCGGTAAATACTGAGCTTTATTTCTCTGCCTTCACCTAATGTAGCAATTTTACTGCGCAGTTCATGGAAGCCGCTTATATCGCTGCCATTAATGCTTACAATAACATCCCCGGCTTTTATGCCTGCTTTACTAGCAGCAGTATCATCCATTACCTGCATTACATAAGCACCTTGTTTAACATCAAGCTGTTGTGCTTTGGCTAAGCCCGCATCAAGTGGACGACCCGATATGCCTAGCGAGCCACGGCGTACTTCACCATGCTCAATAATTTGATCAACCAAGTTTTTCATCATGTTAGAAGGAATAGCAAAACCAATTCCAACGTTACCACCAGATGCACCTAAAATAGCGGTGTTAATGCCAATTAGTTCTCCATTTAAATTCACTAAAGCACCGCCAGAATTACCTTGGTTAATTGCGGCGTCTGTTTGAATGAAATCTTCGTAACCTTCGATGTTTAAACCACTGCGTCCAAGGGCACTAACAATGCCTGAGGTGACGGTGTGGCTTAAACCAAACGGGTTGCCTATAGCAACTGCAAAATCACCGACTCGTAATTGGTCTGAGTTAGCAAGTTTGATTTCTGTAAGGTCATCAGCGTCTATTTGTAGTAGTGCAATGTCAGACTCTTTATCTGTACCAATTTTAGTAGCTTCAAATTCACGTCCATCTTCGAGTGTAACGATCATTTTTTCAGCATCTTGGATCACGTGATTATTAGTAACCACATAACCTTCATCTGCATCGATAATCACACCTGAACCCAAACCACTAAATTGGCGCTTTTGGCTGCGAGGTTGTTGCTGGCCAAAAAAGAACTCAAGTGGATCGGCGCGGCGGCGAACCTCTTTAGAGCCCGAAACCTGAATACTCACAACACCAGGGGAGATTTGTTCAAGCATAGGTGCAAGAGTCGGTAGCTGTTGCCCATTAACTGCTATTGGTAACTTTGCGTAAGACGCTACCGGGCTCATTAATAAGCTTGTAGATAAAATAGCAGCACTGATAAGTGATAATTTCATTTTCATAGTCAAGGTTTACTCCACTTAGGAAAAACAAAAATTAAAAAAGGCTGCATAAGCAGCCTTTTTTTAGTTTGTTAGTAAGATAAAACAACAAAGCTGTTATATCTAAAGACTATGGGGTCAAAAAAAAGTTCATCAAGATGCTTTAGAGCGGTCCTGTACTTTATTTTCACCAGCAAATAAACCAGACTCACCTGACACAAAGTCTGCCGGTTGCACCTCTGCTGAAGAGCGATCAGAACGACGCTCTTTTAAAGATGCTTGTAATTGCTCTGTTGTTTCTTTTGAAAAGTAAGGGGCTGCTGGTTCTTTATTTCTATCTTCTAACAGTAATTGATTAGTTTCTTCTACATGACTCAAGAGCTGGTTGTAGTTATCTTTCATTTTATTTACAAGCTTGCTGGTGCTTGCTAAATGGTCAGCTACGTCTTGGCGGTATTGCTCAAGTTCGCTTTGCGCTTGTTCCGCTTGCTCTTTTAACTCATCTTGTTTGAACTGTTTTTTAGTAACAAATGCACCAATAAAAAATGCTATAACCGCAACAATAACGATTAAACCTACCCATATAACTGTGCCCATAAACTACCCCTTTGGGAAAATAACGAAAGAATGCTGATTCATTTATAAATCATATTAAGTGTAATATACCCCGAGTTATGATGCGTGTTAATATGCTTTACAAATTAAACTGCGTTTTGACTGAAAATACATATGACTCCTTGGCAAACATATCAACAAGATTTAAAACGAGATGACTTTGTACACGACGCAGCACAAGAAAATGCTGTGCGCCACTTGCAACGTCTATACGATGACCTCACGCAAGCAAAACCAAAATCAACAGGCTTTTTCGCTAATTTATTTGGTAAAAACGAACCAGAACCTATTAAAGGCTTGTATTTTTGGGGCGGAGTTGGGCGTGGAAAAACGTATTTAGTTGATACTTTTTATGAGGCATTACCAAGTGATCGAAAAATGCGCGTGCATTTTCACCGTTTCATGCACCGTGTGCATGATGAATTAAAAAAACTAAATAACACGACCAATCCGTTGGAAAAAGTAGCGGATATATTTAAATCAGAAACAGACATCATTTGTTTTGATGAATTCTTTGTGCAAGACATAACGGATGCCATGTTACTGGGTGGTTTAATGGAAGCGCTTTTTGCTCGTGGAATTGTTTTAGTCGCTACCTCTAATATTGTGCCTGACGATTTATATAGAAATGGCCTACAGCGGGCTCGTTTTATGCCTGCCATTGAACTGGTAAAACTCAATACTGAAATAGTGAATGTAGATTCGGGTATTGACTATCGACTGAGAACCTTAGAACAAGCTGAGATTTTTCACAGTCCGCTTGATGAACAAGCTGATAAAAATCTATTTGAATATTTTGATAAGTTGTCTGCTGAACCGGGTCAACTCGATCACCCTATAGAAATAGAAGGGCGCTTAATAAAAACGCGCAAAGTAGCTCAAAGTGTCGTGCTATTCGAATTTAGTGAATTGTGTGAGACTGCACGTAGCCAAGTTGATTACATGGAAATTAGCCGTTTATATAACACGGTAATTATTTCTAATGTAAAACAGCTTGGCCAAAGTAATGACGATGCAGCAAGGCGCTTTATTGCTCTAGTAGATGAATTTTACGAACGCCACGTGACGCTAATTATTTCAGCAGAAAAACCGATTACCGAACTTTACACCCAAGGTAACTTAAATTTTGAATTTAAACGCTGCATAAGCCGTTTACAAGAAATGCAGTCGTTAGAGTATTTAGCAAGAGAACATTTAGCTTAATAAAAATTAGAATGCCGGTCGTTTTGCGCTCTCAACACTTATTTGTAAATAGCGATAATTTTCTTGTGGGAAAAACAACCGATCGGTAGCAATGTGGTTTAAGTGCTGGTATACTCCCGCGTCTGCCACGTTGCGTTCTATGCCTTCATATAGTTTAGCCACTAATGAGCGGCGCAAAAGTCTAAAACTCGAAGGGGTTATAGCAAACTTAGAGCAGTAGTTAATATTAACTACTTGTGGTTTTAATTGAAAAACATTGGATTTTTATAAATGAAAACGTTTGTTGCTAAACCAGAAACAGTAAAACGTGACTGGTACGTAGTTGACGCTGAAGGTAAAACTTTAGGTCGCATCGCTACTGAAATCGCTCATCGCCTACGCGGTAAGCACAAAGCTGAATACACTCCACACGTAGATACTGGTGATTACATCATCGTTATCAACGCTGAGAAAGTTACTGTAACTGGTAACAAATTCAAAGATAAAGTGTACTACGCTCACTCTGGTTTTCCAGGTGGCCTTAAGTCTACTACTTTTGATAAACTTCAAGCTGCAAAGCCTGAAATGATCATCGAAAAAGCAGTTAAAGGCATGTTGCCACGTGGTCCTTTAGGCCGCGCTATGTACCGTAAACTTAAAGTTTACGCAGGTACTGAGCATAACCATGCTGCACAACAGCCTCAGGTTCTAGACATTTAAGGAGCACTATCATGGCAAATCAATACTACGGTACAGGTCGTCGTAAAAGTTCAAGTGCTCGCGTATTCTTACGCCCAGGCACTGGTAACATCGTAATCAACAAGCGCTCTTTAGAAGAGTACTTTGGTCGCGAAACAGCACGCATGGTTGTTCATCAAGCTCTTGAGCTTGTTGATATGACTGAAAAATTTGACCTTTTCATCACCGTTTCTGGTGGTGGTACAACTGGTCAAGCTGGTGCTATCCGTCACGGTATCACTCGTGCACTTATGGAGTTTGACGAGTCACTACGTCCACAACTTCGTAAAGCAGGTTTCGTTACTCGTGATGCACGTAAAGTTGAACGTAAGAAAGTGGGTCTTAAGAAAGCGCGTAAGCGTCCACAGTTCTCAAAACGTTAATCTATACGTTATCAAGAATTCAAAAACCCAGCTTATGCTGGGTTTTTTGTTATTGGCGATAAATTTCTTCTGATTCCTTTAAGCTTTAAAAAGTTGTTAGCCTAAGCTGTAATTGCAAATTACCGTTTATGATGATCACACAGTGCAATAACGGCGTATTAATTGAACGAAAGGAAGTAAATAGCCAGGTAGCTGCAAAAAAGTTAAATAATTATCGTAATTAGTTTAAATCCATCAGTTAATTGATGGAATTTTTTGCTACAATTGGCGTGGAAGTAAAACGATCAAGTTTTATAACACTATGTGTAGTCTTAAAACTTCCGCTTAGTGGAGTTGATCTTGGTCACTACATCGTTTTTACAGAAGTGATATTATTACTTTTCAGCTCGTGCTCGAACTAGCTTAATCAAACCATTGGTGAAATTAATATTTTTCAAGACCTGAGTTGTTAATAACCTTGTTTTAAACAAGGGTTTTAATTATGATCATTTCTATTTTAAAAATTTCGAATAATTAACCTGCTGTAACTGATGTTCTCAATATAGCAAGTGTTGAGAATCGTAAGTGGAGATAAGTGGATGAGCAATGCGCCTGTAGACAATGGCCGACGTCGCTTTTTAACCATAGCTACCTCTGTTGTTGGTGGTGTTGGTGCGGCTGGGGCTGCTGTTCCTTTTATTGCGTCTTGGAATCCAAGTGAGCGAGCTAAATCTGCGGGTGCGCCTGTAGAAGTAGATATAAGCAAACTTGAGCCAGGACAATTAATACGTGTCGAGTGGCGTGGTAAACCTGTATGGGTTGTATCACGAACCCCAAAAATGCTTGAGCAAATGAAAGAACACGAAGGTCAACTTCGTGATCCGCAATCGCAAGAGCCACAACAATTAGAATCATCAACAAATGACTACCGTTCATTACGTCCAGAGATTTTTGTCGCTGTAGGTATTTGTACGCATTTAGGATGTTCACCTAGCTTTTTACAAGGTGGCTTTGGTGAAAAAGTGGAAGGGACTGATGATGGTTTTTATTGTCCATGTCACGGTTCTAAATTTGATATGGCTGGCCGTGTTTTTCAATCGGTTCCAGCACCATTAAACTTAGAAATTCCACCATATACTTTTCTTGATGAAACCACTATTTTAGTGGGCGAAGAACAAGGGGTGGCCTAATGTTTGGTAAGATTATTGGTTGGATTGACGAAAGAATCCCAATGACACGTGTTTGGAACATGCATATTGCACAGTATCCAGCACCTAAAAACTTTAACTTTTGGTACTTCTTTGGCTCATTAGCAATGTTAGTACTAGTTAACCAAATACTGACCGGTATTTGGCTAACAATGAACTACGTACCGTCTGCTGAAGGTGCATTTGCATCAATAGAATATATCATGCGTGATGTAGATTATGGCTGGTTACTGCGCTATCTGCATTCAACCGGTGCATCAGCATTCTTCATTGTTGTATACCTGCATATGTTCCGTGGCATGATCTACGGTTCTTACCAAAAACCACGTGAGTTACTGTGGTTGTTTGGTATGTTTATTTTCTTAGCCCTAATGGCTGAAGCATTCATGGGTTACTTATTACCATGGGGCCAAATGTCGTTCTGGGGTGCACAGGTAATCATTTCATTATTCGGGGCTATTCCTGTTATTGGTGATGACCTTACACTTTGGATCCGTGGTGACTACGTAATTTCTGGTGCAACGCTTAACCGCTTCTTTGCATTACACGTAATTGCACTGCCATTGGTTATTGTTATCTTAGTATTTTTACACATTGTTGCACTACACGAAGTGGGTTCTAATAACCCAGATGGTATTGATAACAAACGTAAAAAAGGCACGGTTCCTGAAGAAGATAAGCCTAAATTTAAGTTCCATGAATACTACACTGATAAAAAAGACATTATTGATGCGATTCCGTTCCACCCTTATTACACAGTAAAAGATATTGTGGGCGTGGTTGGTTTCTTAATCTTGTTCTGCTGGGTTGTGTTCTTTATGCCTGCTATGGGTGGTTTCTTTTTAGAGGCGCCAAACTTTGAAGCGGCAAACCCACTTAAGACACCGGAACATATATTCCCTGTTTGGTACTTCACGCCATTCTACGCAATCTTGCGCGCAATCCCTGATAAATTAATGGGTGTTGCAGCAATGGGTGCGTCAATTGTAGTACTTGCGTTATTACCTTGGATTGACCGTGGTTCAGTTCGCTCTGTTCGTTACCGTTGTGGTTTCCACAAATGGAACATTGCAGGCTTTGTTGTTACTTTTGTTCTTTTAGGTTGGGTTGGTGCTACACCGCAAACTGACTTTAAAACAATTGTTTCGCAAGTTTGTACTGTGACTTACTTTATGTTCTTCGTACTGTTATTTGTTTACAGTAAGAATGAAAAAACTAAGCCATTGCCTGAGAGGTTAACGAAATGATGAAAAAACTAATAATTGGTTTATTCGCTTTATCAGTAAATATGTTACCTGCAATGGCGGCAGGCCCGTCAGTTCCACTAATGGACGCGGGTAACGATATATCTGATCAGCCATCTTTGCAGCGCGGCGCTAAGTTGTTCATGAACTACTGTCTTGGTTGTCACCAAATGCAGTATCAGCGTTATGAACGTACTTTCCGTGATATTGGTATTCCAACGGAAGTTGGCCAAGAGCAACTTATTTTTGATGGTTCAAAAGTAGGTAGCCATATTAAGAACTCAATGGCTAAAGATGATGCAGCAAAATGGTTTGGTGCGGCTCCGCCGGATTTAACTAATGTTGCACGTGTACGTGGAAGTGACTGGATTTACACGTACTTGAAATCATTTTATAAAGATGAGTCTCGTCCGTTTGGTGTAAATAATACGTTATTTCCATCAGTAGGTATGCCACATGTTCTACAAGAACTTCAGGGTGTTCCTACTCCTATAACTGAAGAAGTAACTGTTGACGGTGTAACAACTGTACATATCACAGGTACTGAAACAGATGGTTCAGGTGAGATGAGTGTAGATGAGTATGACCAAGCAGTTCGTGATTTAACGAATTTCCTAGAGTACGTAGGTGAACCTACTCGACTTGAATCGGAAGCGCTAGGTATTAAGGTAATTGGGTTCTTAGTTATCCTGTTTATCTTGGCATTTATGCTTAAGAAAGAATACTGGAGAGATGTTCATTAAGTTTGAACATATTTAAAGGTAATTTTGCAATAGGGGCTTAAGCCCCTATTGCTGTTTTAGTTATTTAATGGAGGTAGGCATGGCCGTAGCTGCCAATAAGCGCCCTGTAATGACCCTTTTCTCTGGGGCTAACTGTATGTATAGCCATCAAGTACGTATCGTACTTGCAGAAAAAGGTGTAAGTGTAGATATTCATTTGGCTGAAAAGGATAATCTGCCAGAAGCACTTCACGAAATTAACCCTTACGGTACAGTGCCAACACTGATTGACCGTGAGCTTGGTTTATATCAGGCAAATATCATCATGGAATACCTTGATGAACGTTTCCCTCATCCTCCACTAATGCCTGTTTACCCGGTAATGCGTGGTCGTAGCCGTTTAATGATGCACCGCATTGATACTGATTGGTACAGCTTAGCTGCTAAAATCAGCAATAATACATCAGATGCAGCACAAGCTCGTAAAGAGTTAACTGAGGCATTACTTGCAGTAGCTCCTATCTTTAGCGAAGCTCCTTACTTTATGAGTGAAGAGTTTAGCTTAGTAGATTGTTACTTAGCACCACTACTATGGCGTTTACCTGAGTTTGGTATTGAGCTTAATGGTGCAGGCTCTAAAGAGATGAAAGAGTACATGATCCGTTTATTCGAACGTGAGTCATTCCAAGCCTCTTTAACTGAAGCTGAGCGTGAGATCCGTTTATAATGACGCCTAATCGTCCTTATTTATTACGTGCTTTTTTTGATTGGATAGTCGATAACGAATGTACGCCACATATTGTGGTGGACGCTGGTTTTGCGAATGTGCAAGTGCCTACACAATTTGTGCAAGATGGACAAATTGTGCTTAACATTAGCCCATCAGCAGTAACACAGTTTTCGTTAGACCTAACCCAACTTAGTTTTAACGCGCGTTTTGGCGGTCAGCCAATGCAAGTTTATGTACCTTTAGGTGCTGTGCTTGCAATTTACGCCCGTGAGAATGGCGAAGGTACAGTCTTCACTGCAGGCGAGTTTGTAGAGGACGAAGACGAGTTTGATACAGGGCTAGAAAGTGTTGATTCATCTGAGTATATAGATGAAACACCGCCAGAAAAACCTGAAAAGAAAAAAGGCTCACATTTACGTGTTATAAAATAATATGTAGATTACAAAAAAACCGCTTAAAAGCGGTTTTTTTATCGCTGTAATTTAGTGGCTTTTAATTAATATATTCAAATACCTTTACTACTCGCTCAACGCCCGACACATTGCGTGCAATATCAACTGCACGATTAGCTTCATCTTGAGACACCAAGCCCATCAAATAAACCTCAGCGTTTTCTGTAACCACTTTAATGTTATTGCTACTAATATCTTTAGCTGCTAGTAACTGTGCTTTTACCTTTGAGGTAAGCCACGAATCATGAGTTTGAGTTGTTATACCAATATTTGAGCCAATACGAAGTTGGTTATGAATTTTACGAATACCGGCAATCGCTTCTACGGTTATTTGTGCTTCGTTTTTCATTTCCTGATTAGCAACTTGACCAACAAGCAAAACAATACCATTGACACTTATAGCGTTAACTCGAGCAGACTTTTCTAAGCGTTCAACTTCACTAATAGCAATGCTAGCTTTAATTTCTATATTGTTATCATCGATTTGAGAGCCTATAGTGCGACGGTCGTTTGCAGCGGTTACTGCACTGGCAGTGCCAGCTACAACAGCTGCAGCGCAGCCTTGTAGTAAAACAACGGTACCTAAAATAATAAGGGAGCGTTTAAACATAATTTTCATCCTGCGGGAAAAGCGTTAAATCTATAAGTTCACTTAAACAATGTAAGTTAGTTAAATGCGACTCTATAATGCGGCTTGGACGTTTAGACGGTGTTCTTATTTCAACATCATTAGGGCCAAGTAAACCTACTAATTCACCACCATCGTCACCGACCATTACAATGACCTTCATATCGCGTGTAAGTGCAGCTTCAACGGCTGAAATTACCTGCTTTTCATTGCCATTAATTGCTAATACCAATAGTAAGTCACCTTGTTGAGCGAATGCACGGATTTGACGGGCAAATGTATCGTGATCATCGCTGTGATTGTTTTGTCCAAGATTTATATTTTCTTGTGACAAAGCAATAGCAGGCAAGCAAGGACGCTCTGTTTCGTAGTGATTGACCAATATACCCGCTATATGTTGCGCAAGCATATGACAGTTAGCTGTCCCGCAACAAATTAACTTATTACCGTTAATAAGGCTTTGTGCAATTGTGAACGCGGCCGATTCAAGCGCACTGGGAAGGACCTCTCCAGCGGCTATTTGAACTTGAATACTTTCTGTGAAAATTTCTTTTATCGTGTCTTGCATAGCCTACCAATTCTTTTTAGTATTTTAAAATACGTTTTTAAGCCAATTATATGTAGGAGATGATTCTCCGGTTATGGCTACATAGTCAATTCTTAATGCCTGATTTGTTAAGTTTTTAGCTGCTAAGTAATGATGAATACTACGTTTAAGCCGTGCTTGTTTTTGAGTGCTGAGCGCATAATTTGCACCACCTCGAGCATTGTTTTTGCGAAACTTCACTTCCACAAAAACAAGGGTGTTACCCTCTTTCATAATAATATCGAGCTCACCAAAGGGGCAGTAATAATTACGTTCTATAGGTTTTAAACCTTGCGCTACTAGGTATTTTTGCGCTTGTAGTTCGTAGTACTGACCTTTTTCACGACTATTTTGCCACAGCTCTTTAAACCACGACATGCCGCCCCCTTAATTTATCGTTTTTACACCGCTAGCCGATTGCATAAATAAGGGCACAGGGCGTTGTGTTTTTAACTGCACAGACTTAATTTGGCGATTAGTATATTGTGCCCAATCAAGTACGCGTTGTAGGTGCCCATTACTATTAACCGATAACTTACCGCTCAAACCGCTAAATTGATTGCCAGGCATTAAGCTCAACTGCCTAATATCGTTAATAACGAGTACAGCATCGTATGCCATGGCGAATAAGCGCTGGCTAATATCGGCTTGCTCGGGCCAAAGTAAATTATACTGCTCACGTAAGTTATGTTGTGTGATTTGTGAGTTAAGCATCCAAGGTAGTTCTGTGAAATACAGGCCGTCTAAATCGCTTTTGTCGGTTGAGTCAATTTGCTTACTGTGACTTTTTGAGCTCGCATACAGCGGAATTCGCTCTGAGAATGTACTCACATTTACATCAAGGTAGGGCTTAATTAAGCGTGTTTCTATTGCATCACCTAAAATATAAATTACATCAATATCACTGCGTGAGCGTGTTTCACTTTCAACTTCTTGCTTAAATAAGGCTTTTATTGTTTTTATACGCTCTTTAGATTGATCAACTTCTAATAAGCTACTAATCGTTTTTGGCATGTCTTGATTGTTTTCATAAAAACCAATTTGAGGTTTAGTCTCGCTGTAGCGTTGCCATTGCTGATTAAAAAAATCAACTAAGCGCTGGCCATTCGTATTTTCTGGAGCGAGTAGCATGGGTTTTTGGTATCCCATAGCTAGAAAATGCTCTAAAGCTTGTTCAACTTCGTGCTCTGGGTTTAGGGCAAAATAGTAGTGTTGGAGCGAAATAGTGTCTCCATCGAATGTATTTAAATGCAACGTAGGAATATTAATAAGCGTTTCAGCTGCCGTAAGCTTATCTATGTTCGCTTTAAGTAGAGGCCCAACTACAAAGTCAGGGTTAATTTGGTCAAGTTTTGCTGCAATGTCTGCAGTACTTAAATTTTCATCAATAAAAATAGCTTCATTAATATTTTGTTTATCTAATGCGGCTAAAGCTCCTGCTTTTAAAGCATCACCTAGGCGTTCGTTAGGACCTGATTGAGGGAATAACAAAACTAACCGGTCAATATTCAAAGGTGCTAATTCAACAAAGTTTTCATCTTGTTTAGGTAACACGGCTCCAGCAGGGTGTCCCACGTAACGTCGTCGCCAGTTATTAATCGCTTGATCTAGCTCTACACCACTACTGGCATATACTTGGTGATATAAAGCAAGATTTACCCAGCCTTGCTGAATAACTGAGCCACGGTTAAAACGCTCCAGCGCATAAGAAGAAAGCTGTTTTAGGTTATCCCATAACTGTTGGTCGAGTTGCGGTATATCAATATTATTTTTTGCAGATGTTTCTGATGCTCTAAAAAAATAGGGAGCTGCTTTTTTAGGAAAGTTTTGTGAGGCGTAAATACTGGCTGTTAAAAACTGATGCCATGCAAAGTGTTCAGGTTGTGTCAGCTCTCCATCTAGCGATTGTAAAATAATCAAAGACTGGTCATTTTTATTTTGTTGCTTTTGCGCGTAGGCGATGTAAAGACGATTTTGAGTTTGATCAACACTCGCTGTTAATTCTAGGTCGCTACCAATTTGCTCTAATAATGGCCAATTTTTTTCAGAAATAGCTGAATCACGTGCGCTATACAATAATTGTATTTTATCTGCACCTTCGCGATTTACGGCCAATTGATAGATAGATTGAGCATTAGTCGCTTGATTTTTTAGCGCATTAGCACTGCTGCTGAAGTTATCGCTTTTTTTAATTGGTTTTTCGGTTGTGCTACACGCCGATAACCCTGACAATATAATTAATAGACCAACTAGTTTAAGTCGCACAATGATTTCCCAATACGTTAACGCGATTTGCTTATATTACTGACTGACGCAGGAGACCTCAATGTTAAATGAGGAGAATTCACATAAAATTGGCACTCTTTACGTTGTTGCCACCCCAATTGGCAATTATGACGACTTAAGTCAGCGTGCTATCACGACATTATCGCAGGTTGACTTAATCGCTGCTGAAGACACTCGCCATACAGGTAAGCTCCTTAGGCATTTTGGTATTAAGGCAAAAACATTTGCATTACATGATCACAACGAAAAACAAAAAGCACAGCAAATTATCGATCAGCTTAATCAAGGATTAAATATTGCGTTAGTATCGGATGCAGGCACGCCACTCATTAGTGACCCTGGATATGCGGTTGTAAACTTATGTCGTGAGCAAGGGGCAAGCGTAACCCCAGTACCAGGTGCGTGCGCTGCTATAACCGCGGTGTGTTGTTCAGGGCTGCCTACCGATCGTTTTCAGTTTATTGGCTTTACGCCCGCTAAAAGTAAGGCTCGCCAAGATTTTTTTATCGATGCGGTTAACTCAAGTATTACCAGTATAATGTATGAAAGTACGCACCGTATTATGGCAAGTCTAGACGATTTAGAAACTGCACTTGGCAGTGAACAGCAGGTCGTATTTGCCAAAGAGCTAACTAAAACGTTTGAAACTTTTTTTAATGGCACAGTGAGTGAGCTAAAGCAGTTTTTAACCGATGATCCCACTAAGCAACGCGGCGAAATAGTTCTCATGCTGCCGGGTAAGCCTAAGGTGGTAGACGACATTCCACCAGAGGCTCGTAAAATGTTGGCTCTACTTGAAAAAGAAATGCCAATGAAAAAAGCGTGCGGTGTTGTAGCTGAGTACTTTGGCTTGAAAAAAAATGCACTATACAAAACAATTATTGAAGAAAAAGAGTAAATATTACTGCGCTTGGCTTTAGCGTCATGTATACTGCGCGCCGAGTCAGCCAAGATAATCGCTGCCTGTGACGAAAATGATCAGGGGGAGGAAAGTCCGGGCTCCACAGGGCAGAGTGCCAGCTAACGGCTGGGGGGCGTGAGCCCACGACAAGTGCAGCAGAGAGAAGACCGCCAACTTATGTTGGTAAGGGTGAAAGGGTGCGGTAAGAGCGCACCGGGCCGCTAGTAATAGTCGGTTGCAAGGTAAACTCCACTCGGAGCAAGACCAAATAGGGTTCCTTATGGCGTGGCCCACGTTGGAACCGGGTAGGTTGCTTGAGCCATAGAGCGATTTATGGCCTAGACGAATGATTATCACTTTCTTCGGAAAGGACAAAACCCGGCTTATAGGCTGACTCACTCATTCAATAAAAAGCCCGCAGTTAACGCTGCGGGCTTTTTTGCATCTAAATTTTATTAACTTAAATAATATTCTTTCCTTGTTCAGGATCCCTTGACTGCTCTGCCTGTTCGCGTATTTCGTCAGTATCACTGCTTACATCGTTAAGTGTTTCGGTTTGCTCGTGGGTTTCCGGTGGTTTCTTTTCATTTAAACGCTCTTTTACTGCTGAGCTTGAAAATTCCTCGGTAGAGGCATTTAATAAAATCCGTTCTCTAGCATCATCCGGCATACTTATATTTTGCTCAGTAAATTCATTAACTAGTTCACGCATAAGCTGAGAGCTTACTTTAAGTGGACTATGCTGCTCGCTATTAACCCAAAAATATAAAATAAAGTTTATTGTTGATGAGCCTAAATTTTTTATAAGTACTTGTGCTGGGGGATCGTTTAATACGGCCGTTTGTTTGTTTGCTATATTTAGAGCAAGCGTTTGCGCGCTGCGTATGTCGTTATCGTAACCTATACCTATTTCCACTTTACCGCGCATTTTGGGGTTAGCAGTTAAATTTTTGATGGTATTTTTATACACCGTAGCATTTGGAATTTGAATGTGATTACCATCGTAATCAACAAGCGTTGTGGCACGGGCCGTTACTTTTTTTATAACGCCTAAACGTCCATCTACTTCAATTACATCGTCTATTTTAAACGGGCGTTGTACACTTAAAAGTAAGCTTGCTATAAAATTTTCTGCGATGTCTCTAAAAGCAAAGCCTAATATTAAGCCTATTAAACCGGTCCCACTCATTATAGCTACCGCAAATTCAGTAAGCCCTGCTAAACGTAAAAACAGATACAGGCCTAATAAAATGATTAAAGTACTAATACCGCGCCTTACAACCAGCAATACTAGCTTACTATCGGTTACTAAATTGATAGGTTTTATGAGCAAGCGTGAAAGAGGGCCTGCTGTAAAATAGCTAATAGTGAGTAAGAGTAAACCTAACAATAAGGTGGGTAATATTTGCGCTGTAGCGTGAACTAATTGCATGCTTTGGTCATAAAGAAATTGCCACGAAAACACATTTCCTTCCATTACAGGATTTAAGGAGGGTGTACTGACAGCCGATGGTACGTCTGATGCTATTGTAGGCATTGGGTTTCTTCCGTGTTTAGTTACTTTTACTTTAACAGCAAGTTTAATACCAAACACCTTTTTTAAGTTGGCAGTTATTTTGCTTCATTAAAGTACTAACTATAGTGAGATTAAGTATGAAAAAGCCAAAAAGAGGTCAATATGCAGAGCAACCAGCACATATTCCAATGAAGGGCTGGTGGGATATTGCTAAGCGTATTTTTGCGCGCATGAGCAAAGACAATTTATCTTTGGTTTCTGCCGGAGTGGCATTTTATGCGTTACTTGCTATTTTCCCAGCTATTGCTGCTTTGGTTTCTATATACGCTTATTTTGCTTCACCTGCAGAGATCAGTGAGCACCTTAGGCAGTTTACAACCTTAATACCAAATAGTTCACGTGAACTGATCTTATCGCAAATTTCAGAACTCACGCAAAGCTCTCAGGCACGGCTAACTTTAGGGGCGTTAGGTACGCTATTACTCACTATTTGGAGTAGCTCTAAGGGAAGCCAAGCATTAATTACAGCCTGCAACATAAGTTATCATGAATATGAAAAACGTTCTTTCTTGAGGGCGCAGTTTGTTCGTTTTATGTTTTCGGTAGGTGCTATTTTAGTCGCTATTTTTGCGCTGTTGATTATAGGTATTTTGCCTATAGTACTAAATTTAGTAGGTCTCAAAGACAGTATTGATTTGTTAATTAAGGTCGTGTCGTGGCCAATACTAGCCCTTACGTTTAACTTTGCCTTGGTGCTTTTATACCGTTACGCACCGCATAGAAAAGCGGCTAAATGGCGTTGGATAACGCTCGGCTCTGCTATTGCAACCGTATTTTGGATTATAGCATCTATTGGCTTTTCATTTTATGTATCGCGTTTTTCAAGTTATAACGAAACTTATGGATCCTTGGGTGGGGTGGTCATCATGCTAATGTGGTTATATATAAGCGCGTACATCGTCACCATGGGAGCCGTTATTAACGCAGAAACAGAGCAGCAAACGGCAAAAGACAGCACAATTGGACCAGAGAAAGAGCTAGGTGAACGCGGCGCGTATGTTGCTGATCACCTGGGTATCAAAAACGATTAATCAATCGTACTCTGCTGCAATTATTGCTGTAAGTTGATCTTTAAATTCTTGTGCTGCAGGGCCTAATCTATCAACATCGTTACACATTAAATATAAGTTAAGAGGACGCGTAATGCCTTGCTCAAGGTTTAGTACCTTGAGTGTATGATCATTAATAAGATGAGTGACTTGATCAAACGGAAGCCACGCGTAACCTAGATTTTGGCTCACCATATCAATTGAATTACGTAAGTGGCTAACGGTCCAGCGCATATCTGCGCCTAACCAACCTTCGTCTTGGTTAGTGTGTGTTGCAGAATCGCGCACTACAATTTGTCGATGTTGTTTTAAATCTCGAAAGCTTAATTGTTCTTCATATTTGTTAAGTGGGTGATTTTTATGCGCTACGGCAATAAACTCAACATCTGTCAATTTGCTACAACTAATGCCATAAATAGGAACTGATGAAATAGCTAAATCAACCACCGCATTGTTAAGTAATTCATTGGCGCCAGTTAGCACGCTTTCAATCAAATCGATTTTTAGTAATGGATAAAGCTCACTTGTTTTAGCAAGTGCTTGATACAAAATAGGCTGAGGGAATACTTCATCAACTGCTATTTTTAATGTACTTTCCACTCCTTCACTTAGTGTATTTGCAACAGATTCTATTTTATTCGCTTCTTCAATTAAAAACTCTGCACGGCGTAATATAAGTTTTCCACTTTCCGTTAAAAACGCTTTACGGCCTTTCACCTCAAGTAGTTTTATTTGCAAAGCGGCTTCGAGTTTTTGCACTGCATGATGAACCGTTGACTGGCTTTTAAATACCGCGGCACTGGCGCCAGCAAAACCACCATGTTCTACCACGGCTTTAAACATCCGCCATTGATCTAATGTGGGTTTTGCCATTTGAAATCCTGTTAGAAATTTATTTGCTTCTTGGACTTGACCGTATAGACGCATTTTTAATTGCATAACAGAAATAGATTAATTTATGTTTTAACCCAGCCCTAACAAAATTCATTAATCACGGTAAGTTTACTTTGAAAGAATTACCTTTTTCTCAGCAATAAGATCCATAAAATCGCTTTTATTTAAAGGCTTGGAAAATAAGTAACCTTGCCCATAATCACAACCAGCCTCAGTTAGTAGCTGGTATTGTAAAGGTGTTTCAATGCCTTCTGCTATTACTTTTAAACCAAGCTGGTGAGCCATTACAATAATTGCTTCACACAACGATAGTTCTTGGCTATCAGCTTTAATATTATCAACAAATCGTTTATCAATCTTTAAGTAGTCAGTATCCATTTCCTGTAAGTAGGCAAGCGATGAGTAGCCTGTACCAAAATCGTCAAGCGCCAGTTGCATCCCTGATTTCACAATTTGTTTGAGGCGCTTTTGCGTCAGTTCCTCAGGGTTAACCATTAAGCCTTCTGTTATTTCAGCAACAATAGAAGAGGGGGAAATTTTAGCGGCATCGAGCATGGCATACCAATCATCAATACCACTATTAGCAGTAGATAATTGTACAGGGGAGACGTTTACACTTATTTGAAAATCGTCATCAGTAAATTTTTTTATATCGGTGAGTGTTTCTATTGCTTGGGAAAATACAAATTGGCCAATGGCATTAATTTGCCTTGTTTCTTCAGCAAGTGGAATAAACGCAATAGGGCTTATTAGCCCTTTTTGTGGATGTTGCCAGCGTATTAAGCCTTCAGCCTTGTGTATATGTAAATCGTTTAGCGATACTATAGGCTGATAAAATAATTCGAACTGGTGATATTCTATTGCACAGCGCAAGTCTTTGAGTAACACCATACGAGCTTGTGCTTGCTCTCTCATATCACGAGAGAAAAATTCAAAGCCATTACGGCCATTATTTTTAGCCTTATACATTGCCTGGTCGGCTGCTTTTAATAGCTGCTCGGTATTTTCACCATCTTCGGGCGCACAGGCTATACCCATGCTGGCACTTATAAATACTTCTTCATTTTCAACATGTAGCGCAGACGATAAGCTTTGTAAAATATTGCTAGCAATCTGGTTTATATGGCGAGTACTTTTAATATGATTAAAAACAATAACAAATTCATCCCCCCCAATACGCGCAACAAATTCGGCATTTTTAGCTGAATTGACAATACGCTGCGACACCACTTTTAATAGGTTGTCTCCATAGTGGTGGCCTAAAGTATCATTAATATCTTTAAAATGATCAATATCTAAAAGCATCACTACAAAGCTTTCATTATTTGCATTAGAAAACTGTTTATTTAGTCGCTTTTTAAGCTCTAATCGATTTGGTAAATCGGTCAAATGATCGAAGTGAGCTTGTCGCCAAATGGTTTTATTTGCTTGTATTTTTTCAGTTAAATCAGTAAAGATAGCTATTCGGCGTGCAGGTTTGTTATTTTCATCGTAAACAGTGTCTATATTTAGCCACTCAGTAAATAGTACCCCATTTTTTTTACGATTTATAATTTCGCCTTGCCAGCGGCCAGTGGCATTTATGGATGCCCAAATTTTTTCATAAAACTCTTTTGAGTGCTCCCCTGAAGAAAGTATGCGGGTAGAGTGGCCAATTACTTCGTCTTTAGAATATTGTGTTGTTTCACAAAAGGCAGGGTTTACATCAAAAATAATACCGTTGGCATCTGTAATTGCCATACTTTCGCTACTGTTACCATAAACAAGAGACGCTAAGTGAAGCGAGTCTTCATTTACTTTGCGTTGGCTGATATCACGAAGCACAAGTATTAGCTCATCACTTTTTTCAAGATGATTTATGTTCGCCTCAAAATAGTGGTCCGCCACACCTGTACTTATTTTAAAGTCAAAAGTGATGACGTCTTCGCGGTTGGATGCTTCACTCAAAATTTGTTCAGTGATATCTTTTGGTAATATGTCTAATAAGTTTTCAGGCAGTTTACTGCTTGCGGCGAATAGCGGGATAATGGTGCCGCTAACGTTAAGTATAGTACCTGTATTGTTGAATCTAAGGTACATATCGGGGAGGGCATTTAGTAACCCAGTCAACTCGTTATGTTTGTTTTTTAAATCGGCTTCTGTTTGCAAACGTGTTTCAGCCATGGCTTCAAAGCGCGTATACAAAGCCGATAATTCAGGACTATTAGGTTTAATTTTATGAGCGGGCATATTACCTTGTGCCAATATATCGGTTGCTTGGGAAAGTTTTTCAATAGGGTAAAAAATACTTTTTTTAATTAAATGGTGGCCAATAAAAGCAATAATTAAAATAGCGCTAAAAAATAAAATAATAGTTTCTAAAAAGTGTTTATTTGCTCGAACAATATATTTATCAGTGGGCGATGTGATGTAAATTTCTAAGTTATTGTTATTAATGTCATTATAAATAGTTGCTCGGTGAAAGATTTGATTGACGTTGTTATCGTCTTTAAACATAGCCAATGAGCTATCGCCATGTAAAAAGTGTTTGTTGTTTATTTTTTCCCCCAAAGGTAGCAATGAGTTTGGGTAACTTGCCAGTACAAGGCCATTAGAATCAGCAATAACAGCGTTCGAACCCATTGGGAATTCGGCTTTGTCTAAAGCTGCACTCCACCAGTCAAGTGCAATCACTGTAACAACAACGCCCTTTAATTGCTCTTGCTTATCAATAATAGGGTGAGCAAAGTTAACACTGGGTGCTTGAATGCTTCTGTCGTATTGAAAATACCCAATTGAAAAGCTTTTATTTGCTATGGCATTTTTAAAGTATTGCCTATCACTAATAGACACATTTTTAACTATGCCATTGGTTACACAAATTAAGTTTCCTTTGTCATCAACTACACCAATATTGGCAACGTTAGTGTAGAGCTCTTGTATTTGGTAAAAATAGCCAGGGCACGTGTCCGGAAGGTTGGGTTCTGCAGCAATTGTGTTTGCTAAAAACCGAGTGAGTTGCTCAGTTTCTCCAATCATTGCTGTTTGTTGGTGGGTTAAATGCTTAGCAATATTAACGACTTTTTCTTCGCTTTTTTCAATCGCAGCCTCGCGTTCTGCCCATAGGGCTAAAAATGTCACAAGAATGCCCGGGATACTAATAATGATCAGTAACCTATAAAATTGACTTTTGAGCGATGAGGTTAAAATACTCCGTCCCTTTTTTGAGTAAATTTAATGGTGATTGTAGTCAATAAAATATAAAAAAACCATATTTTATAAGTTGTTATGAAAAAATATTTCACTATCAGAACATTCTAAAAAAACGAATGGTTAGCGCGATATAAAGACATGGTTGTTTGGTTTTATCAGTGCTTAAATAAGTATAGATAATATTTCAGATAGTGATTTAAAAAATGAATATAGCAAAAATATTAACATCTTATGCAACTCAAGATGGTGACGGTGTCAATATAAGCCGTATCCCTGGATTCGATGATAAATACCTTGACCCGTTTTTAATGATCGATGAGCTCAAGTCAGATAACGAAGCTGATTATATGGGCGGTTTTCCTGCGCATCCGCACCGAGGTATGGAAACGTTTACTTATATTATTAAAGGAGGATTTGAGCACAAAGATCAAATGGGTAATAAAAAAGCGATCAGAGCAGGCGATGTGCAATGGATGAGTACAGGCAATGGAGTGATCCACAGCGAAATGCCTCTGCCTGATGCCAAAGACGGACTCCATGGTTTTCAAATTTGGATCAATATGCCAAGCAAAGAAAAAATGCGCGATCCCATTTATCAAGATACAACGCAAAGCCCAGCTCCAACTTTTAAAAATGAAAATGGTGTTACATTAACTGCCCTTGCTGGTTCATGGCAATTTGAAGCAGTTGAATTAACATCAAGTATTCAAAAGCTCTCTGCAAATGCGGCTTTAGCCGATGTAAATTTACCTGCTGGTAAGCAGCTAGAGCTTGCTCCTTTGAAACAACAAAATGTGATGCTTTACATACATTCGGGATCCCTTATCACGCCAGATAATCAAACATTCAAGGCGGGTAAGTTACTAATTTTAGAGCAAGGTAGCGATATTGATATAGCAACGCAACATGGTGCAGGTGTATTAATTTTAGCGGGTGATCCGCTCAAGCAACCCATTGCACACATGGGGCCATTTGTTATGACAACACAAGCCGAAATACAGCAGGCCGTTCGTGATTACCAAAATGGTCAATTTGGCACACTTATTTAATTTTTGAGGAGCAAATAATGGGATTACTTGTTAATGGTCAATGGCAAGATAAATGGTATGACACAGATTCAAGCGACGGAAAGTTTGAGCGAGAAGCCGCGCAATTACGAAATTGGATCACGTCAGACGGTAGCGCAGGTGAAACTGGCGAAGGGGGGTTTAAAGCTGAGGCTGGGCGTTATCATTTATATGTTTCGTTAGCGTGCCCTTGGGCGCACCGCACACTTATTTTTCGTACATTAAAAAAGCTTGATGAACTTATTTCTGTATCGGTTGTAAGCCCCGACATGTTGGTTAATGGCTGGGAGTTTGATCAAAATAACCACAGCACGGGTGATGCCTTATTTGCTAGTGATTACTTACACCAAGTTTATACTAAAAATAATGCTAATTACTCAGGACGAGTAACTGTTCCTGTCTTGTGGGACAAAAAACAGAACAAGATAGTTAGTAATGAATCTGCCGATATAATACGCATGTTTAATAGTGCGTTTAATGAAATAACAGGTAATAAAGACGATTACTACCCTGAATCACTTCGTAGTGAAATTGATGAACTTAATGCGTTAGTCTATCCAAATATTAATAACGGTGTTTACCGAGCTGGATTTGCAACGACAACGCACGCTTACGAACAAGCATTCGACGATGTGTTTACAGCTCTAGACAAAGTTGAAAAAATACTGTGTAAAAAACGCTACCTTGCGGGTGACAAAATTACGGAAGCAGATTGGCGCTTATTTACAACGTTAATTAGGTTTGATTGTGTGTATGTAGGGCATTTTAAATGCAATTTGCGCACAATTGAGAGTTACCCTTCGTTGAGTGGATACTTAAGGGATTTGTACCAAGTTGAGGGAGTTGCAAATACGGTTGATTTCTATCATATCAAGCGGCATTACTATTTTAGCCACACTATGATTAATCCCACCCAGATTGTACCAAAAGGGCCAGAAATAAATTATTTGCAAGCACATGGCAGGGCATTGTTAACCAGCTAACCAATTAACCTAATTAGCCAGCCGTATTTTCTTATAAGGCTGGTTTCACTTTTACCAGACTGAACGGCAACGCCAGCTATAAATGCGCTGCTTAAGCCTACTTTACTGGCTGCAAAACGCTTTAATCGATATACAAACGCGGCTTGGTGTTGTCGCTTAAGCTCGCTTTGTAAATCCATTTGTTTAGTCAGTGCTTTTACGTTTGCATCAGGGTTTTTAATCAACATATCAACTAACATATTAATGTCCTTGTAAGTTTAATAATTGTTTAATGCTTTTAAGGGTTTTGCTAAAGCCTATTTTGTTGCTTAAATACGCAACGCTTTTCCATAGCCAAAATAAGCATGCGACCTGTAATAGTGTAACGGTTGCAATACTTACCCACACAGAACCAAATAGGTCGTATATCGCATAACCTGCCGCACCTAATACGCCCGCCCACAACAAAACCAAACCACTGGCAAAACAGCCTAAAAATATAGAGATCAATGCAAGCGATCTTAACGATAAGCGCCATTCAGCCTTTGCAAGCTGGTGGGTGATCTTTCCTTGAGTGTGATAATCATCCTTGAGCTGCTTTGAATACGTTAAGAGTTTTGCAATATGATCTTGCCAATCATCCTTTTGGTACTGTTGATCAGTCGTTTGGTTTTGCGCTGTACCATCCTTGGTTGTGCTCGAGTGGAAATTTTCCATCAGGTTTTACTTACGACGGAATAATGACGTAATTAACATACCCGCTGCAAATGCAATTCCTGCTGTAGCTAGAGGATTCTCAGATGCGAAGGCACGTGTTTTAGCTGTGCACTCACTCAGCTTTTCGCGAGCAATTAATTGCTTTTCGCTCAGTGCCTCAGCAGAACTAGATGCACCTTTTCTCACGCTACTTTCAGCTGTTGCTGCTTTTGTAGACAGTGCATCAACAGCATCGTGAGCAGCTGATGTTGCTTTTTCTGTCAGTGGGGCATCAGTCGTTTGTGCTTTAGTGTCAGACTTAATATCTGTAGTCGTATTTTGTTTAGTCGTCGTAGCAGTAGCCATAATCAATCCTTAATGAGTAAAAGTATTTAAGTAGTGCATTTACTGAAGCAACAATTAAACCAGACTGTGATATTTATGTAACCAATTGATTTTATTGGTTATAATGTTTTTTGTTGAGTCGTTTTTAACATATAATAAAAACGAAGCAGTAACTCTTACCACCGATCTAAGTAAATATTACAAAGTGAGTAAAACCCGCTAAAAAATTGTAATTATTCACTGTTTATTCAGTAATCAAACCATGTAAACAAAAAGTTATTAAAATGGATGAAAATATTTTTTTGTTTGTATCTCCACTTTTTCCCACGTAATTCAACTGCTTCGCCTGAACCCTTATTTTTTCTAGCTTAGAGACTCGGTAAAGGAGGTCAGCTTACTTGACAAAAAGGCTTGTCAAGCCCTAAACTGGAGCACTGTGGTAAAAAGTGGTTTTTAGTGGATCAAACTGGATCAGCATAGATTAATAGCTGATTAAAATAATTTAAAGCAGGCTAATTATGTTCCGTGGCGCGAGTTCACTGAGTTTGGATGATAAAGGACGTTTTGCGGTGCCGACCAAGTACCGAGAATCGCTGCTATCTGAAGATCAGGGAACAGTGATTTGTACCATCGCGTTAAATGAGCCCTGCTTGTGGTTGTATCCATTGGCTGAATGGCAAGAAATAGAAAGTCGCTTAGCTAAAATTTCCAATATGAATCCACGTGCCCGTAGAATGCAACGCATGTTGTTAGGCAATGCGACAGAGTATCAACTTGATAAAAATGGTCGGATTTTGTTAGCGCCGTCGTTACGTGCGCATGCAGACCTTGGTAAAAAAATAATGCTAGTTGGGTTAATGAATAAATTTGAAATCTGGGATGAAGCGCGTTGGAACGAACAAATGCGCCAAGACACTGAGCTTGAGAGGCTAGGTGATTTTGAGCCTAATTCAGATTTAGATAACTTTACACTTTAACGGCACAAAAAAAGGCAAACAATAGCTAATGACAGCGCAATTTGAACACGTATCTGTTTTGATGGACGAAACCATTGATGCCCTAGCAATTAAGCCAGACGGCATATATATGGATGGCACATTTGGACGAGGCGGTCATTCAGGTCAAATACTTGCTCGTTTAGGCGACGCAGGACGCTTACAGGCAATAGACCAAGATCCACAGGCTATAAAGTCGGCTGAAAAATTTGCCGATGACTCCCGCTTTGCTATAGCACACACTCGATTTTCAAAATTATACGATGTAGCTGAGCAAAACGATCTCATTGGTAAAGTGGATGGCATTTTATTAGATATTGGTGTGTCATCTCCACAACTTGATGATGCTGAGCGCGGTTTTAGTTTTATGAAAGATGGCCCGCTTGATATGCGCATGGATCCAACAAGCGGCCGAAGTGCTGCTCAGTGGTTGGCAGAAGCTGAGTTAGATGATATCACCCACGTCATTAAAAAGTTGGGTGAAGAAAAGTTCGGCAAGCGTATTGCACATAAAATTTTAGAAACTCGCGAGCACACACCCATTACAACAACTAAGCAGCTTGCTGATTTAGTTGATGAAGCCGTACCAGTGAAAGATAAGTTTAAACACCCCGCAACGCGCACTTTTCAGGCTATTCGTATTTATATAAACAGCGAACTTGAAGAGATACAAACGGCGCTGCAATCGGCCGTAAAAGTATTAAAGCCGGGCGGTCGCTTAGTGGTCATTTCGTTTCATTCACTTGAAGATCGCATAGTAAAACAATTTATTAGAAAACAGAGTAAGGGAGAAGCATTACCCAGAGGTCTGCCTTTAACCGATGCACAAATAAATCAAAATCTGACGTTAAAAGCAGTGGGTAAAGCTATTAAACCAAGCACTGAAGAAGTAGCGCGCAATCCGCGTTCACGAAGCTCTGTACTTAGGATTGCTCAGAGGTTGGGATGAATACAAAAGCAAATCATCGTCAACCTCCCAATTTATTTTTCGAAATAATTAAAGGCCTTGGTGCTAATAAGCTCACCTTGGCCTTATTGGTTACGATATTTGTTTCTGGCTTTAGCGTAGTGCAAGTTACGCATTTAGCGCGCGGGCAATTAATTGAACAAGATAAATTACTGCAAGAACGAGATGAGCTTGATTTAGAGTGGCGATACTTACTAGTTGAGGAGGAGTTTTACTCTCAGCATGCGCGTATTGAAGAAGTGGCAACCTCGCAATTAAAAATGAAAAGACCGACGAGTCAGGATGAACAGGTAATTATAGTAAAATGAGAAATCGAGGCAAAAAACCAGTTAACAACTTAATCACATGGCGCTTTATGCTGGTGTGTTCGGTTGTGTTTTTGGTGTTTGTGACGCTAGTGTCTCGTGCCGCTTATTTACAAGTAATTGAACCTGATAAAGCACGTTCGGAAAGTGACAAACGTACAGTACGCGTTGAAAAACTTCATGTGCAACGTGGAATGATCTTTGACCGCAATGGCAAAGAGCTCGCGGTCAGTGTACCCGTTGTGAGTGTGTATGCTGACCCTAAGGCTTTACATAAATCACTGGTATCTAAAGTTGTTAGGCAAGCGCGAAAAAATGGTGAAGACAAACAAGCGTTGTTAGATAATGCAGTAGAGCTAAACAAACGCACCACACAGTATTACAAAAACGATTTACGTTGGCGCGAATTAGCTGATGTATTACGTATTGATCAGGCAAAAATTAATTCCCGACTTTTAAATGATCCGAGTCGTCGTTTTGTTTATTTAAAACGCCAAGTAACCCCTGCAGTAGCCGATTATATTGGTGGCTTGCGTCTTCCTGGTATTCATTTATTGGATGAGTCTAAGCGTTACTATCCGGCTGGCGAAGTGACCGCGCATATTATTGGTTTTACCAACATCGATGGTAAAGGCATTGAAGGCATTGAAAAGCTCTACGAAAACGCTTTAACCGGTGAAGAAGGTCGTCGAACTATAAGAAAAGACGCCCAAGGCCGTGAAGTGCAAGTGCTAGATGAACGAGAACGTGTAGAGCCCGAAAGTATTCAACTAAGTATTGATCAACGTATTCAGGCAATTGCCTATAAGGCTGTGAAGTCAGCGGTTTTATCTTATAAGGCTACATCGGGTTCAGCCATGGTGGTTGATGTTAAAACCGGTGAAGTATTAGCAATGGTTAATAGCCCGTCTTTTAATCCAAATAATCTAACCGATGCGGCTCCCCATAAACGCAGAAATCGCGCTATTACTGATTTGTTCGAACCGGGTTCAACCGTTAAGCCACTGGCCATTTTAGCTGGGCTAGACTACGGCGCAATTCAAGCCGATGAACAAATTGACACCTACCCAGGTTGGATGCGTTTAGGGGGAAGTTTAGTCCAAGATACGCGTAACCATGGTGAAATGTCACTACGAGAAATACTAAAATATTCGTCAAATATGGGGGTGACTAAGGTTACTCAGTTGGTTCCAAAAGACTACCTGGTGGGTTTATTCCAAAAGGTCGGGTTCGGATCTGACTCTGGCACGGGTATGGTAGGTGAAAGCAGTGGTTTATTTTACCCTAATCGTCGTTGGTCTGATCACGAAATTGCTGCATTGTCATTTGGTTACAATATTGCTGTTAGTACTGCGCAAATGGCTCGCTTCTATGCCATGTTAGGCGCGGGAGGTGTTAACAGACCGCTCACTGTACTAAAGCAAGATTCTATCCCTGAAGGGGATCGCGTTTTTCAACAGCAAGATGTTGAAGCGGTAGTAAACATGATGGAAAGCGTATTTGAAAGTGGTGGCACAGCACATAACGTTAAAGTTGATGGTTACCGTGCAGCGGGTAAAACGGGTACCTCTAAAAAAGCCGCAGTAGGTGGTTACGGTGATGAATATGTTGGTTATTTTGCAGGTGTTGCACCAGCAAGTAATCCACGTTTAGCTGTGGTAGTAATGATCAATGAACCTGGCGGTGATGTGTACTATGGAGGTGCCACTGCAGGCCCTGCATTTGCAGAAATCGTTTCTAACGCATTAAGAATATTAAACGTCGCACCCGACAAGGAAGAAGTTGCGTACGTAAAAGGTAAAAAGAACGATGCGTGATTTAAAAAGCATTTTAAAATACATAGAAATAGATGCACCATCGCAGCTTGTAAGTCATTTGCGATTAGATAGCCGAGACGTCAACCCAGGCGATGTATTTGTAGCAATAAAAGGCCATGAGCTAGATGGCGGGCAGTTTATAGCTAAAGCAATTGAAAAGGGTGCTGTCGCAGTTATTGCCGACAGACTGTGCGAGTTTGATGTTGCATTTGAGTCACTTTATTTAGTGTCTGAGCTTGATAAAAAGTTGGCTGAACTGGCTAGTCGTTTTTACGATAAACCGAGCCATAACCTTGATTTAATTGGTGTAACCGGTACAAACGGTAAATCGACTACCGCGGCTATGATTGCTCATTTAGCGCAGTATTGTAATACGCAGTCAGCAATTATTGGTACGCTTGGTTTTGGCCATCCAGATAATTTAACGCCGCTCATAAACACCACGCCTTCAGCAGTCGATTTACAACATATATTGAGCGACTTACATCAAGCAGATAAAAAGCTGGTGGCAATGGAAGTGTCGTCGCACGGACTTGTGCAGCACCGTGTTGCACAGTGCCAGTTTAAAGCTGCTGTATTTACTAACCTTTCTCGCGATCACTTAGATTACCACGGTGATATGGCGAGTTATGGTGATGCAAAACTCATGCTATTTCGTGATTTTGCCCCACAGCTTGTTGTACTAAACCAAGATGACAACCAAGCAGGGCAGTGGCTCGAAAAATACGATTTTAATAATTTAATTTGCTACGGACGAAAAAATTTAGCGCCTAAAAATGCACAGTATGTGTACTTTTCAGATGTTGATTATTCGGATGAAGGTATTTCGGCGCAATTATCTACAAGTTGGGGTGATATTAAGGTAAAATCGCCGCTGTTTGGTGAATTTAATCTTTATAACTTAACGGCTGCTTTGGCCACACTATTGGGTTTAGGTTATCCCCTTGAGCAACTTATTGCAGGTTGCCAACAACTTCAGCCAGTAGCAGGACGAATGCAAGCATTTAGTGTTGCGGGTAAACCAACTTGCGTAGTTGATTATGCGCATACGCCAGAAGCATTAGCTTTAGCACTACAAGCCTTGCAAAAACATGTGCCAGGTGGCGTGAGCTGTGTATTTGGCTGTGGTGGTGACAGGGACAAGGGGAAGCGCGTATTAATGGCCCAAGCTGCTGAAAAAAATGCTAACAAAGTGATTATTACCAGCGATAACCCACGCTCAGAAGATCCAAATGTGATTATTGCAGAGGTAGCTTCAGGTTTAGCTGCACCTCAAAGCGCTCATTTAGAAGCTGATAGAGCGTCAGCAATTAGTTATGCAATTAATAATGCAGCTTCTAATGAAGTGGTGTTAATTGCGGGAAAAGGCCACGAAGACTATCAAATTATAGGCGATGAACGCATTGACTTTTGCGATCGCCAGTTTGTACAAGAACAATTAATAAAAACAGATAGAGGGACTCAAGCATGATCCCGATGGATTTTGATTGGTTAGCCAATGTGTTAACAACCGATTATCAGGGTGATAATCAGCAAGTGCTCAACATAAATACAGATACTCGCACAGTATGCGAAGGTGAAGTGTTTTTAGCACTCAAAGGGCCAAATTTTGATGGCCATAAATTTATAGCTGAGGCAAAACAAAAAGGCGCGATAGGCGTTATTGTCGATCATAAAGTCGATGTTGATATTGCCCAGTTTATAGTGAATGACACGCGTATAGCATTAGGCGCTATTGGTACAGCGGTTATGGCGCAAGTAGCACCTAAAACAATCGCTATTACGGGCAGTGTGGGTAAAACCACAGTAAAAGAAATGTGCGCGGCTATTTTATCTGTGCATGGCGATGTGCTGGCAACCAAAGGTAATTTTAATAACGATATTGGCGTACCGCTAACGTTGTTGCGTTTAGAGCCACAACACCGTTTTGCAGTAATAGAGCTGGGTGCAAATCATTTAGGTGAAATTGCATACACAACGGCAATGGCTAAACCTGATGTAGCGGTAGTGTGTAATGTAGCACCAGCCCACTTAGAAGGTTTTGGTAGCTTGATGGGCGTGGCCAAAGCAAAAGGCGAAATTTTTGATGGCCTTAAAGAAAATGGCGTAGCCATAATTAATTGCGACAGTGAGTTTAGTCAATATTGGCTAGATAAACTTGAAGGGCGCAACATAAAGCGCTTTTCAACCTCTGAAAAACTCGATATTTGGGCTGAAGATATAAGCTTAGATGCTAATGCACGTGCAAGCTTTACGTTATGTACAAAACAAAAAAAGGTACCTGTTACTCTCGCATTACCAGGCAAACATAATATCAGCAATGCGCTTATTGCAGCTGCACTGACAAGCGAGCTTGATGTCACTTTAGATGAGATTGCTCATGCATTGGCGACGATGGACGATGTAAAAGGGCGCGTAAACTTAATAGAAGTGTCTGACATGCTCACCGTGGTTGATGATACTTACAATGCCAATGTTAAATCGGTTAAGGCTGCCATTGACTTACTGAGTGATATGCAAGGGCATCGTATTTTAGCGCTGGGTGATATGGGTGAGCTTGGTGAAGACGCACGTAAATACCATCAAGAAGTTGGCGAATATGCGCTTGAAAAAGGCATTAATGAGCTATTTACGCTAGGTGTGTTGAGTAAGTGTGCAAGCGATGTATTTGCACTTGCGAATCGTCACTTCTCAAACCGCGATCAGATGCAGCAACAAATTCAAGCCACAATTAATCAAGTAAATAAAAAAACGACCATCGTCGTGAAAGGATCACGCAGTTCTCGCATGGAATTATTAGTAACCGATTTAGTTAATGGCCAGCAACAAGCCATCAATGGAGTATCATAATGTTAGTTTGGCTGGCTGAGTATTTAACACAGTATTTTAGTGGTTTTAATGTTTTTTCGTATTTAACGCTGCGCGCTATTTTGGGGATTTTAACTGCGCTCATTATGTCTCTGTATTTAGGACCAAAGCTAATTCGTGGTTTGCAAAAAATGCAAATTGGGCAAACAGTACGCGATGATGGTCCACAATCACACTTATCAAAATCGGGTACGCCAACTATGGGTGGCCTGCTTATTTTAGCGGCAATTTTTACAAGTACCTTATTGTGGGCCGATCTCTCTAATAAGTATGTGTGGGCAACGTTATTTGTAATTGGCTCACTGGGAATTGTCGGCTTTATCGATGATTACCGAAAAGTTATCCGTAAAGATCCAAAAGGGCTTATAGCGAAATGGAAGTACTTTTGGCAGTCAGTAATTGCACTTGTGGTTGCAACTGCATTGTACTTTACAAGTACGCAAGCTGCAGAAACGTCTTTAGTTGTGCCGTTTTTTAAAGATGTTTTACCGCAGTTAGGCTTGTTTTACATTGTTATTACCTATTTTGCATTGGTTGGAACATCAAATGCTGTAAACCTGACTGATGGTCTAGATGGCCTCGCTATCGTACCGACTATTTTAGTTGCGGCGGCACTTGCCATAATTGCTTACTTAACCGGTAATATTAATTTTTCTGCTTACTTACATATTCCTCATTTGCCATTAGCCAGTGAGCTTGTGGTTGTGTGTACTGCCATTGTTGGTGCAGGGCTTGGATTTTTATGGTTTAACACCTACCCGGCGCAAGTATTTATGGGTGATGTAGGCTCATTAGCATTAGGTGGAGCGCTGGGGATTATTGCAGTGCTGGTTCGTCAAGAACTTCTACTGATTATCATGGGCGGTGTCTTTGTAATGGAGGCGTTGTCGGTGATTTTACAAGTGGGCTCGTATAAGTTACGAGGGCAACGAATTTTTAGAATGGCGCCTATCCATCATCATTACGAATTAAAAGGTTGGCCAGAGCCGCGCGTTATTGTGCGTTTTTGGATTATATCTATTGTGTTGGTTCTCGCAGGTCTTGCGACATTAAAGATAAGATAAATGCAATATTTAAACGAGATAAAGAATAAACAAATAACAGTGCTCGGACTCGGTGTAACCGGTCTGGGCATTGTGCGTTTTTTACTATCTCACGGTTTAACGCCAAAGGTTGTCGACAGTCGAGCAAATCCCCCGGGGATTGAATGGCTGAGCAGTCATGCTCCTAGTTTAAATACACACTTTGGCAGCTTAGATGCTGCTGGGCTTAATAGCAGTGATATGATTATTGTAAGCCCTGGGTTAAGCCTTAAAACGCCTGCCATTGCGAGTGCTATTAATTCGGGTGTTGAAGTAATAGGTGATGTTGAGCTATTTGCGCGCATTAATACTAAACCTGTAGTGGCAGTGACTGGCTCAAATGGTAAATCAACCGTAGTGACTTTAGCCTATGACGTGTTAAAAGCGGCTGGCTTTAATGTGGCACTTGGCGGCAATATTGGTACCGCAGTACTTGATTTACTCAATGACGACTTTGATGTTTATGTGCTTGAGCTTTCGAGCTTTCAATTAGATACCACAACAAGCTTAAAATCGGTGAGTGCAACGGTGTTAAATGTATCTGAAGATCATTTAGATCGTTACGATAGCTACCAAGCATATATAGATTCAAAGCTGTCTATTTACAACGGTACACAATGTCTTGTTGTTAATGAAGATGACAAACAAACGCATCCGTCCAGTAGCAGTGCTACGGCTAAAATTGGTTTTGGTACTCAACAGGGTGAATATTATTTAGGGCAGCATAATAGCAGTACGTATTTTTTCGCTAACAATGAAGCGTTTTTACCTGTTGATACACTGGCTGTTGTAGGTAAGCACAATTATTTAAATACGCTTGCGGTTATGGCGTTACTAAGCCCCTTTAATATTAGTAAAGAGGCTTATAAAAAGGCACTAAATGAGTTTAGCGGATTGGCTCATCGCTGCCAATTTGTTACTCAGCAACATGGCGTTAAATACTTTAACGATTCAAAGGCAACAAATGTAGGCGCTACCATAGCAGCCATAGACAGTTTGGCCACAGAAACTCAAAACTTAATTGTGATAGCGGGAGGCGATGCAAAAGGCGCTGATTTAAACCCGCTTAAACCTTACTTACAAAAGCATGTAAAAGCGCTGATCTGTTTTGGTAAAGATGCCAAAAAGCTAGTGGCTCTGAGCAGCAAAAGCCATTTAACAAATAACATGAGTGAGGCGGTTAATTTAGCTAAGCAGCTTAGTTCGCCGGGTAATGTAGTTTTATTAGCGCCAGCATGTGCAAGCATTGATATGTATAACAATTATATGCAACGTGGTGATGACTTTGTTAAGTGTGTTTTGGCGGATAACATATGATTGCGCTTGGACAAATAAAAGACACATTAACACCAAAACCCTCGCCGCAGCTTTACGATGTGCCTTTGCTTTATTCAATGCTAATGCTAATTGGTGTTGGCTTTATTATGGTGATGAGTGCGTCTATGCCAACGGCAGAACGCCTTTTTGATAACTCACATCATATTGCTATTCGTCACGGGATGTTTTTGGCCGTTGCGTTTGTACTTTTTTGGATCACGGTTTGTGTGCCAATGGATTGGTGGAAACGCTCAAATGCATACTTATTGATACTGGGCATGGTATTGCTCATTGCTGTATTAATTATTGGCCGAGAGGTTAATGGTGCCAAGCGGTGGATCCCAATTGGACCCATTGGTTTTCAGGTGGCTGAAGCCGCTAAATTGTACTTTTTTAGTTACATAGCGGGTTACTTGGTCCGAAAGCGTGAAGAAGTACAAGAGAACATTAAAGGCTTTGCAAAACCTATTGCAGTGTTTGCCGTGTATGCATTGCTTATTTTGTTGCAGCCTGATTTAGGCACCGTAGTTGTTATGTTTGTAACAACAGTTGGCTTATTGTTTTTAGCGGGCGCAAAACTATGGCAGTTTTTTGTCCTTATTTTAACCGGGATTGGCTTGGTTGTTTTGTTGATTATTGTTGAGCCTTATCGTATGGCGCGTGTTGTTGGCTTTTTAGACCCTTGGGATGACCCATTCGGGAAAGGGTACCAGCTCGTTCAATCATTAATGGCATACAGCCAAGGTGGATGGTTTGGCCAAGGGTTAGGTAATAGCGTGCAAAAGTTGCAATACCTTCCTGAAGCACACAATGATTTTATTTTTGCGGTTATTGGCGAAGAGCTTGGTTTAGTTGGCGTGGTAAGCATTTTAATGGTGCTCGCCACTTTAGTATTTAGAGCACTATTAATTGGCCAGCAAGCCTTAAAGTGCGGTAAAGAATACGAAGGCTACTTTGCCTTTGCAATAGGTATTTGGTTTGCGTTTCAAACCATGGTGAATGTAGGGGCAAGTGCGGGGATTTTACCAACTAAAGGTCTTACATTACCGTTTATTTCTTATGGTGGTTCTAGTTTGATGATTATGACCATAGCAACCGGAATATTATTACGCGTTGATTTTGAAACTAAAATGGCAACTAAACAAGCGACCTCAGGCGGAGGTAAACGATGAGTAAAAAGTGTGTTGTAGTCGCTGGTGGAACTGGCGGGCATATATTTCCAGGTATTGCAGTTGCTGATTACTTAAAAGCGCAGGGGTGGCAAGTTACTTGGATTGGCACACCCGATAGAATGGAAGCAAGCGTTGTTCCTAAGCACAATATTGAAATTGATTTTATTAATGTAAAAGGTGTTCGTGGCAACGGATTAAAACGCCTTGTTAAAGCGCCATTCATGGTCATTAATGCAATATTGCAAGCGCGTAAGGTATTGAAAAATCAACGTCCAGATGTTGTTCTTGCCATGGGAGGATACGTAACTGGACCAACAGGTATTGCTGCAAAAAGTTTAGGTATTCCGTTAGTTATTCATGAACAGAATGCGGTTGCTGGAATGAGCAACCGATGGCTTTCACGATTTGCTAATCGCGTTTTAGCGGCTTTTCCAAGCGCTTTTGATGCAGGACAAGCTGAACTTGTCGGCAATCCAGTTCGTCAAAGTGTAATAGACATAGCGACGCGTGATGTTTCAACACCGGTTAATATGTTGGTTGTCGGAGGGTCGTTAGGGGCTCAGGTACTAAACCAAACACTTCCAAGTGCATTTAAAGCGCTTAACAAAACTAGTGCAATAAATGTATGGCACCAGACAGGTAAAGGACATTTAAACAACGTTGAGCAAACATACAAAACGCACATGTTCGAAAGCGATAATGTAAAAGTTGCGGAATTTATTGATGACATGGATGCAGCGTATGCTTGGGCTGATATTGTTATCTGCCGAGCTGGTGCGCTAACGGTAAGTGAAATTGCAGCAGCGGGAAAAATGGCTGTGTTTGTGCCGTTTCCTCATGCAGTTGACGACCATCAAACGGCTAACGCCCAATATTTGGTTGAGGCAGATGGAGCGTTACTCATGCAGCAAAGTGTATTTAATGAGCAATCGATTGTTGCGCTATTAACCCCTTACTTAGTAAACCCTAGTTTAATTAATAAAATGGCTAATAACGCAAAAAAACAAGCCATTTTAGATGCCACAGCAAGCGTAGCCGCGCACTGTGAGCAAGTATCAAATAAGAGAGCGTAAGTGAAAGAAGCATCAGTACAAAACAAAAGTATACGACCTGCAATGCGTCGAATAGAAACCATCCACTTTATTGGTATTGGTGGAGCGGGTATGGGCGGTATTGCCGAAGTGCTCGCTTTTGAAGGTTACCGTATTACAGGGTCTGATATTGCGCATAGTGCGATGACAGATCGCTTGATTAAAGCGGGTGCAGAAGTATTCATAGGTCATCACGAAAATAACGTAAAAGATGCCAATGTGGTGGTAGTTTCAAGTGCTATTGACGAAACTAACCCTGAAATAATTGCCGCAAAAGCTGCAAGAATTCCTGTTGTACGTCGTGCTGAAATGCTAGCTGAATTAATGCGTTTTCGCCATGGTATAGCCATTGCAGGTACACATGGTAAAACCACAACAACAAGTTTAATTGCCAGTATTTATGCACAAGCTGGGCTCGATCCAACCTTCATTATTGGTGGTTTATTAAATAGTGCAGGCAGTAACGCTAAAGTGGGTAAAAGCGATTTTTTAATTGCAGAAGCTGATGAGAGTGATGCGTCGTTTTTACATTTACAACCTATGGTATCGGTGATCACCAATATTGAAGAAGATCACATGGATACATACGGTGGCAGCCTTGAAAAAATGAAAGACACTTATGTCGATTTTATACATAACCTGCCATTTTATGGTCTGGCTGTTGTGTGTATCGACTCTGAGGTAGCCGCCGAACTAATTCCTCGTTTTGGGCGTCCTATTATTACGTATGGCGAGTCGTCAACGGCTGATTATCGTATGAGTGATTTTAGCCAGTCAGCTAATACGTGTACGTTTACGGTAACCAATAAACAAGGTGAGTGTTTAACGGCAACGCTAAATATGCCAGGTAAACATAACGCATTAAATGCAACTGCAGCGATTGCAGTAGCAAAAGATCAAAATATTGCTAACCAAGCAATTTTAGAAGCATTACAAAAGTTTGAAGGTATTGGCCGTCGTTTTCAACACTACGGCGAATTTGAAAACGAACGCGGCAATATAATGTTAGTGGATGATTACGGTCATCACCCTTCAGAGGTTGCAGCCACTATTGCAGCAGTACGCGAGGGGTGGCCCGATAAACGCTTAGTAATGATTTATCAGCCGCATCGTTATAGTCGTACTCGTGATTTATATGAAGACTTTGTAAAAGTACTTGCCGATGTAGATCAGCTTTTATTATTAGATGTTTATGGCGCAGGCGAAGAGCCTATAGTGGGCGCTGATAGTAAAAGTTTATGCCGAAGCCTTCGTCAACGTGGCAAAGAGCCATTGCATGTAGCATCAAGTAAAGAGCTTGCGGGTGTATTAGCAGATAATTTGCAAAATAATGACTTAGTATTGACCCAAGGTGCGGGTAATATAGGTCAGTTAGTAAAAACGTTAGCAGCAACAGGCATGTCGATAGAAAAATTAAAACAAGGTGAAGTATGACCCAAGTAAATGCACAATTTGGTAAAGTAGCGGTAATGCTTGGTGGTAACTCAGCAGAGCGTGAAGTGTCATTAAAGTCGGGTCAGGCTGTTTTTAATGCATTACAAAATTGCGGTGTAGATGCGATTGCATTCGATCCTCAAAATCGGTCGTTGTGGGAACTCAAAGAGTTAAATGTAGATCGTGTTTTTATTGCACTACATGGCCGAGGTGGTGAGGACGGAACTGTTCAAGGTGCATTAGAGTTTATGAACTTACCTTACACCGGCAGTAACGTACTGGGTTCAGCGCTTGCAATGGATAAAATTCGTTGTAAGCACTTGTTTAAATCAGCCGGTTTAAGCACCGCACCTTATGCCGTTGTGGATGCTAAAAAAGGTTTTGATGCACACGCTATCATGGCTGAATTTAAAAAAGTGATGGTTAAGCCTTCTCATGAAGGGTCGAGCATTGGTATGGCACAAGCAACTACTGCGCAAGAACTCGAAGATGCATTAATCAATGCATTTAAGTTTGATAGCCAAGTGTTGGTTGAGCAGTGGATAACGGGTCGTGAATTTACAGTGACTGTTTTAGGTGATGAGGTACAGCCCGTAATTGAAATGACAACGCCAAATGGCTTTTACGATTATCAGGCAAAGTATCAATCAAATACTACGCAGTATCATTGCCCAGCCAATTTATCGGCGCACGATACGCAGCAATTACAGGCTATGTCGTTAGAAGCGTTTGACTTAGTTGGCGCAAGCGGTTGGGGCCGCGTAGATGCAATGCAAGATGAGCAAGGCAACTTTTATTTATTAGAGGTTAATACTGTACCCGGAATGACAGAAAAATCATTAGTGCCTATGGCAGCTAAAGCAAATGGGGCAAGTTTTGAGCAATTAGTTGTTCGCATTTTGGAGCAAACGCTTTAATATGCATCCCCTTTTAGAAAAAGCTCATAAAATCAAACAGAACCTAAATTGGTCGCTGATTTTTGGCGTGAGCTTTTTTTTAGTTGTTATTATTGGCTTAGTGCAAATTACAACGGGTGTATCTGATTGGTTAGTAAAAAATAAAGATGCACAAATAAAGCACTTAACGGTGCAAGGGCATCCTAAATACACAGATGAAACCGCAATAATAACAGCAATAAAAAAAGCGGATTTAAGTAGTTTTTTTGAGCTTGATGTAAAACATGTACAACAGCTAGTGCAAAATCTACCTTGGGTGGCCACTGTATCGGTGCGAAAACAATGGCCTGATACGATTCAGGTTTACGTTGTTGAACACGAGGCGGTTGCGCATTGGAATAGTGACTTGTTAATTAATAACAACGGTGAGGCTTTTCAAGCTCGCAGCGATAAGTTAAGTAAAGATTTACCTCAGTTATTTGGCCCAGAAGGGAGCGAACAAGAAGCATGGATTGCCTTTAAGCAGTTTGACGAAATGCTTAAAGTAAACGCGTTAACGCTTAAAAGTTTAGCGTTATCAGAGCGTTTTTCTTGGCAGCTTTGGCTTGATAGCGGGGTGCGCTTAAATTTAGGACGTAGGGATAAAGCCAAGCGTGTGCAACGTTTTATAGACGTTTACCCACGTATGAAATATCCAGAAAAAGCACAAATAGATGCAGTCGATTTACGGTATGATACCGGCCTTGCAGTGAGCTTTAAGCCAGTGCAAGAAGAACAATTACAAAATAAGAGTAAGGCATGACTAAGTCAGCAGAAAGAAACCTCGTGATTGGATTAGACGTTGGTACCTCGAAAGTGGTAGCCACGGTAGGTGAAATCACCGCAGATAACAAGCTCAGCATTGTTGGTGTGGGCAGCCAAGTATCCCATGGTATGGATAAAGGTGGCGTTAACGATTTAAACTTAGTGTCTGAGTCGATTCGCCGCGCTATAGATGAAGCCGAATTAATGGCAGATTGTCGAATTAGTTCAGTGTACTTGGGGATTTCTGGTAAACATATTCAATGCCAGAACGAAAGCGGTGTCGTTGCTATTAATAATACTGAAGTAACAGACGAAGATATTGAAAATGTGATTCACATTGCGCGTTCTGTGCCTATTTCAGCTGAACGTAAAATGTTACATGCATTACCGCAAGAGTACAGCATAGACATGCAAGAAGGGATTAAAAACCCACTAGGCATGAGCGGTGTGCGTATGGAGGCACGAGCTCACATTATTACCTGCTCTAACGACATGGCTAAAAACATAGAAAAATGTGTTGAGCGTTGCGGCCTTGAAGTCGACCAATTGATATTTACAGCATTGGCTTCTTGTTATTCAGTTCTCACAGATGATGAAAAAGAGCTTGGAGTCGCTGTACTCGATATTGGTGGTGGTACAATGGACATCACTATTTATATCAACGGTGCGCTGCGCCATTCAGCAGTAATCCCTGTGGCGGGTAATCAGGTAACGGGTGATATTGCAAAAATATTTCGTACACCTATATCGCATGCAGAGTCACTCAAAGTACAATACGCATGTGCAAGCAGCCAATTGGCAAGCAGTGAAGACACTATTGAAGTGCCAAGTGTAGGCGGGCGCCCTGCAAGATTAATGTCACGTCATACATTATCAGAGGTGGTAGAACCTCGTTTCAGAGAATTATTTGAACTTGCGATGGAAGAAATTCGTCGTTCAGGTTTAGAAGACCAAATTGCGGCAGGTCTCGTTATAACAGGCGGAACTGCCAAAATGACTGGTGCAATGGAAGTGGCGGAAGACATTTTTCAAATGCCAGTAAGAATAGGTAAACCAATCGGGATGGTTGGTTTAACAGACTACGTAGACGATCCTTCGTACGCAACCGCTGTTGGTTTGTTACAATACGGGCGCACCATGCAATCGATGAATGCACAAAAGTCGAAAGCAGAGGATAACAATAATTGGTGGAACCGCATTACTAAATGGTTTCAAGGCGAGTTTTAAGACTCAAGTCGGAGAGTGAACATGTTTGATATAATGGAACAACACAGCGAAGAAGCTGTAATAAAAGTAATTGGCGTGGGCGGCGGCGGCGGTAACGCTGTTGAGCACATGGTAAAACAGCAAATCGAAGGCGTGCGCTTTATTGCCGCTAATACAGATGCGCAAGCATTACGAAATTCTGCTGCTGATGTAACAGTTCAATTAGGCACACAAATAACCTCTGGGTTAGGTGCGGGTGCAAACCCTGAAGTAGGCCGCGAATCGGCTGAAGAAGATGCAGAGACTATTCGTGCAAGCCTTGAAGGTGCCGACATGGTATTTATCGCAGCGGGCATGGGCGGCGGTACAGGTACAGGGGCTGCGCCTGTGGTTGCTAAAATTGCTAAAGAGCTGGGTATTTTAACTGTTGCGGTAGTGACGCGTCCTTTCGACTTTGAAGGTAAGAAGCGTGCAGCGGCAGCTGAACAAGGTATCAGCGAGTTGTCAGAAATTGTAGACTCGCTTATTACAATTCCGAACAATAAATTACTTAAAGTTTTAGGCAAAGGCACTACACTTCTAGATGCATTTGCTAAAGCTAATGACGTATTATTTGGTGCGGTACAAGGTATTGCAGAACTCATTACGCGCTCTGGTTTAATTAACGTGGATTTCGCTGACGTACGAACTGTTATGTCTGCTATGGGTACTGCTATGATGGGTACTGCATCTGCGTCGGGTCCTGATCGTGCACAAGAAGCCGCAGAAGCTGCTATTTCAAGCCCATTATTAGAAGACGTTGATTTAACAGGTGCCAAAGGTATCTTAGTTAATATCACCGCGGGTATGGATATTGCGATTGAAGAATTCGAAATAGTCGGTAACCACGTTAAAGCACTTGCCTCTGAGAACGCAACGGTTGTTGTGGGTGCGGTAATTGATCCTGAAATGAGCGACGAGTTACGTGTAACTGTAGTTGCAACGGGTTTAGGCGGCGATCGTCGTCCACAGTTTGGTATTGTTGATAACGGTTTTAAAAAGGCTTCGGGTTCTGATGTTGCAAACACGTCTAACCAAGCAAGCAGCATGTATGTGCCTAGCTTTGCAAGCCAAGACAGCACCGATGAAAGTGCAGCTAAAGCACAAACTGAAAGCGCAGAAAAAACGAGTTCAGCAAGTTCTAGCAATACAGCAAGCTCGTCGTCGCAAACGAGTAAAAAAGCGGATAAATCAGAGGGTGGTGATTACTTTGACATCCCTGCATTTTTACGCAAACAAGCAGACTAATAAAAAACGTTATTTTGCTGGTAAATTGAGCGAATATTGTAAGGCGCGCGTATATATGTTACTATCCGCCGTCTAACTGTAATAAATTTAAGTGAGCGAACCTATGATTAAACAGCGTACGATTGCAGAAGTAGTCAAAGCCATAGGAATTGGACTTCATAAAGGTGAGAAGGTCACAATAACTCTCCGACCTGCGAGCGCAAATACTGGGATTGTATTTCGTCGTGTCGACCTTGATCCGGTTGTTGAATTTGAAACAACACCTGAAGCCGTTGGCGATACGCAGTTGTGTACCTGTTTAATTAACAAAGATGGCGTTCGTTTATCAACTACTGAGCACCTAATTGCTGCAGTTGCAGCAATGGGGATTGATAACCTAATTGTAGAATTAGACAGCTCAGAAGTGCCAATTATGGATGGTAGTGCATTACCATTCATTTATTTATTACAAAAAGGCGGCATTGAAGAGCAAAATGCCGCTAAACGCTTTATTCGTATTAAAGAAAAAGTACGTATTGAAGAAGGTGACAAATGGGCCGAAGTAGAACCGTACGACGGTTTTCACATCGACTTTGAAATCGCTTTTGATCACCCGGCTATTAACGAAAGTCGTCAGCGTGTTGGTTTAGACATCACCGCTCAAAGCTTTACTGAAGAAATTAGCCGTGCTCGTACCTTTGGTTTTATGAAAGATATTGAATACATGCATGCTAATAACCTTGCTTTAGGTGGCAGCATGGACAGCGCAGTAGTACTTGACGAGTTTAAAGTACTAAACCCAAATGGTTTACGCTACAGCGATGAGTTCGTTAAGCACAAAATACTAGACTGTGTTGGTGACATGTTTATGACAGGCCATAATATTCTAGGTAAGGTGACTGCGTTTAAGTCGGGTCACGATTTAAACAATAAGTTGCTTCGTAAAGTAATGGCAACCGAGTCAGCGTGGGAGTGGGCAACATTTGAAACGCCTGTAACGATGCCTGCACCCGGTCTTGAGTTAGCAACAGCCTAACCAAGTATCTTAAAGTACACACTTAAAACAGTTACAAAAATGACGCTTATTAGCGTCATTTTTTTTGCTATGTATCTATTCTTTTAAAATAGTAAGTTTTAAAAATTAAATACCTAAAATAGCTTGTAGCTGTTCTAATTTGGTTATTGTGTAAGTGGGGGTTATTCCTTCAGGTAATTGTTCACCAGGGTGTTGCAACCAACATGTATCTATACCTACATTATTACCGCCAAGTATGTCACTTGATGCGGTATCACCCACCATTAATATTTGACTCTTATTTGGGTTACCCATCAGTTCGAATGTATGTTCAAAAATAGCTTTGTTAGGTTTTGCTATACCTACAAGCTCAGAAATAACTAACCATTCAAACATATCTTTTAAACCAGTATGCTCTAAACGTACTGTTTGTAGGCGAGCAAAGCCATTAGTAATGATGCCTAACCTAGCATGAGGTTTTAATTTATTAAGCAACTCTATAGCGCCTGGTAATGGCTCACAAATTTGCGCCATTGCATCTAAAAATGCATCGTTCAACTCTTTAGCGGGTACATTTAATTTTGCTGACCATTCGTTAAAGCGGGTTACCTGCAAGTAATCAGCGCTAATAACGCCATTTTGATAATCAACCCACAGTTGTTTATTGGTTTTCTGGTAGTGAACGTAGTCGTCTTGCGTAAAGTTAACGCCGTATTTTTTAAACATACGGGTCATACCGGCTAATATATCAAACCTAAATAAAGTTTCGTCTGCATCAAACAACACGTAGCTGTATTTCATTCAATTTCCTGTATTTTATTTGCGATATAGGTCGCTATGTAAAAAGGGTGCCATGGCCAAGGTTAGTGCTTGGGTATAGGTACTTTCGCGTGTTGCATGGTTATTTGTAAGCAGGCCAATGGCGCCGCCTTTTTGTTTTATATTTGTGGTGTTAAATGCTTTATCCATTACATCGCCAAGCTCTTCGCCATTAAGTAATGCTTTAAAAAGTATATTGGGTAATGGAAGATTACTGCTTCGCCCTACAACCTGTTCTGTGGCGTTATCAATAACAACATAGGCAAAGGTCGCTGCACCATAGCTAAATTGCTCTGCACCGCCTTCCATTGCCACGTAGTAATCGGCTTGATGGTGCTTTTTACAATAGTTAACACGGTTTTGCGCGCCAATACGTGTTTCATCTTCACCAATAGGTTGATCTGGCACGTTTGAAGGAGCGTTAACACCTAGGCAATCAATGGTGTTATTTGGAAAGTACATAGTAAAAATATGCTTTGCTGCATTTATTTTTACTGGATTTTTAGATCCAACTATAACTTTTAACAATGATGACATGCTGATCTCGTATTGAGTAAAATCAGCAGTGTACGTGACTTCTGTTAAACAAAAAAGAGCACTAAAGCGATAATACTAAATAGGCAAATCAAGCGGAGCAAGGTTCTCTAGTGCGCGCTTTTTCATAATAATATCTTTTATCAGCGGTGTTAATACAAGCTCCATTGCAAGGCCCATTTTACCGCCCGGCACTACCAGCGTATTAATACGCGACATAAAGCTACCTTCAATCATTCTCAGATAATAAGGAAAATCAACATCTTCAATGCCTCTAAAGCGGATCACAACAAAACTTTCATCAAGTGATGGAATGTCTTTTGCGCTAAATGGGTTTGATGTATCTACGGTAGGCACACGCTGAAAGTTAATATGCGTTCGTGAAAACTGAGGGGTAATATGATTTATGTAATCGTCCATACTACGCACAATTGACCCCATCACGGCTTCGCGAGAGTGGCCTCGCTCTGAAGTATCGCGGATTAGCTTTTGTATCCATTCAAGGTTAATAATAGGCACCATGCCTATGAGTAAATCAACATGCTTGGCTACATCAACGTCTTGGTCAACAACTCCGCCATGCAAACCTTCGTAGAACAAAATATCTGTATTATGCTCAAGCTCTTGCCAAGGAGTAAATGTGCCTGGCAGTTGGTTATAAGGTACAGCTTCATCAAAGGTGTGCAAGTAGCGGCGCAATTTGCCTTGCCCTGTTTCACCATAATTACTAAATAACGATTCAAGGGCGCCAAAGTCGTTAGCTTCACGGCCAAAGTAACTAATATGCTTACTTTCTTGTTGGGCTTCGCGTATTTTTTTGTCCATTTCGGGGCGTGTATAACGATGAAAGCTATCACCTTCAATAAATGCAGCCTGAATATTTAGGCTACGAAAAATGTGCTTAATGGCATTGGTCGTGGTGGTTGTACCCGCACCCGATGAACCAGTAATTGCAATGATAGGATTTTTAGCTGACATGTTAATTCTCTTTTTTAGGACCAGGCTATATAACCAGACTAAACTTAACACTTTTTTAAGTCGTTTGGGTATCTTACGTGTTGACTGACTAAGCTCAAGTGACGCCATCAGCAAATAACGTTATCATGAGGTGCTTAAAATTAAAACGAGAGAAAGCATGAAACTTTTAAAACCATTACTTAGCTTCTTTTCATTAAGTGCGTTAGCCGCAGGTTGTGCGCACGCTAACATGCCTAAAAGCCAAATATTACTTGCTGATTTAAATACGCCATATGGTGTTCAAGTGACCATAGTAAGCGACAAAACAAGTTACAATAACCAGCCTTACTTAATTAATGACGATTTATACTTTACCCATGAGGTATTAACTAATAACCAAAGCCAAACCGATATTGCACACTACAATTTAACAACACGTGAAATAACTAACTTAACAAATACACCTGTCAGTGAGTATTCGCCAACGTTAATGCCTAATAAAACAAGTTTGTCAGCCATTGTTGTAGAGGCCGACTCAAAACAAAAGTTGTGGCAGTATCCGCTTGATACACAAAGTGCGCCTAGTCGTATTTTTGATTGGATAGAGCCTGTTGGCTACCATGCTTGGGGCATTAAAAACGATTTAGTGATGTTTATTTTAGGTCAGCCGCATACGCTTCAATACACCTCAGTAGACGCTGCTAGAGGTGAAATAGCCGCCAGTGATATTTCTCGTACACTTATTTATAACCACAACGCGGCGATGTTTTTATTTAGTTACACTAAAAATGATGAGCATATTTTAGCGAGCTTTAATCCACAAAATAAACAAGTAGGCGATTTATTAAGGCTACCCACTCAGGTACAAGACTTCATATTAAAAGATGATAAAACAATTGCTTACGCTATTAAAAATCGGGTTTATCAACGTAAGCTCGATGGCAGTAATGAGATATCACAATGGCTTGATTTAAGCACTTACTGCGAAACTAATATCACCCGAATGAGTTACAACAATGATAAGCTTGCATTTGTATGCGACGTAACACAATAAAGTAAGACTTCAAACTGCGTATGCGTTAAGGTGATACGCAAATTAACGAATAGGGATAAACATGGCGTACAGTGCAGATGAGTTAACAGAGCAGCTTATAAAACTACAATGCAGAAGTAATTTTAAAATTAAAAACATTGCTGAATACATGTTAGTTAATTCTAAAGAGGCCTTTTACACTCACAGTGAAAGCGGTAAAGGTAAAATAGTGATTCGCCCTGCGTTTGAAGTGTTTAGCGATGACTTTAATGACATAGATGGTGTAACACGTGCACAAGGGTATTTTCATAGCAGTGAAATGACCCGATTTCCAACTCGTATATATAAAAGCGCTCAACCAATTCATTATGGTGTCGCATTTAAAATAAATTCAGAGCAAGCTGCAAAAGACTTTATTGCTAAGTTGACGATGATCATTGGTAATTAATCTGAACTTTAGTTAAGAAGTTTTTTATCCGTAATTTGAGTTAATTAGTTTCGCCCTAAAATTATAAAGCCGCTGAGTGAATACTCAGCGGCTTTTTTATAGCTTAATCACATAGTGGTTATTTACTGTTTAAGAAGCTATTAACCGAATCAAGCTCGCGTTTTTTTAGTGCAATACAATCAAGCGTACTTTCTTCTAGTTTACTCAATGTACGGCTGTACCCAGGCACTTCTGAAATTTTATCGTTAAAGAAGTTTTGAGTGGTTGCTAAGCTTTTGGCATCACAGCCTACGGTTGTAAAGTACGGTAAATTAGGAATAAAGAACGGCGGCAAACTTGCTGTTACTTTATCGTAATTGTTATAAACCCAATCGATAAATAATGCTTGGCGCTCTTCTGTGTAACTTTGCCCAGATAAAATAGTACGCATATCAGAGGCGGTTACTTCATCAGTTAAGCTGTAAGCTAGCACTGTATTTTGTAACTCAGACTCACCAAAAAAGCCCATAGCAGCTAGCATGTTAGTGCGCACTTGAGGGTCTTTAGTCGTTTTAAATGTTGTCATGAATTGATCAAGCAAGGCTTTATCACCATGAAAAGCCGCGAGTCTTAAATAAACACCTGCTAAGTATGGGTCTACTTTTTGAGGATTAGTCAAATACACTTGCGTTTGTTCTTTGGCTTTATTGATTACGTTTTGGTCTTCGCCATCAAAGCCTAAGCGTGATATGACGGCTGCACGAAGTTGCGATACTGCACCATCTTCGTCAATTTTTGCCTCTAAACCATATTTTTTAGCAGCAGGAGTCACTGCGTCACGTATAAATGCAGGCCATAAGTCTTTATTGCTTTCATCTTTGAACGTACGTTGCTGCGATACTAAGTAGCCCAGTGCAGTATTTGCTACACGAGGGTGGCTGTCACTTACAAATACTTCAAGGGTTTGCATTAACTTGGCGGCAGAGATAACGCCAGCCTTAAGCAGTGCATCGGTGGCCGATAATAGCGCTAAACGTTCGCGGTCAGTCAGCACTGTTGGCGCGTTTTCAATTAATGCGTTAAATTGCGCGTCGTCCATTACCCAGCGGTAGTAGCCAAGAGCACCTTGGTCAGGGTAAATCCACTCAGGTGCAAAATCTAAATCAAGCGTTTGGCTTTGTTTGTTTAGTAAAACACTGGCTGTTTTAACGTTGTCGCCTGCACCGTATTTAATCGTTACTGGCACATTCCAAAGTTGTGCTGGCGCATCAACACCAGCATTCACAAAGCGGCTTTGTGAAATGGTTACTTTTTTGCCTTGCTGTTTAACACTTACAAGAGGAAAAGAAGACTGCTCGATAAATGATTTTAAAACACTGGCTACATCTTTATTTGATGCTTTACCTAGTGCTTGCCATAAATCAGCCGCTTCTGCATTTTTATAAGAGAAGTCTTTTAAGTAACGCTGAATCCCTTTTTGGAATGCTTCTTCGCCAATCCAGTTTTCAACCATTGCAAGTACTGAGCTACCTTTACTGTATGCAAGGCCTAAACCGTCCATAATGTCAGCTTCGGTTTTAATTGGCTTACGAATAGGCTTAGTGCTTAAGCGGGCGTCTAATGCCATTACGTTATTTTGTGGTAAGTCTAAATGTGATTCAAACTCAGGATTTAGCTGCTTGGTCATTTTAGCTGCCATCCAGCTTGCAAACGCTTCGTTTAACCACAGGTCATTCCACCACTTCATGGTTACCAAGTTACCGTACCATTGGTGTGCTAGTTCGTGAGCAATAATAGATACGTTACGTTGTTTTTTACTGCGTGTCGCTGCAGCTAAATCAACGAGTAAAATGTCTTCGCGGTAAGTTACTAAACCTGAGTTTTCCATTGCGCCAAATGGAAATTCAGGTACGGCAACTGAGTCGAGTTTTTTATACACATAAGGAATACCAAAATACTCTTCTAATGCTGCAAGTACGCGCGGCATATTATCTTTAGCATATTCGGCTAAATGAATTTTACCTTGAGGAGTAATAACGCGCCCAGGAATGGGCATACCTTCAATGTCTATTTCTTCAAACGGGCCAACAGCCATTGCAACCAAATACGATGGAATAGGCGGTGTTTTATCAAAAAAGTGGGTTGTCATATCACCATTTGTTGTTGTTTTTAGTTCTGGTGTATTGGCATAAACTTTTTGTGAGCTTGGAGCCGTTATTGTTAACTGAAAAGGAATTTTATAGCTTGGTTCATCAAAAACGGGGAAGGCACGACGTGCATCACTCATTTCGAATTGGGTAAATAAGTAAGGCGTACCTTGATCCAATGTTTTGTATAACCCCACACTTTGGCGGTTGTAGGGAGCAGAAAAATCAATATTAAGCGTGTATTTACCCGGTTGAATTTTTTCATCACAGCTAAATTTAACTTTACCTGTTTTAAGTATTTCATTACTTAAGTCACAGTTTTCTTTACCTAAAAGTTGCGCCATTTTTACAGCATAATCCACGCCGTTTAGCTCAATGTAATGTGTTGGTTTTAATACTTCTAAGGCAATTTCAGTCATCCCTGTGAATGTATCTTTGCTTGGGTCGAGCGTTAGCGATACATTTTGCGAACTTGGTTTTGCGAGTTTTTCGATAACGAATTCGTTAGCGTTTGCTGCATTTATTGCTAGCGCAACACTCACAGTTAAGAGGCTTTTTAGAAACATAGTGATCCCTTGTTTATTGTTAGAAACGCCCAGATTTTATGGGTACAGTTTATCCTACCAGTTTTTGTGAGGCGCGTAATTGATTTAAGAAGTGGCTTTGATGGTAAATAGTAACAAAGTTTGTCAGTGGCTTTCGCGTGATAGAAAACGTTGCCAGCTGAGTTGTGTATTTATAATACGTACTTGTTGAATAACCGTATTTAATAAGCTGATTTCATCAAACTGACGGTTTGGGTATTCGTTAAAACCCATTAAATAATTAAAAGCGTCTTTAGAGTTAGCCTGAAGCGCATAAATACGCACTTGTTGTTCAAAGTTAAGGCGTAAGCTACTAATGGCGGTTTTCATACCGAGCTGGTCAACGTTGGGGATATCACATTTTTGTAAATAGCCGGCACGATCGCCTTCACCCGAAAACCAAATACGTACTTTTTCACTGTATCTGCCGGTTTTAGCCGGGAGGTCAAACATAAGTCGCTGGTGGTTTTTAGACTTTATAAACTCAACATAATCGCTAAATCCTGCATCGATAAGTGCTTTATGTACAGGGACTAAGCGAGGCTTTATTTTACCGTGAGTATGAAAGTTAAAACATAAAATATCATCAATAATACAAAGATCATCAAGTGTTAAACAGCCAATTTCATCACTGTAAGCACCGCTGTAATAGGCTATTAATGGCAGCCAAAAGTGCCAATGTTTTGCTTGCTCGCGGGGGAGTCGAACATCACCGTATATAAATCCATTATAAAGAGTGTGCAGTTCCATGGCTGAAAAAGGGCGGCGACCAAGATGGGTTTTCAACGTAATACCTTGAAAATAGTGAGATGTTTTATTTTATACCCAACTAGCACTAGATGCTAGTCGGGTTATCAGGCTTTAAGGTCCTGTGTGTAAATTATTATTCACTTAATGCACGAGCTAAACCCGTTGGTTCAATCTCTACACATACTTGGTCATCATTCCAATTTATGCCAACTAATGCGTCGTCTTCATTTAAATCTTCAACCCATGCATCTAAAAACTCATCAAGGTTAATTTCTACCGGGCTGTAATCTTTCCATTCTTCTTTGCACTGCGCTTTAGCCGCTTCTTCACTTTCCCAAAGCAGTAAAACATCAGTGTCGTCAAATTGGTTTGAGTCGCACACTACAAAGCCATTATCTTCTGCGCCCAGTGCCCAAATGACTTCGCTAACACGTACTTTTTCTACGAAGTTAACTAGCTGTGATTCAATTTCAATATCGCTCATGTGTTTACCTTATTAAGTTAGTGACGAGGATTAGTTTCTATTGCTGATTGACGTTCGCTAAATTGTCCATGAAATGCAACAAGTTCACTGTACTGACTAAAGTCAGTTAATTCACGAAAGCTAATCCAATCAAGCAAGCAGTATAAACTGATGTTGAGGTATTCACAGCTTTTAAATTGTTCATCGTTTAAATGGTTGTTTAAAAAGCTTAATGTTTGTTCTATTCGCTCATTTTGCAGATTAAAAAATAATGCATCGCTTCGTGTATCTAAACCTGAGCGCTCGCATAATAGCATTTCAACAAGCGAGTCGTTGCAGGCATTAATAGTGGTAAGTAAGTGCTCTTGCGGCCAGTTTAGCTTTGATTTGCCTGTTTTCTCTAATAAGTAGCGTATTATTGAGTTTGAGTCGCTCAATGTTAAATCACCATCAATTAAAATAGGTATTTTACGGGCTGGGTTTTTATTGGCCATTTTAGGGCGATCTTGAGCTGAAAATATGTCTAAGCTTATAAGCTCTATATTACAGTTGTTTTGCAGAGCCCATATTCTAATTCGGCGAACGTAAGGTGAGGGAACAGAACCAATTAATTGCATAATTACTCCAAAAAAAAGCCGCTAAAGCGGCTTTTATTAAACGTTAATAGCAGTAAAGCTCAATTTATTCTGAACGGCTAGTAACTTCAAGTAAATGGTAACCAAATTGCGTTTGTACAGGGCCCTGTACCTGGTTTATTGGGGCAGAAAATACCACTTTATCAAACTCAGGAACCATCATACCTGGGCCAAACTCACCAAGAGCGCCGCCGTCTTGTCCTGATGGGCAATTAGAATGTACTTTTGCTAATTCAGCAAAGTCTTCGCCTTGTTCAATTTTTGTTTTTAAGTCTAAACATTGTGCTTCGCTGTCTACCAAAATGTGTCGTGCGCTTGCCACTGCCATAAAATCTCCTGATTATAAGTGGTGTTTTTTTAACCTAGTGTATTGCCATACTAGTTAGTTTGTACAAATTGTACCAGTATAAATTTAGATTTTAGACAGGGAATTTTCCACTGCCTTAATCATTTTTTCTGAATCTGGTTTAACTTTGCTGTTAAATCGTAAAATTGTTTTACGATCAGCAGATACTAAATATTTATAAAAGTTCCAATTGGGCGAACTTGTTTGCTCGTTTAAATGCTTGAATATAGGATTTGCATCACTTCCTCTCACTTCGCTGGTGGCGAACATAGGAAAGGTGACCCCATAATTAATAAAACAGACTTTGGCTGTTTCTTTTTCGTTATCTTCTTCTTGAAAAAAGTCATCAGAAGGGAAACCCAATACTACAAGCCCTTCGTCTTTGTATGTTTTGTGTAGTTTTTCTAAGCTTTCAAACTGAGGGGTGAAGCCACAGTTACTTGCTGTATTAACAATTAACAGAGGTTTGTTTTTGTAGTCGCATAAATTAATGGACTCTTTAGAGCGAAGTTTTCGGATATCAACGTTAGTAAAATCGTCACAGGCTTGGGGATTTACGACTTCATTATTTGGCTGTGTTTGTGCCATTAAAGTTGAACTAACCAGCAACGCAGTAAACCCTATTATCATTTTTTTAAGCATCATATTACCTAACTATCCGATTGTTTGATTGGCTGATCATACGCTAATATGGAGGAAATTGATCAACCACTTAAATTTACTATGACAACTCGCTTAGCAACTATTGACGACCTTAATGATATTGTCGCCATTTATAATGAAACCATAGAAGGGCGAATGGTAACGGCAGATACCGAAGAAGTAACCGTTGAAGAAAAAAAAGATTGGTTTAATAGTCATACACAAAAGCGCCCAATTTATGTGTATTGCGAAAACGATACCGATACCGTACTTGCTTGGGTGAGTTATAAATCGTTTTACGGACGCCCTGCTTACGATGGAACCGTAGAAATGAGCATTTACATCACTAAAAATGCACAAGGTAAAGGCTTGGGTAAAAAGTTAATGCAGTTTGCGCAATCGGAGGCTAAAAAGCTTGATATTAACGTGTTACTTGGCTTTATTTTTAGCCATAATTTGCCAAGCGTAAAGTTATTTAAGCACTTTGGTTTTGATGTGTGGGGGGAGTTACCAAACGTTGCCGTTATGGATAATAACTTATACAGCCTAACCATATTTGGTAAGCATTTAGAATAAGTTACGCTTATTTATTGGTCATATTTGTTTACAAATAACGCACAGGAATGTGTGTTATTTTCGTGTTTTTATACTACGCTGGTAACATATTAATTTTATTGGTTGTAAGTGTAGTTTAATGGCTAGAAAAATATTGATCATAGACAGCAGCACCATCATAGCAATGAGAGTAAAAGTACTCTTAGAGCTCATTGGATGTAATGTTGAGCTGATTCATTTCTCTATGCTTGAGATGTTTACTCACGCCGAAAATTACGATTTAGTTGTTATAGCTCACGGTGTGCCGGTTGCCCCTATTAAACCGCTAATTGATAAATTATCTCATGGGCGTTTATTATTACTTGCCCCTAAAACCGAAAACACAGAGCAGTTAACCGCATTTGCTGGCCTAAATAAAATAGTACCTGATGCTACGGTTGTTTATCCTTTCTTCTCTAATAAAGAGATCACCTCTCTTTTAGAAAGTTTATTAGAGCTAGACTCTAACCATATGATGCAACTGCCCACTATATTGTTGGTCGATCATATCCAAAATCGCCTTGATAATATGAAGAGCAATTTAATTGGCGCACATATTAAAGCCCTTACGGCAAGCAGCTTAAATGACGCACTCACTATTGCAAAAAGTAATAAAATCGATATTTTAATTAGCGATTTTAGCCTCGGTGAAGCGACTGGTCTTCAAATATTTTCAAAATTAAAAGTGTCGCAACCAAATGCACGGTGCTTGCTTTTCACTTCCCGCCCTGACCAAGTTTCAATGATTGAAGCTATTCGCCAAGGTGTTGAAGACGTACTGATTAAACCGCTCAATGAAAATATTTTACTGCAATCAGTGCATAAGCTTTGGCAAACTGAATTATTAAAACGCCGCAATGCCGAGTTAGTTGAGCGCCTTCAAGAAACTGTCGATGCACTAATAGAAAAAGACAGCTTGCTACAAGTTATTTATAAACACACCCCTGACGCTATCATGCTATTTAAACGCAACGGTCAAATTATTGAAGCAAATGACGCTTGCTTAAGACTGTTAGATCTACCGTTTAGCGGGCTTTCTGGTAAATCTTTATTTGATTTTTTAGATAACGATTCGATTGCTGGAATCAAAGAAAAAATTTCAACATTAAACAGCAATCGTCAGTTCAGTTACGATTTACGTCTACCCATTAAAAGCGGTGGCACAGTGCCTTTGTTTGGCTCTTTTAACGAAATAGATCACCATGGTGAGATTGCACTGGCTGTAATTTTCAAAAATGTAACTCACTTAAAACAAAAAGAAGAGCTACTTCAAGAAGCTAAAGGGTTACTAGAAGAAGAGGTCAAAGCCCGTACATCGCAGTTAGAGCATGCTAAAAATGTAGCCGAAGCGGCAAATTTAAGTAAATCAGACTTCTTAGCAAATATGTCACATGAGCTGCGAACCCCCATGCACTCAATTTTAAGTTTTGCACGCTTTGGACTCGATAAGCTAGAAGCTGGCGACTTTGCTAGAGAAAAGTTACTAAAATACTTATCTCGTATCGAGTGTAGTGGCGATAGGCTGCTATCTTTATTAAATAACCTTCTTGATTTATCAAAGCTTGATGTAGGTAAATTTCCGTTTAACCCGCGCCCTCATAATTTAGAAAGCATTATTAAAACGAGCATTGATGATGTGTCGGGCACGGCGATGGAAAAACACATTAATATTATTTTTCCTGCGCCAGATTCACCGGTCATTGTGCAATGCGATGAAGAGCAAATTAATCAGTTGTTGCGCAACGTATTGGGCAATGCATTAAAGTTTAGTGAGCCCAAAAGTAACATCACGCTTAAATTAGCATCGGATGGCCAATTTGCTGATATTGAAGTCATTGATAGTGGTATAGGTATTCCTGAAGATGAGCTTGATCATATTTTCACAAAGTTTGTGCAAAGCAGTAAAACAAACAGTGGTGCAGGTGGCACGGGGCTAGGCTTAGCACTTTGCCGAGAATTTGTATCGTTGCATCAAGGTCAAATTAGCGCGTGTAATAATACCAATGGTGGTGCCACAGTACATATAAAATTACCACTTGAAATAAATTTAGACGAACACCTAGTCGATGAATAAAAGTACGCTAAAACAGTAAGTTGTTTATGTTTATACAATTTATTTTTGAATTTAAAAGGATGATTTAGTTATGGCTTTAACAAAAATACTTGCAGTAGATGACGAGCCCTTTAACCTTGAGATAATTGAAGAAATTTTAGAAGACTTAGATTTTGAGTTAAGGCTAGCCAACAGTGGCCCTGAATGCTTGGATATGGTTGAGGACTATATGCCTCAAGTTATTTTACTTGACGTAAGCATGCCGCAGATGAGTGGTTACGAAGTGTGTAAAACGCTTAAATCAAACCCAAGTACCGCACATATTATTGTTATGTTTGTATCTGCAAGAGGAACTGTGGAGGAGCGCATGGAAGGCTACTCAGCCGGCGCTGAAGATTACATAGTAAAACCATTTGGGCATGATGAGCTTAGATCTAAATTAAAAAATCTAAACCAAGTATTAGTAGAGAAACAAAGCCTAGAAAAACAAGTAGAAGCGGCAACTTCAACCGCGTTCAATGCAATGGCTAACAGCAGCGAAATGGGGCAAATAGTCAACTACGTAGAAAGCATAGCACTCATAACTAACCCAGACGATTTAGCAAAAGCACTTATTGATTGCCTACAATCTTTTGATTTACAAAGTAATGTAGAATTTAGATACGACTCTATTGTTAAACATTATGCTTTACATGGTGTTTGCTCGCCTATTGTGATCGAGCTATTTGAAATGCTTAAAAACAAAGGCCGTTTGCATGAGTTTTCGCAGCGCTTATTAGTTAACTACGAGCTAATTAGTTTACTCATCTTAAACATGCCAGGACACGATCCTGATAAACACGGCAGAATACGCGATCACGTGTGCTTTATTGTTAGTGTTACAGAGCAGCAGTTACGCGCCATAATAACTAAGAACTTATTAGATGCGCAGCAAGTAAAACTAAACGCAGTAGCAAGTACAGTACACAGTAAATTTCATGGTTTGATAGATTTACTTAATGAAAATCGCCTAAACAACGAACAAGTATTTAAAAAACTTCAGGAAGAGCTTGAGGTTAGAATTCCAACAATGGGTTTAGACGAAGACCAAGAAATTTTTATCTATAAAAAAGTAGATGAAACAATTCAAAATTCTGTAGCCCGCGAGGAGTCTGTTATTCAAGTAAAAGAGGCGTTCGCAGACATTGAAACAGAGCTTTCGATACTGCTAAACCATAGCCAATAATAAACACATAGACTTACTTTTAGGGCTTGTTTGCCATTAATATAGGGTTTACCGCCCTATAATGGCGAATAATCACACTCCAATAGCTCTGATTTGCTTTAGTACTAAATAGGCTTCTATGAATTTATGCATCTCGTGGTAAGCCTTTTTCCACTATCCTGATCAGCCTTTGCGTTTTTCTAAGTGAGGGTTGTTTATTGTTTTGCTGCTTCAGGGCCCACTCAATATGCTCTTTTACTAGGTCACTACACCCATCTATTTTTAGCTCTAGTGCATCAATAATATCTGGGGCAAAGTTTGCATTACCTAAACCAACCGCTAAATTACGTAACCAACGTTCGTGACCAATTCGGCGGATTGGACTCCCTTCGGTATTTTTTAAAAATGTTTCTTCATCCCAGCTAAATAGCGCTAGCAAGTCTTTGTCTTTTAGCTGCGTGCGCGGGTGAAAGTCTTGTTCGTCGGTGATTTGTCCATAACGGTTCCATGGGCACACTAGTTGGCAGTCGTCGCAGCCGTAAACACGATTGCCTAATAAAGACCTATACTGCTCAGGGATAGGCCCTTGGTGCTCTATTGTCAGATATGAAATACATTTTCGCGCATCAACCACATAGGGTTCTACAATTGCACCTGTAGGGCATAATGTTATACAGGCAACGCATTTTCCGCAGCCTTCAAAGGTGTTTTCATTATCAATAGGCAAAGGTAAGTCAATAAACAGCTCACCTAAAAAAAACCACGATCCAGCTTCTTTGTTTATTAGTAATGAATGTTTACCACGCCAGCCCAGTCCCGCTTTTTCAGCCAATTGGCGCTCTAGTACAGGGGCAGAATCAACAAAGGGTCTAAAACCATATTCACCTACTTCTTGTTCTATTTTTTGGCCGAGCTTTTTTAATCGATTACGAATTAATTTATGGTAGTCTCGGCCAAGTGCGTAACGGCTAATATAGGCTTTTTGTTTGTTTTTTAATGTTTTAGCAAAGCCAGCATCGGGGGGCAGGTAGTTCATTTTTACCGATATAACACGTTGTGTGCCGGGAATAAGCTCGTCAGGGCGAGCGCGTTTCATTCCATGTGCCGCCATATAATCCATTGAGCCATGAAACCCGGCGTCAAGCCAACGCTGAAGCTGTTGTTCATGCTTACTCAAATCTATATCAGTGATCCCTACTTCGCTAAAGCCGAGTTCTTTTCCCCATGCTTTTATTTGCTGGGCTAATTTAGGGTAGTCAGGAGTTAGGTTGCTCACACATATTCACGCATATTAAATAATCGCCCTGTAATTTAGCATAATTACAAGGGTGTGTTGAGGTTTACGCATCAATAGGTGTTTAAACGTAAACCGCGTTTATGATAAAAATTAAAGTACAAAGCGCTTCAATTGCTGCTGTGTTTGTAAGCTTAACTCTTGCGACAATTGACTGTCGGCAAGAGCGGTGTCTATTTGCTGTTTAGCCTGCTCGCCTAATTCAACAATTTGCTCTACCGATTGATGGGTTAAATTTTGCGTATCTTCTAGTAAATGTACGGCGCTGGCAATTTGCTGTAATTGCTGTTGATTACTCTCAAATTCATTAAGCATTTTACTAAACCCTTCAGAGGTTGAACAAATTGAGCTTTGCGCATTTTTAGAATGGTTAATAAGTTGCTCTGACTCTTTATTTGTTTCACTTACTAGGTCGTTCATTTGGGTTATAAAATCACTGATTTGGCGAGTAGCTCCACTTACTTTAACCGAGAGGGTACGAACTTCATCAGCAACAACAGCAAAACCACGTCCGGCTTCACCTGCTCGTGCAGCTTCTATTGCGGCATTAAGAGCGAGTAAGTTAGTTTGATCAGAAAATTCCTCAACCATTTTTAAAATGCTGCGAATATTTTCACTGTTTTCTTTTAACCCCTCCACTGTGCTTGCAAAACTACCTAGCATATTAGTAATTAATTGAACTTGCTCAACGAGGGTACTGAGCTCTTTATCTGAGAGTTTAACAAAGGCTAAATGTTCATTATTTACAGTGTGGACACTGTCGGTGTTGCCCACAATATTTTGCAAGCTTTGAGTAATTTGGTTGCTGGCATCAATGATGGTGTGGCTCAAGTGTATTTGCTGCTGGCTAGAGTTTTCAGTATGTTTCATCGACTCTGTAACCGCTTTATTACTTTGCGCACTTGCTTCTGCACTGGTGTAGGTTGTGTTAAGCAGTTCACCTAAATGGCTAGTGAAATCGTTATATTGGGAGCTTAACGTTTTAAATTCGTCGAATGAAAAGTGCGGGAGTTTGGCGTTTAAATTGGCATCTTGTTGATTAATTTTAATGAGCGTATCGCACATTGCTTTTACAGGACGCACAATTAAAAATCGCATATAAAAAAGCGTAAACGCAAAGCCCGCAACAATAACCAAGGTTAGCAGCCAAAAAAGGCCAAGACTTTGTTGCTCACTTAAGCTGTCATAAAGCCAAAATAAAGTAATCGCCTGAAACAAAAAAACAAAACTCAAGTTACCAACAATTTTACGCGTTAAAGTAAAAAAGAACGTTTGTTCGATGTAATTATAAATTTTCATTAAGCCACTCATCTTGCTTAAACCTATGTTTGAACGCTTTTACGCAGGCATTAGCGTGGTATAAGCGAATCTATTTATTAGCTAACGATAGCAAATATGCTTTAGATTGCATGGGAAAGTTGGTAAAAATTCCGTCTAAACCGTAGTCACGCATAAGTGCGATATCTTGTTGCTTATCCACAGTATAAGCGTAGATTTCTAGCCCGCGTTTTTTAGCATCATCTACAAATGCTTTGTTAATAAAGCTTTTATCTACATGCACGCTAAATGCATTTAAATCTTGTGCAAACTTTGCGTAATTAATTGGAATAGAAGACGTCAATGCGCCTATTTTTAACCAGGGTAAACGTTTTTTAAGCCATTGTAATTGATGGTGATCAAACGATGACACTAAAATATTAGCACATGAAATTGTTCCCGCACTGATATTACGCTCAAGTTGGTTAGCAAACTTTTCAAGCTCAAAGGCATGTTTAAGTTCTAAATTAAGTAAGGTTTTATTATCATTCCAATCAAATAACTGCTGAAGCGTGGGTATATATTCGCCATTACCAGCATCCAGTTTAGCTAGAGTTACTGCGTCAAACTCGCTAACTTTACCTTTACCATTAGTGGTTCGATCTAACCACGAGTCATGTATGAGCATGTAGTCGTCGGTGGCACTTTGAATATCAACTTCAATACCATCTACGCCAATATTCAACGCTTCTAAAATGGCACTTTTGGTATTCTCGGGAAAATGACCACTTGCGCCTCTGTGTGCAAAAATTTTCATTGTCGCGCCTTTTTGGTAATCGACCAAGTTTCAAAGCATGCCGCGCTTACAATGAGTGCGCCGCCAATCAGGGTTATTAATGTTGGGCGTTCGTGAACTATAATAATAGCCAAAATAGTACCGTATAATGGTTGTAAACACGAAATTAACCCAGCCGTTGCAGCCGATAAATGTTTTAAACTTGCCGCAAATAGCGAATGTGGTGTAGCGGTAAATATAATACCAGCAACGGCAATTAAAATAAGGTCATGGTTACTTACTTCGTACACGGGCACTTCAATAAATGCGCACAGCATTAAGCTTGCCACTAAGGTTTGATAAAACATTGTTTGTGGGCCGCCATATTGGCTAAAGTAGCGTTTATGGGTAATGTTTCTAATAGAGAAAAATAACGCCGATACCACACCAGTAATAACACCAAGTGTTACATCGTCACCTAAATCAGCACTTGGCACTAATAAATAAATACCAAGTACAACTACGCCAGCGCTTATTATGTCTTTTGCTTGAGGCTTATTTTTATTAAATAACGGCTCTAAAAAAACCGTCATTACTGGGTAGCTAAAAAATGCAAGCATACCAATGGTTATGCCTGCCATTTGCATCCCCGCAAAGTAAGTCACCCAGTGTAATCCCACCGCAACACCTAAAAATAGGGCAATAAGGTAGTCTTTTGGCTTATTTAGCTTTATTTGTTTTTTTCCTAATAAAAGCATTGCCAATATCGCCATGCCAGCAATGGCTGTTCGGTAAACTGTAATATCCAGCGCATTTAAACCAATGAGTTTGGCAAATAGGGCCGTTCCTCCAAAAAGTAACACGGCAATATGTAAGTAAAATAAACTTTGCTGTTGTGGCTGCATTTAAACGTCATCTCCTTTTTTTAGCATGTTATCACTGGGCGAGCGTCTACAAGATGAATTTTTTGAAATATGACAAATGTCAGCAAAGTTAATGACACTTCACACTCTTATTATTTTTACGTACTGGCATAGTTACTCTACTTAATAGGAGAGCGCTATGAATAGTTTAGTTTTAATGAGTCTTGATATCAGCGAATTTTTTGATTCGCTCAATTTTACTATCACTTACATTGATTATTTTATGCTGATGAGCATTTTTGTGGTATCTATATTTATTAACAAAAATAGTGCTTTAAATAAAAATAATACACCTGAGGTATTAGCATGAGTTCGCTAAGTAGCTTTTCTCAACAAACGGATAAAACGTTTTGGAAATATGGCCATTTAATTTTTACAGGCTTTTATTTATTGCCATTAATTATTAATTTTGACCAATTTACAAAAAGCCAAATGAGTCTATGTTTAGCTTTTTATATTGCTTTTATTATTTTGTACATAAAAGCAATTAACTGCGATAACACAAAAATTACCCCCTTATTTTTAGCCTTGCTGGCCATTTGTTTTAGCGCTACTTTTTTTACCTCTGGCACACCTACTTTGTATGGTTTTGTTGCCTATGTGGCAGGGTATAGTTATACCCAAAAGCAGCGGTTTTATGCTGCATTAGCCATTATAGTCGCGCTTTTTGCAAGTTCGTATTTAAGCGATATGGGAAAGCTTCAGTACTTTTTGGCTGTCGCATTAATATTATGTGCCGCCTTATTTAGTTATGGAATTGCAGCAAAAAGAGAACGCGACCATAAAAAGCGTGAGCAAGAAAGCGCAAACCAATTAGAGCAATTAGCTGCTATTGCTGAGCGAGAACGTATAGCGCGTGACCTACACGATATTTTAGGCCACTCACTTTCATCTATTGCATTAAAGGCCGAGCTGGCTAATAAGCTAAACCAAGGGGAGCGGTACGAGCAAGCAAACAACGAAATAGCTCAAGTAGCAGACCTTGCAAGGCAGCTACTTAGCGATGTACGCAGTGCCGTAAGCGACTTAAAAGAGCTCAATTTGGTAAGCCAAGTTGCTCAGTTAAAACAGCGGTTATTAGAGCAAGATTTTAATATTACGTTTAACGTTGAATTATCTGTGCTACCAGCCAAGGTAGAGAGCATTGCTAGTTTAATAATTAAAGAGTCAGTCACTAACTTATTACGCCATAGTTCAACTAAAAACAGCGCAATAACAATTAAGCAAACACCCCAGCAATTACTGATTGAAGTAATAGATAATGCACCCTGTGGCAGGCTCGAGGCAGGCAACGGTTTAAACGGTATAAAAGAACGAGCAGAGCAAATACAAGGTAATGCAACTTTTACCTGTGGCGAACAATTTACATTAAACGTAGTACTGCCAATTCCATCTGAGGATTTACAATGATCAAAATATTTTTAGTGGAAGATCAGGCGCTAGTGCGTGACGCTGTTAGTGCACTACTTAGCCTAGATTTTAATATTGACGTAATTGGCCAAGCAAGCAACGGGCTAGATGCTCTAAATGCAATTAATGCGCTTGATGAAGATGCAATGCCAGATATTATTTTAACCGATATTGAAATGCCTAAAATGAACGGCATAGAACTTAGTGAAAAAATAGCAATGCAATTTCCGGCTATAAAAATGGTGATCATGACCACGTTTTCACGCGCTGGGTATATTAGGCGCTCGTTAAGTGCCGGCGTTAAAGGATTTATATTAAAGGAAGCCCCGAGTGACGAGCTAATCAACGCACTCAAAAAGGTAATGCAAGGGCAAAAAGTGATTGACCCAGAGCTTGCAATCAACGCCCTAGACGACGCCGATCCACTTACCGACAAAGAGCGAAAAGCATTAAAGCTTGCAAGCGATGGACTTAAAACGAGCGAAATAGCCACACAGTTATTTATAAGTGAAGGCACAACGCGTAACTATCTGTCAGACGCAATTGCCAAACTTAATGCAACAAACCGAATCGACGCAGCACGTATAGCTAAACAAAAAGGGTGGTTATAAACACATGTGATTAAGGTTTATAAATTTAACACAAACCCTTACTATGTTAGTCATAACAACAAAAGTAACGAACAACGCTTAAAGTAAGCTTAAAATTCGCAAAAAGAGGGTTAAATGGCAAATTTAATAGATTTAACAGTAAAAAACAGTGTCGCAGTTTTAACAATGAACACCGCAGAAAATCGACACAATCCAGCGTTTTTGGCTGAATTTAATTTACACCTTGATCATATAGAGGCTGATAAAAGCATTCACTCGGTGGTACTTACCTCAGCAAGCGACAAAAGCTGGTCGCTGGGTATTGACCTTGAGTGGATGGCAAACCCAAGCATTTTACCAGCGGCTATTTCTGACTTTATGTTGCAAATAACACAGTTGCTACAACGTATTGTTACGTTTCCTATGCCTATTATTGCAGCCCTCAATGGTCATACTTATGGTAATGGAGCCGTGCTTGCCTGTGCCTGTGATTTTAGATTTATGAAATCAGACAAAGGCTTTTTTTGCTTTCCTGAAGTTGATGTACTGGTGCCTTTTGTACCGTCTATGTTTCCTATTATTAATAAAGCGATACCGCAAACCTTCTTTAATAGGCTAGCAATGACGGGCGAACGGGTGGGTGCACAACAACTGTTTGAGAACAACGTTATAGAAGCTGTATTTTCTAACAGTGACGAACTGCAAGCCGGTGTACTTGAATTTGCAGCGCAGTTTAATAAAAACCGTTGGATTTACGCTCAAAACAAATCGCAAATGAACAAACACATCTTGCAAACTATTAAAGAAGAAGACCCCGCTTTTATCGATAACGTCAGTAAAATGTTATACAAAAATCTTCATAAAACTAAGTAATGGCTTAGTCACTGATGCAGCTTAATCACAATGACACAATTAAGCTGCATAATTAAGGACATATTAAGGCCCTGTACGCTAAGTTTAAAAAGCTAAATAACTGATAGGTGAGCTTTGTTTAAATATTAAGTGCTTTTACCTGTCTCATTTTACGTATATGGGTTAAAATAACCTTCATAACCAACTAACAAGATAGTGAATGTCAAACCAAGATCCAAATCTCAGTCGAGAACAAGAAAAGTACGAAAACCCCGTCCCTAGCCGTGAGTTTATACTTACTCATCTTCAAGAGCGTTCAAAACCAGCTAACTACGCACAATTATGTGAAGAACTAGCCGTTAATGATGAAGAGCGTCAAATTGCATTTAAACGTCGCCTTCGTGCCATGGAGCGTGATGGTCAGTTATATTTTAATAAATTTAAATGTTATGCACTTATTGACGAAGCCGGTTTAACCAAAGGTAAAGTAATAGGCCACAGAGACGGTTTTGGCTTTTTAGAAGTTGAAGGCGAGAGCAAAGATTGGTTTATTGCCAAACATCAAATGAACATGGTGTTACATGGCGACATTGTACTAGCTAAAGGTACAAAACGTGGCTCTGGCTCAAAATGCGATGCCCGTATTATTAAAGTGCTTACCAACGAGCGCGCCCCTATTGTAGGGCGTTACTTTGTTGAGCATGGTGTTGCAGTTGTAGTCGCTGAAGATCCGCGTATTACGCAAGACATTATGATTTTACCAGGCAACGAAAACGGTGCCCGCCACAACCAAATGGTGCAGGTTAAAATCACTCAAAATCCTAGCCGCAATATGAACGCAGTAGGTAAAGTGGTTGATGTACTAGGTGAGCATTTAGCGCCAGGTATGGAAATTGAAGTTGCCCTTCGTAATCACGACATTCCGCATGTTTGGCCAGAAGAGGTTGACGCACAAGTCGCCCACTTAGGCGAATTTGTAGAAGATGCAGACAAACAAGGCCGCGTAGATTTACGCGACTTACCGCTTGTTACGATAGATGGCGAAGACGCCCGCGACTTTGACGACGCCGTGTACTGTGAGCCTAAAAAATCGGGTGGTTGGCGTTTATGGGTTGCTATTGCCGATGTGTCGCATTATGTAGGCATGAATACACCACTTAACAAAGAAGCCATTGCACGTGGTAACTCAGTGTATTTTCCTGAGCAAGTTATCCCAATGCTACCAAAAGTACTGTCTAACGGGTTGTGTTCACTTAACCCTAAAGTAGACCGCCTTTGTATGGTTGCTGAAATGACCGTATCAGCGGCAGGTAAATTGTCGGGTTATAAGTTTTACGAAGCGGTGATGAATTCTCACGCCCGTTTAACTTACACTAAAGTAAACGCCATTTTACAAAATGACGAAAAGCTTCGCGACGAATACGCCGCCGTAGTGCCACATTTAACTGATTTACAGCAAATGTACATGGCGCTAAAATCAGCACGCCAAGAGCGTGGTGCTATTGAATTTGAAACCCTCGAAACACGCTTTGTATTTAATGCACATCGTAAAATAGAGTCTATTGTGCCTGTTATCCGCAACGACGCGCACAAACTCATTGAAGAATGTATGATTTTAGCCAATGTGTCAGCGGCTAAATTACTCGAAAAGCACGAGGCCAGTGCACTTTACCGTGTGCATGATGAACCCGACAGTGAAAAGCTAGGTAACTTTACACAGTTTTTAACTGAGTTAGGGATTCAGAGCACATTAGGTGACGAACCAACGCCTAAAGAAATTACGCAAATATTAGCTAAATTAGGCGAGCGCCCAGAGGCCGAGCTTATTCAAACTATGCTGCTGCGCTCAATGAAACAAGCGGTTTACCAGCCAGATAACATAGGTCACTTTGGTTTAGCGTTATCGGCTTATGCGCACTTTACATCGCCTATTCGTCGTTACCCAGATTTAGTTGTACACCGTGCAATTAAAGCGGTACTAAAAGCACAAGGTCAACAAACGTCAGGCGCATACGCGTACACTGACGATGAAGTAGATCAATTAGGCGAGCAATGTTCAACCACTGAGCGCCGTGCAGACGACGCGACTCGCGAAGTAGCCGACTGGCTTAAATGTGAGTTTATGCAAGACCACGTTGGCGATGAGTTTAACGGGGTTATTTCGTCGGTTACAAACTTTGGTTTATTTATACGATTAGACGATTTACAAATTGATGGTTTAATTCATGTTACTAATTTAGGCGACGAGTTTTTTGCACATGATGCTGCAAAACATTGCCTAATTGGTGAACACAGCCACACCGTTTACCGCCTTGGTGATAAAGTAACGGTGCAAGTTGCCTCAGTCAGTTTAGACGATCGCCGTATAAACTTAGTACTTAAAGGCGATGTAGCGCAAGACAGGTATTCACGCCGTCGTGCACCTAAAGGTAAAGGCCCTGCGAGTGTACGCTCACAATTAAAAGCAGGCAAAGTACCGGGTAAAAAGTCAGACGACAAGCCAAAAGGTAAAAAAAAGCCAGCCGGTAAAGGCAAAGCTGCTGGTAAGTCGGCGGTTAAAGCCAGCGAAGGCACCGCAAAGAAAAAACCGAAAAAGAAATCGGCTAAAAAGCCTAAAAGACCAGGCAAAAATGCCCGTAAACGTACAAGCCCAGGAGCATAAAATACGTGAGTAATGAATTAATTTTTGGCTTTCACTCTGTTGAAGCAATTTTAGCAAAAGAGCCTGAGCGATTTTTAGAAATTTACGCCCTTAAAGGCCGTGATGATAAACGCTTAACACCGATTATTGATGAAGCACGTAAATTTGGTATTTCAGTACAATTTATGCAGCGTAAAGCACTTGATAATAAGTCGAAAGACGAGCAGCATCAGGGGATTATTGCTAACGTAAAAGCGGCGCCAACGTACAACGAAAAAGATTTAGATGTGATCATTGCGCGTGAAGAAACTCCATTTTTACTCGTACTTGATGGCATAACCGACCCGCATAACTTAGGTGCATGCTTGCGTAGTGCAGATGCCGCTGGCGTACATGCGATCATTGTTCCTAAAGATAAGTCGGCAAAGCTTAACGGTACAGCACGAAAAGTAGCGTGTGGCGCAGCAGAAACAGTGCCCCTTATTCAGGTCACTAACCTCGCACGTACGCTTCGTGAAATTAAAGATGCTGGCGTATGGGTAGTTGGCACAGCAGGCGAAACCGACACGCATGTATTTGATGCAAGCTTAACAGGCCCAATGGCCATAGTTATGGGCGCAGAAGGTGAGGGGATGCGCCGTTTAACGCGTGAGCATTGCGATGTATTGGTTAAAATTCCAATGGCAGGGTCGGTGTCTAGCTTAAACGTATCGGTTGCAACCGGTATTTGTTTATTTGAAGTATTACGCCAACGTAACGCAAATAATTAAATTACGTTAGTTTAAAGCTAAGCATTAAAAAAGCCGAGATTAAATAATCTCGGCTTTTTTGTATCTACTATTTGCTTAGTATGGTGTGAGTAAAACGGTTTAGTTAACGAGTCGTTTTACTCAGCAACTACTTAAAAGCTGTATGTGTAGCCCATTTGAATACTACGAGGCTTACCTGGCTGAATACCACCATTAGCACGGTTAGCTATGTACGTTTTATCAAACAGGTTATCAACCGTTAAGTATACTTTTTGGTTGTCGTCGATTAAGTATTTAGCAGCTAAATCCCATACTACACGGCTATCTATTGCGTTTAAGCCTGAGTCAGATAGGTCGGCATGAGAATCAGATACGTAACGTATTTGGCTGTTAACAACAAACGATGCAAACTCAGCGCCTAACGATAAAGCAATTTGATTTTCAGGTACGTAAGGCATTGCATCGCCTTTTTCTACCGAGCCCCAAATTTCTGAATCAAACGTGTTTTTAAACTCAGAGTCAGTGTATGTGTACGTTAATTTAACTGGAAATTGCGCAGCGTCTGTTGCAAAAGTACGACCCGCACTAAATTCAAAGCCCGATACTTCTACTTCACCGTAGTTGTATTGGTCGCCAATATTTTCGTCGCTACAACCCACAGCAGCAGTACAGTTACCGTGCATGTTGTCGTAATCAGAGAAAAACGCAATCACTTCACCGTTAAAGCCATCCATATTAAAGCGAGAGCCAAACTCAAGGTTTACACTTTCTTCTTCTTCTTGGTCAGCATTACCCGGTGCCGCTGGAGCGTAACCTTTTTGAATACCCGCAAGTAACGTTACGTTATCGTTAAGTGTGTAAGTGGCACCTAACGATGGCACTAAAATTTCAGTATCGTTAGAAATATCTTTAGTTAAGCCATTGCTACGAGTTGGATCTGATTTAGACCATTCTTCACGCGTAATGGTAATGTCTTCGTAACGAAGACCGGCATTAATAACTAACGCGTCTAGTGTCCATTCGTCTTGAACAAATAACGTGCTTGCTTTTGCGCTGTCTACACGGTTGCTATCTGAACCAGGTACACCTTGCGATGTAAGTGTCATGCTTAGGTCTTGATTAAGCGTGTATGTGTCTTGCCATTGGAAACGATCCATTTCGTCTTCGTGGTAACGCACACCGACAGTAATGTAGTGATCGCCTGCAGGAATATGTAATTCAGACTGAATGCCTTTTGCTTGGTAATCACGGTTGTTAGCTTTAACACCAATGCCTTCAATACCTTCGCTTGTTGGATTTGCTTCAAAGTCGCTGTATTGCTCAAGCGTGCTTGTTCCTACACTGCTTGCTTTATACCAGTTACGATGAAAATCGTTTAGGTAAGCGGTTGCAAGTAATTCGTAGCCTTCACCAAAACGGTACGCATAGTTTAGTTGGTAAGCGTTGTGGCGAGTGTTCATTTCATCGTTTTGCGATGCAGCGTAACGGCGATTAGGGTTTGCTTCGTAATCTTCGTCAGTTAAGCCCATGTAAGTTTCGTCTGATGTTTCGTCAGAATATTTTACTTTTAGCTCAATATTGTGGGCATCGTTTTTACCAAACGTATGACCAAACTTTAATAGTAAATCAGTTTTTTCAAAGCCCGTATTATCGCTGCCAACAGGAAGCTCTTTAAAGCCGTCTGCGCCGTAAGTAAATACTTCAACCAAGCCAGACGTGTTGTTTTTTTCTTTACCAAAGTATGCGTGACCTTTGTAGTAGCCATCGCTACCAAGGGCTGCATCTACCATACCTTTAGAACTATTTGGCTCGGTTGGTAAGCTACGAGAAAGTAAGTTTAAAACGCCACCTGTAGTACGAGGACCGTACTTAACTGAGGCAGCACCTTTTAATACTTCAATTGTTTCCATACGACCCATAGTAGGGAAGTAGTAAGCAGAAGGCGCAGAGTAAGGCGCAGGTGCGACTAATACACCGTCTTCCATTACAGAAATTTTATCGTTACGGCCGGTACCAGTACCGCGCATACCAATGTTAGGGCGAAGGCCATAGCCATCTTCTTCTTGAACGTAAACACCCGGAACAGACGCTAAAACACGCGAAATATCGGTAAACTCAAATTTTTGAAGTTCTTCGTCAGAGATAAAAGTAGCCGAACCAGGAATGTCGTTTATAGCTTGCTGTGAGCCAATAACTGTAATTTGTTCAAAGCGTTGTTCTTTATCGCTGGTGTCTTTAGCCATTGCAGTGGCTGTAAAAGACAAAGCAACCGCAGTTGCAAGAGTAGATACTAAAAACTTAGGGTTCATTTTTGTCCTAATCACGTTGATTATCTAAATTGGCGTAATTTGAACACGTTAACGAATGCGAATCAATATTATTAAGTATAAAACTATTCATTTTTTTAGAACTAAAAACATATATTATGTAACTTAATTAACTTTTTTATATCTTTTGTATTGTTTTGTAATCGTGAAGCTAAGTATAAAGTTGAGTGTGTGTTTTATTAGCCTAAACGCAAGGCAATAAACTCAGCAAGCTTATCTACCGCATTTTCAGACTCACCTGAACTTTTAACCAAGCTAATACCAATGTTGCCCAGTGCAGGTAAGTGTTTAGTGTGTACTTGATAATTAAGCTCGCTGGGTACGGTACTTTTTGCAAGTACTGTAATGCCAAGCCCTTCTTTTAATGCCGCAATAAGCCCCGTTAAGTCGGCGTTGCTATATACAATGCGGTATTTTATGCCGGCATTTTTAAGCGCATCGGTAGCACGGCGGCGATAAATACATCCTTCTGGCGCGGTTACTAAGGTAACCACTTGGTTTTTTGCTTGGTTTAAATCACCCACCCACACCAATTGGTCTTGCATAAAAATAGGAAATTTACTTGAGGTAAGTTGCTCGTTTAGCGCAAGCACTAGATCAAATTGGTCTTGCCTAGAAGCCGATAGCAAATGCTTACTTAATCGCGATTTAACTTCAAGCGATACTTCTGGGTACAGCGCCACAAAGTCGCCAATAATAGAAGGGAGTATACGCGCAGCAAATTCGCTAGGTATGCCTAAACGTACTTTTCCGGTAATGCTCTCTGACGTAAATTGCTGCAAAATGGCGTCGTTGTATTGCATCATTTGTTTTGCCATGGGCAATAATAGTTCGCCGTACTGGTTTAGTACTTGGCGCTGGCCTTGCTTTTTAAATAATTTATAGCCTAATACATCTTCTAAACGCTTTATTTGTAAGCTTACCGCAGGTTGCGAAAGCCCCAAAAAGTCGCCGGCTTTGGCAAATCCGCCTACATCTACAATCATTACAAAGGTGCGTAAACTGTCGGTTGATATATTTTTCATATTTAAAATTACAATTTATGTGGCTACATATATAAGTATTATTTATCAATTGATAAATAATTACAATTTGTTGTTACAGACCCCGCGCAATATAATTTTAAGATTAAAAATACACAGGTGTTTGTTATGACTTTTAACCCAATAATGTTTGCCCGCCACAGCAACGCTAACAGCGCGGTTATAAACGCTTTGCAAGCAAATAACAGCACAGTTGTAATGGATTTTAGCGGCAGCGAAGCTTCTGTATTTTTAAGCAGTATTTTAGGCCACGATTTAACAAAATTAACGGCCAGCGGTTTAGGTTTAAAAGGCACTTTAGATGGCGACTTTTATTCTGACTTCAGTTACGCAGTGTATTATTTTAGCGAAACCGCTTTTCGATTTGTATTACCTCACAGCGCAAGCCTACAATTACAGTCACTTATAAACGAACAACAGCTTCGTTTTGATATTGACTACGTTATTCGTACCGACCTAACTAGCTTTACCTTAAGCGGCGAAAACGCCTTTGATACGCTAGTTGATGCCTTTAAATTAACACCCGGTTTGCGATTATCTGACGCACAACTATGCTACGGTGCGCAAAGCGGTGAGGTATTTATTACCGCGATTGATAACAAAGATGAGCAGCATTTTGTGCTCATAGCTAAAGCGCCAGAGCTACAAAAATGGCAAAGCTATATGCAAACGCAGGGTTTTGCAGTAATGCAAAATCAGGCCGCATAACAAAAACAACCAACAGGTAAACATAATAATGTTTGCCTGTTTTTAATTTAAGCCACGCCCATTAAGGGTTAATTTAAAACGTGAAGGAATGTTATGACTTCTAAAACTGTACTCCATGCTAAGCACCTAGAAGCGGGCGCAAAAATGGTTGATTTTCATGGCTGGGAAATGCCAATCAACTACGGCTCACAAATAGAAGAACATAATGCAGTGCGTAACGATGCAGGCATGTTTGACGTATCACACATGACCATTGTTGATATTGAAGGCGACCAAGCTAAAGCATTTTTACGTAAGCTTGTAGCAAACGACGTGGCTAAATTAACCGTACCAGGTAAAGCACTCTACACCGGCATGCTTAACGAGCAAGGCGGCGTAATTGACGACCTTATTATTTACTTTTTCAGCGAAACGTTTTACCGCTTAGTGGTTAACTCGGCTACGCGCGAAAAAGACTTAGCGCATTTAGCTAATGTATCGAGCGATTTTGCCGTTACAGTGACTGAGCGCCCAGAGTTTGCAATGATTGCAGTGCAAGGCCCTAACGCACGCGAAAAAACAGGCACGCTTTTAAATGCAGAGCAACAAGCTGCAGTTGAAGGCATGAAGCCGTTTTTTGGTGTTCAAGTGGGTGATTTATTTATTGCTACAACGGGTTATACTGGCGAAGACGGTTACGAAATTGTAGTACCAAACGACCAAGCAGCCGATTTATGGCAACAACTGCTAGACGCAGGTGTAGCGCCAGCTGGTTTAGGTGCACGTGACACGCTACGTTTAGAAGCAGGTATGAACCTTTACGGCCTAGATATGGACGAAAGCGTATCGCCACTTGCAGCTAACATGGCATGGACCATTGCATGGGAACCAGAAGATCGTGACTTTATTGGCCGTGACGTACTGGTTAAACAACGCGCTGAAAAAAGCACCGACAAGCTTGTTGGTTTAGTACTTGAAGAAAAAGGCGTGTTGCGTAGCGGTTCAAAAGTAATTGTTGACGGTGGAGAAGGGGTTATTACCTCAGGTACTTTTTCACCTACACTTGGTTTTAGTGTAGCCCTTGCACGTGTACCACGTTCAACAGGCGACACTGCTCAAGTAGAAATGCGCAAAAAATTAGTTAACGTTAAAGTAGTGAAGCCTAGCTTTGTACGTAACGGTAAATCAATAATTTAAAATTTGGTGTTATCACCCAAAAATACCAATCATGTTGAGTTATTAATCACTTATAGCGACGGATAAATAGAGTGATAACAAGGCATTAATTTTGATATGTAGTTGTTCTACCTAAGAAATTAATAACGATGTTAGCGCTTTGTTTAGACCGCTAGAGTGGTTAAATATTTAAGTTGATTGGTATCATAACCAAAGGAACAAGATAATGAGCAATATCCCTACTGAATTAAAATACGCTTCTTCACACGAGTGGGTTCGCGACGAAGGTGACGGTACCTTTACAGTTGGTATTACAGAACACGCGCAAGAACTACTTGGCGACATGGTGTTTGTTGAATTACCAGAAGTAGGCGACGAAGTAGACGCAGGCGAAGACTGTGCAGTAGCGGAGTCGGTTAAAGCTGCTTCAGACATTTACGCACCAATTGGTGGTGAAGTGATTGCTATTAATGAAGAGCTAGAAGACGCACCTGAAACAGTAAACAACGACGCGTACGGCGACGGTTGGTTATTCCGTCTTAAAGCATCTGATGTGTCTGAGCTAGACAACCTATTAGACGCAGAAGGCTACTCGCACACTATCGACGAAGAGTAATCACTTTTTGTCTAAAGCCCCGCATGTTGAGTAAACAATCGGGGCTTTTATGATTTTACAGCTTATTGCCCATACCCAGTAAGTTGCCAAATCATCATATATTTTAATTAATACTAGTTACCCATTAGTATTTAGGATCATAGGAATCTGGACACATGTCAAACGCCAAATCTCTTGAACAGTTAGAGCAAAAGCAAGATTTTATTCGCCGCCATATTGGGCCAAGCCCAGCGCAAGTAAGCGATATGCTAAGCGCTCTTGAAGTATCGAGTGTACAAGAGCTGATCGATCAAACTGTACCGGCTAACATTCGCCTAGAGCAACCGCTAAGCATTGGCGAAAGCCGTACTGAAGTTGAAACACTAAGCTACTTAAAATCAGTAGCAAGCAAAAATAAAGTTTTCAAATCGTACATTGGCCAAGGCTACCACCCAACACATGTACCGCACGTAATTTTACGTAACGTACTTGAAAACCCGGGTTGGTATACAGCGTACACGCCATATCAGCCAGAGATTGCACAAGGGCGTTTAGAATCATTACTAAACTTCCAGACTATGACCCTAGATTTAACCGGCCTTGATTTAGCAAGCGCGTCGTTACTTGACGAATCAACCGCTGCAGCCGAGGCAATGGGCCTTGCAAAACGTGTATCTAAAGCTAAAAAAGCCAATGCCTTTTTTATTGCCGACGACGTACACACACAAACTATCGACGTAGTAAGCACCCGTGCTGAGCAGTTTGGTTTTGAAATCATTATTGGTAAAGCGGCCGACGCCGTTAACCACGACATTTTTGGCGCATTATTCCAATACCCATCTACATCGGGCGAAATAGTTGACGTAACCGACCTAATTGCTGGCGTTCAAAGCAAAAAAGCCATTGCCTGTGTTGCTGCCGACATTATGAGTTTATTACTATTAAAAGCACCGGGTAAATTAGGTGCCGACGTAGTACTTGGTTCGGCTCAGCGTTTTGGTGTACCTATGGGTTACGGCGGTCCACATGCTGCATTTTTTGCAACACGTGACGCGTACAAGCGTTCATTACCAGGGCGTATTATTGGTGTATCTAAAGACCGTTTAGGTAACGACGCACTACGTATGGCAATGCAAACGCGCGAACAACACATCCGCCGCGACAAAGCCAACTCAAACATTTGTACAGCGCAGGTACTACTTGCCAACATGGCGGCGTTTTATGCGGTGTACCACGGCCCACAAGGCTTAAAAACTATCGCGCAGCGTATACACCGCTTTGCTGATATTTTAGCTGCTGGCCTAAAAACCAAAGGCGTAGCCCTTAAGCACAGCACGTGGTTTGATACGCTAACAATTGTTGGCGACAACAAAGACGACGTAATAGCACGTGCACTTGCCAAAGGCGTTAACTTTGCTACAAACCACGACGGCGAATACTCAATTTCGGTTTCAGAAACCACAACCCGTGCAGACGTTGCCGAGCTATTTGATATTGTACTAGGTGAAGGCCACGGCCTAAGCGTAGACAGTATTGCAGCCGATATTGAAACAAACGGTAGCGACTCTATTCCAGCGAGTTTAGTTCGTGATGACGAAGTATTAACGCATCCAAACTTTAACAGCTACCACAGCGAAACAGACATGCTTCGCTACATTAAGCGCCTTGAAAACAAAGATTTAGCGCTTAACCACTCAATGATTTCGTTAGGTTCATGCACCATGAAACTAAACGCGACCGCTGAGATGATCCCAGTTACATGGCCTGAGTTTGCAAACCTTCACCCATTCTGCCCGCTAGACCAAGCAGAAGGTTATCAAATAATGATTAACGAGCTACACGACTGGCTAGTTAACATTACGGGTTACGATGCGGTTTCACTTCAGCCAAACTCGGGTGCACAAGGTGAATACGCAGGCTTAATTGCCATTCGTAAATACCACGAGTCACGAGGGGATGCACACCGTAACGTATGTTTAATTCCAAGCTCAGCGCATGGTACTAACCCAGCGTCGGCACAAATGGCGAGCATGAAAATTGTTGTGGTTAACTGTGATAAAAACGGCAACATCGACATGGAAGACTTAAAAGCGAAAGCTGAAGACGTGTCTGAAAACCTGTCGTGTGCCATGATCACATACCCATCTACCCACGGTGTTTACGAAGAAACCATTCGTGAACTATGTGACATTATTCATGAGCACGGCGGCCAAGTTTACATGGACGGCGCAAACATGAACGCGCAAGTGGGTGTAACAAGCCCGGGCTTTATTGGCTCAGACGTATCGCACTTAAACTTGCACAAAACGTTTTGTATTCCACACGGTGGCGGCGGCCCAGGTGTAGGCCCAATTGGTGTTAAATCGCACCTTGCGCCATTTATGCCAAACCACAGCGTAATTAACGTACCGGGTACAAACATTAATAACGGTGCCGTATCGGCAGCGCCTTACGGCTCAGCCGCTATTTTACCTATTTCATGGGCGTACATTGCCATGATGGGCTCAGAGGGCTTAAAACAAGCCACTGAAATGGCCATTGTGAACGCTAATTACTTAACGCACGAGTTAAGCCAGCACTTCCCAATTTTATACCGTGGCCGTAACAATCGCGTTGCTCACGAATGTATTGTTGATTTACGCCCATTAAAAGATGCGTCAGGCATTACTGAAATGGACGTCGCTAAGCGCCTACAAGATTACGGCTTCCACTCACCTACTATGTCGTTCCCAGTTGCGGGCACGCTAATGATAGAGCCTACTGAGTCTGAGTCAAAAGGCGAGATAGACCGTTTTATCGAAGCTATGGTATCTATCAAAGGCGAAATCGACAAAGTAATCTCTGGCGAATGGTCAATCGAAAACAATCCACTTGTGTTTGCACCGCACACACAAGCTGACGTACTTGGTAACGAATGGGACCGCGCGTACGACCGTTTTTACGCTGCGTTCCCAGTGCCAAGCGTTGCTAAAGACAAGTTCTGGCCAACTGTTACACGTATAGATGACGTATACGGCGACCGTAATTTAGTATGTGCGTGTCCTCCAATTGAGACATACCGCGACTAATTTTTGAACTTTAATGGGTAGTAATTTCCACTGTAGAGTGGGATTTATCAAAGTTATAAAAGCCGTTGCAGCAATGCAACGGCTTTTTTGTGTGTTTAAACATTGTAGATACCATCTCTCATTTTAAGCTTCAAGGCCGTATTTAACTTTCTTGGAGCTTAAACGCTTCCTGGTTTTTTATTACACCAAAACATATATGAATTAGCTTTCGCATATTTGCACACACAGCTTGCATCGGTGTTTTACCATTGTTTATTAACGTTAACTTGTGTCTCTTTATTGTTTTATTCCATTGCCCTGCAACAATGGCCGCCATATAAAGTTTGCATCGAATTCTGGCTGGCCCAAGTTTACTGATTGATGTTCGCCCTTTTAATTTACCCGATTCATTATGCCGTGGAATTAATCCACAATAAGCGGCAGCTTCTTTGGCTTTATTAAATTTTTTAGCCGCAAACAAATACGTTAGCTCTCTCGATAATACGGGCCCAATACCAGGGATAGACTCAAGTAGTTTCCTGTTTCTTTTTAAATCAGGTTCATTATCTATGTGGTTATCAATGTCAGATTTAAGCTGTTTAATTTCATCGTCTAAAAACGCGATAGTCACTTTTATCGATTGGCAAACACGCGCGGAAACGTTGCTGAATTCACTTGCTTCTAATCGGTTAGCCTCTCGTTGTCGGTTACTCTCAAGCGCATCTAAACGACGAATAAGGGCTTTAAGCTCTCTAATTGCTAATGCTTCAGGTTGCCAATAATTAACGACTGCGTGCTTAGCACAGCCATAATGAGCAAGCATCGTTGCATCAGATTTGTCTGTTTTGTGAATTATGTTTAAAGCGTCTGCATACTTTTTAGCTTTACTGGGATTCGCTAAAATAATATTAAAGCCTTGCTCGTGTAAAAAATACATCAGCGCTTCATGATAAACACCCGTTGGTTCGAGGGTGATAACGAGCTCACTAGCAGCGCTTTTAGTTGTATTTAAAAGCCATTTTTCTATTGTTACAAAGTCTTGGCGCTTGTTTTTAAAGACTTTAGTTTTAATTTTATTTGTAAGTTGGTCTCTCAACCACGATAAATCAATCTTCTCTTTACTAATATCAATGCCGATAAACATCATCTCTACTTACTCCCCTTGTACATACAGCATCTACTTAAATAAAAGTGTGCTTGGATACCATTCAGTTTCTGAGAATAGAAAATCAGGGCCTTATCTACGGAGCAGTATTAAATACTAGACGCACAGGCAAGCTCACTGACTTCGATGTGATAAATGATAGCTAATCATTTATCAATGAGAGATACAAGACGCACAGCTTGCTGGCGTGTTGGGCGCAGCCCAAAAGGTTTTTAATTGTTGTTGACGTTGGCGTTAAGCTTACTGAAGCGCGGGTGACAGCCCGAATAAGTATTTAAATAGGGGGTTGAGGTTATCGTTACAGATAACGCGAATACGCTTGGCACTTCTAGAAATTAAAAGCCTTATTCAAGGTTTTATCGCAGTGGCGACAGCAGCCAAAGAGGGGCTGCCGCAGGCCCCTCTCTGGACGCTCTCAGCGCACCCGAGCATCACACTTAATCCTTCAAAACCACAATTGATGTGAACGTAAACGCCATGAAAGCATATCCATGTGCAAGCATGGCTTTCATTTCATCCATGAAATGAATTACTCATCAATTACTTATTTTCAGGGCGTGATGACGGGGAGGGTGTTAAACGTGGGATTGATGTTTGGTCTTGGCAAGAAACAAGACCTGACCCTCGGAGCTTTATGCTCAGCTACCAAGTGCTCCCTTAGCTTACAAAACATTTAAAATACCTAAAAAAATGGCGGCTTTAGGCAAGTATCTCAACCTAATAAATTAGTAAAAAGTATTCAAAGAGGTCTAATTAAGCTTTTATTAGCCAATTCCCAGTTCATAGATGCGCCAATGCTTATGTTGAAGGTAAATCTTTAATTGATAATGCAAAACCACATTTAGATAATTCCTTTCTATTAAGGCTAGACTTCGAGAACTTTTTTCCATCAATTTCTCATCATGATTTAATTACATACCTCGAACTGAAAAATATTGAGCTATCTAGTTTAGATCACATATTTATTAAAAATTATCTTTTAAAAAAAATAAAAATAATGAATACCACCTTTGTATCGGTGCGCCATCTAGTCCAATGATTTCAAATATTTTAATGTACTCGTTTGATGAAATAGTTGAGGAGATGTGTAATTTATTAGGGGTGCAATATACTAAATGCGCAGATGATCTAACATTTTCTTGTAATGATTATGATATGTTGAAAAAATCCCTTCACCAAGTTAAAGGGATTGTTGGAAATTATAACATTATTTATAACTTAACTATAAATAATAAAACTACGATTGTAGGCAAAGGGAGATCAAGGCGTGTAACCGGTGTCATAATTACCAATGAAGGAAATCCATCTGTCGGTAGATATACAAGAAAAAAATAAGAACTATGCTGCACCACTTTAACAATAAAACTCTGAATAAAGATGACATACCCTATTTACATGGAATTGTTTCCCATATAGATAGTATCGAGCCTAATTTTTATAAAAAATTAAAAGAGCAATATGGTGTGAATCGCCCCGAGTTCATCGGAGACCAGTTTGTTTAAGTCAGGCCACTTTACCTGACTCGTTTAAATTATCATAGTAGTCTGTTTCATATTGAGCTGGTGAAATATACCCAATTGAAGATAATAAGCGTTGATTATTAAACCAATTGACCCACTCTAACGTTGCGTATTCAACAGCATCAACATTCTTCCACGGGCCATTTCTGCGAATAATCTCTGTTTTAAATAATCCATTTATTGTTTCAGCCAATGCATTGTCATAAGAGTCACCCACACTGCCTACAGACGCTTGAATTCCAGCTTCAGCAAGTCGCTCAGTGTATCGTATAGACAAATATTGGCTGCCTCTGTCGCTGTGGTGAATTAACCCTTCGGGGTTGCCACGATGCCAAATAGCTTGCTCTAACGCATCAAGAATAAGCTCTGTGTGCATTGTCGTTGATACACGCCAACCTACAATGTATCGTGAAAAAACATCTATCACGAAAGCGACATAAACAAACCCACTCCATGTGGCAACATAGGTGATGTCAGCTACCCAAAGTTGATTTGGCTGCTCAGCAGTAAATTGACGATTAACTAAATCAAGTGGCTTATCTTGTTGCTCGTCAGGTATCGTTGTCTTATGTGCTTTACCCCGACGAACACCTTGAATTCCCATAACTCGCATCAATCGTTCGACTGTACAGCGGGCGACTTGATGGTCGTCAAGCTGTAGCTGCTTCCATATTTTTCTTGCACCATAAACTGACATATTATCCTCCCACACTTCGCGAATGAGTATTATCAGCTCAGCATCACGCTTTTTGCGGTTAGACAGTCGCTCAGGCTCTCTTTGTATCTGTTTATGAGAATAATACGTTGATGGTGCAATCGGCAATTCCTTGCAAATTGACTCGACACCGTAATGCTCTCTGCAAGCATCAATAAAATCCACTATTACTTCTGTTTGCGGTCGAGCTCCGCTTGGGCGAAAAAAGCGGCAGCTTGCCTCAGGATATCATTCGTTCGCTTGAGCTCTTTATTCTCGCGCTCTAAGACGGCAAGGCGTTCTTCAGTTGATTGCGTATTAGAAGAGGGTTTAGACGGTTGAGCTTGAGATTTCTTGACCCATGCTCTAAGTGTTTCTGGGGTACATCCCAGTTTATCTGAAATCGATACTAGCGCAGCCCAAAGAGAAGGGTATTCATGCTGTTGTGTGGTAACAAGCCTAATTGCACGTTCACGAAATTCTGATGTATAGCGATTTGATTTTTTCATAGTTCCAGTTTCTCAAGTTATTGAGTCTCTGGCAAACACGGGGCGATTCAGATCATCGATGAAATAAACAGAGGCAATATATCAAAAATTTTTGGTGAGCTAATTACATTGATTGAGCCATCAAAGCGTTTAGGAAAATCTGAAGCTATCGAAGTGACCTTACCGTATTCCGGCGATAGATTTTCAGTGCCGGATAACCTCTACATTATTGGCACGATGAATACCGCGGATAGATCTTTGGCACTGATGGATACAGCACTTCGTCGCCGCTTTGATTTTGTAGAAATGATGCCAAATTACCATGTTTTATGTAATGAACAAGGTGAGTCTTACTGTGTTAGCGTAGGCGATAATAAAATCGATTTAGCTCGTCTACTTAAAACAATGAATAAGAGGATTTTCGCGTTATATGACAGGGAACATCAGCTCGGCCATGCGTTTTTAATGCCTGTTGTGAAAGAAATTGAGGCTGGCGAGGACGAGAAAGCGCTTTACGAATTAAAGAGCAGCTTCCAGAACAAGATTATCCCACTACTTGCTGAATACTTTTTTGAAGATTGGCAAAAGATTTGTTTAGTGCTTGGTGATAATCAAAAGCCAGACAATAAAAAGGATAAGGGCTACCAAATCATTGAACAATCAGATGTAGATTTTGAGACGCTGTTTGGTGACATTGAGGATGCAGATGACTTTGCAGATGAGGTTAAAGGTTATACGTTAATACAAACTGACTCTGAGCTTTGGACTGACCCTTTCACCTATATAGGTATATATAGCCCTAGCAGTTTACCAAAGTATAAAGGTTAACTCACTCAACATGATTAAGGGATTAAAACGACGACAAGCAATAAACATCACCGTATTTGAGTATGGTCTGTTAAGTGATGACGCTAAGGCGCTAGGAAAAGATAATGTTGAGGCAATAACAGAAGGTGCTTTTGCATATCTAAAAAAGTGCTGCTTATGTGATGAGTCAGAATCACGCTTTTTGAAGCTAAAAATTGCACATGGCATGGAAGTTCTGCAAATGCAAAATTATGCTGGTGTGGTTCTTTGCCCTGATGGAACTCAAATAGAAATACTTCCTAAAATTGCTAAAGCAATTAATCAGGAAAGTGCGGCTATAGAAGCGCAAAAATCTTTGTTAATGATGCTCAAGTCATTAAAGCAGTTTCGCCATATAGAAACCGAAGTTGCGAGCATTAAGAAGCAAAAAATGCCCCTGATGGAAATTTTTATCGCGCAGTTTCTAAAAGCGGTAAATGTTCTCGTTAAGAAAGGCGTTAGAAGTGACTATGTTCGAGAGCAAAGTAATAGCGCTTTTTTAAAAGGTAAATTACTTCATAGCCAACAGCTAAAACACAACTTCATAAATCGTCATAGGTTTTACGTTGAGTACGATGCATATTTGATGGATAGAGCTGAAAACCCCCCTGTGTCAGGATAGTTGTCGCCTCTAATATTTAGTAGAGGCAGATAAAATGAGACGTCGATTTACACAAGAATTTAAAGTTCAAGCGGTTGAAAAAGCATTATCTCAGTGTGATGATGTCCGCCTAGAAGATATTGCAGATGATTTAGGTGTCGGTTATTCAACGCTTCAACGTTGGATAGCGCTAGCAAAAAAACATCAACTTGAAACACACCAGACGGGTAGCCAAATGACAGCAGAAAAACGACCACAAGATTGGAGTTTAGAAGAAAGACTCAACGCGATTATTGAGTGTGGAAGTTTAGAAGAGGCTGCGATGAATGAATACTGCCGTAATAAAGGGCTTTACCCACATCATATTCAACAGTGGAAGAAGGACTTTGCTACATCGCCTTCAAATAAAACGGTAAAATCAGACAGTAAACAGCTCAAGCAAGAGATAAAACAGCTGCAAAAAGAACTGAATCGTAAAGATAAAGCTTTAGCTGAAACAGCCGCTCTGCTTGTTCTCAAAAAAAAAGCGGATGCACTCTGGGGTTTCAGCGAGGACGATTAACAACACCAACTGAGCGACATGAATTAATAACGCTTATTACTAACGCACAGGATGCAGGGGCAAGGAAAGAAAAAGCATGTGAGTTACTTGGGCTGACACTAAGAACAGTTCAGCGCTGGATTGAAGCAGATGATATGACTGACAAGCGAACGAGTACGGAAAAACGGGCGCCAAATCGTCTCACAGAGTTAGAGCGGCAGCGCATTATTAATACAGTTAATTCACCCGAATATGGGCATTTACCGGCCAGTAAAATAGTCCCTAAACTGCTTGATAACGGCATATGGATAGCGTCTGAAAGTTCGTTTTATCGGGTTATGAAGGCACATAACTTATTAACGCATCGAGAAAAAGTGAAACCAACTAAGCCAATGAAAAAGCCAAGAGCATTCAAGGCCGTGCGTGCAAATGAAGTATATACTTGGGATATCACCTATTTACCAACGAGCGTAAAAGGGCAGTTTTTCTACTTATATTTAGTGATGGACATTTTTAGCCGAAAGGTTGTTGGTTGGCAGGTTTACGACACACAATTAAGTGAATTAGCCGCAGACTTAATGAAGGATATTTGCAGTAGAGAGCAAATAAAGCGCGAGCAAGTCACGTTGCACTCAGATAATGGTAGCCCAATGAAAGGCGCGACATTGTTGGCAACATTACAGGAGTTAGGCATTGTACCATCATTTAGTCGACCATCAGTAAGTAATGACAATCCGTATTCTGAGTCGCTATTTAAAACGTTAAAGTATCGCCCAGAATACCCAGAAAAGGCATTTGAAGATATAAGCGCAGCAAGAGAATGGGTAAGTGGGTTCGTTGATTGGTACAATAATGAGCATCTACACAGTGGTATAAAATTTGTGACGCCAAACCAACGTCATTCAGGTTTAGACAAAGAAATATTAGCCAAGCGTCAGCAGGTAAACGACGCTGCTAAATTGAATAACCCAAGTCGCTGGTCAGGAAAGTCACGAGATTGGTCAATGATAAATGAAGTAAATTTAAATCCTGAGAAAAAAGAAGAAATGCGGGCGGCATAAAATTTAACTTGAGGCGACAACTAACTTGAAAAACTCCGAAACCGACTCATACATTCTGCCCTTAAATTAGTCGCCTCGTATACCTATGTGAATAAAAGTAAGAAGCTATCTCAGGAATTGCTTTTTGCTTTTAATGAGGTGCCTCTTAGTACAAATTACAAGAACGACTTTTCTACTGTGAAACTGCAAAGAGGCATGCGGCATTATGATGTGCCGTTAAGTTGGGCAAGGCTAATATTGGAGGGCTACTCACCTCAGTCAATGTTGGGTGAAAACAATGCTTATTCGTTGTTGTTCCCAATGGAAGCCGTGTTTGAAAACTTTGTCGCTAAATACCTTAAGCAACGAGTGACAAATCCTCAAAAACTTTCTTCTCAAGTACAAAGTAAATCATTGGTTACTTATGGTGATAGGAGTTATTTTCGCCTCAAACCTGATCTATGTCTTAAAGACCTTGCCGGTTTGACTGCGGTATTAGATACCAAATGGAAGTTAATCAATCAAAATAAAAAATTAGGTAAAGATAAGTTTGGTTTATCGCAAGGTGATTTCTATCAAATGCTGGGTTACGGCTACAAGTACCTTAACTGTGAAGGTGACCTAGTTCTGATTTACCCTAAAACAGATAACTTTGAACAAGCTTTAACGAATGACTTTTATTACGACAAAGAACAAAAACTGAAGTTAAAAGTCGTACCATTTGATGTGGGCTACAAGAGTAAGGAAAGAGTTAAATTAGAATTGTTGGGGATTTCTAATGGGTGACCCCTTAATGAGATCTTTAATAAGAGGTTACTATGATTTGTAGGGTGTTTATTTTACTTTGCATTTTTTGCTTTAGCATTGGCTCGTTAAATGCCAGTGAAAAGGGTAAAACCATTACGTTTGCGGTTGGTCACGATCATGACAAAATGCTGATGAAGAATTACCCAATTTATCGTGCTAGTTGGCAATTTTTAAATCAAAGTTTAGCTAAATTAGGATATGAAGTAGACGCCATTATTTTACCATGGGCTAGAGCTAACTATTATACTCAGTTAGGAAAAGCTGATGGTTTATTTTTAGCTGCTAACCTGCCAGGACGAGAGCAGTGGGCGGTTTTATCAAACCCAATTGGAATGGGAGTATTTGGTGCTTTTTATCATAAGGATAGAAAAGACGAACATGCTATTATTGCGGGTGTTCGTTTAGGTGTGCATGACAAAATATTAACTGGCTATAATACTTATGAGTTGTTAGAAGTTGCCACAGCTCAACAAGGGTTTAAACTACTTTTTAACCAAAAGGTAGACCGCCTAATTATGTCAGAAAGTTATGGCAGGTATTTGTTAAGCACTGAGCTAATTGAATTTAAAGACGACATATTATTTGACTCCGACATGATTGAAAAGCGTTCAATTCATGTTGCATTTGCAAAAGACATTGCTGAAAGTTTGAAGGCTATGGCGGTAGTGAATAAAGCGATTGATTTAGGTATAAGCGATGGTACATACCATGACGTTATGACTAAAAATAAAGTACCTGAAAGTATGTTTTTGCCTAGCCTTGATAAATAGTAATTATATTTTATGTGTTTTTAAGAACGCCCCGTTGGGTCAGTTTTCTGCTGTTTAATGAGTGAAAATGTAAACTTGCCCTTAGTAACTCTATTTAACCGTCCTGTTGAAGTAAGAGTTGATTAAGAATCTCAGAAAAAATATTTTTCTATTTAACGACTCAAAAGCAATTTTTAGCTAGTTATAAAAAGGGCAATAATATTGCCCTTTTTTACGCGCTTAAACTTATTTTTATAACTTATAGCGCGACTAGGCTTTGTTCTAGCATTGCCTTTATTTGGTTTACTATTTTAGCTTCTGTTTCGGGTTCGAATTGTTGTATACGTGGGGTGTGAATATGCCCTGTAGGTATACTTGAATTAAGCGCATCGCGAAGGCGAATACTCCGGTACGATATTTCGTTAGACAAGTAACCACCGCCGCCGCCATTTACCGCAATACTGTTTTTTAGCTCGCCATACGAACCCGCTTTATAGGTTTTTTCAAGCGTGGTGACTTCACGATTGTCGATAACTTTATAAGGGCCTTTGGCTTGTTGCATGTAATTTATAGGCAAGCTAAATTTTACAAACTCGTTGCCTGGGAGTGGTCGGCCATTAAGCTTTGGTATTACTGGGCTTGTTTGCGTTCCGCCATACACAATATTAGCGTTATCGGGGGCGGTTACACTACGGCGTTTACCCGGAAAGTGCTCTAAATCAAATTGTGTTCTGCCCATACTAACGGTTACAACCATGTCTACATTATTAAGTGCGTAGTAGGGGGCAAGCAGTGATTCTATTATGCCTTGATCGAAGTCTTCGTAGCGCACAGGCACCATAACGGTGTTAATTTCTGCGGTTATGCCGTTGTAATTAATAACTTGGCCGTCGAGTAATAACGCTGCAACACCTGAGGGGTTACTTTGGTTTATGTTTCTATCGAGTAAAAATGGGTCAAAGCCTGTAAGTAATATTTTTTTAGTACTGCCTGATGAAAAAGTAAGGTCGGTGCGGCCTCTGCTGCCTTCCTCAAGTAGGGTTAGTAACGTATTGAGTTGAGCCTGCGTAATTGAAAATTTAGGCGATGTTGTGCGTATTACTTTGCTTGAAAGCAGGCGTGCCCAGTAGAGCTCTCGGTCGTCGTAGTTATTGGTTTTTATTATACGTTGCTTGGCATTTTCCCATAGTTCAAAGCTAAAGCGTTTTACTAATGTTTTTGCACTTTTAAAGTTGTTAAGTTCTTTAAATTGTTGCTCAAAACTTGTTACCTGTGGGGTAAATGCTTTTAAAACATTGGGCATTGCCGATTGGGCTTTGTTGATACGCTGTTCTTCAACAGTTAAAGGATTACTTAAAGCAGCGAATGAAGAGGCGATTAAGCTGGTCGCTAATAATACTTTGATCATGATACTCCTAATATAAGGCTGTTGTTTTATATGTAATTTACTATCCTCCGATTGCTAGCTTAGAGCAACCTATTAACGTTGAATCGACAGATATTTGCTTTTGTGATTAACTCACTTAGGTTACTGGATTTATAAAGCCAGCATTGAGTCTTTTTTATAAGAAAGTAATTGTGGTGGTTACCTTTTACTCAGGTTATATAAATTATGTGGGTAATCGTACACAGTCTATTACAGAAATATAGTAAGCGTTCATATCTATATTGTTCGGGGTAATTATAGGCTGGTGGAGGGAGACGGAGGTTAAACCTCTTGTAAACACTAATATTACAAGAGGCATTAATTTAAAACTTATTTAGATTGACGTTTGTCGAGAATATAACGCACTGCCATTCTTGCTGCGCCGGCTCCAATGCCTGAAACGACAGCCCAAATTACTGCTTCTTTAATATCTGTATTTTCACTTGGCTTGTCTTTTGGGGCTGGTTCGTTGGTAACCTTTTCCCACGATTTTTGTAAAGTTTTCCTTGTTAGCATACCTGCAGAAGCTGCTGCCAAACCTATACCTATAGTCGTAATTAGTTGTTTGTTACTCATAATGTTCTCCTTTTGCTAAATATAGATAGCCATATTTATGTTTAATTTTTAAAGCAAGAACATGAGTAACAGCAATTTATATACCGAAAAGAAAGCAGCCTAACTTAAGCCGTAATTTGAATGTAAAAGCACGTGGCACTGTAATCCACTGATTTGTAATTGGGCGTATAAAAACGTTTATAAAACTATTTATAGCTAGTCTTTCATTGAACGCCATGCAAATGTTGAGGCAGCTATAACAATTGCAATGGCTATTCCTAAGTACAGGGTTTCTATTGTGCCGCCAAATTCCACTGCATGTTCTAAAAATAGTATGACAAGAACAACTGAGGTTACTTGTACGAGGGTTATTTTTAAATCATGAAAGTCTTTAATATTAAAAGCGGCTAAAAACTTACTTTCTTTTGATTTAGCAGGCGATATGAATAAGCGGTATAAGCTAATGGCAATTACTTGTAGGGTAATACCGATTAATAGTAAATCGAGAATTTTAAGTAGTTCAACTATGAGGGCTTTACCTGCTTTTGCAGAATCTGGTAGGTCGAGAATGGTTGAAACCACTATATTAAAAACAATATTAATACACGAAACATAAACAAGAAGCGATGATAATGCTGCGGTAATAACCGCGATGACAACTAAAAAACGACTGGTTTGGAATATATTTTCCATGCTGCTCAACTTTATAATTAGACTTAACTTATACGAAGCATAGTATATGTTAGATCCCTAAGTTACTATTTAAACAGAGTAACTAACGCGAGAACATATTGAATTATTTGGCCCATCTTTATTTTGCAAAGCCAACGGCTGATTCTCACTTTGGAAACTTATTGGGTGATTTTGGTGGGCACAGGCATGTGGCGCAACTGAGTGAGACTGTAAAAAATGCGCTTAGTAATCACTATTTAGTTGATAAATTTACCGACTCTCACCCAATTGTTAAAGAAGCAAAACAGTATTTTTCACCAATGCGCAGGCGCTTTGCTGGTGTGGCAGTAGATGTTGTGTTTGACCACTTTTTAATTATGCATTGGCAACGGTTTAGTGATCAGCCCTTGAGTGATTTTAAACGTAACAGTTTTGGGCTTTTAAATCAGCGGTTAGGGCACATGCCGCCGCGTATGCAGCGGGTTGTTACTAGCATAACTAAACACGATTGGTTTAAAGATTACGAAACCATTAATGGTGTGGGGGCTGCGTTGGATAATATTGCCGATCGTATTCGTTTTGCCAACCAATTTACTGGCGCTGCTGAAGATATAAAGCGCCATTACAACCAATTAGATGCCGCTTTTTTAGCGTTTTTTCCAGAATTAATAGCACATGTAAAAGAGTTTAACACTGAACGCACTTGAGCCTAGAGTGCTTTATTTGTAATTACAGGCAAAGGTTTTTGTTAATGCTGTTTAGTCGTCTGGGCCGTTTAAGGTAAATTTTAGGTGCTTTCGCATATCTTTTAAAATAACGCCTTTTTTAAGCATTGCGCCGCTTAATCGTTTTTGCCATTTTAATATGTCAGGCTCGGCGGCATCAAGGGCTTGCTGGTTTTCAAACTGAAAACACATAAGTAACGAGCCTGGGAATAAGTGATACTCCACGTCAAACCAACATTGCAGCATACCGGGTAGTTCGGCTCGGCCTTGCTCTTCTATTTTATCGGCAACGTTAAGCACAAGCGCTTGTTGTTTTTCTTGCACTTTTGATAGTTTTTTCATTGTTGTGTTCCACTTGAGGGCATAATAATAGCCAGAGTGAGTCATTATACATAAGCTTTTAATGGCCAACACCTTAAAGCTAAGTTAATAATAATTTAGGTATAAATATAAGCTTAAACGCAGTAACTTTACTCGCTGCTTTTAGCATGGTTAACTTGGCGCTGCTTTTGTAAAGTGGGGTAAATACGCAAACAATAGTCATTAATTACGCCTGTTTTGTGTATAACAATAATAATTGCAGCCACTAAAGTGTTATTAATTAATGATTCAGTGACGTGATAACGCAAGTTAAACGTAACGCTATGGTAGCAGTTTTAATATGTATAAAGGCGTTGTTTTTAAAATTTAAAAAGGAAGTTGTGTTGTGAAAAATATGGTTGTTTTACTTTTAGGTATGTGGTTTTTAAGCGGGTGTACGACTACCAACAACATTGAGTTTCCTGTTGTTGAAAACAATGTTGCTTACTCTAAAGTAGCGTCGCTTGGTTTTGTAAATGCTAATGAAAAAGTACCTTACGGGAGTGATGAATCACAATTTGCATTACTGTGGCGCGCCACGCAAGCTGAGCAAAGTACATCAAAGCCGTTAGTTGTATTGCTACATGGTGGCTGTTGGCTAAGTGCATACGATATAAAACACAGCTATGCATTAAGCACAGGCTTAGCACAAGCAGGATTTAATGTGTGGTCGGTGGAATATCGCCGCAGTGGTAAAAGCGGTGGTGGCTGGCCTGTAACTTTTGACGATATTAAAGCCGGCATTTTAGCATCCAGTGTCTACAACAGTGGCGAATTTAAATTGAATAATACAGTGGTTATTGGGCACTCGGCTGGTGGTCATTTAGCGTTACTAGCGGGTGGACAAATGAGTGAATTAAAAGGCGTCATTGGCCTTGCTCCCATTACCGATATTAAAGCCTATGCGGCAGGTACAAATAGCTGCCAAAAAGTCACTAAAGATTTTATGCAAGGTATGCCAAGCGATAAACCTAAAGAATACACTCAGGCCAACCCAAGTGAGCAACCATTGCATCAACAAAGCATTATTTTACAAGGTGCGAATGACAGCATTGTTCCTGCGTATAATTTAGAACAGCTTAATCGACCAGTAGATTTACTCGAAGGGGTGGGGCATTTTGATTGGATACACCCAGGTTCTGCTGCTTTTACCACCTTAGTTAAACATTTAAACGGAATCGATAAATGAATTTTGATGATATTGTAGCGCTTGATAAAGCTGATGTATTGGCAAGCAAGCGTGATGAATTTGATTTACCCGCAAACACTATTTATTTAGATGGTAACTCGCTAGGTGCTTTACCTAAAGCGGTTAAATCCAGAGTGGCACAAGTAGTGAGCGAGCAGTGGGGAAGCCATTTAATTAGGAGCTGGAATGATCACCAATGGATTGATTTACCTACTCAGGTTGGCGAAAAAATAGCGCCCATAATTGGTGCTGAAAAAGGCCAAGTCATTTGTTGTGATTCGATTTCAATAAACTTATTTAAGCTTTTAAGCAGCGCGCTTATGTTAAACACTGGCCGCAGCAAAGTGTTGTCGACACAAGATAATTTTCCGACCGATTTATACATGGTACAAGGTTTAAGCGATTTATTAGGTACTGACTTATGCCAATTAAAACTAGTTGAAGAGCAATATATTGAACAAAACTTAACTGACGATATAGCGGTATTGTTACTTACCCAAGTTAACTTTAGAACTGGTAAGCTTTTGAATATGCAAAAGCTCACTGAGCTTGCCCATCAAAAAGGTATTTTAGTAATATGGGATTTAGCACACAGTGCAGGTGCATTGCCGGTTGAGCTGGATAAATGCAACGTTGATTTTGCAGTAGGCTGTGGCTACAAATATTTAAATGGTGGCCCTGGCTCACCTGCCTTTTTATACGTTGCCAAGCGCCACCAAAGTGCCGTTAAACAGCCATTGAGTGGTTGGATGGGGCATGCAAAGCCATTCGCGTTTGATGCTCAATACGAGTGTGCAGCAAGTATTAATCAGTATTTATGTGGTACGCCAAGTGTGATTGCTATGAGTGCGTTAGACGCTGCACTTGATGTGTGGGAAAGCGTAAAAATAAGCGATGTGAGGGCTAAGTCGATTGCTTTAGCCGATGTGTTTATTGCTTTAGTGCATTCGCATGCTAGCTTGGCTGATTTGCGCTTAAGCTCTACTGAGGATTCAATCCAACGCGGAAGCCAATTGGCTTTTTCGCATAATCACGCATTTGCTATTTGCCAAGCATTAATAGAAAAAGGCGTTATTGCCGATTTTAGAGCGCCTAATATTTTACGGTTTGGTTTTACGCCTTTGTACACCTCGTTTGAAGATGTGTGGAACGCGGTAAATACGTTAGTTGATGTAGTTACAACAAAGTTATACGCCGAGCCACGGTTTAACTTGGCGGGTAAAGTAACTTAATAAAGCGGGCTAATTGCTTTGGTTTATTTTGCTTAAGCAATTAGCCTCTAGCTGTATTACAAGGTTGCTAGTAACTATTGAAACTTAAAGTTTTTCATTGTGTGTTGCAGGGTTTCAGTGTTTAGTCGCATTTCATTAAATATTTCTTCTTGCTTACGTGCTGCTTCAACTTCGTGGTTGGCGTATTCAAATACGCTTGCAGCATCCACTGCTATATTTGACGCAACTGCAGACTGTTGTTCTGCGGCTGATGACACGTTCATGGCTAAGTTTTCGAGTACTTTACTTTGTGCATGTACTTGCTCGGATACCGCTCTTGCTTGATCAAATCGCTCTAAAGTGGCTTTTGATAATTTAGTACTTGCTACAATAGAGCTAACTACTTGGTCGCTGATAGACTGTAACTCGCCGAGCAAAGACGAAATTTTTTCTGATGATTCTTTACTGTTTCCGGCAAGGCTTCTTACTTCGTCGGCAACAACGGCAAACCCTCTACCATGCTCACCTGCTCTTGCTGCTTCAATAGCGGCATTGAGCGCTAGTAAATTAGTTTGCTCGGCAATGCTACTAATTGAATCTAAAATGGACGATATGCTCGCTACCTGCTGATCCATTTTACTTACCACTTCTTCTACGTCAGACATCCCCGTTGCAAGCTCAGTAATTGAGCTTTGGCTAAGTTTGTTATCTTCAATCAATAGATTGGCTTGTTTGTTTAACTCGTCACTAGAGCTGAGAGTTTCAGAAGCTGAGCCTGCTATTTCGCGGCTTGTTGCGGCCATTTCTTCTATTGCGGTGGCTATATTACTCGCCATAGCCAATGTTTTGTTTGAATCATCAAGGACTGTTTTTGTTGCATTACTCATATCGTCACTGAGTTTTGAGCCTGAATTTATTGAGTGGTCGAGCCCTAATAGCAGATCTTTAAAAGCGAAAATAGTATTGTGGATAGCATTTGATATTTCGCCGAGTTCATCTTTACTTTTGAGCCTTATATCTATTGTTAGGTCGCCTTTTTCGGCTTTAAGTAAGAGTGACGTTAGTTGGCTTAGTTCCTTTTTGAGAGTACTTAATAAATGAAAGTTTAAGTATGCGATGATCACAAGTGTAACCAAAAAGTAGATAATAGTGAGTGTAAGCGTTGTATCGGCCGCTTCTTTTAGTTCAAGGCCATCTTTGTCAACAGTACTCCATTGGCTGTCTAGTACTTTTTTAATTTGAGTTATTTGTTGTGTTGCCATTGGAAACCACACAGAGGCTGCCGGCAAAGCTGTAAAGTTGGGCGATTCTGTGTTGAGCAATGTGTTTGTTATTGCATTAATTTTACGTGAGTCAGCACTTTGTATAATGCTGTTAAAGCTTTGTAATTGTTGGCCTTGCAAATTAGCTATTAAATATTGGTTGAGTAAATCTATTTCTGAATTGTATAAGGCAATATTTTGCTGTGTAACACTCGTTAATTGCTTTTTAGCTAAAGTGCCATTTATTTTTCCCCTATTTTGGCCCAAACGTTCTTTGTATTGCGCGAGCAAAAAAGCAATGTTTAGATCTTTAGATAATACTGGGTGCTTTATTTGGCTACTCAGGTTAGCCGCTACATCGAGTGCAATTTGATTTAATTTACTGTAAAACGCGAAAGCACCAGGGGCTGCTTTATTATCAACTTGAGTACGTAATGCCGCTTTTTTTTCATTGTGATCAAACAGAATACTTAAATTTTTAGAGACCTTTGTAGAATTTTTAGTTAGTTGATCACTTACCGACTTTAAATGCTGTATTGAAGTATCTGCTTTTTGGCGTTGCGCGAGCACTTTGTTTTTAGCCTCGGCTGAACCACTTCCTAAAAAGCCTGCAGTTAAGCCTCGCTCTACAGCATGGTTATGTGCCACTTTTTCCAGTGCATCTAACAAGCTAATTAATGCAATATCTTGCTGCAGTGTTTGCGACTCCTGCCATTTATTCGCTATGTTTTGTATCAGCAATATAAAAATAAAAACCATTAATATGATTGATGTTAACAAAGAGAGTTGAATGATAGATAGTCGGCCAAGTAAGCGATTCATAAGGTCAGTCCTGTTGTGTATTTATCTCGATATTTTGGCTAAACGAGGGTTAAGCAAATAAATAGCCATTAACTATTTAATACATAAAGCGTAGTGCAGTTTTTAATAAATTCACTTGAACAAGTGAGTTAATTTAGTAAATGGTGTTATGTGTGAGGTACTTAATCGCGGTTTGTTTACATATTATTGCAATTTTGTAACCGTTTTGGTGGTGGTTACCTTGTTATTGTTTTGCTTAAGTTGAGATAATGGTAGGTGAACCAATTTAACGGACTAATTAAAATGAATAAATTTATACTTACCCCGCTTGCTATTGCCTTTTCTTTAACGCTTAGCGCATGCGGTGGCTCTTCATCAGAAAGTAGCTCTGGCGGCTCGTCAAGCGGTGGCAACACAGCCCAACTTCAAACTATTGCTTTACAAACATTAACTCGCGAATGCGGGGCTGATTCTGCGTATCAAGCAGATGTTGTTTTTCATAATGATGATGGCGGTGCTATCGGCTCAGTTAAAACCGATGCAGAAGGTAAATTTTCAGGTGAGTTACCCTTAGGTACAAAACATGTATCAGTACTAGGTGATGTATTTGATGAAGAAGACGGTGGTTATAAGCAAATTATCACTGAGCTTGATATTGAAAATAGAACTAATTTAGGCACCTTTTATTTTAATGATTTTACAGGTGATTGTGGATGTACTGAATATAGTGCTGATACAACAGCGCTAAGTACGATTGCGTCTGATTACACAATATATCAATCACAAGGTAACGAAGTTTCGGGGTCTGTAAATGTTTGCCCGAATGATAATAAGCTTTATTTAACGGCGCTTTCTAGTTACTCAGTTGATGCAAAAGCTGCCGTTATTGATATACCGGTAAACTCATCAGTTATTACCCTAACAGATGAAGATTTTATTCATGACGGTGTTGAAGTTCCTGTTCAATTAGATATTGATGCTGATTATGCTAGTACTCGAGGTTATATAGAAGCTGATAATGCGTATAGGTTTGTTCAATATAGTGGTTCTGAAATATCAAACACGCTTTTTGTATTCCCAACAGTAACTGAGCATAATTTTTATGTGCAACTTGATTTTATGTCAGACCTTATGAATGTAGATGGTGTTGATGTTGAGTTTCAAAGCTATGCCCGAAGCGCAGTAGATACTAATGGTGATTATCAGCTGACCACACTTCCGATCGTTACTGACGATTTAGGGTTTAGTTTACTTCAATTTGCTGAAAACAATGATTCAAGTTTTGACTTTGGTAATGTTGACAATCGGTTTGCTCGCACAATATGGGGTTACAGCTTTTTAGTTGATGATTCTGCTGAAAGTCGATTTGATTGGACAATAAAAGCGGGCATAAGTGGTCAAATTCCAGATTTGTCTTTTGGTAGTGTGTTCCCTGAACCCACCGATGAGGTCATTTTAGAAGAGTTAACGGTATTACTTTATGGCTATGCTGGTAATCCAACCGATGCAAACAGTTATGCAAAACTTTTAGATACGATGTCTGAAGGTGGGCATTTAACTAAGCCAGAGTTTAGTAATTATGTATATACATTTGTAAGTGCTGAAATATATTAGTCATTGCGTTTAGTTTTGTATTAAAAAGGCCACACTAGTGGCCTTTTTATTCAAGTACTCACGCCGTTTCCCAATATGGAATTTCGCCATAATACTTTATGAAAAAGTCGATAAATGCACGTACTTTTGGTGCAAGCAATCGGGAGCTTGGGTATACAGCCCAAATAGCGGCATTTGAATCCATTGGGTAATCTTTTAGTATTTGAACTAGGGTGCCTTCTTTTAATGCGTTGTGGGCGCACCAAATAGACGAAATAGTAATACCTGCATCATTAATACACGCATCCCTTATCGACTCTCCATTATCAATACGAATACTGCCTTTTACCTTAACTTTTTCAATGCCATTTGGCGTTTTAAAGCTCCAGTAGTCAATCCCAATTAATTTAATACAATTATGGTTGAGAAGATCCTGTGGTGTTTTTGGTTCTCCGTGTTCTGCTATGTAGCCTGGTGAGGCGCATATAATTCTATGGTCGCGGGCTAACTTTCTGGCTACGAGGGTTGAATCGTTAAGCTCGGCATTTCTGATAGCGATATCAAAACCACCTTCTACCATGTCTACAATACTATCGCTTTGTCTTAAATCCACTTTAAGCTCAGGATGCTGATCAATAAAAGCTTTAAGTGCGGGCACTATATGCATACGACCAAATGAGGAGGGGGCTGCAACACGAATCGTGCCTTGGGGGGTAAAAGAGCCTGCGCCTACAGCTGCTTTTGCACTATTTATAGCATTTAATATTTCTTCAGCGTGAGGTAAAAACTCTCGGCCTTCTTCAGTTAAAGATACTCGCCTTGTTGTACGGTGAATTAGTTTTACACCAAGCGATTCCTCAAGCTTAATAATATGCATGCTAGCTACCGGCGGCGAAAGGCCAAGTTCCGCGCCTGCTGAACTAATATTGTGTGTAGAGGCGACTCGAACGAATAACTTTAGGTGTTCATTGTTCATTATTAAAGCCTATTATTAATTAAATTTTAAAACTAGCTGTTCATTTGAGTGTATTATCATGGGTATCTCTTGTAAATATACTGGCTGTTTAAACTAAACAAGGGGGTACCATAAATGCCAGCAGCATGGCGAAATACTAGCTAACCCTGCAACAATTATTGATGAAGGGCGCCTATTGCCTGTGTTAGACAACATTGAATTTAATCTTGAGGATGCAGGTAAAACGCATGATGGCCTTGCTAGTGGTGAAGGTATGGGGAGAGTGGTTATTTCACTATAAATTGTCGTGTCGGCTTAAGCCGAGCACTTATTAAATGTGCCCGGCTTTTTTATTATTTATAGGCAAAATTACTCTACAAAGGTTTACGGTTTAATAGTCATAAGTTCAATTGAGATCTATTTGTTTTGATAAAAATAACGTAGTTAAGTCTGTTATTTTTATCAGGGCTTCTTTATCTGCGTGGGTCCATGATATTTTCGATCCAATACTTTCACAGCAAATCACGCCTAGTGCCTTATTATCTTTAAAATAAATGTAGTCAAGTAGTGAGTAAATATCGTATGGCTCAAAATAGCTTTTGGTAAAGCCTTTTGTAACTTCGTGATTTCTTGCATCGGGGGCATCAAGTATTTGGTGGCTTAGTATGTAGTTAAAGTAATCTGGGTAGTCTTTTGCTGTTAATACTGAGTCAAGAATGACTTCATCGTTCTCATCAAGGCACATTAAGCAATTTATCTCAGAGTATTCTTCATTAAACAGCCATAAGCTGACTCTGTTGGCCGCAGGTATTAATCTTTTTAGTTCACGGCATGTTTGTTTAAGTTTATGTTCTCTTTTAATGCTCGGGTCACTAATTTTTATTGCTAAGTCTTTGAGATTTTCGTTGTTTGGATTGTAAACATTAAGCAAGCTGTTCAAGCTATCTTTATTAAATGGCTTAGTTAAATAACCGTCCATGCCAATATTTAGGTAATGCTCAATATCTTGTTTCATTGTGTTGGCAGTCATGGCAATGATAGGTATTGATTTACCGTTTTTCAGTGCTCTTATGGCCTTGGTTGCTTCAACTCCATCCATTACTGGCATTTGAATATCCATAAAGATTAAATCAACGTGGTTGTTAACAAAGTAATCAACACACTCTTTACCGTTTTCAGTAAAAATCACTTGAGTGTTGTGCGCTTTTAACATTTTATTGACGACGATTTGATTTATTTTATTATCTTCCGCAACTAAAATAGCACAGCCTTGTAAATCAGTTACTTCTTTGTTTTTCTTTAGCAAACTATCTAAAATCGATGCTTCAAAGCTTTGCTGATAAATAAATGTAGAGCCTTCATTTTCTTGGCTGGTAAAACTGATTTTCCCACCCATTAAATGACTTAACTTATTACAAATGGAAAGGCCTAACCCTGTACCACCAAATTTACGAGAGGTAGATGAATCAGCTTGATGAAATTCTTTAAATAAGTTTGCTTGTGCTGCTTTGTTTATCCCTATACCTGTATCTATGACCTTAAATGCTATGTTCTGTGTATTTAAAGAGTGACCTTTTAAGTTAATTATTAAATCAACGTGCCCAGCTTGAGTAAATTTAATTGCATTTGAGCATAGGTTATTTAATATTTGCGATATTCTTAGTGGGTCACCTTTTAATGTTTCAGCCACTTTTTTATCTATTGATACGTTAAACTTTATACCTTTATCAGAGGCTTGTTTTTTTAGTGGCTCTATTACACCATTAACAACGTCTTTAAGGTTAAAGTCGATATGTTCAATATCTAATTTTCCAGCTTCTATTTTTGAAAAATCTAAAATATCATTCACTATATTGGATAAAATATTGGCTGAGTTTAGAATACTTTTTAGCGCAATATCTTTTTCACTATTACTGCTGTCAGATAAGCCAAATTCGGCCAAGTTTAAGATACCATGAAGTGGTGTTCTTAGCTCATGCGACATATTAGCTAAAAATTTACCTTTTAAATTATTGGATGTATCTGCTTCAGCTTTTAGTTTTTCAAGCTCTTGAATATGAGTTTTTTGCTGTTCTAATGCTTTACTTAGTTCTCTGTTTTTTAGCCTTAACTCTAATTGGGCTATTACCTCTTTACTTAAAATAGTTAACGCACTAATTTGTTTTTTAGTTAATTTTTTAGGTTTATCACTAATTACACATAAAGTACCAATTGTACTGCCTTGCGGTGTGATAAGGGGGGCACCTGCATAAAAGCGAATGTTTGGATCGTTGGTTACTAAAGGGTTGTCGTGAAAGCGCTCATCAAGTAAAGCATTTTGTATTTCAAATACTTGGTCTTGCAAAATAGCATGGGAGCAAAACGCAATATCACGCTCTGTTTCACTGGCATCAATACCGTATTTTGATTTAAACCATTGTCTTTGCGGATCGACTAAGCTTATAAGTGATATGGGGGTATCACATATATCTGAGGCAAGTTGAGTTAAGTCATCAAATACTTTTTCTGCTTCTGTATCTAATATTTCGTACTCATATAATGCTTTTAATCGAGATTGTTCATCCGCTGGAATTCGCGCTTTTTGCATAGTAATACCTAATGTTTATATAGCGTTACTATAGAAGTAAAGTGAACTGAATGACAACTTTTAACTACAAGTTACAATAAAGAGACAAATATTCGTTAGCTTTATTATAGACAGCCCGCCATTTACAAAAAGTTATTGATTTACATTAAGCTCAATAAAATAAGTTGAAAGGTTAATTAATCAGTTATAAAAATTTTACGGCCCCTTATTAGTGACAAGAACGGTAAGCACTGTACCTTTGAAATTAAACCAACCAAGCATTCATATATTGTTTATTTTAATGAATTTTAAATGTCATTAGATATTTCATTTAGTTTACAGTTTTGGTGTAACCCCTTATTGAGTAATTTAAGTTGGCAAATCTACTTTAAACTTTCAATTAGCTTTAGCTTACTTTTAAAATTTAACTTTACATGAATGTAGCGAGCTAGTGTGGCAATTAGTACCAAAGTGCCAATACCTACTTGTGTGAGCCATATTGTTGTGTAGTTGTACATTAAAATGCTCACGGCCGCAGTGATGCAAAGTGCTGCCCACAAAATGGAACAGCCTATAAGGTTTAAGCGCCAATAGTTTATTTGATTAATGAGCTGCTGCTTTTTAAAAAGTAGTAAACCATTAACATCTAGGGTGTGTGTTTTTATTAGCTTTTTGCGCTGAATAAATGCCCATACTGAAAACCCAATTGGTAACGGAGTTAAAATTGCGTATAACACTTGCTCAAGAGTGCTAGTTGCTTCAAAAACTAATGCATAGATACAAAATAAGCTAACAAATGCGCCAGCAACTAAGTCTAACCATGCTTTAATTGATTGTTTTTTTCTTGCCGATGTAATTTGGCTCAGTAGTGCGGCAGTATCCAGTTTTGGAGTCGCATTTTTATAGTCTTTTTGCCATTGTTCAAATAGTGGATCCATAATTATTATTGCTCCATTAGCTTTTGAAGTTGCACACGTGCGCGACTAGCGCGCTTGGCAACGTTCGCTTCGTTTAGACCTAACGTATGTGCTATTTCGGCTTGGTTAAAACCTTCTAATTGAAGAGAAATAACTTGCCTAAATTTTAATGGTAGCCGTCTCATCGCTGTCATTAAATCATACGTGTTATCGCTGTGTTGGTGAGAATCAGTACTAACCAAGTCAAGTAAAGGGTCGCTTAAATTATGACGATCTTGGCGACGTGTTTCTTTTAAAACATGATCGACAGCACGGTTGTGTGCGACCCTAGCAATAAAGGTCTTCATACTTGAATCGCCTCTAAAGTTTTCTACTGCATGCCAAACAGCTAACGATATATCTTGCAGTAGGTCTTCTCTAAGTGCTTGGTCTGCTTCATGTGTTGCAGCAATACGCGCCATTAAAGGTGCGTATTGCAATAGTATCTCATGAATATGATCCCTTTTTTCCACTAGGCTTCCTTGTTTTTGATAAATACACTTCTGTAAGCAATATAGCTTATACACGTGAGTATAGGACCCGTAATAATCGCACTTAATAAAAAAGTATAAGGAGCTAACAATAGACTTAAGAAAGAAATTAGCGCGATTAAACACATTGGTTTAAACGCATAGAAAAAAGCATTTAGGCTACTTTTTAATGCTTGCAGTACATTTTTATCACCAAGTAAAACACAATAGCCTGCAAAACTCACAGGCAGTGTAACAGGAATAATTGAGGCAAAAATAATACCTAGTTGCCATTGGGTAACTTCAGTAGGCTGCGAAAATAAAAGTAAATTTATGCCATCATTTCCTAGTAAAAGCTTTGCTACAAATAACTGAATAAAAAAAGCAGATGCTAAAATTGCTGAAAGCGGAATCATGCTTAGCCAGTTTTTAGCTTTAAAGATCGACTTCAATGAAAATACTTTTTGAGTGGCCAAATGGTGAATGACGATAATAGCGCTGCTGCCTACAAAAGTAGCAGCCCATTTGGAGGCTAGCATGCCATAAGGGGCGGGTAGTATTTGAAAAATACCTTCAATAATTAAAGGAAGCAGTAAAAATAAAAAAAGTTTTACAGGTGCTTGCTTAAAAAGTGAAAAACCGTCTTGAAGCCATTGATTAGCTTTACTAGCGGGTAAAGTATGTAGTGGGGTTACTGTTAATGTATTCATAATTACTCTCCTTTTGATTGTTATGTTATTAGTCGATAACAATGAGAATAACCTGACATTTTATTTTTAATTAAAGTAAAAAATTTAAAACACAAAAATAGATTTATAATTAGATTAGCTTACACCACAAGCAGGATATAAATTAAGCACTTCGGTAACTACTTGACCAAATAGAGCTTGTTCTTGCTTTGACAAATTAATCGTTGGGTCAAATTTCATGATATCGGCGGGTCGTGAAGTAATTATTTCTGAAAAAGTCATTGCTGTTAATACATTGCCTGCATAAGAGGCATGGTTGCCATCATCCATATGTAGTTTTGCATCTGGCATCAAAACTAAAAGCCTGTTCCAAACAAGGCCAATAGGAGCTACGCAGCTAGGTTGTTTAGCGCTTATTGATAAATGTAAGTCGTATACACGCTGGCCTTCTTCAGGGTTGCCTCTTTGTGGGTGTTCAGGAAATAAAATAGGTGTGATATTTTGTGCCTTAGCTGATGAAATTAAATGCTCAGCGGCATCAGTAGGGTAAGTTGTTAAACCAGACTGAGAGTATTTTTGACCTTGAAAAATGGCATGGCTTAGATTTTTGTTTTTAAGTTTGTCTACGTTTGCCCTAATACTCACAATATTATCTAAAAATGGTCCCGACACTGTGGTTGTTTGAACTGACTTATCTGGGTATTGGTTTTCGATTATATGCTCAATGATCCGCCCTAACTGACAGCTGTGACTATTGCCATAAATAATAATGTTGTAATTATCTTCGATATTATTTTGTGTAATTGGAGTCGGACTTTCACTTGTATTTGATTGCGGAACTTTGGTATTACTGTTGCCTGAGCCGCAGGCTGATAAAAATATTAAAGAAAAAAGCCAAAATTGTTTAGGGGTATTAAAACTTATCATACTAATTTGTACCAATATTGAAAACTACTTACTGATACTAGTAGGTTAATTCTTATGCCACAAGTTCTTGCACGGCTCAAATACCTTAGTAATATTTTGTTTTATGATTTAAACAAAAAGCCCAACAAAAATGCTGGGCTAAGGTACTTAGGTAATAAAGGTATTATTGCGTTAATTCACCAGTAGCTGACTCGATATGTGCTCTTACAAACCACTGAAATTGTTCAAGATCGGCAAGTTGGCTTATTAACATATCTTCAGATACTGGATCTAAATCTGATACCGTTTCGATGGCTTTACGGTGATCGGCATTAATACCGTTGTACACCTTATCTAACGCGCCTAAATGCTCCGTAACAAGTTCTTTACCTAATGAATATTCGTTCCATGTACGGCGGTCAACAATTGACTTAGGTGTCCCTACTGGTATGCCGCCTAAAGTGGCAATACGCTCGGCTATTGTATCTGTCATTTCGCGCACAGCTTCAACCTGAGGGTCTAGCATTTCATGCACACCTATAAAATTAGGACCAACAACATTCCAATGAATATGTTTTAGTGTTAATTGAAGATCTATAAGTGCAACCATGCGGTTATCTAAGGCTGCGATAGTTTTTTCAGCTGATTCGTTGCTCATACCTGGTGCAGTAAATTTAGCTTGCTTATTTGTATTGCTCATAACTTCTCCTACTTAACTATTTAATATTTTCACGTAGTCCTTTACGTAATAAATACGTGATAATTGTATGAAGCAATCAATATGCCGAAAGTTAAACTAAATAAAGTTGTTTTAAATCAGTTGCTTGTGTTTTTGCTTTTGTTTTGTTTTTTTTTAATACGAGGTGGTTATGAAAAGTCTGCATCTTTTTGTAAAATTTGCAGACCAAACAGATTTGCTGAAACTAAGCTAGAATATTTTTAACGGGTGTATTCATGTGCCTTTAGTAGTTCAAGCGGTATTACTTCAAGCGATTTTTTATTAGTGGCCTGCAAGATTACTGGCGGCGCAACGTTTGCTTGTTGCGCATGAAGCCATCTTATTGCGCATAAACACCATTTGTCGCCAGCTTTTAAGCCTTCAAAATCGTAAAGTGGATTGGGCGTTATGAGATCATTACCTTGTGACTTCGAAAACTGTAAAAATTCTTCGGTCATAATTGCACACACACTATGATTACCGCGATCAGAGTCTGGTACATAGCAAAAACCCTCGCGAGTATACCCGCCATTCCCACAGCATAATTGTAACCGGGTATCCAGAACGTTAAATTGATTTGCCATAAGGTGCCTTAAGTCATTATGTTTAATACAGTAAAAATTACTTTATCAGGCGCTAAAAAGTATAGCTACTAAAGTGAGGATGTTTGATTATGACTTTTTAAAAAAATCGGGGCATTTAAATGAAGGGAGGAGGGGAAAAGTATTATTTGTGCCACACACTAGTTTTACTAGTTCGTGGCACAAGTTAAGTTAAAGTTTGTTAACTATTCATATTTTCTGGCTTTTTTAGTTTTGATTACTGCAATGTATGCGTGCCAGCTTGCATAGCTAAGTAGTGGCATAATTACAATAAACCCAACAGCCCCAGTTACAAAACCAAGCGCAACCATTAGGAAAATGCATATTGACCAAACAACCATTGGCGCAAAATTATTTTTAACGGCATTAATAGATGAGACGATAGCTGTCATTATGTCTACGCGTCTTTCCATCATAATTTGTGGTGTAAATGCAGACACTGAAAAAACAGACACGAGTAAAACGCCACCTGCAATTGTACCAAGCGTTAAAAATGCTGACAGTTCTTCAAACGTTGGGTTAGCGTAGTTAGGGTATAAAGCATGAACAAGGGCGGCAATGCGCATCCACGCAATCATTATTACGAGTAATAATATTGCAAATCCCCACTCTCCAACTGGGTTTCTAAACATCGACTTTAGCGAATGCCTAAAAGTGGGTTTGTGGCCTTTTTCGAGTTCCCATGCTACGTCGTATAGGCCGGCTGCGAAAGCGGGTCCAATTAAAACAAACGCAACAGTGGCGGGTAAAATTACAAATACGCTTTGTGCAAAAAATGCAGAGTAGATAATAGCTGCAGGAATAATACTAAACACTAGGCCATAAATTACAGTAAGTAACGGGGCTCGGGTCATATCTTTAAACGCAAGTGCTAACCAGTGAAAAGCAGCGAACGTATCTACTTTGTTACACTCTATACAGCGAGCAAATTCGGTATTTTTTTCAATTGTTTTTGTTGTAGGCATAAGTGGAGCTCCTCTATAAAGCCTCTATTTAGGTTTAGGTCATAAACGCTTTATTTACAAATATTAAACAGACATACGGAGCTAAAATCAAAATTGTTCACTAAATAAACGTTTTATGTTTTTAGAAGGGGGGATTACAAAAGGGAATTTTATAGGAGGATTGCTGAAATCAATAACAATAAAGTACTACTTAACCTGTAGGCAGGTTAAGTAGTTAAATAATGCTCAGCCTAAGCTGATTGCTAGGTATTGTATCTCGTCACCATTTATTTGTGGCAAAAAGTAAATATCGTTGTATTTAAAATATTGCTGAGAGTTTATGGTAACTGGCTCAGCTGACGATGGTAGTTCATCGTAAACTTGCCCTAAGCTATAGTCGAAGACGTTGCCAATTTTAATAGCTTTGTTGCGCTGAATTATTGGCGCATCTACCACTTTATAGCCGCCGTTATCAGCAATATAAAAAACGTTCTGATAAGCATAATATGTAGTGTTTCGATGTTTCATACGCGAATAATGTCTAGGAAGTTTTTTAATGCGCAGTCCGCGAGGTGGCATCACAGCGTGATAGCCTTTTTTAGCTTTTCGGTAGTAAATGCCGTCATTAAAGCTAAATGAAATTCCATTAAACCAAATAGAGGTACTTCTTCTTGGCAAGTGCCTTATGTATCTATTTTCTTTGTAATAACGCGGCTTATACCTATTAGTTAGGTAGTTATATTTATGATTGTCGAAACGTAGTTGTTTACGCTTTTCTTGCTGCTTTTTTTGCTTGTTCTTTTCTTTTTTACGGTCTTGGCGCTTTTCTTTTTTATGCTCTATGCGTAGTTTTTTTTCATGGCGACGTTCATCGCGCTTATACTCAATGCGTTTAGGGTTTTCGTGCTTATAATTTTTATGTGCTTCTCGCTCGTTGGGCGCTGCAATTGCGGTGCTTGAAAGCGCGCTAATGGCAATTATACCCGATAGTAAAAATGTAAGTTTCATAGTGTGCCTCGTTTATGTTGTTACATAACTAGGCTTAATATTAACCTCTGAAACTGAACATTAACTGACCTGTTTAATGTTTGGGCGTACCTTTACATTGCTTTACGTAAGCCAAACAGTTTCTTACTTTTTATTACAGTTTTAAACAGGGCGCTTTAAACAATCATATGCATGTGGTGAAAAAAGAGTGCAGGTTAAAATTAAAGACTAATTTTAAGACAAGCTATTAAAATTTAAATCATTTTAATAGCTTGTTCATTAGTGCTTAGCTGGGGTTAACAAATCTCATCGAGTAAATGCATCACACGTTCGCTGGCTGCTTCCATTTTATGAATATGCTTAATTGCAGATTCTTTATCGCCATTTTGAATTGAGTGCAGAGCCGCAACACCATTTTTATGTACTTCACTATGCGGGTTTTCTAATTGTTTAAATGCATTGGTGTGTTTAAATTCAGCAGACTGCTCTGAACTATACCATTGGCCTAATCGGCACATTGTATGATCGCTAAAGTCATTAATTGACTTGTTGCTTTGGCCATTTGCTACTGCGTAAATGTCACCTTTCCATACAACATGATCTAGTTTAACGGTTTGAATAAACGACAACGTAGCAGCCTGAGAAATCGTATTTTTCATGTTGTTACAAAAATCGATAATTGAAGTGTAATCGGTATTCAGTGCATCAAAATTATCACTTAGGTGCGAACTATTTTCTTTAATACCTTCTACTGATACCACTGTCTCATCTGTTTTGTTAATAATTTCTTTTACTAGGTCGGCCACTTCTTGCGCTGACTTATTCGTGTTTGTTGCTAGCACCCTTACTTCATCTGCTACAACACTAAAGCCTCGGCCAGCTTCACCCGCACGGGCAGCTTCAATAGCAGCGTTAAGTGCTAATAAATTTGTTTGATCTGATATTTTACTAATTGTTGAAACAAACGTACTGATTTTACCGGCCATGCTAGCTAGGCCTGAAATGTTTTCAGTCATGCTTCCCATTTTACTGGTCATTAAATCCATTTCTTTGACAATATGATTTAGCGAGCTATTTGATTTTTCGAGCAGGGTGTTTATCTTATCGCTTACTTTGTTTTCTTCATCAATTTTAGAGTAAGAGCCCAATACGGTTTGTCTTATCTCTTCGATTTGAGCAACACCATTGATAGAGCTGGAAAGTAATGAGTGAGTGAAACTATGATCTTCATTATTATTTGGGTTATTTAACTCTTCAATTAGAGAAGTATTTTCATTGATAAGCGTTGTATTTTTGTTACGTAAACTCTCAATTTCTTTTTTTAGTTGGTCATTTTCGTTTTTCAATATCGAGTAGGTTGAACTTAAAACAAACATATTTAGACCTTGATTTTTTAAAAAATAATTTACATTTAGTTATTATAGAGGTAAAATTTTATTGAGCCTATATTTATAATCACTGTTTGTTATTAAAAAGTGACTAAGCGTTTACCTACATTCTCTTATTTGTTTCAGTTAACTCCTTTTTAACTCTCTATATACCCATGTCCTAATAAACAAAGCCACTTTTTATTAATTATAAAGTGGCTTTGTTTGGTTGGACTAACGCATAGTGAGTTGTTGGTTTATTTCTTCAAAAATACCGGCGTCGTCTATGGTTGAAGGGATTTGTAGTTCGTCGCCATCAATAAGTTGGCGTAAATTTTTACGTAGTATTTTTCCGGAGCGAGTTTTAGGTAAGCGCTCTACACTAACTATATTTTTTAAACATGCTATGGCGCCAATTTGATTGCGCACTGAGGCAACAAGTGCCTTTTCGACTTCTTCGCTTGACCCTGTAAAGTCATTTTTAAGTACAATCATGCCCATTGGGAGCTGGCCTTTTAGTGGGTCGTTAACACCAAATACAGCGCATTCGGCAACCGCAGGATGAGCCGCTACAATTTCTTCCATTTCGCCGGTAGAAAGTCTGTGGCCTGCAACATTTATAACGTCATCAGTGCGGCCCATTATGAACAAGTAGCCGTCTTCATCTATATATCCGCCATCGCCAGAGAGGTAGTAGCCCTCGTATTCACTTAAATAACTGGCTTTAAATCGGGCTGTGTCTTGCCAAATAGAGGGTAAGCATCCGGGTGGTAAAGGTAGTTTTATAACTACGGCCCCTTGTTCGTTAGCTGCGCATTCATTACCGTCCATGTCGAGTATACGAACATCAAACCCCGGTGTAGGTACGGTTGAACTGCCAGGTTTGGTTGTTAATGTTTCTATTCCTACTGGATTACACGCAATGGCCCAACCTGTTTCGGTTTGCCACCAATGATCGAGTACCGGAAGTTGAGTTTTCTCTTTTAGCCAATTGTATGTGGGCGGATCGAGGCGTTCGCCTGCTAAAAATAATCGTTTTAAACTAGAGGTATTATATTTTTTAAAGCCTTCAGCATTAGGATCTTCTTTTTTGATTGCTCTAAATGCTGTGGGGGCACTAAATAAAGCGCTTACTTTATATTCTTCCACTACTCGCCAAAAAGCAGTGGCGTCGGGAGTGCGCACAGGTTTGCCCTCATATAATACGGTTGCACATCGGTACATTAATGGTGCATACACAATATAAGAGTGCCCAACTACCCAGCCAATATCTGAGGCTGCCCAAAATACCTCGCCTGGCTCCATACCGTAAACAGTTTTCATACTGTAGTTCATCGCTACGGCGTGCCCGCCATTTTCACGTACAACACCCTTTGGGGCGCCTGTTGTACCTGAAGTATATAAAATATAAAGTGGATCGTTGCCATTTAAAGGTGTTGGATCTGCCGCCTGTGCGGTTTTCATTGCGTGTGTCCAATCTATATCGCGTTCGTTGACCATATTGGCAGTAACTTGGTCGCGCTGATAAATAATACAGTGATCTATTTTATGATTGGCAAGCTCTATGGCGTCATCAATAAGTGGCTTGTATTCAATGATGCTATCGACCTCTATACCGCAAGAAGCGCTCAGTATGAGTTTAGGTTTTGCATCGTCTATACGAACGGCAAGTTCATGCGCTGCAAACCCACCAAATACTACGGAGTGTATAGCGCCTAAGCGAGCACAAGCTAACATACCAATAACAGCTTGTGGGATCATGGGCATGTAAATCACTACACGATCGCCTTTTTGTACACCAAGTGCTTTTATTACGCCTGCAAATTTAGCGACTTCTTGTTGTAGTTGAGTGTAAGTATAAGTTTGCTTTGTATTGGTAACAGGCGAGTCGTAAATCAGCGCAGTTTGGTCACCAAAGCCTGCAATTACGTGTTGGTCGAGCGCTAGAAAGCTGGTATTTAATTGTCCATCGCTAAACCAATGATAAAGGCCGTCTTTATCCTGTGTATATGCTTGGTTTGGTGTTTTGTACCAGGGGATATTTTTACTTTGTTCTAGCCAAAATTGGGCTGGGTTTTGTTTAAAGCTCGTGTATTGCTGTTTATACAGGCCTGACATAATAGGCTCCTAAAACTAAATATGTATGAGAGACCTTACAAAAGGTAGGCTTTTTTATGTGGCTAGGCTATTCGACCTTGGTCGGCTAAAAGTTAATCACATGGTTAATATGCAGTTGCAGTTGCAGTGAGTTTGACAAATTAAGGCGCGCGGCTCAGCATAGCCTCATATTTGTAAGGAATTAATTGTATGAGTAACGACGTTAGAGTGGGTGTTGCCGTTATTATTATGCGACAAAACACTATTTTATTAGGTGAGCGAATTGGTGCGCATGGTGCAAATACATGGGCAACGCCGGGTGGACATTTAGAATTTGGCGAAAGCGTTGAGCAGTGTGCAATACGCGAGGTATTTGAGGAAACAGGGCTGAATGTTAGTCAAATAACTAAGCTTGATTTTACTAACGATATTTTTAGTGCTGAAAACAAACACTACATTACTTTGTACGTAAAAGCTGATTACGATGGTGGTGAGCCTGTGCTAAACGAGCCAAATAAATGTATACAGTGGCGCTGGTGCGATATTAATAACTTACCTTCACCACTGTTTACATCACTTAAAAACTATTTAACTACAGCAACACTTACGGCTTAGTTGATGGGCTTAATATTAACTTTTTAAAGCTCACTTGTGCGTAGTCACCGTTTTGTTTGTCGAGTGCCCACTCGCCTGTGCCTAAACAGCCAGGGTACCAAATACCTTTAGACGATTTAGTACTACATTGGTTATAAGCACCGGCCTTGAAATAATGCCAATCGGCAGCATAACCATGCGGGTGATCTTTGTCGTCCACTTTGCCGTTGGCATCAACATTGTTTCCTAAGTTAATTGAGTAGTTAACATCCTTTTTGCCTTTTGCGCTAAAGGTAAGGTGCATTACATTACCATGTACGTTTACGGTATAGCTAAAATCTTCACCAAGCGCTATACCTTCAACACCCGGATCATTAGGGTTTTCCCACGTGTTTCCCCATACTGGGTATGTAATATCAGTTCGGTTAGGATCTGTTTTTGGTAAGTTACGTTCGTAGTTCCAAAAAACGGAGCCCATTTTATGGCCGGGCCATTTTTTGTAATAAATTTTAAGAGGCTCATTTCCCCAGCCATAACCCAGTTTTGTATCTATTAGGGCTTGGTCTTTCCCCGCATGAATTTGTCCTACCACCACAGAATATGCGGCTTTTTTACTTGAGTCTGTAGCGCGTAATGCCACATGATCAACCTTCAACGTGGCTTCCATTTTTCCACCTACAGAGCCAAAGCGCTCAGAGAGTGGGTGAACAGCTAATGCAAAATTATTTTTTGAACTTTTTGTTTTTATTTTTGTGTTAGTACCGCGGATCATTTGCCTTAACTCACTGCGGGTGTTGGTAGAGTTAGCGCTGGTTAAAGCTTTATTTGGCGAGGTGAATACCATGTAACCTTGATCGCCAAGATAGAAAAAATCAGGGTGCGCGTAAGTTTGAATTTCTTCAACATCAATTGTGTCTATTTTACCGTCGTTGTTTAAATCAACAGGTACGTTTATTTTCCATTGTGATAAATCAAACTTTGATGCAGGAACAGGTGTATTGCTATCAATAGGTGTGCTTGTATTTGCGCAGCCCATAAACAGCAACGGAGTAACAGCAGCCAGTGCTGTGAGTTTAAAAGTAGATGTTAGGTTTTTCATTGTTGTCTCTGTGTGATGATGTTAATGAAGGACAATATCGACCTTGACTAACGTTAATCTAACATACCAATTTAAAATATCAACATTACCAATTACTGTGTTTTTTATTTTTTGCTTTTAGATTTGGTTATACCAATGTGGTTTTTGAGCTTTTTTTTAATGTATTTACGTTGTGCCTTTTTAATATGCTTTGTGAGCCATTTTGTCATTTTTGGCATGAGTTCTGGTGCAAAATTATGGCCCATACCAGGCACTATTTTTAGTTTTGCCTTTTTTATTAGCATGGCCGTTTTTTTTACCTTCACCCACATTAATGACTACATCATGACTACCATGAATGACCAATGTAGGTGTTTTAATTTTTCTAATTAAATGTTGCCTATCTTTACTGGCAGCCATTGCAATGAGCTGGCGTTTGTAGCCATTAGGGTTGTTTGAACGCTCAACTATTTGTGTTGCATGAAGCCGAAGGGCGGCTTCTGTTTGTGGGTAAGCTGGGCTGCCAATTAGTTGGTTTAGTTTAATGTTGTAATTAATTGCTTCATCACGGCTTGGTGTTTTTGGTTTTAATTTGGCAAGCTTAATAAATACGCCAATGCTTTTAGCGCTCAGCCTTGGCAAGCTTGAACTTGACATAATAGCGGTTAAGCTCAGTACCTTTTTTTTATGTTGCGCTGCTATTAGCTGGGCAATCATTCCACCCATAGATGCACCAACAAAGTGGGCTTTTTTAATTTTAAGGGCGCTCATAAGCGACAATACATCGTTTGCCATATCATCGAGCAAATAGGGAGTTCGGCTTTGTATAGGAAGGCGCTTACTCAGCCAAGATTTCACTAAACTAGGAGAGGGGTAATGATCCAAATGAGTCGACAGTCCGCTATCACGGTTATCAAAACGGATAACTCTAAAGCCATTTTTAACCAAACCATAGTATAGTGAATCTGGCCATACGGTCATCTGAGCACCCAAACCCATTATCAGAATAACTGCAGGAGAGTGTTTATTGCCTTCATCTTGATAGTTAAGCGTTATACCGTGCGGTGTTTTAATTGTTCGCATAGCCAAGTTAGGTTATCAGCTTTACTAAAATTGTAGTGCGTATTTATTACAGTTTATTGGCAGTGGTAGGAAGCGGAAGTTTCCATTTGTTTAAAATTGCTTCGTACTCACCGCTTTGCTTAATTATTACAAGTGCTTGCGATAAGGCGTTGGCTGTACTTTCTTCAAGCATTTTATTACTGGCAAAATAAAGCGTTGAAGGAAAGTTATCTAAGTGAATGCGCTTGGTGATAAGGTTTGGATCTAAGCCCGACATTTTTAACTCGTTTTCTAATGTGAGTGTATTCATTAAGGCAAAGTCGATACGTTTTTTGTAAAGCATTTGCCAAAGTTGCTGGTAGTAGCTCACCAATACTAAGTTTTTGTCTTCTTTAAAGCCCATTTGCTTTAAATACTTAGCACTTGAGTAACCACGAATAGTGCCTATTTTATAAAACTTAGTGTGGTTTAAGTGCGTGGCTTCTGCTTTATTGCTTTTTAAGCTAACTACGTAGGCATCGGTAAAATAAACACTGCCTAACCATTTAAAGTTATTTGTGCGCGTAGGGGTTTTTAATAAAGAAAGTAAAATAGTGTTTGGATTACTTTCAAGCTCGTGAAATGCGCGCGCCATGGGCATTATTTCAAATTTAGCGTTTAATGATGTGATTTTTAAAACGGCTTTGGCTATGTCAACAAGCGCGCCATCAGCTTGGCCATTCTCGTTTTTAAAGTGATAAGGGTGCAAATCTTCGGCAATAAAGTTTACTGTACTCATTGCATTTACCGCAGTACAAAACATAAATACAAAGGCGCTAATTACAACACGCAGGTACATAAAAAAGTCTTTTTTAGCCAACATTGGTTGAGTTTAAATAATATTGCCTGAAATATAAACTTAAATGTTTAATAAAAGTAAATCAAAGTAAAATTACCCCTTATTTGTTTTAAAGTATTCTAGTGGACTGCACGAATACCAACGTTTAAAAGCACGATTAAAAGAGCTTTGATCTTTAAATCCGAGCAGCAATGCTAGCTGTGCTAAATTAGGTTTATTAGGCAGTTCGTTAATACGTCGCTTTCGCTCGTTTTCAAGCATGAGGGCAAACGTTGTACCGTGCAATTTTAAGTGCCGTTGCAAGGTGCGTGGTGTCATACTTAGGACATTTGCAGTGCGTATTAACGTACAATTTTGTAAATCGAGCTTTGCCATTAAAATTTGGCTGACATTTTCAGTTATATTTTGCTGGTTAGTAAAATGACTTAATTGCTGATCAGATACTTGCTTTAGTGCTAAATAAATAGCAGCGTTATCAGTTTTAAAGTTCAGGTTTAAATAGCTACTCGGAAAACAAATTTCGTTGTGTTTTGCATTAGTTAAAATTGGGCAATTAAACCATGTTGCTAGCGTATTTATTTGCGGTTGAGTAAAGTGATATTGAAAGCTAACTTGTGTCGGTGATAATTCGTTATTGAGTAATTGGCGTACAACACTCACCCAAGCTGTCATATTTCTTAGTACTACTTGTTCATTACATTGAGCATGGGGAAACCAGCGGATAGTTGCTTGGCTTTTTTGTTGCTCAAATTGTGCTTTACCTATATTTGCCACTAAGCGGTCGTAATTTAAAAGCGCTTGTATAGCGTTGCTTAATCCGTTACTGGACTCGACTAAATATCCCAAAACGCCATAGTCAGCCGTACGAATATGCTGACCTAGTCTAAAGCCAAATAAAGGATCTTTAAGTGTATTTTGAGCATAATTAAGCAATGCGTTATAGCTTTTGAGGCTTATGCGTGGTGATAGTTGTTGTTTTGTGCGATTACTAAATTCAGTAAAATTAATTGCCTTTAGAGCATCTTCATTATTTAAACCTTGGCTTTGTAGATAATCAAGAATACTAGAAAAGTAATGATCGGCAATGGTTTGCATTTGTCGCCTAAAGCTAAAAAATGATCGCGTATGAGCAAGTTTGCCACGTTAAATTTTATTATGCTAGAGGCCTTATTTTAAGTATTGGTCACTTATGGTTTCTATAAATTTAAAATGTACTTTATTTACTCCGCCTGAGAAGGTGGCGGCTGTATTGCTGGAACATGCCTGTCTAGGGCGTTTTTTTAATGCTCAATTTTCACAATTAAAACCCCACAATAAAGGTGAAATGAAAGGTGGGGCAGGTGCCATAAGGCAAGTTAAAACGCCGCTTGTTGCTTTTAATGAACAAATTATACACGCCAGCAGTAATCATATTTGTTACCGCATAATGGGTGATAAGCCGGTGGAGAATCATCAAGGAGACATATATTTAACTCCCATTGAGTATGAAGGTAATACAGCTACAGTGCTTAGGTATTGTATCGCCTTTAGGCCACCATGGTGGATGCCGGGTAGCTTGATAAGGTTACTTGTTAAACATGATATATCGCAAGCACTTAAAAAATTACAGCATTATTTTAAGAGGGCACAACATGACCATTGAAGTCATTTTACTTGCACTTAGTCCCATTTTTTTAGTATTTGTTAGTGTTGAATTTATTAAATACAGGCGTTTTTACGATATAAAAGACAGCATGGCGAATACGGCCTTGGCGTTATTGCACCAAGGTGCTGATGCGGTTTCTTTAATATTACTGATGCCATTATTTAATTGGTTATATGAATACCGCGTGTTCGATATAGAGCTCTCGGTATTTACTGTTTTGTTTGCCTTTATATTTCAAGACTTTTTGTATTATTGGTTTCATAGGGCGTCGCATAATATTCATTGGTTATGGGCTGCACATGTTGTGCATCATAGCTCTACAAAAATGAATTTTACAACGGCATTCAGGCAAAGCTTAATGTATCCCTTAGCAGGTATGTGGGTATTTTGGTTACCCATGATTTTAATCGGCTTTGATCCTATAACGGTACTTACAGTTGTTGCGTTAAACTTGGCATATCAGTTTTTTGTGCATACACAAATTGTTAAAAAACTTGGGTGGTTTGAAAGCGTATTCAATACACCGTCGCATCATCGTGTTCATCACGCTATAAACCGAGAATACTTAGATAAAAATTTTGCAGGCGTACTTATAATCTGGGATAAGTTGTTTGGTACATTTGTTGAAGAAGACTCTAATAAGCCATGTAAGTATGGCATTGTGGGGCAGTTAAATAGTAATAATCCAGTCACAATTACATTTCATCAATGGTGGCATTTAATTAAACAAACTTATACAGCAAAAGGGTTTAAAGCTAAGCTAAGTATTTTATTTGGTTACCCAACTAGTTCGCAGAAAAACAATGATAATGACGTGAGTTATAAAAGTTAAGAGTGGTTATCCACTCTTAACTTTGTTGTCTAAGGAAAGAAACTATTGTGCAGTAGTAATGACTGTATCAATCAAATGAACCACGCCATTGCTAGTGTATATGTCGGTAGTTGTTACGTTACTACCAGCAACTTGCAATGAAGTTGCAGGTAAGCTTACTTGCCACCAAACATTGCCTACACCTTGGCCATTTTCATCGCCAGGAGCGGTATCGCCTGAGTAGGTGTATAATGGACGACCTAGATATGCAACTTGCATAGTGCTATCTGCACGAGCAATAAGTGATAAACCCGGTATGTTTTCAATAGAGTCCGCTGTGCCCAGCACTGGTGGCCACGTTGTAGCACATGTATCTTCACATACGCTCATTGACTCACCTAAGTCGTTGTCAAAAACGTAAAGCGTTTTACCCGCAGTGCTATCAGCCATGCCTGTTACTAAGCGTGCGTTGTCTGCATCGTATGCAACACTGTCTGTTGCAGCATTGGTGGTACTAGTAAAGTCGACAATGTTTACACTTATCATGTTTTCAGCAAGCGTAGTGACCATTTTACCGTTTGTTGCAAACGCATCTGTACTACCTACTTGAGCACCTAAAACGTGCTGCGTTAATACGCCGGTTAATGCATCTGTATCAGCGAGTAGCGCGTTTAAGGTATCCGTTGGGATTTTACTAAATGCGGCGTTTGTTGGAGCAAATACGGTGAACGATTTTGTCGTATCATTAAACGTATCAACTAAGTCAGCAGCTTGTAAGGCTGTCACTAATGTTGAAAGTGCGTCTGTTTCTGTTGCAACAGTAGCAATTGTTTTGGTAGGTGTGCCTACTTCGGCTGGTGGCATAATGACCTTATTGAGTACATGAATTACACCATTATCGGCTGTTACATTTGCCGCAGTGACAGCAGAGTCGTTGATAAACAGTGCGCTGTCTACGTATGATAGGGCGGCCATATCGCCATTTGCCATTTCCACTTTATTATTTTCGCTATTTGCAATGGTGACTGCTGCGTCAGATAAAACGCTTGCATCAGCAACTACATGGTAAAGTAAAATATCGCGAAGTGTATCAGTGTCTGCAAGTAGTGCATCAATAGTGTCTTGGCCAAGCGCTGCAAAAGCGTCATCGGTAGGAGCAAATACTGTAAATGTATTGGTAGGATCAGCAACTAAAGTGTCTAACCCTGTAGCACCTAGTGCGGCAATCAGTGTTGTAAAGTTACCATTATCGCTGGCAACATCAGCAATTGTACCAAAGCTTTCAGGCAGTGTTACATCAGCCACAATAACTGAATCGATTACATGAATTACCCCATTAGTTGTAGCAATGTCTTTAACCACAATATTGGCACCACCAAACATTAACATGTCTGTTTCGGCATTAATTGTAATTGGAAGAGCGTTGCCTAGCAGCGTTTCTGCAGATTGACCATTTAATGACATAGCAGTTACCGAATCAACCGCGCCAGTCAAAACATGTTGCTTTAAAATGTCGCCAAGTACATCTGGGTTTGCTAAAAGCGTATTGATCATTTTGCTACCAACGGCTTCAAAGGCCGCGTCGGTGGGTGCAAAAACAGTGAACTGTGCTGATTCGTCGCTTAATGCTGCTGTTAAACCCGCAGCGTCTAATGCAGCAAGTAACGTGGTGAATCCACCTGCCTGTTGTGCTGTTTCGACGATATTGGTAGTTGGTGCTGCTTCAGCAGTGGCGATAGGCATAAGTACGGCATCAATTACATGAATGATGCCGTTGTCAGTTGCAATGTCAGTCATGGTTACTGTGCTTGTGTTTATTAACAAGCTATCGCCATTTAACGATAAAGCGACTTTGCCGCCGTTTACAGTGTCAACCGTTGTACCAGCAAGACCAATTGCTGCTTCAGCGTTAACGCTACCTGAAACTACGTGATAAGTAAGTATTGAACTAAGTGTATCTGTATCTGCTAGCAATCCGTTTATTGTGTCTTCGCCAAGTAGCGCAAAGGCATCATCGGTAGGAGCGAAAACAGTAAATTCTTGGCTAGTGTCGGCAAGAGTATCGTCTAAACCTGTTGCCTCTAATGCTGCAACTAAAGTGGTAAAGTTACCCGCGTCTCTTGCTACATCAACAATGGTTGAAGATGATTCGGGCTCAACTTGTACAGGGGTGTTATCGTCATCATCGTCATTACACCCTTGTGCTAGCAACAAGGGAAATGTAATGAGGCATACCTTCAGTAATTTGTTCATGACCTGATCCTTCTGTGTGAGATGTAATTAACAATCTCGTAACGTTACGGGCATTTTTTTATAATGGATCAGGTTTTTTTGGGGGGTTTTTGAACGTTTGCATCTGTGGAGTTTGTTAGGGATTAAACTATTTATCGCTTTTTACTACGTGGCGCCCCAAATAAAATAAATATATGACAAGCACATACAGATAAAAAAGCACTAATACCCAGCGCTCCGCCATAATTATTAATTTTAGGAACTAAATATTCAAATAAGATCGCAAAAATCATTGCTGCACTGGTTATTGTATATACACCAAAACGCTTTGGCGTACTCATACCAATAAACGTACCACCAAAAAAAATGGCACTATAAAGCTCGGGTTGTAAGTTAAAATAATAAAAAAAATAGTAAGCAATTATAGATAAGCCGGAAGAGGCGCTAACAGGGCTAAAAGGCTTATGTTTAGCAAGTGAAAATGTAAGTAAAGCGCCGCAAAATGCAATGGCAGGGTATTCTATTGTCATAAAAAAGAACCTTTAGCTAGAGCAAATACAGCAACGCTTACAAATGCAATACTTCCTAATTTCCCCCCAAAGCCAGAAAATAAATTTAAAGTAAGTACATATAAACATGCGCCTATAAGTGAAATAAACCCCAGTTCCCAGTAGCTGCTAATTAAACTCGACGAGCACATGCCAGCAAAACTCCCTGCATAGATAGCAGCGCTCGGGTGGTTTTTAAATAACTGAGAAAAAGGAATAAATGAGCCCGCAAGCCCTACTAAAGATGCAGCAATAACTGCAGGTATATTAAATACAGTGTGTAATACAAAGCACAGTAAGCAGCCAATAAAAAAAGCGATGAATTTTACGAGGAAGAATTTAAGCATAGGGCGCTTAGTTTAAAGTAACTCGGGAATGTTTAAAAGCAGTGCTTACTATTGCGAGTGAATAGTTAAAAAAATCAAATAAAGCTACCGTAAGGTTTAAATATGCTCAAAAGAAGTGTTTTGTGTAATGTAAATTACAATTTATGTATAATATAGAAAACTTATTAAAGATTAAGAAATAACCAAAGGTAATTTATGTCTAATTGTTTGCATTTGGCAATTCCGGCCGGCGACTTAGAAGTAGCTAAAACATTTTATTGTGACGTACTCGGTTGTAAAACCGGTAATAGTGAAGAGGGTCGTTGGGTCGACATCGACTTTTGGGGTAACGAACTTACATTACACCAAAGCGTTGAACGATTACCTACTGTTCGCCATGATGTAGATATGGGGGCGGTGGCGGTTCCTCATTTTGGTATTCACTTATCTGAAGATGAATTTAACAATTTAAAAAAACGTATAGAAGATGCTGGCTTAGAATACCTAGATAAGCCATATCGTCGATTCATTGGCGACGAATTTGAGCAAGAAACATTTTTTATCGAAGATACTAATGGCAACGTGCTCGAAATGAAGACTATGGTTAACCCCGAGGTTTTATTTAAAAAAGTATAACTTTTATAAAAGCCACTTTTTAGTGGTTTTTTTATGTGTAAAATTTGACGATTTTATAAATCGACTAACGTAAGCGGTGTTGCTTTTCTTTTTAGCTTTTCATGGTACATAGCAGCATCGCCAGCTTTTAAAAGGTCGTCAATGTTTTTAGGTGGGTCACTAAATACAGCACTACCAACACTCGCTTTAATGGCTAATTGTTCAGTATTATGATCAATAGTGAGTTTGGCTAATTCAGTTTTTAAAAAGTGAACTTTTGGGCTTACCTGAGCCTTAGTATAAAAGTGCGCTAGCACTACAAATTCATCACCTCCTAAACGTCCTATGGCATCGTTACTGCGCACAATAGCTTTTAAATGGTGAGCAACTTTACACAGTGCTTGGTCTCCAACGGCGTGACCGTGAGTGTCATTTATTTGTTTAAAGTCATCTAAATCTATATAAATTAAACAGAGCACACCGCCACTTTTTATATGATGTTCTATTAAATCTGCCGATTTTTTGCACCACCCTCTGCGGTTTAGAATACCGCAAAGATGATCATAATCGGCTTCGGTTTCGGCGCGTTTTTTTGCAATCCTCATCCGACTAATACGCCTTGAAACCGCCACAGCGAGTAAAAATGACTCTACAGCAAAAGCTATAATTAACCCGTAGCGACGCATAAATGGACTTTCGTCTATTAATAATATTCTAAAAATCATACTGACAAATACAAAGCTTAGAGCAATAAACACCAGTGTTGCTTCACGAATGCCTTTGCGTGCTTGCAAAGCGGAAAGCACAAAAACACACCCTACAATACAAAGCGTTACATAGCCTGTAGCTTTACTTAAAAGAGCCCATATTTGAGGGGTTTTAAACAGTATTTGTAAAACGCTAAATAGCATGACAACTACAGCTAAACACTTTAAGGCAGTATCTACTTTTGGCCAGCTTGTTTTGATTTGTAAAAGAGCGCAAATAAACCATGTCGCGCTTAGAACACATAGGCCAATAAATAAAAGGTATATGTTAAATAAACTGCTGTTGTGCTGGGAGGTTAAAAATAAATACAGCTGCCCTTCTTGCATAAGAATAAAGCCACCAATACAAAAAATGTATAAGCTGTAGAGCTTAAATGTATCGTCGTTAAGGCGGCTCCCCATAATTAATACATACAATATAAGGGTGATACACAAGCCGTAAAATAGCCCTAAAATTAGGTTTTGTTGTTGGCTTTTTTGAATAAATACAGGCATTGGTTGCCACTTAAATACCGGGCGAAACTCGACTGGAGAATACAAAGTTAATAGGGCGGTTGTTGCACCTGAGTCGATAAAATAAGCTGGTTTGTTGTATCTAATTGGATTGTGTATTCCATCGTTTTGGCGCCACTCAAAGCGCTCAAGGGTAGAGCGGTTAAAGCTAAGAACACCAGCTTGCTTTAACTGGCAATTTACAGAGTATTGAACTCTGCCAGACTGAATTTTTAGTCTTAAAGGCGTTTGTTTATTTAATGTGTTTACTGAAGTGATTTGTGGACTAATTTGTTTAATTTCACAATGTTGATTTGCAAATGCAGACTTATTAAATGAAAGACTAGAAAAAACAAAAAAAACACCTAACAGCAAATACCTTTTTAGTTGCGTTTTAAGAGTGTTAGGTAGGAAAATTGCATTAAACTTTTTGTAAGCCATAGGCGCAAGATAAAAATACTACATAATTTTATACTAGCAGAGCCCACTCATTTAGCTATTTAATTGAGGTACGACCTCGCTTGGCGTTTTATTAAAGTGGCGTTTAAACTCGCGGCTAAACTGCGAAGGGCTGGTGTAACCTACCTTTAATGCGGCCTCATTTGCTTTACTACCGTTATTTGTAATGAGTTCTTTTGCTTTTGCTAAGCGTACTTTTTTTAAGTATTGCAATGGCGATTCAAAGGTCACTTGTTTGAAGGCACGATGAAACGACGACACACTCATATTTACCTCTTCAGCCAAGCCTTCAACCGTAATTTGATCTGCATAGCTTTTATGCATAGTAGAAAGCGTTCGTGCTATTCGGGCGTAGTGCCCATCGTGCATAGCAAGGCCAATTAAGGTATGACCCTGAGGGCCACAAAGTACACGGTATACCAATTCTTTAATTATATCTTCACCAAAAATATCGGCTTCTAGTGGGCTATTTAGTGCGCTTAATAAACGATGAGTTACTTGCTCCATAGCACCATCTATTTTTGCTGATTGCACACCGCTCATTTGCCCAGAAGTAAATGGCGTATGTTCGCCCATTTGGTTTACTAACTTATGTAATGTTGCTGGGTTAATATCAATAACTACGCCCATTACAGGTAGGCCGTTATCAGTAAAGGCTTCGCACTCAAGGGGGACGGGTACACCTAAAACCAGGTAGTCGCCAGCACCATATTTTATTTGATGATCAGGGAAATGAATTATTTTATGCCCTTGGCCAACTAAAATAATACCAGAGTTATAAATGAGTGGCTGACGAGGTGAGCTTTTACTCGCACGATGAAAATAAACACCGGGAATAATCGTTTTCGTTACGCCTTCAAAGTTGAGCAAATCATTTTTTTCGGCGTATTGCTGCAACATGCTGGCTATAGTAGGCATTAAAAAACCTTGTGTCGTACAAATTTTGCGTAAAATAACAATGTTGGCAGTATTAGGCAAGCTTTAGGCATTTATTAGGCTTTTTTAATGTTTGTTTTGCCACTAATATGCACTCATTGAAATTTAGTTTAGTGAGTAACTAAGTACTCTACTTAGTATTTAACCGTCACCTAGGAGCAAAATAATGAAATTTAGCTACGTAAATCCAACACTTATTCAGTTCGGCCAACAGCAAATTGCATCACTAACTGATTTGATCGCAAAAGATCAAAAAGTATTAGTCGTTTACGGCGGTGGTTCTATTAAAAAGAATGGCGTGTACGACCAAGTTGTTGCCGCACTTGAAGGTTTTGACTGGGTCGAGTTTTCGGGCGTTGGTGCAAATCCAACTGTTGAGGTACTAGATCAAGCCGTAAACATTTGTAAAGAACAAGATATCGACTTTGTATTAGGTGTAGGCGGCGGCTCTGTAATTGATGGCGTTAAATATGTTGCAGCGGCCGCATTATACGACGGTGAAGGCTGGGATATATTAACGGGTAAATACAAAATCACAAAAGCTCTACCTCTGGGGGCTGTACTTACGTTACCTGCAACGGGCTCTGAATCAAATCAGAACTCGGTTGTTAGTAAAGAAGCGACACAACAAAAACTACCGTTTGCATCACCTGAAGTACTGCCTAAATTTGCGATTATGGACCCAGATGTAATGAAAACATTACCGCAGCGCCAACTTGTAAACGGGTTAGTTGATGCGTGGGTACATACCTGTGAACAATACTTAACTTTCCCACAAAATGCGTTAGTACAAGAAGGTTATGCAGAGGCACTTTTAAGAACGCTTAAAACGCTGGGCGATAACTTTGAAAACCAAGACGATGCATGGCGTGCAAACTTAATGTGGGCTGCAAACCAAGCACTTAATGGCTTAATTGGTTCAGGCGTTTCACAAGATTGGGCAACACACATGATTGGGCACGAGCTTACAGCCGCTTACGGTGTTGACCATGCACGTTCACTTGCTATTGTTCAGCCTTCTTTGCTACGTAACCAGTTTGACGTTAAGAAAGCGAAGCTAGAGCAAATGGGTAAAAACGTATTTGGCCTAGCGCAATCTGATGATTTAGCAGAGCAAACAATTCAAGCAATTGAGGCGTTTTACCACAGCTTAGATGTAGCCACTGTGCTTACTGAACATGGCGATGACAAAGCCGCCGCTATTGACAATATTATTGGTAAACTTGAAGCGCATGGCATGCTAGCACTTGGTGAAAACCAAGCAATTACGCTAAAAGAAAGCCGCGAAATTTTAGAGCAAGCAGTTGCTTAAGCACTTATAAGTATTATAAAACTAAAAGCCGCTAACTTTTATGTTAGCGGCTTTTTTTATACTAAAAATCTTTAGTCTTTAGCAAAAAAGGTAAGTGAATAACTGTACTGTTTTTGCTCTAGTAAATACTCTTTATGGGTACTTGGGCTCCACGAGTCATCGCCGCCAACCCCCATATGTTGATGGTCAATATGTACATGTAAGCAATCACCAGCTACTAGCTCATTGGTGTGCTTTGCTTGCGTTAACATGCTTTGTGAGTACTCACTGGCTGCAAATAAAAACGCACCAGTAACGGTTAAGTTATTAATGCTAAGTAATTGGCAATCACTACGCACGCCGTTATCGGTTGGAAATATATACGGTGTATGCAGCTCATTATGTTGCGCGCTGTAATACCCTAAACGCGCAGCCGCTTTGCGGTCTGGGTAGTTTTCAAATGGGCCTAAACCAAGCCAGTTTACTTGTGTATCGCTTTGTTTATTAAGCGTTGTACTTAGTCCTATGCGTGGCATGGGTGGCAAAGTATCGTTTAGTTGTACATCAACATTTAAGCTAATTTCACCTGTATTATTAAGTGTATAAAGCCAAGTTGTTTTTGCTTGTACAGCGTCATTAAATTCATAACTAAATACACATTTAATACGTATATCTACTTTTGATTGAACTACTTCAAACGAGCGACATGTACGCTGCCACTGCCCAATACCCGCTCTTAGCCAGCGCGCTTCCCATGCATTAGGATCTAGGTTATCTACTTCGCTTACGCCTATGTCGTTATCAAGCGGGGCGCGGTAAAAATTATCAACCAATGGGCTTTTAATAACTTGGGTTTGATTGTGTAGCCATTGCTCAACAAGGCCTGATTGCCTATTAAACACAAGTTTAAAGGTGCCGCCTTCAATACTAAGCTGTGTGTCGGTTTCACTAATATTTACAGTGCCATGTGCTGAGGCGTTTGCTAAAGCAGGTGAAAATGCATCAGCGCTTAAACTTTGGCAATTTATAAGCTTAAATTGCTCGGTGTTTAATACATGATCGGCACATGCAAAGCTTGAGTCGTTAATTAGTACTACATCTAAATTAAGGTGATATTGCGCACCTGCTTTAAACACCGTTTTTGTATTAACAGTTAGCGTTTGCGTGCTTTGCGGAGCAATACTAATAATTTGCTCGCCTTGCTCTATACATTGGCCATTTTCTATTAACTGCCAAACCAGTTTTTCGTTATCGGTTACTCTAAATACATAATCGCTAAATACATCAACGGTGTATTGGTTTTGAGTTTGCTCTCGCAGCGTAAATTGTAAATGTTGCTGGCTGTATTTAGCTTCAAACAGGCTTGGGTGCGGTGTACGGTCTGGAAATAGTAAGCCGTTTATACAAAATTGGCGGTCGTTTAGTTCATCACCAAAATCGCCACCATAAGCCCAGTAGTGCTTACCGTTCTCGTCAGTTTTAGATAAACCTTGGTCTACCCAATCCCAAATAAAGCCGCCTTGCAAACGCGGGTATTCTCTAAATGCTTGCCAGTAATCATCAAAGCTACCTAGGCTGTTACCCATTGCATGAGCGTATTCACATAAAATAAGTGGACGCGTTTCGCCCGGTAGGCTCAACCACTTTTTAATTGAATATTTAGGTACGGCTTCATCGGCAAGATGCGTATCTACACGGGCGTACATAGGGCAAATAATGTCGGTAGCGGTAGTATTTGCGCCGCCACCTTCGTATTGCACTGGGCGCGATGGATCAAAGCTTTTTGACCAACCGTACATCGCATCGTGGTTGGCACCGTGCCCGCATTCGTTACCCAATGACCAAATAATAATAGAGGCGTGGTTTTTATCGCGCTCAACCATTTGCGTATAGCGCGACATAAATGCGCCAGCCCACTGCGGGTCGCTTGCAAGCCTACCCATTGGGAACATGCCGTGAGTTTCTATATTGGCTTCGTCTACTACGTATAAACCTAACTCGTCACACAGCTCGTAAAAACGAGGGTGGTTAGGGTAGTGAGCGGTACGTACAGCATTAAAGTTATTTTGCTTCATCAGCTTAATATCTTCAATCATGTCGGCAGTGCTCACTGTATGGCCGTTTTCTGGGTGATGCTCGTGGCGATTAACACCGCGAATAAGCAGCGGTTTGCCGTTTAAGCAAAGCTGCCCGTTGAGCATTTCTACTTTTCTAAAGCCAATGTTGTAGGCTTCTACGTCTATAGTATTGCCTTGCTCATCTAGTAAGCTTACAACGCAGCGGTATAAGGTTGGGGTTTCGGCGGTCCATTTTTTAGGGCTTTGTATATCAATTGTTTGAAATACGACATCGCTCCAGCCGCCTTTTTCATCAACGCGTTTATTATTAGTGCTTTGTATTTGTGGCTCACACAGTGCCTGTTCACCATCAAAAACCTGTACTGCTACTTGGTAGTTATTTGGCGCATCTATTGCGGTTTTTATATGCAAAGTGGCATCGCGGTAGCAGGCGTCTAAATCTGGGGTTATAAATACATCGCGTATTTGGTTTTGTGGTTTGGTCAGTAAATTAACATCGCGGAATATACCGCTCAACCACCACATGTCTTGATCTTCTAGGTAACTGCCATCGCTCCAACGGATAACCATAACCGCAATACGGTTGGTGCCAGCCACTAACAGCTCGCTTAAATCAAATTCGCTGGGTAAGCGGCTATCTTGCGAGTAGCCCACCCATTGTCCGTTACACCAAAGGTGAAACGCCGAGTTTACGCCTTCAAAAATAATATGGTTTCGCTGAGCTAATTGCTCCGCCGTAATAGTAAACTCTGTGCGGTAGCAACCTGTTGGGTTATCGCTTGGTACAAATGGCGGGTTTACGGCAAATGGGTATTTAACGTTGCAGTAAATAGGTTTATCAAGGCCATGAAGTTGCCAGTTAGAAGGCACAGGTATACTTTGCCAGTCGCTGGCGAGTGCCTCACTTAGTAATGACTCATCAACCGCTTCGGGTTTATCAAATAATTTAAAATCCCACTGACCGTTTAAACTTTGTTTTTGTGATTGTGTGTTGGTACGGGCATGGTCAACGCTTTTAAAACCATTAAGTGGGCTGTGTGCTTTTACTTGATTAACTTGCACCGAAATAGGGTTTTCCCAATCGCGACGGTTAATTATGTGCTGTAGTGAGTTCATAAGTGTCCTATTGCATGTGTGGCAATTAAAGTGGCTTAAATATAGCAAAAATAATGTGTTGCGGTTATGCTTAAAGCTCTCTTTTATTTATCCAAAACTATCATTTTAAATTATGCGCAACACCATTGTAGATGTACTTGATATTGGCCCTACTTGTATAGAGCGGTTTATTGACGTAGCGGCTTTAGCACAAGCCTCAGATTTGGAACTTACGCTAGCTGGGTGCTCTAACTTATCTGGGCGATATTGTGTTGCGCGCTCATCGCCTTTGGAGCACACACTGTTTTATACGTTATCAGGTCAAGGAAAGCTGGTTACAGAACATAACCAATATACATTGACAGCGAATACGCTCATTGTGTTACCCGCCAAGCAAGGCTTTGAAGTTAAAATTGATGCTGCGCATTGGGATGTTATTTGGTTAAACCTTGCAAATACTAATCGTTGGAAACACTTAAACTTAGTTGAGGCGCTGGTACTTTATGATCAAAAATTACAGCCGCTGCACTTTGCAATGGAGTTTTTATACAGCGAAAGTAACGCTACTTTACGTGAAGGCGTTATGCCTATTTTAAGTCACTACTTAAACACTACGTTGCAAAGCGAGCCGCAAATAGGCGGGCACAACCGGTTAACTAGTTTGTTTTTAGAGATAGAAGAGCGCCTTCAGTTTGATTGGACAATAGACGCCATGTGCGAAAAAGTACATTACTCAGCACCGCATTTACATAGGTTATGCCAAGCGCAATTTGGTAAAAGTCCTATGCAGCAGCTGATTTATTTACGAATTAAGCGGGCCAAAAACTTGTTACTAAATACTCGCTGGCCTGTTGCTCATATTGCCGCTTATGTGGGATACCCTAATATATTTAATTTTTCAAAACGGTTTAAAAAATCAGTGGGTGTATCACCTACTGATTTTAGAAATAAGTCGTTTTAAATATTTTAATTATATTGAAACAGGTTATCCCAGCGCTCATCCAAAATAGTTTTTGCATGATTTAAATTTATTGCGCTATACACATCGTTAGTGCAGGTTACTAAACGCATTCGAGTGAGCTTTTCAAGCGCATCGCTAATTTCAAAGTCGAGTTCGCATTTATACTTTGATTTAAACCATACCTCTATTTGCTCATCAAGCATTTGTGCGCTTAGGCCACTTTTTGATTTTAGTAAAAATGTATAGGCCAGCAGGGCTTCTTTTATGTCTTCTTCTTCGGCGGCGTCGATAAGAGTATGAAAAACACCGGCGTTGTTATCGAGGTTTTTAAAGTAAAGGTTATCGCTTAGGGCTTTCATAAATTTAATTTTACGGTTTTTAAATTTACTCCACTCTTTAAAAATAAAGCTGCCAAATACTCCCATGCCAATAGCAAAGGTAATAAAGTGTTGCTGGGTCATTTCTACGGCTTCACTTCTAAAGCCACCCCAAAAAGCAAACAAAGCAAATAATAATAAAATTGATGCGCCAAGCTTTGTAATTAAAACAACAGCACCGCCAATTAAAGCCGATGAGCCAATAATCACTTTATCAATAGGGCGCATGCGTACTTCGCTATTAGGAAATAGCATTTCAAGATCGGCTTTGGGTACATTTTGAAATAGCTTAACTATGGTCGAGCTTGGCTCAAACCCTAAAGGCGCTTTATTCTTAGCCTCAAAGTAGGCTTTATCTTTAAAACGAATAAACACCGCAACGCGGTCGTAATTGGTAAAGTGCAGCGGCTTTTTACGTAGGCCCCAAAAGCTGGTTATTGTTTCAGTAAGTTGTGATTCGCCACGGCGATAAAAAACAACTTCTTCAAAGTCGTCAAACTCTACCTCAAGACGTACTTTAAATAATGACTCCTCATTTAAAGCATCTTGTAAATCTTCGTTGGTAATGACTTCAAAATTAGCGGCATTTAAAACCTTAGCAAAGTCTTTGGCAAATGCGCGTTGGCACTGCGCTTTTTGATCGCTCGATACAGGCGCTAAAGAGCGTGTATCGCTATTAGGATCAAAGGGCGCATAGTTATTTTTTAGCGACTCAAGCGTTTCGTGATAATCATAATGAATAAGGCTAGCAAGTAGGTCACAAAACTGTTTAAACGAGGTTTTTTGTGTATTACTCTCAAGTTCATTGCTACACATTTCAATAATATCTTGCTTACGAAAGGGGATAAAACGCGCATTTTGCATAAATTTTTAACTGCTTTGGTAGGTATTTAACTGCATGGGCACATAATAAAATATTCTTATAAATATTGCTATTTTGTTAACGCTATTGCTAAGTGATTGTTTATTGCTTTTTAAAGCGTGTTTCAGGTTGTATTAACTTAACTATGTCAATATAAGTACGTAAATACAGGGCAATGGGTAATAAGCAGGAGCGACTTATGGCTTTACAAAAAAAGCTAAAGCAAAAAACACGTAATTTTATAGAGTCAAAGCATATGCTCAGCGGCATTACGATTGCGTCGTTTTTAGAGTCGACTATTGTTCCCATTCCACTTGAGGCTGTAATGGTGCCACTTATGCAGGCACAGCGAGAAAAGCTGTGGCTGATTGCACTAATGGCAACGCTGGGTTGTGTTGTGGGGGCATTATTTGGCTATGCCCTTGGTTATTATTTATTTGATGCTGTTGGCGATTGGGTGATCAGCGCTTTTTCAAGCCCAGAACAGTTCGAAAATGTTAAACAAAAAATGCACAACCAAGGTTTTTGGTTTGTTATTACTTTAGGAATAGTACCCATCCCATTTCAAATAGCGATGCTTGCTGCGGGCGCTACCAAGTACTCTCTTGGGTTATTTTTATTGGCCAGCGCAATTGCGCGTTCAATTCGTTACTTTGGGCTTGCTATTGTTGTGTATTACGCAGGAAACCAAGCTGAACGTATAATAAGTAAACATAAAGTTAAAGCCATGATTAGTTTAACTATTTTAGTTTTACTGGGGTGGGGTATTAGTACCTTACTTTAAGGCTAAATTTCTATCTTGTGTTATAATTCTTAAAGATGATTTATTAGCTCAAGTGTAATCTATTTATATGATGAATGTTGAAACTGTCAGCCTTAAGTTGACCCGCTTTACTCGTATAACGCGGTTGAACAAATTACTTATGTTTGCGCTGCTAGTGTTTATAGTGGTTTTCACTATTTACAACTTCACCTATTTCCCACTGGTAGGTGCTAAAAAAAGCATACCTGGTTTTGCTAGTGAGTTCATAAATCTTATTGTCATAATGACGGTTTTTTGGGTTGTGCAGTGTTCTAAATTAGCTAAAAAAGCATACCAGTATGTCACCATTGGATTAATGCTATGGATAGTTGGAATGACTGCCGATGTGCTTGACGAGCTTGTTGTTCAACCACAATGGGTCACGTTGTACATAAAAGACTTATGTATTTCTGTAGGGGTTGTTATTACTGCTTATGGCTTATTTAAAACTATGTTATTTATGCAAAAAATGCACAATAGACTAGCCCAAGAATTTATAGTTGACGATCTTACCCAAGTTTACAATCGCCGATGTTTTTACGAATACGTTGAAAACGAGACAGACGAATCGTATGCAGTAATCATTATCGATATTGATCATTTTAAATCTATTAACGATACCTTCGGCCACGACAAGGGCGACAAGGTGCTTAAAGCTTTTGCTAGTAAAATAGACGCTCTGTTTGAAGACGGCAATATTTTTGCGCGTATTGGTGGTGAGGAGTTTGCAGGCTACCTACCAAACTGCACTTTAGAACAAATGCAGGCGTTTGCTGAGTCGGTGTTAGCGAGTGCTCGCACTATTGAGGTTACCGACGAGCTTTATACTAGTGCCAGTATAGGGGTAGCTAAACGTTTTAAAAATGAATCATTTGACAGCGTAATGAAACGCGCAGACCAAGCTTTATACAAAGCTAAAAATAGTGGTCGCAACCGATTCGTAATCGCAACAAAGCCGTAAATAGCAGGTCCTTATTGTTTGCACATTTACTACACTTTTTTACGTTTTCGTAAGTAAGTGTCAGCTTAGGTAATACTTTGTAAAGCATGAAATTAAATTAAAATGTAAAGGTCGTAGAGGGGATATTAATAATAAGGAATCCCTTTGATGACCAACCCTCTTTTAAAAGTTGCTTTACCTCTTACTTTACTTGGTGTTTTATCTGGCTGTGGCTCTGATGATAGCGCAAGCTCTACAGGTTATATTCAAATGTATAATGGCTCATACAACAGCCCTTATACGCGCTTGTTTGTTGAAGAAACAGAGCGCTCAGGCGCCGACTTTGCAGAAGTCACCACCCGCCATAATTACAGCACTGGCACATTTGATGTTAGCTTTGAATATTTAGACGCTAACGATAGCTACATTACTATTAGCGACCAAGAAATTTCAATTAAAGGTGATAAAACGCAATTAGTTGTCATGAGTGGTGATTTTGCTGAACCCACCTTTACAGAGTTAACGGTGCCTATTAGTAGCGATACGGGTGAGTTTAATCTTGGCTTTTTTAATATTACGGGTGAAGACACCAGCTACGATATTTATCTTGCAACAGACGATGGCGTATTTGAAAGCGCGACATTGTTTGCATCTGCGCAGTACTTAAGTGAATTAGACTTACAAAGTGTAGATGAAGGATATTACACTATTTTTATTACCCCCGCGGGCAGTAGTGATGTAGTTTACGAGTCGTCATCGGTTTATTTGTATGATGAGGCAAGCTACGTAGCGATTATCCGCCCAAGTTATGCCACAGAGCTAAGCGGCATTACGCTTGATGTAGTAACCGACAATAACTATGTTACTGAACTTAAACACCAATCTGCATTAGGGCAATTACGTTTTATTAATACCCTTGATGACTATTCACCAGTTAGCTTCAGTGTAACGCGTGGTACTACAGAAACCCCAACAAATACGGTATCAAGCGATGCGTATACAGATTACATAGAGCTTTCGCCAAACAGTTACAGCGTGGCGATGTTTGATGAGCAAGGTAATAAACTAGCCGATAACTTTTTAATGACGCTTGAACGTGAACAAAGCGCGGTTGGCATTTTTTATAACGATATCGACAATGGCCTACGAATGATGAGTGTAGAAGAGCATTTAACACCAAGCAGTTATAGCCATACCGTATCGGTTGTTAACCTTATTGAGAGTTACGCAGGGCAGTCGGTGACCGACATTGATGTGTACTTTACCCTTGATGGAGAAACGGTCGACGACACCAGCAATGTAGTTGATGGCATAGACCGCTACGATCAAGAAGAGCAAGTAGTTGATAACGAAATTTATACAGTTTACGCAGTTTATGAAGATAACGGACAGCAAATTGTACTTATTCAACAAAGTGATATGGATTTTACTCAAGAGGGAAATTACATATTAATTTTAGAGCATGACGAAACCACAGCAACGGGTTATAAAATGTCTTTAGAGCGCACAATTACAGACAGTGTTGAATAATAAAATGAGAGTTAAAAGCCTAAATACAGAGTGTATTTAGGCTTTTTATTGAACAAAATTTAACGGCTTAGTAATAATTAGGTACACTCATGACATAATAAATAATAAGAGTGTGCCATGGATGATTTTATTGGGTTAATAGTGATAGTCATGCTGATTATTGCAACCGGTGCTTTGTGTGGATTAATTGCATTAATACAAGTAAACGGCCTAAAGCAAGAAATCGCGATTTTAAGGGCTAAAGTAGTCAAGCTGCAGGCAAGCCCAAGTGCTGATCATTCTGATACAAAAATTTTTTCATCCTCAAAACACGTTGCGCCTTTAAGTGCACAATCTACTGCTTATGAAGTAGAGCCCAGCTCAGTACCAAAAAGTAATTCAGCGCAAAATGAGCCAGTAAATACGGTTGTAACGCCTAACGTTAAATCAATAAAAGCGAACCCCGCTATCCCTTTATTTATTGCCTCCGTGTTTGAAAAACTACGCACCGGGTTTGAACAAAATTGGATGACCTGGATTGGCGCAATAGCGCTTGCTTTTGGCGGCATATTTTTAGCTAAATACAGCTTAGAAGCAGGGCTTTTATCACCCATAATGAGGCTCAGCTTAGGTGGTTTATTTGGGGTAGGTTTGATCATAGCTGCAAGCTATTTACACTATAAACGTATTATTTTTGAAGGCTTTAATAACTACATACCTGCAGCACTTGCCAGTGGCGGGTTTATAACTTGTTTTGCATTAACGCTTTTAGCTTACAGTAGCTATGAAATGCTTAGCCCTACAACTGCTTTTATTGTGCTAGCTATTATTGCCATAAGTGCGAGCATAATGGCAATAACACTTGGGCCATTGCTAGCGGTGTTAGGAATTATTGGTGCTTACAGCGTGCCTATTTGGGTTAATACCGGCAGTAGCAACGTATTTGCATTATTTATGTATGTTGGCTTTGTTAGTTTATCGGCATCCTTGGTTGCACACAAAGTGCAGCGAGCTTGGCTTTGGTATTTAATGTGGGCAGGGCATATTGGTTGGTATTTAGTTGGTTTTATAATAATGCAGCTAAAAAGTAATACACCTTGGTTACTTGCAACCTTTGCATTACTGAGTATTGTTGGCCTGATTGCTTTGCCGCGTTTGGGTTTTAAATTAAAAAGTATTGAACATCGTCCGCACTCTTTAAAGCGCCTTATAAAAGTATTCCCCGATCACCTTTTACTCCTTGCCTTTATAGTTCCGCTAATTTTTACCATGTCGATAAGCTATTACAATTTAGAATGGCAAACTATCGGTGTATTAAGTATTGGATTGTTATTATTTTTAGCACTTAAAAATAGTCGCTGGGATCTATGGCAAGGGCTATCACTCGTTATTGCTACGCTAATGATTATAAGCGCAGAGCAAATGAATTCTTTATCCGCTTTTTTTGATGATGGATTATTTATATTTAAAAGCGAATACGGCTTAGGGTTATTGCTTGGTTTTGGCTTTATGGCGTACGGACTTTATTTTGGTAAAAAACAGGTAAAACGATTAGCGTTTCATATTACTGCGGCATTTAGCGTTTTTGTCATGATAAGTACCTTGTATGTACTAATTCCAAACAATGCATTAAGCATCGCTTATCCACTTTGGGCTTTTGTATTATGTGTGGTTGCGGCTATTTTAATTAAGTGTGCGCAGCATAATACAACGTTGTTTCAGCGTTTTACTTACTGGGTAGGCGCAAATGCGAATATTACTTTAGCTATAACAATGCTTCTAAGCGACAGCGGTTTAACCATTGCATTAGCTATTCAAGTACTGTTAATTAGTGTGCTCATAAAGCGTTATAATGTGCCTATGCCGCATTGGCCTATTAAAGCGCTAGTGGCTGCTTTATTACTTCGGTTAACGCTTGCGCCTTGGACACCAAGTTACGACGCTCTTACATTATTTGGCTTGCACTGGAGTATTATTGTATATCCGCTGTGTACCGCATTATTTTTTGCCACAGCTAAATGCTATAAAACATCGCAATTAAAAGTGTGGTTAGAAGGGGCCGCGCTTCATTGCTTTGCGTTGTTCATTACAACCGAAACCAGTTACCAGCTCGTTGGGCACTCCCCACAATTTGACGCGCTTAGTTTTTATGAGCAAGTTTTGCTTACCTGTAATTGGCTTGCGCTGGGCTGCGTTTATTTGCATCGTGCACGTATTGCGGGGAGCTTAGCTAAGCTTTATCAAATTGCAGGGAGTTTATTAGCAGGCGGCGCTGGCTTTATGTCACTTAAAACACTACTCGACGATAACCCGTTATTAACCTCTATTTATATTGGTGAGCTCCCAGTACTTAACTGGCTGTTTTTACTTTGGTTAGTACCAGCCGGCTTAACGGTTTGGTTATACTCACTTATTAAACCTATAAAGGCTAAGATAGCGCCGTTTGTACTTGGTGTTGCAGGTTTACTTGGCTTAATTGCCATTAACAGTTTTATTCGTCAATACTGGCAAGGGGCTTATATTTATCTATCAAAAGGGGCCAGTAACGAAGAGTTGTATAGCTACTCTGTTATTTGGCTAATACTGGGCGCTGGTACGGTTATATTCGGACACCTTAAAAACCAGTTACTTATTCAAAAAATAGGCTTAGGATTACTTGCGGCTGTTATTGTAAAAGTGTTTTTAATTGATATGGCTAATTTAACGGGGCTGTTAAAAGCCCTGTCGTTTATTGGTTTAGGGCTTTCGTTAGTTGGGCTAAGTTGGTTATTTCAAAAGCTTAGAAGCCGCTCAAAAACAATATAAAATATATAGACACTTTATTAAGCAAAGCCCAGTAAACGTACTGGGCTTTTTATTTGCGATTAACTAAGTTGCAAATTAAGTGCTGTGATTAAGCAGGGCTTTTAATTTACCCGGCTTAATAGGTTTACTTAAGTAGTGAATATTAGCTGCTTTTGTTTCTTGTTTAAGTTCGGTGTCGCGTACTGCGGTAATTAAAATAGCCGGAATGTCGCTTTGCCATATTTCTCTGAGTGTTTTAATTAAAGTGATGCCATCGCACTCATTGCCTAACTGGTAATCCATTAATATAACATCCGGTGCGCTATGCGCTTTAGCATGCGACATGACGTTTTCGACATTATCAAACAGGGTATAATTTGCTTGCCACTTTTTAAGTAAGCTTGCCATAGCTGCGAGGTTTTCTGGATCGTCATCTACGGCAATAATGTTTATTGCGGTACGGTTTTCTATTAGGTTACTCGCTGCGCTTTTTTGCTGAACAAACTGAGCGTCACCATAGGGTACGTCAATACTAAAGCGGCTGCCTTTACCGGGTTCTGAGTGCACATCAAGCTCTAAACTTAATAAATCTGCCATACGCTTCACCACGCCAAGGCCCAGCCCTACGCCTTTGTTGTCGCCAGACTCGACGCGATAAAAATCGTTAAATATTTTGGCTTGTTCAACGTCGCTAATACCAGGGCCTGTGTCCCATACTTCAATGCGCAGGCTATGTTTTCGGTTTCTACATGCCACTAACACGCGTCCTTTATCGGTATATTTAACAGCATTAGACACTAAATTTTGAATAATTCGGCGCAGGTAGGTGATATCGCTATGCACAACTTGGCCACCAGAACGCACGGTGAGCTTTAGCCCCTTATCACTTGATAAAATAGCGTACTCACTTTTTAGCGGCGCTAAAATATCTTCAATGTAAAAGTGGCGCGGTGTGGGGGTCATTGCGCCTTGCTCTAGTTTAGCTATTTCAAGTAGGGCTGACATTAAGTGAACAGTCGAATCTAGGCTGTCACCAAGCTTATTAAAGTTATTTGCATTGGTGGCATCAAGTTGTTTTTCATCAATGGCAGCTAGGTATAAACGCGCTGCATTGAGGGGTTGTAAAATATCGTGGCTAGCGAGTGCTAAAAAGCGCGTTTTACTGTCGTTTGCTTGTTCGGCCTCTCGTTTTGCTAAAGTAAGTGCTTCCTCCGTTTGTACTCGGCTGTCTATTTGCGCTTGTAAGTCTTTATTTATTGTTTGTACTTCTTGGGTTCGCGCCTCAATACGGTTTTCTAGATCCATGTTCACTTCTTCAAGCGCATTTTGGGTGCTTATGTGAGTTGTGATATCAGAAAAGCTCGTTACAAAGCCGCCATCAGGCAGTGGATTACCAATCATCTCAAACACTTGGCCATTACGACGGTGGCGTATAAAGTGATGAGAGCTACCATTTTTTAAATGTTGCACGCGTTTTTCTATTTGGCGTTCTATTTCGCCAGGCCCACATTCACCGCGTTTAGCGTTGTATCTAATAATATCCTCTATGGGTTGGCCAACTTCTAAAAAACCTTCAGGGTAGTTAAACATGGCACTGTAGCGCTTGTTCCATGCCACTAGCTTTAAGTTTTTATCAACAACCGAAATACCATGGCTTAAGTTTTCTAAAGAGGTAAATAATAGGTTTTGGTTAAATTGTAGGGCTTGTGTGGTTTCATCAAAAAAGTTAACCACTTCTTCAAATGCCATGCGCTTGCCCGATGACACCGTATGAATGAGCGCCTGTGCAGATGACGCGCCTAAAACACCGGTTAATGCGCGTTCGCAATAGGCTATAAATTCGGGCTCTGGGTGAGCGTTATTGTCGTTTAAATGGTGCGCAAGTGCGTAATGAGCCAGTACTTGTTGACTGCGTTGTATGCCTAAAAAGGTTTGCAGCAATATTTTAAAGTCGTAAACCGTGGCTTTAACATCTTTATTCAAACGGCGAGACAAAATAGCCTGATCTTTTGGATTTACAAACGCCGCGGCCTGAATTTTATCAATAAGGCGCTCTTCGGCTCCTAAAGAAAAACTAATATAACAACCAATATTTGCAAAGAGTGCGATGAGTGTTCCACGAGTGATGAGTGTTTGTTGTAACTCGCTATTTAAGGTATTACCTGCATCTAAAATGGGTAACATTAAGAACAGCACCCAGCAGGTTATACCAGCTAAAAGACCAGCATAAACGCCATAGGCATGACCTTTTCGCCAATATAAGCCACCAACAATAGAGGGCAATAACTGAGTCACTAACGAAAAGGCAACTAAGCCCATACTAGCCAGTGCGCTGCTATGGCCAAACCATTGTTGATAAAAATAAGCCAATATTAAAATACCGGCAATGGTAAAGCGCCTTACTAATAAAATTTGTGCCTTATAGCTGGTGGTAATTAGGTTACGTTTAAACTTACGACGCAGTATTAATGGCAGCACTACATCGTTTGAGATCATGGTACTTAGAGTCAGTGTTGCAACCACAATCATGGCAGTTGCAGCCGATAGGCCACCAATAAATACAAAGGTGGTTAAAAAGGCGTTGTCGTTAATTAGCGGCAGTGCCAGTACAAAGCTGTCTGGCGAATAACCAATACCAATATTTGGGTGAATAGCGGCAGTCGCTATAGGTAAAATCATTGCTGCGGTTAGTAATAAATATAAGGGGAACGCCCAACGAGCGGTATTTAAATGACGCTTATTTTGGTTGTCGACCACGGTTACATGAAACTGGCGGGGTAAACAAATAATTGCCGCGGCCGCCATAAGGGATTGACCAATAAAATTAAAACTAAAAAAATTAAAGTTACTCCAGTGTGCCCAAGCAGATTCGGTTAACTGAGCTGATGAGGTTTCTGGTAGGTTGAATAATGTATAAATAGCGAGGCCTGCCACAGCCATTAATGCAAAAAGCTTGATTAAAGATTCGAATGCTACAGCTAGCATTAACCCAGAGCGATACTCGGTGACATCGACTTTGCGGGTACCAAAAAATATTGCAAATAATGCCATGATAAGTGTGGCAGAAAGTGCCAGCATATCCCCCGATATTTTATTGCTATTTTGCAATAGCAAAAAGCTAGTGCTTAGGGCTTTAAGTTGCAACGCAATGTAAGGAATAGTGGCTAGCAGCGCAATAAGAGTCACCAAAATGGCGGTGGTTTGGCGTTTGCCATAACGGGCGGAAATAAAGTCGGCAATGGTCGTGATGTTTTGTTTTTTACTAACCAAAACCAGTTTGCGTAAAAACCCCTGCCCGAAAAAAAACAATAAGGCCGGACCCAATAAAATAGGTAAATAGCTCCAGCTGCTGGTGGCTGCGGTTCCCACCGAGCCGTAATAGGTCCAAGAGGTACAGTAAATACCAATTGCAAACGAATACACAAAAGGATGATGACTAATACGCTTTGCCAAAGGCGTTGTTTTATCGCCCCAGTTTGCTAGCCAAAACAGTACCCCTATATACCCTAATGCAACAATAATCAGAACGGCAGTCATGGTGTTATTAACCCTTATTATTTTTAAATGACCCTCAACCCAAGAGGTTATTACACAATACCAGAACTGAGCTTAGGTGTGGGGGTTGATTTTAAATAGTAAATTAAAGTGAAAATATATCTTACTGAATAATAACAATAAAAAGTAAAGAGCCCCCGTATTAGACTAATGTCGCATTTGTGAGCTGATTGGTAAATCAGCAATAAGTATAGCAAGTATAAAAAGCGTAACATGCTGATATTAAATAAAAATAACATTTTCTATTAAGTAGGTTAAATGCAGTTTACGCAAACGTTAATCAGGTGTTACGACTATGGTCTCAATTCAATATGTGAGCTGCGTTGCTAAATTGATTAGCGAAGATAAAAAACCACCCATCGCGATACTGCGGTGCTTAAAGGGGAAAATAAAAATGGCTTTTAAAGACGAAGAACAAGCAAAAGCTTATTGGGCTGAAAACATTTCACTACTGTTTAAATTACTAGCAGTGTGGTTTGTGGTCTCATTTGGCTTTGGCATATTACTGGTAGATGTACTGAATGAAGTACGTTTTTTTGGGTTTAAACTTGGCTTCTGGTTCTCCCAGCAAGGCGCGATTTACACCTTTGTGGCTTTGATTTTTGTGTACGTTTTCAAAATGAATACGTTAGATAAAAAATACGGCGTAGACGAATAGGAGCTAAGCAATGGATGTTCAAACACTCACATTTATAATTGTTGGTTTAAGCTTTGCGCTTTATATCGGCATTGCAATTTGGGCCCGTGCGGGTTCAACAAACGAATTTTACGTAGCAGGCGGCGGCGTACCTCCACTAGCTAATGGTATGGCAACTGCAGCTGACTGGATGAGCGCCGCGTCGTTTATTTCAATGGCGGGTATTATTTCGTTCGCAGGGTATGATGGCGGCGTTTACTTAATGGGGTGGACTGGCGGTTACGTACTGCTCGCTATGTGTTTAGCGCCTTACTTACGTAAATTCGGCAAGTTCACAGTACCTGACTTTATTGGCGACCGTTACTACTCGCGCACAGCGCGCTTAGTGGCCATTTTATGTGCCATATTTATTTGTTTTACTTATATTGCTGGGCAAATGCGCGGCGTAGGCGTTGTGTTTTCTCGCTTTTTAGAAGTAGAAATTGAAACCGGTGTTTACATTGGTATGGTGATTGTATTTTTCTATGCGGTTCTTGGCGGCATGAAAGGCATTACCTATACACAAGTAGCGCAGTATTGTGTACTTGTATTTGCATACTTAGTTCCGGCTATTTTTATCTCAATGATGATGACGGGTCACTTCTTTCCACAAACAGGCTTTGGTGCCACTTTAAGTGACGGCTCAGGTATGTATGTACTTGATAAACTTGACGGGTTAAGCGCAGAGCTGGGCTTTGCACAATACACCGAAGGCTCTAAAAGCATGATAGATGTATTTGCCATTACAGGTGCATTAATGGTCGGTACTGCAGGTTTACCACATGTAATTGTTCGCTTCTTCACTGTACCGCGTGTAAAAGATACGCGTATTTCAGCAGCGTGGACGTTGGTATTTATTGCTATTGTTTATACTACCGCACCAGCAGTTGCTTCGTTTGCACGTGTAAACATGATCGATACAATCAATGGTAAAGACGGCAGCGGCACAGCGTACGCAGAAGCACCAGCGTGGATCAAAAACTGGGAGCGTACAGGCCTAATCACTTTTAATGATAAAAATGGTGACGGCAAAATGTTCTACACAGCAGGTAAAATAGAAGATCCAAATAGCGCAAATGAAGTAAAAGTAGACCGCGATATTATGGTATTGGCTAATCCTGAGATAGCTAATTTACCTGCATGGGTTGTTGCACTTGTAGCCGCAGGGGGGATTGCTGCAGCACTGTCGACAACAGCGGGTTTACTACTGGTTATTTCGACTTCTGTTTCGCACGATTTACTCAAACGTACTCTGAAACCCGATATTAGTGATAAACAAGAGCTACTGGCCGCTCGATTAGCCGCGATGATTGCCATTGTTATATCTGCATACTTTGGAATCAACCCGCCTGGCTTTGTAGCGTCGGTGGTGGCCTTTGCCTTTGGTTTAGCTGCGGCGAGTTTCTTCCCTGCAATTATTATGGGAATATTCTCTAAAACAATGAACAGAGAAGGTGCTATTGCAGGCATGATCACCGGTATTGGCTTTACTGCAGCGTATATCATCTTCTTTAAATTTGTGAGCCCAGAGCTTAACAGCCCAGAGAACTGGTTCTTAGGTATTTCGCCTGAAGGTATAGGTTTAGTCGGTATGGTAATTAACTTTGTTGTTGCTGCCGTAGTACTGAAATTTACTCAACCAACACCTGTTGAAATACAAGAAATGGTAGAAGGTATTCGTAATCCTAAAGGGTCGGCAGAAGCGCACGCGCATTAAGCCAACTTATATGTAAAGTACCAAAAGCCCGACCTTAGTCGGGCTTTTTATTTGTATAAATAATGAGTACATTGGTGCTGTGTATACTTTTTAGTGAGTGTAACAATGAGTGTAGAACAACAAGAAGTAGCCCAATATGTTTATCTTCAAGCGCCGTTCAGCATGCTCGATAACAGTGCTTGCGACTACTTTGTAAACCATCTTGATGTTATTTATTTAACGCGAGAAAATCAGGCGCAGTGGCTACAGAGCGAACATCCAAAGCTTTTTTTAATTCGCTCAGGTCTTTACGATCTAGTTGATGCTAAAGGTGATGTAGTAACACGTCTGGCACAAGGTGATTATTTTGGTTTTCCTTCGCTTTTAACCGGCGAAGCAATTCAAAATAAATTGGCGGTTCAAAAAGAGGGCATAGTGTATATGCTCAACCAAGAACACTTTGATTTTTTACGCCGAGAGTACAAACCGTTTGAGCAATATTTTGTTAGAGCTCACGCCAATAGATTACTATCATCACATTATAAAAGTAAAAACGACAGTTGGTCAGAGCGCAGAATATCTGAACTCATGACCCGCACAGCCATAACGCTTTCACCCGATGCCAGCATTCGACAAAGCGCTAAAAAAATGAAAGAGCACGGTGTGTCGTCAATTATGGTTATTCAACATGCCCATTTAGTTGGCGTGGTAACAGACCGCGATCTGCGAAATAGGGTGCTTGCCGACGAGGTAGACCCGCAAGAAGCGGTTAGCAGCATAATGACCACAAACCCTAAATTTATATTTGAAAATAACCGCGTGTTTTCTGCGTTGCATTTAATGCTTAAATATAATATTCACCACTTGCCAGTGCTTGATGAAAGCCATAACCCGATAGGTATGCTCACCAGTACTGATTTACTGCGCCAACAAAAAAGTGATCCTGTGCAGCTCATTGGCCGCATTTATAAAGCGCATAACGTGAACGACTTAAAACGTTACGCCAAAGAAGTGCCCGATTTACTAAAGAGCTTCTCTCATAATATTGACGATATTTCACTTATTGGTAAATTACTAAGCGGGTTAACCGATGCATTAACATCGCGTTTGATCAGACTATTTCAAGAAGATCACGGCGCAGCACCAACCAGTTTTAGTTTTATATGCTTTGGCTCACAAGCACGCGAAGAGCAAACATTACATTCAGATCAAGATAACGGCCTATTACTCCCCAACGATTTAACTCAAGAGCAGCATACTTACTTTAAAAAAATGGGAGAGTTTGTTTGCGAACAACTCGTTGAATGCGGCATTAGGCGATGCCCTGGTAACATAATGGCAAGCAGTGACTTATGCCGCATGAGCGTGAACGATTGGTCTGAACGCTTTTTTAAATGGATAAAAAGCCCAACCCCCGAAGCCATGCTTAATTGTAAAATATTTTTTGATTTACGCTTTATAGAAGGTTCAAATTCGTTATATACCGCATTTTGTGAACAATTAGTGCGCATATCGCGAAACGATTTATTTTATGCAGCCATGGCTACCGACATAAATAATAACAGCGTACCCATAGGTTTATTTAACAAGTTTAAAACGCAAAAAGATGACAACAACCACAAATACATAGATTTGAAAAAACGCGGTGTGGTGATCATTAACGACATAGTGCGCTTATACGCATTAAAAGCGGGAATTAAACGGGCTAACACCCAAGAGCGCCTAGAAGCATTATTAAAGTATAACCTCATCAACAAAGACGATATTTACAACTTAAAAGACTGTTGGCGTTTTTTAACTCAGCTGCGCTTAAGCACACAAATTAATGAAGAGGGGTTACCAAGCAACTGTATTAACCCTAATAAATTAAATTCACTAGAGCGCCATCAGTTAAAAGAAGCGTTTTATTTAGTAAAACAAGCGCAGCAAGGCGCCGCGTTTAAATTTGCACGGGGCAGTTTGTGAGGCTCTCATGGTAAAAATGTTACTTACGCGGTATATAAAGCGCCGTCAATTACTAGCAAAAAATGCATTCTCGCAGCGCTATTTGGTGATTGATTTAGAGCTCACAGGGCTTGACTCAAAACAGCACGAAATAGTGTCGGTTGCATGGGTTGTAATTGATAACCAATGTATAAAAATGAGCGAGTCGCAACATTTTATTAATAAAGACGTAAAAAGCCTTGAACAAAGCCCGGTTTTTCATGGTATTAGTACTGACTCGGTGGCACAAGGGCAAAGCCTACAGAGTATTTTAATGTCTTTAAGCGCTCACTTTAGTGACTGCATTTTAGTATTTCATAATGCCATGCTTGACTGGGGCTTTTTAAAGTTAGCACTAAAAAATGCAGGGGTCACCCAGCGGCCTAAGCTGATCATCGATACCCTACAAATAGAAAAAAAGCGCTTACTGCAACACGCAAGCGATATAAAATTAGATGATTTAACCTTAAATGAATGCCGTAATCGCTACGATTTACCAAGCTATCATTGCCATCATGCGCTTACCGATGCACAAGCCACTGCTGAGCTGTTATTGGCCCAATGCCATCAAATAGGCGCCGGTAAAGAGTTAACGTTAAGAGCACTAGTTTAACAAAGCTATTTCACTTACGTATAATTTTGTTAAACTCAATTTTTTTAAAAGGATTTATTATGGTAATTGAAGCCGCCAGTAAGTATTACAACCAGTTAAACAATGACCTTCAAGCAGTTAAAAAGTACATTCACAACAATTTTGGTGTGTTTCTTACTATTCTTTACTTATTAGGTAGTTTATCAGGTGTTGTGTATCTTTACGTTTTACTTAATAACTTTTCGGTTGATGTATTCAACTTTATTGAAATAAGTGACTTTTTACTGGCACTGATTTCAAATCCTTTACTTATTACTATTTATACTACGCTCATCGTTATAACAGCTATTTATTTAAATTGGCGCTCAGGACACATGCCAGATCCTAGTAAAACAACCGTGTTAAAAAAACTTTATTATGGCTTTTGTTACCCGTACTATTTATTAAAACCTAGTTATACAGCGGTATTATTTTTAGCGCTTATAATACCTACATACCCTACTATGTTGGCGTATTCACACAGTAAAGACATAGTAAATGAAAGAACAATGAGTTATCACTTATCATTAAATTATCCAATTGCTAAGAGCAAAGTAACTCAACTTCAAAATGTTCAAATAGTAGCCTCAACAATGGGGAATTTATTTGTTTATGATAATAAACAAGATAAGTTACTTATTATTTCACAAGAAAATATTTCAGCATTAATACCTAATGAAAATAAAGTAAAAACGGTTAGCTCAGAGTCAAAATAGTAGCCTCTACATCACCCAAAAATTAGCTAATTTAATGAGGATACTCAGGCACGTAAGCATAAAATATTTAGCTGAAATATTATTAAATGTTACTTATAGGTGTAGGCATATAAGTCATAATTTCACTTTTACAAGGAACGAATATGAAACTTATCATCGCTATTTTTATTGCCTTATTTCCACTTGTTACGTTTGCAAATTCAAGTTTGCCGCCGAATAGACATATTGCTGTCCAGGGGAAGGGTGAGGTATTAGCTAAACCAGATCTAGCCAAAATTTCATTTGAGGTGGTTAGTATGAAAAAAGAATCACTTGATGCAAAACGTGATGTGGATGCTAGGGTTAATTTATTTTTAAACGGTTTAGATAAATATGGGGTCGAAGAGTCGGCAGTATCAGCCTCAAATTTATTAACTACTGCTGATATGCAATATTTAGAAAGTGGTGAAGAAAAACGGGTAGGTTACATTGCTTCGCGTTCACTCAAAGTTACTATTGATGATATTAACAAGATGAATGAAATTGTTGATTTTGCATTGAGTGTAAAAATAAATGAAGTAACTAATATAGAGTTACTGTCTTCAAAAGCCAAAGAGTTGGAAGCTCAGGCTACGCAGAATGCAGTAGAAAATGCGAAAGTTAAAGGTAAAGTACTAGCGAGTTCATTTGGTGCATCTCTTGGAAATATTTATAGTATTAATTCTAATAACAATCGCTCAAATTATGGCTATCATTCAATGTATGTTGAGCGCATTGATGTGACTGGTTCGAAAATGAGTGAGTCTCCTTTTGCAGCGGGGCGTTATTTAGAAATTTCTATAACATTTGAATCATCTATAAACGTGGTGTTTGATTTAGAGATAAAATAATAATCAGGGTATGAGGCATTAGAGAAATGGAATTAAAGTATTTTTATATTGGGTTTGGTGTCATTGCATTACTGAATCTCATTGTTAGCGTTCTTTTAATAAAGCGCGATGATTTAGAGGTTTTTCAAAAAGTGGCGCAAGTCATATTGGTCTGGTTAATTCCGTTGTTTGCTGCGGTTGGTTTGTGGTTGTTTTATCGCTCACAGGATAAGCCCAAAAGCATACCTAAAAGCTTTGGTGGAGGAACTTCCTCTGGTACGAACACACACAATGGAAGCGGGTTATAAGCAAATTTTAACGTGTATACTTTAATGCTATGTGGGGATTTTCAACGTTAATTTAAAGTTTCTAATCGCCCCCTCTTATAATCAGGCGCAAGGTCGATTACAATACAGGCATCTAAAAGGCACATAGCCTTTATCTGCACGCTAAAAGAGTGGATTTTATATTTCATGGCAATCAAACTTGCAATTAATGGTTTTGGTCGTATTGGTCGAAATATTGTCCGCGCGTTGTACGAGTCAGGTTTGAGCGACGAAATTAAAATTGTTGCCATTAACGAACTGGCTGACCCTGAAGCTATTGCTCATTTATTAAAATACGACACATCCCACGGTCGTTTTTCTTTTCCTGTAAAACTTGGTGAAGACACCATTAGTGTTGCAGGCGATACTATTGCACTTTTTTGTGAAGAAAACCCAGTAGAATTACCTTGGCAAACCCTTGATGTAGATGTAGTACTTGAATGTACTGGTGTTTATCATTCGCGTGAGCATGCACAGTTACACATTACAGCGGGCGCCAAAAAGGTGTTGTTTTCGCATCCAGCTGATAACGACGTAGATGCCACTATTGTCTATGGCATAAACGACGATGAGCTTAAAAGCGAGCATACTATTGTATCTAACGGCTCGTGTACCACAAACTGTGTAGTGCCAGTAATAAAAGTATTAGATGATGCCTTTGGTATTGAGTCGGGTGCTATTACCACTATTCATGCATCGATGAACGATCAACAAGTGATTGACGCGTACCATCATGATTTACGCCGTACTCGCGCCGCGAGTCAATCTATTATTCCGGTAGATACAAAACTTGCCCGCGGTATAGACCGCATATTACCTAAATTTGAAGGTCGCTTTGAGGCCATAGCTGTTCGCGTTCCAACAATTAATGTAACGGCCATGGATTTAAGTGTAACGGTTAATGCCGATGTAGATTTAAAGGCCGTTAATAATGCACTTAAAGCACAAGCAAAAGATAGACTCGAAGGTATTTTAAGTTACACCGAAGAGCCGCTTGTATCAGTTGATTTTAATCACGATCCACATTCTTGTATTATTGATGGCACACAGACACGAGTTAGTCACAAACGGCTGATAAAGTTACTTGTTTGGTGTGATAATGAGTGGGGATTTGCAAATCGTATGCTCGATACCGCGCGTGCGATGGTTGCAGTAACTCAGTAACTTTTTATATTACTATAATAATTTAAACGTATTTTTCAGGTTCAGTATCGTTAACTAAGGAGATATTCATGTCGGTCATAAAAATGGCAGATTTAGATTTAAACGGCAAACGCGTATTAATTCGTGAAGATTTAAATGTACCAGTTAAAGCAGGTAAAGTGACGTCAGATGCGCGTATTCGTGCTGCACTACCTACTATTAAATTAGCCCTTGAGAAAGGCGCTAAAGTAATGGTTATGTCACACCTTGGCCGTCCTACGGAAGGGGAATACAACGAAGAATATTCGCTCGCCCCTGTAGCTGATTACCTAAACGACGCGCTAGCGCAAACAGTGCGTCTTGAAAAAGACTACTTAAATGGCGTAGATGTAGCTGATAACGAAGTGGTTGTATTTGAAAACGTGCGCTTTAATAAGGGCGAGAAGAAAAACGACGAAGCGTTATCAAAACAACTTGCAGCTTTATGTGATGTATACGTAATGGATGCCTTTGGTACAGCTCACCGCGCACAAGCGTCTACTCATGGTGTTGGTTTATTTGCTGATGTTGCCTGTGCAGGCCCATTACTATCGGCTGAACTTGAAGCATTAGGAAAAGCACTTGATAATCCAGCTCGCCCATTAGTGGCTATTGTGGGTGGTTCAAAAGTTTCGACTAAACTAACTGTACTAGATTCACTGTCTAAAATTGTTGACCAGCTAGTAACTGGCGGCGGTATTGCTAATACGTTTATTGCAGCTGCAGGCAATCCGGTAGGTAAATCACTTTTTGAAGCTGATTTAATGGATGAAGCAAATCGTTTATGTGCAGCAGCGAAGGCAAACGATGGTGAAATTCCAGTTCCTACGGATGTAGTGGTAGGTAATGAATTTTCAGAGTCAGCAGTTGCTACGCTTAAAGATGTAAGCGAAGTGACTAGCGACGATATGATTTTTGATATTGGCCCAGATACCGCCAGCCAACTTGCTAAAATTATTGCAAATGCAGGCACGGTAGTATGGAATGGTCCTGTAGGTGTATTTGAGTTTGATCAGTTTGGCAACGGCACACGTGCTATTGCTCAAGCAATTGCTAATTCAAACGCATTTTCAATTGCGGGTGGCGGTGATACTTTAGCTGCAATTGATAAATACGGCATAGCCGATAAAGTTTCTTACATTTCTACCGGTGGTGGTGCGTTCTTAGAGTTTTTAGAAGGCAAAAAACTTCCAGCAGTAGAAATGCTAGAGTCACGCGCTAAATAAAGTTATTTAGCCGTGTAAAGTGAGGGGAAACCCTCACTAATCATTAATTATTAAATACCTCTCACCCTAATTTAATAATTAATGTGTACGAAGCTTAACTGCAGAGCAGTGGGTTTCGTGGTGTTATTTAAACGCCAAACTAACATATCCGTTCAAACTAGATAGCAGTGAAATGCTATCGATAAATTGGAGAATACCCAATGGCTTTAATCAGTATGCGACAACTTTTAGATCATGCAGCTGAGCATGGTTACGGCGTACCCGCTTTTAACGTGAATAACCAAGAGCAAATGCGCGCAATAATGGAAGCGGCTGACAAAACAAACAGCCCAGTAATCGTTCAAGGATCAGCAGGCGCTCGTGCTTACGCCGGTGCTCCATTTATTCGCCATATGATTTTAGCTGCCGTTGAAGAATGGCCACATATCCCTGTCGTAATGCATCAAGATCACGGCACCTCGCCCGGTGTTTGTCAGCGTTCAATTCAACTTGGTTTTTCATCAGTAATGATGGATGGCTCGTTAATGAGCGATGGTAAAACGCCTTCAAGTTATGAATACAACGTTGAAGTTACTCGCGAAACAGTGGCTATGGCACATGCGTGCGGTGTATCGGTTGAGGGCGAGCTAGGTGTATTAGGTTCACTTGAAACGGGTGAAGCGGGCGAAGAAGACGGTGTAGGCGCAGAAGGTAAATTAACAACTGATCAAATGCTAACTGATCCTGAAGAAGCAGCTGACTTTGTAAATAAAACCCATGTTGATGCGCTTGCGATTGCATGTGGTACATCGCACGGGGCTTACAAATTTACGCGCCCACCAACAGATGATATTTTAGCAATTGATCGCATTAAAGCCATTCACGCACGTATTCCTAACACGCATTTAGTAATGCATGGATCGTCGTCGGTACCACAAGAATGGCTAGAGATCATAAACCAGTACGGTGGCGAAATTCCTGAAACCTACGGTGTACCAGTTGAGCAAATTGTTGAAGGTATTAAGCACGGTGTTCGTAAAGTAAATATTGATACCGATTTACGTTTAGCGTCTACCGGTGCTATTCGTCGTCATATGGCGCTTAATCCATCTAACTTTGATCCACGTAAATACCTAGCAGAAGCTACAAAAGCGATGACAGAGATTTGTGTTGCGCGTTACAACTCGTTTGGAACGGCAGGACAGGCTGGTAAAATTAAACCAATTTCTCTTGATGACATGCACCTTAAGTACTTAAGCGGCGAGTTAGCACCACAGATTAAATAATCGATCGATTAAACAGATCAATGTGTAAAGGCCAGTAATATTATTACTGGCTTTTTTATTGCCTGCCAATAGCAGATCATGCAATTACCAACGGTATCAATTGGGATCACTCATTTACTAACACAGGTTGTATTGGATCATTACTTTACTAAGTAAACGTAATTTTTAGCTTTATTTAGCATTAAAAATAATCAGATCTTTTTTTATTTGTACAAACAATCAACAGCTTAACTTTTTGAGTAGGTAGAGTATTGATCTCAACATTGATCGCCTTGGTAAAAATCTGATCTTTAAAGTGAAGCTTAGTAAAATCCAGATCTATTAAAAGCTAAGTAAATACAAACAAAGGCAGACTTAGTAAAGCAATGATCTGAGTATTCGATCATATTTAAAGTTTAGTTTTTGTAAGTACTAAAAATGTCTTTATTCAATTTTTAAAATATATAAATTTGTGACAGGAGTGAGATTTTTATTATTAATTTGGCTTTTTTTTACCCCGATTTTAATTTACACGTTACACTTTCATAAAAATGTAATACTTAGTCATAATAATGAAAACTTATTCGATAGCTTAAGAGATAAATTGGAATGTCACGTAAAGTACTAGTCGTAGACGACGAAGCGCCTATCAGAGAGATGCTTGTTTTTGTATTAGAGCAAAATGGATTTCAGGCAATTGAAGCTGAAGATTATGATTCTGCTATTGCTGCAATGGTTGAGCCTTACCCTGATATGGTATTGCTTGATTGGATGTTGCCTGGCGGAAGCGGTATTCAAATTGCTAAAAAGTTTAAGCAAAACGAACACACGCGCCAAATACCTATTATTATGCTTACAGCTCGCGGTGAAGAAGAAGACAAAGTACGCGGCTTAGAAGTAGGCGCTGACGACTACGTAACTAAACCGTTTTCGCCAAAAGAATTAATGGCGCGTATTAAAGCGGTTATTCGTCGTGTGTCGCCAACCTCTTTAGAAGAAGCAATTGAAGTGCATGGCTTACGCTTAGATCCTATTTCTCATCGTGTTACTTCTGAAGGAAATGAGCTTGATATGGGCCCTACAGAGTTTAGGCTCCTTCACTTTTTCATGACTCACCCTGAACGGGTTTACAGCCGTGAACAATTGTTAGATCATGTGTGGGGAACCAATGTGTATGTGGAAGACCGTACTGTTGATGTTCATATTCGCCGTTTACGCAAAGCAATTGGCCCGTTAGGACACGATCGTTTGGTTCAGACCGTGCGTGGTGCAGGGTACCGTTTTTCAAGTAAACTATAACCTACTTAAACACCAGCTTAGTTTTATACGTGTATAACTACTCTAAGGTAAAGTGAGTGTATGTATCGAGTTGTTAATAAGCAGGCGTTAATAAAACGTCTGTTTATCTATTTTTTACCCTTACTATTAATTGGTGTGCTAGTTGGCGCACCTTTTTTGCTTTTATTTTTAGGCTCTTTTTCACTTCTTGTTTGGCATTATCATCAATTATACCGTTTAAGCGATTGGCTTTTAAATCAGCGCAGTTTTAACCCCCCTGAAGGCGAAGGTGCATGGGAGCAAGTGTTTGAAGGCATTTACCACCTGCAACACCGTAACCGTAAAAAACGAAATGAATTGGCCGATTTAATTAGGCGTTTTCGTGATGGGGCCGAAGCAGTACCCGATGCTGTTATTGTGCTTCAAACCGATTTAAGCATTGTGTGGTGTAATCAGCTGGCGCTTAAGGTATTAGGGCTGCAGTGGCCTACCGATCATGGGCAGCGCTTAGATAACTTGATACGCGAACCTAAATTTGCCAAATATATGCACAAAGGTGATTTTGACGAAGCACTAGAACTTGATAATGGCCATGCTATTGAACAAGTGCTTGAGTTTAGGGTAATGCCCTATGCAACGACGCAGTTAATGGTTGTGGTGCGCGACGTAACCCGTTTAAAGCAGCTTGAACAAATGCGCAAAGACTTTGTTGCCAATGTATCGCATGAGCTGCGAACGCCGCTTACGGTGGTTACAGGTTACCTTGAAATGATGGACAGCGACAACTTACCGCCTCCTGCAATGTGGAATAAAGCACAATCTACCATGCTTGAGCAGTGTAAACGTATGGACAGTTTGGTCAGCCAGTTATTATCACTTTCCCGAATAGAAGGTTCGCGCCGACAAGATAACGATAAAGCAATTAATGTACCTCAGTTACTTGGTTATATTCAAACAGAAGCCCAGTCTATTAATCAAGACAAAGGCCACGAATTACTATTTGATATAGATAATACACTCGACATAAAAGGCTCTGAAGATGAGCTGCGTAGTGCGTTTTCTAATTTAGTTTTTAACGCTATTCATTACACTAAACCCGGCGGAAAAATACAGGTTAGCTGGCTTCGTAAAAATAATACCGCTTGTTTTACTGTTGTTGATAACGGTGATGGCATTGCTGCAGAACATATTAATCGACTGACTGAGCGGTTTTATCGTGTGGATAAAGCACGAAGCAGAACCACAGGTGGGTCTGGTTTAGGCTTGGCAATTACAAAACATGTGTTAACACGCCACGATAGTAAATTAAATATCACCAGTGAAGTTGGAAAGGGTTCTTGTTTTTCTTTTTGTTTTTCAATAGATAAGGTCGTTGAACCCCAAAATAAACAACAAGTTTTGGCAAAGTCATAAAAGTGTCATTTAAGAGTCATATCATTGTCATGTACTCACTTTAGAGTGGGCAGCAGTTAGAAAATGGGACGAACAAATCGGAGAACCCACATGAAATTTAAAAATTTAGTTGCCGCAATGGGTGTGGCTGTTACAACTTTCGTATCTGCTCAAGCAGTGGCTTTAGATCAAGACATTCCTGAGTATCAAAAAATCAGCGGCGTATCAGGCAACTTTTCATCAGTAGGTTCTGACACTTTAGCTAACATGATGACGTTTTGGGCTGAAGAGTACAAACGTATTTACCCAAATGTAAACATTCAAATTCAAGCGGCAGGTTCTTCTACAGCGCCTCCAGCATTAACCGAAGGTACTGCTAACCTAGGTCCAATGAGCCGCGCAATGAAATCAAAAGAAATCGAAGCGTTTGAAAAACGTTACGGTTACAAGCCAACAGCAGTTCGCGTAGCTATTGATGCACTTGCTGTTTATGTACACAAAGATAACCCAATTGAAGGTCTTCGTATTGACCAAGTTGACGCTATTTTCTCATCAACTCGCAAGTGTGGTGCGTCAGAGCAAGTTAACCGTTGGAGCGATGTAGGCCTTGAAGGTAGCTGGGCAGCACGCGACATTCAATTATACGGACGTAACTCTGTATCAGGTACTTACGGTTACTTTAAGAAAAAAGCACTGTGTAAAGGTGACTTCCGTAATAACGTAAATGAACAGCCGGGTTCTGCATCTGTAGTACAATCAATTTCGTCTTCACTGAACGCAATTGGCTACTCAGGTATTGGTTACAAAACGTCAGGTGTACGTACTGTTCCATTATCTAAAAAAGGCACTAACTTTGTAGATGCAACACTTGATAACGTTGCGCAAGGTAAATACCCACTTTCTCGCTTTTTATACGTGTACGTTAACAAGCACCCAAATAAAGCCTTGTCTCCGATGGAAGCTGAATTCTTAAAAATGATTCTTTCAAAAGACGGTCAACAAATTGTAGAAAAAGATGGTTATGTTCCTCTTTCTGCAAAGCTAGTTGAAGTAGAGCTTAAAAAGCTAGGTTTAAAATAATAAACCTAAGCAATAAAAAAACCGCTCATTGAGCGGTTTTTTTTTGCTTAAAATTAAACATTTTAGGGAATTAAATACCACCTAACTTTTCAGCACGTGCTTTACATTGGTTGTATGTTTCTACACATTTAGCAGAACATATTTGTTGCTTAAGCCCTTCAGCTGTTGTTTGTTGCTCGCAGGTGCTTTCGCAGCGAAAGTTTTGTTGAGCACATTGGTTCATCTCGGCATTTTCAACATGGTTTTGACAACCGGCTAAAACAGCTAAAGTGAGCGCAACCACGCTTGTTTTTATTAATATATGCATTTTTAATCCTTAAAGTAAGCTCAATAAATTAAATATCGACCTGCATGTTGTCAATTAATCTCACAGAGCCTAAAAAGGCGGCGGCTAAAATAACAAAATGGTTATCATCGAGTGTAGCAGTTTTTAAGGTATCTCGTTGAGCTATCTCAAAATAGTCTGGCTTTAAGCCTGCTTGCTCTAGGCTTTGCTTAGCATGTGTTTTAAGCGAAGTGAAATCTTTATTACCTAGCTTAAGCTGCTCTGCACACTGGCCTAGCGCTTTAAATAAAGCGGTTGCTGTTGTTTTTTGCTCTGCTGATAAGTAGCCATTTCGTGAACTCATAGCAAGCCCTGATACTTCTCGCATGGTGGGTACACCAATAATTTCAACAGGCATAGATAGGTCGCGAGCCATCGTTTTAATCACTTGCAGTTGCTGAAAGTCTTTTTCACCAAAGCAAGCGTAGTCAGGTTGCACTAGGTTAAATAGCTTAGTCACAACAGTTGCAACGCCTTTAAAGTGCCCTGGGCGCGAACCACCACAGTAACCAAGCGACACGCCAGGTACGTCAACAAAGCTTTGCTCACCAAGCCCATTTGGATAAATTGTGCTTACACTTGGTGTAAATACAATATCAGTGCCTAACTCTGCTAGGCCTTGTTTGTCCTCTGATAATGTACGTGGGTAGTTATCTAAATCTTCGTTAGCGCCAAATTGCATTGGGTTTACAAAAATACTAACAACCACTTTATCAGCTAAAGTTTTTGCTTTTTCAACGAGTGAAAAGTGTCCTCGGTGTAAATTGCCCATTGTTGGTACAAACGCAACACTCAAGCCCGCTTGTCGCCATGCTTTAATTTGACTACGTAAAGATTTAATTTCAGTAATTGACTGCATTATTTAAACTCATGTTCAGCACTTGGAAAAGCGCCACTTTTTACATCGGTACAATATTTTTGAACGGCCGCTGGCATGTTGCCAGTTTCTAATAAAAAGTTTTTTGAAAATTTTGGAATATAACCTGCCGAAATACCCACTAGGTCGTGCATTACTAATATTTGACCGTCGGTCACATTACCAGCACCAATGCCAATGGTTGGAATACTAAGCGCATCAGTAATACGTTTTGCCAATGCACTCGGGATACACTCAAGTACTAATAATTGTGCGCCAGCGGCTTCCAGTGCTTTTGCATCATCAATCATTTTTTGTGCTTTGTCTTCTTCGCGGCCTTGGATTTTAAAGCCGCCAAATACGTGCACAGATTGAGGGGTAAGGCCTAAGTGCCCACACACAGGAATACCTTGTTGAGTAAGCGCTTTAATACTGTCGTAAAGCCATTCGCCACCTTCAAGTTTAACCATGTTTGCACCAGCGCGCATAAGTTCTGCGGCATTTTTACACGTGTCGTTAACGCTTGAATATGTCATAAATGGCATGTCAGCAATAACAAATAATTCACGGCTTCCTGCACGCACACAGCGCGTATGGTAAGCAATATCTTGGTTGGTTACGCCAAGCGTATCATCACCGCCTTGCAGCACCATACCTAATGAATCACCGACTAAAATAACGTTAACGCCATTATCATGAAATAACTTTGCAAAGCTTGCATCGTAAGCAGTTAATGCTGTGATTTTGTTATTTTCTGCTTTCATTTTATTTAAAGTAGAAACGGTTATTTTAGACATAATATTCCTCGCAGGCACAAGCCTTGGTTAATTACAGAGGTAATTGTTGTAAGTCGTTTAGCGGTAAATTAGTTGCAATGGTTTTTAGTGCAATGCCGCTGGGTAAAATAAGTTCTGGCGCAAGTTCAAGCAGTGGATACACCACAAACTCGCGTTCGTTCAAGCCATAATGGGGCACAGTTAAGCGTGCAGTATTAATAATTTTATTACCAAATAAAAGGGTATCTATGTCTAGCGTTCGAGGACCCCAACGTTCGGCTTTTCTAACACGGCCGTGCTCTAGTTCAATTTTTTGTGTTAAATCAAGTAGCTGTTCTGGTTCAAGATGGGTATTAATACATGCAACTGCGTTAATGTAGTCGGGTTGGTCTTGCGGTCCCATGGGTTTACTTGCGTAATAGTGAGACACGCTTACAAACTCGCTATGCGGCAGTTTTTTAAGTGCCGCAATCGCGTTATCAAGCTGTTGTTTAGGCGAACTTAAGTTAGCACCTAACCCTAAATAAACACAGTTCATGTTATTACTCAGCTGGCTTTCTTGGTGCGCGGCGGCGAGAGCGTTTACGCGGCTTTGGACCACCTTGATGACCTAAGTTTTTAACCATGTCTTTTTGACCGTTAATATCTTGGCTAAGGTATTGAGTCCACCACTGTGCAAGTTCTTTATGCTCAGTTTCACCCGCATCAACGCGCAATAATAAAAAGTCGTAAGCGGCTTTAAAGCGCGGTTGTTGTGTTAACCTGTACGCACGTTGGCCTGCACGTTTATCTAAACGGTGCTGGATATGCCAAATATCGCGCGCACCCAACGTAAAGCGTTTTGGAACTGCAATATGTTGTGCGCTTTCGCTAAGTACTTTATTCATTGCTTGTGCAAAGGCATCGTACTCACTAAGTTGTTCTTCGGCTTGAAGCTTTTTGGTTATTGCTAAAAGTGGGAACCATAATAGCGCGGCAAAAATAAATGCAGGCGTTACTTTTTTATCTGCATTTATGCGTTTATCGGTATTTTGAAACATTTGCTGAACAAAGGCTTGTTCTAAACCATTTGGGTTGGCTTCTAAAATTTTATCTAGCGCAGGAAATAATGCACGGAAAAGCCCGTACTGGCGAAGCATTAAAAAGTTAGCTTCAGCTTTACCGTTTAAAAACAGTTTAAGTACTTCTTCAAACAAACGCGCCGGTGGAATGTTATCAAGTAAGCTGGCAAGCTCGCTGATCGGCTTTTCGCTATTTGGCGCAATGCTCATATCAAGCTTTGTTGCAAATCGTACTGCGCGTAACATACGCACTGGATCTTCACGGTAGCGTGTTTCAGGATCGCCAATAAGCTCTATTTGTTTTGCTTTAATAGCGGCTAAACCATTGGCGTAATCATGAATGCTAAAATCGTTAATTGAGTAATACAGCGCGTTAATTGAAAAATCACGGCGCTCAGCATCTTCTTCAATGCTACCAAATACGTTGTCGCGTAATAATTGCCCTTCAGTACTTGATTGGCTTATTTGGTTTTTAGACTCAGGCGCTTCGTGATGACCGCGCATGGTTGCCACTTCAATAATTTCACGGCCAAATACAATGTGCGCTAAACGAAAACGGCGACCAATTAATCTACAGTTTCTAAAAAGCTTTTTAACTTGGTCGGGCGTTGCGTTAGTGACTACATCAAAGTCTTTAGGTTGTTGACCTAACAATATATCGCGAATACAACCACCAACGAGGTAGGCATCAAAGCCACCGTCTTTTAATCGGTATAAAACTTTGATTGCATTTGGGCTAAATTGTTTACGAGAAATACCATGCTCACCGCGCGTGATTACTAATGGTTCGCTGCTTACAGAGGCATTTTCAGCACTCGTATTTGGGCCGATTATCTGTCGGCAAAATTGAAAAAGCTTGGAAATAATAATCCGTCTCCTAGAAGGTGTTGATTGGCCTTTCATCGCAATCAAAAATAACCGCAAATAGTGGTGTTAAACCCCAATACTCACCGTCTTACTCAAATAGCACATATTTAGGCGGCTATCATATACCAGCAGGGTTTAAAAATTAAGTTGATGTGTTGAAATTAAGCTGTTTTTAACGATTTTATTTACACAGTTTAGTAAATTGCTTGGCTTAACTTGTTTGCTACTGAGAAATTTGTATTTCAGCGACTTGCGGCACTTGCTTTAACTCAAAGGTATTTACGCCCCATTCAATGAGTTGCTCAGTAGTTAAATCCATTAAATTGGCATGAGTTGGCAAGCCTAAAAATTCAAAGGCACTTATCAATGCGGGTTTTGGCTCGGCTTTACTAATTGCAGGAGCGTAGTTTTGTTTAGATAGCTTAAAACCGGGCTTGGCAACGGCTAAAGGTAAGTGAGCAAACTCAGGAATAGGGTGATTAAGTTGTTTAAATAAACTGATTTGCCGTGCTGTTGGCTCAATTAAATCGGCGCCTCTAACAATCCTATTTATGCCTTGATCAATATCGTCCACAACAACCACTAATTGGTAGGCGAATAAGCCATCACTGCGCTTTATTATATAATCTTCGTGTGCCAGCTCGCTACTAACACAAATATCACCTTGAATCAGATCGTTAAAGTGTGTGGTTGCATGGCATTGTGTTAATCGTAGTGCGCCTGTATCGGTTGGGTGTCCAAGGTTTTTACACTGGCCTTGGTAAATTCCACCCAATGCTTTTATTTGTTTTCGGCTACAGTGGCAAGCATAAACACATTGTTGATTTTCAAGGGAGCTGACTACGTCTTGGTATAAATCGAGCCGCTTAGTTTGATAAACAACTGATTCATCCCAGTGGAGGCAATAGGCTTGTAAGGTATTTAGAATATCGGTGTCGGCATTTTTCACCACTCGAGTGGTGTCTATATCCTCGATACGGACGAGCCAAGACCCTTTATTTGCTTTTGCATCAAGGTAACTGCCCACAGCCGCAACAAGTGAGCCAAAATGAAGTGGCCCAGAAGGAGACGGTGCAAAACGACCGCGATAGTTGCGCATAGGCGCAGTAACGGCTGCAGGTGGCATGCTAATTAATAGGGTTAATTAGCCGCGTCCAGCTTGTTTTTCTTTAATTTCTGCAAGTGTTTTACAGTCTACGCATAAATCAGCAGTTGGTCGCGCTTCTAGGCGGCGAATGCCAATTTCGATGCCACAAGACTCACAAAAGCCAAAATCATCTTCTTTAATTAAAATAATTGTTTTTTCAATTTTTTTAATTAATTTACGTTCGCGGTCACGAGTTCGAAGTTCTAAAGAAAACTCTTCTTCTTGTGCAGCGCGGTCAACTGGGTCAGGAAAGTTAGCAGCTTCGTCTTGCATATGCGATTTTGTACGATCAACTTCGTTACGTAAATCGTTACGCCAAGTTTCTAAAATCGTTTTGAAATGAGCACGTTGTGCTTCATTCATATACTCTTCGCCTGGTTTTTCTTGGTATGGTTCTAAACCGGCTTGAGCCAATAAACCATGTTTCTTTTGGTCTGGCATAACTCTCTCCTAAATCCTTAATTTAATGCCTCAGCATTAGCCGGCGGTATAAATAACAGAAACTTATACCCTAGGCAAATTTATTTTTAATTATTCGAATTAGCTTCAACCATGCTTTGCGAGTAAAAAGTGCGTTAAATGAGGGTGCTTATTTAACTAACTTACTGGTTTGTAAAACTTGCCTTTATATGGGGGCAAAACTTTAAAAAACAAGTTTAACTCTGGAATTGATTTTTATTGCTTCAATCTTTTCATCGCGTTGTTTGTTCTAATTACAATTACTGAGCTTAATGATTGGGTTATACATTAAGCTACAAATGCTATTTTTTTATGAAGAACGACTTCGTTTGCGCAAATAAGTGCTTTATAAGCGATAACTTCAACACCGCCATCGATGGCTTGTTGTAAAAGCGCTGCGTATTTTTCATCAATATGCGCCGCCGCGCTGACAATATTAATCCCCTCATGCAAAACAGCGAACAGTAGTACGGCGCGATGGCCTAATTCGACCACTTCAATAAGTTCGCGAAGGTGCTTTTGTCCACGCAGTGTTTGTGCATCCGGAAAATAACCTTGGCCGCTGTGTGGATCATCTTGGCTTATTAAAGTGACCGATTTAACTTCAACGTAGCAGCTTGGTTTGTTTGGGGTTGTGAGTAAAAAGTCGATTCGGCTATTTTCACTGCCGTATTTAACTTCACTTTGAAGTTGCTCATAGCCTGTTAGTTCATCAATCACTTTATGATTTATCGCTTCTTCTACTACTTTATTGGCTACCGCTGTATTAACACATATTAATTGCCCTAAATTGTTTTTGGTCAGCTCTAATGAATGTGGATATTTTCGTTTTGCGTTATCGCTGGTTGAATAAAAAGCAGTAAAACCTGGTTCGGCGCAGCCGGTCATTTTTCCGGTGTTGGCACAATGGGCGGTAAACTCAGCGCCATTGTTAAGTTTTAAATCAGCTAAAAAGCGCTTGTAGCGTTTTAATAGTGTGGCTGATTGCAGTGCAGGTGTGTACTTCATGGTTGTGTCCAATGCGGTTAAATAGTGTGATAGGGGTTATTTATCTCAAGCTGTTGGGAACTTAGGCGCACTATAGTAAACTCAACAGCACATTTAAGTGCAAGGATATTCTAACATGAGTGAAAAATTTGTTGTTCAACTAAGCGAACACGCAGCACCGAGTCATTGGGGCGAAAGCGCAACGTTGTCTTTTAACGAGCGTGGCGCAACCGTTCATTTATCTGAGCAAGAAACATTAAAAAATGTTCAAAAAGCAGCGCGTACAATTGCTAATCAAGGTGTTAAGCATGTTGAGCTTGCGGGCGACACGTGGTGCACAGAAAGCCAATGGGCTTTTTACCAAGGCTTTGTAACACCAAAATTGTTAAATGGTGTTGAATTTGTTGATAACGCACAGTCAGATCTTAAAGAACTTGCGCATTTAAAAGGCTCAGCAACATGGGCGCGTGAAATGGTTAATGGCACCGCAGATGATATATATCCTGAAAGCCTTGCTGAAAAAGCAGCTGAGTTTATTCAATCGCTTGCGCCAGAGCACGTAAGCTATCAAATAATTAAAGGCGATGCGTTATTAGAGCAGCAATGGATTGGTATTCATGCTGTTGGTCGCGGAAGTGTTCGTCCTCCGGTATTGTTAGAGCTTGATTACAACCCAACAGGCGATGATAACGCACCCGTTAGTGCAGCCCTTGTGGGTAAAGGCATTACGTTTGATTCGGGCGGTTATTCAATTAAATCGAGCGAAGGCATGCTAGGGATGAAGTGCGATATGGGCGGTGCTGCAACAGTAACGGCTGGTTTAGCACTTGCTATTAATCGTGGCATTGAAAAGCGCATTAAATTATTCTTATGTTGTGCTGAGAACTTAATTTCTGGCCACGCTTACAAATTAGGCGATATTCTTACTTACAAAAATGGCACAACCGTTGAAATTGTAAATACTGATGCAGAAGGGCGTTTAGTGCTTGCCGATGGCTTAATGGCTGCGGGTGAAACAGGCGCACCTTTAATTATTGATGCTGCAACATTAACGGGGGCGGCGTTGGTTGCTGTTGGTCAAGAATACAATGCGTTGTTTGCACTAGATAAAGAGCTAGCGCGTGAGGTTGAAGGTTTTGCATCTCAAGAAATGGAAGCAGCTTGGCCATTACCACTTGAAAAGTGGCACCAACAAAACTGCCCATCACCTTATGCTGATACGGCTAACAGCCGAGCGCAAAAAGGGGGCGGCTATGGTGGTGCGTCAAATGCTGCAGGCTTTTTATCACGCTTTGTGCCAAACGATGGCCAAGGTTGGGTACACATTGATTTAGCTGCTGCTTTTAACATGGGTAGCACGAGCCAATGGGCTGCAGGCGCAACAACACAAGGTATGCGCACGGTTGCTCGTACGTTGCTAGAAAAAGCATAATATTAACTAAGTTAGGCTTTTTATATTAAAATTAGGCACCGTTTGGTGCCTTTTTTGATCTACAAGCAAGCAATTTTATTTAATTTACGGTAAAATCCATCGCCAATACCTGTTTGAGTGGCTAAGTTGGTTTTACTCTAAACTACGCTCAAATATAATATCCACCACTGGGGTTTCTAACTATGTCAGATAAGTGCTATATCACAGCTCAACAGTTACTTGAAGATTCATTCCGCGTAGCGGCACAAGTATACAAAGACGGCTTTCGTCCTGATTTTATTATAGGTATTTGGCGAGGTGGTGCACCAATTGGTATTGCTGTGCAAGAATATTACGATTACAAAGGTATTGAAACTGACCACATTGCAGTGCGTACATCGTCTTATTACGGTATTGGCCAGCAATCAAAAGAAATTAAAGTACATGGTTTACATTACATTGTAGAAAACGCTAATGCGGGTGATTCTCTGCTTATTGTTGATGATGTATTTGACTCAGGGCGCAGTATTGTTGCACTGAAAGAAAAGCTTTCAGAACTAATGCGCTTAAATTTACCGCGCGATATTCGAATTGCTTGCCCATACTACAAACCAAAAAATTCAAAAGTAGATACCGTGCCTGATTACTACATTCATGAGTCGGAAGAATGGTTAGTATTCCCGCATGAATTGTCGGGTTTAACACCAGATGAAATTATTGAAGGTAAATCTGACTTAGTGAAAATTCACGATATTTTGTTAGAAGACTAATACAACGAGTGCATCAAATGCATATTTAGCCTTAAGAACGTGTTATTTGTTTTTAGGGCAATAAAAAAGGCCTTAATTGGCCTTTTTTTGTGAGCTTAAAGTTGTGCAAAGCTGTCTACATATTCACTAAGCATTGGAATATCGACCGCTTGTAAACCAGTAGTGCTTCTTTGCACTAGGCCTTTTTCTACTAACTCTGTTACAACACGCCTGTAAGCTCGCTCAGTGGTTGCAAAACGTTCTGCCTCTGCATTTACCGTTGGGTAGGCTCTAAGTAGTGTAGGGTTGTTATTCTCGGCTCTCAGCAGGCAATCTTTAGCTATATTGTAGCTAAGTGGTAGTAATAACTTATCTAAGTTGATTTTTTGATTTTCTTGAAACTTAGCAGCAATAGTTTGTGCTGTGTATAAACTTAGCTCTGGTTTTTCGAGCAATAATGCACGCCAATGCCTTAATTCAATCAGGTTGTAAGTCACATCACTAAAACACGTTACCGTATAAATACACGGATTGTTGTTAAGTGCTTCTATTTCACCTATCAGGGTATTATTACAATCCAGTTGTCCTAGCAGCAGGCGTCGTCCGTTTCCTACGTCATAACTAAATGACACAGTGCCGCTGCGCACAAGCACAAGCTTGCTTAAAGGCTGATCTTGATGGATCAGCACTTCTTTTTTTGATTGTTGATAACTACTACCTGCAAAGGTTAATAGCTGTTCAACAAGATAACTAGAAAAATGGTATTGAAACATCAATATGCTCTTCGGACATTTGTCCTATTTATTATGTTTTAATGACGGTAGCATTAACACATTAAGAATTTACGCTAACTTGCTACTAATACTTTTAGCTTTGCTATGGGTATTATTTTACCTTCATTTCCCGTGTAATGATTTAAGAATTTGTTGGTTTTTTTGCCGGCAAACTTTTTCAGGTTTTTAAGCAAGTTAGCTTTTTATTTACGTATGTCACTTCGCTTAATTATTAATATAAGAGAGCTACTCTCTTACTAGCCAATTATTTTTCAAAATCTAAATAACGCTCATAATTAAGCAAAGTGCTATTACTTTGCAATACTTACAACTGTAATAAGTTAGCATTAGTGTAATGCTAACCCAAAGGTTAGGAGAGAACAATTGAGTTGGGAATATTTAGGCTATATTGCGTCAGCTTTATTGGTTGCATCACTCACTATGACCGATGTAGTAAAGCTTCGTTGGTACAACATGTTAGGGTGTATTGTGTTTACGGCTTACGGTGTAGCCATTGGTGCTGTTCCCGTTGTTTTTACCAACGCGTTACTGGCATTGGTTAACTTGTATCACATTATAAAATTATACCGTCAGCCAAAAGCTGTTCAGCCAGAGGCACAGCAGCCAAAAAGCTAAATGATATGGTTTGTATAAAAAAAGGGTTAACTTGCGTTAACCTTTTTTTGTTTATTTAGTATCACTCTCTTTTTTATCGAATCGCTTCATACCGGCAATCCATGTTTGTAGCACCTGGGTTTTGTATATATCTTCAACGGGTACTTTAAAGTAATCTTTATCCACTAAAATAAAGTCGGCCCATTTACCTTGCTCTAAGCTCCCTATTTTAAACTCTTGATGCGCAGCATAAGCACCGCCCAGTGTAAATGCACGTAGTGCATCTTCGCGGCTTAGTACTTCGCTTGGACGCCAGCCGTTTTCAGGCAGTTTGTTATGATCCATTCGCGTTATTGCTGAATATAAACCATCAAACGGGTTTGCAAGCTCTACAGGGTAGTCAGAACCCGCAGCAACCACTGAACCTTGTTGTAAAAATGTTTGCCATGCGTATGCAAAGCTAAGTTGCTTCTCAGTTAGGCGCTGCTCGGCCATATGCATGTCAGATGTTGCATGTACAGGTTGCATAGACGGAATAATTTTTAGTGCTTTAAATCGAGGAATATCGTCTGGCGTTACTATTTGTGCGTGCTCAATTCGGTTGCGCAGTAAAATACCGCCTGTTTTTTTAAACACATTTTCGTAAGCGTCTAAAACCACACGATTGGCTTTGTCACCAATGGCATGGGTGTTGGCGGTAAAGCCATTTTTAAAGCTTTGGGTAAATAGTGCTTCGAGTTTCTCTTGGGTTTCAAGCATTAAACCATGATGGCCAGCACGGTCGGCATAATCTTCAATAAGCGCTGCGCCACGCGAGCCTAATGCACCATCGGCATACACTTTAACACTGCGAATTTCCATAAAATCGTAATTATCGTGATATGGCCCCGCTTTTAACATCGCTGGTAAATCTGGGCTAGCACCACTTAGCATTGCCACAATACGCAGAGGTAAATTACCTTGATCGCCGCGTTCTTTGTACACTTCCCATGTGGCTTTATCTATGCCAGCGTCGTGAGTAGAAGTAATACCTAAGCTTAATAAGTGCTTTCCTGCGGCATCTAGCGAGTTGCTAATATCTTGTTTTGAAGGGGCTGGCATGTGCTGAACAATTAACGACTCAGCTTTATCAACAAAAATACCGGTAGGGTGACCAAATTCATCTTTTATTACTTCACCGCCTTTTGGCGATTTTGTATCGGTGTTAATGCCCGCAAGCTCAAGCGCTTTTGAGTTAACCCAAATTGCATGGCTATCAACACGAGATAAAACAACCGGACGATCGCTTACTACTTTGTCTAAATCTTTAGCGGTAGGAAAGCGCGTATCTGGCCATAGCTCTTGGTTCCATCCTCGGCCAATGATCCAACCTTGTTTGCCTTGCGCAAATTGCTTTAGTTTATTTGTAACGTCATCAACAGACTTAGCGCCGCGTACATCAAGTTGCGATAAGTTATCTCCTAGCCCAATAACGTGGCCGTGAGCATCAATTAAGCCGGGCATTAATGTGTTGCCTTCTGCGTTTATTAATTTGGCATCTGGAAAGCTTTCTTTTAGTGTGTCGCCGCCTACTTTTACAACTTTGCCATCTTTTATAACTAAAGTACTAAATTGCTGAAGTTCACCTTTTTGCATTTTGCCTTTATAAAGCGGGGTGTAGCCATTAGCATTATAAATAACTTTGGTTTGTGCAATAGCAAAGCTAGAGCCCGCACAAAGGCTGGCAAGCACAAGTGGTTTAAGTAATTTTTTGAGTAACATAGGGCACTGTTTTGTTATTTTTAGTGCAATAACACTAGCAAACCCTTTTTTAGAATACCAATAGGATGCGATAAGCTCGTAAATTAGACAGTTAAAGCTAAGCTGGTTGCTTAGCTATTAAATTAATTAAGTTAGAAAGGTTACCTATAGTTAGGGCTACTTACTGGCATATAAATGGTATTCGCTCAGTGTTAGCCGGCCGTCTTTATCTTGGTCGTAACGAATAAACTTAGACCACAAGGCGGGGTCTATTGAGGCTTCAGAACGCGTTAAAAAACCGTCTTTATTTCTATCTATTTTTTTAAACCGATTGTTAATACTGTCACTTGCGGCAAAGCTGGATGCACTAAATACAGTGAGAGTGCACACAATAAATAAGTGTATGGGGTTCATTAAAATACTCAGTAAAGATTGTTAGTAAGATAGTTTTTAAATTCAATTAATGAAATTTGTTTGTCTTGATTTTTATCCCACATTATAAACGTGCTAAGTAACTGTGGCTGGCGCTCTAATTCGTTATGGGTAAGGTAACCGCTTTTATTTGTATCAAGGTGATCAAAGCGTTGTTTTACATCAAGTGCTAAGGCATTAAAACTTAACAGCAATGCCGTGGTGGTTACAAAGCAACGTATCTTCATGGTAGTCCTTCCAAAAGGGTAATTAAGTTGTATTTAATAACGAGGTATAAAGCTTGATAAGATAAAGCACTTGCCATAATTTAACTCCCAACATTAAATCCTTTTACACACTCCCTCAGGGATTATGGCAAATGCTTTAGTACACTTTACAAGTTAAAAGCTTAAGCAAAACTTAACCTGTTACGGCTTAAAGTTTTCAAACTCTGCTTTAGAGATCATCTCGTCGTTGTCTTCGTCTAAATCGGTAAACTGTCTAAGTAGCTCTTTATCCTGCTTAGCTTCAACAAACGAGATACTGCCGTCCATGTTTGTATCTAAGTGTGCAAATCGCACAGCCGAAGGAGAGGCCAACACTGTTGCACTAATAGCTAAAAATAATAATAAAAACGCGGCAATAAGTTGTTTCATAATTTCATTCCTTTTGAAGTTGAATTATTGAATAAATTTACTAAATTCATTTAGCGACAGTTGGCCACTTTGGTCTGTGTCTATTTGTGCAAAGTTTTCCTTAAGCACAGCATCCATTTGGGCCTCGGCTTCGCTTAACAAGCCGTTATTATCCTTATCTAGCGCATCAAACGTAGCCTCAACGTCCATAGCATATGCGTCTGTATTAACTAAACCTAATGCAAGTAATGTTGAAAAAACCAAAGCTTTTGCTCTCATGAGTATTTCCTTATTAAATTCATTTGTCATACCTATTAACAAAAAGGGTGCCATGTTTTGTTTTTGTTTATTTTCAATGATTTACGTTTTATTGCTTGAAAGGGGAGGTAAAAATTACACTTTATGTGTGTAATTTTGTATGAGTACAGCAACAGAGTTTGAGGTGTTTTTTATGATGTTAACTAAATCAATAGGTTGCAATGTTGCTATTTAGCAACACTATAGCGAGTGAATATTAATATGGTTCAGCATGTGTATAGGCGGTATTGATAATAATAGGCGAGTTATTTACTGATAGAGTTTTCTGCAATGGCTGCAACGTTTACTAAACATTACAATGCAATGCTTAATTGGCGCCCTAATTTAATAGGGCAGTTTGCGTTAAGTATGCTGCTGTCGTTATTGCCACTGTCTATTGTGGTCATTGTGTTTTTAAATGCGTTAAACAAGCAGCTAGCAACCACTCAACAAATTGTAAGTAATAATTATCAGCTTACAAAATCGTTCGCTAGCTTAAAGCAAGACCTTAACAGTCTTGAGCGCGCAACAAGACAAAACTGGGTATTAAAAAGTGAAGCGCTCGACACCCTCATAGTTGATAAATGGCAATCTTCAGTACAAAGCATAAACGACCTTAAACACATTAATACAAACCCAGATTACACACGCCAATGGGCACAGCTATTAAATGTTTTACAAACAGCACACCAGCAACTTGTTGATCAAAAAAAGCAAGATGCAGCGCTATTTGTACCTGTAAGCGAGTTAATAACAGCGCTTACAGTGTGGCTTAAAAATAAAAACGAAGCGCAAATAACCCTTAATCAAAACGAGCTAGCTAGCCTACAAACGTCGTTTATAAATTGGCTGGTGGCACTTATTCCACTTACTTTATTGGTTGGTGGTGGATTTTTATGGCGTATAAGTGGGCGCTTAAAGGGATTAACTAGGGTTATTGATAAGCTAGGGCAAGGGGATTGGCAGCAAAAAATAGCGGTAAAAGGCTCGTCAGAGTTAGTCGAACTTGGAGAAAAACTACAGTGGGTACAAACTCAGCTGCATATGCTTGAGCAACAAAAAGATACGTTTTTACGCCACGTAACACACGAGCTTAAAACACCGCTTGCTTCTATGGTTGAAGGAACCGATTTACTAACAGATGAAATTGTTGGCCCCATTAATGACGAACAAAAAGCAGTGCTTTCCCTTATAACTCAATCTATGGTGCGCCTTCGCATGATGATAGACAGCCTACTAAGTTATAACGCTATTAGAGCAACGATAAACAACTCAAGCGAGGTTAATATTGATCATTTAATTAAAAAAATTAATGGCCATTTTGAGCATCGTCTAACGGCTCGAAAGCAACGTATTCAGTGGCAAAACTCTGTTTCAAGCACTGTCCTTGCGCTTCCTAATGAACTAATAGAAATGATGCTAATTCAGTTAATTTCAAATAGCTTAAAATTTTCTGATGATAACCAAGGTGTGACTGTAAATTTAAAATGCGAGCAACATCAGCTGTGTTTGGTTGTGGCCGATAATGGCTGTGGCATTAAAGAGCACGAAATAAACCATATTTTTAGTGCGTTTTATCAAGGTAAACATGACCAAAGCATTACCTTACAAGGCAGTGGTTTGGGCCTAACAATTGTAAAAGAAACGGTTGAGCAGCTACAAGGCACATTAAGTGTTGAGAAAAATAAACCACACGGTTGCCGTTTTTTAATAAAAATACCAATCAGTAAAAATTTAGGAGTTAATTAACAATGCGCATACTCACTATTTTATGTGTGCTTGCAGGTAGCCTAATTGTATCGGGTTGTGAGCTTAATAATGGCACGCAAGCGCAGGGCGCTAATAAAACATCAAATACCAAAAACGTATCTCCTAGCCCTAAGGCAATGCCTAAATTAGCCCCTGTTTATCCCTCTGCTGAGCGGGTTATAGCGCTTCATGCAAATCAATGTGGTGGGTTTACATTGCCACCAACAAAGCGATCATTTAAAGGTGAAAATGAGCTAAAAGCATTTTTTAAATTTATGTGCTTAAAAGTAAGTACCGACCCAAATACAGTAATGACCAAGTTACTCAAACTCGACCTAGCCTATTTTTGGCCTGACGATATAAAGCAGTATTTATGGCTTCAAAAACAGCAGATTACCTTACAAATAAATGCTCAAAAAGAGCAACAAGCACTTAATAACAAAATGCAGAAAACCCTGTCGTCGCTGGCAGATATAGAGCAGCAGCTATTACTTCGCGAAGATACCAAGGAGCAGTAACCATGGCCACAAATAGTCCGCACACAGCAAAAGTGTTATTAGTTGATGACGATGCAAGTTTATTAAAGTTACTTGCTATTCGTATTGAATCAAAAGGCTATCAAGTAACAACTTGTGAAAGTGGCTTAGCAGCGCTACAAATTTTAAAAAGCCACGTGTTTGATGCCGTAATTACCGACTTACGAATGGATGAAATGGACGGCATGGCGCTGCATCGTCAACTGCAAAGCCGATACCCTGCATTACCGGTAATTATGATGACAGCGCATGGCTCTATTCCCGATGCGGTTGAAGCCACTAAACAAGGCATTTTTGCCTTCATTACTAAACCGGTCGATAAAGACGAGCTATTTGATAGCCTTGTAAATGCAATAGACATTCACGGTGTAAATACCGATGAAGCCCCATCAAAAAGTAATATAGTAACGCGCAGTGGTGCCATGTTGCACTTGCTTGAACAAGTTAAGTTACTTGGGCCTACTCACGTTAATGTGCTTATTTCGGGTGCTAGTGGAACGGGTAAGGAGTTATTAGCGCAGGCTATTCATCAGCATAGCCAAGTAAGTAACGGGCCCTTTGTGGCTATAAATTGTGGTGCTGTACCAGGGGAGCTTTTAGAGTCTGAATTATTTGGCCATAAAAAAGGAGCGTTTACTGGTGCTGTAAAAGACCACCAAGGTTTATTTCAGCAAGCGCAGGGCGGTACATTATTTTTAGATGAAATTGGCGATATGCCCCTTAACTTACAAGTAAAGTTACTGCGTGTACTGCAAGAAAAAACCATTCGCCCAGTGGGTTTTCAAGAGGAGATCTCAATTGATGTGCGTATTGTATCGGCAACTCACAAAAACTTGCCCGAAGCCATAAAAAACCAGCAGTTTAGAGAAGATTTGTACTACCGCCTAAATGTAGTTAATTTAAAATTACCACCACTGTGTGAACGCCGTGAAGACATAAGCCTACTAGCCCAATACTTTAGCGCAAGTATCGCTAAACGAATGAACCAAAATGAAAAACATTTTGCCAATGATGCTATGCACGCATTGGTACGTTATGATTGGCCGGGAAATATTCGTCAGTTACAAAATGTTGTTGAACAAGTGGTAGCCTTAACACCCGGTGAGGTTATTTCAGCGCATTTAGTATTAGCAGCACTCGATAGCAACGAAAAAAGTGTAGAGCCACTCTCATTAAACGACGCTAAAAAAGAGTTTGAACGTGATTACGTTATTAATACGCTAAAAATGGCAGGCGGCAACGTAGCAGAAGGCGCCAAGCTTGCTAAGCGTAATCGTTCAGACTTTTATAAACTCATTAAAAAACATAATATTGACGTTGATACTTTGGCGTAAAAAATTAAAGGAATCCTCATGCAGTTATTTATGGTGTATTTAGGCGGGCGAATTCAAGGCTGCCACATAGAAATGCACGACATTCGCTTTGTAGTTGGGCAAAACATAGAGCAAACCTACACCAAATTAAAAAGCCAATGGGTTGGCGACAAAAACAGCGTACACATGGATAGTTTTATGGCTGTTAACAATATTGATGGTTACAAAGTAGAAGTGGTAGAGGGGGATGTTGAACAAAATAAACAGCTTTATTTTGTAAACTTAGGCGCTTACAGAAGCGACTCAATGGCAGAGCAACACGACTTTGCATTATATGTAGCAAGCAGCAGTGAAGAGGCAAAGCAGCGTGCTAAACATGATTTATTAGCAGGCCTGAGCCATATTCATAAAGACGACTTACACGACGTAGACGATTGCTTTGCAATTGATTTACTCGACAGCCAATTAACAATAAAACTTAGCCCAAGTGGGCTTTCACAACCTATAAAACCGGATTGGTTTGGTTACCATGTTTTATAAGTTAAGTAATCTGAACACTGAATAATAAAGCTATCTTAAGCCGCTATTTTTCTTGCTCATTTTTTTCACTGTTTGATGCCAGCTTAAAAGCCACAATAACTAAGCTAAACATAGCAAACGGCAAGGCTGCTAACATATACTCAACCATGTTGCTGTCTTGAAAGTTAGCTTGCAATAAAAAGTGCCCCGCCACACACATAACAATAACGACGAGTAAAATTGGCAGCAGCATGAGCTCTTTTTTTGATGAATGATTTTTCATTGAATAACAGCTTAAACAAAAAATGATGCGCTATTGTAATGAGCTTGCATATGCTTGGCAAACCACAACGCTTTTAATGATATGATTGCTATAAATGAAGTTTGTAAATTAGTGTGGAAACAACGTGGAAAGTAGCTTAAAAAACGTTTACCTAGTCGGTGGAGCAGTACGCGATAAACTGCTAAACATTGCATCAAAAGATAACGATTATGTGGTTATTGGCGAAACGCCCAGCACCATGGAGTCGCTTGGCTTTTTACCAATAGGTAGCGACTTTCCTGTTTATTTGCACCCAAAAACAAAAGAAGAATACGCACTAGGGCGTACCGAACGAAAAAGCGGCAAGGGTTATACAGGCTTTGTGGTTGACGCCAGCCCAAGCGTAACACTTGAAGAAGACCTCGCTAGGCGCGACTTAACCATAAACTCTATGGCGCTTGACGAAAACGGTAAAATTATTGACCCCTTTAATGGCCAACACGATTTACAAAATAAAATACTGCGCCACACCACACACGCCTTTGTAGAAGACCCTGTGCGAGTGCTGCGTATTGCACGGTTTTTAGCGCGTTATGGCAGCGATTGGCAAATTCATCCCAGCACTTATGCGTTAATGCGAGAGCTTAAAAATAAAGGCGAGCTTAACCACTTAGTGCCTGAACGTGTATGGTTAGAAACCGAAAAAGCGCTTGGCGAAAAGTACCCCGAGCTTTACTTTCAAGCATTAGATGGGCTGGGCATTTTTCCTGAAATAGAACAAATGAAAAACGTACCACAACCTGCCAATCATCACCCTGAAGGCGATGTATTTGTGCATACAATGTTGGTGCTCAGGCGTGCAGCCGACTTAAATTTTAATTTAGAAACCCGCTTTGCTGCGCTTACCCACGATTTTGGTAAAGCCCTTAGCTATAAAATACGCGGCAATTTACGCGGTCACGAACGCGAAGGGGTAGCGGTGGTAGAGTCATTTTGTAATCGTTTAAAAGTACCTAATCGTTTTCGTGATATTGGCGTATTGACCAGCGATAATCACACTTTATGCCATACGATTGATCAGCTTAGGCCGCAAACTATTCATAAATTAATTGTCACTAATTTAAATGGTTTGGTGCACCCTGAGCGCTTTTTAGCATTTACTCAAGCCTGCCAATGTGACGCGCAAGGCCGCGGAGAAACACTGGTTAATAAGCCTTACCCGCAGGCAATTAAGTTGCGCGCCATTCATAGTAAATTACAGCAAATGGATAAAAAAAACATAGTGCAAGAGGCGCTTAAAAGTGGCAAAAAAGGCCCAGAAATAGGCGAGGCAGTAAAGCTGGCAGAAATAAACTGTATCAAAGCGTTTTTAAGTGATGAGCCAAGTACAACAAGCTAACAAGTGCATATTAAATTAAGTACTGAGATACGCCTTGTTCATCAAGGCGCGGTACTTTTTGAAGGTCGTTTATTTGCGTATGCTGTAGTTTGTTTGCCTCTGGCTCAGCGTTTTTATCAGATTTATATAAACTAAAAATAAAGTCGAGCTCTTCTCGTTCAAGTGATGGGGTCACGGCAAATCCTACTGCTTAATGCGTTAATATATCCCCAGAGTATGTGAACGCGACTGAATTAAAAGTGAATAGTTACAAAGGAAGGTGACTGTTTATTTCCTCACTGTTTATTAGCACATTACTTTTCTGTCTAATATTACTGATCTCTACCATTTTGGAGTATTTCTACATTTAGAATATTTTGAATGCTATATAACTATTTGTTTACATGCGCTTATTAGCTGGCTACATTGGATTGATTGTAATATTTGGACATATGCAGGTTTATAAAGCGACACATGTCGGATACAAAGTTGTTATATGGTTCACAGGATAGAATTATATGGATATATTTGAGTATAAAGTAGAAAAAGTTGGTGGTCTTTTTACATTTCGCACTACCAAATTTGTTAGGTTGCAAACTCGCTGCACAGAACTGGGAAAACAAGGCTGGGAATTAGTTAGCGTAAATTACGATTGGTTTACAGTCACGTATACAATGTTTTTTAAGCGGATACGGCCTAATAAAACCATATAACAACACGCCCTGAGGTGGACGACTAGTAAAATTTAGCTATTAATTGCAAATTTTAAAAGTGGTGAGCCTCTGCGTTTCAATGCTGCTAAATACGTCGATTCATCGTAGGGTGTATTCGTTTTCCAACACCTAAATACAATCCTTATCCATTTAAATGCCAGTGATCTAATAATGCTGTTATGCGGCTTACCCTTGGCTTTTTGTTGCTCATAATACGCTTTAGCCCAAAATGAATAACGAATAGAAAAGCCTGCCCATTCTACAAATGTTTGCCTTAAAAAAGTGGGGCAACTATAACGCCAATGCGTCCACATTTTTTGACCACTGCGCTCAATAACAGGCGCTATACCAGCGTACTTTTGAAGTTCTGCAGCATCATTGTAACGCGCACGATTACTCCCAAAAGCAACAAGTAAACGTGGGGCGAGTTGTGGACCTGCGCCGGGTAAGCTATCAAATATCTTTTTATCCTGCTGGGCTTTATAAGCCGATTTTATTGCTTTATCGAGCTTTTCAATGCCCTTTAATAACACTTTAAATTGCGTGATAAGCACTTCAACGAGCATTTGATTAGGTACAATTACTCCTTCGTCCAGAGTTAATGGCATCGCATTTTTAATACTGTCTAGTCGTGCATTATTAACCGTGCAATAGTGTGAATTATGACTCTCAAAAAAGTCGAGTAAGGTCTGTTTTCTTGCTTTTTTAACCGCAGTGAGTGATGGCCATTTCTGAATGAAGTCGCAGAATATATACGTGTCCTTTTCTTTAAACCATTCAAGTGCCTGCGGGTAATAATTCTTTAATGTCGCCGTTATTTTATTGGATAAATCGACACTGTCTTGCACTAAACTTCGGCGATATTCAACAAGCTGAGACAGCGTTCGCATAGCTGCTGACTCGGGCTCAATGACAGAGAGCTTATCCATGTGTAACTTAAGAATTTCAACTTGCAGAAAGGCATCTGATGGGTCATCTTTTGCGCCACTGGGCGTAAAAGCCTGGCGATATTTAGCAACAGCACAAGGATTAACGGTGAATAAAGTAAGGTGGTCGTATTTAGCTAATGCATAAATAAGCGGGCCTTTTTTAAGTTCGCAAACAATCGCTATTTTCTGGTCTGGATAACGCTGTTTAATATCCATAGCCCATTCATGCAACGCTTCAGGTCTGTGTTTAACAACGGTGTAATGATATTTATTAGTGCTTGTTGGATGCTCACAAATATCATGTTTTTTATCGGCCCAATCAATGCCAATGAGTGCAGCAAAATTATCAACGTTATATGCTTTCATTTTATAGCGCCTACGGTTAAAGTTAAGGACGGAATGTGCTTAAATCTCGTTTCTCGCAGGTCTTATAGATAGTCTTGGTCGGCAATCCCTGAGTATGCGTTTTGAAATCGAGGTGCTCTGTTGGCTCGAACGTCTTGTTAAAAACATTGGATGTTCGTCATTCAATATTCGTAACCAACAGAAGCATATTCCACTTAATATAATAGTCAGTTACTTTTAAATTAAGTGGCTTGGTCGAACTATAAGGGTTTTCAAGTCGGACAAATTACAGTTGGCTGTTGTTCGTTCCTCACACATTATAGCCAACTACAATTTGCCGCTTAAAACGGCGTTAAATTAATAGAGAGTCTATGTCTGTTATTCGTAGTTCAGTATTTCAAATTATTTTTAAATCGATATTTTTACTACTATTTAACTTTATCGGATTTTTTCTGATTTACGCAGCTGCTCTTTTGTTAGTTAGAGAGAGCAATACCCCGTTATCGTTAATTGAACAACTTTCGGCGTTAATTTTAGCTTTGTTTACAACATCTATTTTTGCTTGGTGGATGGTAACTAGTTTTCGTCAATACGAAATCAAAATAGATAGTGAATCGATCCTACTCAAAGGGTTATCGAGCTGGAAAAAAATTGATAAAACTATTTTACTTTCTGACATTGATGATGCAGAAATAGGGACCGATTTAGCTCTATTTAAGGGAAAAAAGTTGGTGGTGAAACTTTCAATGGTTTCTATAGCATTTGAAACAGATTCGCTTAACAAAAATATAAAAAATATTGTCGTCTGAACTGAAATAACAAAATATAAAGAGTAATTTAACAAGGGCTAAATATCAGCGGGCTGTTCGCTTTGCTTCATTTAAGCCAACCATTTTAAGTCGACTTTGATGGTCTTACATATAAAGAGGAGTACTTACAATGGTTCGTCAATCACGTAAATTTAAAATATTTGCTGCAATAATTACCATCCCATTATTTGCGGTATTTTTATTTGGGTACAGCTTTATTATCTTTATGTATGCTGATAGTTTAAGCAACATTAAGCACTACTTATTACTCGGTTTAGGTTTTATTGGTATTCTTTTGTGGGCAAAAATGTCCGTGAATATGATTAAAGACATAAGATTGATTAAAGTGTAATTTACATAAAAGTATATCAGTCTTAATTATGCTAGGAAGCACGCGTATTTATTTACCGGTTTATTCAGTGCGGTCAATTCTAAATCAATAAAAATTCAGTTTACTTTGTTTGCCGATGTGGTTGTTAAACAAGTTGCATAGGGCAAAAATATTTAGGTGCACTACATAGTAATCTCATAGTGTGATTCCATCGCAGTTAGGTTCATTGTTAGAGCAATATCGTAGAACCTAAAACTTGCATTAGGTAAACCTGGAGCTGTTTCTTCGCATTATTAAATAGGCCCAACATTTGTTGGGCTTATTAAGTACAGGCCTTATTATATTAAAAGCGCCTAATTTGTTGCTATTAGTTTTTTGCTTAATGCATTTTCATCGGTTGTTGAGTCAGAATGCTTACCTCAAGGTAAATACTTGCTCAACAGAAACAGAAAAATGAGCCGCTATTTTTAGTGCAATAACCACCGACGGTGTAAAACGCCCGGTTTCTACTGTGCTAATGGTTTTTCTAGAAACGCCTATGGCATCCGCTAACTCTTGCTGAGATATTTTATGCTGTAATCGAAGTTTGTGAATATGGTTATCTAAATCTTCATTCATAAAGCTCTTCCTTGCCAAGTTTCCACAAAATTAATGTGCCATGTGTAGATGCTGCTAGGCAAAGCAATACTTGAAGTGCATCTGTGGGGTTAAAAGGGGCTATTAATTCCACAAACCACTTACTGTCGCCACTATATGCGAGAAATGCTCCACCAATTACCATAATGTGACATGTAGCGCGCAGGCTGAGCGAACTAACATAATCCACATACTCGTCGTTAAATTTATATGTCCAGAAACCTAGTTTTGATATGTGCTTAGCAAACTTCATGGATTTAGTACATAACACAAGAAAATAGATAAAACTCGCAAATAAAGTTAAATCTACTAGCAAATATATAACTGAATCGGTTTTGCTGATTACTGTTGAAAGCAGCTCTGCTAACAAGAAAAACGCTAGAGCAATACTGGCTTTTCCAGTAATTGTTAAATATTGCTGTTCTTGTTCTGGTAGTACTGATATTGATTTTGCCATCTGTTGTATATCCCTTTTTAGTGACGACCAAATAATGTCGCGTTGTGTTTACTCCACTTAAGGTTTTCATGTGATACCTAAACACACCATATGTAACCTTTAGGTATCAATGATACCCAAAGGTTACATAAAGGCAACCTTTTTTATTTTTTAATTCGCGTTAAGTGAGTATTGAGCCTGTACTAAGCTAATACTTGGATAAAAATGAGAAAGAAAATTTAAAAAACAAGAGAGAAAATAAATTAAAAATATAATTTAAAAACAATGATTTAATTTATTTTTGCTAAGTTTAATTAACAAGTTGAACCAAAGTAGGAACTCAGATATGGTTGTTTTATTAATAAAATAAATTTAAACGAGTTAAACCTAAAAGGGGGCCGATAGTTACCTATGATCGAGAGCGCGGAGGAGTTTAAAAGATTAAGAGAAAGCGATATTCCAGAGGAGTATTGTCGCGCTGCTCATGAAGGAGCCGACATTCAAGTATGGAAATGTGTGCTAGAAAAATACCCAGATATGGCATTTTGGGTGGCACAAAATAAGGCTGTTCCAATCGAAGTTCTCGAAGTGTTATCAAAGCACCCTGATCCAAAAGTTAGAGATATGGTTGCAAGAAAAAGAAAAATAACAGAATCTTTAATGCTAGCCTTTGCGACTGACAGTGATCCGTCAATCAGAAACACACTGGTAAATAATGGCAAGGTTACCGAGCGAGTTTTAAAAATATTAGTTAATGATTCGTGGCAAACCGTAAGTGAGCGTGCAGCTGAAAAACTACTAGCTCTAACAAAGTCATAATTTTTAGCGGGGTTAACAAGGAAGGTATGCGTTCAATTCAATTTTTAGGTTTATTGACATCAATAGTGTAATTTTTGTGTTTGTTTTGGGCTTTAGCTCCGCTTTCGCCTGACAGTAGCGCTTCAGTAGAAGGTGCTATTGGCTTGTTTTTAATGTTTTTTGTAGCACCACTTTTTGGTTTTTCAGCCTTGTTGTTAATTCCTTCATCTATCGCACTATTTAATGCTAAGTTAAGAGCGAACACTTATTTTTATGGTAAGTTTTGGTACGGTGTATGGGGCATTAATAGTTTGATATCTGTAGGGTATGTGTTTGTCATTTTATACATTGGTTATATTTACTTAACTTTAAAAGTTAGCAACTAGCACTAGTATTAAATCTCAGTAAAATAACGTTTACGTTTTGATGCCCGTTTACCCACTACTTTATACTTTAATCGCCGTTTTTCTAATGGTTTGTAATCAGCAGGTATTAAGCTCCTTGGTTTAATTAAGTCTTACAAGTTTCCCCGCTAGGCTAGGCTAAAACTAATCAATATTAAAAGCTCATTCAACTAATTTGCTAATGGCAAACTCACTGTAAAAGTGACCCCATTATTTTGTGTATTATTTTGCGCAGTTACACTGCCTTTATGGTAATCGCACACCAGCCTTACAATATAAAGCCCCAAGCCTAAATGCGGTTGTTGCTGCATGTGCTGGCTGCGCACAGACACCATAGAATCAAATATGTGCTCGCTTAACCCTTCGGGTAATAATGGGCCTGTGTTACTTACGCTAAGAATTGCTTGTGTATCTTTGGTTTGTAACGTTACGTTAATCGCGGTATTAGCTTGGCTAAACTCTAGTGCGTTATTAATGAGCTTATCAAGCAGCTGCGCTATAAACTCAGGTGCGCCTTGCATAGGTAATTTGTTTTGGCATACATCAAGCGTAAATAACTGGTTTGGGTAAGTAAGCTGATAGCCTTGCATGCAACCATTTATTACTTTTTGTAAATCAAAAGGCTCAGGCTCGTTACTTTGAATACTTTGCTCAAGGCGAGTAGCCTCACTCATGGTGGTAATTATTTTACCTAGGCGCTCTACGCCTTCACTGGCGCGATCGAGGTATTTTTGGCTAAGTTCGGTTTGTTCCAAACTTTGTAAGTTTTCAAGGGATGATCGCACCACGGCAACAGGCGTGCGTAGTTCGTGAGATAAACGCGACGACATGTTTTCTAAATAGTCGGTATAGCCGCCCAATCGGCTCACAATATTAGCAAAGCTACGCGACAGGTCGCCAATTTCATCATTAGAATCACTGTAACTAATACTGCCAGTAACACGCCCTTGTGCATCTATTGCTTGCTCTGCGGTATCGCGAAGGCGCCTAATACGGCTCGATATTCGTGATGCAAAAAAGAATAGAGTCACGGTACCAATCAGCATAACGGCTAAAATAACGTTAAATAACTTTTCGAGCGATTTATTACGAAGCGTACGCACACCATTTGTCGTTTCTTCAGCTATTACTGCACCAATGACTTTGTCTTCAATCCAAATAGGGTAGGCGGCAGATAAAATAACGGCTTTGCTATCGGGGGTGAGCCGCCAAGACGATGCAGGTTGGCCTTTTAATGCATTAGCTAAATGACTGCCTTGCATAGATGCTACATCGTGTAGGGTATCTATAAATTCGTTTTCAGGTCGGGTTAAAATTTTATAATAAAGTGGGTGCAAATAGGTTTGCTCAAAGCGTTGCCAGGCATTTTTTGGTGGCTGATTTTTAAGACCATCGGCCCATACTCCATCAGCGTTTTGAATCGTGCCCGATTGCGCAAGTACGCGGTGATGATTGTCTACAACCCATATGCGGCTGCCACTGTGGCCCATTCCTTTTAAAATGCGGCTAATTTCTGGTGAAGGCACAAGCACTGAGCCTAAATCGCTTGGGTTATTTAAATTAGAGGTCGACATAACGTTCGCGTTAGGTAACTCGTGTAAGCTATCTGTATCTACAATAGCAAAACCCAGTTTGTTTCCTAGCATGGCTAACGGAAAGCGTAGTTCAACGGTGTAGCCTGTTTGGGTGCGTTTAAAATAGCCCTGAATTTTTGTAAATGGTGCTTTGGTGTCTGCATTAAATGCATTAACCCAGCCGTCTTGCCTTGGGGCGATGATATAGGTATTAAATTGGCCATCAGGGGCTTTTAAACCAATTTTTAAATGGTCGTTATTAGTAATGCTTAAGCTGTTTTTAGCACGATAAATAAGTGTGTTGTCGGTAACATTAAAAACGGCATATAAGTAGTTATCAAATTTACCTACCATGTGGTCGAACGATAAATCGCTGGCTTGGTGATCTTTATTAGTTTTTTGTAAATAGCGTTTATCGTAATGCCAAAATAACGGTTTGTAGGGTTCCCAGTCGGTTAGTTTGCCGTCGAGCTGAATAGGGTTTTTTAAGTTATAGGCGTATAAATCGCGGCCTTTTATTACTTGGTCTAAAAAGTTGGTTTGCTCGTCAAATAAGGCAGGGCGTTCGTGCAGAGCAGTGGCAAGTGCACGCGTTGTGCCTACGAGTGTTTTTTCTTGGCCTTGGCGTAAAAACTTTTCCATTTCCCATACGTACTCGTAGCCTAGCCACGGCAGTAAAAATAAAAAACAAGAAAGCACAATAAACTTACTACGTAGGCCAAATCTAAGCATTAATGCTGCTCCCACCTATAACCCATACCATACACGGTATCGATACAATCAAATTGTGAGTCAAGGGCGATAAACTTTTTACGAATGCGTTTTACATGAGAGGTGATGGTGCTGTCGTCCACATAAATTTTTGCATCGCTCATTAAATCGTTACGACTTTTTACATGGCCTGGGCGCTGCGCCAGTGAATGCAGCATCCAAAATTCGGTCACGGTTAAATCCACTAATTGCTGTTGCCAAAATACTTGCATGCGTTGTGTGTCGAGCGTTAACTGTCCGCGTGTTATAAGTGCATTGGCATCGGCGGGATGTTCAAGGGCTTCCATTCTACGAAATAATGCGCCTATCCGTGCTGCTAAGTGTGCCAAGCTAATGTCTTTTGTTAAGTAGTCGTCAGCGCCCATACGTAAGCCGCAAACCGTATCTATTTCGCTATCGCGTGCGGTTAAAAAAATAATAGGGAGCGTTTTAGATAAGGTACGCAGGGTTTGGCATAGTAAAAAGCCGCCATCAATTTCGTGGCCAAGGCCTATATCAACGATGGCTAAATCGGGGAGTGCGTCTTTAAATGCACTTTCTGCCGTTATGCGGTCGCTGTAACCACTCACTTGGTAGCCTTGTGCGCCTAACATTTCCATGTAGTTTTCGCGAATGGCGGTTTCATCTTCAATGATGGCTATTTTTTTCATTCTACACACCCTTATTTATTTTAAAACGCACTATATCGAAGTTTTTCAGCTATGTACGGTTAAAAAGGCAATTGCCATTTTTTTGCCACAATTGCTCAGCGGTTTGCCATTTTTGCTCCCCTTTGTTGCCACTTGGTGTTGTTTTAATGCACCTATCGAAACAAAACATCACAAAGTTAAATCAATTTTAAGGATCATATTATGAAGAAGACATTAATCGCGCTAACGCTTGTTGCTGGTTTTTCTACTCCGACATTTTCATCGGCATCTGAACATTCGCCCTCAAAAGAAGCAACTCAAGAAACCGCAATAGGTTTAGGTACAGGCGCTATTATTGGTGGTGTGGTTGGTGGACCAATCGGCGCGTTTATAGGCGCATTTGCTGGTGGCTTAATTGGTGATGCAAAAGTCGCCGACAACAAACTTGATGAACAACAACGCGCCTTGGCAGTAATGAAACAAAAAACCAACGACTATCAACACGTACTTAATCATAACAATCTGTTAGAGCAGCAATTAGACGTGCTTGCACAGCAAAACGAGCAGTTAACACAATCTCAAATTAATAACCTGCTTGCGATGACCGTTCAATTTAAAACGGGTTCAAGCACCATAGCGCCTCACTTTGCTAAACAGCTCGACCAGTTAGTTGTACTTTTAAACAACCAACCTCAATTAGCGCTTGATTTAAGTGGCTTTGCCGACCAACGAGGCGATGAGCAAGCCAACCTTCTGCTCTCTAAAAAGCGTGTCAATGCAGTGCAAAGTTATTTAATAAAACACGGTGTTAGCCACAAACGTTTAAGTACACAAGCCTTTGGTGAGCAGCACACATTGGCAAATAGCAATACAATAGAAGATAACTTTTTTGACCGTCGAGTAACGCTGACTACCCGTTCACTAGCGCCTGTAAATGGCCAAACGGCGAGTAATTAATTTTAGCATTCGATGGAGTGATTTTATGTTGAGTAACCCAACCAAAATGCTTGTTAAGGCAAGCATTTTTATATTCACGGCAATAGCGCTATTAGCAAGTAATAGCAGCTATGCGCAATCGCCAAAGCTTGAACTAACCGATACCTTAGGTAAGCCCGTTAGCCCTGCCATAATATTAAAAAGCGACGCTCATATGACAGTAACAGGGTTAATTAACCATGTTGTCGTTAAGCAAACTTATCAAAACGAAAACCCATTTGCGGTGAATGCACGTTATGTGTTTCCACTACCCGACGAAAGTGCAGTGCACGCCATGACAATGCGTATTGGTGAGCGTGTTATTAAAGGGCATATTGATAAAAAAATTGAGGCCGAAAAAAAATACGCACAAGCTCAAAAGGCAGGAAAGCAGGCTGCATTGGTGCGTCAACAACGGGCAAATATGTTTGTCACTAATGTGGCAAATATTGGTCCTGGTGAACAGGTGGCTATTGAGCTTGAGTATCAAGAAATTATTAATTACCGCAGTGGCACTTTTACCATTCGTTTCCCTACCACAATTACGCCGCGCTACCATGCAATAAATGGCACATTAGAACAGCCTAGTTCAAGCCTTATGGATCAAAACTTAGGGCCCAGTGGTTGGCTAAGCCCGGTATATAACGTTCAAAAAAATAATGATGCACCTAGCAGTGAGTTTACTTTAAACATAGACATAGATGTGGGATTAGAGCTTGTTGATATAACCTCTAAACATCACCGTATTAATGTTAATAATCCCGCGTTTGGGCAATATAAAATAGCACTGAACGATACAAATGGGGCTAATCGTGACTTTATTTTAGCGTTTAAGCCGCTTCAAAAAGAAAACGCGCAAGCAGCCTTTTTTACCCAGCAGTTTGAAAATGCAGACCGCTATGGCCTTGCTATGTTAATGCCGCCAGGGGATCATTTTACGCAAACTCAGCGCTTACCCCGAGAAATGGTATTTGTAGTAGATACATCGGGCTCAATGCATGGGCAGTCTATTGAGCAGGCCAAAAAGGCATTATTTTATGCGCTGTCGTTACTTGAAAGCGACGACAGTTTTAACATTATTGGTTTTGATAATAATGTCACCACCATGAGTGATAGGCCTCTTATAGCCAGTGATTTTAACTTACGCCGAGCAGAGCGTTTTATTTACAGCCTTGAAGCCGATGGTGGCACCGAAATACAAGGCGCGCTTGATGCGGTACTTGATGGCAGTACGTTTGATGGCTTTGTACGCCAAGTGGTGTTTTTAACCGACGGCAGTGTAAGTAACGAAGCTACTTTATTTAAAAATATTCAGGCTAAATTAGGTGATAGCCGTTTATTTACGGTAGGAATTGGTAGTGCTCCTAATAGCTTTTTTATGCGCCGTGCAGCCGATATAGGAAAAGGCACATTTACTTTTATTGGCAGCACACAAGAAGTACAGCCTAAAATGGAGCAGTTATTTGATAAGCTCGCCCACCCAGCCATTACAGACCTCGCTTTAAGCGATGAAAACGGTAACAGCTTAGATTTTTGGCCGTCACCACTGCCTGATTTATATTTTGGCGAACCAGTTATGGTTGCTATAAAACTTAATGATGCTAAAAGTGTGATACTGACAGGGCAAACAGCACAAGGGCCTTTAAGTATTAAATTAAGCACACAAAATAGCTCTCAAGCCAAAGGCATAGCAAAATTGTGGGCGCGTCAAAAAATTAAGTCACTACTTTTATATAACGAGCAAAGTAGTGTTAAAGACGAGGTGCAAAAATTAGCTTTAACGCATCAGCTTTTAAGTCCATTTACTGCGTTTATTGCCATTGAACATACTCAAATTAAAGACGTTGCAGATCAAACAGCGCAAGCCGCTAACGAAGTGCCGCAAGGAATGGAAATGCGTTTGCCGCAAACCGATGGTCAAAGTAGGCTGCATATAATGTTGGGTAGTATGTTACTTATAACGTTTGGTGCTCTTAAATTAAAAAGACGCGTTAAAACATGAAAAAGTGGTTAAGTGCAGGGCTATTAATTGCTGGGCTCAGCTTGTTTGGCCACGGTTTGTATATGCAAGCAAAGGCATGGCTTGCACAAGTGCTTATTGAGCATGCGTGGCAGCAAGCTCTTGCAGAGCCGGGTAAAAAAGTAAAACCGTGGTTTTTTTGCTGACAGTTTTGTAACCGCGCAGCTTCACTTTCCATCGCATAATAAAACGTTAAGTGTGCTTGGTGGTGCGAGTGGTCGAAATTTAGCATTTGCACCAAGCCATTTTTTGCCCGCGGGGGAATTGGGCAATCGCCAAAAGGGAGCGCTAATAGCAGGTCATAACGACACCCACTTTGCGTTTTTACAGCACGCCAAAGTAGGGGAGCAGTTTACTATGCAGTTACAAAGCGGGGAGTTACAGCAGTATAAAGTCACGGCGGTTGATATAATTCATCAATCGCAGCATGACTTTTTACGCACACCGGGGCTTTATTTACTTACCTGTTATCCCTTTGATGCATTAGCATCGGGCACCGATTTGAGGTTATTGGTATCGGCAGAAATATCTTCACCAGATTCACTAAGTGGTATATCAACAACAAGCTCTTGATGGCGCTGACTAACCATAACGCCAATAAATACCACAAAAATACTAAGCCACTGCCAAAGTGTAAGTACTTCTCCCAAAATAATGGCCGATAAAATAAGTGTAAAAATAGGAATTAAATTTGAATACGCCGCTGCAGTAAGCACCGATACCTTGCTAATTGCATAGTTGTACATACCGTAGCCGCCTAAAGTAACACAAGAGCCTAAATATAAAATACTCATAAGTGCCGTTAGGTCGTGTTGATTTTCGCTGGGTAGGTCAATAAAAAATAAAAAGGGGGCAAAAAACAAACTCCCGCTAATACCTTGTAATGCAATTAAAGTCAGTGGTGAATACCGGTTTGCTAAGTGCTTAATACTAACAGTATAAAATGCAGCGCACACCATAGCCATTAACTCTAAAAAGTTACCCAATATAGGATTAGGCGCTTGTTCTGAACTTGGTGAGAGCAGCGTAAGTAAAATACTGCCGCCAATACATAGCGTAAAGCCCACTACAATGGCTTTACTTATGTATTCTTTGAGCATAAAAAATGCTAAAAACGCCACTATTATTGGCAAGCATGACACAATAACACCCGCCTGAGATGCCGATGTATATTCCATTGCGTGCCCTTCAAATAAAAAGTACAAGCAAGGCTCAGCAAGCGACATGCCCACTAAATACTTCCAATCACCTTTTTGATATTCAAAGCGAATAACATAACGCCATAAACACAATGAAATAACGAGCGTAGTAAGCATACGTAAAAATATCACTAACGCTGGATCGTAAATGGCAATGGCGTATTTAAGCGCTATAAACGAACTGCCCCATAAAAAAGTGGCAATAATTAAACATAAACTGGCAGGCATAAGACGTAATTTAAACAATAAAATATAGCGCGATCCTAGCATGAATATTTTTAACTTGTTCAAAAATACCGAGCTGGTATAAGTTAAATCATAATAAAATTTTAATAGCTAAAAATAATGCAAAGGGAACAGATAATAGTTATAAAGTTAGGTACAAGCGTACTAACTGGTGGCACCGATAAACTAGATAAAGCTCATATGGTTGAGTTAGTTCGCCAATGCTGCGAGCTTAAAAAGCAGGGGCATCAGGTTGTTATGGTATCGAGCGGCGCCGTAGCTGCAGGCCGTGAGCAACTATTAAAATCCTGTGGTACGAGCTTAGCGGATAAACAAATGTTAGCCGCCATTGGGCAGGGCCAACTTATTCATATATGGCAAAGTTTGTTTGCCTTGTATGGTGTAAACGTAGGGCAAATGCTGCTAACACGCGCTGATGTTGATGACAGAGAGCGCTACTTAAACGCACGCGATACATTAACGGCCTTACTTAGTTACAACGTGGTGCCTATTATAAATGAAAACGATGCGGTGGCGACAAGCGAAATAAAAGTGGGTGATAATGATAACCTATCGGCCTTGGTGGCTATATTAGCTAATGCAGACAAATTACTATTACTTACCGATCAAGACGGCTTGTTTACCAGCGATCCGCGCACCAATGCCGATGCAAAGCTTATTGACGAAGTAACTCACATAAACGATGAACTGCGTCAACTTGCTGGTGGCAGTGGTACTAACTTAGGCACTGGCGGTATGGCAACAAAGCTGCAAGCGGCTGATATAGCAAGGCGTGCAGGCGTTGAAGTTATTATTGCCAAAGGCGCTGGCAGCAACGTTATTTTAAAATGCATGAGCGAGCAATTACCGGGTACTCGCTTTTTAAAGTTGACAGCGCCTAAAGATGGTCGCAAAAAATGGTTATTAGCCGGGCCTAAAAGTAATGGGCAAATAGCAATAGACGCAGGCGCTATTCGTGCGCTGCAAAATAATGGGGCAAGTTTATTGGCCAAAGGAGTCACTTGTGCCTTTGGGGATTTTGAGCGTGGTGATTTAATAGATTTGATTGATACAAATAACCAAGTAATTGCGCGTGGTTTAACCCGCTTTAGTCGCTCGGAGGTTAATAAAATTAAAGGCGCACATTCAAAAAATATTGCACAGTTACTTAGTTATGACGCTGGGGCAGAAGTATTGCATAGGGATGATTTGGTACTACTTTAATGCTTAGCTAAAAAGCATGTATTTTAATTAACTGTCTAATTATTTAGTAAAGTTATAGAACATGTTTATACTGGTTAAAAATTATTCAAATTGGGTGTAGCAATGCAAGCCAATTCATGTGGCCACGAGTGGGTAGTCGAACTCACTTGTCAGGAAGACGAAAGCCATTTAGATTCGGCTTTAATAGACGTGCTAGGTGACTTACTAAGCGTCGATAATTTTGCGATTTACATAAACAAGCACGTTACCTTGCAAGCCCCACCAATACTGATAAACACACACAGCAACTTAACATACCTAGAGCCCAATCAAGCCCAATTAATACTTAATAAAGCAACACCTAGTAAAACAAGGGTTATTCATACGACTGATGATGTAACAACATACATCCCGGTTAATCATAGCGATACCATTCTGGGTGTTTTAATAATTAAAACCAAGCAGTTAATAACCGATAGAATAAGTGCATTAGCGATGTACATTTTAAATGTGTATGCGAATCAATTATGGATTTTGCATAAGTCGCGGCTTGATCCTTTAACGGGGCTTTTAAATCGGCAAACCTTTGACAAAAAAGTAATGGAAATAGTCACCGGTAATGGTTTTTTATTACCCCGAGAGCAAGCACATAAAAAACGCTGTTGGTATTTAGCCATTGTTGACATTGATTTATTTAAAAATGTTAACGATACATTTGGCCATGTAGTTGGCGACGGTGTAATTGCACAAGTTGCTAAACTCATAAAAAATAATTTTAGAATTGAGGATTATGCTTTTAGATACGGAGGGGAAGAGTTTGCAATAGTGTTTCAGTCGCAAACAAATACGGATGCACTTAATGCACTCACTCGTTTACGACAGCGAGTAGCCAGTCATGATTTTGAGCACATACAGCAGTTAACAATTAGCATTGGCTTTTTAGAGCTGCAGAGCGCTGACACCGTTTCAAGCATAGTAAACCAAGCCGATATGGCGTTATATCACTCAAAAAAAACAGGACGGAATAAGGTGACATCATGTCACGAACTTACGGTCAGTAAAGAAGTCAGGATTTCTCAATAGTATTGAGCTTTTTTGATTGTAAAATTGTGCTAAAATCTGGCTCCTTAAATTGTTGTAGTCAGAGTATTAAGCATGAAATTCGTTCGTTGGTTTTTAGGTTGTATAATTTTATTCTTTAATTTTATATTTACTCCTCGTAGTAAAAAGCGTGCAAGCGAAGAGCAAGCCAAGCTTGATCTGCAAACCTCTCATTTTAAACTTTACCAATTTAAAGCATGCCCGTTTTGTGTGAAAGTACGCCGTGCTATTAAGCGCGAAGGCTTAAACATAGAAACACGCGATGCAAAAAACAATGAGCAATATCGCCAAGAGCTACTAGAACAAGGTGGCAAAATTAAAGTGCCTTGTTTACGTATAGAGCAAAATGGCCAAACTCAATGGCTTTACGAATCTAACGATATTATTGCGTACTTAAATAAAGTAGCTGCTTAAACGATTCATTTAATTTTTATCTCACTTATTTAAAGAGACATTATCATGACAATCCGTACTCGTGTTGCCCCGTCACCTACTGGTGACCCGCATCTTGGCACCGCTTATATTGCATTATTTAACTACTGTTTTGCTAAGCAGCAAGGCGGCGAATTTGTTCTTCGTATCGAAGATACAGACCAAGTACGAAGCACACCTGAGTCGGAACAAGCGATAATGGATAGCCTACGTTGGTTAGGTCTTGAGTGGGATCATGGCCCTGATGTAGGCGGTGAATTTGGCCCGTACCGTCAGTCTGAACGTAGCGATTTATATAAAAAATACGCACACCAACTTGTTGAGCAAGGCAAAGCATTTTACTGTTTTGCAACAAGCGAAGAGCTTGACCAAATGCGCGAAGAGCAAATGGCTGAAGGTCTGCGTCCTAAATACGACGGTCGTGGTTTAAACCACACAGAAGACGAAATTAAAGCTAACCTAGCTGCAGGAAAGCCTTACGTTATCCGTATGAAAATTCCAAGTGAAGGCACCTTCAAGTTTAACGACTACCTACGCGACGAAATTGAGATCCCGTGGGAAAACGTAGACATGCAAGTGCTATTAAAAGCCGATGGCTTCCCAACGTATTTCTTAGCAAATGTGGTAGACGATCACCACATGCAAATTAGCCATATTTTCCGTGGTGAAGAGTGGATTAACTCAGCACCTAAACTATTAAAGCTTTACGAAGATTTTGGTTGGGAAGCGCCAGTACTTGGGCACCTGCCACTATTACGTAACCCAGATAAGTCAAAGCTTTCTAAGCGTAAAAACCCTACAAGTATCAATTACTACAAAGAAATGGGTTACCTACCAGAAGCGGTACTTAACTACTTAGGCCGCATGGGCTGGTCAATGCCAGACGAGCGTGAAAAGTTCACACTTGATGAAATGATTGAACACTTTGACATGAAGCGTGTATCGCTTGGTGGCCCAGTATTTGACGTAGATAAGTTAAGCTGGTTGAACGGGACGTGGATCCGCGAAAACTTGACTGACGAAGAGCTTGTGCAGCGCTTTGTTGATTGGAAGTTTAACGGCGAAATGCTAGCTAAAGTATTACCAGAAGCTAAAACGCGTATTAATACGTTGTCGGATATGGTTGATTTAGCAGGTCATTTTGTAGGTGGTATTCCAACTTACGACCCAGCGCTGTTAACGGCGGGCAAAGCCGACGAAAATGTAATACGCCAAGCACTACAATTTTTTGTATGGCAATTAGAAGGCTTACGTAGTTTTGATAAGCCAGCTATTTTTGCCATTGCAAAAGAGGTTGCCACATTCCATGAGCTTAAAATTAAAGACTTTTTAGAGCCAATATTTGTAGCAATCACAGGTAAAACGTCATCGACGTCGGTACTTGATGCAATGGAAATTTTAGGCTCTGACCTATCACGTGCGCGTTTACGTGTAGCACTTGCTCATTTAGGTATTTCTAAAAAGCAGGCTAAAAATATTGAGCGTGCTTACCGCACATACCCAAGCGCATAATCTTTAGTCATACTTTTTAAAAAGCCGAGCTTATTAAATAAGCTCGGCTTTTTTGTTTTAGGGAGCCAGTGTTAATTAGTTCTGGTATTACTGCATTTATTTCAAGTCGTAAGCTTGACCAGTACAAGTAACCGAAATGTCGCAATAAGATTGAGGAGTTTCTCTACAAGAATTAATAGTAAAGGCATTACCGCCTCTGCGCATTGCATCCACTTTAAGTGAATCAATGGCACTTGATTTGGCGCGATTGTAACTAACGTTATTGTTTTCACCACGGCCATCTCCATTACAGCTCTCGCCTTTAATTCGGCCTAATAATGAAGCACCGCTTTCATGGGCTTGTTGGTCACTATAAAATTGATGCAAATCTCTTTTATTTACATAAGTACCAATTTCATCACCTAAAACATCGTTGTTTATATTGGTATGGTAAGTAACGCCAGAACACCCAGTTAGTGCAGTTAGCACACAGGTTACAGCAAAAATACGCAGCATAATGATTAATCCCTTATTTATTGTTGGCTTAAGAACAAATTATCAATAAAAACAAAAGCAAGCAAAGCAAAAGCAAAAGTAAGTTGTATCATTTTGTAAGTGATTCGACCTCTCTTTAAATTTTTTCTGGTAGTATGGGTAAGTTATAAGCAGTTTAAGCAGTGAACAAACTATGTTAAGTCCTTACTTTCAGCAGCACGCTGATTATGTTTCTATCTCTCGTGAGCAAGGGTGTCGTTTCGCAAAGTGCGTTGCAGATGATTACAATCCACTTCATGATAAAGATGCCAAAAAGTTTTGCGCGCCAGGAGACTTACTTTTTTCTTTAGTGTTAGACCGCTACGGTATAAGTGAGCGAATGGAATTTACCTTTGCTGGCATGGTTGACGAAAATACCAAACTTAACTTTCCACAAGGGGATGATGAGTTTGATGTAACCAACGGCGATAAGGTAATTTTAAAGGTAAAACGCGAAGGTAAAACCAGCAAATGCCCAACACTTACTAATAGCTTAATAAAAAACTATGTTGAGTTTTCTGGTGCAGCTTTCCCGCATGTCATTATTCCGTTAATGGGCAAGCAAGAGGTAATGATTAACCCAGCGCGCCCTATGGTTATTTACGAATCAATGATTATTAATCTTGATAACATTGAGATTAAAGCACCAACGCTTGAATTTGCAGAGCCAAGCTTTGAATATACAGGTAAGCGCGGCAAAATTACCCTGCGCTTTAACCTATTAGAAAACGGCGAAAAAGTTGGTTTTGGTGAAAAGCACATGGTGGTGTCGGGTATTCGTGAATACTGCCAAGCAACGGTTGATGACTTAATCGCATTTTATAATGAGCGGAAAGCGACCTTAAAACCAGTTTAAAATCAGCATTTAAATGAGGCGCTATTGATAGCGCCTTTTTTATTGCTAAAGCTCAGGTATAATGGCGCTCTTTGTTATTTTAAAGCTAAGCCTATGTCTGCTACATCATTTTCATCACTTAATCTCGACCCGTTATTATTAACAGCGATTGAGCAAAATAATTACACTCAGCCTACCGCAATTCAGATTAAAACTATTCCGCCAATTCTCGCGGGCAACGATGTAATGGGCAGCGCACAAACTGGCACAGGTAAAACAGCAGCCTTTGTATTGCCACTACTACATAAGCTTTTAAATACACCTAAAAAAGATGAGCCAGGCATTGCTCGAGTGGTCATTTTAACGCCTACGCGTGAGCTTGCTCAGCAAGTGTTTGCAAGCTTTGAAAAATACGCTCAAGGCAGTAATGTTCAGGGTGCTTTAGCGTATGGCGGCGCAAGTATTGGCCCGCAAATTAAAGCACTTAAAACGGCGCAAGTGATAGTGGCAACACCAGGTCGTTTGCTCGATCATATAGTTAAAGGCAGTGTGGTGCTTTCTAGTGTTGATTCATTAGTATTTGATGAAGCCGACCGCATGCTCGACATGGGCTTTATTGATGAAATAAAACGTATTTTGCGCCATATTCCGGGCGATCGCCAAACCTTATTGTTCTCAGCCACATTCGATGACAGCGTGTTTGAGCTAAGTAAAAAACTACTTAAAAACCCCGAGCTGATTGAAGTTGATAAACGTAACTCAGCCGCCGTTGAAGTAGAGCAAATTATTTACGCAGTTGATGAAGACCGTAAGCGCGAACTTGTATCGCATATGATCGGCATGAAAAATTGGCGCCAAGTACTTATATTTACGCGCACCAAACAAATGGCCGATAAGCTTGCCAAAGAAATGTGTAAAGACGGTTTAAAAACAGAATCCATTCATGGCGATAAATCGCAAGGCGCGCGAGACCGTGCACTACAAAACTTTAAAGAAGGTACTACTCGCGTATTAGTTGCCACCGATGTAGCTGCCCGTGGTTTAGATATTCCGGCGCTTAAATACGTAATTAACTTTGAATTGCCATATATAGCTGAAGATTATGTCCACCGCATAGGCCGTACGGGTCGCGCAGGCGAGCAAGGCCTTGCAATGTCGCTTGTAAGTATTGACGAGCAATGGTTACTTGAAGAAATTGAAGTATTGCTTGATACGCGTTTAGCACCACAATGGTTAGAAGGTTATGAGCCTGACTTAAACAAAGCCCCTAAAGATAACCGAAAAAACACCAATAAAGCGCGTAAAGATCGTGACAAAAAGCGTATTACAGGTAAAAGGGCACCAAGCAGACGACGAAAATAATAGCCAATAGCATGGGGCAGTTAATGCCCCATTTAGTGATAAAAATTAGTTTTTAAATAGTATTTAGCAATTTTATACACATCAGCTGCGCTTATTTTAATGGTCACTTTTACATAAAGCGGCAAAATAAATAATCCCCCCTTTAAATCGCAATACTTTGTAAGTGTTTTTTCTTCTTACAAATGTGCATTATTACAGTTTAAATCTATACTTAATCTACGACTAATAGATTGGTAGAGCGATGAAAGGTATTATTTTTACTGAATTTTTAGAAATGGTCGAAAGCACATTTTCACCTGCCGTTGCCGATCAAATTATTGAACAAAACGAACTGGATTCCAATGGGATTTACACCAGCGTTGGTAACTATAACAAGCAAGAGCTTTTAAAATTAGTGACTTCGTTGAGCAACATTGCCGATATTCCAGTAGATGTACTGGTTAAAGAGTACGGAAAATATCTGTTAACGCGCTTCTTAGTTTACTACCCACAGTTTTTTGAAAACCTCACTACCACGTTTGATTTTTTAGATACCATAGATAGACACGTGCATGTAGAAGTTGAAAAATTGTACACCGACGTTGAGTTACCTAGTTTTCAAACCAAGCGATTAAGTGATACTCAAATGCAGATGGTTTACCATTCGAGTAATCCCTTTGCAGTGCTCGCTGAGGGGTTAATAGAAGGTGCAGCCGAGCATTTTAAGGAAAATATCAGCATACGCAGCGATATCAGTGACGATCATCAAGTTGCTACATTTAACTTAACTCTGGTCGGTTAAATATGGATGTAGCTCTTTTACAGCGCAGATTAGAACGAGAGCGTTTGGCACGAAAAGAAGCTGAAAAACTACTTGAAGCCAAATCGTTACAGCTTTACGAAGCCAATAAGGTACTCAAAGGTGCGGCTGAAAATTTGGAGCAGGAGGTTGCTAACAGAACTCACGACCTTGAACTGGCTAAACAAGATGCAGAAGCTGCGAATGAGGCTAAATCAGACTTTTTAGCAAACATGAGCCATGAGATTCTCACCCCGATGAATGCCATAATAGGCATGGCTTATTTGGCTTTAGATACTGAGCTTTCGGAAAAACAGCGCGACTATGTTGAAAAAATTCATTATTCGGCAGAGTCTTTATTAGGAATAATTAATGATATTTTAGACTTTTCAAAGGTTGAAGCGGGTAAAATAGAGCTAGAACAAAAAGAATTCAATTTTAATACCTTCCTAGAAAATCTTGTAAATATTATTAGCACGCTAGCATCACAAAGAAAAATTGAAGTGGTGTTTGATATTGACCCCTTACTGCCTGACTTTTTTATTGGTGATGCATTAAGACTCAACCAAGTACTATTAAATCTGTTAAATAATGCACTTAAATTTTCAACACGGGGTAAGGTTATATTAGCTGTAAAACTAGTTCAGAAAGTAGATAGTTATTGCAGTGTTGCTTTCTCTATTTCAGATAACGGCATTGGGATGACCCAAGCACAAGTTGACTCACTATTTAAACCTTTTACTCAGGCTGACGTATCGACAACCCGAAAGTTTGGTGGAACGGGGCTTGGTTTGGTAATAAGCAAAACATTGGTCGAACTAATGCAGGGCGATATTACAGTAAACAGCAAATTAAATAAGGGGAGCTGCTTTAGTTTTACTATTCCACTCAATTATTCGACTAAGCAAAATGAGTTTGAAATATCACAAATTAGAGCCAAGCGAGCACTTGTTATTGAGAGTTCAGATAGTCAGTTAACATCATTACAAACGCTGCTTTTAGGTTTTGAAGTAAAATTTGACACTGTAAACAACATCAACCAAGTATTAGACCGGCTAGGCATTCTACATGATTACGATTTTATATTTATAGATTGGCGAACTTTAAATTTAAATCATGATAGTGCTGCGCAGTCTTTGCGCAATAAGCTTAAATTAAATGCAAAAAAGCTAATTGTAATAGCGCCTTGTGAAAATAAAGCGCTAAACGAAAGCCTACTAGGGTTTGGTAATAACACTTATAAAGTACTCATAAAACCAATAATTAAAAGTACTTTGCATAACGTACTTTTACAAATTATGCATATAAAAACACTAAAAAAACCAGAATCACAACAGAGCTTAAATACACAAAACACACTACAAAAACTGCAAGGTATTCATATTTTATTGGTTGAAGATAACCCGCTCAATCAACAAGTAGCTACACAAATACTACGTAAAAATGGCTTAATTGTTGATATTGCTAACGATGGCCTTGAGGCATTAGATGCGCTAAAACATAAAACTTACGATGGTGTGTTAATGGACTGCCAAATGCCTAGAATGGATGGTTATAACGCAGCCACAGAAATAAAAAAACAAGCAAAGTTTAAAAATTTACCCATTATTGCAATGACTGCTAATACAAGAGAAACGGATTTATTAAAGGCGCAAGACTGCGGTATGAATGGCTATATTTCAAAGCCCATTAAGGTTGAAAGTATGTTTGAAGTAATAGCAAAGTGGGTGTGTATTTAATTTTTTTGAGTTGTTTACTTAATAAGCTGGTGAGGTAAAAAAGGCAAGCATTAGCTTGCCAAGAAGGGTGTAAATTAGTTTAACTTTACGCTATTTGTTTCTCAGCTAGGTTGAGCTCCATAGTTGCTTTTAATAAACGGTATAGGTTAATTGATGCGTCAATTTCTTCTTTACGGTTTGTTAAGCTTTCAATGTTTAAACCCAGTGGCACGTCTAGGTGTGCACAGCTTTTTAAAATTGAATCGAGATTTTCGCGGCAAATACGCACCGATTCACTCAAGGTGTTGTCTGCGTCAAGCATGCGCCATTTGGTCGCCTCTGGTACTGAAATACCCAACCACTGCATAAACTCTAGGGTTTTTTCACCGCCACATGGTGTAAACGTGAGTATAATACGTTTTGGTGTAACGCCTTGTGCCTTGCAGGTACGCGCGTAACTTGTTATTAAATCAATAGTAGCTTGAGCATTATAAACCGCTTGCGATATAAAAAATTGGCAACCTTGTGTTGTTTTTTCTATTAAGCGTTCGTGTTCATTACGTTTACTTGCATGTCGCTCTGCAATGGTAACGCCTCCTAAAAAGAAGTCATCACTTTGCTTAGCTAATGTCTTATAAGCGTCAGGTAGGCTTAGTTTAATATCACCTTCCGACGATGGGCTACCTACTAAAACGACATTTTTTAAATCAAACTCGTTTTTAGTTTCATCTAGCCACTCTTTAAATTCAGCCTCACCGCGTTGCGCTACGCTTTTGTAGGTAATTACATCTAGGCGTGATAAGTCTTTTAGCAACTTACTGTACTCACGCGGATCAACCGTTTGTTTAAATGGAAACGGACGAGCCTGATTAGTACGGCTACTCTCATCTTGAATATCGTAAATTACAACACCGTCGTATTCAATTTCGTGTAAGCGGCCTAATAGTTTTTCTGCAATGGTTTTTAACTGCGCTTTATCAGTGCCTATTTTGGGTGGCGTTGTGCCAATAAGATAAACACCTTGATTAGTGTCCTCAATTTTCTCTTGAAGTGATAAAGCCATAATCCTCATTCCAGCTCAATGGTTGATAGATTTAATATAGCAGCCATTTAGACGTCTAGATAGATTTTTTAAGTGAAAGTTTTTCAAGCAACGTGAGGATTATTCATACAAAGGAGTTCCTAAATTAAGTGCATGACACAGTTGTTTACATAATAAAGCGACTGAGGGCTCTTATATTCATTGGCTTTGGGGCATAATTAGTAGTGAAATTGTAAATATTTTGACAACAACTTTGCTCAATTTACTAAAGGACAATTATGAAATTTAAATTATTAGCAACAAGCCTTGCGGTATCACTCGCTTTAACTGGCTGTGCAATGCAAAAAAATGAAACGACGCAAACAGCAAAACAAGAACAAATAAAAAAAGCTGATGACCGTGTTTTTTCACAAGATTACCTAATTGAAGAGCTTGAGAATGGCTTACGTGTAATGGTTGTAAAAACGGATTACCCTGATGTCGTTTCGCTGCAAATACCGGTTTCTGTTGGCTCGCGCAATGAAGTGGAAGCGGGTAAAACTGGTTTTGCTCATTTTTTTGAACATATGGTATTTAAAGGCTCTAAAAAATTTCCGCAAGACGAATACACCGCCATATTCAAAAATGCAGGGGTTGATAACCGTGCATACACTACCAACGATTACACTAACTACCATTTAAACTTTTCAAAGCAGCACCTTGATAAAGTACTTGAGATTGAAGCTGATATTTTCCAAAACTTAACCTACACCGAAGAGCAATTTAGAACCGAAGCATTGACGGTAAAAGGTGAGTACTTAAAAAATAACGCCAGCCCGATTCGCAAGTTATTAAGTGCTGTGCGTGCAGAGGCTTTTGAAAAGCATACTTACAAACACACCACAATGGGCTTTTTTGAAGACATAGAAGCCATGCCAGACCAAATGGCTTACGGTAAAGAGTTTTTTGATAAGTTTTATAAGCCAGAATATGTATCGCTAGTTATTGTGGGTGATGTTGACCCAAAAGCCACAATGGCAATGGTTAAAAAACACTGGGGTGGTTGGGAAAAAGGCAATTACGTTGCCGATATTAAAGCTGAGCCAAAACAGCAAGCTCCTAAATATTTGCATGAACAAAATAAAGCCTTGCCGGGGCATTGGCTATTGGTATCGTATAAAGGTGCTGCGTGGGAACCCGCTAAAAAAGACAGATCTGCACTTGATTTAATCTCGCAGCTTTATTTTTCAAGTAACTCAGATTTATATCAAGAGCTCGTTGTTGATAAACAAATAGCGAGTCAAATGTTTACTTATAATCCAGAAACCAAAGATCCAGGCTTACTGCATGTATTTGTAAAAGTAGAAAACGCTGATGATTTAGCAAAAGCGCGTGATGCAATTAACCGCACTTATGCAAAAGCCAGAACAGAATTGGTCGATGCACAAAAATTAAGTGACTTAAAGTCTAACCTTAAATATGGCTTTATTAATGGTTTAGATTCTTCGCAAGCAATTGCATCAACGCTTGCAAGTTACATGCATTTTGAACGCGATCCTGAGGTTATTAACCAGCTTTATAAGTCGGCCGACAACATCACAGCAGAAGATATTAAAGCGGTTGCTAATAAATACTTTGTAGATAACACGCGTACTACTGTAACTATGTCGGCACTTGATAAAGCACCGGGGTTTGCAGAAGAGGCGAGTTTAAGTGCAGTAGTTGCAAAACTTGAGCAAGCCCCAGAGGCACCTGTATTTAAAGTGCTTGATAAAACCAATAGCTCGCCGCTGATTGATGTAAACTTTTTATTTAATACAGGGGCTGCTGCTGATCCTCAAGGTAAAAAAGGTGTAGCCGCGCTCACCGCCGCAATGCTTGCTCAAGGTGGGTCGCAAAGCACCAGCTACAAAGAAATTCAAAAAGCGCTTTATCCGCTTGCAGGTAATTTTGGTTACCAGATTGACAAAGAAATGCTGTCGTTTCAAGGGCGTATTCATAAAGACAATGCTGAAACTTGGTATGCACTTGTAAGCGAACAATTACTTAATCCAGGCTTTAGAGACGATGACTTTAAACGCCTTAAAAAAGAAATGATCGACGGTATTAAGTCAGGATTAAAAGCATCTAACGATGAAGAGCTAGGTAAAGAAGTACTCTACAGCACGCTTTACAAAGGCCACCCATTTGAGAGCTACAACTACGGCGATATTTCTGATTTAGAAGCATTAACGCTTGATGATGTAAAAGCATTTTACAATTCAGAGCTTACTCAATCTAAACTAACACTGGGTTTAATTGGCGCCGTGCCAAACGCGCTTAAAGCAAATATTATGAGCGATTTAGCAACCTTACCTAAAGGCGAGCAAAGCCGTTTAAGTATTCCTGATGCGCCAGAGCTTAAAGGCCATCATGCAACGATTGTAGAAAAATCAGCGCAATCGACGGCAGTGTCGTTTGGCTTCCCAATTGATACTATTCGCAGCAGCGAAGATTGGACTGCCCTTTGGCTTGTGCGTTCGTACTTTGGTGAGCATCGTAGTTCTAACTCATACTTATATGAGCGAATTCGTCAAACGCGCGGTATGAATTACGGTGATTACGCATATATTGAATACTTCCCACGTGGTATGTTTCAAACTAAGCCTGATGCAAATTTAGGGCGTTCTGAGCAAATATTCCAAGTATGGTTGCGCCCACTTCGCTCTAACAACGACGCGCACTTTGCAACGCGTACCGCATTATTTGAGCTGGATAAGCTTATTAAAAACGGCTTAACAGAAAAAGACTTTGAGGCAACACGTAACTTTTTAATTAACTACGTGCCGCAGCTTGTAGCAAGTCAAAACCGCCAGCTAGGTTATGCACTTGATAGCGAATTTTATAACACTGAATCGTTTGTAAAATACGTAACAAGTAAACTTGAAAAGCTAACGCTTGCTGATGTGAATCGGGTGATTAAAGATAATCTACAAACCGATAACGTGCAGTACGTGTTTATTACCGGTGACGGTGAAGATATGAAAAAACGTTTAGTGTCAGAGCAAACATCGCCAATGGTTTACAACACAGAAAAACCAGCGGCGCTTGTTGCAGAGGATAAAGTTATTGCCGATTACGCATTAGCTATTCCGGCTAACAATATTGAAGTAGTGAAAGTTGATAGTGTTTTTAAATAAACCTTAAAAAAACGACTTGTAGATAATTAAAAGCCCCACGTTTGGGGCTTTTTTATAGCATTGAGCCAACCTTTATCCCTAACCCTAAAATTATTACTGCGCTTATTATGGCTATTAATGTGATATGGCCTCGTAATTCTTTTTCTTTACGTTCTGACATTTTTTAGCGCCTCAACTCATTATAAAAAATACAGTGATCATCCCCAATATAAAGCTGACTACTGACGATAGTGCTAAAATTGAGGTTATATTACGCGTGTTTAAAGCTGGACTAACATCGCAAGAGTTAGTGTTATCTTCAAGTTTAATTAATTCACCTTGGCGTACTTCCAATACAGCACATAAAGCCATTGTTGTTTCTTTTGATGCTGCACCTTCTTTCTCTACCCGTTGAATTGTTCTTAAACTAACATCGCAGGCGTCAGCAAGTTGCTGCTGAGTCCAATTTAACTGGCCTCTGAGTGATTTAACAGTTGTAGGATTTAATTGCACGTTAAAGCTTCCCTACAAATAGTTCAACAATGGTTGCAGTTGCATAGCCAAACACTGCACCGCCTAATGCGCAACCAGCAATAAAAAAGAAAGCCTTTTTAGGATCGTCAGGAAGACTGCATTGAATTTGTTTGGCAACGACTTTTGTATCTTTATAAAGTGTGCATTCCATTCGCCCTGTGAGTATGTTGAGCATGTCAAACTTTACTTGGTACTGTGAGTTCTCAAAATCAAAAGAGTGGGTGCTTGTGCAATTTACATTGCGCTTTTTACTAAATAAATCATCATTTATGTACACCTCTTCTTTACCAGTAAAGTAACTTCCAAAACAGGCTATTTGATTGTCGCCATCTTGAAAATAAAATTTATAGCCGAGTTTTTTAGTATTTAATATGTCGTTTTTCATCATCGTTATCCTTGTTGAGTAGATGATGCTAATTTAGCGTTTATTATTATTTTTTACGCCGTCATGAATATGCCAGTGAGCAGTTTGGCATATGACACTGTGTATGTCATGTGTGTTTAACTACTGATTTTAATGTGTTTTATTTAATTTTCGTTCAGGTTTAAAATGAGTGTTGCTGTCGTATCATTTTTATTCTTTGATTGAGTAAATAATAAATTTAAAGAAAAGTACGCATTTATTTTTGTCAAAAAAACGCTAAGTACATATACTTTCAGACAATTATTCTTATAAGTCTGAAGGTAAGCGTGCTAGATGATAAATTATTTTTAAAGTTAGTTTTGGACACTATGCCAGAGCAGGTTGTTGTAATTAATAAAGAAGGAGAAATGGTTTTTATAAATAAAGGATGGCAAAACTTTGGTGAAGAAAATGACTGCTCATGCGGTGCTTGGGAAAAAGAAAATTATTTATTTACCTGTAAAAAAGCCGCAGACAACGGTTACGAAATAGGCGAAAGGGCATTGAAGGGAATTAATGCTGTTATTAATGCAGAGCAAGAAGCGTTTTACTTAGAATACCCATGCCATAGTGATGATGAAAAACGCTGGTTTATGATGCGTGTAGTACCATTTAAGTACAGTACTGATTTTTATTATGTAATTACGCATCAAAATATTACAGAGCGAAAGCTCGCTGAAGAAGTCCAGAAACTGGCCAATATTGATGGGCTAACTGATATATTTAATCGTGGTTATTTTGATAGCTTTTTAGAGCAAGAATGGAATAGGTGCAAGCGTTTAAACATGCCTCTTTCATTGGCATTAATTGATTTAGATGACTTTAAGCTACTTAACGACACTTATGGCCATCAACAAGGTGATGAGTGTTTAAAACAAGTTGCGGCAGTCCTTAAGCAATATACAAAAAGACCCAGTGATATTTGCGCACGTTTTGGCGGAGAGGAGTTTGTACTTGTTTATGGCAACACAAACTCAGAGCAAGCTACAATAATTATTAATGCTATTGTGGAGCAGCTAAAGCAGCTTAATATTTGTAATGCGCTGTCATTACCAAGTAAAACACTTACTGTTAGTGTTGGGCTGGCAAGTGTTATTCCTTGTAACAGTTATAAAATACAAAATATGGTTAAAGAAGCCGATGACTTATTATACAAAGCAAAAACTGCGGGTAAAAATTTAGTATGTGCAGCCGATTTAACCGTGGTTGACTAAATTTTAAATACTTAGTTGTTAAATGTGCTTTGTTATACCTAATAACCAGAACAAATAACTAAGGCGTTAACACCTTGAGCTTTAAATCCGTTAGACTTAGCAAAAGGCTCTTTTTATATCAATTTAAGGCAGTTCAGTATTATGCGTCATGAAATTTGGCAACAGCTTCGAAGTGAAGCAAATGAAGTCGTCACTCGCGAACCACTTTTAGCAAGTCATGTTTATTCATGTATTTTGAACCATGAGTGTTTAGGTTCGGCGTTAAGCTTTATTGTTGCTAACAAGTTGGCCGATGCTGTTGTATCTGCATTTACTATTCGTGAATTATTCGATCAATCATTTGTAAAATGCGATCGCATGCTGTCTTTTGTCGCAGAAGACATTAAAGCTGTAAAAGATAGAGACCCTGCCGCAGAAACCTACCTGACTGTTATTTTAAATTTAAAGGGGTTTCATGCTATTCAGGCTCACCGTTTAGCTAATTGCCTATGGCAACAAAACCGTAAAGAACTGGCGCGTTTTATTCAAAGCCGTACCTCAGAGGTGTTTGGCGTAGATATTCACCCTGCGTGTCAGGTTGGTAAAGGCATAATGTTTGACCACGCAACGGGTATTGTTATTGGTGAAACGGCGGTAATTGAAGATAATGTATCAATACTGCAATCGGTTACGCTTGGCGGTACAGGTAATGAGCAGGGCGATCGTCATCCTAAAATCAGAGCGGGTGTGTTAATTGGTGCAGGCGCAAAAGTGCTGGGTAATATTGAAGTAGGCGAGGGCGCACGTATTGGTGCAGGGTCGGTGGTATTAACTGCTGTGCCACCTCATACAACGGCCGTTGGCGTACCAGCTAAAATTATTGGCAGACCTGAATGCCCGTGTCCTGCGCAAAGTATGAACCAAAACTTTTTAACCACACCAGAGCCTGAAAACGAATCACACACCAGCGCCATGCTGTAATAGCAGCTTGTATAAATAAAAATAATTTTAAAAGGAATTAAAATGAACAAAAATAGCTTATTAACACTAGGGATAGGATTTATTGCGGGTGTAGGTTTAACGTGGAGCTACTTTAATTTATCTTCAAGTGACTCAACTCCCGCAAAGGTACAGCATGCTGATACAAAGCAGCAGACCCCTCTTGTTCAGCCAGCTAAAATAAGTGAAGCAACAGCAAAGCGTGTTGTACCAGCTGCGCCTGAGCAAAGTGCTCGCTTAGAGCAAAAAGATATTTCCCCTAAACCAGATCCACAACCCCTTGATGAGCTTCCCCTAGAAGAGCAAGTTACACAGCTTAAGCTGCAATTAGCTCAGCAAAAGTCGGTAATGGAAAGTGTGGTCAAGCAGTTGCGAGCTCCAAATGATGTGCAAGCCGCTTTACAGGCACAGTTTGATGAACAACAACGTGATGAAGAGTGGGCTTATCAAACTGAAACCGCATTACAGGATTTTTTACTTACCGCAGATTTAGCATCGATACCTGATATTGTCAGCGCAGAATGTAAAACATCGGTTTGTAAATTTAAACTTGCAGCGCCAACGGATAACGATTCATTCGATCATACCCAATGGCGAGAGCTAAACGATAAGTTAATGAAGCAAAAGCTTTGGTTGCAATTTAAAAGAACAACCTCGACTTCAAGCGACACCGAACTAACGTTACTAATGGCAACAGAGCTTTAAAGCGCTGTTGACTTTACAGAGCCATCGACCAGCTCTGTAACTAAAACATCACCGGTTTTAATTTGACCCACAGATTTAACCACCTTCCCTTGTTGTGTTTTAGTGATGCTATAACCGCGTGCTAAAACATTAAGCGGGCTTACCGAATCTAGCTTACTTGCTTGTAATGCCAGGCTATTATTGGCTTGTTGTAATTGTTGTTGTATAGCTTGGTTTAATCTTGCTTGTAACTGCGACAGCTGATGAGAAGCTTGCGCTAGCTTTTTGTCGGGAGATTGACGCATTAAACGTGGCGTTAAATTATTAAGCGTGCGCTCTTGTTGGTACAACCGGCTTTGCATAGCTTGTTGTAAGGCAATACTTAACTCATCTAATCGCTGCGCTTTTTGATTTAGCTGATTGCGCGGGTGGCATAGATTTAAACGATGTTGCAATTGGGTTGCGAGTGCACGCTTATCTGCAATACTATGTTTAAATGCATTATTTAAGCGGTTAATAAGCTGGGTTACTTTGCTATGCAACTCTTGCGTGTTAGGACTGACAAGCTCAGCCGCCGCAGAGGGGGTAGGGGCCCGCATATCGGCAACATAATCACTGATTGTGGTGTCTATTTCATGGCCTACGGCACTTATAATAGGTAAATCACTGTTATGAATAGCGCGGGCGAGTTGTTCGTGGTTAAAACACCACATATCTTCAAGTGAACCACCGCCGCGCCCTAAAATAAGTATGTCTACTTCGTTGCGTGCATTGGCTAACTCTATTTGGTTAATCAAATGTATGTGGGCTTCTTTACCTTGCACCATAGCTGGGTAAATAATGACTTCTAATTGCGGTGCCCGGCGTTTAAGTACGGTTAATATATCTTTTATAGCTGCGCCCGTTGCAGAGGTTATTACACCAATACGGTTTATATTTTGCGGCAGTGGTTTTTTGTATGCAGAGCTAAACAGTCCTTCAGCAGCAAGACGCATTTTTAGCGCATCAAACTCTTGCTTGAGTTGGCCTTCGCCTGCCGGTTCCATATGTTCAACAATTAGCTGGTAATCGCCGCGGGGCTCATAAAGTGATACGCGTGCTTTTACTGTTACTTGTGCGCCGTTTTCTGGGCGGTAACTTTGGCTTCGGTTATTACCTCGCCACATAGCCGCTTTAATTTGTGCTTTGTCATCTTTTAACGAAAAATACCAATGCCCAGAAGCTGGCGCAATAAAATTAGAAATTTCACCGGTAAGCACTAATGAAGCAAAGCCTTGCTCTAGTACTGTTCTGATCTCTCTATTAAGGCGCGAGACGGTATAAACCGTTTGCGAAGGCTTTGAAAGCATAAAAAACAACCTAAAACTATTTATGAGGCAAGTTATAAGGGAAGTTTATCATAAATATTTGCGAAATATTATTTACGAATGCCTATAACGCTGTTAAAATTTGGCCGCAATTCCTTATCTTAGATCCACATGTGAGAAGTTGCCAAAATGCTTAGAATTGCTAAAGAAGCTCTTACCTTTGATGACGTACTTTTAGTACCAGGTCATTCTACTGTTTTGCCACACACGGCAAATATTTCAACTCGCTTAACGCGTGGTATCAAACTTAACTTGCCGCTTATTTCAGCATCTATGGATACTGTTACAGAAGCTCGTTTAGCTATTGCCCTTGCGCAAGAAGGTGGTCTTGGTTTTATTCATAAAAACATGACTATTGAAGAACAAGCGAAAAACGTACGTAAAGTTAAAACCTACGAAGCGGGTATTGTGTCTTACCCGGTAACAGTGACTGCTGATTTAACAATTGCAGATGCTATGGACCTTGCTGAAGAAAAAGGGTTCTCAGGCTTTCCAGTTACCGACCCAGAAAACACTTTAGTAGGTATTGTTACAAGCCGCGATATGCGTTTTGAGACAAAACTTGAACAGCCAATTTCGACTGTTATGACTAAAAAAGAAAAGCTAGTTACCGTTAAGGAAGGCGCAGCTCGCGAAGAAATTTTAGGTTTAATGCACGAACACCGCATTGAGAAGATTTTAGTTGTTGATGATGCGTTTAAACTTAAAGGCATGATCACCGTAAAAGATTATCAAAAAGCGCAAGATAAACCACATGCATGTAAAGACGAGTTAGGTCGTTTACGTGTAGGTGCTGCGGTAGGCGTTGGTGCGGGTACTGATGAGCGTATTGCTGCATTAGTTGAAGCGGGTGTTGATGTATTACTTATCGATACTTCTCATGGCCACTCTCAAGGTGTAATTGACCGCGTATCTGCAACTCGTCAGGCTTATCCAGATCTTCAAATTGTAGCGGGTAACGTTGCAACTGCTGAGGGAGCAATAGCGCTAGCTGATGCCGGTGTTGATGCAGTAAAAGTAGGGATCGGCCCTGGTTCTATTTGTACAACCCGTATTGTTACCGGTTGTGGTGTTCCACAAATCACGGCTATTTCAGATGCAGTTGATGGCTTAAAAGGCCGCGACATTCCAGTGATTGCCGATGGTGGTATTCGTTTTTCAGGCGACATTGTGAAAGCGCTTGTTGCGGGTGCATCGTGTGTAATGGTGGGCTCAATGCTCGCAGGCACCGAAGAAGCGCCTGGCGAAGTAGAACTATACCAAGGGCGTTACTACAAATCATACCGTGGTATGGGCAGCTTAGGCGCGATGGACCAAAAAGAAGGTTCATCAGATCGTTACTTCCAAAAATCAAACGAAGCTGACAAGTTAGTACCTGAAGGTATTGAAGGTCGCGTAGCGTATAAAGGGCCAATAGCGACTATTATTCACCAGCAGGTAGGTGGCCTTCGCAGCGCAATGGGCTTAACGGGTTGTGCAACAATTGAAGAGCTAAACACTAAGCCTCAGTTTGTGCGTGTTACATCTGCAGGTATGGGTGAGTCGCATGTTCATGATGTGCAAATTACTAAAGAAGCACCAAATTACCGCTTAGGTTAAACAACGACTTGAAATTACGGGGCTGGCTTTACCAGCCCTCTTTAATAGCCACTAAGCAAATTAGTGGAATTTAGCATCTACTTTACGAGATACTCCATGAGCAAAGATATTCACGATTCACGAATTCTCATTTTAGACTTTGGTTCACAATACACTCAGCTAATTGCTCGCCGTATACGCGAAATTGGTGTTTACTGTGAGCTGTGGGCATGGGATGTGACTGAAGAGCAAATTCGCGAATTTAACCCACAAGGTATTATTCTTTCTGGTGGCCCAGAGTCAACCACACTTGAAAACAGCCCGCGCGCTCCTGAGTATGTGTTTAATGCAGGCGTTCCTGTATTAGGCATTTGTTATGGCATGCAAACAATGGCTACTCAGCTTGGTGGTAGTGTTCACAGCTCTGATAAAAAAGAGTTTGGTTATGCGCAAGTTGAAAAGGTAGGCAACTGTGCATTGTTTGATGCAATTGAAGATCATATTACCGATGGCGGCAATGGTGTTTTAGACGTATGGATGAGCCACGGCGATAAAGTAATGGAAGTACCAGCAAGCTTTAGCACTACAGCTAAAACACCAACGTGTCCGCATGCTGCTATGTCTAACGAAGAAAAACGTTTTTACGGCGTACAGTTTCACCCAGAAGTAACGCACACTCATCAAGGGCAACGTTTATTAGAGCGCTTTGCTATTGATATTTGTGGTTGTGAAAAACTGTGGACTCCAGCAAAAATTATTGATGATGCCATTGAGCGCATTAAAGAAACCGTTGGCGACGACGAAGTTATCTTAGGCTTATCAGGCGGTGTTGATTCATCGGTTGTAGCTATGCTTATTCATCGTGCCATTGGTGATAGATTAACATGTGTATTTGTTGATAACGGTTTACTTCGTTTAAACGAAGGTCAGCAAGTAATGGACATGTTTGGCAACAAGTTTGGTTTAAACATTGTTAAGGTTGATGCTGAAGATCAATTTTTAGCTGACCTTGCCGGTAAGTCAGATCCAGAAGATAAGCGTAAAGCTATTGGCCATACTTTCATTAATGTATTTGATGAGCAAGCTAAAAAACTTAAGAATGCTAAATGGTTAGGTCAAGGTACCATTTACCCAGACGTTATTGAGTCAGCAGCATCTGCTACAGGTAAAGCACACGTTATCAAATCTCACCACAATGTGGGCGGATTACCAGATGACATGAAAATGGGTCTAGTTGAGCCACTTCGTGAGTTATTTAAAGATGAAGTACGTAAAATTGGTTTAGAGCTAGGTTTACCGTACGACATGCTTTACCGCCACCCATTCCCTGGTCCTGGTTTAGGTGTACGTGTACTTGGTGAAATTAAAAAAGAGTACTGTGATTTACTTCGCCGTGCAGATGCTATTTTCATTGAAGAGCTACACAAAGCCGAGCTTTATCATAAAGTAAGCCAAGCGTTTACTGTGTTCTTACCGGTTAAATCGGTAGGAGTTATGGGTGATGCACGTAAATACGATTGGGTTGTGTCACTGCGCTGTGTTGAAACTATCGACTTTATGACTGCGCGTTGGTCACATTTACCGTATGAGTTTTTGGGTGTGGTTTCTAACCGTATCATTAACGAAATTGATGGTATTTCACGCGTTGTTTACGATATTTCTGGTAAGCCACCGGCAACTATTGAGTGGGAATAATTTACCCTGCATTTAGTTATGTAAATTAAAGTGATAAAAAACGGCGAATTAGCATGCTAATTCGCCGTTTTGTTTATTTAAAAAGCAGTTAAACTAAATGTGTGATTTTTCTCTTTACCTTTAGCGAAACTTCTCTATAATTCGTCGTCATTGCAGGGGCGTAGTTCCAATTGGTAGAACAGCGGTCTCCAAAACCGACGGTTGGGAGTTCGAATCTCTCCGCCCCTGCCATTTCTTCTTTACATCGCATTTATTAATTCTTATATTATCTTACTTCCTCATTTCATCGAGTCGTTATGCATTCACGGTACGCAGCTGTTTTTGATATTGAAAATCTCGAATTAAATACTCACTTTCGACCAGTAAATACTGAACCCCTTAGAAATAATGTTGAAAAAGAATTAACGCCTGCTTCATTTGAATCCCTTGAGCTTTCTAGCCAATTACTTGCAGATATTAATCGTGCAGCAGTGCCTGTAGCTATAAATAGCGTGGTGAAAAGCAAGCACATGCAATTAACGGGTGATCAGCTTGAATTGCCATCCCCACAACTAAATGCAACCGATAAACGTGCTTTGTGGGCTTTAATAAGTGAACACCTTGATAAACTTTAAACCTGTAAATAATGATGCCGTAGAAGCGCTTATAGCTATTGAAAACGCGTGTCATAGTCATCCTTGGACTTTAAAAACGATGAGTTCATGTATTGGTGGGCGTTATTTTAATTTAGCGGCTTTTGATAGTGGCATACTCGTTGGTTTTTACATTGGTGAAAAAGCAGGGCCCGATTTTACGCTTATGGATATATGCGTGAAGCCTGAGCACCAAGGTAAGGGGATTGCTAAGCAGCTATTGAGTAAATTTATAGAGCACGGTGAACAGCAAAATGCCGAAAATTTATTTTTAGAAGTTCGAGAGTCAAATACGCGTGCAATTAAACTTTATGAGCAAGCTGGGTTTATAGAGATGTCGGTACGAAAGAATTATTACCCAAGTGATGATGCAACTAAAAACGGTTTTGAAGATGCTATTTTAATGGGTATGGCATTAAGCTTAGGGTTTATGTAATTCTTTTTAGTTGCAGGCAGCCAACTGTTTTATTTTGAGTTAATAGCCTGCTGTATTGCCACTATTACTGAGTTTATAATTTCATCTCTTTGTGATTTATCGTTACTTTTTAGGTTTTCTTCAAGGTTGCCAGCGCTTTTGTAAATGGCATCAAAGTTAAAACATCCTGCGCTGCCTTTAACACTATGCGCAACTGCTTTTAGGCTTTCCCAATCTTGTGCATGGTGAAATGTTTTTATTTGTTCCAAATAACTGGGTAAGTTTGCTAAGTAATTATCAGATATCTGTTGAAACTTTTCACTTTTTAACAAGTCATCCCACTTATTTTGATTATCCTTTTCAAGGTGCAAGTAGCTAACAAGTACGTTCTCGAGGGCATCTTTATCTATTGGTTTTCCAAGCGCTTTGTCGCAGCCAGCTTCTATATAGGTACCAATATCGTGATTCATTACGTTTGCGGTAAGTGCAATAATGGGACCGTCGTAAGCAGCATGTCGTAGCATTTTGGTGGCTTCAAGCCCACCCATGACGGGCATTTGCATATCCATAATAATGAGTTGATAGTCGTTTACTAGCGCCATTTCTACGGCTTGTGCACCATTATTAGCTATGTCAGGCTCAAGCCCCCAAGTTTGCAACAGCAACTTAATTAGTAGCTGATTATCTGGGTTATCTTCAGCAACCAAAATATTTGCGTCAAAGCTGTTAGTCGCAAATGATAATAGAGGGTCTTTTTCAGGGGTTAATTGTGCATGATCGACAAGCAGCTCAAGCTCGGGTGTTTTGCCTTTTAAGTGGCAAGCAGCACTAATTGAAAATTCACTTCCTTCGCCCACTTCGCTTTCTAGTTTTATGTCGCCACCCAATAAATTTGCCAGATTTTTGGATATACATAATCCTAACCCAGTACCACCAAAGCGACGTGTAGTTGTCGCATCTGCTTGTTCAAACGGTTTAAATACACGAGAAATTTGATGCTCAGACATACCAATACCGGTGTCGGTTATTACAAACTCAATGAGGTTGCTTTTAGCATGATAATGCACACAAATAGAGACATGCCCTTGCTCTGTAAATTTAACGGCGTTGTTGGCCACATTAATTAAAATTTGTTTTAAGCGTGTTACATCAGTGTATATAGTTTGCGGTATTGGTAAGTCAAAAATAATATTAAGTTCTAAACGCTTTTCTTGCGCCAGTGGCGTTATGATTGACTCAATATCATGGATTAACTGCACAACGTTCACAGAGGCTTGCTCTACAGCTAATTTTTCAGCTTCAATTTTAGATAAATCCAAAATATTGTTAATGAGTTCAAGTAAGTGCTTTGAGTTTCGTAAAATAGTACTTAAATGTTGTTTGTCGTTTACTATTTTATCGTTATGTAGCAACTGCTCTGTAAAGCCCATAATAGCGGTGAGAGGGGTTCGTATTTCATGACTCATGTTTGCTAAAAAACGACTTTTAAGTTGGTTAGCTTGCTCTGCTTGAGTAATAGCGAGTTCAAGTTGGCTATTCATAGACTCAAGCGCTTGAGTTCGGCTTTCCACCTTGTCTTCTAGGTGATGTTTGTATTCTTCGAGTTGTTGTTGATAGTGCCTAATTTGATTAACCATGTGGTTAAAGTCGTTAAACAGTATGCCTACTTCGTCATCGGTATGAGCGGGTAAGCTTACTGCTAAGTCACCGTCACCTACTCGGTGACTGGCTGCACCTAATAGCTCTATTGGATTTAACAATAGGTTACGTACAACAACAAATATCAAGATAGGTAACGAGATCACTGAAATAATAACAATCAGACCCGTAATTAAGCTAATGGCTTTGCCCGACTGATGAAGTACCGCTTTGGGAATTGTTGATACGTAATAATAGCCGCCGCTCATTTGTACGGCAAAAATCATACGTTCGATTTTATCAATGCTCGATAACTCAATGGTAGAAAGTGAGCCTATGTCGGCCAAATCGCGAACCTTATTAAGTTCATATTCGCTAATGTACTGGCCTCGTAAATTATAATTAGAGCTAAATAGTATTTTACCGTCTTTGGTCAACAATAAATTGAGCGTATTGTTATAAGGCGCTTCTAAAATACTGGTATTTAAAATTGAAGGCTCAACATTTACAACAATAAACCCCAGTTGTTGTGGACGTTTTAGGTAATAACCCACGCTGTCTATTCGTTGCACAAAATACAGGCTGGTTGTGCCGTCGGGTTTTTGAACCATAAACTGCTGTTGGCTCAAATTGCTTTGTATAACCTGATTAAAAAAGGGGTAGTTTTTAGGCGCTATGGTTAAATTATTTGAATGATAGGCGTCACTTTTACCACTAGCCGACACTAGATTTATACTAATAATGTCAGGGTAGGCTTCGCTGTAACTGGCAAATACATCCATTAGAGCGCCAAGCCTGCGCGTATAATTTCCGTCTAAAAGTGCGTCATTGGCCAAAAAGTCGTTAAGTACCGGAGAGCGAGAAAGTAGCTTAGTGGTAGAGTGGAATGAGTCTATGTAGTTAAACGCTTTTTGTTGTTGCTGCTCAACAAAGCGGCTCATGATTAGATCGGCTTGTTTTTGCGTAGAGTTAGTTACATTAGTTAACGTAAACCCACCTAAAAATAGCAGGGGCAATATAACAAGCGGGGTTATATACCATAATAATCTAATGCTTAACTTACTGGTTTTCATTAACTAACTAATATCCTTGACGCAATCTTTTTATAGTATGCGTTACAAGTTTATTAAACAAGCCTGCGCTTAACTCATCGCTAAAATATAAACTTTAGTTAGAGGTAACTTCCCCTTTATGCGTAGGTTTTAATTACTTAATTAAGTAAAAGTTTTTATTTTGCTTGAGTCAAATTACAAACTAAACGGCCTGAGTTTAAATATTGATAAAAAAGATCAGTTAATAACTAACCATTGATTGTTTAAAGGGTCAAGATCAGCGAAAATAGTCTTTAATTACGATTAACATAACGGATCGCAAACTAGGAGCTAATTTACTCTTGGTTTTGGTGTGTTGAGGTTTCGGGGTTTAGCAGTTTTAGCCTTTAAACGTCTGCACACTTTATGGTGATATTATCCGTATTCAAACTATAAGAACTTTTTAATGGCAGACCAAAATCTCCTTAGCGAAATAAATAAACGACGTACTTTTGCAATTATATCTCACCCGGATGCAGGTAAAACCACCATCACCGAAAAAGTACTTTTGTTCGGACAAGCGATTCAAAAAGCCGGAACGGTAAAAGGCCGTGGCTCTAATCAGCATGCAAAGTCTGACTGGATGGAAATGGAAAAAGAGCGTGGTATATCGGTTACTACCTCTGTAATGCAATTTCCGTATAACAATGCGCTGGTTAATTTACTTGATACCCCTGGACACGAAGACTTCTCTGAAGATACGTACCGTACTCTTACCGCAGTAGATTCGTGCTTAATGGTTATTGATGCCGCAAAAGGTGTAGAAGAACGTACCCGTAAGCTAATGGAAGTTACGCGCCTACGTACTACGCCAATTGTAACCTTTATGAATAAGTGTGACCGTGATATTCGTGACCCAATGGAGCTGCTTGATGAAGTAGAAACAGAGCTAAATATTGCCTGTGCGCCTATTACGTGGCCAATTGGTTGTGGTAAAGAGTTTAAAGGTGTTTACCACATTCATAACGACGAAGCGGTTTTATACAAAACAGGCCAAGGTCATACAATTCAAGAAGTTCGCACTGTTAAAGGCCTTGATAACCCAGAGCTAGATATCGCCATTGGTGAAGAACTCGCTGAACAACTACGTGAAGAACTAGAGCTTGTTATAGGGGCTTCAAACGAGTTTGACCTTGAACTATTTTTAGCGGGTGAGCTTTCGCCAGTATACTTTGGTACCGCCCTTGGTAACTTTGGTGTAGATCATGTACTTGATGGTTTAACGCAATGGGCACCAACGCCGCTACCGCGTGAAACAGAAGACCGCCAAGTAATCGCAACAGAAGAGAACTTTACTGGTTTTGTATTTAAAATACAGGCTAACATGGACCCTAAACACCGTGACCGTATTGCCTTTATGCGTATTGTGTCGGGTAAATATAGTCAAGGCATGAAGATGAATCATGTACGCCTTGGTAAACAGGTGAGTATTTCAGATGCAGTAACCTTTATGGCGGGCGATCGCGAGCGTGCAGCAGATGCATTTGCGGGCGATATTATTGGTTTACATAACCACGGTACTATTCAAATTGGTGATACCTTTACACAAGGCGAAAAGCTTAAATTTAGCGGTATTCCAAACTTTGCGCCTGAGCTATTTCGTCGTATTCGTTTGCGCGATCCGCTTAAACAAAAGCAGCTATTAAAAGGTTTAGTACAGCTTTCTGAAGAAGGTGCAGTACAAGTATTTAGACCGCTCATTAATAACGACTTAATTGTAGGCGCGGTAGGTGTACTTCAGTTTGACGTAGTTGTAGCGCGCTTAAAAGCTGAGTACAACGTAGATGCAATTTACGAAGGCGTAAACGTAAATACAGCACGTTGGGTAAGCTCAACTGACGTTAAAAAGTTTGAAGAGTTTAAACGTAAGTGCGAAAGCAACTTAGCACTTGATGGTGGCGATAACCTAACTTACATAGCACCGAGCCGTGTAAACCTTAATTTATCGACAGAGCGTTACCCAGAAGTAACCTTTAACCATACTCGCGAAAACTAGAATCGACTGACTAAAGTAAACTGAAAGCCTGCTATGGCGGGCTTACAAAGGTAAATAATATAATGAACATTCGTACCATTTTAGTGGAAAAAGCCATTGCCGCCATGACCGCAGCAGGCCTACCAGAAGACACAAACCCAGCGGTTACACAAAGCACACGCCCACAATTTGGTGACTACCAAATTAATGGTGCAATGGGCGCCGCTAAAAAAATGAAAAGCAACCCACGTGAGCTTGCGCAAAAAATTATTGATAACCTAGATGTAACCGACATTGCTGAAAAAACAGAAATTGCCGGCCCAGGTTTTATTAATATTCATTTAAAGCCTGAGTTTTTAGCCAACAGTGTAAAAGCAGCAAACAGCGATACAAAACTGGCTGTAAACGAGCACGCAAATCCGCAAACTGTTGTTGTAGATTACTCATCACCTAACCTTGCAAAAGAAATGCACGTAGGCCATTTACGTTCAACCATTATTGGTGATGCCATTGTACGTGCGCTTGAATTTAGAGGCGATAAAGTCATTCGTCAAAACCACATGGGCGATTGGGGCACACAATTTGGTATGCTAATTGCGCATTTAGAAGATCAAATTAGCCAAGGCGTAGACTTAGAGTCGGTAGCGCTTGCTGATTTAGAAACGTTTTACCGCGATGCTAAAAAACGTTTTGACGATGAAGAAGGCTTTGCCGATAAAGCCCGTGATTACGTTGTTAAACTACAAGGCGGCGACGCGCACTGTGAAAAGCTATGGAAGCTATTTATAGCGACCTCTGTTAAACACTCTGAAGAAGTTTACAAACGTCTAAACGTAACGCTTACTCAAGCTGATATTATGGCTGAAAGTGCTTATAATAGTGAGCTTAACGACATTATTAGCCTATTAAAAGATAAAAACATAGCTGTAGAGTCGCAAGGTGCACAAGTAGTATTTTTAGATGAGCTTGCAAATAAAGACGGTGAGCCATCGGCGTTTATTGTGCAAAAATCTGGCGGCGGCTTTTTGTATGCAACCACCGATTTAGCCGCGTGTGATTACCGCTCAAATAAATTGGGTGCTGAGCGTATTTTAATATTTGTTGATGCGCGCCAAAGCCTGCACTTCAATCAAGTAGAGCTTACAGCACGAAAAGCTGGCCTTTTACGCGATGAAACAAGCTACGAGTTTTGCCCGTTTGGCACCATGATGGGCGCCGATGGTAAACCATTTAAAACCCGTACTGGTGGTACTGTTAAGCTTGCCGACTTGCTTGAAGAGTCAATTAGCCGTGCAGCAACAAAACTAGCTGAGCGTGAATCTGATTTATCGGATCATGAACGTAGCGAAATTGCCCGTAAAGTAGGTATTGGCGCCGTTAAATATGCTGATCTTTCTAAACATCGTACCAGCGATTACATATTCAACTGGGACAGCATGTTAAGCTTTGAAGGCGCGACAGCACCTTACTTACAATATGCTTATACCCGTGTACGCAGTATTTTCCGTAAATCAGGTGTCGATGCCGCTACGCTAAATGCTGATGTAGCCATAGCCGAGCCGCAAGAAAAAGCACTCGCGCTTAAACTACTGCAGCTTGAAGAAGTGCTTGATTTAATGATCTCAGAGGCTACTCCACACGTATTATGTGGGTACTTGTACGAGCTTGCTAGCCTATACATGACGTTCTACGAAGCCTGCCCAGTACTCAAAGAAGGCGTAGAGCCAAGCGTACGTGACAGCCGTTTAGTGTTGTGTAATTTAGTGGCAGATACGCTAAAAACAGGATTGGATTTGTTAGGCATTGAAGTCATGGAGCAAATGTAATCACCGTCGTATTTTAACCTAATACTGCGTTATCCACCCCGACTTACCCTAATCACATACAAATCGTATGCTCATAGGGATAAGTAGGGGTGAATGCCTTGTCTTAGGCTAAACTACTTAGGTGAACCTTCTGCTGCGTGTAGTTCGCTTTAGCTGCGTTGGTAAAACTATTTATCCTAAGTCACATACAAACCGTATGCTCCTTGGCATAAATAGTTTTACCGCCTTGCTAGCACTTCTACACTTGCAGATGGTAGGTTTGACCGTAGGTTGGGTTGAGTGAAACGAAACCCAACATTAACCAAGCACTAACCCAAAATATAAAATTGTTCTTATTACTGATTACTATTGATTGCCTGACCTTAACTTACCCACATACGCTTTAATAAACAGAGAAGGATTTGTTTATGAAACTCGAAGACATCCGCCGTGAATACCTGCAAGACGCGCTAAGCGAAGATAACTTGCAAGATGATCCATTCAAACAATTTGAAACGTGGCTTGAGCATGCTGTGGGCAGTAATATCCCAGACCCAACGGCCATGGTGGTCGCTACGGTTGATGAAACCGGGCAACCTTCACAGCGTATTGTATTGTTAAAACATTTAGATGATAACGGGTTTGTATTTTTTACTAATACCGGCTCACGCAAAGCGCAAGAGCTAAAAGGCAATAACAAAATATCGCTGCACTTTCCGTGGCACCATATGGAGCGCCAAGTGATTGTATACGGCGAGGCAAAACCATTACCTACATCAGCCGTGGCAAAATACTTTTTATCGCGTCCTAAAGAAAGCCAATTAGCAGCATGGGCGTCGCAACAAAGTAGGCCAGTGTCGTCGCGAAAAGTACTTATGGAAACCTTTGCTAATATGAAAAGCAAGTTTGCTAAAGGTGAAATTCCACTGCCTGATTTTTGGGGCGGTTACTGTGTTGTGCCTGCTAAAATTGAGTTTTGGCAGGGTGGTGCACACCGCTTACATGACCGTTTTATGTACCAGCGCCAAGCAGATAACAGCTGGCAAGTTACACGCTTAAACCCTTAATAAATTGATGATTGAGTAACCGTGCAATTTATTGACTCTCATTGCCATCTCGACTTTAGCGAGTTTGATTCAATTCGTGAATCGCTCATAAACGAGTGTATAGCAAAGGGAGTCAATCAGTTTGTTGTACCGGGTATTACGCTCGCCCAATCGCATACTCTTATCAAACTCAAAGCTACTTTTCCAAGTATAAAAATAGCTGCAGGGTTACATCCATATTTTTTAGATCAACATAAAGAATCGCACATAGAAGCACTTTTTGAGTTCGGGGTTGCAAATAAGCATCATTTAATAGCTATAGGTGAGTGTGGGCTTGATAGAAGTATCGAAGACCTTGCAAAACAAACGAGTTTGTTTGAGCAGCAAATAACGATTGCTAATGAGCTAAATTTGCCGCTTATTGTCCATCATCGGCAAAGTCATGATTTAATTTCGCAATCTTTTAAACGCTGTAAGCCAAAATATGGTGGAGTGATACATGCGTTTTCTGGCTCACTACAGCAAGCACAGTATTATATTAAACAGGGTTTTAAATTAGGCGTGGGTGGGGTTATAACTTACGAGCGCGCAGCTAAAACTCGTAATGTAATTACTCAAATTGAACCTCAGCACTTAGTGCTCGAAACCGATTCGCCCTCAATGCCACTAAATGGTCATCAAGGTGAGATTAATACGCCGCTTCATATCCCTAATGTGTTCAACGCTCTGTGTAGTTTAAAACAAAGTAGCGATAAAGAGGTGCTAGCTAAAATGCTCTACGACTCTTGCTCTGAGGTTTTTCGTATATAGCGGTTTACTTGCCAACGCTTTAAGCCACGGCCCAATTGCCATGTAAAAATACATGCAATAACTAGCATTAATAAAACCTGACGACCCAAATCATGAAAATGGCTGTGGCTATCTGAAATAGCAGCTCGTGTTAAATAGGTTACCGAAACAAACCCTAGAGGGCGATCATCATCGCTTACAACGGGTTCAACAAATGGTGTTTTAAGTTTACTTATTCCTGGAGTCGATTCTGGAAGTTGACCTAAAATATGGTGTGACTGCCAATTATCACTGCTGGCGACTAAAATCCCCTGATGATCATAAATGGTAGCCGACAGTACAAATTCGTCTTTAGCTATGTCGTTACAAATAGTGTTTAACTGAGGTTTGTTTTTTTCTATCAGTGGTGTTTTAACGTTTAAAGCCATAAATTGAGTTAAGCTTTGTGCTGTGTTGTCGGCGCTATCATATAATAACTGATGGCTTTGAAAGCTACTATTTACACCTACCCAACTAAGCAATACAAAACAGCCAGCAGCTAATAATAACCGTAAAAGTCGTTTCTTTTGTGATGCCGATATTGGATTTTTAAGATGGTTATTTTTCATAGTCACCGTATATGCTACTGACAGAATTTTGATTTGATGTTACAACTACTACTATAACCTTAAATTAACCCCGATGGCGAATTTAGCATTCATATTACCGCTTCAATTCGTTTTATATCAGTGGAATAAAAATAAACACGGAGATCCCATGTCGCAAATCAGCATGGCACAGCTTACTTCTCAGCAATCATTGTCAATGTTAACGCTCAACCAATGGTTTGCTCATAACAACGGGATTTTTACACTATTTGATGGTGTTCCAAATACACAAGAAGGGTTGTTTAGTATTGCATTTGCAGGTGACTTTAATGCGACAAGTATAGATACTTTTATTCAGTTTTTAGCTCATCATGGGCAAACGGTCACAGCATTATGCCAATACCAGCCTGATTTGGGCTTATCTCCAGCACTTTGTTTTTATACTCAAAATACAACGCAATCTATTAATCCATTAACGCTTAAAGCGTTTTCAGAAACACTAGAGTGCCAACTAGTACAAATTAATACACCGCCTAACCTTTACGAGTCGGGCTTGTTAGTAATGGATATGGATTCAACAGCGATTACTATTGAATGTATTGATGAAATAGCACGCTTAGCAAATGTGTACGATGATGTGGCATCTGTAACAGCCCTCGCAATGGCAGGTAAACTCGATTTTAGTGAAAGCTTAAATCAGCGCGTAGGTAAGCTTAAAGGCATTGAAAAAAACCTTATTGAAGAGTTAAAAAATACCCTGCCACTTATGCCGGGCATAAAAGCCTTGTGCCAAGTACTAAAGCATCACAATTGGTATTTAGCAATTGCATCGGGCGGTTTTGTACCTTTTGCAGAGCGTGTTAAGGAGCTAATAAATTTAGATGAAGTACATGCAAATGTGCTTGAATTTAAAGATGATAAATTAACTGGTAAGGTACTTGGTACGATTGTGGATGCACAGCAAAAAGCGGTTATTTTAGAGTCTTTGCAAGCTAAGCTCGGACTTGAAAAAATACAAACAGTGGCGATTGGCGATGGTGCAAATGATCTCGTTATGATGGCAAAGGCTGGGCTTGGGGTTGCTGTTCATGGTAAACCAAAAGTAGTTGAGCAAGCGCAAGCAGCTATTTGTAAAGGCTCGTTATTACAGTTACTTTATATGCTCGCTATTCCGTTAAACAAAAAATAACGATGGCATATTAGCGTTAAACCGCTTAGCGAGAGCGGTTTAACCAAAGCAGTTTACGACGGCCCATTTGGTCAACCTTTTGTTGATCTAACTCAAAATGACTTAAAGCTTCTTCTGTAATATCAACCACATCACCCACACCTGTTACCGACCATAAAGCTTCTTCCAACTCTTTAGCTTTATGTAATGCGTATTGACTCACATAGCTAAGCTCGCTGGATAGGTAATCTGTATCTGGGCGACCAGTACGTGAAATATATAGTCGCATAACAAATATAATTTGAGACTTAATCCCCTTGCTAATTTGTTCATTAAAGCTGCTGTAATCTTCACCTAATATACACTGGCTTTGAATAGCTTCGGTGACTTTATCTTGTCGGGGGTCAAAATTGATTGCCAGTGTAAACGCAAGTGGCGGATCTTGTCTGCTGCGATCTTTTATATTTGGAGTGATCACATTTAAAATTTGCTCGTTAGTTATTATACTCGACACGTCCGTTTTATTGCTCAGTAAACCAAAGTTTTGTAAAAGTACATGCAGCGGGCTTGAATATAAACCATAACCAATTGCACCCACTTTAAAATGTGCCGCTTCTTTGTGTAAATACAGCGGAAACTGGCAAACGCTTTTTGTTACCATGTTTCTAAGTGCTGTAGAAAGCCCTTCAATTTTAGGAGCCTCTTCACTTACCTTTAATTTGTCTTTGTTATTTTCAATCAATTGTGTGAAAAAACTAACGCCAGCATGGGGTAAGTCAGCCACTCTATTGGCTTTTAAGTTAACGGTGGTCAGTGACTTACTGATAGCCATAACCTCGTACTTGAGTTCGTTTAATGCATGCTTTTTAGTTATTTTTTGTAAATCAGGGAATGTTAAAAAGACAATGTCGCCTTTTTTAAAGCTAACAGGCTGATCGCACTCTAGTTGTAGTCCCATGACTGAAAAATCGCGTGTATGTCCACTCAATACCGTATCATTTATATGTAATTTAACGTCGGTTTTATATAAATAGCGTTTATGCGAGCGTAAATTTACATACTCAAGCGCAACAATGTCTAAATAGGGAGCCGTTTTATGTTTGGCATGCCCAAAAAGTTTAAGCTGATTGACCAAAGCTTTATCGTAAGTTATTTGTTTATAACGCGATTGCTCAACGCTATTACCTATACTAGTTAGTACAACAATATATTTTACGTCTTTAACTAACCCTTCAACACGAGGCGAAGGAGGTTTGTTAAGTTTTTCAATGTTACTACCAGCAGAATTTGGCAGTGAAAGTGGTATGTAAGCATCATCAGGATGACTCGGCATTATTTGAATTTTAAAGCATTGCCAGCTTTCTTTTTGACTACCAAACCCTAAAAATAAATCACGTAGTTTGGCATTATTGTTTAATTCAGTGCGGGTTGCTGAATAGTAATAAATCTTTCCAGAGGACACATGTGTAAAGGTGTACAGGTAATCTTCTTTAACTGCTGTTGGTTGTGTTAATAACCCACTGACCCGTTTATGGTTAAGCACGTTGTATAAGCAAGGTACACTTCTTTCATCGGTAAAGTAGCGCTGAATAAAAATATTATTTTCGGTTGTTAGGCTTAGACTAGGATAATACTGATCGTCTTTTTTACTTAAAAACACATACAATGAAGTAACACGAGGTATGTAATATTGCTCATAACCTTTTGATACAACCGCATCGAGTGTGTTATCTAAATTAACTTTGTAGCGGCGTTTATTTCCGTGAATAAAGCTTTCTAAAAAGTTATCGAAGGCTTCATTATTTTCAACGTAAGTTCGCTTTAAACGAATATGATTAAATTCACGTGAGATATTCTCAACGGCAACTACTTCATATTGAATGCCATTTTTTAAACCCAGTTCAAAGTCTTGCTCTAGACCCACCAAACGCATTGCTATTAGTTGGCCTTTTCTAATTATGTTTCGCTTTGCCAACTTTATTTTACAGCCACTCAAAGAAATATCAGAGGTACTTGCTTTAATATTTTTCTTATCGTTATATTCAATAGTAACTTTTATTGAATAATTCATCCTTTCTTCTGCACGGCTTTCGTAAGATGCAAATTTAATAACATTAGTATTTAGTAAATCTTCTTGCTCTTGCTTATTCCCTTTTTCGGCGGCTTCTTTTTGCATTACGCGGTGATTATTTTCCGTATTCATAACCGCTTCGTAAACAGCAAGTGTGTATTTACCATGCTGTTTTAATGCGCTTTCAAACACTTCAATGGCCGTTTCATCCATAAAGTGCTGTTTACCATTATGTTCGTAAGGTTTTACTTGTCCTGTAACTAAACCGCGTAGATCAATAAAGCGCTCGACAGGCTGAGAAAGGCGCGACATTTCCATTTTAATTAAAAACTGTTCAGGCTTCGTAAGCTCTGCTGTTTTTGATTTAAAAATTAGGTCAAACTTGGCGTTGCCTAAATATTGTTTTAGCTCATTCACGAGGGACTCGTGTTTGAGCATGATGTCATCAGCCATTTATAAAACCATCACCGTCTCTTTGAAAAAGTAGGTATACTATTAAATCCATTTATTAGAAATTCAATAAACGTGAACCGTGCTATGTTATTAATATAGGTACGGTTTTGGAGCAACTACCATTTAGTTTTTGTTATTATGTGTTATGTGCCATTTTATTGGCAAGTTACTTTTATTCAATTTTAAAGCAAAAACTATGCCCTAAGATATATAAAGGTAAAACAGTTAATTAGGTAATGATTGTGGCTTAAGAAATTTGCACAGGCAAGCTATGTTGCTATGTAAATAGATGAAATGGCAAAATAACAACAAAACAGTACGCATTTTTAAATTCAATGATTAATAAATAAGGTTATTAATGGCTAAAGCGGCAAAAGTAGAGTTTGTTTGTACAGAGTGTGGCATGAACTATCAACGTTGGCAGGGGCAATGTCGTTGCGGTGCGTGGAATACGTTAGCTGAATTTAAACCTTCAGCAGGACAAAGTAAGAAAGCAACAGCGCGCTCAAGTGTTGGCGGGTATGCCGGAGGTATTGGTGGTGGTTCTAAAAAAATTAATGACATAGCGACCGTTGAAGCCGAAAAACAACTCACAGAAATAGGCGAGCTTGACCGTGTTTTAAGTGGTGGTGTTACTACGGGGTCTGTAAATATTATTTCGGGCGATCCGGGGGCGGGTAAAACAACGCTTTTATCTGACTTGGTGGCAAGAATGTCAAAGCGTATGCCGTCTCTTTACTGTACCGCTGAGGAATCTTTGTCGCAGTTTAAAAATCGTGTTAACCGCTTAAAGTTAGACTATAACGCCGATGAGCTTTATTTGCTTTCAGAAACCAGCGTTGAGACCATTATTGAAGAGCTTGATAAAAATAAAATAAAATTTGCAGTCATCGACTCCATTCAAGCCGTTGTTACAGACACTGCAAATGGCAGTCCAGGCTCTCCTTCGCAAGTTAAAAGTGCAGCTCAAGCATTAACTCAATATTGTAAGCAGAATGACGTGACCATGTTTATTATTGCTCACGTGAATAAAAATAACGAAATTGCAGGCCCGCAAACCTTGGTGCACATTGTTGATGCGCTATTACACATAGACACCAATGATGGACAAATTCGTACCTTACGTGCCAATAAAAACCGCTTTGGTGACATTGATACTGTGGGTATTTTTAAAATGTGTGAGCGTGGAATGTTAAGCGTAGACAACCCGAGTGAGATATTTTTATCGGGCTCGACGACTGAATCCCCGGGGTCGTCTATTACCTGTATCCGTAAAGGTAATCGGAATCTATTGCTTGAAATACAATGTTTAACAACAGAAACCGAGGCTGAATTTCCACAGCGTGTTTGTGTCGGTTTAAATATGAACCGCATAAAAATGCTTACAGGTATTTTACGTAAACATACAAAAACAAAAATATTTCACGATACCTTTTTTAATATTGTGGGTGGTTTAAAAATTGATGAATCAGAAACCTGTATAGATTTAGCCCTTGTTACTGCGTTACTAAGTAGCTTGAACGAGTTTGTTGTGCCTCGAACCACTTGTATTATGGGGGAGTTGAGTTTAAACGGTGATGTGCGACCAATAGACAGCGGCGTACCACGAGTTAAAGAAGCTGCACAGCATGGTTTTACAGAAATATTTATCCCGTTTCGTAACTACCATAAATCAATGGAAGGCCTAGGCGCTAAAATAACTCCAGTAAAAACGGTACATGAGTTATTGAGCCTGATTAATTAACGCTTACAGCGACTGGTATGCAATGTTACTCTTGGGTTAATACAATTTTTATAAAAAATAGAATAAGGAAATAATATGAAAAAATTAATTATAGCCGCAGCGATTATTGCCGCAGGTGTTGGCGGCGTTAGCTACGCTAACTATGTTGCAACCCAAGAGGTTCGTGCTGAAGTAGACAAGCAGCTGGCCATGGTGAGTGAGCAAACGGGTGCAACATTTAAATATGCTGGCTTATCTGCAAGTGTTATTTCAAAAAGTGTTGAAATTACAAGTATGGAAGTAATAAGCCCTGAGGGCGAGAGTGTGGCCAACGTTCAAAGTATTGAAGTTAAAGGTTACGAAACCGATAAAATTTCGCCGCATACATCGCTTGATGTAAAAAATCTGACGCTCAGTAAAGACTTTATTGCCACACTGCCTGCTGACACAAATGCCATATTAGCGTCAGCAAGTTACAACCTGCATTCATCTTTAGATTATAATGAAGAGTCGGGTGAAAGCGATATGGTTGTAAAGCTCAATGCTCAAGATGTGATCAGTTTTAATATGGACATAGGGCTAGCTAATTCTAAACCGCTTATGGATACGTCGCTTGCGATGAGCAAAGAACAAAAGCAAGCGGGTGATACCCCTCTAACTTATGAGCAGCAACTGCAACAGCAAACACGTATGATGCAAGCAATGAGCAAGCTTGAACCCCGTAACGCAAGCTTTGTTATAAATAACCAAGGTAAACTTAAAGAGTTATTAGAAAGTGAGCTTTCAAAGCAAGGTATGACTATTGAGCAAATGCAAGCAATGTTAGCCCAGCAGTTAGAGCAAGCGCCTGTAACTGAAGAAATAGCGAATGCGTTAACCAGCTTTGCCAGCGGTTTAAATTCGTTAACTGTTTCAGCAAAATTGCCTGAAGGCCAAACTATGATGGAAGTTAACCAGCAATTAATGATGCTAGCTGGTAAGCCAGAAGAACTGGTTAAGTTTATAAATTTAGAAGTTAAAGGCGAGTAATCACGATAAGTCGTTAAATCATAATTTAAAAAGCCGCACTTGTTTAATCAAATGCGGCTTTTATTATAGATAATGTTTAGTGAAGAATACGCGCTCTAATTGTTCCTTCAACTGCACTTAGCTCTTTAAGCGCTACTTCAGAGTGGTCGGTATCAACGTCAATAACCACATAACCAATTGCTTCATCAGTTTGTAAGTACTGAGCCGCTATATTGATACCGTGCTGCGCAAACGCTTGGTTAATTTGCGTTAACACACCTGGGCGGTTGTGGTGAACATGCAATAAGCGACTACGGTTAGCAAGCTCTGGCAGTGATACCTCAGGGAAGTTAACGGCGGTAATTGTAGAGCCGTTATCTGAGTATTTAGCCAATTTACCTGCCACTTCAATACCAATATTTTCTTGAGCTTCTTGAGTTGAACCACCAATATGCGGCGTTAAAATAACGTTATCGAAGTCGCGTAGTGGCGATACAAACTCTTCATCGTTAGATTTAGGTTCAACAGGGAACACGTCAATTGCTGCACCACTTAGCTTTTTCTCGCTAAGTGATTCTGCAAGGGCATCAATATCAACAACGGTGCCGCGAGAGGCGTTAATTAAAATAGCGCCTTGTTTCATTACCGCAAGCTCTGCCGAACCGATTAAGTTTTTGGTTTGTGGTGTTTCTGGCACATGCAAACTAATTACATCAGATCGCTGAAGTAGTTGAGTCAAGTTATGCACTTGTTTTGCATTACCCAGTGTTAGCTTATCCTCAATATCGTAAAACTCGACGTTCATACCAATATTTTCAGCCATAATACCTAGCTGAGTACCAATGTGGCCGTAGCCAATAATACCCAACGTTTTACCACGTGCTTCAAATGAACCCGTTGCTGTTTTTAGCCACTCACCACGGTGAGCCGCAGCATTTCGCTCAGGTATACCGCGAAGTAAAAGCAGTATTTCACCAAGTACTAGCTCTGCAACAGAGCGTGTATTTGAAAATGGCGCATTAAATACAGCAATACCACGCTGGCGAGCGTTACTTAAGTCAACTTGGTTTGTGCCAATACAAAAACAACCAATGGCAATCAGCTTCTCTGCAGCATCTAAAACAGCTTCGTTAATATGAGTACGAGAACGCAGACCTACAAAGTGAGCGTCTTTAATACGTTCTTTAAGCTCGTCTTCAGGTAGCGATGTTTTAACGTAGTCTATATTGCTGTAACCATTTCGTTTTAGCGTTTCAACTGCGCTTTGGTGCACACCTTCAAGCAAGAGAATTTTAATTTTGTCTTTTGCTAACGATACCTTACTCATAACCTCATCCTATTTAATTTGAGGCCCATTTTTAGTGCCGATAATTACTTTATCAGCACCACGCATCGCAAATAGGCCATTGGTAACTACGCCAACAATTTGATTTATATCTGTCTCAAGTTGCTTAGCATTGGTAATATTTAAATTATATACGTCTAAAATAACGTTACCGTTATCGGTAACCACACCTTGGCGGTAGACTGGGTCGCCGCCTAACTTTAATAACTCACGTGCTACGTAGCTGCGCGCCATTGGAATAACTTCAACGGGAAGCGGAAATTCCCCCAATGTGTCCACTAGTTTGGTGTCATCAACAATACACACAAACTGCTTAGCAACTGCAGCCACAATTTTTTCACGGGTAAGTGCAGCACCACCGCCTTTAATCATTTCGTTTTGAGCGTTAATTTCATCCGCGCCGTCGATGTAAACATCGAGTGCATCGATATCGTTTAGCTCAAACACTTCAATACCGAGCTCTTTTAAACGCGCTGTAGAAGCTTCAGAGCTTGATACTGCACCTACTAAAGTGTCTTTAACTGTACCAAGGGCATCAATAAAGTGATTAACGGTTGAGCCTGTGCCTACACCTACTATCGTGTTTTCTTTTACAAACTCGAGTGCAGCCCATGCTGCTGCTTTTTTTAATTCGTCTTGTGTCATTATTTTGTGCTCATGTATGTCAAACGTGTGCTGCAAGTATGCGAATAATCACATCACCAGCAGTAATTTTTGTTGGGTGTTATTATGGTTTTAAGCGGTACGTCCCAAGACTCTATTGGCAATACATCAACTTTTTGGCACTCATGTGCAAGGCCTATAAGTCGTGTTTTTTGCCAGTTTTCATCGTGTAAACGAGCCAGTGTTCTATCGTAAAACCCACCTCCCATTCCTAAGCGATTACCTTGATTATCGAATGCAACTAATGGCATAAGTAAGTAGTCCAGCTCGGGTAAAGGGCATATTTGACTGCAATTTAGCTTAGGTTCAAAGATACCATAGCGATTTGCCTTCATGGGTGAGTTTTTCTCATAGCGCTGAAACAGCAAAGTGGCGCCATTAAATGGGTGTATTACTGGTAGGTAAATAACGTGATTTAAGTTCCATAATTCTTTAATTAACAAGGAGGTATCAAGCTCTCCGTCGTTACTTAAATAAATGGCGATATGTTGATTTTTAGCTGTTTTTTTTGTTTTTAAGTATTGAATAAAATTCATACTTAAAGATTGAGATGCTAAATTTTGCTGTTCATTAGACAAATTATTACGTAATTCGCGAATAGATTTTCTTATTTGGGCGCGTGAATCGCTCATTTTTCAAACTTACCAACTAATTAAAAAGCAAATAAAGCAGGAAACGCCAAGTACACCGCAAGTATAATAAGCAACGTAACAACCGTAGCTATTAACGAATAAAGCAATGCATTACTGCGTTTTTTAGGCTGAGTTATTAGTTCCTCGTCCAGTAATAGCTCTTCGTCTTGCCATTCGTCTTCATCTACTTCAGGGGTTTTTGTTTGGTTTTCAGGTAAGCGCTGCTCAAGGTCTTCGAGTTTTTCTTCTAGCCTGATTAAACTGCTGGTTATGTAGTCTAATGCGTCAAAAATACGCTCATCTCGCTGGCTATCACTTACCGTTTGAGTGGTTTTTTCAGTATTTGTCGATACAGCTTGAAGCTTACTTTTAATACCCATTCCAACAAGTAGCTTAGCTTGTTTTAATGCTTTGTTTTTATCGCTAGGCGCAAATAAAGGCTTACCTTTAAAAAATAAGGCTACTTTTTCTTCTGAGATTTTTAGTTTTGCCGCCAGTGTTGTACACGCTGTTTTTGAGTCAACGTTATCAGCGAGTCCAGCAAACATAACGCGAAAGTTATCGGTCATTTAAATATCCCTAAAGCTTTATAATTAAATGAGTATATACCTAAAGTATAAAAAAGTTCGAGGACCAATTAATAGTTATTTTTTAAACTATGAATTAGCGTTGCGTTACATAATTGCTAGCTATAAAAAAGGCCCTTAAAAGGGCCGTTTTTTTGCTTTAGTCTTAAAGACCCGCTGCTGCGCGAAGTGCGTCAGCTTTATCTGTGCGTTCCCATGGGAATTGGTCACGGCCAAAGTGGCCGTAAGCTGCAGTAGGAAGGTAGATAGGGCGCTCTAAATCAAGCATTTGAATTAAGCCGTAAGGGCGTAGGTCAAAATGTTCACGAATTAATTCGATTAAACGTGCTTCTTCTAATTTACCAGTACCAAACGTTTCAACACTAATAGAAGTTGGCTCTGCAACACCAATTGCGTAAGATACTTGTAATTCACACTTATCAGCAAGGCCAGCAGCCACTACGTTTTTAGCCACGTAACGTGCAGCGTATGCAGCTGAGCGGTCAACTTTTGATGGATCTTTACCAGAGAAAGCACCACCACCGTGACGTGCCATACCACCGTATGTATCAACAATGATTTTACGTCCTGTTAAACCACAGTCACCCATTGGACCACCAATTACAAATCGGCCTGTTGGGTTAATAAAAAACTTAGTTGCGCTTGTGATTAGTTCAGCAGGAAGTACTGGCTTGATGATGGTTTCCATCACAGCTTCTACTAAATCGTTTTGAGAGATGTCTTCGCTGTGCTGAGTTGACAGAACAACCGCATCAATACCTACTGGCTTACCGTTTTCGTATGCAAAAGTAACTTGAGATTTTGCATCTGGGCGTAACCAGTTAAGCTCGCCGCTTTTACGTACTTGTGCTTGACGTTGAACTAAACGGTGAGAATACGTAATAGGTGCAGGCATTAACACTTCAGTTTCGTTACATGCGTAACCAAACATTAAGCCTTGGTCACCAGCGCCTTGTTCTTCTGGGCTAGTACGGTCAACACCTTGGTTAATGTCTGGAGACTGTTTACCAATGGTGTTTAAAATTGCACACGAGTCAGCATCAAAACCCATGTCTGAGTGAGTGTAGCCAATTTCACGTACTGTTTTACGCGTAATTTCTTCTATATCAACCCATGCGCTAGTAGTGATTTCACCACCAACCATAACCATACCAGTTTTCACGTATGTTTCGCACGCAACGCGGGCATGAGAGTCTTGCTCTAGGATAGCATCAAGAACCGCATCAGAGATTTGGTCGGCGATTTTATCCGGATGACCTTCAGAAACAGATTCAGAAGTAAATAAATGTTTTGCCATTGTAATTATGCTCACAAATATTGCGCTTCACAAACGTCGGTATTAGCGCTAAAAAATTAAGGGGCGTATTTTATCTAAAACGAAACACCTTGCATAGTGTTTTTACGCCTAGACGTCTAAATTAAATTAGTTATGACATTATGGTCTTAAAAAATATTCATAATACCTCATTTTTATAGGGTTTTTAATTGCACACAGACCCCACAATAAGTAAGAATGGTCGCAATAAAAGTGCTCTTGTAACTTGAGTACATAAACGAACACATAAATACCCGCGCAAATACATATATAAGGTAGGAGAATTCATGCCATCTCGCAAAGAACTTGCAAATGCTATTCGCGTCTTGTCAATGGACGCAGTACAAAAGGCCAAATCTGGTCACCCTGGAGCCCCTATGGGCATGGCTGATATCGCAGAAGTATTATGGCGCGATTATCTAAAACATAATCCATCAAATCCAGAGTGGGCAGACCGAGATCGATTTATACTGTCAAACGGCCACGGTTCAATGCTTATCTATTCTTTATTGCACTTAAGTGGTTATGATTTACCGTTGGACGAAATTAAAAACTTCCGTCAAATGCACTCTAAAACACCAGGCCACCCAGAATACGGTTATGCGCCAGGTATCGAGACCACTACGGGCCCACTAGGCCAAGGGATCACAAATGCGGTAGGCATGGCAATTGCTGAAAAAGCGCTTGCGGCACAATTTAACCGTGAAGGTCACGACATTGTTGATCACCATACCTATGCATTCATGGGCGACGGTTGTTTAATGGAAGGCATTTCGCATGAAGCCTGTTCGCTTGCCGGCACATTAGGCCTAGGCAAGCTGGTTGCTTTTTGGGATGACAACGGCATTTCTATTGATGGTGAAGTTGAAGGTTGGTTTAGCGATGACACACCAGCACGTTTTAAAGCGTACGGCTGGCACGTAATTAGTGGCGTTGATGGCCACGATAGCGATGCAGTAAGTGCTGCAATTAGCGAAGCAAAAAGCGTGACTGATAAACCAACACTAATTTGTTGTAAAACAATTATTGGTTACGGTTCACCTAATAAATCGGGTAGCCACGACTGTCACGGTGCACCATTGGGTGATGACGAAATTAAAGCATCGCGTGAGTTTTTAGGTTGGACGGGGGATGCCTTTGAAATCCCTGAAGACATTTACGCACAGTGGGATGGAAAAGCTAAAGGCCAAGAGCTTGAATCAAGCTGGGACGAAAAGTTTGCAGCCTATGCAAAAGCATTCCCAGAGCTTGCAGCTGAGTACAAACGCCGTACAAATTCAGATTTACCTGCCGACTGGGCTGAAAAGTCACAAGCGTATATTGAGCAGTTACAAGCAAACCCGGCAAATCCAGCATCTCGTAAAGCGTCACAAAATGCATTAAATGCATTTGGTCCATTATTACCTGAATTTATGGGTGGCTCTGCCGATTTAGCAGGTTCAAACTTAACAATTTGGGAAGGCTCTAAAGGCCTAACAGCGGACGATGCAAGTGGTAACTACGTTTACTACGGTGTGCGTGAGTTTGGTATGTCGGCAATTATGAACGGCATTGCACTTCATAAAGGCTTTATTCCTTACGGTGCAACGTTCTTAATGTTTATGGAATACGCACGCAATGCGGTTCGTATGGCTGCATTAATGAAGCAACCAAGCATTTTTGTATACACGCACGATTCAATTGGTTTAGGTGAAGATGGTCCAACTCACCAACCAGTAGAGCAAATTGCCAGCATGCGTTTAACTCCTAACCTTTATAACTGGCGCCCGTGTGACCAAGTTGAGTCAGCAATTGCATGGCAACAAGCTATTGAACGTAAAGACGGTCCTACATCGTTAATATTCACACGCCAAGGTCTTGAGCAACAGGCGCGTGACGCACAACAGCTAAGCGACGTCAAAAAGGGTGGTTACATCCTTAGCTGTGACGGCAACCCAGAGCTAATTATTATTGCAACCGGTTCTGAGGTGCAATTAGCACAAGATTCAGCTACTGAATTACGCAGCCAAGGTAAAAAGGTACGTGTTGTATCTATGCCATGTACTGATGCATTCGAAGATCAATCGCCTGAGTACAAAGAAAGCGTATTACCAGCAAGCGTTTCTCGTCGCGTAGCGATTGAAGCAGGTATTGCTGATTATTGGTACAAGTATGTAGGCCTAAATGGTGCTGTAGTCGGTATGACCACTTTTGGTGAGTCTGCACCAGCTAACGAGTTGTTTGAGCACTTTGGCTTTACGGTTGAAAACATCGTAAACAAAGCAAACGCACTTTTTTAATCGTTTTTGATTAAATAAGTTAAGTAACTTAAAAACCCGCCAATGTGCGGGTTTTTTTATGCCCATATATGAAACAACTTCATCTTAAGCGTTACTGCTTTTCTTGCAAGAAAGTAAGCTATCAGGCAAGGTAGTGCGATAAAATTTATAAATAAAGATCTTTAAATTAATAGCAGGAGCTAAAATGTCTCAGTTTGAAAATGTAAGCGTAGTTAAAAAGGCCAACGTGTATTTTGACGGTAAAGTGTCAAGCCGTACGGTTGTATTTAGCGATGGAACTACCAAAACATTAGGCTTTATGCAGCCGGGTGAGTTTGTATTCGATACCAGTAAAAAAGAACTCATGGAGCTTTTAGGTGGCCAGTGGGATATTTTATTACCAGGCGAGAGTGAGTGGAAAACATTTAATGCGGGCGAGTCATTTAATGTAGACGCTAACGTAAGCTTTAAAGTAAAAGTAAGTGATTTTGCCGACTACTGTTGCTCGTACACAGATTAATAGCTAGCACAGCTAGACGTCTGAAAGCCCATGATTTATGGGCTTTGCATAAACTTTGCGCAACACATGATTTAAATCACCAAAAACCGCAAATAAACCTCAAATATCTCTCTTTTTTCCTTGTGTTAATCTAAATAGCCCCCAATACTATTTATGAGGTAACAAATAAAAGGATACCCTATGAAAATTAATCTTTCTGGTCACCATGTTGAAGTTACTGACTCTATTAGAGAGCACATCAACGAAAAATTTTCTAAAATTGAGAGCCACTTTCCATCACTTATTTCTCTCGATATGATCTTGTCTAAAGAGCATCATAAAATCCAAGCCGAAATTAGCACTAATTACGAAGGTGCGCGAATATCAGTAAAAGGGGAAAACGAAGTAATGTACCCAGCTATTGCAAGCGCAGCTAAAAAACTCGATGCAGCACTAAAACATCGAAAAGGGCAAATAAAAGCAAATTTACACGAAAAGCCTGTAAGTACAACGCCAGAAATAGCGCACGAAATCATCCAAGAGATGGAACTAAAATAATTTTTAGTCCCAAAGCACTATAAAAAAGAGCCTTATGGCTCTTTTTTATTGCCTTTAATTTAGGTAAGTTATGCAGCCTTCGGTGTTATTAATTGTGAAAATTAATAACCAGAGTGAATAACACACATAATTTGAGAAATTAATGCAGCAAACACACACTTCTTGGAAATCTCACGTAGGCGCACTAGGCCCTGGTATTTTAATGGCAACCGCAGCAATTGGTGGGTCTCACTTAGTTGCATCTACTCAGGCTGGCGCGCTATTTGGCTGGCAACTATTTTGGTTAATACTGGCTGTTAACGTATTAAAATATCCGTTTTTTCGCTTTGGTATGGAATATACCTTAGCCACTAAAAACAGTTTAGTAGAAGGCTATAAAAACAAAGGTCCGGTGTATTTTTATAGTTTTATAGGCCTAAACATACTCGCTGCTGTTGTTAATACCGCAGGCGTATTACTACTTACCGCCAGCTTACTGCATTACGCATTGCCTGTAGTTATAGAGATAACCCTGCTATGTTGGATATTGCTCGGTGTGTGCTTAGCCATATTATTGTTAGGGCACTTTAAAGCGCTCGACAGCGTTGCCAAAGGCATAATGGGGTTATTAACACTGGCTACTGTTATTGCGCTAGTTATCGCATTTAGTAATGGCCCAATGGCGCCAGCTGACTATGTTGGCCCGTCACCGTACGAACTTGTTATGCTCAGCTTTATGGTCGCGTTAATGGGTTGGATGCCAGCACCCATAGAAATATCAGCCCTTAGTTCGCTGTGGCTTAAAGAAAAACAAACTCAGCAAGTGGTTACTAAAAGCCAAGGCTTGTTTGATTTTAACGTAGGCTATTGGCTAACAGCCTGCTTAGCATTGGTATTTTTTAGCTTAGGTGTGCTGGTGCAATACGGGCAAAGCAGCAGTATTGAGCTTGGCGGTGTTGCCTTTGCTAAACAGCTTATTGATATGTACGCACTGACTATTGGCGAGTGGGCAAGGCCGCTGGTATCAGCTATTGCTTTTTTATGTATGTTTGGCACTACACTTACCGTGCTGGATGGCTACGCACGTACACTTAACGAGTCACATAAATTGCTTGGTTTTGGGCAATCAAAACACAGCCTAAATATTTGGTTAATACTACAAGCACTAGCTGGCATGGCCGTTATTTTATTTTTTAAATCAGCTCTTGGCCCCATGCTTACCTTTGCCATGACACTTGCTTTTGTAACCACCCCCGTTTTTGCATGGCTTAACTTTAGCCTAGTTCGCTCAGAGCCAGCTATTAAGCACAGCGTATTACTGCGTAGCTTAACGTGGCTAGGCTTAGTGTATTTAGTTGGTTTTGCTGTTGCGTTTGTGGCGTGGAAACTAGCAGCCTAAATATAGCCACTTACTTTAGGGTTTTAATTTAAGCCCTAAAATATAAAATTTTAGGATTAAACGAGGCATAAATGGATATTAGAACAGGCGAGCTTTCAAACCCTCACGTTATAAAGCTACTACAAGCGCATCATAACGATATGCTAAAACACTCACCCGTTGAGAGCGTACATGCACTTAATGTAACTAAACTCACTCAGCCCGATATAACTTTTTATAGTTTATGGATTGATAATAATTTAGCGGGTGTTGGCGCATTAAAAGTGCTCAATGCCACGCATGGCGAAATTAAATCAATGCGCACCTCAAGCAACTATTTACGCCAAGGCATAGCCGCTAAGTTACTCACGCATATTATTGAGCAAGCAACACTGCGAGGGTATAAAAAACTTAGCTTAGAAACCGGCACTGCTAAGGCATTTTTACCCGCACAAAAGCTTTACGTCCAATTTGGTTTTAAAGAGTGCGAACCGTTTGGGAATTATGAACTAGATCCGTATAGCCTGTTTATGAGTAAATTCCTTTAAAGTGAGTAGAGGATATTATGGCTTATAAAGTTGAACTTAAAGCTCCAGCACTGGATGAATTCGCTAATTTACGTAAACAAGTAAAGTGGCAAAACCCTGACTATAAAACATTAAAAGCAAGCATCGAAAACTCACTTTTTTGGGTCACTGTATACGACACTGATAAGTTAATAGGCACTGGGAGAGTGATTGGTGATGGCGCAATGTATTTTTATATTCAAGATATAATTGTTGCGCCTAGCTATCAAAAACAAGGCATTGGTCATTTAGTTATGACCCATATTGAAAACTACCTAAGCAACACATGCTCTAATAGCGCAACAATAGCTTTATTAAGCGCTCATGGTAAAGAAAGCTTTTATATTCAATATGGTTATGTAAAGCGTGATGGCGATGGTTTAGGGTTAGGAATGTGTAAGTTTATTAGCAAGTAATGGCTATTGCTGCATGATATCAAGATTATTAAAATAGTTTTTAGAGGTATGGCGGAATGGGCAAACGTGATTTATTTTCAGAATTAGCTACAACACTTGATGATGCCAAAGCGCATTCTCAAGGAAAACTTGCGTTAAGCACTCATAAGGTAAATGATATTAACGATCTTGCTATCTCACCCGATGAAATAGTAAATATTAGAGAAACATTTAATATGTCGCGCAGTGTGTTTGCTGACATCTAACATACTTCAGCAAGAACGCTCGAAAACTGGGGGCAAGGTCGCAGCGCACCAAATGGGCAACCAATTATCTTGTTAAAGCTTGTGCATCGTCATCTAGGGACGCTAAATCATGTAGCTAAGTTGTAGTTCTTTTGGATTATTTATTTTAAAAGACAAAAAGAAAGACGCGACCTATCGCCTTCTTGTGGCTGCTGAGAGCGATAAGCGGTCGATCAGGTGAGTCGTTTTTAACTTAGTAAGGATAAGAGGACACTTTCCTCTTGTTGCATATTTATATAAGTTACATAAAGCAGAATATATATAGCTAGCAATAACTTATGCTTTTTGCTATTAATACAAACTCATAAAATAAGGACGTTTTCGCGCTAAAAAAGGGAAAGTGTCCTCTGATAAAGTTGTTAGGTATACACATGAGTCTTCTGCCAATGGCTGATTCAGTGTCCGATGAAAAGGACGTGAAAGTAGCTAAAAGGATCATTGCTGAAAAGCAATTAGTTGGTGCTGCCAATAACACAAAATGGAATGAACTCATCTCAGAAATGCGAGAACTCCCTAATCCACCTTGCTACCGAACTAAGGTAGTTAATGGCTACATATCGGGCTGGGATAGCGAATGGTATTATCACTTACCATTCCCATTACTTAACGTTGAGTGGATTGATATAGAACTAACTGAAACTGTATTAACTTTGGTGCGCAAAATTGGCTTTGAGTTCGAAACAACCAAGTCAACAATCAGAGTTTGGGGTTACTTTCCAAAGTGTTACGAGAGTTTCGGTGAAGAGTATGCCTAACAAGAATTTAAAGCGGGACTGTGCTCCTCACCCGTTTTAGTGGACACCTCCTCATCACTTTGAGGAGGCTAACATGCCTAGATATACCCAACCTAGAAAGACTTGGTTTTACCCCGTTAATTTCAAAATCAAAGCAGTCGAACTAAGCTTACGAGACGATGTCATGTCAAAGGACGTTGCCGAGGCGCTGGATATTCATCCGTTAATGCTTAGTCGTTGGCGAAAAGAGTATCGAGAAGGTAAGTTTAAAAACACGCCGCGCCATCAAAGCAACAACAAAACAATGAGTAAACTCCCAACAAAAAAAGAGCTGGATAACATTCAAAAGCTTAAGAAAGAAAATGAGCGTCTCAAGCAGGAGAATGACCTGCTAAAAAAGTGGCAACGGTATCTGGCGGAAGTACATCAGAACGATTTGGATTCATCCAAAAGTTCGGACAAGCCTTAGGCGTCAAATACTTGTGTTCTTGGCTTAATGTGTCGCGTAGTGGGTTCTATGCTTGGCGTGAGCGTACAGTGTCAGCTAGAGCGCTGTCAGATGCTAATTTGTTGCTGAAGATAAAACACGTCTTCAATGTCAATCATCAAACCTATGGTAGCCCACGCGTATTTCATGCGCTAAAAAAAGAAGGTGTAAACACAAGCCAAAAACGTGTTGCCCGCTTAATGCGAGAAAACGGTTTAAGAGCTAGGGCGCTTAAGACTTACAGTAAACCGGCGAAGGTTAAGTTCTTTTATAAAGAGATAGAAAATAAACGCAAAGATAGTGAAAAGGCCACAGCAATCAACCAACAGTGGTCTGGCGATATTACGTATTTAAAAGTCGGGGCTCGTTGGCATTACCTTGCAGTGGTTATCGACTTATATTCACGTCGAGTAATCGGCTGGGCGTTTGGTAAAAACAAAACAACGGAGCTTACGTTAAAGGCGCTAAGGCTTGCGATAAAAAAACGACAGCCAACAGAAAGTGTATTATTTCACACTGACCGAGGTGCAGAATACCGTGCTCACGTTGTACAAAAGTATTTGGCTAGCAAAAACATCAAAGCCAGTATGAATAGGCCTGGGTGTTGTACTGACAACGCAGAAGTCGAGTCGTTCTTTCATTCGCTTAAAGCAGACTTAATTCGAGGAAATAAATTTGAGAGTAGCGGTAAACTATTATCAAAATTAAAGGTTTACCTAAATTACTTTTACAATAGACAGCGATTGCATTCGAGTTTAGGATATAAATCACCTGCCGAGTTTGAATCGGCAGTTAATTGAAACGTGGACGGTGTCCACTTTATCGGGTGAAGATCACTGCTAACAGTTTGCTCGGTTTCGCTTCGCTACACAATTTTAGCAAACAATTATCAGCCCCTTAAATGGGCGTTGGTATGACTCCCATTGTCAAGTTAAACGCACTGATCCTTGCCTAACTTTTTAAGCCATAATTATTTTAGCTCGAATTAGAGCGAGTTAATACATAGGATGAAGCAAGTAATGTCGTCGGTTATCTTGCTGATATTCGTTGGTTATTACTATTTCTAGTAACAGAGCAGACCTTACTTATTTCGTCGTGGCACCTGTCTTCAGTCTATGTTCGTGGTTCAATGCAGCGTTAGCTGCATTGCCATCCTAACGCCGTCGGTGGTTGTGCCACACCCGATGCTTGATCCCATGCATTAACTCTAATTCTTTTATCATGCGGGTACTCTTGCCAATCTAAGTTTTTTATTCACTGGCGTAAGCACCACTTCTCTTGCAATAGCCCATATGTACGCAATCATTTCTCGGGCAATGGCGGTAACAACCAGATTGTAGTGTTTCCCTTTGGCTATCATTTTTTTATAGCGTTTGCAGAGCCTAATCTGTGCTTTCCACGCAATATCAATAATGTCCTTTGGTAAACCTTCTTGTCGTTTTTGCATATCTGTGGATATATTTGCTGCATAGCGATAAGTATGTGCACCTTCCACAAGAAGGCGCCTTGCTCGGCCGTTCCCGCATTTTGTGATGGCGCCAATATGGCGTTTGCCACCACTCGAGTGTTCACTGGGTACAAGACCGAGATAACTCATTAATTTGCGGGGATGGTCGAAACGCGATAAATCGCCAAGCTCAGCAACAACGCCAGTGGCGACCAACAAACGGACACCACGCATAGCTTGTATTGCTTTTACTACAGGATAATAACGCCACTGGTGAACGTGGTGTGTTAGTTCATTATCTAGCCGCTCAAGTCGGCTTATTCGTTCGGTAATTGTGTGTAAAAATTCTTGTAAGACGATGTGCTGAGCGGGGTGTGGCAACACAAGCTCAGTGAGCCAACGTAAATGTTTTTGTGACCAATTCGCAGTGCCTTTGTAATTAATATTATTGCGAAGCAGCAGCGCCTTTAATTGATATTTGGCATCTTTTAAATCCTTCATGGCTACTTCGCGTGCACGAGATAAATCACGTACAGCTTCATCTTCAGGCTCAGGAACATAGATAGGTGTTAAATCTTCAGACTTAAGTAATTTAGCAAGCTTAAGGGCATCACGTTTATCGGTTTTAATTTTCTCACCAGGTTTTTTAGGAATAAGAGAAGGTGCAACCACATAACAGCAATGGCCAAGGCTGGTAATTAATCGGTAAATCCAATAACCACATGGGCCAGCTTCATAAACAAAATGAAGTGTTGCGCCAGGGTATTTCGATTCGAACTGGCGAACAAGCTTTTGAACGGCCATTTTGGAAGACGAAACTCGGCCAAGATGAACAGGTTGCGCACCTCTATGTTCTTCAATATAGGCAACTTCATTGAATTCTTTATGTGTATCAAGACCGATAAAAAGTATGCTATGTTTATTCATGTTAGCCTCTGCTGTTTAGTTAATTGACAAACTAATTATGGCTCTGGCTTTGAATTAAGCTAACCCACGAAAAGCGGAGGCTAACACCGTGTGGGAGTCATTATGTCTAGGTTTCTTGTGAAATTCTTCATCCGTTCAAAAATTCTCTTTTCTCTCTTTGGATTAAGTTTCATATGGTTTTTAATAGTCTTCCAAAGTGAACTAGCAAACCCTGACGTCGTGTGTAGTGCAGACTTAATTACTAAAAAAGAGTCTGTTTGCTTAATAAATATAATGGATTCTGAACGTTTCAGAGTCACCGTAAATTACGGTGGCTCTCGCGAAGCAAGTCAAGAAAAGGTAACTATCAAGTTACTTCTAACCGAAGACAGTACAGAAAACTGGTCAATAGTCCTAAGCCCAAGAGCAGCAAGCTACTCAGGGCAAACAAAACGGTATTATGGAACCTTAAACTATGGCACATTCAACAATGAGTTCCTTAAAGGAGCCACATTGACAATTCACGCCAGCGAAAATATTTCTTTGTTTAAAAAATTCGAAGTCAGAGTAGTAAGAAACCCAAATGGATCAAAAGTCTATTTGTGGGCAATAATCACTCTGATATTTCTTTTTTTGTCTATTTGGTTTAGGACTTCAATCTTTGTAAAAGGCATCGGCAGACCATTACTATATTTACTCTTTCTTTTCGTATCGTTAATATTGCTCGCGTGGGAACTGTGAAAAACCTAACAAAACACTTAAGGCACTCGCGCTGCTCGTTGGGACTCTAACACATGGGCTGCGTCACTTCGTTCCTTATTTTAGCCCATGTGTTATCGCCCCTTAGTGGGGTGTTATATGCCAAAGGTTCTTTGATGTTAGCTGAGCCTTACAATACCTTATTGGTGATAATTGTTTGCATCTTAGCCGCCTTGCATTTTAGTGGAAAACTTGGGAGTGTAAATAAATCTCCAACGCTAAAATATATGAATGAAAAATATCCTAAGCTGCCTAGATACATAACTGGTTTAGCTATATTTGTTGCAGTAGTTAAGAGTTTGATTTTGGTGATAGATGGCATATAACAAAACAATCAACAACATTCGCTTCGCTCATTGGGAAAAGCTTCGCTGTCGCTCAGGTTTTCCCTTTATTGTAAGCGTTACGAACGTCCGCAATTGGTTGTGAGTTCAACTGGTGAATGCAACGCTATCCTTATTATTAGTTAAAGGAGCGTTTACATGAAACAGAGAAAGCGTATTTATTATAATGCAGAACAAAGAAGGTTAATTTGGGATCGATATCAGCGCGGTGATAGTGCGCATGATATAGCAAGATTATTTGATCGATACCATTCATCTATATTAGGTATTATCCATAAAACAGGTGGTGTTCGGCCGCTTGAGCCCAAACGCTCACCAACGACACTAACTCTTGCAGAGCGAGAAGACATTTCACGAGGGTTAGCAGCAGGTAAGTCACTTCGAGAAATAGCGAGATATCTTAATCGCTCACCTTCCACTATTTGCCGTGAAGTACACCGCCACGGCGGGATTAAAAAATATCGAGCGAGTAAAGCTGACAAAGTTGCCTGGGAAAATGCCAAACGCCCTAAGCCTTGTAAGCTGTATGGCAACAAAGAATTATGTTTAATCATTGCTCAAAAGATGGAATCTGCATGGTCACCTCAGCAAATCTCTGGTTGGCTTAGGCGGAGATACCTGTAGTGGCATAGTTAATTTGGCCACCCATTAAGAAAGAAATGTTATGCTAATAAGCATACAAATTTGGGTGAAAAAATGACGAAATTAAAACGCGCAACGTATTCTGCGGCAATCAAGTTAGAAACAGCTCAGCTTGTAGTTGACCAAAGTTATACTCAAGAAGAAGCAGCCAAAGCGATGGGGGTGGGTAAATCAACCGTCAGTAAGTGGGTTACTCAATTAAAGCAAGAGCGGAATGGCCAGACACCATCTGCTTCACCAATGACGCCCGAACAAATTGAAATCCGCGAACTTAAAAAGCAAATCCAACGCATTGAATTAGAAAAGGATATATTAAAAAAGGCTACCGCTCTCTTGATGTCCGACTCCCTGAACAATTCTCGTTAATCGAGAAGTTAAATCAACGAGAGCGTTATCCAATTAGTGTGCTATGTAGTGTATTCAATGTGCATCGCAGCAGCTATAAGTACTGGGTCATACGGGATACAACGCCGACGCCAGAGCAAGTAAGGCTAGAGGCTGAAGTTAAAGCAATACATGCAATGAGCGGTGGCTCAGCTGGGGCACGGACAATCGCAGCAATTGCAACGAATAACGGTTTTGAATTAAGCCGTTATCGCGCCGCTAAGCTCATGATTAAACTAAAACTAGAGAGCTGCCAAGTACCACAACATCAATATAAAAGGGGTAGTAATGAGCATCTTGAAATCCCAAATTTGCTAGATAGGCAGTTTGATGTTGTTGAGCCAGATACCGTGTGGTGCGGTGATGTGACGTATATTTGGGTAGGTAATCGCTGGGCTTATTTAGCCGTTGTTATTGATTTATTTGCACGTAAAGTCGTTGGTTGGGCCATGTCGTTGTCGCCAGATACTAATTTAACGCTAAAAGCACTTGAACTCGCGTATGAAAGTAGAGGAAAACCGACAGGACTGATGTTTCATTCAGACCAAGGTAGTCATTATACAAGTTTAAAATATCGTCAACGTTTATGGCGCTATAAAATTACACAAAGTATGAGCAGGCGCGGAAATTGTTGGGATAATGCGCCAATGGAGCGATTTTTTAGAAGCTTTAAAACGGAGTGGATGCCAAAGGTTGGATACGAAAACTTTAAAGATGCTAAATATAGTGTGAGTGATTATATCAACGGATATTACAATAATGTTAGACCACATCATTATAATGCTGGTTTAGCGCCGAATGAATCTGAGGTTAGATATCAAGATTCTAAAACTGTGGCCAAAATTAGTTGACCACTACAACCCCAATAATGAGGATTTGAATGTGTCGCACGAAACAATATATAAAACCCTGTATATACAAACCCGCGGCGCCTTAAAAAAAGAGCTACAAAAACACTTAAGGACGCAGCGGGTAGTCAGGAAATCAAAACACGCCACTCTTAAAGGTAAAGGGTTAGGAAGGATAGTTGACGCTGTACCAATTAGTGAAAGGCCATCAAATGTTGAAGACAGAGCTGTTCCAGGCCACTGGGAGGGAGACTTGATCCAAGGCTCAGGAAACAGTTTTATCGCGACTCTAGTTGAGCGACACTCTAGGTATGTAATGTTAGTGAAAGTACCTAGTAATAAAACAAAGCCAGTAATCGAAGCGTTGATTAAACAAGCTAATAAGTTGCCAGCAGAGCTTTATAAATCATTAACTTGGGACAGAGGATGTGAGCTTACTAATCATAAAGACTTTACTCTAGCTACAGATATTCAAGTATATTTCTGCGACCCACAATCACCTTGGCAACGCGGTTCCAATGAAAATACAAATAGGCTATTAAGACAATACTTTCCAAAAGGAACTAACTTAAATGAGCATTCTCAGATAAGATTAAACCAAGTTGCCAGACAACTTAATGAGAGACCGCGGAAAACACTGGAATACGAAACACCTGCGGAGCGATTTAATCAGTGTGTTGCATCGAGTGGTTGAACTCACAGCACTGAGCTGTCATTGATATTAACTATCAACTCAGCTCTTTTATCGCTCTACTTATCCCGTCTAAACTCAGCGCGTACATGCGATTGTTCATTAGCTCTTTTATAAAGCCAATTGATTGATAGTACGGCCAGTGTTCAATTGGTTGTGGGTTGAGCCACGCTACTTTATCGAAATGGTTAGTTATGCGTGATAACCATGCACTGCCGGGCTCTTCGTTGTAGTGCTCTACTGAGCCACCAGGGTAGGCTATTTCGTATGGGCCCATAGTGGCATCACCCACAAATATGACTTTGTAGTCGCTGGTAAACTTGTTGATCAGCGTCATGGTGTCAATAACGTTTGAGTGGCGGCGCTGATTATCTTGCCAAACATGTTCGTATAAGCAGTTATGAAAGTAGTAAAACTCTAAATGCTTAAATTCACTGTGGGCGGCGCTAAATAGTTCTTCGCAGGTATGAATGTAGTCATCCATTGAGCCGCCAATATCAAACAGCATTAATACTTTTACCGCATTGTGGCGCTCGGGTGCCATTTTTACATCTAGCATGCCGCCTTGCTTGGCGGTTGCGCGAATGGTCTCGTTTAAATCAAGGGTGTCACTTGCGCCGGTGCGGGCAAATTTGCGTAGCTTTTTAAGGGCGAGTTTTATAGTGCGTGAGCCAATTTCGCGATCTGAGTCTAGGTTACGGTATTCGCGCTTGTCCCACACTTTTACCGCTTGGCGATTGCGGTTGCCGTCTTGTCCTATACGCACGCCCTCAGGGTTATAACCATACGCGCCAAAAGGAGATGTACCACCGGTGCCTACCCATTTATTACCGCCTGCGTGGCGTTTTTGTTGCTCTTCTAAACGCTCTTTCAGGGTCTTCATGAGCTCGTCGAGCCCACCCATCGCTTTTAGTTGGGCTTTTTCTTCATCGCTTAGGTTTTTTTCAAACTCTTTGCGTAGCCAATCTTCAGGTAAGTTGTGCTGTTGCTTTAAACTCTCGAGTAGGTCTAAGTCGGCAATACCGCTAAAGTAGTCGCTAAAGGCTTTATCAAACCTATCAAAATGGGTTTCGTCTTTTACCATTATGGTGCGCGCTAAATGGTAAAAGGCATCTACGTCGGCAAATATAACGCCTTTTTTTAAGGCGTTAATTAAATCGAGTAGTTCGCGCAGGCTTACCGGTAAACGGTATTCACGTAATTTGAAGAAAAACGCAATTAACATATTAACGGCGGCTCATGAACGCAAGTTTTTCGATGAGGCTTATGTCTTGCTCATTTTTAAGCAGTGCGCCAAACATCGGCATTAAGCCGCCTTTTTGGCTTTTGTCGTGTAATGTTTTAGCGTCTATATCCTCTGCCATTAAAAGTTTTAACCAATCCAGTAATTCGCTGGTGGAGGGCTTCTTTTTTAGGCCGTTGGCTTCACGTAAGTTAAAAAATACTTCTAATGCTTGGCGTACTAAATCTTGTTTAACGTTAGGGTAATGTACATCAACAATTTGCTGCATTTCCTCGCTGCTTGGAAAGTCAATATAATGAAAAAAACAGCGGCGTAAAAAGGCATCAGGCAGCTCTTTTTCGTTATTTGAAGTGATGATCACAATAGGGCGCTCTTTTGCGATAATGCGCTCACCTGTTTCGTAAACGTGAAACTCCATTTTATCAAGTTCGAGCAGTAAATCGTTTGGAAACTCAATGTCGGCTTTGTCTATTTCGTCAATGAGTAAAACTGGGCGTTTGCCGTTAAGCTCGGCATAGGTAAATGCTTGCCACAGCTTACCTTTAACAATGTAGTTGCCAATATCATGCACGCGCTCATCACCTAGCTGGCTGTCGCGCAAACGCGATACGGCATCGTATTCGTATAAACCTTGCTGTGCTTTGGTGGTCGATTTAATGTGCCACTGAATAAGCTCGGTGTCTAAACTTCTCGCAAGCTCTTCGGCCAGCATCGTTTTGCCTGTACCAGGTTCACCTTTAATAAGTAATGGTTTTTCAAGCATAATAGCAGCATTTACAGCCTGTTTTAGCGAGCTGCTTGCGATGTAATTGTCAGTAGAATTAAATTGCACGGTGTACCCTTGTCTGGTCTGAGCAGTATTGAATGGGGTTATAATGCCACAGTTAATCTGCAGGTCCAAGGTAGGCAAAACGAGGTATAGTTTTGCCCTCTTTTTCAACGGTTTCTAAAAACATACTAAGTGGTCGTGCCCAAATACCGAACTCACCATATAAGGCTTGATATATCACCAATTGTTCGTCTGTTTCGCTATGTGTTGCCTGATATAAAACTTTGTACTGCGGGCCTTTGTAGTGTTGATATAAACCCAGTTTTAGTGCTGTAGTCATGCTTCAATCTCTTGTATAATTTGTGTTTGCACTTTTAATGCTAACTAATTTGCCAATATTATGAACTATATTTCGTTAGATGATTACAGAAAAGCGTGGGTTTTTCGCCATAAAGACATTCCGGTATCAAGTGATGACGCAGCTAAAATAAAACCAATGAGCGACGAGCGCGCAGCTGTGCTTTGGAGCACAATGGTAAGCCGGGAGTTTGACCACCCCGACTTTTTTGATGACAGTATGTGGTGCGGCCAAGATAAAAGCTTTAGTGATGAAGTTAACTGGGAAGCAGCTTGGGAAAATGGCGATGCTTTACCACCTCAAGAAATTTTAGAGTTTTTAGGGTGGGAAGCAAATACCACGGTATATTTTTGTATGGCGCGCGATAATGTTATTGAAACAACGTTTGACGTATTTAAACGTAATTGGCAAAACTTTATGTTTTTAGCCGATGGCAGTTTACTAGTTGGTAAAAAGCGCAACAGTGTTGTGCAATTTTTAGAGTCGGGTAAAGCTAAGTTAGGTGAAAAACCAAGCGCTTAATTTTTTATGTGTGCTTAAAAACTATTCAGTACTATGTTATAAAACAGTTATCTGAATGTTTTTGAGTAAAGCAATTGGTCGCGAAAAATCAGTCACTTGGTGAACAGCAGCAAGTTGAAATTTGGCAAACTGATGCGCAAAAGGCGCTTTATGCGCAGTTGTGCAATGCATTTTATCAGCGAGAAGTTCAGCGGTTAGTCGCCGAACCTAATGCCGATAAGCTGCGTAGGCAGTTAAAAAGTTTGCCTTATTACATTGAACGAGCTGCATCGCTTGTAGTAAACGGGCATTCGCCTTTTACGCTTGATGCACAAAATGGCTCGTGGCTCGAAAAACAAAAAGCAGCGCCGCCCAATGTAAATAAACAAGCCAATGAACTTTTTTTTCAAGCGCATGCCAAAGTGGGACTAATTGTTCCGGTGATAGTAAACCAGTATGACAAATTACATCTTAGGATAGACAGTATTGATCAGGTGTCTGAAAACAAGTTGCATTGCAACGAGCTAGGGTGGTTTGATTTTTTAGGCAACAGCCTAGAGCAGCAATATGCACAACTTTTAAAGCCAAGTAAGTTGAGTTTAGCTGCAGCGTGCTGTGGGCATCAGTGGCAGTTTTCAAAGCGTTGCACACCACGTGTATTATCATTGCGTGAAATGCTACTGGCAGGGAACATTAATTGGCGCAATATAAAACGCCCATTAGCTTAGTTAAGTTAAAACTTTTAAATTATTAAATAAGGAGTGTTAAATGCGTGTTTTTCAAGTGTGCTTACTGTGCTTAGCACTGTTTGTTCAATACAGGTTATGGTTTGGTCAAAATGGTGTGCAAGATTACTCGCGCTTAAAAGGAGCGGTGGCAACCCACCAAGACACTAACGAAAAGTTGATAAAACGTAATAAAGTGCTCAAAGCCGACATAGAAGATTTAAAGCTTGGCCTTGAAGGTATTGAAGAGCGTGCCCGAAACGAATTAGGAATGATTAAGCCGGACGAAACATTTATTCGTGTTTTACCGGGCAACCAATATGAGAAATAAACAAACTATCGTTGCGATTGTACCCGCAGCAGGTGTAGGCAGCAGAATGCAGCACAATGCACCTAAACAATATATACAGTTAGCGGGTAAAACAATTTTAGAACATACCCTAACTAAATTATCTCAATTACCACAACTGCAAACTATTGTTGTTGCTCTTAGCGATACAGACCCATACTTTAGTGAACTACCATTAACCGATGCGCGCATTGTTCGTTCAAGTGGTGGCAAAGAACGTGCTGATTCAGTACTTAATAGTTTGTTATTTTTAGCACCCAATCCCCCTGATTGGGTATTAGTGCACGATGCAGCGCGCCCATTGGTTGACCTAGCAGACATTGAGCGCCTTATCAGTGAGTGCCTTAGTACAAATGAAGGCGGAATTTTAGCCACTAAAGTAAAAGACACCATCAAACGCGGCGATACACACTCAAAGCAAACTGTCCCCCGAGACGACCTGTGGCAAGCGCTTACCCCTCAATTTTTTAAGTACAGTGACCTTAAAAATGCGCTGCAAAATGCGCTACAAAGTGGGGTGCCTATTACCGACGAAGCCAGTGCAATTGAGTGGGTAAACAAACCAGTAAAACTTATAGCGGGTCGTAGTGATAATATTAAAATAACCACGCCAGAAGATTTAGCTTTGGCAGGGTTTTTATTAAATAAACAACAAAACGAGAGTGCAGTATGATACGAATTGGCCATGGTTTTGACGTACATAAATTTGGCGGCGAAGGCCCGTTAACTATTTGTGGCGAAAAAATTGATTACCCACAAGGCTTTTTAGCACACTCAGATGGCGATGTAGCTATTCATGCATTATGTGATGCTATTTTAGGTGCGCTCGCTATGGGCGATATTGGTAAGCACTTTCCTGATACAGCGAGCGAATATGAAAATATAGACAGCCGCATTTTGCTTCGTCATGTTGTTAAGTTAGCTAAAGAGCAAGGCTATGTATTAGGAAACGGCGATGTCACCATTGTGGCACAAGCACCAAAAATGCTGCCGCACATACAGGCTATGCGTGTAAATCTAGCTAATGATTTAAACTGCGATCTTAGCCAAATAAATGTTAAGGCTACGACAACTGAAAAGTTGGGCTTTGAAGGACGTAAAGAAGGTATTTCTAGTCATGCCGTGGTTATTATGAGTAAAGAGCTTGCGAGTACAAAAAACGCATGAGCGACTTAAATTATTTATACGGCGCACCGCTTTCAAAAGCTGACTTTAAAACCACTGCAGAAGACTTTATGGTAGATGAAGATCTAGCTATAGAGTTTACAGGTAACGGTGAGCATGTATGCTTGCAGGTGGTTAAAAAAGGCGAAAACACACAATACGTGGCTAAAATTATCGCGCAAAAAGCCGGTGTATCCCCTCGCGATGTAAGCTACGCGGGCATGAAAGATCGTCATGGTGTATGTAGCCAATGGTTTAGTGTAAAAGTGCCCATTAAAAAGCATATAGATTTTACAGAGTTAAATAGCGAAAGCATTTTTATAGTGTCGCAACAGCGCCACGAGCGTAAATTACGCACCGGTTGCCACAAGGGCAATAAATTTACCATTACTCTTCGTAATGTTACCGAGCCGCTTGATATATTATGCCGCATAAATGCTGTGCGTGCTGGTGTGCCAAATTACTTTGGCGAGCAGCGTTTTGGCCGCGATGGGCATAATTTAGTTATGGCCGAAAAAATGTTTGCCGGCGAACGTATTCGCGATAAGAAGTTACGCGGTATTATTATTTCAGCTGCGCGTTCACATATTTTTAATCAACTTGTAAGTTTACGTGTAAAAGAACACGGTTTAGCTAAAACTATGCACCGCGAAGTATTTATGCTCAGCGGCAGTAATGCATTTTTTGAAGATGCAATTAACGACGAAAACATAGCACGTTTAGCCTCTGGTGATATTGTAATGTCGGCACCAATGGCAGGCAAAAGTGATAAAGGGTTAACTGAGCAAGAAAAAATATGGCTTAAACCCTATCAGGCTTGGTGTGAAGGCCTGGGTGAATTAGGGCTTAAAAACGAGCGTAGAATGTTGCGTTTGATTCCTGATAACTTGGCTGTAGAAACACTTGATAACACCACACTTAAGCTGAGCTTTGGTTTACCTAAAGGATGTTTTGCAACCGCATTACTACGTGAGCTGGTGGACTATACAGATGCAAGTCCAAAAGAGCGAAAAGAAAAGGATAATGGCATAAATGAAGATACTGTTAAGTAACGATGATGGCGTTAATGCTAAAGGCATAGCGGTCTTATATAACGCGCTTACAAAAATTGCAGACGTCACTTTGGTGGCACCCGATCGCAATTGCAGTGGTGCAAGTAACTCGCTCACATTAATGAACCCATTGCGTGCAACAACTCTTGAAAATGGGTTTATGTCAGTTAATGGCACGCCAACCGATTGCGTTCATTTAGGTGTTAATCAGCTTGTTGACCAAAAACCAGATTTAGTTGTGGCAGGCATTAATCATGGCGCCAATTTAGGTGATGATACGCTTTATTCAGGCACTGTTGCTGCAGCGACCGAAGGTCGTCATTTGGGGTTGCCTGCTATTGCAGTTTCACTTTGCTCACACAATGGCGAGCACTTTGAAACAGCAGCCGCGGTAACAGTTAATATAATTAAAGAACTTGCATCGCACCCATTACCAAAAGACCAAATTATTAATGTTAATGTGCCAGATGTTCCGCTAAGTGAATTAAAAGGTGTGCAGGTTACGCGTTTAGGCGCTCGGCATAAAGCTGAAACTATGACCAAGCAAACGGACCCTTGGGGTCGAAGTATTTACTGGTATGGCTCGCTTGGTACAGAGAGTGATGCAGGTGAAGGAACTGACTTTTACGCCATTAATAATGGTTTTGCATCGGTTACACCACTCAGTGTTGATATGACCGCACACAATAGCATTAAGGCAGTTGGGGACTGGTTATCTAATTTGGAGATAAATCGTGCTCGCTAATTACACGCGAAGTGCGAAAGCGTTATCAGATTTACTTAAACGTGAAGGTGTTGAGGATCAAGGCGTACTTGATGCTATTGCAGGTATACCTCGTCATTTATTTATTGACGACGTGTTGCAGCATAAAGCTTATGAAAATACAGCGCTACCTATTGGGCAAGGGCAAACTATTTCGCAGCCTTATATTGTAGCCCGTATGACGGAGCTTTTGAGGTTGGCCGGTGTGTGCGATAAAGTATTAGAAATCGGCACGGGCTCTGGCTATCAAACAGCGGTATTGGCTAAAACGTTTACTAAAGTTTATTCTGTTGAGCGGATCAAAGCTTTGCAATGGCAGGCTAAACGGCGTCTGCAGCAGCTTGATTTATACAATGTAACAATGAAACATGGAGATGGCTGGCAAGGTTGGCAATCTCAAGCACCATTTGACGGCATTATTGTTACGGCTGCGGCTGCCACCTTACCTCAAGGTTTGTTAAGTCAACTCGCTGATGGCGGTGTATTATTAGCGCCGGTTGGCGAAGCTGATCAAAAATTAATAATGGTTATTCGAAAGGGCGAAAGCTTTACAGAGCATGTTATTGCACCAGTAAGATTTGTACCTTTGGTACCTGGTGATATTGAATAGGAATTCACTTTGAAGTTGTTTACTAAGTTGTACGATATGGCCCTAGTATGGGCAAAGCACCGCCATGCGGAGCGTTATTTAGCAGGAATGAGTTTTGCCGAGTCTGTTTTTTTTCCTATCCCACCCGATGTAATGTTAGCGCCAATGTCGCTGGCTCAACCTAGTAAGGCGTGGCGTTTTGCAAGCTTCGCGACGATTGCATCTGTGCTGGGCGGGGTAATTGGCTATTTACTTGGTTTTTGGCTTTTTGAACCTGTTGTAGAGCCGCTAATTGCACAGATGCATTGGCAAGAAAAGTTTGATGTAGCATTAAATTGGTTTAAAGAGTATGGCGTATGGGTAGTCTTTTTAGCTGGCTTTTCACCCATACCCTATAAAGTATTTACAATTGGTGCGGGCGTTTTACAGATGGCGTTTTTCCCATTTTTAATTGCTTCTGCAATCGGGCGCGGTGCCCGGTTTTTTCTAGTTGCTGCGCTTATGAAATGGGGCGGAGCGCAAATGGAGAAAAAATTACGTCAGTATATTGAAGTGCTTGGCTGGGGATTAGTAATATTAATAGCCGTTGCGTACTTATTGTTGCGTTAAGCTATATAAAATAATGTTACTTAAACATGGAGAAAAGCACGATGAATAGACAATTTATGCTTTATGTTGCTTTGTTCATTAGTGTTTTTCTCTTTGGTTGTTCATCTCGCCATGTTCCAGCGCCCGTTAGTAGCTTAAATAATAATGTTAATGACTCAAACCATTTAATTAACATTGTAGATGGCAAATATACAGTACAAAAAGGAGATACACTTTATTCAATCGCATTTAGCGCAGGAAAAGACTTTAGAGAACTTGCTAAAAACAACTTAATTTCAAGTCCTTATGTTATATATCCAGGCCAGTCAATCTCTCTCTCTCCCACTATCAAAAAAATTAAAAGCTCAAAAAAGTATACGAATTCGAGTAAAAAGTCTAGAAAAAACATACAAAATAATAACAAAAAATTAAAGAAAGGACTTGATCAGCCAAAAAAACGAGAGTATGTTCAAAAACAAGCCAAATATAAAGTTAGTAACCAAAAGCAGTTGTCGAGCGGTAAATTAAAGTGGTTTTGGCCAGCAAAGGGCAAAATTACCAAACGCTTTTCTAATAAGGAAAACGGCTATAAAGGCTTACAAATTACTAATAAAATGGGGGCTACAGTTTTAGCCGCTGCACAAGGAACGGTGGTGTATGCGGGTAACGCGCTTCGAGGTTATGGTAATTTAATCATTTTGAAACATAACGATGATTACCTAAGTGCTTATGCACATAACTCGAAATTACTTGTAAAAGAAAAGCAAAAAGTTAAGGCAGGACAAAAAATAGCAGAAATTGGCAATTCAGAGTCTTCGGTTACCGCGCTTCGCTTTGAGATTCGTTACCGTGGGAAAGCTGTCAATCCTGCTAAATACCTTCCTTAGATTTTAGGTATTGATAATTGCTCTGGAGAAGGCTTATGGCTAGCGCAGCAAAGATTGAAAAAAATATCAGCAATGACGACAAGTTTGATGAAAACACCGTTGAAGAAGCAACACCGTTACTTGAAAAAGTAGATGACGAAGACATATTTGCCAAAGAAGAAGTGACTAAAAACCTAGATGCCACCCAACTTTACTTAGGTGAAATAGGCTTCTCTCCATTATTAAGCGCTGAAGAAGAAGTATTTTTCGCGCGTAAATCCCTCAAAGGCTGTGAAGCCTCTCGTAAACGTATGATTGAGAGCAACTTACGTTTAGTTGTTAAAATTGCACGTAGATACAATAACCGTGGACTAGCGCTACTCGATTTAATTGAAGAAGGTAATTTAGGGTTAATTCGTGCTGTTGAAAAGTTTGACCCTGAACGCGGGTTTAGATTTTCAACCTATGCAACATGGTGGATACGTCAAACAATTGAACGCGCCATTATGAACCAAACACGCACTATTCGTTTGCCCATCCACGTAGTGAAAGAGCTAAACGTTTACTTACGAACAGCGCGAGAGCTAACCCAAAAACTCGACCATGAGCCAACTGCTGAAGAAATAGCTGAATGCCTAGATAAGCCAGTTGAAGACGTAACCAAAATGTTACGTTTGAATGAAAAAATAGCGTCGGTTGATATGCCAATTGGTGGCGAAAACGACAGCGTGCTGCTTGATATTTTACCTGACGAAAAAGGCAACGGCCCTGAAGGTGAAGTGCAAGACACAGAAATTAATAAACACATTGTTGATTGGTTAGGAGAGTTAAACCTTAAGCAACGTGAAGTACTGGCGCGTCGGTTTGGATTACTCGGCTATGAGCCATCTACACTTGAAGATGTAGGTAGGGAAATAGGACTAACACGAGAGCGAGTAAGACAAATACAAGTTGAAGCTCTACGTCGTTTAAAAGATATTTTGCAACAAGAAGGGTTAAGCACAGATAGTTTTTTTAATCAATTTTCTTAATAATAAATGTAAGACCTTAAAAGACTTGAATAAAAAATGCCGAAGAAATTATTCTTCGGCATTTTTTGTTAAAGCAACGCTTTTAATTTATAGAGCAATTCGTGTGCTTGACGAGGCGATAAGTTATCTGGGTCAATTGCACTTAATTGTTCTTCCACTTGTGAAGGCTCAATAACAGCGCCATTATTAAATGAAAATGCGTGTTGCTCAGCATTAGGTGCAGTAACACTTTGGTGATTTTCAAGTAACTTAAGCTTTTGTTTAGCTTGTGTAATTACCGCTTTAGGCACACCAGCCAGCGCGGCCACTTGTAAACCAAAGCTTTTGCTTGCCGCACCGTCTAGCACAGTATGCATAAATGCAATGGTATCGTTATGCTCTATTGCATCAAGGTGAACGTTTACAAGGCCCTGCGTTTGCTCTGCAAGCTCAGTTAATTCAAAGTAGTGAGTTGCAAACAGGGTTTTAGCGGATATTTTTGATGCTAAATGATTCGCTGTGGCATATGCAAGCGAAAGCCCGTCGTAGGTACTTGTACCACGCCCAATTTCATCCATTAATACCAGCGACTGCGCTGTCGCATTATTTAAAATTGTGGCGGTTTCGGTCATTTCAACCATAAAGGTTGAGCGGCCAGAGGCTAAATCATCACTTGCACCAATACGCGTAAATATACGATCGATATTACCTATTTTTGCGCTATCGGCAGGGATATAACAGCCGATGTGCGCCATTAATACAATAAGTGCTGTTTGGCGCATATAGGTTGATTTACCCCCCATATTTGGGCCTGTAATAATTAACATTTTGCGCTGACTATTAAGCTCTACAGGGTTTGCAATGAATGGGTCTTTCATTACCTGTTCAACAACCGGATGACGGCCTTGTTGAATGCTAATATTGTCGTTGTCACAAAGCTCTGGTTTAGCATAATTAAGCGCAAAGGCCCGCTCTGCTAAGTTATTTAATACATCTAAGTCAGCAAGCGCTGCAGCCATTATTTGCAGCTGTTCAATGTGTGGGGCTATAAATTCAAACAACTCTTCGTATAGTTGTTTTTCAAGCGCGAGTGCTTTTGATTGGCTACCAAGTACTTTGTCTTCATGCTCTTTAAGCTCTGGAATAATATAGCGTTCATTATTTTTAAGCGTTTGACGGCGAATATAATCAGCAGGGACTAAATGTGAATTAGCGCGGCTCACTTCTATAAAAAAGCCGTGTACTCGGTTATAGCCAATTTTTAATGTACTAATGCCTGTACGTTCACGCTCGCGTTGTTCAAGCTGCTCAAGTACATCAGTTGCCCCTTTACTTAGGTTACGCCATTCATCAAGTTCACTGTTATAACCCGGCGCAATTACGCCCCCATCACGAATAAGTACTGGCGGGTTATCAATAACAGCTCGCTCTAGCAATGCTTGTAGCTCAGGTAATTCAGGCGAGTGTTTGATAATACTTGTAATGCGTGGGTCGCTCGCATCACTTAATAAATTATGCAGGGGGGCAAGCGCTTGTAGTGCACTGCGTAAGCGTGTTAAATCCCTTGGGCGTGCAGTACATAATGCTAAACGCGCTATTACACGTTCTATATCACCAATCTCTTTTAGCGACTCGTGCAATTCGCCGCACAGTTGTGCGTCTAAAATTGCGCTAATAGCATTTAGACGAGAGTTCAACTCGTCTTTATTTCGAACAGGTGTATGAATGCGGCGTTTTAATAAGCGTGAGCCCATTGCTGTGGCTGTTTTATCAAGTACTTGTGCAAGCGTGTTTTCAAATCCGCCCGATAGATTAACCGTTAGCTCTAAATTTTTACGGGTTGCGGCATCTAATATAACAGCGTGTTCGTTGTGCTCAAGCGTAATGGCGCGAATATGAGGCAAAGCAATGCGCTGTGTATCTTTCACGTATTGCATTAAACAGCCTGCAGCTACGAGCGCTGAGTGAGCTTTTTCTACACCAAATCCAACTAAATCCTTTGTTCCAAATTGATCGCATAATAAGTGCTGAGCCGTATCTAAGTCGAACTCCCATTCAGGGCGACGACGAGCACCTTTAATATGTTCGATTAGATGGGTGTTTTCAAAATTTTCGCTATAAAGCAATTCTGCTGGCGATAAACGCTGTAGCGTTGAGCTTAACGCTTCGTCAGTATTGACTTCAACAACGTTAAAACGCCCAGAATTTATATCAAGATACGCAACACCGTATTGGCCTTTTTTATTTTGCCAAACAGCGGTCAGTAAGTTGTCTTGTCGTTCTTGAAGAAGCGCCTCATCTGAAATAGTGCCCGGTGTTACAATGCGGACTACTTTTCGTTCAACAGGGCCTTTACTGGTTGCGGGGTCGCCAACTTGTTCACAAATAGCAACTGATTCGCCCATTTGTACCAAACGCGCTAGGTAGTTTTCTACGGCATGATAAGGCACACCTGCCATAGGAATTGGGTCGCCACCGGCTTTGCCACGCTGAGTTTGCGAAATATCGAGCAATTGAGCTGCACGTTTTGCGTCGTCAAAGAAAAGCTCATAAAAATCTCCCATACGATAAAACAATAAAATATCGCGATGCTCTGATTTTATTTTTAGATACTGCTGCATCATAGGGGTTTGTTGTTTTATAGTGTGTGGTGCAAAAAGATCAAACGACATGTATTTACCCAAAGGCTGAATATGGAATTACATCAAGAGATTAAAACACTTGCTGCGAAATTAGGTGTTATTTTAACGGATAAATGCTTATGGATCACTACTGCTGAATCATGCACGGGTGGTGGAGTGAGTTATGCACTAACAGACACACCTGGCAGCTCGCGCTATTTAGGGCGTGCATTTGTTACTTATAGCAATGAGGCAAAGCACGAACTACTCAATGTAGCGACGAGTACGTTAGAGCAGTATGGTGCTGTGAGCGAGCAAACCGTAAAAGAAATGGCGTTGGGGGCAAAAAATCTTGCCAATGTTGACGTTGCTATTGCTATATCGGGGATAGCAGGGCCGGGTGGAGCAACACAAGATAAGCCAGTGGGTTTTGTATGGTTCTGCCTACAAATTGCAGATAAACAATTTACATTTAAGCAAATATTTAGTGGTGATAGAGCCCAAGTTAGAATGCAGGCTATTGAATTTGCTTTGAAAAATACAATTGAAAAGATAAATTTATAAATTTCGCTTGATACTGTGGTTTCATACAGTATACTTGTTCGCATTAGCCGGATTTGGAGAACAAAATGAACGATAACAAACAAAAAGCGTTAGACGCTGCACTATCACAAATTGAGCGTCAATTTGGTAAAGGTTCAATCATGAAGCTGGGCGACAATAAAGCCCTGAACATTGATGCAGTATCTACAGGTTCATTAGGGATCGACATTGCTTTAGGCATAGGCGGTTTACCAATGGGTCGTATTGTTGAAGTATATGGTCCTGAATCTTCAGGTAAAACAACACTGACTTTGCAAGTTATCGCACAAGCTCAAAAAGAAGGTAAAACATGTGCCTTTGTTGATGCTGAGCATGCTCTAGATCCTGTATACGCTCAAAAGCTAGGTGTTAACATTGATGAGCTGTTAGTTTCTCAACCAGATACGGGTGAGCAAGCGTTAGAAATTTGTGACATGTTAGTGCGTTCAAGTGCTGTAGATGTTGTGATTGTCGATTCAGTTGCAGCCCTAACACCTAAAGCTGAAATTGAAGGCGACATGGGCGACTCGCACATGGGCTTACAAGCACGTTTAATGTCGCAAGCATTACGTAAGCTTACGGGTAATATTAAACGTTCAAATACATTATGTATTTTCATTAACCAAATTCGTATGAAAATTGGTGTAATGTTTGGTAACCCAGAAACAACAACCGGTGGTAACGCGCTTAAGTTTTACGCATCAGTTCGTATTGATATTCGTCGTATTGGTTCGGTGAAAGAAGGTGATGAAGTTGTTGGTAACGAAACGCGCGTTAAAATCGTTAAAAACAAAGTAGCGCCTCCGTTTAAACAAGCCGAATTTATCATCATGTATGGTGAAGGTATTTCTAAGCAAGGCGAGCTAATTGATTTAGGCGTTAAGCACAAAATTGTTGAAAAAGCAGGTGCTTGGTACAGCTACAATGGTAACAAGGTAGGCCAAGGTAAAAACAACTCAATTAAATTCTTAAAAGAAAACGTAGAAATTGCAAACGAAATTGAAGGCAAACTACGCGACATGTTATTGCTTAAAGCAACAATTGAACCAGAAGATGGCGAAGATGTACTTGGTGATGACGCTAACCTTTAAGGTTTAAAACGTTCTTCAAGCTTGATTTGACCCGAGCTTTACAAAAACGCTAGCCAGTAATGGTTAGCGTTTTTTTGTGTGAAAGCATTTATTAAGTCGTTACTAATTCACCTAACTAAACGTGCTGTTTTTAGGCTATAAAGCCTTAATAGCATTGGGTTTACTGTATTAACACTATGGCGGTTTTGTAACTACAGTTTTAAAAATGAAAAACGACACAGACACTGTGTCGTTTAAATTGTGTGATTAAAATATACTTATGATTAACTTTACAGTTGCCAGTTAACAGATAAGGCATAGTTACGCGGCGCGCCGTAGTAACCTTGTGCCCAAAATAAGCTATGCAGATACTTTTCGTCAGTGGTGTTATTTACGTTAAAAGTAACACCTACGTTTTGAGTAATCTTGTAGTTGGCCATCAAATCAAGAATACCATAAGCACCTTGGTTTGTTGTTACAAGTGCTGTACCCGTTGCGTCAAAGACTTGTACACGGCTCACCGAACCTTGCCAGCGATAGTTTGCACCAAATGTTAAGCCTTCAAAAAACGGTACCTGATAAGTAGCGGCAAGTTTTAATTGATTTTCTGGTGTGTAGTCTTTTACTAAATCGTCACCTTTAATGCTTAGATTACTAAAGCTTACGCTAGTGCTTAAACTCTCAGTAAGTTTACCGCTTAGTTCTACCTCAAAACCGTCACTACTAATCCCATCAGCAGCATAGTAGCGCGTATCACTCGGTAATGAATCAGGTAGTGCAACTGCAAGGCCTTCCTGTTTAGCATCAAAATACGCCAACGTTAAAAACACTTGGTCTTCTAAAAGCTGTGCTTTTAAACCTATTTCGCTACTTTTGCCAGTAATGGGGGCAAGTTGCTCAGCGTTTATATCCAGCTCTTTTTGTGGCACGAATGTTTCGGTATAGCTTGCGTAGGCTGAGAGTGAATCTGTAAAGTCGTAAACCGCACCAATATAAGGAATAACTTCACTGTCATCTCGTGTTTGTACTACCCCATATGCAGTGCCTTTTGTTTCCCAGTCGGTGTAACGAACACCTGCAAGCACACTTAGTGGGTCACTTAGTTTTATGCGAGTAGATACATAAGCAGATTGCTGCTTGTTTTTAATATCACTGCCGTTTAAACCATCTGCAAGTGTTGCTTCTGGCGCTACGCCATTCCATGTATCAAGCGATGGCATGGCAGGAAAGCCATTACCCGTTGTGTAATCGTAGAGTGACTGCTCGTTATAATCCATGTTTGCTTGGCTTACACCAAATGATAGGTCGTGCTCTTGACCAAATAAATCAAACTTACCACTAGCGTATAAATCAAACAGGTCGTGTTTATCCTCGTAATCATAACGGCTTGCGTAACCAGTAAGACCTAGGCCTGTTTCTCTATCGGGTGTGCCATAAACATAAAAAAGCTCTGAATCTTGCTCGTTTTCAATATGTGCATAACGGGCGGTTGCTACCCAAGTTGCTGATAAGTTTTGCTCAAGTGTTACATAGACCTGTTCAGCACTGTTGTCCCAGTATGACCAATCTGATGCAGTACTAGTAGATGCATCGTAATCAGTGGCTGAGCCATCAGTGTAGTAAAGGGGTAATGCTCCCCAAAGCGGGCTATCGGCATCTTTTTGTTGATTAACGTAGTTGAGACTTAGCGTTGTATCATCTGTTAATTTACCTTCATAAGCTAAGTAACCTATTGTTTTGTCAGTTTCGTAACGGTCCAAGTAAGATTCTGCTTTATGCTTAGTAAATACCGCGCGTACAGCGTGCTCATCGTTTATTGGAGTCGAAACATCAACCTCTAGTCGTTTGTTATTCCATGAGCCATAAGATACAGATGCATGCGCTTGTGTTATGTAGGTCGGTTTTTTAAGTACCATGTTCACTGTTGCAGAAGGGTTTCCTGCACCGGTCATTAAACCGTTAGCCCCACGAACAATTTCAACACGGTCGTAAATAGAGGTATCTAATGAGCCTTGAATTGACCCCGAACTTTGTGGAATACCCAAGCCATCTACTTGAAAGTTTGTGATTTCAAATCCACGGGCTTTAAAGTAAGTCCGATCTGTTTCTATTTGCTCCACCGTTACACCGGGTGTGCTTTCAAGAACGGAGTTAATATCATCTAACGAAAAATCGTCCATTAATGCGCGCGAAACAACCGAAATACTTTGCGGGGTTTCTTTTATTGAAAGGCCTAATTTAGTTGCAGACTGCGCATCTTCGGTAATGTAGTTTTTATGATGCTGGCCATATACGGCTATTTTCTCTAATGACTCGTTGTTAGTTTTTAACTCCTGCGCAAACGTATTTCCAGATAAAATTAAAGAAGTAACAATGCTTAGTTTAGACAAACGCAAAATAGTAGGGGACGACATATCGGTTCCAGTTCGTTATAAAATTGGAACTTATGCTAATCTAAATGATATTGATTTGCAATTGCATTGTTGTGGTTTGTTTATCTTTTAACTAATTTGGGCCAGCTTAATTAATACCTTAGGTTTATTTTAAAATTATGTAGGGTTAAATTAAGAGGTTTATTAACCAAATTTAAAGTTATACGCATAAAAAAAAGCGGCCTAAGCCGCTTAATTTATGGAGTAGACTTTAAATTAAAAAGCGTATTTAACAGAGAATTGTAAGCGGTCTAAATCACCATCAATACCGCTTTGAGTTTCTCTCTCAGCATGTTTTAACTCTGCACCAAATGTTAGACGTTTAACCGGAGAGTATAAAATATTTGCGCTATAGCTTTGCGTTGATTCAGTTGGATCACCTGAAATGCTCAACAAATCAGTGTTGTTGTCAGCTGAAAAGAATGAGTAAAGGAATGTTGAACGCCATTGGCTGCTCCATTTATGCTGATAAGCAACAAAGCCAGACGTTGAGTCGATTGCATCTAACTCATCACCATTGAGTACGGCACCATGAGCAACATTTAAGCCTACATATCGGCCTAAACCTTTACCTTGTGTCAGCATAAATTTAATGTTGTCGTCACCTACTTTAAACATACCCGATGCACTTACGCCAAATGACGTTTCATCAGCATCAATACCGCCTACTTTATACGTTAATTGGCGAGCAAGTGCGGTTACAACAAGGTTACCCCAGTCTGCTTTGTGTGTGTATCGTGCGGTAAAATCAGGAAGCGAAGCATCATCAGTTGCAACGCGTGCTCCGCCTGTTGTTGTGATTGTGCTTTCAGGGTTTTCTAATGAGAAAGACCACGCACCTGTTGTGTATTTAATTTGAGCTTGGCGAACAAACACTGTGCCTTCAGCAGGGCCTACAAAGTCTAACGTTTCAGGAAGAGCGCCTACGTTTTGAAAGTTTGACCATGTTTGGCCAAATAACCATCCGTCGTAGGTTATAAAAGCGTGGCGGATGCGTGGAGCGAAAGAGTTTGATACGCGTTCATTACCACCTGCGGCTGAGGCAAGAAAATCAATTTCAATCTTGCTGTTAATTTTTTTACCGTTATCTAGCAAGGTCGACGTACCAAAATTAAAACGCGATTGACGCGCATGCATATCAAACACTGCGTCTGAGCTGTCATCATCACCTACAGTTAAAGTACTGGGTACATAAAAGTCACGACCAACGCTTGTACCAGCAGAGGCACCCGCTGAATAATCACTCCACATCGTGTCGAGTTTAATATATCCGCCGTAAGTGAACTCTGTGTCACCAATCTTTGCAGCTGTAGCCGCATAAGTAGTGCTTGATAGTGCACATAAAACAGCGCTTGCTGCGAGTGTTTTTAATGGAGTTATTTTCATACTGGTATCCCTTGTTTAGGCTACTTGTTGTTTATAATTTTTTACTCGTTTTTGCCAATACTTGCTACAGGTATAGATTACGAATAAAAATAAATAGTGTGAGTCTGTTCAGTGTTAATAAATATTCTTTTAATTTTTAAACAACGCATGCAATAGTTTTTAGATTTGCTTAATTGTTCAACACAAATACTTTAGATATGTGTAGTGTTTACTCAATTATCTATTGGTCTATAAGACTAAGGTTTAACAGTGAAGTAATCTTTTGCTACCTTTATTTAACATCATGTATTGTTTAGGTAAAAATATTTAAGCTTATTAATTATATAGTACAAATTAGTAATATGGAGGCGAGTACAACTAAGGTCTAATACTTAATAAAGCACTGCTGAGTAATCCTTGTTAAGAGCCTAAGGCAAGTAATTTAAACGGAGACTAAGATGTCACAAAGTATCTATCCTGTTCCTAATCATATAAAAGACACAACACTTGTTGATAAAAATAAATATAATTCGATGTACCAGCAGTCAATTAATGACCCCGAAAGCTTTTGGCGAGAGCATGGTCAACGCCTCGATTGGTCTACTCCTTATACTAAAGTTAAAAACACCTCTTTTGATAAAGGGCACATCAGTATCAAATGGTATGAAGATGGTTTCTTAAATGCCTCTTATAATTGTATTGATCGTCATTTAAAAACCAAAGCCGATAAAATTGCACTTATTTGGGAAGGTGATGACCCGTCACAAAGCGAAAATATTACGTATCAGCAATTACACGATGAAGTGGCCAAATTTGCTAATGGTTTAAAAAAGCTAGGTGTGCAAAAAGGTGACCGAGTTGCTATTTACATGCCAATGACCCCGCAGGCTATTTACGCTATGCAGGCGTGTGCTCGCATTGGTGCAATTCACTCAGTTGTATTTGGTGGCTTTTCACCTTCGGCAATCGCTGACCGTATTAAAGACTCTGGTGCTAAAGTGGTCATTACATCAGATGAAGGCCGACGTGCAGGTAACTGCGTGCCATTAAAAGCGAATGTTGATGAAGCCGTATTACAAGATTCTGTAACCACTATTGAGCACGTGATTGTACATCAGTTAACAGGTGGTGAAGTTGATTGGCACGATCACGATATTTGGTGGCACGACTTAGTCGCTGACTTACCAGCGCAGTGTGAACCAGAGCCAATGAACGCAGAAGATCCGCTATTTATTTTGTATACATCAGGTTCAACAGGCCAACCTAAAGGGGTTGTACACACAACTGGCGGTTATTTAGTTTATGCGTCAATGACTCACGAGTACGTATTTGATTTACAAGATGATGATGTGTATTGGTGTAGTGCCGATGTAGGTTGGATCACCGGACACAGTTATATTGCATACGGACCGCTGGTGAATGGCTGCACACAAGTTGTATTTGAAGGCGTACCTACATACCCAAGCGCAGGAAGAATGGGTGAGGTGGTTGATAAGCATGGTGTCACTATTTTATATACTGCGCCTACAGCGATTCGAGCATTAATGGCCAAAGGTGATGAGCCTACCGCAACTTCACATCGCGATAGTTTACGTATTTTGGGTTCCGTAGGTGAGCCAATTAACCCAGAGGCATGGAACTGGTACTACGAGAGTATAGGTAAGTCTAATTGTCCAATTGTGGATACCTGGTGGCAAACAGAAACAGGTGGCATTATGATCACGCCACTACCTGGTGCTACAGACACGAAGCCGGGTTCTGCAACCCATCCATTTTTTGGTATTGCTCCGGCACTTTATGATGCAGAGGGAAATACACTAGAGGGCGCGGTTGACGGCAATTTAGTTATTTTAGATAGCTGGCCATCACAAGCGCGTACCGTTTATGGTGACCATGAGCGTTTTGAACAAACTTACTTTAGTGCATACCCTGGCGTTTACTTTACCGGTGATGGTTGTCGTCGTGATGAAGATAGCTATTACTGGATAACAGGGCGTGTTGATGATGTACTCAATGTATCGGGGCACCGTTTAGGCACTGCTGAAATAGAAAGCGCATTAGTTGCCCATGAAGCTGTGGCAGAGGCTGCAGTAGTAGGTTACCCGCATAATATCAAAGGCCAAGGCATTTATGTTTATATTACGCCTAACGAAGGGGTCACGGTGAGTGATGAGCTTACAACAGCGGTTCGTAATTGGGTTCGTAAAGAGCTCAGCCCAATAGCCTCTCCAGATATGATTCAATGGTCTCCGGGTTTACCTAAAACACGCTCAGGTAAAATAATGCGTCGAATTTTGCGCAAAATTGCTGCCAATGAGCACGAGCAATTGGGTGATACGTCAACCCTTGCTGATCCGTCGGTAGTGGATGAACTTATCGATAATCGATTAAATCGATAAATACGCGTTAAAAGCTTGATTACAAGTTAATTCTAAACGTAGTATATCGGCTGTTACTTAGTAATAAGTATCAGCCGAATTTTTAGGAGTGAACCATGAGTCAGTTTTTAATAGCGGACGATCATCCGTTATTTCGTGAAGCACTAAAGGGCGCACTGAGCGCAAAATTTGAAGGGCTAAAAGTGTTCGAGTCGTCAGATTTTGATAGCACATTGCAAGTGCTAAGCGAGCAAGAAGATCTTGATATATTACTGCTAGACCTTCATATGCCAGGTAATGGTGATTTGTATGGTCTTATTCGTATCCGAGAAGAGTACCCAAGTTTACCGATTGCTGTGGTTTCAGGCAGTGAAGACGTTAATATTGTTTCTAAAGTCATGGGTTATGGTGCTATGGGGTTCATTCCCAAATCATCGTCATCGGACGATATTGCCAATGCAATTAACCAAATACTTGAAGGTGATACATGGCTGCCAAAAGAGCTTAAAAACAAAGTAGCCGAAATCGAAGGTGAAGACAGAGAAATTGCAGCGCAAGTCGCTTCTCTTACACCTCAGCAATACCGCGTTTTACAATATTTGCATGAAGGATTACTCAATAAGCAAATTGCTTATGAGTTGCATATTTCAGAAGCAACAGTAAAAGCACACATTACCGCAATTTTTAGAAAGCTCGGTGTCTATAACCGCACTCAAGCCGTACTTATCGCTGCTAAATTACAACTAGAGCCTATTGAGCCAGCTCAATAATGGTTTAACGGCTTTGAAGCGATTTATTACCGTTATATTTTACCCGCTATTTTGAATTGGCATTTTAGCGCATGGGAATATTGTCGGCTATGATTTGAAACGCATTTAATTTAGGGCAGGCGTAGGTTAACCCCTTTAGGCAGCGTCTGCTTAGCATTTATGCTTTTTTATCTTTTACTGATAAAAAACAGGCTTAATACCTATTCCTCCTTTTGTGTTATTTGACTTTACTCACAAACCATTCACCTTTTAAACATGATCTAAATTACAAATAATGCTAGGTTACGGCAATTTTATAACTTTAAGAGCAGGGTATGACAGACTCCACACACTCACCTAGCAACAATCCAAATAAGGGATTATTTAATCGGTTTTTAGCCACCGTCGAATTTTTAGGCAATATGCTGCCTCATCCAATTACACTATTTGCAATATTTGCAGTGGCGATTGTTGTGTTTAGCGGCATTGCAGATTGGTTTGGATTAAGTGCAATAGACCCTCGCCCGGTAGGCGCTCCAGGGCGCGCCGCTGACGGCGTTATTGAAGTCGTAAGCTTATTAAGCGCTGAAGGTTTACAACGCATTATGGCTGGGCTTGTTACCAATTTCACAGGATTTGCTCCCCTAGGTACCGTGTTGGTTGCATTATTGGGTGTGAGCGTTGCTGAGCACTCGGGTTTGCTCTCTGCGGCTATGCGAGGCATGGTAATGGGCGCCTCTAAACGTTTAGTTACGTTTATGGTCGTGTTTGCCGCTATTATGTCAAATACGGCTTCAGAGCTTGGCTATGTGGTTTTAATTCCGCTCGCAGCGATGATTTTTCATAGCTTAGGGCGTCACCCATTAGCTGGCCTTGCCGCTGCATTTGCAGGTGTGTCGGGGGGCTATAGTGCTAACTTATTATTAGGTACTATTGATCCGCTCCTTGCAGGTATTACAACTCCTGCGGCTCAAATGATCGATCCAACCTATGTTGTTGGCGCAGAGGCAAACTGGTATTTCATGATGATATCGGTGCTTTTAATTTCAGTGCTGGGTACTTTAGTAACTGAAAAAATAGTTGAGCCACGCCTAGGCAAATATAATCCAGATGAAGCCAGTATTGACCTGTCGCAAAACAGCATCGATACCCTTACCCAAAAAGAAAAGTCAGGTTTAAAGTGGGCTGGCATTTCTTTACTCGCAGTTTCTTTATTACTTGCATGGACCATCGTTCCTGACGATGGCATTTTACGAAACCCTGCAACCGGTGAAGTTGCGGGCTCTCCTTTTTTAAAAGGGATTGTGGTTATTATTTTTGTGACATTTAGTATTCCTGGTTTTGTATATGGTCGTGTTGTTGGCACTATGAAAAACGATAAGGATGTTATTAACGCCATGAGTAAAAGTATGAGCTCGATGGGGTTATATATTGTTTTGGTATTTTTTGCGGCTCAGTTTGTAGCATTCTTTAAGTGGACTAATTTAGGCACTATTTTAGCTATAAATGGTGCGGCGCTTTTACAAGCTTTAAACCTGACAGGCCCTGAAGTATTTGTATTGTTTATTTTAATGTGTGCACTAGTAAACCTAAGCTTAGGCTCGTCGTCAGCGCAATGGGCGATTACAGCGCCTATTTTTGTTCCTATGCTTATGCTAATCGGTTACGCGCCAGAAACTATTCAAGCGGCTTACCGTATTGGTGACTCGGTAACAAACTTAATAACCCCGATGATGAGTTACTTTGGTTTAATCCTTGCTGTGGCTGTTAAGTACAAAAAAGATATGGGGATAGGTACGCTGGTTGCCACCATGCTGCCATACAGCATTATATTTTTTATTGGCTGGGTCATTTTGTTTTATGTGTGGGTATTTTTACTGGGTATGCCTGTAGGGCCTGAGTCTCCTACGTATTACACACCGTAATTACTTATTTTACGCGAACAATAAAAAAGCCAGCTTAGCTGGCTTTTTTTAGCAAATGAGCGTGATATAACCACAAAGGTTAACGCGTCCTAGCTAAACACCACGGTTTTATTACCATTTATAAATAGCTTGTGCTCTGAAGCGAGTTGCAACGCTTTACAAAAAACTGTTTTTTCAACGTCTTTACCCATTTTTGCCATCATTTCAGCCGTGTTAGCATGCGTAACACTTGTCACGTCTTGCAAAATAATTGGGCCTTCATCTAATTCATTATTTACAAAGTGAGCCGTGGCACCAATAATTTTTACGCCGCGCTCAAATGCCTGGTGGTACGGCTTTGCACCAATAAATGCAGGTAAAAAAGAGTGGTGTATATTAATGATTTTACCGTCAAACCGGCCTACAAATTCAGGGCTTAAAATACGCATATATTTGGCTAAACCAATTATATCTGGGTTATAACTAGCAATTAAATCGCCTACTTGTTGGTCATGTTCACTTCGGCTTAGCCCAACATGCGATACCACATGAAATGGCACACCAAATCCTTTCGCAAGTGGTTCTAAATCAGGGTAGTTAGCAATAACAGCGAGCACTTCAATATTAAGTGTTTGCTCAAACTGTTTTAATAGCATACCACCTAAGCAGTGTGCTTCTTTGGTGGCAAGCAGCACCACTTTAGTTTTTGCATCGTCGTGCAATGCAAGTTTGGCGCCTTCAGGTAATAAAGCGCGTAGCTGCTCTAAAAAGTCACTTTGTGGTTGCCCCGTCAGCTCAGTGCGCATAAAAAAACGTTTGGCGTCTTTGTCTACAAATTCGTTATTCCGAGTAATGTTCAAGTTATTTTGATGACAAAGCCCGGTGATTTTAGCAATTAAGCCCACATCGTCGGCACATTGGGTGGTTAGTATGTAACTCATTTTCCTCATTCTTACCCTGTGATTAATGTTTCATTATTTGTGTTTTAAAACATAAAGCAAGGGCTTTGTGGGCTAATCAAATATTAATCATGTTATTGCACGCTTTTAGTTTAATTTAGACGTTACATAGCGGTGGGTCATATTTAGGTAAATAAAAAATGCCACCCAATTATACAGGTGGCATTTATCTGAAAATGCTATTTTTTTGGCTCAGACGCCAAGTCGTCTTCTTGACGTAAAAAGCCAGCGGCTTCTTCATCGTCTTTAGTTAGAGTAGGTTGCATAGGCATTGCGCGAGTTTGTTGATTCAACTGGTGTAGTTGAGATGCATTACCTAAATCGCGTTCACTCGTAATAGAGGCTATGGATTCGCGGTCTTTCAAAAAGGCGATTACATCTTTTTTGATTGCTTGTAATTGACCTTCATCTTTGTGCATTTCCATAATATGGCGAGGATGCTCAAGGTTTTTCATACCTGTTGCGGCAAAGGTTGTCGAAACGACACGTGAAACAATCACCCAAGGTGTTATGCTGCTGCGCACTAAGGTGTTTTCTGAACGAGTGCTATCGTGAATACCTGTACCTGTTGATATTTTTGACTCAGTAAATGTGCCTTCGCATTTAAAATATACCAGTAAAGATTCAAATTGCATTTCGGCAAAAAACAAGTGTGCGCTGTTGCTTAGCAACTGGGCAAAGGCTTTAATTAATACACCAATCAGTAATAAGTGAACACTTGCCATTAACAGTTCACTAAACTCAATAATATTTTGATTATTAAACGCTTGCTCAATGTTATTTATATTTGCTGCATCAATATAGTGGTAAATATTAATAAACGAGTAGGCAAGCAATACGGTAAAAGTAAGCGCTACAATATAAAGCAAGTTACCGCTAATTAACGCAATTAAACGCGAAAGACTAAAGTGCTTACCTAAATCCATCGTGTGCAGTTTAGGTTGGATTTCTTGAATCATTTCACCTTTAAAGCCGCCTTTACCTTCAATTTGCTCTTGTAATTTAGGATCTAGCTCACGGTAAACCCTATTAGGTACTTCTTTATAACGGCGATTAGCCATTACTAAGTTATCAAGATTTATAAAAATTTCATCTGGATGAACAGACTCTTGCCAGTTTTCACGTAGTTCTGATACTTCAGCGCTTGGTGTCACTTCGTTTAAACGCGCTTTAATCATCACAAAAACAAGTGCACAACTAAGTGCAGCTAAAATAATAATGGCAGTTAAATAGAGGCCCGCGTTAAGGTTGGGTAATTGCTCAAGCCAATTGTCTATTTGTTGTTTGCTTATGCGCTGTTCCTGCATTATCCACGACATAGACAGGCCTATAGCAATGGGCAATATAAAGGATAAAGAAATGATTTTAGCAAGAGCACCAGTACCTAAGGCTTCAATATTCTTTTCTGCATTACGTGAAATAGGTTTGCCAGAAGAGCGCCAAGAAAACAGCACATAAAACATTAATATGGCACTATATATTGGAAAAGCTAGTTCGCCAGCTTCACCGGTAAAACCAGACAGTGACACAAAGGCGACCAATGCGTAAGCGATAAGAGCAACCAGTGTGCTTATCCATGAGCCAAATAAACGTTGGGCAACATTACGTATTGGGTAGGGTAAAAATAATAGTTTTGGTACTAAACTATGTAGCAAACGCGATAAAAAGCCATTCGGTTCTTTAAAAGTACTGTTTTTGCGACCAACAAGCATTTCTTCTAATGTTTGCGCAGTGTAGGCTACTTCGTTTTTTTCTTCTTGTGCAGTTGAGGTTTGTGACTTACTAAAATTAAACGCCAACGATGTCGGGTGGTTTCTACCTACGAAGTACTTAAGCGTTGCATAAATACCGCCAGATAAGGTACGAATACCTAGCGCGAGTATTAACATGCCAAATATCATTAAGATCCAACCTGCTGTTGCATCTTCTTTTACAGAGCTAGACGCGATAACAAGCAAGCTGATGCCAACAACAGATTCAATAAGCCCTCTTATTGCTTTTACTTTACCTTCTAGTTTGAAAGGGTTTTTTAGTCCAAGATCTATTGATCCGTAATCAAAAGCCATCAAATGCTCCTTATAAATAGTAAACCTTAAAAAGGGAATATCAGCATAGCTAAAATAATGCATGCATTAAGACATTATTGCTTAATTTCTGATTATATATCAATAATATTGTTCAGTTTAAGGTTATTTGAATATGTTAGTTTAAATGTTTTATAGGCTGTCATTGATCAAAACGGAGTGCAGTGATTATGAAGTTAATTTATGTGGATGATAATTTACCTGGTATCACTCGAAAGCTTAAAAACAAGCAATGGCAGTATTTCGATCCTATTGGCAAAGTAATAAAAGATGAAGCGGTAATTGAGCGTTTGAATGGCTTAGCATTTCCGCCTGCGTATAAAAGCGCATGGTTTTGCCCCGAAGAAAACGGACATATTTTAGCGACAGGATTTGACAGTAAAGGGAGAAAACAATACCGATACCACCCAGAGTTTAGAGCTCAGCAAGAAGCCAAAAAATACCAGGCTTGTGGTGTATTTGGCCATAAACTTCCTTTATTGAGAGCTCGCTTGGAGTCAGACTTACAAGGCAGTGAGCTTAATGTAGAACGTACATTAGCGGCTGTAGTTAGGCTTATGGACTTAGGGGCACTTAGAGTCGGTAACGAGCGAAACGTAAAACAAAACAAAAGCTTTGGCGCTACAACCTTACGCACCCGACACGCAAAGCTGACTGGGAAAAATATTCAGTTAAAATACCGGGCTAAATCTGGAAAAGAGCGTGAGGTCAACATTACCGACAGAGTACTAAGCCATGTAATTAAAGACTTACAAGATTTACCTGGGCAACATCTATTTCAGTATATAAGTGAAGGTGAGAGCACTAACGTAACATCGAGCGAAATAAACCTATATATACAGCACATTATGGGGGAGGAGTTTAGTGCAAAACATTTTAGAACCTGGCGAGCAAGCGTTATTGCTTTTAAGCAGCTAGCTAAAGCCAAAGGCGCACTTACCTTAAAAAGCATGCTCGATTGTGTATCTCAGCAATTAGGTAATACCCCAGCAATAGCACGCAAATCTTATGTTCACCCTGATTTAATTACACTGTGTAAAGAAGATGAAGCAGCTCAAAATGCGTGGCGTGAGTCACTTACGTTACCTCGCAAGACTAAGTATTTAAGCAGATACGAACGTGGTTTTTTAGCGTTTTTAAGCGATTAATCGACATAGCAACTTTACACACTTGAGTATATTTATTACACAAGTAGTTTGTATTGTAACTTAAATGAAATGATTTTATTTTAATAAATCTAACCTTTTCAATTTCTTAGTGTTGAGTTTGTTTTTGGCACCGACGTTGCAACTCTCGTTGATAATTAAACGGCAAGTACATATGCATTTATCAACACTATTTAGCGAGGGGCGCACCGTGAAGGGACTATTTACAAAAAAAGGTTTTACCAAATCAAACAAAGCCACTTTGAAGGGGGCTTTGTTTGTGAGCTTAGCAAGCATGTTTACTTCACCTATATTCGCGAGTGATGATCTTGATGGTGTTTTACTTGCCAGCTCCTCACTGACCACTTACAGCTCGCAGCGCTACACGCAAACTAAAGATAGCTATTACTTTGATCAATACGCAGCCCAATTAATAAAGCGTACGGAAAAAGCGATTAATTGGTACCAAGAAATAGTGAATCGCGGTGGGTTTATTCCTTTACCCGCCAGCGAGTTGCTTGAACTAGGTAGTAACAGTAAAGCGGTGAGTTTACTCGCTATGCGTTTATTTCAAGAACAAGATTTACTCACTAACGTATGCACTAAAGCGCCGTGCATTTTTGATAAACATATTGAGCGCGCTGTAAAGCAGTTTCAACATCGCCATGGCTTAAAGGTTGACGGTCGAGTTGGCAAAAACACGTTTGCTAAACTTAATATTCCAGCTGAGCAAAAACTCAATAAGTTAAAGTTAAACTTTTATCGCATTACCAACTTTGCCGGTTCGAGCGATGAACAGTACGTGTATGTAAATATTCCTGAGTATCAGTTGCGCTATGTGAAAGTAGGTGATGTAAAACTTCAAAACAACGTGATTGTAGGTAAACCTAGCTGGGAAACACCGGCATTTAGTGATGAAATAGAAAAATTTGTTGTTAACCCTGAGTGGCGCATACCTATCTCAATTGCTACTAGGGAAATAGCGCCTAAAGTAGCAGAAGACCCTGATTACCTTGTTAAAAACAATATTGAAATCAGAAAAAACAGCTACATAGACTCACAAACAGTTAACCCAAATAATATTGATTGGAATTCAATTAAGCCTTATCAGTTTGACCATTTTTTAGTGAAACGTGCGGGTGAAAAAAATCCCCTTGGTGAAGTAAAATATTTGTTCCCTAACCCTGAGGCTATATATGTACATGATACACCTGCAAAGCAGCGCTTTAGCCAAACAAGACGTGCGTTATCGCATGGCTGCATAAGAATTGAAGACCCTTTTTCACTTGCTCAAGAAATAATTAAACACCAAGGTGAAGAGCATGCATTGGCACAAGTTAACGATGCACGAAATGAAAACAGCACACAAACATTTTATTTGGACGAGCCATTACCCATTCATTTAGTTTATTGGACTGCGTGGGTGGATGAAAACAAGCTCGTTAATTTTAGAGATGATATTTACAAACGCGATCAAAAAGCACTCCTAAAAAATGATAACCAGTCGGTTATTGCAGCATTATTAGAAAGTAAATAATGAGAGGTAATATGAAATTAATCGGTATTTTATTAATCAGTATGCTGACTACTCTGCTTAGTACGCATTTATTTGCTTCTCAGCCTGCTAAAACGGCTCATCAGGTTGTTGATATACAAAACAGGCCTGCTTTTGAGGACGCAGAATTTAGTTTAAAAATTAACGATATTGTCATGCCATACTCACTTTTTTCGGTGTTTGTAATGCCCAATGAGCAGTTTGAATTTGAAGTGCTATATGCGCAATCACCCGATGCTTACACATTAATTAGCGATGAAAAGTTCATGCTAACTGATACTAACCGTTGGCAATGGCAGGCACCGGATACTCCCGGCTTAACATCGGTAATAATTGAATCGCCAAATAAAAAACAGCGCATGAAAATTAACGTGTTTGTAAAAGTACCTGCCGATAAAGTAGAGGGCGGAAAGCTAAAATATTATCAAATAGGGCATTACCCAAAGCAATCGCAAATTAAAGATTCAAAGCACTATATTGTTCCTGACGGGTTTGTTGAAGTGACCCCAGAGAATGAAGGTACCAAATTATCGCCTCATTTTTCTTTAAAAGAATTTGTGAGTAAGCAAAAAAGTAATCATCCCAAGTATCTTTTTTTGCAAAATAAACTGCTGCTAAAGTTAGAAATGATTCGTAAGGAACTAATTTTAGAAGGCATTCCAGTTAGTAACATGGTGGTGATGAGTGGTTACCGAACACCTTATTACAATAAAGCCATTGGGAATGTGAAACTGAGCCGTCATGTGTTTGGAGACGCAGCAGATATTTTTATCGATAACGATGGAAATTACCGTATGGATGATATTAATAAAGATGCAAAATACACTATTGAAGACGCAAAAGTGATGGCAAATATTGTCGAGTCGTTAGCCAAACGCGAATCATTTAAAGGCTTATTAGGTGGGTTGGGCGTTTATGGCCCTAAACCGCACCGAGGGGCATTTATACATGTGGATACGCGCGGTTTTAAAGCCCGCTGGGTAAGTAAATAAAGTTTACACCTAATAAACAATAAATATATTGGCTACTTTTTATTAGGTGTAAGTGTTTTTATTGCAACATAAATGTTTCGTATTCTAGGTCTTCAAACTGCCTAGATAACCAAAACAAGCCAACTACAGAAGTAATTATTGTAGAAAGGGCAAATCCGTAGCCATAAAATTGTGGCCCAAGTGCAATAGATAAATACGTAAGCACAATGTTTAATGCTAAAAATAGGCCCGAAAGGATTAACACAGTAAAGCGTTTATCAAGATAGAACAAAATATTGAGAATAGATAAAAATATTACCTGCACGCCTACGCCTACTACATCAATAAAAAGTAATGTTTTATAGTTAGGATCAATCCCAATGTAGGTAAGAATTTGCTCGCCCCACAATAGTAAACACGCAACAGTAATGCCTTGAATTTTAAATATGTCGTACAAGCCACCTCGAGCTGTTGTGATCATGTTGTCTTTTAAAAAGTAAATTTCTTCGAGCGAGGAGCCGCCCCTTATCGCAGAATAAAACCGGTCATATTGTTCTACAAAGTCAGTTTCCATTCTTACTAAAAATACCGCCATGCCGGGGATAATTGATAAATAGGCCAAAAATATGGGGAGATCGTAAATTGGGCTAGCTCTAAGGGGGCCTATAATATGTATGGATGTACTTGGTGAAAACCAAAACAAAATTTTATCTGCCCAAACGCCAATATTGTAAAATAGCCCGCAAAAGAACAGCATGTAATAGACTTTTTTTCGACTCATAAAGTCGAAGCTTATTAGTTTATTACCTGGGTAGCGACGAATAATCATGAATAAAAAACTAAAAAATAACAGCGCCTCACCTGCAAAAAAAGCAAAAAAGAGTCCATCTAATTGCCAGTCACGTAGTAATAATGCAAGTAGCACCATAAACGCGTACCCGCTGAGCATAGTGATTAAAATAAGCCGATACTCTTTCATACCCGATAAAAATATAGCACCAAGCCATTGATTACAAAGGCTAACAAAGCCACCTAAAATAATAATTTTGGTTACAACGGGTAAAGGTAAAAATGGCCAAACAGCAAATCCAACCAGTAATGCACCAATCGTTGTAATAAGTTGTGCACCAAGTAAATTGGGGAGTACTGAGTCGTCGTCTTTTGTAAAAAATAAATCTGCCACAAAGCGCGTTAGCATAAGCTGTAAGCCGCCAGTTAATATTAACGAGGCCGCCATCATGTAAGTTATCAGGGTTAGAAACTGAATAATTAACAGCTTAGGTAATACTATTCCAAGGCTTAAAATACCAATAAGCATTAGAGCGATGATCGACAATAACCAAGGGCCTGAACCGATGAGACCAGCGTAGCTATAGGCTTCAAAAACAGAGAGGAGGGTATTTTTTTTGAGAATTTTCCGTATCTCAAAACCTATTCCGGCCATGACATTGTATCCTTATAAAGCTTGTCGTATCGGGCAAACATGTGGCTTTCGTCATAAAATGCTTTTACACGTTTTAAGCCGCTTGATTGATACTCATGCCATTTATCGTCGTTATTAAGTATGTTTGTAATTTGTACGGCTGTATCGCTTGGCGATGCAATAGAAACAACTTCACCTGCTTTACCTAAAGCCTTGTCTTGTTCTGTGGCACCTTCAATAATTTCTCGACACGAGCCAACATCACTGGCTAGAACAGGTACGCCTGCTGCCATTGCTTCTAGTAACACTAAGGGTTGGGCTTCAGAAATAGATGTTAATGCAACAAGGCCTAACTTAGGGAGTATTTCAGCTATATTTTGCATACCCAAAAACTTCACGCTGTTCTGTAACTCAAGGCTGCCCACCAGTAACTGGCACTCTTTGTAGTACTTTGGGTCTTCTTCAAAAGGACCTATGATCCATCCCTCTATTGCGGTCATGCTTGATTGCACTTCTTTAATGGCACGAATAAAGGTTTTAATGTCTTTGATTGGTACTACACGCCCAATTAAGCCTACTGTTAATGGAATAGTTTTAGAACGTGCAGCCAGTGCTTTAGCGTAGTGAGCGGTTTTAATGCCGTTTGGTACGACTAAAGAGCGCTTCTCACAGGCTCCATCTTTAATTTGGCGCTGCCTATTACCTTCGTATAGTGAAATTATTCTATCGGCTTGGTGGTAACTCGTGCGGCCAATTTGCTCGAAAAAAGTGATCCACATTCGGCGAATAAAGCCCATTTCGGTATTTAAGTTTTTACCTAAAATAGCTTCAGACTCTTTTATCCAATCGGCTTGAATTAAGTCTATTTTTCGCTCTTTCGTATAAATACCGTGCTCTGTTAATAAGTAAGGCGTGTTATTAATTACGCTTGCACCTGCACCTAAAAAACCAGCATAGCCTGTCGAAATAGAGTGTATAAGTTTAACATTCGGTAATTGGCGGGCAATATCTGCAATTTTAAACAAAGGCTTATACAAATTACGGTACGACCAAAAGAAATCAATAAAAGATGATTCGTCGCAAAATGTTAAATAGTAGTCAGCCAATACCTGCCAGGATGACTCGCTATATAAAAAGTCAGCTTCGTTTATACCATTTTTTTGCCCAAGTTGTTCAAATGTAAATTCAAGTAACTCGGTGGGAATAGGCTCTTTTGAGTCTCTAAAATAACTTTGCAGTTGCTGCCAAAACTCAAACAACTCTTTTTTATATTTAACGCCGTGCTTTGCTTTTATATCAGTATTATTTTGCTCTACTAGATAATGAACATGCAATTTTGTAACATTTTTTGGAAGTGTGTACTTAATATCGCCATAGTGCTCAGAAGCACCGCCTAAAAAAATAAGTTCAAAGTTATAATGAGGTAGCCCTTCAATAATTTGATGAACCCAACTTGATACCCCCCCACGAACATAAGGATAAGTACCTTCTAATAATAATAATATATCGGCATTGGGTTTAGGCATTCCAATACTCCTGTAATTGGCGAAGTTCGCTCCCTTTAGGTTGTTCAGGTAACTCTTTTAAGTAGCGTTTACAGTCATCGTACTTATTCATGCAAAAGGCAACTTCGGCTTTGTAGGGTAAAACATGGCGACGCGCCATACCTAATTCAGTTGCTTGTACAAGAAAATCAAGCGCACGTTCGTAATAACCCAACGCTAAATAAACACGCCCTAAAAATACATAATTGGCTGGTTTTTGTGCGTACTCAATACTTTGTAAACTGAGTGCTTCAGCTTTTTCTAATACATATGTTTTTAGAGCGCCTTGTGCAAGCCCTAAATAACTAAGCTCCCAATACACGTGTGCTAACTGTTCTTGTAAGTTACTTAGCTCAGGCTGTTTTGTGGTGTTAGCAATTTGGTGTTGATAAACGCTAATTTTTTCGTTTAATTTTGTTTCTTTGGCATCAAGTGTTGAGTAAGCAAGTAGGCGTATATCGTCTTCTAAATCTTTGAGGGCAAGTTTTAATATTGGGATTGCTTGGCTGTCGCGCATGTGGCGAGCAGCCATTACTGCAGTTAAGCGTTTGTTAGGTTCGCTTGCGTATTTTAAAATGGCTTTTACGCCACCAATTGAATAAGTAGGGTTCGCCGAAATATCAGGGACTTCAAAGGGGAGTTCTGGAATTTCATGCTCTATTATTTCGGTATCATCACTTTTAAGTGGCTTACATAGCGCAAACGTAAGCGCCATCACAACACCTAAAATACCAAATACAGGTAAGCTAAACAGTAATAAGAATAATAATAGCGTGCCATTTATAAGCGTTGTTTTATATTTTTTAGGAATTAAAACGTAGCTTACAAAGGTAAAAAGTATGCTTGCAATGGCATGCAGTAAAATTACACCAAACCAGTTTGGTGTACTAAGAATTTCTTGCAGTGCAAAATACTCGCATAAACATGCAACTAAGGCGGCTATCACAACTTTAATCATGTAGGGCTACCAGTTTAGATAATTCATCCTTATTGACTGGAAACGCCACTTCTTGCTCAATAATAATATCGAGTTCTTGTAATGTTTTACCGGTACGTTCTTTACACCAGCTATTCATTCGCATTACAAAACCATCTTTTTCAAGCTCATCGGCAAGCGGCATCAGTATTAACAGAACTTGTTTTTCATTATCGTATAAATAAATGTCTAACCCTCGGCGAGCCTCGGTTAAATACTCCATCAGCCGTCGAGATTCATCATTAATACTTAGCGCGTTCACCTTTAAAAAGTGTGAAGGAATTTTATAACGCTTTGCTTCTTTGTTTGCGTGTTTAACTTGGCGCTTAAAGTATGGCGACTCTTCACGGGTCATTATTGGATTAGTGATTTCGTGACGCAATAAATCACCAATGTGTCCGGCCATAACGGCAAGTAAAGTAAGGGTGTTTTCTTTGAGAGCAAAAAACTTCACTTTTTCAACTAAAATAGCCCCATAAATTGTGTCGTTCACATCAATCAATGGAATAGCAATATGGTACTTGCTATCACCCGATGAGGCTTTTGGATTTTTAAGTGACACCAGTTCTTTTTCGTCAAACATGGCAGCTATTAATGGGTCTGAATTAGATGGCTCACTCATTTTTCCTACACTAGCTAGTGCCGGCTCTTGTATTTTATCGTTTTCAACTTTATATAAGCCTGCTTTTTCTATCGAGCCATATTCTATAAATAGATTTAAAATAACCTCTGCGGCACTGTCTAAGCGTCTTTCTTTTAATTTACCAATTGATTCTCGTACTGCTTGTAATGACTCACGTAAACTAAGTGTATGTCCAGCAAGCATTTGTTCGATTCGGTCATGTGATGAGCTAATTAAATGATATTGGCGCGTAAATTTTTCAAGTCGGTCTGATACATAGGCTAGTTGAATGCTTTGCTGTTGATTAGTTCGCTCCCATACATCTCTAAATTCACCTGCCACCATAACTACAATAATGTAGCCAATCATGGCGTTAATATTAAACTCACTTTTAGGGTCTAATATATTGCTTTGTATTAGCAATAATTGCCCTACTAGTAAGGTTAAAATACTAATAAAACCTTTTGAAAAGCCATAGCGTAGAGCAACAAGCAACGGCCCTAATACTGGCCAAGAAAACCCTCCTTGCGTCCAATAGGGGTCCTCAGCATTAAATAGAACAGGCAGCCCTAAAGCTAAAGCGGTAAAAAAACATACCTCAGCCCATATCTGTAGCTCAGGAACGTCTCTTGGGCGTAAGAAATGTGTTTTCACTCACTAACCTCAATATAAGACACTAAATCGGCAATTACATCTTGCGCAGTTGCTGCAATGCTATCGCGTCCCCAACCGCTTTTTGCAATGGTGCCGGTCCAAATTGGCGTTGTTTCACCGTTTTTTGTAAGCAATAAAGTAAGTGCAACCACAGGCTCTCCATCAAGACCTGCTTTGTAACGCCATTCTTCAATACTGCCACTAAGTACATAGTCAGCTTGTTGAGTATTGAGCCATTGCATTGCGTTGTTTAAACGGTATTGATCGTCTAAAGGTGGCAGGTCTTTACTGCTATTTCTTGGTGCACGAAGTAACTTAGGAAGCTTATTTTGTTGCCAAATACTTGCTAAAATATCTTCAGCGCGCTCACCTGCCAGTGGTGTTTGTGCATGATTAACAAGCGGTAATAAAGCCACGGTAGTTGCTGGGCTAATTTCGATATCATCAGCAACTCGACTTGTAGTACACGCCGACAAGAGCAAAACCAAACTAAGTATAACTAAGCGAAACATATTCTCTCCTAACATTAAAAATGTATGTAATATCCTAATTGTAACTGTGTATCTGAGTTACCGACCTTATTACTACTTTGGTAACCGAGCTGTAATTTAAATAAATCATCACCAAGTACTGACCATCCAGCACCACTGGAAACAGACACATCAATTGTATCGTTCAGTGTTTGGTAGCCCGTACTTATGTCAAATAACCAAGACGGACTGGCACCCAAGTATGGGGGCGTTAATGACCCTGTTGAGGCAAAAGAAGTACCTAGGGCAAAGCGCCTAAAAGGTTCAATAACTATGCGTCTGGGTCTTCTGTCTGTATTAATCGCAGTATTTACTCGTTCAAAGTCTTGCCATTGCGCACTAAAGTAGGCGTTCCAAATAGGGCGATCTTTTAAAATACTGTATTGGTAGCGTGCGTTATATTCTTGTCCATTAACGAGTGTGCTGTTGTTGTCTCTACGCGTGAACGACATTGCAGCTGCTGATAGCTGCACGCTTTGTCTGTTATCAATATTATAATTTATATAAGCCGTAGCTTTATTAAGTTGCGCATAGCTGAGTAACACTTCAGATTGGCGGTTTTCGGCGTTGTAGTGTAAGTTTACGCCAACTTGAGTACGCGCATCCCACTGATAACGAGAATCTAAATTTACGCCTTGTCGGCTAACAATATCGCCCTGATGCGTATCAACTTTTGCATTTAAAGCCCAACGGCCAAACGTCATTGTATTTTCTATTGCGAATAGCAGTCCGTTATTGCCAAGGTTTTGCTGATCGCTAAGGCTCAGTTTCCACTGGCCTTTTGCATAAGGAAAATACACATTTATGTCGTATTGCGTACTATTAAGCCCTGCTTGCGGTGATAGGTTTACTTCAAGTGCGCGAAAGTAAGCTGTGCGCGCGTTTCTTAAAAAGCCTAGCTGAGCTTCACTTGGCTCGTTAATTAGCTCTTCATACCAACGTTGCATAGTTGCATAAGGTTGGTTTAAGTATAAAAGCGCACTTAACTGATCGTTTTTGCCAAGTGTATTTGTATCAAATAATTGTTTGATTTTACTAAATTCACCTTGAGTCATGTACAGCTGAAGTGCTTGCCAGGGCTCAAGTTTTTGCGCAGCACGGCGTGATAACCACCAGTTTGCTTGTGCTGTGCCTATGGTTTCAGGGGCTAACTCATCGAGTGTGTTTAGCTGCATTAAATCTGGCATAGCCATAGCGCCAGCCCATCTAAACATAAGTCCTCGATATGCATATTTATCTTTAGGTAAATGCTGAAGAAGATAATGATTAAGCTCTGTGGCGTTGGCGTAATAGCCGAGTTGTTTCATTACATCGGCTAAGTTTACTAATGTGGTTAAGTCGCTAGGCTCAGCTATCGCTAGTTTACGTAAGTAAAAATAAGCACTGTTATATGACTTTTCATAAATAGATAAGCTCGCTAAAAGTTGACCCCACGCATAAGTTGGGTTGTTGTCAGCATAGTTATTTAAAATACGTTTAATCATGATGCTGTCGTGCATTTGCAGTGCTAACCAACCTTGTGCAAGCACCACATCGGGGCTGTATTCGCTCAGTTTTGCGGCGCGGTTGAGCGTTGTATACGCTGAATTTAAATCGCTCTGATTTTGATACCAGCTAGCTAGCGTTAACCAAGCAGGGTATAGCGCCTTGTTATAGCGTTGCTTGTTCAGTTCGTTATAGATTCGTTCAACGGCGTTTGAATCGTTTATTTGCGTACTTAAATTAGCAATGTCAATTAGCTGACTTTCGCTCAGCGAAGGTTGCTGCCATAAATGCGCAAGTAACGCTTTGGGGTTACCTACAAAGCGTATTTGCTGGTACTGCAATAAATCGCTTTCGCCTAATTTACCCAGTGATTTAAGTTGTTCAAGGGCATAAAGCTGTTCTTTTTTATCATTTACCCTGAGCGCCATGTCAACGCGAGCACTCCAAAACTCGTCGTCGGTACTTTGCTGCTTTTGCTTTAAAATGGTTAGTGCCGTGTTAAAGTCGTTATTTAACCAAAACGCACGGGCTAGCCACATTAAATCTTCTTCGTTTTTGGGGCCCTGATAAATAGGCCATAAATTACGTAAACCGCTTAAGTTACCTGTGTCATGTAATACTTTTGCTTTCCAATATTGTGATAATACGCTTTTACCGTTTATGCTTTCAAAACGCTCTATGTGCTTGAGCTCTTGTTTGGCATCGCCAATAAACTCGTTGGTTTGCATCCATTTAGTAAAGCCATTGCCTTTTAGTTGCCTATTTTTAGCTTTGTAAGCGTAAATGTCGTTAGCGTCTTGGTACAAGTATAAAGCCGTTGCATCGTTAATACTGTCTGTAAGCATAGCTGCGGTAACGGCTTTATTTATCATTAACCATTTAAATTCTTTGAGTGCAGCTCTTGGCTTATTGAGCCAGCGCTTTACTTTCCAGTTAAGTAAATGAAGCTCTTTATCGTTAGGTTTTTGTTTTAGTAGTTTTGAAAGCAATAATTCAGCGCTGTTAGCATCGCCATTGGCTAGGTGAAGCTGCATTGCCAGTGTTAAGTACTTAATATTGTTAGGCTCTTTTTGCAGCAGTTTTGTAGCTGCAATAATTGCATCTTCTTTATTGCCTGCTAAGTCAGCAAGATAAAGTGTGCGCTTTATATTTGATTGATCTCCATATTGCTTCCACCACGCATAAGCTTGCACCGCTTCGTTTGCACCCAGTGCGGTTTCAATCGCTTTTTCGGCTATTGTTTTGCTCATGTTATTTTTGTAAAGCAGCAACGCTTTTGCAGGTTGGCCTGCCGTTAGCCAATAATCAGCGGCAATTAACGGCTTTTTGTGTGTTTCATAATATTGTGCAAGCTTTACATTCAAACCGAGTGCCTTAGCTATACTAAGGATGTCTTCGTTCCATGGTTTATAGGCGCTAACCTTTAATGAAAGTTCTTCAAATCGGTCATCTACATTGGCACCACTTGCAAGCCATAATGAGTAAAGTAACTTTATTTCAAGTTCTGTTTTACGCTTACTTTTTGGCAGTTTTTCAAGCTCATTAGTTGCGTTTGAATATTCACTCAATGCTATATGAAGTTCAGCCAATTTAGCGCGCAGCTTTTCATTGTTAGGGTCAGTATTAAGTGCAGCATGCAAGTATGACTTTTCAAACGTGTAGTCTTGCGAAAGTGCATCGTCTTCAAAGAATAGGGTGTGCGGAAATAGCGCATATAATGAAAAACAGCTAACAGCGAGTATTGTTAAAATTGTTTTTATTGAAACCAAATGAGGGCGCTTTTTGGTATTCATTACTTAGCAACCCCTGTGCAGTTTAGGTAACCAAAAAAATCACCTGCAGGCAGTTTAAAGTGGGTTATTTTTGCGCGAGTGATACCTTTATAACTTTTTCCCATGTGAGATATAAATTGGCATGAGCGGGCATTCACTAAATCAAGTGTTGCAGGTATCCACGCTTTAAAACTAACAGCGCCATTTACTTGCCATGTATCTATTACTACATTGGCAGAGGCTAAATAAGGGGCATTATCTTTTTGGCTATGGTCAAAACTAATACGCGAAATACCCTCTACAGTATGTACGTAGTTGCCTTGTTGCGTTACTCCTAGCAGCCCATCGCTTTGTGATATGTTTGCAATATCAAAGTCGCTGGGTATGCGAAGGGTGCGAATGTTTTTTGAACTAAACAACCAGTCGCCTTTACTATTTTTAGCTAAAGCAGAAAAGTAAAAATCTTTCGCAATTTTTGCATAGTGGCTTAAGTACACCGGTGTATTAGGTCTTTGTAATACATAGTCAATATTATGCTTTAGGGCATCAAGCCCTGCAGGAACTTCGCCAGAATAAAAATGATAGTAAATAGTATAGGGCTTTAACCTGTATGGCTTTTCGGTTATTTCAAAGGTTTCTGTTAGTCGCTTAAATCCGTAATACGGGCCATGCCATAAATTAGTGTATACGTTTTCGTTCAGTATTGGCGCGTAAATTTGATACAGTAAATCACCCTCAGGGCGCGCAATCGGCGATATATGGGAAAGGCTAGGGTTATCACTATTTACATCAGTATTGCCGCCATTTACGTTTAGTACACCAGCATTACGCGCTATTTTTAATGCGTCTGGACCGGGTGTAGCATCGCCAGACCACAACATAAGCACCGTTTTTTTTCCTTTAGGTACTAGTCTTTCATTAATATAATTAATGGTGCCGGTAATTTCTTTTTCTAAGCTAATTGTGTCATAGCCAGGTACATCCAAGTGAAACCCATAGTCAGTATCTTCTTCGTCAATTTCTTTTCGGCCAGAAAGCGCGGTCCAAAAGTAAGGGTGACTATAAGTATGCGAAGCGACCTCTACATAGGGAAGTTCAAAAATACTGCGCGCAATTTTTTCTAGTTTTTTACTGTGCTTAGCATGAATTCCTCCAGGCTCTATATCAGCCTGAATAATAGAAGATGTGATGGGAAGTTTATAAGGTTTAATAATGTCATCGCGAATGACCTCTGCGGCATATGGGCTGCCATCAAAGTGTGCAATGCTGGTAAAGCCATCCCCATCTATATGCATAGTAAGCATACGTCTGCCACTTTCTGTCGTTGTGTCTGGAGCGAGTATTGTGGGTAACCCCATGGCTTTAGTAAGCAGTGTAAGTGGGTCAATAACCCAATTACTACCTTCCATTGGGAGCGTATCAATCAGCCATGGGGCAACAATAACTGCGCCATATTTGGTTTTGGCACTTTGTACAACGGTGCTGCCATCAGCCGCTTTTATATCAATAAGAGTTGTGGCTTCTGGCGCTAATTTTAATAAATAAGGTTTGGTAATAGCAGGCGAAGAGCTTGACTCACCTTTTAACCATGGTGCTAAATAATTAAGTTCATAAGGCCCTGGAGGGGAGCTGTTAAGTGTTTCCACGCCTAATGCGGCTAATAATTTAGCTGATTGTGGTAGCTCACCTACCACTAACTGAGGCACTGTACCTAGGCTAGCTTCGAGCCAATTTATTACACTTGGGGAGTAAAAGCCCCCCATGTTTGTCCATGAAACAATTCCAGCATGTAAACTTGGATCAACTAATGGCAACTCTCGTTTTGCTATATCAATGTAGTCAGGAATATAACCTAAATACTCAATAAGAGTGGCTAGCTTTAAATGAACTGTAGAATAAATAAGGGGTTTTAAGTCACTATTGTACGGAATAAGCACGCGCCTAGGTACGGGGCTAATAGTTGATGTTCCCCAAGTTTGTAAATGCCCATCGGTTACCCAAGCATTAAACCCTGAAGCGATAATTTTTTCAGCCATTACAAGGCGTTTGTCAGGTTTTGCATAGTCAATAACTTGAACATTAAAACCTAAGCTTTGCGCTTTTTTAAGTTGAGTTGTTAACCATGCTTGATCGTTCTTAGAGGTTAACTTGTAGCTATTCTCAAGTGGATTAAAGTGGCTAAATAATCCCTCAGCAACTAAGTCGGTTGCAAGGTTTTGTAGGCTTGGCAGTAATTCAAAGCCACGATTGAGCACTAATTGCTTTTTAAATACTAAAGACAGATCTTTTATTATTGAAACTAATCCAGCTTGCTGCGCTAATTTATCGTAACGTTCGTTATCTAATAATTGATAGCTATCAAGGGTGTCTAAAAACAACCCGCTAAAGCCACGTTCTTTTAATATAACAGCCGAGCTATTTAATTGTTGTTGCCATTGCTTTGAAGTTAAATCGGAAATGTAGCTATTCCAATTTGGGTTTGTAGTAAGTGAATAGTCACTTTTATTATATGATTCGCCAATGCTCAAATAAGCATAAACAGCAATGTTACGTTCTTTAAACCAATTTAATTCATGCTCAGTCACTAACTCAGGTTGCACAACAACGCGTGAGTAAAAAGTCATTTCAGCTAAAGGCATTGGGGCTGAATAGTAAAAAGCGATGCTGTTATTAACGGGCTTTGCTAGTAACTGCGCTGATACTAAAAGCAAAAGCCATAAAATATATTTCATTAATGATTCGTTATGTTAATTTTAAACTATTGCTCAAAGGAAAGCATTTCGAGGTTTTTCTAGTTATTTTGTATTAGTTATTATTATATGTTAACAAAAATAAAAGGTCTATCATGTTGTTTTAAATTTATACTAAATCAATCTATTATTTAGGTGGTGTTATTATTGCAAGTTAATGAATTTAAATAAATAAAACCTTTAAGAAAGGCTTGGATTTTAAACGAGATTTGTAAAGAAATGTAAGTTTTTATTGCCAGTTCTGGATAAATTTAAAAGCCATTTCGCTTATAAAATGGCCTTTAAAAAGTTTATTGTTTTAAATATTAATCATTACCTAATACAAATCATGTTTCTTCCTTGCGATTTAGCTCTGTACAAAGCGCTGTCGGCGGCACACATTAATGCTTCAGATGTTCTATATTGGTTATTGTATTCACACGCTAAGCCTTGGCTAACACTAATTTTAACGTTGTCAGGTAGGCCTATTTCTCTAAAGTTTAAATTTAAAATTCTATCTTGAATACGCTTGGCTATCATCTCAGTGTTTGAAATATGAGATCGCGGTAATACCACGGCAAACTCTTCTCCACCATATCGGGCAACTAAGCTGTCTTTTGACGGCAGGCATTCTTCAATTGTTTTTGCTACTTTTTGCAAGCATTTGTCACCTTTTACATGCCCAAAGTTATCGTTAAATAATTTAAAATAATCAATATCAATCAATATAAAACTTAATGGTTGCTTGTTCATTAGACATGTTTGCCAATCTTTGTGGATAGTTTTTTCTAACGTTCCACGATTTGCAATACCAGTTAGGTGATCGAGCTTTGAAAGTGTTTCGAGTACTTTATACTTTTTTATATGTTTAGAAATGTCATGCATGATGCAAATAAATAAAGGAGTATTATTAGTTGTTGCTGGTGGAATGCATGAAACCGAAAGTTCTACATCTAAAAAGTTACCATTAGCTTTAATTATTTTTACTTCTTTGGGGCCATGATTTAGCGGCGTTTGATAATTGTTTTTCCAACTTTCAAACATGTATTCGTAATCGTCACGGTATTGCTCTTGTAAAAAATGCTGCCACTTTTTACCAATTAATATATCTGAAGGAACATTAAAAAATCGTGCAGCTACCGGGTTTACCGATTCAAAAACACCTTGTGCATTCACAATAAATATAGCATCGGCCATAACGTTAGTGACATTAATAATCGCGCTTATTTTTTCATTGTTAACACGCTCAGAAAGGCTGTTTACTAATGTTGATACAGCGATATTTTCGTTATTTAGTTTGCTGTGTTGATTATTGTTAGACATGGCAGTTGCTCATTTTTATTGTTAATGAAACTTGATGTCTAGCAGTGTATTCAATTTATGGGTTTTAAACCTTTCGGTAATCTTCTTTTTTAAGTTGTTGTTTTATTGGTTATTATTGGTTATTATTGGTTGATAGCTAAGGGGGGGTATAAATTAATGACACAGGCATAAATTAGTCCTGTGCAATTTAAGAATAAGTATTACTAATTAGAGTTCTTTTTCATTCTTAACTTGTGGATCAGTGCTTTCATATTTATTGCCATTACATTCAACGTTAAAAATTAAGCATACAGAGCCATTATTTTCATCTGTGTCGGTAATGATAATTGTGTGGCCGTTGTCACTTACTTTATAGCTGAAGTCTTGGGCGCATGGTTTTTGTGTGTCGATATCGGTGATAGTAGCGCCAGTAAATACGAAACCATTTTGAATTGTGGCGTCGTCTAAATTATAGTTGCCAGCGGTTTCAGTTCTTACAACACCACCGCCAGTAGCGGGTTCGTCATTTTTTGTATAGCTAAAAATAGCTTCACTATTGTTAAGTTTAATATTTACTTGAAAGTCGACATTTTCTAGGGTGTTATTCATATTATTTCCTTTATGAGTAATTATAGTTGGAAGTTCGTAATGCCTAATTTAACTAGGCTTGTTTTTATTTCTGATATCTCGTCTTCCCTGTTTAAACAGGTATAAGCTTGTACTAGTGGGTATGTTATTTTTACGCTCTGACTTATTTTTGCAGCTTCAGAAATAGCTTTGATAGCGCTTAAGCAAAATTGCTCTCGCTGTTTATTAGTTGTAGCTAAGTTTGCTTTGATTAAGTTTATTCTTGTATATACTAAGTAATCACCAGTTTTAGTTAGGTTGGATAATTGATGTTTGTAGTTTTCATTATTCTCAAGCTCAGTTAATAACTTCTGCGCTTTGAGTGATGATTGTCTATTTATAAAATATTGAATCAGTGTAATTTGTGTATTAATAGTGCTGGTATTTTTAAAATTTTGAGATTTTAAAAAATTAATTATTTTTTCAATTGTTGAGTCAGTAGCTTCATCAGTAGATAGCATTAGTGAAAGTGCTAAAGAGCGATAATACATAAGCTGAAATTTATTGTTTTTTGGATCTTGTACTAAAGCTTCATTGATAACTTGATTAGCCAAGCTGGCTTTTTTATGTGCCATCCGTTTATCACTCAAATAGCTCAGTAAATAACTTTGTTGCATATATAGGTTTGCTGATGTGTAAAAAAGGCTTGCATCACTAGGGTAGTTAGCAATCAATTTTGTGATTACTTTAACTGCAGCTTCTAATATATTAACTGCTTCATTAAAGTTACTTAGCCTCTCTTCTGTTTTTGCAAGCCAACTAATTGTATCGGATTTATCTCGAAGTAAGTCTTTGTTATTAGGTTTCAGTTCAAGCGCTTTATTCTTAAGTAAAAGTGACTCTGCAAAGTTCTTTTTTGCAGCGCTGTAGTTAGATTTTTTTATGTATAAAGAACCTAAAGAATTAGATGAATACGATAATTCCATAATGGAGTTAAAATCATTGGCTGCCAGCGCATACATTTTTTTACTGTAATCGTGGTATCTTTTAAACATTTGCTCAGTAGCTTGATGATCATTTTGATCATAAGCTAATTGACCAAGCCAAAAGGCATTGGCGCCTGCAAGCGTGAGTAGCTCTAAGTTGTTTGGCTGAATTTTTAATAATGCCTCAAGGCGAATGCGGGCGTTTTCAAAGGCGGTGAAGGCCTCAATGGTTTTTCCGCGCGAATAGGCCACTTCCCCCATGGCCTCAAGGGTTTGTGCGTACTGAAAACGGTTGTTAAATTGTGCTTTATTATTGCTAAAGCTAAAAAGTGAACTTGAATCGTCAGTTTGATCAGTAAAATACTCAAGTGCTTTATTACTAATACCATCAAGTAAGTCCATACGTTCAACGCTACGTAATTTATCCGCAAAGTCGCCGACCATAAACCCGAGTAAGCTTTCGGCTTCTTGGCGTTTTTGCTGTGCTAGTTGCTGCGCTTGAAAGCTGGTAACACTCATTAATAGGGCAACACAGGTAAGTAAACAAAGCAAAGCGACAGTGCCACGTTTTATGGTTGTTTTTGTTTTACTATGCTTAAGAGAGCTGGTTATAAGGGCGTGTTCGTCATCGCCTAGTTCAAATGTGTTGTCGTTCAATAAGGTAACGGCCTCTTGCAGCGGTTTTCCTGTCGCAAGGAGGTAAGCATTACTTTTACCTTCATCTATCCAATTTTGTGCTTGGTGTTGTAAACGGCTTTTTATTGCTAATGAATCTTTGTGATCGCTTATCCACTGCTTTGCGCGTGGCCATTGACGCAATAATGCTTCGTGCGCAAGGCTAAAACAGGCTTCGCCATTTTGTAAGTGCGATACAAATAAGCGGCTATCGACCATGGCTTGTACAAGTTCTATTTGGCTAGTGTTAGTTAATGCCTTCCAGCGGGCTGCGCGGCTAGTAATAGTTTTACCATCAGGGTTTAGCGTTATTAATTGTGATAACACGCTTTTTAGTTGCAGTTGTTGTTTGTTGCTAAGGCCTATAAATACATCTTCTGCTTTTTTGCCTATGGCGCCCTCAATACCGCCAAGTTTTTTATACACACTGTGTAACAACTCATTATTATCACTGCGCTGTAAATACAGCTCTTGCAGTGTGTATTGCAGCATGGGTAGTGCATCGGGATTGTTGGCGGTATCGGCGCAGAGTATTTCATCCAGTGGTGTTTGGGTTTGTGGGTCATGTGAAAACGTTAAATTAGCGGTTATTGCTGGCAAGCGAATAATTTGTTGAAGCTCGTGCCTGTTCGGTGGTGTTAAGTCGTAATGCGCGCCATTAGCTTTGCCAGCCATTAGGCTTGGTTGCTCAACCACTAAAGGGTAAAAATCGTTTCTGCACGCACTAAATACAATCACCGCTTTAGACGTTGCTAAGCGCTCAATAACTGATAAAAATTGGCTACGTGTTTCATCATCAAATAAAGGTGATGAAAGTAGGACCTCTAAACGGTCTATGAACAAAAATAATTGCGGTTTGTTAAGCGTTGGTACTGTTTTAGTTAGGGCATTTGTTAAAGTATGAATAACGTTATTAGTGTTTTGCGTTAATTGCTGGGCGAGTGTTTCGGCGCTTAAACCATCAAAGACAGGCAGGTTATTTATATCCCAATCAAGCATGGCAGACGCTAAGTCTAAATAAAGCCGGCTGTGGTCAATATCTGCAAAATCTAGTTGAGTATACGAAACAACACCAATCCCGTTGTAGCCGCGCTCATCAAGCAGTTTAGGTAAAATGCCTGCGTTCACTAAGGATGATTTTCCGGTACCACTTGGACCTAAAATTAAGCAAAAAGCGCGACCAAAATTCACTTGGCTAGCCACTCTTTCCAATAAAGTGGTAATAGCCTGATTTCGGCCAAAAAACAGGTGGTTATCGGTTGTATTATAAGCGCTTAATCCTAAAAATGGAGATCCACCTTGCCAGCTTGTTACTTTGGGGGCTTCTTCACTTAAAGGAAAGTCTAACTTTGCAATAATACGGTAGCCACGTTTTCTTATTGTTTCTATGTATTGTGGTGCACTTGCTTTATCGCCAAGAGCTTTGCGCAACTGTGTAATTATTTTATGTAGCGGGTTATCGCCTACTTCAATATTTTTCCAACAGTGGTTAAGTAGTTCGTCACTGCTAACAAGCTCCCCTTTTTTTGAGCATAAATAGATCAAAACATCCATGGCTTTTGGTTCTAGCTGCTTGTTTTTACCAGCATGTTGAATGCTGTTTGATAGGGGGCTTACCTGCCAATCGCCTAAATAAAATGGGCTGAGGTTCATTGTGACTCATTGTTGTTTTTGCTGATCTAAATATGTATCGGCTTGTTAAGCTGTAACTTTATAGTACAGAAAAAATGGCAAACCAGTATGGCTTTTAGTCAGTGGTGTTGAGTTATTTTAACGCCAGCCCTTGGCTAGACCAGCGTTGTATTTACAGTTATAGGTCGTTTTTATTTATGGTAACAACACGTTGCGGGAAAGGAATTTCGATATTGGCGTCGTTAATGGCTTTGTACACTCCACCGTTTATAGCTAACTTTGTTTCTATAATTTTCGTGGTGGGTACCCAGTATCGGTAGCTAAGGGTAACACCGCTATCGGCAAAGCGCTCAATGCCTATTTGCGAGTGCGGGTTTTGAGCAACTAACTCGTGTGCGTTGAGTACCTCTTCAATAAGATTAATTGCGGTATCAGCACATGCGCTATAGGCAATATCTATTTCACCCTTAACTAACGAGTAACTAAATGAGTTATGAATTATTTCGCCCATTATATGTTTGTTAGGGATGGTGATTTCTACTTTTTCTTCATCTATTAAAATGGTGTAGCCAAGCTCTATTGTTTTAACTTGACCGCTTACATTTTTAACTTCAATGGTATCGCCAACTACAAAAGGGCGTGTAGCGATAATGGCAAGGCCAGCACCATAATTAGACAGCATGCCCTGTAGTGCTAAACCTGCACCCAAAGAAGCTGCACCTATTGCCGCCACAAAGGGAGTAACACTTATCCCTATCTTGCCAAGCGCTATAATAATAACCATAACAATAAGCAGTACTTTTACAACACTACTAACAAAGTTTGTAAGCGTAATATCCACATTATGGCGAGTCATTAAATTGGCGACTATTTTAGATAGTTTTTGTGCTATCCAAAGGCCAATCAACAATATAAAAACAGCCCCTACAATTTGCATGCTGTAGGTAACTAAATACTCAGTGAGCATATTGTAATACTTTTCAAACTGTTCGATTTCAGAACTGATCATTATGGGCTCTTAACTCGTGTAATTAAATTTTTGTAAACTATAGCAAACTGTTTACTAAAAAAGGATAGAGGAGTGGGACTATTATGGCCGTTAGCAATGCACTGAGCGCCATAGCTACTGATGAAAATGCACCTATTTTAGGGTGTTCAGCAAGTGCCGCTGCTGTCCCAATAGCGTGGCAGGCCGTCCCCATAGCAACACCTTGGGATTCATGACTGCCTATTTTTACCAATTTAAACAGCATGAAACCAAATAATGCCCCTAATAAGCCAATAAAAATAACCATAGCGGCGGCCAAAGAGCTGATCCCCCCCAATGAATCTGTAACAATTAAAGAAATAGGCGTTGTGACGCTAAGTGCCGCCACAGAGGCACTTAGCTCAGAAGGAACCTTAAAAAATACACTTAATAAAAAAGCCACAAAAGTTGCATTTACAATACCTAAACTGCAAGTACCTAGTATGAGTAATAGGTTTTTACGTACGTGAATAAACTGCTGATACAAAGGTAGCGCTAATGCGACAATGGCGGGCTCTAAAAGCCAGCTTAGTAGCTGGCTATGATGGGCAAACTTGGAGTAAGGCAGGTTTAAGTTAATCAATAACAAAGCAATAACGGCAATACTTAAAAAAACAGGGTTTGTAATTGATTTTAAAGCACTGTTTTTCATGCGTGTGTTAAAGGCCCTAAGCAGTAAAAACAAAGCAATAATTATAGGAACACATAACCACCAAATGTCAGGCTTTAATTCAGTCATTGTTTTTTCTACTTTTGAAAAAAACCATTACTGAGCTAACTAGTAATAATGTACTTGCTGGCACAATAAAAATAACAGACATTAAAAAAGGCCAATTAGATTTTATAAGGTTTAGGTGTTCAATAAAGCCAACGCCAGCGGGAATAAAAAAAATAGGCATAACATTTAAAATTGGAGAGGCACAAGGCTTTAGGTGTTGCTCTTTTACTATGCCTGCTAGCAGCAACGCTAATAAAATAACCATAGCGAGTAAAGGGGCAGGAAAGCTGCCTCCTGTATAATGCATAATAAGTTTAGCGCAAGCTAAACACAGCAAAATGATTGCGCTACTTAAAAGGTATTTCATCATTATTACTCAATCTAATAGGGTGCATTTAGTTTAACAATCAATAACAGCGTGTACATTGTGTCTTAGTATTACCGCTATTAATGCATTACCACCGTTTGGCGTTTTTGTATTTTATATCGGATTTACCTTTTGCTTTTGCAATGGCTTTTTTTGTATTTGGATTTGCTAGTAAACGAATTTGACTCCAGGTTTCTTTTGCGAGTATTTCTCGTTGCCGTGACTTGTAGCTTAATTGAGTGATACGTTTAATAGCAGCTAGGGTATCGGGTGAGCGTTCAAGCAATGTACTCAGCAGTGTTTGGGTTGCAAGTTCAGTGTTGTTTGTCAGTTGTGTTACCAGTCCAAGCTCGTTTGCTTGCTCTGCAGTTATAGGGTTCGCGTGGCTTGCAAGCCAAAGTGCTTGGTCGCGTTTAACAAGTCCGCCCATCATTATATTTGCTCCCATGTCAGGACAAAGCCCCCAGCGGGCTTCCATAATAGCTAGCTTGGCGTCATTGTGAACAATTCTGTAATCAGCTCCTAACGCTATTTGTAAACCCCCACCCAAACAATTGCCATTAATTTGTGCAATAACAGGTACGCTTAACGACTGCCAACCCAGTACTACTTTTTGCGCTAAGTTTTGGTTGCCGGGTAACCACTTAAACAGTAATTTTATGATATTTAAAGGTGAGGCCATAACTGCGGCAATATCAAGCCCTGAACAAAAATGATCGCCATCCCCCTTTATAATTACCGCACGAATAGTACGATCCTTTTTTATATTTTTAATCGTGTTATTTAACGACACAAACATAGCAAAGTTTAATGCGTTTTGTTTATCAGCTCGACTCAAGGTAACCGTTGCAATACCGTCTTGCTTTTCTAGTTTTATCATTATTAACTCCTCTGACCTGTTGCTTGAGCTTATGCGGTTAGAAAGGTGAAGTAAAGTGATGTAGTTTTTAAAATAGATTGAATTTATTTGTAAATGAGCAGTCTGAATGACTTGGTTTTATTTTGATAATTAACAAAGTGTGGTTTGAGGTTAAAAAAGTCAGGTTTTTAAACGCTTTTTTATCAAATAGCTAATCAGATTTGATAACATATCGCCAATTATTAAGGTTAAGGTTACGCAACTATGTCGGGTCCACGTTTATTTACAATCGAAGAAGCAACACATCAAGCTTATGATATTTTTTTAGAGTTAGCACCGAGTAACTTAAGTGATGACGACGTTGAAAACTTTAATGAATATCGAGAAGACCTTGGCTTTATTGAAGAAGATGAACCTGACGACCAGTGGCAAGATTTTGTAGCGCTTGAAATTGAGCCAGAACACTTTATTCAAGTGTTAGTGGGTTTAGAGTTTGATAATGAAGATGTGCTATTTGCAAAAATTTTAATTAGCCGTGATAAAGACGCTCCGTTTTGCCATATTTTATGGAAAGAAAGTGAATAAGCCCCACTGCTTGTTTATTTTTTATTAAGTGGCGAGAGAGAATGTTGCGTAAGTATTTATTTATAATTTTTATTTTAATTAGTAGCTCTTGCTGGGCTGTTGATCCATTTGAAGATTTTCATGAGTATGGGCAGCTTTCTGACGAAGAAATTCATGATTTACACAAAGGCGAAATGCTTTACGGCGATACTGAGTTTGGGTTTATTTTGTCTCGGGGTAATATCAATTCAACCAGCTTTAAGCTCAAAGGTAACCTTTACCAAGATTTTGAAAAGTGGCGAAACCAATTCAAAATTGACTCCCTTTATAAGCGCGACGAAAATGACGACACTGGAGACAGCGATGTAACTGCAAACCGTGTGTTTGTATCTGCACAAGGTAACTACAAAGTAGGCGTTAAAAATTCATCGTTTTTTATTTATGGCGATTACGAGGAAGATCAGTTTAGTGGCCTTAAATTTAAAAGCACCATTGCAACAGGGTATGGTGCGCGTGTTTATCAGGGCACTAAGAACAAAGTAGATATTGATATCGGGCCTGGTTTGTACCGTTCGGTAGCTGATGAAGACTCAACGGTGAGTGAAAGCGAAGAAAGTAAAACCGGTTACTTACTTCGTGTTGCTATGCAATGGGAGCGACTGGTTTCAAAACGCACACGTTTTAATCAAGATGTGAGTATAGAGCAGTCATTGTCAGGGTTAAATTCACGATTAAAGTCTGAAACTGCGCTGATTAGTCAGGTTATAGGGGCGGTGTCTCTTAAGTTTGCTTATATGTATCGTTATAATTCAAAACCAGAAGATGATAAACTTAAGTTTGATTCTGAGCTCAGTGCTACTTTAGTGTATAGCTTTTAAGTATTTTATTTAATTAGAGAATAATATGTATCAGCATAAACAGTATGCGGTGTTTATCTTTTTTGTTTTGACCTGGATTGGTGGCTTTGTTGCTTTAGCGTGGAATTTAATTGGGGCAGATTGGCCGTTAATTATTTTTGCAGGTGTATTGGTACTGGTGGGCTTTTTGTTTCATGGCTTAACAGTTAAAGTAAACGATAAAACAATTAGCTGGGGATTTGGCCCTGGTGTGGCAGGCCAGCAAATTACGCTTAGCGATATTTCTGAGGCGAAAGCAGTTCAAAACTCTTACAGGCATGGTATTGGTATTCGTATAACGCACGATGGGTGGGTTTATACTGTGTCTGGATTTAGTGCTGTTCAGCTAACGCTTAACGATGGCACCTTGTATAGAGTGGGTACAAACGACCAACAAGGGTTACTAGACGCACTAAAAAAACAAAACGTACCAGTGGCACAGCCTAAAAAGCAACAAAGTGACCCCAAGGTGGTTAAACGTAATAATATGATATAAAAAAAGCGCCTTAGGCGCTTTTTTATAAAAGGTTTTATTAGTGGTCGTGACCACAACCACCTTCGCCATGTACATGGCCATGGGTGAGTTCGTCTTCTGTTGCGTCACGCACTTCAAGTATTTCTACATCAAAGTTAAGCGTAATACCTGCAAGCGGGTTATTGCCATCAACAATGACCTCTTCATCTTGAATATCAATAATCATTACTGATTGGTCGCCATCATCTGTTGATGCGCGAAATTGCATACCCACTTCAATTTCCATACCATCGAACATCGACTTTGGTACAGCTTGCATTAGGTTGTCATGGCGTTCACCGTAACCATCTTCAGGTTCTACTTTTACGCTTAGCGTGTCACCAGGTTGCTTACCTAGTAGTGCGTTTTCAAGGCCTGAAATTAGATAACCAGTACCCACAATAAAATGTAGCGGCTCACCACCGAACGAGTTATCAATGCTGTTACCATCATTATCCATCACTGAATAATGCATTTTTACCACTTTGTTTGCCGCAACGATCATAGTCATTCCTATTTATTCATCATCTAAAGAGTAGGGCAGAGGCAGAATGTTTAGCTCTACCTGAGGCGCGTGTTTTGCACGAAGTACTTGCGTTGTTTCAGTATCGTTTGGCAACACAACAAGGCCAGTTAAGATCTTTGTTTTTTCATCAAAGCTTTGCGCAATAAGCTTACCAGCACGACGCCAGTTTTCACCCAGTTGTACTTCAAGTTCGGGTTCGTCCAGCATGCTTTCGCTTTGCCCTGATACGATATACATTGCTCGCTTATTTTTACCAAGGTATTTCATACGGGCTACAGTTTCTTGCCCTGTATAGCAGCCTTTTTTAAAGCTGATTCCACCAATGGCTTGTAAATTAACCATTTGCGGCACATATTCACCAATTGCATCACTGCTCAGCTGTGGCTCGCCAGCTAAAATTGCTGCTTGCTGCCACAGGGCATCGTTATCAAGCGTTAAAACGCTATCAGGGATTGCAAACTGACTATTAACCATAAGCAACACTCGGTTATCAGCCAGCTTCAATGCTTTACCGTTATCAAAGTCACACGCTATTATATTGTCGTCAAAAGCAATACCCAGCTCTGTTAAAATCGTAGATAAGTCATCACCAATAAGGCCAATTAACCGGTTTGAAGACGCACTTATGTCTACTTTTGCAAATACTGCGTATTTCTTTAGCTCAACTAACGATTGCTCTACCTCAGCACTACTGCCAGATAAGTAGTAACTGTCTTGGTGAGAAAATAGCTTAAATACGCCCCAAAGTTTTCCTTTGGCGCTACAGTGGCCGGTCCATAAAAAATTGCTGTTGGTTAGTTTATTTAGATCTTGAGTAATTTGCCCGTGCAGATAAGATAATTTATCAGCACCTGTAAGGCTAATAAGTTGGTGAGATAACGGACATGCGTAAACGCTAGACATAAAAACCTTCTTTGCAATACAAATGAAGTGACATAATAACGCAGTTGCTACGTATGGTACAGACAAGCACCCGCAGGGGTGTATTTATTTTATAGTTGATTAATAGCTGCTAAACCGGCTTGTGTTTGTTAAACTCGAGTCAATTCAGTATGAGGTTTAAAATGGTTGAAATTCATAGTAAAGCACGTATTCGTTGGGCTTGTCGTCGTGGTATGTTAGAGCTAGATGTTTTGTTTATGCCGTTTGTAGAAGAAGCATACGATTCTTTAAATGCAGAGCAACAAGCTATTTTTCAGCGCTTGTTAACACAAGAAGATCCTGATCTATTTGCATGGTTTATGGGCCATGAAAAATGCAAAGACGAGCAGCTAAATAGTATGGTACAACTCATATTAAACAGAGTTCGTGTATAGGTTCACTGTAAAAAATAATAAAGCAGACCACAAACCCATTGTGGTCTTTTTTTGTGTGCTTATTTTAATAATGTGTTTATTTTTAAGCTCTTTTTTGGCAATCCTAATATGTATTTTTGCCAACCTGATAACCGGGGTTTTAGTCTGGCGTAAAGTAAAAGCCTGCCAACCGCAAATGGGCGTGATTATTTTAGAGCCTAGTTTGTTTAGATTCGAAAATGACGTACATAAAATAGAAGGGCAAATAGGTCCAAAAAGCAAAGTGTTTATGGGCAGTGTTTGGCTATTTATAAAAGGATTTAATAACAACCATTGGCTTATTATTTCAGCCAATGGTGTTGATAAGCAAAGCTATGCCCGATTAAAACGAGCTGTTTTGAGTGCGGTTAATGGCGCTCAGGGGTCAAAATAGTGGGGGTTGGGTTTTCGTTTTGCTCAGGGTAATCAATTGTGTAATGAAGCCCTCTACTTTCTTTTCTTTGCATTGCACTTCTAATAATTAACTCTGCTACTTGCACTAAATTACGTAGCTCAAGTAAGTTGTTACTTACTCTAAAGTTAGCATAATAGTCGTGTATTTCTTGTTGCAGCAACTCAACCCGATGTAGTGCGCGCTCTAAACGCTTAGTTGAACGAACAATACCGACATAATCCCACATAAATAGGCGTAGCTCATGCCAATTATGCGTAATGACTATTTCTTCGTCCGAGTTAGTTACACGGCTTTCATCCCATTGCGGCAAGGTCATGGGTTCTGGTGCATGTTCAATTTTACTTAAAATATCTTTCGCTGCAGCATGGGCAAACACAATGCACTCTAATAATGAGTTACTTGCCATTCTGTTTGCACCGTGCAGGCCGGTGTAAGCTACTTCACCAACTGCATACAGATTATCTAAATCTGTTTTACCATTAAAGTCAGTCATTACACCACCGCAAGTGTAGTGTGCGGCAGGGACAACCGGAATCGCTTCTTTTGTAATATCTAACCCAACACTCAAGCATTTTGCATAAATGGTAGGGAAGTGCTCAATAATAAATTCTTTATCTTTATGGCTAATATCTAAGTAAACGCAATTAGCACCTAAGCGCTTCATTTCAAAATCGATTGCGCGAGCGACTATATCACGAGGGGCTAGCTCTTCACGTTCATCAAAATCTTTCATAAAGCGAGTGCCATCGGGGCGTTTTAAATACGCGCCCTCACCGCGCATTGCCTCGGTAATTAGAAAGTTTTGTAATTCAGGGTGGTATAAGCTGGTGGGATGGAATTGATTAAATTCCATATTAGCCACTTTACAGCCAGCTCGCCAAGCCATAGCAATACCGTCACCGCTTGATACATCAGGATTAGATGTATATAAGTACACCTTGCTTGCTCCACCGGTCGCAAGTGCTACAAATTTAGCCGATATAGTTTCGACTTTTTTAGCTTTTTTGTTCCACACATACATACCCTCAACGTGTGTTCCTGCTTTGCCAGTATTTTTATCAGTAATTAAATCAATTGCATTGTATTGCTCAAGTAGAGTGATGTTTTTATGTAATTTCACTTGGCTTATTAATGTTGTTTGAACGGCTTTACCAGTCGCATCGGCGGCATGCAAAATTCGACGATGGCTATGACCGCCTTCTCGCGTTAAGTGAAAACGCTCTTTGCCTTTGCTATCAAATTCCATGTCAAAAGGCACACCTTGGTCAATTAGCCATTGAAGGCAATCGTGTGCATTACTTGCTGTATAGTGAACAGCTTCACGGTCACATAGGCCGCCGCCAGCATCTAAAGTATCTTCAACATGCGATTCAATACTGTCATTTTTTTTATCAAATACTGCGGCTATACCACCTTGTGCATAAAGTGTAGAGCCTTCGGTAAGCGCGCCTTTACTAATAACGGTAACGTTACAATAGTTAGCTAGTGATAAGGCAAGAGATAAGCCAGCCGCGCCGCTTCCGATAATTGCGACATCTGCGATGTGATGTTTATTTTGGTTCATGTCAGGGGTACTTTGCGGTTACAATGCTTAAATAAAGCAGTATTTGTTTTTAATATGTGTAGTTGTATCATATTTGTCATACCACTATGTAGTGATTTTAATGGCTTAGCGCCGTTATTTATGAACTATTTTATATAAAAATAATATTAAGCAGAACTTTTTATTCATGTCGCGGTCAGAGTATTTGTGAACAATGGCGATAATATGAATAACAAGCAAAAACCAGACATAGGAGTACCGGCTCGAATGAGCGAGCAGGAATTGGATTTAGTGCTAGTAAGAAGAGTGCAGCAGGGCGATAAAAATGCCTTCAATCTATTAGTAAAGAAGTATCAAAACAAAATTGCAGGTTTGATCTCTCGTTATGTATCAAATCAAGGCGATATTGCTGATGTAGCGCAAGAAGCTTTTATAAAAGCTTACCGTGCACTTCCCAACTTTAGAGGCGACAGTGCTTTCTATACTTGGTTATACCGTATTGCCGTTAATTGTGCTAAAAATTATTTAGTTGCTCAGGGGCGTAAGCCGCCAGCTAATGATATTGACGCTGAAGAAGCTGAATTTTATGATTGTGGTGACTCGATGCGTTCAAACGCATCACCTGAAAACCTTTTATTAAGTGAAGAGGTTCGCGCTGTAATTTTTAATACAATTGATAGTTTGCCTGAAGACCTTAAAACCGCAATAACTCTCAGAGAAATTGAGGGTATGAGCTATGAAGAAATAGCTGTGGTAATGGATTGCCCTGTAGGCACAGTACGTTCGCGTATATTTCGTGCCCGTGAAGCAATTGATAACAAATTAAACCCATTAATAGGCGAGTCTTAGTATGACAAAAGCACACCTTAACAAGTTAGATAACGAATCGTTATCTGCATTACTTGATGGCGAGCAGCACCTAGCTGATGCAAAAATTGCAGAGCAAGATGTTTCTACGTTTGGTCGTTATGCGTTAATTGGTGATGCAATGCGTGCTCAAAAAAATAACCACGACATCCATATTGATATTAGCGAACGCGTTGCTCTAGCACTTGAAAGCGAGCCTGTATATGCTGACTTTACCCAGTCGAAAGCGCAGTCTAAAGTGGACGATAAGCCAGAACAGAATAACGTAGTGGCATTTAATTGGCGTAAGCCTGTTGCTCAGCTTGCAATTGCCGCAAGTGTGGCAATGTTTGCGATTGTGGGAGTAAGCACGTTACCGCAAAGTGATCCACAGCAAAATGAAATCCCATTACTGCAAACAACACCGTTAACAGGTATGGCGTCACCAGTAAGCTACTCATCTGCGCCCGCTCTTGAAAACGCAGAGCAAGGTTTACGTGAGTTGCAACAACAGCGTATTGGCGCGTTAGTATTAGAGCATCAACGTCAAGCACGTGTTGCTAACTCTCTTCAAACAGCGCAAAATGAAACAAAAGCGCAAGAGGAAAAAAACTAATTAAATGAAAGTAATCACTTTTGTTCTGTCGTTGGTATTGAGCTTTACTGCAGTTGCCAACGACACAAATCCTGCCAAAACGTTATTATTAGAAATGGCTAATGCTGTTCATAATCGTAACTTTGATGCCTCGTTTGTGGTTGTTAAAGGTAAATCAATGGAACCCTATCGATGGGTGCACGCCAAACAAGGTGAAACTGAACTCGAACACTTAAGTTTGCTCAATGGCGCAGGCCTTGAAATGATTAGAGTCAACGACCAGGTAACTTACTTTGAACCTCAGTCTGAACCTTATTCACTAAAAACAGACTCTATTGCAGGGCCTATCCCAGAAGTACTTTTTAAAGACATACAACGCTTAAGTGAGCACTACGATTTTGTACTTGGCGGAAAAGGGCGTATTGCTGGGCGTGCTGCACAACTTGTACGTATAGAGTCAAAAGATGAGCACAAATATAACTACTGGATTTGGCTTGATATGGAATCGGCGCTGCTATTAAAAGCTGCTTATGTAAACCATCAAGGAGAAGCTCTTGAGCAGCTTCAGTTAACCCATATTAGTGTGACTGAACAACCAGCTCCTATGCTATTAGAAGTGTTAAATCGAAATTTTCCTACACCCTTACCTGAAAGCGAGTTGGAAGGAGTTGATAATTCGTCAACTAACTGGAAAATAAGCTGGTTACCTGCCGGTTTTGAGCTACTCAAATCGGACAGACACAAGCTAGATTTGAATAATGAGCTTACGGATTACTATCTATATTCAGATGGGTTTGTTGAAGTGTCGGTATTTATTCAGCGACCACTACCTGGTAAACGTTTAAGTGGTGCACTCACCTCTGGCGCTACAACGGTTTATGTGCATAATGGCGGTAATTTTGATGTATCGGTTGTTGGTAATGTGCCAAGCCTAACTGCAAAGGCAATAGCCGAATCTGTTACGCGCGCTTTATAAACGATTCGTAAGGATTGTTATGATTGAACAAACCCTCACTGTTGTGGCCCTTAGTGGTCACACGGCTCATTTAGAAGCCGAGCAAAAGCAAGCTTGCGCTGGCTGCAACGGTCGTTGCGGCTCCCAAGTATTTAGTAAATTATTTGGCACTGCAAAAAAAACACTCCCTTATAAATTTGAGTCCCCTGTCGAAATAGGCCAGAAGATCACTTTATCCCTTGATGATAGCCATATGGTAAAACACGCATTTGCTGTGTATATGCTGCCGCTTTTTTTAAGTCTTGTTTTTGCACTTGCTACGTCTGAGTTATTAATAATGGGCGAAGTGTGGCAAATATTTGCAGCTGTTATGGGCGGTGTTTTGGGGTTTTATATTGCAAGAACACGTGTTAAATCGCTCAGGCACGATATAAAAGTAGTAAAAATTCACCCAATTAGCATCCCTTTAACTCAAATAGATGGTGATTGACGCCAATTAAATGTAAAATTGGCGTTTTATACCCAAGTAACTTGGAAATACAGGAAGCTGTGATTTAAAACAATTTAATAAATGTTAACCAGCATGGTTGCTGTGTGAGCCGTTATTGATTGTTTATATCATTTTTCGTCATTATGTATGTTTTGAATTAATTAAAAAGCATGCTAAAACAAGTATTTGCAAGTCACTTAGGTATCCATATTTAGTCCTTTAAATAAGAAGTATTGAACTCAGTTTATGAAGCATATCCGTAATTTTTCGATAATCGCCCATATTGACCACGGTAAATCGACCCTTTCAGATCGTTTGATTCAAGTTTGTGGCGGTTTAACCGACCGTGAAATGCAAAAACAAGTTTTAGATTCAATGGATATTGAGCGCGAACGTGGTATTACCATCAAAGCGCAAAGTGTAACGTTGAACTACAAAGCAAATGACGGCGAAACATATCAACTTAACTTTATCGATACCCCAGGGCACGTTGACTTCACCTATGAAGTATCGCGTTCTTTAGCTGCATGTGAAGGCGCATTATTAGTTGTTGATGCAGGGCAAGGCGTTGAAGCGCAAACTTTAGCAAACTGTTACACCGCAATTGAAATGGACTTAGAAGTAATTCCTGTATTAAACAAAATCGATTTGCCACAAGCAGATCCATTGCGTGTTGCTGAAGAAATCGAAGAAATTATTGGTATTGATGCTTTAGACGCTGTGCAGTGTAGTGCTAAAACAGGTGTTGGTATTGCCGAAGTACTTGAAATGATCGTCAAAGACATCCCGCCGCCAGTTGGTGAAAAAGATGAGCCTCTACAAGCGCTAATTATTGATTCATGGTTTGACCCATATCAAGGTGTTGTATCGCTTGTGCGCATTAAGCACGGTGAGCTACGCACGGGTGACAAAATTAAAATCATGTCTAACGAGCACATTCATACAGCCGATCAAGTGGGCATATTCACACCTAAGCAAACCAATACAGGTATCTTACGTACCGGTGAAGTAGGCTTTGTTATCGCAGGTATTAAAGAGATTCACGGTGCACCCGTTGGTGATACGATCACACATCAAAGAAACGCAGCACCAGAACGTTTACCTGGCTTTCAGAAAATTAAACCGCAAGTATATGCAGGTATGTTCCCAATTGCGTCTGACGAGTATGAGTCATTCCGTGATGCGCTTAACAAGCTAAGCTTAAACGATGCGTCTTTATTCTTCGAGCCAGAAAACTCAACGGCACTTGGCTTTGGTTTTCGTTGTGGTTTCTTGGGTATGCTCCACATGGAAATTATTCAGGAACGTTTAGAGCGCGAATACGATATTGATTTGATTACAACCGCACCAACGGTAATTTACGAAATCGTAACGAAGGACGATCGCACTTTCCAAATCGATAATCCGTCTGACTTACCCGCAGTAAATGACATTGTAGAAATTCGTGAGCCGATTGTTGAGGCAAATATATTAGTACCGCAAGAGTACTTAGGTAATGTAATTACCCTATGTATTGAAAAGCGCGGTAGCCAAACCAAAATGACTTATCACGGTAAGCAAGTTGCAGTAACGTATGAGTTACCAATGGCTGAAGTGGTAATGGATTTCTTCGATAAGCTTAAATCTACAAGCCGTGGTTTTGCATCGCTAGATTATAATTTTAAGCACTTTCAAACCTCAGACATGGTGCGCGTTGATATTTTAATTAATGGTGAACGTGTTGATGCGCTTGCAATTATTGCTCACAGAGACAGTGCGCAATCGCGTGGTCGTCAGCTTGCTGATGCGCTTAAAGAGCTTATTCCGCGCCAAATGTTTGATATTGCAATTCAAGCAGCGATTGGCCAGCATGTTATTGCGCGTACAACTGTAAAACAGCTACGTAAAAACGTAATTGCCAAATGTTACGGTGGTGATGTGAGTCGTAAGAAAAAGCTACTCAAAAAACAGAAAGATGGTAAAAAACGCATGAAACAAGTAGGTAATGTAGAAGTACCTCAAGAGGCGTTTTTAGCTATTTTGAAAGTTGGCAAATAACAACAAAGGATTATAAATGGCTGGTTACTTTTCAATTTTATTGGTGCTGTTAACCTTAGGCTCAGGCTTAATATGGTTAATAGACCACTTAATGTATGCACCAAAAAGGCAAGAGCGTTTAGCGTTAGCACAAACCTCTGCTGGCGCAAAGTTAGATGATGAAACAGCAGCATTAATTGCACCAGAGCCAGTATTAACTGAAACTGCAAAATCGATTTTTCCGATGATTGCTGCTATTACTATTTTCAGATCGTTTATCTTTGAACCTTTTCAAATTCCGTCAGGTTCAATGATGCCAACACTACTCGTGGGCGATTTTATTTTAGTACAAAAGTATTCATACGGTATAAAAGACCCTGTTTGGCGCACTCAATTAGTTGAGATGGACGAGCCAGAACGTGGTGATATTGTTGTTTTTAAGTTTCCTGGTAATGAAACAATTGACTACATCAAAAGAACAATAGGACTACCTGGCGATAAGGTTGTATACCGCGATAAGCACCTATACATTCAGCCAAAGTGTGCTGAAGGTGAAGTAAGCCGCAGTAACTTACAATGTGGTGAGTACAACAAAATTGACATGGAAGTGAAAGATAGAGGCGAGTTTATGCTAAAAGGCATGGAATCGGTTCGAATAAATGAATCGCTAACAGAAGATGGTCACGATATTTTAATTTACCCTGAGGTTCCAGAGAAAAAAGGTCGCTACTTCAGACAAGCTGGTACTCGCACCGATGAGTGGGTTGTACCCGCAGATCACTATTTTATGATGGGTGACAACCGAGATAATAGTGAAGATGGTCGATTTTGGGGATTTGTACCAAAAGAAAACTTGGTGGGGAAAGCTGTCTTTATATGGATGAGTTTTGAATTTGAGAATGGCCCTGATGATGTTTTACCAGGATGGGTTCCAACTGGTGTTCGCTTTGAACGCCTAGGTAATATTCAGTAACAATGAAAAAAAATGTAACAGAGTTATACAACAAAATCGGCTACGAGTTTTCTGATCAAGGTTTACTTGAACAGGCAATGACGCACCGCAGTCACAAAGGTCAGCATAACGAGCGCTTGGAGTTTTTAGGCGACTCAATTTTGAGTTTTGTTATTGCTAATGCACTTTATGCCAAATTCCCTAAAGCACGTGAAGGCGACTTAAGCCGCATGCGTTCAACACTGGTACGTGGTCAAACACTTGCTGAGTTTGGCGTTGAATTTGGTTTAGGTGATTACTTACGTTTAGGCCCAGGTGAGCTTAAAAGTGGTGGATTCCGCCGCGAATCAACACTTGCCGATGCAGTAGAAGCCATCATTGGTGCTGCGTTCTTAGATTCAGGTATTGAGCGTTGCAGCGAGCTTATTTTATCGTGGTACGAATCACGCTTAGATGCTATTTCACCAGGGCTTAATCAAAAAGATCCGAAGACCCTGCTGCAAGAGCATCTACAAGGTCGCAAACTTCCTTTACCAGGCTACACTGTGGTTGATACAAAGGGCCAAGCGCACAATCAAACATTCACGGTTGAATGTATTGTTGATGGAATGGATAGCATAATTTCTGTTGGTAGCTCACGCCGTAAGGCCGAACAAAAAGCTGCTGAAAAAGCATTGAAGATAATTAAAAATGAATCTTGATACCCTAATACAACCTCATGAAGGCGATGTTGATACATTTTGTGGCATGATTGCCATTGTAGGACGTCCTAACGTAGGTAAATCGACTTTACTCAATGAGATTATTGAGCAAAAAGTCAGTATTACTTCACGTAAGCCGCAAACAACGCGCCACCGTATTATGGGTATTCATACAGAAGGTAAACATCAAGCCGTTTATGTTGATACGCCGGGACTTCACATAGAAGAAAAGCGCGCAATTAACCGTTTAATGAATCGTGCTGCGTCTAGTTCAATTGGTGACGTAGAACTGATTATTTTTGTGGTTGAAGGAACACACTGGACTGCTGATGATGAAATGGTACTAAATAAAGTATCACAAAGCGGTAAGCCCGTGATGTTGGTTATTAATAAAATTGACCAAGTGAAAGACCGTGATTTAGTGCTTCCGCACATGAAGTTATTAGGCGATAAGTTTGACTTTGTAAGCATTATGCCGGTTTCGGCTAAGCAAGGTAAAAATATTGACCTTATAAAAGACGAAGTAACCAAACGTCTTCCGCCATGTGAGTTTTACTTTCCAGATGACTACGTGACCGATCGTTCGATGCGCTTTATGGCTGCAGAGGTTATTCGTGAAAAGCTAATGCGCTTTATGGGTGAAGAATTACCTTACTCGGTTACTGTTGAAATAGAGCAGTTTAAGTGGCAAGAAAACGGTGTTTGGCATATCAATGGGTTAATTTTAGTTGAACGTGAAACACAAAAGCGCATGGTTATTGGTAACAAAGGCGAAAAGCTAAAAGTAATTGGCCGTGAAGCCCGTAAAGATCTTGAAGAAATGCTCGATAACAAAGTATTTTTAGAGCTTTGGGTAAAAGTTAAATCTGGTTGGGCTGATGACGAACGCGCACTTAGAAGCCTAGGCTATGGTGAAGACTAAAATAGTAAGTAACCTACTTTATGGATAGTGACTTCTATACCGCATATTTATTACACCGACGTCCTTATAGTGACTCACAAGTAATGCTCGATATGCTAGTAGAAGGCGTTGGCCAGCTTAGAATGATCGCACGAATTAGTGGCCGCCAGGCCACTAAACACAAAGCGCAATTACAACCCTTTCAACCTCTACTTGTTCACTATAGTGGTAAGTACGATTTAAAATACATTAATAAATTTGAGCTGCACGGCGCACCGCTTTTTCTATCTGGTGACGAGCTTTATTGTGGGTTTTATTTAAACGAGTTAACAAACAGAATAGTGCCTGTTAATGAGCCTATTGAACAAGCTTATGAGCTTTATAAATCTCATTTAGAAAACTTAAACCGTGGCACCAATTTGCAATCTGTTTTGCGTTCGTACGAATTTCAATTACTAGAATTACTGGGTTACGGTGTTGATTTCAGTTTTGATACCAACGGTGAGCCAATAGATGAAGCGCTTACGTATAGTTATTTCTCTGAACTTGGGTTTGTTATCCAAGAAGATACTCGCTCAGGTTTTAGCGGTGAACAGCTTCAAGCAATAGCAAATCATGACTTTAGCCGAAAAGATGTGTTATATATGGCAAAACAGTTAAGTCGCTATTTACTAAAACCTTTGTTAGGTAATAAGCCATTAAAAAGTCGTGAGTTATTTACGGCCTCTCAATAAACGTAATTTTACAGGTAAAACAATGAAAGATATTCTTTTGGGTGTAAATGTTGATCACATTGCAACGCTTCGCCAAGCACGAGGAACAACGTATCCTGACCCAGCACATGCAGCAAGCGTTGCAGAGCACGCCGGTGCAGACGGCATTACCATTCATTTACGTGAAGACCGCCGCCACATTCAAGACCGTGACGTGTACGTAATGGCAAAAACCATTCAAACACGTATGAACCTCGAAACAGCAGTAACCGATGAAATGATTGCTATTGCTTTAGAGGTGAAGCCTGAATATGTTTGTTTAGTGCCGGAAAAACGAGAGGAATTGACCACTGAGGGCGGTTTAGATGTTGCAGGTAATATAGAAAAAATAAAAGCGGCAACTAAAACCCTTACTGATGCAGGTATCAAAGTCTCATTATTTATTGACGCGGATACTGCACAATTAGATGCTGCAAAAGCCTGTGGCGCACCTTATGTAGAAATACACACCGGTGCATACGCAGACGCTACAAACGATAGCGACTTAAGCAAAGAACTTGAACACATTCGTCAAGGAGTACAATACGCTGCAAGTTTAGGCTTAATTGTAAATGCAGGGCATGGTTTAAATTATCATAATGTAAAACCAATAGCGGCTATGCCAGAAATTTATGAGTTAAATATAGGCCACGCTATTATTGCGCGTGCCGCCATTGATGGCCTAGATAAAGCGGTGCGTGATATGAAGCGCCTAATGATTGAAGCGCGGATTTAACTTTAATTATAACTAGCTGTTTTAACTTAACTATCAAGTATGAGTGTTAAGGCATAATTGAAAGACGCGCTTAAAGCACGTCTTTTTTGTTTTTACTATCCATTTTTGCGTCAACCAATAGGTTTTCAAGCTCATCTTGTAGCTCAAAAAGTTCAGGTTCTATATTTTCGAGCACGCACTCATTTTTAAGTGAAGTCTCAATAGTTTCAGCTAACGATTTTAATTTCGGTACACCCGTGTAGCAACACGCACCATGAAATTTATGCACAATACTAAGTACTTGTTCGCAAGCTTCATCATCAATAGCTTTAGTCAGTAAATTAAGCGTTTCTGGTACGCTTAAAAGCAGCATATTAAGCATTTCAAGCGCCAATTCGTTTTTTCCGCCAGCGCGTTGTAATGCAAGGGGCCAATCTATTCGGCTACTCTCAAAAGGCGCTGGACTTTGTGGTATTTCATTTTTGCTTTTTTCACGATTTATTGGCGTTTGTGGGCTGTGGTCGCTAATAATTTGTTTAAGTGTATCTTCATCAATAGGCTTGGTTAAATATCCTTTAAAGCCATCTTTCAGTAGTTGTTCTTTTTCACTATGCAGGGCATGCGCAGTTACTGCAATTATAGGTGTGTCTTCATTAAGCGATGACTCTTGGATAAGTTTACACGCGGTTATGCCATCCATTATCGGCATTTGAATGTCCATAAAAATAACATCGTACTTATGGCTTTTACTTAAACTATAAGCTTGTGAACCATTATGAGCGGTATCAATTACTTCAACCTGTTCATCGAGCAATGTACATATAAGTTTTAAGTTAGCATCGTTATCATCAACAACCAGCACTTTAAGCGGTAATAATTTTTGCTCGCTCTGCTCTATATTATGAACAGGATGGTCGAGTCTATATGGTGCGGCAAGCACTTCACATAACTTACGATGATTCAGCGGCTTACTTAAGCAAGCATCTGCACCGCTGCCAATAAACGCCTCACGCATATTATGTGAAACGGTATTAAGCATTAAATATAAATAGTCGGTCGAGTCTCTTACTGTTTTTACATAGCCTTTTAATAGTTGCATGTGATCAACCGATGCCATGTGGCCAATTAAACAAATATCAAATTTGGTTTGGGTATTTTCTACGGCCGATAAAAAGCTGGCTTCGTTAAAGCATGGCGTTACATTTGCTTGCCACTCAGTCAATAAAGACAATACAGCATGATGCGTATGCTCGTGCGGCTCAAGGTATAAAATACGCTTACCAATGAGTGACTTACTTGGTAGATCGTTTGTAAATACGTGATTAGGCAGTCTAAAAACACTATTGAATGTAAAACATGTTCCGTTACCAGGCGCTGAGTTTAACGATATTCGACCATTCATCGCTTCAACAATATGTTTGGTGATAATCAGGCCGAGGCCGGTCCCCCCAAATTTGCGCGTAATGCTTGAATCTGCTTGGCCAAAAGGAGTAAACAATGAATCTTGCTTATCCATTGGTATACCAACACCGGTATCTGTTACCGACACTAAAACAGAGGCACTTTCTTCATCAAGTAAGCGGTAGCTAATATCTACTTTTATAGAACCTTGCTCGGTAAATTTAATTGCGTTACTTAATAAATTAATAAGTACTTGTTTAAAGCGAGTAGGATCGCCAGTCAAATCGTCAGGGACTTGTGGGTTTATATAAATAGAGAGCTCAAGCTGTTTTTCATGGGCGCTTGGGGCAAGCAATGTCATTACTTCATTTACTGCATCGCGCAATTGAAATTGAATCGATTCAAGTTCCATCGCTCCAGCTTCTAGTTTAGAAAAATCTAAAATATCGCTGATAATAGTCATTAAACTATTAGCCGATAACATGATTGTATCGAGGTAATCTTTTTGATGCTTGTTCAGTGGTGTTTTATAAAGCTGGCGGGTAAATCCCATTACACCATTAAGTGGTGTACGTAGCTCGTGACTCATTTTTGCTAAAAAGTCAGACTTAACACGGTTGGCATCTTGTGCTTCTTTTTTTGCCATTGTGAGCTGAATATTTTGCGTTTCATATTGTTCAAGCGTTTCACGATAATCACTGGTTGCTTGGTCAATATTTTTTTGCATTTCGTCTTTTTGCATCACCATAGTATCGGCTATGGTATTTAATCCTTCACGAAGAATATCAAATTCACCCAACATGGTATCAGTAAGGCCAGTACTTCTTTTTCCTTCAACGAGTTTGTCGGTTGCAAGTACTAACTTATTTAAAGGAGTCATGAACATGCGGCTAAGTTTAAATGCCATAATTGCCGCTAATACCAAAGATAAAATAATAACTATGCCACTAATAAGTAAGGCGCGTTGTTGGTCTATAACGGCTTTATCTTTGTTTAGCTGTAAAATGACCGTACCTAACGATGTTTGAAAGGCTGAAGCGTCCCATTGAGTATTAGGTGAAGAATGACCAACAATTGGCGTATAGAAGGTAATTATATCTTTTGAGGATTCTATTTTTGTGGCTTTAAGTGATGCAAGAGACGCTTGATTGATTAATTCATCAAATGAGCGGTGGTAATTACTCGTCATCAACAGCTCGTTGTTAGTGTCAAATATAGCAATTGACTTAATAGACGGGGAGTGCCGATTATGTGTAAAACTGATTAAACGATTTAGTAATACTTTATTTTTATCAAGAAGCGGTTGTTCTAAGGCAATTGCTAAAGGCTCCGAAATAGTTGCGCCTTGCTGATATAAAATTTCATCAAGCTCAATGTAACGATTTACTGTAAAATAACCACCAAGCAGCAATCCAATGATCACAGTGGGGATCAGGGTCAAAGTTAAAACAGAATCACGTAAGCCTAATTTGGTCATAGTGGCAGCATTATTATCATTATTAGTATGTTTTGAGTATATACGTTTCGATGCCTATTCTCAAAGCTTCACCTACACGTGATTAGTTACGAGTTTTAACCTAAATAAATGTAAGGTAATGCCACATGGCGCAAATTTTTAAAGCGAAAAAAAAACCTCTTCAACAAAAGTCAGTGGTGCTCGATATAACAAATATGGATCACCAAGGCCGTGGCGTAGCAAAATATAACAATAAAGTATGCTTTGTCGCAGGCGCATTACCGGGCGAGAAAGTAAAAGCGACCCTTGTTGATGATAAGGCGCGCTACAGTAGTGCAATTACACACAAAGTGATTAAAGCAAGTGAAGCCAGAGTAGCGCCTTTTTGTGAGCATTATAACCATTGTGGAGGCTGTCAATTACAGCATTTAGATGTAAACCAGCAAGTAGTTGAAAAGCAAGCCGCAGTTGAACAGCTTTTCGAAAAATTTGCCAAGCAAACAAATTTAAACTGGCAAGCTCCAATATTAAGTAGTGCAACGCATTATAGGCGAAGTGCACGAATAGCGGTTATGTTTGATAAGGCCGCTAAAAAAATGCGTATAGGGTACAGAGCGAGTGGTTCAAAAAATATTGTGAGTATTAATAAGTGTGCGGTTTTGACTGACGCCTATGAAACTGTTTTTACACTCTTTGACGAATTAATTAATCACAATAAGTCATTACACAGTATAAGCCACCTACAATTATGCCAAAGTGAAACGCATAACTTTGTGGTCATTCGTCACACTAAAGCAATTAGTGATGAAGCAAAGGCTGTGGTCATAAAAGCCTGTACGCCTTACAAATACTCAGTTATTTGGCAAAGCGAAAGTGATGTAATTGACCATACTAATATTACTATGCCTTACTATTACCTAGATGAATTTAAACTAAAATTTGAGTTTGGTTTGGATAATTTTATTCAAGTTAATGCTCAAGTTAATCAAGCTATGTTAAAACAATCGGTAGATTGGCTTGGTTTAAGTGGTAATGAAAATATATTAGATTTATTTTGTGGTATTGGTAACTTTTCACTTGTGCTGGCAAAACAAGCAAAAACGGTGATTGGTATAGAAGGTGTTGCTTCTGCGGTTGCAATGGCCGCGCAAAATGCGCAAACTAACTCTATCAGTAACGCGCAGTTTCATTGTTTTGATTTAACGCAAAAAATACAAAATGCGCAGTGGTTTAATAAAAACCTAGATGTGTTGGTATTAGACCCTTCACGTACTGGTGCAATGGCTATATTAGAGCAGTTACCTTTAAAGCAATTTAAAACAATTTTATACGTCTCTTGCGACCCTGTTACCCTAGCCCGTGACAGCGCTATTATTTCGCAAGCAGGCTTTGAGCTCAACAAAATTGGGCTAATGAATATGTTTCCTCATACTGGGCATATTGAAACTATGGCGTTATTTCAACGGAGGTAAAGCGCATTATGGTAGCGACACGTCAATCACATCAACAAGATGAAACGGGTGATCTTTTTACACGGTTAAAAGCACTCGATCTATCTACAGAAAAGACTCAGTTGCTTAATAAGGCGCAAGCGCTTTGTGTTAAAAGTGATAACCAAGACTGGCAAAATACAGCCATAGAAATGGTGGAAATTTTAGTCGAGTTAAACCTCGATGCTGAGTCGTTAGCTACAGCGTATCTAACACCCTATTTTTTAAATGATGTGGTCTCCCTTGAAACCGTTCAAGAGCAGCTTGGCAGCAATATATCCTTGTTGTTAACGGGGGTTTCTCAAATGGCTACTATTAGTACTTTGTCGCACCAAGGTAAAGGCACTGTTCAAGTCGATAACATTCGTAAAATGTTATTAACCATGGTTGAGGATGTGCGCGCTGTGGTGATTAAACTTGCTGAGCAGGTATGTCATTTACGTAACGTTAAAAATGCAGGTGAAGAAGAGCGTGTTATTGCCGCCAAAGAAACGGCCGACATTTTTGCTCCTTTAGCAAACCGACTTGGTATTGGCCAATTAAAGTGGGAACTTGAAGATTTATCGTTCAGGTATTTACGCCCAGATACATACAAAAAAATAGCAAAACAGCTAGATGATAAACGTCTTGCCCGTGAAGCCTATATGGAAGACATGGTAGAACAGGTTAAAAGTCGTTTAAGTGAAGCAGGTATAGAAGCTGAAGTATATGGCCGCCCTAAGCATATCTACAGTATTTACAAAAAAATGGCGCAAAAAAACTACGAGTTTGATCAACTTTTTGACATACGGGCTATGCGTATTGTGGTTGACCGCTTGCAAGATTGCTACGGTGCGCTGGGTATAGTGCATACCAACTGGCGCCATTTGAACAAAGAGTTTGATGACTATGTTGCAACGCCTAAGCAAAATGGCTATCAGTCAATTCACACCGTTGTTTTTGGCCCTGAGGGCAAAACCGTAGAAATACAAATCCGCACGCAAGATATGCATCAAGATGCAGAACTCGGTGTAGCCGCTCATTGGATGTACAAAGAAGGGGCTTTACCTGGGCGTGGCTCGGGTTACGAGCAAAAAATTAGCTGGTTACGTAAATTACTGCAATGGCAGGAAGAAGTGGTGGATGGCGGCGATTTAGCTGAAGAGCTAAAAAACCAAGTTGTTGAAGACCGTGTATATGTATTTACCCCGCGGGGCGATATTTTTGATCTACCATTAGGGGCCACGCCGCTCGATTTTGCTTACTACATTCATTCTAATGTGGGACATCGTTGTATTGGCGCGAAAGTATTTGGCAAAATAGTGCCGTTTACGCATCAATTAACGACGGGCGATCAGGTCGAAATCCTCACACAAAAACAGCCAAACCCCAGTAGAGATTGGTTAAATCCGTCACTGGGTTATATTAAATCATCTCGTGCACGTGCCAAAATACACCATTGGTTTAAGCAACTTGACCGCGACAAAAACTTAAGTGCGGGTAAAGAGATTCTTGATAACGAGCTGCAAAAGCTTGATTTAACATACAAAGATTTAGCCCCAGCAATCAAGCGATTTAACTTTAAAGAGCTTGATGACTTAATGGTCGCAATTGGAGCAGGCGATGTGCGTCTTAACCAAATGCTTAATTTTGTTACTGACCGTACAGAAGACGAACCTGTTATTCGTTTTAAAGCACCAAGCAAAGTAACGGGCGATAAAAACGGCATAGTGGTTGATGGTGTGGGTAGTTTAATGAGCCACGTTGCTAAATGTTGCCGCCCCGTTCCAGGTGATCAGATCATCGGTTATATAACGCAAGGCCGTGGTATTGGTGTACATCGTGATGATTGTGATTCATTTAATAATTTGAAAACGCAGCACCCAGAGCGTGTTGTTGAAGTTAGTTGGTCTGAAGATATAAATGGATCATACGCGCTCAGTATAAAAATTGAAGCAAGCGACAGATCTGGACTAATTCGCGATATCAGTTCTGTACTGGCTAACGAAAAAGTAAACGTACTTAACATGAATGTAAATACCGTGGGCGCTGACCAGTTAGCAGTATTTACCATGCAAATAGAAGTACATGATTTATCGGGCACTAATCGTGTACTTTCTAAATTGCATCAAATTGAAGGTGTTCACCATGCTAAGCGAGGGCAGTAGCTTTGGCTAACCATTCAGCATTAACAGAATTACTGAATATCATGCAAACATTAAGAGATCCCAATGGTGGTTGCCCTTGGGATCTCAAACAAGACTTTAAATCAATTGTGCCGCATACACTTGAAGAAGCCTACGAAGTTGCCGACTGTATAGAATCAGGTAATTTAAATGACCTTAAAAGTGAGCTTGGAGACTTACTGTTTCAAATTGTGTTTTATGCCCAATTAGCTCAAGAGCAAAGCTTGTTTGACTTTAACGACGTAATAGAACAACTAAATGCAAAATTAACACGTCGCCACCCTCATGTTTTTGGCGAGAAAAAAGCCCTCAATGATGAGCAGTTGTCAGCTCAGTGGCAAGCAATTAAAGCCCAAGAGCGAAGCGAAAAAACAATATCTGAAGAATCACTGTTATGGCAAGATATTCCTGCAAATATGCCAAGCCTTAGCAAGGCTAAAAAAATTCAACAGCGAGTAGCCTCAATGGGGTTTGACTGGCCCACCTATCATGGTGCGCTTGATAAGGTAAGCGAAGAAGTACTTGAAGTTAAAGAAGCAATAACACAAAACCCCTTGTCAGATCACACAGCAGAAGAGCTTGGCGATTTACTGTTTGCCACTGTTAATGTAGCGCGTCACGTTAAACGCGACCCAGAGCAGCTCCTCAGAAATGCAAATGATAAGTTTTCTGCCCGATTTGAAAAGGTACAGGCGTACTTGCAAGCACAAGGTAAAAGCTTAGACACGGCAAGCCTTGAAGAAATGGATAATGCATGGGAAGCAATCAAAAAACATAAATAAAATAGCGCACGTTTTTTAATCGCCCATTCGCTAATTTTAGCTGGATTGCTAAAGCGTGTTTTGGTACAATTTCGCCCCGTCTTGATGATATGCCCATAGCCATTTTTTTTGGGTGTTATATTCCTTTTAATTCCTGATATTCTAGGGTTCGCATGAGTACAAAATTTATCTTCGTTACTGGCGGGGTTGTTTCTTCGTTGGGTAAAGGTATTGCAGCAGCATCGTTGGCGGCTATTTTAGAAGCCCGTGGCTTAAATGTTACTATTTTAAAGCTGGATCCTTACATCAACGTTGACCCAGGCACAATGAGCCCAATTCAACACGGTGAAGTATACGTTACAGAAGACGGCGCAGAGACTGATCTTGATTTAGGTCACTACGAACGTTTTATTCGCACCAAAATGACTAGCCGAAATAACTTCACACAAGGCCGCGTATATGAAGACGTATTACGTCGCGAGCGTCGTGGTGAATACTTAGGCGCAACTATTCAGGTTATCCCTCATATCACTAACGATATTAAACAGCGCGTTTACGAAGGCGCTGAAGGCCATGACATAGCAATTGTTGAAATTGGTGGCACAGTAGGTGATATTGAATCACAACCGTTTATCGAAGCAATTCGTCAAATGGGCACAGAGATAGGTCGCGAACGCGCACTCTTTATTCACTTAACGTTAGTGCCTTTCTTAGGCCCTGCAGGCGAAGTGAAAACAAAACCAACACAGCACTCAGTTAAAGAACTTCGCTCTGTTGGTATTCAGCCAGATATTCTAATTTGTCGTTCAGACCGTAAGTTACCTAACAATGAGCGTGCAAAAATTGCATTGTTTACCAATGTAGAAGAAAAAGCGGTAATTTCATTACCCGATGTAGACAGTATTTATAAAATTCCAGCACTGTTAAAATCACAAGAACTAGACAACTTTGTATGTCGTCGTTTCCACTTAGACGCACCTGAAGCTGATTTAGTTGAGTGGGAACAAGTATTGTACCAAGAGTCTAACCCTACGGGTGAAGTAACCATTGGTATGGTTGGAAAATACATTGAACTACCCGATGCATACAAGTCGGTTAACGAAGCTTTAAAACATGCGGGCCTTAAAAACCGTTTAACTATCAACATTGAATATGTTGATTCACAAGACTTAGAAAGCAAAGGTGTAGAGCTGCTTTCTCACCTTGATGCTATTTTAGTACCAGGCGGTTTTGGTGGTCGTGGTGTTGAAGGTAAAATTTTAGCGGCTAAATACGCACGTGAAAATAAAGTGCCTTACTTAGGTATTTGTTTAGGTATGCAAGTGGCGCTTATTGAGTATGCACGTAATGTTGCAGGCTTAACCGATGCAAACTCAACAGAATTTAATGCTAAATCAGCAGCGCCTGTTGTAGGTTTAATCACTGAGTGGTTAGACGCCGAAGGTAAAGTAGAAGTTCGTGACGAGAAATCAGATCTTGGTGGCACAATGCGCTTAGGCGCTCAAAAATGTCACTTAGCACCAGGTTCTAAGGTACACGAAGTTTACGGTAGCGACGAAATTGTAGAACGTCACCGTCACCGTTATGAAGTTAATAACAACTTTGTAGACCAACTTGAAAAAGCAGGTTTAACATTCTCTGGTTTATCTGAAGATAAAAAACTAGTAGAAATTATTGAAAACAAAGATCACCCTTGGTTTATTGCCGCGCAGTTCCACCCGGAATTCACGTCAACACCACGTGATGGTCACCCGCTATTTGAAGGATTTGTAGCAGCAGCGCATATCCACCAAAAAGCGTCGTCGTAACTTATAAAAGCCGTGCATATATTGCACGGCTTTTTTGTTTTAAGACTGACTAAACTATGCAAAACATAGTAAAGTAAACAAAACTCACCATTTTGGGAATATAGAGGAAACAAGATGTCAAATATCGTAAAAGTAATTGGTCGCGAAATCATGGACTCGCGTGGTAACCCAACTGTTGAAGCTGATGTACATTTAGCTGATGGCTCATGGGGTCGTGCGGCCGCACCTTCTGGCGCATCTACTGGTACTCGCGAAGCATTAGAGTTACGTGATGGTGACAAAGCGCGTTACTTAGGTAAAGGCGTATTAAACGCGGTTGGTTACATCAATAAAGAAATTGCTGATGCGCTAGCTGGCCAAGACGCACTTAACCAAAGTGCAGTTGATAAAGTAATGCTAGATTTAGACGGCACTGAAAACAAAGAAAAATTAGGTGCAAATGCAATCTTAGCAGTATCACTAGCAACAGCTAAAGCCGCAGCTCAGTCTAAAAAAGTAGAGCTATACGAGCACATTGCTGATTTAAACGGCACACCGGGTGTTTATTCAATGCCACTTCCAATGATGAACATCATCAATGGTGGTGAACACGCAGATAACTCTGTAGATATTCAAGAATTTATGATCCAACCTGTTGGCGCTTCAAACTTCCGTGAAGGCCTACGTATGGGCGCAGAAGTTTTCCACAGCCTAGCAAAAGTACTTAAAGCAGATGGCCACTCTACAGCTGTAGGTGATGAAGGTGGCTTTGCGCCAAACCTTGAGTCTAACGAAGCAGCACTTGCAGCAATTAAAGTTGCAGTAGCAAATGCAGGTTACGAGTTAGGTAAAGATATTACGCTTGCAATGGATTGTGCTGCCTCTGAGTTTTACGACAAAGAAGCAAACATCTACGATCTTAAAGGTGAAGGCAAAAAATTCACGTCTGAAGAATTTAACTACTTCTTACAAGAGCTTACTCAGCAATACCCAATTGTTTCAATTGAAGATGGCTTAGATGAGTCTGATTGGGATGGATTTGCTCACCAAACTAAATTAATGGGCGATAAAATCCAGTTAGTAGGTGATGATTTATTCGTAACTAACACTAAGATTTTAAAACGTGGTATCGACAACGGTATTGCTAACTCAATCTTAATTAAGTTTAACCAAATCGGCTCACTAACTGAAACGTTAGCAGCTATTAAAATGGCGAAAGACGCTGGCTTTACTGTTGTTATCTCTCACCGTTCTGGTGAAACAGAAGATGCAACAATTGCTGATTTAGCAGTAGGTACTGCGGCAGGTCAAATCAAAACGGGTTCATTAAGTCGTTCTGACCGCGTAGCTAAGTACAACCAATTGCTTCGTATTGAAGAGCAATTAGGCGCTAAAGCACCGTACAACGGTTTAAAAGAAGTTAAAGGTCAGTAATTTTTTAGAAGCTGATTTTAAATTTTAAGCTATAAAATCCTCGCCATTGCGGGGATTTTTTGTTTAAGCTTTTTGAGTAACTACAACACTAATTAACAAGAATCCTCAATTAATTTGAGATACTAATATGGCGTTAATGGTGTTAAAACTTCCTAAAAAGTTTTATGGAAAATTTAAGCCTTGTTGTCGACAAGGATTAATCAAAGCAGAAATTGCTGCTTTAAAATGTCACCTGTAAAACTGGTTTTTAAGTAAAAACCACGGGGGAGGGTTTTAATTATTTGCCCGTTTGGGCCAATGGCATCGGTCACAATTTTGCTATTAGCGGCTTTTGGACGAATTTGCATTGCATCGCCTAAATGGCCTGATATTTCATCAACCCTACCAAGCGCAATAAGCTCCATTTGCTCTTCCCAGTCTCGTTGTAGTTTAGCGTCCTGCTCAGGCGTTGGTTGCCATAAAAAGCCACTGCCAATGGTTCTATTAAACGGTGCTATATCTCGCTCGCTTAAAACCGGAAGCCATAAAACGTGGTTAAGCTTTTTACGAACCGCACTAGTGTGCCATGTCATGCCCGTTACGTTTATTAGTGGCGTTACCGATACAAAGGTGGTTTCAAGAGGTTTGCCCTTATAGGAAATAGGCAGCGTTTTGAGTTCAATACCTAAATCCTCAAAGTCAGGAAGGGGTTTAGAACCCGCGGTTGCACCTAAAACGTACTCAATTAATTGACCCGTCCAGCCTTTTTCTCTTAATAAATCATCAGGGGTTTTAAAGTTATATTGCTCGGCAAGCTGTCCAAGCGTAAGGCCTGCAATACTGTTAACACGTTGAATAAGGTCATTAATTGAATGTGGTTTAGTTGGACGCATAGCACTAATTTGAGTTGAATAAATACCATGCTCATGATAGCAAATCAGCTAAGCCGTGGATATCTTTAGGGTTGTGTGTTTTTTGTTCGGTGGTTGGGTGTGTTAATTTTATACATTGTGAAAATTGCATCTAATTCGTTAAGTTGCTGACTAACTTGGCTTTTTTCTGTTGTCGAGTATTGATTGTATTGGGCGTAATAAAAGTTACAGGGATAAATACAACTATATGAACATGTTTATCCACAGAATCTGTGGAGAACAACACGTTTTCGATCTTGTATTGTGGATTTGTTTGCAAAATGAACGTGTTTTTTAAAAGTTATGCACAAACTGTGAGTAACTAGAGCAAAATAATAACTGCAATAGCTTTCATACATTTTTTTAAATCTTTTTACTCGTATCTCAGTATTTTCATCTCTGAGCTGAGTGTAAATTACACTTACCCAGTGGCTCGCTTATAATAGTGTTTGCCGTATTGCGGCTAATGTGGAACAATCATTAAAAATCGACTTACAAATGAGGCACTAAGGTGATTGATGCCGAAGGTTTTCGTGCCAATGTCGGAATTGTAATTTGCAATAATCAGGGACAAGTATTTTGGGCCAGGCGCTACGGTCAGCACTCTTGGCAATTTCCCCAAGGCGGTGTTGATGATGGTGAAACACCAGAACAAACTATGTACCGTGAATTACACGAAGAGGTCGGACTGCGACCAGAAGATGTAGAAATTGTCGCAAGTTCAAAACATTGGTTACGCTATAAATTACCCAAACGATTAATTCGTCGCGACTCAAGTCCGGTGTGTATTGGGCAAAAACAAAAATGGTTTTTACTGAAACTTCGTTGTAAAGACGAAGATGTAAACTTACTTAAAACTCATCACCCAGAATTTGATGACTGGCGTTGGGTGAGCTATTGGTATCCTGTAAGGCAGGTTGTGTCGTTTAAACGGGACGTTTACCGACGTGTAATGAAGGAGTTTGCTCCTTTCGCTATGCCTTTTAATAAAAGAGAACAACATAAAGACCACTGGCGAAGTAAAAGGTAATAACATTATAGTAAAATAAAGGAGCAGGACATGCTGGCAACATTGAGGTCTATTGCTGAGTCTGTATCGCAACAAGCGAATTTAGACACTGCATTAGTGTGCTTTGTGCAAATGGTTAAAGACGCCATGAAAACCCAGTGCTGCTCTATTTATTTTGCTGATTATAGCCAAGACAACTTTGTGCTTATGGCTACCGAAGGGTTAAATCCTGATGCGGTTGGTAAGTTTAGAATTGGCTTTACAGAAGGCTTAGTAGGATTAGTTGCTCAACGCGAAGAGCCCATAAATATTGCCTTTGCTAAATCACACCCGCGCTTTAAGCTCTCTCCTGAGGTAAACGAAGAAGGCTATAATGCTTTTTTGTCGGTGCCTGTGGTACATCAAAAAAAAGTGTTAGGCGTTATTGTTGTTCAACAAAAAATGGCCCGTGTTTTCAGCCAAGATGAAGAATCATTTTTAATAACGCTTTCTGCTCAGCTTGCTTCACAATTGGCACATGCCGAAATTAAAGAAGTACTTCGCCAAGACGAGTCATCTCATCAAACATCCGTTTTAAAAGGTGTATCCAGTGCACCGGGTATAGGTATAGGTACTGCTTTTGTTCTTTTACCAAAGCTTGACTTTAAATCAATTGAGCTTCAAAAAAATAGTGATGTAACTGAGCAGCGGCGGCTATTTACTCAAGCGGTGGCCGCCACACGTAAAGAATTTAACACGCTTTCGATGACGTTAAGTGACTCTATTCCTCAAGAGGCGTTAGCCGTATTTGATGTTTACCAACAGTTATTGGATGCTAAAAGTTTAGGTCACAATGTAGAGGTTCAGTTACTCGAGGGATGGTGTGCAAAAAGCGCGCTTAAAATTGTGATTGAGCGTTTAATTTCGCAATTTAATGCGATGCAAGACCCATACATAAAAGAGCGTGCTGTTGATGTTAAAGACATAGGCTTACGCGTATTGCATCACTTAGTTAATACTGAACACGCAATAAAAGATTACCCCCCAAATACTATTTTGATTGCTAATACATTAACCCCCGCCATGCTTGCTGAAGTACCAAAGGGGCATTTAGCAGGGGTTGTTAGTGTTAATGGCTCTGCCAATAGTCATGCTTCTATTTTGACTCGCGCAATGGGGATCCCTGCTATTTGGGGGATAGAAGACTTACCATTACTTCAATTTGATGGTAAACCAATGATTTTAGATGCATTTGCAGGGCGCTTGTATATCTCACCCTCGCAGATGTTATTAGATGAGTACGCAGACTTACAACATCAAGATAACCTGTTAAATAATCGCTTTTTAGCAGAGCAAGAGTATGAGTCTATTACTTTAGATGGCGAACACGTCAGTTTATTATTAAATGCCGGACTAGAGTTAAAAACAGATCAAAACAACGCTCATGTGTGCGACGGCGTAGGTTTATACCGCACTGAAGCGTGGTTTATGCAAAAAGGCCAGTTTCCTTCTCAGTTAGAGCAAGAAAATTGGTATCGAGAAGTGCTCACTAGTTATTACCCAAATCCCGTTGTAATGCGTACTCTCGATATTGGCGGCGATAAAGTGCTCGACTATTTTAATATAACCGAAGAAAACCCATTTTTAGGTTGGCGCGGTATACGTATTAGTCTTGATCACCCCGAGTTATTTTTGGATCAGCTCAAAGCAATGCTTAAGGCTAATATAGGTTTAGGCAATTTAAAAATAATGCTGCCGATGATCAGCGGCACTGAAGAAGTAGATGAAGCATTAGGGTTATTTGAACAAGCTTATTTTGAACTCAACGAACATTTTCCTGAGCAGCAAATAGATCGCCCCGATATTGGTATTATGCTTGAGGTGCCTTCCAGTGTGTTTATGTTGCCTGAATGGTCTAAAAAAGTAGATTTTTGTTCAGTAGGCAGTAACGATTTAACACAATATTTATTGGCAGTAGATAGAGCCAACGCGCGTGTTGCTGAGCTTTTTAATCCTTATCATCCCGGGGTGCTCAGAGTTTTAAGTAAAATAGCCAGTGAGTGTGAAAATTACGAATTACCCTTTAGTTTATGTGGTGAACTTGGTGGTGACCCAGAAGGGGCCATATTGCTAATAGCAATGGGCTACAGACGATTGAGTATGAACTTATCGTCTTTAAATAAGGTAAAATGGGTGCTTAGGCGTTTGAGCGTTGCCGACATGGAGCAGTTGTTGAGCGAGTGTTTAGCACAATCAACAGCTAAACAGGTCCTGCGTTTAACGCGCAATTTTATGTTAGAACATAATTTAGGTGACCTATTTTATACCCCAAAGTAAAAAGTACTGACTTAATTAATTTTAATACGCAGATGCTATTCGTTTTATAATCCTTTAACATATAAGCCTTCAAAAGGCATTTGAGATAACTATGTATGACTTAGGTTTGTTGGTCGCATGTTGCGCACTACTAGGCTGTATTGTTGGTTTTTTAGCAGGATTATTAGGTATTGGCGGCGGATTAATAATTGTGCCTGCACTGAGCACATTGCTGATTTTATTTAATGTTACATCTGCAGAACATGTTGTAGTTATTTCGATTGCGACCTCTTTGGCCTCTATTTTATTTACTTCTACGTCTTCAGCATTGGCTCATCATAAAAATGATAATGTGCCTTGGCATGTTGCACCTTGGGTTATGGCTGGTGTAGCAGTAGGGGCTTTAATTAGTGGCTTTGCCGCAAGCTTAATACCGGAGCAGTTACTTCGTAGTGTATTTGCAGTAAGTGTTGTATTTATTGCAGCTAGAATGGCGCTATCATCACGTAATAAACCCTCATCAACTAAGCCGCTCCCACCGGGTCCTATTTTAGGGTGTATTTCCGCTATTATGGGTGGTTTATCGGGCTTGATTGGTATTGGTGGTGGAGCGTTAATTGTGCCTATGCTCAATTACTTTTCTATTGATATAAGAAAAGCCATTGGCTGCGCTGCCGTTTCGGGCATTGTAATTGCCTTATTTGGCTCTATTGGCTACATTAGCGCGGGTTGGAAGGTGACCGACTTAGCACATGGTTTTGCAGGGTTTGTATATTTACCTGCGTTATTTGGTATTGTTATTACGTCGTGGTTTGTGGCGCCTTACGGGGCTAAAGCAACTCATTATTTACCTGTTAATACAATAAAGAAAGTTTTCGCGGTACTGCTTGTTGTTATCGCAATTAAAATGGTTTTTAGCTAAAGGTTTATTTTTATGGCACTTGAGTTTCCTCAAATCGATCCAATTATTTTTTCGATTGGACCACTGAGCGTACGTTGGTACGGATTGATGTATTTAATTGGTTTTGCATTTGCGATGTGGTTTGCAAATCGTCAAGCAGCAAAGCCTAATTCTGGCTGGACCAAAGAGCAGGTAAGTGATCTATTATTTTATGGCATGTTAGGGGTCATACTTGGTGGTCGTATTGGCTATGTATTGTTTTACCAATTTAGTTATTTTTTAGAAAACCCACTTTACTTGTTTCGCATCGATCAGGGCGGTATGTCGTTTCATGGTGGTACGCTGGGCGTAATTACAGCCGTTGCTATTTTTTCGTGGACACGCAAAAAATCACTGCTACAAGTTGGCGACTTTGTAGCGCCACTAGTGCCAGTGGGGTTATTAGCAGGGCGTATAGGTAACTTTATAAATGGTGAGTTATGGGGGCGTGTATCAGACGTACCTTGGGCTATGGTATTTCCAACCGGCGGGCCGCTTGCTCGCCACCCTTCGCAGTTATACGAAGCCTTTTTTGAAGGGCTCGTTTTATTTTTAATTATGCTATGGTTTATTAAAAAACCACGCCCTGCGGGCAGTGTTGGCGGTGTATTTTTATTAGGTTACGGTGTGTTTAGGTTTGGTATTGAATACTTCCGCCAACCAGACGCACAACTAGGCTTATTTGCCGACTTTATTTCTATGGGACAAATACTGTCACTGCCTATGATTATAGGTGGTTTAGGTTTATTAATTTGGGCTTATAAAAACCCGCAGCAAGTAACAGCAGCAAAGGCATAATAAAAGCATGAAACAATATTTAAAATTATGTCAGCGTATCGTTGACGAAGGTCAATGGGTAGAAAACAAACGCACAGGCACACGTTGCTTAACCGTTATAAACGCCGATTTAGAATATGATGTAGCAAACAATCAGTTCCCGATGATCACAACGCGTAAAAGTTACTATAAAGCGGCCATTGCAGAGTTACTTGGCTATTTACGTGGCTACGATAGCGCAGAACAATTTCGTGAAATTGGCTGTAAAACATGGGATGCCAATGCCAACGATAACCAAGCTTGGCTTAATAACCCAAATCGTAAAGGTGAAGACGATATGGGGCGGGTTTACGGCGTCCAAGGTCGCGGCTGGCAACGCCCTGATGGCTCAACACTCGATCAGTTAGCTAAAGTAATTAACAATTTAAAAAATGGCATTGATGATCGTGGTGAAATAATCACGTTTTATAACCCAGGTGAATTTGAACAAGGTTGTTTAAGACCTTGCATGCACACGCATACGTTTTCACTACTAGGTGACACGCTTTACTTAACATCTTATCAGCGCAGCTGCGATGTGCCGTTGGGGCTAAATTTCAATCAAATTCAATGTTTTGTATTGCTTGCACTAGTCGCTCAAATTACTGGCCATAAGCCGGGCAAGGCGTACCATAAAATAGCTAACGCTCATATTTACGAAAATCAGCTCAAATTAATGCGCGACGTTCAGCTCAAGCGCGAACCATTTGAATCGCCTACACTTACAATTAATCCAAATATAAAGTCACTTGAAGACATAGAAACGTGGGTTACCCGAGATGATTTTGAAGTAACAGGCTATCAATGCCATGACGCAATTCAATATCCATTTTCAGTATAATAACCGATTAAGGAAAACAACATGAAAGCAGTGATCCCAGTAGCGGGACTTGGTACGCGCATGCTACCAGCCACAAAAGCAATCCCTAAAGAAATGCTTCCTGTCGTAGACCGACCTTTAATACAATACGTAGTAAACGAAGCGGTTGCCGCAGGCATAAAAGAGATAGTACTTGTCACGCACTCAAGTAAAAACTCTATCGAAAACCATTTTGATACCAGCTTTGAGTTAGAAGCAACGCTTGAAAAGCGTGTTAAGCGGCAATTGCTTGCCGAAGTGCAAGCTATATGTCCTAAAGACGTAACAATAATTCACGTTCGCCAAGGCGAAGCAAAAGGGCTAGGCCACGCTATTAATTGCGCCGCGCCAATTATTGGTAACGAACCGTTTGTCGTTATTTTACCCGATGTGATTATAGACGACGTTGAAAGCGATCTTAAAAAAGACAACCTTGCAGAGATGATCGCCCACTTTGAACAAACTAAACACAGCCAAATTATGGTAGAGCCTGTACCAATGCAGGAAGTAGATAAGTTTGGTGTGGTGGACTTAGGTGGCACCGAAATAGCACAGGGTGAAAGCTCACCAATTGTTAGCATGGTAGAAAAACCACCGGTTGACGAGGCACCTTCAAACCTAGCAGTAGTTGGGCGTTACGTGTTAAGTGAAAATATTTGGCCGCTACTTGCAAAAACGCCGCAAGGTGCTGGCGATGAAATTCAGCTGACCGATGCTATTGCCATGCTTATGCAAAGCGAAAAAGTGGATGCTTACGCAATGAAAGGCCGAAGCCACGATTGTGGTAGTAAAATTGGTTATTTAAAAGCAACCATTGAGTTTGCACTTCGTCGTGACGAATTTGCCGATGAGTTAAAAACGTTTATTAAAACACTTGTATAACCGTTTACATTTAATCAGCAAAAAGCGCCTAATTAGGCGCTTTTTTTATTGGTTTTTGCATAACTTGTTTTTTTAATGTAAAAATTAGAATAGTTTTGATTACTTTACAGACATAATGTAATTTATGTTGTAATGTTTAGTTTAAGTGGCATTAAAATTGTATTGAAAAGTGTTCTCATGGAGGAGTCAAAAATACATAAGCTTATTGAATTAAATACGCTTATTTATGTAAAGGGCTAGGGTGTGGCTCGAAAATTAAAGTAAGGTTAAACGCTTTGTAAAGAGGATGTTTAACTGAAATGTAAGTGTGATTACACTGCTTTCAGGACAGCGATTAAATGTTAACTAATAACAAAAAAATAACAGGATTACTTTTAAGCCTGCTGATACTGCTATTTGGTACAGCATGCTCTATTACGCCTGAAGCTAAATTAGTGCAAGCACCAGAAACACAAACTAATTCGCCTGAGTATGTACCTATTACTGCATTAGAGCTGGCTCAGTTAAAAGATGCAGCATTGCAATGGCAGCAAGCCAGAGCGGGTATAGAGCGTATTTTAAAGCTAGAAAAAGAAATTACCTACCTTGTTAATCACATAGATATTATTAACAGTAAGGCAATAGCCCAATCTAATCAGCCTACAAATAGCTCGTACAGCACGCGCACAATTCACAATCAGCAAGCTGCTCGTTCGCGTAGCCAAAGCGTTAATCAATACAGAAATAAAAAGCAGACGGTTAAACTTAATACACCTAGGCATATTTTTGCTCTGCAAGTGGCATCGGTTGACTCAGAAAAAGACATCGCAAAAGCGTGGAAAGAGCTAAACACCAAAGCTGCCCCCTTATTCAGAAAAAAAATACTTACCAATGTTGAAACCGCAAAAATTAACAAAAAAACGTTTTACAGGCTTAAGTTAGGTTCTTACCAAAATCTAAAAAATGCCAAAGCAGACTGCGAAGTATTTAAAGTGTATAAGCTTGACTGCATAGTGAGTAACTACACAGATAAACCCGTAAAGCTGTAGTTAAAATAGTAACTTGCTAAAAATTTTTTTATCCATAAAATACCTGACCATAATCAAAAGGGTGGTAGGTAAAAAGTATGGTTATTAAAAAGGAATTTATAAACACTTTATTTTGTATTGGGGTTTTGCTCGTTATAACAGGGTGTACTTCATTTAAAAAAGCGCCACCGAGTTCAACAACACCAAACACTGTCCTTATTTCAAGCGAGGATTTAAAAGCGCTCAAACAGTCTGCAAATGAGTGGAAAACAGTTGAGCCTAAAGTTAACGACCTGCTTGAGCTAGAAGGCCAGCTATCAAAGCTGACTACTCGTTTAAAAGCCATTGACGAAACCAACACGGCTGGAACAAACAATGCTCAAACAACCACTTCAGCAGAAAGTATTTTAAAAAGCGACCAAGCATTTTTCGCTATTCAAGTAGCAGCATTTAATAGTGAAGCTAAATTAAACGCGGCACTGGCTAATTTAAAACGTAAAATACCGACGTTTTTTGATACTAATTTAGCTGTTAATGTTGAAACTAAAGTAATAAAAACCAATACGTTTTATCGTTTAAAGTTAGGCGCATATAAAACAAATAAACAAGCAACAACCGGTTGCGAAGTATTAAAACAGCAAAAAATTAATTGTTTTGTCACCTATTATACGCAGGAAAAACCACAACCAACCCTCTAGGCATAATAATTGCTTAGTCTCTTGTATGATCACAAGAGGATGGCAACTATGCGCCTTTTACTACCCTTATTATTAATTAACTTGGCCGCGTGCAGTTTAATTCCTGAACCCGAGCCAAGTATAAGCACATATGCCCCAAAAGCAGCGATGGCACCTTATACAGTAAGTGACTATGTACACAACTTAACTGTGCAATTAAGTCATTTAAAAGGTCCATTAAGCAACAATACTCGCATAGGTGTGAGTAGCTTTTATTTTGCAGATGCGCTCGACACTAAGCTAATGACGCAGCAAGCGTCGGGCTTAAGCCAACAAATACAAGAAAGCATATTAACCAAAATGACGCAAATGGGTTATCACACGGTCGAATATCGCTTAGCAAATAACCTACACTTATCTCATAATGCCGACAGCGCGCTGACCCGTAATTTAGAACAGTTACGAGAGCGCCAAAATATTGACCTTATAATCACCGGCACCGTGACACGTCAACAGCATGCATACATTGTAAATGCGCGCATGGTAAACATTAGCAATAAGCAAGTTTTATCTGCTGGCAGTACCGAGATCCCAATCAATGTTATGTGGGGAAATGAAAAAATTCAGCAGCGCGATGGCTCACTCTATCGCAGTGAATATTAACGAGGAGTACACAATGAGAAACTTATTAATCACGCTATGTTTGCCACTAGGTTTTGGTTGTTCACAAATTATGAACACCCCTAGTGCCGACCCAGCTGTTGAGCAAAGTAACCAAGGAGCGCAACTGGCAACAAGCCAACGCAAAGTGAGTGCTCCAGTTAATCACGATAGCATGTTTCAGTCGGGGTTAGCTCAGCAAACTAACTACACAAAATCGACGCCGCCAATGCATAAAAATATAAACCACTATGTGCGCGGAATAATGCAAGACATGGTCGAAAACTTACAATACGTAAATGATAAAACACCACTAGCGGTATCAAGTTTTGTATTTTTAGACGACGATTACAGTAATGGTAGCTTATTAGGAAATCAAATTGCTGAAAGCTTTATGCATGAGCTCCACAATTTTGGTGTACCGGTCATTGATTTTAAAACCACCGATTATGTGCGTGTAACACAAACCGGCGACTTTGTTTTTAGCAGAGACTATCTTGAATTAGACCCAGAGCAAAACTTTCAATACGTACTGGCAGGCACGCTAGTAAGTCACCAAGGCGGAGTTTTAGTCAATGCACGAATTGTTGGCTTAACAAGTAAAGCGGTTGTTGGTTCGGCGCAAGGGTTTTTACCGCAATCAGTTATTGATGCGTTAAATGGTAATTACCGTACCGATGGTATTATGCTAAAACAAGCGAGTGAGTGAGGTGAGTATGCGCTTTACACTAAACACCAATTTACGGACATTATCACTAGCTGGGTTAGTCGTTGCTCTATCTGGTTGCTCGCTAATGCATCACCATGAGCATGATTCAAATTCGCACACACGAACGCAAGCAAGTACCAGCTATGTATTAAATGGCAGTTACGATACTCAAACACACAACCAAACTGTGCAACCAAACAATGATTACGATGCGTCAAAACCCTTTAAGCCAGTAAAGCATCATAAAACGCTCGTTAATTACGTAGAGCAAATGGCTTTAGACTTAGTTGACACGCTAGAGTACGACACAGAATCCGATACACAGGTTAATATTGCTGTTAGTACATTGGTAAATTTTGACTCGTCACTCAATAAAAGTAACCAGTTAGGTAACCAAATATCCGAAACATTAATCCATCAATTACAAAAGTTTGGTTACAGTGTGGTTGATTTTAAAACCACCAGCACGATAGAGGTAAACAGACGCGGTGATTTTGTGTTTTCACGAAATATCAAAAAGCTGAGTGAAGATCATATGGCAAGTCATATACTCGCGGGCACCTTAATTTACAGGCAAAACGGTATTGTTATTAATACACGCATTATAAATGTCAACACCAAGCAAATAGTGGCCAGCAGCCGAGAGTTTATACCGCAATACGTACTAAGCAAAGAAGATATATATTTATCAAGTAATTAACTCAAATTCCACTTGATTTAAAACTTGATATTAAAAATCAGATGCCGTTATAATTTAGCTCTAGCACATCGCTGTGGCCTCTTAGTTAAATGGATATAACGGCCCCCTCCTAAGGGGCAGTTGCAAGTTCGATTCTTGCAGGGGCTACCAATAAAATCAAAGGCTTATGTTTATTTTTCTTTCTTATTTAATTTATGTGTAGCACATGTGTAGCACATATGTAGCATGTTTATTTGAGTGAGAATATAAACTTTAGCAAGTTAAAGGATTAGCTTTTGTTTGAGCAGGTTTTTAGTCATATACAGCATAATTATAATTTATCTCCAACAGTTGAGGTTGGTGAAAGAGATTCTTTATGTAGGTTCTGCAAGTTAAATGATGTGAAGTTCAATAAGAAAAGAGCCCATTCCTTTCCTGAGTTTCTTGGCAATAAAAGCATCTTTACAGTTAATGAATGTGATGAGTGCAATGCTAGATTTTCAAAAATAGAGAAAGATTTAAGCAATTTTATACCCCCAACGATTATTACTCGACTAAGAGGCAAGAAAGGTTATCGGCCGAATTATATAAAAGGTGGTAGTAAAGTTTATGGAGATGATCAATTTATAACATTAATACAAGAAAAATCTTCAGAGAAAAGCTCATTAAATTTTTCTTCACAAACTTTTGATATGGTCAAAGTTTACAAAGCAATTTTAAAGAGCTTAATATCCATTCTTCCAGATGAAAAATTAAAAGAATTTAGTACTGCTATTGGGTGGTTGAGATCAAATCAGAATTTTGAAAGCCTTAATCATTTTCCTATTTTTTGGTGTGGATACAGAATGCCTGATGTTAACTTTCCAATAAAAATGGAAATCGAATTAACTAGAGAAATTTCTGATAATCACATTATCTATATTTTATATTGCCAATTTAATAACTTTTTTATTTACTTCCCTTTCTCTCCAACTAGCAAATTATTTTTTAAAGCTGAGCAATTAGCATCAAAAGCGATAGCCGAGAACATACATTATGAAAAAGTTGACTGTGGTGATGTAATAACAAGCCATTCATATAAAATCAACCTTCCTCTTGGTGAACCTGATATAACTTCGAGAGAAGAGCTTACGATAGAGCAGTTAAATAATATATTGAAAAACAGGGAATGAAACAGTAATCAAGGGTGAGCACTAATATGAATCAACTAAAACTCGCAACGACTAAAGCTAAAGAGGGGTTATTTGATGAAGCTATAGAAATTTTATTGTTCGCTTATCAAAGTGGAATATCATCAGAAGCTGACATTTTAAAAGTATTGCCCTATTATCAGAAAGCTGGCAGATACAACGAGCTTGAGAAAGTTTGTCAAGAAGACTTCATTCCACAATTAGAACAATTAAACTATTCGACGCTTTCTCACAAATGTGAAGAAATTCAAAAGTCTTTTCTATCCTTAAAGTTGAACAAGCTATACGCAAAGTTAGCTTTGTGTGCAGAAAGAGAAAATCAAACTGAGGATGAAAAAAGATATATTAGTTTTAGCCAGCATTATTATGGGGCTTATGAAGATCTTTTAGAGCAAGGTACTAAGGTAGAGGAGCTTAAAGAGTTTAAAAGCATAGTGAAACTATACGGAAAGAACAGTCATTTGTGGCCTGAGTTTTTGCAAAAAGAATATTCTAAATATATAAAATAGTTAAACTCAGATAGTACAGTTATTTACAGAACTCCAAGTTAAGATCTTTTTTGCCATTCTGGCAAATGGTAATCTAAAGATAATTTTTGGCTTTGTACTGCTGTGTGATATGAGCTAAAGCTAAATTAAGAGCTTTAGCTATTTGAAAAGTCGTATTTAACTGCAATTTTATTTATTGGTGATAGCTTTAGCTCTTTTTAGATAATACGGAGCTTTAGCTAACTCGTTCTAGCTTTAGGTTATGCTTTTTCTACCTTCCATAAGTAATGCCTAGTGATAATAGCTTTACCAGCGAACCACAAGCCTTTTACTTTGAAAGAGCCGTGGGTCAAATCTTGACTTCATACATCAGAACTTTTGACTGACAATTTCTCTCAAACCAGCCCTTAAAAATCTAAGATATCAATAACTATTGAGTTGAAACGTTAGCAAAGTAGTTTTTTTATAGCTAAAAGTTTATAACTACACATAAAAAAGCGAGTAAATATAAACCTACTCGCTTTACAATTTAATAGCTAATAGTTAGTAATTAACCATCATTAGTGATTTTATCTATCAGCTCAGTGAGTACTGTGTCGGCTTGGCTGGTCTCTACTTGGCAGGTTCCTGCATTTAAGTGGCCGCCGCCGCCGTATTTAAGGCATAACTCACCTACGTTTGTGTTTGAGCTGCGGTTAGTAATTGACTTACCAATTGCATACACTACGTTTTGCTTTTTAAGCCCCCACATTTTATGAATTGAAATATTGCAGTCGGGGTACATAGCGTAAATTACAAAGCGGTTGGTGGCGTAAATGGTTTCTTCTTGAGTTAGATCTAATACCACTAGGTTTTTATGCACTGTTGCACACTGTGTTATTTGTGCTTTTGCTTTTTCGTTGTGCTCATTATAAAGCGCAACTCGCTCTGCAACATCTTCCATTTGCAAAATGTCGTCGATGTTTTGATCTTTACATGCATCAATGAGCTTCATCATTAACTGGTAGTTTGAAATTTTAAAATCGCGAAAGCGGCCTAGACCTGTGCGGGCATCCATTATAAAGTTCATTAACACCCAGTCGGTTGGATTGAGTATTTCATCTTTAGAAAACTGAGCTGCGTCGCCTTTATCTACAGCGTCCATCATATCTACTGAAATATTAGGAAATTTTTCGGCGCCGCCGTAGTAGTCGTAAACGACTCGAGCAGCTGAAGGCGCTTTAGGGTCAATTATGTGATTTTTAATGTCGCTTGCGTTTCGAACGGTTTCACTTAAGTGGTGGTCAAATGCTATGTGACAACCCGCTACGTAGGGAAGGTTAGTGGTAATATCGTTAGCGGTGATGTCTATTTTTCCATCTTGCATGTCTTTTGGGTGTACAAACAAAATGTCATCAATTAGATCTAAATCTTTTAGTAGTACAGCACATACAAGGCCATCAAAATCGCTACGAGTGACTAGTCTAAATTTATTATTGGGCATAGCTATTCCATCTTTTTAATTAAATTACGTATTCAGTGTAACAGCTAAACTATTTTTTGAGATACCAGTGCTTAAAAATTATATAAATAAAAAAGCCAAAACAGACGTTTTGGCTTTTTAATAGCAAGTGTTTATTTTTTGTAAGTTATGCGCCTGGGCCACATTCCATACAGTGGTTAATGATATCTGGGCCAAACTTAAGCTTGGCGTTTAAATCGCGCAGTGCGGTGCGTAAGCCTTCTTCAATAACCGGGTGGTAATACGGCATATTAAGCATTTGTGGTACGGTCATTTTATTTTGTACTGCCCATGCAAGCAGATGCGCTATGTGCTCGGCTTGTGGGCCAATAAATTCGGCGCCTAAAAATAAGCCGGTGCCTTGCTCTGCGTATACACGCATATGGCCCTTATTTTTAAGCATTACGCGGCTTCTGCCTTGGTTTTCAAAGCTGACTTCGCCCACTTCAAAACAGCCACATGAGCCTAAACGGTCTGTTATTTGGGTAAAGCTTTCGCCTACCATGGCAATTTGTGGGTCGCTGAATACAGCGGCAATTTTAGCTCTGCGCAGGCCAATACGTATATCTGGGAAACGCCCTGCATTTTGCCCTGCGATGGTTCCCTGATCAGACGCTTCATGAAGTAGCGGGATCATGTTGCTTGCATCGCCGGCTATAAATATGTTTGATTCGCCACATTGCATTGTGTGCGGATCGGCATGCGGTACGCCGCGTTCGTCAAGTTCTATACCTGTGTTTTCGAGCCCTAGCTTGTCTACATTAGGAACTCGGCCTGTTGCGGCTAGTACATAGTCAAACTGTTCGGTGTGTTTTTCACCTTGTTTGTCGGTGTAAGTAAGCTGCGCTTTGTCGCCTATTTGCATCATGTCTGATACGTTTGAGTCGGTATCAACAAAAAACTCTTTTGCAAAAACTGTATTTGCATAGTCTTTTACTACGGGGTCGGTGAGTGGACCAATTGCACCACCTACACCAAATAATTTTACATTAACACCTAAACGGCTAAGTGCTTGACCTATTTCAAGGCCAATTACGCCCGGGCCAAATACGGCAACTGATTCTGGTAGGTCGTCCCACTCAAATACGTCGTCGTTAATGATTAATTTGTCACCAAAATTATTAAATACGCCAGGGTAAGAAGGGCGAGAGCCTGTAGCTATGACAAACCGCTTGGCTGTAATAATGGTGTGGTCATCTATTTGTACACGGTTTGCATCTAAAAATTTAGCGTAACCTTTAATTTTGTCTTCGTCTGGTAGTTCATCAACGGCTTCTACTACAAAACCAGCAAAACGATCGCGTTCACTTTTAACGCGTGCCATAACTGCTTTGCCGTCTATTACCGGCTTTGAGCTATGCACACCAAATGCAGGTGCCATTTCTATAGCGTGCGCAGCTTCTGCAGCAGCTATTAATAATTTGCTTGGCATACACCCTACGCGTGCGCAGGTTGTACCATAAGGACCTGATTCGATCATAAGTACGTTAGGGGTAAACTGTTTAGCGTTTCGGTATGCACTTAAGCCTGCTGTACCTGCGCCTATAACTACTACGTCGGTTTGCAATTGTTTCATTGTATTTTCCTTCAATAAATAGGGGCACTTGGCCCCCATTTAAATTTACTTATTAGGCAAAGTATTTTTCTAGGTCGTCTGAACCACCAATGTGATTACCACCAATAAATACTTGTGGAACGGTGTCGCGGCCAGAGATTGCTTTTAGGCTTGTTAATGATGCACCTGCACCCATAACAATTTCCTCATAGGCAAAGCCTTTTTCTGTAAGTAGTTCTTTTGCTTTTTTACAGAATGGACAACCGGGCTTAGTAAAAACGCTTACTGGCTCAGGTTTAGCTTGTTTAGGGTTGATGTAATCAAGCATGGTGTCTGCATCAGACACTTCAAACGGGTCGCCTGGTAGGTCTGGTTCGATGAACATTTTTTCAATTACGCCATCTTTTACCAGCATAGAGTATCTCCAGCTGCGCTTACCAAAGCCTAAATCGTTTTTGTCTACTAACATGCCCATGCCGTCTGTAAACTCGCCGTTGCCGTCTGGTAGTAAAGTAATGTTTTGCGCTTCTTGGTGTTCAGCCCATGCATTCATTACAAATGTATCGTTAACTGATAAACATACAATTTCATCTACGCCATTTTGCTTAAACACACCAGCTAGCTCGTTGTAGCGAGGAAGGTGAGTAGATGAACATGTTGGGGTGAATGCACCCGGTAGTGAAAACACAGCAACGGTTCTGCCTTTAAAAATCTCGTCTGTTGTTACCGATTTCCATTCGTCGTTTTGACGTGTTGCAAATGTAACGTTTGGGATTGTTTGACCTTCAATATTCTTTAACATGGTTTAGTTCCTCTTGATTTGTTAAAGCCATTATGGCGAAAATTTAAATATAGTTCTAATCGTTTGTTTGTATTAAACTGATAGTCAAAAGCTATCAGGGTGGAGCTGAACATGAACTTAAAAGACTTTGAATACGTTAAAGCCATAGCACAACATAAACATTTTCGTAAAGCAGCCGATGCGTGCTTTGTTAGCCAACCTACACTGAGTGGGCAAGTTAAAAAGCTTGAACAAACATTAGGTGTTACTTTATTTGACCGCTCAACCAAACAAGTAACCCTAACTGCTAAAGGTGTACGTTTATTAGCGCAAATAGAGGTTATTTTAGAGCAAACTCAAATACTCAAAGAGCTGGCTTCTACCTCTAATGAACCATTACAAGGTAAGATAACAATTGGTATTATTCCAACTATTGCGCCGTATTTATTGCCAACTTTGTTAACCTCAATGAAAGAAGCATTTGTAGATAGCCAATTTGCGTTTATTGAAATGCAAACAGCCACCATATTAGATGCGCTTAACAATGGTGAGCTTGATTTTGCAATTCTGGCCGATGTAGCTGAGCTTAATCATTACCACACTATTCCACTTTATAAAGAAGACTTTTTAGTCGCTGTTTCAAAAGATAACGCGCTGGCTAAGCATAAAAAAGTCGCGCTTAGTGATCTTCAGGGTTGCAGCCTATTAATGTTAAGTGATGGTCATTGCTTTAAAGATCAAGCCCAAAAGTTTTGTTTTTCGGCAGGGGTTGATGTGTCTAATCAATATAAAGGCAATAGTTTAGAAACGTTACTTGCGCTGGTGGCAATGGATGATGGCGTTACTTTTGTGCCAAAGTTAGCTTGCACACAGCGCACGGGTATTGATTATATGCCTATATTTCCCAATCAGCAGCGTAATGTCGTGTTTGCATGCAGAAAGCATTATCCGCATTTGGCAGGGGTTGAGCAGTTGGGTGAGTGGTTGTCGGCTCACCCTAATTTAAAAACACAGCTTGCTAAAGCGCTTTAAAGATCTTGGCTTATTACTTCAACTACATCGTTGATTTGTACGCCGGGTAAGGGCTGGTCGTCAATGCTTACTGCAACCGCAGTTTGTTGATATAACTGCTCTACACGTATTTTGTTGAGTGTTGTAGTGGTGTGAGGCATTACATTACCAGCTGCATCAGTTAGGTAGTTATGGTGTGCAATACTCAGCATTTGCCCTTTTTTTAGGCCATGTGCTTTACCTAAATTAATTACTATTTTGCTGTTTTCCATATGCATTATTTTACCTTGCGTTGGAAAGCAGGCTAATACAGCTTGTAAGTCATAACTTAGGGTTTGATTTATATCTTGTATACTTTGACCGTAGGGTGATTGCCAAAACCTATCACTGTTTACATCAATAATGGCGGTTTTTTCGAATGGCCAAGTGCCTTGGCCCTGATAACTATTGCTCCAAAGCTGCTCATAGGTTGTGCCATTAAAAAGGCTAAACTCTATTTTGTAGTTGCGTTGGTAGCTATCGTCTTGCCAAAAAGCATAATCGCTATTGAGTTTATCGCTTGTTGATAGGTCGGTAATTTGGCTAAGTAACACGTACTGAGCGTTGGTGCGAGATGATATTTCTTCTAACTGAACTTTTGAGTAGTCGTACTGCTGCGAAAAGTAATTATCTACATTTAAAGGTATATTGTAATAAGCAACGGGTAGGGCGCTCATTTTTGATTTTTGTAAGGTGGTGAATATTCGTTTGCTAATTGCTTTATTTACGTCAAATATTTGACCCATTCTAGCTTGCTCTCGATGAACCAGCTGACTTTGTGTTACGGCAACAAACTTGTTAAAGCTGCTTTGCGGGCATTGCTCTGTTTGCGCAAATATATCTAAACGCAGGGTAATCGCAAATTTATCGTCGTATTTATTTTCACTTACAAGTTCAATTTTTTGAATTTCGCCGTGGCTACTAATTTTTAACTGATCTTGCATTAATACGCCGTCTACCAAGGTTTGTACTGAGCTGACACGCGCCCCAGAAAAAACCAACGCTTGAGTTATAGCATCTTTTATAGCTGCAGATTTGGCCGCGCTTATGTCGTCGTTTTGAATAAGTGCGTGCCCTGTAGATTCATACCACTGCGCATTTGAAAAAGTCGAAAACGTAAATAACGCAGTTGCGCTTAATCCTGCAAATGCCTTTAATAAAAACGATTTCATACTTTTTGCTCCAAATAAACGTTAGCTTTACCTTGAGGCAGCAAGGACTGTACCAATGTTATTAATCAATAAAAATAACGTTATAAATGGCATTAAACATGCATATACCACCGTAATTAATTTACTAGGGCACAAAATTATGCGAGCAATTTCATTAGTTATTACACTTGGGTGTTTAACCTTGAGTGGGTGCAGCAGCGTGTTTGATAAGCATGTTGAGTACAAATATGTTGAGCCTAATAATTACCCGGTATTAAAAGCGGTAGGTTATGCACCTATTAGTTTACAAAAAGGGGCAAGCGCTTCACAAAAGCAGCTTATGGCTATTAAAGCCTCTAAACTTGAAGCATACAGAGAGCTTACAGAGCAAGTATATGGGCAAAAGGTAACTGCGGGTATGAGCGTTGAAAACGCAGTCGCTAAGGATGATTATCTAGAAAGCAAAGTGCAGGGCGTAATTAAAGGTGCACAAATTATAAAAACGTATGCAGTAGATGACACATACGTCACTGAGCTGGAACTCAATATGAAGCGCGTGCATGATTTATATATTGGCGAAATAAAACCACGTGAAGTAAAAAAAGTAACGTATTACTGATAAATTGACGTTCGCAATAAATTTTACAGCTGTACGTTTAGTATTTAGGCAAGTTAGAGTTTTAAGTATACAGCAGTTTAAATATTACAATGCGTCAACTAAACAGTCTCACCTGAGTACAAAAACCTCAGTCAAAAAGGTTGACGCAGCTTGTCTCAATTTTTGGGTTTTCAAGTTTGAGATACCGGTAACTAGCAGGTTTAAATATTATAGAAGTAGGTAATTTGGCTGAAGCATTTTGAGTTTATGCTTTTAAATTTCTGACAAGCTGACCGTTGGTGTTAACTTCACCGCCAGACTGATTATATGTGGTGGACGATGGGGCACCAATTAAAATGTTTTTTAGTTGTTTTACACTAAGCTGCGCCTGATGTGCTGCATGCGCGTTTACTTCGTTTTGTTTTTGGCATTTCTCTAACTTACTGCGAACTTGGGCTATAAGCTCGGGAAGCTCTTCAGACTGCTCGTCATTCTTAGCAAGTAACTTGTTTAACTCTTGATCTAGGCTATTTAGCTTGGTTAAAAAAGTCATTTTTTGTTGGGTAATTTCTTTTAAACCTTCACCTCTTCTTGAGGCAATAGCTGTTAGCTCGTCGTTTAATAAAACAGCGAGAGAATCTAAACACTTATCTTGCTCGTTTAACTTAACAATAATCAAGCTATTATGATCAGCCATAGACATCAAACTCGAAGTCAGCTAAATTTTTGGCAAGCTTTTCACTGTCTATTTGGTACTTACCTTCAGTGATTGCTTTTTTTAGCTCAGCAACTTTGTTACTGTCAAAACCAGAAGATTGCTGTGCTTTTTCTTGCAGTGTTTTTAATTGCTGTGCTTGTGGTGTTAAGCTTACAGAATCGCTAGCAGCTTTAGGCGTAGCCGATTGAGCCGCTTGTGTATTTGCATTATCTCTTTGCAAATCAACCTTTTGTTGTTTAGCATTAGCTAAAGCGCTTGGTTGTTGATTACCTGAATTGACTTGATTAACCATAATAAAAATCCATAATTTACCCAACTAATACCAGTATATCGGCATATCTTTAGTAAACTTTAATATTATTTTTAATTAAATATTTACTTGTACAGACTCTACACCATCTACACGCGCATTTAAAACTTTACCTGTTTTTTTGTTCTCTACAAGTATTTGTTCGCCCAGAGTGCCATCTTCAAGCGCAACACCGGTCGTTTTTATCTGTAAGCCTTTTGTGCTTGCATAAATATTAATAGCATCACCTTTGCATACCATACATATTTGATTGAGCAATATTGGCATACCTTCGCGAATGTTGCGTTTACTTCGACTGCCAATAAGTGCTTTAGGATCGTCTTGATATTGCACTCTTACAAAGTGTGTCGGTTTCATCTCAATGGTTAGGTGAGCGCTGGTTATTACTTCACCGCGCGCAATATTATCAGTTGTTACAACAACAGGTGCCATTTTTAGCACCTTTATATGTACGTATTGTGCCCAGCTTTGTGGATCGTCGCATTTTACTTGTATTGTAATTTGTCTGTTAAACGGTGGTTCACTTGATGAAATAATATCAGGTGTCGTTGAACAAGCACGATCAGGTATACGGCTGTCTAATGGCAATGCACTGAGGTGTATTTGCTCACTATCGTGTTCGCCAATTTGCTCAGCAATGTATTTTACAGCCATTTCTTGTAGTGATGCTTTACTAAATACTTGTGCAGATACAGGGAATGCCATTCCTAGGCTAGTAACAAAATAAAAAACACTGTATCTTTTGATTTTTTTTAACAAACTCATAATGTTTCGACTATGCTTATGGTTTCAAACAGGGTATAAATATTTTGCGTCAAAATTAAGACGCTCCCACGATGTTGTGTAGCTTTGTATATGTAGGAAGCAATTATCGTTCCGTATTATTTGTTTTCTAAAGGAGATTTTAATGGCAGGCATTTTAGACTCAGTAAACCAGCGTACTCAGTTGGTTGGCCAGAACCGCCTAGAATTACTATTATTTAAACTCAGAGGGCGCCAGCGTTTTGGGATCAATGTATTTAAGGTAAGAGAAGTCCTTCAATGTCCTCCGCTTACTAGTATGCCAAAATCGAATTCTTATATTCGTGGTGTAGCTCATATTCGTGGACAAACTATTTCTGTCATAGATTTATCTATGGCGGTAGGTGGACGTCCAATCGATAACATCAAAGACAGCTTTATCATAATTGCTGAATATAATCGCTCAGTGCAAGGTTTTTTGGTCGGTGGTGTTGAACGTATAGTTAATATGAACTGGGAAAAAATAATGCCACCACCTTCTGGTGCCGGACGTTATTCATATTTAACCGCCGTTACTGAAATAGAAAACGAGCTAGTAGAAATTTTAGATGTTGAAAAAATATTAAATGAAATTTGCCCTGTTAACACAGAAGTAAGTTCTGAAGTTGCTGAAAGTGGTGACATTCAAAAAGATTTAGGTGAACGAATTGTATTTATAGCTGATGACAGTGCGGTTGCGCGAAATCAGGTAAAACGAGCACTTGAGCCGCTGGGTGTACAAACTGAGTTGGCTAAAAATGGCAAAGAAGCACTCGTAAGATTAAAAGAAATTGCCAAGCTTGATTGTCAAACAGATATTACAGAACGTGTTGCTTTGCTTATATCTGATGTTGAAATGCCTGAAATGGATGGCTATACACTAACTGCAGAAATAAAAGCAGACCCTAAACTTGCCCCTTTGCATGTCATTTTGCATACATCACTGAGTGGTGTATTTAACCAAGCAATGATTGAAAAGGTTGGGGCTGACGATTTTATTGCCAAATTTAACCCTGATGAATTAGCGACGGCGGTTAAAAAGTGGGTTCATTGTGAATAATCAAAACAGGTGCTACTAATTTGAATAATAAAGACTTGCAGCAAAATGAATACGATCAGTTCCGTTCGTTTTTAGAACAGCAATGCGGTATTGTTCTTGGTGAAAACAAGCAATACTTGGTAAAAAGTAGACTTGCGCCCCTTATGGCTCGTTTTGATGTAGGGTCGTTATCTGAACTTGTTAGCAAAACACTGGGGCCGCATGAGAGGCAATTGCGCGCGGCTGTTGTTGATGCGATGACTACAAACGAGACCTTGTGGTTCAGAGACCAATACCCCTTTGAGCTACTTCAAAACAGGTTGTTTCCTGAGTTTAAAGATTTGAGGCGGCCTGTAAAAATTTGGTCTGCAGCTAGTTCGTCTGGTCAAGAGCCTTATTCTATTGCTATGTCGGTTGCTGAGTTTCAATCTAAGCAGCCTAACGTTTTAAAAATGGGTGCTCAGATCATTGGTACTGATATTTCTAACACTATGCTAGACATGTGTAAAAATGGCGAGTATGACGCGTTAGCCTTGGCGCGCGGGTTGTCTGCAGAACGTCGAAAAAAGTTTTTTACAGACAGCGGCAATGGTATGGCAAAAGTTAACGACACTTTGAAAAGACAAGTGAGCTTTAGGCATTTAAATTTACTAGATTCGTATGCATTAATGGGTAAATTCGATATTATTTTTTGCCGCAATGTACTTATTTACTTCTCTCCAGAGGTAAAAGCAAAAATTATTAAACAATTTGCACAAGCGCTTAATCCTAAAGGTTATTTATTTTTAGGGGCTTCGGAGTCAATGGCCGGGTTGAGTGACGAATTTGATATGGTTAGATGCAATCCTGGCATTATTTACCAAAAGAAATAAACCTTTTTTCTTTCCTTCAAAACGACACATCATGTGTCGTTTTTCATTTTAAATCATTCGATTACAAAAAATATAATCACTCAATTATAAATGGCTTATTTATTGCTTTATTCAAGTTAAGTCAATTTTTTGGAGATGGTTATGGCTATCAGTTTTGATAAAGCTTTAGGTGTGCATCAGCATACTATGTTGATCCGTTCACAACGAGCAGAAGTGCTAGCAAGTAATATTGCTAATGCTGATACGCCGGGCTACAAAGCAAAAGATATTAACTTTGCCTCAGCATTAAAAGCGGCAAAATCACACCAGCAAAGCGGCAATACAATGGTAACTACTAATGAAAAACACATTGGTGGTGGTACCCGTAGTGTGGGTGGTGATGAATTATTTCGTACGCCAAATCAAACAGATACAGGTGATGGTAACTCAGTGGATGTACAGGTGGAACGGAACTTGTATACACAGAATGCTATGGAGTATCAGGCCAGCTTACAATTTTTAAGCGGCAAATTTAAAGGCCTGAATAAAGCCCTCGGTAGTCAAGGATAATAATTATGAGTTTATATAACGTTTTTGATATTGCTGGTTCTGGTATGAGCGCACAGAATGTTCGTTTAAATACCACTGCGAGTAATATTTCGAATGCTAATACAATTAGCTCTTCTCAAGACAAAACGTACCGAGCGCGACAACCTGTATTTGCTGCAGAGCTTACCAAAGCTTCTGAGTCGGTAAGTAATAATCAGGGCTCTTCTGTTGGTGTTAAAGTGCTGGGCATTGTTGAAAGCAGTGCACCACTGCAGATTGAATACAACCCTAATCACCCGAGTGCGGATGAAAATGGTTATATCTACAAACCCAACGTTAATGTTGTAGAGGAGATGGCGAATATGATTTCTGCCTCTCGCTCTTATGAAACAAACGTGCAAGTTGCTGATGCAGCTAAGCAAATGTTAAGTAAAACTCTGCTGCTAGGTCAGCGTTAACCGAGGGTAGGTTATGAGTAACGATATTAGTACATCTTCATCCTATTTAGATTCTTTGCGTTGGCAGGATACAACACCAACGACAACCGAAGAGCAAAGCGATGCGTTAACTCAAGAAGATTTCTTCTCGTTGTTAACTCAGCAATTATCGTTTCAGGATCCGAGTAAACCTGCTGATAACGATCAAATGATTGCACAAATGACCAATTTTACGATGGCTGAAGGTATCTCAAATCTCAATAGTAATTTTGAGTCGCTAGCAGCTTCGATGACATCTAACTCTGCTTTGCAGGCATCAACATTGGTTGGTAAGCAAGCATTACTTGAGTCGGATTCCTTAGATTTAAATGCAACGGGTGAAGCGAAAGGTTCAGTCGTTGCAGAAAGCCCAGTAGATAGCTTAACGCTTCGTATTACTGATGAGTCAGGTCAATTAGTTCGCAGTATTGATTTAGGGTCACAGTCTGCTGGTGCAATACGCTTTGCTTGGGATGGTAAAAACGAAGCCGGTGAGCGGTTGCCTGAGGGTGAATACAATATAGTGGCTGAAGGCAGTACAAATGGTGAGTTTTCAAGCTTACCCATTGCTACGTTCAAGAATATTGAAAGTGTAAATATAAACGGTGCTAACGGCATCATTATTAACACTAAAGAAGGTGCGGTTAGGCTGACTGATGTCGCAGAGATCGCGTAATAGAGTTTGATAATATTTCGCCTGTTTGCAGGCTGTATTTAATAGGTTAGAGGTCAATTATGAGCTTCAATATTGCATTAACAGGCATAGCTGCCGCACAAAAAGATTTAGACGTTACCGCAAATAATATTGCGAACGTTAATACAACTGGCTTTAAAGAGTCTCGCGCTGAGTTTGCAGATGTATATGCTTCTTCAGTGTTTAGTTCAGGTAGAACTAAAAATGGTGACGGTGTTCAAACCACTATGGTTGCTCAGCAATTTCACCAAGGTTCGCTGCAATTTACTAATAACTCACTTGATTTAGCGATTACAGGCGAGGGTTATTTTGCAATGAGCCAAGACTTGGGCGCGCAAGACTTTACCTTTACAAGAGCTGGGGCTTTTAAATTAGATAAAGATAACTTTATCGTAGATGCCAAAGGTAACTTCTTACAAGGTTTCCCTGTTGATGAAGCTACCGGAGATACTACCTCAGTCAGTTTGAGTACTTCGTCGGCACTTCAAATCCCTGATTCATCTGGGTCACCTCGTGCAACGGCAACGGTATACAGTTCATTTAACTTAGATTCACGTGCAGATGCGCCTTCGCTGCCATTTGATCCAACAGAAAGTGCTTCGTATAATTCATCAACTTCAACCACTGTTTACGATTCACTAGGTGAAGCACATGTTTTACAATACTTTTTTGTAAAAAATGATCCGACGACAAACCCTAATGAGTGGGATATACATGCAACACTTGATGGTTTAGTTGTTGATCCAGCAACGGGGGCTGAGCAAACGACTGCGCCATACACACCTTTAACTACTATAGGTTTTAGCTCAAGTGGTTTACCTGAAACAACAAACGGAGTTGCGAATACAAATCCAGGTACTTTCGACGAGTTAGTTTTACCTGCAACAGCAACAACAGGGTTGTCTTCATTGCTGACTAACGGTGCGTCATTTCCTGATACGGGCGTGGAGCTTAATTGGCGAGATGAGGCTGCAACTACAAATAAGCAGCCAACCCAGTACGCAAGTCGATTTGAAGTTAAAGCACTCGACCAAGATGGTGCTACAGTTGGCCGCTTGGCGGGTATTGATATTGGTACTGACGGAAAAATAGTAGCTTCATACAGTAATGGCGACACATCTTTCCTAGGTCAGGTAGCGATGGTTCGTTTTTCTAATTCACAGGGCTTATCTCAAGTTGGTGATACCTCGTGGAAAAAAAGCTTAACGTCAGGTGAGCCAATTGCGGGTGAACCTGGTTCAGGTACTTTAGGTTCAATAAATTCATCAGCACTAGAGCAATCAAATGTGAATTTAACTAACGAGCTGGTTGACCTAATTAGTGCCCAGCGTAACTTCCAGGCTAACTCTCGTGCGCTTGAGGTTAACTCAACACTACAACAGGCAATCTTACAGATTCGTTAATTTAATACTTAACATAATTTTAAGGGCTGCTTTTTAAAGTGGCCCTTTTTATTTTCACTTCATTTAGTTTGTTTTATAACCATTTTACATCATTTCCTATTGTGGCATCTATTTTGCATTTCTTGTGTATAGAGATTTTTAATATGAGTCGATGCTATGGACAAAATGGTCTACATTGCGGCCTCAGGCGCTAAACAAAGCCTACAGGGGCTGGCCCTTAAAGCCAATAATTTGGCGAATGCGAATACTACTGGATTTAAGTCAGACTTTGCACAAGCTCGCTCTATGCAGGCTTTTGGTGAAGGGTTGCCATCACGTGTGTTTTCCATGCAAGAGCGCCCAGGTTCTAATATGACCTCTGGTGGCATAGTTGAAACAGGTAGAGACCTCGACATTGCAATGAGTGATAACGCATGGTTAAGCGTCCAAGATGCCTCAGGCAATGAAGCTTACACCAAAGTGGGTACATTAAATATTACCGCTGAAGGTATGTTAATGACCAGCCATGGTCGTCAAGTAATTGGCGAAGGCGGGCCTGTCATTTTACCAGTACCGATTGAAAAAATTGAATTTAGTGAAGACGGTGCAATTCAAGTTCGCCCGCAGGGGGCGCCTGCTACGTTTTTAGAAGAAGTTGACCGCTTAAAGGTGGTTGAAGCTAATAGCTTTCAACTAGAAAAAGGGAATGATGGTTTATTTAGGCCTAAGGCAGGAGAGGTTGTTGATACCTCTGCCAATGTCAAAGTATTAAGCGGAACCTTAGAAATGTCTAATGTGAACCCAGTTCACGAAATGGTCGATATGATCAGCCATCAACGTCAATTTGAGTTACAAGTAAAACTGATGAAAACAGCTGAAGATCTGGATAGATCACAAGATCAGCTGATGCGCATAGTTTAACTTTAAATGAGGACACGATTATGAATCCAGCATTGTGGATCAGTAAAACGGGGCTAGACGCTCAGCAAACCGATATTTCGGTTATATCAAACAATTTAGCGAATGCCAGTACGGTAGGTTATAAAAAAAGCCGCGCTATTTTTGAAGATTTACTTTATCAAAATATTAACCAGCCAGGTGGGCGCTCGTCGCAAGACACTGAAATGCCCTCTGGTTTAATGCTAGGTGCCGGTGCAAAAGTAGTGGCTAACCAAAAGAATTTTTCTCAGGGTAATATGCTAACCACTGAGAATTCATTGGATTGGATGATCTCAGGGCCTGGCTTTTTTGAAGTATTACAACCCGATGGCAATATTGCTTATTCGCGTAATGGGCAGTTTACTACCGATGGCGATGGTCGAATTGTCACGTCTGGTTCTGGTTATGTAGTGCAACCAGAAATGAATGTTCCCGATGATGCGCAATCAATTACTATTTCACAAGATGGTGAGGTATCTGTTCGTATTTCAGGTCAAGCCGACAATGTTGTTATTGGCCAGCTTACAATTAGCGATTTTATTAATCCATCGGGCCTTGAGCCTGTAGGGCAAAATCTTTATACCGAAACGGCAGTAAGTGGCGCGCCTGTGCAAGGTAACCCGGGTGTAGAAGGCTTAGGCACAATTATTCAGGGCTCACTTGAAACATCAAACGTAAATGTAACTGAAGAGCTGGTTAACCTAATTGAAACGCAGCGTATTTACGAAATGAACTCTAAAGTCATCTCGGCTGTTGACGAGATGATGAGTTACATCAATCAGCAATTATAAGGTGTAGGGGGAATTATGCGTCATTATATGTTATTTGCGGTAGGTACATTATTTTTAAGTGGCTGTGTTTCAACACAAAACAGTGATGTTGTTCAAGATGACCCCTATTATGCGCCAATGTATCCTGAACCAAGTATGGAACCCGTAGTTGCAACAGGTTCGTTATTTAATACTAATGTGTCAAACGACTTATACGCAGACAGAAAAGCACTGCGTACTGGCGACATTATTACTGTAAATTTACAAGAATCTACTCAAGCAACTAAAGCAGCTAAAACAGAAACCGATAAGCAATCTGATGCAAGCCTAGACCCTGTCATAGGGCTCGGAGGCCTTCCGGTCAATATAGGCGGCGACAGTATTCAGTTTGGCATTGGTAGTGACGCCTCTTTTACGGGGGATTCTAAATCAAATCAATCAAACAGCTTGTTTGGCAATATTTCGGTCAATGTTATGCGTGTTTTACCTAACGGTAACTTAGTGATTCGCGGTGAAAAGTGGTTAACGTTAAACACTGGTGAGGAATTTATTCGTTTGGAAGGTTTAGTACGCCCGCAAGATGTGAGTTCTGATAATACAGTTGAGTCAAACCGAATAGCCAATGCGCGTATTCAGTACTCTGGCAAAGGGCAAACACAAGAAGCGCAAAGTGCAGGTTGGTTAACACGCTTTTTCAGCAGCTCGATTTTTCCTTTTTAGAGGGCATTCATTATGAATGTATTAAAGTTAATTTGTTTAATCACGCTAATAGGTTGCCAATTTTCGGCACATGCTGAGCGTATTAAAGATATTTCTATGGTCGAAGGGGTTAGATCGAACCAGTTGGTAGGTTATGGCTTAGTAGTGGGTTTACCCGGCACGGGTGAGCAGAGCCGCTTCACTCAGCAAAGTTTTAAAGGCATGTTAAGCAATTTTGGTATTTCGCTACCTGCAAATTTAAGCCCTAAAATTAAAAACGTTGCTGCCGTTGCTGTACATGCTGAATTACCCGCATTTAGAAAGCCAGGACAAACAATTGATATAACCGTTTCATCTATTGGTAGTGCGGGTAGCTTGCGCGGTGGCACGTTATTACAAACGTTTTTAAAAGGGGCTGATGGCAATGTATATGCCGTAGCTCAAGGTAGCTTGATAGTGGGGGGCTTAGGTGCCCAAGGCGCTGACGGCAGTCGGGTTGTTATTAATACCCCAACAGTTGGCCGTATTCCAAATGGCGCAACAGTAGAGCGTGAAGTTAAAAATCCGTTTATGCAAGGCGATTTTATTACGTTTAACTTAAACCGCCCTGATTTTACAACGGCAAAGCGCCTTGAAAAAACAATTAACGATTTAGTCGGGCCTAACAGTGCAAAAGCAATTGATTCTGTGTCTGTTCGTGTGATTGCCCCTAGAGATGCTTCTCAACGTGTGTCTTATTTATCAACGCTTGAAAATCTTGAATTTAAACCTGCAGATATGTCTGCAAAAATTATCGTTAACTCGCGTACGGGCACCATTGTGATTGGTAAAAATGTCAAGTTACAGCCTGCAGCAATAACACATGGCGGGTTAACCGTCACCATTTCAGAGCAACAAAATGTGGCTCAACCTAATGCATTAGCTGAGGGCGAAACCGTTGTAACGCAGCAATCAATTATAGATGTAAATGAAGACGATTCGCGTGCATTTGTGTTTAACCCGGGTGTTAGTTTAGACGATTTAGTTCGTGCTATAAACGAGGTAGGCGCAGCGCCTGGCGATTTAATGGCTATTTTAGAGGCCCTTAAAGAAGCCGGAGCAATAAACGGTCAACTTGTTGTTATTTAATATTTATTAAGCTTTAGCAAAGCCTTTGCTAAAGCTTCCCTTTCACTCCCTCATTCACATTTTCAATCTGGCTTAATTTTTGCATTTTAATTTGTATTATTCATTATTGTGTCAAAAAGCTGATGGAAACTAATCATCTAGACAAACAAAACTTTTTTGATTTAGGCAATTTAGATTCACTTCGTAAAGAAGCCTTAAGCGGTGGTGATGCATCAACCGATGCATCTAAAGCCGCTCTTAAAAAAGCAGCTGCGCAATTTGAAGCTATTTTTACCCAAATGCTACTTAAAAGTATGCGTAAAGCTAACGAAGCGTTTGAAGATAAAGAAAGCCCACTTAACTCAAGTAGCGTTAAGTTTTTTGAAGACATGCATGATCAACAGTTATCTACAGAGCTTTCATCAAATGGGTCTTTAGGCCTTGCTGATTTAATTGTTCAGCAGTTATCGCCAGACGGCAAAACTTTTATGCCGGGTTCTGTTTTGAGAACCACCAATGACTTTTTAAGTGATATGCGTGCGGGCTCTTCGCTTCCACATACCCAAAATAAAGAAAAAGCTGCTGTAAATGTTCAAAACGATAAAACCGATTCTAAAGTGGCTGCAGCTCCTTCAGCGCCATTCGAAAGTACTGAAGAGTTTGTAACTACAGTATGGGAACACGCTAAAACCGCAGCACAAAAAATTGGCTTAAACCCTGCTGTTATGGTTGCACAAGCCGCACTTGAAACCGGTTGGGGTAAGCACATTATTAATAAAAGCGACGGTAACAGTTCAAATAACTTATTCAATATCAAATCAGATAAAAGCTGGGGTGGCGAAAAAGCGAGTAAAGTTACCCTAGAGTTTGAACAAGGAACGCCTGTTAAAAAACAAGCAAGCTTTAGAGCTTATGACTCAATAAAAGAGAGCGTAAACGACTTTGTTAATTTTTTAACCCAAAACCCACGCTACCAAGAAGCATTACAAAATACAGCTAAGCCAGGCGAGTTTTTAGATTCATTACAAAAAGCCGGCTACGCAACGGATCCTAATTACGCTAGTAAAATAAAAAAAGTGCTTAACAGTGCTCAATTAAAAGATGTTGCAGCCAGTGTTATTCGCCAAGGAGTAAAGTAAATGTCGTTTAACTTATTAAACATTGCCAGTTCTGGGGTTAGAGCAAATTCGGAACTACTGCAAACGACAAGTAAAAATATAGCGAATGTAAATACCGAAGGCTATGTGCGAGAGCGCACAGAGCATACAACTATGGTCGATAACCAGGTAGGGAAAGGAGAAACCTATCGCTTGTTAAACCAGTTTGCCCAAGAGCAACTTAACAGAGATACCTCTAATAAAACGTTTTTTGATCAATTTGTTACAGAGTCAAACCGCGTTGATAGTTTGTTTTCAGAAGATTCTAATAGTTTATCTACTAGTATAAATTCATTGTTTAATAATGTTCAGGAGTCGTTAAATCAGCCTTCGTCTACCGTTGCTCGCTCGCTGGTAATGACGGATGCTGAAAACTTAGTGAATCAAATGGACAGACTCTCAGGCATTGTTTTCGATCAGAAAAATATTGTAAATGAACAGCTAGACGTATTTACAGAAGAGGCAAATGGCTTAATTCAAAAAATTGGTACATTAAATCAAGATATTGCTGCTGTTAACGGCACTAATAACCAAGCGGATGCAAGTTCTACTTATAATGAACGCGATAAGGCAATCCGTGATTTATCAGAACTTATTGATATAGAAACACTGGATGGCCCAAATGGTGAAAAACTTGTATTTATGGGCACCGGTGAAGCGGTTGTAATGCAAAATGGCTCGTTTAATTTGTTTTCTATGCGTGGCGATCCTGATCCAAACTTTAAAGAACTTAGTTTAGATGTAAATGGGGGCAAGGCAGTGCCGCTTGAAGTTGATGTATCTAAATTAAAGGGAAAAATTGGTGGATTACTGGCATTTAGAGACGATGTGCTAGTCCCTGCTCAAAATCAAATTGGCCAAATGGGCTTAGCAATAGCCGATTCTTTTAATGAACAAAACAAGCTGGGTATGGACGCTAGCGGAGAGCTCGGGGGCAATATTTTTAATATTCCTACGGTTGGTGGCTATGCTTATACCGCTAATACGGGTAGTTCAAGTATGACTGCAACCCTTGAAGCTGGTAAGGGCAGTGAATTGCCTGCAAGTGACTTTATAATTACTTATACCAGTGCTTCAACGGTCGAAATTCAGCCAGTAGATAATAAAGGTGAGCCGCTAGGCACAGCATCGACAGCAAATATAACCGCTGGCGTCATTGATTCATCAACAATTACTAGTGGCGAATCGTTTGGTTTAGAAATTAATGTTGCTGGCGCTGCTAATGCAGGTGATCAGTTTCAAATAAAGCTTAACTCTGAGTCGGCGGCAAATATGTCTTTAGCAACCACTCGTGGTGAAGATTTAGCGCTTGCAGCACCTATAAGAACAGCAAACGACATTAACAACATAGGAAATGCCACGATTACGGTTGGTGAGGTAAATGATGTTACTACTGGTAGCTTTACAACGTCACCGGCAGGTCTTACAAATGGCCCTATTAGTGTTGTTAAAACCGCTAATCTAAATGAATACACAATAAGTGATGGTGTAAATACCAGTACTTTTACAGCAACTTTGCCAGCAAAAGACATGTTACAACAGGCAGGTAATGGCTTTGAACTATATGGTTTTGACTTTGATATTGAAGGCAGCCCTGAAACTGGCGATACATTCACACTTGAGTTTAACCAAGGTGGCTTTGATGATAACCGTAATGGTCAAAAGTTAGCGGGGTTACAGCAAGGTGAATTAGTGCGTCAAAATGTTGTTAGCGGTGCAAATTCAGACAACCACAAAACATTTAACCAAGCTTATGCAGGATTAGTAAGCGATATAGGCGTGGTAACTAACCAAGCAAAAACGAATGGGGAAGCATTTGAAGCGCTTGCTCAGCAATCTGAAGCCTGGTATGAATCGCTTTCTGGCGTAAACCTTGATGAAGAGGCTGCTAATTTATTACGTTTTCAACAGTCTTATGCGGCTTCTGCACAGGTACTTGCAACTGCTCGTACTGTTTTTGACACTATATTAAGTGCTGCGAGGTAATTATGCGCTTATCAAACAATTTGATGTACCAAAGTAACATTAATAAAATACTCGACAATCAGCAAAGAGTTGCTAATGCACAAGAGCAAGTAACAACGGGTAAAAAATACTTAACTACTTCAGAAGCACCTGCCGCTATTTCGCAAGGGATGCTTTACTCAAATAAAATACAGGCAAATGAGCAGCATGCTAAAAATATTGACCAACTAAATGGCCGACTAGAAACAGAAGAAACAATTTTACAAAGTATAAATACCAATATTCAGCAAGCGCAAGAACTGGCTATACAAGCGGGCAATGGTGCTTATACTCAAGATGATTTAGAGTCTATCGCTGCTGAGCTGAGTGAAATACAAAAAACACTCGTCAATTTAATGAATACTCGCTCAGAAGATGGCAGATTTATTTTTTCAGGCTACCAAGACAGCACCCAACCTTACCAATTTGACTCTACAACAGGTGAGTACACCTATAATGGGGATCAAGGCCAGCATGTAATAACCATTGCTGAAGGCGTAAGTATTAAATCTAGCGATAACGGTTTTGATACGTTTGAAAAAACCGACGCACGACTTAATGTTACTGATAATCAAGCTGCGATCCCGGTAACTACGCCTGCAAATAATATTACTGCAGGAACGGTTTATGTTGATGGTCAAACAGAGTTCGACCGTTTCCACCAAGCAAATTACAACGCAGATCCAACCGCAGCGGCAACAGCTAACACCTATAATGTGGTAATAACACCAGGTGCTACAGCGAACGACCCTGATACTTATGAAATTTTACGAGATGGTGTACCGCTTAATCCTGCACAAGTAGGAGAGGTAACGGATGAGCCAATCGATTTTGCCGGTATGAAAATCGAATTTGAAGGCGCAGCACCAGGCCAGCTTGATTTTACGCTTAAAAAACCAGGCAAAGAAAACGTGCTTAACACATTACAATCACTCATTACTGGGTTAAATGATGGCACACTTGAAGGTGATGACTTTCAGCAAGTTTTAGCCGGTGGCTTAGTGCAATTACAAAATGCCAGCGAGCAAGTTGTGTTTACGCAAGCCAGTTTAGGTGGGCGTATGAACGCACTTGAAAGAATAAGTGACTCAAATTTTGCACAAGATATTCAAAACAAAAGCAACCTTTCTGACTTAGTAGAAGTAGACATGGCAGAAGCCATTAGTGAACTCACTAAACAAGAAACGGCACTGCAAGCTTCGCAAGCCACGTTTGGCCGTTTAACTAACCTTTCTTTATTTGATTACTTATAAACAGTTTATAAGCAGAAATACCTTGCCGCTTTAGCTAATATAAAGCGGCAAAAACCTCCCTCAAAATAGCGGCAATAAATTGTCGTCACTCCAGCTAACCAGATAACTTATTATTTACGTTTAATATTTTGATATAAAATACTTTAAAAACATGTGGTTATATTTATTTAAAAGTTGGCACAGTAAATGCTTTTCTAATAATTAGAAATTATCGAATAGTGGTTCCTGTTAAAACGTGTTGAACCACACTCTGTTTAAACCTAGGAGATGGTAAAATGGCATTAACAGTAAATACTAATGTGTCGTCATTAAACGCACAACGTAACTTAACTAAATCTGGCGAAGGCCTAGCAACGTCAATGGAGCGCCTAGCTTCTGGTATGCGTATTAATAGCGCAAAAGATGATGCGGCGGGCTTACAAATATCAAACCGCTTAACCTCACAAATAAATGGTTTAGCTGTAGCGCAGCGAAATGCCAACGACGGTATTTCAATGGCGCAAACTGCTGAGGGTGCTATGCAGGCATCTACTAATATTTTACAAAGAATGCGAGAGCTTTCCTTGCAGTCTGCAAATGGTTCAAACTCAGATAAAGATCGTGATGCTCTTCAAAAAGAAGTTGTTCAACTCAAGTCAGAACTTACAAGAATCGCAGAGACAACCCAATTTGGTGGTCAGCAATTATTAAATGGCGATTTCGGCACGAAATCTTTTCAAGTCGGAGCTAATGCAAACGAAACTATAGGGCTGACACTTAAAAATGTTTCTGCAGATAGTATAGGATCATTTGATAAGGTGTTAGTTGGTACAGCTGGTTTGGGCAGGGCTAGTACGGCAGCTAACGATGGTGCAGCATCTAGTAATGGATTTGCTGGTACCGGTGCTTTAACTGTCAATGGAACTCAATTAGCAGCGAACCCTGCTGCTGGTAGTGAAGCAAGCGCAATTGCAGAAACAATAAACGAGTTATCAGGGACCACAGGTGTTACAGCCGATGCTAGGACACAAGCTGAGATTAAGCTAACAGCTGGCGACTCTGTCAGCTTTACGCTCAACTCTGTTCAAATATCAGCTTCTGTTTCGGGTACCGATGATTTAACTGATTTAGCAACAGCAATTAATGAAGAGACAAGTAATACAGGTGTAACCGCAGAAAGTAAAGATGGCAGATTAATACTGACAGACGAAAGTGGTAAAGATATTGAAATTGCAGACTTTACAGCAGCTACGGCTGACATGACTGTCGCTGGAATAGCCCAAGATGGAACAACGCAGGCCGCTCCAATTTCACTTGACGGTCAAGGGGCTACAGTAGATAGTACAACTATAGCTGGTAGTATTAAGCTTTCATCTGATAATAGCTTTAGTGTTGTTGCTGCCACAGCGGCGGACTTTGGTGCTGGTGGTGTTTCTGATTTAACAAAGGTTTCTGATATTGATATTAAAACCCAAGACGGCTCGCAAAGCGCTTTAGCTGTTATAGATGGTGCGCTTTCACAAATAGATTCGCAACGAGCAAATTTAGGTGCTGTACAAAATCGCTTCAGCCAGACAATTAGTAATTTAGCCAATGTTCAAGAAAATGTGTCTGCATCGCGTAGTCGTATTCAAGACACAGACTTTGCTACCGAAACCGCACAAATGACGAAAAACCAAATCTTGCAACAAGCGGGTACATCCATTTTGTCGCAAGCAAATCAAATACCACAGGCAGCCATAAGCTTGTTAGGCGGCTAATTATTAGTCTAACTAAATCCAGAAAGTACAAACGCACTTCAATTTAAGTGCGTTTTTGTTTTCTAATACTAATTAAAGGAGTAAATCGTGGTGTATTTTTTAATTACTCATTTTAAAACAGGTGGTTAGGATTTATTTTATAAATAAATCTATTTATTTTAAAAATATTCCTAAAGATAATAAGTTTCCTGCCGTTAACTTAATCAGTACGGAGCTGAGCATACATTTGTGGCAGCTCTTGGTTAAATCAAAACAGCAATATTACGAAAGTAATCAGGAGTTTTATCATGGCTATATCAGTAAATACAAATGTATCTTCATTAAACGCTCAACGTAACCTTTCAGCGTCAGGTTCAAATTTAGCTACCTCAATGGAGCGTCTATCATCGGGTATGCGTATTAATAGCGCAAAAGATGATGCAGCAGGCCTGCAAATATCAAACCGTTTAACATCTCAAATTAATGGTTTGGGTGTTGCACAGCGTAACGCTAATGATGGTATTTCAATGGCGCAAACTGCAGAAGGTGCTATGCAAGCTTCTACCGACATCTTACAAAGAATGCGTGAATTAGCACTGCAATCTGCTAATGGCTCTAACTCAGACAAAGACCGCGATGCTTTACAAAAAGAAGTAGTACAGCTAAATACAGAACTAACACGTATTGCAGAAACAACGTCTTTCGGTGGTCAGCAGTTACTAGATGGTTCATTCGGGACTAAGTCTTTCCAAGTTGGTTCTAATGCAAATGAAACAATCGGTGTTACTTTAAAAGATATCTCAGCTAATAGTATAGGCTCTTTCGATAAAGTACTAGCAGGTGCCGCTGGTAGTGCCTTAGGTCTTGGTAGAGCGAGCGCTGCAGCAGATACAAGTGCACTATCAACTAATGGGGTAGCCGGTGGAGCTTTAAGTATCGATGGCACAGCGCTTACTACCGCACCTAGTGGTGGTGATTCAGCGGAAACAATTGCTGCAGGTATTAATGAGCTGTCAGGTACAACAGGCGTTACAGCTGACGCTAGAACGCAAGCTGAAATTAAGTTAACAGCAGGCGACTCAGTAAGTTTTAGCCTTAACTCTGTTCAAATATCAGCTTCTGTTTCGGGCACCGATGATTTAACTGATTTAGCAACAGCTATCAATGAAGAGACAAGTAACACGGGTGTAACCGCAGAGAGTAAAGATGGTCGATTAATACTGACAGACGAAAGCGGTAAAGATATTGAAATTGCAGACTTTACAGCAGCGACTGCGGATATGACCGTAGCAGGTATTGCTCAAGACGGAACGACGCAGGCCGCTCCAATTTCACTTGATGGTCAGTTAGCTGCTGCGGATAGCACAACTGTTGCGGGAAGTATTAAACTTTCATCTGATAGTAACTTTAATGTTGTTGCGGCTACGGCTGCTGATGCTGGTGCTGGTGGTGTAGCAGCACTATCTAAAGTTTCAGATGTAGATATTAAAACTCAAGATGGTTCGCAAAATGCCTTAGCTGTAATTGATGGTGCACTATCGCAAATAGATTCACAACGAGCTAATTTAGGTGCGGTACAAAACCGTTTTAGCCAAACAATTAGTAATTTAGCAAATGTTCAAGAAAATGTATCTGCATCACGTGGTCGTATTCAAGATACTGATTTTGCGGCAGAAACTGCACAAATGACGAAAAACCAAATACTGCAACAGGCTGGAACATCAATCCTAGCGCAAGCAAACCAATTACCACAAGCAGCACTTAGCTTAATAGGTTAAAGGCAATAGCTCAATGGTTAGCTAACTAATACATAAAGTCAGTATTGGTATTTTAAAAAAGGAGGTGGCTTTAGCTACCTCCTTTTGTGGTTTAAGAATATAAACTAAGCTATTGTTGGTTTAATTAAGTGAAAAATAGGAATCTGTTATGAATACAATTACTTCAAACGCAGAGGTTACAACATCACCGGTTCCCATTTCTGGTGATAATAAGCAAGTAGGGCAAGCGGCTCACTCTTTAACTGAGCGAGCGGTAGATGATGTGAAGCAGGCGGACGCACAAAGTCAACAAAAGTTACAGCAAAATCAATACAACAATAACGGTCAAGATGAAAAAGCTCAGCCGTTAGAACGCGAACAGCTCGAACAAATGGCGCAACAATTGCAGGACTTTATGGGTGAAATGAACCGAAGTTTGCAATTTAAAGTTGATGAAGATTCAGGCCGCGATGTCATTAAAGTGCTCGATAAAAACAGTGGTGAAGTAATTAAGCAGTATCCTTCTGAGGAAGTATTAAGTTTAGTATCTAAATTGTCTGAATCTGCAGGTATTTTAATCGACCAAACAGTTTAGTTTAAGTAAAACAACACTAGTTAATTTTTTAAGTATTTAGGGGTGAAATATGTCTATATCGTTTAATGGTTTAGGCTCTGGTTTAGCTGTATCAGATATTGTTGATGCGTTAGTCAATGCTGAGCAAGCACCTGCTGAAGCTCGTTTAAATACTCGAGAAGGTAATTTAACTACAGATATTTCAGCTGTTGGTGCACTCAAGTCAGCGCTTGAAAAAGTACAAACTTCAATGCAAATATTAGGTGATAGCGATAAGTTCCAACAGCGGAGCACATCAGGCAGCGATGATTTTATATCGATAAGTGCTGATGGAGAAGCCCAACCTGGAGGATACTCAGTAAAGGTAAATAACTTAGCTTCGGAACATAAAATTTTATCAAAAGCTTTTGATTCTGAAGCTGCAGTAGGTGAGGGCACTATGACCTTGGCCTCTGGCGATAACAGCTTTGAGATACTTGTGTCTGACACAGCAACTCTTAGCGAAATTCGTGATGCGATAAATGATAGCAACGATAACGACAGTATTAACGCAACTATTATTACTGACGATGATGGACAGCATTTGGTTTTTTCAGCTAAAAATAGTGGTGTTGATAACATCATTAATATTGAAGTTGCTGATATTGACGGAGACAACACCGATTTAAATGGACTTTCGCGATTAGCTTTTGATTTAAATGGTGTTAAGAATATTGATGAAATAATAGAGGCAACAGATGCATCTATTACCATTGATGGTTCACTTACAGTGAGTAGCTCATCTAATGAATTTGCCGGAGTAATTGACGGTATTACAATAACAGCTAAAAAGTCACACGACACAGATGACGATTTGAGTGATATATCGGTTAAAGAGAATAATAATAATATCAAAGCTGGTTTAAATAGCTTTATCGAAAATTATAATGAGCTATTAGAACTAAGCAAGAACCTAGGTGCATCAAGCGAAGATGGCGTTGGGGTTATGGCTGGGGATTCATTACTTCGAGGCGTTATGTCAAAGCTTCGTAGCGAAATAACAAATCCTATTGATTTAGGTGACGGGAACTCGTTATCACTTTCGCAGTTAGGTGTTGAAACAGACCGCTACGGTGTTTTAACACTAAATAGTGAAACATTGGATGACAAAATAGATGCAGATGTTGATTTAGTACAGCAGTTTTTCGTGGGTAATGAAGGCGACGATAATGGTGGGTTTGCAAAGTCCTTTGATGAAAAATTGAGCTTTTATACAGACTCTGACGGCATTATCCAAAACCGAATAGACAGTAAAACGAACCAACTTGATGATTTAGATGATCAGCGCGTGAGCCTTGCTAGTAAAATGGAGTCGTTATCTTCTCGGTTATACGCTCAATATAATGCGATGGATTTATTAGTAGCGAGCCTTAATAACACTAGCAGCTATGTTCAAGCTCAATTAGAGAATATGCCAGGCGTAGTACGAGATAACTCTTAGTAGATAAATATAATATTAATAACTAAATTAAGAAAGCACAAAAAAACCGTTATTTAAAACGGTTTTTTTGTGCTTTCTATTTTAAGTAGATTTTAGCGACTTGCTTTATAAGCTTTAATCGCCTTACCTGATTTTTTATGTTTAATAATAGCTTTTGATGATTCGTTTTTTGCACTATTCGCTTTTACTAAAATAGTATTTATACGAAGCTGAATTAATTCTAATTGTTTTGCGCTTGGGCCGTCGCTGCTTTCGCACCATTGCTTTAGTTTAACATTTAAAGTGTCTAAAAGAGGCTGAGCTTCGTCTGCGTTATCATCATTTACTAACACTTCAATATTACTAAGCAACGTTTGTATGAGCTCAGAGTAGTTAGTTAATGGCTCTGAAAATGTTGGCGAGTCCATAATTGAAATTAAACCGCAGGGCTGCGTTGATCTAGCGGAATGTTATCCCAGCCTTCTTTAATTTCTTTAACAATACTTGATACTTCCACAATTGCTTCAATATCGTTGTTTATGTTCGCTTGCGTTAAACGGCGCTGGCAGTAATCGTAAAGTGCCAATAAATTGTTAGAAATACTAGGGTCTTGTTCTACTTCTAAATTAAGTGCGTCTTGCAGTGCACCAAATAGCAAAATACATGCTGAAATGTTTTCCCCTTTTTTTGCTATTTCTTTGCGCTCAATAAAACCCTTAGTAGCAGCTAAGCGACCGATAATATTACTGAATATAAGGTTTATTTGTTCGTATGGGGCCATTTCGGCAATGCTGCTTGTACGAACTTGACTGTATTTTTTCAATGAGACATGGGCCATGGGAAAATCCTAAAATTTAACTTCAAAATTATGTAAAACTAACATCAAAATAATAGCAATATTAATGCCAAGCGTTTTACATTTGTATAGTTATCGGCATTGTTACTTTTAACTTAAGTAAATAATAGCTTATATATTTTATGTATTGGGTAATTAGTGATTTAAAATTTTTAGTTAGCTTTTATATGGGGGATTATATATTAATACTTAATAGTTAATTCTTAAGTATGATTGAATTAACGAGTGCGTCTGTTTTTTGGCGTTTATGTCAAAAAACTGCCGCTATCACTTGCATCCGTGCTTAACTGGCTTACAATTTAGTTAATTACATTAAAGAGTGAAGCACGGCTCGCTAACTATGATCCTGATTTTAGATAATAATAACAATCGCTCTATTGGGTTAAACGCATCACTTGGTTTTATCGGTGAGGTTACTCATCGTTTAGATGAAGACAACTTTGAACAAGAGTGTGCAAAATATCAGCAGCATGAGTGTATGGTCATTTTAGGGGCTTTACAGTCTCTCGATCACGAAAACTTAATTAAGCGCTACCCAACACTTCCATTTTTATTAATAGGTGAAACGTTAAGACCATTACTTAGCATTGCTAATGTAGTTGGACTTATTTGTGAGCCATTTAATCATGAAGTGACCACACAATTGCTTCATGATTGCCAGCAGTATCATCGTATGTTGCCGGGGGAGCACAAAAATACTCAGTCACATAAATCTTTTGATGGCCTTGTAGGTGAAACACAAGCCGTAAAAGAGGTCCGTTTTTTAATTGAACAAGTAGCAAAAACAGATGCAAACGTTTTAATTTTAGGTGAGTCAGGTACTGGTAAAGAAGTGGTTGCACGTAACGTTCACTTACTTTCTAAACGAAGTACAGGACCATTTGTGCCTGTAAACTGTGGGGCCATACCTGCAGAACTATTAGAAAGTGAACTTTTTGGCCACGAAAAAGGGGCGTTTACAGGGGCTATTTCTGCGCGTAAAGGCCGTTTTGAGTTGGCGCAAGGCGGTACGCTGTTTTTAGATGAAATTGGTGATATGCCGCTACAAATGCAGGTTAAACTTTTACGCGTATTACAAGAGCGAAGCTATGAGCGTGTAGGTGGCACTAAGGCGATTCAAGCCGATGTACGTGTTATTGCTGCAACACACCGCAACCTCGAAGTCATGATTGAAGCAGGCAGCTTTCGTGAAGATTTATATTACCGGTTAAATGTATTCCCTATAGAGAACCCGTCGTTAAGTGAGCGTGCTGATGACATTCCGTTACTACTTAAGGAGTTAATGCGTCGCGTAAACGAGCAAACGGGCACGACAGCTAAATTTACTGAGCGAGCGATCGAAAGCTTAAAAGAGCATGCATGGCCGGGAAATATCCGTGAGCTTGCGAATTTGGTTGAGCGCATGGTTATAATGTTCCCTGAAAAGGTAGTGGACATCCCTGATCTACCCAATAAATATCGTTACATTGAGGTAGATGCTTACGAGCCTGAATATCCTGAAGAACTTATGGAAAAAGATGCTTTTAACGATATATTCAGCACAGGGTTTAGTGATTATGACAATGAGCCAGAGCCTGAATTTAACCAAGCTGGCTCAGGCGTATTACCCGAAGAGGGCATTGAGCTTAAAGAGTATTTAGCAGAGCTTGAAATAAGCTTAATTACCCAAGCTTTAGAGCGTTTTGATTACGTTGTTGCGCGCGCCGCAGAAATATTAGGTGTAAGGCGTACAACACTGGTCGAAAAAATGAAAAAGTATAATCTTTCACGAGATTAGCAGTACGAAAATGGTGAAATACTCTTTGTTATTTTTATTCATTTTTGAGCAATTAATTTACGGGCTTTGCCCGTCGCGCAAGCAAGCTTGGCGTCTACAAGATAAACGCAAACTTAGACTTTGATGCTAGACGCTGAGCTTACTTGCGTGAAAAGTGTAGCTTTTAATTACTTAAACACATATCTGAAAAATTAGGGTAAATGAGTGAATATAGCTAAATTTTACGTTACTTCTCAAAAGCGCAGCGCCTCTTAACCTCTTTGTGAGCAAATTACTTACCCATTAAACGCCTGTATAATTTCTTCTTTTCTAAAGCAGTCATTACTATGATCGTTAACCATACCGCAGGCCTGCATATGAGCGTATACCGTGGTAGGGCCTAAAAATTTAAAGCCGCGCTTTTTTAAATCCTTTGCGAAGGCTGTTGATTCTTTAGTGATTGCAGGCGTCTCTTCGGTATAATTTAAATTGCTCACGATCGGTTTGTTATCAACAAACTGCCATTGATACGCGCTAAAACTGCCAAATTCTTTTTGAATGTCTATAAATTGCTTGGCATTATTTATTGTGGCGTTAATTTTTAAACGGTTTCGTACTATATTTTCATCAAGCATTAAACGCTCAACATCGTCTTGGGTAAACAACGCGACTTTATTTACATCAAAATTAGCAAATGCATTTTTATACCCTTGTCGTTTTTTTAAAATGGTATACCAACTTAAGCCTGCCTGAGCCGACTCTAGCGTTATAAATTCAAACAGTGTTTGATCATCGTAAACAGGGACGCCCCATTCCAAATCGTGATATAAAACGTAATCGGGTTTGGTGGCGTCTAACCAAGCACATCGGCATTTTATTTGCTCACTCATACATATTCCTTTTTATGCGCGTCATTTTTATGTCGCGCTATTATTATTGTAAGTTAATGAAAATAATATAAATAATTTTGGTACACATTGTGCATTGAGCTCCATATCTATACAAATTCGAGATTTGATTATGGCCCTTGCGAGCGTGCTTAAACCACAGTTTATTTCTGCAAATCAGTATAACCCATGTTTACTTCAAGAGGAGTACATAGGTGAGTTAAGCGATCTGCGTCAGCAAGCAAGTTGGCTTTCACATTTAGTTGATACCATGCCCGCAGGTGTGGTTGTGCTTGATGGTAAAGGAATGATTGCAAAGGCCAACCAAATAGCCATTGATATGTTAGGCGAACCTTTAGAAGGTGAAAAGTGGTTTAGCGTTATTCAACGCTCTTTTAGACCGCATCAAGACGATGGTCACGAAGTATCGCTTAAAGATGGCCGTTTAATTAAGCTTGATATAACAGCGTTAGCGCCCGAGCCGGGCCAGCTAATTTTAATGACCGATTTGAGTGAAACACGCCGTTTACAAAAGCGAGTTGCTCATATGCAGCGCCTAAGTGCTTTGGGTAAAATGGTGGCGTCGCTTGCACATCAGGTTCGAACCCCACTTTCAGCGGCCATGCTTTATGCTGCTAATTTGGGCTCTAAGCGTTTACCCGAGGCATCTCGCGATAATTTTCAAAGCAAGTTAATGTCACGCTTAAAAGATTTAGAAACTCAAGTAAACGATATGCTACTTTTTGCCAAAAGTGGCGACCAACAAGTTGTTGAACAAGTGTCTATGCAGCAGTTACTCAGTGAGGTAAAAGCGGGTGCTGATGCTATGGTGACACTAAATGACAGTCATTTAGCTGTTAACCTCCCAGAGCCAGATATTCAAATAACAGGCAATAAATCAGCCATAGCCAGCGCAATTCAAAATTTAATCCATAACAGTATTCAAGTCATTGGTGCTGGCGCTGAAGTAAAATTAAGTGCTGCGACTGACGAGCAAAATCCAGATTTTGTTCGTATCAGCGTATCCGATAACGGTCCAGGTATTGATTTAACTCAAGCAGAAAAAATATTTGAACCCTTTTATACCACTAAAAGCCAAGGCACAGGGTTAGGGCTTGCTGTTGTGAGTTCGGTTGCAAACGCTCATCAGGGGCGTGTTGACGTGACTAATAATAAAGGCGGTGGAGCATGCTTTAGTTTGCTTTTACCTATTCGCACCGCATCTAAATTAGAGGAATCATTATGAGTAACACTATTTTAGTTGTCGAAGATGATGCAGGGCTTCGCGAAGCCTTAATTGACACACTCGAAATGTCGGGGATTGAATGTATTGCGGCTAATTGTGCAGAGCAAGCCATGTTATTGCTGAAAAAAGAGCAATTTTCGCTGGTGGTGAGTGATGTACAAATGGGCACTATGAGTGGGCTTGATTTACTACGCAGTATTAAGCTTAACCACCCTGAATTGCCTGTTTTAATGATGACGGCGTACGCTACCATTGACGATGCTGTTGAAGCGATGCGCTTGGGCGCTATTGATTACATGGCAAAGCCGTTTGCACCTGAAGTTTTACTCAATATGGTAAGTCGATACTTACCTGAAAAAGCAAAAGAGACCGACGGACCCATTGTTGCCGACCCAAGCAGTATTCAACTTTTAGAGTTAGCAAGTAAAGTTGCACGCTCTGATGCGAGCGTTATGGTGCTAGGCCCAAGTGGTTCAGGTAAGGAAGTGCTTGCACGGTATATTCATGATAAATCGAACCGATGCGATGCGCCGTTTGTTGCAATTAACTGTGCAGCAATTCCTGAAAACATGCTTGAAGCAACCTTATTTGGGTATGAAAAAGGCGCGTTTACAGGCGCAATTCAAGCGTGTCCTGGTAAGTTTGAGCAAGCGCAAGGCGGTACTATATTGCTCGACGAAATAACAGAAATGGATTTAGGGCTGCAAGCTAAACTACTTCGTGTGTTGCAAGAGCGCGAAGTAGAGCGCTTAGGTGGAAGAAAAACAATCCAGTTAGATGTACGTATACTTGCAACAAGTAACCGCGATTTGAAAGAAGCGGTTACCGAAAACCAATTTAGAGAAGATTTATATTACAGGCTTAATGTGTTTCCTTTGATGTGGCGACCACTTTGTCAGCGACCTGGAGATATCCTTGTATTGGCTAAGCATTTAATTGAGCGCCACTTAAACAAAAGTAAAGAGCCTATGGCTTATCTTGATAGTGCCGCAGAGAAAAAATTACTTGCTCATTCATGGCCTGGTAATGTGCGTGAGCTTGATAACGTAATACAACGTGCGTTAATACTTAGGACTGGGGATACTCTAAACGAGCATGCTATTTTCATTGAAAACATAGCGGCGACAGATTTTGTAATGGAGCCTGCATCTGTCAGCGCGCAAAATACTAGTCAGCAGCAAGTAAATGCTACTAATAGAGATATTGACCAAGGCACTATGAGTTCAGCGTATTATGACGAACAGTCATCTCCAGCCGAGCCAACAAAACAAGACTTATTGGCTGTTGATACGGGAAGTTATAAGGATGAGCTAAAAGATAAAGAGCATCGCATTATTTTAGAAACGTTAGCAAGATGCCAAGGTAAGCGAAAAGATGTCGCTGAAACGCTAGGTATAAGCCCTCGTACATTACGTTATAAATTAGCGCAGATGCGCGACTTAGGTATTTCACTCCCCGCATAACATCATTTTTGCCCTAAATTTAGCTATTGAATTTAGGGCTGTCAAAACTCTGACTTGTCAAATTCCTTCCAACTCATTGAAATTATTAATTTAATTTTTTGGCATGCTTTGTGCTTTATTCATGTTAAGAGTTAACTGCATTGTCAGAGACAAATTATGAAAATTCAAAACAGCGCTGTATTTCAAGAAATGCAATCAATGGCTTTAGAGGCTGGCCGTAATAATCAAATCGAAAGACTGCCAGTAAAAACACAAGCCTCATCAACCGCTCAATTTGGCGATATGCTATCGGATGCAATTAATACTGTGCACGGTTTGCAGCAAGACGCTAAACAAAAAGTAGTGGCGGTAGAAACAGGCGACAGAAGCGTGTCTTTGGCTGAAGCAATGATTGCTTCTCAAAAGTCGTCAGTTGCATTTGAAGCGACAGTGCAGGTTCGTAATAAACTTGTCGAAGCTTACAAAGAAATCATGAACATGCCTGTTTAACTAGGTAGTGGAGAATTATTGTGGCGCAATCTAATCAATCAACCGATCTGGCTCTTGCTACTGGTGAAATGGACCAAAGCGATAGCGACGATCAACAAGAACAGAAATCAGGCTACTTAAGTTCGCTAAATGGCGTTGATTTATTGCGCCAAGTAACTTTAGTCATTGCTTTAGGCATTTGTTTAGCGATTGCTATATTTATTATTATTTGGGCACGTCAGCCAGATATGCGCCCACTTGGTAAAATGCAGACAGAAGAGCTTATTGAAACGCTCGACTTTTTAGACGCACAAAAAATTGAATACCAAGTAGATGGAAATGTAGTGCTCGTCCCTGAAACTGAGTATCAAAATATTAAACTTTTAATGACTCGTGAAGGGCTAGAGCAAGGCCCTACATCGGGTTCAGATATTATTATGCAAGACATGGGGTTTGGTGTAAGTCAGCGTTTAGAGCGTGAACGCTTAAAGCATGGCCGAGAACAACAGTTAGCGCGCACAATTGAAGAGCTCAATAATATTACGCGTGCACGTGTATTGCTTGCCATTCCAAAAGAAAATGTATTTGCGCGCAGAGAGAAAAAGCCTTCAGCAACTGTTGTACTTACTCTTAAGCGTGGGCGTTCGCTAGATAGCGAAGAAGTCGACTCAGTGGTTGATATGGTTGCATCGGCTGTACAAGGTTTAGAGCCGGCTCGTGTAACAGTAACGGATCAAAATGGTCGCCTACTAAATTCAGGCTCGCAAACATCGCTTGCTGCACGTTCACGTAAAGAGTACGACATAGAGCGTAAGCGTGAACAAGAATATCTTGAAAAAATAGACAGTATTTTAATACCTGTTGTAGGGCTTGCAAACTACACTGCACAAGTTGATTTAAGTATGGACTTTAGTGCTGTTGAGGAGACGCAAAAACGCTACAACCCAGATTTACCAGCAGTAAGAAGCGAAACCACATTCGAAGAAAATAATATAGGTGGTTTAGCAGTCGGTATACCTGGTGCACTGACGAATCAGCCTCCAGTAAACTCTAATATCCCTGAAGTTGCAGGACAAGGTGGCGCAGGTAGTGCAACTTCACCATCAAGAACGCATAAAGAAGCGACGCGTAACTATGAGTTAGATACAACTATCTCACATAAGCGCCAGCAAACAGGTGTGATACGCAGAATAAGCGTGTCGGTGGCCGTTGACTACATTCCAAAAGTAGGTGAAAACGGTGAAACCACAATGACACCGCGCTCAGTGGAAGAACTGTCAAATATTCGTCGTTTATTACAAGGTGGCGTTGGTTTTGACATGCAGCGTGGTGATGCACTTGAAGTGGTGACGGTTCCGTTTGTTCGCGAAGCAACTGATTTTGATATTAGTGTGCCGCTTTGGGAACAAGACTGGTTTATGAAAATAATCCGCTTGGTACTGGGTGCCCTCGTTATTATTGTACTGATAATGGCGGTAGTTAAACCGATGCTTAAACGCTTAATTTATCCAGACGATACACTTGAAGAGTATGACGAAGATGCCTTAAGTGCAGGTGTAGATATTGGCGATAGCACGTTGGATATGCTAAACAAAGACTTTGATTCTGCTTCAATTGGTTTCTCAAGCGATGGTACACTGCAGTTACCAGATTTACATGGCGACGAAGACTTACTCAAAGCAATTCGTGCTCTTGTAGCCAATGAACCAGAACTATCATCACAAGTAGTGAAAGCGTGGTTAACAGAAGATGACTGATCAAGAACAAAAACAATTACCGCCAGCGTTTGATGTTGATAAGCTCGATGGCGTAGATAAAGCCGCAATATTACTGTTGAGCCTATCAGAAGAAGATGCAGCGCAAATCCTAAAACACTTAGAGCCTAAGCAGGTGCAAAAAGTGGGTATGGCAATGGCGGCGTTAGACGACCTGTCACAGGCTAAAATAAGTGCGGTTCACAACTTATTTATTGAGCAAATTCAAAGCTTCAGTACTATCGGATTTCAGTCAGAAGACTTTATTAAAAAGGCGCTTACCGCTGCATTGGGTGAAGATAAAGCGGCCAGCCTTATTGATCAAATTGTTATGGGGTCTGGGGCTAAAGGTCTTGATTCTCTCAAATGGATGGACTCTAAGCAGGTGGCGAATATTATTCGTAATGAACACCCCCAAATACAAACGATTGTATTATCTTACTTAGAGCCTGAGCAGTCTGCAGAAATTATTGCGCAGTTCCCAGAGAAAGTACGTCTTGATTTAACCATGCGAATCGCCAACCTTGAAGAAGTGCAACCAGCCGCACTGCAAGAACTTAACGAAATTATGGAAAAACAATTTGCCGGACAAGCAGGGGCACAAGCTGCGAAAATGGGTGGTTTAAAAGCCGCGGCAGACATTATGAACTACCTAGATACAAACGTAGAAGGGCAGCTAATGGATTCTATTCGTGAACATGACGAAGAGATGTCTCAGCAAATTCAGGATCTTATGTTTGTATTTGAAAACTTAATGGATGTGGATGACCGGGGTATTCAAGCCATTCTACGAGAAGTACAACAAGATGTATTAATGAAAGCAATCAAAGGTGCAGACGACGGTCTGAAAGACAAAATACTGGGTAATATGTCTAAGCGTGCTGCCGATATGCTGGCTGATGATTTAGAAGCAATGGCGCCTGTACGTATTAGCGAAGTTGAAGCTGCCCAAAAAGAAATTTTATCAACGGCACGTCGTTTATCTGATTCGGGTGAAATTCAGTTAGGCGGTGGTGGTGGTGAGGAGTTCTTGTAAGCCATGAGCAAACTCAAAGGGCGTCCACTTCGAGCTGAAGAAGCTGATGAATTATTAAAACATTGGGCGATTCCCGATGTAGCACCTAACGAAAAAAGCTTTGGTAACCGCTCAACAGCCTATGGCACCCCATTGGGCGAGCTTTATAAAAAAGAGCTTGCCGAAGAAATGCCGACCGAAGAGCCCGAAGAGCCCGAGCTGCCAAAGCTTACTATGGTTGAGCTTGAACGCATTAGACAAGATGCTTATGAAGAAGGCCTTAAACAAGGTCATGAACAAGGCTACATTGACGGCTTTGAAAAAGGCGTTAGTGAGGGAAAAGAAGCTGGTTATAAAGAGGGGCTAGAGCTCGGTAAAACTCAAGGCCAAGAAGATATAAAACCGATTATTGAAGAGCAACTAATTAGCCTTAAAGGTATTTTAGAAGCACTTAATTCACCGCTAAAAAAAGTGGATGAACAAGCCGAGTTGCAACTTATTCAATTAGCTAGCATGTTGGCTGAAGCAGTTATATACCAAGAAGTACAAACATCGCCAGATGTTATTTTACATACATTAAAACACAGTATTGATTCGTTAAATGCGCAACAAGAAAAAGTAAAAGTGCATCTAAACCCAACCGATTTAGACATTATAAAAGATAGCTATGGCGAGCAAACTATAGCAGACAATAACTGGCAATTAGTTCCCGAACCCACGCTTGAAAGAGGTGGATGTGAGGTGAAAACCGCGCAATCTTCTCTCGATATGACTTTAAAAACACGCGTCAAAGAAACGTTGGATAGTTTTTTGCATAATAGTAATATCTAAATATTTTTTAGGCGTACTATGTCTGTGCAAATTGCTTCTTTGAGCGAACGCTTGTCGCAATATCAACAAAACATTAAGCCCTACACACCTGCAGTAGCGGGTATATTAACGCGTGTTGTTGGCCTTACCTTAGAGGCAAAAGGTCTGAGGGCACCTGTTGGTAGTCAATGTAAAATCGAAACCATGAACGGTTTTGTTGACGCAGAAATTGTTGGTTTTAACGACCAAACCTTATATTTAATGCCTAATGATCATATTTCTGGCGTACTGCCAGGTGCCCGAGTAATACCCCAAGTAAATAATTTGGGGTTACCTGTAGGAATGAGCCTACTAGGGCGTGTAGTTGATGGCTTAGGGCGTCCACTCGACGGACTTGGTAAAATAAACGCTGAACATTATTTAAAGTTTGCTCAAAATACGATTAACCCTTTAGCCAGACGTCCGATCAGCCAGCCAATGGACGTTGGGGTGCGTGCTATTAATTCAGTGATCACCGTAGGGCAAGGTCAGCGTATGGGCTTATTTGCAGGCTCTGGTGTAGGTAAGTCTGTACTGCTAGGAATGATGACTAGGGGCAGCGAAGCCGATGTCATTGTAGTTGGTTTGGTTGGTGAACGTGGTCGTGAGGTCAAAGAGTTTATTGAAGAAATTCTTGGAGAAGAAGGGCGTAAACGTTCTGTTGTTGTTGCAGCACCCGCCGATTCATCGCCATTAATGCGTTTAAAAGGTTGTGAAAGTGCAGTGACCATTGCCGAATATTTTAGAGACCAAGGTTTAAATGTGTTACTGCTACTCGATTCAGTAACTCGCTACGCAATGGCTCAGCGTGAAATTGCTTTAGCAGTTGGAGAACCACCGGCAACAAAAGGATACCCACCATCGGTTTTTGCAAAACTACCAGCCTTAGTTGAACGAGCTGGTAATGGGGGGGAAGGGCAAGGTGCTATAACAGCCTTTTTCACCGTGTTAAGTGAAGGCGATGATATGCAAGACCCAATTGCAGACGCTGCACGCGCCATACTAGACGGCCATATTGTACTTTCTCGTGAGTTAGCCGACAGCGGCCATTATCCAGCAATAGATATCGAAAAATCTATTTCACGTGTTATGCCCCAAGTGGTTTCAGAGCCTCATATGCAACAAGCGCGAGTACTTAAACAAGTGTATTCAATGTACCAACAAAATAAAGACATGATCACATTAGGCGCCTATCAAAAGGGCACTGATCCCATGCTCGACCAAGCAATAAATATGATGCCAAGAGTAAACGGGTTTTTACAGCAAGGTATGCGTGATGTGATAAGTTATGACGATGGGCTGCAAGGGCTAGCCCAATTATTAGGTCAAGGGTAATGGCTAAAAACAAATTTGACTTGCTGCTAAAACTTGAAAGCGACAAAGAAGAAAGTTTACGTATGAGTTATTTGCAAGCTAATCAAAACCTGCAAGCAAACCAGCAAAAACTTCAGGGTTTAAATGACTTTAGGCTTGAATACTCTCAACAGTTACATTTAAAAGGTCAATCAGGTTTATCAAGCGCTGGTTTTGGGCAGTATCATGCGTTTATAGCAAAAATTGAAGAGGCTATTCGGCAACAAGCAAGTACTGTAAATACGGCAAAGCAAGTTGTTTCACAGCGAAAAACGTTGTGGCTAAAACAGCAAATAAAGGCTAAAGCAGTGGCTAAATTGATTGAAAATCAAAAAATAAAAGCAGCAGCTGTGGTAGCTAAAAACGAGCAAAAAATGCTGGATGAGTTCACATCCAATCAATTTTTTCAGCGTCGCAAACTTTCTTAAGTTAGGCACGTTTATTGCTTTGTTAATGGGTGGTATTTAATTTTGGGCAATGTGCGGTGACATGTTGCCGTAACCGTATTAGGTGACTTATGGCGATGAATGATATTTCTGTTTCAATTTCGGCTGATAAAGAGTCTTTTTTAGCATTTAAAGACAGTAGCTTAGCCGATTCTTCTGATGAATCAGGAACTGAGTTTTTTACTCAGTTGCAAGACGCCCACACTACATTTGAGCCAACAAAAAAAGAGATTAATAAGCCTGAAGCAGATACTTTATCTGCCGCCTCAGCAGATTCCTCATCAGTTACTAATAAAAAATTAAAAAGTGATTCTGATGATGAAGACATAGCCCAAATAAATTTGTCTGGAAGCGATATTCTGGAGCAGATCAATTCATCTCAACTAATGAACACTGAGGTTACAAAGCCAAGTGAAAAAGCAAAAGATATAAACCTTGCAGATACATCAACAAATAAAACACCGCTTGTTATTGCTGATTTAAAAGAGAAACTGCCGGTTAAAGGCTATGTTGCTGTGCCAGCAAAAGATTTACCTGTTAAAGATGAAGTAGGTAAAATAATAAGACCACATGCAACACTTACTGATAACAACGCAAGCGGTGTGGCAAGTATAGTAAATGATGTAGATATTAATGACTCGTCAAATTCACAAAGACAAAATAAAACGTCTCTTGCTCAGGCTGTTGAAGCAGAACTAAATATAAAATCGGATAAAGTTAAACACCCTGCAGAAGTGCAAAGTATAACTCAGGGCTTTGATACAAAAGATAATGAAGCAGATACTAAAAAAGGCATTTTTACGGATAAAATAACAGCTTCACAAAGTTCAGTACTCTCTGACGTGAGTGTCAATTCTGATCAGACTATTTTAAAAACGGATGTTGATAAAATAGATACTACTCAAAGCACATTAGAGAATAGCGGTAAAGTTAACGTCAACACTTTAGCTCAAAATACCACAGCTAAAAATACAGTTGCGGAACTAACAGAAAATACGCTCACAGCAACGTTACCCAACTCAAACATAACTGAAACTGAGAAAGCAGACGCGATAAATACACTCATTGCTAAAGATGAAAATGCATTAATGTTACCCAACTCAAACATAACTGAAACTGAAAAAGCAGACGCGATAAATGCACTCATTGCTAAAGATGTAAATGCATTTAAAACAGATAAAGTATTAGCAAGCCTAACGCCTGAGCAGCTAACAAAATTACAGACTGAAATTAAACCAGTAATGCTTGACGCATCAAGCAAAGCTGAAAAATTGACGGTTTTAAAGCAAATGCTTACCCAATTTATAACGGATAATAAACAGACACAAAGCACTGACGTTAAGTCGTCAGCCAGTGAGCAGTTTAATACGCTTTCAGGGACCGAAAAGCAGGCATTACTGACTCAATTAAATGCCTTTATTAAAGCCGAGCAACCAAAAGGTGAACAGTTAGCGACTATTAAGCAAGCGATTGGTGAGCTAAAAGTGTTGGTTGCGAAAGATGCGAATCAATCATCAGACACTAAATTTACGATATCGCAAAAAGCTGTAAATGACTCACAAAAATTGCCGCAAACAAATGAATCTCAAATAGACAAAGTGGTTACCTTACCGGTAAAAGGTGAAGAGATAACAAAACCAGTTACTTTTGTAGCTTCGCAAACACCAAATACGGTAAACAGACCACAAAAAGTGAGTGTGAAATCAGGCTCTGAAAATAGCGCTGATCCAACTAAATTAGCAGCACAGCCTACTAGTGATGAAGAGCTTACAAAAGCGCTTGAGCAATTGCAAAAAGAGGGGCTAAAAAATACCACGGCTGAGCAGTCACCCGCTAAAGTTATGCAGGTGTTTCACCATATAACTAATGCTTTAAATACAACCCAAACCAGTGCCCAAAGCTATTATGATTCGGTTGATTATGAAATGGGCTTGTTGGATCAACAAGCTATTCAAAATCAGCAGTTACAAAGTACAGCACAGACAAAGCAGGTAAGTATTGATCCTGGTGTGATGCAGGCGATTAATATAGTTAAAAGTGACGCGGCCAAGTTACTACAAGAGCGCGTTAGTTCAATGCTAAGCATTAATAACAAAGAGGCTGAAATTCGTCTTGATCCACCTGAGATGGGCAGCATGCAAATACGAGTTCGTAGCGATGCAGAACAAGCACAAATTAACTTTGTGGTACAAAACCAGCAGGCCAAAGAAGCACTCGAACAATCTATGCCTCGCTTACGCGAAATGTTAGCGCAACAGGGATTGGAACTTGGTGAAAGCACTATTTCATATGGCCAATCAGGTGGTGAAAATGCTGAGCAAAATGAATCGGGGGCGGGTGAGCAATTAGCCAAAAATGGAGCTGCAAATAGTGAAAGTGATGAGCCATCAAATAGCCCAGAACAAACTTCTGAGCAACAAACATCATCATCAATAGATTACTATGCCTAACTACTGCTATTATAATAACTAAAACAAGCAAATACCTTTGCGATATAAGGAATCATGATGGCTGAAGAAACAAGTTTAGAAATAGAAGAAGCGCCAAAAAGTAAAAAAAAGCTGATAATTATTATTGCAGCAGTACTGCTCGTTGTAGGTGGTGCTGCGGGGTTCTTTTTAATGTCGGGCTCGGATGAGCCTGTTGAAACATTAGATGAAGAAACGACCCTTTCAGAAGAAGCGCCAGAAGCTTCTGGGTCATCTGCAGAAATAGGCAGTGCGCTTTATGTTGCGATGCCAAGACCTTTTGTTTTTAACGTTCCGGGCTCGAGCCGAGATAGAATTGTACAAATTAAAGTACAACTTTTGGTACGTGGTGAGGTAAATGAAGAAACAGCTAAAAAGCATATTCCGCTGATTGAAGGTAAGTTACTCAGTGTATTTTCGACCACTACTGCTGACGAGCTTAGTACCAGTGCAGGTAAAGAAACTCTGCGTTTTACTGCGCTAGAGACAGTGCAAACTGCCTTAAATGACGTTGAAGGCAGCAAAGTAATTGAGCGGGTATTATTTACCGGCTTTGTAATGCAATAAGGGGTTAGCGTGAGCGACTTATTATCCCAAGACGAAATTGATGCGCTATTACATGGTGTTGATGACGTTGAAGAGGAAGATATAAACGATGGTGAAGATGGCGGGGGAAGTACGCTTCAGTACGATTTTTCTTCGCAAGATCGAATCGTACGTGGTCGCATGCCGACGCTGGAAATTGTTAATGAGCGTTTTGCTCGCCATATGCGAATTAGCCTATTTAATATGATGCGCCGGACAGCGGAGGTGTCTATTAATGGCGTTCAAATGATAAAGTTTGGTGAGTATGTTCACACTTTATTTGTACCAACAAGCTTAAATATGGTGCGTTTCAGACCTTTAAAGGGTACCGGCCTGATCACCATGGAAGCACGGTTAGTATTCATTTTGGTGGATAATTTTTTTGGCGGGGATGGCCGTTACCACGCAAAAATTGAAGGCCGTGAATTTACCCCAACAGAGCGCCGAATTGTGCAAATGTTGCTAAAAATAATCTTTGAAGATTATAAAGAGGCATGGGCACCGGTAATGGACGTGTCGTTTGAGTACCTCGATTCAGAGGTAAACCCCGCAATGGCTAATATTGTGAGCCCGACTGAAGTTGTGGTTATTAGCTCTTTTCATATTGAACTCGATGGTGGCGGCGGTGATTTTCATATTGCTTTGCCATATTCAATGCTCGAACCAATAAGGGAACTATTGGATGCGGGTGTTCAGTCAGATACTGAAGATACCGACTTACGTTGGAGTAAGGCATTACGAGATGAAATAATGGATGTTGAGGTTGACATGTCAACTCAGCTTTTAGAAGTTGACTTAACACTTCAACAAATAATGGAGCTTAAAGCAGGTGATATTATTCCTGTTGAAATGCCAGAGCATATAACTGTATTTGTAGAAGAACTACCCACGTTTAGAGCTAAAATGGGCCGCTCTCGTGATAATGTTGCGTTGCAAATTAGCGAAAAAATTAAACGTCCTGATTCAGTTAAATCTGAGCTGCATGTATTTACCAAAGGCGGCAAGAAAATTGACTCAGATGCAGAGTTAGCAGAATTAGAAGAAGATTTACACCTTTCAGACGGTGTAGACTTAGACTGGTAATTGATTAAAAGGTTAAACGTATGAGCGATGATCAAGACACAATGGACGAATGGGCAGCCGCACTTGCTGAGGCTGAAGGTGGTGATGATGCTGGCGAAGCGCAAGTTGCCGAACTTGATGAATTAAGTGATGAAAAAAGCGAAATAACAGGCGAAGAAAAGCGCAAGCTCGATACAATTTTAGACATCCCAGTGACCATATCGATGGAAGTTGGACGTTCAAAAATTAATATTCGTAATTTGCTACAACTTAACCAAGGCTCTGTAGTTGAGCTTGATCGTGTTGCTGGTGAGCCATTAGATGTATTGGTTAATGGTACCTTAATTGCTCACGGTGAAGTGGTCGTGGTAAATGACAAGTTTGGTATTCGTCTAACGGATGTTATCAGCCAAGTAGAGCGGATCAAAAAGTTACGATGAGTGCCTTTTTTGCGCTAACAGCGTCTGTATTTACAAAAACAGAGTCAGTTACGCCTACGGGCGATTTAATTTCTATGGTGCTTTCGCTTATTGTGGTGCTAGTGCTCATTGTTGTTCTGGCTATTTTTGTAAAAAAACTTAATCCTAATTTGGCAAACAGTGATGAATTTAAAGTGGTTCGAAGTCTTCCCTTAGGCTCACGCGAACGCTTAATGGTGGTAGAAATTGATAATGCGCAGCATTTATTAGGCGTCACGCCGCACAGTATTAATTACCTTCATAAATTAGAATCACCACTGAGTGAAAAAGAAATCCCAGAACTTGCTAAGCAATTTAGTAAACTGTTAAACCCCAAATCGAAACAAAATAAAAAGAACTGAACCTATGACTAAGTGGCTGCTAATTATTTTTGCCATTGTGTTTGTTCCAAGCGTAAGCGCTGAAGGTATTGATGCGCTTACTATCACAACAAACGCAGATGGCACACAAGATTACTCGGTGACATTGCAAGTTTTAGCCATTATGACGGCGCTGAGTTTTATACCGGCAGCCATAATCATGATGACGTCTTTTACACGTATTATTGTTGTACTCGCAATTTTACGCCAAGCAATTGGTTTGCAGCAAACGCCCTCTAATCAAGTACTGTTGGGCATGTCTTTATTTTTAAGTATTTTTATCATGGCGCCTATTTATCAAAAGGTTAATGACGTAGCCATAGAGCCTTATTTAAATGAGCAAGTTACGTCGGTACAAGCATTGGAGCTTGCAAAAGAGCCAATGAAAGCATTTATGCTCTCGCAGGTTCGTTTAAAAGACTTAGAAACATTTGCCAAAATAGCAGGCTACGACAAGCTAGAGTCACCTGAAGAAACTCCGCTTATAGTTCTTATACCCGCATTTGTAACAAGCGAACTGCAAACTGCGTTCATCATAGGATTCATGTTTTTTATACCTTTTTTAATCGTCGACTTAGTTGTTGCGTCTGTACTCATGGCTATGGGTATGATGATGCTCTCCCCTATGATTGTTTCCTTACCCTTTAAAATAATGCTGTTTGTACTTGTTGATGGCTGGAGCTTAGTGATGGGAACCCTCGCCAAAAGCTTTGGTTTAGGCACATAGTATGTATTTTTTGAATGTAACTAAAAGATAGGATTACAGCATGGAACCAGAAATTTTTGTTGATATTCTTAGCGATGCACTGTTTTTAGTTATTAAATTAGTATCGGCTATTGTTGTTCCAGGTTTAATTATTGGCCTAGTGGTGGCGGTGTTTCAAGCGGCTACGTCTATCAATGAACAAACGTTGAGTTTTTTACCGCGTTTGCTAATTACTATAAGTGCATTAATTGTTGGTGGTCACTGGTTTACACAAGAACTTATGGACTTTTTTACCCGGTTGGTGTTGCTCATTCCCGAAATTGCAGGTTAGCAAGTGGAGTACCCGTTTTCAGTTGTCATTCAATGGTTGAGCGACTTTTTACTACCTTTGGTACGTATTAGTTCCATGATTATGATAATGGCGGGGTTAGGCGCTAAAAATGTGCCAACACGTATAAAGCTGGGTTTATCAGTGGTCGTGACTCTGTTGGTTGTGCCTGTTCTTCCTCCAGCTACATTTACTAACTTGTTTTCGTTTGAAATGATTTTAGTGGTCATACAGCAAATGCTTATTGGAATAGCGATTGGCTTTGCTTCTACCTTGTTACTCAATACCTTCGTATTGGCAGGTCAGATACTTGCTATGCAAACCGGTTTAGGTTTTGCTTCTGTCATTGACCCCTCAAATGGAGCCAGCGTTCCGGCTGTTGGTCAGTTTTTTCTTATTTTAGCAACACTATTATTTTTTGTATTCAACGGCCATTTAATGATGATACAGATGGTTGTACATAGCTTTGAGGTACTGCCAATTGATGGTAATTGGTGGTCAGTAGATCATTACTGGGATATTGTAACGTGGGGCGGTTGGATGTTTACAACGGCTTTAGTGCTCTCACTTGCACCATTGACAGCAATGCTAGTTATTAATATTTCATTTGGTATTATGACCCGTGCGGCGCCTCAGTTAAATATTTTTGCTATTGGTTTTCCATTCACTCTTGTAGCAGGGCTTGTCATTATTTGGGCAACACTGGGCAACTTCATCCTGCAATTTGAATTTCAGTGGCTTAAAATGATCGAACTAATGTGTACCTTAGTTGGTTGTTCACCTTAGGAGTGTGTTATGGCTGAAGATTCAGGTCAAGAAAAAACAGAAGAACCCACAGGGAAAAAAATAGAAGAGTCTAAAAAGAAAGGGCAGGTTGCTCGTTCAAAAGAATTAGGCACCATGTTTGTTCTTATATTTTCAGCTATTTCATTGTTAATGTACGGCCCTGAAATTGGTAAGGGGTTATACAATATTATGGGCAGAATGCTCAGTCTTAATCGAAATGAAACCTACGACACCACTAAAATGTTTGCGGTTTGGTCCAGTGTTGCCGACGCGCTTATTTTTCCTATGGCTATGTTTGTATTCATTATTTTATTTGCGGGCATTATAGGTAATACTTTACTGGGTGGCTTTAATTTTAGTTGGCAAGCAGCCGCTCCTAAAGCAAGCAAAATGTCTCCATTTAAAGGCTTTAAACGCATGTTTGGCCCACAAGCTGCAGTAGAGCTTACTAAAGCTATTTTAAAGTTTTTAGTGGTCGCAAGTTTTGCCTTTTTTTTAATTAATACTTTTTTTGACGAAATATTACACTTAAGTATTGAGTCTGCACCTAATAATATTATCCATGCGCTCGAAATCCTCTCGTGGATGTTTTTAGCATTGTCGTGCACATTGGTAATTATTGCAGCAATCGATGCCCCGTATCAAAGTCATACTCACCATAAGCAGTTAAAAATGACACTGCAAGAAGTAAAAGATGAGTACAAAAACTCTGAAGGTGACCCTCAAATAAAAGCGCGTATTAGGCAAACTCAGAGACAAATGTCTCAAAAAAGAATGATGCAAGACGTGCCCGATGCCGATGTAGTTGTTACCAACCCAACGCATTATTCTGTTGCTCTTAAATACGACACTGAGCGAGCAGGAGCACCTATAGTGCTTGCTAAAGGCGTGGATGAACTGGCTATGCAAATTCGAAAGGTGGCAAACGGCAATGATGTACCCATTGTTGAGTCGCCAATGCTTACTCGAGCGCTTTATCATACCGCAGAAGTAGGAGAACAAATTCCTGATCAACTGTTTACTGCCGTTGCACAGGTGCTAGCTTATGTTTTTCAGCTAAAACGCTTCAATAAAGGTCGCGGAAAACGCCCGACTAAGCTTAATAAAAAGCTCCCCATTCCTGATGCCTACAGGTATTAATATTACTCCTTTATTAACTTGGAATAGTTATTGCTAATTCTACGTAGTGTCAATTTTTTGAAATTGTAGAATTATGAGTTTTAAAGCGGTATTACAACAACTTAATGCAGATAAAAAAGAATATGCAAAAGGCGTAGGTACGCCTTTACTTGTGCTTGCAGCTTTGGGAATGGTCATTTTACCGTTACCGCCATTTTTACTTGATATCCTTTTTTCATTCAATATTGCGTTAGCGTTGGTGGTACTACTCGTCACGGTTTACACCATGAAACCCGTTGAGTTTGGTATGTTTCCGGCCGTGTTGCTTATCGCCACAATTATGCGTTTAGCACTCAACGTAGCCAGTACACGAGTTGTACTTTTAGAGGGACATAATGGTGGAGATGCTGCGGGGAAGGTAATAGAAGCCTTTGGCTCAGTTGTGATTGGCGGCAATTATGCTGTTGGTTTAGTGGTATTTTTAATTCTGATTATTATTAACTTTGTAGTAATCACTAAAGGTGCAGGGCGTATTTCTGAGGTATCTGCACGTTTTACACTTGATGCAATGCCTGGTAAGCAAATGGCAATTGACGCTGATTTAAACGCAGGGTTTATTAGTGCCGAGCAAGCGCGCGATCGCCGAGAAGAAGTAACCCGCGAGGCCGATTTTTATGGTTCAATGGATGGTGCAAGTAAGTTTGTAAAAGGTGATGCTATTGCTGGTATCGTCATTTTAATTATTAACATTGTTGGTGGCCTATTTGTTGGCATGATCCAGCATGACTTAAGCTTTGGCCAAGCTATGGAAGTTTACACACTCCTTACGATTGGTGATGGCTTGGTGGCTCAGCTCCCCTCATTACTACTATCAATTGGTACCGCAATTGTAGTAACACGCCAAAACGAGTCTCTCAATATGGGCGACCAGTTTAAGAAACAACTTGGCAACGAAAAATCTTTATTTATAGCCTCTGGCATCTTAATTACCATGGGCTTAGTGCCTGGCATGCCTCATTTAGCATTTTTAAGCCTAGGTGCATTATTAGGTTATTTAGCTTACTACACTCAACAAAGTAAATTAAAAGTGGCTGCAGCAGAAGCCGAGGCTGCTGCAAATGGAACTGCTGGTACGGGCGTTGCCAACAAGCAAGAGCAGAAAGAACTTGGCTGGGATGACGTTCAGCAAGTAGATGTAATTGGCTTAGAAGTGGGCTACAGATTAATTCCTTTGGTTGACCAGTCTCAAGGCGGAGAGCTGCTAAATCGTATTAAGGGTGTTCGTAAAAAGCTCTCTCAAGAGCTGGGTTTTTTAGTTCCACCCGTACATATTCGCGATAACTTAGAGCTTGACCCTAATGCATACAGAATTACGCTTATGGGGGTATCTACCGGTGAAGGTGAACTCAAGCATGGTGATGAGTTAGCAATAAATCCAGGTCAAGTATTTGGGCCAATTAAAGGGGTTGAAACTAAAGACCCTGCTTTTGGGCTTGATGCGGTATGGATAAAACCAGATCAAAAAGACGAAGCACAATCGCTTGGCTATACCGTGGTAGATTCAGCTACAGTTGTGGCTACACACATTAGCCAGTTGCTTACTAACAGCGCAGCACTGCTGTTAGGTCACGAGGAAGTACAGAACTTATTAGATATGTTAGGTAAAAGCCACCCTCGCTTAGTTGAAGGTTTAGTCCCTGACGTATTACCGTTAACTGTGATAGTAAAAGTACTACAAAATCTACTTAATGAGGGCGTTGCAATTCGTGATATGCGCTCAATTGTACAAACCCTTGTTGAGTATGGGCCACGTAGCCAAGACCCTGATGTGCTAACGGCTGCAGTACGTATTTCATTACGTCGATTAATCGTTCAAGACGCTGTAGGCATGTCTTCAGAAATCCCTGTCATAACCTTGGCGCCTGAGTTGGAACAGATGTTGCATCAGTCACTACAAAATGCAGGCGACGAAGGTGCCGGTATAGAGCCAGGACTTGCAGAGCGACTTCAAGTGTCACTAAATGAAGCGCATCAAAATCAAGAAATGTCCGGTGAACCTTCAATATTGCTAACGTCGGGAATGTTACGCACTGTGTTATCTCGTTTTGTTAAGTACACCATCCCGGGTTTAAGGGTGATGTCTTATCAAGAGGTACCAGATGAAAGACAGATCAAGATAGTCAGCTCTGTTGGCCAACAATAAGATTTTAAAGGGGTTGAATCATGAAAATAAAACGTTTTTTTGCTAAAGATATGCGCACAGTACTTAAAGAAGTTAAAGACGAATTAGGTGTTGATGCGGTTATTATGTCAAATAAAAAACTAGCTAACGGTGTAGAAATTGTAGCAGCAGTAGATTATGACAAAGCAGCCCCTAAAAAAGAGCAAGCACTTAGCGCTCCAGCACAAAGCTCAACAAAAACACAGCCAGTGCATAATTTTGTAAAACCAGAGCCTCTTCGCGCTAAACCAGAGCCACAAGCGAAAGTAGCCGATAGTCTTCAGGCATTATTAGAGCGTCAAGCCCCACGCCCTCGTTCTGCAGAATTGGCTTCTATGTTTTCTCAATCAGGTATTGATACTACAGACAACTACCAAGAGCCAGTTCAAGAGCAGCGTCCTCGTCCTATATTCATTAATGAACGTCAAGCTTCAGCGCGTCCGCAAACACAAGCAGACAGCCTTGGATTTGATGATTTAGAAAGTGGTTTTGATGATCTTGACAGTCCAGTGACACCTCGCGAAGAAACTAAGCATACTGAAAGTGAGCAAATTTCGTCAATGCGTGACGAAATGAATGCCATTCGTCAATTGTTAGAACATCAAGTGTCAGGGCTTATGCAACAAGACATGGCAAGACGCGATCCTACTCGTGCATGCATGATTGATCGTTTAGTCGGTATGGGAATAGATAAAGATGTTGCTGAGCAAATGGCGTGCTTTGTACCTGACGATGTATCTCGCCAGCAAGGTTGGAAAGCACTTTTAACAATGGTTGAAGATCAGATGCAGACAACCAACAACGAGATTTTACGTCAAGGCGGTGTATACGCCTTAGTCGGCCCAACGGGTGTTGGCAAAACAACAACCGTTGCTAAATTAGCTGCGCTTGGCGCACAAAAATACGGTGCAGACAAAGTCGCTTTAATCACAACAGACACATACAGAATTGGTGCTTATGAGCAACTCGCCACTTATGGCCGAATTATAGGTTGTGGTGTAAAGCAAGTTAAAGATGCTAATGAATTAGCTGAAGTTTTATATCATTTACGAAATAAACGACTAGTATTAATTGATACTGCGGGTATGAGCCAACGCGACTTGCGCTTAACAGAGCAACTTAATACGCTAATGCGTAATCAGCGTGTTGATATTCGCAGTTATTTAGTGCTCAGCGCAACATCGCAAATACATGTGTTGCAAGAAACCGTTAGGCACTTTAAAAAAGTGCAGTTAAGTGGTTGTATATTCACCAAATTAGACGAATCTTTAAGTTTAGGTGAGATTATTAGTATAGCGATTCAAAATCGCCTTCCAATAGGGTATCTTACTAACGGTCAACGAGTACCAGAAGATATTCGAGTTGCAAATGCTGAAAAACTAGTTAAAAAGGCTGAGCAACTCTATTTAAAAAGAGCAAAAGTACAACATTCAAGGCACCAAGCAGTGGCGCCAAGCACAGTAGGGATGTATGATTAACACAGTATTAGATCAAGCAAGTGGCCTGCGCAAAATGAGTCAAAACAATAACAACGGCGTAAAAGTTATCGCTGTCACTGGCGGTAAAGGTGGAGTAGGAAAAACAAATGTTTCTCTGAATACTGCAATTGCATTAGGCCAGCAAGGTAACAGAGTGTTGGTTCTTGATGCCGATTTAGGCTTAGCAAACTGTGACGTTATGCTAGGACTACGTGTTGAACGTAACTTATCACATGTTTTATCTGGTGAATGTGAACTTGATGAAATTTTAGTTGAAGGCCCCGCAGGTATAAAGATTGTACCCGCAACGTCAGGCTCTCAAAGTATGGTTGAATTATCGCCTTCAGAGCACGCGGGACTTATACGGGCTTTTAGTGAATTAAATACAGAATTTGATATTTTAATTGTCGATACAGCCGCAGGTATTTCAGACATGGTGCTGAGTTTTTCTCGCGCGGCACAAGACGTCATGGTTGTTGTATGCGACGAGCCCACATCGATTACAGATGCTTACGCGCTCATTAAAGTGTTGAGTCGCGAGCATGGTGTATACAAATTTAAAATTGTTGCAAATATGGTCCGTAGTATGCGTGAAGGGCAAGAGTTATTTGCTAAACTTTCCAAAGTGACCGATCGTTTTTTAGATGTATCAATGGACCTGGTCGCAACGGTTCCCTACGACGAAAATATGCGCAAAGCAACGCGTCGCCAAAAAGTTATTGTAGAGCTTTTTCCTAATTCGCCGGCGGCACTTGCTTTTCAAGCGTTAGCAACAAAAGCAGTTAAATGGCCAATACCTAATCAACCATCAGGTCATCTGGAGTTTTTCATAGAGAAACTAGTAAACGGCTAATTATGACAACATTGGTGAATAAAGTTATGGGATATCAATCAGCACAAAACTTAAATGTGATTGTTGAAAAACATGCATCACTTGTCAAAAAAGTGGCATGTCATCTTATAGCGCGTTTACCAGCCAGCGTGCAGCTGGACGATTTAATACAATCAGGAATGATAGGTCTGATTGAAGCATCTAAAAGTTTTGATGCAACCAAAGGGGCTAGCTTTGAAACTTTTGCGGGGATTCGTATTCGTGGGGCAATGCTTGACGAGATGCGACGTGGCGATTGGGCACCCCGTTCAGTACATCGTAAAAGCCGTTTGGTGGCCGAAACAATTGCTTTTTTAGAAAAAAGCTTAAACCGTGAGCCAACAGATATAGAAGTTGCTGAAAAACTTGAAATTTCGTTAAATGAGTACCATCATATCTTAAACGATGTAAATGCAAGTAAAGTACTCGGTATTGAAGACCTTGGTGTTGATGAAGATGCCATCAGTCCAGTGGGCCAAGATTTAGCGCTAGACAAACCGTTTAATAATGTTAAAAATGAGCGGTTTAACGAGTCTCTATTAGGTGCAATAAAATCTTTACCAGAACGTGATGCAATGGTGCTGTCTTTGTACTATAACGATGAAATGAATTTAAAAGAAATAGGGCATATACTCGATGTAAGTGAATCGCGTGTAAGTCAAATACATGGTCAGGCGATGATTAAGCTTAAAGCTAAAATCAATGACTGGATAAATTAGTAGTAAGTAAACAAGGTTAAGACCTCACTGGGGGATGTTTTGGATAAAAACATGAAAATTCTGGTTGTTGACGATTTTTCAACAATGAGACGTATTATTAAAAATCTGTTGCGTGACTTAGGTTTCACTAATGTTCAAGAAGCAGACGATGGGTCAACCGCTTTGCCAATGCTACAAAATCAAGTATTTGATTTTGTTGTTACCGATTGGAATATGCCAGGAATGCAGGGTATAGACCTACTAAGAGCAATACGTGCGGATGATAAGCTTAAACACATTCCAGTATTGATGGTAACGGCTGAAGCTAAAAAAGAACAAATTATAGCGGCAGCACAGGCAGGTGTTAATGGTTATATCGTTAAGCCATTTACTGCTGGAACACTCAAAACTAAATTAGAAAAAGTATTTGAACGTTTAGGCTAATGATAGGGGGAGAGGCTTATGTCAGCACTTGCTGCGCCTCAAATAACTTTAGAACAAGCTCGTCAGCTCGTTGTTTTTCTAGAAAACGGTGAGCAAGACAAAGCCAATCAGTTAATTTTAGATACCGCTTCTAAGGAGCAATCTGAAATATTTGCTGAGGTTGGAAAGTTAACCCGTCAATTGCATGAAGCTTTAAAAAGCTTTGAGCTAGACACTCGCTTATCTGACTTAACTACCGATGCTATTCCAGATGCAAAAAAACGGCTCAATTATGTTATAGAAATGACAGAAAATGCCGCGAATAAAACAATGGATGCTGTTGAGGCTAGCCTACCAATTGCTCAACAGTTGGCAGACGAAATATCTCATATCAAACCGACATGGGATCGCCTAATGAATCGAGAGATTGAGTTAGGGGAGTTTAAATCGTTATGCCACAGCATTGATAAGTTTATGAACAATTCTCATCATAAAACCGATGAGCTGCAAAGTTTGATGACTAATGTACTTATGGCACAAGACTATCAAGATTTAACCGGACAAGTTATTCGCCGAGTTATTGAGCTTGTTAGAGAAGTTGAAGAAAGCTTAATTCATCTTTTGACAGCCTTCGCTGATCAAAGCGAAAGTAAAGCCGAAAAAATAGAACAACAAAAAACAAATGAACCATTAGACGAACAAACTTTAGCAGGTCCAGAAGGCCCTATTATTGATAAAGAATCACGTAATGATGTTGTATCTGATCAAGATGAAGTCGATGATCTTTTATCAAGTTTGGGCTTCTAAGAGGAGAGTAACTGCATGTTTGAAGTCGATGAAGATATTTTACAAGACTTTCTTGTAGAGGCAGGAGAAATCCTAGAGCTTTTATCTGAACAGTTAGTTGAGCTGGAAAACAATCCAGAGGACACCGAATTACTCAATGCCATATTTAGAGGGTTTCACACTGTAAAAGGTGGTGCTGGGTTTTTAGCTATGACCGAGCTCGTTGACGCATGTCATGGCGCAGAGAATGTGTTCGACCTGCTTAGGCAAGGCGTACGAACGGTTAATTCGGAGTTGATGGACGTAATTTTACAAGCTCTCGATACGATTAACGAGATGTTTGCTACCATTCAAAATCGTGACAAACCAGAACCCGCTGATCCCGAACTTCTTGAAACCCTTCATAAACTAGGTTTACCTCCAACAGAAGAAGAGCTTGCTGGTGACTCACCAGTTGATTCAACTGAAGAACCTCAAGCCGAGGTTATTGATGCCCCAGTTGCCGAGGAAGCCTCAGGAACTGATGAAGAAGATCCGTTTGCATTTGACGAGCTATTTAGCGGTGGAACAGTTGAACAAAGCGATGATGAAACTCAGATTGACGAAATAACAGAAGATGAATTTGAAAACTTACTAGACGAATTACATGGAAAAGGTCAAAGCCCTGTAGCTGAAAGCGCGTCCAGTAGTAGTGATGTCAGTGGAGACATTACAGATGATGAGTTTGACAACTTACTTGATGAACTTCATGGCGTTGGAAGCTTTGGTGCTGTTGCGGCCAGTGAGCCTGTAAAAGAGCAAACAGCAAGTAATAATTCTGCAGAAAGCTCTGCAACGCCTTCAACACGTTCACCTGCAAGTGATTCTAGCGATGATGAAATTAGCGATGATGAGTTTGAAGCATTGCTTGACGAACTTCATGGATCAGGTGCCCCTAAATCAATAGAGAGCCCTGCAGCTTCAGAGCCGAAGCCCGCTGCTAAACCTGTGGCTAAGGTAAGTGAGCCTGTCAAAAAGCCTGAACCTGTAAAAGCCGCTGCGCCAAAACCAGTGCAAAAGCCTGCAGAAAAAGCAGCTCCAGCGCCTGCAGCTGTGAAAAAGCCAGCTCCTCCGCAAGCAGAAACAACAGTCCGAGTTGACACAAAACGCCTAGACCAAATAATGAATATGGTGGGTGAGCTTGTACTTGTTCGTAACAGATTGGTAAGTTTAGCCACTAACTCAGAAAGTGAAGCAATGGGCAAAGCCATTTCTAACTTAGATGTTGTGACGGCTGATATCCAAGGCGCAGTAATGCAAACGCGAATGCAGCCAATTAAAAAGGTATTTGGCCGCTTCCCTCGCGTTGTTCGTGACTTAGCACGAAGCTTAAATAAAGATATTAGTTTACAGCTTGTTGGTGAAGAAACTGATTTAGATAAAAACTTGGTTGAGGCACTTGCAGACCCGCTTGTTCACTTAGTTAGAAACTCAGTTGACCACGGAATAGAGATGCCAGCAGCTCGTGAAGCAGCAGGCAAACCTCGGACGGGTAATGTTACACTTTCAGCGTCTCAAGAGGGAGACCATATTTTGCTTACCATCAAAGATGATGGTGCGGGTATGGATGCTGAAAAGCTCAAAAAAATAGCAATCAGTAAAGGCGTTTTAGATCACGACCAGGCGAGCCGTTTATCGGATACCGAGGCGTACAATTTAATCTTTGCACCAGGATTTTCTACCAAAGAAGAGATCTCTGACATCTCAGGGCGTGGTGTGGGAATGGATGTTGTAAAAACTAAAATCACTCAACTTAATGGCTCAGTGAGTATTCAGTCAGAGCTAGGTGTTGGTACAATTTTAGAAATAAAAGTACCGTTAACACTTGCGATATTACCAACCTTGATGGTTGTAGTTGGCGAACAAACATTTGCATTACCATTAGCTGGTGTAAGTGAAATATTCCATTTAGATCTAACCAAAACAAATGTAGTTGATGGTCAACTAACTATTATTGTACGTAAGAAAGCGATACCGCTATTTTATCTTGAGCATTGGTTAGTTAAAGGAGCAGATCGCACTCAGCGCAAAGCGCAAGGTCATGTTGTTATTGTTCAAATAGGTACTCAGCAGGTTGGTTTTGTAGTTGATTCTTTAATAGGTCAAGAAGAAGTTGTAATTAAACCTCTTGATGCTCTTTTGCAGGGTACCCCAGGTATGGCAGGCGCAACTATTACATCAGATGGTGGAATTGCACTAATTTTAGATGTTCCAAATATGTTAAAACACTACGCTGGCTAAATCATAAAGTAGGTACACATAAGATGTGTGCCTACGTATAAATTTAATAAGAGAGCTAAATGGCCGTAAAAGTTTTAGTTGTTGATGATTCAAGCTTTTTTCGTCGTAGAGTAAGCGAAATCCTTGAACAAGACAGCGATATACAAGTTATAGGTTTTGCCATTAATGGCAGAGAGGCTGTAGAAAAAACGGCTCAGCTTCGTCCTGATATGATCACGATGGATGTAGAAATGCCTGTGCTTGATGGTATCAGTGCTGTTAAAGAGATAATGGCAAATAACCCCACGCCAATATTAATGTTTTCCTCTTTAACCCGTGCTGGCGCAACAGCAACACTTGATGCGCTTGATGCTGGAGCGATGGATTTTTTACCTAAAAAGTTTGAAGATATTGCACGTAATAATGAAGATGCGATAAAGCTCCTTCAAGCTAAAGTCAAAGAAATTGGTAATAAGCGTATTCCTAGAGCCTTTAAGCCAATAACACACCAGAAACCAGCGGCACGCTCTGTGCCTGATAAAATCAGTAATACTGCGTCTTCAATCAGGCAACCAGATAGAAGTTTTCAGCGTTCAACAACCGCATCGACATTAACAAAAACACAAAACAACGTACCAACTCGTGCAAGTGGCAAGCAATACAAGCTTGTGGCTATCGGTACATCTACTGGTGGTCCTGTTGCTTTACAAAATGTGCTTACGCAATTACCCGCTAATTTTCCGCATCCCATTTTACTTATCCAGCATATGCCTGCTGCTTTTACACCGGCATTTGCAGCTCGTTTAAATGGATTGTGCAAAATAAAAGTAAAAGAAGCACAGCAAGGTGATCGTCTTGATCCTGGAACTGCCTATTTGGCTCCTGGCGGGCAACAAATGATGGTTGAAGGTCGAGGTGGTTCTAAAACATTGCGCGTTTTTGAAGACAATAGCGAACGAATCACTTATAAACCCAGTGTTGACGTTACATTTGCAAGTATTGCAAAAGCTTATCAGGGAGATGTTTTAGCTATTATTTTAACCGGCATGGGGGCTGATGGTAGAGATGGCGCAAGAATGTTAAAACAAACTGGCGCCACTATTTGGGCACAAGATGAAAAAAGCTGTGTTGTTTATGGTATGCCACAAGCTGTTGCTAATGCGGGACTTTCAAGTGAGAGTTTAGCGCTTGACGATATTGCAACGCGGATAAAAAGCGAAACCGGTTGTGGATAAGCTTTCTGTACTTGGTTTAATTGTTGCACTAAGTGCTATAGCAATTGGCTATCATTTAGAAGGTGGTGTTATTGCCGCCCTTTTTAATGGCCCTGCGCTCATTATAGTACTAGGTGGGACAGTAGGCGCTGTAATGCTGCAAACGTCTGCTAGTACCTTTAAAAAAATGCTTAGAATGAGTCACTGGGTATTTGTGACTCCCAATTACAATATTGATGATGCAATTGAGCAAGTTAAACGTTGGTCTCATAAAGCGAGACAAGAAGGATATTTGGCATTAGAGGATGAAGCCCTAACTCACTCAGATGTATATGCAGCAAAAGGGCTGAGTTTACTTGTTGATGGCGGTTCAGAGCAGAGGCTACGTGATACGCTTGAAATAGATTTAATGCTGGAGCGTGAGCGTTTGCTTGAAGCTGCCCGTGTATACGAAGCAATGGGCGGTTATAGCCCTACCATCGGTATTTTAGGAGCTGTTCTTGGGCTCATTCAGGCTATGTCTTTTATTACCGATCCGCAATTGCTTGGCGCTGGGGTTGCAACAGCCTTTATTGCAACGATTTATGGGGTGGGGTTAGCTAATTTATTATTTTTGCCAATGGCACATAAGCTCAAGCAACGTGTAGAAGAAAAGATGCTTTACCACGAAATGCTTGCAGAAGGGATAATTGCAATCAGCGATGGCCAAAGCCCAATGAACATTGAGCTAAAGTTAGAAGCTTATCGTGTTGAACGGCCAAGCCTAGTGGACGCATAAAAATGATGCGTCGACGATTTGGTCGCTCGGCCCATAAAAACCAGCATACAGAGCGCTGGTTAGTATCTTATGCGGATTATATGACCATTATGTTTGCCTTCTTTGTTGTAATGTATGCCATTGCGATTAACAAAGAAGAAAACTTCCAAATTTTATCCGATTCCCTAGAGCAAGTATTCGACAAGTCGGCTCGTGTTTATTCTCAGCAAGGTACGGGGGTAGATGGTACTGGAATACTTACTGATAGGGTTACTCCTGAAGATGAATTGCTGTATGGCGAAAGTATCAACAAGGAAGAGCAAGGCCCAGAGTTGTTAGACGGCCAAAGTGAGACGAGTAATATACAGCAAAAATATTTAGGAAAACCACTTGATAGCTTATTAACGAAACTTCAGTCAGCGCTTATTGATGAAATACGTGATGGTGAAGCCAATCTAGAATTGCATCAAGATTGGCTCATAATAGAACTGAGTTCAGGTATGTTATTTTCAAGTGGTAGCGCAGTTGCTCATTCTAGAGCAAAACAAGTTGTTAAAATTGTAAAAGATATTATCGCGCCAGTGGATAACTATATACGTGTGCGTGGATATACAGATGATGAAACAATTAAAAATGAAATATTTCGCTCTAACTGGGAGCTTTCTGTCGCTCGCGCAACTTCAATACTTGTTGAGCTTGAAGCACTTGGCATAAATTCGGCCCGAATGGCTATTGAAGGGTATGGACAGTATTCACCCTTTGCACCTAACGACACAGATGAGGGCCGAGCTGAAAATAGAAAAGTAGTAATAGCGTTATCTAAATATGGGTTGCCAGAAGAGAAAAATAATTCAGCAGAAGAGCCAATAGTTGAGGCAGTAGCGCCTGAGCCAGAAGTAGAATTACCGTCAGACGATGACACAATAAAAATTATTCGTTTACCACATGGTGGAATTCGTATTACAACTCGCAATGAACAGTAACTAGGATATGATGTGAAGATTTGGACTGTAGCCAACCAAAAAGGTGGCGTTGGTAAAACAACGACTGCGGTCAGTCTTGCTGGTACTTTAGCACTGCAGGGTAAACGTGTATTACTAATAGATACCGATCCTCATGCGTCTTTAACGTATTACTTTGGTATTGATTCTGAAGATTTAGAAGTCAGCGTTTACGATATTTTCGCTCGTGGAACTAGTATGCAAAGTGAGGAAATACTTCAAGCATTGTGCCCATCCACTCTCGAAAATTTAGATATATTACCTGCTACTATGGCTATTGCTACATTAGATAGAAGCATGGGCAATAAAACAGGCATGGGGTTAATTTTAAAAAAGACGCTTGCCAAAATAAGCGAACATTACGATTATGCTATTTTAGATTGCCCCCCTGTTTTAGGGGTTTTAATGGTTAATGCATTGGCTGCGAGTGAGCGCATTTTAGTACCTGTTCAAACTGAGTTTTTAGCGCTTAAAGGCTTAGATAGAATGATGCGTACAATGGAATTAATGCAGAGCTCACAAGCGAAAAGTTACGAATATACTATAATACCTACAATGTACGATAAAAGAACGAAGGCATCACTCGAAGCCTACAAAACGTTACAAAAAACTTACGGTAATAGAGTTTGGCCAGGTGTTATTCCCGTAGACACAAAACTAAGAGATGCAAGCTTAGCACAAAAAGTACCCATAGAATTTTGTCCTCGCTCTCGTGGTGTATTTGCTTATAAAGCATTATTAGATTATTTAATTGAACAAGGTTAATGAATGAGTAAGCAATTATTTGCTAATGAAAAAGTAATGACTCAGTACTTAGGTGCCTTACTTTGCGAAGAAGAGCTTGCCAGTGACTTAGAGCCCGTAGCAAAACTTTTAGAAAATATACCGGGTGACTTGCCAAGCGAAGAAGCCACTCATGAAAGTCAGAAGCCAGTTACTAAAATTAAAGTAGTGGCTGAGCATGAATCATCTTCGTTAGATGATACGCATGAAGTTAAAGAAGCAGAAGCTACAACACCGAAAGTTAACGTCATTGAAACGCCAAAAGAGACAACGAGTACAGACCTTAAAATAGCAAAACAGAAACAATTAAATCTTTCAAATAACAGTGAGTCAGATTACTTTGACGGCGAATTTCAGGCATTGTTCTTTGAAGTTGCAGGACTTACGCTAGCAGTCCCGCTTAAAGCTCTTGGCGGTATACATCAATTAGGTGAAGTGAATCACCTGTTTGGTAAACCAAAGTGGTTTAAAGGCGTTATGCTTAATCGTGATGAAAAGCTCAATGTTGTAGATACAGCACGCTGGGTTATGCCAGAGAAGTACGATGAAAAACTTGAGGCATCACTTGATTATCAGTATTTAATAACTTTAGGAGATAGCCAATGGGGATTATTAGCTGAGAAGCTTATAAATAACATTACATTGACAAAAGAAGATGTAAAATGGCGTACAGATCAAAGTAAGCGCCCATGGCTTGCCGGGGTTATTAAAGAAAAAATGTGTGCTTTAATAGATGTAGACAATTTAAATACGTTATTAGAAGAGGGCTTAGATAGCCGTCAGTAGTAATGACCATTATGGGGTAACAGCATGAACCAAGAGAAATTACTGTCAGAAAATAAAAATGCAGATAATAATGATGAAATATTACAGTGGGTTACTTTTAAACTAGAAGAGGAAACCTACGGTGTTAATGTAATGCAAGTTCAAGAAATACTGCGTTACACCGAGATTGCACCAGTCCCTGGTGCGCCTTCTTATGTAATAGGCATTATTAACTTACGTGGTAATGTAGTAACCGTTATTGATACACGTGCTCGATTCGGTTTGTCAGCAGCTGATGCAACTGATAACTCACGTATATTAATTATTGAAGCTGAAGAACAAGTTATAGGCATTTTAGCTGATAGCGTTTCTGAAGTTGTATACCTGCGTAGCTCTGAAATTGACAGTGCGCCAAATGTGGGCACTGAAGAAAGCGCTAAGTTTATCCAAGGTGTTTGTAATCGAGATAATGAGCTTCTTATTTTAGTTGATTTAAATAAGCTACTTAGTGATGACGAATGGGATGAGTTAAGCGATTTATAAGCTTTACCAGATAAACTATGCTGTTACTTAGTATTGCTATAAGCGCGTTAGCGGTAGGTCTTATATCGTTAACGCTTATTATTGCATTTAAAAATAAACACACCAGCGATGTTGCTGATGTACATCAAAAACTTAAAGAATGTGCAGAACAAGTTCATATTTTAAGAAGCGAAGCCGCTGAATTAAGAACCGGTTTACTCAGTATCGGCAAGCGAGTTCTAGAGGTTGAGCAACAAAACCAAGATTTACTGCAGCAGCAATCGGCTCAAAAATACGATGATCCTGATGCTAAGATTTATTCCCGTGCTGTGAAAATGGTTGAGTTAGGTGCAGATTTAGACGAAGTGATTCGCGAGTGTGAGTTACCAAGGGCTGAGGCCGAGTTATTGTTTTCGTTGCACAAAAAAAAAGGCGCTTAGCGCCTTTTTTACACACATAACATCGTACTTAGACTTTAAAAACTATACTTCACACCAAACATTGCCACTACAGGGTCAAGCTCAACTGTTGATGTTAATGCTTTTGCATTGTTAGCGTACACAGTTGCATCTGTATCAATATCCATTATAGAAACCATTGCGTGAAGTCCCCAGTGATCATCCATTTTATAATTAGCCCCTACTTGTACTAAAAACCCTACAGAGTCATCAAGCTCAACTTTAACATCGTCTGTACCTAGGGTTGCTTTAAGAGCTTGCGAAGGCTGTTCATCAAAAAAGGTTGTATAATTAACACCAACACCTATGAATGGTCTGAGCTGGTAGCTTGTATCTAAAAAGTGATACTGTGCCACTAACGAGGGTGGCAAGTGTTTAATGTTAGCAATTTTATTACCAGCCAAGCCGCCTGTTCCATTTACATCATGAGAGAATGGCGTAGCAGCAATCAATTCTAATACCCAATTGTCATTAAATGCATAGTCTACCGTAATACCTAGCTGAGTATTAGAATCACCTTTTAGACCTAATGAAGGGGCTTCGTTAATTGCAGAGCCACTGTTATCTGGGTTTACGTTAATAGCGCCCAGATTTACGCTGAAGTTAGCGTGTGCAGCTGGAGAGAGTACTAATAAAGAGGTTAATAATGCAATGCTAATTTTGGTTTTCATGTTGTTCTCCAAGAACTACTTTTTGATTGACGCCATTATTACGCTTAACAAATATGAAAAACCTGTTCTAGATCAAAGTTTCAAAAATGATTGAACGTTGAAAAGTATTTTATTGATTTAGATTAATTTTGGCGCTGTTTCGTAACAGCAATGATTGACAATCTATGTAAAGAATAATCATCAGAATGTATAAAAGCTGACATCTCTTAGTCATACTCTCACTATTTAATAATGCCTTACTTAGTAATAAAGGTGTTAAAAAATGTCTTTAGTTGTTTCACAACAAGCAGTCACTTCTCAAAGGTTAAACGCCGAATTAATAAATAAATTACAAACGCTTATCAAATTTAAATCAGTGACGCCGAATCAAGCCGGCGCAATAGATTGGCTGGTTGAGCAGTTATGTGAGCTAGGTTTTTGCTGTGAAAAGTTTACGAGTAGTGGTGTCACTAACTTAATTGCGCATATTAAATTCAATGAGGGACCGTGTGTCGCTTTTTCAGGGCACATTGATGTGGTCCCTGCAGATAATGGTGACTGGCTAACCCCTCCGTTTGATGGAAGAATAATTGATGGGGTAATTTACGGAAGAGGTGCCGCTGATATGAAAGGGGGTGTGGCAGCTATGCTAACTGCGACAAAAAAATTAATAAATAACACATCATCAAAAGTGGGGACTTTTTATTGGCTCATTACCTCTGATGAAGAAGGCGAGGCTGAGTTTGGCTCTGCGCAAATAGCCAATAAGCTTTCTTCAAATGGGGTTGTTTTAGACGGATGTATTGTCGGCGAGCCAACGAGTTCGACACATGTTGGCGATACAATTAAAAACGGTCGACGCGGTGCACTTTCAGCACGTATTCTGGTAAAGGGCAGGGCAGGTCATGTAGCTTATCCTCAAAATACCATTAACGCCGCACATATTAGTGCCAAAATAGTCAATAAATTGAGTGAACAAGCGTGGCACTTAGATGACGTAGGCTCAAAAACAACACTGCAAGTTACAGGCATAAATATTGACAATGTGGTCGATAATTTAGTCCCTAGTCACTGCGAGATAACATTTAATATTCGCTATAGCCATCGGTACAGCAGTGAAAAAATTAAATCGATATTGAACAATTCGTTGGATGAATTTTCACGTTACATAACGATTAATTGGGAGCGTCCATGTGAACCTTACTATACCCAACCTAAGAGCAAGTGGAGTTTAATTACTTGTGTTGAACAAGCCATACATAGTCAAACTGGAAACTACCCAGTTCTAAGTACCAGTGGTGGCACATCTGACGGTCGTTTTTTTGCTAACAGCCATACTCAAGTAATTGAATGTGGGCTAAGAAACCATACAATTCACCAGGTTAATGAGCACGTATCTATTGATGACTTAATAAAGGTTGAAGCAATTTATTATGACTTACTTTCACGTATTTATATAGAACGGTAATGTTAGTTAGTTCTCAAATAAAACCCAGATAGTGGCGAGGGTAACCTCGCTTCAATTAGCTTAAGTATCGCTTTGCTTTGTTATCTTTAACATTTTGCAAGTCAACCAATACTAAACCATCAATGCAATTGTTAAAGTCGGGATCTACGCTAAAACTTAAAAATTTTACTCCACCAGGCTTACATAGCTCTGTATATTGTTTAAATAAAGTGGGAACTTGCGCACCCATGTTGGCAAGCACATGCTTTAGTTCTACAAAGTCTTCTTTAACATCATCTTTGCAAAAAATCATGTCACACTGCGCAAGTTCATGTTCGCTTAGTTTGAATTCATTGTTTGGAGTCGCAAGTACTTCATCGGTTTTATAATAATGCTGATAGTAATACACTAGCATGGCCTTTGCCGGGTCAGGTAACGTATTAGACACGCTAACAGCGCCAAATAAATAACGATATTGTGGGTAGTTTTTAACAAATGCGCCAATGCCGTACCACAGGTAATCTAGGCTTTTACGTCCCCAATATTTTGGCTGAACAAAGCTACGACCAAGTTCAATTCCTTGCTCTAGGTAGGGGCCCATTTCAGTGCTATAAGTAAATAAACTGTCGGTATACAGCCCTTTACGGCCATGTTTATCAATTATTTCTTTAGCGCAAGCTAGCCTATACGCGCCTACCAGCTCTAATTGTGTTGGGTCCCAAAGAACTAAGTGTTGATAGTCCATATCGTACTTATCAATATCACGGCGTTTTCCACTGCCTTCACCTACAGCTCTAAAAGCTATTTCTCTCAACCTACCTAGCTCTCTAAAAATAGGTGAGCTACCCGTATATTGATATAAATGAATATGCATACCATCTTGTGTTTCCCCCAGAAGCTGACACGCATCTATTGCTTTTTTAAGCTCTTTCCTACACTCAGGAACAGCAATAGGAGTTTGTGTTTTAAGTGGTAAGGTTTTTTTAGTTGTTAGGCGATACAGTTGCTTTCGTATTAAATTAACAATCTCTTTATCTTTTAAATTTTCTATGAGGTATGACGCTGGAGGAATAGACGCACCAATTTCAAACTCTAACGATTTCTGGCGTTGTTTAAACATTTCTTTTACTAGTAATAAGCTTGCTAAGGGTTTGTAAATTATTGAAGTCCCATAAAATAATGGGCTGTTTTTAGCTTTTATATAAATAGGTAATATAGGGCAATTGGCTTTTTTTGCCATGCGCAAAAAACCGCTGTTCCATTTACAATCTTTGATACCTGTAGGGCTCAGCCGTGATACTTCACCAGCGGGAAATATCAATAATACCCCCTCATTTTTTAAATGCTGGTGAATATTATAAAGCTCTTGTTTTTTACTTGTGCCAGATAAGTTATTTACAGGTAAAAGTAAGTCGTGCATTGGAGTCACCGACATAAGCATACGGTTAGCAACAACCTTTAAATCTTTTCTTACGCTTGAGAGCACTTTAATTAATGCAAGCGCATCTAAAGAGCCTATAGGGTGGTTTGCAACAATAATTAATTTACCTTCGCTAGGAATATGCTCTATTTGCTTTGGCTTGTAACGTGTATCAAAATTGAGCTCATCGAGAACTTGTTCAACAAATTCTAGCCCTTGTAAATGAGGATAGGTGTCGGCAAAGGCCACAAACTCTTGTTCATGTAGTAAATAGCCTAATCCCTTTTTTACTAGGCTTTTTACTTTTGGTGAGCTTTCTAATTGTGGTAAGTTTGCTGCAATTACTTTATCAACACTGATCATACAAACCTCTTTTTAATTTAGCATGATTGCCATGTCTGTAGAGTAAAAAAAGGGTGTGACAGTTATTTTGCAGTTGTGTGACCTTTTAAAGTGTGCAGGGTGCGAAGTGTTGATTAGTCAGTATGGATTTTATAAAAACTTATTTGGAAGTAACTATGTCGGTATTAGTAGCAATTACAGGTCGAGATAACACAAAGTTAATAGCGCAATTACAAGCCCGATTACCCTCTACAAAAATACAGCAGTGGCCAGATTGCAATAACCTAGAAACTATTGATTTTGTATTAGCATGGAAAGCACCGAATGATATGTGGGCAAAGTTGCCAAACCTTAAAGCGGTATCGTCATTTGGTGCGGGTGTAGACAGTATTGATTTAAATTTGCTTGGTGATGACGTAGATGTAGTGCGTATAGTTGATGAAAAATTGGCACAAGACATGGCCGAATATGTACTTACCCATGTTTTAGCGCAAAAATTACGATTAAAAGAATACTTTATTAAGCAAATGCAGCACCAATGGAAGCCCAAAAGGGCTTATCAACAAAACAATGTAGGTATTTTAGGATTTGGGGAGCTAGGTAAAGCATGTGCGAAACGACTTATTGCTAATAACTTTACTGTAAATGCTTGGGCTCATACACATAAAACCAGTAACACAGTTAATTTATTTTATGGCGAACAAGGGCTTAAAAAAATGCTTTGTAACATTGATTATCTAGTCTGCCTGTTGCCATTAACCAATAAAACAAAAGGTATTATCAATAAAAGTACAATTAGTATGCTTCCTAATCATGCTGTTATTATTAATGTTGCACGAGGAGAGCATGTTATAGAAGCGGATTTACTTAAAGCCTTAGAAGAGAATTCGCTTCGGGCTGCAGTCATTGACGTGTTTGAACACGAACCCCTTAGTAAAGAACACCCTTATTGGCAGCATGATAAAATAACCCTTACACCGCATTGTGCAGCATTATCAGATATAAACAGTGTTGCAGCACAAATAGCAGAAAACGTTGAACGCTTGCAGCAAGGTATTACTTTAAATAATCGAATAGATAGAACGAAAGGATATTGATAAATTTAAAGAAACAGCTTGTTAACATATGTAATTTTTATTAATGTTGTATATGTTCTCAACAATAAAAATATAAAGAGGGTGAAATGAAAACAAATCAGGGTGGTGCTAGATTAAGCTTAATTATAATTTCTATAATAATATTAGGCGTATCTGCTTGGTTTAATCAGCCAACTATTTTATAGAATGGCACCACAGCAAGTTTAGCGCTTGCTGTGGATTTCTCTATTTTCGTGTTTTTTATCGGCACTTTTTTTGAGTAAAACATAAGTCGCACCACTCCCTCCATGATGCCTCTGTGCAGTATGATATGCCAAAACCGCCGGTAATTCAGGTAGCCATTTATTTACAAAACTTTTTAGTATTCCTGGTTTAGTTTTATTTTTAATTCCTACACCATGCCTAATAAGCACCACGCGAACATTTTGCTGCTGACAGTCATTAATAAAATTAAAGAGCGTATTGCGTGCATTTTTAAGTAGCTGGCCATGAAGGTCTAAGGTCGCATCAACTTGATACTTTGCTAAACGTAAGTTTTTAAATACAGGGCCTTGTACTCCGTCTTTTTTAAAACTTAAAATAGCAAATGGCTCAACAAGCTCAACAGACTCTGTACTTAAGTAGTTCTCATCTGTTGATAGAGTATTTTCAGCCGCTTGTCGCTTTTGTTGTTGCGCAAGTGAAGAATGAGGGCTGCTTGATAACGGTTTAATAGTATCACTGCTAATAGGGGTCACATCTTCCATAGAAGATAAAAACAAATCAAAATCAGATAAGGACATACCGAAATCTCAAAATAATGTAGTACGAGGTCAATATTATCTTAGTTCACCTAATTACCCAACCATTTTGATTTATACAATAAAAAAGCCCAGCAATGCTGGGCTATAAAATATTCTAGGGGAAATTGTTAGCTCTGAGTTACATTAAGTTGCCCAAATGTATAAACCTTAAACAGATAAAATGTATTGATCAATACTAAACTCATATTTGAAATAACACTCGACGACATAAGATCTAAGCTAAATGATAAAAATAACAGGCCACATGCACTTATGGCGGCTACGCGCAGTAATGTTATGTGGTTAATAAAGAATGCACCTAAACCTAGTGCAAGTAGTATCGTGTTTAAAAGCCAATCTAGCTCATTTAGCATGGTCGTTTCAATAGTTCAGTTGTTGAAAAAAGGAGCGCCATTATGGTGATCTTTTGCGCACCTTTCAACCAAGTAATTTTACATTTTTCAGATTAGTTTTATTAATGCTAAAAGTAACTTTTAATCGCTGAAATGAGACCGTCGTCAGCAATAACTTGATACTTTTGGCAGCTCTGAGGATTCTGTAAATCACTGCATAAATAAAGAGATTTACGCTTATCGTCAAACTTAGGATGTAAATGCGAGTCAACAAGCGTTGCACCGTATCCAAATACACCAGGCCAATAAATACTTTTGCTAACCATCCCTAATTTTTTATAGGTGAGTAAAGTTGGTTTTGGAAAAGTTATAATGATAACTGCAATAATAGCGAGCGTTATTAACAGCCCTTTTTTAGGTTTAGGGTTTTGGCTATTTAACTCTGTATCAATAGTGTGTTGTTTAGTTTGTGCCTGCCTTTGAGAAGTTGCCCGAGTTTTATTTTTTTGTGTTGTATTTTTTCTTGCCGGTGTTTTACCTAGCAAGGATTGTTTTTTTGGTGTTTTTGACATAAAGCAGATCTGGCCTTTTTTACATAGGTCTTTATAATTCAAATAGTAAATTTATATACTAAGCTAATTATTATAATAACGTAAAGTTAGCTTATAGCCTATGAGGAATGAAGATGGACACGCAGCTATCAATTTTAATAGTGGATGACGTTAGCACGGTGCGTAGTTTTTTGAGCCAAACGCTCATGCATCTAGGGATAGATAATGTAAAGGAAGCATCTACTGCCTCACAGTGTATTAGTGAATGCCAAGCAGCAAAATACAGTATGATTTTTTTGGATATTGAGTTACCGGATGGAGACGGAAAAGAATTAATTGCACAAATCAACGAGATGAGTCCAGAAACGAATGTAATTATGGTGTCTGCGCATTCAGCTGTTGAAAATGTAAAAGATGCCATAGATAAAGGCGCTAAAGGGTTTATCGTAAAACCGTTTACACCTAAAAAAATAGCAGCCATGCTTAAAAAGTTTTATCCAGATTTAGAAATTATGTAGTCCAAAAACTTTTAAGTAAAAAAAAACCGGCAAAAGCCGGTTTTTTATATTCTAACAAAAACAAATTATAGCGCTTTGATCTTAGCTGCTAAACGGCTCTTATGACGAGCTGCTTTGTTTTTGTGGATTAGACCCTTAGTTGCGTAACGGTCTAGGATAGGTGTAGCAACAGAAAAAGCTTGCTGTGCAGCTTCTTTATCGCCAGCTTCAATAGCAACAACTACTTTTTTGAAGTAAGTGCGCATCATTGAGCGACGGCTTGCGTTGTGCTGACGGTTCTTTTCGCTAGTGATAGCGCGTTTTTTTGCAGACTTGATGTTAGCCAAGGTTTGCTCCTAACAATCTTAAAATAAAGCTTAAATTAAAGGCCGTGGAATATGCCTGTTTCTATCATGAATGTCAATTAAATTTAACTATTCAAGAAAAACTGCTCCTTATAACGAACATTAATTTGCCGCTTTAGCAGTTAATGACGCTATTGTAACAAAGCACAGACCCCCAGCCTAGTGCTTTAAAGCGATTTATAAAAAAGACTGTGGCATAATCGCGTATCTTAGGGATTTTTAAGTAGGTTTAAGGTGTCAAAAGGTTTATTTCGCTCCGGTATGATTGTTAGTTGTATGACTATGATCTCGCGTATTTTAGGGCTCGTAAGAGATGCAGTTGTTGCTAATTTACTCGGCGCAAGTGCTGCGGCTGATGTATTTTTATTTGCTAACCGAATTCCTAACTTTTTACGTCGCTTATTTGCAGAAGGCGCTTTTGCACAGGCATTCGTACCCGTTTTAAGTGAAATAAAAGAGCAACAAGGTGATGATAAAGTTAGGCTCTTTGTTGCCCAAGCTGCAGGTACGCTGGGCACTATTTTATTGTTAGTCACTATTTTTGGTGTAGTGGCTTCGCCGGTTATTGCCGCTTTATTTGGTACCGGCTGGTTTATTGATTGGTGGCAAGGCGGCCCCAATGCAGAAAAGTTTGAGCTGGCCAGTTCGTTATTAAAATTTACCTTTCCGTATTTGTTGTTTGTAAGTTTAGTCGCGCTTAGCGGTGCGGTAATGAATGTTTACAACCGTTTTGCCGTTGCCGCATTTACTCCTGTGTTACTCAATATATCAATAATCACCTGTGCAATTTTTTTACATGATAAGTTTAGTGTTGGTGCATATGCCCTCGCTATAGGTGTATTTGTCGGTGGCATTGTTCAGTTGTTATTTCAATTACCTTTTTTATTCCGCGCTAAAATGTTGGCTCGCCCGCGTTGGGCTTGGCATGACGAAAACGTAAAAAAAGTGCGTAAGCTTATGCTGCCTGCATTGTTTGGCGTATCGATAAGCCAAATTAATTTATTACTAGATACTATGATTGCCTCGTTACTGATGACAGGTTCTATAGCATGGCTTTATTACTCAGACAGGCTAATAGAGTTTCCGCTTGGTTTATTTGGGATTGGTATAGCCACTGTCATTTTACCCGCACTCTCTAAATTGCACAGCAGTAAAAAATTGAGCGATTTTCAGCATACGTTAGATTGGGGAGTTCGCTTTGTAATATTTTTAGGTATACCAGCAATGGTTGGCTTAATGATAATAAGCCCACTTATAATTACGGTCCTATTCGATCATGGTGCCTTTAAAGAGGACAGTGTTGATCATGTAAAAGCGGTAAGTTTAGGTGTTGTAGCTTACTCTGTTGGGTTAGTTAGTTTTATGTTGATTAAAGTGCTCGCGCCTGGGTTTTATTCACGTCAAGATACTAAAACGCCCGTACGCATTGGTATTATAACCCTTGTGCTAAATATGGTATTTAATATTATGTTAGCCCCTTTTATAGGTTACTTAGGGTTAGCACTCGCTACATCAATGTCAGCCAGTTGTAATGCATTTTTACTTTACAGGCAGCTAAAAAAAGAAAATGTTTATCAGTTTTCTTCTATGAGTTTGCGTTTCACTATAAAGTGCATCGTTGCAAGTTTAGTCATGGGCTGTGTTACATGGTATGTAAGTAGTTACTATTTCTGGGCCTCGTGGGCTTTCGCACAACAAGTTATATTATTAATTGCCCTTGTTGTATTAGCAGGAGTTAGCTACTTTGCAATGCTCTTTTTAATGGGTGTAAGACTAAATACGATAAAAAGTGTAGCAATTACTGAATCAAACTAAAAAAAAGATTATAATCGGCAGCCTTGTGGCTTTTCCTTGATATAAGTCGTGATAATACTTGCTGAAAAAAGGCTTTAGGTGGCATGGAGTTAATTAGAGGTATACACAATATTCGCCCACACCATTTTGGGTGTGTGTTAACTATTGGTAATTTTGACGGCGTTCACTTAGGTCATGCGCAAGTATTAAAAGGCTTGTTAGCCGACGCAAAAGCACACAATTTACCCAGTACGGTGTTGTTGTTTGAGCCTCAACCTCAAGAGTTTTTTGCAAAAAATAATGCCCCAGCAAGGTTAACTCGCTTACGCGACAAGTTACGTTTATTAAGTGATTTAGGCATTGAACGTGTAATTTGTATTAGCTTTAACCAGCGGTTTGCAAATATGCATGCAGAACAGTTTGTAAACGAGATACTCATAAAAAAACTCGGTGTTAAAGCGTTAACGGTGGGTGACGACTTTAGATTTGGCCAACAACGTAAAGGTAATTTTAATTTACTTGTAAATATGGGCAAACAAGCAGGCATGGATGTACAAAGCACTGCGAGTTTTCATCAGTTAAATGCTAGAGTAAGTAGCACGTTAATACGTGAGGCATTGGCATGTGGTAACTTAGCCGATGCAAAAGTGATGCTTGGTCATAATTATGCGATTTCTGGGCGTGTTATACACGGTTGGAAACGAGGCCGTGAACTTGGCTTTAGAACTGCAAATATAGCGCTAAAGCGCCAAGTTTGCCCCGTGAATGGGGTATTTGCTGTGCAAGCGACTATTGCAGGGAAACAGGTTTTTGGGGTTGCTAATATAGGCAACAAACCCACATTTAATGGGACACGTGCACTTCTGGAAGTTCATCTTTTTGACTTTGCACAAGACATTTACGGACAATTTATGCACGTTGAGTTGATACAAAAACTCCGCGATGAAAAAAAATTCGAGACATTAACACAATTAACGGCGCAAATAGCAACAGACGTTGCCGCCGCTAAACAGTGTTTTGGTTTAAATCAGGTAGCCGATAGAGACGGAATGTAGGATAAATGAGCGACTATAAACATACTTTGAACTTACCGGAAACACCGTTTCCAATGCGTGGCAATTTGGCACAACGTGAACCAAAAATGCTAAAAGCATGGTATGAAGACGACCTATATGGTCAAATCCGCAGCGCTAAAAAGGGTAAAAAAACCTTTATTTTGCATGACGGTCCGCCATATGCAAATGGCGACATTCACTTAGGTCACTCAGTAAATAAAATTTTAAAAGACATTATTGTAAAGTCTAAAACCTTATCTGACTTCGACTCGCCATATATTCCAGGCTGGGACTGTCACGGTTTACCAATCGAGCTAATGGTTGAGAAAAAAGTAGGTAAGCCTGGCGTTAAAGTAACTGCGAGCGAGTTTCGCGAAAAATGCCGCGCTTATGCTAAAAAGCAAGTTGAAGGTCAAAAAGTAGACTTTAAACGTTTAGGTGTGTTTGCCGATTGGGACAAGCCATACCTAACAATGAATTTTGATTTTGAAGCGAATGCAATTCGTGTACTTGGTCGTATTATTAAAAATGGTCACCTACACAAAGGTGCAAAGCCTGTGCACTGGTGTACTGATTGTGGCTCTGCATTAGCTGAGGCTGAAGTTGAGTATCAAGATAAACAGTCGCCAGCCATTGATGTGCGTTTTATTTTTGATGATCAAGACGCCGTAGTTAATGCATTTGATATGGCACAAGGGCATAAAGGTAAAGGTGATGTTGGTACTGTAATATGGACTACAACACCATGGACGCTTCCTGCAAACCGTGCAGTCGCAGTTCATGCTGAGTTAGAATATGCATTAGTACAAGTTGAAGATGAAGGCGCTGAGCAGCGTTTAATTTTAGGTTCAGAGCTTGTAAAAGATGCTATGGATCGTTTTGGTTTTAATCATTACCATGTTTTAGGTTACGTAAAAGGTGCTGCACTTGAAAACTTGCAAGTAGCGCATCCTTTTTATGACTTTAATGTACCGGTAATTGTTGCAGAGCATGTAACTACGGACTCAGGTACTGGCGTGGTGCATACAGCACCGGGTCATGGTCAAGAAGATTTCGTGGCAGGCTTAAACTATAACCTAGAAGTTGCTAACCCAGTTGGCGCTAACGGTGTGTACTTGCCTGATACAGAATTATTTGCAGGCCAGCACGTATTTAAAGCTAACGCGAGCGTAATTGAAGTATTAAAAGAGCGTGGCGCTTTAGTGCACCACCATGCGCTTACTCATAGTTACCCACATTGCTGGCGTCATAAAACCCCTATTATTTTCCGTGCTACGCCACAATGGTTTGTTAGTATGGATCAGGCTAATTTACGTAAAGATTCATTGGCTGAAATCAAAAATACACAGTGGCTACCAGAATGGGGCGAAAGCCGTATTGCAAACATGGTTGAAGGTCGCCCAGATTGGTGTATTTCTCGCCAACGCACTTGGGGTGTACCCATTGCTTTATTTGTTGACAAAGACACCGGTGCATTACACCCAAATACCCAAGCGCTTATTGAGCAAGCTGCCGCATTAGTAGAAAAATCAGGTATACAGGCATGGTATGACTTAGAGCCAGAAACACTATTAGGCGAAGAAGACGCTAAACAATACATGAAAGTGCAAGACACACTCGATGTATGGTTTGACTCAGGCGTGTCGCATGCGTGTGTTGTTGATGCTCGTGAAGAATTAGTAGGCCCAGCAGATTTATATCTGGAAGGGTCGGATCAACACCGTGGTTGGTTTATGTCGTCGATGATGACATCGGTTGCAATTAATGGTCATGCCCCTTATAAACAAGTGCTTACGCATGGCTTTACCGTTGATGAAAACGGCAGAAAAATGTCTAAGTCATTGGGTAACGTTATTTCTCCGCAAAACGTTATGAATAAGTTGGGTGCTGATATCTTACGTTTATGGGTCGCGTCTACCGACTACACGGCTGAAATGACTGTATCGGATGAAATATTTAAACGCTCTGCAGATCGCTACCGCCGTATTCGTAATACGAGCCGTTACTTATTAGCTAACTTAAATGGTTTTGATCCTAAAACAGATCAGGTTGCTGTTGACGATATGGTTGAGCTTGATAAGTGGATTGTTGGCCGTGCTGCACAGCTTCAGGACGAAATTTTAGCCGCTTACGATAGCTACCAAATGCTATTAGTTACGCAAAAGCTAATGAACTTCTGTACGGGTGAGCTTGGTTCGTTCTACTTAGATGTAATTAAAGACCGTCAGTACACAGCTAAGAGCGACAGCCATGCACGCCGTTCTTGTCAAACTGCGCTTTACCATATTGCTGAAGCAATGACGCGTTGGATGGCACCAATTATGAGCTTTACAGCACAAGAAATTTGGGAAGCTTTACCTGGAGAACGTAGCGATTACGTATTTACATCAGTATGGTATGAAGGTTTACAAGCACCAACAAATACCCAGTTTAGTAATGATGACTGGCAAGCAATTTTAAACGTACGTGACGAAGTGAACCGTTTATTAGAAGCGGCACGTAAAGAAGAAGTTATTGGTGCAGCTCTTCAAGCTACAGTTAATTTATTTGCGGGCGAAGAGCTGGCAAACAAATTAACAGCATTGGGTGATGAGTTGCGTTTTGTACTGCTAACGTCAGCTGTTAATGTAGCGCATGTTGATAGCCAGCCTGCAGATACGCAAGAAACAGAAATTGAAGGTTTGTACATTAGTGTTGCAGCAACAGATGCCGCCAAATGTGAACGTTGTTGGCATTACAGCGACGATGTAGGCATTGAGCCTGCTCACCCAGAAATTTGCGGTCGTTGTGTTAGTAATGTTGATGGTGAAGGCGAAAAGCGTCAATTCGCTTAGGGGATGTTTTTAGTGAGCAAACTAGCCCAAAAAAGTGGTTTAGTGTGGTTATGGTTGAGTCTATTGCTTTTAGCAATAGACTTTGCCAGTAAAACACTTGTTGTAAATACTATGGCTTATAGCGAGTCTATTAATTTACTACCTGTTTTTAGTATTACCTATGTGCATAACTATGGTGCTGCTTATAGTTTTTTAAGTGATGCTGGTGGTTGGCAACGTTGGTTTTTAAGCGCAATTGCAATTGCTATAAGTGCCTTATTGGTGTGGTGGCTAAAAAGATTACCCGCAACTAATAAAGTGTTATGTGGTGCTTACTCGTTAGTGCTTGCTGGCGCTATTGGTAACTTATACGACCGTATTGCTTACGGTTATGTAATTGACTTTATTCACGTATTTTATGAAGACTCACATTTTCCAGTATTTAACTTTGCTGACTGTGCTATTTGTGTAGGCGCGGCATTGTTATTATTTGACGCCTTTACAGGTGAGAGTCCGAAGGAGCATAAAGCATGAGCCAAGCTGTAATTGGTGAAAACTCGCAAGTTATTTTTCATTTTTCTATAAAACTTGAAGATGGCTCTGCCGCTGATTCAACTAAAGTGCACAACAAACCTGCAAAGTTAACAATGGGCGATGGCAGCTTAACGGCAAATTTTGAGAAGTGCCTTTTAGGTCTAAGCGCAGGTGAAAGTAAAACCTTTGAATTAGAACCTGAAGATGCATTTGGTCAGCCAAACCCAGATAACATTTATTATGTTGATCGTAGTAAATTTGGCGCAGAAACACCTGCGAAAGTAGGTGCTATTATTGCGTTTACTCAACCTGATGGTACAGAGCTTCCGGGCTTAGTGCGGGAAGTGCAGGGTGAGTCGGTTACTATTGATTTTAACCATCCGCTATCTGGCCAGCGTTTAACATTTGAAGTTGATATTATTGAGGTAAAAGGCTAATGGATATTTTATTAGCTAATCCACGTGGCTTCTGCGCAGGCGTTGATAGAGCAATTAGCATAGTAGAGCGCGCTTTAGATATTTTTGAAAAGCCAATTTACGTACGTCATGAAGTTGTTCATAACAAATATGTTGTTGACGGCTTAAAGAACCGAGGCGCAGTGTTTGTAGAAGAATTACACCAAGTACCAGACGACAGCATTGTTATTTTTAGTGCGCATGGTGTATCTCAAGCGGTACGCTCTGAAGCCAAGCGCAGAGAGTTAAAAGTATTTGATGCGACTTGTCCACTTGTAACTAAAGTACATATGGAAGTAACCCGCGCAAGCCGTAAGGGTATAGAATGTATTTTAATTGGCCATCATGGTCACCCAGAGGTTGAAGGCACCATGGGGCAATACGACAATGATGCTGGCGGTATTTATTTAGTAGAAACCGAAGACGATGTTATTGCGCTTAATGTTAAAGATGCAAAAAACTTATTTTATTGTAGTCAAACAACGCTCTCTGTTGATGACACTGCTGATGTAATAGATGCATTACGAGAAAAATTTCCTGCAATTGACGGCCCGCGTAAAGATGATATTTGTTACGCGACTCAAAATCGCCAAGATGCTGTTCGCGACCTAGCTGATAAGGTTGATGTATTATTAGTTGTTGGTGCGAAAAATAGCTCAAACTCAAATCGCTTGCGCGAACTTGCAGATAAAATGGGTACAACCGCTTACTTAATTGACGATGCTACTGATGTACAGGAGCAATGGGTTTCAAGCGCTAATTCAGTAGGGGTTACGGCTGGTGCGTCAGCACCTGAAGTGCTTGTTCAGCAGGTAATAAGTCGTTTAAAAGAGTTGGGTGGCACACAAGTTGTAGAAAACCCAGGTGAAGAAGAGAATATCGTATTTGCTGTTCCTGTGGAGCTGCGTTAATCTATATAAATTAATTATTTAGATTACAAGGAGAGCTGTGATGAGCAAAACGCCTCAATCGGATGTATTGCTTTTTTCAGCTCTTTTTAATGAGCGAGGTGTGCTTGCCTCGCTTGTTGTCACTCAAGTTATTGCGGTTGTTTTAGCATTTGCTCCGCATGCTCAGGGTGATATATGGCTTAGGCTTGGAATAATTAGCCTATTTTTACATTTAATTGTTTTATCAAGTACTTCCTCGTTATATATAGCTCGGCACTTTTTACAAAAGCGTACACGTGCCCTACAACTTTCGCTCTTTTTTGTTTCTTTTTTATTATTTACCAGCATGTTTAGTGTTTTATTTTCGCGCTTTGCGTTTGATATAAATACAACTGAACACCTTATTTATTTTGTCATTCAAAATACTATTATTGTTGCATTTATAGTTGCTTTATTTGTGCAGTTTTTGCTTATCTATGCTGAAAAAGAGCAACAAACTAAGGCACTTTCCCGTGCTGAGTTAGACGCTTTGCAAGCACGAATTCGTCCACACTTTTTATACAACAGCTTAAATACAGCGGCAGAATTAACGCATCACGATGCCGCGGCTGCAGAGCAAGCTATTTTAGCATTAGCTGCATTGTCACAAGCGGCAATGCGTTCAGGGCAAAGCGTGTTGTTGAACGATGAGGTAACACTGAGTAAGCAATATATTGCCTTAGAAACTTGGCGCTTTGGTGAGCGATTAAAAGTTAATTGGCACATTCCCTCAGATTTACCAGCATTAAATATACCGTGTTTAACACTTCAGCCATTAATTGAAAACGCAGTATGCCACGGTGTTGAAACAAGTGAAGACGGCGCGACAATAAATGTAGAGCTGCATATCACCACCGGCTATATAACAATGATTGTCTCAAACCCAATTACAGCTTCAAAGGTGCAAACTAGGCCTAATAATGGAATGGCACTTGATAATATTCGCCAGCGTTTAAATATTTATTATAAAAATAAAGCGCAGCTTACTATTACTAATAGGGATGGCGTATACAGGGTGAAAGTCGTTATTCCTAAACATATTGAGAATAGCGTATGAATGTACTGATTGTTGATGATGAACCATTAGCTAGGACGCGATTAAAACGGCTTTTAGCAGTTGACAAAAGCATAGTGATAAAAGCAGAGGCAGCGAATGGGAATGAAGCGTTAGAGCTTGCTAAAAAGTATAACCCTGATTTAATTTTTTTAGATGTCGATATGCCAGGAATGAATGGCTTAGAGGTAGCGCATAAGCTAAACAGAATGCCTTTACCACCCGCTATTGTGTTTGTTACGGCTCACCCAGAGCATGCATTAGATGCCCTGCAATTAAGTGCTGCGGGATATCTAGTTAAACCTATTACCGACCAATCTTTAAGTAAAGTGCTAGATCAGCTAGGGCGTTTAAATAAAGCGCATGTGCAAAAACAGCAATCAGCTAAAATTAGTTACCAGGTGGCAGGGGTTATAAAAAGTGTAGAGCTTGACAGTATTATTTATTTTATCGCGCAGCAAAAATACACAAACATGGTTTTTGAAGGTGGAGAAGCCTTTATAGAGCAGAGCTTAAAACAGTTAGAGCTACTTTACCCCGCCCAGTTGTTACGAATTCATAGAAATACCTTAGTAAACAAAAGTAAGCTGCTATGTTTGAAAACACAAAATACAGGGGTACATACAATAGAACTTGTTGGTTGCAAAGAGCACTTAGCTGTAAGCCGACGGGAACTAAAAGCAGTTAAAGATATATTAAATGCCTAGCTGTTAACCGTTTATCAACAAATCCTACCGCTTATCCTAGTAAGTATTGAATCTAAATTTTAATGCCATAAACTTACAATCAGACAATTTTTTATTTGGTTTTGGTATGCAATCGTCTCAAACAAAATTTCAAAAAGGCTTCACACTAATTGAAGTGCTTATTGCATTTATAATTTTAAGTTTTGGCTTATTAGGGGCCGTGGCTTTGCAAGCTAAAGCTAAGCAGGCAAGTTTTGATTCTATGCAGCGAGCTGCTGCTGTTGCGCTAGGAAACGATATTATTCAACGTATTCGTGCAAATGATACACCGCAATTAGTTGGGCTTTACGCTAAAACATTTAATAGTGAAACCTCTACAACAACGTCTCAAACTTGCTTCACAGCAAGCTGCAGTGCAGCGCAAGTTGCAGCTTTAGATTTAGAACAATGGAAACGCGCGATTAGAGCGCGAGAAAATACAGGCGCCTTAGATGACGCAACTGTGTGTATTAGGCCAACAGCAGTTGGTGGCTCAGGTGGTAAAGCATTTAATTTAGAAGTGATTATTTCATGGCAAGGCAGACAAGAATTTACAGCCAATGATGCAACAGCCGCAATTGAGTGTGGCGAATCAGACAAAAAGCGCCGTTTAGTGGTTTTAACTAGTTACATTTACCTTAGGAGTTAAGCATGAGCATTAAGCAAAAAGGTTTTACCCTTGTAGAAATGATGATCTCGCTTTTTATAGGGGGCTTAGTACTTGGCGGCGTTATGTTCACCTACATTGGCATGAAAGTAACCACAAAAGACACCATGACCATAGGTGAGATCCAAGAGTCTGCGCGCCTTGCTATTAACATTATGCAGCGTGATATAGAACAAATTGGATTTTGGGGCACATACTACGATGACTCTTTTGTCGCAGGGAATACAACAAGGGCGACGGCAACAACTCCTGCACCAGATTGTTTTGAAGGGGCTAATAACGGGAGTTTTCCTGATTTAGCGTCTGCTACTAACTTTAGAACCATCTATGCAAAGGTTGCGGAAGAGTCTAAAGAACTAAATTGCGTGAGTAACCCTGTTAAAAGTACAGATATTTTACAGCTTAAATTTTTACAAGGTAACCGCTTAACAGTAACAGCTGGAGGAAACGAAACCCAAGCAGGTCAAAACTATTTTATTGCAGAGCAAGAAAAGGCGCAATTTGTTCGCGGCGTAGTCAATGCTGGTGCCCTAAATATTAATGCAACTGTTTGGCCTTATAGCCACCACGTTTATTACATTTCAGAGCAAACGTACAAAGTTAATAATAAAAATATTACTGTTCCCGCATTGATGAGAAAACGCTTGGTGGGGGCTAATATTTCTACAGAGACAATAATGGAAGGCGTAGAAAATATGCGCTTTGTTTTTGGCCTTGACACAAATAGTGACAGCCGAATTGATACCTATAAAAGTATCGGCGATATGGAACATTCAGACTGGGAAGACCGAAAGGGTATTTTAACTGTTCAAGTATTCTTATTGATAAGAGCTTTACAAGAAGACCCCGGGCTTAAATTAAAGAATCAAACATATACCTTGGGCGAAGACGATAATAAGCGCCAGTTAACATTTAATGACAGTTACAGACGCACCGTATTTACTACCACAATTCGATTAAACAACGTTGGATCAAACTTATGGCGTATTTAAAAAACTCACCTAACAAACAGCAGGGTGTTGTGCTTATTACTGCATTAATTATGGTAATAGCCGTCACTGGTATTGCTGTAACACTGATGAGTAGCAGCAGTATTGACGTTAAAATTACAAATGCAGCGCAAGAACGAGAAGTCGCTGAAAACGAACTTATTGGTGAAGTTCAAAGAATGATTTCTGATGAGGCTAACAAAGGGGCTGCAAACCAGTTTTTTTTAACACCCGATGAAGTCTCACACCATTCTGGAGACAACGGTGAAGGTATGACAATTGCAACGCACGGCGATATGCAAAGTAAAATGATTAACTTAAATCAAGGTGCACTTGATTTAGAATGCCCAAGGCGCTTTAACTTCACAGCGGGTATATCGTGCAACATGGTACAAGTTGCTACTACCGTTGAATATGGATCTAAAGCAAAGCATTCACTCACAATTGTGACAGGTGTAGCACAAGAAATGGCTAGTATGAGTAAGGGAATTTAAGATGAATTTTAAATTAAACAAAGTGCTAGCGGCATTACTTGGCTTAGCAGTCAGTGCAACAGCAAGTGCAGAAGACATTGAGTTATATGTAAACCATAATGTTGAAACAGATGAAAACCCAAGAGTATTAATGATATTTGATACGTCCGGTAGTATGGCTTGGGATGTTACTGATGGTGGGCAGTGCTATCGTCGCTATCAAAATGGGCAATTTTATCAATCAGATTGTTTTAAAAGTCAGACTTATTTTAACTATACGCAGCAGTGTTATAAATCAGTTAACGGGTACGCCCAAGCTATTTGTGAAGATAGCAGACTTTTAGTAGCTAAAAATGCTATTAAACAACTAGTCAATGATAACGATGATATTGATTTTGGTTTAATGCGTTTTAACGGAAACTCTGGAGGTTATGTACTTGCAAGATCTGGCGCTAGTAAATCAAATATATTAAACGAAATCGATGACTTACCAGCTAGCGGTTCAACGCCAATAACAGAGACTCTCTGGGAAGCCTACCGTTATATAACAGGTGCAGGTCTCGATTTTGCAAATGGTATAAACAATCGGGATAAAAGCGCAGATGCAAGCGGGAACTATAAGTCGCCTTTTAAAAAAAATTCTGGCGACCCTTTGAGATGTGACAATTCAATAAATTTAATATTAATGACAGATGGCGACCCTACGAATGATAGTGGCCGTGATAATCAAATAAAAAATGTGCACAATGATATATTTGACGACTCAATCCCTTTTGTTGATGGTGACTATTCAAATAGCTATTTAGTGGCTTTATCTAAAATTATTCATGGTACCAACGACACAAAAGTAGATCTATATACAGATACAAGTGATGTATTAGACACTGGCAGGGTATATACCATTGGTTTTGGTACAGGTATGAGTGAAGACGGTATTAAATTACTAGAGGGAGCGGCTTCTGTTGGTGGCGGCCAGTACTTAGAAGCTCGGACATCTGAGGCGTTATCTGAAGCACTCAAAAATACAATTTCTCGTATTAGAGAGGTAAACGACAGCTTTTCATCGCCTTCTGTGGCAAGTAATAACGTGGATCAAACCCGAAGCCGCGACGCAATATATTTTGCTATGTTTTACCCTGAAACCGGTGCCCGTTGGCGCGGTAACCTAAAAAAGTTAAAAGTATCAGGCAGTCAAATTGTTGACTCAACAGGTAACCAAGCTCTTGATGAAAATGGACTTATTGACGAAAGTGCCAAAACGTTTTGGTTACCTAGCGGTGAAGCTGCTGATGGTAATTTGGTGGCCCAAGGTGGAGTAAATCTTCATTTAACTAATCTTGATTCAGACAGCCGTAACTTATACACAGAGAATCAAGGACAAGTTATTACGTTTAATACAAGTACTGTAACAGACATTCTTGATTTGGTTGACGATAACCCAATTAGTTTATCGAGTAATGATATTAAATGGGCAATGGGTATTGACGTAGACGATGAAGATGGCGATGGATCTCGCGTTGATCAGCGAAATGATATATTTGGCGACCCTTTACATTCTAAGCCCGTTGCTATCGATTATGGTAACGATGATATTAGGGTTTTAATTGGCACTAATGCAGGCTTTTTACATATGTTTAAAGATTCTGATACCAGTGTGAGTGAAAGCTGGGCATTTATTCCTTCAGCCTTATACGACATTATTGAGCCGCTTAGGAATAACCAAGCCGATACAAAAGTTTACGGTATGGATGGACCCATTAGTGTTTATTTTAGTAATAAAAACCTAAACAGCGATGGATTAAATGATGGCATTATTGATGCCAGTGGGGACGACAAAGTTTGGGCGTTTGCAGGTATGCGCCGCGGTGGAGAAAACTACTATGCGCTTGATATTACTAACCCTGATGAGCCTAAAAAACTGTGGGATAACCCAATTGAAGGCGGTAAAGGTCAATTTCAAGAGCTGGGGCAAACATGGTCTAAGCCACAGATAGCTTATATCAAAGCATTTGGTGATAAACCATTACTTGTATTTGGAGCTGGCTACGATACAAATAAAGATGAAGCTATTCGAAGTAATGATAGTATTGGCCGAGGTATATATATTGTTGAGGCTGAAACAGGTAAACCAGTGTGGGCATTGACGCCTAACATTAATGGGTTTAAGGGCAAGCACAGCATTGCTGCAGATATTACTACGTTAGATTCTGACTATGACGGCTACATAGACAGAATATACGCAGCCGACACAGGCGGTGATGTGTGGCGTATAGATATGCCAGGCACAAATACCAATGATTTTAGTCATTTTAAACTAGCAGAACTTGGCAGTAACAAAGCAACAGAGGATAGACGCTTTTTTTACAAGCCGCTTGTTGCGCGTACTATTTACAGCAAAGTATCAGAAACGACGGTTAACGGTAAAAAAGTGATTACACGTTTAGATACACCGTATGATGCAATAGTTATTGGTAGTGGTAACCGTTCTAAACCAACGGGTACAAATGAGCAAGACCAACTGTTCATGATAAGAGATGAAAACACAGTTACACAAACGTTTAAAACTAACGCACAAGACACCATTAAACCAGATGATTTGATGCTGATGAATTCAGACCCGTTTGGTAATGCACTTGATGATGTGGACGATTTTGTAGACCTAGAAATAGATTTAGCAAAATTCAATGGTTGGCGCTATGAGTTAGGCACAGGTGAGAAATCGCTTGCCGCTTCGACGGTAGTGGGTGGTGTTGCGTACTTTACTAGCTTTACTCCAGCGTCAGAAACATCAACAGAAAACCAATGTTCGCTTAGTGGCGGGGGGGGCTCATTGTATGCTTTCCACCTGCATTACGGGACAAAAGTGTATGACGACCTGAAATTTTCAACCAGTTACGATGTACCAGATACACCGCAACTTTACTTTGGAGAAGGTCCTTCGTGTGCAGATGGTAATGGCGATGGTAAGTGTGATGACAACCCAACATTATCTGTAACACAAGAAAGCCAATTTTATCTTATTGGACCGGGTATAAAAGGGGAAAATGCACAAAACCCAATGAAGCCAGTTGAGATCACAGGCCCAGGTTTAAATGTGGTTGATGGTAAAGTACAGCTTGTGAACCCTGATAATACATTAGGCTTTGGATTTAGAACGCAGCAAACGTATATCTATAAGCGTGAAGAAAATGATGAAGTTGGAAATTAAGGAATAAAAATGAATAAGCAACGTGGATTTACCTTGATTGAGCTGATGATAGCGGTGGCTATTGTTGGCATTATAGCGGCTGTGGCAGTGCCCAATTACACTGAATATGTAAAGCGGGCATCAAGAGCAGAAGCTGCTGCAGCACTTTTAGATACAGCTAATAAGCAAGAGCAGTTTTTTGTTGATAACCGTGAATATACAGAAACATTTGCAGACTTAGGACTTCAAGATAAAACCGAAAATGGACATTTTGAATTATCCATTGATGTCGTTGATGGCAATGCATTTACAATAAAAGCAAAGCCAATAGCAGGTGCAGTAAAGGGTGATAACGACTGCAAGGAGTTATCTATTACCGATACAGGTCTAAAGGGTGCTAAAGGCGCTAAAGGTAACTCAGATATTGACTATTGCTGGGGCCGTTGAGTTTAATTTTTTTGACACTTATCGGTTGATTTAATTCTTATTCTGCCAGTTTGACTCACTGACAAAGCCAACCCTTCGAGGTTGGCTTTTTCATTTGGGCAGTAAATAAACGTCCCATTTTGAAAACCGTTTAATGAGCCATCAGGGCGAAACGTAATTGCAGTGCGAGGGTATTCAAGCGCATCAGCCTCATTTATTCTTTCAAAGGTACTAAGTAACAATTCATCGTCATCTAATGTTGTTGATTTATCTAGATCGATAAACAAGGACATTTGACCATCCCATTCATCTTTTGAGCATTCGCCTTCGTTTAACGAGCAAAGAGTAACGTAAGTACTATTTTCAATTGCGTAAAGTCGCCCATAATTAATGGTTCGATGCAGAAGATTAACGTGGTTCTCTAGTCGGTTTTTTGCTAGAAATTCTGGGTAGTACCACATAGAAATTTGACTGATAATGCTTACAACAGCGAGTGTAAGCATTAGTTCAAGAAGCGTGATCCCTTTACATTTCGATATTGATAACCTCATCCCTGAAGTCCTAAATTAATTATCTTTTAATTTAGTTTAGTAAATGAATAAAATATGACAAGCTAAATCGGTTGTTTTTTAACCGCAAGTTTTTGCACTATCACCTAAATAAAACGCTGTACCAGATTGAGAAACGCTGAGGGCTTTATTGTTATCTGTGCCGTTGTTAGGACAAAAAACAAACTCTCCTGGGTTTGTTGTAATTCGGCCACTGGTATTAAACCGTAGCCGCCTTGAGTTACCTGTAAATTTAACTTTATCTTCTAGGCTAATTTTTTCCATAACGCGTAATAATGAGTCGGTGGATTTGTTGTAGTGGCCACTGTTATCAGAGTCGATAAAAACAATAATAATTTTATTTATATCCCATTGGTCTTGGCATTGCATATTATCGTTTTGGTTTTTTACTTCACCATGCTCCGCTGCACATATTACAACTATTTCATCGGTGCTTGCAGCTTGAGAACGCGCGTAGCTAATGTTTCTTTTCAGCTCAAGTAAAAAGTTTTCAGCACGGTTTTCTTCTAACATGTCGCTACTATTCCAAAAAGCGATAGATGCTATAATTCCAACAATTGCGACGGTTACCATTAATTCTAAAAGTGTGAATCCTGATTGTTTAATCTTCATAACGATCTCATTTACAGCTAATTTTTATATTACGATTCTTATATGGCCAAAATTATATCATGGCTGATTAATTTATCACCGTAATTCAATTGCTTTGTTTGCTATGAACCTTATGATTGTCTAAAATCGTGGCATCTAAGGCTTTAAAAAGTAATTAATATGAAAAAAATAGAAGCAATTATAAAACCGTTTAAACTTGATGATGTACGCGAGGCTCTGTCAGAGGTAGGCATTAACGGCATGACCGTGAGTGAAGTAAAAGGCTTTGGTCGTCAAAAAGGGCACACTGAACTTTATCGTGGTGCTGAATATATGGTTGATTTTCTGCCAAAAGTGAAGCTTGATATAGTACTTGCTGACGAAAGTGTTGATCGCGCGATTGAAGTTATTGTTAAAACTGCACAAACCGGAAAAATTGGTGATGGTAAAATATTTGTCACTGAGGTTGAGCGTGTAGTTCGTATTCGTACCGCTGAGGAAGATGAAGACGCAATCTAATTTAAGCTTAAATAGCTTAGTCAGTAAAAAGGCGCTTTAAGGCGCCTTTTTTGTATTTACTGTGTTCTTTTATTCAGCGCTTGTGCTTTTTTAGCGTTTTGACTTAATTCGGTTAAACCTAATTTTTCATAGCTTTTTTGCATCATATCAAGGGCTGCATTTAAATAACTACTTTGAGAGTAGTGTTCAACTACAAATTTACCACGGTTAGCAGCTGCTAAGTACGCTTCGCGCTCATAGTAGTATGTAGCTACTTTTAGCTCGTATCGTGCCATACGGTTTAATAACCATACTAAACGACGTTTTGCTTCTGGTGCGTAACCGCTTTGTGGAAAACGTTTTACAAGTGTTGATAAATCAGTAAAAGCAACGCGGGTTCTGTTCGCGTCCCTGTCTGCTCTATCAATACCAAAGTATTCTTGGAACGCGTTTTTGTCTGCTTTAATATTTACCAAACCACGCATGTAATACATGTAATCTAGATCTTTATGATTTGGATTCAAACGGATAAAACGGTCAATGGTTGCTAATGCTTGTTCAGTGTTACCCGACTGGTAATGAGCATACACTAAATCCATTTGCACTTGTTTTGAAAATGGCCCAAATGGGTAGCGCGAATCAATCGCTGATAAAAGCTCAATTGCACGGGCATATAAACCTGAATCTAGTGTTTCTTTTGCATCTTCGTATAAAGCTTGTGCTGATCTATTTGGTACACGTTGAATGTCTTCTTGGTCAGGTGCTGACGAACAGGCACCTAAACTAAGTACCGAAACTGAAAAAACGATGGCAAATGCACGTTTCCCTATTTTATTTATCATTTTATTTGTTACCTTCGATGTCTTCGGCTAGGCCAAGTCGGTAAAACCGAGTAAACTATACGTATTATATTATGCTTTTATTAAAAGCGATTCTAACCCAGTCGAGCAAAGCTTGCACTGGTAAATTGGGTAAAGTTACGAATGACAGAGCAAATTTCTCTTCAAGCCGAGGTTCCAACCGACTTAGGTGGTAAACGTCTAGACCAAGTATTAGCGCAATTGTTCCCTGATTATTCACGTTCACGTATAAAAACTTGGATTTTGGATGATAAAATCACCGTTGATGGCGAAATATTAAACACACCGCGTACAAAACTGTTAGGCGGTGAAGTGTTAAATGTTGAAACAACCATTGAAGCACCGCGTGAATACCTTGCACAAAATATCGACTTAAACATTGTTTATGAAGATGACCATATTTTAGTTATTAATAAACCTATGGGATTAGTGGTTCATCCTGGTGCTGGTAACCCAGATGGCACAGTGCTTAATGCATTATTACACCATTACCCTGACATTATTAATGTGCCACGAGCAGGTATTGTGCACCGCTTAGATAAAGATACAACAGGTTTAATGGTTGTTGCTAAAACAATTCAAGCGCAAACACACCTTGTTAAGGCACTACAAAAGCGTGAAAACTTCACTCGTGAATACGAAGCGCTTTGTAACGGCACTATGACAGCGGGTGGTATGGTCGAAAAACCAATTGGTCGTCATGCAACACAGCGTACTCATATGGCTGTGCATGAAATGGGTAAGCCTGCTATTACTCATTACCGTGTTGCTGAAAAATTTCGTGCGCATACGCGTTTGCGCTTGCGTTTAGAAACAGGCCGTACTCACCAAATTCGTGTACACATGGCTTATTTGAACCACCCATTAATTGGAGACCAGTCATACAACGGTCGTCCTCGTCCACCAAAGGGTGCAACACCGCAATTGTTTGAACTGCTTAGAAGTTTTAAACGCCAAGCGTTACATGCGGTAAAACTAAGTATTGCGCATCCAATCACGGGCGAAATGATGACGTGGCAAGCACCTATTCCAGATGATATGGTAGAAATGACGTTAGCACTTCGTGAAGATACTCAGGCTAACCCAGATATAGATAGATAATGCAGTTGCTATCAGCAACATGGCAAAGCCTTCACAATGTGGGTACTCTCAGTACCACGCGTGAAGGCGGCGTATCAAAGGCACCCTATAACGGTTTAAATTTGGGGCTTCATGTTAATGATAGCCAAGCTGACGTTTTAAAAAATCGCTCAGTATTAAATAACTTCCTTCCAAATCCAGCTATCTGGCTAAATCAAATTCACAGCGCAGATGTAATTACAGTTGATCAGCAGTTTGATTTTAATAAATTACATAATGCCGATGCACTCTATACGCGCCTAGTTGACCAACCTTTGGCTATAATGACTGCCGATTGCCTACCTATATTGCTTGCAAGTAATGATGGGACTGAGGTAGCGGCTATTCATGGTGGCTGGCGAGGGTTAAAGCAAGGCATTATTCAAAATACACTTAAATGTTTTAACGCTAAACCAGAAAATATATATGCTTGGCTTGGTCCGGCAATAGGGCCGGATCAGTTTGAGGTTGGTGTAGAGGTTTTTGAAGCATTTAATAGTCAATCGCCTTTATTCTCAGATGCATTCAAGCCGCACCTCAATAACAAGTATTATGCTGATATATACGGTATAGCGCGTATTTTATTATCACAGCTAGGGGTAATAACTATTGCTGGTGGTGAGTACTGCACAGTTTCTCAATCACATTTATTTTTCTCTTATAGAAGAGATGGGCAAACAGGGCGAATGGCTAGTTTGATCTGGCGCAAGTAATTAATCATTTAGCGAATATATTTTCTTTCGTACCTTGAACAAATCGTGCAACATACCCATTTATTAATCAATTAGATTTTTTAATAGGTAACCCCTCATGCGTTTAGATAGATTTACAAGTAAATTTCAATCTGCGCTTTCTGATGCGCAATCACTGGCCCTTGGCCGCGATCATCAATTTATTGAACCCGTTCACCTAATGTATGCACTCCTCCAACAGAGTGGTTCAAGCGTTCGTGCCTTGTTTGCTCAAACAGGTGTAAGTGCCGATGAGCTTAATACAAAGTTATCCCAAGAAATAGAAAAGCTATTCAAAGTTGAAGGCGTTGGGGGCGATGTACAGTTATCTAATAATATGGCTACGCTTATAAATTTATGTGATAAGTACGCTCAAAAGCGCAAAGATAAATTTATTTCTAGTGAGTTATTTGTTCTTGCTGCGTGCGATGACAAAGGCCCGCTTGGGGATATTTTGAGATCGCTTAATATCACTGCAACAAAAATAGAAAGCGCCATAAAAGCAATCCGTGGGGGTCAAAAAGTTGATGATCCGAATGCGGAAGAAACGCGCCAAGCTTTAGAAAAATATACGATTGATTTAACCGAGCGTGCAGAGCAAGGCAAGCTTGACCCCGTTATAGGTCGAGACGACGAAATACGCCGTACTATCCAGGTATTACAGCGCAGAACTAAAAACAACCCGGTACTTATTGGCGAGCCTGGGGTGGGTAAAACCGCCATAGCAGAAGGCTTAGCGCAGCGTATTATTAATGGTGAAGTACCAGAGGGATTAAAAAATAAACGTGTATTGTCACTTGATTTAGGAGCCTTGGTTGCTGGTGCTAAATTTAGAGGTGAATTTGAAGAGCGTTTAAAATCGGTTTTAAACGAGTTGGCTAAAGAAGAAGGCCAAGTCATCTTATTTATTGATGAAATTCATACCATTGTAGGTGCAGGTAAAAGCGATGGCGCAATGGATGCAGGCAATATGCTTAAGCCAGCGCTCGCACGTGGCGAGCTGCATTGTGTAGGGGCAACCACACTAGACGAATACCGTAAATACATAGAAAAAGATGCAGCCCTTGAGCGCCGTTTTCAAAAAGTATTAATCGAAGAGCCTTCAGTTGAAGACACTATTGCAATATTGCGTGGTTTAAAAGAACGTTATGAACTGCACCACTCAGTTGAAATCACCGACCCTGCAATTGTTGCTGCCGCGCAGTTATCGCATCGTTATATTAGCGACCGCCAGCTTCCCGATAAAGCAATAGATTTAATTGATGAAGCAGGTTCTTCTATTCGTTTGCAAATTGATTCGAAGCCTGAGTCATTGGACAAGCTTGAACGCCGCATTATTCAGTTAAAACTTGAAGATAATGCTCTCGCTAAAGAAAAAGATGAGGCAAGTCAAAAGCGCCGCAGTGAAATGCAAGAGCTTATAACCGATCTTGACGGCCAATACCGCGAACTCGATGAAATTTGGAATGCAGAAAAAGCATCACTGCAAGGTACGCAAGTAATTAAAGCTGAGCTTGAGCAAGCTCGGCTCGACTTAGACGTTGCTCGCAGAGCAAGTGATTTACAGCGCATGTCTGAGTTGCAATATGGTCGTATACCCGAACTTGAACGCAAATTAGACTTAGCGTCACAAGCCGAAATGCAAGACATGACGCTGCTTAAAAACCAAGTAGGCGAAGATGAAATTGCAGAGATACTCTCTCGTTGGACAGGTATTCCAGTGTCACGCATGTTGCAAGGTGAACGTGAAAAACTACTGCAAATGGAAGATAGATTGCACAGTAAAGTAATAGGGCAAGACGAGGCAGTTGTTGCGGTGTCTAACGCTATTCGTCGCTCCCGAGCTGGGCTTGCTGATCCAAACCGACCGATTGGCTCATTTTTGTTTTTAGGGCCAACAGGCGTAGGTAAAACAGAGCTTACTAAAGCCCTTGCTGGGTTTATGTTTGACACAGAAGATGCCATGGTGCGCATTGATATGTCTGAGTTTATGGAAAAACATTCTGTTGCCCGTTTAGTAGGTGCTCCTCCTGGGTACGTAGGGTATGAAGAAGGGGGCTACTTAACAGAAGCTGTTCGCCGTAAGCCATATTCGGTCATATTGCTTGATGAAATAGAAAAAGCACACCCTGACGTGTTTAATATTTTATTACAAGTACTTGATGATGGTAGGTTAACCGACGGACAAGGGCGTACTGTTGATTTTAAAAATACCGTAATCATCATGACCTCAAATTTAGGTTCAGATATTATTCAAGAGCAGGCGGGTAATAATGATTACGCAACACTAAAATCAAAAGTAATGGATGTATTGATCAGTGAATTCAGACCTGAGTTTATAAACCGCATTGACGAAACCGTGGTATTTCATCCGCTAGCGAATCAGCACATTAAAGAGATTGCTGATATTCAGTTAATGAAGTTACGTGAACGTTTAACTGAGATGGGGTACTTACTAGAAATTAGCGATGCGGCGCTCGATACTATTGCTGCAAGTGGGTTTGATCCTGTATACGGCGCACGTCCATTAAAGCGGGCCATTCAACAAACAATTGAAAATCCGTTGGCGCAAAAGTTACTTAATGGTGATTATATTCCGGGATGTGTCATTGTTATTGATGCTGGCAGTGATGGGTTAGTATTTACTAGCCGGTAAATAATTATAAAAACCGCTTAGTTGCCTATCTCCTGAAACTAAGCGGTTTTTTAACCTATAATGTTTATACTTTAAAAGTTAATAGCAAGTCATTTACTTTTCGTGAGCCTTCAACCAGTTCTGCTGCACCTTTAGCTACTTCAAAGCTTAAACTCAAATTGTTATCGCCAAAGGCTTTAATATCAGTCACATTGTTGCTGATATCGTTACTCACCATTTGTTGCTCTTCTGCTGCAGACGATATTTGAATGGCTAAATGCGATATTTCACTAATTTGAGAAAAGATACCTTCTAGCTCCACTTGCGTTTTTTCTGTGGTACTAACGCAATTATCGGCTTGCTCTTTTGTGTCTTGCATCACTTTTGACCAGCTAAATAAAGTATCTTGTATTTCTTTTATTGAGCTGTGAATTTGTGTTGTAGCACTTTGTGTACGAGACGATAAAGTTCTTACTTCATCGGCAACGACAGCAAACCCTCTGCCATGCTCACCCGCTCTAGCTGCTTCTATTGCTGCGTTAAGTGCAAGTAGGTTTGTTTGATCTGCAATGCCTTCTATTTCACTCATTACCTGACCAATCTTATCAGCTTCTGAGGCCAAGCTACTTGCGGTGGTTGCTGCATGCTCAACTTGCACTGCTAGTTCAGAAATCATATTACTATTATCAGCAATGTGTATTTTGATTTCAGAGCAACTGCTATGCGTTGCGTTTACTTTATCTGCCGTTTCAGCTGTGTTTACTGAAATTTCGCCAATGGTCGATCCCATTTGAGTCATCGCAGATGCAATCTGTTCCAAGCGCTCACCCTGAGAAGCAATTCCTTGCTCTGTAAGTGTTGATTGTTTGTCTAAATTAGTCGCAATACTATTAAAATTAAGAGTTGAATCTTTCATTCGCCCAAGTACAGTACGCAACTTGGCATTTAGCAGTTGTTCTTTGAAGTCACTAACGCTGTGGGCTGTGGTACCGCTGTATATATAGCGAGAAACAGAGTCCGATTTAGCTTTATGCTCGCGCAATATTTTAGGGGTTACAACAAGCTCATCGTAATTTAGGGCGATTACTAATATACAAACAATAACATTAAGTAAAGCAATGGCTATTGGAGCAAATACTAAAGAGCTTATTAACCAAAGTAACACACACGCTATGGTGATACTCTGCCTAACTCCAGTTTGTTCGCGAATACTGAACAATGATTTATTAGCATTAAGGGTGTTGTATAAGCTTTGCGCTTTATTTTTGAGTGCTTGACTCGGTTTTGTTCTTACTGATTGGTAGCCAACCAGCTGGCCATGTTCAAAAATTGGCGTAACAAAAGCGTCAACCCAATAGTAACGGCCATCTTTACAGCGATTTTTTACCATGCCGCGCCAAGAGTGACCTTGCTTTAATGTTTCCCACATTTCTTTGAACGCTGCTTTAGGCATATCTGGGTGGCGAACTATATTATGGTTTTTGCCAACAAGCTCTTGTATTGAGTAACCAGCAACTGTACAAAATTCTGTATTAGCGTAGGTAATAACACCGCGTAAATCGGTTGTTGAAACAAGCTCTTGTGACTCATCAAAATGAACTTCTTCATTAATTAATGTTTTATTACTGTGCATTGCATTCACTATCATCCTTTTTAATTAACTGAAGTATATTCAGTTATTTACACAAAGCAAAATTAAAGCTCGATTATGTTTATATTGACGATGAATTGAATGCTTTATTGATCTATATCAAGATTTCTGTGGTTAATAACGTCAGCGAAATAAAATTGAATGCTTTAATCGAAATAACAGGTCTCCTATCCGCATTGGTTTAATGCTTCATTGCATACCGTGTTATTAGTAAATACCTTCGTAAAGCAATTGTATAAAGTAAATAGCAATGGCAAGATTACAACATAATTTTACGAAGATAGTTAAATCAAGCGTATGCTCAAATTAGGGATTTTAAGACTAATTGAAAAAACTAAATGGTTCTTAACAATTTAATCTTGAGTAATTGGTAATTAGCCCCCATAACCGTATGATTACGCCACGTGGCCCGAGGAAATATTTTTGACAACACAAGATCTAACACATGCGCTTAACGCGTTATCGACTGGTGAACACCAAAACGCAATTAAAGGCATTAAACGTGGCATTGAACGAGAGTCGCTAAGAATACAAAGCAACGGTGCTATATCTCCTACAGGTCATCCTAAAGGGGTAGGGAGTGCACTAACCAATGGTCATATAACGACTGACTTTTCTGAATCTTTACTTGAATTTATTACACCGGTTAGCGAGTCATCAACGCAAACATTAAAGCAACTGCGCGATCTTCAAAAGTTCACGCTTGAAAATATGGGTGACGAACTGCTTTGGCCCATCAGTATGCCGTGCTTCATCAACCACCAAGACGATATCGTACTTGCTCAGTTTGGTAGCTCGAATATAGGCAAAATGAAGACGCTTTACCGTGAAGGGCTAAAAAATCGATACGGCAGTATGATGCAGGCTATTGCTGGCGTGCATTTTAATATCTCTTTTCCAGAGTCACTTTGGAAGTCTCTGCATTCGTTAAAGCAAAGTAATACGAGCTTGCAGGATTTTATATCTGATGGTTATTTATCGCTGATAAGAAACTTCAAACGCGAGCTGTGGCTTATTAGTTATATGTTTGGCGCATCGCCTGCCCTGTGTAACTCATTTTTGCAAGGTCGTAAAACAGATTTACCGTTTAAAAAGTTAGGTAAAGGTACCTTGTACTTAGAGGTCGGCACTGCACTGCGTTTAGGTAACTTAGGTTACACAAACAGCGCACAATCGTCCTTGCGTGTCATGTATAACTCGCTTGATGAATATGTTGCTGGTTTGAAAAAGGCCATCAATACGCCATCAGATATATACAGCGACATTGACGACTACACTAGCGAACAGCCAAAACAGTTAAATAAAAATATTCTGCAAATAGAAAATGAATTTTATTCGCCAATTCGCCCTAAACGTAATGCGAACAGTGGTGAGACGCCAACAGATGCACTATTGAGAGCGGGTATAGAATATGTTGAAATTCGTGCATTAGACGTAAACCCATTTAGTGAAGTGGGTATCGATATAGAGCAAATTCACTTTTTAGATGTATTTTTAACGTATTGCTTATTAAAAGATTCACCAAACATGGATTGGAAAGAACAGGCTCGCAGTACTGAAAATTTAGATGCGGTTGTAAATCAGGGGAGAGAGCAAGGGTTGATGCTCAACGATAATAATACTCCGCGTAGCCTGCAATCTTGGGGGAATCAAATATTTGCTCAATTGACTGATGTTGCAAAATGGATGGATAAAGCTTACGGCGTAAGTTATTACTCTGAAACAATTGAGCGAATGAGCACGTGGGTTAATGATCCTTCGCTTACTTACTCTGGACGATATGTAGCAAAATTAAAAGAGTCAGGTTTAGACAATGGTCACTTTGCCTTAGACTTAGCAAACCAGTATAAGCAAAGCCACATAGACACAGATTACAGTGAGTTTTTAAAGCCGTGGCTCGAGCAGCAAGTTGAGCAGTCAAATGAAGCGCAGAGTAATATAGAAAATGCAGATGCGCAGTCGTTTACAGCGTTTTTAGATGAGTATTTTCATAAAAACTGATACCCAACATGCACGCAAAAAAAACGCAGCCTAATATGGCTGCGTAAATAATATTCAGGGATGAAACAATGCTATACAGCTGCATTAATTATTACGACCAACACTTTTTATAAAAGTTCAGTGAGAACACAAAAAATGAACAAAAAATCACTTATTTTATCTCTCACTCTCGCTTTTACTCTTGCCGGGTGTGCTACAGCGCCACCTAAACAGCCAAATGATCTTTGTAAAATTTTTGAAGAAAAGCCTGATTGGTATTTTGATGCAAAAGACGCGCAAGACAAGTGGGGCTCTCCTAAACATGTACTCATGAGTATGATGTATCAAGAAAGTTCGTTTAAGCACGATGCAGCTCCGCCTATGGAATATTTTTTATGGATTATACCAACAGGTAGAGCAAGCTCAGCCTACGGTTATTCACAAGCTAAAACGCCTACTTGGGCTGATTACGTTCGTGAAACAGGTAACAGCGGGGCAGATAGGGATGACTTTGATGATGCAATCGACTTTATGGCGTGGTTTGTTTATAAAACGCATAAAGTAAACGGCATTTCAAAATGGGATGCTTACGCTCAATATCTTAATTATCATGAAGGCTGGGGCGGGTATAAACGTGGCACATATAAGAAGAAAAAATGGTTAATGAGCGTAGCCAACAAAGTAAAAAATAGAGCAAGTCGTTATGGCACGCAATTAAAGCGATGTGAAGATGAGCTTGATAAAGGTTGGTTGGAGCGGTTATTTACTTAATCGCACAACAGCGTAAATAAGGAGCCTTATGGCTCCTTATTTGTTATTGACGAGTACGTTTTTTAGGTTGTATTTTAACCTGTTTAATCATGTTTTCTTTTACTTCGAGTACTTCTAATGGGTATCCCGCAATACGTAAGCTGATATTTGCGTCAGGAATATCTTCTAAATATTCAACAATTAAGCCGCTTAATGTTTTAGGGCCATCAAGAGGAAAGTCCCATTCCATTTCTTTATTTAAGTCACGGACGTTTGCGCCACCATCTACAATAAACGAGCCATCAGGTTGTGTTGTCACTTCTTCACTTGGCGTACGTGTTTGAGTGGTCGTGAAATCGCCCACCACCTCTTCTAAAATGTCTTCAAGGGTTACTAGGCCTTGAATATCGCCGTATTCATCAACAACTATACCAATTCGCTCTTTTGATTGTTGAAACTTAAATAGTTGTGTATTTAATGATGTGCCTTCGGGGATAAAGTAAATTTCGCGAACTGCACGCAACAGTGACGGTTTGTCAAATTGCTCTTTTGTTAAAAGTCGCAGCGCATCACGTGAGTGAATAAAACCGACTGCATCATCAATATTATCGCGATACAATAAAACACGTGTATGTTGCGCATGTGTTAGCTGGCGGCTAATTACTTTCCAATCGTCGTTTATATCAATCGCCACAATTTCGTTACGTGGGATCATAATATCTTCAACGGTAACTTGTTCTAAATCTAAGATAGAAGTCAGCATGCTTTGGTGACGAGCAGGTAATAAAGCACCTGATTCGTTCACGACTGTTTTTAATTCTTCTTTGCTCATGCTGTGCTCATCGATTTGAGCTGCACTGATACCAAATAAACGTAATATGCCGTTAGTTAGCCAGTTAACAACTACAACAAACGGAAACATGATTTTCAGCAAGCCTTTGAGTATCACTGAGCTTGGAAAGGCTACTTTTTCTGGATAAAGGGCTGCGAGTGTTTTAGGTGTTACTTCAGCAAATATAAGCACAACCAAGGTAAGTACACCAGTTGCTATTGCGATACCTAAATCACCGTATAGGCGGATACCTATAATAGTTGCAACTTGAGCTGCGGCTATATTTACTAGGTTGTTACCTATTAAAATGAGGCCAATAAGCCTATCGGGACGGCTAAGTAATTTACTGACTCGTTTAGCTGCACGGTGATCTTGCTTTGCAAGATGTCGCAGGCGTATACGATTGATTGACATAATCCCAGTTTCAGAACCAGAAAAATAAGCAGAAAAAAGTACCAATAATCCTAACGTGATAAACAGGGTACTTGTCGATATGTCGTCCAACGATGGATCCTTTTTTTATAAATCAATGCGTATTAAGCTAGAGTGAGCAACTAGAGTCAAGTTAAAACTTGTTTAGTACGACTTCTTGTACAAAACGGCTGCCAAAATAAGCTAATGTGAGGACAAATGCTGCAACCATGATGGTAATTACCACAGGTTTACCACGCCAGCCTTGTTTAATATGGCCAAGAGCGACTACAACAAAAATAGCCCATGCCACCAACGAAAGTATGGTTTTATGGATAAACTCTTTGGCAAACATGCCATCGAGAAATACAAATCCGCACACGAGTGCAATTGTAAGCAGCGCAGTACCAAGATTAAGCAGTTGATAAAGCTGGCGCTCAACAACCATCAACGGAGGTAAATGGCTATGCACAATGGCGAGGTCTTTGCGCTTAAGGCGTTTATCTATAAAGTAAAATTGCACGCCGTATAAGGTTGCAATTATTAATATACAGTAAGCGAGTAAGGAAAGTGATATATGGGCAACCAAACCAAGCTCAACATCTATACTTTGCAACAATATATGATGGGGTATAAATAAGCTTGCAACAGATAAAAGCGCTGCAAAGCCATACACTACGGGCAATAATAAAGTGGCTGGAAATTTTAAGGAGACAGCTGTTACAGACACAACAATAACCCAACAGGTTAGCAGTGCGACATTTACAATGCTTAGATCTTGACCGTCAGAACGAAACACCGAGTTCACCAATAACAACATATGCGCCAATATAGCGACGGTACTCAAGATAACAGTTACTTTTTGGTTTGGGCCTTGTTTATGAAAAAGCCGTGAAAGCACGTGTGACGTCGCTAACACATAAAATAAACTGGTGATAATAGTTAAACTGATGATCAGCATTTTGCTTGGGCCACTTAATTTGAGTCAAAAAATCCTTGCAAGTACAAACGTATTGTATTTTATAGCAACGCAAATGAATAGACCTTAAAAAAGAAACTTAATTCACTGCACTTGAACACTGTATTGTCCACCACTATTTACGGTATACTGTTTTTAATTCAAATTTAATAATATCAATGTCATTAGTCGAGCTAGTAGCTAAATCGGCTGAGTAATTAAATTGGTATAACGTTTTATCGGAACCGATACATGTTTGAGAATCTCCAAGAACGATTAGGTAAAACCTTAAAAAATATCAGTGGCCGTGGCCGCCTAACAGAAGACAACATTAAAGATACTCTTCGCGAAGTGCGCATGGCCTTTTTGGAAGCCGATGTGGCTTTGCCAGTTGTTCGCGATTTTGTAAAGCAAGTTAAAGAACGTGCAGTGGGTGTTGAGGTAACTAAAAGCTTAACGCCTGGGCAAGTGTTTGTAAAAATTGTGCGTGAAGAGCTTGAAAAAGCGATGGGCGAAGCAAACGAAGAGCTGAGCTTAAACGCACAACCGCCAGCAGTTGTTATGATGGCTGGTTTGCAAGGTGCCGGTAAAACGACCAGTGTTGGTAAACTTGCTAAGTTTTTAAAAGAGCGCAAGAAAAAATCAGTGCTTGTTGTTAGTGCCGATGTTTATCGTCCTGCAGCAATAAAACAGCTTGAAACGTTAGCCACAGAAGTTGATGTAGATTTCTTTCCAAGTGATATTTCACAAAAGCCTGTTGATATTGCTACTGCGGCTATTACACACGCTAAAAAGAAATTTATTGATGTTGTATTAGTTGATACAGCGGGTCGCTTACATGTGGATAGCGACATGATGGATGAGATTAAAGATCTTCATTCAGCTATCAACCCAATTGAAACATTATTTGTTGTTGATGCTATGACGGGTCAAGATGCCGCAAATACTGCAAAAGCATTTGACGAAGCTCTGCCACTTACTGGTGTGATATTAACTAAAACAGATGGTGACGCCCGAGGCGGTGCTGCTTTATCTATTCGTCATATTACAGGTAAACCCATTAAGTTTATGGGTGTGGGTGAACGTACAGACGCACTTGAACCTTTCCACCCTGACCGAATAGCATCGCGAATTTTAGGCATGGGTGATGTACTTTCATTAATCGAAGAAGTCGAAATGAAAGTGGATAAAGAGCAAGCTGCCAAAGTTGCCGAAAAAGTATTTAAAGGCGCAGGCTTTACGCTGGATGACTTTGCTGACCAGTTAAAGCAAATGAAAAATATGGGCGGCATGATGTCGATGCTTGATAAACTTCCTGGTATGTCTAATTTACCTGACGCGGTAAAAGGTCAGATGGGTGATAAAACCTTCATTCAGATGGAGGCTATCATCAGCTCTATGACAAAACAGGAGCGAGCTCGTCCAGAAATCATTAAAGGGTCGCGTAAAAAACGTATTGCAGCAGGTTCTGGTACACAGGTACAAGAGATCAATAAGTTGCTTAAACAATTTACGCAGATGCAAAAAATGATGAAAAAAATGAAAGGCAAAGGCGGGATGCAAAAAATGATGCGCGGTATGAAAGGCATGTTGCCACCGGGCATGATGGGCGGCGGCGGTCCAAAATTTTAGATTTTTAGTAAGCGTTGCATTTAAATTAATCACAACGCATACAAAAAAGGAGCAAATTGCTCCTTTTTTGTTGAATAATTTATGCACTCGGTACTGCATTAACTCTAATTTTTAGCCTAGATCACGGTTTAACCTACTAAACTGGCTTTTTGCTTCACTTCTTACTTGCGTTATTGCTAAAAACTCGTACAATTCACCGGCTCCCCATACTGGGGAGTAAATCTTATTAATGAAAACAGTCAATCTATTTAGAGGACGGTATGGTAACTATTCGTTTGCAACGTGGTGGCGCTAAAAAACGCCCTTTCTATCAAATTGTGGTTGCGGATAGCCGTTTCTCGCGTGACGGTCGCTTCATCGAGAAAGTTGGTTTCTTTAACCCAATCGCTTCGGGTCAGGAAGAAAAACTTCGCTTAGATTTATCTCGTGTAGATCACTGGGTAGGTCAAGGCGCAGGTCTTTCAGATCGTGTAGCTAAATTAGTTAAAGACGCTCGTAAAGCGGCTTAATAGGCGTAAGTGTAACCATGAGTCAAGAGAACACCTCATCAATAATTGTCGTAGGAAAGCTCGGCGCCCCTTATGGTATAAAGGGCTGGCTTAAGGTACATTCATTTACTGATGATCCCGCAGGGATCTTCGATTTCAGCCCGTGGTTGATAGGGCAACAAGGTAAATGGCAGTCCTTAGAAGTGGTCGACTGGCGTCGCCACAACAAAGGCTTTATCGCTAAATTTGCGCAAGTAAACGATCGAGACGAAGCAATGGCTTATACCCATGCAGAAATCTCAATGGATGCAACGCAATTACCAGAACTACCGCAAGGTGAGTTCTATTGGCGAGATCTCATTGGCATGTCGGTTGTAACTGATAAAGGTTATAACTTAGGCACTGTTGATGACTTGATGGAGACAGGGTCGAATGATGTACTGGTTGTGAAAGCAAACAGTAAAGATGCATTTGGTCAATCGGAGCGTTTAATACCTTTTTTAACTGATTCAGTTATCAAAGATGTTAAATACGACGTAAAAGAAATTACCGTAGACTGGGATCCTGGGTTTTAATGACTCAAACTAGTTCATTGTGGGTTGGGGTGATAAGCCTTTTCCCGGACATGTTTGACGCAATTACCCAACAAGGGGTTACTGGTCGCGCAGTAAAAAATGGGTTAATTAATTTTAACTGCTGGAATCCACGTGACTATGCTTTAGATAAGCACAGAACTGTAGATGATCGTCCTTACGGGGGCGGACCAGGTATGTTAATGATGGTTAAACCATTGGAAAAAGCTATTCTTGACGCTAAAAAAGCGGCAGGTGATGGTGCTAAAGTAATTTATATGTCCCCACAAGGGCGCAAACTTGATCAGCAAGGGGCTAGCGAACTCGCTAACTCTGACAAACTGATTTTGATTGCCGGTCGATATGAAGGTATAGATGAGAGAATAATAGAGTCATACGTTGACGAAGAATGGTCAATTGGTGATTTTATTTTGAGTGGTGGTGAACTACCTGCCATGACATTAATTGACGCAGTAGCGCGATTGGTGCCAGGCGTGTTAGGTCATAACCAATCAGCAGAGCAAGATTCATTTTCGGATGGCTTGCTAGATTGCCCTCACTACACACGACCAGAAACATTGGACGACAAACAAGTTCCTGCTGTATTACTCAGTGGTAATCACCAAGCGATAGCAAGGTGGCGGCTTAAGCAGTCATTAGGCAGAACTTGGATACGACGTCCTGACTTGTTGCATAACCTAGCTCTGACTGAGGAGCAAGCGGTATTACTCGCAGAATTTCAGCAAGAGTACCAAAAAGCTTGTGGCTAGAAGACAGTTACACCTAGGAAAGTGAGAAACATAATGGCAAAAGTAAACCAAAATATTATTAAAGCGCTTGAAGAAGAGCAGCTTAAAACAGACGTACCTGCATTTGGCCCTGGTGATACAGTGGTTGTACAGGTAAAAGTAAAAGAAGGTGCTAAAGAGCGTCTACAGGCCTTTGAAGGTGTTGTAATCGCTAAGCGTAATCGTGGTCTTCACTCAGCATTCACAGTTCGTAAAATCTCGAACGGTGAAGGTGTTGAGCGTGTATTCCAAACGCACAGCCCTCTTATCGATAGCGTAACAGTTAAGCGTCGCGGTGCAGTTCGCCGTGCTAAGCTTTACTACTTACGTGAGCGTTCTGGTAAATCTGCACGTATTAGAGAAAAACTTAACTAATACGCGCTGTTTATCAACGCAAAAAACGGGTTGCAGTCTTCGGATTGCAACCCGTTTTCGTTTTTAAGCGGTCTAGATTTTTATTGTAATGTTGAGTGGCGCAGGCAATATTACATATTTGAAATAAATTGGCACAAAGAACGTTTCTCTTTTTTATTTACTGCAGCTTAGGTTTAAAATTTTTTATTGTTTTTACGCAATGGGTTTATCGATATTTAGCTCACTACTAAAAAACTGAAGACTCATTGATCATTCCCTTCAAAAGCTTTTGAAATGTTGCTCATAATCTGACTGATAACATAAATTCACCGTTGGTTTTAACCTTGCTATATGTGATCAGCCCTTTTAACGTCTAACGTATCCTGTTAGTATTTATCGTATTGATTAGTTTACTTTTATGTAAATATTAATTTACAAAATTTGATTTTTGCAAGGTGGGATTGGACGTGGCAAATATAAGTGATTTGGCCCAACTAAGACAAGGTATAGATGAATGCGATGCGCAGCTTGTTGCTTTACTAGCTAAACGTAATGGTATTACCCAAAAAATTGGTGAAATCAAACAGCAAACAGGTGCGCCTTTACATGCACCAGAGCGTGAAGCTGAATTACTAGCGGCTAGGCGCCAAGAAGCAATTAATCAAAATGTAAGTCCTGATCTAGTTGAAGATATTCTCAGGCGGATGATGCGTGAAGCATATCAAAACCAACAGGCTAAATTAGCGTGTGCAGCGCCATCACTTACACCTATTGTTATTGTGGGCGGTCAAGGGGCGATGGGGCAGTTATTTGCCCAACAATTTATTCGCTCAGGTTATGACGTCAAAATATTGGATAAGGAGCAGCAAGATGATGCCCAAAGCATTTTAACTGGTGCAAAACTGGTAATGATCAGTGTACCTATTAATGCTTTAGAGTCTGTAGTTGCTAAACTACCAAAACTAGATGATGACTGTTTGCTCGTAGATATTACATCAGTAAAGCAATCGCCAATTAAAGCATTAAAAGCAGCTCATAGTGGTCCAGTTGTTGGTTTACACCCTATGTTTGGGCCTGATATTTCACATTGGGTAAAACAAACGGTAGTTGTATGTGAGGGCAGAGAACATAAAGCGGCAAAAGGGCTATTAGAGCAGTTACAAGTGTGGGGGTGTCAGCTTGTAGAGCTAGATGCTAAAAAGCACGATGAAGCCATGCAAATAATTCAGGTAATGCGACATTTAACAACGTTTGTTTATGGGCAGTTTTTAGCAAAGCAAAGCCATACTTTAGCAGAGTTACGAAGTTGCTCGTCGCCGATATATCAATTAGAGCTAATGATGGTAGGGCGTTTGTTTGCGCAATCGCCAGAACTTTATTCCGATATAATGTTGGCTCAGTTTGATGACGTTGAAAGTTTGTTAGCACAATACCAAGATACCTTTGCTCAAACGCTTGAAAAGCTTAGGGTAGGTGATAAAGCAGCCTTAATGGAGGCATTTGCAGATGCTAAATCATATTTTTCAGACTCAACTGCGCATTTTTTAACACAAAGCCGCAGTTTACTTAATAAAGCGAATGACGCTAAGGTGCTCGACTAGTTTTACATCAAATAAATGTAAAGGGGGCACATTTTGTGCCCCCTTTTGAATAGCCTATATTTAAGTATTTACACTAACAGCTTGTAATGTTTCACTTTGATAGCAACCTAATATACGCACATATTGGGTATGTTCTTTAAGTTCCTCTAGCGCTTCTTTTACTTGGGTATCAGCCAAGTTTGCTTCTAAATCAACATAAAAGACTTCTTCCCATGGGTTGCCAGGGGTAGGGCGTGATTCCAGTTTTACCAAGTTTATTTTGTGTTGCTTGAAAATCATCAGTGCATCAGCAAGTGAGCCGGCTTGTTGTTTGGTCGACATGATCAAGCTGGTCTTCGTTGGTATTTGATTCGACACATGCAAAGGCTTACGCGCTACGACTATAAAGCGGCTGTGGTTTTCGCTTTGATTAGCTAAGTTTGATTTGATAACTTCAAGGCCTACATTTTTACCAGCTTGAGCTGAGCCAATTGCAGCACTATTTGGTGTACTGAGCGCAGATTGAAGCGCTGAAGATGTTGAGTCACATGTTTCATGTTGCAAATCCCCTAACCCTTGTAAAAAGCGGCTACATTGCGCGAATGGTTGTGGATGAGCAAATACTTTTGTGAGCTGTTCAAGTTGTGTATCAGGTTTAGCTAATAAGCAATGCTCAACACTGTGTGTCACTTCACCAACAATAGATACTTGTGCGTGTTGTAGTAAATCAAATACTTCGTTAATACTGCCTGAGCTGGTATTTTCAATAGGAAGTAATCCAAAGTCTGCTTGGCCGTTTTCTACCTTGGAGGTGATTTCTTCAAACGATGAACACCCAATTTCAACGAGTTTGCCTGGGCGACGGCTAAAGTACTTATGGCAAGCAAGTTGGCTATATGAGCCTTGCCCACCTAAATAGGTAACACGGTGTGTTTCGCTTAACGCATCAGGGTTTAGGTTTTTTTGCAGCATTGCTTGCTGGTGTAATACGGAGTCTTCTAGGATTGTTTGAAAAACATTGTTTACATAATACGCATCTAAGCCAAGCGACTTACCATAACCAATTAATTTTTCTAGTAGTGCTAGTTCACGGGCTTCATCACGAATAGGTTTATTATTTGCAATTTTATATTCAACAACACCATGACTAATACGGCGCCGTTTGGCAAGGAGTACAAGCAAGTCAGAGTCTATTTCGTTTATATCATGTCTTAATGTGTTTAATACATCGTTGGTCATTTTGGGGTTCCTCATTCCAAAAGTCATATGCGTAAATGCAGCATATACAAAAAAGCCTCCCGGTTGGGAGGCTTTACTATTCGATTGATTTATCTCACAAACAGGCCAGCCTCTTTTATTTAAAGAAGCTAAAAAAAGAAAAATTAATGCGAGAATAAAATATGTTCATGCAGTTAATGTATGGAGAGTTAGGGGTAATGTCAATAACATACTTTAATAAGATAGTGCTTAAGTATTGATTATTTCAACTTTTGTAATTTTTTTATAAAGTTTACAAAAAATTTATAATAATGAATTTGAATCTGGTATATTTCATTAACAGCTAAATAATAACAACTATTAATAATTAAGGTTGGCTTGTGCTATATAGACGCCCTCCATCGCGTTTTGGAATAAACTCTTTAAGTGTGAAATTGTCGTTACTCATATCCTCAATTTGTTTAATTGCGGGTGTTTGTGCTGCCTTTTTTATGCTTAAATCTGAGGAAAAGCAGCTGGTTTTTGAAGAGCACGAAGTACTAAAAAGCTCGACCGATTTATTAGTAAGGCAATTTAAAGAACGAATAGAAACAAAAGTTAACATTGCTAAGCAAGCTAACAACATAGTTAATGAGCAGTTATTTCAAAAAAACTCCCCAATTGATCTAACCAGTAAAGCACAATTACAGTTTAATAGTGATGGCACTATTCGAAGCGCTTCATCGGATGGTTTATCTGCCGCGTTTTTACCACAAGAAAAGTTCACACCTTTTTACAAACAGTTATTTAATAACTCTGAAGCACTATGGGATGTTATCTCACCAACATTAGTTTATGACTTCTACAATTTTTACCTTATAACCAATGATGACTTTATCAGAATATCGCCACCTAATTGGGCGTTAAATGCTCCTGCTGATTTTCGAGTAAGCGGTGGTTCAACTTATAAGTATGTTCGCGAAAGTTTAGGCAACTCTGTAGAACCTGAATGGTCAAAGGTTTACTACGATAGAGTATGGCATGATTGGGTGATCAGTTTACTGGTCCCTATTTATTCGAATAATGAATTTATAGGGGTTACAGGCAGTGATATTACGCTTAATAAACTCGTGTCTTTTCTACCTATAGGAGACAAAGAAAAAAACTTACTTGTTTTTGATAGTAAAGGCCAATTATTAGCCCACCCAGATTTGAGTACTTCATTACTTGCTGAATACGGAAAAAATAATAAAAAAGTGGCAATGGACGAGTTTGTAAACCCTCAGCTCAAGTCAATTATTAGTGAGGCAATTGCGACAAAGCTTCCAGAATATGCAAGTTCTTTTTTACAAAATGACGAGGCACACTTAATCAATATTCAAAAAATTGATCAGCTAGATTGGTACATAGGGGTTTATAAAAAGCGTTCTTCTACATTGTCTGCTCTGCAAGATTTGAAACTTAAGTTTTTTGGTCTTTTTATTCTTTACGCTATTTTAGTTGCCTTGTTATTGCATCAAGCCTTGCAGCATCTTGTGTTACGCCGATTGCATTCACTTGTTTATGCGGTATCAAGCTTTGGTCAGGGCAAACTAGATACTCAATTTCCAGAAGAGAACAAAGACGAAATTGGTACGCTTATCGGTTCGTTTAAAGATATGACGGTTGAAATTCGTAAATTAATAGATGGACTTAACCAGCGAATAACTGAAAAAGAAATAGCCGAAAAAGCAGCTAATCGATTATCAAAAGCAGTCGCTTTCTCTGGCACAGGTGTTGTTATAACTGACGAGAACTTTGTTATCGAATACGTTAATCCCAAAATGTTAGAGATGACAGGTTATCCAGAGAGTCATTTCACTCGAGCGCCACTTTTAAACATTATTGCGTCTGATATGGCTATTTTGGTTGAAGATATTGATATAGACCTACGTAGTCGTAACTATTGGCGCGGTGATACGTTAATTGAAAGCAAAGACAAACAGCCTATTTGGGTTTCATTGAGCGTTTCACCGATACGAGAGGAAGGCGGTAATATCACAAGTTATGTTGCTTCCGCACAAGATATCTCGTTTGTTAAAGAAAGCCAGCGCAAAATGGAACAGCTCGCTTATTTTGACACGCTAACAGGTTTAGCAAACAGAACCTTCTTCAGAATGCAGTTACGCAAATCTCTTGCGCTTGCAGAACGTGGTCATTATGCATTTTCACTTTTTTACTTTGATTTAGATGAATTTAAGCGAATTAATGACACCCTTGGACATGACGCAGGCGATCAATTATTAATACAGGTTGCGAATAGACTGAAGAAGCGCCTAAGATCGGAAGATACGATTGCACGTTTAGGCGGCGATGAGTTTGCAGTATTACTCAGTGGAATTGAAAGCCAAGAACACGCAACCGATGTGGCAAATACAATCCAGCAAACGCTTAATATGCCTATTATGCTAGGAAATAACGAGGTAATTATAAGCGCGAGTATTGGTATTACTATGGCGCCATATGACAGCCTCGAAGAAGATCAATTATTAAAGCACGCGGATTTAGCAATGTATGAGGCCAAAGAGAAAGGGCGTAATACGTTCCACTTTTATAGCCAAGAGCTAAATGCAGCCGCAAATGAGCGATTATTTATTGAAAACGAGCTGCGTATTGCGTTAAAAGAAGATCAGTTTGTGGTTTTTTATCAGCCGCAGATAGATAGCCGTACTCAAAAGGTTGTAGGATACGAGTCATTATTGAGATGGTTCCACCCAACAGAAGGTTTAATACCGCCAGATAAGTTTATTCCTATAGCTGAGGCGACAGGACTTATTGTTGAATTAGGTGAGTGGGTATTACAGGAGTCATGTAATTTCGTTGTGAGATTAACAGAGCAAAACCGTGAAAATAACGTATCGATTAACTTATCTGCTCGCCAATTTAAAGATTCGAATCTTGTGCCGACCCTAAGTAAGATGATTATTACATCGGGCGTATCGGCTAAACGATTACATTTAGAGTTAACTGAAAGCATGTTGATGGGGAACGTAGAGGCTGCTATTGCTCAACTTCATGAGCTAAAAGCACTAGGTATTTCTATCTCAATTGATGATTTTGGAACGGGGTATTCTTCGCTTAGTTATTTAAAACGCTTCCCGGTAGATATACTCAAAATAGATCGTTCATTTGTGCAAGATATCCCAGAAGATAGCAATGATATGGAGATTACTGCCGCTATTATAGCAATGGCTCAAAAGCTTAATTTAGATGTGGTTGCTGAAGGGGTAGAAACCATAGAACAAGTTGAGTTTTTACAAAACAACAACTGTTTTATAGTGCAAGGTTATTATTACAGTCGCCCAATCCCTGAGTCTGATTTACCAGATTTATATTTAAAGCTGGGTGAAGTACCATTTAAAAAAGTAATGTAGATTTATAATTGCGGGTTAACCACCCGCAATTTTCACTTTAAACTTTAAGCCCTCTAAAATTGCTTTTAACTTATCTCGGTCATCGCCTTGGACTTCTATAACGCCTTCTTTTACAGCGCCACCTTGGCCCATTTTACTTTTTATTGTTTTAGCTAACTTTTTTAAGTCATGATCTTTGGGGTCTATGCCAACAACAAGCATTACGCCTTTACCTTTACGGCCTTTTGTTTGACGCTCAATACGAACAAAACCATCTTTGAAAAGCTTAATATCAAGCTCTTTTTCTGGTTTTGGCTGGTCAATACGTCCAGTGCTTGTTGAATATACTAAGTGACTATCTGTCATGGTTTACCTTATTCAGTCAAAATGTATTAAGTAATGGCGTAAATGATAGCAAATTTGCTGTTGTGTGTTTTTCTTTTTGCTAAATACTTTTAACAGGTTATATTTAGTCAAAGATACATTTAACGGAGAAATCGATGAATTTAACTACCCGTACATCAGCCGATGGAAAAGCGCTAACAATACAAATAAAGGGAAAGTTTGACTTTAATTTAGTGCAGTCTTTTCGCCAAGCCTATGCTCAGATAGACAGTAGCACTAACAAAGTGATTGTAGATTTAAGAGAAACTGACTATATGGATAGTTCTGCACTAGGCATGCTTTTAAATATGAAAAAAACTTTAGAAGATAAAGTGACTGTGTTTGAAATCACTAATTGCCAGCCACAGCTGAAAAAAATATTACAAATATCGCGCTTCGATAAGAAATTTGATATTAGCTAATGGCAGCACACGTTCTTATTGTCGATGATCAGGCATTAAACCGTATTTTATTAAGTCAAATGCTCAAAGATGAAGGTTATCAAGTATCGATGGCCTTCAACGGCCAAGAAGCAATTAAAGTCCTTGAGCATGAAGCCATAGACATTGTGTTACTCGATGTAATAATGCCGGTTATGGATGGTTTTGAGACAGCCAAAATAATAAAAAATAAATACAGTGAAGTTTATTTACCTATTATTTTTATTACTTCGTTAGACGACAAAGCAAGTTTTGAAAAATGTTTAGAAGTTGGCGGGGATGACTTTATCCACAAGCCATTTGATAAAGTTATTCTTCACGCAAAAATTAAAGCTCATAGAAGAACTCGTGAGCTAAGTAAAAAAGCCAACCAGCAAAAGCAACTGCTCGAGTATCACCACAATCAAATTGAACGTGAACACGAAATAGTTGAGCACATATTTAATAATTCACTCGAATATCAAGATGATTTTAAGCAACATCTAGATTTTAATTTATCGCCAGCATCCATGTTTAATGGTGACATGTTTTTAGTTGCACAAAGTCCCATTGGTAACTTGTATTGCATGCTGGGTGACTTTACTGGGCATGGCTTGGCAGCTGCTATAGGTGCGCTACCTGTCTCTCGCGCATTTTATACAATGGTAAATAAAGGTAAGGCCGTTAATGATATTGCCTTTGAGCTAAATACACTTCTTTACAACCTGTTACCGGGGCATATGTTTTGCGCGGCTACCATTGTGGAGCTCAGTGCGTCAGGAAAAAGTATATCAGCGTGGCTTGGTGGCTTACCCGATGCATATTTGATCGATACTGAAGGTAATATAAAAAAGACATTAGAATCTCAACACATGGCATTGGGTATATTAGACAAACATGAATTTGAGTACGATTTAATACATTTTGAAGTAAATAGTGATACACGTTTAGTTTTTGCAACCGACGGCATAACAGAAACCACTAATAAGCAGGACGAGTTTTTTTCTGAAGAACGCTTTATAGCATCATTAAAAAGTAAGCCCATGATCTCTTGTGAAGATATAATTGCTGATGTGAGTGATTTTGCGCAGGGCTTACAACAACAAGATGATGTAAGCATTGTCTTGCTTAACTGTTTGCCTTTGCAGGTGGAAGAAAAGCCGAGAGAGCCTTTTTCAACGCTTGCCTTCAATTTGTCATTAAGCCTTAATTCAAAGCAAATTAAGCAAACCGATCCTGTCTACGATATTGTCAATATTCTTAGTCGTATTGAGGGATTAAATGACCATCGCTCAAACATTTTTTTACTCCTTTCTGAAGCTTACAATAATTCACTTGATCATGGTGTTTTAGGATTAGACTCCGCAATAAAGCTGCAAGAAGACGGTTTTTTTAAGTTTTATGAAATGCGTGAGAAAGCCATAAGTGAGTTAAAAGATGCCATGATCATTATTGATATACGCTACTGCCCAGAAACACTCAGTTTGTATTTTATCATTTGTGATTCGGGAAGGGGGTTCAGTAGCCAATCAAATGATGAAATGAGTGGCAATAATGAATTTGGGCGTGGTCTTTCACTGCTTGAAGAAATTGCAGAAAAAGTTACATATAACGCCAGTGGTAACCAAGTTGAAATGTCCTATAAGTTGATCTAGCTCTGTGAAAATATCCATGCTATTATTTCTGGAAACTTAGATGTATGGATGGCCAAATGATTTCTTCTTATTTAACGCAAGCGCAGTTGCGCGTTAATGCAAACTTAATTACAGCCGAGCTTGAAAAGCTTGAGCACTATTTAGCGCATACATCTTTACCAGAAACGCGTTGGCAGTATCAAATACCTGAATTAGGTGAAGGCGGGGCGTGTAGCTTATTTGGTTACTTGCAAGATGAGCCTTTTAACCTTGCTGATTTTATAAATAAAGATAGCAATACCAAGCTTGCACAGCTGCAAAGTATTGTTAACTATGTACACGCGCAAACGGGTGTTGACTGGTATGGTATTTATCAATCAACGGACACAGACGAAGGTAAACAACTTTTAAAGCTTGCTTATCATGGTGTACCTAGCCGTCCTCTATTTCCGCTTACAGAGGCCTTTGCTGCAGGAAGCAATAATGTTCAAGTGGCGTTATCACAAAAAGGTCGCATTATTAATAATGTAGAGAAGTATCTAGCACAAGGTGGAGAGTATTATACCTGTGACCCTAAAGTTAAATCTGAAGTATGTTTGCCTTTATTTAATGCCCAAAATGAGTGTGTAGGTATTATTGATGCTGAAGCATTTGATAATGACTTTTTTGATGACAAAGTTTTGGCCATTTTAATTGCGTGTTGTATTAAAATTCCTCACTCACTCGTGTAAATAACACTAGTCAACGTGATGTGCTTTTATGTTAAGCTAAGCTTAATTGCTAACCCATAAATATAGATAAGAGATAGCCCATGTTCTCAGTATTAAAACCATTACCAACCGATCCTATTCTTGGCCTTATGGCGGCCTATAAAAAAGATACAAACCCTAATAAAATTGATTTAGGTGTGGGTGTTTATAAAGATGAGCACGGTAATACACCTGTATTAAACGCAGTGAAGAAAGCAGAAGCATTCCGCTTGGAAAATGAAACAAGCAAATCTTATATTGGCTTAGCAGGTAACTTAGACTACTGTCAAAAAATGGAACAGCTATTACTTGGTGAGCACCAAGCATTATTAGCAAATCGCGTGCGTACAGCACAAGCACCAGGTGGTACAGGTGCACTTCGTGTTGCTGCTGAGTTTATTAAGCGTTGTAATACAGATGCAACTGTATGGGTTACTACACCTACTTGGGCAAACCACATTAGTTTATTTGAAGCTGCGGGTTTAACCGTAAAAGAATACCCGTACTACGACTACGAGAATAAAGACCTGCTATTTGATGAGATGATCAATACCCTTAAGCAAGTACCAAAGGGTGATGTAGTGCTATTACACGCATGCTGTCATAACCCAAGTGGCATGGATTTAAACGAAGCTCAGTGGAACACAGTAGCAGAGCTTGCTAAAGAAGTTGGCTTTACACCATTAGTAGATATAGCTTACCAAGGCTTTGGCTCTTCACTAGAAGAAGATGCACGCGGACTTCGTATTTTAGCTGATGCCGTTGAAGAGTTAATTATTTGCTCATCGTGCTCTAAAAACTTTGGTTTATATCGTGAGCGTATCGGTGCATGTTCATTAATTGCAAAAGACAGTGCGACAGCTGATGTGTCAAACTCAGTAATGTTAAGTGTGGTACGTAGCATTTATTCAATGCCTCCGGCACATGGTGCTGATATTGTTAACACTATTTTAAGCAGTACAGAGCTTACGCAAATGTGGCATGCTGAACTTGATGAAATGCGTACGCGTATTAATGGCCTTCGTAGTTTAATTAAAGAAAGCCTAGCATCAAAAGACATAGCGCAAGACTTTTCATTTATTGAACGTCAACACGGTATGTTTTCGTTCTTGGGTATTAATAAAGAGCAAATTGAGCGATTACAAAAAGAGTACGGCATATACATTGTTGGCTCAAGTCGTGTCAACGTAGCCGGTGTTAGCAAAGCAAACCTTGATTACTTTGCAAATGCAGTTGCTGACGTTTGTAAATAAACGTAGCTAATATAAAAAAAACCGCACTTCATTAATCATGGTGTGCGGTTTTTTATTAACTAAATTTTGGTATTACAAAAGCAAGCTTTAACCAATTGCAGGTATAACCCCACTCATTTGCATAAATTGCGCAGTAATTATTAGCACACCACATAACGCTGCAATCAATAACCCTGTACGACCACTGCGTACTTTATAACCAGTGTTGGTACTGGTTGAGGCACGTTGTTTATAAACCATAGCAACAGGTAAAAATACAGCCAGTACAACTAAAGCAATGGCGGCATAGCCAAGGGCCATTATGAAGCCTTGCGGGTAAAAAAGAGCAAATCCCAAAGGCGGAATAAATGTAATAAGCGCTGTTATAACACGGCCTTGGTTGTTATCTCCTTGTTTAAATGCATCAGCAAAAAAATCAAATAAACCTAGGCTTACACCTAAAAATGAAGTCGCTAACGCTAAATCAGCAAATAATTTCACCGCTATAGATACATTTGAATTATGTGCAATACCTGCAACACTGGCTACAAAACCACTTAAGCCCTCACTATTGAGTAAATCGCTTTGGCTCATAATACCTTGGCTTAATAGTTGCCAAAATATGTAGATGACCAAGGGTAATGCTGCGCCTGCAATCATCACTTTACGCAGAACTTTTACGTCAAGACCTACGTATTTAACAATTGATGGGATAGAGCCGTGAAAACCAAAAGATGTAAATACCACAGGAATTGCCGATAATATTAGCCCCTTCTCAACGGGCATTTCGAGCAAGTGCTTTGATTGTACATAGGGCGTAAGCATATAAAATAGGCTAGCTAAAACAATCACCTTGATTGAAAAGAGTATTCTATTAAATTTATCTACCTTGCTAGTCCCTAGTGTAACCACGCTTGCAATAATGACCGCCAAAATAACGGAGCCAAATTGCGGGGCAATTTCTAATTCAAATCCAAGATTGATTCGCTCTTGAAGCTGAGCACCACCGCCTGCGATATAAGCTGCACATAAAGCATAAAATAAAAACACCATTGAAAAATTAGCAATGTATTGACCGCGCTTCCCAAGCCAGCGTTTAGCAAGTGTATTTAACGTTGCATCACGAGGGGCAAACTGATGTAGCTCTAGCATCAGCAAGGCGGTGTAAGTCATTAATATCCAGCTTGCAACAATGAGTGCAAGTGCAGTCATAAAACCTAAACCAGCAGAAGCGATAGGTAAAGCAAGCATACCAGCACCAATAGTGGTACCAGCTACAATTAACATGCTGCCTGTTGTTTTATTTTTGAGCACTTAATTACCTTAATTATTATTAATTTATACGCACCATATAACTAGAACGGTAAAACTCAAATAGTTTTGTTATAAATGACATTAAATAAAATGTAACTTACATTTTACAGCTGTATATTTAAGCATTTTATAATCTTTAATATGATTAAATATCTATTCATAATCCCTTTACAGCGTATAATTCTATTACTAGTTATTGAGCGTTTATATCTTAAGATTAAACTGACAGTTAAGTATGTGTACTGTAACTAGTGCATTAATACGCTTGGCTGGCTTTTTCCCTCAAAACCCACTCGCCTTATTTTTAACTAACAAAGGAATGGTTCGTGCCTGTTAAAGTTTCATATTTTTTAATGGTTCTTATATGGTCCACCACTCCGCTGGGTATAGTGTGGAGTAGTGAGAGTGTTTCGCCATCACTAGCGGTGTTAATGCGTATGCTCGTTGGGCTATTCATTGGTGCGCTTGTTGTTGCAGTCACTAATGTAAGAGTGCCATGGAGTAAGCAAGCTTGCCTACTCTATGCTTACTCAAGCATTGGTATTTTTGGTGGCATGTTATTGAGTTATATGGCGGCTAGAACAGTGCCTTCTGGCATTATTTCACTTATGTTTGGATTGGCACCTATTTTATCGGGATTGCTTGCTCAACAGCTATTAAACGAGCCTAAATTTAGTTTAATAAAACTCATTGCTTTAGCAAGTGCGTTAGTCGGACTTTATTTTGTAAGCTATAACCAAGTACAAAACTCACAAACTCAGGGACTTGGGCTTGTATATGTATTTATGGCTGTGTGCTTTTTTAGCTTAAGCGGTGTGATGATAAAGCGGGTGAGAATTGCAATTCACCCTATGGCCACAACATTTGGTGCACTAGTATTTGTAACGCCATTATTTTTTATTGCGTGGTGGGTGCTTGATGGTGAGCTTAATATACAAAACTGGAATTTAAGGTCGCTTTGGGCAATTGGTTATTTAGGACTCTTTGGGTCGTTAATAGGGGCATTGGCATATTTTCATGTTTTACAAAACTTAAACGCGAGCACCGTTGCGTTAACAACACTTATTACACCTAGCTTTGCAATAGGGTTAGGTGCGTGGCTTAATAACGAGCCACTAAGTAAAGAGCTAATAATTGGCGCTGCTATTATTGTAATTAGTTTAGGCTTTTTTCAATTTGGTGATAAATACTTAAAAACTAAAAGTAAGCGCTAGGGCGTGTTTAACTTTGCGGCATAAAATGTCTTTAATCGAGAGCGATTAATTAAATTACGGCGCAAAGTTTGTAACCTCGTAAATTAAGTAAAATCCCCTACATTTTAGCTATTTGAATGACCAAACGGCGATTTTTATCGCGGCCTAAAATATTATCATTGGTGTCTACAAAGCGTTTTTCACCAAACCCCGTTGTTTTTACTTTATTTTCATCCACACCTAAGCTAACCATATAATCTTTTATCGCTTTTGCACGCTTACGAGATAGGTCTAAGTTGTTCCAACGACCGCCATAACTGTCGGTATAAGAATCAATACTAATGGACTCAATGGTTGAATCGTTTTTTAGATATTCAGCAATTTTATCAAGGCGTTGCTGGGATGACTTAGTTAACTTACTGCTATTAGATTGATAGTTCATCACTGTAAACGAAATATCCTCAAAGCTGTAAGGTAATAGTTCGTCACGGCATTGCAAAAAGGCCCAATAGGCTTGCTTAAAGTTTACACTTGAAATACCAACGGCAATTTTATCGGCACTATTTTGCCAGTCTTGGTAATAAAAAGTGGGGTAAAACCCTTTTTCAAGTTCTGTAAGCATTTCCCAAGCAGTTTGATTACCGAGTTCACCATCAAACTTTTTAAGTAGCTTCATATTTGCTATGTCGCGTGCTGGCAGCCCAGAGCGCCAAGAAGGAGGAACTGCTTTAAGCCCTGCAATGGCGTAATTTTCAGGGCGAACAACCATATCTAAATTGAAAGTTAGGTTTTTATTTTTACTCGCCGATGCTTTAAAAATAGCCTCGCCATAGTAAGGTACCTCATGGTTCAACTGGCATTGCAAACGTGTTGTTTTAACCACTTCCCAATTTGAACTGTCTTGATTTGCAGAGTAATTACGCATGGCCGCATGTGCACTGACGCTCAATAGCGCAGAGCTAATACTAACGCTCATCAATAATAACTTTAATTTCATCAAAGACTCCCCGTAAACCCGACACGCCAAAAATTTGGCTTTGTTCAGTACTGCCATATTATATAGCAGTTAACACTTAGCTAGTATCACTTAAAGCAAATTGTATGCCTATAATTATAGGCATAAATAATAGGTAAAAGTCCCTAGCCGAACGGCACCTACTTTTGACATAATAGAAGGCTTATACCTACAAACCAAGAATACTATGGCAAATACTGAGCAAACCCTTTTCGCAAAACGCTTTCGTGGCTTTTTTCCTGTTGTTATTGATGTTGAAACTGCTGGTTTTAACAAAGAGACAGATGCATTACTTGAAATTGCAGTCTCTGTTTTAAAAATGGATGATGACGGGTTGCTTAGCATAGATCAAACAGTGCATTTTCACGTTGAGCCGTTTGAAGGCGCAAATATTGAGCAAGCAGCAATTGAATTTAACGGCATTGACCCATTTTCGCCATTACGAGGTGCAGTCGCAGAAGAAGACGCTATCAAAGAGATTTGTAAGGTCGTGCGTAAAGCGCAAAAAGCAGCAGGGTGCCAGCGTTCTGTTATTGTGGCGCATAACGCCGCGTTTGATCATGGCTTTTTAAATGCGGCTATTGAACGCAATAATATAAAGCGCACACCGTTTCATCCATTTGTGAGCTTTGATACAACAACGTTAGCAGGGCTTGCTTTAGGCCAAACAGTATTAGCTAAAGCTTGTCGTGCAGCTGGAATTGAATTTGATAACAGTCAAGCACACTCGGCACTTTACGACACAGAACGCACTGCTGAATTATATTGTTTAATTGTAAACCGTTGGCAAGAGTTAGGCGGTTGGCCGCTTGCGCCACTCGATGAGAGTGACGATGATGAACCCGCCAAGGAACCTAAAACGACTGAGTAATTTTACCCTCAGATAATTTCACGAAGTGGGGGGGATAAATACGCGAAAACTGTTTAGTTTCTTTTGCTATTTTAAGCTCCACACCAGGGTGCATTAACTCGTTCACTTTTAAGCGGCTAGAGGCTAGTAGCTGGGCTATTTTTCTTTTTACGAGTGCTTTTTGTTGCTTAACATGACGAGAGCGGACATTCACTTGCTTTTCGTTAGCCGTAATTTTATCAGTAAATTGCTTGCGCTGAGCAGGGTTAGTTATTTTCTCTGCTTTAGTTCGCGCATTTTTTAATTCCAGTAATTTAGTACTTAATACCTTTTCAAAGTCGTTAATTTGGCTTTGCTTATCACGCAGTTCAAACCAATTTTGTGCTAAAAACACACGCGTTTTAGTACCAGCAGGCGCACCTAATTCACCAGTTTCAATCCGCATTGCATCAAATATATTACCACCAATAATTTTGCCACGAGGGTTATCGGCTTTGCCAACACGTATTAAACGTTTAGCTGTTAGGTCACAATGTAATACTTGGCGCTCTATGAATAAACTTTGTTCAGTCTTAATGTCACAATATTGAGCATAGCCTATAGAAATTGTACGCTTGGCTGAAATACGGCAAGTAAATGCTTCTTCGTTTTCACGGTTTCGGCCTATGGCACCTAATACAATAGTTACAGCACTTTCGCTTTGCACAATTCCTGATTCAACAAAGCCTAAAACAGTAATGTCACCTTTTGCTTTTACTCGCATTCCGTCTTTTATATCGCCACTAATAATTACACTGCCGTCAAAATCAATGTGGCCTGTACTTACATCTACATTATCGAAACATAAAACGTCGTCAACGCGCATTCCACGCGGAAGCGCAACAGGAACGCCTTTGCAATCTGCAATCAGTAAATTAGGGTTTGTTGGGTCTATTTTTGTTCCTTCAAAAGGTTGTAGTTCAAGTTCTTTTCCTGGCGAGGCAGGGATAATATCACCAAACACCGTGTATCCGTCTTCACCCTGGGTGGCGGCTATACGTTGCATAAGAGGAGTGCCCGGTTTAACAGTAATGATAGCCCCAAGATCTTTCATATCAACTTTACCACCAGCAGTTGCTTGCGGGCTTAAAACGCGATCTTGTGCTGTTGAACAAAGGCGAACAAATTTAGCATCGCTACCTTCTTTTGGATTGCAGCCATGGGCTACAATAGCGCTATATGCCACACCTGAAGCTTTTTCAAACTGTTGGCCTAAAAAACTATCAAGCGCACGCGGACTAATCCCTTTTTTTACACCTGCTTGGCTAAGCGCCTCTTGCGCATCTTCCATTGTTAGCAGTGTTCCACCTTTAGCTGTAGTAATAGTGGCCTCTGCAACCATATTCTTTTCATCAATATTAATAGCAATAGTGGCATCCACTGCTTTAGCAATCACTAAAGATACTTCTTTGTGGTTTTTAGAAGGCGCAAAAAGTTTCCCGATATTAGCTGTAATAGTTTCATACTCGCCAAATTCAGATTGTTCAAACATTTCAATTAATTGAGTGCTTGTGACCGGAAAACCGCTATCAATAGGATGTTTAATTAAAGAAACACACCCTGTATTTTTATCTAATGAAAAAACCGACATTTTAAATCCCTACTTCTTATGCCTGTTATTATTCTTAACCTTTACAGTTACAACTAAACCTTTAGCACTAGCTGGCTAATCCCTTATTTGAACACAGGTTTACCATATTGTTAAGTAAATGTTTACTGTAGCTAATACATTATTGCTAATTTGGTTGCTAAATATGCAGTTAGCCTGTGTAAATCAAATAAAGCGTCATTAAGCCTTGAGTATCATCACTTTACTCAGTTATACTGCTTGCACGCTCTGAATGAGTTTACTAATTCAGGGGCTGATTAGGATTCGACGGAATTCAAGAAGCCCAAGGTGCATGTCGAGGTGCGGTTTGCCTCGTAAAAAAGCCGCAATCTAAAGTAATCGCAAACGACGATAACTACTCTCTAGCAGCTTAGGCTGGCTAGCGCTCCTTCCATGTATTCTTGTGGACTGGATTCTGGAGTGTCACCCTAACACCTGATCGCGATGGAAACCCTGGCCGGGGTTGAAGCGTTAAAACTAAGCGGCCTCGCCTTTACTTACCGTGTTTGTCCGGGATTTAAAGGTTAATTAAATGACAATACTAAACATGTAGTACCGACGGTCGAGGCTTTTCGGACGGGGGTTCAAATCCCCCCAGCTCCACCAATAACGGTTTTTAAATTCGTTTGTTTAAAAACCCTAAAAAACCCGCAACTTGAGCAATCAAGTTGCGGGTTTTTTTATGTGGTTAATAAAAGCTATTATGATTCTCTTATTGTGCGTAGCTTCATTTTTATCACAATGATCATTAATATAAGTAGTGATAAAACACTAATTGATAGCGTTAAGTTAATTACGGCGTTGTTGGGCTGATTAACTTTAGGGTGTGCGTTGCCATTTTGCTGCTGCCTAATATAACGCTGGCTTATCCAGTCTACGGCGTTGATCCATTGTACTTTATTTGGATCTGTATTATTGAGTGTACTCATTGTATGTGCGTCATTATTTAAACTATTTGCTAAATTAATTAGTTGCAACCAAAACGCATTTTTCTCACCTAAGTCGTCTATTTCTTGCAGGCGAAGGTTTAATTTTTCGCCTCCCATTTTTTCAATATTAGGCTGCTTTACACTGTCGGCATAGCTATTAATTAATAGAGAAAACCGATTGAATTGCTCACTATCTTGGCTTTGCTGTGCATTATTATTGGCACTCAAATTCGTTTTTTGTTGATTACTAACTGCCTTTTGCTCAGTTATGTACTGTTTGTAATCTTGGTAGGTTAAGCCTGTTAAAGTGTTACTTTGCGATTCACTCATTGTATTTGAAAGCAAATTATAGCTAATAGTAAGGCCCGTAATTGTCATAACTAACAGAGCTATATAGCAAAGATAGAGTAGGCTTTTTAGTGAAGAGCGCTGCAGCTTTACTTTGTCGTTTTTGTATCGCGTAATTATAGTCTGTATAGAATTAGTTTTTTTCTGCAGTAGTGTACGTTTTGAATTAGACGTTTTATGTTCTTCTGCATCATCATGTTTTGTTAATTTTTTTAACGCTATAGGGTACTGCTTTGCTGTAAGAGCGGTAGATTGATGCAGTTCAACTCGTGTTATTAAGCCCATTTTTTTTAGTGACGATTCTGCTTTAACGGCTTCTATACTCGTTAGATCTTTTTTTAATGCGTAGGATTTACCATCAAACAACTTTATAGCAATAGTATGGGGAATATTTAAAAATTGGCTAAGTTGTTTTTGTACCAATGAAATATCGGCATGTTGCTGTAGTTGGCCATTAAAAATAATTTTAAATGTAGCGCTCACTTTAATTCCTTTGTTTTCATTTCCCTTAAGGAGCTTTTTTATCTATATACATAACATAAACTTAACAGATTAAGACTCTGTTTTCTATATTCCTCACTAATGATTTTTTATTAATAATTTAATGTGCTTAAACTTAATACAGTAAATGACTTTACGAGAGGAAAATTTGAAAGAAAGAGGGATAGTAGGTTACGTTTAGGTCACAGAACGCTGCTCACTAGGGGCTTATCGTCAAGGGATTCTATTGCTAATTTGTTAACTCTTATAGGCAATGCTTTGGTTTGCAGTTGTTGACGTGGTTAGAGGGTAAATTGTTTGGGGTCGCCTTATGGCTGTTGTGGCGTATCTAAATGATTTGTTCTTTTTGAATTAAATATTAGCAGCTTGTTTTGAGTGTCAGCTGTTTAGTTAACTTGCTAATAGTTGAAAGTGTTGCCCCATTAACGCTTTTGTTAATGGAGCACTTTGGCTATTTAACCGCAGATTTAATGGCAGTATCACCGTCAAAAAGTTCAAAAATACGGTTCTTTTCAAACGAATTGGTTGCGATATGCAGCAGTGCATTGGCTACATTTTCACGACTAATTTCAGCCTTATCTTGGTCATCAGGGCGCTGTGTTGTCACTTTCATTGATGCGCTTTCATTAGTGAGCGTACCCGGGCGAACAATGGTGTAATTTAAACCACTACTGGCAAGGTGTTCATCGGCCATATGCTTAGCAACTAAGTATGGTTTTAAATCACTTTCTATTGCGTCAGGGTTATCTGCACCTATTGAGCTGACCATAATAAAGTGCTTAACGTTATTGTTTTTTGCGTAATTAGCCGCTTTTGCTGCAGCCCATAGATCAATTAATAGTGTTTTGTCGTCGCCGGTGCTTCCACCAGAACCAGCCGCAAAAATTACTTGATCACAACCTTTAATAGCTTCACTAAAATCACCTTCTAAATCTTGCTCTACAATATTTAAAAACGGGCTTTCTAAATCACTTAGCTTAGTTTTATCACGAACAAGGGCGGTAACATTTTGTTCGTTCTTAAGTAATAACTCCGTTGTCATTTTACCAATTTGACCACTAGCGCCAATAATTAAGGTCTTACTCATAATTAACTCCTTTCACTTGTTAGTAAATGTATTTGCTTACAAGTAGACCTTGGGCTTAAAAATTGTTTTTAAAGGGCAAAAAGAGACATTAACGTATTAATTTTAAAAAACATTTAATATAAAAAGAGTACCTTAACTGAGTATGAAAATGAGTAGTTATATTTGTGTTTTTTTTATAATATTTTTTCAATCATTATACTCACTTCGGTCACATAGTTACGGTGGTATAAGCTAATACGTACTTTACGATTTTGGTAATTGTAATAAAGGGTGCGGTAGTTTTCACTGCCGGTTATCTTCAATGGGTCACCTAATTGTTGCTGATAAAAGTCTGTAATGGAGGAAATAGACTGCGTTAAATACCCAGTTTTAACAAGTGGGTATTCATCTGTTACTTCCATAGTTGTTACAAACTCATCTGGCACTGCAATATCAATAACATTTATGGCAAGTGTTTTAAACGAGGTAAACAATAACAGCGATAGTATAATTAATTTTTTCATTGTGACTCTTTAAGTTCCTTTTATTGAGAACAGTTTACCCAAATAGTGGGCTTTGTCATTTATATTTTATTACGAATTAAATCTCTTACAATAAAGCGAGCGGGGTGTATAGCTTGGCTTACTCGCTCGCTGAGTGGGCGCGGCTCGTTTGCTAAGCAGCTAATAAAATGTTCAGCACACAGTGGTGCGCTGCACAAGGCACGAGCTCCAAAGCCCGTAAAAATATGTAGCCCTTGTTGAGGGTGATTGAGAGGCAAATATTGATAACGCTTACCCAACCTCAGGTTTGCAAATGCATTTGTATAATCGCTTTGTTCACACCATTGCCCAGCCATTGGCAAGTGGTCGATGAATGTGCATCTTACTGCTGCTTTTGCAGAGCTTACTTTTCCTAACGTTGTAGCAAAGTCGCTATGATCGTAAAAGTTTATGAGTTGAGCACGGTTAGTTTGGTTATCCTCATCTGAAACATGGCGGCTTTTACTGTTTTTATCAAATGTAGCGCCCATGCAATGATGGTCTAAATAAGCTGGTGTAAAGTAGCCTTTATGGCAAAGTACCGTTTTAAGCTTTCGAGATTCAGGACTTGCTTGAACATGCGATACTTGCCCGCGCACGCCTACAATAGGAAGTGATTTTGTTTGCTCAAATGTGTCGCTGTGCTCACCAGCGCAAATAATAACATCGCTAAATGGGCCAAACTGTTGATTATTGCTTGTTAAAACCCAGCCGTTTGCTGTTTTTTCTATGTTTACTATATTGCAATTAAAGTGGCTGTTGTGGGGTATTAGCTTATTGGCTGCGCCTAGCATTGCATTAACAAGTTGTGGTGGATTAACCCAGCCACCTTGTTCAAAATAAACACCGGGGTACCCAGTTTTAACGCCGGCTATTTCATCGCCTTGCTCTGCGGTTACGTTTTGCATAAGTTGCTTTGGCCAAAGTTGCTTTTGAGCAAGGTTTTTGTGTTTATCTGCAAGGGGCTTTTTTACAGCATGTTGCAAAACACCACACCATTGGTGATCAAAGCTAAATCCATCATTTAATAATTGCTGATAAACGCGCTTTGCGTATAAAAAACTATGCGCAAAAAGTTCACTATGGGGTGAATCTTTAGCTTGTAAATGAGGATACACCGCGCCTTGCACATTATGTGACGCACCCATGGCAGGCTGCGGGTCTTTGCAGAATAATTCAGCGTTTATACCGCGTTTAGCAAGGCTGTATAAAATACAACTACTGGCTATACCGCCGCCAATAATAGCAACATTATTAAGTTTACTATCGTCTTGATTAAAGTAAGGGGGGGCTGACTGAGCCGTGTTTGCATGAGGTATTTGGCCAATTAGCATGTCTCTTTTTTTGCCAAAGCCTTTGGTTTTAATTGTATCAAACCCGGCTTCTATTAAACCACGACGAACAAAACCTGCTGCTGTAAACGTAGCTAGAGTTGCCTTTGCTTTTGAAATGTCAGCCATGCTATTAAATAAGCTTTGCTGCCACATTTCAGGGTTTTTGCTTGGGGCAAACCCATCTAAATACCAGGCATCTACAATCCCTGTTTGTGGGTAGCTCATTGTATTAATAGACGCGAGTGCATCGCCAAAATGTAAGTCGAGGACAATACGTCCGTTGTCAAATTCAAGTCGCTGACACCCTTGTAAATTAATAGGGTAATTGTTGACGAGTTTTTCACTTAATTTTTGTAATGTAGGCCACGCTTGAAGTGCTTTGCTTAAATCGTTAACTTTTAATGGGTATTTTTCAAACGAAATAAAGTGAAGGCGTTTTACACCTTTATCTAATTGATTTTGTGGTTGTTGACGTGCAATATGATCGTTAAAGTGTTGCCATGTATTTAAAAAATTTAACCCAGTACCAAACCCTGTCTCTGCTATTACAAAATGGGGTTGGTCATGAGTTTGTAATCGAGTTTCTATATTATTTTGCTCATAAAACACATAATGCGATTCGGCAAGACCGTCGTCATTCGAAAAATAAATATCACCAAAGTCATCAGCAAACGGTGTACCTAAATCGTTAAAGTGTATATGTGCGTTTTTAATCATAATGTTTAAATTTACAAAATATATTTTTTATTATTTTACGGGTTTTCTTTGTAATAGTCTGGCGTTATTTATAAGCTAGCAGTTCAGAGTACAAGTGTACGCTAGAAAGCTGACCACTTAAGTGATTAAATTCGCGTAAAATAAAACGCAATTAAGTATTAAGCTAAGGGAATCACCCATGAGAAGAGCCGTAATTACCGGTATCGGTGTTGTATCAAGCATTGGTAACAACAAAGAAGAAGTTTTAGAGTCATTAAAAACAGGTAAAAGTGGTATCGCTTTCAACCAAGAGTTTGCTGACTACAACTTGCGCAGCAACGTATCAGGTAAAATTGATATAAACGTTAAAGACCATGTTGACCGCAAAGCAATGCGCTTTATGGGTGATGCTGCTGCGTACTCTTACATTTCGATGACTCAAGCAATTGAAGACTCAGGGTTATCAGAAGAGCAAGTGTCAAACGAGCGCACGGGTATTATAGTTGGCTCTGGTGGTGGTTCATCTAAATGGCAAGTAGAAGCCGCCGATATTTTGCGTGAAAAAGGCGTAAAGCGTGTAGGCCCTTACATGGTGCCTCGCACTATGGCCAGTACAACTTCAGCATGTTTAGCGACTCCTTTTAAAATAAAAGGGGTTAATTATTCAATTAGTTCTGCATGTGCTACGTCGGCGCATTGTATTGGTAATGCGGTTGAACAAATTCAACTTGGCAAGCAAGACGTTGTGTTTGCTGGTGGCGGTGAAGAACTTCACTGGACGCTTGCTATGGAATTTGACGCAATGGGTGCACTTTCTACTAAATACAACGAAACACCAGAAAAAGCATCGCGTACTTATGATGCTAACCGTGATGGTTTTGTTATTTCTGGCGGTGGTGGCATTGTAGTTGTAGAAGAGCTAGAGCATGCATTAGCACGCGGCGCACATATTTACGCTGAAATAGTAGGGTATGGTGCTACATCTGATGGGTACGATATGGTTGCTCCATCGGGTGAGGGTGCTGCACGTTGTATGCGTCAAGCAATGCAAAATGTAGACAGCATTGATTATCTTAACACGCATGGCACATCAACACCTGTGGGTGATGTTAAAGAGCTTGGTGCAATTCAAGAGGTATTTGGTGGTAACTCACCCATGATCAGTGCGACTAAAGCAATGACGGGTCATGCTCTAGGGGCTGCCGGTGTGCATGAAGCCATTTTCTCTTTGTTAATGCTTGAGCATGGTTTTGTAGCACCGTCTATTAATGTTGATGAATTAGACGAGCAAGCTGAAGGTTTAGATATTGTTACTGAACGCAAAGATGTAGAGCTAAATACAGTGATGTCTAACAGCTTTGGCTTTGGTGGTACAAACGCCACTTTGGTAATGAGCAAATACAAAGCTTAATTACCTGCATTTGTTTTTTACGGTTAAAAAAAGGTAAGCCACAATGGCTTACCTTTTTATTATAAAGGGAGTTATTCCCCCTTACTGTGTTCTTCGCGGGCTTGCTCAATTTCGTCTGCAATCTCTTGGGCTTTTTGCTTGGTTTTTTCTGTTAATTCACCTGCGGCTTCTTTACTTTTTATCCATGCATCGATAGCAATTTCCTTACCATCGTCGTACATGTCTAAGCCCATGGCTTTGCTTTGTTGAAGTAACTCGTTTAACGACTCATCATTTTTAAGATCGTGTGTTGTTTCTTTTACTTCATTCCAGGCATCGCCTAGTTTTTCTTGCATTTGAGCGCTTTTTTCTTTTGTTTCTTCTTTTACTTCTTTAGCGTCTTCACAACCGGTTAAAGTAATTAAAGTGCCTAATAATGCTAAACCTGCTAATTTATTCATATGCTATCTCCTCAAGAGATTAATAGTTAATTCCAGATAATTATAGAGTAATGAAAATGAACGTTCCCGTAACAGAGCGGTTAAAGTTTAAATTAATGAACGAGCATGATTGGCAACAACTATATGAGCTTGATCAAGACCCTGCAGTAATGCAATTTTTAACGCGTGGTGTGCCTACAACTAAAAAACAAATTAGAGAAGAGGGGATACCGCGTATGCTTGCATATCGCAATGCTAAAAAGGGTTGGGGGCTTTGGTCTGTGACAACTAAAGACACCAATACATTTATTGGTTGGGTCCTTTTAAGACCTATAGATTTTTTTAGTGAACAACCAAACTTTAGTGATATTGAAATTGGTTGGCGCTTTAAACAAATAAGCTGGGGGCAAGGGTATGCGACTGAAGCCGCGAGAACATTATGCGCAGAGCTCACCAAACAGCCCGATGTTAATTATATTAGTGCCAGTGCGTTAGCAGATAATATAAGTTCTATAAAAGTAATGAAAAAGCTTGGACTAACGTTTGTCAAATCTTACACGCATACTGATGAGCAGGGTGACTTACCTGCTGTTTTATATTCTAAGCGCCTAAAGTAAGACTAAAATCTGCACCCACAAGGATTGACCTAGCCATAAATGCTGTGCATAAATATGGGAAGGTTATACTGCTTATTATTTTTAACTTAACTTTTAAGTGAAACTTCCAACAACTAAAACAATAATTTAAGGACGTTATATGGGCTTATTTTTTTCGCCAACCAAGCTAGTGATAACGAGTGTACTTGTGTTTCAATTCAGTGCATTTCATGTAGCAGCCAAGCAAGTTGCGCAAAGTGCTGTTGCTATGCCTGACTCGTACAGTGCTGATACGGCTAAAAATATATTAGAGCTGGGCGGAAATGCCGTAGACGCAGCTATAGCAGCACAGTTTGTATTGGCTGTAACCCTGCCTGAAGCGGGTAACATTGGTGGCGGCGGATTTATGCTGATCCAAAAAGATGGCAAAAGTGATTTTATAGATTACCGAGAAACGGCTCCAAGCGATGCACACCGAGACATGTACTTAGACGAACAAGGCAATGTAATACCTAATAGGTCTATTTATGGCATACACGCAAGTGGTGTACCTGGCAGTGTTGCGGGTATGTGGTTAGCTCATAAAAAACACGGTACGGTAGAATGGAAAAAATTAGTACAACCTGCCGTTACTTTAGCTGAGCAAGGTTTTATTGTGCCACCAAAATTGGCGCAAGGGGTTAGTAATTACATAAGCTATTTAAACGAGCAAAAAATAGATGTTAACTTTGAGAAATATTTTGCTGGTTTAAAAGCCAATGAAAAATTTACACAACCTGAGCTGGCAAAAACATTAAAGCGAATTCGCGATGATGGACAAGCTGGGTTTTATGAAGGCGAAACAGCCAATATTATCGAAAAATTTATGCGTAAGCATGGCGGTATTATTACCAAAGCTGATTTAAAAAATTATACGGCTAAGTCGCGCACACCATTAAAAGCAAGTTGGAACGGGTATGAAGTGCTTACTTCGCCGCCACCCAGTTCAGGCGGTATTGCAATTTTACAATGGCTAAAAATGTATGAACTGCAAAAACTAAATAACGAAGTGGCTCATAATTCGTCGTCTTACGTGCATTTGCTTTCTGAAATAGGTAAACGCGTGTTTGCAGATCGAGCAGAGTACTTAGGTGATCCTGACTTTTTTGATGTACCAGTAAACGCATTACTCAATGAATTATATTTAAAAAAGCGTATGGCTGATATCTCATTAACAGCGATTTCAACAACCGAAAAAATAAAGCCTGGACTGAAAGAAAGCGAACAAACCACACATTTTTCTATTGTTGATAAAATGGGGAATGCCGTAGCAAATACCACAACTATAAACTTAGGGTTTGGTAGTGGGGTTGTAGTTGAAGGCGCCGGGTTTATTTTAAATGATGAAATGGACGACTTTAGCGCAAAACCGGGTGTTATGAATGCGTTTGGTGCGTTAGGTGGTAAAGCTAATGAAATACAGCCACATAAACGTATGCTTAGCTCCATGACACCGACCATTTTATTAAAGGATAACACAGTAAAAATGGTAACCGGCTCACCGGGTGGTACAACGATTATTAGCTCGGTTTACCAGTCAATTTTAAATGCAATAGAGTTTAATATGAGTGCAGAGCAGGTGGTTAACGTGCCTCGCTTTCATCATCAGCTGTGGCCTAAAAACGTTATACGTGTTCACGAAGGGTTAAATGATGCGGTAAGAGTAGAGCTTCAAAAAATGGGTTACACAATTGACGAGCGCCACTTTGGTGACATGCATGTGATTATTAATAAAGATGGGGAATTAGATGCTGCGTCTGAAAATTCAGGAAGAGGTAAATCAATCGTTTTTTAACTAATTAAAATTAGATTTATAAAACCGCTCAGTATGTACTAAGCGGTTTTTTATTTACTATGGCTTAGAGCCAACGAATTGCGTTGGTTACTCGCTCGTTATAGGTATCTAGTGGTGCACCCACACTGGCAACCAAAATGGTATCAGCCTGCGACCCGCGATTGATTTGGCCTTCAAAGCGCTCATCTTGGAAATGATCATTTCCCAAACCAAACGATTTATTTTCTGAAGGTACAATAAATACCGTCATTGGACCAAAGTCCGATTCAAAAATTAAATGTAAGCCTCTTTCCCCTTTAAAATCACAAAACATAGCGTAAGTTATATCGCCAGGAAGCTCATCTATGTGACCACCAAGTACGGCCAGTTTGTCATTGACACTTTGAAGGCTGATAGGGGATTTTTTATCAAGGGCATTTATTTCGTAGTACACATGCGCAAGTGCATGCTCGCCCGCTTTGTGGCCAATATGCTGCTCTGAGCTGAAAAAGAACGCACTCACTGCGACCATGAATGATGCCGCTAAGGCAAGGTGCACACGGTCAAACTTAAAACGCGATTTAGCGTCAACAACATTGGTGCCAGCAGCTTGCTCTTCTTGTAAGGCTTTTTCTTTTAACGATGTATTTAAAATAATACGATCAGCTAAGTTATCAGGCACAGGTATATCGAGTGCATCTTGAAGGTGTTTATCAAATTCTTTCATTTCGGTAATAAAACTTTGTCGCTCAGAGTTGCTCTGGGCAAACTCCATAAGTTCCTTATCTATATCGTTTGGTTGCGCAATAGTGCGGCGACGAAACTCAAGTTCATCCATTATTTTGATGCCCCTTTAAGTTGTTCATCATCACGGCTTAAAGCCTCTTTAAGTTGGTTTCTAGCACGGTATAAACGTGTCATCACCGTGTTTTTATTTAAATCGAGTATGTCGGCAATTTCCTCGCCGGTGCACCCCATTACGACCTGTAATAATAGTGGCTCTCTGTATTCGTCAGATAGCAATCCAATTTGTCTTTGAATAACGGTTTGCTCCATTTCATCATCAAGCGAATGGCTGGTTTCATCAACTAGCGTATCGTTTTCTACATCACTGTAATCAAACTGTTTACGTTCAAATCGTCGTGCGTTTTCTCTGCGTAAAATAGTCAGTAACCACGGTTTTGCTGCTTTTTGATCGAGTAAAGAATCAAGTGAGCGCCAAGCGCGCAAAAATGTCTCTTGTACTAAATCATCAGCTATGTGCGGATCACGGCACAACCAGTATGCAAAGCGGTAAAGCTCTTTATTATAAACGTGAACTAAGGCTTCATAACGTTTTTGTTTCTCTGCCATATCGATTAAGACCTGATTATTTGATTTTTTATTTCCCAGCATAAGCACTTTTTTACTACTATATTTTTATTTAATGAAAAAAGACTCATACGTAACTTTATTTTAGCTATAAAGGTCTTTTAATACAGTTTGTTGCGAATTTGATGCTTGAGCTTGCTCACTGTCAAGTATTTTTATAATAGCACCAAGGTCACTGTTTGTAGCTTTATTTCCATACAATTGCGCTTGTAATTGAATTACCTCAGTACTCAACTGTGAGTTATTAATTCGTCGGCATAACTCATCAATAGCGCCGGTATCCTGTTTGGTTATTTGTACTGCGTAATTATTTAGCTCATTGTAAAAGGCCTTAACATCACCTGCTTTTTGTATGTTTAACAGCTTTTTTAAACTTGGCTGGCTGAGCGGAGTAGGTAAAGGCTTCACTTTTTCAATGGTATTTATATTAGAACGGGTAAACCAATAATAAATTGCAGTGCCAATCCATAAAATATAACCCAGTAAAGCAACAGCAATAAGCCATAGTGGCGTGTAGCTGCGAGCAGTTTGCATTTGGGCTGATGTATTAGCGTCAGCTTTAGTTTCATCAACGGGTGTGTTCTCAATACTTTGCTCTGTATTTACAGGGGTATTAACAACGGTGCTGCTTGGCGTTACAGTAATTTTACGCGCTGGGAGCGTGGCAAAACTAATACGGTTAATTTTAGTATTAAACCAAGGTAATTTAATTTCAGGTAAGGTGTAAGTGCCCGGTGTTTGTGGCAATAATGCATACGATGCAGTTTGTTGCGAAACAACACGCCCATTTCTTACTGCGTTGTTGTTCTCTTTTTGATCAGGGTAGCTACGGATCCCATTTATTGTTGGCATTTCTATATCTGGGAGTTGCTCTTTGGTGACGCCAAGCGCTGTAAGTGTAATTGTACGAGTTATAGGTGTACCGACTTCAATGGTGTCATCACTTGGTTGCCATTCTTCACCAAGGTTTACCAGCTCGCTGGGCAACCATGCACCTTTGTAATCACTGGGAATGGGTTTAATTTCTATTTGTTGGTCTTCGCCAATTGCAGATACTTCCAACTGGCGATAATTTTGTTGCACTCGGCCCTGAAATACGGGGGCAGCAATAGTATAAGGACCACTTTTTTGGGGTTGAATCAAATACTCTCGAGTAATAACTAGGTAGCGTTTACCATCAACTAATTCGTAACTTTCTGTCTGTTTACCTAGTTGTGTTAGCTGTGCATCTTCCATGCTCGGTGTACTTAAACTACCATCAAGTAACTCTTTAGCTAAGTATAGTTTTAGTGTGTAAACGCCTGCTTCTTGCACATAGAGTGAATTGCTAGAAAGTGATGTTTTTACAAAAATGTCGTTATTATTGTCAGCGTTTGCAGCACGTTTTGTCACGGTTAAATCAATTGGCTGCGAGCTTAATCCACTTACCGTAAATGAGGGGATAGTGTACTGCCCCTCGGTGCGGGTCATTAATTTAACGCTCCACGTAGTTTGTTTATTAATGCTACCGTTAATGATGTTAGTTCGCGTACTTAAACTTGTTGGGCCGACTACAAAATCTTTCAGCAGTACAGACGTATCGGGTTGTTCACCTTTCACGTTATCGTCTACTGATATATTGAGCATAAAAAACTCCCCCGCCAAAACCGGGTTTTTATCTACGCTCGCTTGAAGTTTTGTCGCTGCGAACGAGGGGATCGCGCATAGTAGCAATAAACAGCAAAATAATCGCATTACCATGATTTTTCTACTCCTGTAGGGCGGCGTTGATATTGTCTTTTTTGGGCTTCTAGTTGCATTTTATTCCGTAGTAAAATTGCCGGGTCGTCCGGTACTTTTCTGAGTAATTGATTAAGCTGCTGGGCTTTTTCTTTTTCTTCATTTGTAAGCTCACTGGCTTGTGCTTGCATTGCCTGTTGTTGCGCTTTTTGTTTTTGCTCGTCGCTAACGGGTTGCTCACTCATTGCTTGCGATTGGGGCTGTCGCTGGTCAGACTGTTCAGCGTTTTTATTTTCGCTTTGTTCGCTTTGTGGTTGTGCTTGCATATCAGGTTTATTTTGCTCCTCTGATTGCTCACCGGTTTGCCCTTGCTGATCTTCAGAGGGTTCAGACTCTTGCTCTGATTTTTCGCTCGCATCGCTCTGGCTTTCACCTTTTGCCGAGTCGTTTTGCTCATTATTTTGTTGCTCTTGCCCAGATTGTTCGTTATTGGGTTGTTGGTTTTGATCGCCTTGTTGCTGGTTTTCTTGATTTTGAGATTCATCACCACTTTGTTCTTGCTGGTTTTGCTGTTCTTGTTGATTCAACAGCTGCTCAACTAAGGCTTGGTTATCTGCGGCTTGACTAAAATTACTTTGCAGCGTTTGAGCTTGCTTATAAGCGTTTATGGCCTCTTCAAGTTTGCCCGCTTTGGCAAGTGCATTGCCATAGTTATAGTAACCTGTGGCCGACTTATCTTGACCAAATGCATCTAAAGCGGCGTTATAATTGCCTTGTTTGTAAAGCGCTGCGCCTTTTAATTGGTTTGACTTCGCGTTAGCGGCTTTGTCGTATTCTTCATTTTTATAGGCGGTGAGAGCCCGTTGGTCTGTATTTTTTAATAGTGTAGGGAGCTCCAATGCATACGCGTTTTGCTGAGGTAAAAAGGTAAGCAACAAAACCGCGCCTAAGAAGGCAGAGCGCCTGAATAAATACAAACTAAATGGTAACAAGAGCAAAAGCCCGTAAATACCGGCGTCGATACGCCACAGTGCTTGGCTTTGTGTTTCATCTTTTAATAACTCACTATTAGCCATTGGCGAAAACGTATTTATGTCGCTATTACTTGGTTGATAGCGCGCAAATTTCCCGCCACTGCGCGTTGCTAAGCTTTTTAGTTGTGAAATATTTATAGTCGGGATGACAATTTGACCGTACCGGTCTTTTAAAAAACCACCTTCAGGTAACTTTATAGGCGCACCTTGCTCTGACCCTACACCATAAATGTTGAGTCTAAATGTTGTGTTATTTATAAAGCTTGTTACATCGCTTTGTTCTTCTTGTTCTATACCATCGGTTATTAAAATAATATCGCCATCAATATAACCTGCCTGATTTAATAATTCTTTTGCCATATCTAGGCCAGCTAAAACATTAGAGCCCTTGTCGGGCATTATGTCGGGGCTTAAGCTTGGAATTAAATTGCTGAGTGTTGTGGCATCATTGGTTAGTGGCGATATGGTATACGCAGTGCCAGCATAAGCAACTAGCGCGGTGTCACCTTCTTTAAAAAGCTCAATCATATCAAGGGATTTAAAACGAGCTTGCGTTAACCTGTTTGGTAAAATGTCGGTGCTGTACATTGAATAAGACATATCCATAACGATGACTCGAGCACTTTTGCTTTGAAAAACGGGTACCTGTTTTTTTTCAAAGCTTGGGCCTGCACTGAATAAAACCCCTAAACTGCAAAATACAGCTATCAGCCAAAGTGGTTGGCTGGCTTTTGTGTTGGTATCACTGATGACAAATTGGGCTAAGTGCGGTGCAATTAATTGCACGTCTGTGGTTTTTTTGTGCTTAATTAACGCTACAAAAAATAGGCCAATTGCAGGTATAAGTAGCCATAAAATGGCTGGGCGAATAAATTCAAAATCCATTAGTTTGGCTCCTTTAATGCGCGCAATGTACTTAGCATCACGTTTAAGCTAATTAGTAAAATGGCAATAAGTAGCGGGTAATAAAATAATGAGCTTTGTGGGCGAAAGGTTTTTTCGTCCGCACTAATGGGCTCTAGCTTATCAAGCTCTGCGTAAATCTGTTTGAGGCCCGCTACATCCTTAGCTCTAAAGTAAAGGCCGCCGGTATCGTCAGCTATATTTTTTAGTAGGCGCTCATCTAAATTACTTCCGCCTGAGCCACCCATATTAAATAGGCTAAAACCACGTGGGTTATCAGAGCCGACACCTATGGTATAGACTTTAATGCCCTCTTCGCGGGCGAGTAATAATGCGTCGTCAGGGTTTAAGTTACCCGCGGTATTTTGACCGTCGGTTAATAGCACAACGATTCGGTTACTGTCGTCTTTACTAGCAAAACGTTTCACTGATAAGCCAAGTGCGTCGCCAATAGCTGTCGCGCGTCCAACTAAACCTATTTGTGCTTCGTTAAGCATTTTAGTTACCGTTTTTAAATCGCGCGTTAAAGGTGTTTGTAAAAACGCCGTATCGCCAAACAAAATAAGTCCAAGTCTGTCGCCAGTGCGTTGTTCTATAAAGTCGCTAAGTACTGCTTTTACCATTGTTAAGCGGTCAACATATTGACCATTGTAGGCCATATCCTGTTCGGTCATCGAGCCAGATAAATCCACCGCAAGCATGATATCTCGGCCTTCATTTGGCAACAAAATAGGCTCGTCTAACCACGTGGGGTTAGCAGCTGCGCTGACAAGTAATAACCAAAGTAGCCATTCAAATAACGATAAACGACGTGATCGAGGTTCAATACTTTGATTACTCAAGCTGTGCTGAGCAAACCCCGGAATTCGTAAGCGAGTATTGTTACTACTTGCTGCTGGCTTTAGTAATAAAAGCAGTAAAGGTAACGGAAGGAGCAAAAAAAGCCATGGCCAACTAAATTCAAACATATAGCGGCTCCTTTACTTTAAAGTTTTTGATTGCTTGTCGAAATTTTTTACTTAAATCGACATTGTTATTTTCGCTACTGTATAAGCTTAAAATTTCTTGCTCAGTAAACGTGAGTCCACTGAGTGTATTAAGCGTTTCACACCACTGCTTTGTAGGTTGTGTGGCAAGGTGCTTACCGTAATATTCAACAACTAGGCGTTTTAAAATAATATGTAAATGCTGAGGGTATTGCTCTTGTTGACTTAATGATACGGCATAACGTTTTGCTTTTTTAAATTGGTACGCTTTATAAATTGCATACACACCGGTTAAAAGTGCAATGCAAAGTAGAGCAATAATAACCCACCAAGCAGGGGCGAGTGGCCACCAATCAACTTGGTTAGGTGCTATTACATCGTGCAGGCCATCGAGTGGATTGGTTTGCATGGTTTATTTTCTCACAAGCTGCAGTTCAAGTGGTTCGGCTGCATTGAACGATATTAAATTAAGACCCGATTTAGTTAAGCGAGTAAGGCGCTTATTGAATGTATCTTCTGCATTTTTAGCAAAGCGCGCTCTAAAGGCATTATCCATTAGTGGCAAAGCAATATCTTGGCCATTTGTACTAACGCTTACAGTATTTTTATAAGCCGGTAATTGATGTTCAAATGGGTCGCTAATATGACACCCAATAAGCTCACAATGGCGGCTAAGTATTTCAAGCTGTTTGAAGCTTGCATCGTCAAGAGAACTAAAATCTGATACCAAATACACCAAGCTACCCGGCTTTGCCAAATGATTAAGGCGCTTTAGGTTATCACTAAAGTTATTGTGGGCTTTTGCATCTATTCCCCCAAGGGCTTGCTGGTGGTTAGCACATAAATTGTGACAAAGCTTTAATACGGCTTTTTCTCGCGCGCTGGGTTTGAGCTCTAAATGAGCGTGCTGATTAAATACAATGCCGCCAATTCTGTCGCCACGCTGGCAGGCAGACCATGCAACTAACGCACTAATGTGCGCAGCTTGCACTGACTTAAGCAGGAGCTTTGAGCCAAATAACATCGAGTTTGAAAAATCGGTAAATACAAATACAGGACGTTCTTTTTCTTCTTGAAAAAGTTTTGTATGGGTTTCGCCTGTACGCGCTGTAACTCGCCAGTCAATTGAACGAATGTCGTCACCTTGCTGGTAATGGCGAACTTCGGCAAATTCCATACCACGGCCTTTATGCGGTGCAAGATATTGCCCTGCTAAAGTATTTTTAATTTTAACCTTAGGAGCAAGCTCAAGCAGTTGCGCTTTGGCTTTGTAATACATCAGCTCTTTTAGTGCTAAATTAACACCGTGGCTATGGCTTTGTTTCAGCCATGCCTGAGGGTCTAATTGTTTATGCATAAATTAAGGTACAGCTACCAGTTCTACAATTCGGCTAATTACTTGATCTTTTGTAATACCATCGGCTTGGGCTTCGTAGCTCAAAATAATGCGATGGCGTAGTACATTATGAACAACCGCTTGTATGTCGTCAGGGGCTACAAAGTCGCGGCCCTGTAACCATGCATGAGCACGTGCACATTTATCGAGCGCGATAGTGGCACGAGGGCTGGCGCCAAATTCAATCCAGCGGCCTAGTTGTTCATCTAATTGCGCGCCTTCTCGCGTAGCAATAATAAGTTGAACCAAATACTGCTCAAGAGGCTCGGCTAAGTACAAACCTAAAATTGCTTGGCGGGCAGCAAATAAATCGCTTTGGCTAATTTTTTGTAAAACAGCTTGTTGCTCTTTTAATGCTTCACCGCGCGTTAGGCGTAAAATGTCTAGCTCGTGCTCGGCGCCCGGATAACCAATACTTAAATGCAGTAAAAAACGGTCAAGCTGTGCTTCTGGCAGCGGGTAGGTGCCTTCTTGCTCTAGCGGATTTTGAGTGGCCATTACTAAAAATAAGTCGCTAAGTGGGTAGGTGTTTTTTCCTACCGTTACTTGGCGCTCAGCCATGGCCTCTAGTAATGCTGATTGTACTTTTGCTGGGGCACGGTTTATTTCATCAGCCAAAATAAGGTTATGAAATAAAGGGCCTTTCTCAAACACAAACTCGCTTGTTTGTTGGCGGTAAATATCGGTGCCAGTTACATCGGCCGGTAATAAATCGGGTGTAAACTGGACACGTTGAAACGAACCTTCAATCCCTTTTGCAAGCGCATTTACAGCGCGTGTCTTTGCAAGCCCTGGTGGGCCTTCAACTAATAAGTGGCCGTCAGCTAAAATAGCAATAAGTAGTGCTTGAGTAAGCTCTGGCTGGCCAATGATTTGTGTATCTAAGTACGTTTTTAATTGTGAAAATGCGTTAGCTGCCATAATAAGTGGACTGTCCTCGTCAGCTGGGTTAGTACCTAAATGGGTTAGGTTGCAAATACTGACCTATTTATAAGGTTTATAATAGGGTAACTCAAGAGTTAGACTGTATTTTTTAAAATAGTTCGTTATTTTTTAACGGTTTTTAGCGTACCACAAATCTTTGTAAATGCGTTTAAAAAAGCCTATTGTGTGATATGTAAACATGACTACTTTGTATAAATTTCAGTTTATCTATTGGCTTTAGCACACGGGTTGTTTAGAATCGAGGAAAACAAACAGGTCAGACCTGTCAGCGGGAGAGCATAAATGTCTGAGCAAAACATACTAAAAACACCAAAGGGTGATCGTATTGCCATTGTAAGTGGCCTTCGTACACCGTTTGCAAAACAAGCAACAGCATTCCACCACGTACCAGCACTTGATATGGGTAAATTAGTGGTTAACGAAATGCTTGAGCGATTAAATTTCGATAAGTCAGAAATCGATCAACTTGTATTTGGTCAAGTAGTACAAATGCCAGAAGCGCCAAATATTGCGCGTGAAATTGTACTTGGTACAGGCATGCCAGTTGGTGTTGATGCTTATTCTGTGTCACGTGCATGTGCTACCAGCTTTCAGGCAATTGCTAACGTGGCTGAGTCTATTATGGCGGGCTCTGTGAGTGTAGGTATTGCCGGTGGTGCCGATTCGTCGTCTGTATTACCTATTGGCGTAAGTAAAAAATTGGCCGGTAGCTTAGTTGATTTAAACAAAGCGCGTACTTTAGGGCAACGCTTACAAATTTTTTCAAAGCTGCGCTTAAAAGATTTAATGCCAGTACCGCCTGCAGTTGCAGAGTACTCAACAGGCCTTTCAATGGGTCAAACTGCTGAGCAAATGGCTAAAACACATAATATTAGCCGTGAAGACCAAGATGCATTAGCACATCGTTCACATTCACTTGCTACCCAAGCATGGGCAGATGGGAAGTTAAAAGATGAAGTTATGACGGCACATTTACCGCCATACAAAAGCTTTATTGAAGAAGATAACAATATTCGTAAAAATTCGACAGTTGAAGGTTACGCAAAGCTTAAGCCTGTGTTTGACCGTCAACATGGTTCGGTTACAGCCGCAAATGCAACACCACTTACAGATGGTGCCGCTGCGGTATTGATGATGAACGAAAGTAAAGCACGCGCGCTTGGTTACGAAATTTTAGGTTACGTACGTAGCTTTGCGTTTTCTGCAATTGGTGTGGAGCAAGACATGTTAATGGGTCCTGCGCATTCAACACCTATCGCATTAGACAGAGCTGGTATTACCCTTGCTGATTTAGATTTAATTGAAATGCATGAGGCATTTGCATCGCAAGCCCTTGCGAACATGAAGATGTTTGCTTCAGACAAGTTTGCGCAAGAAAAGCTAGGTCGTAGTAAAGCAATTGGCGAAATTAACATGGATAAGTTTAACGTGAATGGCGGCTCGCTTGCATATGGTCACCCATTTGCAGCAACAGGTGCTCGCTTAATTACACAAAGCTTAAACGAGCTTAAACGTCGTGGTGGCGGTTTAGCATTAACAACAGCATGTGCTGCTGGTGGTTTAGGTGCAGCCTTTGTATTGGAGAGCGCGTAATGACAGATTCAGTATTTAATTTAGCGGTAGACGAAAATAAAATTGCCGTTGTAACGATTGACGTGCCGGGTGAAAAAATGAATACCCTGCGTGACTCGTTTGCAGACGATTTAAAAGCCTTACTTACGCAAGCACAAGAAAATGCTGTTAAAGGCATGGTTTTTATCAGCGGTAAAAGCGATAACTTTATTGCGGGCGCTGACGTAAAAATGCTTGATAGCGTAGAAAAACGTGAAGATGCACTTGCTATTAGCGAGCTGTGTCATCAAGCTTTTTTTGATATGAAAAAACTACCATACACTACAGTAAGTGCCATTCATGGCGCTGCGCTTGGTGGTGGTTTAGAGTTTGCATTAGCGTGTGATTACCGTGTTGGTACAGATAGCGATTTAACTAAAATTGGCTTACCTGAGGTTCAACTAGGTTTATTACCTGGTGGCGGTGGTACGCAGCGTTTAACTAAAATTGTGGGTATTCAAAAGGCACTTGAATGGATGCTAACTGGTAAGCAAATTCGTCCTAAGCAGGCTAAAAAAGCGGGTGTTTTAGATGATTGCGTACCGCAAAGCGTACTTTTAAAAGTAGCAAAAGAGTTTGCTGCTAAGAAAAAGCCTCAAGCTAAAGAGCCAAAGCTCGATAAAGTAAGCAAGCTATTAGAGTCAAACCCATTTGGTCGTAACTTTATCTTTAAAAAAGCAAAAGAAAACGTACTGAAAAAAACGGGCGGCCATTACCCAGCGCCACTGGCTATTATAAAAGCAGTACGAGCGAGCGTTGAGCTTGATGAGCTTAAAGCATATAAAACCGAGGCAGAAGGGTTTGCAACGCTTGTTATGAGTGAGCAATCTAAAGCGCTTCGTGGTTTATTTTTTGCAACCACCGAAATGAAAAAAGAGTGGCGCAACGATGACGCGCCAGCAGTGACTAAAACTGCCGTGTTAGGTGGCGGGCTGATGGGCGCTGGTATTGCCCATGTAAGTGCTGTAAAAGCGAAAGTGCCTGTTCGTATTAAAGATGTCGCAGAGCAAGGCATTAGCAATGCGATGAACTACACCTACAAAATTCTTGATAAGCGCCTTAAGCGCCGCATTATGTCTAAAGCAGATATGCAGTTAACAATGAACCGTATCACCGGTACAACTGACTACAGTGGCTTTAAACACATTGATTTAGTTATTGAAGCGGTATTTGAAGACTTAGCACTTAAGCAAGGTATGGTTGCAGACGTAGAACAGCAATGCCAAGAGAATACAATTTTTGCGAGTAATACGTCATCGTTGCCTATTTCTCAGATTGCGGCAAATGCTACACGTCCTGAAAACGTAATTGGCTTGCATTATTTCTCTCCAGTAGAAAAAATGCCACTGGTTGAAATTATCCCGCACGAAGGTACGTCTCAAGAGACAATCGCACGTGTTGTTAATTTTGCCCGTAAGCAGGGTAAAACGCCAATAGTTGTTAAAGACATGGCAGGTTTTTACGTAAACCGCATACTTGCACCTTACTTAAATGAAGCGGCTAACTTAATGCTTGCTGGTGAGCCAATTGAAAAAATTGATGCAGCCCTTGTAGAGTTTGGTTTCCCAGTAGGTCCGCTTGCATTACTTGACGAAGTAGGTATTGATATTGGCTCTAAGATCGCACCTATTCTTGAAAAAGAATTGGGAGAGCGCTTTAAAGGACCTGATGCCTTTTCACGTATGATTGATTCAAAACGCCTTGGCCGTAAAACGGGTCGTGGTTTTTATGATTACGAGAAAAAAGGTAAAAAAGTTGACGAGTCAGTTTACGAGTTGCTGGGTGTAACGCCTAATTCACGTTTAAACAAAAGTGAAATTGCTCAGCGTTGTGTAGCGCAAATGCTTAATGAAGCTGCGCGTTGTTTAGATGAGGGCATTATTGCAAGCCCACGTGATGGTGATATTGGCGCTATTTTTGGTATTGGCTTCCCGCCATTCCTAGGTGGTCCATTTAGCTACATGGATAAACTCGGTACGAGCAAAGTAAGTTCGGATATGTCTACGCTTGCTAATAGCAACGCTATATTTGCACCCTGTGAGTCGTTAGTATCAATGGCTGAGTCAGGTGAAACGTTTTATGGCGAAAAGCCAACACAAAACGAAACTGTTGCTGAAGTAGTAAAGCTAGAAACATCAGAGCAAGAAGCAGACGTTGTGCCTGAAGAGCAATCAGACGTTGCTAAAGATGACACTAAATAACGTTTAGCACGTATAAAAAAACCGCATTTTAGATGCGGTTTTTTTGTGTCCTAACTAGGCTAAGTAACAGGCTTATAAGTAGCTTAATCAGCGTTTAAATGTTGCGCTATCATGTTACGGTCTTTTTCAGGCATGTTTTCCACGACTAAATTAAACGAATTATCAATCATGCGTTCAATTTCACCTTGTGGGATTGAACCGTCTAAAATAACCGTATTCCATAAACGCTTATTCATGTGGTAGCCGGGGATAACCGCGGGGAAAATATCGCGTAACGAAAGTGCCTCGTCGGGATCACACTTTAAATTAAGCCACCAAATTACTTCACCGTTTTCGTTTGTTTCACCATCGTTACCAACAGCAAGTGTGGCGAACATTTTATGATTCACTTTATAGACATCAACCTCTTGAGCAAATGGTTTTGTAACCAACACAAGCGGCTTTTTGATTAAATACTCATGTACTTTTATTTGATCCATGATCCATTCCTTGAAGTCATACTAGGTAGATACACCATAGCAGTTTTTTAATGAATTGATTATATGTATTTTAGTATAAATATAGATTTTACAAGTCAATACAAGGTATAAGCCGTTTTAGCTCACTTTATTGTTGAACAAAGTTCAGTTCGTGGTATGTTTCTGGCAATCAAAAAAATAATAGGATTTACACATGCCAAAGGCGAGTGAAGTAAAAAAAGGCACAGCTATTGAGTTTAATGGTCGTGTATTAGTAGTAAAAGATATTGTGCGCTCTGTTCCTCAAGGCCGTGCTGGTGGAAGCTTATACCGTATGCGTTTATACGATGTAGTAACCGGTGGAAAGGTTGATGAAACGTTTAAAGACAGCGATATGCTAACGCTTGCTGACTTAATTCGTCGTGAGGCTATGCTGTCGTACATAGATGGCGACGAATACGTGTTTATGGATAGCGAAGACTACACGCCGTATAACTTGAATAAAGATGCCATTAGTGAAGAAATTTTGTTTATCAATGAAGAAACCCAAGGGGTGCACGTTATTGTCATTGATGGAGCGCCAGTAGGGCTTGATTTACCTTCAAGCGTTGAGCTTGTTGTTGAAGAAACTGATCCGTCTATTAAGGGCGCTTCAGCCAGTGCTCGTTCAAAACCGGCACGCATGTCTACTGGTTTGAATATATCTGTTCCTGAGCATATTTCAACGGGCGATCGCATTCGTATCAATACGGTTGAAAACAAATTTATGGGGCGTGCTGAAAAGTAGCGCTCATCAAATTATTAATTAATTTAAAAAGCTGCGGTTTAGCTAGGGTCTGTTAATCCTTCAAGGTTAAATTTGCAGCTGTCTGTTTGGTATGTAGGTAAGGCAGAGCCTATGTAGTGTGGTTATACCCATCAACTGGCGATAACGTCGCGTTAATACTAAACAGCTGCAGCCCAAAGGGTTCTTCCTAAGGGCTATTGACTCTTTGTTACTCAGTTTTTACTTAATCTACTAGGTTACAAACCTCGCGCCGCGATTAAATAGCCGCTGATTTGAACAAAATTTAATCCCAAAGATCAACAGCCCTAAATACGCTGCCTTTTTGTTAAAGGTGTATTGCTTTAAATTTAATCGCAGAAACGCTAAACTGCGCGCCAATTTATTTAGATAAGGTATGTGGTTTTGTGGTTTGTTTTACTTAGCAGTTTGTTTATCCCGCTTATGTACTTAGACACAATACAAAAAGGAATGCCTGTAAAGCGCTGGCTTGTGCTCAGTGCGCTGCTTGGCCCCTTGGCTTGGTTTTTATTTAACGTGCATTACAGGCGAGCCTGGTTGAGATATGTCGGTGTTAATACCTGCATGTGGCGCGCTTAGCTTATAGACGCCACATTACTTTTTTTAGAGCTAATTAAGCTTGGCGTTGCTTTACTTTGTTGTTGTTTTAAAAACTCAGTAAATTCGTCTTTAGATAACGGTTTTGAGTAATAATAACCTTGTACCGTTTCGCAATTAAGCGTTTTTAAAATGTCTATTTGATGTGCTTGTTCTACGCCTTCGGCAACGACATGTAAGTCAAGGTTGTGAGCAATCGTGACGATTGAATCGACCATATTTCGGCCGCGCTCGTTTTTCATATCATCAATAAACGCTTTGTCTACTTTTAGTGTATTTAGCGGAAACTGTTTTAAATAAGCCAAAGAAGAATACCCAGTACCAAAGTCGTCCATGGCTAAATGAATACCTCGGGCGCTTAACGAGCGCATAATATTAATGGCTTCGTTAGGATCATCCATTACAGTGCCTTCAGTGATCTCTAATTCTAAAAAGTACGATGGCAAAGCATTTTTTTGCAAAATAATATCAATACGCGACGTTAAGTCGGGGAGGCTAAATTGTTTAGCAGACAAGTTAACAGCAACGCGCCCATTAAACAGCCCATCGTCCAGCCATTTTTTTACATCGCGACAGGCTTTGTTTAAAACAACTTCACCAATATCTATTATTTGACCTGTTTCTTCAGCAATAGGGATAAATACGCCCGGACTTATTATTCCTTTTTTAGGAGTAATAAAGCGGACTAACGCTTCCATGCCTGTTAACTTGCCCGTGCGTATATTCATTTTTGGCTGATAGTAGACTTCAAAGTGATCTTCTTTCAAACCAAAACGCATTAGGTTTTCAATTTGTAAGCGTTTAACTGCTTGGCGGTTCATGGTGTCGTTAAAAAACAGGTAGCTGTTACCTTTCTTTTTAGCATGATACATTGCGGTATCTGCATTTTTAAGTAGTACCTCGGGTGTGTTTCCATCTTCAGGAAACAACACAATACCGACACTTGAGGTAATAGCCAGCTCGTGCCCTGCCATTTTAAATGGGGTGGAAATAGCCGCTAAAAACTGTTTTGCAGTGCGAGTGATTACATGAAGGTCGTTCGTATTTGACATTACAAGTGCAAATTCATCGCCTCCCAAGCGATAAAATACATCGTTTTCGCGGGTGAGTTTATTTAATCGCATAGCAAGTTTTGCCAGTAAACTATCACCTAGTTGATGACCTAATGAGTCGTTTATTTTTTTAAAGTTATCTAAATCAAAAACAAGTAATGCATGGTGAGCGTCTTGCTGAACCAGTTTATGTAAGTTAGTAAAAAATAAATTACGGTTAGGCAGGCTTGTGGTGCGATCTCGATTTGATAAATTATGCAGCTGCGATTCTGCTTTTTTTCGCTCTGTTAAATCGGAATAAACAACCACGTAGTTAGTAATTTGGTTTTGCTCGTTTTTAATTTCATCAATTGATATTTCTATTGGCAGCAATACACGCTCATTATTGCGCAGTTTAATTTCTTGCTGAATATGCTCAGTTTGGCGCACTACATCGATAATGTTTTCAACGTAACTTGTATCGTATCCAGGCAAATTAAAATCTTTATTTAGGTATTGTTCGCGCATACCACCAAATAACGTTAAAAAACTGGGATTTATATCGACTAATTTAAAGTTCTTATCGTAAATTGCCAGCGCATCAGTAAACGACTCAACACATTTAGCAAACAGATTTAATCGTTCTTCGGTTGATTTTAACTGTGAAATATCGCGAACAGTGCCTGTCATTCTGAGCGGGGCTAGATTTGCATCTTTTTCGATAACCTTGCCGCGGTCAAGCACCCAATGCCACTTGCCAAATGTATCTTTGACCCGGTATGTGGCCTCAAAAAAAACGCTTTGCTCTGCAAAATGTTTTTTTAGTAGATGCTCAACATGAGGAATATCTTGTGGGTGTATAAGTCCTTTATTTGGTGGGAAACCCATAATAGTGGGGGAGTTCATCATGTATTTATCGTTAATACGAATAACTTCGCCTGTTTTTATATTCCAATCCCACAAGGTGTCACCACTGCCCTCAACGGTACTTTTTAAACGTTTTTCAGAGAGGCGAAGTTGGCGACGAGAGCGCCTAAGCTTGTATATAACAAATAATAGGTATGGCAAAGCGAGCGCAATAATAGCGCTCGATAATAACAGCAGAGTGTCTGAATTGTATTTAAATGAAGACTCAAAGGCGTAAGTATCAAACGAGTAAGCAAGTAATACAGCGAATAGGTTTAGTTTTATTGTTTTTATTATCATTTTTTATTACTACTAATTTACTAATGACAATTTAAAACAAGCACATTCAAGAGTCAAAGAGAATGCGAGTAAACCGCTGTTTTTTGAGATTTATTAACTTTAGCGTTACTTAAAAGCTCGTATCTTGGCCTATCTTCATCAAAAAGTACCAGAGCATAATCTTTAATTTCTTGTAGAGTCAGCATGTTCAGTGCACAAAGTAATCGTTTTTGCATATCAAAATTATGATCTCTATTACCTATAGCAAGCCATAATCGTTGTGAGCGCAAACGTAAGTTTTTGTCTTTTTCTGCAATATGCGTTTTTAAACCATGCTTTTGTTGCTGCCAGCTATACTCGTCTAGCTCATTGATATTACTTAAATATTGATTCACAAAGTGAGTATGGCGATGTAGCAAGGTTTTTGAGTCAAATTTAGGGGACTGTATATAAAAAGCAATGCCTGCCCGGGTGTTAAAAGGCGCGTAACCCGCACCAACCAAATAACCTAATTGTTGTGTTGTGCGCAACTCGTTAAAGTAGTCTTGGTTCATTAAATGATTTAACGCCATCATTTTAACTTTTTCGTTCACGTCATTGGTTTGTGCCTGGTAATACACAACCATGGCATGATCGTTACACGGTAACTCAATTTCATAACGTGTTGCTTTTTTTATTTCAAATAAAGGGCGTCTTAAATCGTCGATAGTTGTGGCATTCTGCAAATGTGCAGCCACCTTTTTTTGAAATTCTAAAGCATGATTTTCTTGCCAGTTACCATGTAAAAAAGACTCTACATGTAACGCCTTAAAAAAGTCTTGTCTAAATTCATTAAATTGCTGGAAGCTTGTTGCTTTTAAAGCGTCTGCTAAATCGTTAGGCTGTGGATTCCAAGGCATTAGTTTTGCACCTAAAATACTAAACAACTCACTAACAGGTTTGTTTTGGTTGCTGTTACGCCAATGCCTAACAAGTTGTTTTTTATACTCGGCAAAGCGCTTTGCACATATATCTACATTAAATAACGCATCTAAAAGTTCATCGACGAGTTCTAATTGGCTCGATGATAACCCTGCAGTATGTAGTGTAAGTCCCCCTTGGTGGGAGGTTAAATGATAACTTAAACCAGCCAGTTCTGCTGGGTAAAACTGCTCGCCAACACTATCCATAAATAAATCGGTAAATAAGCGTGTTAGCGCCATGTGCTTTACGTCTTTTACCGCAAAGTCAGAGTCCATAGCTAAATAAAAATGACCTTTCGCTACTCTAAATGTGCTGTCTTGTTTAAACCAAAAATCAAACCCCGGTTCTTTTACTAAAAGTGTGGGTTGCTCTTGGGGCTTTTCTATTTCGAAAAGCTCAACCTCTTTAGTGAGATATGGGTTTGCAGTGGGTAGGTACATATCTTTAAGTGGTTTATTGATATCACTAAGGGCATCAAGCCAACTAGGTGATACTTTTTCTACTTTATAGGGTGTGTTGTACCACGCAGTTTTATGCTCGGGTTCTACGTCAGGGTGAATGAGTACAATACGCATATTGTTAGGTTTTAACCATTGCATCGCCATTTCGTGCGTTGCTTTATTAAAGCCTTCCATTAGGTAGTCACCTTGTACATAGTTGCATTCGTCATAATGCTGCATATTGATGCTCAAACTACTTACCCAATCAATAAGTCGTGATTTTTCTTGGTTATCAAACGCAATTTGTAAAAGATTTTTTTTGTCTTGATATAAGCGGGGCAGCTTTTCTGTGTTGGCATTAATTAAACATATGTACTCAAAAAGCATTTCGATAATATCTTCAAAATATTCTATACCCTCATCGGTAAGCGCCATGCTGACATTAAAATCTTTAAAGTTACTGCCGTTAATGCCCCCTCCCGCCGAAAGGGCATTTATCCAACCTTGCTCTTTTAAAATAGAATACAGTGAGCCTTGTCCTTCATAACCGAGTAAATGTGCAATAAAACTGACGGTTTTATGTCGGTAAAAGTCATCAATATTAGGCATGGCAAAACTAACGATTAGTTTTTGCATGTGTTTGTGTGGCTCTATGTGTAAAATTTTCCCTAGGTCTTGTTTTCGATAAAGTGGCTCGCTGATCTCAGGCTTTACAGATGCTTTATTTCCTAAAATTTGGCTAAAGTGAGCTTTTACCCAGGTTTGAAGAGTGTCTAGCTTTTCGTTTGCACATACAACTAATGTCATCCATTGTGCTTGGTAATGCTCATTAAAAAAGTCACAAAGTTCGTCGCTAATGCAGCGCTCTCTGTCTGCGAGTGTTTGCAGGTTACCAACAGAAAACTTAGCGAAAGGATGTGCAGGGTTAACCGTTTCTTTATGGGCCTGATAAATGCGACGGGCATCGTCCTTAATTTTTAATTTAAATTCTGCATCAATGGCATTACGTTCTTTTTCTGTTTCATTAGCACTTAACAGAGGGGCAATAAAAAAGCGGCTAAATTGTAATAATGCGTGTTCAAACTCTTGATTGTTTATATCAAAAAAGTAGCAGCTGTGTTCTGTACCGGTCCATGCATTTGTGTTTCCGCCTGATTGAGAAACAAAATTATTAAAGCTTCCAGAGTCTGGAAATTGGTCTGTGCCTAAAAAAAGCATGTGCTCTAAAAAGTGAGCAAGACCTTGCCTGTCAGCAGGATCGTCAAAGTGGCCCGCATTTACAGCCATTGATGCTGCAGCCTTTGTTGAATCTTTATCTTGCACAAGCAATACTTTTAGACCATTGTCCAGTGTAAGGGCGCGGTATGCTCTATTATCATTGCGGCTGATATTCAAATGGTGCTCCTGAAACTAAACGTTTACTTGATAACAACAGAGGATAACTTCAGGGCAGCAAGGGTGTGCTAAAAGATTTACCTGAATGTCGTGAAAGAACTATTTTAGAAAAAATAAGTTTATGTTGTTAATATAGCTGACAAGTGAGCAAACTGGCTACTGTTTATATTCTTTAATCGGTTGATTTTTTATGAAAACAATCTTAATAATGCGCCACGGCGAAGCTGCACCTATGCAGGCCGATGATGCGGCAAGAAATTTAACCCAAGTGGGTCATTTAGAAGCAAAAAAAATGGGGCAGTGGCTTGCCAATACGCAAAAACCGGATGCATTGTTAGTTAGCCCTTACATACGAGCTCAACAAACAGCAAACGGGGTCGCTGAAAGCATCACGTTTAAATATAGCGAAACGTGTGCCGATATTACCCCGGAAGGCAAACCGCATGTTGCAGCTGATTACCTTGAAACACTCATCCAAATGCACCCCGAGTGTAATAGCTGGTTAATTGTAGCGCATATGCCAATAGTGAGCTATTTGGTTGATCAACTTTGCCCAGGAAACATGCCTATATTTAATACAGGCGCTGTGGCTGTCATTCATTACAATGAAAATACGAATCGTAGCGAATATATAAATATAAACGCTCCTGCCGATTTATAAATTAAGAGACTAATATGACCATTGAACGTCTTCAAACCGGTGCGCGAATGAGCCGCATTGTAAAGCACAACGGCACTGTGTATTTGTGTGGACAGGTATGCGCTGATGCTGAAAGGGAATTAAAGAGCAAACGCAAACCATGCTCGATAAAGTAGAAGCATTGCTAGATGAGGCAGGTAGCTCAAAAAAGCATATGTTAAGCGCAACAATTTATGTAAAAAGTATGGAGTATTTTGCCGATATGAATGCTGTGTGGGATGCATGGGTACCAGAAGGTTATGCACCGGCACGCGCTTGTGTAGAAGCCAAAATGGCGCGCGATGCGCTATTGGTCTAAATTTCGGTAGTGGCAGCGCTAAAGGACTAATTTTGTATGAACAAAGCGCGGGTGGTACTCATAACCGGCTCTAGCCGAGGTATAGGGGCAGCCACCGCTGTTTATTTTGCGCGCCACGGATATGATGTATGTATTAACTATAAGACCCATTTAACTTAAGCAGAATACGTTGCCGATAGAGTATGAAGTTATGGTGTACGAGCCGAACCAGTTAGGGCCGATGTATCTCAAGAGATCGATGTTAACGATTTATTTTCACGTATAGATAAAGTATTTGGTCGGCTCGACGTGCTTGTAAATAATGCCGGTGTGCTTAAGCCTCAAATGCCCCTGCTAAACATGGACGCAAAGCGAATTAACGAATTACTCACTACAAACATTACCAGTACATTTATATGTAGCCGAGAAGCCATAAAGCGTATGTTACCCGGTAGCAGTATTATTAATGTGTCATCGGTAGCGGCTAAAACAGGTTCACCTAATGAATACATTGATTATGCAGCGACAAAGGGCGCTATTGATACATTAACCATGGGTCTCGCTAAAGAGGTTGCTTGTAAAGGCGTGCGCGTTAATTGTGTTAGGCCTGGCCTTATTTACACTGATATGCACACAGATGGTGGTGAAGAGGGGCAGGGTAGAACGGCTTAAAAGTAACCTTCCTCTGCGTAGGGGTGGGCAACCTGAAGAAGTGGCTGCTGCAATATACTTTTTAGCCTCACATTCTGCTTCATTTACTACAGGCACTTTTATTGATGTAGCTGGTGGCTTATAAATTAAAGTAAAACCGCTAACCAAAACGTTAAACTCACTACACTTAAAATAGTAGATAGCACCACCGCTCCTGCAAGCGTTGCTTCATGTTGTTTAATTTGACTCGCTATTAAATAGGCGTTTACGCCAACAGGTGAGGCACTTAATAAAACTAGTACGGTTAGTATTTGCGGGTCGAGCTTAAATATATATGACCCAATAAATAGTACGCCTGCCGGCAATATAATAATTTTTAAAATCGAGGCAATTAAAGCAGGTTGCCAGTTTGCTGCTATTTTATAAAACGCTAGGTTTGCGCCCAATACAAATAGCGCACAGGCTATTGCAGGGGTTGCTAATAATGCCAAACTGTCCGTTAAGTTTTTAAATAATACAATGCCCGAAACGTTAATGATTAAGCCGCAACCAATACTTAAAACAATAGGGTTAAGCACCATGCTTTTGCCAAACTGTGACCACGAGAACGAACTGCTATTGCCCTTTGCCCCAATTAAATAGGTCAGTGCAAATAATAAAGTGCTGTGGAAGGTGATGATCATAAAAGCAATGGCTATTTTCTCTTTGCCCAGCGATGCAATAATGATAGGAATACCTACCAACACCATGTTTGAGTAACTAGCCGCAAGGCCAAATACGCCGTGTTTTTGGTAATTTTTACTATTATTTTTATTCAAATAAAATCGGTCGACTAAAATACCTAATCCAAAAATACACAACACCGGGATATAAAAACTTAAAAATGCAGAAAGACTAATGCTTTGCTTTAAGTCTATTTGCGACATATTCAATAATAAAAAAGCCGGCAAACTTATGTAAAAAGTAAATTTACTCAGCCCTGTAATGTGCTGTTTGTTAAAAAAAGAAAGCCGGCAACAGCAATAACCCAATGCGACAATGAATATAAGTGGAAAAATAATAGAAACAATATGCACGTAATTACTTCCTAGTAATATGTTGGGTTAGCGTCTAAATTCATCGCTTTGTGGTAAGTTTATCAAAATAAGTACCGCGCCTTTACCACCGTATTCAAGTGGCGCTTGATGCATTGCAATTACGTCTGGGTGCTGAACTAGGTACTGAGGAATTTTATGTTTAAGTATGCCACCACCAATTCCGTGCACAACACACGCACAATAATAATGTTGTTTTTTACATTCGTGAATGAGTCCTGCTAATTCATCTTTAGCAATTTCTTTGTTTAATCCATGCAAATCAAGCGTTAAATCAGGTGCAAAGTCGCCTCGTCGTAATTGCTTGGGTAAATAAGTGTCGTGCCCCTCTTTTACATAATGGACAGTACCGTGGGTGTCTATATCGGGAATATATTCATCTGAGAAATAAAATTCAGATTGAGCCTGCTTTTTTTGCTGGGCAAATTGCTTTGCTTGTGACACCTTAGGCTTTGTATCAAAACGATGAGTATCTTGTTTAAATACTTTAGCGCCTGTGATCGTTTGGCGAAATAAGTCTATGTCGTCATTGCTTAGGGACGATGGTGATGGAGAGTCTTTTTTCATAACAATTACCTAAACAAAAAAACGTAAAAACGCAGCGCAAAAGGCGGTACAATACTTAAATGAGAGGCAATTGTAATTTGCTAAGCCAATATAGGCAATGCAATCGTCTTAAAGACTCAAAACAGTCAGTAAGCTAATACAGGTAAAAATATATGAGCGATTTACAAATTGAAGAAGCAACACTCGAAGAAGCTGTTGCAGAACTGTCAACTTTACATGACTGGTTACGTTGGACTACAAGCCAATTTGCAAGTAGTAGTATATTTTTTGGACACGGAACAGATAACGCGTGGGATGAAGCTGTGAGCCTGCTTTTACCAGCGCTTAGCTTACCCGTTGATGCACCAAAAGAATTAATGCATGCGCGTTTAACAAGTACAGAAAAAAACCGACTAGCGAGTCTTATTGCTGAGCGTATAAACGACTGCACTCCAGTCCCTTATTTAACTAACATTGCATGGTTTGCAAGCATGCCGTTTTACGTAGATGAACGTGTACTAATTCCTCGTTCACCATTTGCTGAACTTATTAGCAATCGGTTTACGCCTTGGCTTGTTGAGCCAAACTCGGTAAATCGTATTTTAGATTTATGTACAGGGTCGGGCTGTATAGCCATCGCACTTGCACAAGCATTTGAGCAAGCGCAAGTAGACGCTGTGGATATTTCGTATGAAGCGCTTGAAGTAACTGATATTAACATTAATGATTATATGTTAAGTGATCGAGTAATGCCTATACAATCAGATGTATTTAGCGGCGTAGAAGGCCAAAAATACGACTTAATCGTGGCTAATCCACCGTATGTGGATGCTGAAGACATGGCAGACTTACCGCGCGAATTTCACCATGAGCCAGAGCTAGGCCTTGCATCAGGGCACGATGGTCTTGATGTAACGCGAACTATTTTAAGCGAAGCCAGCAATCATCTAACCGATAACGGTTTGTTATTTGTAGAAGTGGGGAACTCTATGGTACATATGGATGCTTTATATCCAGATGCGCCATTTGAATGGATTGAGTTTGAGCAAGGTGGTTTAGGCGTATTTGTTATTAGCAAAAAACAGCTAGATGAGTATTTTTCAAAATAACACGATTTGCTTTAGGTTAATATGAGCTAACTTAAACGTAATTGAATACATGGCTGGGCATATTAGCCCAGCTAATGGTCGTCATTAGGAATGAGGAAAGTTAATGGCAGGTAATAGCATTGGACAGTTATTTAAAGTGTCCACTTTTGGAGAGAGTCATGGCGTTGCTTTAGGCGGCGTTGTTGACGGTACTCCCGCAGGTCTTGAATTAACAGAGGCCGACTTACAAATAGATTTAGATCGCCGCAAACCAGGCCAAAGCCGATATACCACGCAGCGCCGCGAGAGCGATCAAATAAAAATATTAGCAGGCGTTTTTGAAGGTAAAACAACGGGTACAAGTATTGGTTTATTAATCGAAAATACCGATCAACGTTCACAAGATTACGGCAAAATTAAAGACGTGTTTCGCCCAGGCCATGGTGATTACAGCTATTGGCACAAATATGGCCTTCGTGATTATCGCGGAGGTGGCCGTTCGTCTGCACGTGAAACCGCAATACGCGTAGCAGCTGGCGCCATTGCTAAAAAATATTTAAAGCAATTTCATGGTATTGAAGTAAAAGCATGCTTAAGCCAACTAGGTCCTATTAAAGCAGAAAGTTACGATTGGGAAGAAGTTGAAAACAACTTGTTCTTTTTTCCTGATGTAAGCAAGCTAGAAGCGCTCGATGAATATATGCGTGACCTAAAAAAACAAGGTGACTCAGTAGGCGCTAAAGTTAAGGTAATGGCAAGCAATGTACCTGTAGGGTTAGGTGAGCCTGTCTTTGATCGCCTTGATGCGGAGCTTGCGCATTCATTAATGAGCATTAATGCAGTTAAAGGTGTTGAAATTGGTGATGGCTTTGACGTTGTTGAACAAAAAGGCTCAGAGCATCGTGATGAACTAACACCTGAAGGGTTTACTTCAAACCATGCTGGTGGTGTGCTTGCAGGTATTTCTACAGGGCAAGACATAGTAGCGTCTATTGCATTAAAACCGACGTCAAGTATTACTATCCCTGGTAAGAGCATTAATACAAGCAACGAAGCGGTTGAGATGATCACCAAAGGTCGTCACGATCCGTGTGTGGGCATTCGAGCAATACCTATTGCTGAGGCTATGATGGCTATTACATTAATGGACCATTTACTGCGCCAGCGCGGGCAAAACCCGCATGTAAACCACGAACACGGGCCTATTAACGGCTCTGTATAATGGTTTGAATTTAGTCACTATAAAAGCGCGTTTTTCGCGCTTTTTGTTTGTGTAAAATAGTTAATGTAGTTTAAGGCGCAGTTCAACTTTACCGTTATATAATTTTCCATAGAGGTAAATTATGCAGAATTCAATTCAAACACACAGTAAATACGCTAAACAAAAAGCAACCCTTGCGCGCCTTGAGCGTTTTAGCCAATTAACCGACAGTAGTATTCGTTTTCCTTTCACAAACTTTAGGTTTGGTATTGAGGCGGTGATTGGTTTTGTGCCCGTTGTAGGGGATGTGATAGGGCTTATTTTATCTAGTTACGTATTATTTGAGGCTCAAAAGTTAGGTATTAGCTGGCATGTTAAACTGCGGATAATTATTAATATGCTGATAGATTTTTTTATCGGATCTATTCCTATTTTTGGCGATATATTTGATGCGTTTTTTAAAGCTAATACCCGAAATACAAACATACTTAAAAAGCATATTACTAAGCAACTAAATAAAAACAGTAACGGGTAATTTTTAGTATTTATTTTTTGGTTGATTAATGTACAGTTGGAGAGTTCATTTTTAACAAGGAATAGGTAATGGAACTATTTATTGGCAATAAAAACTACTCGAGCTGGTCATTGCGCGCATGGTATTTAATGAGTAAATTTGAATTGGAGTTTGATGAAATTCAGCTTGTACTCGATACTCCAGACTTTTACAGCGAGTTAAAAAAACATTTTACAGTTCAAAAAGTGCCCGCATTAATTGATGGTGATTTACATGTGTGGGACTCACTTGCTATTTGTGAATACATTAATGATGCGTACCTTTCGCAAGTTGCCTGGCCTAAATACATAACGCAGCGTGCAACTGCACGAGCTTTAAGCGCTGAAATGCACTCAGGCTTTATGGCTCTTCGAAGTGAAATGCCAATGAATATAAGGGCAAAGCGAAAAATTACACTTTCAGATGATGCTAAAAAAGACATCGCCCGCATCGACGACATATTTGCTAAACAGCAAGAAATTTACCCAAACCAGTGGATGTTTGGCGATTTTAGTATTGTTGATGCTATGTATGCCCCCATTGTACTGCGATTGAAAACCTATCAGGTAACCTTGTCTAAAGCCGCTAATAGTTATTGCCAACATGTATTAGCATGCCCTGTATTACAAAGCTGGATAACTCAAGCACTGCAAGAAACCGATATTGTTGATGCAGATGAAGCTGGGGTTGATTTATAAATATAGGTCAGTAAGCGACTTTTACTTTAGCTATAAAAGCCCGTACAATTCGTCTCGTTTTTAGTGCGCCAAAAGGCGCTTTAACCGAGACGAATTAGTCGTATTATATGCATCAAATCGCTGATCTTATTTCTATTTTCGAAAACACATTTTACCAAAGCCATAATACAAGGCTGATCAAAGGTGATTGTGAGCCCGTGTACCTTCCCGCAACACAAGACATTCCTTATCATCAAATTGTGTTTGCACATGGTTTTTATGCCAGTGCCTTGCATGAAATAGCCCATTGGCTGGTTGCGGGCATTGATCGTCGACAACAAGAAGATTACGGCTATTGGTATTGCCCCGATGGCCGCGATAAACACCAGCAGGCTGAGTTCGAAAGTGTAGAAGTCAAGCCACAAGCCATTGAATGGCTATTAAGCACCGCAGCGGGTTTTCCCTTTAATGTATCGGTAGATAATTTAAATGGTGAGCAAACATGTCGTTTTGATTTTCAAAAGCGGGTTCACCAGCGCGTGCTTACGTTGATTGAAAGTGGTTTTAATGCACGAACTCAATCATTATTAATCGCACTTACTCGTTTTTATCACACACCATGGCCAATGACTGCAAATCAGTTTGATTGGCAACACCCTCAGGAGTTTTGTGATGCAGTTTAAATTAGGTTTAATTATAAACCCTGTAGCAGGATTAGGCGGAAGTGTCGCCCTCAAGGGAAGCGATGGGGCGCAAACCGCAGCAAAAGCGATTGAGCTAGGTGCACAACCTAAAGCAAATAGCCGTACTAAAGCCGCACTAGAAATACTGTTACCGTATAAAGAGCAGCTTGTTATTTATACCGTAAATGGCGAAATGGGCGAACAAACAGCAAAAGCTTTAGGTTTTAATGTTGAAGTTGTATACAACACAGACGCAGTAACAACGCCGGATGATACCGAGAGTGCCGCACAGGTGTTAAAAAATGCCGATGTAGATTTAGTTCTATTTGCAGGTGGCGATGGCACCGCACGTAATATTTGCCATGCCATTGAAGATACTGTCCCAGTGCTTGGCATTCCTGCTGGCTGTAAAATCCACTCTGGCGTATATGCCATTACACCAAAAGCTGCCGGGCGAGTTGTTGAAATGCTCGTAAAAGGCGAGTTAGTGACGTTAGCTGATGCCGATGTAATGGATATTGACGAAGACGCATTTAGGAAGGGTACAGTAAAAGCTAAACGCTTTGGCGAAATGCAAATACCCAGTGAAGTACGTTATGTGCAAGCTGTAAAAAATGGCGGTAAAGAAACAGACGAATTAGTACTTTCAGATATAGCTGCTTACGTTGTGAGCGAAATGGACGAGGACACACTTTACATTATGGGTAGTGGTTCAACAGTCGAAGCTATAATGGAAGAAATGGGCCTTGAAAATACTTTGTTGGGTGTTGATTTAATAAAAGATCAAACACTTGTAGGCCAAGACCTAACAGCCGCCGACTTACTTGAACTTACCCACAAGAAAAAGACCAAACTTGTGATCACTTTAATTGGTGGGCAGGGTCATATTTTTGGTCGTGGAAATCAGCAGCTAAGCCCTGCGCTTATCCGCGCTATTGGCAAAGAGAATATTATTGTTGTTGCAACAAAAACCAAGCTACAGGCATTGAATAACCGCCCGTTAATTTGCGATACAGGCGACAACGAACTAGACGACGAATTAACAGGTTACATAAAAGTAACCACCGGATTTAACGACCATATTATGTATGCAGTAGGGCACCAATACCAAGATGAAACGGGTGCTATACAAAATCAGGAGATAAACAAGTGACCTTAGTAAACTATATTGACGCGGCTCAACAGTATTATGATGATTTAGTTATCAAAGCAACGGATGACGAATTATTTGCAGGCGGCTACTTACGCGGTCATTTTGATCTTGCTGTAGGCTATGCTGAAGTTGAGCAACTTGCTATCAGTATTGATCAGTTAAACGAAACAGTAGAGCAAAGTCTTGTAAAAGCGTACCGTAACGGAGAACTTAACGAAGAAGACAAGGCACTAGTTGTTCGCTTATGGGAAGAAGTTAAAGCGCTCGCTTAGTAACCAAATGAACAAAAAAAGCACGATTATCTATGGTAATCGTGCTTTTTTTATTTAACGTTCCTAAAATAGCTTTTTACGTTAATTTACTGTTGCGTATTAATGCGATATTGTTACTTAAATAAATTTTAATGAGCGAAATACAATGAGTAATAATCAAGATGCTTTACCTTCAGGAGTTGTTGCGCGCTTCTTGAATGTAGTTGAGCGGGTTGGTAATAAGCTACCTGATCCAGCAATTATATTTTTATTTGCTATGTTATTAATATGGGGTTTGTCGTGGTGGTTTTCTGGCGTAAGTTTTGATGCAATTGATCCGCGTACAGGCGAAGCAATTATTATAAACAACATGCTTGCAAGCGATTCGTTGGCCACTTTTTTATCTTCAATGGTAAAAACATTTACCGGCTTTGCTCCTTTAGGCGTAGTACTTGTTGCTATGTTAGGTGTTGGTGTCGCTGAGCACTCAGGCTTTATTAATACAGGCCTTAAGCTAATGTTAAAAGTAACGCCTAAAAAGCTGTTAACACCGTCTATTATTTTAGTTGCTATTGTAAGCCATACAGCCACGGACGCAGGTTACGTGCTTGTGATACCGTTAGCTGGCGTAATCTTTTATGCAGCAGGAAGGCACCCATTAGCCGGGATTGCAGCGGCATTTGCCGGTGTAAGTGGTGGCTTTGGCGCCAACTTTATTCCATCTGGAATAGACCCACTACTACAAAGCTTTACACAAAGTGCTGCTCATATTATTAATCCTGATATGTCGATAAATCCATTAAATAATTGGGCGTTTGCATCAGCATCAAGCATGTTTATTGTATTACTGGGTTGGTATATTACCGATAAGATTATTGAACCTCGTTTACAAAATACGCCTCTTGATGGAAACAGTGAAGACTTACCTGTTTTTGAAGATGCGCGTAGCGATGAAAAGCGCGCATTCTTCATAGCAAGCAGCGTAATGATTGCAGGCATTGCTTTACTCGCTTACGTGTCTGCGCCGGTAGATTCAGCCATGCGTAGTAGCGATGGCTCCTTAACTAATTTCCGTTCACCTTTGATGCAATCTATTGTGCCGTTGATCTTTTTGTTATTTTGGATCCCAGGCGCAGTATATGGCTTTACAGTAGGTACATTTAAAAGCTCTAAAGATATGATAGATGCCATGAGCAAGGCAATGGGCGGTATGGCTTACTACATTGTTATGGCATTCTTTTGTGCGTTATTTATTGCTGCCTTTAGCAAATCTAACTTAGGGGCATTACTTGCAATCGAAGGGGCGCAGTTATTAAAAGCAATGGCACTTCCAAGTTCGGTAACGGTGGTAGGTATTATATTTTTAACCGCATTTGTTAATTTATTTGTAGGCTCTAGCTCGGCCAAGTGGGCATTACTAGGGCCGGTATTTGTACCTATGTTAATGCAACTGGGTATTTCACCTGATTTAACGCAAGCGGCTTATCGTGTTGGTGATTCTAGCTCTAATATTATTACACCGCTTATGCCTTACTTCCCATTAGTTGTGGTTTATTGTCAAAAGTACGTTAAAAGTACGGGAATTGGTACGCTAATAGCGATGATGCTGCCATACTCGGTTGCATTTTTAATTGGCTGGAGCTTGTTTCTACTCGGTTATTGGGCATTGGGTATTCCGCTAGGGTTAGATGCAAGTTACGTGTATCCAGCAGTAGCGCCTTAACATAGAGCATTCGGTACAATACAGTAAAAGCCTCACTATTAATAAAGTAGTGGGGCTTTTTAGTTTTAATTGAATGATTTACACAGAAGTTTATAGTCGCCTTGCTTAGAAGATAATCATGGTTTGCGGTTGTGAGTTACGCAGAACAGCTTGAACCATTACTTAAATTTTAGACACAAAAAAACCTTGGCACTTTCATACCAAGGTTTTTTTATTAAAGAACTGTTGCTTACTTAGCGGTAAAGCTAACTGGGCGACGTTCTTTACGAGGTCCGCTACGCTTATCACCGCGTGGGCCATCGTTACGTTTTCTATCACCAGATGGGCGTTCGCCACGTGGTTCAGCTGGGCCTTGATCTTGTGTAATTGTCATACCCATTGGGCGTTTACAAATAAACACTTTTTGGAAATGATCTAGTACATCTTTAGGCATGTTTTGTGGTAACTGAACAGTGCTGTGTTGATCGTGTAAACGAATGTCACCAATAAACTTACTTGAGATATCAGCTTCGTTAGCAATTGCGCCAACAATATTCTTAACCTGAACACCATGCTCACGACCTACTTCGATACGGTAAGTATCCATAGGGCCTGCATCACGGCTGTTACGCTCGCGCGGTTTACGTTCAGAACGTTCACCACCACGTTCGTTACGACGTCCGCGATCACCACGGTCATTACGTGAATTGCGTTCGTTACGCTCACGTGGTTGAATCTTAACTTCTTCAACTTTAATTGGCGACTGTTGCTGTGCCAAACACAGTAAAGCACCCGCTAAGTTTTCAAGAGGAAGGTCAAGCTTTTCAGCCATGTTAGTAGCCACTTCGTTAAAGAACGTAATGTCTTTGTTTTCAAGCGCAATACTTAATTTTGCTTGTAACGCAGCAATACGTTTTTCTTCAACAACTTTAGCTGTTGGTAATTCAACCTGAGCAATTTCAGACTTAGTATGACGAATGATATTTTTAAGTAAGTAACGTTCGTTATGCTTAACAAATAAAATTGCTTTACCAGTACGACCTGCACGACCTGTACGACCAATACGGTGAACGTAGGCTTCAGAATCTTGTGGAATGTCGTAGTTGATAACTAAGCTTAAACGGTCTACATCGAGACCACGAGCTGCTACGTCAGTTGCAATAACAACGTTCAGCATGCCACTTTTTAAGCGGTCAACAGTGCGTTCACGTGCTTGCTGGTTCATATCACCATTAAGCGGAGCTGCAGAGAAACCTTCGCGCTCTAATAATTCAGCAAGTTGAACGGTATCGTTACGTGTACGTACGAAAACAATAGCACCTTCGTATTGCTCAGCTTCTAAAAAGCGAACAATCGCTTTGTTTTTATGTACGCTTGCGTTCCAAAACACTTGCTCAACAGACGATACTGTCGAGTTACGCGCAGAAATATGAACCTGTTCAGGGTTATTCATATATTTGCTGCTGATGTTTTGAATTTGCTTAGGCATGGTCGCAGAGAAAAGACATGTTTGCTTTTCGCGCGGTGTTTTTTCCATGATGTTTTCAACATCATCGATAAAGCCCATACGTAACATTTCATCGGCTTCATCAAGTACAAGTGCTTGAAGAGCATCAAACTTGATAGTGCCACGGTTTATATGATCGATTAATCGACCCGGAGTAGCAACAATGATTTGAGCGCCACGACGAAGTGCGCTTAATTGAATGCTGTAGCTTTGGCCACCGTATAGTGCTAATACTTCAACACCACGAGTACCTTTTGCATATTGTTCAAATGCCTCAGCAACTTGGATCGCAAGCTCACGTGTAGGTGTGAGTACAAGGATCTGTGGCTGTTTCACAGACGGGTCAATATTGTTTAGTAACGGCAGTGCAAATGCTGCGGTTTTACCTGTACCCGTTTGTGCTAGTCCCAGTACGTCCTTTCTTTCTAGCAATAACGGTATACATTGAGCTTGGATTTCAGATGGTGTCTTGTAACCCAACTCTTCAACTGCCTTCAAAATTGCAGGAGAAAGATTTAGAGATTCAAACGTGACTGGTTCTGACATTAATACGCCTCAACGAATTTAAAGAGGCGCGCATTATATAGGATTAGCGAGGCAAATGCTTGTATAAATTAAAACTAATTTGTATGTGCTTGATGTTGGTTGAAATTTAACCAGTTCAATTGTGGGATTATTGAACTGGTTAACAAATTTAATACACGACTACTTGTACAAGCCTAGGTTTTCTTTTGCATAAGCTTCAAATTCGGTAAAACCGCCAATGTGGCTTTGATCAACAAAAATTTGCGGGACAGTAGGGCAAGGTTTACCTGCTGACTTTTCTAAATCGGCTTTGCTTATGCCTTCTTTTATGATGTCGATGTAACGAAATTTAAAATCATCGCGCTCGTTGGCAAGTTGCTCTGCAACATCTTTGGCACGAACACAAAATGGGCAGCCTTCACGGCCAAAAATTACTGTAAGCATAGTGCTCTCCTTTATTTGATTGAATTTAGTTTAAATGATTAAAAAATATAATAAAGCGCAAAAAAGTGATTGTGCCATTCTATTATTGCGATGAACATTAATTTGGCCGAGTCATGAACGGCATAATTCACCACGTCCTTGCCGCTATTCCTAATTGGGTTGAATAGCCCATTGCGTGTGCTGTTATCTGTAAATTTGCATTTATTACGTAGTAAGTTGGAAAAGCGCTTACTTTATAATTTGATTGGGTATATTGATTACCAAGAAGTATGGGCATACTTAGGTTTAAGTCATCAATAAATTGAGTAACTTGTTGCTCATTTTTATAATCAAGGGCAATACCAATTACATTAATGTCTGAGTTTATTAAGGTGCTTTGTAAGTTGGGCATGCTGTAGCGGCATATTGTGCACCAAGGAGCAAAGAAATACACAATGGTTGTTCTCCCTTCAAGCTCTGCAATACTAAATCTTTCGTTATTTTTATTTAAAATAGTCAAGTTAAAATAAGGGGCAGGAGTATGGTTTGTTTCAAGTAAATTACGCGTTTGGTAGGCACTTGCTAAGTAAAACACGAGTATTGCTAAACTTAAATTTATTAACGTGCTACGTATTAATGCCATTGATTTTATCTGACCTATTTATAATTAAAAGCCAACCCTAACATAAATGCTAAGCAGCCACTGTTATTTGATAGGCAGAGCTTTAGCGTTTGCTTGAGTATCAAGCCCAGTTGCTAGTAAAGCCTATGTTAAAGTTTCACTGCTTTACACAAATCAGGCCTTTAGCTAATAAGGTCTGCTGATTACGTTAGAAATTTCCTGATTACATTTTAATGGTTGAATTTATAACTTTAACCCTAAGCTCTATATTTGAGACGAACATATAGAATATGTTTTTTAACTGCAAAGGAGATCAAGATCATGAGCAATTATTTACAACCAGCAATGAAAATGCCTTCACTTAAAGTTAAAGATAATGAGAACAACCTTGCTGACGTGTCGGCTCGACAGACAGATTTACCCTGGAAAATGATAGTAATCTACCGCGGAAAGCATTGTCCATTATGTACTAAACAACTTAATGCACTTGCTAAAATGAATGATAAATTTAAAGATGCAGGGGTAGAGATTGCCGCTGTTAGTGGTGACAGTCACGCACAATTAACAGAGCATCTAAACGATTTACACGTTAATTTTCCTCTTTATAGTGGGTTATCATTAGCTCAAATGACTGATTTAGGCCTGTATATTAGTGAACCACGCAGTGAAAAAGAAACCGATCACCCATTTGCTGAACCTGCTATTTTTGTAATTAACGAGCATGATCAAATTCAGATACTAGATAAATCAAATGCACCTTTTTCACGCCCTGATTTAAATGATTTGTTGGCTGGCATTGAATTTATTCGCGAAAACGATTATCCAATTCGTGGCACATTAACACACTAATTAGCGATGAATACTTAGCGCTAATCTACAATACTGAACAACCATTTTGAGGCATTAAAAGCATTTGACTTTTTAATGCCTCAAAATGGGTTACTAATTTCACTAGTTTATAAAATGAGGAATTTTTTTAAATATTTTAATTTATTTACTTGAAAACATTTTTACCGTCCATATATAGTTTAGTAGGACGCCTGATGGGTCCTAAACTAAACCTAAACAATTGAAATTTATATTATTAATTTATATTTGTTAGCGCTTGTTCAAATGAAAAGTGCAAACAAAATATCGCTTAAATATGAGGATATTATTATGCGTACAGTAGACTTATCACCACTTTATCGTTCATTCATTGGGTTTGATCATTTAGCGTCTTTAATGGATGCTGCGGCGAATACAGACAAGCAGCCGAGCTTTCCTCCTTACAACATTGAAGCACTCGATCAAGACAGATACCAAATCACTATGGCTGTTGCCGGATTTAGCGACAACGAGCTAAGCATTGAGTCAGAAAATAACACATTAAAAGTAGCGGGTATAAAAGCTAATAAAGATGAAAACAAAGAACGTAAGTTTATTCATCAAGGAATTGCAGAACGCAATTTCGAGCGAAAGTTTCAGCTAGGAGACCATGTTAAAGTACTTGGCGCCGACTTAGCAAACGGCTTACTTACTATAGAGCTTAAGCGCGAAATACCTGAAGCATTAAAACCGCGCAAAATTGAGATTGGCCAAGGACGCTTACTAGAAGATAGCTAATCTGGTTTTAACAACATTTTTTCCCTTATTATTTGGCCGCCTCTCCTGAGGCGGTTTTTTTGTGTCATAAAGACTCAATGTTATTTATGTAGTGTGTAGCTTGATTAAGTGTGTCTTCGCGTAATTCATCGCTTTGCTTATCCCAATTTCTATAAACCATGCCTATGCGTGGGTTTTTCTCTAGTTTTTCGCGGTGTGTTTGCATAAAACGCCAATATAAACTGTTCAGTGGGCAAGCTTTATCCCCCACTTTTTGTTTCACGTCGTATTGACAATTTTTGCAGTAGTCGCTCATTTTATTAACGTAATTACCACTTGCAGCATAGGGTTTGGTTGCAATAATTCCATCGTCTGCAAATTGACTCATTCCACGTGTGTTGGGCATTTCTACCCACTCGATGGCATCTATGTAGACACCTAAGTACCAGTTATCAACTTCGTCAGGGTTTATTCCGCTGAGTAAACAAAAGTTACCAATGATCATCAAGCGCTGTATATGATGAGCATAGGCAGTATCTAAGCTTTGCTTTAATGAGTGGCTCAAACAGTTCATTTTTGTATTACCATCCCAAAAATATTGAGGGAGCTTATTATTGGCTTTTAGTTGATTTTTAGTCGCGTAGTCGGGCATGTTTACCCAATAAACAGCACGAACGTATTCTCGCCAACCGAGTATTTGTCTGGTAAACCCTTCAACTTGTGAAAGAGATATCTCGTCAGGCCGTTGCTCGAATTCAGATATTACACGTTTGATTACATACAAGGGGTGAAGAAGTTTAGTGTTTAGGGCAAAAGAGAGCCTGCTATGGTAAAGACTGGTATTGTCTTTACTTTGATCTGTCATTGCATCCTGAAACTTACCAAAATTGACAAGTAAATGCTCACAAAAGTATTCAAGAGACTCTTTGGCTTGCTTACGTGACGTAGACCATTCGAGTTTTCCTTCTTTAATTTCTCCAAAGTAAACGATGTTGTGTTTTTTTAAACGAGCGAGGATATGACTTACATCGTTTTTAAATAATTTAGGCTCTGGGATAGATTTTAAGTCTTGCTTAGAGAATTTATTGCGGTTATTACTGTCGAAGTTCCATTTACCGCCAGCTGGCTTATCGTCCTCCATTAATAAATCATATCGTTTACGCATAGCACGATAAAAGTGCTCCATGGTCACGTGCTTATCTTTTTTGAATCGATCTTTAATTTCGCTAAAGGGCAGTAAAAAATGCTCTGAGTCATATGCTGATACATTTATTTCGGATGATTTTTCAAAATCAGCTAATTGCGATTTTAACCTAAATTCGTCTGGGTATAAGTATTCTATGCAGGAGCAGTTATATTCCTTAGCAACACGATTTAGTAGTGCGGGTAGGTGTTTATCTTCGTGTGTGTCGTCTAGGGTTAAGTGCAATACATTAAAACCTGCAGATTTTAACGCAGTTGCAAAGTTTTCCATCGCATTAAAAAAAGCACAAAGCTTTTGCACATGGTGTTTAACGTAATTGGTTTCTTGTTTTAATTCTGCGACAAGATAGAGAACATCGTCTTCTTTACCTTTAAACCAAGAATGAGAAGGATTGAGTTGATCGCCTAAAATGAGTCTTAAGGTTTTGTAAGTCGCCATGATTAAACCAAAAAAAATGAAATTTGTACGAGGGTGTCTGCTTAATCGATCGCTGTAATATTAATAACAAATTGTATAATTTGAGCTTTATTTAAATATTCGTTAATGAGTGTATAAACACTCATCAAGCATCAAATTTGATATGAGTAGGCTCAATTAAAAGCGCCTTAGTTATTATTGCTTTGCTTTTGCTTAGAAAGTTGGGTTAAGCACACCACGTTAGAGACGTTAAACAGCGTATCATTCGTATAGCGTTCAAAGTAAGTAAGCACTTTGCGCCATGCTAAATGACTTTCTTCATTAAAAAACCGACCTAAATGCTCAACTAATGTTACATAAAATATATCAGTCAGAGGTTTAATATCACTCTGCTGAATATTTAATTTTTTTAAAAACTGTAAGTGATGGCTCAGAAATGGCGCAACCGATGATGGATTATCAATATTTTTGATTATGCGCTCTAAGGTACAATATAAAATATAACTTTTTTCGTTAAACTGTTCAGCTGTTAGCGTGTTCATCGAAATATCTGACTCTACAAGCTTTCTATGAAAACGCGCGGTAAATGCATGAAAGTTTGGTTTTATGATGCCAATACTTTTTAATAAAACAGATTTATGTGAATTCATCAGAGCCTCACAGAAGATTAAAAACTTATTTTTATTATTTTTATTATTATAGCTCGCGTAACAAAAATTACACGTTTTTTGATATAAAAGTATTAATTCATTGATAACTTTTTGAGTTCTATTGTTTTTTTAAATAAAAGTGAGAGTAGTTATTAATTCCATTATTGTGATTTTACTAGGCTTAAACAGCAAATGGTTAGCCGTTTAAAATAGGTTTATACCCATAATAGGTATAATGTTTTATTTCCTTATATCTGATTTGAACTGTATTTCCAAAGTTATTGGTTATTATGGTTGCTAATTATCCCCAACATCCTTATAATAGCGACCATTGTTTAGTCTGTTTTAAAACAGCTAACAGCGATGTTAAATCAAGGTTTGATATCTATTGGCGCGGGATGGAGCAGCCTGGTAGCTCGTCGGGCTCATAACCCGAAGGTCGTCGGTTCAAATCCGGCTCCCGCAACCAATTCTACTAATAAGTGAGAACTTATTATTTTATATCGCGCATTCTATGTAATGCGCGTTTTGCGTTTAAGCTAATGTAGTTTAATTTGGTCAGTTACTGACTCGCAACCAAGCTCGGCCCTAGGCCACACAGTTTTATGCTTTATTGGTGTGACGCCCCGCTTGGTTCGGGGCGTTGTTGTATCTGCACCTTTCTTAATTTATGGCGGTTGTCATTAAATTAAAATTTAAACTCAGTATTTTAGGGCTATAAGCCCTTTTTTTGTTTGTATGGAGGATTTTCGTGACAAAACTTGAACAAGATTTAGTAACCATGTTAACGCCTGCGGTAGAAATGTTAGGCTTTGAGTTACATGGTCTTGAATTTGTACAAGCGGGTCGCCATTCTACCTTAAGAGTATATATTGCTCATGAGGATGGGATCTCAGTTGATAACTGTGCGGACGCTAGTCGCCAAATTAGTGCGATTTTAGATGTCGAAGACCCAATTACAAATGAATATGATTTGGAAGTGTCGTCTCCTGGTGTTGATCGTCCATTATTCAAACAAGATCACTACGAGCAGGCGCAAGGAGAGGAAGTACGCGTGCGTACTAAACTTCCACAAGACGGTCGTCGAAATTTTAAAGGCGACTTAATAGCAGTTAGCAGCGATATGATCACACTATCTAGTGATGGTGTAGAGCATTTGATCATGCTTAGTAATATAGAACGTGCGAATTTAATCGCAAAGTTTTAAATTCGAGTGCGAAGGAATAGGGCAAGCGAGGCATTACCCATGGCAAAAGAGATATTATTGGTTGCTGAAGCCGTTTCCAATGAGAAAGCGGTTCCAAAAGAAAAGATTTTTGAAGCATTAGAGTTCGCATTAGCGACTGCGACAAAGAAAAAACACGATGGTGAAATTGAAGTACGTGTATCAATTGACCGTAAAACAGGTGATTACGATACGTTCCGCCGCTGGCAGATTGCTGAAGTATTAGAGGATGGTTCATTAGAAAATCCTTACAGCGAAATAACATTAGAAGCTGCGCAGGTTGAAGAGCCTGACTTACAGCTAGGTGATTTTGTTGAAGAGCAAATTGATTCAATCAAATTTGACCGCATCACAACACAAATGGCTAAACAAGTAATCGTACAAAAAGTACGTGAAGCTGAGCGCGCTTTAGTTGTTGACGCATATAAAGACCAAGTGGGTGAGTTAGTAACAGGTGTTGTTAAAAAAGCAACGCGTGATTCAATCGTACTTGATTTAGGCAACAACGCTGAAGCAGTTATTTACCGTGATGACATGCTACCACGCGAAAACTTCCGTCCAGGCGACCGTATCCGTGGTCTTTTATACGAAGTTAAGCCAGAAGCACGCGGCGCACAGTTATTTGTAACGCGTTCTAAGCCAGAAATGCTGATGGAATTATTCCGCATTGAGGTGCCAGAAATTGGCGAAGAAATGATTGAACTTCGCGCTGCTGCACGTGATCCAGGTTCGCGCGCTAAAATTGCTGTTAAGTCAAACGACAAGCGCATTGATCCAATTGGTGCATGTGTTGGTATGCGTGGAGCTCGTGTTCAAGCTGTTTCGTCTGAACTTGGTGGTGAGCGTGTTGATATCGTTCTTTACGATGACAACCCTGCACAATTTGTTATCAATGCAATGTCGCCAGCTGAGGTTGCTTCAATAGTATTAGATGAAGACACTCATTCGATGGATATCGCTGTAGAAGCCGATAATCTAGCACAAGCGATTGGTCGTAATGGTCAAAATGTTCGTTTAGCAAGCCAGTTAACTGGTTGGGAACTAAACGTTATGACTGTTGACGAGATGCGTACTAAAAATGAAGCGGAATCAGATAAGTTACTTAACTTATTTACTGAAAATTTAGATATCGATGATGAGTTTGCAACCTTACTTATCAACGAAGGTTTCTCAACACTTGAAGAAGTGGCGTACGTGCCAGCCTCTGAGTTTTTAGAAATTGACGGTCTTGACGAAGAAACGGTGGATGTTTTACGTTCACGCGCTAAAGATGCATTAACAACTAAAGCACTTAAAACGGAAGAAAGCTTAGAAGGCGCAGAGCCAGCTGAAGACTTACTTGCGCTTGAAGGCTTAGAGCGTCATCTAGCATTTGTAATGGCAAGTAAAGGTGTTGTAACACTTGAAGACTTGGCTGAGCAAGGTATTGACGAGCTAGTCGATATCACAGAGCTTTCATCTGAACAAGCAGGTGAGCTGATTATGGCTGCACGAAACATTTGTTGGTTTGCAGACGAGTAATTTATTAACGGAGGTATTACACACTATGGCAGAAGTAAATGTTGAAAAACTAGCCGGCGATATAGGTACAACTGTTGATAAATTGCTACAGCAATTTTCGCAAGCGGGTATCACTAAGCAGGCAACTGATAATGTAACTGAAGCTGAAAAAGCAACGTTACTTGATCATTTAAGCAAATCACATGGCGGCACGGGCTCTGAAGGCCCTGCACGCATGACTTTACAGCGTAAGAGCAAAAGCACATTAAATGTGACTGGCTCTACAGGTAAAGCGAAGGCGGTTCAGGTTGAAGTTCGCAAAACACGTACATACGTGAAGAAAAGCGCGATGGAACAAGAGCAAGAGCAGCAACGCTTAGCCGCTGAAGAAAAAGCCCGTCTTGAAGAGCAGCAAAAAGCTGAACAAGCTGCAGCTGAGTTAAAGGCAAAACAAGAGGCAGAACGTAAAGCGAAAGAAGACGCTGATCGTAAAGCCAAAGAAGAAGCTAAACGTAAAGCAGACGCTGAACGTAAAGCGAAACAAAAGCAGATGACCCCAGAGCAAAGTGCTAAGTCTGAGAAAGATCGCATCGAAGCTGAGCGTCTGCAAAAAGAAGCAGAAGAGGCCGCATTGAAGAAAGCTGAAGAAGAAGCGAAACGTCAGGCAGAAGAAGCAAGAAAACTAGCTGAAGAAAACTCGGCTCGTTGGAAGAAAGAAGAAGAAGAGCGTAAGAAGCGTGAAGAAACAGCAGATCACCACCTTACGACTTCAACTTACGCACGTGAAGCAGAAGATGTAGCTGATGCTCGTGAAGAGCAAGGCTCTCGCCGTGCTAAGAAAAAGAAAAAAGCGCCAGCAAAAGATAAGTTTGCAGCGTCTAAGGGTAAAAAAGGTAAGCTAAAAGCACCTGCATCATTACAGCATGGTTTCCAAAAACCAACAGCTGATGTAAAAAATGAAGTACGTATTAGCGAAACAATTACAGTGGCTGAGCTTGCATCACGCATGGCAGTTAAAGGCGCTGAAGTTGTAAAAACAATGATGAAAATGGGTGACATGGTTACAATTAACCAAGTTATTGACCAAGAAACTGCGCAACTTGTAGCAGAAGAAATGGGCCATAAAGTTATCATCGTTAAAGAAAACGAATTAGAGCAAACAGTACTTAACGACCGCCATGAAGATGGTAAGTCAGAGCCTCGTGCGCCAGTTGTTACTGTAATGGGTCACGTTGACCATGGTAAAACATCAACGCTTGATTACATTCGTTCAGCAAAAGTTGCTTCAGGCGAAGCCGGTGGTATTACGCAGCATATTGGTGCATACCATGTTGAAACAAATGGCAACATGATCACATTCTTAGATACTCCGGGTCACGCCGCGTTTACATCAATGCGTGCTCGTGGTGCTAAAGCAACTGATATTGTAATCCTAGTAGTTGCAGCCGATGATGGTGTAATGCCACAGACTAAAGAAGCGGTACAGCATGCTCGCGCAGCGGGTGTTCCTTTAATCATTGCTGTGAACAAAATGGATAAAGAAGGCGCAGATCCAGATCGCGTTAAGAACGAGCTAGCACAGCTTGACGTTATCCCAGAAGAATGGGGCGGCGACACGCAGTACGTTCATATCTCAGCTAAAACAGGCTTGGGTATTGATGAACTACTTGAAGCAGTACTTATGCAATCTGAGCTATTAGAACTAACTGCACCAAGTCAAGGTATGGCTGCAGGTGTTGTAATTGAATCACGTCTTGATAAAGGCCGTGGTCCAGTAGCGTCTATCCTTGTTCAGTCAGGTACACTTAACCAAGGTGACATTGTATTATGTGGTCTTGAGTACGGCCGTGTTCGTGCTATGCGCGATGAGAACGGTAAAGATATCAAGTCTGCAGGTCCTTCTATTCCAGTAGAGATTTTAGGCCTATCTGGTATCCCTGCAGCCGGTGATGAAGCAACGGTAGTTAAAGACGAGCGTAAAGCGCGTGAAGTTGCATTATACCGTCAAGGTAAATTCCGTGATGTTAAATTAGCACGCCAGCAAAAAGCGAAACTTGAAAACATGTTTACTAACATGGCTGAAGGTGACGTTTCTGAAGTTAACGTGGTACTTAAAGCAGACGTTCAAGGTTCTATCGAAGCGATTTCTGATTCACTAACTAAGCTTTCTACTGACGAAGTAAAAGTGAAGATTGTGGGTTCTGGCGTTGGTGGAATCACAGAAACAGATGCAACGCTTGCTGCGGCATCTAACGCGATTGTTGTTGGCTTTAACGTTCGTGCTGATGCATCTGCACGTAAAGTGATTGATTCTGAGAACCTAGACTTACGCTACTACAGCGTTATTTACGCCTTAATTGAAGAAGTTAAGCAAGCGATGTCAGGTATGCTTGCACCAGAATTTAAGCAAGAAATTATTGGTCTTGCTCAGGTTCGTGACGTGTTCAAATCACCAAAAATTGGCGCAATTGCAGGTTGTATGGTGACTGAAGGTGTTATTAAGCGCAGCGCGCCTATCCGTGTATTACGTGATAACGTGGTTATATACGAAGGCGAACTTGAATCACTTCGTCGCTTTAAAGACGATGTGCAAGAAGTGCGTAATGGTATGGAATGTGGTATCGGTGTTAAGAACTACAATGACGTACGTGTTGGTGACCAAATCGAAGTATTTGAAACAGTTGAAGTACAACGTACTTTATAATTGTTAGCTCACTAAACAAATAAATGGGGGCTTAGCCCCCATTTGTGTATCTATTACTTAATTAGCTTATTATTAAATTTCAATAAGTTACATTTTTAGGACAAGTTTCATGAGAGAATTTTCTCGCACTGATCGTGTTGGCCAGCAAATCCAAAAAGAAATTGCTGTGATTTTACAACGCGAAATTAAAGATCCGCGCTTAGGCATGGTGACAGTGTCTGCGGTAGAAGTATCGCGCGATTTATCTTATGCAAAAATTTTCATCACTGTGTTTAACACAAAAGATGAAGATGCAGCAAAGCAAAGCGCAAAAGTACTTAACGAAGCTACGGGCTATATTCGTTCGCTTTTAGGCAAGCGTATTCGTGCTCGTATTATGCCAGAGCTAAAGTTTGTGGTTGATAATTCATTAATGGAAGGGATGCGTATCTCTAACTTAGTGGACACAATCATCAGAGAAGATAACGCAAAACACGTCAATGAAGACGATAGTAGTGTTGATGATGTGTCGAGCTCAGATGACAACATTAAACAAGCAGATGATAAAGATAGCTAAGAAGGCATATAGCGATGGCAAGACGCAGTAAAGGCCGTCCAATAGACGGGATTTTGTTGTTAGATAAACCCAAAGGTATTTCGTCAAACAAGGCATTACAGCAAGCAAAAGGTATATATTTTGCCCAAAAGGCGGGGCACACAGGTGCACTCGATCCGCTTGCTACCGGTATGCTGCCAATCTGTTTTGGTGAAGCGACTAAGTTTACTCAGTTTTTACTTGATACCGATAAAACCTATGTTGTGCGTGCTAAGTTAGGTGAAAGAACAACAACATCTGACTCTGATGGTGAAATAGTTCAGACACGAGATGTAAACGTAACTGTTGATCAATTAAAGCAAGAAATTTCAGCGTTTTTAGGTGAATCTGATCAGTATCCATCGATGTATTCTGCGCTTAAGTATGAAGGGAAACCTTTGTATAAATATGCGCGTGAAGGGATTGAAGTTCCTCGAAAATGCAGAAAGATAAATGTATTTAGCCTAACGCTTGATGAGTTTGATGAAGCGAATAATGAAGTACAAATGACAGCTCACGTTTCTAAAGGGACTTACATTCGTACTATTGTTGATGACTTAGGTGAAAACTTAGGCTGTGGTGCTCATGTAATTATGCTTCACCGCTCGGCTGTTGGCCATTACCCCGCAGATAAAATGGTATCGATAGAGCAGTTAGAATCGTTACTAGCTAAAGCAAAAGACGAAGAAACCGTTCCGTCAACCTACCTTGACGAACTGCTTTTGCCAATGGACACCGCTCTAGTTGATTTACCGGTTGTGGAAATCACTAAAGAGCAGGGTGTTTCATTTAGCCATGGGCAAGCTGTAGTTCTTGGTAAAGAATTACCTGATGGTGCAATAAAGGTATTAGCCGATGGTGTGTTTATAGGCACAGGCGAGAAAAACCCTGATGGCCATTTAAAATCAAAACGCGGTCTATCAAACCAGCAGGCAGAGTAAAGTTTAACTTGTAGTTATTATTATACTTGGTAGAATACGCCCGCTTAATCGTTTTGGCTGAATTAGTGATCGGCTGAGACACCTTTTAAATTTAATTTTTGGAGTTACTATGTCACTAAGCAATCAAGAAAAAATCGATATCATTGCTAAATTCGCACGTGCTGAAGGCGACACTGGTTCACCTGAAGTACAAGTAGCATTACTTACTTTTGATATCAACAAGCTTCAAGGTCACTTTGCTGATCACAAGCATGACTTCCACTCACGTCGTGGTCTGCTTCGTAAAGTAAGCACTCGCCGTAAATTGCTTGATTACCTTAAAGGTAAAGATATCTCGCGTTATACTGCACTAATCAAAGAACTTGGCCTACGTCGCTAAGAACTTGATTACGAGAAAAGGAGCTTTTTAGCTCCTTTTTTTGTGCCTGAAATTTAACAAATTGCATCGCAATGTCACCTTTAAAGCTATCTGTAGTCGCTCTCATTAATTCGAGCCAATTAGATGCCAAACACACCAACTAAAACTGTTTGCTGGACTCGCATTTTTACGTGGCTTTGGTATATACTGTGCGCGTAGATAAAAAGGTTTATCTACGGTTATTAACATCATTGCCAATTGTAGTACTTAATTGATTTCCAACTGAATACAATTATGTACTGTAATTGGTACTTTGATGGAACACTTATTTAGATTTAAAGGATATTTTAAGTGCAAGCAATTATAAAAGAATTTCAACTAGGTCAACACACTGTAACCCTAGAAACAGGTGCAATCGCACGTCAAGCAGACGGCGCAGTACTAGCAAGCATTGGCGATACGTCAGTACTAGTAACGGTTGTTGGTAAGCGTGAAGCACAGCCAGGTCAAGACTTCTTCCCACTAACAGTTAACTACCAAGAGCGTATGTACGCTGCAGGTCGTATCCCAGGTGGTTTCCTTAAGCGTGAAGGTCGTCCTAACGATGGCGAAACACTAATTGCACGTCTTATTGACCGTCCAATTCGTCCACTTTTCCCAAATGGTTTTGTAAACGAAGTACAAGTTATTGCAACTGTTGTATCTGTAAACCCTGAAATCCAACCTGATATGGTTGCGATGATTGGTACATCAGCAGCACTTGCTATCTCTGGCATCCCGTTCAGCGGTCCAATTGGTGCAGCTCGTGTTGGTTACATTGGTGGCGAATACGTTCTTAACCCAACGTTAAAAGAACTTGAAGAGAGCCAACTTGATTTAGTTGTTGCTGGTACTGACAACGCAGTACTTATGGTTGAATCAGAAGCAGACGTACTTGCTGAAGACGTAATGCTAGGCGCGGTTGTATACGGCCATGAGCAATCACAGTCTATCATCAATGCTATTAACGAATTTAAAGCAGAAGCAGGCAAGCCTACTTGGGATTGGACTGCACCTGAGAAAAACGTATCGCTTGAAGAGAAAGTAGCTGAACTTGCTGCTGATAAAGTAGGCGAAGCTTACCGTATTACTGATAAAGTAGCGCGTAAAGAAGCACTTGGCGTAGCTAAAGATGCAGTTATCGAAGCACTTTCAAGCGAGCTTGCTGAAGGCGAAACGCTTGATAAGCAAGAAGTGGGTAAAGTATTCGGTTCACTTGAGAAGAAAATTGTTCGTGGCCGTATCGCTGCAGGCGAAAAACGTATCGATGGTCGCGAACCAGATATGATCCGTGCACTAGACGTAATGACTGGCGTATTACCGCGTACTCACGGTTCTGCTATCTTCACACGTGGTGAAACACAAGCATTAGTAACAGCAACGCTTGGTACAGAACGTGATTCACAGTTAATCGACGATTTAACGGGCACGCACAAAAACCACTTTATGCTTAACTACAACTTCCCTCCATTCTGTGTAGGTGAAACTGGTTTTGTTGGTTCTCCTAAGCGTCGTGAAATTGGCCACGGTAACCTAGCTAAGCGTGGTATCCAAGCAGTAATGCCAACATTGACTGACTTCCCATATTCAATCCGTGTTGTATCTGAAATCACTGAATCAAACGGTTCATCTTCAATGGCGTCTGTGTGTGGTACATCACTAGCACTTATGAACGCGGGTGTTCCAATTAAAGCTTCTGTTGCAGGTATTGCGATGGGTCTAGTTAAAGAAGACGAGAAATTCGTTGTTCTTTCTGACATCTTAGGTGATGAAGATCATTTAGGTGACATGGACTTTAAAGTAGCAGGTACTACTAACGGTATTACTGCATTGCAAATGGATATCAAGATTGAAGGTATCACACAAGAAATCATGCAAATTGCGCTTAAACAAGCAAAAGCAGCACGTTTACACATATTAGAAGTGATGGACGAAGCGATTTCTGCTCCTTCTGAAGAGCTTTCAATGTTTGCTCCGCGCATTTACACAATGAAAATTCCACAGAAGAAAATTGCTGAAGTTATTGGTAAAGGTGGCGCTACTATTCGTCAACTTACTGAAGAAACAGGCACAACAATTGAAATCGGTGATGACGGTACAATTAAAATTGCCGCTACTGACGGTGAAAGCGCTGCAAATGCAATCAGCCGTATTGAGCAATTAACAGCAGAACTTGAAGTAGGTACTATCTACGAAGGTAAAGTTGTACGTATTGTAGACTTCGGTGCGTTTGTAAATATTCTTCCTGGTAAAGATGGTTTAGTGCATATTTCTCAAATTAGCACAGAGCGCGTTAATAACGTTGCTGATCACCTTAGCGAAGGTCAAGAAGTTAAAGTTAAAGTACTAGAAGTAGACCGTCAAGGCCGTGTACGTCTTAGTATTAAAGAAGCAATGGAATCAGCTGCGCCAGCGGCAGATACGTCAACTGACGCTTAATTGCTAATACTCAATCCAGATATTTTCTGGATAATATAAAAGGGGGCTGTTTAGCCCCTTTTTTTATGCTTTAATGAGGGACTTGAATTTAAACAAAGATTATTCAAGGAAGCTAAATTACTTGCGATGATACATAGTGTATGTGCAACTATGAACCAAATCATTCGTCGTCAGTCATAAGGCTACCAACCTTGGTATTAAGGATTTTAATGATTTTCAAACACATTGCTTTGGCGTCTTTTGCTATTTTGTCTTTAAGCGCTTGCCAAACAACAACCCAATCAGAATCAGCACCTGTAGTAAACGTGCCTTTCACTGCGCCCTTAGCGTCTGATTTTCGCAGTGAAATAGCTATTGCACGTTATTCAGAATTGCTTAATAGAGCTGATTTAACACCAGAGCAACAAGCAAAGTTATATTACGATCGCGGAGTGCTGTTTGATAGTTTAGGCATGACCACTTTATCGCGTATTGACTTTAACCGTGCGGTAAAACTTAAGCCTGATTTAGCTGAGGTGTATAATTTTTTAGGTATTCAACACACATTAATGCAGCAATATGAAAAAGCATATGAGCTTTTTGATTCTGCGTTAGAGCTAGATGAAGAACACGAATACGCTTACTTAAACCGCGGTATTGCGCTTTATTATGGTGATAGGCCCAGTATTGCAAAAACAGACTTCAGTCAATTTTTAGCGCGTTCTCCTAACGACCCTTATCGCGTATTGTGGGTGTATTTAGCACAAGCTAAATTAGACAAAGATTCAGCAGTTGCGGAGCTAAAAACTAACTCTAAAGCGCTTGATGACTCGCAATGGGCATATCAGTTAATCTCACTTTTTGCGGGTGATATGAGTGAACATACATTTTTATCTGGTGTAAGCGATGGCGTTAAGTCAGAGCAAGAATATGCCCAACGTTTGTGCGAAGCTTATTTTTACTTAGCAAAGCTACACCAAGCAGCGGGTGATACCTATGTTGCCGCTGATTATTTTAGATTGGCGCTATCTACTAATGTACATGAGTTTATAGAATATAAATATGCTCGCTTAGAGCTTGAACTTTTAATGGAAGCAGACGCAAGTTAGTGTGTTAAAAACAACATTAGCATTACTTTTTAGCTTGTTGGTTGCAGGGTCGAGCAACAGCTATGGTGGTATTGGCTTTTGGCAGGTTTTAAATGCCAAAGCCGAACCGCTACAATTATATTGGCAGTTTCCTCGCTACTTTTTAGCAAATATAAATAAACTGCCTAAAAATACTCTTGGCCTACTTGCTAGGCATCACATACCTTCTGCTCAATATGAGTATTCTTTACACCTGATCAAAAAAGACCAAGCTGAAGCAGCGAAATTATTTTGGCGACTGAGTTTACCAAAAATAAATAATTTTCAGCTGGCCAAGTTAGCCGAGCAATTACTTGTTAATAAGCAGTGGGACGATCTTAAATTTTTAAACACGTTAGGCTACCTAGAGCCTGGTTTTGTATTAAATCACCTTAACTTACACAATGGTGTTATTCACACACAGATCCCCGAACCATTTTTGCACTCATTGGACTTTTTATCGTTAAATTCTACTATTGCGGTAAATAGAAAATGCCAGTTTAATGTTTTAACGATGAGCGATCATCGAAGTGGACTTTATAAGTTATCGGCATTAATCAAAACTTATAATAAAAATCCGGAGCCAAGACAGGACACTTTTTGCTTTAGTAAGCCCGTGTATGTGGGTGGTGCTTTAAAGTGCAATAATAGCATGAGCGAAGCGGCTAATTGTGATTGGCAATCTACTTTAATAAATAAACAATTTTTAAGAAAATTTGATTTTGTTGTAATGATGCCCAAATATGGAAGTGCTAATGTTAGCCGAGGAATTATGCAATTAAATTCAGATGCCAATTATGGGATTTTCTTGCATGAGCTAATGCACTTTAATGGCTTTGAAGATGAGTATGTTTTACCCAAAGCTAAGCAGGCTTGGTTGTGTAAAATGAGAGGCTTAGTTGCTCCTAACTTGTATATTGCACAAAAAGATGAAAAATCACCAAAAGGTTGGCATAGAAGTAAAAGCTGCCAGAGTGGCGGTGTAGCCTACAAACCAAGTAAAGACTGGTCAATTCTAGAATATCAACAGATAAAGCTCTCTGATCAATACAGGGCCCTTTGGTTAGCACATATAGATAAAATTAAGCGTTAATATGTCTATAACCATTGGTTTTTAAGTCCCTATTTTCTCACTTAAAATTAACTCAACATGCTTCGCTTTTTATAGACAAAATATCTGTTATTGAGTATAACTATTACCATTAATGTCGTTTAAAAACAGGCAGTAAAAGCATCACTTAATGTATAAAAGTGGCGCCCTGATAAACTTATGATTATAAAAGGCCCTACATTATGACTTTGCTCTGGATACCCTTGTTATCCTTGATTGGCAGTGTTATTTCTGCATTCACAGGCAAACTTTCTCGCAATCAAAGTACATTTGCTACTGTGCTTGCACCGTTAACCGCTTTGGGGATTACTTTATACCATGCACCTGCGGTTCTTGCCGGTGAAACTATCCGCTATTCCTTAGCGTGGATCCCCTCTATTGGTCTTGATTTATCGCTTCGTATAGACGGTTTAAGCCTCTTGTTTATGTTTATGATATTAGGCATTGGTTTGCTTGTTATTGTATATACACGTTATTACCTCAGCGCCAATGACTCAATGGCTAAGCTTTATAGCTACTTAATGTTATTTATGACAGCAATGCTAGGCATTGTTATGTCTAATAACGTTATACAGCTATGGCTATTCTGGGAATTAACCAGTATCAGTTCTTTTTTATTGATAAGTTATTGGTGGCATAAATCTGAAGCGCGTAAGGGCGCGCGAATGGCTTTAGCCGTAACAGGGGCGGGTGGTTTAGCACTACTTGGCGGGTTAATGTTGCTAGGTGATATTGTTGGCAGTTATGACTTAGATGTTATTTTGGCAAGTAAAGCCATTATTCAATCCCATGATTTATACGAGTTAGCACTTGTTTTAGTATTGCTGGGTGCATTTACTAAATCGGCTCAGTTTCCGTTTCATTTTTGGTTACCTCATGCAATGGCTGCCCCTACGCCCGTTAGCGCTTACTTGCACTCAGCAACGATGGTTAAAGCCGGTATCTTTTTACTTGCGCGCTTTTATCCAGCTTTAGCTGGAACCGAAATGTGGTTTTTATTAGTTGGTTTAACTGGCTTAGCTACATTGTTATTTGGTGCTTACATAGCGTTATTTAAGCACGATTTAAAGGGTTTACTTGCGTATTCGACAATTAGCCATTTAGGTTTGATCACGCTATTGCTTGGCCTTGATACCGAGCTTGCAACGGTTGCAGCCATATTTCATATAATTAACCACGCAACATTTAAAGCGTCGTTATTTATGGCTACCGGTATTATTGACCATGAAACAGGCACGCGTGATATGCGTAAACTTAATGGTATGTGGCGGTTTATGCCTTATACCGCAACTCTTGCAATGGTTGCTGCTGCAGCTATGGCGGGCGTACCTCTACTCAATGGTTTCTTATCGAAAGAAATGTTTTTTGCCGAAACACTACATCAACAAGTACTTGGATCTATGTCATGGTTAATACCGGTACTTGCGACGGTGGCAGGTGCATTTGCAGTAGCCTATTCAGCACGCTTTATTCACGATGTATTTTTTAACGGCGACCCAATAGACTTGCCTAGAACACCGCATGAACCACCACGTTATATGCGTGTGCCAATAGAAATACTGGTTGTGCTATGTATTTTGGTGGGTATTTTCCCAAGCTTTACTGTTGATAGTATTTTATCTGCGGCGTCATTAGCGGTGTTAGGGGAAGCGATGCCAGAGTACAAGTTAACAATTTGGCATGGTTTTAATCTACCGTTACTGATGAGTGCAATGGCCGTTGTAGGTGGTTTGTTTATTTACGTGAATCGCAAATATTTATTTCAATTTCAGGCTTCACTGCCCACATTAAATGCTAAAAAAACCTTTGAACGTGCAGTGCTGAGTGTAGTTGCATGGTGTCAGAGCAAGATTAACAGCACTGAAAATGGTTCTTTACAGCGCTATTTGGTTATTATGCTGGGTGTCGTATTACTTTGTGCCGGTTGGCCATTATTTGAAATGCAACAATTAGCTGGCAGTATGCCGCGCACACCTGTTGATGTGCATAATGCGATTGGTGCTGGTTTATTAATAATTGGCGCAATAGCCACCGTTATTTGGCACAGATCGAGAATGGTCGCATTGTTGATGCTGTCTATTGTAGGCTTAATGGTGTCGGTTTTATTCACTCGTTTTTCTGCGCCAGATTTAGCGTTAACTCAGCTTACTGTTGAGGTGGCCACTATTATATTGCTTATGCTTGCGTTGTTCTTTTTACCTCAACATACGCCTAAAGAGTCTAGCTCGTTGCGAGTACTGCGCGACTTAGGAATTGCCTCTACTATTGGTGTAGTGGTTGCGAGTATTTGTTATGCGATATTAACGCGTCCATTAAATTCTATTTCTGATTACTTTGTCGCTAATGCCAAAACAGGTGGTGGCGGTACAAATGTGGTTAACGTTATTTTGGTCGACTTTAGGGGATTTGACACCCTAGGTGAAATAACGGTACTGGGTATAGCCGCATTAGGGATATTTAAAGTGCTTTCACGTATTCCATTATTTATGCCTGCCAGTGATAGCGAAGGACGTCCATGGGCGCGTGAGCGTTACCCAATATTACTTGCAAGTATTTCACAAAGCTTATTGCCGTTGGCGTTGTTAGTATCAGCGTATATATTCTTGCGTGGTCACAACTTACCAGGCGGTGGTTTTATTGCTGGTTTGGTTACGTCAATTGCTTTCATCTTGCAGTACATGGCACATGGCTCTAACTGGATCACCGAGCGTTTTGACATCAACTACCGTAAAATTATTGCCTCGGGGATAGGTATCGCAATGTTTACTGGTGTAGGCAGCTGGTTCTTCGGTAGGCCATTTTTAACCACGTGGTTTGATTACTTTGATATTCCGTTTGTAGGTAAAACAGAACTTGCTAGTGCAATTGTGTTTGACCTTGGCGTGTACCTCACCGTAGTAGGTGCAACATTAATGATTTTAGCTAGTTTGGGTAATATGACTTCCGATGCCCCTAAAAAAGAGGTGAATATTTAATGGAGCTATTATACGCATCGTGCGTTGGTGTATTAGTTAGCTGCGGTATATTTTTACTGTTGAGAGCACGGACGTTTCCTGTAGTACTGGGTCTTACCATGATTTCGTATGCAGTAAACTTATTTTTATTTTCATCGGGGCGTTTAACTATAAATAAAGCAGTGGTACTTGGTACCGGGGCAGATTACGCAGATCCACTTCCTCAAGCCTTGGTTTTAACCGCAATTGTAATTGGTTTTGCAATGACAGCATTTGTGGTTATTTTGGCTATTCGTGGACGTGCTGATTTAGGGAGCGATCATGTTGATGGAAGCCCAGTTAAATCAGCTGCTGTAGTTAAGGAGCAAAAATGATTCAACATTTAGCATCCTTACCTATTTTATTACCTATGCTTGCAGCGGTTATTTTGTTACTTCCACCGTGTGGTAAAAGTGTAAAAATTCGCCGTTACGCATCAAATGCTATGGCGCTTATTACGTTTGCCGTTAGTGTGTTTTTATTAATGCATATTTACAATACGGGTATCAGTGTTTATGCCATTGGTGATTGGTCGGCCCCTTTTGGGATAGTACTTGTGGCCGACAATTTATCAACATTACTCGTAGCGCTAACCTCGTTTTTAGGGCTTGGGGCCATTTTATATGGCAGTGCGGGCGATGATGAAAAAGGAAGCTTTTATCACCCACTTGTTCATTTTTTAGTATTGGGTGTTAACGGCGCTTTTTTAACGGGTGATTTGTTTAACCTGTTTGTATTTTTTGAAGTTTTACTTATTGCATCGTATGCATTACTTATGCACGGTGGCGACAAACAAAACACACGTGCAGCGCTACAATATGTCATTTTAAATTTAGTGGGCTCAAGTGTATTTTTAATAGGTTTAGGTATTTTATATGGCGTATTAGGTACATTGAATATAGCTGATATGGCGCAAAAGGTATCACAGCTTAATGGTGACGATGTATTTATTGCTAAAGCCGGTGGTTTATTACTACTTATTGTATTTGCTTTAAAAGGTGCATTATTGCCCCTACATTTATGGCTTCCAAATACCTATGCAAGCGCTAAACCTGTTGTTGCAGCCTTATTTGCTATTATGACTAAGGTGGGCGTTTATGCCATGCTGCGTGTTTACACCGTGATATTTGGTGAACAGGCGGGTGCACTTGAGCACATGGTACAACCTTGGCTTTGGGGATTAGCAATTGCCACTATTATCGTCGGAGCTATGGGCGCAATAGCCGCGCAAGACTTGCGTAAGTTAACTGCTAATTTAGTGTTAGTGTCGGTAGGTACATTAGTTGCGTTAGTGGCTTTACAAAATGTAAATGCAACGGCTGCATTATTGTATTACTTAGTGCATTCAACATTAGTGAGTGCCGCGTTATTTTTATTAGCCGACTTAATTGCTAAGCAACGTGGAAAAGTTGCCGACAGGCTTGTTGGTGGGCGTGCAGTTAAACAGCCGCTTTTACTTGGGGCATGTTTTGTTGTTGCCGCTTTAACAGTAGTAGGTATGCCGCCGTTATCTGGCTTTGTTGGTAAAATATGGATACTAAAATCAACTTTAAATAGTGAGCAGGCCTTAGTATTTTGGCCCGTTTATTTAATAACAAGCTTTGCATTGCTAGTTGCACTTTCTCGTGCGGGTACAAGCTTGTTTTGGGAAAGAAAAGATAAACGCAGCGAAAGCCCAGACTGCGCTGATGCAAACCCATTACAAGTTACGGTAATTATAGGGTTACTCGCATGTTCGCCATTATTAGTTATTTTTGGCGGGCCGATTAGCGAATACATGGTAGGTGCTGCTACGCAATTACATGATATTAGCGGTGGCATAAATGCTGTACTAAAAGGAGGCATGTAATGAGACTGCAAGCCCGTTTTCGTTGGTTACCAACACCATTTCGTAGCTTATTTTTGTTTATAGTATGGTTGTTGCTCAATAATAGTGTTTCGGTTGGTCATATTGTACTGGCAACATTTTTTGCTATTTTTATTCCTATTTTAAGCTTCTCGTTTAGAGATCCTCAGCCGCTTATATTAAAGCCAGGGCTAGCTCTAAAACAATTTTTAATTGTACTTTACGATATTATTGTAGCTAACTTACAGGTTGCGTTATTAATTGTTGGGCCTTCCAAAAAATTACGCCCCGCATTTATTAAAGTCCCCTTAGACTTAACACACGATATGCCGATTACAATTTTAGCAAGCAGTGTGTCGTTAACACCCGGTACTGTCAGTGCGGAGGTGTATCCTATTCCTGAATCGTTAGCACAGGGCGAGGAAATGACACAGCGTTATTTGCTCATACATGTACTTGACCTTGATAACGAAGCTGAGCTTATCAAGCATATTAAAAAGCGTTACGAAGCTCCACTAAAGGAGATATTTCAATGTTAGATACCGTATTACTTATCGTTTTTGCCATGATAGGGCTCTCTTTATTACTTAATTTGTGGCGCCTTATTATAGGGCCTTCGATTCCTGATAGAGTTTTAGCCCTTGATACTATGTATATTAATGTTATTGCACTTATTGTTTTATACAGCATAAGTATGGGAACAGGCTTGTATTTTGAGGCTGCATTGTTGATAGCCATGTTAGGGTTTGTGAGTACTGTTGCGGTGTGTAAGTATTTACTACGTGGCGATATAATTGAATAGGGTGGCAAGATGATTAGCGAGTGGGTTGTATCAATTTTATTGTTATTTGGCGGCACGTTTATTTTAATTGGCTCGTTAGGCTTATTAAAACTGCCCGATTTTTTTATGCGTTTACATGGCCCAACAAAGGCCACCACTTTAGGTATGGCAAGTATATTAATTGCCGCCATGGTATTTTTTGCAAACTCTGAAACGGGTTTAAGTGTTAAGGAAATATTGATCACTATATTTCTATTAATTACCGCCCCAATAAGTGGCTATATGTTAATTAAGTCGGCTATTCATCACAAACTTAAGCCAAAAGAGGGAACCAAAGGCCTAGACAACATTGAAGATGATTAAGCTTTATTAATTATTACACTATCTGGGTAGTGTAATACCAATGAGCGTTCTTAAACCGAATAAAGAAATTTATTCGGTTTTTTGTTATTAAAGAAGTCGTTAACGCTTTTATTTAAGAGTGATTAATTGAGCTTGAGAACATAATTGCACGTATTAAGCCTTACAAATTGACAAGAAACTTTAAATTTTATGAATAACATAAACCCAAAAAAATTACTCAATAGTAAATGGACTGCAACGCCCGCTATCAATAAAGAAAAGCACTTTGTAATTGTGGAGGTAGAGTACGATGAAGAAGCTAACGTGATAGCGTGTATTACTGAGTCTGTGTTTTCTAAAAACCAATACCCCATTAGTTGGCGCGATCTCAAAAACACAGAAAAATGGCGTCAAGGCTGGAAATAATTTTAATAAATTTATATAAATCAATGGATTGAACTTTAAATGTATAGTTAAAGTAGTTTAAAACCATCAATTTTAGGGAAGATGAGATTGATAAAAAGTAATACCAACAATAAAAAACCAGCATTTAGCTGGTTTACAAAAGTGTTTAGCTAACAGCTATTTTTCATCTGCGTATTTTACGCGAATCTTACTTTTATCAACGGTTAATTGATTAAGTGCTTTAATAGCGCTTTTGCTTTCAATATCGTTTGGCATTTCTACAAAGGCAAATCCTTTAGATTGGCCAGTTTCTTTATCGAGTACTAAGTTACAGGTAGTCACTTTGCCGTGCGCTGAAAACAGTGTACGAAGATCTTGCTCTGATGTAGTGCGAGATAAGTTACGAACTAATAATTTCATATTTAACCTAAATAATGGTATCGGGTAGATTATCTCAAGTAACTTGGTTTTAACCTAATTATATTTTTAGCATCGTTACTTCTATTAGTTTAAAACACTTAACTAGCCCTTAAAGCGAATAATGAGTTATTGGTAATAAATAACTAGTTATTAAAATCAATAATTGGTAAGTTGTATTTTTAAAAGTTTACTTACCATTAACGTGTTGGGCTGGTTTGTTATGTCGATATTTCGTTTGAGTGTATTAAATATCTATACTGTGTGCTTTTTAAGTTTTTCATTATTGGGCTGTGGGAGTTCAAGTTCGAAAAATGAGTCGGTCAGCTCTGAGCTGTCGGTACAATCTGCCGCAATTATCAGTGGTGAAATATCAGCAAATATAGAAAACAATCGTCAAAGTGCAGTTGTGGGTGAGCTTTCTATAACAGATGAGCAAGCTGGTGAGGCGGTGTTTATTGCTCAGACGAGCAGTCAAACACGTTATGGTATATTTAATCTTTCAAGCAATGGTAGTTGGTCTTACACCTTGGACCTCGCTAACACAAACGTGACCGCTTTAGATATAGGTGACACATTACTTGATGAAATAGTAATTAGCTCTGCGGATGGCACTAAAGCGACAATAAGCATTACTGTTGTTGGCGTAGTACAGCCAGATAATTTTGTAGTAAGCGATAAAACAACCCTAAATGCTGATGGCGTTAATTTAGGGATCAGCGCTTATACCTTGATAGAAAGTGTATTTAGTGAAGGCTCAATTGAATCGCCTGATATGTATAGCGGTAATCATGAAGGTGTTATACATATAGTGGAAGATACAGACGCTATTGTAGGTAATCACTTTGTATTTTTAGCTCATCGCGATGAAGACCAAGATAAAGACAAAGGCCCGAGTGATCGTCAGCGTAACGAAATTAAGTCCTATGATAAATCACCCCCGGCAACGCTTGCTTTTGAAAATGAAACCGTACAATACAACTGGAAGTTTAGAGTAAGTAGTGAGCTTGAGTTAACGAGTAAATTCAGTCACTTTTTTCAAATAAAAGCCCGTAACGATACCAACGACAATACCAATGGCAACGACGATCAACCTATCATTACGCTCTCTGGTGCTCAAAAAAACAGTACAGGGAACCAGTTACAAGTAAGGTATAGCGCAGGTTTTGATGAAAACGGTAACAGTACAGGGCTTGATAAAAACCTTTTAGAAACAGATTGGTCACTTATAACCGATGAGTGGATACAGGTTTTTGTTCAAGCCACATTTAGCGAGGAGGGGCAATTTGAGATGACCCTTACCCGCTTAAGCGACAATGAAGAACTATTGAATATAAACGAGCAAAACATAGATATGTGGCGAGGCGTTAGCGATGATGACTTTGCACGCCCTAAATGGGGAATTTACCGCTCAATAGTAGAGACCGATAGCCTTCGCGCTGAAGAAGAGCAGGTACGATTTGCTGATTTTGTGATTAAGAAAGGTTCTTTAATAAAGTAATCGACATAATACAAATATAAAATCCACAAAACAGCCCTTAGCAATTTAATTGCTAAGGGCTGTTTTAATGCGTTTTAAAAAGTAACTATTTTACTTCTTTACCGGCAGCTTGTTGGTCAGCGTGGTAGCTTGAACGAACGAATGGGCCAGAGGCTGCATGTGTAAAGCCAATTTCATCAGCGTACTCTTTCAACGCGTCAAACTCTGCAGGCGGCACGTAACGTTTAACTGGCAAGTGATGCTTAGAAGGTTGTAAATATTGCCCAACGGTTAGCATGTCAACGTTATGAGCACGTAGATCACGAAGTACTTCTTCTATTTCGCTAATCTCTTCACCCAGACCAACCATTAAGCCAGATTTAGTTTTTACTTCTGGGTGTGCTTCTTTAAAGCGACGAAGTAATTCTAACGACCATTTGTAATCGGCACCTGGGCGCGCAAGCTTGTACAAACGCGGTGCTGTTTCTAGGTTGTGGTTAAACACATCAGGCGGTGTCTCAATTAAAATTTCAAGAGCACGGTCCATACGGCCACGGAAATCGGGTACTAAAATTTCGATGGTAATGGTTGGGTTGTGCTTACGAATTTCACGGATACAATCGGCAAAGTGCTGTGCGCCGCCATCACGAAGATCATCACGGTCAACCGAAGTAATTACAACGTAGCTAAGCTTCATGTCTTTAATTGTTAGTGCAAGCTTTTCAGGCTCTGCTGCATCAGGTTTTAATGGGCGACCATGAGCAACATCACAAAATGGGCAACGACGCGTACAAATAGCACCTAAAATCATAAAGGTTGCTGTACCGTGGTTAAAGCACTCTGATAGGTTTGGGCACGATGCCTCTTCACATACTGAGTGTAAGCCGTGCTTACGCATGGCTTGTTTAATACCGTCAATACGCTCTGTTGACTTTGGTAAGCGAATTTTAAGCCACTCTGGCTTACGCAACATTTCAGTTTTTTCTGTTGGTAAAACTTTAACGGGGATCAACGCCATTTTTTCTGCGTCGCGTAGTTTTACACCTGGTTCCATTTTGACTGGTTTATTCATTCGTTTTCAAACCCTTCAGTATGCTTAACCTGTGCTGCATTAAGCTTTTTAATCATGTGTTTTACGAGTCCTTCACCTGCGCTTTGTAGGTTTTGAGGACCCTCTAATTCTTTTGTTTGCACCATATTCATACCGGCATAACCACACGGGTTGATGCGTAAAAATGGACTTAGGTCCATGTTAACATTTAATGCTAAGCCATGAAATGAGCAGCCGCGGCGAACTCTTAAACCTAATGATGCAATTTTGCTGTCGTTAACGTAAACACCAGGGGCGTCGGCTTTAGCGTATGCTTCAATATTGTATTCAGCAAGCGACTCTATAATGCACTCTTCGAGCCAAGTAACAAGTTCACGCACACCTATCTTTAAACGACGTAGGTTAAATAATACGTACATCATTTGTTGGCCAGGGCCGTGGTAGGTAACTTGGCCACCGCGATCAACTTTAATTACTTCAATGTCGCCAGGGGCAAGTAAATGCTCGTCTTTTCCTGCTTGGCCTTGAGTAAATACACTTTCGTGCTCTACAAGCCAAATTTCATCAGGGGTGTTTTCATCACGTGTATCGGTAAAGTCTTGCATTTTTTGCCAAATAGGCATGTAACGCTGGCGACCTAATTGGCGTACGATTAAAGTGTTTTCGCTCACATCAAATCTCAACTATGGCTTAAAGCATATGGCGTACGTCATCGATATTACTGATCACGTTGTAAATTTCTTCAATGTGTTTACCACTTGTAACCGTAGCTACTAGCGTAACAGACTCATAATTACCTTTACTGCTTGGTTTTACTTTTGGTGCGTAGTCGCCCGGAGCAATAGGTTGTAATTTTGCTAATATTTGATCTGTTAAATTAACGTTGGCTAAACCCATAATTTTAAATGTAAATGGGCAAGGGTACTCTAAGTACTCATCAAATTTAGTATTTTTAACTGGTTGAACCACGTTAGTGACTCCTCATACAAAAGTGTGAACTCTATGTAAAGCACGAAGCTTAATACAGATAGGCGTTTAGCAGTGATGCATATATGGGGCGCATTCTAGCATTTTTCAAGCAAAAAAAAACGCCCCACAATGGAGGCGCTTAAATTATATATACTTAGTCATTTACAATTTATTGCATGATCTGTAAACGTAAGTAGTCATAAATTTTACTAAAGAAGCTGCCTTCTTCCACTTCTTCAAGTGTCACTAGTGGGTATTGCGCAATGTCTTCCCCTTCTAGTTGCAAGAATAAAGTGCCTACTTTAGTGCCTTTAGCTAATGGTGCTTCAAGGGTGTTGTCTAGCTCAAAGTTAGCTTTTAGGTTTTTATGCTGACCACGTGGAATAGTGATAGGTGTGTCTTCTAAAATACCTAACGATACATTTTCTTTGTTACCCATCCAAATGCGCTGCTCTGCAAAGCTGTCGCCCGCTTTGTAAGGTGTAATTGTTTCAAAAAAGCGAAAGCCGTAGTTAAGTAGTTTTTTGCTTTCTACTTTACGTGCACGCTCGCTTGAGGTGCCCATAACAACAGCAATTAAACGCATACCATTTTTAGTGGCTGATGTAACTAAGCTGTAGCCAGCTTCAGATGTGTGGCCTGTTTTTATACCATCTACGTCTAAGCTTTCATCCCATAATAGTGAGTTACGGTTGTATTGCTTAATACCATTGTAGGTGTATGATTTTTCTTTATAAATAGCATACTCTTCAGGTACATCTCTGATAAGTGCGGCGCTTAGCGTGGCCATATCACGTGGTGTAGTATAGTGCTCATCAGTATCAAGGCCATGGCTATTAATAAAGTGGCTGTTAGTCATACCTAATTTAGCAGCGTGAGCATTCATTAAGTCGGCAAAAGCACTTTCACTGCCTGCTATGTGCTCAGACATAGCAACGCAGGCGTCATTCCCTGATTGAATAATAATGCCATGATTGAGCTCATCAACACTAATTTGCTTACCCACTTCGATAAACATTTTTGAAGACTCTGGGAAGTTTTTTGCCCATGCTTTTTCGCTAATTGTAACCATGTCGGTAGGGGCTATGTTACCAACTTTAATTTCTGTACCAATTACATAACTGGTCATCATTTTAGTTAAGCTTGCTGGCGCAAGTTTAGTATCGGCTTCGCCTTCAGCAATAACCTTACCTGTTGTAAAGTCTACTAAAAAATAACCCTTTGCATTAACTTGAGGTGGTGCCGGAATAATTTGGGCGCTGGCTGAAAATACGGCGGCTGAACAAACTAAGCCACATACACCTTTGAGGATTTTATGTTTAATTGATTTCATCATACTCATTAATGGTTAAAGTTAAAAATTCGCGTTACGCCATTCTATACCCAAACACCCCCGAGATGCGAGTGTGGTTAGGCTGGTTTGGGTATTTGTCTTACTGAGTGTAAAGCAAGAACGCGTTTTGAAATTGATTTTTTTTTAATTTTTTTAATACTTTTTCTGCATGTTGGGCGTTTTGTATTGGCCCCAAATGCAATCTGTAAATAGTGTCTTTTTTTACAATGTTTGTTGGTAATTTATATTGTTGGCGTAAGCGTTGTGCAAGGGCTTCAATATTTGCCAATGTACTGCCTGCAGCTACTTGAATATACGTTTTATTAGCAGCAGAATTCGAAAGCGTAACCGCTTCAAGCTTAACCTTTGCTGTACCGTGTGTATAGTAGCCTAGCTTGTATGCAGCCGCATATGACAGGTCAATAATTCTGTCATCATGAAAAGGCCCACGGTCGTTTACGCGTACAATTACTGACTTGCCATTTTGCGTGTTTGTAATGCGAACAAAACTAGGTAAAGGTAATGTTTTATGCGCCGCGGTCATGGCAAACATATCGTATATTTCACCATTTGAAGTGTGGTATCCGTGAAACTTTCTGCCGTACCACGATGCAATGCCTTCTTCTTTGTAACCCGTTTCGTCAAGCATTGGGGTATACCGTTTACCTAGCACCTCGTAGGGGCGAGAAGCACTAGCACTTTTTTGCACCTCAGTAACAATAGCATCCTGCATTTCAAGCGCTGTGGGTGCTCTAAGAGGGGCTGAATCATGGCGCATATGGTAACGCCCACTCGAACCACTACTACAGGCACTGACAGTGATAGCGATTAAGATGATTATTAGAGTCTGAGCGTAACGTTGCATTATTTTAAAAGCATCCTTTTGTCTGTCGCAATCGACATAATAATACCAAAGCCGGCCATTAGCGTAATCATCGATGTGCCACCATAACTTATCAGGGGTAAGGGCACACCAACAACAGGTAGTAGTCCCGATACCATGCCAATATTTACAAATATATAAACAAAAAAAGTTAAAGTCAGTGCGCCAGCTAACAGCTTTCCAAATGCGTCTTGTGCATTTACTGCAATATATAAGCTGCGGCCAATTATAAACAAATACAAGCTAAGTAAAACGCAGACACCAAATAAGCCAAACTCCTCACTTAATACCGAAAAAATAAAATCGGTATGCCGTTCAGGTAAAAACTCAAGTTGTGACTGTGTACCTTGCAACCAGCCTTTACCTTCGACACCGCCAGAACCAATGGCTATTTTAGATTGAATAATATGATAACCCGAGCCAAGAGGGTCGCTCTCCGGATCTAAAAATGTCAGTACGCGTTGTCGTTGATAAGCATGCATGCCGTACTGCCAAAATGGCCATGCAGCTAATGCAACTGCTGCACTTAAAAAGCTAATTAATCGCCAGCTCAACCCTGATAAAAAAAGTACAAATATGCCAGAGCTTGCAATCAGTATTGATGTTCCTAAGTCTGGTTGCTCTTTAATTAATAATGTAGGCATCATTACAATCGCAAAGCCGAAAATTAAGTGTAGTGGTCGTGGTGGTAAATGTTTACGGCCAATATACCAAGCCACCATCATAGGTACTGCAAGCTTCATTAATTCTGAGGGTTGAAAGCGAGTTAACCCTAAATCAAGCCAACGTTGCGCGCCTTTAGAGCTCACACCAAATAACAACACACCAACCAGCATTAATAACCCAACGCAGTACATCGGTATAGTGAGTCTTTTCAGTGTCGCGGGAGGAATTTGTGCAAGTACTACCATGGCAATGATGGCCACACCCATCCGCGTCATGTGTCTTATCATCATCGCTGACTCTTGGCCACTTGCGCTGTACACAACCGTGATGCTTCCAGCCATCATAAGTAAAATGGCAATAAGTAAAGGCAAGTCTAAATGCATGCGCATCCAAATAGAGCGCTTGTCATGCAGGGCGGTCATAGGGTGTTATTCCTTGCCAGTTCAACAGGGTTAGCTGCAAAGTAATAATCCATTAACTGCCTGGCAATAGGTGCGCCAACCGTGCTGCCACCACCATTATTTTCAACAACAATAGACACAACTATTTGAGGATTATTGTAAGGGGCAAACCCCACATAAATGGCATTATCGCGTTGTCGCTCTTTAAGTGATTCTGCATCGTATTTTTCACCTTGTGCAATGCTCACAACTTGTGCCGTGCCCGTTTTACCTGCAGGGTCGTAGTTTACGCCCTTAAACGCTTTGTGGGCGGTGCCTGTGACTTTAGTTACGGTATTATGCATAGCATCTATGGCTATACGCCAATTGTCAGGATTGTTCAGTACTACAGGTGGCTTTTCTTCATTATTTATTTGCGTCACATCGTCCTCTTTTTTAGCCACTTGCGCTAAGTGAGGAGGGTGGTTAACCCCTTTGTTAACAAGTATGTTAGTTGCATTAGCAATTTGAATCGGTGTTGCGGTCCAATACCCTTGGCCAATGCCTACAGAAATTGTATCGCCAGGCCACCAAGACTCTTTAAATCTGTTTTCTTTCCATTCTTTTGAAGGCAATATCGCGGTAGTTTCTTCGTGTATATCTATACCCGATAGGTCGCCAAAACCAAAATGCGCCATAAAATTACTAATTTTTGTAATGCCTAATCGGTACGCGGTATCGTAAAAGTACGTATCGCACGACTCTTCAATGGCTTTGTATACATCCACATGGCCATGCCCCCAACGTTTCCAGTCACGCCATTTGTGCTCTACGTTTCGTATTTCAAAAAAGCCCGGATCCCACATGGTTGTCCCTTCCGTCACCATGTTTTCTTCAAGTGCTAAAATAGCCATATGCGGTTTAATGGTGGATGCTGGTGCGTATCGGCCTTGTGTAGCCCTATTAATGAGTGGGCGATCTGGGTTAAGAAGTGCCTTATAATTTTTACTGCTAATACCGTGTACAAATAAATTGGGGTCGTAGCTTGGGTTCGAATATAGCGCAAGTATTCCGCCATCTTTTGCATCCATTACGACAACCGCACCGCGCATGTCTTTGAGTGCATGTTGGGCTATTTGTTGCAGGCCGATATCGAGCGTTAACACTAAATCACTACCTGGCTGCGGGGGAAGCATACTCAGGGTGCGGATAACACGACCACGGTTATTAACTTCTACACGTTGCGAACCGACTTGACCATGTAAAAGTTGCTCGTAGTATTTTTCAATACCGAGTTTGCCAATATCGTGGGTTGCACGATAGTTTGTGGCTTGGCCTTCTTGTTCGAGCTTGTTCAGCTCTTTTCGGTTTAGCTTTGCAACATAACCTAGGGCATGAGTAAGCGTGTCGCCGAATGGGTAATAACGTGCTAAACGAGCTTCGATACTAAACCCGGGAAATTTATGCTGGTTAACCGAAAATGTAGCAACATCGGCTTCATCAAGGCGCGCTTTAAGTACTTGTGATTTAAAACGGCGCGTGTTTTTTATATCTTTTAAAAAATCTTGTTTTTCTTGTTCTGTAATCGTGATTAGTTGGCTTACTTGTTCAAGTGATTTTTCAAGGTTATCAACGTCCTCGGGGATCACCTCGAGATTATAAACGGGTTTGTTCTCAGCAAGCAGTACACCGTTTCGGTCGTAAATTAAACCGCGATTAGGTGCAATAGGAATAACTTTAATACGGTTGTCGTTGGAGCGGGTTTGATAATCTTGGTGGTCTTTTACCTGAATGTTGTAAAGATTAGTAATTAAAACAGCTACTAACCCTAATACAAAAACAAAACCCACAAATGCACGCCGTGCAAACAAATTTGCTTCTGCGGAGTGATCGCGAATAGTGGGTCTTTGTTTTAGCATAGCAAGGCGTTACTCGCGATGATAGGGATGATTGTTATTTAAGCTCCAGCCTCTATATAGGCTTTCTGCAACAATAATTCGCACCAAAGGGTGTGGTAATGTTAGGTTCGATAACGACCACTTTTGCTCCGATGCAGCAATGCATTCTGGAGCAAGTCCTTCAGGGCCGCCAATAAGTAAACTTACATCGCGGCCATCGAGTTGCCATTTTTCCATGTTTTTAGCAAGTTGGTGAGTATCTAGCGCTTTGCCAGTGACCTCTAGCGTAACAATACGATTGCCTTTAGGAATAGCGGCTAATGTTTTTTCGCCTTCAATATGTAAAATACGCTTTATATCGGCATTTTTGCCACGTTTACCGGCGGGTATTTCAATTAGCTCTAAAGCCATATCCTTGGGGAAACGGCGCTGGTATTCAGCAAATCCCGTTTCTACCCACGCTGGCATTTTTGTACCAACAGCAATCATTTGTATTTTCACGAATAACTTCCAAGCGTTGCTTTTAACAAGTGGGTGGTTAGCCCCACAGTTTTTCTAGATCGTAATAGCTACGTGCTTCAGTTTGCATCACGTGTACAACCACATCGCCTAAATCAACCAGTGCCCATTCGCCGTCATTTTCGCCTTCATAGCCTAATGGCTCTGAATCTGCATGACGTGCTTCTTTTGCTAAGTGGTCGGCGATTGATTGAACGTGGCGTTTAGACGTGCCAGTACAAATTACCATGTAATCGGTAATGTCTGATTTATCAGTTACGTCTATGTCAACGATGTCACGCGCTTTCATATCGTCAATTTTATCCATTGCAAAGGCGAGTAGTTGTTTTGAATCCAAGGTTTTGTCTCAATTTAAAAATTTAATGGCGCGTATTTTAACACGCTAGGCATTTTTAAGCATCAATTTGATATAGCTGATGCATTTGTATGTAATGACTCACGGCATCGGGTAATAGTTCATTCTTTTTGTTACTTTTTTTAAGATCATCACGAATAGAACTAGAAGCTGCATCAAGCATTTTACCCGGTAAAAAGTAAAGTTTACCACCTAAATGCTCTGTAATAAGAGCGGGGTCATCCACGAGGGCATGCTGCATGTAGTGTTTAAGCTCACCTGTTACCTGACAACTCTGCGCTGGTCGTTGATATACCACAATATGGCAAAGCTCAGTAATTGTTTGCCATTCAAACCACTTATTTAGTGAATTAAATGAATCCATTCCAATCAAAAATAATATAGGTGTACTTGGGTACTCTTTACGCAGTTCTTGCAGGCTAAGTAATGAGTATGATGGGCCTGAACGAGCTAGCTCTCTTAAATCGAGTGCAAAATGAGGGTACGGTTTAATAGCCGCATTGAGCATGTTAACACGATGTTCTGTGCTTATACCTGGTGCCGCTTTGTGGGCAGGTAGTGCGCAGGGCATAAAATACAATGTGCTTAAATTAAATGCGCTTACACATTGCTGAGCCATATTAATATGGCCTAAATGAACGGGGTCGAAGGTGCCACCAAAAATAGCAATCATTTTTTTGTCCAACAGGTTAAGCAACTAATTAAGGCTGTGACACGGCATAGGAATATCGAGCGGTTGACAAAACTTAATACAAATATGTGCAAGTGCCTGATAAGGAGCAATTAAGTTGCCTTGTTTATAGCTTGCATCAAATAAAGCAATGTCACTATTAATTTGCTCAAGTACAGTAATATTTAGGCGATTAACGGCATTTTGCACCGGCCCTTGCTGATTTTTCCAAATGGCATTTTGTTTAAATAAGCTGGCGATTGGCTCACCATTTAACAATCCCAATTGCACATTCATCAAGGTGTTGAGCTCTTTTGTAATCGCCCATAATATACTCACAACTTCAGTGTTGTCACTGGCTAGTTTGTTCAAAACTTTAATGGCTTGCTTGGCATGACCATTTAATAAGGCATCGCTTAAATCAAAAATATCAAATTTGGCTTGATTTAATAGCCCTTGCATAACCAATTGCTGGGTAATAAGTGCGTTGCCATGCAGTAAGGAGAGCTTTTCAAGTTCCTGATAACACGCTAGAAGGTTACCTTCTGTAGCATTGATAAGGCTTAATTTGGCATCATTTTGCATGTTAAGAGCCAAGCGTTGACATTGCTCATCAAGCCATCGTTTGACGTGCGAGCCAGTCAGTGGGTAACAAGGTACAAATACACCTTGTTTGTCGAGCGCTTTAAACCAGGCACCGCGTTGTACTTCTTGGCTCGCTTTTGCACCTTTAATAATTAGTATCGTGTCGGGGTTAACAAGCTCAACGACACGCTTAAAGGTATTACTACCAATTACACCGGGCTTTTGCTGGTTTAGATCAAACTCAATAATAGTGCGTGCACTAAATAATGACATACTTTGATATTGCGCTATTATTTCTTGCCAATCAAATCCTTGCATTAAAGTAAATTTAATGACTTCATCAAAGCCTTGTGATTTGGCGGTATCGCGTATCAGCTGAACACACTGTGCTTCTTGAAAAGGCTCTTCACCAAAAACTAGGTAAAAAGGTTTTAAGCCTTTGTTTAACTCGTTAGGTAATTGATTAGCGTAACAGCGCATTACAGTTGCGACAGCTCTCTAACAATACGGCGACTTGCTTGCTTACGAATTTCGTTAATTAGCAGCTCTAGCTCTTTGGCTTTGGCAAGTGCGTTATCGGGGTCGTCTTGATAATTTCTATAAAGCTCAAAGCGTTTTTCTATAGCATCTTTATTGGGGTGTTTTAGAACATATGAAACGCCATAGGCAAGTTCGTATTCAGCAACCTGGCCATTTTTAAATAACAACAACGTTTGGCGTTCTATGGTTTCTTTACGTAAATACAGCTGCGCTACGTTTTTAGATGAAGAGGTAAGTTTAACTTCACTTGCTAACAGCTCTTTTTGTAGCTGTTCAAATAAAGCTGATTTTTCGTCATCACCAATAAGCGTAATGAGTTTTAGATTATCAGGCAGGCTTGACGCTTGCTTTAAGTGAAACCCACAACTAGATAACAAAAAACAGACTAGCGCTAAGGCTAGTCCGTTTTTAATGGCCTTAAATACAGCCATATTAGTTAGCAACCACGTTAAGTAGTTTACCTGGCACGTAAATTATTTTACGAATGGTCTTACCATCAGTAAATTTAGTTACGTTTGCTTCTGCAAAGGCAAGTGTTTCTACTTGTTCTTGTGTTGCATCTGCTGCCACAGTTAGTTTAGCGCGAAGTTTACCGTTTACTTGAACGATGATGAGCTTTTCATCTTCAACCAAGGCTGATTCGTCAACTATTGGCCATGCTGCATCTAAAATATCACCGTCTTTACCTAGTTCTTCCCACAACTCATGAGATAAATGCGGCGTAATAGGGGCAAGCATAATAATTAACGCTTCAAGTGCCTCATTTGCAATGGCAATGTCTTGTGCATCGTTAAGTGGCGCTTTAATTAACTTATTAGACAGCTCCATGATGGCAGCAATCGCCGTGTTAAACGTTTGACGACGTTCAACATCATCACTTACCTTTGCAATGGCTTTGTGTAATTCGCGACGAAGTACTTTTTGTGGGTTAGTAAGCGCAGACTTTTCAAGTGCTTGGTAACCTGCCGCTTTCACGTCTACTGCGTATTTCCATATACGTTTTAAGAATCGGTGTGCGCCTTCAACGCCAGAATCTGACCATTCAAGTGTTTGTTCTGGTGGTGCAGTAAACATCATGAATAAACGCACTGTATCAGCACCGTATTGTGCAATTACTTGTTGTGGGTCTATACCATTATTTTTAGACTTAGACATTTTGCTCATGCCTGAAGAAAATACTGGTTCGCCATCTTCCTTGTGCCATGCTTTAGTAACTCGACCTTTTTCGTCAGTTTCTGTTTCTACATCGCTTGGTGAAATCCAAATATCACCACCTTTCTCATCTTTACGATAGAACGTTTCAGCCAATACCATGCCTTGACATAGTAAGCGGTCAAATGGCTCGTCTGAATTTACTAAACCAAAGTCACGCAATAGTTTATGGAAAAAACGTGAGTACAATAAGTGTAAAATTGCGTGTTCAATACCACCTATGTATTGGTTTACAGGTAACCAATAGTTAGCGGCTGCTGGGTCTAACATGCCTTCGTCGTAACGTGGGCTGCAGTAACGTGCGTAATACCAAGACGATTCCATAAAAGTATCGAAGGTGTCAGTTTCGTGCGTAGCAGGTACGCCGTTAACTGTGGTTTTAGCCCAATTAGGGTCTGCTTTTATTGGTGATGTTACACCATTCATTACCACGTCTTCTGGTAAGCGAACGGGTAACATATCTTCTGTTGCAGCAAGCTCGTTGCCGTTTTCGTCGCTCAGCATTGGAATTGGAGAGCCCCAATAACGTTGGCGGCTAACACCCCAGTCACGTAAACGGAAGTTTACTTTACGCTCACCCACGCCTAGTGCTTCTAGTTTGTCGGCAATCGCATTAAACGCTGCTGAAAAGTCTAATCCGTCAAATTCGCCAGAGTTTACTAATACACCTTTTTCGGTGAATGCTTCTTGCGCTAGGTTTACTTCAAAGTCTGAGCCTTCAACAGGCGCAATAACTTGTTTAATATCTAGGCCGTATGCATTTGCAAACTCAAAGTCACGTTGGTCGTGTGCAGGTACTGCCATTACCGCGCCTGAGCCGTAATGCATAAGTACAAAGTTAGCCACCCAAATAGGCACTTGCTCGCCTGTTAATGGGTGAGTTGCGTAAAAGCCTGTTGCAATGCCTTTTTTCTCCATTGTTGCCATATCTGCTTCGGCTACTTTGGTGTTTTTGCATTCTTCAACAAACATTGCAATCGCATCGCTGTTTTTAGCGGCTTCTTGGGCAATAGGGTGGCCACCGGCAACGGCGAGATAAGTTACACCCATGAAAGTATCTGGGCGAGTGGTGTATACGCTAAACTTTTCGTTGTTATCGGTACGCGTAAATTCAATGTCTAAACCTTCAGAGCGGCCAATCCAATTGCGCTGCATGGTTTTAACTTGCTCAGGCCAGTCTTCTAATTTGTCTAAATCGTCTAAAAGCTCTTGTGCGTAGTCGGTAATCTTAATAAACCACTGTGGAATTTCTTTTTGCTCAACCACAGCGCCAGAGCGCCAACCGCGACCGTCAATAACTTGTTCGTTAGCAAGTACAGTTTGATCAACCGGATCCCAGTTAACCGTAGACATTTTTTTATACACTAGGCCTTTTTCGTAAAGCTTAGTGAAAAACCACTGCTCCCATTTGTAATACTCTGGGTGACAGGTAGCAATTTCGCGATCCCAATCGTAACCAAAACCTAATTGCTTAAGTTGGTCACGCATGTAATCAATGTTTTCGTAAGTCCACTTTGCAGGCGCTGTTTTATTTTTAATAGCGGCGTTTTCTGCTGGTAAACCAAACGCATCCCAACCCATAGGCTGCATTACGTTTTTGCCTTGCAGGCGCTGGAAACGAGAAACAACATCACCAATGGTGTAGTTACGCACATGACCCATATGCAGTCGACCACTCGGATAAGGGAACATAGAAAGACAGTAATATTTTTCTTTGCTCTCATCTTCAGTGACTTTAAATACTTGGTTTTCTTCCCAGTAGCTTTGTACTTTTGACTCTATATCTTGCGGGTTATATTGCTCTTGCATCTACGATTCCAGACTTCTTGCAAACTAATAAAAAATTGCCGATAGGATAACTCAAATAAAGCACTATTCACAGCGTCAAAAACACCGTTTTGCTAAATTGTAACCTTCATGTCAGGTTAACCTATACTTATCTATGTTAAACGTCAGGCGTGTTGACCTGTGTAGATTGAAATTTGCTCAGTTTAGGGTTTTCTAATCACAGTATAAAATGTCACTTAGTGGCCTGAGTAAAGATTCATAAATATTGCGTCAACCCAACTCGTTTATTAGCAATTTTGAAGGAGTACATAATGGCAGATTATAAAGCATGGCTTAGTGATTTAAGCGCGTGGCTAAAAGACATCAAAGATCATGAGGTAAAAGATGCGGTAACTCGTTTTGTTGAATCAGAGCAAGCACTTAAAAATTTAGGTGAGGAAAAGTATCAGCTCTACCGTAACTACTTAAAACGTGACGTAGAGCACCTTAGCGAGAACGATTCCCACTATAATTCGCTTGCATGGCAAGAGCTTAAAGAGTCTTTATGGTTTGAACTTTCACATATAGAAGACAAAACTCAGCTTGAATGGCAATCCTTAAACCAAGATTTTAAACATAATGGGGTGTATCACGCAGGTGAATGGATAGCCATGGGCACATTAGTATGTAAGAATTGCACTCATAGTTACGATGTTTATCACGCCACACAAATTTTACCGTGTATTGAGTGTGATGGAATCTATTTTAGTCGTAAGGCACTGCACCCTTAAGCATATGTATTAAGTGGCTGCTGGCCACTTAATACGCCCAAAAGCCAGCGATTATGCTGGTATATAAAGAAGTTAGAATGACGAAAAAACTGCTGCCACTACCTGTATCAACGCTTGCACCTAGTATTTCTGCTAATCACGTACTGACGTGCATGAATAATCCCTACCCAGAGCAACTCAATTTTATTGGGCAACAACGTGCACAAAGTGCGCTGGACTTTTCGCTGGGGATGGAATTACCTGGTTATAACGTTTACGTTATGGGCGAAGCCGCACATGGGCGTTACACACTCGTAAAGGACAAACTAAAACAACATGCCAAAGGCCGAGTAACCCCAAACGAATGGTTGTATGTTAATAACTACGACGACCATCGCGAGCCAATAGCATTGTTTATGCAGGCAGGACAAAGTAAGCAATTGAGTGACGACATAGACTCTTTTTTAGACGAAGTGCTCGACACGTTTCCAGCCGCATTTGATAACCCTGCTTATCAGCGAAAGAAAAAATCAATTGATCGTGAATTTAATGATGCTTACGACAGCGCAATTACCGCCGTTGAAGTGGCTGCGCTTGAGCAAAGCGTTGCACTTGTTGAAGAAAAAAGCTCAGTGGGCTTTGCACCACTTATAGATGGCAAGCAGTTGAGTGATAGCGAGTTTGCAGAACTTGAAGATGAACTTCGCGAAGCGTTTTTTGAGAAAATAGAAAAACTAGAAGATGCGTTAATTGAAGCTCTGATAGAGTTGCCGCGTTGGAAACGTGAATCAAAAGAAAAACTCCGCAACCTTAAAAAGTCAACCGCTGAGCAAGCAACTAAACCACTGTTAAAAGATTTAGAACATAAATACGCCACACATATTGGCGTGCTTCGCTATTTAAAAGACATACGTGTAGAAATTATAGATGCTGTACTTGAATGGCTAGACGATGAAGACGAAAACGAAGAAAATAAAGAAGACTTTGATCGTAAAGGCATGCTCACTGACTTTTTTGCACCCAATATTTTAGTCGAGTTTAAAGAAGACGATGCAGCTCCTGTGGTGTACGAGCCTAACCCTACCTTTGGTAATTTATTTGGCAAAATAGAGTATGCCACTTCACAAGGTACACTAATCACCAGCTACCGCTCAATTCAGCCCGGTGCATTACACCGTGCAAATGGCGGTTATTTGATAATGGATGCTGAAAAAGTAATGGCTAACCCACAGGTGTGGGATGGGCTAAAGTTATCGCTGAAAATGCACCAAATTAAAAATGACTTACCATATCAAGATAGTACAGTAGGCACGAGCTTTACGCTTCGCCCGCAATTGATCCCACTTGATGTAAAAATTATTTTATTAGGCTCGCGCGATTTGTATTACACCATAGGTGAATACGATGAAGAATTCGCAGAGCTATTCAGAGTTCTAGCTGATTTTGATTACTACTTACCAAGCAGTGATAAGTTACAGTATCAGTTTATTACTAAAGTGACAGAGTACTGCGAAAAAACGCTTAAGTGCACTACAACGCAAGCCGCTATGGTGAGATTGCTTAAATTTAGTTATCGCCAAGCTGAGCATCATAATAAGCTGTCAGCGCGTTTTGCTGATGTGTTAGAGCTGGTGGCTGAGGCAAGTTATTACGCAAAACAAGATAAGCTAACGGTTATTGATGCGCATCATATTGATGAAGCCATTGAGGGTAAGCAATACCGCACCGGTCAAATTAGTGAAAATATGCTTAGTGATATCAAAGAAGGCCATACGTTAATTGCTACAACCGGACAAGCCATTGGTAAAGTAAATGGCTTAACGGTACTGCACATTGGTGATACGTCGTTTGGTACACCGGCGCGAATTACTGCCACGGTATACGCCGGCGCTGATGGCGTAATAGACGTAGAGCGCGAAGCAGAACTGGGTAAAGCTATTCACTCTAAAGGCGTGATGTTACTTACTGGTTATTTAGGTAATAAATATGCTCAGCAATTTAGCCTTACGCTCAGTGCAAACATTGCAATAGAACAAAGCTATGGCTACATAGACGGCGATAGCGCCTCGTTGGCAGAGCTTTGCGCGTTAATTTCGGCTATTACAAGCTTACCAATAAGCCAATCAATTGCGCTTACCGGCTCTATAAACCAACATGGTGATGTACAAGCCATTGGTGGTGTAAACGAAAAAATAGAAGGCTTTTTTAAGCTGTGTAAAATGCGCGGCTTAACGGGTGAGCAAGGCGTCATTATTCCTAAGTCAAACCAAGTTAATTTGGTTTTAGACGACGAAATACTCAATGCAGTAGAGCAAGGTAAATTTAATATTTACGCAGTAGAGACGGTCGATCAGGCGCTAAATTTACTGATGGATATTGAAGCGGGCGAACTCATCGACGATGTATACCCTGAAAGTTCAGTAAACGGCATCGCACTTGCGCGTTTAAAAGAGATTGCTGATATTGTTAATGGCGATAACGACGACGATGCGGATGACGAGCTAGAAAACGAAAAACTAGAAGACGAGAAAAACTAATTATGATCAATATTATTTTGGCGGTTGTGATCGCTATTTTGTGTGTTTTAATATTTAAAAATAGTAAAAAGGCCAAGCAACAGGCGATTTCTAATGCGCAAATTGAAAGCGACTATTTAGTGGCTAACGCTAAAGTAGATGGTGTATTAGAAACTGCATCTGGCCTGCAATATAAAGTAATGCACAAAGGAGAAAACAGCAACACACCTAGCCCAACAAGTATGGTCAATGTGCATTACCACGGTACACTCATCGATGGAACTGTGTTTGATAGCTCAGTAGAGCGCAAGTCACCTATCAGCTTTGGTTTACACCAAGTTATTAAAGGGTGGACCGAGGGGTTACAGTTAATGAGCCCGGGAGACAAATTTCAGTTTTATATACCGCACCAATTGGCTTATGGCGAAAAGCGGGTAGGGAGCATTCCACCGGCATCACTGCTTATTTTTGAAGTAGAATTGCTTGCAATAGAGTCGTAAAGTTACTGTGTTTGCTCACTTTTAACCGATTAAAAGTGAGCATAACGTACTAACCTGCAAATTCAATGTGTGCTATTTCAAGCTTAAATTTTCCCGCCTGTTTTCCTGCAATCATAAAACCAAGTTGTCTAATATCACTAAAATCAATCACCGGTTGCTGCATTAGCGTACGACCACGAAAAGTAAGCGTAAAATCGCTTGCGGTAAAATTAATGTTAGTCCATTCATTTTCTATTGTTTTAAATGAGTATGTATACGCAGGTCCATCAAGGTAGTTAGATGTACGCAGCCTTAGTTGATACGTTTGACCGTCACCTTTAACACGTAAATGAATAGTATTTGCGTTTTGACCCTGTGTGTTGAGCTCAGTGCGGATAGAAGCAAACCCTCCGTTATTTTTAAGCGATACATTACCTTCAAATACCAATGCCTCTTTTGTATGGCTTACTTGGCTATTAGACACGCCCCCCATGACCGAATCGTTTACAACGTACCAACGCTGATTGGCGTTAACCTCTGCGCTTAGCAGCAAAGTATTAAATATAAAAAGAGAGGCTAATTGTTTAGTGGTCATTGGGTTGCTCCTAAAGGCTTTGATTAACTAATACGCTCACACATATAAATTGTTCACTTAACCTAAACTAATTTATTAATAACGCGCAGGGCTTGCTGGCTTTTAAGGATAAAATATGTGGAATCTAGGGTTATTTAGTCGCTGCGCAAAGTTTGTAACCTAGTGGACTAAATAAAAATCGAGTAAAGCTTCTGCGTCCCGCTCACCCTTTAACCTTCACCTTGAAGGCAACAAACAGTAAATAGCGCTTGTTTGAATTAGCTTGAGCAAAAAATAAAAAGCGCGTAAGTTAAACGCGTTACCTATTTTAATAACAAGAATTAAAATGAAAGCAAAAGAAGTAGAACAATTAGAATTATCTAAAACCGAAACTAGAGAAGTCATTACCCCTTATGCATTTAAGATTGATAACGCTCTGTTAGGCATACCTCTAGCAACACCTCTTAAACGAGCTTTAGCAATAGTAATAGATGTTGCCCTAATATTTGTAGCTGCAAAGCTTAGCGCCACCTTAATTGCGTTTGTTGCTGCTATGGCTTTTTATAAAGGCACTGCGCAGCAATACCTTCCTAAAATGTCCAGTGTATGGCGAAGAATATTAAAAATAATGGCAGCGAGTATTTTATTTGTAAGCGCTCTTGCTGTGCTTTCAATTGGCATAGACTACTTAGAAGACGATAACAGTGAAATCGGCTCAGTTATTCAAGGTGTAAAAATAGAAGACGAAATACAGCTTACTGAGTCAGAAAAACACCGAGTAAATGCCTATTTAATTAAAGTAGAAGACGAAAGGTGTGAGCAATCTTGCCAACAAAATGCGCTTGATAATTTAATAAGGCAAGTACCCAAGTTAGCAGAAATGGACGACCTTCAAAGCCCACAACTTGCTAGAGCGCTTTTACAATTATTAGTGCTCAGTGAAAATAACGAAATAAAGTCTGCACAGTTAATAGAAGAAAAACCTGCGCAAACAACTACAAACAGTATTTTGCAGTGGGGCAAAGGTATTATTCAAGACTTAGGCTTAGGTTTTGGGTGGGCTGCTGTTTACTTTACGCTATTTTCATTACTTTGGCGTGGCCAAACTCCCGGTAAGAAGGTGTGTAATATACGTGTTGTTGCCTTAAATGGCGAACCACTTGGTTTGCTTGATTGCTTTGGCCGCTACGGTGGTTATGGCGCGGGTTTTGCCACTGGGTTGCTAGGCTTTTTACAAGTATATTGGGACCCAAACAGGCAAGCCATTCAAGATAAAATATCAGCGACTGTGGTTATACAAGGTAGCGTGAAGCAAATTGTGAATATAGAAACAATAGAAGAAACCGTAAAAGCTAAATAATTAATAGTTATAGGTAATAGGTACGCTAGTGAAGTTTTTAATGTTGACGATTATCACTTTATTTTTTGCAATCAGTGCAAGTGCTTCCGAGTCATTTGTGTTAGCAAAGAATAACCATATTGAGTCTCGAATTTTAAAAGAGAGGCGATTTTATAGCGTTTACTTACCACCTAGTTATAGCCAAAATACTGATAAAACATACCCTGTAGTTTACTTACTTGATGGTGATAGCACACATTTAAAAGCAGTTGCAGGGTTGGTGGAAGCGCTAAGTACAGAGCGTTTAGAGCAGCAAATACAGCAAGCAATTATTGTAGCTATTCCTAACAGCCAAAACGCAATAAGAGAGCGCGACTTTACCCCAACCAATATTGACTGGACGTTTAACGGAAAATTATTAGAAAGGTTTGAAAATATCGGCAATGCCGCAAACTACAGTGCATTTTTTGAAAAAGAACTTATTCCACTGATTAATCAAAATTACCGCACATCAACTAAACGGGTATTAATTGGTGAGTCTTTTGGTGGCTTGTTTGCAAGTTACGTACTGTTGACTAATCACACATTATTTACAGATTACTTAATAATTGATGCTACCTACATTTGGGATAATAATTATTTAAACCGTTACTTTAAAAATAATCAACTTGAAAATAAAGAGATGGCAGGGAATGTGTATTTTACCTTTGCGAATAACGCCACAGCATTTGGTGATATAGGTAAAACAAATTATCAGTGGGGATTAGCGTTTGCAGATAAATTAAGGAATCACCCAAGTAAAAAATTAACAGTGAAACAGCGTTACTTTGAAAACGAAACACACGGTACCGTTGCTGCACTTAGCTGGTATTATGGATTGAGAAAATTACTTCAACAATCAGTTGTAATTGAGAATCGATAAAAACTATAAATTAAAGCCCAATAACTAGCTAAAGTTTTAGTTAATTATTGGGCGATCGAAGACTATTTTACTTTTGTATTTAACAAGACAATAGGAGTTAAAATATGCTTAAGTATTTGCTCATATTTATCGTTATCAGTTAAGTCAGGGGCATGTAGATCTAGGCCAACCTCATGAAAATTATTTTTTTCAACGTCATTATAATATTGTAAGGCGATACTAATTGCAGGCCTGAATTCGACTGAGTCTCTTGATCTTGTCAATACGTGCTGCTCAACACCATTCCAAGTTGCAGTGCCATCTACTATTTTAATTGAATTTTCTTTTGGGTGGATAACCAGCAAATTGCCAATATTTGGATACGTTTGCTTAATGCTGTTAAACGTAAATTGTATAGCTGCTTGCACTCGTTCTGATTCGAGTTTGCCTGTTTTTGTGTTAAAAGCACCGCCTTGTTCAATAATAAAGTTATCAAACATGGGTTGAACTTTAGGGTTTAGGTTAGTTAAGTTATATTTTTTTGAAAAGTTAATTACGTTATTATCAAATGCTTCTCTATAGAGTGCTTTGTTACCGGTATTGGCTGTTGGTAACCATATATAGGCTAGGTTACTATGTGTTGCCGGTTTAGCGATTGTAATTCCATTCGCTATCACTTTAGGGTCGCTATTGTATTGAAATAGTTTGCAACCGACTAAATTGAGTAAAACGATGATGACAACCATGTGTTTAATCATTTTTTCGTCTTCCAAGTGTCGATTGTTTTTAATGCGAACTGTAATGCACTATCCAATTTTGCAGGGTCTTTAAATAATTTATCGGCATCTTTCACAATAATTTCTTCATCACTGTTAAATTGTGCCACTAACTCAATACCCCCAGAGCCCATAGTTAAGAGTGTGTCTTTCTCATCTCTAATTCTGATATACACTCTGCTTCCTGGCACATAACCTTGTTCGTTTTGAAATAACGATACGAATATATCACCCCCATCGGCACCACCTTCAAGGTAAGACTCTTCTTGGCCATACCACTTGGCTACGTGGCCTAATAAAATACTGTTTGTAAAATGTGCGCGTACAGTATCAACACCTGCAAACACAAAAGCATTTACACCGAGGTTTGTTTTTGTAGTGGCAAGCGCTTCTTTCCAGAGTTCATTACGTAGGTTTTCATTTGCTTGTCCTGTAAGCGGGTCGTATAAGTTCTCAGCGTTATCTAATAATTGATTAAATACCGTATAAACTTCGCTGGCGTCTACTACTTTAAAACCACGCGCTTCAAGTGCTTTTTTTATTGGCGCTTTATAATGGTTTTTTAATTGTTTTTCAAAATAAGTGAGATCTTCTTCAACATAAAAACCGCCAAATCCAAGTACCTGATAATTTGCTTTTAGTTGTCCCGTATTCATGTAGTTGGGTGAGGATTTACATCCACTTAATATGACAAGGATAATAATGGTAAAAATATATCTCATAAAAACTCCTGAAAATTAAAGTAATTTGATACCAATTTTAGCGAACGATGTAAGGGTAAGTTGCCTATATTCACTTCCACCAACTTGTGAGCGCCAATTGATTGTTGTTTTTTTATTATTCAAACTGCTATCAGTATAAAAAATTAAGTATTTGGCTTCCTCTGGTAGAGTAAATTGAGTTTTGTAATATAGGTTACCAGCTAAATCTAATGTTGTTGGTAAACCATTTTCCCACGCCTCATAAGGTTTAAGGTGTTTTATAACCTGCTTTGATTTATCTAACAGTATTAACTCAGGGTAAACAAGCGTTGCTGTTTGAACAAATGCGCCATTGGCGTAACTAAAAACTTGAGCGAAGCGACTATTATTTGGTTTTTCAATTGCAATGAATGGGCTTTTGGCTTCATTAAAAATTCTAATAGGCTGGTTTTTCAAATCAAAAGAGGTCAGCTTGTTTATTTGCTGTGTTGCAAATGCAATGTCGCTTAAGTTGGTACAGCAGGCGGGATTACTTTTTAGCCTTGATAGGTCACTTTTAGCTGAATTAGCGCAGCCAAACAATAATATGACTAAGGTTGCTATGCTTATTACTTTTTTCATAAATATTTTAATTATTATTAGTATATTGATAGTAACTAATATGAAATAAGACTAAAACACATAAATTTATAATATGTAACTCAATGTAAATAAAATTAAATATGAATTGTTCACACAAGTTTATTCTCTAATTTGACCCATAAATATTGAGTACTTTTAGTTTTTAAATCGCATTAGAGTCCCACCAATCCCCAATAACGTCACAATTCCCCATACAAACACATTGCCATATTGGCTATACACACTATTACCTTGTATCAATTTTACATCGGCTTTTAATACAGCGGCTTCAAACTGTGGCATGGTTTGTTGTGTATTGCTTAGCGGGTCGTATACGGCGCTTACACCGTTGTTGGTAACACGTACCAGCGGGCGTTGTAACTCAAGGGCACGCATGCGGGCAATTTGCATGTGTTGCAATGGCCCAATTGATTGACCAAACCACGCGTCGTTACTGACAGTAAATAATATATCTGAGTTAGTTTTATAATTGCCACGTACTAAATCGGCAAATACTATTTCGAAACAAATAGCAGGGAGCAGATTAAAGCCATTGGCGCGCAAGTTGTTTTGTATTCTGTCGCCACGCGTAAACGACGACATAGGTAAATCAAACAAAGGCGCGATTGGGCGCAGAATATCTTGAAACGGTACAAATTCTCCAATCGGCAGTAACTGGTGTTTTTGATAGCGATTTTTACTGAGGTATTCATAATGGCCGTGCTCATCGCCGCGCTCTTTGTTACCCAACACTATAAGTGTATTAAATATGGTTTTAGTATCGATTTGGTAGTCAACAATGCCCGTAATAAGGGCGGTTTCATTAAATGAGGCTGCGCTATCTAGCCCAGCTAAGTAGCTGTCGGCAAGGGCTTCTATTTCAGGAACTGCGGCTTCAGGCCAAACAATTAAATCAGCATCCCAATGTGGGCGAGTCATATCTTGGTATTTGCTCATGGTGGTCCAAAACTCGCTAGGCTCAAAGCGAAGGTGCTGCTTTATATTGCCTTGTACTAGTAAAGTCGACATTGATTTACCTGAGTACTCAACGGTGTTTGTTGCACGCGAACCAATACACAAAACAGTAAATACAGTGAGCGTAACCAGCGGGGTCTTTATGTCTTTTTGTGTTATCCGGTACAGTGCAAAGCCAATGGCAATACATACTAAAGTCAATCCAAATTCACCAATGTAAGGGGCCAGTATATTTAATGGTCCATCGGTTTGGGTATACCCAAAACTTAACCACGGAAACCCGGTAAGGACCACCCCCCGTAAATATTCACTAAGAGCAAAAAAGCTAATAAGCAGCAAACCAAAGCTATTTTTGCTGGTGGCAAAACGAGTTGTTAAGTAGAACGCTAAGGCGGGATAAAGCGCTAAGTAGCCGCACAATAGTGCCATTAACGAAAAAGAGGCTACAAGCGGCATACCGCCAAAGGTAGCTATAGACACATGTACCCAACTAATACCTGCACCAAACCAGCCTAAACCAAATATAAAACCATATTTAGCGGCATTCTTCGCATGGGCTTTTCCGGTATTGTTTGGATTAATACAAAAAATGACAGCTGCAATACTAATAAATGCAATTGGCCAAATTTCAAAAGGGGAGTAGCTAAAAGTTAAAATAAGGCCCGCAATAAATGCGAGCCATGATTTTATATCTTTTGCTAATAGGGTCAGTCTAGTTAGCAGTTTCTTCACTGTCGGTGTCATCAGCCTTAGGAACGGTGACTTGCAGTTGCAAGATACGACGATTGTCGGCATTGGTTACTTTAAATTGGTAACCATCTATGTCTATTGTTTCACCACGGCTAGGCATATGGCCAAATGCATGTAAAACGGTGCCACCAATAGTGTCGGCTTCTTCTGTGCTATACCCTGTACTGAAGTGCTCGTTAAAGTCATCTACTGGCGTTAAGGCCTGAACAACATGAACGTGTTTTGCAAGTTGACGAATGTCTTGTTGTTCTTCTTCTTCGTCGTGCTCGTCTTCTATTTCCCCAACAATGGTTTCAAGAATATCTTCAATTGTAACGAGTCCCGATACACCGCCGTATTCATCAATAACGACAGCCATATGATAGCGTTGCTGACGAAATTCATTAAGCAGAGTGTCAACACGTTTGCTCTCAGGTACGACCATGGCAGGGCGTAAGTAATCGCGTATTGAAGGTAAATGCTCGTCTTTATTTAAGATAAGCGGGAGCAAATCTTTAGCAAGTAAAAAACCTTCCACGTGATCTTTGTCTTCAATCACCACTGGGAAGCGTGAGTGAGTTGAGTCAACCATCATGGGTATTAGCTCTTCAAGCGGGCTGTCGATCTCAAGAGTGACCATTTGTGAGCGCGGGATCATTATGTCTCGCACTTTAAGCTCAGATACACTAAGCACACCTTCAATCATTTCTTTTGTTTCTGGATCGATTACGTCTCGTTCTTGCGCATCGGCAATCACTTCGACCAGCTCTTCTCTATTCTGGGGTTCCCCTTGCAGCATTTGGGTTATTCTACCCAACCACGTTTTGCCAGAAGAACCCTGGCTAGATTGCGAGTTACCGTCGCTCATTGCGTCTAATTGCTCCGTTAATTTAAATTTCGTCCCGGTATGGGTCTGCTATATTTAGCTCTGCAAGTAATTGCTTTTCTATGCTTTCCATTTGCAAAGCGTCTTCACTCTTTATATGGTCAAATCCAAGTAAATGCAAGCACCCATGAATGACCATGTGGGCAAAGTGGTCATGAAATGACTTCTCTTGCTCCAATGCTTCAGCCAATACAATGGCTGGGCAAATAACTAAGTCACCAACAAGGGGAAGCTCTATTCCTGGTGGCGCTTCAAATTCAAACGACAATACGTTAGTGGGTTTGTTTTTACCCCGGTAGTCGTTATTAAGCTGTTGTGATTGCGCTTCGTCGCTAATCACTATGGTGAGTTCTGACTCATCACGATATTGGCTTAATGCTTTATCAGCCCATAATGCAAATTGGGCTTCACTAGGGAGGTTGTCAAACTCACAGGCTATTTGTAAATCAAGTTCGGTTGTCAAAGTATTACTCTTTAGTAGTAGAGTTAAGTTGAGCAGCTAGCTCGTCTTTTGCTTTTTGCTTTTCAATTCGCTTCAAGCGCTCGCTCTCATCGTTACGCTCGTATGCTTCAACAATGCGCGCAACAACAGGGTGGCGCACTACATCGTGTGCTTTGAAGTAGTTAAAACTAATTTCATCTACGCTATCGAGCACTTCAATAGCATGGCGTAGGCCAGAGCGTGTGCCGCGCGGTAAATCAACTTGGGTTATATCACCAGTGATCACCGCTTTTGAATTAAACCCTATACGGGTTAAAAACATTTTCATTTGTTCTGCTGTGGTATTTTGACTTTCATCTAAAATAATAAACGCATCGTTTAATGTACGACCACGCATATAGGCAAGGGGCGCAACTTCAATGATGTTTTTTTCTATTAGCTTTTCGACTTTTTCAAAACCGAGCATTTCGAATAGCGCATCGTAAAGCGGGCGCAGATATGGGTCAATTTTTTGGCTTAAATCACCAGGTAAAAACCCGAGCTTTTCACCAGCTTCTACAGCGGGGCGCGTTAACAAAATACGACGGATTTCTTGTCGTTCAAGGGCATCTACTGCGGCAGCTACTGCTAGGTAGGTTTTACCTGTACCAGCAGGGCCTATACCAAAAGTAATGTCGTGATTTAATATATTGGCAACGTAAAGGCCTTGGTTGTCGTTTCGGGGCTTAATAACACCACGGCGCGTTTTTATAACCATTTCTTTGCCGTATGCACTGCTTGAAGCATCTTGCTCTAGGGCTTTAGATTCTGTAATTGCCAAGTGAACATTATCGGGTTCTATTTCACCAATAACACCGCGCACAGGTTGAGTATCAACATATAGATTTTTTAAAATTTCGACCGCAGAGGCACTATTGAGTAGTTTTCCCGTTACTTTAAAAAAGTTGTCACGGTGAATAATTTCAACAGCTAGGCGGCGTTCAATTTGTTTGATGTTTTCGTCAAACGGGCCACATAAAGAAGATAGGCGTTTGTTATCGGCAGGTTCTAAATAAATCTCTAATGTTTTTAACTGATTACTCAAAATTGCTTCCTATAGAACGGCGCCAGTATTTACTGGCGCTAGGTATATTGACTAAGGAACGAAAGTAGCTACGCCAATTTCGTTAACAGTCTCTGGTTTTGGCTCACTGCTTGCTGCTTTGGTTAAAATAGCTGATGGAGCGATATCGCGTCGTAAGTTCATTTCTGATTCTGTACGAATTAAGTCACCACGTAAAGAGTTAGGCAGCGCTTCAGTAATACGTACGTCAACGAACTGGCCGATCACCGAATGTGGACCAACAAAGTTAACAACACGGTTATTTTCGGTACGACCGCGTAATTCCATTGGATTCTTTTTCGATGGACCTTCAACCAAAATACGCTGTTCTGTATCGAACATTTGGCGGCTAATGTGCTGTGCCATTTGTGTAATACGGTTCTGTAACAGGTATAAGCGTTCTTTTTTCTCTTGCTCAGTTACGTCGTCTGGTAAATCCGCCGCAGGGGTACCAGGGCGTGCGCTATAAATAAAGCTAAAGCTCATATCAAACCCAATATCGTTGATAAGGTTCATAGTGGCTTCAAAATCAGCTTTACTCTCACCTGGGAAACCGATGATGAAATCTGAAGACATGCTTAAGTTAGGGCGAATTTTACGCAGCTTTCTAATTGTTGATTTGTATTCAAGTGCTGTATGGCCGCGTTTCATTAGGTTTAGTATACGGTCAGAGCCACTTTGTACCGGTAAGTGTAAGTGATCTACAAGCTCTGGTACGTCAGCATATGCATCAATAATATCTGGTGTAAATTCTACTGGATGCGATGTGGTATAACGAATACGGTCAATACCATCAATTGCAGCAATTAATCGAATTAAATCTGAGAAGTAGCAAATGTCGCCATCGTGAGTATCACCACGGTATGCGTTTACATTTTGCCCCAATAGATTTACTTCACGCACGCCTTGCTCTGCAAGTTGCGCCACTTCAAGGAGCACGTCATCAACTGGGCGGCTAACTTCTTCGCCACGAGTATAAGGTACAACACAAAAGGTACAATACTTAGAACACCCTTCCATTATTGATACAAACGCAGAAGGGCCCTCGGCTTTTGGCTCGGGTAGGCGGTCAAACTTTTCAATTTCTGGGAACGAAATATCAACAACTGACGAACCTTTATTCCCTTGCACTTGCTTAATCATTTCAGGTAAACGGTGCAGTGTTTGTGGGCCAAAAATAACATCTACAAATGGAGCTCGCTGGCGAATAGAATCACCTTCTTGAGAGGCAACACAACCGCCTACACCAATAATTAGCTCTGGCTTGTCGTCTTTTAACAACTTCCAACGGCCTAATTGGTGAAATACTTTTTCTTGTGCTTTTTCACGAATTGAACAGGTGTTAAGTAAGATTACGTCGGCATCTGTTGCATCTTCAGTTAGCTGGTAGCCATTGGTGGCATCTAAAAGTTCAGCCATTTTCTGAGAGTCGTATTCGTTCATCTGACAACCCCAGGTTTTGATATGCAGCTTTTTGCTCATTGAAATTTAGCCTCGTGTTCAATTCGATAATGGCACAAATATGTGCTTGAAACAGAATTAAGGAGCAAGCTTGCTCACTTAAAGGACGCGTATTTTAGCTGGATACCCGCCCAGATCCAAGTATAGTTTTCATGTTTGTGATCTCAAATCAAACTCAGACGAGTTTAATAGCTTGATAGTTATATACTCTCGCACTATAGCGGCGAGTTACGGTACAATTAAAATAGATTAACGTATTAACAAAATGATGAAAAACATGACTCAAAATAATGTGATAGTGGTTGGCGGCGGCATGGTTGGTGCGGCAATGGCAATAAAGTTAGCACAACAGGGAAAGTCAGTGCGCATTATCGAAAAACACCTAATCGATCCGCTTCATGTTTTGAGTAATGACAACGTTGATATAAGAGTATCAGCTATTAATCGTTTTTCTGAAAAGTTACTCGATGGTTTAGGGGCTATGCCCATTTTAAGAAAAGGCCGGATTGCGCCATACCAACAGTTAGAAGCTTTTGAACGCGGCGACGATAAATTGTTATTTGATTGCGCCGACATTAATACCACGCATTTGGGCCACTTAATCGAAAACAGTTTAATACAAGCCAGTTTATGGATGCAGTTTGAGCAATACGATATTGAAGTCATCGAGCAAAAACAGGTTGTTAGTAAAATTGAACAAAATGCCGATTCGATTACCTTGGTATATGGCGAGCAACGTTATACCGCAAGCTTAGTGGTTGCAGCCGATGGCGGACAATCACAATTACGAACTAAAGCAAATATTGGTGTAACCGGTTGGCAGTACCAGCAGCAATGTATGGGCGTACTTATTAAATTGGACGCACCTCAACAAATAAAGACATGGCAGCAATTTACGCCATCAGGCCCATTGGCTTTTTTACCTATGCAAGCACCTTACGCTAATTTAATTTGGTATGACGATGCCAACACATTAAACACATTTAAAGGATTAGATGGAGCACAATTAAAAAGTCATATTTTGGCTAAGTTCCCTGGCCTTGTAGGTGATTTTGAAGTGCAAAGTCATGCTGTGTTTCCAATTACTCGTCAACATGCTAATAATTATTCTTATGGTCGTTTGGTGTTAGTAGGCGATGCTGCGCACACTATTAATCCATTGGCTGGGCAGGGCGTTAACTTGGGTTTCCAGGACGTGGTCGCCTTAGCCACTATATTAAATGATGCAACCGACGTCGGATGCGCGTTAAAGCTGCAAGAGTACGAACGCGCCCGCCGAAAAGCTAACTTATTAATGATGAGTATGATGGATGCCTGCTATTTTGGTTTTTCAAACCAAATAGCGCCACTAAAATGGGCGCGTAGCCAATTTTTAAAAATGGCTAACAATACTGGGGTGGTAAAAAACTGGGTATTAAAGTACGCAATTAGCGGTGAATTTAGCTAAGAATATGCGTCTACATTTAAGATATGCATTTTACTCATTAAACCAATTTGTAATCCTTTGACTATTCAGCCCTTAAAATGAGAGCTTAAAAGTTATTTTAAAGCTCTTAATCCTAATTTTATTTCCCTTTTACGTATATTTGCCATACTCAAGCAATAAGAAGTCTTTAGTTTGAGGGCCTATGGAAAGTTTATTAATTGTAATCTTATTAGGTATTTTGCTTTTAGGTTTTAGCATTCAGCCAATAATAACAATATGCAAAAAGACTAAAAATATGGCATGGAGTTTACTTCTTGCTTTAGTTGTCTTATTTATTTTTGGGTATTGTTGGATATTACATTATTTTGCAAATAACACTTTAGATAACTTGGTCTTAATTAGTATCTCACTCATTTTATTAGGAGGGGGTATTTTTGTATTTCTAATAATGCGCCTCAGCTTAAAAAGTATTTTAGAAATAGAAAAGTCTGAAAATCATCAACGATTCCTAGCAGAGCATGACAGCTTAACAAGCCTCCCTAATCGCAAGTGTTTTTTTAATCTATTGATTCAGCATATTAATAATGAGCAACCATTTAGTTTATTTTTATTTGATTTAAGTAATTTTAAACGTGTAAATGAGCTCTACGGTAATAGCTTAGGAGATGAATTGTTGTGCATATTCTCCAAAACGTTAAATCTAAATTTATTAAAAATAGGTGAACTGCACCGAATTGGCGGTGATGAATTTGCGTTAATTTTAGATTCAGCAAATGAGCAAGATATTTATGATTGTATTGAAGTTATAAAGGGCTCTGTTGAAGAGCCTTTTTTCATTAGTGCGCAAAAAGTATGGTTAAAGCTAAAAGTCGGCGTTAGCTCATATCCTCAAGATGCGTTTTATGCCAATGAGCTATTTAAAAATGCAGATTTAGCTTTACTTGAAGCTAAAAGCACACAGCAGTTATTTGTTAATTATTTTGAAGGGTTGAGTGAAAGGGCTGATAACTTTCTTGATATGACTATAAAAATAAAAAACGCCCTTATAAACCATGAATTTGAGCTTTATTTTCAGCCAATATTTTGCACTCGTTTTGACGAAATACATGGCGCAGAAGTATTAATTAGGTGGCCGCAGAAGGACGGTTCGTTTATTACTCCTGATCAATTTATCAAAGTGGCTGAGCGTACGGGGATGATTCTTAGTATCACTCAATGGGTTGTAATTGAAACAATAAAAAATTTACAGCGTCTAAAATCGTTAGGTTTTACTGGCACCATGCACGTAAATTTATCAACACGAGATCTTGAAAGTGAGAGTTTTGTGGAGTTTATAGAAGAGCTTCTTAAAGAGGACCCTACGTTAAGTAACTACATTGTTTTTGAAATTACAGAAGGTGCAATGATGACTGACTTGGAGGCTGCTCGAGCAATGATGTATAAACTTAACAGTCGTGGATTTGAATTTAGTGAAGATGACTTTGGTACCGGGTTTTCTTCCTTATCTTTACTGCGAGAGCTACCTATAAATCAAATTAAAATAGATCGGTCTTTCATTAATAATATGCTTACTAAAATAGCTGATTATGCAATTGTAGAATCGACGTTATTTTTAGCACATAGGCTCAATTGTAATGTGGTTGCAGAAGGTATAGAAACGAAAGAGTTACAAGAAGCACTTAAATCAATGAATTGTGAATTTCTTCAAGGCTATTATTTTAGCAAGCCACTACCTTTAGAGCGCTTTATAGAGAAATACTTAAACAAAGACGCTAAAGCGTAATGTAGTTATAGCAATGCGCCATAAAATTTATGAGACTAAACTTGATGTTAGTAGTATTGAGATTTTTAATAAAACGACTAAGTAACTCAATTTTCACTATGAATCAGCAGTGTTTTTATTTACAGAATTAAATTATTAAACGTATTATTTTTTCAATCAGCTTCAGTACATTTATATCACGAGATGTTTAGCGACTGATCTTGAACTATGGAATTAGTAAATAATTGGATAATTTTTACAGAAAAATACTTTTTTGCTGATGGAATTGGTTATAAATAATAACATGGAAGAGAAATAGAAAATTGGCTGGGATACCAGGATTTGAACCTGGGAATGCCAGGATCAAAACCTGGTGCCTTACCGCTTGGCGATATCCCAACTTTAAATTTGGATGAGTTTTAGTTCTAATTAAGAACGTGGTGCGGAAGGAGAGACTTGAACTCTCACATCCTAAGATACTGGAACCTAAATCCAGCGCGTCTACCAATTCCGCCACTCCCGCAGTTCTATTCTTTAGCAACATTCTTTGGTAGAAGAAGTTGGCTGGGATACCAGGATTTGAACCTGGGAATGCCAGGATCAAAACCTGGTGCCTTACCGCTTGGCGATATCCCAACAAAGAAATATTTGATTGTTTTAGTTCTAATCAAGAACGTGGTGCGGAAGGAGAGACTTGAACTCTCACATCCTAAGATACTGGAACCTAAATCCAGCGCGTCTACCAATTCCGCCACTCCCGCATATAGTTTTATGTTTATACTCATAACGGAGTTATTCTTTAACAACACTCTTTAGTAGAAGAGTGTTGGCTGGGATACCAGGATTTGAACCTGGGAATGCCAGGATCAAAACCTGGTGCCTTACCGCTTGGCGATATCCCAACAAAGAATTAGCTGATAGTTTTAGTTCTAATCAAGAACATGGTGCGGAAGGAGAGACTTGAACTCTCACATCCTAAGATACTGGAACCTAAATCCAGCGCGTCTACCAATTCCGCCACTCCCGCATTTTTACTTTGAATAATCAAAGAAAGGTAGTTATTTTAAACTCTTCATTGAGTTGCAATTTAACTCTTGCAGAGCCAATTCTTAAAAAAGAAATGGTGGCTAAGACGGGATTTGAACCTGTGACCCCATCATTATGAGTGATGTGCTCTAACCAGCTGAGCTACTTAGCCATTGTTGGCTGGGATACCAGGATTTGAACCTGGGAATGCCAGGATCAAAACCTGGTGCCTTACCGCTTGGCGATATCCCAACAATAAACAACTGATAGTTTTAATTCTTATCAAGAATATTGGTGCGGAAGGAGAGACTTGAACTCTCACATCCTAAGATACTGGAACCTAAATCCAGCGCGTCTACCAATTCCGCCACTCCCGCACACAAGGTAGTTATTTTAAACTCTTCATTGAGCAACAAAAAATAAATGGTGGCTAAGACGGGATTTGAACCTGTGACCCCATCATTATGAGTGATGTGCTCTAACCAGCTGAGCTACTTAGCCATCTTTTTTGTTAGCACTTCATCGCTGAGTGCGGGGCGTATTATGCTGACATGACCCAAATTCGTCAACACCTTTTTTGCAAAAAAACACTTAACTGTGTTTGTTTGCAGGAAAATTAAGCTAACAGGCTAAATTTTAATAAAAACGCCGTTTTTTTAACACCGATTAAAGAGGAAGTATAACAGGTTGCGCTTTTTTAAAATTAACTTAGTGTTATTTATTCCCAAAAGCTGACAGTGTATATACGTTTAAAAAACAAAAAAGGCTCGTAAAAACGAGCCTTTAAAATTTATTTCCCTAAATAGAGGGAATAAATACTTATACGTTAAACAGGAAGTTCATTACATCGCCATCTTTAACAATGTACTCTTTACCTTCTTGGCGCATTTTACCCGCTTCTTTTGCACCACTTTCACCTTTACAGTTAATGTAGTCGTCATAAGCAATGGTTTGTGCACGGATAAATCCACGTTCAAAATCGGTATGAATTTTACCAGCAGCTTGCGGCGCTGTTGCACCTACAGGAATTGTCCAAGCTCGCACTTCTTTTACGCCTGCGGTAAAGTAAGTTTGTAGCTTGAGTAATTCGTAGCCGCCTCGAATTACAAGGTTAAGGCCTGGCTCTTCTAAGCCAAGGTCAGCCATAAATTCGAGTTTGTCTTCATCATCAAGTTCAGATAACTCAGATTCGATTGCTGCGCACACAGGGACAACCACAGCGCCTTCTGATTCAGCTATAGCGCGAACGCGATCAAGTAGTGGGTTATTCTCAAAACCATCCTCTGCTACGTTTGCAATATACATAGTTGGTTTGATAGTTAAGAAGTTAATAGAGCTGATAGCTGCTTTTTCTTCTTTAGTTAATTCTAACGATCGAAGTGTAAGGCCTTCATCAAGGTGTACTTTTACTTTTTCAAGCGCCGCATTTTGTTCTTTTGCCTCTTTATCGCCGCCTTTCGCTTTTTTAGCATTACGGAACATCGCTTTCTCAGCGCTGTCCATATCAGCAAGTACTAACTCAGTATTGATTACGTCAATATCGTCAGCAGGGTCAATTGTTCCTGCAACGTGAATTACGTTTTCGTCTTCAAAACAACGTACTACATGACCAATTGCATCAGTTTCACGAATATTCGCTAGGAACTGATTACCAAGGCCTTCACCTTTTGATGCGCCTTTTACAAGGCCTGCAATATCAACAAACTCCATACTTGTAGTAAGAATACGTTGTGGGTTTACAATTTTAGCAAGCTCGTCCAAGCGAGGATCTGGAACAGGTACCACACCTGTATTAGGCTCAATGGTACAAAAAGGAAAATTAGCGGCTTCAATACCCGCTTTAGTTAATGCATTGAAAAGCGTTGATTTACCTACGTTAGGCAAGCCAACGATGCCACATTTAAAACCCATAGTAAGATACCTTGTTTAGAATTCGTTTAACCGTGCACTTGGACTCAAGTTTATTAGGGTTTAAACGAATGAAGTCTGTTTTGTGCTTTTAGCACGCCGTCTTTTGCAAGTATTTCCATACAACGAACTGCTTCATCTACAGCAGCATCCATTTTTTCTTGGTCAACCTTTGGCGCTTTCCCAAGCACCCAGCCGGTAACCATTTCACGATGTCCTGGATGACCTATGCCAACACGTAAACGCATAAAATCTTTTTGATTTGCCATTTTTGCCATAATGTCTTTTAAGCCATTATGACCACCGTGTCCGCCCCCTTTTTTTAATTTGGCGACACCGGGCTCTAAATCCATCTCGTCATGTGCAACTAAGATATTTTCAACAGGGATTTTGAAAAAGTTGGCTAAACTACTGACCGCTTTACCACTTAAATTCATGTAAGTGGTGGGGATCAATAATTTGAATTCTTGGCCTTGGATTATCACTTTGCCAGTAAGGCCGTGATATTTAGGATCGTGTTTTAGCGTACAGTTGTAGCGTGCTGCGAGTTGCTCGATGAACCAAGCACCTGCATTGTGGCGTGTATTTGCGTATTCGGGGCCTGGATTAGCCAGGCCCACAAGCATTTGAATAGAATTCAAGGTGCGAGACCTTAAATATTATTCTGCAGCGTCTGAAGCTTCTTCGTCTTCAGCTGGAGCTGCTTTGTTTGCTTTGATTGTAACTACTGAAAGGTCATGGCCTTCGCCTTTACCTAATTCAACAGACGCAACGCCTGCAGGTAGTTGTAAATCAGAGATATGGATTGAATCACCAGCTACTAACTCAGAAACATTTACTTCAATGAATTCTGGTAATGCTTTTGGAAGACAAGAAATTTCAACATCAGTTAACTGGTGAACAACAGTTGCGCCAGCTTTAGTTACGATTTCTTCACCGATGAAGTGAAGAGGAACTTTAGTTGTTAATTTATGAGTTGCGTCTACACGTTGGAAATCAAGGTGAGTAAGCTTAGGCTTGAATGGGTGACGTTGAATATCTTTTAAGATAGCTTCAACTTTCTCGCCGCCTACATTAAGTGTAAGAATATGAGTGTAAAAACCTTCGTCTTCTTGTGCTTTGATCATATCTTTATGAGCAAAAGTAAGAGATAAAGCTTCTTTGTCAGCTCCGTAAAGGATTGCAGGAACTTTGTCTTCGCGACGTAGGCGGCGGCTCGCACCAGTACCAGTTTCTACGCGAAGTTCAGCGTCATATGTATAAGTTGTGTTAGACATGATGTCTCCAATTATTTAAAAGTTTAGGGCCTTTGCGACCAAGGTCCCTAGCCAAAAGGCGCGCTATCATACCACTGTGATTCAGTAAAATATACATAGCATACAAAAAAAGCGCCAAAAGGCGCTTTTGTTTTCAGCAAATACCTGAGATTAATGCTCAAACATCGCTGAAATAGATTCTTCGTTGCTAATACGACGAATAGTTTCTGCTAACATATCAGCAAGCGTTAGCACTTTTACTTTATCAAGCGCTTTAAGTTCATCAGATAAGGGAATTGAGTCGGTTACAATAACTTCGTCAATAACAGAATCACGTAAATTTTCAGCTGCTTTACCTGATAAAATAGGGTGAGTTGCATAAGCAAATACGCGTTTAGCACCATGTTCTTTAAGTGCTTCAGCTGCTTTACATAACGTACCACCAGTATCAATCATGTCATCAACAATGATACAGTCACGGCCTTCTACATCACCAATAATATGCATTACCTGAGAAACATTTGCTTGTGGGCGGCGTTTATCAATAATAGCCAAATCAGTATCGTCTAATAGTTTTGCAATTGCACGTGCGCGCACTACACCACCAATATCTGGAGAAACAATAACAACATCATCAAAATGACGTTCTTTCATATCTTCAAGTAATACAGGACTACCAAATACATTGTCTACTGGTACATCAAAGAAGCCTTGAATTTGCTCTGCGTGTAAATCAACCGTAAGTACACGGTCTACACCTACACTCGATAAGAAATCGGCAACAACTTTAGCAGTGATTGGTACACGGGCAGAACGTACGCGACGGTCTTGACGGGCATAACCAAAATAAGGAATGACGGCAGTAATACGACCCGCAGATGCGCGACGAAGAGCATCAACCATAACGATAAGTTCCATAAGGTTATCGTTTGTAGGGGCACAGGTTGATTGCAAGATAAAAACATCCGAGCCACGAACATTTTCATTAATTTGAACACTGATCTCACCGTCGCTAAAACGGCCAACAACAGCATCGCCTAATTCAATATATAAACGTTTTGCAACTTTTTGAGCTAACTCAGGTGTTGCGTTACCAGCGAAGAGCTTCATGTCAGGCACGGTAGGGTTCCTCAGGCACTGAAATTTTGGACTAACGAGCAATGATAAAAATCATTACGAGTTAACTTATGATTACTTTTACGTTACTTCATTGATCGAAAATGGCGGTTAACTCCGTATGAGCAGGAGAGATATTAGCATTTGATGCTACAAACCCCTGCCAAGTATGGGGGAGGTTAGCAAGTACATGGCTAGCTTGAGCTTGTGTATCAAACTCTACAAAACAACATGAACCTGTTCCGGTCATCTTCGACGGAGCGTATTTTAGCAACCACTGGAGGGTTTTTTCAACCTCGGGGCATAGCTTTTTAACTAAAGGCTCACAATCGTTGTGTAAAGTTTGCTGTTTCCAATCACCTGAGATTTTTGGAGTATCGCGTTTTAAGTCGGGGTGAGTGAATATTTTAGCGGTGCTTACATGCTGGTTTGGGTGCACAACACAGTACCATTTTTGCGCAAGTTCAACACGGTGTAGTTTTTCCCCAATGCCTTGCGCAATGGCGCTTTCACCACGTATAAATACAGGCACATCAGCCCCTAATTGTAACCCTAAATTAGCAAGTTTATTAATGTCATAATTAATATTCCACAATCTATTGAGCGCTAATAGTGTTGTTGCCGCATCAGACGACCCCCCTCCAACACCTCCTCCCATAGGCAGTCGTTTTATCAAATTTATTTTTACACCGTGCTTTGTTTTAGTATCAGTTTGTAACATTAAAGCAGCTTTATAGATGAGATTATCTTCAAGTGGTATGCCTTTAGTATCACCAGTGATTGAAATTGATGGTTCATCTGTTAACTCAAAAGAGAGCTCATCGCCGAAATTTAAGAAAGTAAATAAGGTTTCTAATTCGTGATACCCGTCATCTCGGCGCGCATTAATATGTAAAAATAAATTGAGTTTTGCAGGTGCAATAAGTGAAAAAAAGGTTTTGCTATTCATAGTTAATTAAATTGCCAGTCATATAGTTGAATTTTAATTTTAATTTTTTGGTGTTTGAGCGTCAGTTTTGTAGGCAACCAATAACCAGCGGTTTGTATATAATCAGCATAGTTTATTTGCCATTGTTTACTTTCATTATCTAACCAAAGTACTTGTTTCGAACGGCCAAGTTCATCAACTTGCAACGTTTGTGAATCAATAGTGCCTTTAAGCCAGTTATCAGCATTATTAACAGGTAAAGCAAAGCCAGTTAAGCGCTTAAGCAGCGCAGATGCATTGGTATCTACATAAACTTTATCGTCAAATTCAAGCTCAGCAACATTGCGCGACTGTTTTAGTTGTAAAATGCGTGTGCCAATAAATGAAGTCAGTACTAAATTATTGTTATTTTCTTGTTGCTGCCAATTTAAGTTTGCAGATTGGCGCTCATCGGGACTAATAAAAGCAAGTTTCCCCTCTACATGCCAAGTTTTTTGATTGGCGAGTTTACCTTTCCAGTTGTCGTAAACTGCTGTTTTATGGGTTAATTGTTGCGCGCAGCCACTTAAAAACATAAAAGTTATAGCTAATATTAAATAATGTCTAATCAAATGTTGTTCCTTACTTTCCATATTCCGCTGATTTTTGGTAAAATTGCCGCCTTTAAAGTAGGGCTCAGCAATATTTGGCAAACATGACCATAATAGCACTAGGTATAAATCACAAAACTGCTTCCGTAGAACTGCGTGAAAAAGTGGCTTTTTCGCCTGAGCAAATGTCAGAGGCGTTGCAGCAATTAAGTGGCCATGCCGACTTTAATGAAGCTGTGATCGTGTCTACCTGTAACCGAACAGAAATCTATTGTAGCCTTGCTCAGCAAAATTCCCAAACACTGTTAGCATGGCTTGCCAGTTTCCATGGTTTAGATGAACAGGAACTGAGTAATAACATTTATTGCCACGAGGGCAATCAAGCAATTAACCATTTAATGCGCGTTGCCTGCGGTTTAGATTCGCTTGTGTTAGGTGAACCGCAAATTTTAGGGCAAATTAAACAAGCCTATAATAGTGCTAAAACCCATGATGCAGTGGGTGTTACGTTTGATCGTTTGTTTCAAAAGACATTTTCAGTTGCGAAAGAGGTCCGAACTGAAACTAACATAGGCGCCAGTGCAGTTTCGGTAGCGTTTGCGGCTGTTAATTTAGCTAAGCATATTTATGGCAAGCTTGATAAAACCAATGTGTTATTAATAGGTGCAGGCGAAACAATAGAACTGGTTGCTAAGCATTTGTATCAAAATGAGCCACAAAATATTACCGTAGCCAATAGAACGATTGAACGAGCCCGCAATTTAGCCGATGAAGTGTCGGCAGATGTCATTGCATTAGCGCAGTTGCCAGAGCGTTTGCATAACGCAGATATTATAATAAGCTCAACGGCCAGTACACTGCCTATTATTGGTAAAGGGGTTGTGGAGCAAGCACTAAAGCAGCGTCGTAACAAACCGATGTTGTTTATTGATATTGCGGTACCGCGCGACATTGAAAGCCAAGTAGGTGAGCTAGATGCGGCTTATTTATACTCGGTTGACGACTTACAAACGATTGTAAGTGAAAATATGGCAGCGCGAGAACAAGCCGCACAGCAGGCACAGATAATTATTACTGAGCGCACCAAAGAGTTTTGTATGTGGATGCGTTCACTCGATTCTGTGGGGTTAATTCGTCACTATCGAAACGATGTTCAAACAATTAAGTCTGAATTAGTAGAAAGAGCAGTTAGCCAGCTTTCTAGTGGTAAAGACGCAGAAAAAGTAATTTTAGAATTGGCCAATAAGTTAACCAACCGCTTAATGCACGCGCCTACCCGTGCCATTCAAGATGCGGCTAAAAAAGGTGAAGTGGCTCAATTAAATCAGTTGAAAAAAATGTTAGGTATTGATCAGGAATAACCGTTAAATGAAAGAGTCTGTTTATAATAAATTAGAAACGCTAGTAGAGCGCTACGAAGAAGTACAAGCACTGTTGAGCGACCCGTCGGTTATTAGCGATCAAAATCGCTTTCGTGGCCTTTCAAAAGAATACTCAGAGCTTGAAGAAATAGTTAAAACTTTTTTAGCATATCAACAAACAAAAGAAGATTTAGCAAGCGCTGAAGAGATGCTTAAAGACTCAGACCCTGATATGCGAGAAATGGCACAGGAAGAGTATAAAGAAGCAAAAGCACAAATATTAAGTCTTGAAGATGAAATTCAGGTATTAATGCTTCCTAAAGATCCAAAAGATAATAACAATGTATTTTTGGAAGTCCGCGCAGGTACAGGGGGTGATGAAGCCGCTATTTTTGCCGGTGATTTATTTAGAATGTACAGCCGTTTTGCTGAAACGCAAAAGTGGAAATTAGAAGTAGTAACTACCAATGAAGGTGAACACGGTGGTTACAAAGAAGTCATTGCTAACATTAGCGGTGAAGGCGTATACGGTAAGCTTAAATTTGAGTCTGGCGTACACCGTGTACAACGTGTACCAGAGACTGAATCGCAAGGTCGTGTTCATACATCGGCGTGCACCGTAGCGGTAATGGCAGAAATACCAGAAGCTGAAGCAATTGAAATTAACACCGCCGATATAAAAGTAGATACTTTTAGAGCATCGGGTGCAGGTGGCCAGCACGTAAATAAAACTGACTCAGCAATTCGTATTACGCATTTACCTACTGGTGTGGTTGTTGAATGTCAAGATGAGCGTTCGCAACATAAAAACCGTGCTAAAGCGATGTCAGTACTTGCAGCACGTTTACAGCAAGCTGAAGATGAGAAGCGTCATGCAGCAGAAGCCTCTGAGCGTCGTAACTTAGTTGGTAGTGGTGACCGTTCTGAACGTATTCGTACATATAACTATCCGCAGGGACGTATAACCGATCACCGTATCAACTTAACGCTGTACCGCTTAAATGAAGTTGTAGCGGGTGATTTAGGTGCCATCGTAGACCCATTAATGCAAGAGCATCAGGCTGATTTACTTGCCGCAATGGGCGATGAGTAATAGTGAATCAAACTCTCGAGCAAGCTGTTGCTGCTGGCGCTAATTTATTAGCGCAAAGCAGCGAAAGTGCGAAATTAGACGCACAGGTATTACTTCTTCATGTTCTTGATAAACCACGTAGCTATCTTTTTACTTGGCCCGAAAGGTTGCTCAGTACAGAGCAACAACACTCCTTTGATACTCTTTGCGCTCGGCGATTAAGCGGCGAACCTGTAGCGCATATTACAGGGCAACGTGAGTTTTGGAGCTTAACCTTAGAAGTCAATGCAACAACGTTAATTCCGCGGCCAGATACTGAAACATTAGTTGAAGCTGCACTTGGTTTAGGAATTTCGGAAAATGCAAAAGTTCTGGACCTGGGAACAGGTACTGGCGCCATTGCATTGGCATTGGGTAGTGAAATGCCTTTGTGGAATATTACAGCGGTTGATAAAGTGACTGACGCTGTAGCGCTTGCAACTCGGAATCAACAGCGTCTAGGACTTAGTAATGTGCGTGTTAAACAAAGCAATTGGTTTAGCTCACTTGATAATGAATATTTTGATCTTATAGTGACCAACCCACCGTACATAGAAAGTAGTAACGAACATTTGGCTCAAGGCGATGTGCGATTTGAACCTTTATCTGCCTTAGTTGCTGAAGATTCAGGAATGTCTGATATTAAACAAATAATTACACAATCACGTGACTATTTGCTATCTAGTGGCTATCTTCTAATAGAGCACGGTTATGACCAAGGTTTTGCTGTTCGTGAATTTTTTAAAACGATGGCCTTTGTTAATATTAAAACGATAAAAGATCTTGGTGAAAATGACCGTGTAACGCTCGCACAGTGGCCATAATAAGCTTAATTATTACTGCATCCGTGTGTTAAATGTGTCATGTAGGAATTCTAATTATGATGGGTGACTTTTTATTTTCAGATGAGCCAGACACACCGGTGGATAACACCGATTTGGGCACCTGGAAAGTACTAATCGTTGATGACGAACCTGAAGTTCATGCAGTTACTAAATTGGCATTGAGTGATTTTGAGTTTCAAAATAAACGTTTAGAATTTATAAGCGCGTATTCTGGCGCTGAGGCTAAAACTTTAATTGATGAGCATAAAGACGCAGCAATTGTTTTACTTGATGTTGTAATGGAAACAGACGATGCAGGCCTGCAAGTTGTAAAATATATTCGTGAAACCGCAAAAAATAACCACATTCGTATTATTTTACGTACCGGCCAACCTGGTCAGGCACCAGAACGCCAAGTAATAGTTAATTTTGATATTAACGACTACAAATCAAAAACAGAACTCACCGCACAAAAATTGTTTACAGTTATCATGTCGAGCCTTCGTTCGTACCGCGATATTATTTCAATAGAACAATCTCGTGTTGGCCTTGAGAAAATAATAACTGCATCACGCAATATTTTTTCTGCACATTCAATAGAGCATTTTATAGAAGGAGTAATGCAGCAACTTACATCATTGCTTGGTATTTCAGATCAGGCTATGTACGCGACCACGCTTGTTGCACAAAACCCAGCATCTCAGAACAATAAAATGATTATTTGTTCAGGTACCGGTGAGTTTGAAAAAAGTGAAGGTAAAGACCTTGAAGAGGTGCTACACGCAGAGCAACTAAGCGCATGCCAAGAAGCGTTAAATAATCAGTCTATTATCTACAAAGATAATTACCTATTTGCTTATTGCAGCAGTGAATATAACCACAGCTCAATGCTGTTTATCACAGGCATTCCAAATACACTAACCGATACACAACGCAACCTCGTTGAAATTTTTGCTCAAAATGTACAATTAGCCTTTGAAAATGTTCAGTTACAATCAGAGATTGAGGCCACGCAACAAGAGCTTGTTTACAGATTAAGTGAAGCGGTTGAACAACGCTCTACTGAAACAGGTAATCATGTAAAACGTGTTGCACATATTTGCCATGCTTTGGCGCTTGGTTATGGTTTATCTAAACAGCAAGCTGATTTGATTAGATTAGCTGCGCCTTTGCATGATGTAGGCAAAGTAGGTATCCCCGATTCGGTATTAAATAAGCCCGCAAGGCTTGATGCACCAGAGTGGGAAGTAATGAAAACCCACACTGATAAAGGCTATGGGATTTTAAAAGGATCAGCACATGAAATTGTCAGTGCAGGTGCCACTATAGCCAAGGAACATCACGAAAAGTGGGATGGTTCTGGTTACCCTGAAGGTTTAGCAGGGAATAAAATTAATATATTCGGCCGCATTGTGGCATTGGCTGATGTATATGATGCGTTAAGGCACAAACGCTGCTATAAAGATTCATGGACGCTCGAGCGTGTTGTTGAAGAGATAAACGCACAAAAAGGCACGCATTTTGAACCAAAGTTAGTTGATGTTTTTAACGCAAACCTTGATGAACTTGAAATAATTATCAAACGTTACCCAGATTAATTTTATATAAATAGAAGAACAGAGGCATATGGATTATTTAGCAGTAAAGCACTCACACATGGCAATAGCAGCATTGAGTGTAGTTTTATTTTATATTCGATCTTTTTCACGAATGGGCAGTGGCAAAATTGCTCGTAATAAACTTGTATTTATTGGTAGTCATAGCATTGATACATTACTTTTAATTTCTGCATTTACACTCATGTATATGGGGAAGATAAACCCGTTTGAACAACACTGGTTATTAGAAAAAATTATATTAGTGGTTGCTTATATTGCTATTGGAATTATAAGCGCTAAGCAAACTAATTTTTTGGCTAAAGTATCTTACCTTATTGTAAATACGTTTGTTATTTTAGCTATTGGTTATTTGGCAACAGCCAAGTCAGCATTACTACTTTAAGCCTTAAATTAATTTACCGAGCTTTAGTATCTCTAAAGCTCGAATATTCCCTCCATGCATTTGGTCAAGTACATTTCGTTATTGGAATATATGGGTAGAATTAGGTAAACTACGCGTTCGTTTTCTAGAAATGTTGCAGTATTGATGACCACTTTTGGGTTTGATGAACACGATGACTCTTATATTGATGATGCTTACGATGACTTTACCCCTGCGGCAATCTATCGTTGCATTAAGGCTGAATCGAAATGGGATCCACAACTAGACTTAACAGCCGCTTTTGATGTTCTGGCTGATTTTGAAAAACAAGTTAATGCATTATGCATTGTTGTACCCGATTCTCATGAACGCTTAGATAAGTTGCTAGACACCTTTTACAGTACATGGCTATTTAGCGCTTCGAGTTTAAAAGTACCTGAGCATAAATTAAATAGCCTAAGCTACACCCTAACTATGCGTAGCGGCTCGCCAACTACTCTGGCAATTTTACTTTGTCATTTTTTACAACAGGCTAACCTCGATGCCAGTATGAGCCTAAATCAAGGCGATATAGGTGTTCATATTGCTATGAGCGATGAAGAAGGCTATTTGGTTGAACCAAGTAGCGGTCAGCAAAGTTGGTATATTATTCCTGAAAATGCTGATGAAGCTGAAGGGCAAGAACAAGAGCCCTTAGAACTTATTTTTGACGATGAAGTTTATAAGCTTTTCTTAGCGCAGCAAAAGTGGTCTTTCATTAGTGAAAATAAATTTGGCCACGCATTAACATGCGTTGAAATGTTAATGGAATTAATTGGCGACGACCCTTACGAAAGGCGTGACAGAGGGTATTTATTAAATCAGCTCGATTGCCCTAAAATGGCCCGCGATGATCTACAATTTTTTGTAGATGAATGCCCAGATGATCCAGCAATAGAAATCATCCAACACCAAATTGAAGAATTAGAAGATAATAATAAAACTCACCATTAATATTAGGGAATACCATGGTTGAAACACAAAGCGCATTAATCACCAATGATGCAGTTGTGCTTGGTTTACTTGCGGTTATTTTGGGGTTTATATTTAAAACCTCAAACAGCGAGCGCCCAGCATTAAAAACGTTCTATAAATATGTACCGGCTCTATTACTTTGCTACTTTTTACCTTCTTTGCTTAATACGTTTGGTATTGTCGATGGTAATAAATCGAATGTTTATTACGTTGCTTCACGCTATTTATTACCTGCCTGTTTGATACTTTTAACTATTAGCATTGATTTAAAAGCGATTTTAAACTTAGGTCCTAAAGCACTAATTATGTTTTTAGTGGGAACGCTCGGTATTGTTATCGGCGGACCCCTGGCTATATTAGTTGTGAGCGCGGTAGACCCTACAATTGTAGGCGGGCATGGGCCAGATGCTGTATGGCGCGGCATGACCACCGTAGCTGGAAGCTGGATTGGCGGTGGTGCAAACCAAGCCTCAATGAAAGAAATGTTTGAGGTGGGCGGCGATATTTTTTCAGTGATGGTCACCGTTGATGTCATAGTGGCTAATATTTGGATGGCAGTTTTGTTACTAATGGCAGCTAACCATAAGAAAATTGATGCTGCTACAGGAGCAGACACCAGCGCCATTGAAGATTTAAAGCAGCGTGTTGAAAAATACCATGCAGAGCATGCGCGCATGCCAACGCTGAATGACTACATGACATTGCTTGCTATTGCATTTGGTATTACTGGTTTAGCCCATTTTTGCGCAGACTTTTTAGGGCCGTTTTTCGCTAATAATTATGCGTGGGCAAAAGAGTACAGTTTAACCAGTAAGTTTTTCTGGTTAATTGTCATTTCAACTACCATTGGTATTAGTTTGTCTTTTACTAAAGTAAGACAGATTGAAGCATTTGGTGCATCTAAAGTAGCCTCAAGCTTTTTATACATTTTAGTTGCCTCAATTGGCTTACATATGAATGTAACCGCTATTTTTGATAACCCGGGCTTGTTTTTAGTGGGGGCTATTTGGATGCTAGTGCATGCTGGTTTAATGTTGCTTGTTGCAAAATTAATTAAAGCACCGCTTTTTTATATGGCAGTAGGCTCGCAAGCTAATGTCGGAGGCGCAGCGTCTGCGCCTGTTGTTGCGTCAGCATTTCACCCTTCGCTTGCGCCTGTCGGTGTTTTACTGGCTGTATTAGGTTACGGAGTGGGTACATACATGGCTTATATTTGTGGATTAATGTTGCAAGCAGTTGCACCTTAAGGAATTAAAATGAAAGATCAAATTATCAAAATTAATGATATTGAATTAGCAAACAACAAACCGTTTGTTTTATTTGGTGGTATGAACGTTTTAGAATCGCGCGACTTAGCCATGCGCATTGCAGAGCATTATGTAGAAGTGACGACAAAGCTAAACATACCATATGTGTTTAAAGCATCATTTGATAAAGCTAATCGTTCTTCAATCAACTCGTACCGTGGTCCGGGAATGGAGGAAGGGTTAAAAATATTTGAAGAAATTAAAAACACCTTCAACATTCCTCTTATCACTGACGTTCACGAACCGCATCAAGCGGCGCCGGTTGCTGAAGTGGTTGATGTTATTCAGTTGCCTGCTTTTTTAGCCCGTCAAACAGACTTAGTTGTTGCTATGGCAAAAACAGGTGCGATTATCAATGTTAAAAAGCCGCAGTTTTTAGCACCACATGAAATGCGCCACATCATTACTAAATTTAATGAGGCTGGTAATAATAATATTGCACTTTGTGAGCGTGGCTCTAGCTTTGGTTATAATAACCTGGTTGTTGATATGTTAGGAATGGATGACATGAAAGCAATGGCACCTGTAATTTTTGATGCAACGCATGCGTTGCAACGTCCAGGTGGTCGTGCAGATTCAGCTGATGGGCGTCGAGCTCAAGCGGCAGAGCTAGCCAGAAGTGGAATGGCTTTGGGGATCGCTGGTTTATTTATAGAAGCACATCCAAACCCTAATGAAGCAAAGTGTGATGGACCATGTGCATTAGCCCTTAGTAAATTAGAAGGCTACCTATCGCAAATGAAAGCGGTGGATGATTTGGTTAAGAGTTTTGCGCCGTTAGATACCAGCGCTAGCGACTTATAAAAAGTGACCGTATAATAAAAAGCGACATTAGTCGCTTTTTTTACACCTTAAATATACTCTTTCTCGTCATGGGTATATAATTCATGCATAAGAAAAACTAATTCAAAGCTTGGTTATTATGTCAAGACGAGTCCCCCCATTAAACGCACTCAAAGCATTTGAAGCTGCAGCACGGCATTTAAGTTTTACAAAAGCCGCAGAAGAGCTTTATGTAACGCAAGCAGCTGTCAGTCATCAAATAAAAACACTCGAAGAACATTTAGGTTTAAAGCTATTTTTACGAAAAAATCGCTCTTTATTATTAACGGAAGAAGGCCAAGGTTATTTTTTAGATATTAAAGAAATTTTTACGCAACTGATTGATGCCACAGAAAAGTTACTTGCGCGAGGGGCCAAAGGCTCATTAACGGTAAGTTTAACCCCTAGTTTTGCAATTCAATGGTTAGTGCCTCGTTTAAGTTTATTTAATGAGTTACACCCTGAAATTGACGTAAGAATAAAAGCACAAGACCAAGACGAAAATTCGTTAAGTGACGATGTCGATATTGCCATTTACTACGGGCGTGGCCACTGGAATGGAGTGCAAGCTTATAAGTTACATACAGAGTATTTAGTGCCATTGTGCAGCCCTATGTTATTGAGTGGCCCCAAACCACTTGATCAACCCAGTGATTTAGCACAGCACACCTTATTGCATGACACTACACGTAAAAATTGGAAAACGTGGATGAAAACTGCGGGTGTACGTAACGTACAAGTAAATCAAGGGCCTATATTTAGCCACTCTTCTATGGTGCTGCAAGCTGCCGTTCATGGCCAAGGCGTTGCAATTGGGAATAGTGTGTTAGCCAAACCAGATATTGATGCAGGGCGACTAGTTATTCCGTTTAGCCACAGTCTAGAAAGTAAAAACGCTTATTATTTGGTGCTTCGTGAATCACAAACTGAATTGGGAAAAATAGTGTCATTTAAAGAATGGATGCTAAGTTTGGTTGAACAAGAGCAAGAGTATTAATCATGATTGAATGGTTCAAAAGTCAAAGTCAACCCGCAATTGCGCAGTTTATTTTTGCCCATGGTGCTGGTGCTGGCAGTGATTCTGATTTTATGCAGCACGTGGCTGCACTGATCAGTGAGCAGGGTGTTGATGTTGGTTTATTTGATTTTGAATATATGCAAATTGCAAAGCAAACCAGCAAGCGACGCCCACCAGAGCGTGCTCCCAAGTTGCTTGCATACTATGAGCAAGTATTAACGCATGCCCAACCTAAATTACCATTGTTTATTGGCGGTAAATCAATGGGCGGGCGAATGGCGTCAATGCTTGCATGCACAACTAAACAGCCGATCAAAGGCGTTATTGCATTTGGTTACCCATTTCATCCACCAGGTAAACCAGACAAGCTTCGAACAGAACACTTTGCTGATATTCCTTGTCCTTTTTTAGTGTTGCAAGGTGAGCGAGATACATTTGGTACGCGTGAAGAACTAAAAACGCTGGCAATGCCAAAACAGCCCGACTATGTATGGCTGGCTGATGGTGACCATTCATTAAAACCACGTAAAAAAAGTGGCATTACTGAATTAGAAAACCGCCAAATAGCAGCTTCTAGTACAGCGCAATTTATAAACAAAATGTTGGGTAAATAATGACAAAACTATTTTTAATGGCAGGCAGTTTATTTTGTATGTTTTCGGTTATGTTGGGGGCTTTTGCCGCTCACGGACTGAAAAGTCGTCTATCAGAATATTCGATAGGTGTGTTTAAAACAGCCGCTGAGTATCAAATGGTGCACGGTTTAGCATTAATTGCAGTAGCTTTACTCTTAAAATGGGGTATTAACCTAAATTGGGCTGGCCACTTTTTTATAATAGGTACACTGCTTTTTAGTGGCAGCCTATATTTATTAGCACTGACAGGAATGAAGTGGTTAGGGCCAATTACTCCTCTTGGTGGGGTGTGCTTTATTATTGGTTGGATTGTTATTTTAGTGCAAGTTGCACGATTTAAGTTTTAAAAAGTTTAAGGGTTATTATGTCTAGTGTTGTGATTTATTGTCGCAGTGGGTTTGAAAACGATGCAGCTGCTGAAATAACATTTCATGCTGCTGAGCAGGGTTTTGCAGGGTATGTAAAAGCAAAACCTAATACAGGTTACGTTATATATGAATGTTTTGAAGCGCAGCATAGCGACGAAATAATCAAAAAAATCGACTTCAAAAATATGGTGTTTGCTCGCCAGTGGTTTGCCGGCACATTATTAGAAGATATGCCTTTAGAAGACCGTGTAGGCGCAGTTGTGCAAGCAGCTAAAGATTTTCCTTTATGCGCTGAACTACGAGTAGAGACGCCTGATACAAACGAAGGGAAAGAACTACTTACTTTTTGTAAAAAAATATCCACACCGCTTAAAAAAGCACTAGAGAAACAAAACACCGTGTTGCGTGAGTCAAAGGCAAATCGGCCTGTGATGCATGTGTTATTTTTGGAAAATAATACCGCATATGTTGGCTACTCATACAGCTATAACAATTCACCCAACTTTATGGGGATTTTACGTTTGCGTATGCCAAGCGATGGTCCTAGCCGTTCTACACTTAAACTTGATGAAGCGTTTAATGTGTTTATACCAGAGCAACAAAGAGAAACACGTGTTGCTGCAGGTATGCGATGTGTTGACCTAGGCGCATGCCCAGGTGGTTGGACATATCAGTTGGTGCGCAGAGGCATGTTTGTTAATGCAATAGACAATGGACCAATGAATGATAACCTAATGGAAACAGGGCAGGTTAAGCATTTTAGAGAGGATGGCTTTAAATATCGTCCAGAGAAAAGAAACATTACTTGGCTTGTATGTGACATGGTAGAAAAACCAACCAAAGTAACCAGCCTAATGATTGATTGGGCAGTTAATGCCTATGCAAAAGAGCTTATTTTTAATCTTAAATTACCAATGAAAAAGCGCTTTGACAGTGTATATGAGTGCTTAGCAATGATAAAAGAAGAGCTCGCTAAGTACGGTATTAGCTACGAATTACAAGCTAAGCATTTATACCATGATAGAGAAGAGATCACGGTACATTTAAATGTGACTAAAGTCCCTCAAAGCTTATACAGCTGATTGAAGACAAAAAATGGGCCGCTAGGCCCATTTTTATATACACACTGTTACTAAAGTAATAACTTCATTTTAGAGTTAGCTTCGGTATTTTGGTCGGTAATTATCTACCCACAGCCTTGTAGCACCGCATACCGCGACAGGCATAACAATTAGGTTAACAAATGGAATGGCTGTTAATAGCATAACAGCAAAGCCAAACCCATAAGAAAGCCCCTGTTTAGACTTTAAGTCGTTTTTCATTTCTTTAAAACTAATTTTATGGTTATCAAACGCATAATCTTTATACTGCACAGCGTACATCCAACAAGTAAATAAAACCCACAGAATTTGCCCTATTACCGGTAATACCCACAGTAATATAAAAAAGCCAATAGCACGTGGTAAGTAATAGCATAGCTTGGTCCACTCACGGGCAAGCATACGTGGTATATCTTTTATTAAATCAGCAAAGCCATCATCGTTAATTTTTTGACCCGTTAGGTACAATTCTACTTTTTCGCTTAAAAGTGCATTAAATGGGGCTGCAATAAAGTTTGTAATCACGGTAAACACCATACTATAACTAAATAGCACGACTAATACCGCAATTGGCCACATTAACCATTCTAACCAGCTTAGCCATTCGGGAAGCATATTGTTGATATAATTAAAACTGTCACTCAGCCACCCAAATAAGAAAAATAATGAACTACCGAATAATAAAATATTAATCAAAAGCGGAATGAGCACAAAGCGCTTTAATCCTTTTTGGCTTATTAATTTAAACCCTGAAAAAAAATATTCCATACCTTGTATGATCTGCACAACAACCTCAATCAATGTTTACAACTAAAGTTAGTATAAATAGCTTATTAATTTTGAACAGCTATTTTGCGTAACAAAGTGTTTAAAGCAAGGTATACGCATTTTTTATCAGTTCCTTATTTGAAAGTACTGAGTCTGAATCATTTAAAGCTGTAATTGTGTTAAAACACAATGCAGAGGTTGTTCATTTGTTACAATTCGGTATAGTTTCACAACATATAATTAATATAAATTTGAGATACTCAATGCAGTTAGTTGATTTAAAACCGAATGACCAGGATGTGATTAATGTTTTTGCTGATATCGACCGACTTATAAACTCTTTATACCCTGTAGCTACCGCGCAATCACTTACCTTAAGCGAACTAGATAAACCTAACGTTTATGCCATTGGGTTAAAAAATGATGACGGGATTGTTGCTTGTGGGGCAATTGTAATGCAATCAGGGGAACCATCTTACGCAGAAGTAAGACGCCTTTATGTAAACCCTAGTTACCGTGGGAAAGGGTTATCTCGCAGAGTTATGCAAATTCTTTTGCACTACGCAGGCGAAGAAGAAATACCATTAATTAGATTGGAAACCGGCCCTAAACAAATTGAATCGATTAAACTATATGAAAATTTAGGATTTAAACGTTGTGGTTGTTTTGGTTCTTATCAAGATAACCCGCAAAGTGTGTTTATGGAGCTTGGCTTAAGCCAATAACAAGCAGATTTAAAACACCTATATTTTATAGACTAAAGCTATGCTGTTTATTATTGTATAAAAAACAGCAGTTAGCAGTAAAAGTCGTTTATTTAAAGCTATACTTTACGTTACCTAAGCGAATAATTTTATTCGGTACTGAATACGTACTGTTTTTAAAAAACATCTGTAAGCTAAAAACAATAATGAAAGTGTGTGGTGTCAAATGGAAACAGTTAGATTAAATAAGTTGTTATCCCATCAGCAAGATATTTTATCTAAAATAGCGCTTGGACTCCCGTTTGAGGATGTTCTTGATGAAATTTGCTTATCGATAGAAGAACTTATTGATGAAAAATCCGCTAAATGTTCTATTTTGTCACTAAACAAAGGGCAATTGCTGCACTGTGCCGCGCCTAACATTGAGGATGGTTATTGTCAGGCAATCAATGGGGTTCACATAGGTCCAAATGTTGGCTCGTGCGGTACTGCTGCTTATTTAGGCGAGCGCGTTATTGTTGAAGACATAGCTAATTCATCGTTGTGGGCTGATTTTAAAGACGTCGCTTTACAGTTTGGATTGCAGTCGTGTTGGTCTACCCCTGTTATTTCAACTAAATCTAGTATTTTAGGCACGTTTGCCATTTACCACGATAAGCCCAAAAAGCCTTCACCTTTCGAACTTGAATTAATCGACTATTTTGTAAATTTCACAAGTATTGCACTTGAAAAAAACGCTGAGTACATAAAAGTTAACCAGCTCATTACTGATTTAGAAAAAAGTAATGAAAAATTTGCAGCTTTTACAAAGGTTATGCCCGATTTAACACTTATAATTAGTGAAGAGGGTGAGTATATGGATATTTATGGCACCACCGACGCGCTTTTATACAAATCACAATCTGACTTAATAAATAAAAAAATTAATGACGTAATGCCTGCTGAAGATGCCACATCAATAATGGCGGTAATAAATAAAACATTGCTCACAAACGATGTTCAAGTATTTGAATACGAATTAGATATCGACGGCAAAATAATGGTTTTTGAAGGTCGTACATCACCCATTAAAGATTACCAATCAGATAACCCATCTCAGCGTTACATTGTTTGGGTTGCACGCGATATAACAACAAGAAAAAAAGCAGAGCTAGAAGTAGAAAGGCTTGCCTTTTATGACCCATTAACAGGTTTGCCAAATAGACGAATGCTGAATGACAAATTATCAGCCTATGTTGAGAATATAAAGCAAAGCGATGTGATCGGTGCGTTATTATTTCTAGACTTAGATAATTTTAAACGAATAAACGATTCAGTAGGCCACAGCGCGGGTGATGAAGTTCTTGTAGAGCTTTCAAAACGATTTAGTGGTGTTGTTAGTGAAAAAGATACATTAGCGCGTGTTGGTGGCGATGAGTTTATTATATTGCTTGAATATGTTGGTGATAATACAGAAAGTGCAATTTTAGAGTCTGAAAAAATAGCAAAAATAATACAAAGTGTTTTTTATGATAAATTTGAAGTGGGCCGCTTAGCCTTTCAGGTCAGTTGTAGCATTGGTATTTGTTTAATAGATAAAAGCAACCATTTAACCGATAACATTCTTAAATTTGCTGATACGGCTATGTACCGTTCTAAAATGAAAAACGGCAATAGCTGCAGCTTTTATGATCCCGAGTTACAAGCATTGCTTGAAAACCAGGCCGAACTTGAAACCGACATTGTAAGAGCCATTGCACACGATGAGTTTAGTGCGTATTTTCAGCCGCAAATAAATGCAAATGGTAAAATTACGGGTGCTGAGGCTTTAATTAGATGGCATCACCCAAGTAAGGGGCTAATTGCGCCTAATGACTTTATTCCAATCGCTGAGCAAAATGGGGTTATTCAAAAGCTCCAAAACACCGTTCTGCGTGATATTTGTATTTTAATAAATGAGCTTAATAGCAAGCAGCTGATTGATGATTCATTTAAAGTGTCAATCAACATCAGTCAAGTCCAGTTCAATTCAACGACGTTAAAAACGGAATTATTAAATGTTGTTAATGATTATAATGTTAATCCATCGAATATTAAGTTAGAGATCACAGAGTCTATGCTTAGCGGCGATATTGCCAGCGTAATATCGCAAATTGATGAGTTAAAGCAGCAAGGTTTTATTTTCTCAATAGATGACTTTGGTACAGGCTATTCGTGTTTAACGCATTTGAGCTCGTTTTCAGTGAATGAATTAAAAGTAGATAAAAGCTTTATAGATAAAATATTAGATAAAGGCACAGGGTTTAGTATTGTGCAAACCATTATTAATTTAGGTAAAAGCCTTAATTTAACAGTTGTTGCTGAAGGTGTTGAAACCGAAGAACAATTTACCGTACTTAAAACAATGAGCGTTGACATGATTCAAGGCTATTTAATTGCTAAGCCTATGAGCTTCAATGATTATTTATGCTGGCATCAGTCTTATTAAAATTTACACACCTTCAATTTTAAATTAACATGCTCTGGTAATTAGGCTGGAGTCTGTCGTAGTATCAAAACGACTAACAAGAATCCTGTTCTTGTTAATCACATTCGTATAAAATTCACCACTTAACGTCCTATAGTTTTCACAATTAACGCAATACAGAGCGAGACTTCCTTATCCTTTCTAATAAAGACACCAGTTCAGTGACCGATTTAACAGTAGTTACTCATAACGGTAATTTTCATGCCGATGATGTATTTAGCATCGCGGTGCTTAAACATGTCTACCCTTCGTTTAATTTAGTACGTACACGTGATAAAGCGCTTATGGACAGTGCTGATATAGTGATTGATGTAGGTGGGCAATACGATCCAGATGCTGGGCGTTTTGATCACCACCAACGTGGTGGCGCAGGGGAACGTGAAAATGGAATACCGTACTCGTCATTTGGATTGGTGTGGCAAAAGTATGGTTTAGCACTGTGTGACAATAATCAAGCAGTTGCAGACAGAGTTGATGCAGGATTAGTTTCAACCATTGATGCAATTGATTGTGGTCATGTTGAGGGTGTTCAGCAGGGTATAAGTTTAAGTCAAACAATTTCAATGTATAACCCAACATGGGAAGAGAGCCCTGAGTTTGATAAGTGCTTTGATGAAGCTGTCGAATTTGCTTCTCGTATGCTGACTCGATTTATAGCGTCAGCAAGTAGCAGTGTCAATGCAAAAGCAATTGTCGCTAAAGCGATAGAAAGTGCTGAAGATCCTCGCGTTATTGTGCTTGAAAAGTACACGCCATGGAAAAAAACAGTCCATATTTTGTCAAGCGAAGCGTTGTACATGGTTTATCCTTCACATTCAGGTCAATGGATACTTCAAACAGTCCCTGTCGAGCCCGGCTCGTTTGAAGATAGAAAGTCGCTTCCTAAAGCATGGGCTGGTTTGTCTGATGAAGACTTCCAAGCACAAACGGGATTAGACGACGCTGTTTTTTGTCACAATGGGCTATTTATTGCTGGCACTAAATCATTTGAGAGCACAATGAAGCTTGCCGAAGTGGCGTTAGCTGAATAAATGATTTAGCTTCAATAGTTAATTAGCCTGATTCTGAAATCAAATCTCAAAAGCAGACTTCAGGCTAAGTAATTAATTTGCTCCTACGCAGTTGTTTAAACCACACCTAAAATTACCCCTCAATATATGAGTGTGTTACCAATCTGAGCTTTTCTTAAAGCTAGGCCCTATAAAATAAGGTTTTGTTGGTCATGCTGTTTACTATTTATTTTTAATATTAAAAATCACTCGTTACGAGTAAAAATACTTGTTGGACTTAAGGGTCTATTTTTCTTTTAATGCGCGCAATTAGCCGAACCGGCATTCATTAAATAAAAGAGAAAGATAAATGAAAGAGACAACATCACTAGAACAAGCTCGCACGAGTTACAATGTTCGTCATTGGAGCCAAGGTTTTTTTGGTATTAATGATCAAGGTGATGTGTATGTAGCGCCAAAGGCTCAGGCCCCTGAGCAAACTATTGCACTGACAGATATTGCAAAACAACTTCAAGAAAAAGGCTTAAGCTTACCGGCTTTAGTACGCTTTCCACAAATTTTACATCATCGAGTGCACAGTTTATGTGGCGCATTTAATACCGCGATTGAAAACTATGGTTACCCAAAAGACTACTTATTAGTTTACCCAATTAAAGTAAACCAACAACGCGAAGTAGTTGAAGAAATAGTAGCAAGCCAAGCCGAATTAGAAAAAAAACAATTAGGACTTGAGGCGGGCAGCAAACCAGAGCTATTAACTGTTTTGGCAATGGCAGAAAAAACCAGTGCAGTGATTGTATGTAATGGCTACAAAGACAAAGAATATGTGCGCTTAGCACTGATTGGCGAAAAGCTAGGCCACAAAGTATACATAGTGCTTGAAAAGCTCTCTGAGCTCGACATGGTACTTAGCCAAGCAAAGGCGCTAAATGTTAAACCGCGTATTGGTATTCGCGTTCGTTTAGCATCGCAGGGTAAAGGTAAGTGGCAAGCAAGTGGCGGTGAAAAATCTAAATTTGGTTTATCAGCGTCGCAAGTTTTACATGTAGTAAACCGTTTAAAAGAGGCAGGCCAACTTGATTTAATGCAACTTGTGCATTTTCACTTAGGCTCGCAAATGGCAAACATTCGCGATGTGCGTTTAGGTGTTAGCGAAGCCGCGCGTTTTTACTGTGAGCTACGCAAATTAGGTGCAAGCATTGAGTGCTTAGATGTAGGGGGCGGTTTAGCTATTGATTACGATGGTACCCGCAGCCAATCGCATAACTCAATGAATTACAGCTTAGCTGAGTATGCAAATAACATTGTGTACACCATAGGTGATACGTGTAAGCAGTACGCGCAGCCCATGCCGACTATTATTTCTGAGTCGGGGCGTGCACTAACGGCGCATCATGCGGTGCTTATATCAAATGTTATAGGCACAGAAAGCTACGTACCAGAACAGCTAAAAGCGCCTGCTGGCGATGCACCGCTTTTATTAAATAATATGTGGGCCTCGTTTGTGCAATTAACCGATTTAACGGATGACCGCGCACTGATTGAAATTTATCACGACAGCCAAGGGGATTTAGCAGAGGCGCATAACCAGTTTGCTCTTGGGCTTTTAGATTTAACGCAGCGTGCGTGGGCAGAGCAAGTTAACTTACGTATTTGTTATGAGCTTAACAAACACATGGATAACAAAAACCGTTTTCATCGCCCGATTATTGACGAGTTAAATGCGCGTTTAGCCGATAAGTTTTTTGTAAACTTTTCGCTTTTTCAATCATTGCCTGATGCGTGGGGGATTGATCAAGTGTTTCCGGTATTGCCATTAAGTGGCTTAACCGAAGCACCAAAAAAACGCGCTGTATTACTTGATATAACCTGTGATTCAGACGGTGCACTTGAGCATTATGTTGATGGTCAAGGCATTGAAAGCACATTACCCGTGCCTGAGTACAGTGCAGATAAGCCTTACTTAATGGGCTTTTTCTTAGTGGGTGCATACCAAGAAATTTTAGGTGATATGCACAATTTGTTTGGCGATACACACAGCGCCATTATCAATATGGATGAGCAAGGCGTTGCCAGCATCAGCGAAATAAACCAGGGCGATACCGTAGCCGATATGATGCGCTATGTGCATTTAGATGTTGAGAGCTTTCAACATTCGTACGCGCAGTTAGTGTCTGCAAAAATAGATAAAAATGAACAGCAAAGCGTTTTAGACGAGTTGCAAAACGGCCTTAATGGCTACACTTATTTAGAAGAGTTATAAGCAATGTCTAGTTTGTTTGGTCATGTTGACCACTCGTTGTATTCAAACGGGATGACGTTTTTACGTCGTCCTATGGTGCAAAATATTAATGCCATTGATGCAGATGTCGTTGTACTAGGCTTACCGTTTGACTTAGCAACATCGGGCCGTCCCGGTGCTCGCTTAGGACCCGATGCTATTCGCAGAGCGTCAGTACATTTAGCCTGGGAAGACACTAAATACCCGTGGACATTTCCTTTATTTGAGCGTTTAACGGTTGCTGATGCGGGGGACTTTACTTATCCGGTAGGCGATCCTGAGTATTTTACGGCACAGCTAGAAATGGCCGCAGAGCAAATACTTCGCCAAGGGGCAACGCTTTTAGGCCTTGGGGGCGATCACTTTGTAACGCTTCCGCTATTGCGCGCGCATGCAAAGATACATGGCAAAATGGCACTGGTTCATTTTGATGCGCACACTGATACATACAGCAATGGCTCGCGTTTTGATCACGGCACTATGTTTTATCATGCACCCATGGAAGGGCTGATTGATGTTGAGCACAGCATACAAATAGGTATTCGTACCGACTTTGACCAATCAAAGCATGAGTTTGCAGTGATTGATGCAATGCAAGCTAACGATTTGCACGCCAATGAAATAGCAGCGCAAATACAAGAACGGGTAGGCGACTTACCCGTTTACCTAACGTTTGATATAGACTGCCTTGACCCGGCATTTGCACCAGGTACAGGCACACCGGTTTGTGGTGGTTTAACATCAGATAAAGTGCTTAAAATACTGCGCGCGCTTAAAGGTATAAATATGGTGGGAATGGATGTGGTAGAGGTATCACCGTCGTATGACCAAAGTGAGCTTACCGCTATTGCCGCGGCAACAATTGCGAGCGAGTTATTGCATTTGTGGACACATAAAAATAAGTACTCACTCTAAAGTGCCCCAATAATAAAAGAGGATGTAAATCCTCTTTTATTATTTAGAGGTATCGATTACTCAAGAGTTTTATTTCTTTCAGCCATATAAAGCTCAAGGCAATAAGCGGTAAGTTGGTAGTAACTGGATTAAATGCTTCTATTAACAAATTTGGCTGCATGAGCGCAACGGCCCCTAACAGGCCGCATAATAAGAAAATATTTAACCAAACTAGCTGTTTATTTTTATAAAATATAATTAGTAACAGCCCAAAAATAACCTCAGCAATACCGGCACCACGCGTAATCAAATCAGACACTTGTGCAGAATAGCCAGCGCTGCCAGTCATTAACTTTTCAAGAGGGGCAACGTGATAAATCTTTGGAAAAAAGCCATGATACATCCAACTCAACCCCACAATATAGCGTGCAATTTGTATATAACCGCGGTTATTTCCTAGCATTATCTATTCGCTCCTGTGAGCTGGGGTGGCTTGATAAGTATTCGAGTAAGTTATTTACCTTTTTAAGGTGTTCATTTTCAGTGGTATGCGCACTTTGCAAAGCTTCAATTGCATCGGCAAAATCGTTGCTTGAATAGCCTAAGTTTTCTAGTTGAGTTAATGCATAACTGTCGGCTTCTCGTTCCATATCTCGCGAAAAGCCTTGTTGGGCAAACGAGGCACCAGTCCCCAAGGCAACCTCCGCTATTCCCTCTAAATCACCGAATATAACGGCAAGTACAACCGTACTTGCTGCCGACTGTGCTGTTATGCGAACACTATGCTGGTGGACGACATGGCCAATTTCGTGAAGTAACACTGCTTTTAGTGCATTGGGTTTATCGGCCAGTAAATTAGCCAATTCATCAGTGACCACAATTCGGCCATGAGGGAGTGCAAACGCATTAGCACCAAAGCTTTGGGATTTATAAAACGAAAGCCTATACACCGACTTTTCAAGTGCAAGCTCATCAAGCATAGTCTTAAAGTGTCGCTGAACTCTTGCTTGTTGTTCGTCAGGTAACTCTGTTGGGTCGAGTGCTAATTTTTTAATTACAGCAAAACTTTGCTCACCCATTTGTTCAACAACGCTATGCGGTAGAGTATCAACACTGTAAACAGCAATTGCGGGCACAACTTTGTATAGCATTAACCACATAAAAAGAGGTGTAACTACAATTGCTGCAATAATAGCCCACTTATTTTTTTCAAACCGCTCTAGTGAGTGATTATTTTTAGCGTTAAATGCCCACCTAAAATCTACATCAAGCGGAATAAAGCGACCACCATCGTCAAAGCTTAGTTCGTCGGCAAGACCTGCAATCGCCGAACTTAAATTAAGTTCGTTAATTGCATAGCGGACAGGTTCGTCGTTACCGTGATTAATTTCAACGTGTGAGCCACTAATTTTAGCGACACACAGCTGATAATTACTCGAAGCGTTTGGAAAATAATGTCCCTGAACGTTCATAATAAACTCTTATGTTAACGACAAATCAATATCAAATACGTTAGCCGCTTCCTCAGCAAAGGATGATTGCTGCTCTTGCGTTGTATCTATTAAGTTTAATGCGCCAGGGTATATATCAACAGTTGTAGCTTCGGCAAGCATTTTTGATGTACGAATTTGTGTCCAGGGATAAGCAAGCCCTAATGAAAACACAATAGCTAACATGTTGGTTAAAAGTAAAATGGCGTAAGGAATAGGTTTAAGCTGTGATTTAAACGATGCTACATCTTCAAATTGGCTATTATTAAAAATATGATTTCTAATTGCCGCTTTCCATACCGCGGTTACTATGGCAATCATCACGACGTAAGCAATCATTAAACCACCAAACATAACCCCCATTTTTGCAGGGTCTTGAGCTGCTTGTTGGTTTTCTACATTGAGTAAATCAAGTCCAAATAGTCCTAAAATAGCCATAAATATCACCATGGTGATAGAGCTCACTACAAAACAAATAAGGGCTGTTAGGTAGTAGGTTTCACCTTTGAGCTTTACGGCTAATGGCTTATTACCGTAACTAATATTACTGTGAATGTAAGTATCTATGCGCTTTAAAACATAAGGCATTAATAAATAAAGTGTAAATACACTGGCAATAGGTAAAAGAATAAAGTTAATGAAGGCTTCGCCGTAATCCCCTTTAAATGCAAAACGCACATTACGATGACGGGTCATACGCATATTAAAACGTAAGCCTTGGTTAATAATCCACGGCATTAAAAAAATAAAAGCGATGGCAAATACAAAGCCTATCAGTGGAAAAAAGCTGACAGCAAAGGTGTAAATTAAAAATACAATGACCGCTAAAATACGGCCTTTTAAAATTTGCATTGGAGTAGCTAAGTAGTCAAAGCTGTGGCCATCTATACGAGTATGCCCATAAAAATAGCGCATTGTACGCACTTTTGCCCAGGCAGAATAAATGCCCAATGTTAGTACGCTTAGTAAGATATTAACTATCCAAATACCAAAAAACTCACCGCCTTTGCCACTAAATTGCACTTTAGAGCTAGATAACGGGGTGAGTGGATTCGCGCTAGATTCGTTTGATTGTGAAGGGGTTGGGTGTATTGATTCCATTAAAAGCCATTCCATGTTGTTTTTTTGTTAATTTACCGATTTTAAGTGCAAAACTCAATATTTATCCCTGCAATCGGACTTTTAATCTCTAAGGTGAGTTCAAACTAGGTGATACATTTTTTATAATGAACTCTGTTATACTGGGCGGATAATTTTATGGGGCTGTTATGATTTCAAAAAACCAACTCAAACTTATTCGCCAACTTGGCCAAAAAAAGTACCGAAAGCAATATAATCAATACCTTGTACAAGGCGAAAAAAACGTACTTGAGTTGCTTAATAGCACACTAAACGCAGTTGATGTATTTGCAACTTCGGCGTTTATAAATGCTCATCAAAGCTGTTTTCCAAGCACCCATATCATTGAAGCCGACGAGGACGTTCTTACTAAAGCGAGCACGCTAGTAAGTAATAATGCCGCAATTGCAATTGTTGATATGCCAAAAGCCGACTTACCCAAAATAAAAGGGTTAATATTGGCTCTTGATGGCGTGTCTGATCCTGGCAATTTAGGCACAATAATAAGGGTGGCAGACTGGTATGGTATTAAACACATTGTTACCAGCACAGACAGTGCAGATGCCTATAACCCAAAAACAATTAGCGCCACAATGGGGTCATTTGTAAGAGTTTCAGTTAGTCAGGTCGATTTACCTGCTTACCTACAAACACTCAAGTTACCAATTTACGGTGCGTTTTTAGATGGCCAAAGCGTACACAAAACACAGTTTAATGGCGAAGGTGTATTGTTAATGGGGAGCGAATCTCATGGCATACGACAAGCCTGTGCGGGTTTAGTGACCGATAAAATAACAATTCCTGCATTTGGCGAGGCCGAGTCGCTCAATGTTGCTATGGCAACAGGGATTATTTTAGATAATTTTAAGCGACAAGCTTAACAAACGCGTGTTTTTTAAGTTAAATTGCCCATGAATAACAACAATAATAAATTGGTAAAACAACAAGATGCGCTTAAGCACTATTAAATTAGCGGGCTTTAAATCGTTTGTAGAGCCCACTAAAATTCCGTTTCCAGATCAAATGACCTGCGTTGTTGGGCCAAACGGCTGTGGCAAATCTAACGTGATTGATGCGGTAAGATGGGTGCTTGGAGAAAGCTCAGCTAAAAACTTGCGTGGCGATGCCATGACAGATGTTATTTTTAATGGGTCAACTAATCGTAAAGCCATTTCGCAAGCTTCTGTAGAGCTAATTTTTGATAACTCATTAGGCGAGCAAGAATTAAAAAATACCTTTGCCGATAGAAACCAAATAGCGATTAAGCGTTTAGTAACACGTGATGGCCAATCGTTGTACTTTTTAAATGGCAGCAAATGCCGCAAGCGTGACATAACTGATATATTTTTAGGCACTGGGCTTGGTCCTCGCAGTTATGCGATTATTGAGCAAGGGATGATATCGCGCTTAATTGAAAGTAAACCTCATGAACTTCGCGTGTTTTTAGAGGAAGCCGCGGGCGTATCTAAATACAAAGAGCGTCGCCGCGAAACGCAAACGCGGATTAAAAGTACCCGAGAAAATTTAGAACGTTTATTAGATGTTCGTAAAGAGTTGCAAAGCCAACTTGATAAATTGGCTATTCAGTCACTAGATGCTAAAAAATACCGTGAACTTAAAGCAACAGAGCGCACATTAAAAGGTCAAGTAGCTGTTTTAAAATGGCAAAAGCTGCATCAACAACAATTAGACAAAAGCGAGCAAATCAAAAAGCTTAATGAGCAAATAAGCTTTTTTAAAACGGCTCACTCAGGGCACGATGATGTGCTTGCAACACTTGAAGGAGAGGTACAAGCTCAGCAGGATAAATTAAGTGATGCGCAGCACCAGCAACATATTACTCATACCGAGTTAACTCGAGCCGAACAGCAAAAAATTAGTGTTAAACAACAAATACAGTCACTTAAACAAAGCTTAATAAAATTACAACAACGCCAAACAGATAGCCTTGAGCAAAAAGCGCAACAGCAGCACATATGCGAAGAACTTGATGAAGCACTGCAAGAGGCAATAGAAAGCAGTTTAATGTGCGAAGAGCAAGTGAGTGAATTGTCATTTGAGCTTGAGGGATTGCAGGGTACTAAGCAGCGAAGTTATTCGAATTGGCAAACACTCAACGAACAACAGCAACACCTTACCACTCAGGTGCAGTCGCAAAGTAGTGAAATAAAGCACACGCAACAGCAAATAAATCATGTTAATGAGCAACTTAGCCAATTAAATTTACAGCTTGATGAACTAAAAAATAATAATGTAGAACAGCAGCTGGCCGAGCAAAAACAGCAGCGCCAAGCACTCACTGAGGCGCTTGCAAAAAATCAAAGCGCGCTTGCGCAATGTGAAGTTAAATTGACTCAGCAAAATAGGCTGGTTGATGAAACTCAAGACAATCATAAAACACTGACACATAAAGAAAATGAACTAAACGCCCGTATTGCTGGGCTTAAAAGTGCATTGGGGTTAGATGAAGAGGTCACTAACTCAACTGGGGTTTTAAGTCAGCTCATAGTGCAAGATGGTTTTGAGCCACTAATAGAGCAAGCACTTAAGTCGCTCACGCATTTAAGTGTAACAGAGCAGCAATCAACTAATAGTATATGGCCAAGCAGTCAGCCTTCACTTAAGGCAAGCTTGGCAGATTATATTACCGCTGGCGTTTACCCTGACTTACTCACGCGAATTGGCTATAGCGAACACGCCGATTTAACCATGCTAAATGATGACTATTACATTGCGATAATGGATAAAAAAGGCGAATTGCATGGTCGTAATTGGCACGTAAACGCAGACAGTAACACCGACAACTCATTGCTAATAAAGCATAAGCAACTTCACGCGCACACCGATGAGGTAATACAGGTTAAAAGTCAGCTTGAACAGGTCAAAAGTGAGCTTGAACAATACACTGTAATACAAGCAGAACTTAATACCGAGCAAAAAGCACTCAAAGACGTTATTCATCAGCTTGCTCAACAAATTGCTATTTCAAGTACCCGAAGCGATATGCTCACAGAGCAAGTTACTCAACATCAACATCAGCTATCAAAAATAAAAACACAAGAGCAAGCGATAAGTGCGTCACTGGTGCAACTCAATAAGCAGCTTGATGAACAAACCGAGCAATATGAACTATTTGTTGAGCAGCAATTAAATTTAACAGATGAAACTGAGATTGCGAATGATGAGCGCATGCTCAGCGATAAAAATTATAGCCAAGCACTCAGCGCATTGGAGCAATACAAAACGCAGGCTCATCAGGCAAGCTTAAGTCAGCAAAAAGCACGTAGTGAATGGCAGTTAAGTCAAACAAAACTGAGCCATGCAGCGCAAGCCTATGAAGAGGCAAAACAAGGGGCTGAAGAATTAGTTTTGGAAATAGAGGCGTTACTTATTCCAGAAGAAACACTCAGTGAATCAATTTCAACCTTACTAGAAAAGCATCAGCATGGTGAACAACGATTAACGCAATTACAAAACAATTTATCACAAGCTAAAGACGCCTTGCATACAAAGCAAGCTAGTCTTAAAAATTCGCAAGGTGAGCTGCAAGGGCTTCAAGAACAACATCAAAAATTAACACTTGAAGAGCAGAGCTTATTAATAAAGGCACAAGCTGCACTCGAGCCATTAGAAGAGCTTAAACAAAGCTTAAAAGCCGTACTTGAAACATTACCTGACGACTTAACCCTAAATTCAGCGCAAAACCAATTAACAGGTATTACAAATCAGCTAGACAAGCTGGGTGCGGTTAACTTAGCAGCTATAGAAGAGTTTGATGTTGCAAAACAGCGCAGTGAGTATTTAGATAATCAGTTAGAAGATTTAACTAAAGCGTTAAATACCCTTGAAGGGGCTATTCGGAAAATAGATACCGAAACAAAAACACGCTTTAAAGCCACGTTTGATCAAGTTAATGAAGACTTTGCACAGCTGTTTCCTAAAGTTTTTGGTGGAGGGAGTGCGTATTTGGAATTAACCAGTGACGATTTACTTGAAAGTGGTGTTAGTATAATGGCACGGCCGCCAGGTAAGAAAAATTCAACTATTCACTTGTTAAGTGGTGGAGAAAAAGCGCTGACGGCATTATCATTAGTGTTTTCTATATTCAGGCTAAATCCAGCCCCGTTTTGTATGCTGGATGAAGTTGACGCACCATTAGATGACGCAAACGTTGTTCGCTTTTGCCGTTTGGTGGAAGAAATGTCACAATCAGTGCAATTTATTTATATAAGCCATAACAAAATTGCAATGGAGATGGCGGGGCGTTTAACCGGTGTGACTATGGCAGAGCCGGGTGTATCTCGAATGGTCGCAGTAGATATTGAACAAGCGGTGCAACTTGCACACGCATAAATTTTTATAACACGTGTATTAGTTTTTAATTACTATACAGGTTTTAGGCATAACAAATAATAAAAGGTGAGGGGATGGCCGAACAATTAAGATGGGTTTTAATCATTATCAGTGTGATTGTCATTGGTGGCTTATTAGTCCATGGTTTATGGTCTGTAAGAAAAAAAGAGAGCCCAGATACGTCCGTTAATGAACGGGTTGAACCACTCCAAGAAAGCCAAACAGCTTCCTCTCATTCATATAGTCAAAAAGCTGAGCCAAAAGAGCCGGTAATTAGTGAGCGTGACGAACCACAGCTAGGTGAACTTAACTTTGATGCTAATGAGCCTCAAATTGAGCCCAGCGCGCCAGAGGTTCCTATTGAAGATGACCTGAGTGTTGTTGACGATTTAGAGTCGGTTGAGCAAACTAATGAACAACCAAAAGAGCCTGTACCCGATTTTGTTATTGTACATATACAAATGCCAGAAGGGTTAACTATGCAAGGCAGCAAGTTATTACCTGCTGTGAATACGCTTGGTTTTAAATATTCTGAAGAGGGCTTTTTTAATCGTCATTTAGACCCTGCAGGCCAAGGACCAGTGTTGTTTAGATTAGTTAATATGTACAACCCAGGAACGTTCGATATAGACAATATGGAACAGTTTAGCACCGCAGGTGTTAGCTTATTTATGACCTTGCCGTGTGACGGTGACGGACTAGCAGCCTTTAATATGTTGCACAGTGCGGCTAAAAAAATAGCCGACGAATTCGGCGCGCACATATTAGACGCAGAACGCGAAGAAATGAGTGTTGAGCGTGTAAGGCAATATGTTGAGCAGGTTCGTGCTTTTTCAGCGTAACAATTTGTAATATATAATTTTTACAAGCCACTGGGCGATATCGTCAAAGTGGCTTTTTTATGTTTTTTGAGGTTTAAATGTCTAGCAGCATTAGTGAGCAAATTAATCATCTTCGTACCCTATTAGAGCAGCACAATTATAATTATTATGTGCTTGATACCCCAAGCATTCCTGATGCTGAATACGATAGGCTATTACGCGAACTCAGTGCGCTTGAAACACAAAATCCTGAATTTTTATCTGCTGACTCACCGACTCAAAAAGTAGGTGGTGCAGCGCTTAGTAAATTTGAGCAAGTTGCTCATCAAGTGCCAATGCTATCGCTTGATAATGCGTTTAGCGAAGATGAATTTACGGGCTTTAATCGCCGAATAAAAGAGCGCTTAATGAGCACAGATGAGCTCACTTTTTGCTGTGAGCCAAAACTTGATGGGTTAGCGGTATCTATTATTTATCGTGATGGAGTGTTGGTACAAGCTGCAACACGGGGTGATGGCTTTACAGGCGAGAATATTACTCAAAATGTAAAAACAATTCGTAACGTCCCCCTTAAGTTGCGTGGCGACTACCCCAAAGAGCTTGAAGTGCGTGGTGAAGTATTTATGGACAGCGCTGGGTTTGAAAAGCTAAACAATGAAGCGCAAAAGCGTGGCGAAAAAGTATTTGTAAATCCACGTAATGCGGCGGCAGGTAGCCTACGCCAGCTAGACTCTAAAATTACCGCAAAACGCCCACTGATGTTTTATGCATACAGTACTGGTTTGGTTGCTGATGGCTCAATCCCTGAGGATCACTTTCAGCAATTAGAAAAGCTAACTGATTGGGGCTTACCCCTTTGTCCAGAAACAAAGCTGGTGGAAGGGCCACAAGCTGCACTTGATTATTATGATGATATTTTAACGCGTCGCAGTGAGCTTAAATATGAAATTGACGGCGTAGTAATAAAAGTTAATAAAAAAGCCCTACAAGAGCGTTTAGGCTTTGTAGCGCGTGCACCTCGTTGGGCTATTGCCTATAAATTTCCGGCGCAAGAGGAAGTCACTCAACTCCTTGATGTAGAGTTTCAAGTTGGTCGTACAGGTGCAATTACGCCTGTTGCTCGTTTAGAACCTGTGTTTGTAGGCGGTGTAACGGTGTCTAATGCAACGCTTCACAATGGTGATGAAATTGCTCGGTTAGGCGTTAAAGTCGGCGATACAGTGATTATACGCCGTGCTGGTGATGTGATTCCGCAGATAACACAAGTTGTGCTTGAACGCAGGCCCACAGATGCAAGAGACATTGTGTTTCCATCAGCTTGCCCTATTTGTGACTCCCATGTAGAAAAAGTAGAAGGGGAAGCTGTAGCCCGTTGTACTGGTGGCCTAGTATGCCCCGCGCAGCGCAAGCAAGCTATAAAGCACTTTGCCTCGCGTAAAGCACTAGATATAGATGGTCTTGGCGATAAAATTGTTGATCAATTAGTGGACCGTGAGCTTATAAAAACTCCGGCTGATTTATTTATATTAAAGCAAGGTCACTTTGAATCACTTGAACGCATGGGGCCTAAATCGGCTAAAAACTTAGTTACTGCTTTAAATGAAGCAAAAGTCACTACCCTTGCTAAATTTTTATATTCACTGGGTATTCGAGAAGCCGGTGAGGCTACGGCACAGAATTTAGCGAATCACTTTTTAACGCTAGAGAATATTATTAGTGCTAGTGTTGAAAGCCTCACACAAGTAAGCGATGTAGGCGATATTGTGGCATCGCATGTACGAGGCTTTTTTGATGAAGAGCACAATTTAGCGGTGGTCAATGCGCTTATTGAGCAAGGTGTTCATTGGCCTGCGCTAAGTGCACCGTCAGAGGATGAGCAACCGCTGGCGGGGCTTACTTATGTACTTACAGGTACGCTCAATACGCTTAACCGCAATGATGCTAAAGCGCGCTTACAACAGCTAGGTGCAAAGGTGTCAGGTAGTGTATCTGCTAAAACTGATGCTTTAGTAGCGGGTGAAAAAGCCGGTTCTAAACTCACAAAGGCTCAAGATTTGGGGATAGACGTGCTTACAGAGGATGATTTAATCGAGCTCCTTAAAAAGCATAACGGCTAGGAAAATAGTAATGAGCCAATACGGACCTCAATACTGGGATAAATACGGGAGTTATCGCACCCCTGTTGCGTTTCACTTAAGTGTAGTGGTGTTGCTGCGTGCTTATTTTATTTGGGTTATTGCGGCACTGAGCCGACGACCAGAGCTTGACTTAATGTCGTTATTTTTTAGATCTAAAAGCGACTTTTTTATTGCTATTGCCATTGGCAGTATTGCGATATTACCTACGTTGTTATTTTGCTTGCGCCGCCCTCGCGATTCACATAAAGCCACTGACAGATTAGCGAGTATTTGGCGGCATATGCGCTGGCCATTAATTGTATGCGCGCTAATAGATTTAACGTGGCTAATAGTACAAGCGGCACATAGCCATTACCGGTTTTCACTTTTTTTAGCGGTGCAAATGGTTATTGTTTTTTGGGTGCTTTGGTATTTAGTTAAAAGTCGTTATTTAACCGTGTTTTTTAAAGATTGGCCTGAGCCAACAGAAAAAGCATCAGATGACAAAAAAGATCTTAAAAAGGATTCATAGTGGACTCAGTAAACAAAAAAATAGCATTAATCATTGCACTCATCGGTTTTGTGCTTATTGGTTTAATGTTTGCTTTTGAGTTATTTGAAGTTATGTGGTTTAAAGTGTTGATAGGAGTTTGGGTGTTTGTATTTTGTTCAAGCATGTATAGGCTTACACCACTATTTAAAGCGCGAAACCGTTTAGAGCACTTTGTTCAACGCGATGCGCAGCACTTACTAGTGTTTAGCCTAATGGGCTTTTTTGATAAAAAACATGGTCCAAATTGGTTGGTTATACAAAGTATTGAGCGCGTAGTGAGTAAAGATGACGAGCTAATTATTTGTAGCAATAATGACCGGCAACTAAGTGTTAGCTTACCCGTTAAAAAAGCGGAATTAGAGGCGTTTATGCAGCGTATTTTTACTACTGCAGAAAAGCAAACTATTACCTTTGAACAAGCTTGATCGCGGCGTCATTCATCCACGTAACAATAAAAAGATTTAGCCATATAACCTGATCTTTGTTTTATATAAATTAATTATCTAGAGGCCAGATTATACACCCTATTCGTAATACAGGTTTTCATGAGGTTACTATGTTGAAATGGAAAGATGTGATTAACTTTGCCAATAATGGCAACCCTGCACCCAGTAAAAAAGTCATTAAAACCGATGAACAATGGCGTGAACAATTATCAGAAAACGAATACTACGTAACTCGTATGAAGGGGACAGAGCGTCCTGGTATGTCTGGCAGTTGTACATTACTAGAGTCCGGTAAATATGTGTGTGTTTGTTGTGATAATTTATTGTTTGATGCTGACGAAAAATTTGAAAGCGGAACAGGCTGGCCTTCATTTACTCAGCCAGCAACGATAGAAGCAATAGGCTACGTACGCGACGTCAGCCATGGCATGGAGCGTGTAGAGGTTGTATGCAACGTGTGTGATGCGCATTTAGGGCATATATTTCCAGATGGCCCACTACCAACGGGCCTTCGATACTGCGTTAATGGCGCAGCAATGAAAAAGCTTTAGTCTTTGAGGTTTAGCTTCATCTTTTTTGCTTGATCCATTATTTTATCTAAGCGCTGCGCTTGATCTGCTGGCAGGTCAGATTTGTCCAATAAGGCGTAGCATTTTTTAGCAAGTCCTATATTCAATGAGCTGCCACTTTGCTTGGTCGAGTCAAACAAGCATTGTAATAAATTAAGTGCAATGCTTTGATTGCGTGGCATAACTCTAAACGCATGCGTAAATGCTTCAAGTGCTGTGTTTAATTGCCCTTTGTTAAATTGGGTTACCGCATGATTATTAAGTTCTTTCGGCCCCATTTTAATGTCACGTCGTTCGCTTTGTTGTTGCTGTATATAACGTAAGTAGGTGGGTTCGCTGGTATTTGGGTGTCTTTCACAATGATTAATTATTTGCGAAAATAACATTTGCGCCTTTTGATGAAACCCTAGCTCATGAAAGGCTTTTGCTTTATCAAGTGCGCCATCTACTGAGCGTATTATAGAGTCGTCATCTTCTAATTGTTCGATGAGCTTTTTAGCTTTTTGATGCTCATCTTTTAAATAATGAAGCCGCGCATTAAGCACATCAATTTGCGATTGATTCGTACTGTTAGGAAATTGGGTTTTTAAATCGTTTATATACTTATTTGTCTGCCTTGAGATTCGCTGCACTTGATCGGTTTGATCCGTTGTTAACGCAAAATCGATTCCTGCTCGAGCCGCATTTAGGTAAATGTCGGGATGATCGTAAATAGAGTGCTTAGCAAAGTTTGCTATATCTTTTTGTGTGAGGTAGTTTTTTTCGTAGTCGTGATTAATTAACGAGACTGTACTTAACGATTTTTGACGCGATATATTACGTGGTGCAATTGTGGCAGCTTTACTCAAAAAATCTTGTGCCAATTCAAATTGATTGAGTTTTATTTCTAACCGACCTAGTAAGTCTAATGCAACAAGCCGGGTTTCTTGACGTTCTAGCATGGTTTTTAACATGCGCTGCGCCAAAATGTGCTCGTTGTTAGCTATAAGCGCTTCAACTAGCCCCACCTTTGCCCAGGCAAACTTTTGAATGTCGAGCACGGATTTAAAAAAATCTTTGGCCTCTTGAGCCCGCTTTAACCGAAGAAGAGCGTCACCTTTCAGGCGAAGTAAGATAGGGCTGTAATTATTGTCTTTTCTTTCAAGTGCCGCATCAATATATTTTACTGCTTTTGAATCATTGCCATCATCAATAAGCGTGTATACGGTTTGAAGATCGTGTTTACGCTTTAAAATACGTTCAATTCGGGTCTTGAGTTCTTGCCCTGTAAAAGGTTTAACTAAAAAATCATCCGGTTGAAGCTCAAGTACACTGTGTACTAATGAGCCACTTGTTTCAGCTGAAATAAAGATAAAGCCTGTAGAGTTTTTTATAAGCTTTTTTACTCTTAGCTCTTCGTACAATTGGTAACCGTCTTGGTGTTTATTTAAATTAAACGAACAAACAATTAAATCAAACGATTCACTTAAACATTGTTCTTTGGCTGAATTTGCATGATCGGCAAAACTCAACTGCCGAAAGCCGAGTCTTTCTAACGATTGTTTCATATAGCTTTGAGCAAGCGGTTGCTCTTCGACTATTAGTATTTTGGCTTTTGAAAATATCTTAGTTGGCATTGGCTTAAGCGTTATCACTTTTAACACAGACTATAATCAACAGTTTAGCTGCTTACAAGAGAATTTAAATGCTAGCTGTATTTATTAGGTAATTAGGTTTAACTAATACGTTTATATGGTCGTAAAGTGTCATTTTTATCCAGTACTGTAATAACGGGTTATGTACGTATTTAAATAGGTACTAAATAATAGGGCGTGGTTAATCTGTCATTACTAGTAAAGAAAGGCGATGCTCTTTTTTATAATAAATCTAAATATTCAAATAGGAATTTAATAAAAATAGGAAATGAATTAAAAATAGATACAGCAGAGGTAGTTATATGTGGTGGGTGATACTGGACTTGAAGCAGTGTTCTTCGCCATTATTTTTAAAGAAAGGCGATGCTCTTTTTTATAATAAATCTAAATATTCAAATAGGAATTTAATAAAAATAGGAAAGGAATTAAAAATAGATATCGAGGAAGTATTTATATGTGGTGGGTGATACTGGACTTGAGCCAGTGATCTTCGCCATTATTTGTAAAGAAAGGCGATGCTCTTTTTTATAAAAAATCTAAATATTCAAATAGGAATTTAATAAAAATAGGAAAGGAATTAAAAATAGATATCGAGGAAGTGTTTATATGTGGTGGGTGATACTGGACTTGAGCCAGTGATCTTCGCCATTATTTGTAAAGAAAGGCGATGCTCTTTTTTATAAAAAATCTAAATATTCAAATAGGAATTTAATAAAAATAGGAAAGGAATTAAAAATAGATATCGAGGAAGTGTTTATATGTGGTGGGTGATACTGGACTTGAACCAGTGACCCTCGCCTTGTAAGGGCGATGCTCTCCCAACTGAGCTAATCACCCACATATAATAGGTATTACTTTTTTAAAATTATCAATTAATCGCTTAGTATAATTTGGTGGGTGATACTGGACTTGAACCAGTGACCCTCGCCTTGTAAGGGCGATGCTCTCCCAACTGAGCTAATCACCCAAATTATATATTTAATATGCACCATTCTAAGAATGGTGGGTCGTACTGGACTTGAACCAGTGACCCTCGCCTTGTAAGGGCGATGCTCTCCCAACTGAGCTAACGACCCATATTAAATTTTAAAACGCGACTTTCAATATAATAGATTTATATATGGTGGGTGATACTGGACTTGAACCAGTGACCCTCGCCTTGTAAGGGCGATGCTCTCCCAACTGAGCTAATCACCCACATATAAATTAAAACGCTACTATTAAAATAAATAGTACTGGACTTTAACCAGTGAACCTCGCCGTTACTTGGAAGTAGCGGTAATGCTCTCTTTTTTCTAAACTGAGTAATGACCCATTTAGATTTTTGTAATATGCACCATTCTGAGAATGGTGGGTCGTACTGGACTTGAACCAGTGACCCTCGCCTTGTAAGGGCGATGCTCTCCCAACTGAGCTAACGACCCATATTACAATTTAAACTACTATTTTTATAATAGGTTTTATATGTGGTGGGTGATACTGGACTTGAACCAGTGACCCTCGCCTTGTAAGGGCGATGCTCTCCCAACTGAGCTAATCACCCACATATAAATTAAAACACGACTATTAAAATAAATAGTACTGGACTTTAACCAGTGAACTTCTCTGTTACATGTAAGTAGCAGTGATGTTCTCTTTTTCTATATGAACTTAGCGTCCGTATAGAATTTAGATGCGAACACTTTTAAAAGTGGTGGGTGATACTGGACTTGAACCAGTGACCCTCGCCTTGTAAGGGCGATGCTCTCCCAACTGAGCTAATCACCCGCATCTAAACAACATCACATTGCTGCGTTGTTGTGGGGCGCTATTATAGATAGAGTTGAAAATGTGTCAACACTTGAATGACAAAAATGTACTGAATGAAGGTTTTATAAACAACAAGATATGGCGGGCGTCTATTTTATAGGCAAAACATGTTCAGTAACGTAATTGTGTGGTGTATTTGTGGTGTTTATAACTCACATTAGTGGTTAATTTATTTTTTTGGGGGAATATACAAGCGATTACTTTTCATTGTTGAACATTTAAACCTTCTTTAATAAGAATATATATTTTGTTACCTCTCTAAAAAGTCATAACAAATAAAATAGAAAAAGTATTTTAAAGTGCAACTATAAAAAGCATGTGTGTTTTACTACATTTACCCAACTGGCCTGTTGATATGAAAGTGGGATGTTAGGTCGGTAATTTATAAATTATATTTGCAATGTTTAAATTGCATATAAATGTATACCTTTTGAGGGTAGGGTAGTGAACTACAATTCACTGACTAGCAACGCTACATAAAATAAAAGTGTAGGGGAGTCGCATTAGGGCAATGATTTTAATCAAATTGTGTTTTTTAGCATGCTTGATAGCCAGTTTGTTGAAAATTAAACCATTTAAATAAAGCTGGATAAAAAACTGTTGACTTTATTTGGGGTGGTGCATAGAATGCGCCCCGCACTAAGCAATACACGACGTAGTTATTACGGCGAGTGTTGATTAAGTTGGGGCTATAGCTCAGCTGGGAGAGCGCTTCGCTGGCAGTGAAGAGGTCTGCGGTTCGATCCCGCATAGCTCCACCAATTATTAGTGTTTGTCCTAGGGTAGCAGTTTTCTGCGTCCCCATCGTCTAGAGGCCTAGGACACCGCCCTTTCACGGCGGTAACAGGGGTTCGAATCCCCTTGGGGACGCCATCTAGTTTTAAGCTAGAGGTGGTTTTACCAAGAGAATAGCGTAACAATTAAAGCTCGAGTCTTTACTTGTATTATATGCATTACCTTAGCAACTCATGATGTGAGTCAAACTCATCAAATGTCCTAGTGACACATTTATGTGTCCCCATCGTCTAGAGGCCTAGGACACCGCCCTTTCACGGCGGTAACAGGGGTTCGAATCCCCTTGGGGACGCCACTTACTATTTTAACAGTTAGTGTAGTGTTATTAAGAAAGCTCGCCTGAAACGAGTCAAACCATTCAGTTGTCCTAGTGACACATTTATGTGTCCCCATCGTCTAGAGGCCTAGGACACCGCCCTTTCACGGCGGTAACAGGGGTTCGAATCCCCTTGGGGACGCCACTTACTATTTTAATAGTTAGTGTAGTGTTATTAAGAAAGCTCGCCTGAAACGAGTCAAACCATTCAGTTGTCCTAGTGACACATTTATGTGTCCCCATCGTCTAGAGGCCTAGGACACCGCCCTTTCACGGCGGTAACAGGGGTTCGAATCCCCTTGGGGACGCCACTTACTATTTTAATAGTTAGTGTAGTGTTATTAAGAAAGCTCGCCTGAAACGAGTCAAACCATTCAGTTGTCCTAGTGACACATTTATGTGTCCCCATCGTCTAGAGGCCTAGGACACCGCCCTTTCACGGCGGTAACAGGGGTTCGAATCCCCTTGGGGACGCCACTTACTATTTTAATAGTTAGTGTAGTGTTATTAAGAAAGCTCGCCTGAAACGAGTCAAACCATTCAGTTGTCCTAGTGACACATTTATGTGTCCCCATCGTCTAGAGGCCTAGGACACCGCCCTTTCACGGCGGTAACAGGGGTTCGAATCCCCTTGGGGACGCCACTTACTATTTTAATAGTTAGTGTAGTGTTATTAAGAAAGCTCGCCTGAAACGAGTCAAACCATTCAGTTGTCCTAGTGACACATTTATGTGTCCCCATCGTCTAGAGGCCTAGGACACCGCCCTTTCACGGCGGTAACAGGGGTTCGAATCCCCTTGGGGACGCCACTTACTTATTCAATAGGGAAGTGAAGTGTTGTTAAGATATCCACAGATTTTCTTCTAAAATTAGTTATCATTTTCTCTTAAAGATTAAGTGTTTACACTTAGTTACAAAACCATAGTAATTTCACTTCAATACAACTTGTTGTAACTCTACTTAGTCCTTAAACTCATTGAGTTAATTAAAAATGGACTAAAAAATGAAACTCTCAAAAATAGCACTTGCAGTATTATTAGCATCAGGGTTAGCTGCTTGTAATAGCTCAACCCAAGCAATTGATAAAAATACAGTAGCAGAAGTATCAATTCCAGGCGTTACACTCATAGAATCTGTTCAAGCTAATCCTAACGATATCAATATACCTTATAAAAAATATAAACTTGATAATGGTCTAACAGTTATCGTGCATGAAGATCATTCAGATCCACTAGTGCACGTTGATGTTACCTACCATGTTGGATCTGCTCGCGAAGAACTTGGTAAGTCAGGTTTTGCTCATTTTTTTGAGCATATGATGTTTCAAGGATCTGAAAATGTTGCTGACGAAGAGCATTTTAAAATAATCTCAGAGGCAGGTGGTACTTTAAATGGAACTACTAATTCAGATAGAACAAATTATTTTGAAACAGTCCCTGTAAATCAGTTAGAAAAGATGTTGTGGTTAGAGTCTGACAGAATGGGCTTTTTATTAGATGCTGTGACTCAAGAAAAATTTGAAGTACAACGCGAAACTGTAAAAAATGAACGAGGTCAACGAGTCGATAATCGTCCTTATGGTCGTTTAGGTGAGCGCATGGCACAAGCAATGTATCCCGATGGACATCCGTATTCGTGGCCTGTTATTGGATTTATGGACGATCTAAATCGTGTTAATGTTAATGACCTAAAAGCATTCTTTTTGAAATGGTATGGTCCTAATAACGCAACGCTTACCATTGGTGGAGACATCAACGCTAATGAAATATTGCCATTAGTTACTAAATACTTTGCGCCAATCCCAAAAGGCCCTGAAATACCTAAAGTTGAAAAAAAAGCGGTAACACTAAATGCTGATAGATATATATCGATGGAAGATAAAGTTCATTTACCTTTACTGGCAATGAGTTTTCCAACGACTTATGCTCGCTCTGAGGATGAAGCACCACTAGATATACTTGCCGAAATTTTAGGTGGTGGCAATAACTCATTACTTTATAAAAACCTAGTAAAAACTCAACTTGCAGTTCAAGCTAGTGCCAATCACCCATGCCAAGAGTTATCTTGCTCAATTAGTATTTATGCTTTACCAAACCCCACATCAGGTAAAACGTTAGCTGATATGGAAAAAATTGTACGTGATTCATTTACTGAATTTGAAAAGCGCGGTGTTACACAAGACGATTTAGATAAAGTAAAAGCAAAAATAGAATCGGGTGCAATATTTGGCTTACAAAGCGTATCCGGAAAGGTATCTCAACTTGCTGCATCAGAAACATTTACGGGCAATCCAAACTCAACGAAAGCTGAAATTGCACGCTATAACAGTGTGACAAAAGCAGATGTTATGCGTGTATTTAATCAATACATTAAAGGTAAATCTTCAGTTATTATGAGTGTAGTTCCAGAGGGACAAACTCAACTTATAGCCGCTCCAGATAATTTTACTCCTAAAAAGCATGATTTTGGAGGCCCCTCGACAACCTCTGCTGATGATTTAGTCGCCCGAAGAGCTGTTGATACATTTGATCGAAGTGTTCAGCCTGTAGCGGGTGCAAACCCTGCTGTAGACGTACCTGAGCTTTGGCAAACTAAGACCGACAACGGTATTAAAATATTGGGCACTCAAAGCAGTGAAACACCCACTACAGCTGTATTCATTAAAATACCGGGTGGCTTTTATAACGAGCAGACCAGTAAAGTGGGTTTATCGTCGATGACTGCATCGTTAATGAGCGAGTCAACGCAAAACTATACTACAGAGGAAATGAGTAACGCGCTTGAAAAACTGGGTAGCCAAGTAAGCATATACGCTGATAAAACACACACAAATGTATATGTTTCTACCTTGACTAAAAACCTAGACGCAACATTAAAGCTTGTTGAAGAAAAGTTATTTAGACCAGCATTTAATGCCGATGATTTTGAGCGTAATAAAAAGCAAATCATTCAAAATATTCAACATTCAATGAAGGATGCTGGGTATTTAGCATCTAATACATATAGCAAATTACTATATGGCGACAATATAGCTGCACTTCCAAGTTCTGGAACGCTTAATAGTATTGAGGCTATTACATTAGATGACGTTGAAACTTTTTATAAAGCCAACTTTAAACCACAAGGTGCTCAAGTCATTATAGTGTCAGATTTAAGTGAAGCTGCTGTCGAACCAAAAGTTAAATCAGCACTTGCTAACTGGCAAGGGAAAGGCCAAAGTTTTGATTTAGACTTTACCGAGCCTAACGTTCAAACAAACGTAATTTATCTTGTGGATAAACCTGGTGCGCCGCAATCACAAATTCGTATCGGTAAACGCGATATGGTTGAAGATATTACAGGTGAATTTTTTAAAGCTAATTTAATGAACTTTGCGCTTGGTGGTACTTTTAACAGCCGTATCAATCTAAATTTACGAGAGGATAAAGGCTATACATATGGTGCTCGTTCACGTTTTTGGGGTGATAAAACATCAGGTGGTTTTACAGCCTCTGCAGCAGTAAGAGCTGATTCGACTGCTGCGTCTATTACAGAGTTTACTAATGAGCTTAATAACTACGCTCAAAACGGTGTAACAGACGAAGAGCTGATGTTTATGCGTAAGGCAATTAACCAAAAAGATGCGCTTAAATACGAAACCCCTAATGCAAAACTTGGCTTTTTGGCACAAATTTTAGAGTTTGATTTAGAACCTAACTTTGTAAAAGAAAGAAATAAGATTGTTAGCACTATTAGTAAAGAAGAAATTAATGCTTTAGCTAAAAAGCACTTAAATGCTAAAGATATGATTTACCTAGTGGTTGGAGATGCAAAGACATTGCGTCCAGAGCTTGAGAAATTAGGTATGAAGGTTGTTGATTATAGTCTTTAATATTTAATTGAATAATCGGTATGATAAAGCAGCTTTTTAGCTGCTTTAATTTTATCTCTTCTCTATTCAGGGCTTATAAATATTTTACTTGTTAACCTATATAAAACTTCCAGAAAAAGAGGAGGATTTATGGCAAGTGGATGGGCGCGAGATGGCGCGATTCAAGAGCAAATAGATGCAAGTGTTAATGATGCAGTGCAATACGCAAGAAGTAACCTAATTTCAGGAGCGAGTGCTGAGATTTGCGATGAGTGTGACGAGAAAATACCACAAGCAAGAAGGTTGGCATTACCGGGTGTGCGTTACTGTATTTCATGCCAAGCAGAATTAGAAGGACTACCAAGCAATTCTAAGGCGTTTAATCGCCGTGGTAGTAAAGATAGTCAACTACGATAAAGGTGCCAAAGGCACCTTTTTTTATGGGTAAAATACCACGCATTATTATTTACGATTTTTTCTGAATAAGCTCAATTGCATACCCATCAGGGTCTTTAACGAATGCAATTTGGGTTGTCCCACCTTTAACTGGGCCGGGTTCTCGACTTATATTTCCACCTGCCGCTTTTATGTCATCGCACGCTTTATATATGTCTTCAAATTCAATGGCGATGTGCCCGTAGGCGTCTCCTAAGCTGTAACTACTTTGATCCCAGTTGTATGTTAGCTCAAGGACGGTTGTATCTTTTTCGTCGCCATAGCCAATAAAGGCCAATGTGTATCGGTACTCTTCATTTTCAGAGCGACGTAGCTCTTTCATACCAAGAACATGCGTGTAAAACGCAATGGATTTTTCTAAATCTGTAACGCGAAGCATAGTGTGTAATAAGCGCATTTAAGTAACCCTAAACTTTATTTGAATGTCGTCGGCCTTTCATTCAGACGTTTTGAAACACGTTTTTTAGAAAAGGCAAATTGCTTTGTTAGTTTGAGATTATATGAGGGCAGCACATGTTTATTACAACCAATAAAACGTCCATTTAGAATTTAAGTATGAATAAATAAAACATTTATTATTTATATGTGAGTTAACAACTTAAATTAATTACCAATTTTAAATAAAAATGCGACTGGTCAGCCAATTTTTACGCTTATTGGTCAACCTGTCACTGAAAGTTTATTTTAATATTATTTAACAATGCTTTTACACGAAGAGTTAGGCTGTGGTTTTTATCTAGTTGTAATTGTTGGGTATTTTTATTTCTATTAGCATTTGGTTGTAACTAGCTAATTTACAAAAAGTAACTTATTGGTTGACAATAAATGCATTTGGTAATAATGTTTTTGCATACCAATTTGTAACCTCGTTAACGTTGTTACTAAATGGGTTAGCAATTAATCAGAGTTACACTAAATTTTTGAACTTAAATAAGAACTAAAAATGCAAAAACCAATAAAAATTTGGCTCAACATTTTTACTTACACTAAGCACGAAAAACTTATTTATTTAACTTAATAAAGTGGCTCTACTGAATTAAATAAAAGACAGAGCGTACCTATTTTATGGGGTAAATCATTACTCATTATCATAAAAGTTTGCGCCATCATATCTAGGAGTTTTTCATGTCAAAACCTGTAATCGGTTTCATCGGTCTAGGCCTTATGGGCGGCAATATGGCCGAAAATTTACAAAACAAAGGCTATGAGCTGATTGTTATGGATTTAAGCAAAGATGCAGTTGCTGCATGTGTTGCTCGAGGCGCAAAAACAGCAAGCACGGCGAAAGAGCTTGCTTCAGGTGCAGATATTGTAATGCTTTGTCTAACAACTTCAGCTGTAGTTGAAAAAATTGTTTACGCAGATGATGGTATTTTAGCTGGGATCAAAGAAGGCGCAGTGCTTGTGGACTTTGGTACATCGATACCATCTTCAACTAAAAAAATTGGTGCCGACTTAGCTGCTAAGGGTGCTGGTATGATTGACGCGCCATTAGGTCGTACACCTGCACATGCCAAAGATGGTTTATTAAATATTATGGCGTCTGGCGATATGGCTACCTTTAATAAAGTGAAACCAGTATTGGAAGACCAAGGCGAGAACGTTTTTCACTTAGGTGATTTAGGCGCTGGCCACACAACTAAGTTAATCAATAACTTTATGGGAATGACGACTGTATGTGCTATGTCACAAGCGTTTGCTGTTGCAGAGCTTGCTGGTGTAGACCGTCAGCAATTGTTCGACATAATGTCTACTGGCCCGTCAAATTCTCCGTTTATGCATTTTTGTAAAAACTACGCGGTTGATAATGTAAGCGACCTGGGTTTTTCTATCGCCAATGCAAATAAAGACTTAGGCTATTTCTTACAAATGGTTGAAGATTTAGGCACTCAATCAAAAATTGCTGAAGGTTCGTCTGCTAACTTACAAGCAGCATTTGACGCAGGTATGGGTCAAGGCAATGTGCCAGAGATATTTGATTACTTCAAAAAATTAGAAAAGTAATTCTTTTCTAGCTATAAAGCGCTTTAAGTTTATGACTTAAAGCGCTTCAACACACATGACACCAATTGACTTAAGTCTTTATGTATTGTCAGTCTATTTAACCCTGATAGCGCATTTACTTAGTCACAATGAAAAAGAGTTAACTATGCGTTTGATTAATACAATAAAGCTTAGTCTAGTTCTCATCGGTTGCCTATCAACACAAATAGCGGCCAAAGATTATTTTGTAGAGGACCAACAGGCTTTCAACGATATTGCAGCGAACCTACTTGCAGGCGATAAAGTTATTCTTAAAAATGGAACTTGGTCTGATTTTGAAATTTTATTACAGGGCCAGGGTACAAAAAATGCACCTATTACGTTAACTGCTGAAACACACGGCAGCGTTATTTTATCAGGCCAATCTAATCTTCGTCTAGCGGGTCAATACCTTGAAGTGTCGGGTTTAGTTTTTAAAGGTGGCTATACACCCAGTTCTGCAGTAATTGAGTTTCGTCGTGATAAAAAAGAGTTAGCTTACCACTCACGTGTTACCAACGTTGTGATCGACAATTACAATAATCCAGATAAGCGAGAGTCAGATTATTGGGTAGCGCTATACGGCCAACACAATAGATTTGACCACAGTCACCTAGTGGGAAAAAGAAATAAAGGTGTGACAGTCGCTGTTCGATTAAATACTCCTCAAAGCCAACAAAATCATCACAAAATTGATAATAATTATTTTGGCTACCGTCCTACATTTGGATCCAATGGTGGCGAAACACTACGAATAGGTACAAGTCATTATTCTTTAACTGACTCGTATACCTTGGTTGAAAACAACTACTTTGAGCGCACTAATGGTGAAGTTGAAATAATATCTGTTAAGTCAGGTAAAAATACCCTTAAAAATAATGTGTTTTATGAAGCTCGAGGCACATTAACGCTACGCCACGGGAATGGAAATCTAATAGAAGAAAACGTATTTATTGGTAATGGTGTTGATCATACTGGCGGTATTCGCGTAATCAACAAAGACCAAATTATTAAAAATAACTACCTAGAAGGGTTAACTGGCTACCGCTTCGGGAGTGGTTTCACTGTAATGAATGGCGTACCTAATTCGTCAATTAATCGCTACCATCAGGTAGAAAACGCCACAATCGAAAATAATACATTCGTAAATGTACGTCACATACAGCTTGCAGCAGGAAGTGATGCTGAACGCAGTGCAGTCCCAATAAACAGTACAATGAGCAACAATTTGATTGTAAATCAAAGTGGTAATCAGCCGTTTACAACATTTGACGACGTGACTGGTTTAGTCCTTAGTAATAATGCTGCCAATACCAATGCGTTAGATGAGCTAGCTTATGGTGTAGAAAAGCAAGATATAAAGCTAAAAAAAGCTAAAAATGGATTATTTTATCCAGTATCTGAAAAGTTAACTGTAGGCGTAAAACGCGACTTAAAAGTATTACAAAAAGAAGAGGTAGGTGTTAGTTGGTATCCTAAAACACCTGCATTAACAGCATTTGATTCGGGCAAAACAATCAATGTTAAAGCGGGTGCAGATGCTTTATTAAATGCTATTGAAAATGCTAATACAGGTGATGTATTGGTATTGGCACCTGGTCAATACGATATTTCTAAATTAGTAAAAATAAACAAAACACTCACCATAAAGGCAAAGAAAGAAGGCCAATCGAAGCTTACCTTTCAACGTTCTACCTTATTTGAAATTCATGATGGCGGCAGCTTAAAAATCCATGGTTTATCAATTTCAGGTGAGAACGCGCCTGACGCCATTGGTAACAGTGTGGTTCGTACACAAAAGTGGGGAATGATAGAAAATTACCGCCTTGAAATGACAAATACAGCAATCAATGCATTAGATATTAATCATTCATTTCATTTTTTCGTCACTGGTAAAGGGGCTATGGCCGATACCATTGTATTAAATAATAATACATTTAATGAAATTACGGGCGATGTATTACGCCTAAATACAGAAATCGAAGACTTAGGTGTTTACAACGCAGAGTACGTGACGGTTACCGGCAATAGCTTTAAAAATGTAAAAGGCAGTTTAGTAAAACTCTACCGAGGCGGGTCTGACGAAAGTACATTTGGCCCTCATTTTGAGATGAAAAATAATACGCTTAACAATGTTGGCCTTGGTAAACGCAATAAAGAAAAAGCCAGTATTCATGTTCATGGTGTGCAGGTTACTAATATTGAAAATAACGAGTTCACTAACTCTGCACCCATAGTCGTTGAGCATACTGTTGGCGAGCCAATCACAAAAGTATTAAAAAATACATTTAAAGAAACACCCGCCCCAAGTGTAAAAGAACTAAGAGTTGAAGGTCCGCATACCGCAATTCTTGAAAATAACAACGTGATAAATGAGGGGCAGTAAACTGATGATTTTTTTTAAACGAACAACACACATAAAAGCCGCTTTTTTAGGTTTATTTTCATTGTTACTGTCATCAGTAGCCTGTGCTGGGTCGCATCCAAATCTTGTAATCACCATTGACGATGTAAAGCTCATGCGCCAAGCAATAAAGGGTGAGGGGCAGTTTGCAACGGCGTATAACGATTTAAAAGCGCAAGTAGATGAGCAAATAAAGCAGCCTATCACAGTGCCAGTGCCAAAAGATGGTGGGGGCGGCTACACCCACGAACGCCATAAAAAGAACTATCAGGTAATGTACAACGCGGGGATTATTTATCAATTAAGCGAAGATGATAAATATGCTGCTTATGTTCGCGATATGTTGCTTGAATACGCAGCACTTTACCCAACACTTGACGTTCATCCAAAGCGTAAAGTTAAATCACAAAACCCTGGCAAGCTATTTAGGCAAAGCCTGAATGAAGCTATGTGGCTTGTTTATACCATACAAGCTTACGACCTTATTTATGATTCATTAAGCGCCGCACAGGTAAAAGTAATAGAGGATGATTTAATACGCCCTGTTTCATTGTTTACATCAGAGGGTCAACCGTCAACGTTTAATAAAGTACACAATCATGGTACATGGGCCACGGCTGGTGTAGGTATGGCAGGTTATGTATTAGACGAGCCTGAGTGGGTGGAAAAATCGCTATATGACCTAGACAAGTCGGGTAAAGGTGGCTTTATTAAGCAATTAGAAATGCTGTTTTCACCACAAGGCTACTACAACGAAGGGCCGTATTATCAGCGTTTTGCATTATTGCCATTTGTTACGTTTGCTAAAGCAATAGAGAATAACGAGCCGCAACGTAATATTTTTGAATACCGCGATGGTGTGCTACTCAAAGCGATTGATACCACTATTCAACTTAGCTACAACGGTTTATTCTTCCCAATTAATGACGCTATAAAAAGTAAAGGTATCGACACTATTGAGCTGGTTCATGGCGTTACAGCAGCTTATGGGCTAACAAACGACACCGGTTATTTAGATATTGCGAAAAAACAAAACCAAACAATTTTATCTGGCGATGGTTTAAAAGTAGCTCAAGCGCTAGACAATAGAATGCAAACACCTTACGAGTTTAGATCTGTAGCGTTTGGTGATGGTAATGATGGTAAGCAAGGCGCGCTTGTGGTTATGAGAACGCAAGTAGGTGGTGATCAAGCTGTTTTATTTAAACCTGCGGCACAAGGTTTGGGCCATGGCCATTTTGATAAATTGACTTGGCAGTTTTATGATCGAGGTAACGAAATTGTATCTGACTACGGTGCGGCTCGTTTTTTAAACGTTGAAGCTAAGTTTGGTGGTCGTTATCTTCCAGAAAATGAAACCTACGCCAAGCATACCGTTGCACACAATACAGTTGTGGTAGATGAAACATCTCATTTCAATGCTAATGTAAAAGTGGGGAACAACAATCACCCAACACTAAATTACTTCACTACCAATGAGTTTGGTACTGTTGCAAACGGTTCAATTAGCTCGGCTTACAAAAACGTAGAGCTAGAGCGAACCCTTGCTTTAATAAACTTACCAGAGCTTGATAGCACTATTACATTAGATATTTTTAATGCCAATGCTAAGACTAAACATCAATTTGATTTACCCCTTCACTACAAAGGGCAGCTCATTGACACAAGTTTTGACTTAAAAGCGAATGCATCACAGCTATCTGAATTAGGCAGTAATAATGGTTACCAGCATTTATGGCTTAAAGCACAAGCAACACCTCAAACTGGCCTTGCTAAGGTGACATGGCTTAATGATAACGGACGCTTTTATACGCAAACAAGCTTAGTTTCGGGCGATGAAGAATTCTTGTTTACTCAAATTGGTGCAAACGATCCACACTTTAATTTACGTAATGAAAATGGCTTTATTCGTCGCGTAGAAGATCAAAAACAGCATACGTTTGTATCTATTTTAGAGCCTCACGGTGAATATAACCCTAGTAAAGAATATACCCTAGAGGCTGTTAGCCGTGTGTCAGCTGCCAACTATATCGAGCAGGGTAATTTATTGCTCGTGCATTTAATCATTAAGAACAAAGCCTATTTAGTCGCTATTAATAAAGCGCACAGCAAAGCAAGCAACACATTCACATTTAAAAATAAGTCATTCACCTTAAACGACCGACTTGGCGTTTATGCGTTGAAGAATAATTAGGAGTAATTAGGATGCAAAAGCAAAGTGCACATTTTTCATTTGGTGACAAAACTGAAATTGAAGATTTAGGCAATGGTTTAAAGCGTCAAATGTTAGGTTTTAATGAAGAGCTTATGGCCGTTAAAATTTGGTTTGAAAAAGGCGCAATTGGTTATAACCATGCTCATAGACACTCACAAGTAACCTATGTAGTTGAAGGTGAATTTCACTTTAACATTGACGGCGTCACTGAAATTTTAAGACCCGGTGATAGCTGTTTTATTCCCCCGTTTGCAGATCATGGTGCTACATGCCCAACAGGTGGTATTTTAATCGATACTTTTAGTCCAGCTCGTGAAGACTTTCTTGAGGAATAATTATGCAACTTAAAGGCTTACGCTGGTGGGTTATTGCGTTAATCGCGTTAGCAACCATCATTAATTATATCGACCGCCAAGCACTTAGTGTGCTTTGGCCGGATATTGTAGAAGAAATGTTTCCTGATGAATCAGCATTAGAACGTAAACAAATATACGCAAATATTTCCATCGTGTTTGTGTTTGCCTACGCATTTGGCCAAGCTATTTTTGGTAAAATATTTGACTGGGTGGGCACCCGTTTTGGTTTTGTTTTATCAATTGGTGTGTGGTCATTGGCAACCATTGCGCATGCATTTGCACAAGGTGTTTTAAGCCTGAGTATTTTTCGTGCCATTTTAGGGGTAGCTGAAGCCGGTAACTGGCCAGGTGCTGCCAAGGGAAACGCTGAGTGGTTCCCAACTAAAGAACGCGCACTCGCACAGGGTATTTTTAACTCTGGTGCTGCAATTGGTGGCATTATCGCTATTCCTCTAATCGCTTACTTAACAGTGTATTTTAGCTGGCAAATGGTGTTTGTTTTTGTAGGTACCTTGGGTTTTCTATGGTTAGTTCCATGGTTAATTTTAGTAAAAGCGCCACCAGGTTCTCACCCTTGGATAAGCGAAGAAGAGCGCGAGTACATTTTAACAGGTCAAAGACGTGTTGATGACAACGGCGATGTAACAGGCGAAGATGAAGAAGAATATAACCCTTCTACTGGCGAGTTGCTTTCACGTAAACAAAGCTGGGGTGTAATTATAGCTTCTGCGGCGATTGACCCAATCTGGTGGTTATTCGTTTTCTGGATCCCTATTTATCTAAACGAAGTGTATGCCATGGACGTTAAATCTATTGGTATATATGGCTGGGTTCCTTATGTAGGCGCAATGTTTGGTGCATGGTTTGGTGGTCTACTTGCTCAAAATAGACTTAAATCAGGTTGGAATACGGACAAAACACGCAAGCTCACTATTACACTTGGTTGTTTAATTATGCTTCCTGCATTACTGGCTATGGCTAACCCAGGTGGACCAACAACAGCTGTTCTGATCATGGCCGTTATTTTGTTTGGCTTTCAAACTGCTATTGGTAATGTTCAAACTTTACCAAGTGACTTACTGGGCAAAAAAGCGGTAGGTACTTTATCTGGTTTTTCTGGCATGGCTGCAAAACTAGGTGCGGTAGGTCTTACATCACTTGTACCAATATTAACCGCTGATGGTAATTATGCTCCGGCATTCATAATTGGTGCATCACTTGCCATTATAGCAATGGCTGCAGTGTGGATTTTAATCCCTAAAATTGAACCTCTTAAAAAGCCTGATTAATCTGCTTTAACTGCTATGCCAACACGGTAGTGCTTGTGCATAGCAGTTAGTTACAAAGGATACTTTCAAAAATGAATACTATTTATTTTATGGGTGAATGCATGGTAGAACTCAGGGCTATGAGCGCTGCTACGTTACATCAATCTTTTGCAGGCGATGTATATAATTCAGCTGTATATTTGAAACGTTGTTTTCCTGAAGTAAGCACATCTGTAATTACGGCTTTAGGGCAAGACAACCTAAGTAAAAAAATGCGCGAACGCTTTGAAAGTGAACAGCTTGATACACAGTATGTATTTAGCCACGAAAGCAAAGTGCCCGGCATGTACTACATTGAGACAGATGAGCACGGCGAGCGAAGCTTTATTTATTGGCGAAGTGATTCTGCGGCTAAAAAAACAGTTGAGTTTTTAAATGCCGAGTGCGTTGACCAATTATGCCAAGGTGATATGTTTTTCTTCTCAGGGATCTCTTTAGCCATCATAGATGAAACATCGCGTGATCAATTCTGGAAGGTTTTAGAGCAACTAAAAAGTGCTGGGGTTAAAATTGTATTTGATCCTAACTACCGAGCTCGTTTATGGGACAGTGTAGAGGATACTAAAGCGCAGTATCATTTAGCATTTGGCCTTGCAGATATAACTCTACCAGGAGTTGAAGACCTAACAACATTATATGATGTTCACAGCGCTGAAGCGTTAATAGAGTACTTAAAGCCATATCAAATTAATGAGATTGTGGTTAAAAATGGTCCAGAATCTGTTATTACACAACAAAACAACACACTTCAAACCCACACAATAATACCTGTCAAGACGGTGGTGGATACAACGTCAGCGGGCGATGCCTTTAATGGTGTTTATTTAGGCGCTCGACTTTCAGGTAAGTCAATTGCGGCAGCAGTTCAACTTGGCGCTAAAGCAGCCGGAGCTGTGATTCAACAACCGGGTGCAATTGCACCAAAAGATGTTTTTCAACATGCAATGGTTGAAGCTGGTATCTAATAAAATTTAAGGCCTCCATACCCCGGCCAAACTACTTAAAATAAAGGAACAACGTTATGACTCGCTTTTCTGAACTTATGTCAGGGCAAACTCTGCTACCTATAATTCAAGCTGATACCCCAGAGCAGGGTGTTCAAATTGCAAAAGCTATGGCTAAAGCAGGCCTTACTTTGGTTGAAGTTGTGCTAAGAACAGACGCCTCAATTGATGCTTTAAAAGCGATTAAAGAGCAAGTCCCAGAGCTAAAAGTTGGCGCCGGTACCGTTATTAACGAAGCTATTTTACAGCAAGCAATTGAAGCCGGTTCTGATTTTATTGTAACCCCAGCGGTATCTCCTAAATTACTAACTGCACTCACAAAATGTGGTGTTCCTGTTTTACCCGGCGTATCAAATACCGGCGATATTCTTATGGCGCTAGAGTATGGCTTTGAGGAGCAAAAATTATTCCCTGCATCGCTAGCAGGAGGGGCTCCGTTTGTGTCGGCTGTATCGAGTGTATTTAGAGCGGTTAGCTTTTGCCCAACGGGTGGGGTAAGTGAAAGTAACAAAATGGATTATCTTTCTTTAAATAACGTATTTGCTGTAGGTGGTACATGGGTTGCTAAAAAGGAATGGGTTGCACAAGAAAACTGGCAAGCTATTACAGACTCATGTATTCAAGCAATAAAATAGCAGGGAGCGCTAAAATGAACGATTTATCTCAAACTATTTTACCTGGCGTAATAGTGGGTGACGAGGTAAGTGCAATATATAACCATGCGCGTGCTAAACAGTATGCGCTGCCAGCTGTAAATGTAGTTAGCACAACCTCAATTAATGCAACTCTTGAGGCTGCGAAAGAAATGAAGTCACCGGTTATTATTCAGCTTTCAAATGGTGGTGCACAGTTTTTTTGTGGTAAAGGCCTATCATTACCAGAACAACAAGGAGCAGTACTTGGTGCGGTGAGCGCAGCTAGGTATGTACATAGTGTTGCGGCGCACTACGAGATCCCCGTTATGCTTCATACCGATCACGCAGCCAAAAAATTATTACCATGGATTGATGGCTTGTTGGATGAGGGTGAAAGGCATTTTAGATTGACAGGTAAGCCGTTGTTTAGCTCACACATGATCGATTTATCTGAAGAGCCGCTAGAAGAGAACATAGAGATATGTGAGCGCTACTTAGCACGCATGGCTAAAATAGGGATGACACTAGAAATTGAGCTTGGTTGTACAGGCGGAGAAGAAGACGGTGTTGATAATTCTCACCTTGATAGCTCAGCGCTTTATACGCAGCCAGAAGATGTTGCTTACGCTTATGAACGCTTAAGTGCTATTAGTCCTAATTTTATCATTGCCGCTTCTTTTGGCAACGTGCATGGTGTTTATAAACCAGGAAATGTTGTCCTTACGCCTACTATTTTAAAAGACTCACAAGCATATGTAGCGAAAAAATTTAACTTACCGAGTAATTCAATTAACTTTGTATTTCACGGTGGCAGTGGTTCAGAGGAAGAAAAAATTGCAGAGTCATTAACGTATGGTGTAGTTAAAATGAACATTGATACCGATACGCAGTGGGCATGTTGGAACGGTGTTTTAGATTACTACAACAGCAACGAGGCCTACCTACAAGGTCAAATTGGTAACCCTAACGGTGATGATAAACCTAACAAAAAGTACTATGACCCACGCGTGTGGCTTCGTCACTCTGAGCAGCATATGGTAACAAGACTCATCCAGTGCTTTAAAGATCTTAATTGTGTAAATCGGTATAGCTTATGAAAAGACTCAATACAGTATTAAAAGAAGATGGTGTAAGAACGGATCTAATTTTACTTATCCGTACTATTTTAGCCACAAGTAAAGAGATTGCGTTTAGGGTTGGTCAAGGTGAACTTGCAGGTGTTTTGGGTTCCACAATGAATGAAAACGTTCAGGGTGAAGTTCAAAAAAAACTAGACATAATTGCCAACCAATTACTTAAAGATATTCTTCTTGACGACAGCTCTGTAAGAACCGTTGCCTCTGAAGAAGAAGATCATGCGGTTGGTGGCCACCCTGAAGGCACTTTTATTGTTGCTTTTGATCCACTCGATGGCTCTTCTAATATCGATGTAAATGGTCAAATAGGCACAATATTTACTATTTATTTGGCAAGAGACGACGTACCTTTTGACAGTGATGAGCAGTTTAATCAACCGGGTGTAAGCCAAGTGTGTGCAGGCTATGTATTATATGGCCCTTCATCATTGCTCGTAATGACCACCGGTGGGCCAACACGCTGTTATACCCTTGACTCAACACATGGTGGGTATTTACTCACTAATCCACAACTACAAATTCCTTCGCAAAGCCGAGAGTTTGCCGTAAATATGGCAAATTATCGTTACTGGGATGAGCCTACACAAGTGTACTTTGACAAGTTGCTTTACACATCTGAAAGCTTTGAAAAAAGCTCAATCCGATGGAATGCGGCAATGGTAGGTGATGTACACAGAATATTATGTCGCGGTGGCTTATTTTTATACCCGCAGGATAAACGCGTTGGTAATGACAATGGCAAAATTAGGCTTTTATATGAAGCCAACCCGCTTGCAATGCTCGTAGAAAATGCGGGAGGCAAAGCCACATCGCGTGGCGCTCGAATTTTAGATATAACTCCTGACGATTTACATCAACGAGTTCCCGTTACTTTAGGTTCGATTGAACCCGTTGATTATTTTAACAATTCAGCGCTAAGCTAATTCGATATCCTTCACTTCGGTTATTTAGTAACAGAGAAAGCTTTTCTCTGTTACTTTCCTTTTCAACTAATTACTTATCTTCTTGTTCTTGCAATTCTATTAATACGCTCATTAGTTAAATAGTCATTTGTATTTTAGTGTCATTATTGTAAAGCCAATTGGTAAAAATTTATTTTTTGTCAATGCTGATTTTTGTACATTTATGCATCCTTTAAATAGGTTGGTGGGTTACTTATGTGCCTTGTATAGGTAAAAAGGTACATTGAGTTCAGTAAATAAGCTGGAAATATCATTTCTATTGTGGTTATATGACCAAGTTGGTTAACAAATTATTTTCAAATAAAGTAAATTTGGTAACAACTAATATGATTATTTGGTAACACACACAATAGCTGGCCAAATATTTAACCTATAAAATGGAGAATAGAGGCATCATGAATTTAAAACACTTTGCACTATGCGCTATTGCAGCGGCAATAGTTGGTTGTGACACTGACGCAAACAACAATGACAACGAACTGGGCTCTATTGCTCTGTCAGGAACAGCCACAAGCGGTCAAACATTAACAACAAACGTGTCAGATCCTGATGGTATATCAGGAACTGTTTCTTATTTTTGGTATGCAGATAACGAAGTAATAGAAGGCGCTAATAGCGCATCGTTTACACTTACGGACGATCAAATTGGTTTAGCTATCAAAGCTCAAGCTAAATATACTGATGATGGTGGTGTTAACGAGTCACATATTTCAGATCCGACCTCTGACGTAGCAGCCATTGCATTTCCAGCAAGCGTAACAATAACAGGTGATGCACTTATCGGGTCAGAGCTGACCGCGAATGTTGAAGACGAAAATGGTTTTGATAGTTTAACAGTCGTATACGAGTGGTTGGCGGATGACGTAGTAATTGAGGGAGAGGTTCTTTCGTCACTCATGCTTACAGAAGCACAGTTTAATAGCGTGATCACCGTTACAGCATCGTTTGAAGACGATCGTGGGTTTGCAGAGTCAGTGACGTCTGTTGGCACTGCGCCTGTTGCGCGTGTTAATGCGCAAGGTGATGTAGCAATTAGTGGCACACCCACAGTGGGTAATACGCTTAGTGCTGATATTACTGATATGGATGGTGTTTCTGGCGAAGTCACTTATCAATGGTTTGCTGACGATGAAGAAATAGTTGGTGCAACCCAAAGCGAATATATTGTAGAGGCTGCTTTAATTGGGCAAGCTGTATCGGTACAAGTGACTTATACAGATGACAATGGTTTTGTAGAAGATAATACATCAGAAAAAACAATTCCCGTATCGGCTGTTGCGGTTGATGAAGCAGGAAGTATTACAATTATAGGCACATCACCTTACTTAGTTAGCGGTGAATTAACAGCGCAACTAACAGATAATAATGGTATTGAAGAAACAAATGTTATCTACAGCTGGTTTGCCGATGGCGTTGAAGTAGCCGATACAAATAGTAATACGTTTTCACCTGCGGCATATGCGGGTGCAATTATATCTGTGAGTGCTTCTTATACCGATAACGACGGATTTGAGGGTTCTGTAAGTGGCTCACTAGAGACGGTAATTTATTCCCAACTTGTTAGCTCACCAACAGAGCTACTAAGTGCGGTAAGTGGCGGCCTTGCTGATGGTGATGTTGTTGGCCTTAATACCGGTGTTTACGCTGATATGGATGAAGTTTTACTCACCAGTGGTGTAACGCTTCGCGCTGTTGAAGAGCAAACGCCAGTTATTAGTGGCGAAGTATGTATTCACGTTGCTTCAGGTGTAGAAGGTGCAGCGCTAACAGGCCTTACGTTTAAAAATATAGATACAAAATCAGGCTCATTTTGTGAAACCCAAGAAAGTGCAATTATTTATTCTGAAGGGAATAACTTCGAGTTTACTCAAAACACAATGGATGGCGATGAAGCCGAGTTAAATAATTCGACTTACCACTGGTTAATGATCAAAGGCACGGGCGCGCTAATTGAGCGAAATACATTTAGTAATCGTGATAATGCTGAAAATGGCTCCGTTATTAAAATTGCTTCATCAGGCAGCGACCATGTTGTTCAATACAATTTATTTAGTGGCACCAGTGCGAATCCAAATTTTGGTAACTCAAGCCTTCATTTAATTAATGCGGGTAGTACTACCGGTTCAGATGCAGCTGACGATGCAAACTTTACTATTCAATATAACCGAGTAGAAAACTTTGTAACCGGTCGTCGTTTAATGCGTGTGCAAACATCGGGTGCAACTATCAAAGGTAACACTGTGGTTAACCCTAATGGCGGGATTTCACTAGAAGATGGTGGTTTTAATAACGTGACAGACAACGTTATTATTCGTACTACTGATATTGCAAGCTCTAGCGATCGTCCTGCTGGTGTGCTAATTACACCGCTAGGCCACACAGTTAGTAACAACTACATTGCAGGTATTCGTTCTGGTAATAAAGAGGCTGGTGGAATTGTATTTACAGCAAATCCATTCTCTCAAGCTGATGGCGGTATACCAAACTCAGGCAACCAAGCTGTATTAGATGCAGCGGGTGACTTCACATTAACGGTAACTAACAACACTGTTTTGAACTCTCAGCAACCAATCGTGTTTAGTACTGAAATAGGTTCTCGTGCCCCTGTGGGTGATTGTGATGAACTTACAGTTGATAATGCTCCTGTACTCTATGGCTTAACTAAAAATGCATTTGTCATAAACTTTGATGGAAACCTTATTGCTAATGGCTTAGGTGATCAAACTGATGCAGATACCATTGAAAGTAGCGCCTTAACACAAGGATTATTCTATCCAAATACGCTTGATAGCGACCATGCTTTTGAATACGACTGTGATTTAATCAAGCATGATACATCAGTATTAAGCAACAACTTTGGTTACATGGATAGCCGTGTATCTGGTGATACAAGTGGCGATTGGGTTGCAATCAGAAACCTAAATGGTAACGGCTCATTTGATACCGATGGCGCTATTGATCAAGACCCAGCTGCAAACGGTAAAGAAATACTTGAATATGTATTCGCAGCAAGCACATTACTTGAAACCGACCCAGCAGGTTTACAAGCTGTGGCAGGTGCAAAAGGGCTTTACTACATTCAAGCGAGTGATGTAGGTGTTGGCTCAACATGGGTTGCTAATAACGACTAACCTAAGTAAACACTCTTAATTAAAAAGCCCCTTTTTTGGGGTTTTTTTATGCCTGTGAGTAAAATATGACCGAAAAATGCGTTTGCTTTTCTAATTATTTTTCATTATAACGCCGCCTGACCCCTTGGTAATACTGGTTTGTGAAAATTGGTATTTTAATTGGTAATGCTTTGGTTGTAAAATTGGTTGATCATACTTGGTTACTTGAGTATATTAACAACAGTTGTCACATAACTTATACAGATGAATAACAAGCCAACACACAACAATCACACAACAATAACCAACGGAGCATAAAAATGTCGTTGAAGTCTTCAAAAAATAATAAAATGCGTTCAGGTCAATTCGCACTGAGCCCGGTAGCTAAATGGGTACGAACAGCCGCTATTGCCGGTGTAGCAAGCTCATGTGTATTTTCAGCGCACGCACAACAAGAACAAGCCAAAGCGACTGAGGTCGAGCCTGATGTAGAAATCATCAGTGTTACAGGTACACGCAGAACAATTCAAGATCAAATAGCCATAAAGCGCGAAGCCACAACCGTTGTTGATGGTCTTTCTTCTGAAGATATTGGTGATTTACCCGCTTTATCGATAGGTGAAGCACTAGAGTCTATTACAGGCGCAGCATCGCATCGTGAAAATGGCGGTGCGACAGAAATTACCATTCGCGGCCTAGGCCCATTTTTAAGTGCAACACACATAAACGGCCGTGAAGCGACCAATGGTAGCGGTGACCGCTCAGTAAACTTTTCACAATTTCCATCAGAACTTGTAAAAAAAGTAGCTATTTATAAAACCCAAGATGCTTCGATGATTGAAGGTGGGGTTGCGGGTGTTATCGCACTTGAAACGGTTACCCCACTCGATTATGGCAAGCAGCGTTTGCAAGGTGAGGTTAAACTTAACTACAACCCTGACGAGAGTAATGTAGATAACTCACTACAAAGCGATTTAGGTTATCGTGGCACATTTAGCTATGTTGACCAGTTTGAGTTTGATAATGGTCAGGCAGTTGGCTTTTCTTTTGGTGTGCAACGACAAGATATTTCGCAGCCAGAAGCAGAATACCGAAGCTCTAGCCCATCAGGTTCGTCTCTTTGGGCATGTTTAAATGATCCAACAAATACAAATGAAGGTTTTTACCGCAGTAGTGCAGGTGATTGTGAGGATCAAGTAAACGGAAGTAATAACCAAGGTTATGACACAGAAATTGACCCTGACACAGGCAAAGCCGTGAGTGATGGTACTCCATACGCATGGACTGGCAGCAGCCGAAGCTTTCGTCAAAACGAAACGTCAGACGAGCGTGACGCGGTATTTTTTGCCTTTCAGTACCAGCCGTCTGCAGAATGGGATATTAATTTTGATAGCCAAATTTCTGATAGAACGCAACGAGAAGCACGCCATGATTTAATTTTCTTACAAAAGCGCGCAACACCAGGTGTAACCGGCCCATCACTTGTCACTAACGATGTAGGCGGCATTTTACATTGGGAAGGTGAAGAGCGTATTGAGTCTGCTGGTGAGCAATTTTCTCGTGAAGAAAACTACCGTGGTTACGGCTTAAATATCGAACATACTGTAAATGATAGACTGACCATAGATTTAGATTTAGCGTATTCAAAAACTTCGCGTGAAGAACTGCAAATTTCTAACCGAGGCAGAACCGCTGGACGTAATTATTTCTCGTGGGATATGGGCGATAACATTCCACATTTTACGCTTACTGATTTTGACGTAACAGATATATCTAATTTTACAGACAGCTTAAGAACGCGTATTGACCGTGAAAACGTGAGAGATAACAAAGTTGTGTCTGCTCGTTTAGATTTTGACTATTTAGTTGATAGCGGTATGTTCACCACAATTCAAGGTGGCGTCCGTACCTCAGAGCTTAGCTTTACACAATTTGGTGGAACGAACGGTAACGGCTCTCGTAATCAATTTACTCTAGGTTCAGGTGCTGAAGCGCTCGATGTGCTTCAAGGTTGTCAAATTGATTTTCCTGAATCAGGCTTTTTGTCTAGTGTGTCAGATGGAAATATCATCACGCATGTAGATAGCGATGGCAATGTGGTAGAGACAGGGACAGGCTCTTCATGGGCGACTTACGATAATGAGTGTTTTTCTCAAGCCGTTGTCGCGTCTAATGAGGGTGGAGTATTTGAATACCCTGAGGTTGAATACCAAAACGCAGGAACTATTGACGTAACTGAAAAAACAACGGCTGCTTACTTAATGGCTAATTACGATACAGAAATGTTTGGTAAGTTTATTCGTGGTAACTTTGGTTTGCGTATTGTCGATACTGAAGTTACATCAATTGGTTTTAGAAATAGTTTTGACGTTGTTACCAGCGATACAGGGGTTCTTTCTCTTGTTGAATCAGACACTGGCACACTTGATAAAATAAAAGGGGGCGGTGATTACACCAAGTTCTTACCTAGCTTTAACTTAGTGGTCGATTACAGCGAAGATATTTTATTACGTGCGGGTATTTACCGTGGTATGTCGCGTGCAGACCCTTCTGATTTAGGTTATAGCCGCTCTTTTCAAGAAGACACATCTGATACGGCCACTACAATTAGTGACTTGTTAGTGGGTGTAAACGGCTCTGGTAACCCAGATACGCAGCCTCTAATGTCATGGAACTACGATGCAGCATTTGAGTGGTACCCTAATGAAGATTCAATTTTTGCATTAAGCCTATACTACAAACAGTTCCAAGGCGGCTTTCAACAGCGCACAGTTATTGAAGACTTTGTTGTAGGGGGGGAAACCGTTTCATTGCCTATTACAAATTCAGTAACAAACGACGAAGAGAGTGAGATTTTAGGCCTAGAAACATCATTCTCATACCGTTGGGACAATGGCATAGGCGTTAAGTTTGGTTATAACTATGCCGACACTGATTTTGAATTTGAAGACAGCCTATACGGTGATACATTTGTAACAGACGTTGATGGCAATACAACTCAGCTTAAAGAAGGCATTGTTGAGCCAGGTTCTGTACCTGGGTTTTCTAAGCATGTATTTAGCAGCCAACTTTATTACCAAATAGGTGGCTTCGATACTGCGGTTATTTACAAATACCGTAGTGAGTATTTCCAACCTTATACAAGCAATGGCACACGCTTACGTTATGTTGATTCGGTAGGCGTATGGGAAATGCGTGCATCGTACAAAATTAACAAGCACTTTAGAGTTAAAGCAGAGGCAATTAATTTATTTAGTGCTCCTAAATCTCAAGACTTTTTTGTTGAAGATAACTTAGGTGAAGTAAACGATTACGGCCCACGTTTATTCTTAGGTTTAAGTTATAAACTGTAAAAGTTAGTAACTTATAAAAACCCCCAATTGGTTTAACTAATTGGGGGTTTTTTTGTATCTACGTGGATGTGCACACCTTTATCACTGACTTTTCTAAACTAAACCATCTAAACTGATCGCAGATTAAGTTCCATTCAACTTTTACAGCCTTTGTTGTAAGCCAAAAAAACTTCTTTGCATTTTTATAAGCGTAAATACGATTAGTCTGCTTTATGTTTGTACCTTTTTATTCTAGCCAAAAGTCTAACAGATCTTAATTGGTTAACCAATTTCGGGGCTTTTTATACTTTTATAATTAAAAGCTTTCAATTTATAGCTAAATAATATAATGGAATAATGAACTTAAAAATACAACTTAACTACTACTATAGTGCTGCATACCTGATTTGAAAACTATATGTATTACAGGTGGTTGTATTTTTTTCTTACATTGTTGTAGTTGTAAGGTATGGGGAATTTATTTTTGGTAATAACAAATTTGAATTATTTTATAATATTTGACTTACAATATGGTTGACCTTTTTTGTTTTGAGTGTAAATATTCAGTTAATCTTTTGTAATACACTAGTTCACTTTTGTATGAAAAGTAACAAGTAGCATAGCGTTTCACACACACAGGAAAAAACTATGAATTATAATTTATCAAAAATCACACTGGCGGTTATATCTGCAACAGCTATGAATATATCTCTCTCTGTTCATGCGCAAGAAGAGACCAAAAAGGTTAAGGATGATCTGGAGGTAATTGAAGTTTCTGGTATACGTCAGTCTTTAACTAATGCACTTGCTGAAAAACGTTCAGCAGACAGCCTTGTAGAAATTATTCAGTCAGAGGATATTGGTAAGTTACCTGACCAAAATTTAGCTGAAGTACTTGAGAACGTAACGGGTATTCAAATTACACGTCAAGCAGGTGTTGGTACCGGTGTTCAAATTCGTGGTACCGATGCAAACCGTACTGAAATAAACGGTGTATCAACAGTCGGTTCAGGTTCTGGACGCAGCGGCATTAGCTTTGAAGATGTGTCAGCGTCGATCATATCTAGTTTAGAGGTCATCAAATCTCCTGAAGCTAAAACAATTGAAGGTTCTGTAGGTGGAACGATAAATCTTAAAACAATTCGCCCACTTCAACTAGGTGAACAATTAGCCACAATTAGGGTGCAAGGCGAGAATAGTAGCCTAAGCACTGATAGCGGTTTACAACCTCGTTTTTCAGGTACCTTTGCAGATAATTGGGAAGGTGACTTTGGTAAATTTGGTGTTTTAGTCAGTGGCAGTTATGCCGAGCAAGATGTGACTGCATTTCGCCCTCGTGCGGATAGAGATAACATAATTACCGCTGATAGCGGGGTCGCGAGTGCACAGTCTTTCGACTTTTTGCCTATCCAGTTCTTTGTGCAAGATTACGATAACTACGAATACGAAACTAAAAACTTTGTAGGGACATTAGAGTGGGCACCAAACGATAATACTAAGCTATATTTTGATGCGGTTATAAACGATCAGGAACGTCGTCAAGAGAGCTCTCGTGTTCAAGCGTCGGGTGTCAGTGCATTGAATGACATTTCGGTTCCTGATGAATTTGAAACAATTAATCTAGGTTCTTTAGGTGGAACTAATTTAGGTTCAATTCAAGCGGCTTTACGCGGTGTAATCCCAGTTAATTTAGCAAATGATGATGACGATCCAAATTTACGTTTTTCGAGTGATACAAATTCTCGTGTTACCGACAGTAATATTTTTAGGCTTGGCGGTGAATGGCAAGGTGATAAATGGTTTGTAAGCGCTGAGGTTGCGTCGTCATCTTCTGATACAACAACACCAAGCTTTAATACTACACTTAACTTCATTAACCCTAATGCACCTTTAGATGCTGGTGGCGGTAATGATAACAGTGTGCCTTTTGAATACGACCTGTCAGGTGGAGCACTTACTTTTGGTATTGCACAAGGTGCTGAATATGCGCCTACGGTTGAGCAATTACTTGACCCTGCAAATGTACTACTACGCGACGTAAACATTGGTCAAGATACCGTTGAGAACTCTGAAGATGCGTTCCGTATAGATTCAACATATTACACAGACTCAATAGTTACCTCTGTTGATTTTGGTTACCGTTACAGCAAATCGGCGAGTAAGCAAAACGAGATCACGTCGAGTGTGGGTTTGCGTTCAATGGCAGATAGCCCAAGAGGTGATTTATTCGCTGATCTTTTAGTTGCGGGTCCTGATAACTTTAATGAGGCTGATGGCCGCTCGTTATATATTAGCGACTTTTTACTTATTGACCCAGAACTCGTGGCATCAGACCCAGATGCAGTACTTGCAACACTTCAGCAAGCATTACAAACTCATGGTTCTAGCCGCACGCTAAACGCACCAACGTCAAGTTCTTCTGGCTTTTTTGACATAGAAGAAATTACCCACGCTTTTTATGCGCAAGCTAACTTTGAATACGACATGTTCCGCGGTAACTTTGGTTTACGTTATATTCAAACCGATGTTGAATCGACAGGTAACTCAGTAACACAAGATGGCAGTGGTAACGAGCTTGTAACGCGGATTACCAATGAATCAGATTATAGCTTTGTATTACCGCGTTTAAACTTAGTTGCCGATGTGTCAGAAGATGTAGTGGTTCGCTTTGGTGCAGGTAAAGACATTCGTCGTCCAGATTATAACGACTTATCTACTTCTATTACTTATAGCACGAGCCCAAATGATGAAGTTGAATTTGGTAACCCAGCACTAAAACCAGAAGAAGTATTATCTTATGATTTATCAGCAGATTGGTACTTTACTGAAGCGAGCGTATTTAGTGTAGGTATTTTCCACAAAACGCGTAAAGAGCTTCATGTTAATCAGTTAACATCGCCGGTAGAAGACCCAGTAACAGGCTATCGTGATTTAACAGACCCATGTGAAGGGGGTGGCATATTTAACCCAATTGCAGACATTAACGTGTTTGGTCCTGAAAATGGTCGTGGTGTATGTGTAGGTACTGAGACAAAAGTAAACGACACTGGCGAAACAACCCAAAAAGGGATTGAGTTTGCGTTCCAGTATGATCTATCTAGCTTTGAAAAAGATTTAGGATGGGCGTCGGGTTTTGGTGTTTTAGCTAATTACACAATTCAAGAGTTCTCGGGCGGGGAAACAGTCAATAAGGCTACTTCAAGAGCGAGTAACGTATTTGCTGCAAGCACCGGTACACCGGGTATTGAAGTAAGCGAAATACAAGGTTTGCTTAACTTATCAGAAAATGCCTATAACTTTACTCTATACTACGAAAAGTTCGGTTTATCGGCACGTATGCGTTACACATGGCGCGAGGGTTACCGCTCAAACGATTTTGGTAGCACGTCAAGCTTCCCATGGGGGTTCCCTGTAGTGCAAGAGGACCGTGGTCAGCTTAATGCAAGTATTAGCTATGATGTAAACGAGCAGCTTAATATTGGCTTAGAAGCAGTAAATATTACTGAGTCTGAAATTAGTCAGTCATGTGTTAACGAAGGCTCGCTACTATGTTTCCAAGGTCTTACTGACCGTCGTATTACGTTTGGTGCTAGTTACCGTTTTTAAAATTTATGTTGAAAGTGTGTAGCCTTTGAACGGGCGTTAAAAGCAAGCCATTACGGCTTGCTTTTTTTTGCAATTAAATTTGATGTTAACAGTGCTAAAAAATGTATTAAAGAGAGCAGCCGTATAGCAAAGCGTTTGCCTGGATACTGATCAGGTTTAGGTGTCTTAATAATAACTGTTTAATTGAGGAGGGTATTAAAAGTTTAACTTGCGAAGTAACGCATCATTAATTTAGTACGAATAGTTTTTAATTACTTTTATTTTTCTAGTTTTAACCTATCTTTTTATTATGAACTTAATTTTTATGAAAAAATTATGAAAGATATTAGTGATTTAAATTTTAAAAACCTACTTGAATACGCTCAGGTAGGTGTGGTTATTCATAATTGGGATACATCGATTGTTTACATAAACCCGACGGGATTAGCGTTATTGAAATTAGACTACGAGCAAGCAATTGGAAGAGATATCTACGATCCTCATTGGACACTCATCGACGAGCAAGGCAACCTCATGGCCGTTGAGGACTATCCCGTTAATGTTGTTAAATCAACAAGAAAGAATGTGGTCAATAAAGTTTTAGGTGTTGTTGGCGGGTCAAGTAAGGAAATAAGCTGGTTTATGGCCAATGCTTATTTTGAAGGACATGACGATGATAAAAACTTTATTGTTGTAACCATCACTGATATTTCTGATGCTAAGCAGCAAATTTCGTTTCACGATGTAGTAGAAAATACGCAAGATATGGTGGTTATTACCGATGCAAAAAATATTAAGCACCCTGAAGGGCCTAAAATAGTATACGTAAATAAGGCTTTTGAGGCACTTACTGGATACAGTTCGTCAGAGATAATTGGTGAAACACCCAGAATTTTACAAGGCAACTTAACCGACCCCCAAGCTAAGCAAAGAATTTATTCTGCATTAGAGCGTCACGAAGAAGTAACTGAAACACTGCTAAATTATGACGTGAGAGGAAGGCCTTACTGGGTTGAAATGAATATTATCCCGTTGAAAAATAAATTTGACGAAGTCACTCACTTTGCAGCAATTCAACGAGATGTTTCAAAAAGTAAATTTCAAACAGAACAGTTAGAAAAACGAAATAAAGATTTAAAAGAGTTAAAAGTTAACCTAGAAAATTTAGTACAAGAAAGAACGTTTGAATTACAACAAGCTAAGTCTCAACTTGAAAAAATAGCGTTTTTTGACCCATTAACTGGAATTCCTAATCGTCGCTTTTTTTCTGACCAGGTTAATAAACTGGTTAGGTCTAGTATTCGACACGGAGGGCCAGTGGCATTTGGAATATTTGATGTTGATAACTTTAAATTAGTGAATGATACCTATGGCCATAATGTGGGTGACCGTTTACTGGTTGAATTAGCAAATATATTAACGCACATACTCAGAATTGATGATGTTTTTTGTCGCTTTGGTGGTGAAGAGTTTGCTTTTGCTGTTATTTTAAAAAAAGTTGACGATACTGAACGCGTTGCCGAAAAACTTATAAATGCAATTAGAAATCTTAAAGTGCCAGTTGAAGGTGAAAACACAATAAATGTAACCGTAAGTATGGGGCTAAACGTGGTATCACCAAACAATAGCACTGACATAGATGATCACATAAAAAAATCAGATGCGGCAATGTACCAAGTTAAAAAGTCTGGCAAAGATCGTTATAAAATTATTTATGAACCATAAGATAAGTTGGGTTATGCAGTGTTACTAAGCTAATAAGTATAACTTTTCACAAGTTAGGTACTCACTCTTTTACATTTATAAGGCGTTAAAATATCGCTTTTATTGTGCTAATTTTGTTGGCTACATTGCTTGGGCGATAAGCCGTACATTCTTTTAAATTCTCTGCTGAACTGAGAACTGCTTACATAACCCATTTCCATGGCCGCAACGTTGACGTTGGTTCCTTGTGTTATTTTCATGGCAGCATGATTAAGCCTCATTGATTTGACAAATTGAATAGGGGACATGTTAGTTGCTTGTTTAAATTTACGATGGAATACAGCACGGCTCATACCTATTTGGCTAGCCATGTCTTCAATGGTTATGTTTTCATGCAAATGAGAGGATAAAAAGGCAATTGAACGTGCAATCTCGTTACCCACACCAAATGCCCGTTTAAACGCATAGCCTGCTTGACCTTTTAACAGCGCGTAATATAGCTCACGCAAGCGTGCTTTTTTCAATATGGCTAAATCAACAGCATCGTTGCCAAGAAGTATGGCGAGTCGCTTCTCATGAAGACTATAAAACCTTAGAGATAGCTATAGGAATAGATAAAACAGAGATAACTAAACTTGGCTGGCGTGAACAAGACGACGTAGTAATTACGTTGAATGCAAAACAACCCGACACCCTGTTTTAGCGTTTTAACCAGTTGCAAGTAAATAAATTCGTCTTTTCTGCTATACCTGCGGCGCCAAGTTAGGAAATTGGTATATCACTCAGAGTATGTATACTGAGTTTTGGACAAGCACCAATGAATACTATTAAACCCACTTAATAAAGCCTCTTCAGCAATATTTACCCTCGACTAAAAATAGAGAGTTAACAACGCGTTTAACGCTTGAATTGAAAATTTTATTTGAATTTGTGATTTTTTCGCAGTTGCTGCGAATAACTAGGTAATAAATTAAGCAGATATTACTTTAGGGCCGGTGTTTGCATTTAAATAGTATTTAGAGCACATAAAAAAACAAAGCCATAAAAAGGGCTAGAGTGCTTTATGCTATTAGATAAATAAACTTTAACGCCTCAATATTATGAAATTAAGAAAAAGTGATGGATTTACCAGTAAATGAACACAACTAAAAAAACGCTATTTGCTCAGGCAATGGAGCAACATAAAGGCATTATTTATAAAATTGTGAATTCTTACTGCCAAAACAAAGATGACCGACAAGACTTAGCCCAAGAAATATTAACAACAATGTGGCTAGCTTATGATAATTACAACAATGCTTATAAGTTTTCAACGTGGATGTACCGAATTTCGCTGAATGTAGCTATATCTTATTACCGAAAAGACAGTCGGCGAGAAGATAAAGCAAATGAAGAGTGCATAGTGAAGATTGCTGACTTATCGCAAGAAGATGAGAGCAACGAAGTGGTAAAGCAGTTATATGACTTTATTGGCCAACTCGATAAATTAAATAAGGCGATTATGCTCCTTTACTTAGAGAGTGAATCTTACGAAAGCATAGCCAATAGCTTAGGGATCAGTAAAACCAATGTTGCTACGCGAATTAGTCGAATTAAACACACATTAAAACTTCAATTTGAAACACGGGATTCTTAACATGAATTTAGATAACTTTAAAAGCGCTTGGCAACAACAAAGCACGGGTACACATAGTGCTATTGAAATTAATCAAGCAAAGCTTGCTGAAATAAAAATAAATAAACAAATAAAAGTGCTTAATAAAATTAAATGGGCACGAATAATTGAAAGCTGTGTGTTTCTTATTATTATTGTACTGTTGTGGAAGTATATTGCTGCAGGCTTTACTTTTTCAGCGCCAATCATTTCAGGCTTTGTCCTCAACCTGTTTGCCATTATTGGGCTTGCGGGAAATATTGGTCAAATTGCTTTAATTTCAAGCATTGACTATTCAAAACCAGTTAACCAACTACAAAAAGATTTTTACCGTGTTTGTTCTCATAAATTAGAATTGACCAAGTTGCTACTTATGTCAGTTCCCTTTTATCTTGCTTATGTTTTTATTGGGTTTGACCTACTTTTTGGAATTGATTTATATCAGTATTTAGAGCTGCACATGATTTGGTTTTACTCTTTGTCGTCAGTATTGCTTTTTATAGCTACAGCATGGTTATTTGCTAAATTAAATTATAAGAATATTTCTGAGAAATGGGTTAATGCGAGTGTTCAATTTATTGTTGGTAAACGTTTGGTCACTATGGCTGAGTTTTTAAATAGCTCTGAGTTAATAGAAAGTTAGTTATCAAATGCTGTGTTTGTGTAGAAAATAGTTAATGATTTTTTTGCATAAACTCTTTAGATAATTGATTTTTTCTGCAATTAAGCTGCCAAATTTTTACATCGCTTCTATACTATGTAAAACGCGTAGTTAATGAGTTAGAAGTAGTGCCTGCCAGTAAAAATAATCTTGAGCAAGAAAACACAAAACACAAAACTAAAGCGAGCGATTGCTGAGCTTACTTATGAACGAGATAAGTACAAAAAAATCTTTGACGCTTCGGCCGACGCGTATTCAGTTATCGATTTAAGCTCAGGTAAGTTTATAGAATGCAACCAAGCAGCTATTGATATGCACGGTGTTAATAGCATGGACAACTTTTTAAATCTTAGTCCTGCTGACTTGTCACCCGAGTTACAACCCTGTGGTAATCGTTCAGATGTTTTAGCTAAAGCGCATATAAATTGCGCCATAGAACAGGGCTTTCATAGTTTTAAATGGATACATTCGCGTTTAGATGGCACAACGTTTAACTGTTTAGTTAACTTGACTGGATTATTCATAGAGGGCAGTCAATTAATATTGGCGGTTGGTCGAGACATATCCGATATAGAAATAGCCCAAAAACAAATCAGTACCGAAGCTTCAGAAAAGCAGCGATTTAAACAAGCGTTTTTGGGAGAAAAAGAAAAGTTTGAAAAGTTTGTTGATTTGGCACCCGTTGGTATTGCAATTAATTCAATATCTGACGGCAGCTTTGAGTTTGTGAATGAGGAGTTTGTCAGAATCACAGGCTATAGCGTTGATGAGTTAAATCAAATGGACTATTGGCAGCTCACCCCTGAAAAGTATGAGAAGCGAGAACATGAACAGCTAGAATTACTTGCTAAATATGGCCAGTATGGGCCGTATCAAAAAGAATATATACATAAAAACGGCAATGTATATCCCGTATTATTATCGGGTATAAAAATTACAGATAGCAAAGGTGAAACATTTATTTGGTCTGTCGTTCAAGATATAGCTCATCAAAAACAGAGTGAGCAACAAATTAAAACGGCGAAAGAAAAGGTGGATTCTTTTGCTTTGCGTATGCAATTAGCCAATGACTCTGCGGGTATTGGGGTATGGGAGTTAGATTTAAAAACAGAAAAACTAGTATGGGATTCTTGGATGTACAAATTATACGGCATCTCAGAGTTAGAGTTTTCCTGCACATACCAAGCATGGCTAGATAGAGTTCATGTTGATGACGTTGAACATAATGAACGTGTGTTGGATGAAGCAATCAACGGGGTAGGCATTTACGACCCAGAGTTTCGCGTTGTACACCCTGATGGAAATATCCGGACAATTAAAGCAAGTGCAGAGATATTGAGAGATTCGCATGGCGTTGCCATAAAAGTAGTTGGTGTAAATTACGATGTAACCGAAAAAGTAGATGCAATAAGAAAATTGTTTGATGCAAAGTTAGCCGCTGAAAATGCAGCACAATCAAAAAGTGACTTTTTGGCTAATATGAGTCATGAAATTCGCACCCCTATGAATGCAATTCTAGGTGGTTTGCAACTGTTAAAAAATATTAATTTACCTGAGGAATTAAGGGCAGTACTTAAAAATGCCTCTTATTCGGGACAAAGCCTTTTAACTATTATTAACGATATTTTAGATTACTCTAAGATAGAGTCCAACCAACTACAGTTAGAAAAAGCATCATTCTCATTAACTGAGGTATTAAATTCTATAACCTATGACTTAGACTCCTTAGTTAGTGAAAAACGTATCGGCTTTACCGTAAATAAAGATGAAAGTTATAACGAATATTGGGTAGGTGATTTAGTTAGAGTTAAGCAAATAATATTAAATTTAAGCTCTAATGCGGTTAAATTTACAGATAAGGGAAGTGTTAAAATAAACGCGAGCAGTAAAGTTTTTGAAGGTAAAGAGGCTATATACCTAGAGGTTGTAGACTCAGGAATAGGGATGAGCAAGGAAGTTACTGAGCACATTTTTGAGCGGTTTACTCAAGCAGACTCCTCTACAACCAGGAAATATGGTGGAACAGGACTTGGCATGTCTATCACTATTAGTTTAGTTAAAATGATGGGCGGCGAAATCGATATCCAAAGTAAGCAAGGGCTTGGCACAACTGTCACGATTAAATTACCATTACCTAAAGCAAATAACATAGCAGATAAAGCCCCTAAAAAATCGTTTAAAGCGCCTAATTTACAGGGGAAAAAAATTCTTGTTGCCGAAGATAACAGTATTAATCAAGTGTTGATTAAAGCCATGATGGCTAAAACAAATGCCGATATTACAATTGTAGAAAATGGTCAATTAGCATTTGAAGCTGTTGGTTCCGAACGTTTTGACTTAGTACTTATGGATATTCACATGCCAATTATGGATGGGATTGAGGCTAATCAACAGATAAAAACAATACTGCCAAATTTGCCTATTATTGCGTTAACAGCAAATGTAATGGATAAAGACGTAAAACATTACTACCAGCAAGGTTTCATCTTTCATGTACCTAAACCAATCGATATCAACGAGTTATATGGCACACTCAGGCGTTGTTTGTATTTAATCGGTTAATTAATGTTGGCTATATAAAATAAGGCCTGTCCAATAGAAAAGTATTTGGTTTTGAAAATAACATCAGCAGGGTTTAAAAACTGCTGACAAATTTCTCGTAGAATATTGTATGTAATACTAATCCGCAATAATACTTAATCATTTTTCGAGGCTAAACATGTCGCTACCTGCGTTACAAAATGTTCATTTAGAGCAACTAAATAGTGATATTTTTGCCTAGCTATCAACACGTTTTTCCAGCCTCAAAATAGCTCACTTAATTAAGTGAATGGGTAAAATACTGGTTATTTTTCTATTTTACCTTTTAGAACATAAATTTCACCATCAAAGCTACCTTGAATAGTTAACCCTTGACCGGCAAGCTCTTTTAAGTATTCGATATGCTCTTCAGTGATGTGTTGCCCTGGAACTAATAACGGTATGCCTGGAGGATAGGGGGTAACTAAACCAGCACAAATACGATTATTGCTTTTAGCAATAGGCACCGACTCGCGTTCGCCATAAAAAGCATCGCCTGGAATACACGCTAAATCGATGGCTGGTAAGCTTTCTGGCAAGCGAGAGCGCCTTGTTGATTTGGCTAGTTTTACTCTCCCACTATCAAGTTTTTTTAATGCATTGTATAAACGAATAATCTTCGAACGAGTACCACCAAGCGTTAATAATACCAAAATTGTACTGTGAGTGTATTTTTCTATTTCTAGGCCAATTTCATCTAATAAAAACTTATGAATGTCTTTTAATGAGTAGGGTAATTCACTAATATCGATAAGGATTTTTAGTGGATCGTGACCCATATTATCTTCACTAAAGTGTGGAAATATTTCCATAAAATCGTCTTTACCCAGCACTTTAATGTATTTCAACGATGCCATTTGTTGTTTAAATTCGTCGACATGGTTTAACAAGGCATTAAGTAATTTATAGCCTTCCATTTCCAATTGTTTTTGGCATACGTCAAGCGAGGCAATAAGCTGATACTTGGGCGATGTACTGGCGTAAATACTGTAAATTTCTCTAAAAAAATCTGCATCGAAGTCTGGATCATTCACATGAATATAAGACGCCTGTGAAAACGCCGATACCACTTTATGTGCTGAATGAGTGACATAATCGGCTCCAGCATGAATGGCTGAGTAGTAACGCAGGCTCGGGTGAAACAAAGAGTAAGCAAACCAGGCTTCGTCAATGAATACTTTAATGCCGTGTTGATGGGCAAAATCCACAACTTGTTTTAAATCGCTTAATAAACCATCGTAAGTACAACCGGTAAGCACCAGTAGTTTTGCATCGGTATTTTGCTCTATTGTTTGTTTTATATCGGCTAACGAAGGTGGCGCAAAAATACCATATTTAGGGTTTAATATACTCGATAAATAAATGGGTAAACTGGCTGATTGCAAAATGCCATAATGAACAGATTTATGACAATTACGGTCAATAATGACCTTATCACCCTTACGTAACAGGGTTTGTAAAATAATTTTATTTGAAGTAGAAGACCCGTTAGTAACAAAGTAGGTATGCTTTACCTCAAACGTTGCAGCTGCAGATTCTTGAGCACGGCCAATGGTATTGGTGCTATCAGATAAAGAGCCTAACGAATCGACAGATACCGACAGATCGCCAACAAACACATTGCGGCCATAAAACTGATAGAAGTCTTTAATATAAGGCGAGTTTCTAAAGCTAGAGCCACCACTATGGCCCGGTGTGTGCCATGAATCGTTCGACTCGCCAACATAACGGCGATACGCAGTCCAAAACGGGGTTTCTGAACGGTCGTCAAAGTCGTTGATCATATAGCCTAAAATAGCTTCGGGGTCAGAAATAACCTCGTCTTTAAAGAAAAACGATTCAATTTCTTCTGACTCGTTGACTATTTCCAGTCCTTTAGTATCATCGCCAATTACATAAACTGGAAGCTCTAATCGAATGGCTTTTAACTGCTCAATAAAGCGGCTATACGTTCTCTCGCCAACCTTGTTTTGTAAATCCCAACTAAGTACAACAGCCTGAATATCACCATCTTCTTCAACACTTGTTATCGCATCTTTAAGCGTAAAACGCTCAAGAATATCGATATGGATATCGTCTCGCTCAAAATTTGGTATCGCTTTAGAGAGATTTGTAGACAACTCTTTTAAAGTGGCTTGGTCTTGCTCAATTAATAATATACGCAGTAAAGGCAACATAGGGGTTTTCGTAATAAAATCTTATAATACTCAGTAGCATAACCAATGCATTGGCACTTGTGAAATTAATACTTTGTAAATGTGCATTAATTATATTTTATGCACGTCCATGTTTAATGTTTCATTCTCAATAAAAGTTCACGCAAGCGAAAGTCCTACAACTGTTTTAAAGTAAAAAGTTGATCACTATGCGTAAACTTATCTTTTACTCTGTTTTATCTTTAAACTCACACAAGTCTTCAATAATACAGCTGCCACACTCAGGGTTACGGGCGGTACGCACATAACGACCATGTAGAATCAACCAATGGTGCACATCAGCTTTAGCCGAAACTTTAAATCCGCAAATGGTATCAGTTTTAACACTTGGCTAATCAACGCGCCTCTTAACCAGAGTTTGGAATTATTAGAATCAACAAATTTGGCTATCACTGAGGTATCTGAAAAAGCAGGCTTTAGTTCGGAGCAAATTTATCGTAAACACTTTGTACAAAAGTATGGGATCGCCCCGAAAGCGTGGCAAAAAATGTTTAAGAGCAAAAGTACTAGATAAATGCCATGGGATATTGATGCAAATAAGCCGTTTAATTATCTTTAATTATTCGGTTTTTTCTTTAAACTCACACAAGTCTTCAATAATACAGCTGCCGCATTTAGGTTTACGAGCAGTACACACGTAGCGGCCATGCAGAATCAGCCAGTGGTGGACATCAACTTTGAACTCTTTTGGCACTACTTTTTCGAGCTTTTTTTCTACTTCAACAACGTTTTTACCCATAGCAAATTTAGTGCGATTCGATACACGATCGATGTGGGTGTCGACAGCGATTGTCGGCCAGACAATGTATAATTAAACTAGATTGTGATACAGTCCTTTCATAATAGATAACTAACGATTTGAAAAGCCCTATGTCAGAAAAACCTTTGTTGTTCAGCTATGTGAGATTTTCTACTCAAGAGCAAGCCAAGGGACATTCCCTTAAAAGGCAATTAGATTATGCAAATAAAGTAGCTAAGGAAAGAGGATTATTATTGGATGAGTCTCTTACAATGAGAGATCTAGGCCTTAGTGCATATCATGGAAATAATATTAAAAAAGGTGCATTTGGAGTATTTTTAAAAGCGATAGAGGACGGTAATATCCCTTCAGGCTCAGTTTTGCTTATTGAAAGTCTAGATAGAATGTCAAGAAGGAAGGTCTCAGAATGCGCAAGTATTGTAACTCAGATAATCAATGCTGGTATTACAGTAATAACCGCAATAGACAACAAAGAATATAACAGCCAACTTATTGATGAAAACCCGTTTGAGTTACTTGCCATGTTGATGATCTTCATGCGAGCAAATGAAGAGAGTGAAACCAAATCTCAACGTGTACGAGATGTATTGAAACAGCAGTGTGATGATTGGAGTGCGGGCAAGCGTGGATTCAGAGTAAATTGTGGTAAGCCGCCTAGTTGGACTGTGTGGAATGATGATAAAAAAATATTTGAATTTGAGCCACATCATAAAAAAATTATGCTCCGCAAAATAGAGCTTTTTAAAAAAGGATATGGCGGCATAAAAATAGCAATGTTAATTAATAGTGAGTTTGGTGCAGGCACTATTCATCATACTGGTGCCAATGTATATAAAGAGGTTAAGCGTCGTTCACTTATTGGTGAGCTCAATGTAAAAGTAGGGAATGCAGAGTATGGCCTTAAAGGTTATTATCCTCCGCTGATGAGTGAATCTGAATTTAACTTTTTAGTCGCTGATTCATCTAAGCGTGGCGCTACTAAACAATCACAGAAGTTTGTTGGTATTTTATCTGGGGTAGGTGTATTTAAATGCGGCAATTGCGGAAAGTCTGTAGGTTCACATGTTGTTTATCGAAACAAATGTTTGAATGAAGTAAAAAGCAGCCATAAACGATATGGCTGTGTTGAAGCACGGCGAAAAAATAACTGTGAAATGAATTCAACCGTCCAAATTGATGTGATAGAAAAAGCAGTTGTCACTTTTTGCCAAGATAAGGTTAACCTACAGCGTATTTTGTTAAAAGGTGGAGATAGGGAGGCCATTAACAGCCAAGAGGCTAATCTTAGGGCGCGTTTAGTTAAAATTAATGGTGATATAGATTTATTTACTGAGGCTCTTCTGACTTTAAATGGAACTCCGCCACAGGCCATTGCTAACAAAATATCCAAACTTGAGTCTGAGGCACGTGATGTTGAGTCGCAGATTAGTATTAGTAAAAATAAGTTAGCTAGAATTGATAACTCATTTCGTGATGAAGTAACTGATCGGTGGTTATCAATTACTAAAAACCTTATAAAACTTTCCAACGACGAACGTCTAGCTATTCGTCAACTAGTTAAAGACACTTTTAAAAGCATCAGTTTACAATTAAATACATTTAGCGGCGATAAAGGTGGCCTCAATAATGTATTTGAGCGTCTGTTAGGTACCTCAAATGCTGATTACTTTGAGCTTTTACTTGAATTTCATAATGATAAGAGGCGTTTGTTACGTCTGCATAAACATACTGGTGAGCTAGTTAGTGGTTATGACTTTTGACGTAATTACGAAGAGGTCAGTTGCAAGTTTAACCTTGCAACAGGCCATACTTAATATTACTTAGCTAAAGGGCTTAGCTATTGAGGTTCTTTAAAATAATTAGGGTCAATACTTGTAAACTTAGAACAAAAGGTTTCAATAGTGTGGGCCAACATGGCTTCAAAGACCATTGACTCAACAACCATTCCTGACTGAATAATCTTACCTTGATTGGTAATTATCGCTAGCGCAAATCCTTTTTGCATTTGAAGTCCATCATTATTAGAAAAAATAATTTGCATAGAAACCTTTAATTTATTAAAAAAAGAATTGGTTAGCTTGAAGTTTTAATTAATCAAACTAATAGTACTATGATAACTAATTTCAATAAATTTCAAAAGTTTAGTGATTTTTTTGATGAACTTCTGAATACCTCCGCCAAATGGAGATTTACGTTTCATCTTGATTAAAATTCAGAAAAATATACAAAATTTTATTTAATTTTTTTTAGATAAATGGAGGATAAAGTAATTTTATTTGTGTTTTTTTTAAGCGATCGTTAGGGTTGGTTCATTAATTGTTCAATATTTTTATTATCAATAGGTAGGCTTAAGTTATTTTTCACACTGAATTATTTATGCACTTAAAGTGTAGGTTTACTTTCTGGACTTTTTAATAAGCTTGACTAAAACTATTGTTAGTATGGTCGCAGGTAATAGCCAAATATAATCAGTCATATTGTTCTACCTCAAAGTTAGGAACTTTTTTAACCTTAATGATTTTTATTCTTTTTGCAAATTTAGCCTACATAAACGTGATTTTCTATTTTTACCCATCGCATGGCCCTAGTTAATTTCAGGACAATTAACGAGGACAAATCATGAAAAATATTAAATCTCAATTTATTCGCCAATACGTTCGAGCCAGTAGATCTCCGTGGGATGACTGCTCTACAATTTTATTGTTAGCAGATGTAGTTAATGAACAAACATTAGAGTTAAATTTCAATAATTACATCTATTTACATAGAGATAGCGTTGGAAAAATACTTGGCATTAGTATTTCAAATAGTATGTTGGAAAAAAATCCAAGTTTTGAGAATAGGTATTTAGAAGGGCACGACATGACGCTTTTTTTACTTATCTACATAGAGCAAATAACACAGTTTTGTGAGCTGTTCTCTGAAGAGTTCCAGCAAATATTTATGCAAACGCCAACTGCATTTTTTGCAGCAACAGAAAGTGATTGGGTCGATATTATCGACAATGCATAACCCCCTAAGCGAACATTTGTTCGCTTTTTTAAAAATTTTTTTCGTAAACCGTTTTAAATACCCATGTCTGATTTTATTTACTAATACGTTATCGATTTTGATAACAAAACACACAAGGATAGTGAAAAAATGAAACATACATACGTATCAACATTGGATTTTTTAAATTTATTACACTCATTTAGCCGAGTAATCACCGCTAATGACCACCAGATAAACTTATTAGAATTACGCAGTGATAATGCGAATTTAGATGAGCTGTGGGAGGTTATTGGCCCTGAAATTACAGCAAATAGAGCGCTCAACCAGTATGCTATGCGAAAACTCACCTACGAGATTATGCATGCTCTAATTAGCGACCCAATAGAGCGTGTGGAGCTGCCGTGCGACTTTGAAGATGATGTTTTTGCTTAGTGTGAAATTGGAAATAATTAGCAGTTGAACTAGGTCATAATGGTTATTTTCAAATTAAAAAGTAACAGCCTGATCATGTCTCCCAAAATATGCCGTGAATCATTATTTGCTGATTCGTTGCCCTAACTGCAATAGCGTTTAATAGGGCATTTTACTCAGTTACTGAGTATCAAACCTGGGAGGAGGTCCTGCGCAAATACAGGATTTCGTTACGGTGGCTCAAAAGCGCAGTCATTGTAATCATGTTTGGCAGGGCGCATAGGTCAAATGCAAAAGGGAGGTAGATACGTCTACCTCCCTTTTGCGTATTTCAGTAAGGCAGTTAGTTCACTCAGTAGCCTCATTACAAATCATAGTGGCGTGGTAAAAAATTAAAAAAATAATTAATTTATATTTTAACCGCCAGAAATGAATTAATAAATCTATAAAAGTGCCAAATGAGTCTTTATTTTATCTTTTTCTATTTTAATACTTTTAGAGGGTCATAAGCTTGTGAATGAAATGAAATATTTAAGTGTTTGGTGGGCAATTTATATGTTTATTGTGGCACTTTATACGAAATGAGTAGGCAATTTATACGGTTTAGGGGGACACCTTTACCGTGAATAAATAAAAATTTTATTTACCAAAAAACTTACCGAAATTTCTTTTATTGGTTGGGTCGCGGTTAGCATAACACCATCAATTAGAAATGAGGTAGAGAGATGAGCAGTAAAAATTCTCCAAAAATTGTTTTCGCTAATAAATTACTACATGCGGGTTATTCGCTCGATATTAATGAGCAGCGATTAATAAATCTAGCGCTGTCTAAAGTAAATTCAAAAAAGCCTAACCCAGGAAAAATTGTGATTTATCCAACGGAATATGCCAAGTGTTTCGGCCTCAATAAAAGCAGTGTCTATGAGCAGCTGAGCGCAGCTGCAGAGTCACTAAGAGATAAATCTGTCACTATTTTAGACGATAGTGGGACGTCGCTTTCAATCCCCTGGGTGAGCAATGCTAGATATGAAAAGGTGAAAAATCAGGGCTCGTTTATCACATTGGAGTTCTCAAAAGACATCGAGCCCTATATTTTTAATATTGAGGGTGATTTCACAGAGTTATTTTTTCATAACACAGTAAAATTAAACAGTCTGGCATCATTTCGATTATACGCACTCCTTAATCGGGTGCGAAATTACCACAATTACAAACGACGGGGCGCGGTAGTTGTGAATTTTCAATTACCAGAGATGAAACAAAAATTATTTTTATCCGAATCATATGGAGCATGGCGGGATTTTAAGGCTCGCGTACTCATACCCGCTATTGAAAAAATCAATGCTCATACAGATATATGCGTAACGTTTAGGCCAAAAAAAATGGGCAATTGTATTACTGCGATTGAGTTTGCGTACTTCACCCAATGCCCTAGTAAAAGTGAACATATAGCACGGCCGAATCTATTTCGCCGCCCTAAAGTCAAAAAAGGGTCAGCTAAAGAAGGTGTCTGGGCTCGTGAAAACCTCAAGCTATTAAGAACCTATGAGTTGTTAAAACAGAATCAAAACCCTGATTTTAGGTTGGCAAAAGTCGATATTAGGCGCTGTATAACGTATGCAAAAATCCTTGGTGACGATGAAACTAAGATTTTTTACTCTAAACAATTGAACAAAAAAACCATAACGCCTTAATGTTTATACTACTGCATTACGAGTAAAACATTTTCTCAATTTCAGTGCACAGTTTAGTACGGTATATTATTGAGGCACGCAGCAGCTCAGCATCACTTTCACTGAGAAGTGGTGCTCGTGTTTTTTTGTCGTAACGTTCAGGTAGCTCCGTAAGTAGCTGCTCATGTAATCGTTTTATATCATCAAAAATTTTGACCGACTGAGAGAATAAAAAAATCTTACTGTAATCGCTTTTTTTTAACGAGGCCAAATATTTTAGCAAAATGACTTGTCGTGCAGTTTTGTTTTTAAACGAATGCTCAATCTCAATTGCTGCAACAGAGCCATCTAGGAGTCGTACAGCACCATCTACCGTTCGTGTATCAGATAGGTTATTAATACGTTTAAATTCAGGCTCGGTAATGAATCCACTCCACATTGGGGCGTACGTTTCATCACTGTGATAATTGTGTATACCGCGCAGCATGACAAATGCGTTAATTAGATTATGCATTATATTATTTTGATTGAACTGCAAAGAAGGATTTTTGTTGCTCCTAAAATGCACGTCAATGCCCATTAACTCCTCGGCAAATTTGGCTGCAGTATAGGTAGGCACGTAGACACGACCATCTGGACTGCGGTGTGTTTTTACCACACGCAATAGCCCATCTTTTTCTAGCCGGTTTAAATGCTCTAATGCCAACCGATGATTGATGCCATACAACCAACGAACAATGCCTGGGGTAATAATAGAAAACCGAATTGCAATAAGCACCGAGACCTTGGTTCTGTTAACCCCTTTTTGGTGGTTATTTGCGCCTAGATAATACCGCATATCAATATCAAAATAGCGAGGGTAGTGAGTATGAAGAGTGTTGTTCGTTTCTAAATATTTTGTTTGTTGCGACGTCAATTCACAAAATCCTTTTGGTAAGTTAATTATTAAAATTAACTAGTACCGCAACATAAAAATTATCATCTTTTTATAATTATATTGCCGTTTTTCATTCCGAGATGCTTTGACAGCATGCACGGAATCATTGTCGCGATAATTATCGCAACAAAGCCGCTTTCAGCGGATGGCCTCGTCGCTGCGCTACTCAACCATTGGGCCCAAAACGCCCGCCAGCTCTGGTGTTGCTCCGCAACGAGCTGACTCGACGCGCTATCGCGCTAGCGTTGTAGGCCCCGCGCGAATGCACCGAGCTACGCTCTGTACTGACCGCCATACTGCCGCGCCTGACAAGGCTGTGAGTTCCTCACTACTCGCCTTTTTCATCTGCTGTTATTTTCTCCGAAAATAGGTGGTTCGATACAATTTGTGCCAAATTTTAATCGAATTTCGCTGATGCGAAACACTATCGCGGTCAGTACAGACCAGCTGTACATTCGCGCTTTCTCCATGTGTCTACGGCTTCGCCTACACCACATTACGCGCTTGTTGGCCTCATTCTGAGGCGCTATTTTGCAGTTTTTCGTGCCGAAAAATGCGTTTTAAAAAACCTGTCTTGCAGACAAAAGCCGCCTCCAAATTAAACTTACTAATGAATTTTTTAGAAAAGAAAAAGGTTTTTTTTTGCTTAATAAAAATTAGCTTAATTAAGGGGGAGAGATTACTACTTATTCAAACTGTTTGTTGCTGAGCTGCGCAGTCAAACAAGTTTGTTTTTTATCACGAAATCATTAAATTTGATAGCAGAAATTAATGATTAATAAGGTTTAAAAATGAAAAATAATGACGTTACTGATATCGCGATTAATCCAGCCAGCGGTCTGCCTATTACGAATGCGAGTTGTAATATTGTTGATGTTGGCGGCAATGTGGTGGGCCAATCTAATCGAGTAATGACCGTTTATGAAATTGAAGATTCGATAGCCGATTCAAACAATGATGACTGTTTTGATGCTTTTGACCCGCTCGATGACGGTTTTTAATGCTCAAAATATTGAAAGTTTTTATCCAATACCGAATAGAAGTTGTCTATTCGATTATCGCATTTAGTGGCTCAGCTATACTATTTTTTCAATATCAATCAACTCAAAATTTTGCGTGGTTTATTTCGCTCACTTTATTCTGTAGCAAAATGGCTATTGGCATAATTAACTATGAGCAATATTGCCAAAGCAATAAGCGTAGTATGAAGATAGCGCTCAAATATTTGTTATTTAAATTTGTATAAAACCTGTTTATTTGTCCTAAACACAAAGCGCTCCGAGTTAATCAGGCGCTTTTTTAGTTTTATAAGTATTTAAGTTTTTGACCAGTCTGCCTTTAAGCTAGTTAAAATATTTTGATTCGACAAACATCAACGTATAAATTATGAAATATTAGATATCAAGTGTGGGCTTGTGGGTACCATCATTTCAGATGATTTTGAGCCACAGCTTGAGAATAACTACAATTTGAAGTAAAACAGGGCACAAAAATTGATATTTTTGATTAGAGCTTCAATTTTAATTTAGAGTAAAAGTATTTTCAGTTAGTGCCAGAGTAGGTCGGATAAGCTAAGCGCCATCAGACACAGTAAAATACTTTACCAATTATTATGTTGTCGAGTGGCTGGAGAGTGCCAAAAGCGGACACTTCTAGTCAATGGTGAGCAACGAATTTATAGCTTGCACAAATATCAGATGTACCTAAAAGTATTTGTAAGTTTAATTAAAGCAATATAGCTGACGAATCCCCACGAATGGCGTAGATAAAACAAATAGTTAGAGGCGAAGGGAACATTCATGGCAGTTCCCGATCTGATCTTTCGCCAAAAACACCTAACCATGAATGCTGCCATGAATGTAAAAACAATGCTCGCCGATTTCCTCTCATTTGTCACCCCCAAATGTATGCACAAAGCCCGATTTTTAGCTGTGGGGGCGGCAGTACAAAGCTTGATGCAGAATGGCCAATGCACGGTAACGGCTATCGGCCGTAATTTTGACAGTGAAACGTCATAAAAACACGGCATCAAACGAGCTGACCGTTTGCTAAGAAATGAAGCGCTTCAAGCAGAGGCGCCGCTTATTTATGGCGAAATGACCCGCTTGCTACGTCAGGGCAAACAGCCGCTGATTTTAGTGGACTGGAGCAATGCCGACACCGAAAAGCGCCATTTTATCCTGCGTGCCAGCCTGGCGCTGGAAGGTCGCCCACTGACGTTACATCAAGTTGTTGTGCCGATGGACGAGTATACGTGCCCACACGTACACAGGGCGTTTTTATACCGGTTAAAGCAGGTACTGCCGGCAGACTTTAAGCCGGTGATTATTACCGATGCGGGTTTTAAAGTGCCGTGGTTTAAGCAAATACGTAAGCTCGGCTGGCATTACATTGCCAGAGTTCGTGGCAACCAGACACTGCAACTACCCGGCCAGGATGCCTATATCACGGTTGCCAAAGCCTACAAAAAAGCACGCCCTACGCCCCAAGTCTTGGGTGAGGTTAAGCTGACCAAAGCCCAGCAATATCGCACTCAAGCCGTGCTGGTGGGCACCGGTTGGAAGCTGCGAAAATCCGACAAACACAAGCAATATAAAGAGCCGTGGTTGTTGGTCTCATCCTTGCCCAATTGCTTCGATTACGCGACGAAGATTGCCAAATGCTACGGCAAACGCATGCAAATAGAAGAGAGCTTCCGCGACCAGAAAAGCCAGACCTATGGCTTAGGTAGCGAAGCCCACCGTACTTATAAACGCGAACGATTGGAAGTGCTGTTGCTATTGGCGGCACTGGCAAATTGGTTGCATTACATGATAGGGCTGGCGGCAGAGCTGGCCGGGAAGCACTTGCAGTTTCAGGCTAACAGCATCAAACATCGGCGAGTACTCTCATTTAACTACCTGGGAATGCGATTATCAAAGGCCGCCCAGCTGGGCTTAACTGAAGAAGAGATACAAGCGGCAAGACGGCAAGTCACGCTCTGGGCCGCAGAGTTTGACTGGGGTGTCATCAAACTGGAAAAGAGCTGATACTATGGTCAAATTCGAGGGGATCCCTCAGCAAATATTCATAAATGTTTATACAGCATCAATTGACTTAGTCAAAAATTTGCATTAGTATTGGAGATGTATATTTGTAAGAGAATTTTATGTCTAAAGCATTTTCAAAAGTCTTAGTAATGACGCTTATGCTGGTTGCCTTTGTAGGGCAAGCATTTGCGTATTCTGCTATGCCTTGCGAAATGTCATCAGGTTCTCACGAATCACACATGAACATGAACATGAACATGGATCATGGTGATATGAATAAAAGCAGTAATGGTCAATCAGAAGATTGTTGTGACGTTGAATGTATTTGTCCTGCAAATGCTTGCTCATCTACGACAGTCCTAAATTCCAGTATTGATTCGACAGATATTCAAATATTCAGTGAATCTGTAGCTGCTCTGCAATCTAAACAACCTCATTCAATTTCCACTTCCCTTTATCGTCCACCAATTTTTGCCTAATACAGGATTAGTGCGTCCAAATTTCTCGCACATGTAATTAATTTTTCTGTTAGTCAATATAGCGTCGTAGCGCTATAGATATTTTCCAGCGATGTCTGGGGGCAAAAATGATCAATAAGTATTTAAAAATAGCAGTAGTAATGCTGCTTTCACCTGCGTTTGCAAACGCCAACGAACATAACCATGCACACAATAACGACGTAACACCTTTGGAGTTAATCGTTTATAAAACCCCTACTTGTGGGTGTTGTAAAAAATGGATAACTCATATTGAAGACAAAGGGATCGTTGCGCATTCCAAAGATTTCCGAAACATCGGCAACATCAAAACTAAGTATGGTATCAAACCTAATTACCGTTCATGCCACACGGCAGTGAGTAGAAATGGATTTGCCTTTGAAGGTCATATACCTGCTAAATTTATTCAGCAGTTCTTATCAGAAGAACATCCCAATGCGATTGGGCTTTCAGTTCCAGCAATGCCAGTTGGCTCTCCCGGTATGGAAGTCGATGACCGCTTTATGCCATACAACGTGTTAATTCTATTTAAAGATGGAACGAGCAAAGTCTATGCAAAAGTTAAGACATACGAGGAGCAATTCTAATGAAATTGAACTCTTCAAACCTTACTTCACTTTCAACTGCATTAATACTCGGCTTATCTGTATTCTCAGCTCAAGCTGAGAAAGTAGTGTCGCTTGAACAAGCTATCACCTTAGCTCAGCAAAATGATCCTTGGCTTCATGGTAGCCGATTGAAACAAAGTGCAGTTGAAAATAGAAGTATTGCTTCAGGTACTTTGCCTGATCCGAAAGTATCGCTAGGGATAATGAATTTACCAACAGATACTTGGGATTTAGATCAGGAAGGAATGACTCAGCTAAAGGTTGGCGTCTCTCAAATGTTTCCGAGAGGCGACAGTCTAGAGATCAAGAAAGACCAGTTACAAATTGAGTCCACGAAATTTCCACTGTTACGAGAGGATCGTAAAGCTAAGTTGAAAAGCCAAGTGTCACAACTTTGGTTAGATGCTTACTTAGCCCAACAAACTATTAAATTGATTGAAGATGATTGGTCTCTCTTTGAGCAGATGGCGGAAGTGGCTAAAGCTAGCTATTCAAACGTTGTTGGTAAAACTAGACAGCAAGATGTTATTCGTGCTCAGTTGGAAATCGTGCAGTTAGATGACAGATTAACTTCGCAAAAGCAGAAACTAGAAACGACAATCGCTCGTCTCAATGAGTGGCTTCATATTTACGATGCGGATCGTTTGAATGAATCATTCAACTTTGACGCGCAACCATTAGAGTTTAGCGTCTCAAAAGAATTGCCTTCGATTCAATTGAATAATCCAACAGTCCTAAAAGCATCTAATTACTCAAGAAATCTATTGGCTCAGGAGCTTTCGAATCACCCAGCCATACTTGCGATTGATATAAAACGCAAAGCTTCAGAAAAAGGAATTGAGTTAGCCAAACAGCAATATGAGCCGCAATGGGGCGTTAATGCTAGTTATGCCTATCGCGACAATATGCCCTCTGGTGATAGCCGAGCTGATTTATTTTCTGTTGGGGTAACGTTTGATTTACCCTTGTTTACCGAGAACAGACAAGATAAGCAAGTTGCAGCTTCTATTGCAGATTCAGAGGCTGTTAAAACCGAGAAACTATTGCTGACAAAGCAAATGATCAGTGCGGTGGAAAAGGAGCTTAGACAGCTTAAGCGTTTATCTGATAGACAATCTATCTATCAAGAACAACTCCTTAAACAAACTCATGACCAAGCGGAAGCGTCTTTGACGGCTTACACCAATGATGATGGCGATTTTGCCGAAGTTGTTCGAGCAAGAATTGCCGAATTAAATACCAGAATATCAGCTTTAAGAATTGATGTTGATGCACTTAAAACAGTTACTCGCATCAACTATTTCTTTGCGCATTCTCAATCTAACTCAAATGCTGAACATAAGTCGATGCAAACTTCACACAAAACTAATCAGCACTTATCCAATAAGCAATTTGGAGAAAAATAATGTCAACGAATACAAAAACAATTATTGCCATCATCATTGGGGCAGCACTTGGTGCTGGAGCATTGAGTTTATATCAAGGTACTGGCTCAAACAGTAATAGTAATGAAGCAACATCAGGAGAAAAAAAGCCTCTGTATTGGGTTGCACCGATGGATTCTAATTACCGCCGGGACAAGCCCGGTAAGTCGCCTATGGGGATGGATTTAATTCCTGTGTATGAGGAAGGATCATCTGGTGATGACTTTGGCCCCGGAGCAGTAAAAATTGCGCCTCATGTAGTGAATAACCTTGGGGTTCGCACTGCACCTGTTGAACTGAAAAATATGCATACTGAAATCTCAACGGTAGGTTACGTTCAATATGATGAAGATAAGCTAATTCATATCCACCCACGGGTTGATGGCTGGATTGATAAACTTTACATCAAAGCAGCAGGTAACCCTGTAGAGAAAGGGCAGCCTCTTTATACACTATATTCTCCTCAGTTAGTTAATGCTCAGGAAGAGCTGTTAATAGCGTTAAAGCGCAACAATAGTTCTTTAATTTCAGCAGCCAAAGATCGCCTAAAAGCGTTACAGCTTTCAGCAGACTTTGTTCAAAAGCTAGAAAAGACACGAAAGGTTCAGCAAACAATTACCTTTTATTCACCACAAGCAGGTGTTGTCGATGGTTTGAAGGTTAGAGAAGGTTTTTATGTAAAGCCGGGAAACACCTTATTAAGCATTGGCCAGCTAGATCAAGTTTGGGTTGAAGCAGAAGTGTTTGAACGTGACGCAGCCTTAATTAAAAAAGGACTTCCTGTATCAATGACACTGGATTATTTACCCGGTGAGGACTGGGCTGGTGTCGTTGATTATGTTTATCCAACATTGAACAGTAAAACACGCACACTCCGAGTGAGATTGAAATTTGATAACACAGACTATCAATTAAAACCAAATATGTTTGCACAAGTATCTATTCACGCTAATCAAGCTGATAGCACCATCCTCGTGCCTAAAGAAGCCGTTATTAGAACAGGTAAACAGGACAGAGTAGTACTTGCGTTAGGTGATGGGCAATTTAAATCTATTGAAGTGACTATTGGCCGGGTTGATATCGACAGCATCGAAATATTAGACGGCTTAAATGAAGATGACGTTGTGGTGACATCTGCCCAATTCTTGATTGATTCTGAATCAAGTAAAAGCTCTGACTTTAAACGAATGACTCATGATGAAGTGCCTAACTCTGTTTGGATGCAAGGGGATGTTAATAGTGTTATGGCAGGGCACCGCATGGTTAATATTTCACATGGCCCTGCTGAAGCTTGGGATTGGCCTGAAATGGTTATGGATTTTACTGTGGCTGAAAAAGTCGATATTGACTCATTAAAGTCAGGTCAATCTTTGCACTTTGAAGTGAGCAAAACCGAAGACGGTGGATATGAAATTACTGGAATTCATATCATGAGTGAGCCTGAAGTATCATCAGCAACAGTATCTGGTTTGATCAATGCGATTGATATTGATACACGGATTCTAAATATTAGCAGAGGCCCAATAGAGAAATGGGATAGACCTGCTGCGACGATGGATTTTATCATCGCGGACAATATAGAAATGGTTGATTTCAATGTCGGTGATAATGTCACTTTCACTTTTGAGGTTAGAGATGACTTAGTTATCACTGACATTTCTCTTGAATCAGATGAACAACACGGCAAGGAAAATAAAGCTGCTGTTGATCATTCTAATCATTAAGTGGGAGAAAAATAATGATTGAATCAATTATTAGATGGTCTATCGGCAATCGTTTCTTTGTTTTGTTGATTACCTTAATTATCGCGTTTGGTGGTTTGTATTCATTACAAAAAACACCAGTAGATGCACTCCCCGATCTTTCTGATGTGCAGGTGATAATTAAGACGAGCTATCCGGGACAGGCACCACAAGTAGTGCAAGATCAAGTGACGTTTCCCCTTACTACAGCCATGTTGTCAGTACCGGGAGCGCAAACTGTTCGTGGTTACTCATTTTTTGGTGATTCCTACGTCTATATCATTTTTGATGATGATACTGATTTGTATTGGGCTAGAAGCAGAGTACTTGAATACTTAAGCCAAGTAGCATCAAGCCTGCCTGATTCGGCAAAACCACAATTAGGACCTGATGCGACAGGTGTGGGTTGGGTATACATCTACGCTTTAACAGATAAGTCAGGAAACCATGATCTAAGCCAATTAAGAAGTATTCAAGACTGGTTTTTAAAGTATGAACTACAAACTGTTCCGGGCGTGTCTGAGGTTTCCGCCGTTGGCGGTATGGTTAAGCAATATCAGGTACAAGTCGATCCCGACAAGCTCAGAGCTTATAACGTGCCGTTAAGTCATATCCAAATGGCACTTAAACGAGGCAATAAAGAAACTGGCGCATCCGTTGTGGAAATGGCGGAAGCTGAATATATGGTTACTGCTACGGGATATATTCAATCAGTTGGAGACATAGAGAAAATTCCACTTGGTATTAACGAGCAAGGCACGCCATTGCGTATTGGTGATGTTGCTACCGTAAATTTAGGGCCTCAAATGCGCCGTGGTATCGCAGAGCTTAATGGTGAAGGCGAAGTTGTTGGTGGTGTTGTCGTTATGCGCTTTGGTGAAAATGCCCAACAAACCATAAACGGGGTAAAAGAAAAACTTGAATCGCTTAAATCTTCTCTACCAGAGGGGGTGGAGATTGTTCCTGTCTATGACAGATCGAAGTTAATAGCTCGTGCTGTTGATAATCTTTGGAGCAAGTTGCTAGAGGAGCTTGCAGTCGTTGCTATTGTCTGTGTGGCTTTCCTATTTCATCTTCGCTCATCTATTGTGGCAGTTGTTACTCTGCCATTAGGTATCTTGGTGTCGTTCATTATCATGTATATGCAAGGCATCAATGCCAACATTATGTCTTTAGGCGGTATCGCTATTGCGATTGGTGCGATGACTGATGGTGCAATAGTGATGATTGAAAATATGCACAAGCATATGGAGAAAACACCACTAACAGATGAAAATCGCTGGCAAATTGTTGCTAAGGCTGCGAGTGAAGTAGGCCCTGCACTATTTTTTAGCTTACTGATCATTACAGTCTCATTCTTACCTGTATTTATCTTGGAAGCGCAAGAAGGAAGAATGTTCTCTCCGCTCGCCTATACAAAAACCTATGCAATGGCGGCATCAGCAGGTTTGGCGATCACATTGGTGCCTGTTTTGATGGGCTACTTTATTCGAGGCAAAGTTGTTTCTGAAAAGAAAAACCCGTTAAACCGATTATTGATTGCTATCTACATGCCTGTTTTAAAGCAAGTCATGAAGTTTCCAAAATCGACAATAGTAGCAGCAATATTAGTGACTATCGTTGGCTTTTGGCCTGTCGATAAAATTGGTAGTGAATTCATTCCGCCATTGGATGAAGGCGATCTCATGTATATGCCTACTACCTATCCCGGTATTTCAATTGGTAAAGCAAGGGAGTTATTGCAGCAAACAGACAAGCTTATTCGCACTGTGCCAGAAGTTGAAACTGTATTTGGTAAAGTAGGAAGAGCTGAAACTGCAACCGATCCTGCACCTTTAACCATGATTGAAACCTTTATTCAATTGAAGCCACAAGAGCAGTGGCGAGAGGGTGTGACTACTGAATCGTTAAAAGCTGAGTTTGATAAATTGGTTAAGTTTCCGGGCTTAACGAATGCTTGGGTTATGCCAATCAAGACCCGAATCGACATGTTAGCAACAGGCATAAAAACGCCTGTGGGTATTAAAGTCGCCGGACCAGAGCTTGATGTGATTCAGGAAATCGGCCAACAAATAGAGCAAATTTTACCCGAAGTTACAGGCACAGCATCAGTTTACTCAGAGCGAGTTGCAGGTGGACGATATATCAAGGTTGATATTTCACGCGATAAGGCAAGTCGCTTTGGGTTAAACATCGAAGATGTTCAACAAGTGGTTTCTACAGCTATTGGTGGTATGAACGTTACCCAAACGGTAGAAGGTCAAGAGCGTTACCCTGTTAACTTACGCTATCCGCAAGACTATCGAGACTCTCCTGAGCAGCTATCACGATTACCTGTTGTAACACCAAGTGGTCAACGCATTGCACTAGGTGATGTCGCAGATATTCGAGTTGAGAACGGTCCGCCGGGAATTAAGAGTGAAAATGCTCGTTTAAATGGCTGGACGTTTATCGATATAGACGGTGTTGACGTAGGTACTTATGTTGAAAGTGCAAAAATACACTTGGCTAATAATCTAAAACTACCAGCAGGTTATTCAATTACTTGGGCTGGGCAATACGAATATATGGAAAGAGCGAAAGAAAAGCTCACCTATGTATTGCCTTTAACACTCGCCATTATTGTTATTCTACTTTACTTAAACTTCAGAGCGTTTAGTGAGGTGGCTATCATTATCGTTACCTTGCCGATGGCGATGATTGGTGGCTTATGGTTGATGTATCTGGAAGGGTTTAACTTCTCTGTGGCTGTTGGCGTGGGCTTTATTGCTCTAGCTGGGGTAGCGGTTGAGATTGGTGTGATAATGTTGGTTTATCTCAATCAGGCACTTGCTGAGCTTAAGGAAAAAGCTGAAGAGCGAGCTGAACCTATCTCTGATGATGCATATCAAGATGCATTATTGCACGGTGCAGGCTTACGAGTTCGTCCAGTAATGATGACAGTTGCAACAATCATTATCGGCTTGATGCCCATTTTATATGGTACAGGAACAGGTTCGGAGATTATGAGTCGTATTGCTGCACCTATGGTAGGCGGAATGACAAGTGCTGTGCTACTCACTCTTATTGTGCTCCCAGTAATTTACTCAATCGTTAAAAAGCCAGAATTAAACGCCTTTAACAAGGAGCTTTCTAAGGCGGAGCTAAAAAGTAATGCTTAGCGAAGTTAAGAAACCATAAATAGCAATTTCAATAAACTAAAATAGAGGTAAATATGAAAAAACTAATTAAATTTTTAACCGTAATCAGTGTCGTTTTTAGTAGTGCGGTATTTGCGCATGTGCATCTTGAAAAAAGTGTGCCTGCTGATAATGCAATGCTAATGAATCCTCCAGAAGAGTTAACTTTGGTGTTCACCAAAGAGGTACGGGTTGTAAAAGTTTCATTGGCCAATAAACAAGGCGAAGAATTTAAATTTGGATTCGAGCCTTCTAAAGTCGCTACTAGCAAATTTACATGGAAACTACCTAAATTAGCTCCTGCAAACTACGCTGTGGATGTAACCTTCTTAGGTAACGATGGTCATAAAATGAAACATAGCTTCGGCTTTATGGTTCACTAAAATAGGCGGTGTGATTGATATGGAAATGTATATCTGGAATACAGTCATTGTACTGTCAAAAATTGTATTTTACGTCGGCTTTGCCTGTATTGCAGGTTATACATTTTTCAGGCAAATATTTGAGAATAATGAATCTCATACTAATGCTGTAATAGCGAATTTAACGTGGACAAGAACTTATATAGTTATGGCTTTGATCGCTAATATTACTTGGTTCTTTGCCAGTACTGGTGCAATGGCAGAAGAGGGAATTCAGGGGGCGATAGACGCTGATATATTGGCTATTATGTGGGACTCCTCTGTCGGCACTGGAGCTTTGCTTCGAGCGCTTGGGCTAGTTACCGCAATAATCGCTTTAGCTTTAAGGTTCAAACTCGCTGTGAACTCGTACTTAAAACAAAGCGCTTTAATGTTGAGTTTATTAATCCTTGCATACTCATTCACGTTACTGGGTCATATTTCTGAGTTAGGCACAATTGAAAAAGGCTTGCTTATTTTGCATGTGCTCGTTATGGCATGGTGGTTTGGGGCGTTATTGCCATTAAAACAGGCTTGCCATCAGCTAAGTTATGCAGAACTTCATTTGCTGATGGAAAGCTTTGGCAAACAAGCAAGTTTTACATTGAGCCTATTGTTGGTAGCAGGCCTCTGGCTCGTGATTCAATTGGTCGGAAGTCTTGATGCACTAATAAGCTCAAGTTACGGACAAATACTGTTGTTTAAATTGGCCCTTGTAGTGTCTATTTTGGCACTTGCTGCTAAACATAAACTAATACTCGTTCCACAACTTAAAAATAGTCAAGGCAGAGAGGCTTTATCTAAATCTATCTCGATAGAAATGGTAGTAGCTTTTGCCATTTTATCTGTAACGGCTGGGCTTACTAGTGTTGTTGGCCCTGCAAATTAAAACCTAAAAGAGAGAATGAAAATGAAAACAATAAATATATTACTCGTTTTATTAATGACGTTTAGTTTCGCAGCAAACGCTCATGGTGATAAGAACAAAGACAAAGGTTTGTTTAAAGGTATAGATACCCCTGCCGCAAAAGTTGTTTTGGCATTTCATCAAGCACTTGAAACTGGCAATCAAAAACAGGCTAGAGCGCAGTTAGCGGATGATGTCACCATTTTCGAGGGAGGCCGCGTTGAAAGGAGCGCTGATGAATATGCTCATCATCATATGTTGTCGGATATGAAGTATTTAGCAGCGATGAAGAGCGACACACTTGAACATCAAGTGACGATACTTGGAAATACCGCTATCTCTGCGTCGCGTAGTCAAACTACAGGTACTCATAAAGGTGTTGAACGCGATTATCAAGGCATGGAAACGATGGTGCTGGAAAAACAAAATGGTGAATGGAAGATTAAGCACATTCATTGGTCACATTAATTTATTGGTTAAATAACGGAGTACAAAATGAGAATTAAAAGTCCATTACATCAAGTTTCTACGCCACGTAGACGCTTTGTACAAGGTGTAATTGCTGGCGGTGTATTAGCTGCTTTTCCAAGTGTTCTTCATGCAGCTTCATCTTTGATTGCTGGAACTTCAACAGGTACTGCGCCCGAACTAAGTGGAGAAGTAATAGATTTAGTGATAGATGAGTCACCCGTAAACTTCACAGGTGTTGTAAGAATGGCTACAACAATCAATGGCTCAATACCAGCTCCTACCTTGCGCCTCAGAGAAGGTGATGACGTTACTATCAGGGTAACTAATAAATTATCAGTGCCGAGTTCAATTCATTGGCATGGGATCATTCTTCCGTATCAAATGGATGGCGTACCGGGTATTAGCTTTAAAGGTATAATGCCGGGTGAAACCTTTGTTTATAAATTTAAGCTGCAACAAAGCGGCACATATTGGTATCACTCACACAGTGGCTTTCAAGAAATGACAGGTATGTACGGCGCATTAATTATTGAGCCAAGAGAAAAGGATATTATTAGTGCTGACAATGAGCATGTCATCCAATTGTCTGATTGGACTGATGATGACCCAATGGATTTGTTTCGCAAGTTAAAAGTACAGAGCGATGTATTTAACTTTAATCAACCTACTGTTCCAGAGTTTTTTGATGACATTTCAAATAGCAGCGTTTCAAATGCGCTACAACGCCGGGAAATGTGGAATAAAATGAGAATGAACCCTACAGATCTTGCAGACTTATCAGCATCTGCAATGACTTTTTTAATGAATGGTTGTGCGCCTTTGACAAACTGGCGTGGAATGTTTAAAGCTGGCGAAAAGGTTAGGCTTAGATTTATTAACGGTTCTAGCAATACGTTTTTTGATGTAAGAATACCTGAGCTGAAGTTAACAGTTGTACAAGCTGATGGACAAAATGTTGAACCTGTGACAGTAGATGAATTTAGATTTGGTCCCGGTGAAACTTATGATGTACTTGTCGAGCCAAAAAATGATGCATATACGATTTTTGCACAAAGCATGGATCGCTCAGGTTATGCTAAAGGTACTTTATCAATGGCACCTAATATTAATGCACCAGTACCTGCTCTAGATCCCGTTGAATGGTTAACGATGACAGATATGATGGGGAATATGGCCCAAGGTGGTGAGCATTCCGCGATGGCAGGTATGGCAGACATGTCGGGCATGAATTCTAATAAAATGGATCATAGTGCAATGGGTCATGGAGCGATGGCAATGGATCATAGTAAACATGGAATGACTAAAAACCCATTAGCTGTTGCTAGCACTAAAGTGCGTCATGCAAAAACAGAGTATGGAGCTTCTGTTGATATGCGTGTTGATATGCCTAGAACAAACCTTGATGATCCCGGTATAGGTTTACGTAAAAATGGACGCCGTGTTTTAACACTTGCAGATTTACATTCTCTTGAGGGAATTACAAACCAGCAAGAGCCAGAGGCTGAAATTGAATTACATTTAACTGGAAACATGGAGCGTTATAGCTGGTCATTTGATGGCTTGGAATTTGGAAAAAGCACGCCAGTTCACATGAAGCATAATCAACGTTTAAGAGTTATTTTACAAAACGATACAATGATGACACATCCCATGCACCTGCATGGTATGTGGAGCGATTTGGAGAATGAAAAAGGTGATGTACAGGTTCGTCGCCATACTACCCCTGTACAACCAGCGCAAAGAATTAGTTTTTTAACAACACCTCATGACGTAGGTCGCTGGGCATGGCATTGCCATTTATTATTCCACATGGATGCAGGTATGTTTAGAGAGGTAGTTGTATCATGAAAAAATTAATACTAACCAATACGTTAAGACTATTATTAATAGGTTTGCCCCTTATAAGTGTATCTGTATCTGCAAAAGATGAGATGACTGAGATGGGTGATTCTAAAATGCAAGCACAAGGTGGAGATGCACCTAAAGATGCTAGAGACCCCCATGCTTATGCAGCAGGTACAACTTTGACTGAAGGTCCTTATGCACTCAGTAGCGACAAACGACTGACTTTGGCAGATGAGCATTCATTTTACGCGCTACTAGGGGATCGTCTTGAATATAATGAGCAAACAAACGCAGGTGTTTTTGACTTTCAGGCATGGTATGGCACTACTTTTGATAGATTAGTCATCAAAACTGAAGGAGATTTTAGCGAAGGTAATTTAGAGGAGAACCAAACAGATTTTCTATGGGGCCACGCAATATCTGCTTATTGGGATACACAAGTCGGTATTCGACTTGATTACAATAACGAAGGTGAAAACCGCAAATGGCTAGCTTTTGGTTTACAAGGTCTAGCCCCCTACTGGTTTGAAATTGATATGACTGCGTATTTAGGAGAGCAAGGTAATAGTGCATTTTCGATCGAAGCTGAGTATGAGCTGTTACTTACTCAAAAGTTAATTGTTCAACCACGAGCAGAGTTGACGCTTTACGGTAAGGAAGACGTCCAAAATAACCTTGGTAGTGGCTTGTCTAGCAGTGCTATTGGTTTTCGGGTTCGTTATGAGTTTACCCGCCAGTTTGCTCCCTATGTTGGCGTTGAGTGGACAAATAAATTTGGTAATACAGCCGACTTTGCGAAGTTAAATGGGCAAAGTACTCGTGATACTGCTTTTGTTGCAGGTATCAAGTTCTGGCTCTGATATGAAGAAATACTATATTGACTTGATGAGAGCTACCGCAACTATATTGATGGTAGCTTTCGTTTTTTGGGATTTAAACCATTTTAGTTATGTTAGGAAAGGCCTAGCTAATAGTTTTTTTGGAAAGAACTAAGAGCAGTAATAGTAAGCTACTTCTTGTTTTCAATCGGTGCCAGTCTGGTGTATACCTATCAAGGTGGAATATCAGCTAAGAAGTAAAGTTGGCGAATGGTTAAGGTTAAAGAGTCAAGGCAAAAAACATCGCCATTGAAAGACGTACAATAGGCCATTTTATCACTTTTGATGAACGGGAATTGGATGTGCCCGGGATAGAACCGATTGTTGCAAAGTACTGCGCTTAAAGCTGAACAATTGGAAAAATGATCCATTACTCAATACCTAGTTATGAGCGTAGGGTTTTTATTTCTTTTAATGGTGCTCATGCTTGGCTTCAATCTCATGAGTATAAATTAGACACCCCTTTTATACTTGTGAAGTTAAAGCTGTTTAAAAAAGTAAAAAGTAAAAAGTAAAAAGTTTAGGTTTTAGTTCAAAGGTTGATCAAGATCATAAAATTATTTTTATAAAGTGGCTAATATTGTAGGTGCTAAAGAAGGAATGATAATGTTTGGACTTTTCAGGTGGTTTAAAATAGTAATAATAACTGTGTTGCTTACGCAGCATAGTTTTGCTACAGCTAAGCCAATGAATTGTGAAGAACATCAAAATGGATCTTCCGACACGCATATTATGCAACGAAGCAAAAATATTCACCATCAATCAATGAATGACAATAGTCACTATCACACTGTAAACTCGCAAGATTCTAAAAACCGTCATGGTGATGAAGTCTGTGAAAAATGCAAAGCTGGTGATTGTGTTTGTTGTGAAGGCGGTTTTTGTACAAGCTTTCATTTAAATGCCTATCTTGTGGAAGCGCAAGACGAAGGTATTTGCAATATTCATTCTGAGCTAATTCTACAGCGTACACCCCTACCAAAATCTGGTATCCATCTCTTACTTTATCGTCCACCAATTATTGGCTAATCACGGGAACAGTGCGTCTTTTTTTCGCCACTCCCATCAAAATAGAATGATTTTTTCATTGGTTTAAATAACCAATTGTTTTGAACGATTAGTACGATATTTGGAAAGGCATTATGGAAATGCTCAAACTATTGCTATTTACAGTACTTAATGCTGTCGATTTTGACCGAGATTTCTCTTTTACCAAAAAATTAGTTTTTAGCTTATTCACTAGAATTAGTACTTGACCTGTGTCTTAGACACAGGTCTAAGCTGAAGATGAGAGTACAAACTTAGCTAAAAAACTGAGGAGTGAATATGAAAGTTGCGGAGCTGGCAAAAAGCCTTGGAACGACTGCTGATACGGTGCGCTATTACACCAGATTAGGATTGTTAAAACCTGCTAAGTCAGTGAACGGCTACAAGTCATACTCGAATAAAGAAGTATCGAGACTTAAATTCATTTTAAGTGCCAGAAACCTTGGTTTTTCCGTTGCAGATATCAAGGAAATTATTAATGAATCTGAAGATGGTAAAAGTGCGTGCCCATTAGTCAGAAGCCTGATCAAAGAGCGGCTTGAAGAAACAGAAAAGCAGTTTCAAGCAATGTTGGCACTTCGAGGAAAAATGTCTTCTGCGCTTTCTCGATGGGAAGAAATGGAAGACAAAGCACCGACTGCAAACATGGTTTGTCATCTCATCGAAAACTTTGAGCAAATTAAAAAAGCATAGGAGGAAAAAGGGTGGCTACTAACACAAATATAAAAACTGAATCAGGCTGTTGCTGTCAGGCAAAAGCTCAATCCTCTTCGTGTAAAAGTAAGGAGAATACGTTGGAGAAAGTATCACATAACCAACAGCTTATCATTGAAGGTGCTGGGTGTGCTAGCTGTGTAGGCAAAATTGAAGGGGCGTTGAAGGCAACTCTTGGAGTCGTCAGTGCGGAAATGAATTTTGCTGATAGGACAGTAACAGTTTATGGGACAGCTAAAACAAAAGAGTTGATCAAAGCTGTTGAGTCAGTGGGGTATAACGCGAAGCCAATTGATGATAGCTCAGCAACAGATGCGCTTGATGAGAAAGAGGCTGCGGATTTTGCATATTACAAAAAGCTAATGCGCGATACGTTTATTGCCCTTTCACTCGGCGTTCCTTTGATGATCTACAGCATTGTGGTTGGAGAAATGACGGTTGAAACAAACCTTGAGCGCATGTCTTGGCTGGTTGTAGGCATTTTAACTTTTGGTGTTATGTATTTTTCAGGTAAGCATTTTTATGTTGGCGCTTGGAAAAGCTTTAAAAACCACTCCGCTAATATGGACACTCTAATTGCTTTAGGAACAGGCACGGCTTGGTTGTATTCGATGGTTGTCGTGTTTGCACCTGACGCTGTTCCATTGATGGCACGGCATGTTTATTTTGAAGCTACCGCCATGATCATTGGCTTAATTGATTTAGGTTTAGCATTAGAAATCAAAGCCAGAGGTAAAACCTCTGAGGCCATTAAACGTCTTATCGGCTTGCAAGCCAAAACAGCAACCGTGGTTCGTGACAACAAAGAAGTTCAGATAGGTATTGAGCAGGTTTTATTTAACGATATTGTGAAGGTAAAACCGGGTGAAAAAATTCCCGTCGATGGCGTGGTATTGGAAGGACACACCTCTATTGATGAGTCCATGCTGACAGGCGAACCTATGCCTGCTGAAAAAGCTGAAGAAGATGAGGTTGTCGCAGGTACTTTGAACAAATCAGGCATGATTTTATTTAGAGCCACACGCGTTGGTAAAGACACGGCGCTTGCACAGATCATCAATATGGTGAAACGAGCACAAAATTCGAAACCGCCGATTGGCCGTTTGGCCGATGTTATTTCAGCTTTTTTCGTACCTGTCGTGATGATCACCTCTGTGTTAAGTGCGCTAGCATGGCTTAACTTTGGACCTGAGCCAGCCATTGCTTTTGCCATCGTTTCAGCAACTACTGTGCTTATTATTGCCTGCCCGTGTGCTTTAGGCTTGGCAACACCCATGTCTGTCATGGTGGGAGTAGGAAAAGCAGCAGAAGCCGGAGTGCTTATTCGCAACGGTGAGGCACTGCAAACCGCCTCTAAAATCACTGCCATGATTTTAGATAAAACGGGCACTATTACTGAAGGGGCACCTAAGGTAACCGATATTATTTTAGCAAAAGCTACTGACGAAAAAGACGTACTACAGCTTGCAGCAAGTTTAGAAAGCGGCTCAGAGCATCCTTTAGCGCAAGCGATTGTTGAAAGTGCGTTAGATCAGGATATTGAGTTACTAAAAATTGAAGCCTTTAACGCCATTACGGGTTTTGGTGTAGAAGCAAGCTGCAACAACAAAGCCCTGCTTTTCGGAAACGATAAACTAATGAAGTTAAAAGGCGTAGACCTCACAGGCTTTGTTGAACAAGCACAGTCTTTAGCCAAAGAAGCCAAAACACCTATGTACTTTGCTGTAGATGGTGAACTTGCAGCAATCATTGCTGTTGCAGATCCTATCAAGTCAGACTCAATCTCTGCTATCAAACGGCTTCAGGCTAATGGTATACGCGTCATCATGTTAACGGGTGATAACAAGGAAACCGCTGCCGCCGTAGCTAAAAAAGCGGGTATTAGTGAGTTTCTTGCTGAAGTGCTGCCAGAAGATAAAGCCAACAAGGTGAAAGAGCTACAAGAAGGCGGCGAAATTGTTGGTATGACAGGAGATGGCATCAACGATGCTCCTGCGCTAGCGTTAGCCGATGTTGGCTTCGCCATAGGCACAGGGACTGATGTAGCTATCGAAAGTGCTGACATTACCCTAATGCGTGGTTCACTTCATGGCCTTGCTGATGCCATAGCGGTAAGCAAAGCTACTTTACGAAATATCAAACAAAACTTGTTTGGCGCGTTTGTCTATAACGTAGCCGGGATTCCTTTTGCTGCGGGGGTTCTATATCCCTTCTTTGGCATTCTGCTTAGCCCTGTAATTGCAGGTGCTGCAATGGCGTTTTCGTCATTGACTGTAGTGTCAAATGCAAATCGACTTCGCTTTTTTAAAGCAAAAGAGCATTAAGGAGAATCACAATGATGGTTATTAACTTATTAGGCTTAATGTTAATCGCGCTGATTGTTTGGTGGTTTTGGCTATATAAACCCAATAAAACAATCGTTCAAGGTAATGAAGTACTCATTGAAGTGAGGGGTGGTGTGTATTCCCCATCCTCAATTCAGGTGTCTGCTAGCCAACCTGTCACTCTGAAGTTTATGCGCAAAGATCAATCCCCCTGCGCTGAAACAATGCTTATTCCTTCATTGGATATAAGCGAACAGCTTAAATTAAATGAAATTACTCAAATTACCCTATTGAACTTATCACCGGGAGAGCATGAGTTTCACTGTCAGATGCAAATGTATCGCGGTGTCTTAAAAGTCGTTTAGGAGGGCAATATGAAAAATCAACACCCTAATTTTTGGTCAACACCTACAGGCTGGGCTGCACTGGCACTTATTGCCGCAGTGACCTACTTCTTAGTGCTTGAGCATGGTCAACATATGCTGCAATTTCTTCCCTACTTGATTTTATTGCTATGCCCCTTGATGCACGTATTTATGCATGGCAGTCATGGTAAACATGGTCACGATCATTCACATGCGCCTGATGAAAAAAAGGAAGAGAGCTCTTAAGAACTCACGGATAAAAATGCAGCCTATCACGATGGCTACATACAAGGGTTAGAAAAGGCACGTAAGGAATCACATAAAAAGGAGAGCAGTGATGAATGAAACATATGATTATGGCTTATGGTCAATGGTGATACTGAACTCAGCAATTTTTATCTTTTTTGCCTTTAGTTTTGTCAAACCAAAAACATCAACTGATTGGAGAAGTCTAAGCGCGTTCTCTGCCTTTATTGTTGCCCTATTTACTGAAATGTATGGCTTTCCTTTAACTATCTATTTTCTGTCGGGGTGGCTGACGGAGACCTATCCAGAAGTAAATTTCTTTGCGCATGAAAATGGGCATTTATTACATACTTTCTTTGGATTTCAAGGTGATGCCCATTGGGACCCATTTCATATAGTGAGTATGGTGTTTATTGTTGCAGGTTTCTTTATGTTGTCTTCAGCATGGAATGTATTGCATCACGCGCAAAAACATCATCAATTGGCTACAACTGGATGGTATGCAAGGTGTCGCCACCCACAGTATGTAGCTTTCATTCTAATCATGTTCGGCTTTTTATTGCAGTGGCCGACAATCCCAACACTTGCGATGTTTCCGATCTTAGTCGTTGTTTACGTCGAGCTAGCGAAACGCGAAGAAGCACAAGCGATTGCTGAGTTTGGTTCGGAGTACCACAGGTATATGGAATTGTAGTGGTCAACTAATTTTGGCCACAGTTTTAGAATCTTGATATCTAACCTCAGATTCATTCGGCGCTAAACCAGCATTATAATGATGTGGTCTAACATTATTGTAATATCCGTTGATATAATCACTCACACTATATTTAGCATCTTTAAAGTTTTCGTATCCAACCTTTGGCATCCACTCCGTTTTAAAGCTTCTAAAAAATCGCTCCATTGGCGCATTATCCCAACAATTTCCGCGCCTGCTCATACTTTGTGTAATTTTATAGCGCCATAAACGTTGACGATATTTTAAACTTGTATAATGACTACCTTGGTCTGAATGAAACATCAGTCCTGTCGGTTTTCCTCTACTTTCATACGCGAGTTCAAGTGCTTTTAGCGTTAAATTAGTATCTGGCGACAACGACATGGCCCAACCAACGACTTTACGTGCAAATAAATCAATAACAACGGCTAAATAAGCCCAGCGATTACCTACCCAAATATACGTCACATCACCGCACCACACGGTATCTGGCTCAACAACATCAAACTGCCTATCTAGCAAATTTGGGATTTCAAGATGCTCATTACTACCCCTTTTATATTGATGTTGTGGTACTTGGCAGCTCTCTAGTTTTAGTTTAATCATGAGCTTAGCGGCGCGATAACGGCTTAATTCAAAACCGTTATTCGTTGCAATTGCTGCGATTGTCCGTGCCCCAGCTGAGCCACCGCTCATTGCATGTATTGCTTTAACTTCAGCCTCTAGCCTTACTTGCTCTGGCGTCGGCGTTGTATCCCGTATGACCCAGTACTTATAGCTGCTGCGATGCACATTGAATACACTACATAGCACACTAATTGGATAACGCTCTCGTTGATTTAACTTCTCGATTAACGAGAATTGTTCAGGGAGTCGGACATCAAGAGAGCGGTAGCCTTTTTTAATATATCCTTTTCTAATTCAATGCGTTGGATTTGCTTTTTAAGTTCGCGGATTTCAATTTGTTCGGGCGTCATTGGTGAAGCAGATGGTGTCTGGCCATTCCGCTCTTGCTTTAATTGAGTAACCCACTTACTGACGGTTGATTTACCCACCCCCATCGCTTTGGCTGCTTCTTCTTGAGTATAACTTTGGTCAACTACAAGCTGAGCTGTTTCTAACTTGATTGCCGCAGAATACGTTGCGCGTTTTAATTTCGTCATTTTTTCACCCAAATTTGTATGCTTATTAGCATAACATTTCTTTCTTAATGGGTGGCCAAATTAACTATGCCACTACAAATCGACACCAAGTTGGATCCCAAATTTTAATAAAAGTGTAGAAGGTAAAAATCATGAAAACGTTAACTAAATCAATTTTATTTATTAGTTCACTACTGATAACCACTAGCTCATTTGCCCAAAACAATGAGCATAAACATGAAGGTGCGAACAAAGCTGATATGCATCAAGGCATGGCAATACCACATGAGAACATGGGAGAAATGCACAAAAAGATGATGGAAATGAAAAAGGAAGTCCATGCCATTAAAACTGAAAAAGATCCTGAAAAGCAACAGCAGATGATGGTTGAACATCACCGTTCAATGATGAAGATGATGCAATCCATGCACAAAAACATGGAAGAAATGCCAATGCATCAACAAATCAAGATGGCTGAACATCATTTAGAAATGATGGGGAACATGATGCCGCAGATGAACCGTAAAATGGAAGAAATGAAAGATAGCAATCAACAGCATTCACACAAACATTAGGAGAAAAATTATGAGCGATTTAAATCATAGAGTTGGCGTTAAAGAGCAAAATTTAGTTGTTCGAAACCTAAAGCTTAGCAATGTCACAGAAGAAAGCTGTGACGAGTTAGTAAAAGAAATAGATCAGCTTTTTGGTATAGATGAAGTTAGTTACAACATCAAAGAAGGTGAAATACACCTTGCCTATGATGCCGCAAACGTAAGCCTTGATGGGATTGAGGAGGTAATCCGTAAGTATGGCGCAGATGTTCATGATGATTGGTGGACACATACTAAAGAAAGTTACTATAAATTTGTTGATCAGAACATCAAAGATAACTCTGTTCATAAGCCTTGGAGTTGTCATCAAGCACCTTCGGGGGCTGGCCGGAAAAACAAATGAATTCATAAAAAAGTGTATAGATAATTAGTTAGTCAAATGAGGTAACAGTGATGAAAACACCCTATATAAAAGCTCTTTTATTGCTTACATTCGGTTTATATTTAGTGGGTTGTTCCAATACCACTTTTTATCATAAATACATGATGAGAGGTCAGGTAGTAGAAAGTTCTGATAATCGAACTCTAATCTGTATTGGTGCTAAGCATGGCGCAGAGGTTGGGCAAAAATACAGTGTTATTAGATTCCATGAAAGAATAGTATTGAGTGAAGGTGAAGATCCCTACACTATCGAAAAGGTAGGAACGGTACAAATTACTAAAATTGTGAATGATCATTTCGCAACTGTAAAGCTAGTGTCTGGTGACATTGCAGCGAAAGATATGGTGGAACTTGAAAACTAATAAAGTGGTGGCGAAAGCCACCACAAGAGCATAACAATAAAACTTAATGAAAAAACTTTAGTGTTATTTTGTACAACCTTTGAGATTGTTTGCTCAGTTCTGGTTATCTTGATGCCAGTACGACAGAAAAAATGTTACATATGAATTAGAAAGGTATGGGCTGGCATCCTAAATAGCTGTTCCAAATAGTAGATCACCCGAGGAAGGGAACTCAATGCGGTTTGCGCGATCAGATCAGTCGCCAAACATAACCAATCAACAACCGCATTGAGTATGAACAAAATAGCATTTTTATACGGCGCAGAAACCCGCCGCTTGAAGAAAATTGTACATAAAACCCGAGATAAAGACCTGTGCCGCCGGGCAAATGCGGTGTTATTGGTGCTAAAAGGTGAAACCAAGTCGCAAGTAGCCCGTGTTTTGCAAGCAGGCCGTTCATCAGTAAACCGGTGGGTAACCTGGTATGAAGCAGCAGGTATAGATGGCCTTAAAACCAAGGGTGCTGGGCGACCACCAAGTCAGCCCAAAGGCTTTATCTGCGGTGTGTTGGTGAACCATGTACCCAGGACACTGGGTTATCAGCGGTCGCGTTGGAGTAGTGAATTATTCGCACTGCTACTGCATAAGCTTTACCGTATCGTTATTCATAGCTCAACTCTCAGGCGGTGGTTGCCACAAGTCGGCATCGTCTGGCGTCGTGCGGCACCGACGCTGTATATCCAAGACCCAGATAAAGAAGCTAAGTTAGCAGCCATGCGGGAGGCACTTGAAAATTGCAGCGTGGACCATCCGGTGTTTTATCAGGATGAGGTGGATATCCACCTGAATCCGAAGATTGGTGCCGACTGGGGCTTTAAAGGTAAACAGCGTAAGGTAGCTACACCCGGCCAGAATAAGAAACACTATCTGGCGGGGGCACTGCACAGCCAGACAGGACAAATCAGTTATGTTGGTGGTGAGCGCAAGACCAGTGATTTGTTTATTGCGCTGTTGGAGCAACTGAAAGGGCAATACCGGCGAGCGAAAAGTATCACGCTAATTGTGGATAATTACATCATCCATAAGAGCAAAAAAACGCAGAAATGGCTGAATGAGAACCCAAAGTTCAAGCTCTTGTTTTTACCGGTATACAGCCCGTGGCACAACAAAATTGAAAAGCTATGGCATGCGTTGCATGAAACGATAACCCGTAACCATCAGTGTAAGAACATGGATGACTTACTGGAGCAGGTATACCACTTTATGGACACAGCGGCTCCGTTCCCAGGTGGCAAGCATGGCTTGAAGCAGGTGTATCACAATTAGGATCAGTTATTTAGTCAGCAGTAAATCCCTAGCATGGACTTGCATCTGGCACCAAACTCTACGCAGTTCTTTTCCATGTGCCGCGCAAAAACTTTAGCTCAAAACCGTTCAGTATTCGGTAATGCTGAAGTGAACGTTGATGTCCGCTATTCGCTCTTTGCCGAAGTTTGGCTAAGTGCCATGAGCAGTCATTCATGATTAACTCGTTTCTGCCCCATTACGAGTTGAATAGCTATCAACAATGGCTAAAAATGCACTTACTGATCCTATGGTTGATGTATTTAGACATTAAATAAGCAGACAAGGAATTGCGTAAATGGCAATAGGCTATTTAAAGAGGAACAGACCTTTTTATTTTTTTATTCCACGTTATTGAAATGGAATCAGCGGGGCTTTGCTTTTTGTTGCAAATTTAGATATGTTTCTGCAATAAAAGGAAAATCAAGTCAGGAAGCTTCATGTCGCTTATTCGTCACATCTGTATACGTAATTTCAGAGGTATTCAATCTTTGGATTGGTATCCAACTGAAGGTGTTAATTGTATCATTGGTCCGGGCGACTCAGGAAAGTCTTCCATCCTTGATGCAATAGACTTTTGTCTTGGCGCAAGGCGCAATATTAGTTTTACTGATGCTGACTTCCATAACTCCAATGTGGATAACCCAATTGAAATCTATGTCACTTTAGGGTGCTTAAGTAATGAGCTTCTCAGCATTGAGCGCTATGGCAGCTTTCTCCGTTCTTACAATATTACTACTCAGGAATTCTATGATGAGCCTCAAGTAGGCACTGAAACTGTTATTACAGTTAGGTTGGTCGTGGATAAAGGTTTAGATCCAGACTGGGGTTTATATTCAAATCGCGCTGCTTTGGAAGGATTAGAGAAGCGACTTCCTTGGAGTCACAGGGAGCTAATATCACCTACTAGATTAGGAGAAGGGTCTTCGCGCCATTTTACGTGGGGGCGTAATTCACTTCTAAACAAGCTATTAGAAGATAGATTTGATGTAAGTGAAGTACTTGCCGAAGTTTCTCGCAATGCCAGACAATCCTTTGCACAACAAGATGTGGATGGGATTAGCAATGTCCTCGCAAGTGTTCAAGGTGTAGCATCTGCGCTTGGGGTAAATGTAGGTGAGCTTCAAGCTTTACTTGATGTGTCGAGTGTTTCTGTCTCGCATGGCGCAGTGAGCTTACATGATGTTAATGCAACGCCAATTAGGCAAATGGGTACCGGCTCTACTAGATTGCTTTTAGCGGGACTTCAAAAATTGGTTTCCACCTCAAAACTGTTGATAATTGATGAGGTAGAATTTGGCTTAGAACCATTTAGAATTAGTCGCTTATTAAAAGAAATCGGTGCAAAAGAACAGCAACCAACACAGCAAGTATTTATCACAACTCATTCCCCATATGTTCTTCGAGAATTAAAATCGTCACAGATACATATTTTGAGGAAGTCATCAGTAGCGAGGCAACCTCAAATAAGTCACCTGATGTATTCAATGAATGATAGCGACGAGCATCAATCGACTTTGCGAGTATGTGCTGAAGCATTCTTGAGTAATAAAGTAATAGTTTGTGAAGGTAAAACTGAAATAGGACTTCTGAAAGGTGTCGATGCGGTAGAGCAAAGCCAAGGGCGGCACAGTATTGAATCGCTTGGTGTCATGCATGCAGATGGAGGCGGCAGTCATATGTTTAAGCGAGCCAAAGTCTTCAATGAATTGAGCTACTCTGTTTCAATATTCAAAGATTCAGATATTAATGACCAGCAGCAAGCATCTATCACAGAAGCAATGAAACTTGGCATACCTATGTTTGAATGGGGGGATAGCCAAGCTACTGAGCAGGCAATATTTAATAACTGCCACCTTAATCTCATTCCGCAATTGTTAAATATTGCAGTTGAGAGAAAAACTAATGTCGCGGTAAATGCACACATTACCAACGCAACTGAAAATCAGCTGAACCTCACAATTTGTACCCAGACTCCTCAAGATGCTCATCGATCGTATCTTGGTCTATCAGCAAAGAAAAAAGAATGGTACAAAGACATTGAGCCTATGGAAAATGTCGCAGAAACAGTTCTTTGGCCTAACAAACAATGGATTCAACCAGTTTTCACTCAAGTGTTAGATAATCTTCTTGCGTGGGCACGACAATAGGGACTAAAAGTGTCAGCAGAAATCATATTAGAAAATGAAATTGGGGCTATTGAAGCTCCAGCAGGATGCGGAAAAACTCAACTCATAGTTGAAGTTTTAGCGATTCCAACTATTAAGCCATATTTGGTTTTAACCCATACAAATGCTGGCGTTACTGCTCTTCGAAAGAGGCTGACTAGAGCAAGAGTTCCTGCAAAAAATTACGTATTATCGACCATTGATGGCTGGTCTGTGAGAATCGCGAGTAGTTTTAGCCACAATTGTCAAATAGCCTCACCCGTTGAAAACTCTCGAACGTATTACCCTGAATTAAGAAGTGTGGTGAGTCGTTACTTGGCTACTGGAAGTCTGCATGAAGTGATCAGAGCATCATACTCACGTCTGATTGTTGATGAATACCAAGACTGTAACCAAGAACAACACAATATTGTTTGCTCTATTGCACAGTGCATCCCAACTACAGTTTTAGGGGATCCAATGCAGTTGATTTTCAATTTTAGAGGTACGCAGATTCCTAATTGGCAAGGTCAGGTCTTAAATCATTTCCCGCTGCTAACCGAGTTGAATACACCTTGGCGCTGGATAAACGTACAAAACCAAGAGCTAGGTGAGTGGGTGTTGGAATGCCGTAGGAGATTGATAACCGGAAACAGTATTGATTTAAGGCATAGCCCTAACTCGGTATCGCATATTCAACTAAGCCAAAATCATCAAGAAAATATGCGATTGAAGAGTACAGCACAATACCAGCTTAGAAACGCTTATCCGCAAGATTCTCTGTTAGTTATTGGTGATTCAATAAACGCAAACTCAAGACATTTATATGCGAGTCAAAATAACGGGATTAATGTGGTTGAACCCGTTGATTTAAGAGATTTAATTACTTTTGCTGGACAGCTAGATGTTGAACTAGGCGAGCAATTAGCGACTAGCGTAGTCAATATTTTTGGAGCACTGGCTACCGGAATTGGTGCTTCAACTTGGATTCCAAGAATAAGGACAATATTAGCAGGTAGAAACAGAAGCGCACCAAGCCTGACCGAAGCAGCAATAGTCGCATTTATTCAAACGAAAGCAGCGGCTAACTTTTTGGCAATTATGAATGCTGTTGATGCTGACAATAATATTAGAGTCTATCGACGTGCGGCATTCAGGGCATTAAATAGTGCCATTAATAGCGTTGTTTGCGATCCATCCTTGAGCTTCAAGCAGGGTATGGAAAAAGCCAGAGAAATTCTACGTCAACGAGGTGACACCCGTATTCCTAATTTGGCTATAGGTAGTACTCTGTTACTCAAGGGCTTGGAAGCAGATCACAGTTTAATCATTGATGTTACTAACATGAATAGCCAAAATTTATATGTTGCCTTATCAAGAGGTGCTAAAACCATATCTATTGCAAGCTCTACTACAGCACTTCCATAATTGCTTCTTTGCAACTGTTCAGCCAACTCGTTTTTGTCCAAAAACGAGTTTACCCGACCCTCCGCTTTTCGCTCAAATAAGACCCCGAAAAATGGCTCATATAGCTATCTAGGTTAACGCTTTCAAAAAACAGAAGTATATTTCCGATAACTACCTTTGAATTCCTATAAGCGGAAGTTTGCTTCCGAAATATAGCAATATTGGGTTAGAAACCGGAAGTTTACTTCCGTTTTGTACTTTAAGTTTATAAACCGGTGTTTAATGAAAGCTGGGAAGTCTAGAGGTACAAGCAAACATTGGGTTATTAAATTTAATAATTAGCTTTTAGCTAAATTTAGAAAAACTTTAAAGCTGGTAGTTTGATTATTTGAACTGACCTCTATATTTCCACCGTTTGCTTGCGCTAGAGCTTTAACTATTGCAAGCCCTAAACCAGCTCCATCGCTGTGTCGTTGGCGCGATTTATCGGGTCGATAAAAGCGGTCAAATAAATAAGGTAAATGCTCAGAAGGTATTCTCTCCCCAGTATTAATCACTGAAATACATATTTTTTCAGCGGTAAATATTTCACTATTTACTGTGATTGATGAGCCTTTTGGGGCATACCTTATTGCATTGGATAGGAGGTTTGATAATAATTGGCGAAAGTGTAATTTGTCACAATAAAAACAAAGGTTTTGACCTTTTTTCTTAAATGTAATCAATGAGTCTTCAGCCAAAGCATCAAAGTACTCAAATAATGCTTCAATTTCATCATGGCTTTTTAGAGTATTTTGAACGGGTTTAACCAGTCCATTCTGAGTTTTTGCAAGCCAAAGCATATCACTAACCATCTTAGTTAGTCGTTCCAGCTCTTCTAGATTAGAAAACAATAATTCTTGATACTCTAACAACTGTCTTTTTTTAGATAAACCAACCTGTGTTTGAGTGATTATATTTGTTAGTGGAGTACGTAACTCATGCGCAATATCACTAGAGAAATTTGATAAACGAATAAATTCACCTTGGAGCCTGTCGAGCATCGAGTTAAACGACTGCACCATATTAACAAGCTCAATAGGCACTTTATTTTCATCAAGCCTTACATCCATCTTATTAGTTTGGATGTCATGCATTTTCTGACTCAAACCTCGTAAAGGGTTCAATCCTTGATGTATAGCAAACCAAGCCACCAATAAAATGAGTACCGCAGAGCCAAACATAATAGCCCAAAGACTTTGTTGAAATTGATTGAGAAAGTGTAAATGAAAGCTCATGTCTATCGCTGTAGTAATTTTGTATTGCTGTTGCCCAGTACTTAAATTACTCACCAGAGCTCGGTAGGTGTGGGTATCATTTTGCCATGAGGTAATGTTGTTACGGTTAAAGCCAGCTGAAGCATTAGCACTCATTACAAAATCACTAAAATCTCGTTCAGAACTTTGAAAAATGAGCTCTCCTTTTGCGGTATTTACCTGATAGTAAACACCGTGATGACCCGCTACAGCGTTAGATAATTCATTTTTAAGTTTCAGGTTTGATTTATACTGTTGTCTTAAAACTAATTCAATAGATTGATTAATAACATGCAGTTCACTACTATCTTGCTGGAAAAAATGATGTTTTATCGAACTATTTATTAAGGTGGCAACTAAAGTTAAGCACGCAATAACGGTTACAGCGACAAACAACACAACACGCATCGTAAGTGATAAAGGCCGTGACTTAATAGCCATCAGTTTCAACCTCTAATTTATAGCCCATACCACGAACCGTATGAATTAATTTAACAGTAAAGTCATCATCAACTTTTGCTCTTAGCCTACGAATGGCAACATCAATCACATTGGTGTCGCTATCAAAATTCATATCCCATACTTGAGAAGCAATTAACGAACGTGGCAGTACTTCACCTTCGCGCCGTAACAATAGTTCAAGTAAGCTAAACTCTTTATTACTCAATAAAATACGCTTGCCTGCACGTTGTATTTTTCGCTTTGGAATATCCATTTCTAAATCAGCAACTATCAGTATATCGTCAACTGTTTGTACTACACCACGGCGAATAAGAGTGCGTACTCTTGCTAAAACTTCAGCAAAAGCAAAAGGCTTTATTAAATAGTCATCAGCACCAAGTTCGAGCCCCTTTACTCTATCGTCTATACTATCGCGAGCAGATAAAAATAGTACTGGGGTTTTGTTATCTGCTTCACGTAGCGACTGTAAAATTTTCCAACCGGATACGTCAGGTAACATGACATCAAGTATTATTACATCAAATAAGTCGGTCATTGCTAGGTGATGACCGTCAAGTCCATTGCGCGCCAAAGAAACCTGAAAACCAGCTTCACTTAGCCCCTGTTTTAAATAATCTCCTGTCTTTGATTCATCTTCAACAACTAATAAGCGCATACAATTCCTTCATTAAAGTCCTAACAACTACCTCTGCAAATATTATGCAGTATCTGTCACTACAGCAACATGACACCAACATTACAACTTTGTAATGTTCGCGTCATGTTTAAGACAGGTCTATTTTCTATACTCAATACATATTCTGGTATGAAGGAGTAAGGAAATGGGGTTTAAAAAGTCATCACAACAGGTTAGCACACCACGAAGACGATTTGTTCAAGGCTTAATTGCAGGAGGTGTACTTGCTGCTTTTCCGAGTGTATTACATGCTGCATCATCTTTAGTAACAGGAACAATAACAGGCACTGTGCCCGAACTTAGCGGCAAAGTAATTGATCTGGTTATAGATGAATCGCCGGTTAACTTTACTGGCGTAGTACGTATGGCGACAACTATCAATGGCTCTATACCCGCCCCTACCTTGCGCCTCAAAGAAGGCGATGACGTTACTATTAGAGTAACAAATAAGTTATCAGTACCGAGTTCAATTCATTGGCATGGCATTATTTTACCGTATCAAATGGATGGCGTACCTGGTATCAGTTTTAAAGGCATTATGCCTGGCGAAACCTTTGTTTATAAATTTAAATTACAACAAAGCGGTACATATTGGTATCACTCACATAGTGGCTTTCAAGAAATGACTGGCATGTACGGTGCATTAATTATTGAACCGCGAGAAAAAGATATTATTAGTGCAGATAACGAGCATGTTATTCAATTATCTGATTGGACTGATGATGACCCAATGGCGCTGTTCCGCAAATTAAAAATACAGAGTGATGTATTTAACTTCAATCAGCCCACTGTTCCAGAATTTTTTGATGACGTTTCAAATAGCGGTGTTTCGAATGCTTTGCAACGCCGCAAAATGTGGAATCAAATGAGAATGAATCCTACAGATTTAGCTGACTTATCTGCATCAGCAATGACCTTTTTAATGAACGGTAGTACGCCAATGTCAAATTGGCGAGGAATGTTTAAAGTTGGAGAAAAAGTAAGACTTAGGTTTATTAATGGCTCAAGCAATACTTTTTTTGACGTTCGTATTCCAGAACTAAAACTAACAGTTGTACAAGCTGATGGGCAAAACGTTGAACCAGTGACAGTTGATGAATTTAGATTCGGCCCTGGTGAGACCTACGACGTAATTGTTGAGCCTAAAAATGATGCCTATACGATTTTTGCTCAAAGTATGGATCGCTCTGGTTACGCAAAAGGAACTTTATCAAGCTCGCCTAATATTGATGCGCCAGTACCTGCACTTGACCCTGTTGAATGGTTAACGATGACCGATATGATGGGCAATATGACCCACGGCGGTGAGCATTCTGCAATGGCAGGTATGGCTGGCATGTCAGGTATGAACTCTAAAGAAATGGATCATAGCGCTATGGAGCACGGTGCAATGGCGATGGATCATAGCAAACATGGTATGTCTGAAAACCCATTGGCAGTTGCCAGCCCTAAAGTGCGTCATGCCAAAACGGAGTATGGAGCTTCAGTTGATATGCGCGTTGATATGCCTAGAACAAATCTTGATGATCCTGGTATTGGTTTACGTAAAAATGGTCGCCGTGTTTTAACACTTGCAGATTTACACTCACTTGAAGGGGTCACTAACCAGCAAGAGCCAGAAGCTGAAATTGAGTTGCATTTAACCGGAAATATGGAACGTTATAGCTGGTCATTTGATGGCTTAGAATTTGGTAAAAGCACGCCAGTGCATATGAAGCATAACCAACGTTTAAGAGTTATTTTACAAAACGATACCATGATGACGCACCCTATGCATCTGCATGGTATGTGGAGTGATTTAGAAAACGAGCAAGGTGATGTGCAAGTGCGACGTCATACAATACCTGTTCAACCCGCACAAAGAATCAGCTTTTTAACCACCCCTCACGATGTAGGGCGCTGGGCTTGGCATTGCCATTTATTATTCCATATGGATGCCGGCATGTTTAGAGAGGTAGTCGTATCATGAAACAATTAAAACTATCTAAATCATTTAGTTTATTAATGTTAACTGGGGCTTCATTAATTAGTTTCCCTTTATTAGCGCAAAGTGAAATGGCACAAATGAATAGCGCTAAGATGCAACCACAAGGAGGAAGTGCACCTAAAGATGCAAGAGACCCCCATGCTTACTCTGCGGGAACAACTTTAACAGAAGGCCCATATGCGCTTGAGGGCAATGAGCGATTAACACTCGCTGATGAGCATCCATTTTACGCATTACTAGGCGATCGTCTTGAATATAACGAGCAAGCAAACGCAGGTGTATTTGACTTACAAGCATGGTACGGCACTACCTTTGATCGATTGGTAATTAAAACCGAGGGTGATTTCAGCGAAGGAAGTATTGAAGAAAACCAAACCGATATTTTATGGGGTCACGCCGTATCAGCATATTGGGATACTCAAGCAGGTGTTCGTCTTGATTACAATAAAGAAGGTGAAAATCGGCAATGGTTGGCTTTTGGCTTACAAGGTTTAGCCCCTTATTGGTTTGAACTTGATATGACAGCATACGTAGGTGAGCGAGGCAATACCGCATTTACGTTAGAGGCAGAGTACGAACTACTACTCACGCAAAAGCTAATTATACAACCGCGAGCCGAAATTACACTTTATGGCAAAAACGATAAACAAAACGAGCTTGGAAGTGGCCTATCAAGCAGCGCGATTGGCTTTAGGGTTCGTTATGAATTTACACGCCAGTTTGCGCCCTATATTGGCGTTGAATGGGGCAATAAATTTGGCAATACCGCCGACTATGCCACATCAAGTGGACAAAGTAGCAACAACACCGCATTTGTTGCGGGTATTAAATTTTGGTTTTAATCATTTTAAATAAGAGGTAATTATGAAGTTTTTTAACTCTGCAGTAGCCATTTTAGGTTTAGTGCTTACATTTTCCGCATCAGCGCATATATCACTCAAGCAATCAATACCTGCACAAGAAGCCATGTTAATGCAAGGACCAGAGGAACTTTCGTTAATTTTTAGTGGTGAAGTAAGGCTAGCAAAAGTCATCATCAAAGATGAAAAAAATAAAACAATAAACTTTGATTTCAAACCCAGCGCCACCCCAAGCACAGACTTTAATTGGTCATTACCGAGCCTAGCCCAAGGCACTTACACGGTTAAATGGACAGCACTGGGTGGTGATGGACATAAAATGACTGGCACGTTTAGATTTATGGTACATAAAAATGAATCGCATAAGATGATGCAAGAACAATCTAATACCCACAGCAAACATAATCATTAAGTAGCAACATCATGCAATTAAGTGAATGGTCAGTGCTCTTACTATTATTAAAACTAGCAAGCTATATAGCAATTGTAGGGCTTGCGGGCACTTTATTAATGCGCTTTATGTGTGGCAACAGCAATGTTGCAGGGCATCACTTAATTAGCTTTCATCAGTTCTTAAAACGTTGGCAAATTACGTGTGTAGTTACAGGTAGTATTGCTGCACTTTTACAAGTACCTATAGAAGCTGGAGCAATGGCTGAATCAGGCTTTATGGGAATGTTTGACCCCTTTATGCTTGAAATTGTTTGGCAATCAGTCATAGGTGACCAAGCAAGGTTTAGAATACCAGCGCTTATTATTGCTCTAATTAGCGCATGTATGTGGAATGTGGAATCAGATGATAACGTAGCAGGTTATAAAAACGATGCCGTTATACTAATCATGCTTGGGTTTATCGCTTATAGCTTCACTTTTACTGGGCACAGCGCAAACGAAAATGGGTTAGTGAAAAGTATTTTAACCTTTCACCTTATTGCCATTGCGAGCTGGTTAGGGTCATTGTGGCCGCTTTACAAAAGCTGCACTTTACTACCTACCAGTGAAGTAAAGCGGTTAATGCATTACTTTGGTCAACTCGCTATTGTTATTGTATTTGTACTACTTATTTCGGGCTTAACTCTGCTCCTGCAGTACCTAGAGTCATTTTCTGCATTGTTTACATCAGATTATGGGCAACTAATTTTATTAAAGCTGTTACTCGTCAGCGCGATGCTGCTCCTAGGTGCATGGCATAAGCTTTTTTTAGTCCCGCAAATCACTCAACAACACCATATAAGTATATTAAAACGCTCGATTACTGTTGAAATAGTAATTGCCCTGTTTGTACTTATTACAACAAGTGTATTTACCACACTTGTTGGTCCGCCTATTTAACGATTAATAAAAAGGGAAACGTATGTTAATTAAATCCTTTAATTTAAAAATTTTATTGCTACTAATTTTTAGCACTGTTAGTTCTTTTACTGTTAGTGCACATGACGATGAAAAATATTCAAAAAAAGGCAAGGCCTTTGTCAATGTTGATAGCGAGGCTGCAAAAACAGTCAGCCTATTTCATGCATCTCTAAAACAAGGTAATCGCGAAGCTGCACGTAAATTACTGGCCGACGATGTCATCATTTTTGAAGGCGGAAGTGTTGAGCGTTCTGCAGATGAATACGCGAAACATCATATGATAGCGGATATGAAATTCTTAAGTGCTGTTAATAGTGAACTACTAGAGCATCAAGTTTACACAAATGGAGACATAGCTTACTCAATTTCAAGAAGTAAAACTCAAGGAAAGTACAAAGGAAAAGATATTAAGTCTATGGGAATGGAATCAATCACATTAAAAAACACCGATACAGGTTGGAAAATCACTCATATTCATTGGTCAAATTAAGGAGTTAACAATGCGAGTAATCTACATTACCTCAGCGTTATTTTTATCATTAACTATGTCATTTTCGGCGATAAGTATCGAAAAACAACATAAAGCATTAATAACTTATGAGAATTCAGAAAAACCTAAAATTGAGCTTACCGTTTATAAAAGTAAAAATTGTGGATGTTGTAATAAGTGGATTGCTCATTTGAGCGAAAACAATATTCAAACAAAAGCAATTAACGTCAATGACATGGGGACGATTAAATCTCAGTATCAAATAAAATCAAATATGCGGTCATGCCATACAGCCGTTTCAGCCGATGGATTTGTATTTGAAGGTCATGTTCCCGCCAAACATATAAAACAGTTTTTAGCTGAACAACATCCTGAAAAGACGATAGGGCTCTCTGTTCCCGCTATGCCTGCTGGTACGCCAGGTATGGAAATGGGCGATCGCTTTTATAAATATAATATTGAAATGCTTACGCACGATTTACAGCAAAATACTTATAAGCATATTAGCAAATACGCTGAGCAGTTTTAACACTTATGGCACAACTCTTGATGTAATATTAAACATTGATTCAATGATTAAATATATAGTGGGTTTACGCCTAATAACCTGTAAGAATTACCCATTGGTATAAATGATATACAAAGTAAATGATAGAAAGGAGCCATCTAATGTCGCAGTATTTAAAGTTTTTCTTAATGATAGCCACATCAACATTAGTCATGTTTGTACTGATGTATTTGAATACTTATCAGCTAAGTCATGTTTTTTTTAGTGAAACTCGCACTTATATGGCGCTTTATATGGGAGCCATGATGGCAGTGATAATGCTACTTTTCATGCTCAATATGTATAAAGATAAAAAGAAAAATATAACAGTACTCATTGCTAGTGTTACCGTATTTGCGGGAAGTTTATTTTTAGTTCGATCACAAGCGACTGTTGATGATAGCTCATGGATGTCGGCGATGATCCCACATCATTCAATTGCAATACTCACCAGTGAAAGGGCAAAAATCAAAGATAAGCGAGTCCAAGAGCTTGCAACAAATATTATTGAGGCACAGCGTCGTGAGATTAAAGAAATGCAGTGGTTACTAAAGGATATAGAGAAAAATGGCCTAGCAGAAACTCAGGAGCAAGCACAATCTAGGACCGTACCGGATTTTAATGCTAAGTAAAATTTTATACCAATACATAAAAGGGAGCTAAACATGAGTAAATCAGCCCAACTTTTTAGAATGGCCACAGATGAGCATATTTGTCCGTTTGGTTTAAAATCAAAAGACCTACTAGAGCGAGAGGGATATACAGTTGATGATCAGCTATTAACTTCTCGAGAGCAAACAGATGAATTTAAAAAACAACACAGTGTAGAAACTACACCTCAAACATTTATTGATAATAAACGTATAGGTGGCTATGACGACTTACTCGATTACTTTGATAAGCCAAAAGCTGGGCAAGAAGGTACAACTTACACGCCCGTGATTGCGATTTTTTCGGTTAGTTTTTTGCTTAGTGTGGCATTTAGTTTTGCAGCGAATAATAGCTTATTATCAATGCAAACCGCTGAACTGTTTGTAGCCCTAACAATGGCAGTGTTAGCAATACAAAAGCTTCAAGACTTATTTAGCTTTACTAATTCATTTATAACCTATGACTTAGTCGCTATGAAAGTAGTCAGGTACGCCTATGTTTACCCATTTTTAGAAGCATTTGTTGGCATTGGAATGATAGCCGGATTACCAGCCTATATTATTGCCCCTATTTCATTGTTCATAGGTGGGGTTGGTGCTGTTTCAGTGATAAAAGCAGTCTATATAGATAAACGAGAGTTAAAATGTGCGTGTGTAGGCGGTGACAGTAACGTACCACTAGGGTTTATCTCCCTAACAGAAAACCTGTTTATGATCGCTGCCGGTATTTGGATGTTTGTTAAGTAAACAACAGCTTTAATTTAAAAACATGATGATGTACTAGTGTGATTACCAAGGGATTATGTCGCTCTAATTACCGAGCGACTTTGTCGTAAATAGCATATCAGCTGTACTAGCTCATATCAGATCTCACAGTTTAAGTGAATAAGTTTAGACTTCATCAGGCAGACTGCTATGAGCGAAAAGCAGACATTGACCGTTAATCGTTTCAACGACGGCAATTAGCCATACGTTGCATGTTTGCTCCCTTACTGGTTTTACGATATCCAAAACCGACATAACGACCATTAAGCAAATACCAAAGTAAAATAGGTATGTGCTTCAATCATATAGCCAAAGAGGATAAAGCGTTAATAGCACTGCTACAGGCCCTAGAATGCTGAAGACAGCTCTGGTATGGTTTTTATTTTTGTGCCAGTTGTATAAGTTTACCAATAGTTCCAAAGATGCAAAAATAGGTAAAAGCGTATTTACAGCTATTCCTTCGAAGTGAGAGAAGAAGCCTAGTCCTAATGCCGATGCAAGTGACCTTAATGCAGGGAAGCAGGCCGTGCCGCTAGCCAAACGCCACTAGAGCCTACTCTGTCTAATATTTTATTTATCATTTGAAAGTCTATTGGTTGATATTACCATCATTCTAAACTCCGTATATAAGTACGGAGTCAATCATTTTAATGAATCAATTATGGGGCAATGTGTTGGATCTTCGTTTTGCATACAGGTATTTGTCATATCCACAATTACTTTCTCTAAACGTTGAAGGTCATTAATTTTGTCTCGAATGATTGCTAACTTTTGTCGGCTTAATAGCTCAACTTGAGTGCAGTTGCTGTCCATAGACATTAGCGATTTTATTTCTCTTAACGTAAAGCCGAGCGCTTTGGCTTTTGTGATAAACCTAAGTTGTCCTGCTATTGTTTCGTCATATTGTCTATAACCAGATATTGGTTTTTCAGGTTGTGTAATCAGCCCTTCTCGTTCATAAAAACGAATGGTTTCTACATTTAAATTTAATGATTGTGCTAATTTGCCAATGGTTTACATTATTGCCTTTGTGAATACTACTAATCTAAAGTTATATTTAGTTTAGCTATCCAATGATTTGATGATGCCGCACGCTTCAATTGTATTGTCTGAACCACAAGCACTTGCCATCTGTTGTAATTCAGCTTTAAGCGCCCTTAATTCTTTCATACGTTTATTCACTAGTGCAAGTTGCTGATCAATTAATGCATTAACGCTAGAGCAGCTTTCTTCTGGCTTATTTTTTAATTCGATAAGACGTTTAATATCATTGAGTGATATATCTAGGCTGCGACAATGCTTTACGAATTCCAATTGTTTAAGTGCTTTACTATCATACAGCCTGAAATTACCTTCTGAACGGTTTGGATTTAACAGTAATCCTTCTCTTTCATAATATCTAATCGTTTGTATTGAACAGCCCGATTTTTTTGACAATTCGCCTATTTTCATCAATTTCCCCCAGACATTTGACTCTATAGTTACTATAGGATCTATAGTATAGGTATGCAACGAAAGGGATATATAAAAATGACTGAGAAATATTTAAATAATACGAATATCGTTAATTTTGAACACAAAGATATCCAATCCCTGATCGATCAACGAGGGTGGAAAAATTTGGATAATTTCAACAAAATTGGTGCCGCTTATCAGTTTGTAAAAGATGAAATAATGTTTGGCTATAACAAGAGTGATGATATTTCAGCAAGCGATGTGCTAGCAGATGGTTATGGACAATGTAATACTAAGGGTAATCTGTTAATGGCACTATTGCGTGGACTAGGTATCCAGTGTCGTTTCCAAGGTTTTACCATTGATCAGCAACTATAAAAAGGTGCTATCCTAAGCTTGTATTTTGGTTAGCACCTAAATACATCATTCATAGTTGGGTAGAAGTTTACTTTGAAGGGCGTTGGATAAACTTAGAGGGCTTTATATTGGATGAGCAATACTTAAGCTCACTACAGCAGAAATTTAGCCAAGCAAAAGATGAGTTTTGTGGTTATGGTGTTGCAACAAAGTGCTTATCTTCACCCGGTACGGATTGGCGTGGAGAGGATACCTATATTCAAAAAGAAGGTATTCATGACGACTTTGGGCTTTATGATTCACCAGATAAGTTCTATCTCGAGAAAGGTACTAATCTATCAGGTGTAAAACGTTGGTTGTATCAACGAGTGATCCGACATTTGATTAATATGAATGTATCAAAAATAAGAAATAAAAAAGTACTGGAGGTACAAAATGCACAACCATAGTCACAGTCATCAGCATGGTAAAGACGACCGGATTGGTTGGGCATTTTTCCTTAATGTGATATTTACCATTATCGAATTTATAGGTGGTTGGCTCACAAACAGTACGGCGATAATGGCGGATGCCGTTCACGATCTTGGTGATAGTCTTTCAATAGGTTTTGCGTGGATTTTAAGTCGTTTTTCAGATAAAGAAGCATCAGACAAATTCAGCTATGGTTATCGCCGACTTACACTTTTTGGTGCATTGGTAAATAGTATTGTTTTGATTATCGGCTCTATTTGGGTTTTATTTGAAGCAATACCTAAGCTGTCCAATCCTGAAATGCCTGTAGTTGAGGGGATGTTAGGGCTAGCCATACTCGGTGTTGCCGTAAATGGTTATGCGGTATTCAAATTAAAAGCGGGTGAAACACTAAATGAAAAAGTGCTGACATGGCACCTACTTGAAGATGTACTCGGTTGGGTTGCCGTTCTTATAGTCTCTATTGTATTGTTGTTCGTTGAACTGCCGATATTAGATCCTCTATTATCAATAGGGTTTACGCTGTTTATCTTATTTAACGTTTTCAAAAATCTTAAATCAACATTGGTGCTTTTTCTTCAAGCTGCACCCGATAAAGAGACCCAAGAGCGTATTAAGCAGTCATTAATTGAATTTCCTGAAGTAAATGGTATACACCATATGCATTTTTGGTCACTGGATGGTGAAAGTCACGTTTTAACAGCGCACCTTGAGCTGAGTGACAACTTTGACGTTAAAGAATTAATTAAGCTTAAACAAGAGGTTGCAGCTAAATTATCTTCCTATCATTTATCGCATACGACGATAGAGTTTGAGTTTTTAAATGAAAATTGTAGGGATGAAGCAGAGTAAGTTTTATCAATAAAATTTTGGAGCATACAATATAAAAAGCAGCTTAATTAGGCATAACTTAGTAATTAAGCTGCTTTTTTGCTTTTAGATTTCGTCGGATTGCTGTTTGTTACTCTCAGCGCCATGCGCCCATTGATATAAAATAGGCAATACAAACAAAGTTAAAATGGTAGAAGATACAATACCGCCGATAACAACTGTTGCTAGTGGTCGTTGTACTTCTGCACCAATTCCAGTGTTTAACGCCATTGGAATAAAACCTAAACTTGCGACCAGTGCCGTCATTAAAATAGGTCTTAAACGAATGATGGCACCTTCAATGATCGCTACGTATAGGTCGCCTTTTTCATGCCAAAGATCTCGAATAAAAGCCAACATAACCAAGCCATTTAATACTGCGACACCTGACAATGCAATGAAGCCGACACCTGCCGAAATTGATAAGGGCATGTCTCTTAAATAAAGTGAAAATACGCCCCCTGTTAATGCTAAAGGCACGCCACTGAAAATGATTAATGCATCTTTTAATGAACCAAATGCTATAATCAAAATACCTAGGATAACAACCAATGTTATCGGTACAACTAGGCTTAATCGCTTACTTGCTGATTCTAGTTGTTCAAACGTTCCACCATAATCAAGCCAGTATCCTGCTGGAATTTCTCCTTCCTGATTAATTTTAGCTTTAACTTCTTTTACAAAACCGCCTAAATCTCTACCACGAACATTGACGGTAACCACAACTCTTCTTTTTCCGTTCTCTCGGCTAATCTGCGCGGGTAAAGACTCTGATTTAAGCTCTGCAACTTCTTCAATTGGCACATAGTTACCATTCTCAAGTGGAAGCGGCAGATGCTTCAAGCTATCGATATCCGTTCTTATTTGCTCTGGTAGGCGAACAACTAACTCAAACCGTCTGTCACCTTCATAAATGATCCCCGCAGATTCACCGCCAATCGCAGTGGCAACCCAGTCTTGCAATTCGGTAACGTTCAATCCATACCTACCAAGCGCTTCTCGTTTAGGAATTACTGATAAAGATGGAACACCTGTGACCTGTTCCATTCGAGCATCAGCGGCACCATCCACGGTTTTCACAATATTTAGAATATCTTTTGCGGTAAGTAATAACCGATCCAAATCATCACCAAATATTTTGATGCCGACATCAGCTCTAACGCCAGAAATCAATTCATTGAAACGCATTTGAATAGGCTGAGTGAATTCATAGTTGTTGCCTGGAATGTTTTTCAGTACTTTTTCCATTTCTTCAACTAATTCACTTTTTGGTTTTGAAGGTTCGGCCCATTCTTTACGTGGTTTTAAAATAACAAAGATATCAGCAATACTCGGTGGCATTGGGTCGGTTGCTACTTCTGGTGTGCCAATGCGCGAGAATACTTTATCAACTTCAGGAAACGCTTTAATACGTTGCTCAAGTACTTCTTGCATTTCTACTGATTGCTCTAGGCCAGTCGATGGAATTCTTAATGCCTGTAGTGCAATATCACCTTCATTTAATTGAGGAACAAATTCTGTCCCAAGCGTAGTTGCTAACCAAAGGCTATACCCCATTAACAGCGTTGAGAATGAAACAATAATCCAACGAAATTTCATCGCCATTTTTAACAATGGTTCATAAATAGACTTGGTTGAACGAATAACTACACTTTCTTTTTCGCTGATTTTACCTTTCATAAACACAGCTACAGCAGCAGGAACCAGTGTAACTGAAAGGATCATTGCGGAAATTAACGCCATAACGACAGTTGCCGCCATAGGGTGGAACATTTTCCCTTCAACGCCAGTTAGCGTGAAAATGGGGATGTAAACAACAGTGATAATTGCCACACCAAACAAGCTTGGACGTATCACTTCTGAAGTGGCTTCAAAAACGGTATTTAGGCGTTCTCTTAAGTCTTGCCTATGACCGTTGTGTTGGGCCTGTGCTAACCTACGGACAGAGTTTTCAACGATGATTACAGCCCCGTCCACTATCAAGCCAAAGTCCAATGCGCCGAGACTCATTAAATTGGCAGATACTCCTGCTTGCACCATACCTGTGATTGTCATTAACATGGAAATAGGGATAACAGCAGCGGTAATGAGAGCTGCACGTAAATTTCCAAGTAGAATAAATAACACAACAATAACTAAAAGCGCACCTTCAACGAGGTTTTTGGTAACGGTTGCAATCGCTTTATCTACTAACGTTGTTCTGTCGTAAACAGGCTCTGCGGTAATGCCCTTTGGCAGAGATTTTTGTATTTCGCTGAGCTTATGTTCCACTTCTAAAGCAACGGTGCGAGAATTCTCACCAATCAGCATCATGGTTGTACCAAGCACTGTCTCAATGCCATTACGAGTAGCAGCCCCTGTTCTAAGTTCTTTGCCTATAGCAACATTGGCAACATCACTTATTTTTACAGGAATACCATCGTTCTTTTTGATGATGACATTGAGGATTTCATCCATTGTCGCAAGTTGCCCAATGGAGCGCACTAACACTTGTTGTCCGTTTTGCTCAATATAACCCGCGCCACGGTTATCATTATTTTTACGTAATGCATCAGAAACGTCTTCAAAGCTTACCTGATGAAAAAGTAATTTTTCGGGTTTCGGCGTTATATGATACTGCTTGTTATAGCCGCCGATGCTGTTGACCTCAATGACGCCTTTAACTTGAGCCAATTGCGGTTTAATGATCCAGTCTTGTATTTCTCTTAAGGCAATAGCGGTATAAGGCTCTCCATTAGGCATTTTAGCGTCAGGAGAAGCTTGTACGGTATACATAAATATTTCACCAAGCCCTGTGGAAATAGGACCCATCTCTGGCTCTAAGCCAGAGGGAATAACGCCTTTTATCGCAGCTAATCTTGCATTGATTAAGTTGCGTGCGAAATAAATATCGGTTCCCTCTTCAAAGATAACGGTCACCTGGGATAAACCATATCTTGAAAGAGAGCGGGTGTGAGACAGCTTTGGTAGTCCAGCTAATGCGTTTTCTACTGGAAAAGTTACCCTTTGCTCCGCTTCTAAAGGTGAATAACCGGGGGCAGAGGTATTTATTTGTACCTGTACGTTTGTTATATCTGGAACAGCATCAATGGGAAGTTTTTGATAACTCCACATACCAACGCCGATGATTACCATCAGCAAGCTTAATACTAAATAGCGCCTATTTATTGCAAGACGCAAAATTGATTCAATCATATTGCGTCTCCTAATCGTCGTCTTCTACTTCAGATTTCAAGATATCTGCTTTAATCAGATAACTGTTTTTGTTTACATATTCAGCGTCTTTACTGAGGCCATCAATGACCTCGATATAGTTTTTGTCTGAACGACCAAGGACAAGTGGTGCAAACTCGTACTCTTCATCTTCTTTTACAAAGACACCTAATTGTCCACCTAGCTCTTGTATGGCAACTTTCTCGACCGCTAAATCCACCTCAAATTGGTTTATCTTTACGTTGCCTTTTAATAATTGACCTGACGTTAGCTTTAACTCAGTGTTGTTTAATCGTACCCGTGCTAAAACATAAGGCTGATCTTTAGCTGGAATAATATTAGTGATGACTGAACTGAATGCGTGTTCACCTTGCTCAATATCAACATGCTGACCGACTTTGATTTGATTATATTGGCTGGTAAACACCTTAAATTCAGCCCACAAGGTGTCAAATTTGACGATTTCAAACAAGCTAGTGTTTTGCGTGATACCGCCAATATTTCCATTTCGCTGTAAAACAGTCCCAGAAACAGGCGATGTTATTTTATAAGTATTTAAGCTCTCATTAGATTCAATAACGGCTAATAGATCGCCTTTTTTTACCGTATCACCAACAGTGAAGTTTATTGTCTTTATAACGCCGTTATATCTAGCGCCAACTTGAAATAATTGTTCAGCGCCTATCGTCGTAGAGCCGTATACAGGGATAGTTTGGTTCAACGTTTTTGAAGCTAAATAGGCTGTTTCAACACCAACCTTTTTTGCCATGTTATTGTCGATTTTGCTTATGCCTTCTTCGCCTTCATGTTCATCTTCACTAGCGAAAACACTTTGAATGGGTGATAGATACCCAATAAAAATCAATAGTGCGAGTAAATAGTTTTTCATTTTGAATTCCTAAACGATTCAGTTAATCACTGAATCAATAAATTGTTATTAAACTTAAAGTGATGTTTATTTAGAGTGACAGCGCTTCGTTTGTTAGTTTTTCTATCTCTGCGCCATAAATTAGGGCAGCAGATGCCGCATCAATGAGGGTTCGCCGAGCATTTAACAGCTCTTGTCTAGCCGATACATAATCAAGATATCCATATCGACCTTTTTGATAGGCGTCTTGAGTATCTTCCAGTGCATCTTCAAGCATTGGGATAACCGACTGCTTTAATGAATTAGCTGTTAATATGGCTTGTTTTCTATTGGAGTATGCTCGTAGTAAGTGATTTCTAAACCTCAACTTAGTCGCCTCTTTCTCTATGGCAACTTGGTCACGCTCTGCTAGCGCACTAGCGATTGCACCAGAATTTCGCTTTTCAGCAAACAAAGGTAAGCTAAAGCCAGCGACCAGTGCCGTATCATTGGCTTCTTGAGAGCGCCTAACACCAACAGACCATTTGATATTGGCCGTTGACTCTGTTTTAGCTAACTGTATTTCAGCCTCTTTTAGTCGCTGTTCACTTGCATAGATTTGAATAGCAGGGTTCTTCTCTAACTTCGCAAAAAGGCTGTTAAAGTCACTATCATTGCCAAACTGAAACAGATCTCCAGTTACTCTAGAGAATGACACTGATGTTTCTCCCCAGTAAGCTGATAAAGAAAGCTTTAGATATTCCAAGCGCTTTTGTTCAGATTGAAGGGTGAGGTTAGCCTGAGCAATAACTGCTTTTGAACGTTTCACTTCAGCCTCAGGGGTAGCACCTGCGCGGTTACGCTGAGATACAATCTCTAACGTTTCTTGTGCTAACTTCAATGCATTATCTGCCAATATCACTCTTTGTTGGGCAGCAAGTACTTCTACGTACTTCTCAGTGACTTGAGCCATTAAGTTAAGCGCAGAGACTTCTTTCTCAGCATTGAGTAGTACTCTTGATTTTGAAACAAGTCCAATTCGCGCTGAGCGTTTATCTCCCATTTCGATAACCGAAGATAGAGCGACTGTTAATTCAGCACTGTCGAATGCATTAAATTCACCTGAGCCTGCAAAGTTCTCAGCTTCAACTTCTAGTTCATAAGCGGGATTTAAACTTGCTGTTTGTTCTTGTCCTGTTAATGCCGCTTGCTTGAAATCAAATATTTTAAGTTCGGGATTTTGTTTAAGCGTCCACTGAATTGCTTCTTGAAGGTTTAACTGATTTTCAAACGCATAAACATTAAATGTAAAAAGTGACAAAGCGAGAAACGCGATATATTTAAGCCGAGGTGTTACACACCTCAAAATTGCTATCTTGCGATGCTCACAGGTATTAAGTGCCATGTATACTTTCCTATAAATTTATATGTGATATTTAGGTCATTAACATTTGACCTTTCTTAATTTTCTATAAAATTTAGGCGTATTTAGGTGGGCGGAATGGCACCGACATATAGCCTTTTAGCTCAGGAGAAACTAAGGCGTAGGTAAGGAAATATTCTATTGTTTGTAAAATGTTACAAGAATAATCTGCATTTAAAAATAAGTGACAACAGCAACAAAAATTACAATTATCAATTGAAGTGTTGCTATTACTCACCTCAAATATATTGGAGGTTTCTGGAGATTTTAGCGGGGTAATAGACTCAGTTAGTGATGTATTAAAAGAACTTTCAATTAAGTTTACTTCAAGCTCTTCTAGCGAAAAAAACACAGATTGCACCGCGATTAAAATCATTATCACGTATGATATATTTGATTTGATATACGATGAGTGCATTGTTTTCATTTCTCTGCTTAATACTTTAGCTGTAAGATGCGGCGAGCACCGTTTAAAACGACAAGAGCAATTATCAAACCAATCACTAAATCTGGATAACGACTGCTTGTTGCTGTAACTAATAAGCCAGCTAAAATTACACCAACGTTTGCGATAACGTCATTTGCTGAAAAAATCCAACTCGCTTTCATATGAGCGCCGTCTTCTTTGTTGCCAAATATCAAAAACAGACAAGCAACGTTAGCGATTAGTGCTATTCCACCAAATATCATCATTAAAGAAGAGATCGGTTCACTACCGTAAACAAAGCGTCTTACGACTTCGCTCAAAGCACCTAGCGCTAGAATAACTTGAAGCACACCAGATATATGTGCTGCTCTAAGTTTCATGCTAATACTTTTACCTACGGCATAAATAGCTAAACCATACACAGCAGCATCAGCAAACATATCTAATGAGTCTGCAATTAGGCCAGCAGACTGTGCAATAATCCCAGCAATTACTTCTATAAAAAACATGACTCCATTAATGGCTAACAACCATTTTAGGGTTGATGCTTCTTTCATCTCATTTTTTTGGGCTAAGTCTTTTGCTTTTGCAGCTTCTGTACTGCAACTTTGTTTAGTTGACTCTAACTCTGCACCGAGTTTAAGTTGTTGTAACTTTTTTGTTATCTCATCTAAATTTTCATCATGAAAAACTTTGACTAAGCGATTAGGAATATCAAACTGCAATCCAACTGAAGGCTGAATTGAGTCAAGTGCTAATCTGATCAATCTCTCTTCTGAAGGACAGTCCATTTGAGGCACTTTATATGTACTGACAAACGCGCCACTATAGTTATCTAATTGTGTATCAATTTTTACGTCTTCGTTGGTAGGAGATGATTGACACTTACCACTACATTTTTCTGACATATTTAACATTCCGAAACAATATTAAAATAAGTATAAAATCTATAGTGGCTATAGAGTCAAATAAAAAGTTATTTAATTTGAAAAGATTGGGAAGTAACTAAATTGGCTAGTTTAAGTAAATAGTTTCTGCTAGTATTTTAAATACTATATTTAACAGGTAATAACTTTGAACCTTAATGTTGTGCTAAAAATACTATTAGTCGTTTCTATTGTTTTGCAATCGTTAACTGCTGTTGTATCCGCAACATCTGAGAATCACCAGATAGATATAGAGCACCTTCAAACTCAACATGATCATGACGATGATCGAAATGTTTTAAATGATAATACAGATGATGAACAGCACGATGTAAAGGATTGTCATCACTGTGGTCATTGCAGTGGCAGCCACTTATCTTGGATTTTAGTCAGTAATTCAAATGTCGATGGTAAGCTAAATATTATCAATAAAACTCCTTATCAATTTGACCAGACAAAAGCCTTCCTAGAAGCGATACATCGCCCACCTATTTCTTAATTAGATTAATTTTTAATGACCTATTTATTCTTTAACAATGGATAAAGGGTTCGTGTTTATTAATTTTAAAATTAAGAACTTTTATGTATATATATTTAAAAAATGCAGGTTTAGTCCTGTCTTTATGCATGGCTGTGAGTTTTTCAGTTGCCACTTATGGCAAACAGAAAAGTATTTCATGGCTAGATAGTCAAATAAATAAAGATCCCGAAGTTGTTGTGGCAAAAGAGTTACTTAATGCAAGTAATCATAGAGCCAAAAGTTTAACTCAAGCCGTATATAACCCAGAGCTTGAAGCAAACTATGAAAAAGAAGGTGATTTTGATAATTACTCTATTGGTATCAGTCAAACGATAGATTTTTGGGATAAGCAATCAACAAATAAAACCATTGGTGAAATTGATGTTTATGCAAACCAGCAACAATTGTTATCTCTACTCGATTCTAAAAAGGCTAATGCCTTAACTGCATTAGTTAATTGGCAAGCAGCAAAAAAAGCTGCTCAGTTACTTTCAGAAAGAGAAGAGCAATTGCAAACGCTCGTTGGAATTGTTGAAGACAAACGAAAAGCTGGACTTCTAGAGCCACTTGACGCTGAGCTAGTCTATTTAAACTTGTCGCAAATTTTTAGTGAAATATCTGAGTCTCAAATTGCTTTGAAAAATGCAGAGATAAAGGTTCAGGAGTTATTGCCAGATTGGACGCCTAATACCGCCAATTTACCCTCATTTACTTTTGGAGCAACAAGCTATTCATTTGACTCACAGTGGGTTGAGGATCATCCAAAAGTTAAACTCGCAAGAGCGCAATGGAAGGGGCAACAATCTAAAGCTCAACTAACCACTATGGAATCTAAACCTAATCCAACCATTGGAGTTAGCGCAGGTAAAAGTGGAGATGAAGACTTGGTTGGTGTGACTTTCTCAATTCCTTTAAACATCAGAAATAACTATTCAGATACTGTTAAAGCCGCTTATTCAGAAGCAATTGCAGCCGAGGCGAACTTTCGGTCGGTATATCGAAAGCAGTCTTTTGAAGCAAAAGCTAATTATGAATCGCTTAATGTAAGTAAAAAATACTATGAGCAATGGCAAAAACTCACACGAGGCAGATTAGATAGTAGCGCAAATTTATTAAATAGGCGCTGGGAAGCTGGTGACATAAATACTTCTGATTATTTACTCGCATTAAATCAACGTGCGGAAGGGCTTCATGCAGGAATACGTTTGGAAAATCAATTCAAGCTTGCAGAAATATCCTTCGTTTTAAGTATGGGTCAGTTATCCAAATTTGAGATTTGAGCGCTTTGTTTTTTCAGTAGCGAAAAACGAAATCTTAAATTTATTAAAAATATAGGTTACAAAAATGAATACAGTAATTAGTAAAAAATTTTTAGCCGTAGTAATTAGCAGCCTGTTAGTTGGGTTTACTACAAATCATGATGCTTTTGCACAGTCGTCAGATGGAACTGGTTCTGTCAAAAACGTTTCGAAACAAGAAGAAAAAGAACATCAAGATGAGCATGAACACGAAAAGGGACATGAAGAAGATAAAGGTGACCATGACGAGCACGGCCATGAAGGTGGTAATAGAGAGGGAGAAGAAGAACATGAAGAAGGTATCACTATTGATCCAAAGAAGATGTCGCTTGCTAACATTAAAGTGGAAAGTGTTAAGCCTGAATATCAATTTAGCTCCGTATATGCACCTGGCGAAATAAAAGCTAATGGCTATAAAAGTTATGTGGTATCACCACGTACAGAGTCAGTCATTATCAGTCGCCATGCAGCGCTTGGCGAGTATGTAGAAATAGGTCAGAAGTTAGTTACATTATTTAGTGAAGCAATGGCACAAGCACAAGCTGACTATTTAATCGCTTCAACCGAATGGCAACGTGTAAAAAAGCTGGGTAATAAGACGGTGAGTGAAAGTCGATTATTACAAGCTGAAACAACATACAATGCGAGCTATGGCAAGCTCATTGCTTTAGGGTTAACTGAAAAAGCAATAAATGGTATTTCTAACAAAGACATTAAAGCATTTGGACAATATGCATTAACGGCGCACCGTGAAGGTGTCGTGCTTCAAGACGACTTTATCCAAGGGCAACGTGTTGATGCTGGGGATTCAGTCATGTTGTTAGCTGATGAAAAACAACTATGGGTTGAAGCAAAAGTTTCTCCAAATAAAAAGCTAAATTTATCAATTGATTCTCCTGCGGTACTTAAATTAGAAGGCCAGAGTTACAATGCCAAAGTTATCCAAGAAGCCCATACAATTGATCCCGTAACTCGTACAAGAATTATTAGATTGGGGGTACAGAATGCTGATGATAACCTTCATTCAGGTATGTTTGTAAAAGTTTACTTTCAGTTTGCCACAAAGCAGAAAGTGATGGCTGTGCCAGAAGAAGCATTGATCCGCAGAGCAGATGGTGATTGGGCCGTATTTGTCGAAGACCAACCTGGAGAATTTAAAGCTGTAGAAGTAGAACTAGGCCGAGCCTTAGGTGATTTTAGGGAAATCATTGGCCTTGATAGTGGGACGCGAATTGTAACCAAAGGCGCATTTTTTGTTGCTTCTGAAATCGCTAAAGGCGGATTTGATCCGCATAACCACTAAGGAGTAAGACTATGTTTAATAAAATAATAGATTGGTCTGTTAATAATAGACTCCTGATTTTGATTGCGCTGTTTGCCACAATTGTCGGCGCAATTATGGTTATACCAAAACTAAATTTAGATGCCTTTCCTGATGTTACTAATGTTCAAGTTGCTGTAAATACTGAAGCGCCAGGACTAGCTGCTGAAGAAGTTGAACAACTCATTACGTACCCCATTGAAGCGGTCATGTATGCCTTACCTAATGTAGAACAAGTGCGCTCAATTTCTAAAACAGGCTTGTCTGGCGTCACGGTTGTTTTCAAAGAAGGCACCGACATTTACTTTGCAAGACAACTCGTATTTGAGCGTCTTCAAGCCGCAAAAGAACTGATACCAGAAGGTGTCGGCACACCCGAAATGGGGCCAAACACCTCAGGGCTAGGCCAAGTATTTCAGTACCTTCTTATTTCAGATAAAGATGCAGGCTATGATGCTATGGCACTCAGGAGTCTCAATGATTGGGTAGTAAAATTACTCGTTATGCCTGTCGATGGTGTTACTGATGTACTCTCCTTTGGAGGTATTGTTAGGCAGTACCAAGTAAATGTAGATCCATCTAAGCTTCTTTCTTATAACCTAACGCAAGAAGACGTTGTTGGTGCCCTAGATAACAACAATGCCAATGTTGGCGGATGGTATATGAACCGTGGGCAAGAGCAGCTTGTTATTAGAGGTGCAGGTTGGTTTGAAAGTGGTGACGCTGGTATTAGTAATATCAAACAAGTTCCCGTCAAAACAGTTGATGGGACAGTTGTGACGGTTTCGGATATTGCTAAAGTTGAAATGGGCAGTGAAATTCGTCAAGGTGCTGTCACAATGACGCGCAAAACCGAAGACGGTAAAGTCGAAAATTTAGGTGAAGTTGTCTCTGGCATTGTCTTAAAACGCATGGGGTCTAATACTAAAGCCACCATTGATGGTATCAATGCAAGAATCCCATTAATTAATCAAGCATTGCCTAAAGGTGTTCGCTTTGAACCATTTTATGATCAGGCTGATTTGATTGAAAAAGCCGTTGATACAGTAGTTGATGCACTATTACTAGCATTTATTTTCATCTGTATTGTATTAGCACTATTTTTAATGAATATACGTGCAACCTTCCTTGTCCTAATATCTATTCCAATTTCAATTGGTATCGCGTTAATGATCATGGCTTGGTGGGGCATTTCTGCAAACCTTATGTCATTGGGTGGCATTGCCGTAGCCATTGGTATGCTAGTTGATGGTTCAGTCGTGATGGTTGAAAACATGTTTAAGCATTTAAATAGACCAGACTCTACCCATTTAAAAACTGTAAAAGAAAGAGTGCCTAGTGCTGATACTGATCCACATGATGTAGAACAAGATGAGCATGGTATTAAGTTACGTCTTCAAAATGCGGGTAAAGAAGTGGCTCGTCCCGTATTTTTTGCAGCTTCTATTATTTTAGTCGTATTTACGCCTTTATTTAGCTTTGAAGGTGTTGAGGCAAAGTTATTTCAACCTATGGCAATAAGCATCATTTTAGCTGTTATATCTGCTATTGTGGTTGCGTTGTTTGTTGTACCCGCTTTAGCTACTTATTTATTTAAGTCAGGTGTAAAAGAGAGGGAAAGCTTTGTTCTTAGGCCATTAGACAAACTCTACAGAAAAGGGCTTACATTCGCACTAAAACGCACCAAATTAGTCATTTCAGCCGCACTTATATTAGTTTTCTCTGCCTTTGCATTAGTTCCATTAATTGGTACTGAATTTGTACCTGAGTTAGAAGAAGGGACGATAAACTTAAGAGCAACGCTTGCACCTTCTTCCAGTTTAGATACCGCGCTCACTGTGGCACCAATTCTAGAAGAAAAACTAATGGCTTTCCCTGAAGTAACCTATGCATTAAGCCGAATTGGTCGAGCAGAAATAGGTGGAGACCCAGAGCCTGTGAATAACATCGAAATTTACATAGGGTTGAAGCCTGTTTCTGAGTGGACCAGTGCATCTAATCGATATGAACTTCAAGGAAAAATGGAGAGATCTTTAGAAGAATTCCCTGGGTTGCTACTCAACTTTTCTCAACCTATTGCGACTCGTGTCGATGAGCTACTATCTGGTGTTAAGGCTCAGTTGGCGATAAAGTTGTTTGGGCCTGAACTTGAGGTACTGGCGGCTAAAGGTCAAGAAATAGAAACAGCAATTAAAAACATTGAAGGTGCAAGGGATGTTGCATTGGAGCAAATTGCTGGTGAAGCGCAATTGGTGATAAGTCCTAACAGGCAAGAACTATCGCGCTTTGGATTGTCTGTGAGTGACATAATGGAGGTTGTGCGTGATGGTATTGGTGGTGTTGAAGCCGGACAAATAATCAATGGTAATGAACGTTATGATATTTACGTTCGCATAGAGGAAGAGTACCGAAGTAACAAAGAAGCTATTGCTGATATTCGGCTTCAATCACCTACTGGTGCTTGGGTGCGACTGGGTGACGTAGCCTCAGTCTCATTTGAGTCAGGCCCACCACAAGTTAGACGCGATGATGTACAACGAAGAGTCGTTATCCAAGCAAATGTACAAAATCGAGATATGGGAAGCGTGGTTGCCGATATCAGAACGGTAATTGCTGAAAAGGTTGACTTACCTTCAGGTTATTCTGTTTCGATTGGCGGCCAGTTCGAAAGTCAAAAACGTGCTCAAAATAGGTTAGCTATAGTTGTACCTTTATCGTTAGCACTAATCGCACTACTACTTTACTTTGCCTTTGGTTCTGTTGGTCAAGCTATGCTGATATTGGTCAACGTGCCGCTTGCTGTAATTGGCGGAGTTTTCTCCTTATATTTATCTGGACAATACTTGTCTGTACCAAGCTCCGTTGGCTTTATTACCTTATTTGGTGTAGCGGTATTGAATGGGGTCGTTATGGTAGAAAGTATCAACCAACGTATTAAAGACGGTCTAGAAGCATCTAAAGCCGTTTTTGAAGGCGCTACTTCAAGATTAAGACCTGTACTTATGACTGCTATAACATCAGCTTTAGGTTTGATACCGATGTTAATGTCTAATGGTGTTGGTGCAGAAATACAGCGCCCCTTAGCGAGTGTTATTGTTGGCGGCTTGGTAACTGCAACACTGTTAACATTATTTGTTTTACCTGTTTTATATCGCTGGTTTTCAGAGAAAAAAATAAAAGAGCTATCCAGATAAAATGACTGTGAACTCTAACCCCACGCTAAAGTCACGTTTAGCGTGGGGTTATTGAGTAGATGAACGAAAAGAAAGATTAGATTTAACAATAAACTAATAGTCATGACTGCTTTGTCGGAATATTTGTCGTTAAACAGGCCAAAGCTAACTTCCGCTTTCGTATCTTTGCAGTCTTAATCTTTATGTGTCTCAAGGTCGGCTTATGGCACAGACTGTGTGAAAACTCTGATCACCTTTTGGTCTAAGTATCTGCTGCTTATGATCGATTAATCTATACATTTAGTTCACTTAATATACTGATATTTATATAATAAGACTATTGATTCAGTCGAGGGTTGAGGCAATATGTCAAAGTTTATAAGCGGTGAAGATCGTAACCAATCAACGTTATTTCCAGAATCGTTGGAAGACTACGTCAGTGAAGATAATACGGTCAGAGTAATTGATGTTTTCATTGAGGAACTAAATCTAGCTGAATTGGGGTTTAAAGGATTAACCTTAAAGTCCACAGGCCGCCCTAAGTATCATCCAGCCACACTATTAAAGCTTTATCTTTATGGTTACCTCAACCGTATTCAATCATCCCGCCGATTAGAAACCGAATGCCAACGCAATATTGAACTGATGTGGCTACTTGGTAAGTTGGCACCCGACTTTAAAACGATTGCTGATTTTAGAAAAGACAACGGAGGCGGTATAAAAAATGTATGCAAAACGTTTGTTGAAGTCTGTCGTCGCCTGAATATGTTTGAGAAACCCGTTGTTGCCATCGATGGTAGTAAGTTTAAAGCTAGCAACAACAAAGGCAATAATTTTACGCCAAGCAAAGTTAAATTTCACATCGACCGAGTCGAAAAGAACATTGAACGTTATCTTGAATTACTTGATGAAGCCGATAAAGAGCAAGCTAACGTCACAAAAATTAAAGCCACAAAAGAGAGACTAGCTGACTTTCGCAGCCAGTTAAAAAAACTATACGAGATTAAAGAACAAGTTGAAGCTCATCCTGATAAGCAAATATCCACTACTGATCCTGATTCACGTTTAATGAAAACTCAAGGTTTTACAAGAGTTGTGAGTTATAACGTACAAAGTGCGGTTGATACCAAGCATCACCTCATAGTGGCGCATGACGTGACCAACGTGCCAGATAGAGGCCAGCTTGCGTCAATGACGAAACTCGCACAAGAAGCATTGCGCAAGAAAGATATACGGGTATTAGCAGATAAAGGTTACTTCAGTCAGCCTGATATAAAAGACACTATCGATTTGGGTGCAGAGCCAATCATGCCCAAGACGGATACATCGTCCTCTGAAAAGAAAGGGATATTTAACCGCTCACTTTTCAAATACGATGCAAATAAAGATATTTACTTATGCCCCGCTGGTAATGAACTTCAAAATCGAATGCAGGTATTTGAGCAAGGTAAATACCTTGATGTTTACTTCAATCACATTGCTTGTCGAGATTGTAAAATAAGAAGTCAGTGCACTAACTCTAAAAAAGACCCTAGGCGAATAAGGCGGTGGGTGCATGAGATTCTGACAGAAGAAATGCTTCAAAAGCTAAAGAATCAACCTGAATTGATGCTTCATCGAAAGCAAACTGTTGAGCACCCCTTTGGCACAATTAAACTCTGGATGGGAGCTACCCACTTACTAACACGAGGTTTAAAAAGCGTGGGGACAGAAATAAGTCTTCATGTCCTAGCTTACAACTTCAGAAGAATGATAACAATTATGGGAGTTAACGGCCTAAGTAAAGCAATTAGAGTAGCGTTGCCATAGCAGTTTCGCTCGCGCGGAGAAAATTGCGATACTGAGAAAAAATCGATCGCAACCATCTTAAATGGTTTCAAACTAAGAACATACCCAAGACAATTTATTAAAAATTAGTTTTTACACAGTCTGGGCACAGAGCCGTCCTTCGGCTCTAACTCATTTATGTCCATCGACGATTTATCAATATAACTCACCTTTGCCCCAAAACGTGTTGAGGCGAATGCCTCAAAAGAGCGAAAACCAGTCATTGTAGTTCGAGCAATTTTACTTCGTATTGATATACTAATGTCATGATTAAAGTTGATTTTATGGTTGGACGATGAAAACAATAGGCAAGTTGGCTAAAGAACTTGATATAGGCGTAGAAACTATACGGTTTTATGAGCGGGAAGGCTTGATAAAACAGCCTCAAAAACCTCAAAATGGTTATCGTGTCTATGACGACTCAATCACCAAACAATTACAATTCATCTGTAAGGCCAAAGCACTTGGCTTTACTCTAAAAGAAGTGGCTTCATTGATGTCAATGGATGGCGATTGTGCCAAAGTAGAATCCCTAGGCTTGCTGAAATTGAACGTAATTCAAAATAAGATAGCTGACCTTCAACGCTTAGAAGTCGTCATAAAAGAAATGACTAATTCATGCCGCAACAATAACGATCAATCCCACTGCCCAATAATCGATTCGCTAAAATAGTATTGACTCCGTACCTACCTACGGAGTTCATACTCAAATCATTCAAATAATGTTAGACGTTAAAAATGATTAATAAGATTTTAGATAAAGTTAGCTCAGGTGGTGTTTGGCTTGCGGCTCTTAGTTGTACGGGGTGCTTCCCCGCACTCGGCTCGTTAGCATCAGCATTAGGATTAGGCTTTCTCTCTCACTTTGAGGGAATTGCTGTAAATACCTTGTTACCTATATTTGCAACTCTGGCATTGTTGGTAAATTTGTATAACTGGTATAAAAACCAAAATCATGCGAGAGGTATTCTTGGGGTTATTGGCCCTATAGCGGTTTTGTTAACCCTCTATCCACTATGGCAATACGAATGGAGCACTTATTTGTTTTATGTAGGTATTTGTTTGATGATTGTAATGTCCGTATTAGACATTGTTAAACCTTTGAAGGAGCAAACATGCAAAGTATAGAGTTAAATTCTACCATTACTTGCCCTGAGTGTGGCTTCAGTAAAACTGAAGAAATGCCAACCAACGCTTGCCAGTGGTATTATGAATGTGAATCTTGCAAAGTTCTCCTAAAGCCTTTGAAAGGCGATTGTTGCGTATATTGCTCTTATGGAACAGTGAAATGCCCGCCAATTCAAGAAGGTCAAAGTTGTTGCGATAGCTAAATGACAGTCTATTAATGGCAATGAGAAGGCATAAAAAGAAATAGTGAAATGTCAGCAATCGTATCATTGCAGCCTTTATCACTAAGTCACTCAAGGGCTGCTTTTGGCACAAACCAGAAATAGCTTCCAATGAATTCTGTATTTAAATTTTAGTTTTAAGCTGGGCTCTAATTAATAAATCATAATCTAATTGCAACACCTTGCTTAAATTCAAATTATTCTTAGGTTAACGCAAATTTTCAATTTAACTGGTGCTGGCCTAATAAAGGCTCATATGAGAACCAAATAGCCAACTTATTAAATGGAAACTAAAAAATGTGGCTGTTAAAAGGTTTATACTAACTAAAAAGTAACTACTCTTAGCTATGACTCAGTTTTCTCTTTATAGTCACACAAATCCTCGATTATACAGCTTCCACATTTTGGTTTTCTCGCTGTACACGTATAGCGCCCATGTAAAATAAACCAATGATGGAGGTTAAACATAAACTCTTTTTTATTTGGCGTATTTTTAATTATGGCCTGTTCTGTCTGCTCAACAGTTTTACCTTTAGCGTAACCCGAACGGTTTGCAAGACGTTGGATGTGAGTATCTACTGCTAAAAAGTATCTACCTTCATTATCCTTTAGCCAGCCGAAGGCGGTGTTGAGTACCACATTTGCTGTTTTTCGACCTACGCCGGGTAGGGCTTCTAGGGCTTCGCGGTTTTCAGGTACGATGCTGTCATGTTTATCTACCAATATTTGGCACATTTTATAAACGTTGGCAGCTTTAGAATTAAATAAGCCTATGGTTTTTATATAATCACGGAGTTTATCGTGGCCTATATCTAAAATGGCTTGTGGTGTATTAGCAACAGGGAATAGTTTTCGGGTTGCTTTATTAACACCAACATCAGTGGCTTGCGCCGACAATGTAACAGCAACAAGTAACTCGAACGGGCTTGAATATTCAAGCTCCGTTTCTGGGTTTGGGTTGTTATCGCGCAAGCGTGTAAGTATTTGGTAGCGTTTTTCTTTATTCATATAACTTAAACGTAATTACTTAAAAAGCAGTACGTTTCCCCTTAAGTTAAACTGGTAACACGTGCACGAGGGCCTTTTTCGGCTTCTGGCGGTGCAATTTGTTTTGATTTTATTTGTGCATCAATCACATTTTTAGCGGCTATGAGCAACCCAAGCCCTAAAAATGCGCCAGGTGGTAAAATAGCAAGCAAAAACTGATTGTCAAAGCTAAACACTTCAATGCGTAAATTTTGTGCCCACGGACCCAGTAATAAATCGGCGCTATCGAATAACGTACCTTGGCCAATGAGTTCTCGCATTGCACCCAGTACAACGAGTACAAGCATAAATCCAAGTCCCATCATTAATCCGTCAAAGGCAGATAAATGAATTGGATTTTTTGAGGCGTAAGCTTCGGCGCGGCCTATAATGGCGCAGTTAGTTACAATTAGTGGAATAAATATGCCCAGCGATTGATAAAGTCCAAATGTGTAGGCGTTCATCAGTAATTGAACAATGGTTACAAACCCAGCAATGATCATTACAAAAACGGGAATACGTATATCTTTTGGTACCCAGTTTCGTACAATAGATACGCTTACATTTGATCCGATTAATACCAAAAGTGTTGCAAGGCCCAAGCCCAGTGCGTTTGTAACAGTCGATGTCACAGCAAGCAACGGACAAAGCCCTAAAAGTTGAACAAGAGCAGGGTTGTTTACCCACATCCCCTCTTTGTACAGTGTTTTTAATTCACTCATTGGCTTACCTCTTCACACTGGCTATTTGGGGCTTTAAAAATAGTATCAAACTCATTTTGTGCAAATAATACGGCGTTTTTAACTGAATTTACAACTGCACGAGGCGTAATTGTTGCCCCAGTGAACTGATCAAATTGGCCGCCATCCTTTTTCACAGCCCAGCGGTTATCGTCTTCACTGTGAACCGTTAAGCCTTTAAATATGGTGATCCATGATGACTTTTTAATTTCTATCTTGTCGCCTAACCCTGGTGTTTCTTCGTGTTTAGTGGTTCGCACACCCGCTACAGTTCCATCGCGTAATATGGCGGTTAAAAGCTTTATATCGCCACTGTAACCGTTTGGTGTTACGTGCCTAACAACAAGGGCGACTGGTTGGTTATTTTTTCGTGCACGGTAGATAACTTGCGAATTATATGGTCCTAGTCGCTCATCTGTAATAACGATACAGTCTTTCGACAAGTCATTGTCGTAGGTATTAGGGTCAAGTACTTCGTGCAATTGTGATGTTAAGTATAGTTGCTCTTGCTCTGCAATTTTATCCGCCGTTAATGCATCAATAGTTGCCACTAGCCCAGTAGTTACAAGGGCAAACGCAGTTAAAATAGCGCCGTTTTTTGCCATAGATGAAACAATCATTTTACTGCTCCATGGCCATAAGTTCGTGGCTGTGTGTAGTAGTCAATAAGTGGTACTGCAATATTTAGCAATAGTACTGCAAAGGCAACCGCATCAGGAAAGCCACCAAAGGTACGAATTAAATAAACAAATAACCCAATTAGTGCGCCGTAAATCAAGCGACCTTTATTTGTGGTTGAGGCCGAGACTGGGTCGGTTGCAATAAAAAATGCGCCCATCATAGTTGCGCCACTTAGCAAGTGGAATACAGTACCCGGCTCTGTGCCCGGTGCCGCTATGTAACCAATAGCACTGCATAATGCTAAGCTACCAATAAAACTGACAGGAATATGCCAGTTAATTACTTTTTCTTTTAGTAAATACAACCCGCCAGCTAAAAAACCAAGGTTAACCCACATCCAACCTTGGCCTGCCCATTCGTTAAAAATAGGCTTTTGCATGCTTTCGCTCACTGTTAAACCATGAGCTACATCTGTTTTGATAGTGTCTAGTGGCGTTGCCATTGTAGTGCCATCAACACCAGCACGTACTTGATCTAAGCTATAACCAGTAGAGGTAAAGTCCGTAAAAATAAGCCGTAATTGTTCTGTAAAGCCAATAGGGTTACTTGCTAGATCTGTAACAGGTAACCACGCAGTCATTTGCACAGGGAACGATACCAGTAGCAAAACATAAGCTGCCATAGCGGGGTTAAATAGGTTAAAACCTAAGCCACCATAAAGCTGCTTTACAATCACTATGGAAAATAAACAACCAATAATAACAATCCACCACGGTGCAAATGGTGGGATGCTCAAGGCAAGTAACACCGCGGTTAACCATGCACTGCCATCACTTAATGCAGGCCAAACAGGGCGCTTACGTATTAGCATTACTGCTGCTTCAAAAGCTGTGACAGCCACAAAAGCAAGGGCGAGTTGAATAATTACGCCTGTACCAAAAAAGAAAACTTGAGCAATGAGCCCAGGAATACACGCAGCAATAACGGTTAGCATTAATCGTGTTAGCGATTTATGGCTATGATTATGCGGCGAACTGGCCATGGTTAATTTCATGACTGATCATTTCCTTCTTTTTGTAACTTTTTGGCTTTGGCGCGAGCAATAGCGGCGGCCACTGCAGCTTTTTTCTTTTCGGCGGCGGTTTGTTCTGGGGTAGCTTCACTTGGCGTTTCAGGCTCAGTTATCGCCACTTGATCAGTATCTTCATCGCTTTGTGTTTGCTGCGCCTCTTTTGCCGCTTTTTTAGCTTTAGCACGGGCAATAGCAGCCGTTACAGGCGCTTTTTTGTTCTCTGCTGGTGAGTCTGCTTCTGAGCTTTCAGATTTAACATTGTCTGCTTGTTCTATAGTACTGTTCGATTCGTCCAATTGTTCTATTTTATCAGCTTCTTTTGCCGCTTTTTTAGCTTTAGCACGGGCAATAGCAGCCGTTACAGCCGCTTTTTTGTTCTCTGCTGGTGAGTCTGCTTCTGAGCTTTCAGATTTAACATTGTCTGCTTGTTCTACAGTACTGTTCGATTCGTCCAATTGTTCTATTTTATCAGCTTCTTTAGCGGCTTTTTTAGCTTTAGCACGAGCAATTGCAGCGGCTACAGCCGCTTTTTTATCATCAGTAGATGCTGTTGTATCGGCATCACCTATATTAGCTTGAGCACCTTGTGCTTGCGCTGCCTTTTTAGCTTTAGCACGTGCAATTGCGGCGGCTACGGCCGCTTTTTTGTCATCATTAGGCGCTGCTGTATCGGCATCATCTGTATTTGCTTGAGCCCCTTGTGCTTGAGCTGATTTTTTAGCTTTAGCGCGTGCAATCGCGGCGGCTACAGCCGCTTTTTTATCATCAGTAGGCGCTGCTGTATCGGCATCATCTGTATTAGCTTGAGCACCTTGTGCTTGCGCTGCCTTTTTAGCTTTAGCACGAGCAATTGCAGCGGCTACTGCTGATTTTTTATCATCAGCTGGTGCAGTATTGGCATCATCTGTATTAGTTTGAGCACCTTGTGCTTGCGCTGCCTTTTTAGCTTTAGCGCGAGCAATTGCGGCAGCGACTGCGGATTTTTTGTCGTCAGGGGTTGTAGCGTCTTCAGAAAGCTCTTTTTGCTCTTTATATTTGCGAGCTTGCTCTTTGCGCAGTGCACGCTCTTTAGCGACTTCACTATTATCTGGCTCAATCTCTGTATTTTGGCCTTCAAGTTTTTTGGCTTTTGCGCGAGCTATTGCAGCAGCAACGGCTGACTTTTCATTCCCATCGTTCGATTTGTTTTTAACACGGGCAAGGGCATCCGCTACTTTTTGCTTTTCATCATCAGACTTAGTTGGTGCCTTGCGCTTATGACGATTTTTACGCTCTTCTTGTTCACGCTCTAAACGCTCCTTGCGCGCATCAAAGCGTTCTTTAGCTCTATCTGCTTTTATTTTTTCAGCTTGTTGTTCTTTTATTTCAACTTTAGCCACTCGGTAATATTGCACAAGTGGGATTTCGCTTGGGCACACATACGCACAGGCACCACATTCAATACAATCAAACAGGTTATGTTCTTGGAGTTTGTCGTACTCTTTAGATTTTGCAAACCACTGTAATTGTTGCGGTAGTAACGAAGCCGGGCACGCGTCTGCACACGCACTACAGCGTATACAGGCTTTTTCAGGTCCTGGCTCTGCAAGCTCTTTATGATCAGGGGCTAAAATACAGTTAGTTGTTTTAATTACACCAATCCGTACGGTGGGCAATGTAAAGCCCATCATTGGGCCACCCATTACAACACGTTGTTGTGGTACTGGCGAAAACCCTTGGCAGTCGAGCAGGTGTTTGATTTCTGTACCTAATAAAGCCCATACATTACCTGGTTTGTGTATAGTGTTACCCGTTACTGTAACCACTCGCTCTATAAGAGGTTTCCCTTCGTAAACAGCTTGTTGCACGGCATAAAGGGTACCTGTATTGTGCATGAGTACACCAATATCAGCAGGAATTCCCATGCTGGGTACTTCACGATTAGTCAGCAATTTTATTAGTTGTTTTTCGCCACCTGAGGGATAAACTGTTGGCACGGTTTGAACAATAATTTTGTTGTTATGTTCAGCCGCTTTAGTCATTGCAGCAATAGCTTCTGGCTTATTGTCTTCTATGCCCACAATACAAATTGTTGGGTCTAAAAGTTGCTGCATTAATTCGATGCCTTGGATAATTTCAGCAGCGTGCTCACGCATTAGTGTGTCGTCAGCGGTTATATAGGGTTCACATTCCACAGCATTGACAATAAAGAAGTCTATTTTTTGCTGTGTATCGGCCTTGATATAAGTTGGAAAACCAGCGCCACCCATGCCACTGATACCCGCTTGATGAATTATATCAACTAACTCAGTATGGCTTAGTGTTTTTGGCTCACTTATTGGGTTAAGTGTGCACCACTCGTCTTTTCCATCAGGCTCAATAACAACACTTAGCTCTGGCAGTGCAGACGGGTGAGCCGAGGGCTTTGGCGCTATTTCTGTAATAACACCCGAACTAGGAGCATGTACTGGTACAGACCAGTTAGCAACGGGTTTAGTTAGGGCTTGACCTTTAAGTACGCGTTGGCCTTTTTCTACAAGTAATTTACCATTAGCGCCAATGTGTTGTTTTAGCGCAACTACAAGTTTGTCAGGTAGTGGAAGGCGAGCAATATTTGCACCGTTAGAAAGTGATTTTTGCTGTGGAGGATGCACGCCGCCAGGAAATTGCCAAACAGTACCTTTTTGTATTTGTTCAAGTAACTTTTCCACTCAAACCTCTAATCTATTTGTGTAACAGGAATAGCATCTAACTGCCATTTCCAGTTTTGTTTTGTTTCAGCAACCGGTAGCATATCAATACAATCTACAGGGCAGGGCTCAACGCATAAATCACAACCTGTGCATTCGTCTATTAAAACAGTATGCATTTGGCGAGTAGCACCTACAATGGCATCTACAGGGCAGGCTTGAATACATTTGGTACAGCCAATACATTCGTCTTCGCGTATGTATGCAACGGTTTTAATTGGCTCGGCTTGCTCTCCACCGGCAAGGGGTTTCTCATCAACGCCCATCAGGCCAGCAAGCTTTTTCATGGTGGCTTCACCACCAGGCGGGCACTTATTAATTTCATCCCCATTGGCAATTGCTTCTGCATAGGGGCGACAGCCTGGGTAACCACATTGACCACATTGCGTTTGCGGTAAAATGGTATCGATTTGTTCAACAATGGGGTTACTTTCTACGCGAAAGCGTATTGCAGCAAAGCCTAAAATTAACCCAAAAACCAGCGCGAGTGAGCCAAGCGCAATTAAGGCATAAAACAAGGTCATATTAAAATTTCACTAATCCGGTAAAACCCATAAACGCCATAGACATAAGGCCGGCGGTTATCATAGCAATAGAGGCACCTTTAAAAGGCGTTGGAACATCAGCAGCAGCAAGGCGTTCGCGCAGCGCTGCAAATAGTACGAGCACTAATGAAAAGCCAACCGCAGCACCAAAACCATACACTGCTGATTGTAAAAACGAGTGGTCTTCTTTTATATTAAGTAAAGCAACACCTAGTACTGCACAGTTTGTAGTGATAAGTGGTAAAAATATACCCAATAAACGGTAGAGTGTAGGGCTTGTTTTACGTACCACCATTTCTGTAAATTGCACTACAACGGCAATAACTAAAATAAAGCTCATGGTGCGTAAAAATTCTATATCCAAAGGGATTAAAATATACTGATTAACCAAGTAACTAGTTACTGAAGCAAGCGTAAGTACAAAGGTGGTAGCTAAAGACATGCCGATTGCTGTATCAAGTTTTCCTGATACACCCATAAACGGACATAAGCCTAAAAATTGTACTAACACAAAGTTATTAACTAGAACGGTTCCAATCAATAACAATACATATTCAGTCATGCGAGCCTCGCGCTTTTAAAGTCCCGTGTATTATCCTTTTTTCTGCTCTGATTAACAACATGTGCAGTGATTATCATTTAAATAAACATTATTAAATTAACTAACAGTAATAATGATGTAATAGACCTATGAGTTAGACATACTTTTTTCTTTAACATGATGACTTTAATCATACTAATTTGAGGGGGGCAGTGATCACCGTAGCGCTAAATAAAGGGGAAGGGCACAAACAAAAAAAGAGCAACGAGTGCTCTTTTTTAAAATAGGGGGTTAAATATCTTTCGGCTTTTCGATGTAGTAGCCTTGAACGCCATCTAAGCACAAGGTTTCTATTATGTGTTTTTCTTCTTGGCTCTCTACACCTTCGGCAAATACACTCACGCCAATCCTGTGTGCTAGATCTACCATTAGACGCATAAAGTATTGATTATTTTTATCGTCTTCTAAACCGCGAGTGTAACTGGCATCCATTTTTATAAAATCGGGTTTTAAATCACGGAAAAACTTGAATGATGTTAAACCGACACCAAATCGCTCAACGGTAATACGTGCACCTACTCGGTGAATCATATCAATAAAGCGTTTACTGGCTTTAATATTTTGTTGTAAACCAAACTCACTTACTTCGAAAACGAGTTTAGATGCGATATGGGTATCTTTTAATAGGCGACGCTCTAGCCAAATTACAAACTGATCGTTATGTGCACTTGAGGCCGTTACATTTAAGCCAAAGAATTTCTCGGATAAGTTACGGCTTTTCACTTTTTCAAGCGATGAGTCAATAATAAGGCGGTCAATTTCTATTGCCATATCGAGTTTTTCAGCCATGGCTAAAAACGATGCAGTAGGGAGCATTTGGTTATCTTCGGTTTTAAACCTAACCTGTATCTCGGCGTATGCCTTAATGCTTTTACCCAAAGGCATAATATTTTGCATTACTAAATGCACGCGCTTTGATTCAATAACTTCGTTTATTACTTTACGCCAGTTTTGGTTACCAAAGCCTGCGCTTACATTGTTAACTAAATCGGTTTCGCGTTGTACGTGCCATGCGTTAGTTTGCTTAGACTGAGCCATACTCATCGCGTTATCAACCACCGAAAGCAGCTCGCCTAATGGTTTACCTTTTTCGTAACCCACAATGCCGGTATTAGCCACAGAGCTTAATTCTTGGTTTTGTTGATATTGAGTAAAGCGGGACTGTAAGTTTTCACCAAAACGCTCAGCTTCTTTAAGCGGTGTATGCGGTAAAATAACAGCAAAGTCAGAGCTGTTTAGTCTAAACAATTGGCTGCCAGTATAAGTGCCGCTCAAGTGTTTAATTATATCAGCAACACCCCTTACGTACTCGTCACCTTTTTGGTAGCCACGGCTTTGATTAATTGCTTGTAACTCACTACAGCGCACCATAGCTAACGAGCCAAACGTACTTTGCTCGCAGTTCTCGATATGCTTTTCATAATATTCAACAAACATATTTCGGTTACCTAAAGAAGTGATAACGTCTTTATAGGCTTCTTGTTTAATGCTCATTGCTGCATTTTGTATATCTTGACTTTTAGATTTTAAAAAGTGCGATAACCGGTTAAAGCTTGGAACTAAATCTTTCCCCAGCTTTTTGAGACTAGAACCATCGAGTGCAGTTTGTAGATCGTCATCAATTTGGTTTTGGTTAATATATATATCAATGATGTCAGATACCGTAGTGCTGATATTTTTGTTCAGCTGGTAAAAAATTGACTTAAGTAAAATGATAGGAATGATCACCAACACCGCTGATATAAGTATTACTATGAAAAGGGCCGTTTGTAGCTGCGAAGCTAGTTGTTGAATGTTTAGCGTAAATTCTACTTTTACATCTGCTGCATCGTTGACAGCAAATTGAGGACGTATAGAGTTAAATTGAGACTGAATAAACTCGGCGAATGCTGGCAACTCTTCAGACGAACTAACACTAAAAACTTCCGCGCCTTGATAATCTCTAAGCGTGAAGTTTGAAAAGGTATTGCCGTTTGCAATTGATTTTTTTAAATTTTCTGCAGAAATATCGTCTATAGACAGCTCATTTATATACTTACTAACGGTTACTTGAGCACTTTTTTGTGCTTCGCTCACCGCGTTATCAAAGCCCACTGAAATGAAGTAGCTTCCTGCTGCAACACACAATAACCAAGATATTATTTGTATTAAAATAAGTTTTTTAAATCCAGCCATTTTTTCAATCTTTTTGATATTACAGAGGAAAGGAATCAAGTCCTTGATTATTTAACTAAATGCAACATTTATTAGTTTTTTTTCAATGTTTTAGTTCTAGAGTAGAAGGGTAGTGGAAATAGTAGTAAATGTCTATGGAATTGTTGAGAATTGGCTCCCCCTCCCCGACTCGAACGGGGGACCTGCGGATTAACAGTCCGTCGCTCTAACCAACTGAGCTAAGGGGGAACTAAATTTTGACTTGTATGATATTGGCTCCCCCTCCCCGACTCGAACGGGGGACCTGCGGATTAACAGTCCGTCGCTCTAACCAACTGAGCTAAGGGGGAACTACATCATATACATAAACTTGGCTCCCCCTCCCCGACTCGAACGGGGGACCTGCGGATTAACAGTCCGTCGCTCTAACCAACTGAGCTAAGGGGGAATCGTTTATGGTTAAAAAGCTTGGCTCCCCCTCCCCGACTCGAACGGGGGACCTGCGGATTAACAGTCCGTCGCTCTAACCAACTGAGCTAAGGGGGAAGCGTCTTGCCTTTCAACGGGGCGAAATATTAATGACCGCGCTGCAAAGTGTCAACATATAAAAGTCATAAATTAAAAAAAGAGGTTTATTCGTTGTTTTTATGTGCAATCTGCGTGTTTTATAGCTTTATTTGAAACCATTTTATTGGCCTTTCAATAAAACCATCAGTGGTAAACTAGCGCTAAGTGATCGTTTGCTATAGCCAATTGAGTAAATAAAATACGACTTTGAAATGATTTGGTCTGTGTAAAACACAAAATTTAAAAGTACTGACTCTTCGTTTTAGCTATTTATACTCAAAAACCTGACGTTAGGGTATTTTTAATCCTAAGTAATAAAATCTAAAGCGTATGCTTTTTAAACGTTTGTAATTTTAGCACCTAACCATATACGCAAGTAAAAGCAAAGGTGCTCATAAATAATACAATCAATAACTTGCAATTATAAATGCTAAAAACAGGTTAGCTTAATAATCACATTGCAAATAAAATTTACTAACCTGATGAAATAGGTTTGCAAAGGTTATAAACAATATAAAAGCAAATCTCATCACTTTTTAAGTTAGTAGTAAAAATGTATCTCTCTTAAACCCTTTATAAATGCGGGGTGCAATGAGTTATCCACGGTTTCTGTGGATAACTCTGTTTATGAAACTTTAAGAACATCAGCAGCACCAGTAATTTAGAGTGCTACAACGATTTCAAGCTTTTAAATCATTATTTTTATTTCATTTAAAAACAATGACTTAAGGTTTTTGTTTTATTATGTGTGAGACGATGAGTGGAATTTTTCGTTACGATAAATCAAAAAGGAGATTTGTGCAAAAAAGCATCAGGTAACGCGTGTGTTTTGTAATAAAAGTAACAATTATGTGTCTTAATTGTTTTTTGACGCGTTAAGCCGCTGTTTTAACAAAACCGTTTAAAAAGCAATGTTTACTTCCAAGGCGCACTTTAAGCAGTTTTATTGCATTAAATCTATTGATAAATCCGTGGCTTGAATTGCCCTGATGCTTTAAAATAATCAACTCAGTAAAAGAGGCTATTTATTTCATGCGCGTAACACAAAATACCAAGACTCGCCCAGATTTACTAAACGATCCCATCTTGCCCACGTTGAAAACCATGACTGTTCCAATGATTTTTGGCATGATCATGTTAATGATGTTTAATATTGTTGATACCTTTTTTATTAGTTTGTTAGGTACTGAGCCCCTTGCGGCAGTGAGCTTTACATTCCCTGTTACATTTACAGTCATTAGTTTGGCTATAGGGTTAGGAATAGGTACTTCAGCTGTCATTGCAAAAGCATTAGGCAGTAACAAAATAGATGAAGCCCGATTTGACGCCAGCATCTCTATAATGGTGGCTGTTGTATTGGTGCTTGCGTTATCGCTTATTGGTTATCTACTTATTGACCCTGTATTTACATTATTGGGGGCAGGACAGCAGGTGCTTCCGTTAATTCATGACTACATGAATATTTGGTTTATTGGCAGTGTATTTTTGATCACACCAATGATTGGTAACTCCGTATTACGTGCCAGTGGCGATACTAAAACGCCAAGTATTGTAATGGGAGGGGCTGGGCTAATAAATGCATTACTTGACCCAATGCTGATATTTGGTTTTGGCCCTATACCTGCTATGGGTATTCAAGGAGCTGCGATTGCAAGTGTAATAGCTTGGGCTGTAGCAGTTGTGATTATTTTATATATATTAACTGTAAAAAAGCGACTACTTAGCTTAAAAGCGGGCTCACAAACGGTTGTGGGGGCAATCCGAAAAATCTTAAAAATAGGTGTACCTGCTGCAGGTGCTATTATGCTCACGCCTGTTGCAATGGCAGTTATGACTGCACTTGTTGCTAATCATGGCCCTGAGGCTGTTGCCGCGTTTGGTGTTGGTAGCAGAATAGAGTCTATTGCAAGTATTTTAGTGCTTGCCTTATCAATGACACTCCCTCCATTTGTTAGTCAAAATTTTGGGGCTGGAAAGTTATGTAGAGTGAAAGATGCATACATAGGTACCTTGAAGTTCGTCATGGTTTGGCAGTTCATAATTTATATTTTACTGATTATTTTTTCTGGCGTTATAAGTCAGTTATTTGGTAAAGAGCAAGCGGTAATAGATGTAATTAAACTTTTTATTTATATCATTCCACTTAGTTATGGCCTGCAAGGTGTGATCATATTATCGAACTCATCGTTTAATGCTTTGCATAAACCAATGAACGCGCTGTTTTTAAGTATTATTCGGTTGTTTGTTTTCTATGTTCCGTTTGCTTATTTAGGTAGTCATTTTGCAGGGTTAACGGGATTATTTATAGGTGCTGCTGTCGGTAATTTATTTACCGCATTGGTAGCGTATAAATGGTTTATAAAAGAGCTTGAGTCTTTGAGCAGTCAGTCGTTACAGGAGTGCAATAGTTGAGTGATCATTTTCAGTTAAAATCACAGTTTAAACCAGCAGGGGATCAACCCACCGCAATAAAGCAGTTGTGCGAAGGTTTAGAGGCCGGGCTTGCTCATCAAACATTGTTAGGGGCTACAGGTACGGGTAAAACCTTTACCATGGCTAATATTATTAGCGACTTAAATCGCCCAACAATTATTATGGCCCACAATAAAACGTTGGCTGCGCAGCTTTATGGTGAAATGAAAGAGTTTTTTCCTAAAAATGCCGTTGAATATTTTGTTTCTTATTACGACTATTACCAACCAGAGGCCTATGTTGTATCGAGTGATACGTTTATCGAAAAAGATGCTTCAATAAATGAGCACATAGAACAAATGCGTTTAAGTGCTACCAAAGCGCTACTTGAACGCCGGGATACCATTATTGTTGCATCGGTTTCGGCTATTTATGGTTTGGGTGACCCCCAGTCATACATGAAAATGATGTTGCTTTTAAAAGTAGGCGAAAAAGTTGACCAGCGTGACATGCTTCGCCGCTTAGCCGAAATACAATATACCCGTAACGACATAGAGTTTAGCCGAGGTACTTACCGAGTTCGCGGCGAAGTGGTCGACATATTCCCGGCAGAGTCAGAAACATACGCAGTGCGGGTAGAAATGTTTGACGACGAAATAGAGCGCTTGAGTATTTTTGATCCGCTGACAGGTGCTGTTGAAAAACATATTGTGCGTGCCACTATTTATCCTAAAACGCACTATGTAACTCCGCGAGAAAAAATTCTAGGCGCAATCGAAAATATTAAAATAGAACTAAAAGATAGAAGAGCTCAATTACTCAGTGCCAATAAATTGGTAGAAGAGCAGCGTATTGCGCAGCGCACTCAGTACGATATAGAAATGATGACCGAATTGGGTTATTGCTCGGGAATAGAAAACTACAGTCGATATTTATCGGGGCGAACTCCTGGCGATCCGCCACCAACATTACTTGATTACCTGCCTGATGACGCATTAATGATTATTGATGAATCTCATGTAACGGTATCGCAAATTGGTGCCATGTACAAAGGTGACAGAAGCCGTAAAGAAAACCTTGTAGAATATGGTTTTAGAATGCCCTCAGCCATGGATAATCGCCCACTTAGGTTTGAAGAGTTTGAAGCCATTGCTCCGCAAACCATTTATGTATCGGCAACGCCTGGCGACTTTGAAATGGAGCGCAGTGGCGGGGAAGTTGCAGAGCAAATTATTCGTCCAACAGGACTTTTAGACCCGCTTATAGAAGTAAGGCCTGTTGGCGACCAAGTTGATGATTTATTATCAGAAATATACCAATGTGTTGAAAAAGGTGAGCGCGTATTAGTGACTACGCTTACTAAACGTATGTCTGAAGATTTAACCGACTACCTAAGTGAACACGGCGTAAAAGTACGTTATTTGCATTCAGACATAGATACTGTAGAGCGCGTAGAGATAATTCGTGATTTACGCGCAGGGGTGTTTGACGTGCTAGTAGGCATTAACTTACTAAGAGAAGGTTTGGATATGCCTGAAGTGGCGCTGGTTGCGATACTGGATGCCGACAAAGAAGGCTTTTTACGTTCAACGCGCTCGCTTATTCAAACTATTGGTCGTGCCGCGCGTCACTTAGATGGCCGTGCTATTTTATATGGCGATAAAGTGACTAAATCTATGGCAAAAGCGATAGATGAAACAAGCCGCAGGCGCGAGATTCAACATCAATACAATATAGATAACGGCATAGAGCCACGTGCTTTAGCCAAGAAGATTCTTGATGTGATGGATGTAGGTGAAGAAGCTGGCCCTAAAGATAACCTACAACTTATTCGTAAAGAGTCTAAAAAGGTGCTGAGCGCGAAAGAAATTGCAACGCAAATCAAGCAGCTTGAAACTAAAATGCACGCGTATGCGAGTAATTTAGAATTTGAGAAGGCGGGCTCTGTGCGCGACGAAATACACGAACTACAACAACAGTTGATTAATTAAAAAATGACTATAAATTTTACGCCTCTTATCACGGCACTTGAGAGTGCCCCTATTTTAAGTAACGAACTGTGTCGTGTTTTTCACGGGCGAGGCCATAGTATTGAGGCATTAAGCCATTTAAATTTAGATTTTTACCCGCCCAGCTTATTTTTAGTTTCTTACGATGAAATAGACGACAACACGCTTAATCAGCTAACCGAAACACTTTGGCAGTGGGCGCAAGCGCATTACCCAGAGTTAATTACCTCGCTTGTTTATCAGCAGCGCGCAGGTGTACAAAGCCAAAATACCGTTATGTTTGGAGCGCTTCCTAACCCGCATACAGTAACCGAAAACGGAATTCGCTTTTTAGTTGATTTGCAAAGCCGCCAAAACACGGGGATTTTTCCAGATATGCGAAGCGGCCGTGAGTTTGTAATGGCGAATAGTAAGCATGGCAAAGTACTTAATTTATTTTCGTACACGTGCGGCTTTTCGTTAGCAGCAATGCAGGGCGGCGCTGATCACGTAATGAATATGGATATGAGCAAAGGAGTACTCAAAGTAGGTAAGCAAAACCATCAGTTAAATGGCTTTGACAAAGGCGTGAGTTACTTACCTCACGATATTTTAAAGTCGTTTGGTAAATTAAAAAAAGCGGCCCCGTTTGATCTGATTATTGTTGACCCCCCAAGTTTTCAAAAAGGTAGCTTTATTTTAACTAAAGATTACCAAAAAGTGCTTCGTAGGCTCCCTGAGTTACTTAATCAAACAACTAAATTGCTTTTATGCGCAAATAGCCCCGAGCTAACTGAGGATGCATTTAAAGCACTTATTGCTGAGCACACACAAGGTGCGATTGAATTTGTAGAGCGCCTTGCACCTACCGCACGCTTTATTGAAATAGACAGTGATAAAAGTTTAAAAGCGCTTGTCTATAAAATGTCACATTCGCCTGATTAAATGAAGCTCAGTAAACGACTGGCTGCGATTGATGCGCTGATCACTCGCCAGCAAAACACTATTTGGGATTGCTGCTGCGATCATGGCTATTTGGGAATGGCTTTGTTAAAGCGCTCAGCTGCGGATAAAGTCATATTTGTTGATATTTTATCCAATGTCATGGCCGACCTTGAGGCAACGCTTACACGTAACAAAAAATTAAGGACGCCTGGTGATAAAAAGCCTGAATGGCAGGTCTTGTGTCAGGACGTTGGAAGTATAAAGCTTGATGATGTAGCAAATCAGGTAGTGGTTATAGCGGGTATAGGTGGTGAGCTAGCGCTGCGTTTAGTGCAGCAAATAATAGCTAACAACTCGCCAGAGTCTGTAAAGCATGTGCGATTTATTTTATGCCCAATTCACCACACCTATTTACTGCGCAGTGGTTTACACACGCTTAATTTGGGTTTGCATAGTGAGCACATCATAAGCGATAAAAACCGTATATACGAACTCATAGAGGTTAGCTTTAAAAGCAACCAAACGGTAAGTAAAACAGGTGATGCCATGTGGGACTTAAATAATAAACAGCATACGGCTTACATTCAACGACTGTTAAATCATTATAATAAAATGCTCAATAAAGATGAGCTTTATTATCAAAAAGTTATAAGCGACTATCAAAGTCTATACGATAGTTAAAAAAGCCCAATTTTGTCGGGCGGCTGTGATCTAATTACATAACAAAACACGTAATGTAAGCACAGTTAATATCTTGCCCAGTGCGAGTTTATTTGGTTTATTTATGTCAGATAAAAATAGTCACCTAAATACGTTACTCAGTAACGACAAAAAATGGCAACATAGCTACGAGCAGCCAATTCCCTATGCGCCGCTTGTGCAATTAGCTAATAATAATTGGGTCGTTCCACAGCATTTTTTACGTTATAAGCATACACTTGAAAGTGTAAATGAAGTGCTCGAAAGCATAGAGTTTTCGGCGCACTTTAGAGTTCTTGCTGCACAAAAAGGCGATGAAATATACCTACAAGTTGCAGTACTAAGCCCTGACAACTACAAAAAAAGTGGCCATCAAAATGCCGATAAAGCAAAAAAGTTGCTATTTGGTAGACGCTGGATAGTAGAAGAAAACTTACCGACCTCAGAACTTATTCAAACTGCTTTTTTAGCTTTAAAAGTAGCGCGTGAGCACGAAGTGAGAGAGTTGTTTCAGTTAAAACAAAATGGTGCAATTAGCACACCATTTAATAATCACCACGACTTACCTGTCATGGCGCAAAACCCTGAACTAGTCATACAAGCTCGGCATAATGATGACATTAATGATTTAATCAGCCGTATTGTTTTTGCTGACTCGACTGTTGAGCTTACCAGCCATCAAGTTATAAACGAGCAGCAACACTTGTATACAGTAAAGCTTCATTGCGACAACGCTCAGCTTAATGAATTTAATAACAAAACAATAGCGTTTTTAACTACGGGTTCGTCTACTAACCACTTTTTACATGGTTTTATTACAGCCTTAGTTAATACTAGCAACGACTACGTAAATGAGCAGTTTAAGTATCAAGGTTTTGCCCGCTTTAGTAAAAGTGTGGCGGTAGAAAGTATTGGTAAGTTAAGCATTGCAATGCGCTCACCAAATACAGTTGATTTGTGCTCAATGGGTAAGCAAGAAGCTAATCAATTAAACTTCGAAATAGACAGCGGGCGGGCACCTCAGGGGTGTGGACAAGCTATAGGTGGGTTTTTAGCAGCCCATGGAATAGAGCAACCAGAAAATGCCCATTTATACCCAAACTATCTTTAATGGCCTTAGCGAATAAGTAAGCGTTTAACAACGCTTACAGTTTGTTGATTTCTTGCTTAACGTTAAAGCTTGAGTCGGTCACAATGGCTTCGAGTGTTTGTACACGTTCTTTTAGTGCAACCACTTCTGCTTTTGTTTCAGCAAGTTGTTTATGAGCATCGCTATTGTTGTTTTGCATTTTATGTTTAAACTCTAAATGCTTTTTATACATATCGTAAACCACACCCGAACCCACAGATATAAGCACGATAAGTACAATCATCGTAGTACCAGACATAACTATATTCCTTTTATATTTTTATTTTTAAAGTATACGCTTTCTTCAATTTAGATAAAGCTGACAATTGTAACTTTATTTGTAAAGGGCGATGATTTGAAATCAATCAATTAACACTGTGGCTATATACATGTAAATCAGTGCTTTTTGTCTGGTGTTCATACTTTATACAGTAACAGGGTTGTTTAATGTCAAATCAATCGCCATATAGTTACTAACACACTATTTTATAAACTAATTTTATCAGAGAGTTATTATGCTAAATAATAAAATACCTCCCGTTATAGTTGTTCTATTTTTTGCAGGCATTATGGCGCTTATAGCGCATTACAGTGTTATTGACTTTACTGTATTTGTTGCCTACTTGGCGGCAAGTTTAGTTATTATTGGGTGTGCAAGCTGTGTTGCGGGTGTTGTGAGCTTTAAGCTAGCCAAAACCACAGTAAACCCCAATAAACCAGAACAGGCATCAAAATTAGTTACCAGCGGTATTTACCGAATTTCACGTAATCCCATGTATTTAGGATTTGCATTTATTTTAGCTGGGTGGGGTGTGTGGTTAAGCTCTGTTTGGGCAATGTTAGGTGTTATTGGGTTTATTGGCTATTTAACGTTGTTTCAAATAATGCCAGAAGAACGTGCGCTTACTAAATTATTTGGTGATGAATTTACTATCTATAAAGCTCGCGTAAGGCGCTGGCTATAGAGTCTGAAATGCCGTGTAATTAATTTACTATGCAATAAAAAAGGCTATGTAACATAGCCTTTCTTTTTTATTTATGTGTTGCTTATTCGTATTCTAACGGATCTGTAATATTGTTTAGTGCAAATGCTTCTAAACGTTCTTGGCACGCACCACACTTACCACAGGCCTTTTCACGGCCGTTGTAACATGTCCATGTTTGGCTGTAATCTAAACCCATTTTTATCCCGTCAGTTAAAATATCAATCTTGGTGTTATTCAAATACGGGCTAAAAATTTCAACGGCATCATAATTAGCTATACGACACACATCATCCATTTTCTTCACAAACTCAGGGCGGCAGTCGGGGTAAATAGCATGATCCCCAGAATGAGCACCGTAATAAACTTGGCTTGCTTTTAGTGATACGGCATAACCAACAGCCAAAGAAAGTAAAATCATATTTCGATTTGGCACTATTGTGCTTTTCATGCTTTCTTCTTCGTAGTGGCCTTCTGGTACATCAATGTTATCGGTTAATGATGAGCCACCAATAAGCTGATTAATAGCTGAAATATCAACTATTTTGTGTGGCACATTGAGTTTTTCACACACATTCGCTGCAACTTTAAGCTCTTTTACATGACGCTGACCATAGTCAAACGAAAGGGCATATACATCATGGCCTTGTTGCAGGGCTTTATTTAACACGGTGAACGAGTCCATACCGCCGGAATAAATAACAACTACTTTTTGCGTCATATCTGTTTTGCTCTTAGTTTTAATAGAGGTTTATATCAGGGCGCGATATACTACACGGCCGCGGCTTAAATAACAATTTTTGCTCAGCGCTTTTTCGTCTTTAATAGTAGCAATGTTGCTGCTAGGTAGTAAGTGAGATCTCTTTTGTACAAAATTAATGAAGTGTTTGAAACCATTCAAGGTGAAGCAAGCTTTACTGGCACACCCTCAATATTTTTACGCCTGCAAGGTTGCCCTGTAGGGTGTTCGTGGTGCGACACAAAACAAACATGGGATGTAGACAACGTATACAAAGTGTCTCTTGACGAAACCGTAGAGAAAAAAGCCGACTCAGATCATTGGGCCGATGCCAGCGCCGAGCAAGTACTTGAGCTGTTTAAATCACGTGGCTATACCGCAAAGCACGTAGTAATTACTGGTGGCGAGCCATGCATGTTCGATTTAAACCCAGTATGTAACTTATTACATGCACAAGGCTTTACTACACAAATAGAAACCAGCGGCACGTTTGAAATACTTGCCCCTGAGCAAACATGGGTTACTGTATCGCCTAAAATAAACATGCGCGGCGGTTATGAAGTACTTACCAGCGCCATGAAACGCGCCAACGAGATCAAGCACCCAGTAGCGATGCAAAAGCACGTAGAAGAGCTTGAAGAATTATTTTCTAAAACAGGTGTTAACCCAAAGCTTGTTTACTTACAGCCAATTAGCCAAAAAGTATCAGCAACCAAATTAGCAATCGATACCTGTATTGCCAAAAACTGGCGCCTATCAATACAAGTACACAAGTATTTGGGAATTAGTTAATGCGCAAAGGCGGCTTTAAGTGGTTAGCTGTAAGCGATAAGCTGCTCTGCGTTAAGTTATATTCTGTAGATAAAAGGTTGGGTTGAGTGAAACGAAACCCAACACCACAACCCTAATACTAACTCCATCTTCTTTATAGCAACCCCCATAATTGATTAATTAAACACGAAGGGCGGATAAGCGAAGCGCCATCCGACAAGGCTAGTTAATTTCTTCCCCGCAGTGATAGCACTTATTTGTTGGAAGGCGATAGCCTTTAGCCGATTGCATTACTTGGTTTTTCTTACACTTTGGGCAGAAGTAATTAATAACATTAACAATTAGTACGATTGCAAAAATAAAACCGCCAATATAAAACGGGTTTGCATAAAACTGATTACTTGCCGGCGAAAACTGAAACCCAATAATACATGTAATTAAAGCCACTAAATACGCTTTAAATTTAACTGCCTTTTTCAAATTTTAATCCTTATATTTTGTTTTTTATCCAGCCAATACTGAGTATATATCGGTTACCTTTTTCTACCTTTGATACTTGGTGCTTGCTGATATCAGGGCGAAATAACTTGATCCGTTCTGTTTCAAATATGAGGCTAGAGCAAATAAACTCTCCGCCTATATCCGCTTTTTTTAACACAATATTTAGTCTGTAATGCTGACCATCCTTAACAAGATCAGTGTGCGGTGGTATTTCACTTCCTTTTGGGAACTTTAATAAATACACATCAAACTTTATGGGCCAAAATGCACCACAAAGCAGCATTTTATCATAGCCCGATTTTTGCCTGCCTCGTGACCACCGAAATAGCTTTTTTACAAAAGACATACACACTCCTTGATTTAGAGACTTTAAATCGCGCTTTTAACTGTTGCTTAAAGCATTATGCACATTGAATATGAACACTTTAGGGCTTATAAATTACTCAGCACCATCTGTTTTATTTTATGAGCTTTAACGAAGTGATCTAACTGATGAGTTTGAATCCACCAAGTAGCAGCTTCCATTAAAAGTTCAGGATTGTTGTTTTTATTAGCAAAAAAAGCATAGAAAGACAGACCTACATTATCACCTTTACTGGCAATTTTTTTATCACATACTTCAATTATTTTAGTTCTTAATTCTTGTCTCATAAATAAGTAACCTAATAGAGCGTATTGGTGAAAACAAAAAGGAACAAACTTTAACTTTAAATTCAAAACGAGCAGTTGTTTATTTATTTTTCGAAGATGCTTTATTTAACCACGTTATTTAGTAAATAACATAAAAAAGCGCTGCTCTAGGGCAACGCTTTATGTATTTTTTTGGTCGTAGTTAGCGAGCTTATTCTGCCGCCAAATAATCAAGCACCACTTGGTGATGATCTTTGGTCTTAAATTTATCAAATAAGTGTTTAATTGTACCGTCTTGGCCTACTAAAAATGTAAGGCGGTGAATACCGTCGTATTCTTTACCCATGAACTTTTTGTAGCCCCATACACCAAATGCTTCAGCAATGGCGTGATCTTCATCGGCGAGTAAATCAAAGTTAAGCTCTTTTTTAGTTTCAAAGTTTTTAAGGCGCTTAATTGGATCTGGGCTAATGCCTACAACACGGGTGTTTAACTTAGCAAGCTCAGCTTGTTGGTCGCGCAGGTTTTCTGCTTGCACGGTACAACCTGGTGTAGACGCTTTAGGGTAAAAGTACACAAGTACTTGTTGTTCTTTTAACAATTCACTTAATGTGATTGTTTCGTCGTTTTGGTTTTGTAAGCTAAAAGCGGGTGCTGTATCACCAGCTTGTAATGGGCTAATTGTGTTCATGTTATTTCCTTAACGAATGCGTTTAAAAATATAATCTACGTTTAGGGTATGAGAAAGGCTCTCAAAACTAATTTTAAATTTATCTATGTCTACATCTATGGGGATATTAAATTCTACTTCACAGCGCATTTTAGTGTCAGTTTCTTCATTAAACGTATCTGACTTTAAAGAGCAAATGCTGATGTGGTTATCGGCAAAAAAGCGTGTCACTTTGCTTAGCGTACCAGGGGTATCTATACCCGTGTATTCTAATGTGTAACCGGCGCAAAACTCGCTAGGGGTATGGCTGGTTGTGCGTTTCATCATGGTTAACAAGCCAAGTTCCATTGCTTTGGTTGGTAACACATGTTCAATTCGGCTAATGGCCGACATATCGCCCTGCAATAACATTATAAAGGTAAACTCGCAGCCTAAAATGGCAATGCGGCTGTCAATAATATTGCAGTGACAGTCGCTAACTAATTGCGTCAGTTCACTGACAATACCAGGCCTGTCTTCGCCGATAGCAGTTAACACAATTTGATGATTTGAAAATGCAGTCATGGGTTAAAATACCTAAGTTACAAGGGTTATAACAACGCAATGGATAACACTACTAAATACACTCGAGGACTTGCTCGGCGGCGAAGTTTAACACAAAACAGTGTGTAAACTACAATGCGGGCTAATTAAGCGCGTTTAAAGTACGGTGTTTCTTGTTTTTACTAGCACAGGAAAGTACCATAGTTAAAATTTGCTTATTTGCCCTTAGTTTTTTCTAAGTTGAGGTGCTGAACTTTATTGTAATTAAGCAGCCAAATAAAAATGTAAAGTTAATATTGATTTTACACTGAACCAAATCGGCATAACCCACTCATATATTTGTTAAAACAATTAAAGGGTATGCTAAGGAGAATTATCTGTGCAGTATTGGATCCCAAAAGCACTTGCAGTAAGTGTATTGGTAAGTTTATCAGGGTGTAGTGTATTTGTTAACGATGCGCATAATGAACGTAATTACCGCGCGCATGAGCCAGTAAAAGCGCCAGCGTCTTTATCTCAGCCGGCTCAAGATCCAGTTTATAAAATGGAAGTAGGTCAATATAACAATAATCCAGACGCAACCAATTATCGTCCACCAGCTCAAGTACTCACTGTAGCAAAAGGCAGCTGGGTCGAAGAGGCTGATAATTTAGCACGCGTATATTTTGATAAAAACGATGGCATTGTTGATTTAGATGACTTTATTTGGGATTCAATTAAAGCTGTTTTAGCTGAAAATAACACCGCTACAACCAAAGAAGATAAGCTACTTGGTATTATTGAAACCGATTGGTACGCAATTATTAAAACCGAAGAAAGCTGGTTGTGGGGCGATGAAAAAAACGATGACCTGCAACGTTTTAGATTTTCTATTGAAAAAAAATCGCATGAACGTACAGCCTCTTTACGTGCTGAGTTAATCGATTTTAAAGGTGATACAACACTTACAGACTTGCTTAAACAGCAATTAGAAGTGCGTGCACTTAACCAAGTTATTACTGAATTTGATTTCCGCTATCGCCAGCTTGAGGTTGATATGCGCAAGCGCCAAGGTATTATTTCTTTAGAAATGGGCTTTGACAATAAAGGCAATGCAGCGCTGGTTACTGAGCAATCTTACGATGCGGTATTTGATCGTTTTTCAGGCTTTTTAGAGCGTTTGTCGTTTACTATTGTTGAAATAAACCAAGATACAGGTTTAATTACAGCTGACTATAAAGCACCAGAAAGCAGTATGTGGGATTCGATTTGGGGCGACGATGTTGCGCAATTACCAATAGATGAAGGCCAATACCAAATTTTAGTGAGTAAAACCAAGCAAGGTGGCACAAGCTTAACCTGGATGGACGATAAAGGCGAAACGCTAGAGCCAGGTACCATGAATGGTTTACAGCAAGCACTAGAAGCAGCACTTATTAAGCGCGGCATTAAAATATAAATAATAATACGTTTTACCACAAAAAGAGCGCTTAGCTCTTTTTGTGGTTTTTATAGGTTAAAAATATGTCTCAATTATCAACTTCACCTCAGTACGATTGGCGTACTTGGTTTGCGTTCCTTGTGCCTTCGTTAATTGGTGTGTTTTTGTTTATGACGCCGGTGTCGAGCGGTGAAGCAATGACCATTCCTATTGCAATGATGGCCAAAGCCATGCAAGTATTTTTTGCAGATACAGCACAGGCCATTATTACTGCCATAATTTGTATAACGGGTGCGTTTTCACTCATTGTAAGTGTTTTTAAGCCTCAAGTGATTTGTAAAGTACCACTGTTAAACCACTTATTTAATGTTAGTTGGATTTGGTTGCTTACGCGTTTATTCGGTACTGCATTTGTATTAATGACCTTTTTAGGCGTGGGGCCGCATGCGATAACGTCTGAAAATACAGGGGCACTCGTGTTAAACGACTTACTTCCTGTGTTGTTTTCTGTATTTATACTGGCAGGACTTTTACTTCCTTTGTTACTTAACTTTGGGTTGCTTGAGTTGGTAGGTACGTTATTAACTAAAGTAATGCGCCCGTTATTTGGCGTTCCAGGGCGAAGTGCTGTTAACTGTGTGGCATCGTGGTTAGGTGATGGGAGTGTGGGGATATTAATGACTGCGCGCCAGTACGAGGATAAATACTACACACAACGCGAAGCCGCTGTTATCGGTACTACATTTTCTGCTGTTTCAATTACGTTTTGTTTAGTGGTTATTGGCCAAGTAAAGCTTGAGTATTTATTCGCTCCGTTTTATTTAACGGTGTGCTTGGCAGGTATTACTGCTGCTATTATTGTGCCGCGCTTGCCACCGCTTAGGTTTAAAAAAGATTTACTTATTGATGGCTCAGAGCCTGACGCAAACGCAGAGCTGGTGCCTGAAGGTAAATCATTAGTGGGTCATTCTTTAGATATAGCGTTGGCCAAGGCAGATAAATCGCCGGGTATAGTGGGGACATTAAAAGAAGGCGTACACAACGCACTTGATATGGTATTTGCTGTACTACCTGTTGTTATGGCAGTGGGTACATTTGCATTAATCATTGCAGAATACACGCCGCTATTTCAATATTTAGGTATGCCGTTTATTCCATTTTTAGAATTGTTGCAAGTGCCTGAAGCTGAGGCTGCAGCACAAACAATCATGGTTGGTTTTGCCGATATGTTTATCCCTTCAATCCTTGCAGCTGGGACTATTGAGAGTGATGTAACACGCTTTATCATTGCCGCAATGAGTGTGACTCAGCTTATTTATATGTCTGAAGTGGGGGCGCTGCTGTTAGGAAGCAAAATTCCAGTAAACATTGTTGAGCTGTTTGTAATATTTATTCTCAGAACACTTATAACATTGCCGATTATTTCGTTAATGGCACATTGGCTTGTTGGTTAAGCTTATCTTTTAAATTAAAAGCCCTGATTTATCAGGGCTTTTTTGTGTCTTGTTTGTTTTTTAAGTGCGAGTCTGACTTTTTAAATTCCATATTAGCACTGTGTTTTATTAAGGCAATATTTCCTATTACAACACCAAATACCATCACCACAATGAGGATTACTTGCCATGTTTGCATTTTAATTTCTCAGTTTTTGTTTGCTGATTATTTTACGTTTTTAAATAGTAATTACCAGCAAACAAATCAGAGAGTATTAAAATCGCTTGGCAACCGATAAGGTCATAAAATCAAGGCCTGGATTGGGCTTTTGAAACCCCGCATTAGAATAATGAATAATTCGCAAAGCAATGTTTGTATCGCCTAAGTCGGCAACGAGTCCAATACGATCTTCAAATTGATAATGGCTACTTAAATTTTTACCACCAAACTGTGTTTCGTCAATAAGTGAAACACCAATGCCTGCTTCAACATAAAACGGGGTGTTATTAAAACTAAACGCTGGAAACTGCAATACAGGCGATACCGCTAATACCAAGTTGGATTGTGAGTGGTGGCTATGCGCAAATTCCCACAGGTTTACACTGGTTTCGATATAAAAGCGGGTATCTCCAACTAAGTTTTGCATTTTTGGCATATGGTATTGATAAGCTAATTTTATTCCATTTATATTACCCGTGCCTTTAAGTACGTCGACTGCGTAGCCATGGTTTGATTGCGCTAATGCTGTGGTATTAATAAAAAGTGAGGCGATTAATAAAATAAGTATTCTAAAAAAGGATTTCATAGCTGCTCGCTGATAGTTGGTTTATCGAAAAAACAAATGATGAGGGTGGGCAGGTTATAAATTCAAGGCGAGAGAAAATGGGGATGTATACGGTGTGTTAATAGGTTTTATTAACTTATTGAAATTTAATTACTTAATTTATTGGTGCTTTTTGGGCATTAATAAGTTGCTTATTTGTGCCTTTTTTATTGCGTATTAATGACGTAAATTAGCCTTATCTTAATCACACAAACAAAAAATATTATGAAACTTATTAAACTATTTTTAATTGCTACCGCATTTTTAAGCACATCGCTTTATGCACAAGCTCAGCAATCACCAGATATACTTTTAGAGTCTGTAGCAGACACCCTTTTTGCTGATATAGGTAAAGTGAACAGTAAAGGTAATGCCAGTAAAAGTGAAATGTCGGGAATTGTTGAAAAACGTTTAATGCCACATATTGATATTAAGTTTGTGTCTTTTAAACTATTAGGTAAACACATTAAAGGCATTGAGCGCCAACAAGCTGTTGATTTTATTAACGCGGTTGAGCATTACTTAACTGGTACATATGCCGGTGCATTAATGAAATACACAGGCCAAAAAGTGGTTTTTGAACACAATAATGCACAAAGCGATTCAGAATATGCCACGGTTAATACGCAAATTATAGAGCCTAACGCCCCCACAATTGATTTAAGCTTTAAGTTACGCCTAGGTAAAGATAACCAATGGAAGGTGTATGATATTGTAGCCGAGGGTATTTCGCTTTTAAGTGCTAAGCAAAAAGAGATAATTCAGCGCATTTCAGATGTAGGCATTGACCAAGTAATTAGCGAGTTAAAGAATAAATAATTAATCTTTTTGTGTGGAAGAGATTAAGCCCAACTCCAACCTAAAAAGCAGCCATGTAATTACTTACTTGGCTGCTTTTATATTTTTCATTATTCATCTACTTTGTTCTAGCGTGGCGATCTGGGTGTGCTAGAATATCGCCTCTTTGATTAAGCGTGGTGTCAGCTGAAAGCTGTTATAACCTGACCACTTACCCAAGCTACACTGGAGTTGTGTTGTTTTAATGGAAAATGTACTGATTTGGCCAAAGGAATATCCGTTACTCATTAAAGGCCTTGTAGAGCAAAACGGTGCCTTTATTTTAGATGCTTTAGAAGCTTGGCCAGCTTGTCGTTCTACCAATGAAGACGATGGTGTGTGTACCACTGTTTTGCCCCCGATTTATTATTTGGCGTGGTTAACACCGCTTGAACCTTTTGAAGAATGCTATTTTCAACATATTTGTGAATACGACGAAGATGCACAGGCATACGTAGGCGCAATGAAAAGCCACTTTTACGATAACGAATATACTCCAGAGAGCTTAGTGCTATTGTTGTGTCAGCGTTTAGAGAAATACGCAAGTGTTGCCGCACAAAATGCAGTTGAAACACCGCTTTCATTATTTAATTTATTTTTTAGCAAACGCTATTTTACGCTCATTGAACATGCTTTAAATAATGGCAGTAAGCTTAGTGCTGTTGATGCGTTATCGCTATGGAAAGAAGTTGATTTTAGAGATCGCTTAAGTCACTTTATACCTGAGTCAATTGCTGACTTAGAAGTGTTAAGTGGGCTTGCAAGTGACAAAGTAGCAATGGGTAAAGACTATTTTACTTTATTGAAACAAGTATCACCTGATGTTGATTCTGTGGTTTTACTTGAGCAAGCGCTCCTAACACATTTACGTAAAAAAACGGCCAAGCAAACAATGGCTATGCGCTTTATTGAGCAAGGTGCAACAGGCACATTAGCTGATGATAACGGTAAAACGGCATTTATGTGGGCGGCAGAGCGTGGTTTTGTAAACGTTGTGCAAACCTTACTACCTAAGCAAGATAAAAAAGCCCTTGATAGCCTTGGTAATACTGCATTGCATTATGCTGTGCTCTCAAAAAATGAATCGTTAATGGTGATGCTAATAAAAGCAGGCTTTGATTTTAGAGCGCGTAATAACGAGGGCCTGAGTTGCTACCGATTGGCTGTGAGCATTAAAGCGCAAAACCTAGTTAAATGCCTAGAGCGTGATTTTGGAATTAAAGAGCTATCCCCAGAAGGGCAATTTGATCGTATTAAAAAAGTGCATGTTTTACATGCTATTGTGACTTTATTATTGCCATTACAGTTATTTTTCTTTTTTGATGAAGCGCTGACCATAAAAAGTGAACTGACGCTTGGTTTAACTATGGTTACGGTGATTTGCTTTTTCTTTGCTATGAGCTTAAAGCGCTGCGCTTTGTATCCACATATAAAACACCCTTGGGGGTTATTTGTATTGAGGGGCTTTTCGTTATTGAGCTTATTAGCTCAGCTAGGTTTAGCGGGTATAGTGACGTTGGCTGCACTAAGTGAATTGGTTTAAATAGTTAATACGTATTTAAAATGTATAAAAGCGCGTTTACCCAATAGTAAACGCGCTTTTTTATTTTACTTGTTAAGTTCGTTAGCGACTTTTTCGTCGGCTAAATCTTCTTTTAGTTTGCGAATTTTTAAGCCTAATTCTTGCCCGCGGTGTCTTGCATAATAAGTACACCCAATAAACATGAAAGATGCAAACAACAACTCAAGTAACACCCAAATCAGCTCATCAGGTGCAACCCAAAGCATAGTTAAGCCATGAATAAAATAAAGCATGACAACAAAGTTTGCCCAAGCGTAGGTATAAGTACTGTCTTTTATAATACCTCTGAGTGGAAGTAATAGAGGGATTATAGGTACAAACAGCGACGTAACATCGAGCGGGCCCTCTTGAGGCGGCACAAAGTACATCCATAATGGCATTAAAATGAGCAGGCCAATATAGCCAATTAAAGCAATGCGTTGAAATTTTACGGTTATTGGCTTTTTAGCAGGGGGTTGCGCTGTGTTCATTGAAGTTTACTCGCAATTTTTGCCAGGCGTATACCAACGCTTTGGCATATTTTAATTTCGTCTTTACTTAACTGGGCACTATTGTTGCTACCGGCAACGTGCGAAGCGCCATAGGGGGTCCCGCCAGTTTGAGTGCATAATAATTCGGGCACATCGTAAGGTACACCAAGTAGCATCATTCCGTGGTGTAGTAAGGGCAATGATAAATTAAGCAGTGTGGCCTCATTGCCGCCGTGCATACTGCTTGACGATGAAAACACACATGCGGGCTTATCAATTAGTTGGCCTTTGAGCCATAGCTCGCTGGTGGTTTCCCAAAATGCTTTGGCTTGAGAGGCCATCATACCAAATCGGGTAGGTGTACCAAAAGCCAAGCCATCACACTCTATAAGGTCATCTTTACTAATAACAATGTCGTGCGGGTTTTTAGCTACAAACGTTCTCAGTAGGGCTTTTGCGCCTTGTTGCTCTATTGACTCAGCTATTTCATGAGCCATTGCTTCAACGGAGCCATGGCTCGAGTGGTAAAGTACCACGATGGTTGTACTCATTATAAAACGCTTAAAACGTTTTCTGGTGGGCGACCAATTGCGGCTTTACCATTGTGTTCAACAATAGGGCGTTCAATTAATTTTGGATGCTGAACCATGGCGTTTATAAGCGTGGTTTCGTTTGTTTCGTCTTTTAAATTTAGCGTTTTGTACTCGGTTTCTTTTGTACGCATTAAATCACGAGCAGAGCTAAAACCAAGTTGGTCTATAAGTGTAGTAATTTGATCAGATGATAAAGGCGTTTTTAAATACTCAACAACGGTGGGCTCAATTGATTTACTTTGTAAAAGGGCAAGTGTTTCACGCGATTTAGAACAACGCGGATTATGATAAATAGTAACAGACATAAAAGTTTCCATAGTGTGAATTGCCTCTATTTTAGGGCAACAGCTTGCAGACTTAAAGCCTTGCAAGCTCTTTTTGTAAACGGCGGTACTGAGTAAGTAATGCTTTTAATCGCTGCTGTTTTATTAACTCTGTTGATTCTACGAAGTTAAGCGCTTTTTGGATTTCATCAGCGGCTTTCATATAAGCACCGTATTGAGATAGCACGTCAGCGTTTGCCTCGTGATAGGCCGCCAATTTGTCTTGTTTTTTGTACGCGTCAGCCAGTAGCTCTTTACCTAAACTATGCTCTGGTTTTTCTAATAAAAAACCTTTAAGCACGTTTTCAGCAAGTTCATATTGCTTAGCTTCTAATGCTGCATTTGCATAGTTGAGCGTAATTACTTGATTGTTAGGGCGGTAATTATGTAGTTCAGCTAAAAATGAAACGGCTTCGTCTGCTTTTTTTTGCGCTATCAGTAAATCAGTTTGCGTATCAATATAAAATAAATTCTTAGGGTCACTTTTTAATAGCTTGCTTAAAATAGTGTCTGCTTCATCAAGTTTTTCTTGATCAAGTAAACTTAACGCTAAACCGTAATTAAGTGCTGTATTGCTGTAGCTGTTTTCACGAAGAAGTTTTCTAAATAAGGCTTCAGCATTTTCTGGTTTGTTGTCGTAACGCGCAAGTACTCGGCTTTTAGCAAGGTTAAATTCGAGGCTTGCAGGTAAGCGACGCTTTGGGTACTGCTCAGCACGAAGACGTACATCAGACACTCGACTTTCTGGCAGTGGGTGAGTAAGCAAAAATGCAGGTGGTTTATACTTATAACGAATTTGTGCAGCCAGTTTAGTCAAAAAGTCGCTAGATGCACGCGCATCAAATCCTGCATTGTTAAGTGTTTGCATGCCTATTCGATCAGCTTCTTGTTCAGCAGAGCGACTGTGCGTTAATTGGCTAAAGGCAGATTGTGTTTGGCTAGCTGAAATAATGGCAATACCAGCGTCAGGGGCAACAATAGTTGCTAAAATACCGGCAATCATCCCCGCTATAGTCATTGCGCTGTTATCTTGTTGTTGCTGGATTCTGCGTGCTAAATGGCGCTGAGTGACATGAGCGATTTCGTGACCGAGTACAGATGCAAACTGACTTTCGCTATCGGCTTGCGCAATAAGACCTGTATGAACACCAACATGTCCGCCGTAAAAAGCAAAAGCGTTAATGTCAGAGTTATTGATCCAAAAAAATGAAAACGGAAAACGTACATCGTTTGCGTTTGCAACAAGCTTTCTACCAATGGTAGTTAGGTATTCATCTAATACGGGGTCGTTAATAATCGGTGAACCACCACGTATTTGCATCATCATTACTTCCCCAATCGCTTGTTCTTTTTCGAGGGGGAGTACTTGTAATGCAGAAGTTCCCAAATCAGGAAGATTAAAGTTAGTTTGCGCCTTTAATGGCTCACTTACTAGAAGGCTAAATGTAAGTACGGCACTGCATAAAGAGATAAAGGCTGATTTTAGCTGCATCTTATTCCTTGTTTATTGGCTCGCCAATGGCAATTTTGGCTATGTCTATTTCGTCACTGCTTGCACGGCTGTCTTTTTCGCACAACTGGTAGAGTTCTTTTATTGAGACTCCATCTATCTTTATTACGTTCAACTCTCGCTGCAAAAAAGTAATAATTTTATGAACCACTTTGTGTGAGTGCAAAATGAGGGCTTTATCGGCTTTATCACCGCGCTCAAAGTAAAAACCAATAAACTTATGTAATTGATTTAACCTTAATAGTACTTTCATTGAATGCGGATCCCACACTCTAAATTCCATAAAGCGGTTATCTTTTATGTATTGGTCAACAACAATATCTTTTGCATAAGGCAGTGCCCACAGTTCAAAGCCCCTGTCTGTAAATACCTGATGTAATGCAATGCGAGGTTTATGTTTGGTATGGATCTCACCTAAATCGTCCTCAAAGCCGTCGAGTATGTCTAGATTCCAGTTACGTCTATCGATAAGTTGTTTTACGGCGTTATCAAATCCATGCTCTAAAACACCTTCAGACTCGCTAACCGAAGAGGCAACTAAATGATAAAAAGGAGGAAGCTCCCCCCAATTTATTTGCTTTTTATACCAATTAATCTCTTTGAGTGTTGGATTACTTGGTAAATGCGCTTTATTATGCGTGCGAGACATTAACCTGTCCTTACTACTAACTATGTATTACAGAATAAACCATTGCAGGCATTGTTTTAAGAAAAAGTTACATTTGTTGATATTTTACTGGCTACTGATGCACAGCAATGCGACTTATTATTCATTTTAATAAATCGGTAAAGCGAGTATGTTACACCAAGATTTACGAAGTTATAGATGTCCTCAACAGTTTATTCAGTTTAAATTAGGGCTACGTGAAGCATTATCTACTCGGCAAGCCATCACTTTTAGTGTAAATAGTGATGAGAGCATGGATGATATTGAGCGATATTTAAAAAAATATGCTTACAGTTACAACTTAGATAAACAACAAGGTTTATTATTAGTGGAGCCATTACGTGTTTGAATATATAAAAACATGGTACGAAAGAAAATTTTCTGATCCTCATTCGGTCACCTTATTATTTTTACTACTCGTTTCTGTTGCCTTACTGTACTTTTTTGGCTCGTTAATTGTGCCGGTTTTAGTGGCATTAGTTATTGCCTATTTACTTGATTGGCCAGTTGTTCACTTAGAGCGTTTTGGTTTACGCCGTTTTACAGCAACCGTGATCGTAATGCTTATATTTACAGGCATTATGCTTACTTTAATTTTAGTGATTGGTCCTGTTCTTTGGAAACAAACCAGTAACTTAGTGCAAGAAACCCCTCATATGTTAGAGCAAGGTAAGTCGTATTTAGTTGCCTTACCCGAGCAATACCCAAGTTTAATAAATGCCGACCAAGTACAAGGCATTGTTGCTACTGTCGAGGCTAAAGTAATTGAGTTTGGCCAAGTGGTTTTATCGTTTTCATTAACGTCGCTAAAAGATGTTGTAGCGTGGTTAATTTATCTTGTACTTGTGCCGTTGCTGGTGTTTTTTATGCTTAAAGATAAGCTCGAGTTAACGGGTAGTGTGGCTAAATTAATTCCGCAACAGCGCCGTTTAATTTTGCAAGTATGGAATGAAATGAACCAACAAATTATGAATTACATTCGCGGGAAAGTGTTTGAAATTTTAATTGTAGGTGGCGTTTCGTTTATCGCGTTTACATTTTTAGATTTACGCTACGCAGCCTTATTAGGTGTGTTAGTTGGTTTTTCTGTGTTAATTCCGTTTGTGGGTGCTGCGCTGGTGACTATTCCGGTCGCTGCTGTGGCGTTATTTCAATTTGGATTAGAAACTCAATTTTGGACTATTTTGATTATTTACGGGATTATTCAGGCCCTTGATGGCAATGTACTTGTGCCATTGTTATTTTCAGAAGCGGTCGACTTAAATCCTGTATTTATAATTGTCGCAGTTTTGTTTTTTGGTGGTCTTTGGGGCTTTTGGGGGGTATTTTTTGCCATTCCTTTGGCTTCGCTTGTTAAGGCATTGATTACCGCTTGGTCTTCAACGCAAGAAGAACTAAATAATAAACTGACAGAGGGTTAGTTCAAAAAGGCATAGAAAACGCACCGTCAGTACTAATTGATTATTACTCAATACGTCTAAAGTTATGTAATATTGGTAATAAGATATATCTTTTAGTAATAAGGTGCGTTTTTAGATGTCTGACTGTTTATTTAGCTCTGAGCAAATTTACCTCGATGCAAATGCAACAACGCCGGTGTTGCCATGCATTGCTCAGGTGGTTTCTCATACAATGCAAATTTGCTTTGGTAACCCATCAAGCCCACACATTACAGGTATTCAAGCTAAGCATTTGTTAGAGCAAACCCGTGAAAACGCACGAACAGTGATAGGCGCAAAAGAGGGAAATATTTTGTTTACCTCTGGCGCGACTGAAGGCATTCAAACCGCTGTCGTATCCACACTCATTAATGCTAAAACTCATAAAATAGATAATCCAGTGCTATTGTATGGCGCTACTGAGCACAAAGCGGTACCTAATACCTTAAAGCATTGGAATGATGTATTGGGCATTAATGCTAAAATATTGGCAATTCCGGTAGATAGCAATGGTATTCTAGACCTTACTTTTATTGCAGAACACATTCCTAATGCGCTTATGATATGCACAATGGCGGTAAACAATGAAACCGGTGTGTATCAAGATTTAGATGCTATTGAACAAACGATTCGTTTTTTAAACCCTGACGTGTCGTGGATGGTCGATTGTGTTCAGGCATTGGGCAAAAAGCAACTCAATCTAAGCGCGACTACAATAGATTATGCTCCCTTTTCGGGCCATAAACTTTATGCACCCAAAGGCATCGGTTTTTTATATATACGAGCTGGCAGTGCCTATACACCGTTTATAGCAGGGGGCGGGCAAGAGAGCGGTATGCGTTCGGGTACCGAGAACTTACCCGGTATTGCCGGGTTAAATAAACTATTTAGCTTACTGCTAGACAGGTCAGATACAACGTTTAAACCAATCGATGTGCTCAATAGCTACCGCGCGCAAATAAAATGCGCGATTGAAGATACTTTTGGTGATGTTACGTTTAATCATAGTTTTGAGCATTCGGTACCAACAACACTCAACTTTGCGGTAAATGAACTAACAAGCAAAGAAGTGATTGATTTATTTGATGCTGCTGGTATTCGTGTCAGTGGAGGGTCTGCATGTAGCACGGGTTCTTCGACAAGCTTTGTGCTTGATGCTATGGGTGTTAACCAATGGCAGAGTGAAAATGCAATTAGGCTATCGTTTGGTCCCGCAGCTACAGCCGAAGAAATTGCAAATGCGTGTGAATCTATACGTGCATTAAAAGCCATTTTGCAGGCTAACTGTTTAATCGTATCTGATAGCGCAACACCTCACCAAGATGTGTGCGCGCTTGGTTTAACGCAGTTTAGGCACCAAGGAGCCTGTTGCTGGTTATATGTAAGTGAGAATAAACAGGCAATTATTATAGATCCTATTGTAGAGATCATACCGCGTTTAGAAAAAATAGCTAATACACAAAACCTCACTATTAAGGCAGTGCTTAATACACACGCTCACCAAGAGCGCCATTGCGGCGTTACTTTATTACGCAGTGTATTAGGGAGTCGATGCGATGACATTGAAATAGATAAACTGGGGTGGCCAATACATGCAGCGTATATTGACCTTAATAACCAACGATTAGAAAAAATAGCCACACCAGGGCACAGTGAAGATAGCGTAAGTTATGTTCTAAAAAATGAAGATAATCACATCAATTATTGCTTTTGTGGTGACCTAATATTACCCGCAGGCTTGGGGAACACGTCTTTAGCTGGTGGCAGTGCAAAGACCATGGCTCATTCTATTCTAGCGCTTGCTGAGCAGCTAGATAAAACAAGTGTGATTTGCTCAGGACATGATTATTTACAATGTTTTGCGATGAACTGGGAGGCAGAGCAACAACAAACACCTTTATTAAACGGATTAATAAACGGCCAAATGAGTATTGATGAATTTGTTACTAAAAAACAGCTTGATGATCAGGCTAAAGAAAAATCGAGGTCACAATTGTGTGGTTATGTCACCGCGTTGCCCGAATTATCTATTCAGCAATTAAATTTTGATAGTGCAAAGGCAATGCTTACTAAAAACGATGCATATTTGATTGATACTAGAGAGCCATACGAGCATGGTGCTAATAATGTATCGCAATTGTTTCGCACCAAAAAAATAAAAACACTTAATATACCGCTTAGTAGAATGACTCACGCATTGATGGAAGGTCAGCTTAGTAAAAGCGGTAAATATATATTGTTGTGTCGTAGCGGTAACCGATCAAAGCTTGCGGCTGCTAACCTAACGCAACTAGGGTATCAAACAGTATATAACTTAGAGGGTGGTTTGGCATTGAGCCTCTAATTATACGACACTAATAGGATTCAAATTAAATCGGCTCTGGTAGCCGATTTTTTATTTATTCACATAAATGTCATAACTATTAAAAAAGTACTGAACGTTTAGTAAAATTCACGAACATAGCAGCTTAATCGATTAAGCTTTATGGGTGCCTTTGAAATTGCGGGTAAAATAATTTGCAAAATATTTATGATACCGGTGTCAAAAGACAAAAATTGCGTTATCATCTGCGTATAAAATAGTAAAAGCAGCGCTTTTTTCACGTTTTTAACTATACTATCGGCGTTTTATTTTAGTGTGTTTAGCGCGTGTTAAAGACTTTTACATTATAAAAAGAAACTATAAATCAACCGGTTAAAATTTTTAGAGGATATTTAAATGTCGAACCGAACGCAATTAGCAAGTTGGCAAGCCCTTGAACAAAGTGCTGCTAAGATGAAACAAACACATCTTAAAACGTTATTTGCACAAGACGGTACCCGCTTTTCTAAGTTTTCAACTCAGATCCCAGGTGTATTATTCGACTACTCTAAACAATTAATTGATAACGATGTTTTTGCTAATTTAGTGTCGCTTGCTAAAGAGTGCGATATTGCCTCTTGGCGAGACAAAATGTTTAGCGGTGAGAAAATCAACATCACTGAAGAACGCTCTGTACTGCATACTGCATTACGTAATCGTGCACATACTCCATTAATTGTTGATGGAGAAAACGTAACGCAAGCGGTTGATAATGAGCTTGCCAAAATTAAAGTATTTGTTGGAAAAGTGCGAAGCGGCCAATGGCTTGGTTATACGGGTAAAGCGGTGAAAGACGTTGTTAGCATTGGGGTAGGCGGGTCGAATCTAGGTCCTCAAATGGCAACTGAGGCGTTAAAAGCACTCGCAGACAACACGTTAAATGTGCATTACGTGTCAAATGCTGATGGTGTACAAATTGCTTCTGTACTTAAAAATATTGATCCTGAAACAACATTATTTGTTATCTCGTCAAAAACATTTACCACATCAGAAACCATGACGAACGCTAAAACAGCGGTAGATTGGTTTTTAAAAACAACAAAAGATGAAAGCACAATTGCTAAACATTTTGTTGCAGTAAGTACAAATTTAGAAAAAACAGCTGCCTTTGGTATTGCTGATGAAAACGTATTCACTATGTGGGATTGGGTAGGAGGTCGCTTTTCATTATGGAGTGCGATAGGCTTACCAATTGCGCTGTATTTAGGTTATGACGCATTTGAAGAAATACTAACAGGTGCTTTTGAAGTTGATGAACACTTTAAAAATGCGCCGCTTGAGCAGAATATTCCTTTAATAATGGCTTTGTTAAGTGTTTGGAATACCAGCTTTTTAGGGTATACGTCGCAAGCAATTTTACCTTACGACCAATCTCTTCACATGTTACCTGCGTATTTACAACAAGGTGAAATGGAAAGTAACGGTAAGCATGTTAACTTTGCAGGCAAAGTAGTACCGTACACCACGGTACCAATCATTTGGGGTATGACTGGTATTAACGGTCAGCACGCGTTTTATCAATGCCTGCACCAAGGCAACGTGATTGTGCCAGCAGATTTTATTGCCTCTGTTAAACCACAAATTAATGTTGATAAGCATCATGACATTTTATTATCAAACTTTTTTGCTCAAACAGAAGCAATGATGAGTGGCGTTGATGCAGAACAAGTTACAGCCGACTTAACAGCTAAAGGTAAATCGCAGGCGCAGATTGATGAACTACTAAATCACAAAATTCATCAAGGAAACCGTCCAACAACATCAATGTTGCTAGACACTGTTGATGCTAAAACGGTAGGGCGTTTAATTGCGTTATACGAACACAAAATCTTTTGCCAAGGCATAATTTTAGACATTTGTTCATTTGATCAATGGGGTGTTGAGCTGGGTAAAGGCTTGGCATCTAAAATTGAAAGTGAGCTGACAGATGATAGTGTAAATCACGATCACGATAGCTCTACAAGTGGACTGATGGCGTACTATAAGCAACACCGTACGCAGTGACAATTTAACCTACTTAAAAGTAGGTAAACCGAGTACCTTTGAACGGGTAGCGCTGGAGTGCTTAGGGTCTGTATTTTTGTGAGAGGAGATACAGAATCCTAAGGCTCATTTAATAAAGCGTAGATGATAAAAAAATAATAATACATCATCAATTAAGAACAATTCAGCAGGCTTTTAACACATTATAAAAGCTACCATCATCCAAGTTATAAACAGGCATACCCGCGAACTTATTTAGGACGGGGTATCACAACGTAGAGAGTAACTATGCTTAATCCTTTTGATATCATAATTTTTGGGGGCGGTGGTGATCTTGCGTTACGCAAATTACTACCTGCAATGTACAGAGCATATCAAGAAGGGAACCTACCTGAAGGCTCACGCATCCTGCCAACAGTTCGTGAAGAAAGCAAACGTGCCGAATACATTGAAACAGCGCACAAAGCACTGCAAGAGTTTTTAAGTAAAGGTGAATTTAACGCCAAAGATTGGAAAGCATTTTCTACTTACTTAGTGCCAGTGGTGAGTAATGTTACTGAAGCTGACGATAACTGGGATGTGCTTAAAGAGATCTTAGATGAGCACGATAGCACTAAATCTCGCGTGTTTTACTTATCTTTACCACCAGCCGTTTATGGCAAGTGTTGTGAAATTCTTTCTACAAAAGATTTGATTACGCCAACATCGCGTGTAGTAGTAGAAAAACCAATCGGTTACTGTGGTGAATCTGCAGAAGCAATAAATGCTAAAATTGCTGAATTTTTTGAAGAAGACCAAATTTTCCGTATAGACCATTACTTAGGTAAAGAAACAGTACAAAACCTAATGGCACTGCGTTTTTCAAATTCATTATTTGAAAACATGTGGGATGCTAAATCGATTGATAATATTCAAATTAGTCTTTCTGAAACCGTAGGCCTTGAGAGCAGAGCTGGGTTTTACGACAAAGCCGGTGCACTTCGTGATATGGTTCAAAATCACTTATTACAGCTTTTGTGCCTTGTTGCAATGGAAGCACCTAATAAGCTTAATGCTAATAGTATTCGTAACGAAAAACTAAAAGTACTCGAAGCGCTTCGTCCACTTTTTGATTCAGATGTTGATAGCAACATTGTACGCGGTCAATATGTACCGGGCGATTTAAACGGAAAAATAGTTCCTGGCTACCTAGAAGAGCTAAACGAAGGCGCTAGTAAAACAGAAACCTTTGTGGCTATTCGTGCACACATTGATAATTGGCGTTGGGCTGGCGTACCATTTTACCTTCGTACAGGTAAACGCATGGCAAAACGTTGTGCTGAAATAGTGGTTGAGTACAAAAAAGTATCGCACAATATTTATGAAGAAAATGTTGGCAACATTGAACCAAACCGCTTAGTTATTCGCCTTCAACCTGAAGAAACGATTCAGCTAACGCTTATGTCAAAGCGTTTGGATAACCTTGAAATGCAATTAGAGCCGGTAACGATGAACATTGAGTTATCACAAGCTTACAGCAATGGTTTCCATTCTGATGCATACAAACGTTTAATGCTTGATGCGGCTGCAAATAACCCATCGTTGTTTATTCATCGTGATGAAGTTCGTCAAGCATGGAAATGGATTGACCCGATTGTTGAGCGTTGGCAAGATAAAGGTAAGCCTGCACTTTACCGCGCCGGAACGTGGGGGCCTGATGATGCCGATGAGTTATTAGCAGAAAACAACCACTTGTGGTTTAACACAGGTGATAAGGCATAATTATGGCGACTTTAGTTGAAAAATTTTTTGATGATAAAGATGCTCTCACAAAAGAGTTATCGGCAACCTTAGAACAATCATTAATAGATGGTATTAAAGATGATGGCCGCGCGGTACTAATGGTATCAGGCGGGTCATCACCCGCTGCAGCATATAAGCATTTATCAACTCTTGATTTAGATTGGCAGAACGTTGATGTAGCCATGGTTGATGAGCGCTGGGTTGAGCCAAATCACGAGAAAAGTAATGAAGCTTTCATTAAAAGTACGTTGTTGCAAAATTTTGGCAATGCAGCTAACTTTATAACAATGAAAAACGATGCTTCTACTGCACAACAAGGTGCTGAAAAATGTGAAGCCGCGTATAGTGCACTCAAAGCGCCTTATGATGTAACTATTTTAGGTATGGGGCCTGATGGGCACACTGCGTCTTTGTTTCCACACGCAGATGGGTTAGAGCATGGTTTAACCACCACTCAAACGGTTTGTGCGATTAACGCAATACAAAGCGACGTGACGGGGAGTATTACCGAGCGTATGACGCTTACCTTGCATGCAATAGCAAATTCTAAAGTGGTAAAACTACTTATTAGCGGTGAAGAAAAGCTCGCTGTTTATAAGCAAGCTAAAGCAGGGGGCGATGTTAACGATATGCCTCTGCGTGCTGTGCTAAACCATCCTGATATAAATATTGAAGTGTATTGGGCTCCATAATTTAATCAAATTTGCAGTACTCACTCAATTTTATAAAGGCAGCTAAATTAGCTGCCTTTTTGTTTGTTTAAATATTCTCCAATATGAGTAAGTTTATAGGTGAAAATCTGTTAACTATTGTAAATGGGTTGCTTAGTCTTGTATGCAAAATAGCCGCGTAACGCTTTATTTTTAAGCGTATTTTAAAATTATTACGTGTATGTTTTTTGGCAACGTGCAGATTTATTTAAATTTTATTTTTAGATGGCTTATGTCATAAAACTTTCCCTTCCTTTTTCGCCTCAAAAGCATTAGCCTTAGTGCATTAACAATGAAACTTATAAAATTAGAAACGGAGCAGTAACATGGCGGAGCAACAAGTACAGCCTTTACACAATGAAAAACATGCCAACATTAAAATTCAAAACGGCATCAATGTAGAATTTATGAAAACTCAACATTTAGTGCCTGTAGTAGCACATGAGTTTGCGCGTGTAGCAAATGAGTTTCCTATGTCGTTTGTTAAAAATAACGAAGCAGGTACTTTCCAAGCAGTTGCAATGTTTGGCTTAGAGCCAGGCGAAAACTTATTTGTTGAAGGCGACAAATGGACAGCTTCTTTTGCACCAATGGCGTCTACACGTTACCCACTAGGTTTAGTTAAACACCCAGAGCAAGACCAATTTGGTATTGTTATTGATGAAGCAAGCCCACTTGTAAGCGAAACAGACGGTAATGCGTTATTTGAAAACGGTGAAGAAACAGATTACCTAAAACGTCGCAAAGAGTCGCTAGTGTCTTTCATTGAATTTTCTCAAGTAACAGATGCGTTCACTAAATTCCTTGCTGACAAAGAGCTACTGATAGCACAAACGTTAACAGTAGACATCAAAGGCGAGAAAAAAGACATCAACGGTATTTATCTTATCGACGAGAAAAAACTAAATGAGCTAAGCGATGCAGACTTCTTAGAGCTTCGTAAGCGCGGCTATTTAGCACCAATTTACTCTTTCTTAACGTCTACTCACCAAGTAGCACGTTTAGCGCGTTTAAAAGCTAAACAAGCTTAATTTAAACACGTTTACTATAAAAGCGCCTCAAGGCGCTTTTTTTATACCTTTAAACTTACTTTAGTTGAAATTTACGTTTTAACCGTTCACATTGGTTTTAATACTTTTTTGATAAGGGCCAGTCATGAAAAAAATAATCTTATTATCTATTTTAGCCAGTGCGAGCATAGGGTTTAGTCACAGTGTACTAAGTGAAGAATCTCCGCTTGCCATTGCCATTCATGGTGGCGCAGGAACAATAGATAAAGCAAAATTTTCACCTGAGCAAGAAAAAGCCTATCGTGCTAAATTATCCGAAGCTGTTGAAGCAGGTTACAGCGTACTTGAAAAAGGCGGGGAAAGCTTAGATGCGGTGACTGCTGCAATTACAGTATTAGAACAGTCTGAGTTTTTTAATGCAGGGCGCGGTGCAGTATATACATACGACGGTGGGCATGAACTCGACGCATCAATTATGGACGGGCGTAACCGCCAAGCTGGGGCTGTTGCAGGTGTAAAACATGTAGAGAGCCCAATTAAACTTGCTCGTTTAGTTATGGATAACTCAGTGCACGTTATGCTCAGTGGACAAGGTGCTGAGGAATTTGCAAAAGAGCAAGGTATTGAACTTATCGAAAATAATATTTTTGATACTAAACATCGTTACGATGCTCTGCTTAAAGCAAAAGATAAGCTCGATAAAGCCAAAGCAACAACTAAGTCATATCAAGCCGCACACAATGCGCTCCCTAATAACTTTAAAATGGGCACTGTTGGCGCTGTTGCTCTTGATAAAAATGGTAATTTAGCTGCAGGCACATCAACCGGTGGAATGACGGCAAAGCGCTACGGCCGTGTTGGAGATGCTCCTGTTATAGGTGCTGGTACGTTTGCTGAGAATGAGTCATGTGCGGTATCAGCAACCGGCCATGGTGAATATTTTATTCGCTACAACGTGGCAAGTGATATTTGCGCTCGTGTTAAATACCAAGGCAGTACAATCGCCCAAGCCGGTGATGAAGTAATAAACAAGGTATTAAAGCCAATAGGTGGTACAGGCGGTGTTATTATTATCGACACGCAGGGCAATATTAGTTTACCGTTTAACACGTCGGGGATGTATCGCGCGAGTAAATCGAATACGCAAGCAACTTATGTAGGCATTTTTAAAGGCGAATAGGAATACAGGCTGATACATGTGTTTAAATGTCAAACAACTGAGTGTTTAATGATTTGTAGGATTAACCCGAGCCGTTAACTTTGATACAATTATGGCTCTTTTACATATTTTATAAGGTATGCGGGTGGTTAACCTAGGTCAGTTGTTTGGCGAGCTAAAAACGTGCTTAAAAAAAGATCAATTCATATTCAAAAAACGCCTTCATGGTGTTAAAAAAATAGCCGACGAAACTAAACAAGCCAATGCGCTTGAAAAAATAGCCGCAGATATAACCCGCAGCCAACAATCAAAAGAAAAACGATTAGCTAACTTGCCACAGGTAACATACCCTGAGCAGCTGCCTGTAAGTCAAAAAAAACAAGCCATTAAAGACGCAATAGCAAATAACCAAGTTGTTATTATTGCCGGTGAAACGGGCTCGGGGAAAACGACGCAAATACCTAAAATGTGTCTAGAGCTTGGCCGTGGAGTTGATGGGTTTATTGGCCATACACAACCACGTAGGTTAGCCGCACGCACCGTTGCAAACCGTATTGCTGATGAGATGAAGTGTGAACTTGGCCAACAAGTGGGATTTAAAATCCGCTTTAGTGATCAGGTTTCTAACAGCACATACATCAAACTGATGACAGACGGTATTTTACTGGCCGAAATTCAGCAAGATCGCTTTTTAAATCAATACGACACCATAATTATTGATGAAGCCCACGAGCGTAGCCTAAACATTGACTTTATTTTAGGGTACTTAAAAAACTTACTGCCTAAGCGTCCAGATTTAAAAGTTATAATTACCTCAGCAACGATTGACCCTGAGCGTTTTTCTAAGCATTTTAACGATGCGCCAATTATTGAGGTATCAGGTCGTACTTTCCCTGTTGATGTTCGTTACAACCCAATTAGCGATATTAAAAAAGAGGGTATGGAAGCAGAAGGTGACCAGTTACAAGGTATTTTTGATGCCGTTGACGAGCTGTGCGCAGAAGGCCCTGGCGACATACTTATATTTTTAAATGGTGAGCGTGAAATTCGTGACACTGCCGACGCGTTGAGTAAGCGAAATTTAAAACACACTGATGTACTCCCATTGTATTCGCGTTTATCAAATGCAGAGCAAAATCGAATATTTGCGCCGCATTCGCGCCGTCACATTATTTTATCGACTAACGTGGCTGAAACGTCATTGACCGTGCCAGGTATTCGCTATGTTATAGATCCAGGTACTGCGCGCATAAGTCGCTACAGCTACCGTACAAAAGTACAGCGTTTACCAATCGAGCCTATTTCACAAGCAAGTGCTAATCAGCGTATGGGCCGTTGTGGGCGTGTTGAAGCGGGTATTTGTATTCGCTTGTATTCTGAGGATGACTTTTTATCTCGCCCCGAGTTTACTGACCCGGAAATTCTACGTACAAACTTAGCCTCTGTTATTTTACAAATGCTAGCTTTGGGCTTGGGTGACATGGCGCAATTTCCATTTGTGCAAGCGCCAGATAGCAGAAATATCAATGATGGTTTGACTCTGCTTGAGGAGTTACAAGCAGTAAAGTCGTCTAAACGAGATAATAAAACTGCTTTAACGCAATCTGGTAGGGAGCTGAGCCGATTACCCGTTGATCCGCGTTTGGCTAAAATGGTGTTAACAGCGCATAAGTTAGGTGCACTTCGTGAAGTTATTATCATTGTGGCTGCTTTATCTATTCAAGACCCACGTGAACGACCTCAGGAAAAACGCGCAGCAGCGAATGAAAAACACGGCCGCTTTGATGATCCTGATTCAGACTTTATTGCCTTTTTAAATTTGTGGAATTACTTAGAAGAGCAACAAAGCGAACTGACAAACAGTCAGTTTAGAAAATTATGCCAAAAAGACTTCCTAGCCTATATGCGCCTGCGTGAATGGCAAGATATTGTATATCAAATAAGTACTGTGTGTAACGAAATGGGCATGAAGGCAACAAGTGATGTTGCTGATAGTGAAGCCGTACACAAAGCCTTACTAAGCGGTATGCTTAGCCATATTGGTTTTAAGGACGAAAAACAAGCTTACAAAGGTGCGCGTAATAGTCAGTTTCATATTTTTCCGGGGTCAGGTTTATTTAAAAAAGCGCCTAAATGGATTATGTCAGCAGAGCTTGTTGAAACGAGTAAATTGTATGCGCGCACTAATGCAAAAATCGATATCAGTTGGGTTGAACCTTTAGCCCAACATTTGGTAAAACGCAGCTACTCTGAGCCCCACTGGGAGAAAAAACCTGGGGCTGTTATTGCCTTTGAGCAACAAACTTTATATGGGTTGTTAGTTGTTAATAAGCGCCGCTGTGTGTATAGCAATATAGACTCTAAAGTTAGTCGTGAGCTGTTTGTACGCACCGCACTGGTTGAACAAGAGCTAGGTTTAAACGAGCGTTTTTTACAGTTTAACCGTGAGCTAATCGAAGATATACAAGTTCTTGAAAATAAGTCGCGCCGACGTGATATTTTAGTTGATGAACAAACCTTATTTGAGTTTTACGATAAAAAAATACCAAAAGAAATTAATAATCGAGCCGCTTTTTTTAAGTGGTATAAAACTCAAAAACAACAAAATAAACACTATCTACATATGACTCGCGATGAGTTAATGCGCCATGGCGCAAACAGTATTACAGAGTTTGATTACCCAGATACATGGCAGCAAGATAATTTAATATTACCGCTTACGTATCACTTTGATCCAGGTCAAGCGGTTGATGGTGTTGCGGTGCAAATACCCGTTGCCTTATTAAATCAATTGCAAGAAACCGGCTTTGATTGGCATATCCCTGCGTTTAGGCACGAACTTGTTAGTGGCTTGATTAAATCGCTACCAAAATCACTTCGACGTAACTTTGTGCCCGCTCCTAATTATGCCGATGCTGTTATTGCGGCGGTAGAGCCGATGCAAGGCACGTTGCTTGACGCACTTACCACACGTTTGTTGAGAATGACCGGTGTACGCGTTGATCCTGAAGCGTGGGATTTAACATCACTTGCTTCTCATTTACGCTTACATTTTGAAGTACGCGATGAGCACAATAAATTACTGGCTCGCGGTCTAGACCTTGCGAAGCTCAAAGCAGAGCTTCAAGGAGAGGTAACCGAAACACTTTCTAAAGTTGCGGATGACGGTATAGAAAAAGCAGACTTAACACAATGGAACTTTGGTGAACTACCTAAGTCTTACGTTAAAAAGCAAGGCCAGTACGAAATAAAAGCGTATCCAGCGCTGGTGGATAAAAAATCAAGTGCTGCGGTTGAGCTATTTGATAACGAAATAAAGGCACAGATTGCACACCAGCAAGGCCTTCGCCGATTGGTATTATTAAATGTGCCTTCACCTATTAAATATTTACAGCAAAATCTGCCTAATAAGGCTAAGTTGGGATTGTACTTTAATCCTTTTGGAAAAATAGCCGATTTAATTAATGATTGTATTGCCGCGGGTGTTGATAGCTTATTACTCAAATATGGCGATATTAGAACGAGCAGTGAGTTTGAAAGTGTAAAAGAAGAAATACGTGGCGAGCTAGGTGACGCTGTAGTCGATATAGCTATTCACGTTGAACAAGTTCTTAGCATTGCGCATGCGCTACATAAAAAAATGAAAGGGCGGGTTGATTTGACCATGATCACTGCGCATGGCGATATTAAGTCTCAGCTTGAGTCGTTAATTTTTAAAGGGTTTGTTAGTCAACATGGTGCGACTAAGCTGACTGATTTAATTCGTTATTTGAAAGCGATTCAAAAGCGATTAGAAAAGCTCCCTGTTGACCCAAACAGAGACAGAGTGTGTGTACTTGAGCTTGATAAAGTGGCAGCTGAGTATAAAAAGCTGACTAATAAAATACCCAAAGGTATGCCAATACCCAGCGAGATAGAAGCTATATTTTGGATGCAACAAGAGCTAAGAGTTTCATTATTTGCACAAACGCTAGGAACGCCTTACCCTATTTCGTCTAAACGAATTTTAAATGCTATAAAAGAAGTTGAATAATGCTTGCATTTATCAAGAAGGTTAGTACCTTAAAGGTAGGATTTATTTTTGTTTTGAGAAGGAAACGACATAAGCATGTCCTCGGTGATTGAACCTAAAACAAAACGACTATTAGTTGTAGATGATGAGTATTTTAATTACGAAATGCTTAAACCTGCACTAGAGTCTAAATTTGACGTTAGTTATGCTGACTCTGGTCAGAATTGTCTTGCGTCTGCAATTGCCAATCCTCCTGACATTATTTTACTCGATGTATGTATGCCAGGCCTTGATGGCTATGATACATGCAGAATGCTAAAACATACGCCAGAAACTAAAAACATTCCTGTGGTTATGGTGTCAGGCCTTGAGTCTGAGCTTGAGAAGAAAACAGGTTTTGACGCCGGTTGTGATGCTTATGTAGTCAAACCGTTTGCCATAAGTGCACTGTTAGAGCAAATAAACACAATAGTTTAGAGGGAATTATGTTCACAGAAGATAAACGAAACTATAGACGCATGCAGGTGAACGCTACTGCAATGCTTACAACTATCGAGCCGGTTGCCGGCTTAACTTACACTGCTGAATGCGTAGACTTAAGTGCAACGGGATTGTCGCTGCATTTAGATGATTTATTAGAACCAAATACACTTTTGTCTGTTGATATTGCATCAACTCATCCAAGTATTGCCCCTTTAAAAGCGACTGCTAAGGTAATACGTGCCAGCAAAGAAGATGATGGCACGATTACGGCAGGGCTTGAGATAATAGAGTTTAATTAATAAACTTTACAGATAAGCCCTTTTAAGTAAAAGCCTTCAGGGTAGCTGCCCGCAATTGGGTGGTCAGCTGCTTGGTTTAAACGCTCCATTATTAACAAGTCTTTACCCGCGTCTAGTGCTGCGTCTGCAACTACTTTCTGAAATAAGTTTTGTTCCATTAAGCCCGAGCAAGAGAATGTTAATAGTGTGCCGCCTGGCTTTAATATTTGCATAGCTATCATATTGATATCTTTATAGCCCCTGCATGCACCTGTTAACTGTGCCTTGTTGTCGGCAAATTTAGGTGGGTCCATAACAATGGTGTCGAACTGTTTACCTTCGTCTCTGTACTGGCGTAAAAGTTTAAAAACATCTTGCTTAACAAAATCGACTTTATTTAAATCTAATTTATTATGCTCAACATTACGTTTAGCGGTATCGAGTGCTGGTTGTGATACGTCAACGTTGGTAACATGTGTACAGCCACCACGCAGCGCATAAAGTGAGAATGTCCCTGTGTAGCTAAAGCAGTTAAGAACAGTTTTATCTTTTGAAAAACGCTCAAGTGCTGCACGGCTATCGCGTTGATCTAGGTAAAATCCGGTTTTATGACCTTCTAAAATATCTACCTCAAGCTTTAAACCATTTTCTTCAATAAGCACTGGCTGCGTTGGCTCTGAGCCCCAGAGTATCCCTTTAATTGGCTCTAACCCTTCTTTTGTTCGTACGTCCACGTCTGAACGCTCGTAAATACTGCTGCCTGGAAATATAGCCATCAGTGCGCCTACAATTTCACCTTTGTGGCGCTCTGCACCTGCGCTTAGTAGTTGGCATACAAGTACATTATCAAACTTATCGATTGTAACACCCGGTAAGTAATCAGACTCAGCGGCACATAATCGGTAACCAGTTAATCCACCTTCTTCAATTACTTGGCTACGAGCTTCAAGTGCTCGGCGTAAGCGTCTCTCAAAAAAGTGTTGATCTATAATTTCTTTTTCGTCAAAGCTCCAAACACGCGCTCGGATCTGAGAATGCGGGCTATAGGCTGCTGTTGCTAAATATTTACCTTCACTGTCGTGAATAGTTACCGTATCGCCCAGTCCCGGTTTACCTTTGATCTTTTTAATGGCTTTTGAAAATAACCATGGGTGTTTTCTTTTTAATGATTTATCGCGACCAGCTTGGAGATAAACGGCAGATGACATAAGGCTTCTCGGTTGTATTAAATAAGCGCTGTATTTTAGTCAAGGCAGGGGCAACATACAATGAATGTTTTGCATGAAGCCTATAAAGCGCGGTAAAGTATTACTAATTCAATATGTTAATAAATTTTTGGAAACTACCTTGGCAGAAACCACGTTATCTCCCGCATTACAAATACTCTCTGGGCAATGTCGTGACTTTATTAAATCGCTTAAACATGCTGATGTTGCTCATGATATTACCCATATAGAACGTGTGGTTAGAGTGGCAATACAACTTTGTGAAGCTGAAAATGCCAATATGGCGATTGTTTTGCCTGCAGCATGGTTACACGACTGTGTCGCAGTGGCTAAAAATCACCCTGACAGAGCCAAAGCATCGACTATGGCAGCCGATAAAGCGATTGGGTTTTTAAAAGGCTTAGGTTATGACGCAAACTTGTTTGAAGAAATTCATCATGCAATAGCGGCACATAGCTTTAGTGCTAACATTAAAATTAAAACGCTTGAGGCGCAAATAGTACAAGATGCAGATAGAATGGATGCTCTTGGTGCCATTGGTGTTAGCCGTTGCATGAAAGTAGGGGGTTCTATAGGGCGCTTACTTTACAGCCCTGATGATCCTTTTTGTACAACTAGAGAGCCTGACGATAAAAAATTTACTTTAGATCATTTTTTTATAAAACTTTTAAATATTGCTAAGAGTATGAACACGCCGTCAGCTAAAGCTGAAGCGCAAAGACGCACTCATTATATGCATGCATTTTTAGAGCAGTTAAAGTCAGAGATTGGTGAGTAATATGAGCAACAAAACAATGCCTTTATTATCGGGGGTTGATCACTGCCACATAAACGTAAATAATCTTTCGAATGCAGTGACTTGGTATGAAAAAGTACTTGGTTTTAAAGTAGTTGAGGAGCTTGCGTTTTGGGACGAGACAGGCAAAGGGCCTTTAACACTCCAAGACCAAAATACCACAACACGCTTAGCATTGTTTGAAGGTGAAGTTCGCAGCAAAGGAATTGCGTTTGGTGCTACTGGAGAACAATTTATAGCGTGGCTTGCGCACTTCAAATCAATGGACATAAAAACAGTATTAGCCGACCACGGTGTTACGTTCTCAATATATTTTAAAGATGAAAGCGGTAATAGCCATGAAATAACATCTCATGATTATGAACATATCAAGATGTTTTACCCATCTGTTGAGCAGGGCTCGCACAGTGCTAAAAAGAGTTAACGCTCTTGATTGCTTTGCTTGATATTGAGTATTTCGTCTAGTTTATTAACTAATAAATCAATAATAGCTGGGTCAAAGTGGCTACCTGCTTGGTCTTTCATATGAGCAACTGCTTTCTCTACACTCCACGCGTCTTTATATGGGCGTTTAGATGTGAGTGCATCAAATACATCTGCAACAGCAACAATTCTACCTTCGATTGAAATTTCATCGCCTTTTAAACCGTAAGGGTAACCTGTTCCATCCCATTTTTCGTGATGCTCTATTGCCAATGTGTGCGCGAGTTGAAGCAATGGAGAAGATGAATTAGCTAAAATTTTTGCGCCAATTAAGGCATGCTCTTTCATGTGTTCAAATTCTTGCTCTGATAACTTTCCGGGCTTTAATAAAATTGCATCGGGAATACCTATTTTTCCAACATCATGCATAGGCGCTGCCTGATGCAGAAGCTCTGCTTGATTTTCTGACATGCCAATACCTAGCGCAAGAACTTTACTGTACTGGCTCATACGAACTATGTGCTCACCCGTATCGGTATCTTTATACTCTGCGGCACGCCCCAAGCGCTGAACTAAATCTATATGTGCTTGCTTTAATTGCTCGTCTTGTACCAAAGAAAGGTGTGTTTTAACACGCGCTCTTACAATAGCAGGGCTTATTGGCTTGGTTATGTAGTCGACCGCACCTAATTCAAACCCTTTATACTCATCGCTCTCGTCACCAAGGGCTGTGACAAAAATAATGGGGATGTGTGCGGTTTTTGGATTACGTTTAACGTGTTCACATACTTCAAACCCATTCATATGTGGCATCATTATGTCGAGTAAAATGAGTTTGGGTAATTCTTTTTCAAGCAATGTTAAGGCTGCTTCTCCCGATTTTGCAAAGGACAGTCGGTACTGATTGCCCAGTATTTCTCGCATAACCTTAAGGTTCGCAGGCTCATCATCAACAATTAAAACCCGAGGTCTGTGTGTAGCAAAAATCATTTATATACTCATATATCGTTTAGTTTGTTTATCAATGTGTCTAATTTGAGAATCGCATTTTCAAAATCAAATTCATCAAATGCATCAGCTATTGCGGCAATGTCATCTGAAAAGGGTTCACCTGAAAACGTTTGCAGGTTCGTCAATGCATTATCGTTTAATTCAGCGTTTTGTGCTGAGTCATAAAGTGCTTCACACAGCTGTGTTAATTCATCAATTGACACTACATTGTTTTTACTTTCAGGTTTATCAGTTTGATCACATTCTTTTGTCGTTAACAATTGAGAAATAACAGACAGTTCAGCTTTTATTGATTGTAAAATATTATCAACGTCCTCACCTTGTTTAATAGCTTGCTCTAGATTTGTTAAAAGTCTCATTAGTGCAATAAGACCAAGGTTTCCAGCAATCCCTTTTAAAGTGTGTATTAAACTATAGCTATTTTGAGTGTTTAGCTGAGGCTCGTTTATAAGTGTGTCGAAGCGTTTGTCATTGTCTTTAATAAATTTAGTGATTTCAGTCAGCTGTTTACACTTCGATCCCCATAACGCTAATCCTTTTTTAAAATCGATGTGTTTTGCATTTGGATCTGTTTGTGCTATTTCGAGCTTCTCTTCGTACTCTTTACGCTCGGTGATATCAATAAGCACGCCATCTATCCACTGAGCTTCGTCTTTATTATTAAAGTAAAAACTACCTTGGTCTAATAACCATAAAACTTTACCATTTCTATGACGAATTCTATATTCGATAGAATATTGGCGCTTTTCTTTAACTGCTGAAGTTACTGCATCTATTACTGCCTGTTGGTCAGTTTTTAAAATAAGGTCGTTAAACTCTAAGCAATGCTCAGTAAATTCATTTGATTGATAACCTGTTAACTCTAAAATACTTGGGCTTATGAATAACATACTCCAATTATCATCTAGCCTACATCTAAATACAGCACCCGGCATATTGTTTATTAAAGAACGGTATTTTTGCTCTTTTTCAACAAGGCTGCGTTGTAATTCACGTTGTTCGGTTAAATCAGTGATATAACCAACATAAAGTGGGGTTTGTCCTGGCTGGTTAACTTCACCAATGCCTATTCTAATAGGAAAAAGATGGCCTTCTTTGTGTTTTGCAAAAATTTCACGGTTTACACCGAGCACCTTGTTTGAGTTAACATCTTTTGCATTAGAGAGGTATTCATCGTGATGCTTAGCGAGCTTTTCATCCATTAACATTTTTATATTTTTGTTTTTTACTTCATGTTCTTGCCAGCCAAAAATATGTGTGGCTGAGGCATTAAAACTTAAAATATGCCCTCTGTGATCAATCGTTACTATGGCATCGATGGCTGTTTCGAGTATGGCATTCAGGCGAGACTCATCGGCAGACTTTTCTTCTAGCAACATTTTATAACGAACCATTCCGTTAATAACCGCCACGACGCTTGTAATAGCAACCGTTGCTGTAGCAACAGCAATTGCGACAAATGTAAGACCGGCGGATGCGTTAATATCATCGAATAGCAGTGGCGAAGTTGCAACAAAACGGGTTGCTGCCATGCCCATATAGTGCATTCCTGCAACAGCAAGGCCCAAAATAATTGCGCTTATGGTGCGGCTTTGTAGAGGCGTTAATGTAGGGAAAAATTTATCTAAGTTAAATCGACTATAAAGAGCAATAAAAGAAAGTGCTATTGCGACAAATATTGATAAAACAAACATAAGTGGGTCGTAGCGTAATAAAGGAGCCAACTCCATAGCGGCCATGCCGCTATAATGCATTGTGCCAATGCCTGCGCCTAATAATACAGAACATAAACCAAGTATTTTGAAGCTCGCTTTATTGTTAATTAAAATAGAAATTGCAAATAGGCAAGCAAAAAAAGCAGGAAGAAAAGACAATATAGTTATTGTTGGGTCGTATTTAATATTTGTGCAGAGCGAGAAGGCCAGCATACCGATAAAATGCATACTCCAAATACCGGCTGAAAATATAGCAGCGGCAGTAAACTTTGCTAGGCGTTCATAATTATGAAATTTTGTTTCTTTGGCTAAATCAATCAATCGGGTTGTAAAAAAAGAAGCAAATATTGCTATTAAAACAGATATAGATACTAAAAGAGGGTCGTAAACGCCGTTAACTACTAGGCTAGGGTCGTGGTCTGTAATAAAAAATGCAGATAGCATATTGGCTCAAAAATTAGTCTTTAGGTAGCCAGTTTAATATATTCATCATATAAATAAATACTTAATTAACTAGAGCGGTATAAAAAATGAGTTTGATTCAATTTTTTAACGTATAGTTTTCAAGTTATTATTTTTTATATTTATTTTGTCAAACTGATAGAGAAGCATTTTGCTATCATATGAATGACACAGATGATAACCAAAATAGGGTTGCATCAGGTTAGCGCATAAATATTTGTATTGAATACTTAAAATTAGGTCAATGAGAGAAAACAGTGTTTGATTACCAACTAAAAAAAAGTAAACGAAGAAAAACAGTCGCTATAAAGGTTCATGATCAATCTGTCACTGTATATGCCCCCCATTATGTTGCCCAAAAACAAATCGATAGCTGGTTACTTGAAAAGCAACCCTGGATTGAAGCACAATTAAAAAAGCAGCTTAATGCAGTCGATCTTAAGCAGTATCCCCTTATCCATAATAAAATTAAGATATTTTCTGACTGGGTTAAATTAAGTTTTTTAGAAAGCTCATTATCTGATATTCAAGAACACAATAATGTTTTGTTAGTAACACACTCTACTAGAGTAAAAAATTACAATGGTAAATACGAAAGTTTGATTAAACAGTATTTAGAAGAGAAGTTGGCGGCGTATATTGAAATGCGTATCAACTATTATTGCAAAATAATGAAAGAAGAATTGCCTCAAAAATTAAGTATTGCTATATATAAACGCCGTTGGGGGAGTTGCAACAGCAGGCGAGAACTAACTTTTAATTTACACCTAATAGGGGCTCCTCATGCCATGATTGATTATGTAATTGTGCATGAACTTGCTCATTTGCAGTATTTAAACCACAGTAAGGACTTTTGGGCTAGAGTAGAGGCATTTTTTCCTGATCATAAAATTGCATCAGATTGGCTAAAAGCAAACGGAACAAGTTTACAGTGGGTGTTTTAAGCTAATTTGAATATAGGAATATAGGAATATAGGAATATAGGAATATAGGAATATAGGAATATAGGAATATAGGAATATAGGAATATAGGAATATAGGAATATAGGAATATAGGAATATAGGAATATAGGAATATAGGAATATAGGAATATAGGAATATAGGAATATAGGAAAATAGGAAAATAGGAAAATAGGAAAATAGGAATATAGGAATATAGGAATATAGGAATATAGAAGAAGTGGTGGAGGGAGCTGGATTCGAACCAGCGAAGGCTGAGCCGTCAGATTTACAGTCTGATCCCTTTGGCCGCTCGGGAACCCCTCCACACTATTTTTGTTACATTTGGCCCCACTTAACTTAGCGGTAAGAAAAGTGGTGGAGGGAGCTGGATTCGAACCAGCGAAGGCTGAGCCGTCAGATTTACAGTCTGATCCCTTTGGCCGCTCGGGAACCCCTCCAATGCAACGGCGCTGATAATAGCAAAATGTGCCTTTAAGTAAAGAAAAAAGCTAAAGAAAATTTAAATAAAGCCGATAAATATTCATTACTCATTCCAATCGGCTAAAGTCTATGCAAATCGATGATTTGTTAATCACAGAGCAGCAATTAAGTACTCGGTTAAACCAAAGTGTACATGCAGACCGCCGTGGTGAATTTTCATTGCTGTTAGCAATGCTTTCACAAGATGCTTTAGATTTTAGTCAATTTCATTTACCTAAAAGTGAAATTGAAGATAACACAACTCAAGAAGCGCAGTTAAGAGAGCAATTAGGAGCAGGACCAAAGCAGCCATTAGCACCCAGTGAATTTAATATGCTAATTGGGCAGTTTAATGCACAGCGTTTGTCTTCGGTTGGTGAGAATAAAGGCATGGCCGATATAAAGCTAAATCAGTGTTTAAACCCTGAGCCCTTTTCGATTAGAGATGATGTAAACCACATACCCCTACCCATTATAGATAATTGTGAACTTGCTGTGCGCAGGCGTTTACAAAAAGACGAAATAGAAATAGATAATCCAAAAATGGATGTCGCAGGCTTTTATGACGTTCTAACAGACGTAAATCAGCGTGAACCATTACATTTGACGATGGCATAATTTATGATTTCATCAAATAGTGTCTAGTTACACTACCCATCACTGATTAAATTTTACGACTGCACCAAATCCGAATTGACTAAAAATTGATTTAATGTAAAAAAAGCATCCAAAAATTAAATGCAATTGCTATAATGGCTACAAATGGTATGACATGAATGCCGTTATCATTAAACCAAGGTAATTAGGAACGTAATGAAGAAAACATTCACGCTAAATCACGAGAAAATCAAATACCCTCGTATGGTTGATGCTGCAAAGCATGAAGTGAAAAAATATTTGAAAAGAGAGCGCAACAAAACTCTACCAGAAGATGCAGATTATTGGGCATTTGACTGTAAGTTTGGTAAAACGGTTGAAGATGCGCAAGTGGTTCATGTAGCTGAAATCAGCAACTGTATTAGCGATATTGAAAAGCAAGAATTGATGTCTTTTTACTTAGAAATATTGGCAAAACCTGCACAGCGTCAACAGCTAGACCTTGATAACGACGAGTAATAATTAGCGTTTGTGCATATCAAATTATTTAAATGGGCCATTGGCCCATTTTTTATGCCTATAGATTACCTTCAAGCTTTTTTCTTTTGAGCTAGCTCAAAGTATTTTACATCGTTTTAGGGCTTTAACTGTTGAATTGTTATTAACACTACTTTTTCCTTAAATATTAACCACTTAATTAATAGGGGTAGTACTAAACCTAAAAGTTATAGAGGAAGTTGTGTTTAATAAATTTACGAAGCTATGCATTAAATGTGAGTATTTAATTAGCAACGGAGTGAAGTAAATAATGTACTTCACTTAAAAAGAGGGGATTACGCGCTATGGCATTTTTTGTATTTTTTTGCGCTGCCACAAGGGCAATCATCATTCCTGCCAACTTTTATATCAGCGACTGGAAATATAATACCATCGAGATATCGCCACTGGTTTTGCTCTTTTATAAATTGAGAGCGCTCATGTAACACACAATATAGGTTTTGATAAAAATAGGTAGCTTTAAACTCAACGACCCCTTTATTTTCATCGCTGTTTGTTTCAATAACAGATAAGCTTACAAATCGACAACTGGTCGCAAATTCTTTAATTTCATTTACAGGGTTTTCAGCTTGCTTTTCACTTGCATATGTTTGGTATACGTATTTAGCATTTTTTTGTACGTAAGCTGTATACCTAGAGCGCATTAACTGCTCGGGTGTTTCTGCTTGTTTATCACCTAATAGCAGTGGTTCACAGCAATCTTCGTAATTTTTTTGGTTTCCACAAAAACAAGTGTTGTTATTTAAATAATTCATAATTGTTACATAAGATTTAAAACATCATTTTAGCAAGCTTGCTGTATGTAAGGTATATCAAGTACGTCAGAATTTTTAGTAAAACAGTATAACTTTGTTTTTGTGTTACTTAAGTTAAGCGATAAGTTGCTCAATAACTGATTGTTTAACATATCAGTCCATGTAATGACCGCTGCAAAGTTACCATTATGCAGTGCGCTACGCAGTACATATTCTAAATTTACTAAATGTTTTTGCCTAATGACTAATAGTTTACTTGTGTCTATTGAACATGAATCAAGCAAAGCTTTACTAGGAACATGATCTGGTGCGATTAATAAAGTCCAAGCATTTAAACTATTATACTGGTGTAGCACCTTTAACAGCTCAAACGTTGCCGATATATCATCTTCAATTTGAATCACGTTAACACAATCAGATAGTTCGTCTTGTTGATAGCTTTTTACTGTTCTTACGGTTATTGGCTGTAACATATCATCTCGCTCACTGGGTTTATATACAGTACATGCATACAGTAGTTTATACAGTGTTATGGCGCAAGTGTTTTTTTGCTATTTTTTTATACAAATTTATTGTCTATTTTTAAGAATTTTAATTTTAAAGTTTATATCATTGATACTAATCGCTTTTATTTTGATTGGAATATTATTGGGTGAGTGTTGTTTATACAGGTTGAAAAGGTTTGCTTACGTTTTTTATAAATTTAAATTATAGCTCTGTATTGTATACAGTACTTTTACGAGCTAAGTTTCGGGCTTTTACTAAGGGGCAGGGGGGATTAAATGGGCATATTGTAATTGATGAATTTGTTCATATAAACTGGCTGCATAACATTGGGCATCCTTAAAACGCTTTGTTTCTATATATTTTCTTAAATCAGCAAGCGCAACTGTAGCTGGCTCATGACCCTGGCTACTCGATAAGCTAAGCCAAGCAACTCCATGAAATACACTTTGTGGAACACCTTGGCCTTTTACAAAAAACAAGCCTAAATAAAATTGCCCTCGGTGATCACCTGACATTGCCGATAAACGCATCCACTTTGCAGCTAAAGCAGGCTGGTTATTTTTTAAATAATATAGCGCCTTATTCAGCGTACTTTGTTGAGAGTTTTCATTTTCAGGTGACGAATTAGTATCGCCTGGTTGTGTCACAAAAGACAAAATATTGTCTAATTGTTGTTCTAAATCATAACCTGTTGGTGTGGTTTTTATCATATGCTGTCATTCGGTATAGTTAACTACTTCAATAGTTTAGTATATCGCAAGGTAAAATGTCCTGAAAAATATACTTTTTATGATAAAATCTCGCTACTTTTTATTGTTGTAAGTTCATTATGTTAGAAGCTTTATTTAAAATTAACGAAAATGGGTCCACGGTTCGTCGAGAATGCATCGCCGGAATGACTACTTTTATCACAATGGTTTACATTGTATTCGTGAACCCTGCGATGTTAGCAGAAGCGGGAATGGATCAAGGTGCTGCTTTTGTTGCTACTTGTATTGCTGCTGCAATAGGTTGTTTTATCATGGGGTTATGGGCCAATTACCCATTAGCTTTAGCACCTGGCATGGGGTTAAACGCCTTCTTTACGTATGGCGTTGTATTAGGTATGGGATACACCTGGGAAGCTGCGTTGGGCGCAGTATTTATGTCGGGTTGTATATTTTTATTATTAAGTTTATTTAAGGTTAGAGAATGGATAATAAATGCCATTCCATTAGTTTTAAAACGGGCTATTGCGACAGGCATTGGCGCATTTTTAGCCTTAATAGCACTTAAAAATGCAGGCATTATTGTGGCAAGCCCCGCTACATTTGTGCAGTTGGGTGACATAACATCTGCGGGACCGTTACTGGCTATATTTAGCTTTTTTATTATTACGGCATTGTTATATCGTGATTTTAAAAGTGGAGTGTTGATCAGTATTTTATTGGTTACTGCTATCTCACTTGGTTTAGGTTTAGTTGAATACCAGGGAATTATTGCTGCACCGCCTTCAATTTTACCTACTTTTATGCAGTTGGATTTTGCTGCTGCTTTAGAACTTTCAATGCTTAGTGTTATTTTTGCATTTTTGTTTGTCGATTTGTTTGACACGTCAGGTACTCTTGTAGCTGTAACGCAAAAGGCTGGTCTTGCAGATGAAAAAGGAAACATGCCACGCTTAGGACGTGCACTCAGTGCCGATAGCTCAGCTACCATTGCAGGTGCAATGTTAGGTACCTCAACAACCACATCTTATATAGAGTCAGTTGCGGGTGTATCTGTTGGTGGGCGTACAGGTTTAACTGCAGTGGTAGTTGGTTGCTGCTTTTTGCTAATGATGTTCTTTGCACCGTTAGCTAATATGGTACCAGCTTATGCAACAGCGGGCGCAATCTTATATGTTGCTGTACTTATGTTACAAAACCTAAAGTTTGTGGACTGGGACGATATGACAGACGCTATTCCAGTAGCCGTTGTGCTGTTAATGACGCCGCTTACGTTTTCAATTGCGCATGGTATTGCGCTTGGCTTTATTTCATATACGGCGGTTAAGTTGCTTTGTGGTAAACGCAGTGAAATAACAATTAGTGTATGGATATTAACCGTGTTATTTATTGTTAAATTCGCGTTTTTATCATAAATAACAAAGTTTTGTTTTGATATATAACTACCAGCGACGTTATGTGATTTATCCCTGTTGGGGAAGCTAAACTCTCGGTTATAAAATTTAATGCTAAAAAAGCCCATACACAGTATGGGCTTTTTTTATTATTCAGTGGAAAGCTGCTGTTACCATTTCTTTTTTGGAGCAAACAGCACATCTAAATCGTCTTGTTCTTGCTCGTTTTTCTTTTTTAGGGCGCTTGCGTTAGATGCTTTTAGCTCGACGCTAATTTCCTCTAAGTAACGTTCCACTTCTTGACGTTTAGCATTTACATATTCGTCTGAATAAGGCACTGCACTAAGCGTTGCGTAGGCTTTTTCAAAATATTGTCTAGCAGAGCCAACCATACTCGCAGAACGTGCCGAAATACCGCGTTTAATTTGGCTTTCTATATTTATTTTAAGCTGTAATTTCTCAAGCAGTTTGTCTTCGCCTGTAAATACTTGGCTATTAACACGGCCCTTAGTGTGTTCAGAACGTAGGATCACACGTAATTTTTTAATCCCCTGAATTAGCGCAACAAGCTGTTTGTCGTTACTTGGTAATGCTAATGACTCACTACTGGTTCCTTGCACCGGGTTAGAGAGATGCTGTTTCATTTCTTCTAAACGACCCTTTAGCGCTTTTGAGGTTGGCGAATGCGTAACCATTGTTTTGAGTGCTTCGGCAATTCGGCTTTGCAAAACTCGAATAACGTTTTCAGATAGCGGAATATTAGCCTGGTTCATTAAAGCTTCTTCAGTTTCTTCAATGATCGCCTTTTGTTTTGTGAGTTCTTTTCGGCGCTCATTTTCTTGTTTTTCTTTGTGTTGCTGAACAGCACTTACCCAAAGTGCAATCACAACCAAAGCAACTATAAGGACAATTATAATAGACACGATCATGGTGTAATTCTCGGATTCATAACCTAATTTTTTAATATTACATTAAATATAAGCTATCGGGGTAGTTTTGCGCGAATTAACTTCAAATTAGGTAAATTAACTGTCGTTAAATATAAGGACTATGAGATTAATTCGTCTAATCTTGGCTACCTCAAGTATATTTATTATGCTAGCCTTGAGCACCACTTCGATAAATGCACGCTATAAGCTTAGTCAACGCTACCAGTAAAACTGATCTAGCTTTATAGAATTGCCTTTATTTATAATAAATTACAACGTAAAAATGCAACCATGAAATTACAACAACTCAGATACATAGTAGAAGTACAAAATCATAAATTAAATGTTTCAGCAACGGCTGAGAGTTTATTTACCTCACAGCCTGGTATTTCTAAACAAGTACGTATGTTAGAAGATGAGTTAGGTGTTCAAATTTTTGGGCGAAGTGGCAAGCATTTAACGCATGTAACTAGTGCCGGTGAAGATATTATAAATATCTCGCGAGAGATACTTTCAAAGGTAGAAGGTATAAAAGCGGTAGCTAACGAGCACACATTACCAGACCAAGGTAAGCTCAATATAGCAACAACGCACACTCAAGCACGTTATGCTTTACCTAGTGTGATTCAGGGGTTTATGAAAAAATACCCTGCAGTATCACTACATATGCACCAAGGTACACCGCAACAAATATCTGATGCCGCAGCAAGGGGCGATGCCGATTTTGCCATTGCAACTGAAGCGCTTCATTTATACTCTGATTTAGTTATGTTGCCTTGTTATCATTGGAATCGCAGTATTGTTGTTGCAAAGGATCATCCACTGGCTAAAAAAGCCAATAGTTTAACGGTAGCAGATATTGCCGAATACCCGCTAATTACTTATGTATTTGGTTTCACGGGTCGCTCTGAATTAGACAAAGCATTTAGCGCCCATGGGTTAGAGCCGCATATTGTATTTACGGCGACTGATGCCGATGTAATTAAAACCTATGTTCGTTTAGGGCTTGGCGTAGGGGTAGTGGCTTCAATGGCGATTGATGAAATCACTGATACTGATTTAGTCTGCATTGATGCAAGTCACTTATTTGAAGCTAGCACTACAAAAATTGGCTTTAGAAAAGGCAGCTTTTTACGTACTTATATGTATGACTTTATAGAACGATTTGCGCCGCATTTAACTAAAGAGCGAGTGGAGCGCGCGAGTTTATTACGTAATCAAGATGATGTAGATAAGTTATTTGAAGATATAGAGTTACCTGTAAAGTAGCACTGGGTCTGATAACAAAAAAAACCGACTATTTATTAATAGTCGGTTTTTTTGTTTAAGGTTAGCCTAACACTCGATAATGTTAACGGCTAAACCACCGCGCGCGGTTTCTTTGTATTTTGTTTTCATATCATTACCTGTTTCAAGCATGGTTTTTATTACTTTATCAAGTGATACTTTTTGCTCGCCACTACCACGAATTGCCAATCGAGAAGCATTGATGGCTTTTATAGCCCCCATCGCATTACGCTCAATACAAGGAACTTGCACTAAGCCGCCAACAGGGTCGCACGTTAAACCTAAATTATGCTCCATGCCTATTTCAGCTGCGTTTTCAACTTGTACAACATTACCACCCACAATTTCAGTTAATGCTCCGGCGGCCATTGAACACGCTACACCCACTTCGCCTTGGCAGCCCACTTCGGCACCAGAAATAGACGCATTTTTTTTATATAAAATACCAATTGCAGCGGCTGTTAGTAAATAACGCGTGGCAATGTCGCGGTCTACTTCTTTTACAAATGTATGATAGTACATAAGCACAGCGGGTAGAATGCCTGCAGCACCATTAGTGGGGGCTGTTACCACTCGTCCACCGGCGGCATTTTCTTCATTAACGGCAAGTGCAAATAGGTCGACCCAATCCATTGCTCTGAGTGGATCGTTGCTCACTTCGATATTCAGTTTTAAGTATAGGCTGGGGGCACGTCGTTTTACTTTTAAACCGCCAGGTAAAATTCCTTCTGTACGCATTCCGCGTTCAATACAGGCTTTCATTACTTGCCAAATATGAAATAACTCATCTTTTATAGCGTCTTCGGTTCGAAGTGTGCGTTCGTTTTTCATCATCAAGCTAGATACACTGAGGCCTGAGTCTTTACACATTTCAAGTAGCTCTTTTGCGCTACTGAAAGGGTAAGGTGCTGGGTTTTCTTCTCTAATATCGAGCGCTGCTTGCTTTTCGTTTTCAAATTCTTCGTCGGTAACAATAAAGCCGCCGCCGATAGAGTAGTACACTTTGCTATAAAGCTTTTCACCATTATTTGAAGCAATAATCTCCATTGCATTAGAGTGCTTAGGGAGCGTTTTACGACGATGAAAAACAATAGCGCCTTGCTTAGGAAAGTTGGCTTTGTGTGTTTGGTTTAAATAAATAACTTGTTCTTGCTCGATAGTTAATAAAATATCATCGACTAAATCGGCATCGATTGTTTCTGGGTCATAGCCTGCTAAACCAAGTACAACAGCTTTGCCAGAACCATGACCTATACCTGTTTGACCTAACGATCCATATAACTCTACTTTTATATCGGTAACATTTTTTAATAGCTGTTTTTCATGGAGTTCATTAACAAATAAGCGTGAGGCGCGCATTGGACCAACGGTGTGTGATGACGAAGGGCCAATACCAATGCTAAACATATCAAATGCACTGATCATAGTGTGTGTCTCTTATTAATTTACTCAGCCCGAGGCTGCTCTTTGAACGGTCGAGCATAATAACGCGGAATTGTTAGCATGTAACTATTATTAACGAAGATTTAAACTGGTAAGGCTAGTTGTTTTGTAAAGTTTTTTATAATGCTAGCAGTTGCTCCCCAAAGTAACCCATGGGGGGTAACAAACCCCTGCAGGGTGATTTCTTTACCAAAACGTTGAAATGGCAAAGGTTGCCAGTTAGCTTCAGTACTTAATTCATCCAAGGAGAGTAAAAAGCTAGCCTGTACTTCATTGTGATCATTTACCCACTGCGTATTTTTATTCAAAACACATACGTAGGGACGAATACTAAACCCAGTTAAGGTGGAGTACTCTGGTAAATTGCCAAGGATATTTACATCTTTGTGCGCAATGTTTAATTCTTCTTTCAATTCACGTAGTGCCGTTGTACGAAGCGTTTTGTCGCTTGCCTCAAATTTACCACCGGGTAAGCAAATTTCACCTGGGTGATGATGCAAATAAGTAGGGCGCTTACACAGTAAAATATGTGCCTGTCCGGCTACATCTATAATGGGCAACATAACGGCACTGGCGCGTTTATTTCGAGAGTCTTTTATTTGATTTGGCGCAGCGGTTGGGCTTAATTGAAAGCGGGTTTTAATAAAGTCACTATTCAAGATCACCTACTCTTTAATAAAGGTAAAATTTTATTTACCTTATCGTAAGTCTCTTGGTATTCCAATTCGACTTTAGAATCAGCGACAATTCCGCCTCCGGCCCAACAGTAAATATGCTGCTCATAACAAACTAAAGTTCGAATAGTAATACTGGTATCCATATTACCGCAGGCACTTAAATAACCTATAGAGCCACAGTAAACACTGCGCTGATGAGGTTCTAGCTCCTCTATAATTTCCATCGCGCGTATTTTAGGTGCTCCAGTAATAGAGCCACCAGGAAAAGCGGCCTCGAGTTGATCAACGGCTGTTTTATTAATATCAAGTTCGGCGGTCACTGTACTTACTAAATGGTGTACGGCCGGAAAACTTTCAATTGCGAATAAAGAAGGCACTTTAACGCTGCCGGGTTTGGCTACTTTACCCAAGTCGTTACGAAGTAAATCTACAATCATCACGTTTTCTGCGCGATCTTTGGATGAGTTTGCAAGTTTTAACGCTTGTGCATTATCTTCGTGGGCGTCAGCTTTACGTGCAAGTGTCCCTTTTATTGGTTTAGTTTCTACAATATTGTTTTGGATCGATATAAAGCGCTCAGGCGAAATTGACAAAATAGCGCCTGCAGGATGATTAATAAAACTTGAAAAAGGCGCTTTATTAGCTTCGCGTAATTTAACATACGCTGACCAAGGGTCACCGCTATATTGGGCTTTAAAGCGCTGCGCTAGATTAATTTGATAACAATCACCGCTTTTTAAATAGTCTTCAATTACAGCAAACTTTTTGGCGTATTGGGTTTGGCTCATATTAGAAAACCACTCAGACGTTAACTCAAACTTTGCGTCAATCGGAGTTGATGCTAGATATTTCTCGTAAAGCGCGCGTCTTTCAACATGTGGCTGTGAAACATAAAACCACGCATTTTGCTGTCTATCAAAAATAAGTGCATCTAAATAAAGGCCTACAGCCATTTGCGGTAAGTGTATATCTTGCTCTGCTATGGTTGGCATTTTTTCAATTATACGACCCAAGTCATAGCCGAAATAACCTAACCAACCTCCATTAAAGGGCAAGTCAAAAGGTGCTTTTGTGTTACTGAGTTTGCGCAAATGGGTATTCATTATCTCAAAACAGGTTAGCTTACTTGGCTCGCCATTGAATAATGTTTTGTTATCGCTCACTTCAAGCAAGTGTTCAGGTTCTATGGAAATTATGTCGTAGCGACTATTTACATGGTCGCTATTAGCAGAGTCGAGCAGTATGGCATGAGGCAGATGAGAAAAATGCGAAAATACATCAATACAATTTTGTGTTATTGATAATTTTATACAATTATTTTTATTGTTTAGCATTTACTACCCCTATAAGAACTGGCTCCAAACGGGCTGGGAGGGTATCATAAGTCAAATTTTTTTGGCAGCGTTTAGTATAAATCAACGTTGTAATTAAAACAGTACAAACCACCGTCACCGGTTTGGTATAGATTACGCTTAAGCGTAAAGCTAACTTAAGGAACCATTATGAGTACAATCCGTCAGCAAGACTTTATTGATAGCATTGAAGATGCATTGCAATATATTTCGTTCTACCATCCACTTGATTTTGTTCAAGCATTAGAAAAAGCTTACAACAAAGAACAAAGTAAAGCTGCTAAAGATGCTATTGCGCAAATTTTAATTAACTCGCGTATGTCGGCTGAAGGCAAGCGTCCGCTTTGTCAAGATACAGGTATTATTACGTGTTTTGTAAAAGTGGGTATGGATGTTAAGTGGGATAAAACAGACTTAACAGTTCAACAAATGGTTGATGAAGGTACTCGCCGTGCGTATTTGAATCCAGATAACCCGCTTCGTGCTTCTATTGTTGCAGACCCTGCTGGTACTCGTAAAAACACAAAAGATAATACACCTTCGGTTGTTCACATCGATTTGGTAGCTGGTGGCGAAGTAGAAGTCATGGTTGCAGCAAAAGGTGGCGGCTCTGAAAACAAAAGTAAAATGGTTATGTTAAACCCTTCAGACGATGTTGCTGCCTGGGTAGAAAAAACACTGCCTACAATGGGTGCTGGTTGGTGTCCACCAGGCATGCTGGGTATAGGTATTGGTGGCACAGCAGAAAAAGCTGCAGTAATGGCTAAAGAGTCATTGATGGATCCGGTTGATATCCATGAGCTTATGGAGCGTGGGGCGGAAACTACAGAAGAAAAGCTTCGTCTAGAAATATTCGAACGTGCAAACAAACTAGGTATTGGTGCACAAGGCCTGGGCGGGTTAACAACGGTTGTTGATATTAAAATTAAAACCGCTCCTACCCATGCAGCTTCAAAACCAGTGGTGATGATCCCTAACTGTGCAGCAACTCGTCACGTGCACTTTACTTTGGATGGTTCAGGTCCTGCTGATTTAAAAGCGCCAAAGCTTGAGGATTGGCCTGAAGTGACTTTTGAAGTGGGTGAGGGGACACGTCGTGTAAATTTAGACACGCTGACGAAAGATGATGTTCAAGAATGGAAAATGGGTGAAACCGTTTTACTTTCAGGCACCATTTTAACTGGCCGTGATGCAGCGCATAAACGTTTGCAAGACATGATCAACTCTGGCGAAGGCTTACCTGAAGGCGTTGATTTTGATAACAAATTTATATACTACGTTGGCCCTGTAGACGCTGTTGGTGATGAAGCGGTAGGCCCAGCAGGCCCAACTACAGCAACACGTATGGATAAATTTACCGATATGATGCTAGAAAAAACCGGCATTGTAGGCATGATTGGTAAAGCAGAGCGCGGCCCTGCAACGGTTGAATCAATCAAAGAGCATAAATCTGTTTACTTGATGGCTGTAGGTGGTGCTGCGTATTTAGTATCTAAAGCGATTAAAAAAGCGCGTGTAGTTGCGTTTGAAGATTTAGGTATGGAAGCGATTTACGAGTTTGAAGTTGAAGACATGCCTGTAACGGTTGCAGTAGATAGCGAAGGTGCCAATGCACATACGCAAGGTCCTGCGATTTGGAAGGCAAAAATTGCTGAGCTTGATAGCAAATTAAAGTAATTGTTATCTTTGTTTATGAAGCGAGCCATGTGCTCGCTTTTTTATTTTAAAATCATCAATATTGAGTGAAAACTGATCTTACCAGTTGTGTGGTAATTGTTTATATAAATATAAATCATTAAATAACAATTGCTTGCGTGTTAATGGTGGATGTATTAAAAACTTTACGGAAAAATCAATGGTTACGCTAACGTAAACGTAAAGAAGTGTACCCTTGTGTTATTTTAGTTTTAATGTCTATTTTTGTGATTTATTTTAAATTTTTTATTTGTTAATAAGTTATAAGTTGATTATTTAATTTAATCACTTGGTGTTTGTTAGCTTTATCATCTTGATGTGTGGCGAACACTATCTTGAAGTGGTAAAGTCTCGACAATTTCCAGCGCGTACACCCTCTCACGGGTCAATTTTTCGGAGTATTTTAAGTGGCTGTGTTTAATCAAGTTGAATTTGATAACCATGAACAAGTAGTCTTTTGTTCTGACAAAGAGTCAGGTTTAAAAGCAATTATTGCTGTGCATAGTACCAAGTTGGGGCCTGCTGTTGGTGGGTGTAGAATGTGGGATTACGCTAAAGATGAAGACGCAGTGTATGATGTTTTGCGTTTATCAAAAGGGATGACTTACAAAAATGCGGTTGCGCGCCTTCCTTTTGGTGGTGGAAAATCTGTCATTATTGGTAACGCCAAAGAAATTAAATCGGAACAACTTTTTCATGCATTTGGTCGCCAATTAGAGCGTTTAAATGGTAGCTATTACTCAGCAGAAGACGTCAATATTACGTGTGCCGACGTTGCTTTAATGAACAAAGAAACAAATTACGTTCTTGGCCTTGAAGGCAAAAGTGGAAACCCATCTCCCTTTACTGCATACGGTACTTTTTTAGGTATTAAAGCTGCACTGCAGCATCAACGCGGCCACCAAGACTTCTCGGGCATAAAAGTAGCTGTACAAGGTTTAGGGGCTGTTGCTTACGGCTTGTGTAAGCACTTAGCTGATGCAGGTGCTAAGTTGTTTGTGACAGATATAAACCAGGTTGCAATTGATCGTGTTGTTAACGATTTTGGTGCAACAGCTGTTGGTATTGATGACATTTATGACTTAGATGTAGATGTGTATGCACCCTGTGCATTAGGCGCAACCATAAACGATGACACTATACCTCGTATTAAAGCAACCATTATTGCTGGTTGTGCTAATAATCAGTTAGCACAATCACGCCATGGTGAAATTATTCGTGAAAAAGGCATTTTGTATGCGCCAGATTACGTTATAAACGCAGGGGGTATTATTAATGTTTATTACGAAACTGCGCCAGAAGGTTATACCGTTGAGGCCTCTAATAAACACGTTGAGGGTATTTTTAATACGCTAACAGAAATTTTTGCTCGCAGCGAAAAAGAGCAAAAATCGACGCACTTAATTGCAGATGAGCTTGCTCAAGAAATAATACAAAATGGCCTTTAGATTTATATTTAGGTCTTGAAGAAAGGGGACGCATTTGCGTCCCCTTTTTTGTTATTAATGCTATTTTTATGAAACAACGTTACACTTTATTTTTAATTAAGTGTGGTATGTATAATGACGTCAACTTCGAATATGCAGCCTATCGACTTTGATAGCTGGCCTCGTAAACAACATTTTGAACTATTTAAAAATTTTACCCAGCCATACTTTAATGTGTGTGTTCAGCTAAACGCACAAACACTGTTTGATTACTGTAAGGCTCAAAATATATCGTTTTTTCAAGCCTATGTTTATTGCACACTAAAAGCTTGCTTCGCTTATGAACCAATTATGTTACGAATTATAGAATCCAAGCCCTGGTTACTTACAAGCATTCGTGCAAGTGTTGTTGAACTTGATGAAGACGAGTGCTTTGTATTTAGTTATTTTGATTATTTGGGCTCTTTCAAAGAGTTCTCAGCCAATAGCGACAAAGTAAGTAAACAATCTAAGTCAAACTCACTATTTAGCGACGCATTTGCCAATACAGAGGGGCAAGCTGATTTAATTCATATATCTGTTTTACCATGGCTTAATTTTAGCGCTTTTTCACATGCATTTAGCGAAGAGCAAAGTTTAGGGATCCCTAAATTTGTATTTGGTCAATACGACAAAGAAGCTGGCACGATGCCACTGTCTGTTGACGTACATCACTCTTTAATGGATGGCCTACACGTTGCGCGCTTTGTAAAGGTGTTACAAGCTGAGTGTGATCATTTTAAATGTAAATGACGGTAGTAAAAAAAGTATTTTAAAAATCTATAATAACCACAGCAGTTGAAAATTCATCCCGGTGAACATATTTATAAAGGCATATATATGTTTAGGGTATTGCCATGATAAATGGACTGTTAATTGGTGTTTTAGTGTTATTTGTGGCGATACTTTGGCAATGGCCTTCTATCCAAGCCTCCCTTTGGCGCAATAAGTATCAACGTATGGGTTTAAGCTCTCAGCAAAAAGATATCTTACTGCGCTGTATGCCTATTTACCGAAAGATGACAGATGCTGATAGAGCCAAACTTGAGAGACATATTGTTTGGTTTTTAAATGAAAAGCGCTTTATTGGCTGCGATGGATTAAAGCTCACACCTGCCATGAAACTTATTGTTGCTGCTGATGCCTGCGTACTCGTGCTTAACAAGCCGTGGCCTCTTTATATTAATGTAAAAGAAATACTATTGTACCCAAGTGCCTATTACGCGCCGCAAACCACGCGCGATAGTGCTGGTTTAGTCAGTTATCATAATACGGTGAGACAAGGTGAATCGTGGCCTGGGGGAACATTGGTACTCAGTTGGCATGATGTATTAGAAGGAAGCCGCTTACCCAGTGATGGGCATAACTTGGTGTTTCACGAATTTGCTCATCAGTTAGATCAGGAAACAGGTAAAACAACAGGTACGCCACTTTTAAAAAGCTCGGCGGATTATAAAGAGTGGGCAAGGGTATTTAGTCGTGCCTTTACGCAGCTTAAAAGTCATGTGGCGTATAGTATGCCTCACGTTATTCATAGTTATGGCGCAACAAACGAGGCCGAATTTTTTGCGGTGATCACCGAAACCTTTATTGAAAAACCAGCAGAGTTACGGCGCTACGATCCAGAAATATATAGAATGCTGGTTAACTACTATCAATTTGACCCCATTTCTTGGCATTAAACGTAATAAACTGCGCTTTATCAAATAACGCTGGTAACTTTTGGTTGTTTTTGTTGCAATCGGTTAAAACACACAGCAACAATAATAAGCGAGAAAGTTATGAAGAAATTGCTGCATACGGCGTTGGCTTTGTCAGTGTCATTAGCTATTGGGCAAGCACATGCCGAATCCACTGATAAAAAAGATGAACAAAAATGGCAAGTAGATTCGCCTAAAGGGCAATTTGTTGACGCTAAAATTAGCGTAGAACAAGGCACATGGATGAATATTGATATTAGCCCAGATGGCAAAACCATTGTATTTGACTTACTAGGCGACATTTACACAATGCCAATGAGTGGCGGTACAGCAACACAATTAACCTCTGATATAGCATGGCAAATGCAACCTCGTTTTAGCCCCGATGGTAAACACATTGCGTTTACTTCTGATCAAGGTGGCGGCGACAATATTTGGGTTATGGATTTAAACGGTGAGAACCAAAGTGCAGTAACCAACGAAACGTTTAGATTATTAAATAGTCCAGCGTGGAGCCCTGATGGCGATTTTTTAGTGGCGCGTAAACACTTTACGGCTAGTCGTTCACTAGGTGCTGGTGAAGTATGGCTATTCCATAAAGCTGGTGGTAAAGGGGTTCAGCTGACTAAACGCGAGAACGACCAAAAAGATTTAGGTGAGCCAATGTTTTCACCTGATGGGCGTTATGTGTATTTTTCTCATGATGCAACACCAGGCAAAACGTTTCACTATTCGAAGGATTCTGTAGCGGGTATATATAAAATTAAGCGCTACGATCGTGAAACAGGTGAAATAGAAACAATTATTGATGGTATGGGTGGCGCAATTAGACCAACTCCATCGCCAGATGGAAAAACGCTTGCTTACATTAAGCGAGACGACTTTCAAACTAGTTTGTATCTTTATGATTTAAGCACGGGTGAGCACACTCAGGTATACGATAAGTTAGAGCGTGACATGCAAGAAACATGGGCTATTCACGGTGTTTATCCTACAATTGCCTGGACACCCGATAATAAAGAATTGGTATTTTGGGCGGGTGGTAAAATTCAATCTGTTGACGTGACTGACAAATCAGTTAGTCCGATTGCATTTAAAGTAGAAACCACTAAAAAGATTCAACCAGCGCTTCGTTTTACTCAAAATTTAGACACTGGTGAATTTGACGTAAAAATGCTGCGTAATGTACAAGTAAGCCCCGACGGTGAAACCGCTATTTTTGAAGCGTTAGGCTATATTTATAAACGCGATTTAGAATCTGGAAAAATTAAGCGTTTAACAAAACAAACAGATCATTTTGAATTATTTCCGCAGTATTCTCGCGATGGTAAAAAAATAGTTTACACCACGTGGAACGATAACAAGCAAGGGCAAGTGCGCGTTGTATCTTCTCGCAGTGGTCGAGGCGACACAATTACACAAGAGCCAGGCAAGTATGTAGAACCAACGTTTAGCCCAAATGGTAAAACGGTTGTTTATCGCAAAGTCAGCGGTGGCAGTATTTTAAATCCTAAATGGTCATTGAACCCAGGTATTTATAGCGTTAGCGCAAAAGGCGGTGAAAGTGAACTGATTTCTAAAAGTGGATATCAGCCACAATTTGGGGCTGACAACGACCGTGTATTTGTAATGAGTCCATGGCCAAAACCATCGCTGAGTGTTGTAGAGCTAGAGAGCAAAAAAGTATCTAAACTTTATGAATCTGAGCATGCTACTGAATTTAGAGTATCTCCAGATGGGGAGTATCTTGCTTTTGCTGAGCGATTTAAAGTGTATGTAACGCCATTAGTTGAAAGTGGGAAGGCCATAAATATTGGACCTAAAGACAGTAAATTCCCTATAGAGCAGCTATCTGTGCGTGCTGGTGAAAGTATTAGCTGGAGTGCCGATAGCAGCAAACTTTATTGGACACTAGGGCCTGAGCTTTACCATGCAAATTTAAACGGTGTATTTGCGATTAACAGTAAAAGCGACGCTGATTTTAAAGTTAAAAATGGCGAAAACATCGGATTTAGTAAGAAGGTGAATGAGCCAAAAGGCATGATTGCTTTAACTGGCGGTAAAATTATTACGATGAATGGTGATAAAGTCATTGAAAACGGAGTAATAATTACTGATGGCAAGCATATAAAAGCTGTAGGCCCAGCTTCTGAATTAAGCATACCAAAAGATGCAGACGTTATAGACGTTACAGGTAAAACCATCATGCCAGGTATTGTTGACGCCCATGCTCATGGTTCTCAAGGGAGCAATGAAATAATTCCTCAGCAAAATTGGAAAAACTTTGCAGGTTTAGCTTTAGGTGTTACGACTATTCATGATCCCTCTAACGACACCACCGAAATATTCACTGCAAGCGAAATGCAAAAAGCAGGCATGATTGTTGGTCCGCGTATTTTCTCTACAGGAACTATTTTGTATGGGGCTAATATGCCGGGTTATACCTCGCATATTGATTCGTTAGAAGATGCTAAATTTCACTTAGAACGCTTAAAGAAAGTCGGTGCTTTTAGCGTTAAATCATACAATCAACCCCGTCGTGAGCAGCGCCAACAAGTCGTTGAAGCAGGTCGCGAACTTGAAATGATGGTTGTGCCAGAAGGCGGTTCGCTACTGCAACATAATTTGAGCATGGTGGTTGATGGGCATACAGGTATTGAGCATTCCATTCCTGTAGAAAACATATACGATGATATAAAACAATTATGGTCACAAAGTGATGTGGGTTACACACCAACGCTTGTTGTTGCCTATGGTGGTATATGGGGTGAAAACTATTGGTATGATAAAACTGACGTGTGGAATCACCCTCGTTTAAGTAAGTTTGTGCCTCAAAATCAGTTGCTGCCGCGTTCTATGCGTCGTGTTAAAGCACCCGATCATCACTATAATCATTTTAACAACGCACGTGTGTCGGCTGAGCTACAAGACTTAGGTGTTTTAGTTAACTTAGGAGCGCATGGTCAACGTGAGGGGTTAGGTGCACATTGGGAAATGTGGATGTTTGCCCAAGGTGGCATGACGCCACTAGAAGCCATACGCGCATCAACACTCGATCCAGCTAAGTACTTAGGGCTTGATAAAAACGTAGGCTCGCTTGAAGTGGGTAAACTGGCTGATTTAATGGTGATTGATGGTGATCCGTTAATTGATATTCGCAGCTCTGATAAGGTTGATTATACAATGATTAATGGTCGTTTATTTAATGCAGAAACGATGAATGAGGTTGGCAAAAAAGCACGCCAGCCGCTTTATTTTGAAAAGTAAGAATTTTAATTAACCTGAGCTTCGGATAAGAAATTACTAATTTAAAGGAACTAAATGCTCGTTCCATGATCCGATCATTCGACCAAGAGTGATTAGAACAAAAAGGAACGAGCATGAACAAGTTAGTTGAAACGTACTGTGATGTCGATGATTTTTCAAAGTTATTTTTCCCAAGCTGGCAGCGTATATTGCTCGAAAATGGTGAAATTAAACGTCGAAGAGCATGCCGCTTATCTCCGTCAGAGGTGATGACTATTATCATCCATTTTCACCAGTCACATTACAGAGATTTCAAAAACTACTATCTTCACTATGTTTGCCGTCAACTTAAAGCCTATTTTCCAGAGTTGCTGAGTTACACAAGGTTTCTCGCGCTTATGCCTAGTGTGGTGGTTCCGATGTGCAGTTACCTCACATCAAAACTTGGCAAGCCCACAGGTATACAATTTGTTGACTCCACTAAAATAGAAGTGTGTCACATCATCAGAGCTAAAAGAAATAAAGTGTTTGAAGGCGTTGCTCATCATGGAAAAGGCACTATGGGTTGGTCATATGGATTCAAACTACACTTAATAATTAATCATTTAGGTGAGATTGTGGCGCTAAAGCTCACAACGGGCAATGTGGATGATCGAGAGCCTGTTTCTGATATGGCGGACTCTATCTTCGGAAAACTCTATGGCGACAAAGGTTATATCAGCAAAGCGCTCTCTGGTGAGTTACTAGAAAAAGGTGTCGAGTTGATCACGACGGTTCGAAAGAATATGAAGAAAAAATTTATTTCATTGTGGGACAGGGCTTTATTGAAAAAACGATTTATAATCGAAACGGTGAATGATCAATTGAAAAACATTTCTTACATTGAACACTCTAGACACCGCAGTATGCATGGCTTTATGCTAAATTTACTTGGTGGATTAATTGCCTATTGCCTAAAAGAGGAAAAGCCGTCATTAGATTTAACATCGCAAGAACTTGAAATTTTAGAGAGTAATAATCTAATGTTGGCTTAACCAGATCTCAGGTTAATTAACGTCTTTAAAAAGCGGCTTTTATGCCGCTTTTTTATTTTACAAATTATAAACAGCAGGCATAAAAAAACCGCTTAACGCGGTTTCTTTTAAAATCATTAATGTTGATTAAACAACACCGCGCGGTAGGCGACAGTCATGATCTTTACGCGCTAGGATTACAATCCACAATTCTTCTGCGGTGTAACCATCTTCACTTTGTGTAACCACAGTGAATGGCGCTTTTTTCTGAGCGGTAACAGGCGCAGCTTTTTTGGTTTTAGTTTTTTTAGCTGGCGCTTTTTCAGCAGGTGCCGGTGTTGCTTTACCACTGCTTAATTCTTTAGTTAGCTCAGCTACGTCAGCTAGGCGTAAGTTTTTTCCGCCATCGATGCTGTACCAGCCTGGTTTAGTTGTAATTTCAGGTTTTTTACCATTAGCAGCTTCATACGCTGCTTCAAAGGCAGATAGTACTTCTGTTTTGTCTAGTTTGCTCATCAGAGACCCTATACGTTGTGAACACAGATAAAGAGAAGCTATTTATACCTATTTTGAATCAGTTTTTCAATTTTTTGCGATTTTCCTTCCATTTTAAAGCAATAAACGCCAAAATTTGCACAAAATTCAGTGCAAAGTAAGGTTACGCGTATGCAACGTCAAGAATTTAACCAATTATTAAATGATATTTTAAAGCCTCACAATATTAAGGATTTTTGCCCAAATGGATTACAAGTTGAGGGTAAAAATGAAATAAAAAAAATTGTTACCGGAGTAACAGCGAGCCAAGCTTTAATTGACGCTGCAATTGATGAGCAAGCAGACGCTATCTTGGTCCATCATGGTTATTTTTGGAAAGGCGAGTCTCAACCTATTACCGGGATGAAAAAGCGGAGAATAGGCGCCTTATTGGCTAACGATATTAATTTATTTGCTTATCACCTCCCTTTAGATATTCACCCAGAGATTGGTAATAACGCGCAGCTTGCAAAATTATTAGATATTGAAATTCAAGAAGGCCTTGAGCCTGTTGCTAACAGTGTAGCAGTGAAAGGGCGCCTTAAAACAGCGCTAAGTGGAGATGAATTTGCATCAAAAATAGCTAAGATGCTTAATCGAGCCCCTCTCACAAGCTTAGTTCGTTCAAGTAAAATACAAACTATTGCGCTGTGTACTGGTGGAGGTCAAGGTTATATTGATTTAGCTGCGGAGCAAGGTATTGACGCTTATTTAACAGGTGAAGCGTCTGAGCAAACTATTCATAGTTCACGAGAACAAAATATTGATTTTTTTGCAGCAGGGCATCATGCAACCGAACGCTACGGTATAAAAGCTCTGGGCGAGCTACTTGCCCTGGAGTACGGTTTTGAGGTTAGCTTTATTGATATTGATAATCCTGTTTAAGCTACTGTGATATTTAAGATTATTAATTTTAGTACTCGTTATATTTTAAAATTTAAAGCCTTGAATTTAACGCCAGTTAAATAGGGGCGACAACGGATAGTGTACAAGCTCTGCTCTAATAGACTTTATTTACTTATATTGAAGTGAGGGCGTGTTTAAATTTGTTGTCTAGTGAGTTGAGTATAAATTGAGAGTGTTCAGAGCGTGGGAAGGAGACACGCTTTCTTTATATACACTGCTTAAATGAAAGCGAATAAAATAAACCGGTTGTAAAAGTAAGGTAAGTGGTTTGGTCTCTCATAAAGATCTTTTAATTTACTTAATTCGTTATGTATTTCTAGTTTTATTAAAAATGACCTTATAAGGACCGCAATGGAAGGTGTTTTAGCTCTACTTGAGCAGTACGGCTTATTTGTTTACCTATTGCTATTTGGCTATTGTGCATTGAAAAGCGGCTGGTTACCTTTATTTGCAGGTTATGCTGCTCAAATCGGCGCGCTTGATATTAAAGTAGTTATTTTAGCTACTTTTATGGGAGGGTATATTGGCGATGAGATACGGTTTGCTCTTGCAAGAGCTTATGGCACTTCATGGCTTGAAAAACCTAATAAAATTGGTCAACTATTTCAAACAGCGAGTGCGCTTGCTAACCGTTACGGCATGGCTTACATTTTTTTATATCGATACCCCAAAGGTATGCGCACAATTGGAGCGCTCCCTGTAGGGCTAACCGATATATCTTGGCCCCTATTTAGCATCTTAAATGCCTGTTCAGCTGCTTTATGGGTCATTATTTTAGTTGGCGGAGGCTATACTTTTGGAGCTACATTTGAGTCTATAGGTGTAGAGAGCTTAACCGCACTGAGTATATTATTGTTAGGGATATTTTTAGTTATACTCTATCGGCTTTGGACAAAACACCCACCTACAAAACAACGACAGTAAAGTGACGTTATTGTTTAACAAAAAATCTAGTGAAGAGCTTTACCCACATATCTTAAAGTATTGATATTTTATTTTCTTGCTCGACAAACATTCATTGTAAACAAATCAAATTTACGAGTTAGCAGGTGGCTTTTTGCAAGTTGTTTAAAGTGCCTCAGGGTCTAGCCATCGACGGACTTTTATCCACGTTGTTCCTATAACTTCATGGCTGTATTGCGTTACGGCTAGTAGTGCTTGCGCATTTGGAACGAGCTGTTTATGAAAAGGAAGCGCTGCAAAATTGTGAAAGTCAGTTGCTGCAGGAATGCTTGTTACACCTTGGGCCGAAAACAAGTCCTGGGCTCTGGGCATATGCAGTACCGAAGTTACTAACGCTACCTTAAAATCAACTAGCTTAGGCGCTAGTAGCGCAGCTTCTTGCGCTGTATCCATTGCCTTTGGGTTTTGCAAAAGCCTATTTTTATTAATGCCTAACTCAATGGCAGTTTGATACATCAAGCTGCTGTTAGTAATATTCTCATAACCGCCGCCAGAAAAAATAAGCTGTGATTTTGGGTAGTACTTAGCGAGTTTGACTCCTTCAACTAGTCGGGTTAGCGCGCAATTACCTAATTGGTTATTAGCACTTAAGACAGAGTTAGGATTTATATCGCACCCAAGCACAACTATTTTGTCTAATTCTGGGTGTTTTGAAGGGTGAAAAGAAAGGCTTGTTGGCTCGTTGTTTTTTAAAATTTGGTTAGCAACAAATGGTGTACTGATTGCCAACAATGTTGAAAGTCCAAAAAATGCAATTACTAAAGAAAATTTGCGCCCCTTGAATGCCAAAAACAAAGCTATAAGTGTAAAAAGACCAATTAAAGGGAGCGGCATAAGCAAGCCGCCAAGTAACTTTTTCAAAGCGAACATAATGAGCAACATAAAAGCTATAATTTAAGTTATGTTACTCATTAATGAGTAGTTTATCGACCGTTATTTAACTTACACGTATTTAAAAAGTGGCGATATACAGGGTTATCTTTCATATCTTTTTTCATCGCTAAGTACATTGGTCGAGTTAAACCTAGCGCACCTAGTGGAATCGATTTGATGAGTCCTTGGCTTTCATATGGTGTAACCAACCAATCAGGTAATGCAGCTACACCCATTCCAGCACTGACTAGCTGAAAAATTAGTAGTCCTTGATCTACGTTTTTTAACGTCCCGTCAAAACGTGCATTTTGAATGAAATGTTTAAATATATCTTGGCGTTCGCGCGGAATAGGGTAAGAAATAATGGTTTCATTCTTTAAGTCCAACGCTGTAACGTATGCTTTTTTAGCAAGATCGTGATCAGGTGCAACAATTAACTTTAACTTAAAGTCGAATAAATGGGCATACTCTAGCTTATCGGGTTCACGAATGTCTGATGTGAGTACTAAGTCTAATTCATCGTTAAGTAAGTCTGGAATTGCGTCATAACTAAAACCACGTTCATAATCAATTTTTATATCTGGCCAAAAGTTATTAAAATCTTTAATTGTTGGAAGTAGCCAGTGAAAACAAGCATGGCATTCAACACTTAAGCGTAATTGTGAAATTGGCTGATTAAGGCTCTCTTTTAAACGACATTTAGTTGCTTCAATTTTCGGCAGTATTTCGTGGGCTAACTCAAGCAATAACATGCCTTGCGGGGTAAAACGCACAGGCTGCGTTTTGCGTTCAAACAACTGGCAGTCTAACTTGTTTTCCAAGTCTTTAATTTGATGTGATAAAGCCGACTGAGTTAAGAATAATTCGCGGGCAGTATTCACTAATGAACCGGTTTCTTTAAGGGTTGCAATAGTTTTTAAGTGTTTTATACCAATCATCTTTAATAATTCTCATGGAAAATTTGAGTAGTGCTCATTATTTTTCAATACTACGCTTATATAAAAAACGTTTCAACGTCTAGACGTCTAAATTAAGCTAATAAATATAGTTTTACTGATTAATGTTTTTATAGTTTAGCGTAAGTAACTAGATTAAAGCCGATTTTTTACTACTTGTATTAATTTACTTCATGTTTAAAGGTAAAGGGGCTGGTATAAAAAATTTTTACCTTGCTTAGTTAACTAACGCTAATAGATAGAAAAGTAGTGACCTTTGTAGAAAATAAAAATACTTTGGAGTATATGAAGGTTGATCTTTGGTGATTGACTTTACAGCTGTCAGTTTTTTATTCAGGCAAAGATAATTTATATATTGTGGTCATTCCTAATAAATAACCAATAACGAAGAACAAACCCAAACGCATGCTGCCCTTTGGGTTATTTATGGGGCTATTTGCTCTTTGTTGCTGGGTATTTATTTATCCCACTGGGTTATATACCTCGCGCCGCGCTCTAAGTGCCCCAAGCCTTAACTTTACAGATGTGGGGCTAAAGTGGTTGATTAATTAGTAATATAGCTTCTTTTGCTGGAACTGGTTTTGACATTAAATAACCTTGTCCGTATTCACAATGCGTAGTTTGCAAAGTCTCTAGCTGTCCGGTGGTTTCAATTCCTTCAGCAACAACTTCAAGTTTTAACGACTTAGCAAGTGACAAAATAGCCTCAACCAAGGGATTTGTTGAATCTTGTACATGATCGATGAAGCTTTTATCGATCTTCAGAATATGAATGGGGAGCTGGTGTAAGTAGCCTAGCGCAGAGTAACCTGTTCCAAAATCATCAAGACATAGTTTTACTTTTAGAGGTGAGAGCCCTTCGATAATTTGTGTGGCGAGCTCTAAGTTTTCTATTAATCCAGATTCGGTTATTTCTAAGCACAAAGAACCTAAAGGCAATTGGTATTTGTTATAGATAGCGTGGACCTGAGCTACAAAATCTAGGCTTGCAAAATGGCGCGATGATACATTTACTGTGACTTTTAAGAAACGATGACCTTGTTGGTGCCACTTTGAAATATGCTGTGCAGCTAAGTCGAGTAGATGTAAATCCAGGTTGATTATTTGGCCTGTTTTTTCAGCAATAGGAATAAAGTCATTAGGTGAAACAAACCCTTTTTTAGGGTGGTGCCAACGCACAAGTGCTTCAAAGCCAATAACGTGGTTATTTAAGATTGTAAAAATTGGCTGAAAGTAGAGTTCAAATTCGTTGTGTTCAATACCGTGCTGTAGGTCGTTTTCTATGTCGGCGTGTGTTTTAAGCTTTTTTCTCATTGTGTTGTTAAAAAACTTAACTTGTCCGCGGCCTGTTGATTTAGCCTCGTACATAGCGGCGTCTGCTTGTTGCAGTAACAGGTATGCTTTATCGTCAACATTATCAGTATAGGCAATACCTATGCTGGTAGAGGCTTGCAATAAATGGCCATCAACATTTATTGGTTTAGAAAGTGCTTCTTTTATGCGCCCTAGTGCCTCTTTAACTTGATTACGATGAGTAATGTTTTCCATTAAAATAGCAAACTCGTCGCCACCCAAGCGTGAAAAAGTGTCGGTGTTACGAACTGTACCTTTGATCAACTCACAAATTTTAATTAAAAAGTGATCGCCAACTTCGTGGCCGAGCGCATCATTGATACTTTTAAAGCGGTCAAAATCTAAATAAAGTAGGGCATGAACAGTGCCTTTTTTTACACGCGTTAAGCGCAAAATTGCATGCTTTATTCGTTCAATAAGTAATGAACGATTAGCAAGCCCAGTTAATCCATCATGTAAAGCTTTGTGTTCAAGCTCCTGCCTAGCTAACTGCCTATCTATTGCCATACTTATTTGCCTGCTTACATAGGTAAGCAAAGCACTATCGTGCTCATTATAATGATGTGCCTCATGATAACTTTGCACAACAATGACACCACTCATACGTTCATTGGCTTTAAATGGTACACCTAGCCAAGATTCGGCTTGACGACCAATTAATTTAAAATGACCTTGCTCTATATGATCAATGTAGTCTTGTTTTGTTAATAACATCGCTTGGTCAGTTTGCAATAAAAAGTAAGACGCGGTGTCTTTAAGTTGTTCTTTAGAGATTTTTTGATGTGTGTTTGTTTGAATTCCAGCTTCAACAATGTAAACAATATCTAGAATGTCGATTTGTTTATCGTAAAGGCCAATAAAGAAGTTATCAGCCCTTAATAAGCTATTAATAATAGTGTGTAAAGATTCGAAAAATGTATCTAAGTCACTGGCTTTATAGGTTAAGTTGGCTATTTGAAGAAGACTGTTTTCAAGCTTTTGCGCGTCATTTAACTGCTCTACAGTCGATTGCAGGCTATTTACCATGTTAACTTGGTTTATTTTAGCGCTTAAAAGGTGTGCCACTGTTGTTAATATTTCAAGGTGTGCATTAGTAAAGTAATTCATGGCGGGGTGTTCACAATCAATAACACCTAGAATACGGTCTTTGTATACAAGAGGCACGCAAAGCTCTGATTGAGCAGGGCGTTCGTCTGCAATATAACGGCTATCTTTTGTGACATCGCCTAAAATTATTGCTTTTTTTGTTGTTGCAACAAAACCTGATATCCCTTCGTTAAAATTAATTACTTTTCGTTGGGCTTTGTATTTATATCTTTGGCGATCGATTCCCATAGAAGCAACAAGATTGAGTTTAGAGGCTGATTCATCAGCGAGATAAATAACACAGTCAACAAACCCAAGACGATTTACAACTTGAGTCGTTACATATTCAAATAGCTCATCTAAGGTGTCTAGCTGTAATAGGCTTGATGAAAACTGATTTATGATACTTAGCTGATCTGTTTTTACTTCAAGCGCTTTAGAGGTATCGATACTGTTCGACATAGGCAAAATTTATTATTCTTTTTTTATAAACACCACATTAAGTTAACCTAATATCAACTGTTCTACAAAATAAAACGATAAACGTTTTAACCAAGCTGTAAATAAAATAGGGCAAATTAGTAACCGATTATTTTAATAAAATCTTTACTCGAAAACATCATATGCCTATGATCACATAAATTCAGCTGTGGAATGAAGTGATGACCAGTAATAATACAAACTCTGTAAAAACGTTAACAATTACCCGACCTGACGATTGGCATGTGCATTTACGCGATGGTGATCAGCTTAAAGACACTGTGCGCGATATTAGCCGCTATATGGGGCGTGCTATTATAATGCCAAATTTGGTTCCTCCAGCGACCTGCACGGACACCGCTTTAGCTTACAGAGAACGTATAATGGCTGCTAAGCCACAAGGTAACTTTGAGCCTTTGATGGTGTTATACCTCACTGATAAGACAACACCTGAAGAAATAATTAAGGCTAAGGCATCAGGCAAAGTATTTGCTGCTAAACTATACCCTGCTGGCGCGACAACCAATTCTGATTCTGGTGTAACGTCCGTCAAAAATATATATTCAGTGCTTAGCGCTATGCAAGATGTTGGTATGCTTTTGCTTGTACATGGTGAAGTGACGGATTCTTCAATTGATATTTTTGACAGAGAAAAAGTATTTTTAGATACGATTCTAGGTGATGTCGTTAATGACTTTCCAGAGCTTAAAATAGTACTTGAGCATATAACAACAAAAGATGCGGTTGATTTTGTCAATAACGCGCCAAGTAATGTTGCGGCAACGATTACTGCTCACCATTTACTGTATAATCGAAACCACATGTTAGCAGGAGGGATTCGTCCTCATTATTACTGTTTGCCTATACTCAAACGTAATATTCACCAGCAAGCACTTATGGCTGCAGCTACGAGTGGCAGTAAAAAGTTCTTTTTAGGTACTGACTCTGCGCCTCATTATAAAGATAAAAAAGAAGCTGCGTGCGGTTGTGCAGGGGCTTACACGGCTCATGCTGCTATTGAGCTTTACGCAGAAGCATTTGAAGAAGCTGGTGCATTAGATAAGCTAGAGGGCTTTGCAAGCCACTTTGGTCCAGACTTTTATGGTTTAGCGCGTAATAGCGATACAATTACACTGCAAAAGACTCCTTGGACTGTGCCTGCAAGTTATACGCTTGGCGATTCTGAAGTCGTACCGATAAAAGCTGAATCTGTAATTGATTGGGCTGTTTTAAAGTAAAATTAAGTATTTGAAATCAAAGCCGCTTACTTAAGCGGTTTTTTTGTATGTAAATATTTAGGCTCAAGGCTTGTATGAAAAGGTATAAATTGGCTTGTTACTTAATCATTATTTCTTGTTTGTTTTAGTATGAACAGAGATTAGCCTGTGAAGGGTTAACAATCGCTGTATTTTTATTAGGATTTCATAATAAATATTACAATAGTATTTTATTTTTATTTATTTTAATCAATGTCTTATCTGTTTTTAATCACAGAGTAAGTTTTTTTAGAAATTATTTTCAATTAATAGAGCGAAAAAAAATAGAATGTGTTAATCTTACTTTGCTTTGAGTTTTTATGAATTGAATTTACGGATATTGTGCTGCGTTTAAGGTTACCAGTTAGGTTATTACTTGTTCCTGTACTATACCTCTATTTTATGAGCATTGACTCAAGGAGGCTATTGCCACAATAACGTGGCAGAATTTTTAATTATTGACTTACAGGAAAATTTAGTATGTCGGTTTCTGGTAAAGTAAAGTTTTTCAACGAAGCTAAAGGCTTTGGTTTCATTGAACAAGAAAACGGTCCTGACGTGTTTGTACACTTCAGCGCAATCTCTGGTTCTGGTTTTCGCACTCTTAGCGAAGGTCAAGCAGTGACATTCAGCATCAAACAAGGTCAAAAAGGCCCTGAAGCTGAGAACGTTGAAGCAGCATAATTTTAATTATGTGAACTCATGTTCATCTTGGTGAAGCAGGTCTCTGTTTCACCATTATTCCTTAAAACTTCTCACATACTCAGAAAGTTCCTCATATACCCATAAACCATAATACCTCCAATCATTAATAGTGCTCATTTATTATATCTAAACTCCAAAAGACCATTATGTGGTTTAATTTTGCTATAAAACCTAATTTTAATTAAATATGCTAAACAGAATTCTATGTATTATTAATTTTGTGCTGCCTATAAATTTCTAATATTTTTATTACCTTCCTAGATTAACTTGCAAGTTTTAGAAGTATTAATATTTACAAAACTCAGCCTCAAACTGGATTATATGGATAAACGACAAAGCCTAGAGTTTGGATAGTGAGCTAAGAAGTAACATACAGTGAACTTAGGCAAGACTCGGTTTGAACATCATAAGAATAATTAACTAAAGTAAGCTTTTTTTGATTTTGATTGTGCCCAAGCCATTAATGAGGCCTTATTTCGTCTATCAGTGTAGAGCGTTGCTTGATTGTAATTGAGTGTCAGAAAACCTTCACAAATTTGATATTGAAACCCTTCTATTAGCTTTACAACTTTCAATATGTGTAACGTTTGATTTTTGTGCGTTAAACCGTTCCTTTTTTGAGTTAAAGTGCTTAAAAATGATAAAAAACCGTCAAATAGAGCCCCTAAAAGAGTTTTTTTTTAAATGTTTTTATTTTTTTTTTATATACATCAAGTTTGAACTAAATGTTGCATTTATGTTGTTTGTTTAGAGGTCTATCCAGTTAAACATCAACCTTATTGGGGTTTGCTAGGATTGTTGATAATACAGTTGGTTGCAATAATGTTAACATTTTATTGGTGCTACTTTAATGTAGTCCATCGGCAGGTGATTTATTTGCTAATTACACCTAACATCAAGTTGACAGCGCTTATTGCATTTAGCATTATTGAAAGGTTGATATCTATTAAAAGATATCAGGGTTGTTCTCCTCGGAGGATAATTAAATTATAAAAGTAACATTACTTAATTGGTTGGGAACTATGTCTGTTAAAATCAGAAAGAGTCTTGTAGCAACAGCGTTGGTTGGCGCTTTTGCATTTGCAAGCAGCAATGTGATTGCAGATCCTTTGAATGACGTGCAAAAAGCAGGTCAACAAATTCAAAAGGCTGCTGTTAAGTCTCAAACTAAAATTGACAATGTATATGGTCAAACTCAAGAGCTAATCGCTGAGTACCGTAGCATCGTTGATGAGACTGAACTTATGAAAGTGTATAACGATCACGTTGCACGTTTGGTCGCTGACCAAAATGCATCGATTGAGTCGTTCGATCGTCAAATTGCGACTATCGATAACACTAAACAAAACGTTGTGCCTTTGATGTATCGCATGATCGATACGCTTGAGCAATTCATCAAAGCGGACGTTCCATTTAATCTTGAAACGCGTCTAGGCCGTGTTGAAAGACTTCGTGACATCATGGCATCTGCCTCTGTTACTACGTCTGAAAAATTCCGTCAAGTTCTTGAAGCATACACAGTTGAAACAGCGTACAGCTCTGCAGTAACTGCTTCTCAAGGTACGCTTGAAATTGATGGCAAAAATATCAACGTAGATATCGGTCGTTTAGGTCGTATTACATATGTTGCTCAGTCTTTTGACTTGAAACATGCTTGGGTGTGGGATAACAACACTAAACAGTGGAAAGAATTAGGTGAAGAATACCTAAAACCTGTTAAAGAAGTGATCCGCATGGCACGTAAGCAAGCGACACTAGAACTTGTTAAACTACCAATCTTTGGCGCGGAGTAATCAATAATGAAGAAACTATTTAAAGGTTTTGCTGTTGCAGCAGTACTATCTGTTTCTGCAGGTACCGCGCTTAACGCACACGCAAACACTGACGCTTTAGACAAAATTCTTGAGCAAGTTAAGCAAGAGCGTATCTCAGAAGGTAAGATCAATAAGCAACGTGAGCAAGAGTTCTTATCAGAACGTGCTGACAAGCAATCTTTACTTAATAAAGCTAAAAGCCAGCTAGCTGCTGAAAAAGCACGTGGTGAATCTTTAGCTAAGCAATACGCACAAAACGAAAACACTTTAGCGGAAAAAGAGCAAGCTCTTCAAAATGCTCAAGGTACTCTAGGTGAGATGTTTGGTGTTGTACGTCGTGCAGCGCAAGACGCTATCGGTTCTATCGAAGCATCTTTAGTAAGTGCTGAAAAGCCAGGTCGTGCTGAAGTACTTCGTTCATTAGCAGCAGCTAAAGAACTTCCAACAGTTCGTGAGTTAGAAGAGCTTTGGATTTCACTTCAAACAGAAATGACAGAATCAGCAAAAGTATCTACTTTTGAATCTGAAGTTGCTGGCCTTGACGGAAACACTGCGGTTAAGAAAATCACTCGTATTGGTAACTTTAACTTAGTTGCTGACGAAGGTTACTTAATCTACTCGCCAGAAACAAAGTCTATCCAGCCTTTAGGTAAACAACCTGATAGCTACATTTTAGATGGCATTTCAAACCTAGAAGCAACATCTTCTGATAGCTACGCGGGCGTTTACATTGACCCTACACGCGGCGCAATCTTACGTATTAATACGCAGAAGAAAACGCTAATGGAATACTACGAGCAAGGTGCTGAAGTTGGTTATATCATCACTGTACTACTTGCTGTAGGTCTATTAATCTTCTTAGTTCGTTTCATTGACTTAGCGCTTACTACTTCTAAGATCAAATCACAACTTAAGAACTTGTCTACACCGAATACAAACAACCCACTGGGTCGTATTCTTAAAGTGTACCATGACAACAAATCTCAAGATGTTGAAAACCTTGAACTTAAACTTGATGAAGCTATTTTACGTGAAACTCCACGTGTTGAAGCTGGTATCAACATCATCAAGATTCTTGCTGCTATCGCACCATTACTAGGTCTACTAGGTACAGTAATCGGTATGATTTTAACGTTCCAAACAATCACATTGTTCGGTACGGGCGATCCGAAGATCATGGCTGGTAACATCTCTCTAGCACTTGTAACTACAGCGCTAGGTCTAATTGCAGCACTACCACTTATTCTACTTCACTCTATTGTTGCAGGTCGTAGTAAGTCGGTATTACATATCCTTGATGAGCAAAGCGCTGGTATCATCGCTACTCACGCGGAGAAGGAGAAAGCCTAATGCTAGTCCTGATGGAGATATGGGAATCTATCAGGGATTTTGTTGGCACAGGCGGCCAGGTTTTATACGTGGTCGCGATAGCACTCTTTCTGATGTGGGTTTTAATGATTGAGCGCTATTGGTTCTTACTTGCAGAGTTTCCTCGTTTAACGAAGGATATTGTTGCTAAGTGGGATGCCCGCCAAGACACTACGTCTTGGTACGCACACAGAATCCGTGAAGCATGGATTTCTGAAGCGTCTGAAAAATTAGATCAGCGTATGTTGTTGATTAAAACATTAGTAGCTGTTTGTCCTTTAATAGGCTTACTTGGAACTGTAACGGGTATGATCGCGGTTTTTGAAACCATGGCAACCCAAGGTACTGGTAATGCACGTTTAATGGCATCAGGTATTTCAATGGCAACAATCCCAACAATGGCTGGAATGGTTGCGGCACTATCTGGAGTTTTCTTTAGCTCACGCCTTGAGGCAAGAGCGAGAATGGTGAAAGCCAAACTTGTAGATAGCATGCCTCATCACTAGAGAGAGAATTAAATATGGCACGTAAACAACGTTTTCGTGAAGAAGAAGAAGCAGCGGTAGATATGACACCAATGCTTGACATCGTATTTATCATGCTTATTTTCTTTATCGTAACTACATCGTTCGTTAAAGAGGCTGGTATCGAGGTCAATAAACCTAAAGCTGCCCAAGCTACGAAGCAAAAAAATGCTAACATTTTTATTGCTATACGCAGTGATGGCGCAATCTGGATTGATAAGCAGCAAGTTGACGTTGAACGTGTTTCAGCGAAAATTGAAAGCTTACTAGCAGAACAACCTACTGACGTTGTAATTTTGCAAGCTGATAAAGAAGCAAAACACGGTACAGTGGTTAAAGTTATGGACCAGATTAAAGCAACGGGCGATAACCTAAGAATTTCAATAGCTGGAGATCAGTAATGATTCGTTTTCTGTTTTCACTGATTGCAGGTGGGGCAGTTACTTTCGGCTTGTTCTACTTCATGGCTTACCTCATCTCTGGTGGGGCTGACCGTAATACGGAACAAAAAGAGCAGATCATAGTCGAAATTATGACGAATCCGCCTGAATCTAAGGTGCAGGAGAGGAAGCGTGTACCGCCTCCACCTCCGCCACCGCCAAAGCAGCCGCCTAAACCGCAGCCGCCACAGCCGGATACTAATCCTAACCCAGGTGCAATGTCATTTAACATGCCAAGCATCGACGTAGGGAGTTCTGCTGGTGGACTAAGTGGTCCGGGTGCATTTGGACGAGATGGTGATGCGACACCTATCGTTCGTATTGAACCAAAATATCCAACGCAAGCAGCGCGTGATGGTAAAGAAGGTTGGGTACAACTTTCGTTCACAATTGATGAGTTAGGTGGGGTTATTGACGTTGATGTAATCGACGCTGAGCCTAAACGTATCTTTGACCGTGAAGCTAAACGTGCACTTCGTAAGTGGAAATACCGTCCGAAAATTATTGACGGTAAGCCACAAAAACAAGTTGGTTTACAAGTTCAACTAGACTTTAAACTTAACCAAGGCTAAGGAGGCGAGTAATGAGAAATTTATCTAAAGTAACTGCTCTTGCAATTCTTATGTCTGTGTCAGGTGCAACTTTAAGTTCATCTGTATTAGCGGCGCCAGATTACGCAAAAATTGAAGAGCGTAAGAAAGCAAAAACTAAGATCATGGGCGAGCGTACTGGTAAAAAAGTAATTAAAGCATTTGACTTGTATAACGAAGAAAAAGTTGACGAAGCAATTGTATTGCTGAGAGAGATTGACCCTTCAGATGAGTTTGATAAAGCGACTGTAAATCGTTACTTAGGTAGCATGTACGCGCAGAAAGAAAACTACGCTGATGCAATCAAATACAGCAAGCTAGCAGTAGCGCCTGATATTTTGAACTTTGCAGACCATGAACAAACACTTAAGTTATTAGGTGATTTGTACGCGGGTACTGAGAAATACAAAGAAGCAAAAAAAGCATACACAGCATGGATGGACTTCACAGGTGAGGAAGATCCAACTGTATATACTCGTATTGCGCAAGCTAACTTTCAGCTAGAGCAATTCAGTGATGTTTTTGAGCCTGCTAACAAAGCAATAGCTCTTCAAAAAGAGCCTAATAAAGGCCCTTACCAGCTTAAACTTGGCGCATACTTTGAAACTAAAGATTATGCAAACATGGTTAAAGTGGGTGAAGAAATTGTTAGAGTTTGGCCTGATGATAAAAAAGCTTGGGTTGGTTTAGGTAAATATTACCTACAAACCGAAGAATATCAGAAAGGTCTTGCAACAATGGAAGTGGCTTTCAAAAACGGTTACTTTGAAAACGAAGTTGAATACAAAGTACTTGCTAACTTTTACTCTTTAAATGAAATTCCTTACAAAGCAGCAGTAACGCTTGAAAAGGCAATTAAAGAAGAAAAAGTTAAACGTACTAAGCAAAATGTCAACGCTGTTGCAAGTAACTATCATCGCTCTAAAGATATAGAGAAAGCTGCTAAGTATTATGAAGAAGCTGCTAAATTTGATGACGACGCTGAGCTTTACCGCAAAGCAGGTTCATTACTTTTACAATCTGAGAAATTCAGTGCTGCCGTTGTTCGCTTGAACAAGGCGTTAGAGCTTGGCTCTGACAAAAAAGGTACAATTTATTCAGATTTAGCTGAGGCGTATTACTACCAAGGCAAGTATAAGCAAGCTTATGCTGCTATTGTTAAAGCTATGGACGACCCACGCACACGTAAGTTTGCAAAAGGTTGGTCTACTTACATTAAAGATAAAGCCGCTCGCAACGGTGTTAAAATTTAATATTAGCTAACATTAGCAATTTTTAAAAAGCCCCTCTGGGGCTTTTTTTATTAGGATCACTATGTATAAAACGTTTTTTGTATCATTGTTATTGTGTTTAAATCTTGTTGGTTGTACTGATAAGAGTGATAGTTTTAGTTCTTTTGATGAGGCACGCAGCGCTTTAAAGTCTTTAAATACTGTGTTGATATTAGGTCAAGAAAGAAATAATAAAAAAGTTACAGAAGAAAACATTGTTTACTCGAACGAATATCTTGATAAACGTCACGCTATTTATCAGCAATTGATGACGATGAAGTTAACACCTAATCAAATTACCCAAGTTAATTATTTGGTTATTGCAGAACGATTTACTGAGCGTTTTTTTCCTTGGCCAGCCCAAGTAGACGTTCTACATAATATGAGTTTATTTAACCGTTCAGCTAGCACCGTTGAGCAAACTATTAGTTGGCTTAAATTTACACAAGCTAAGTTAGACATTGCAAAGCAAAGTAATCTAAAACTAAACAAGTTAGAGTATTCTTTATTACAGGAATATGTAGCGCAAGCTATCGAAAACAAGGCTACACAAGGTGCAATTAAAAGCCATATCAGAGCTTTTTCTAATTATTTGGATAATTATAAGCCCAGAGGGAGTGTTGGTTTAAGAGGGCTTTCTAATGGTTCAGAGTGGTATCAGAGTAAACTCAATTATTATGGCAACGCGGTTAACTCGCCTTTAGAGTGGGTTGTTATTATTAACGAACAAATTAAAGCGCTTGAAAGTGCAGTTATTAATGTCAAATTTAAACAAAATCACACCAAATCATTTGTTGTGCAATATTTATCTAAAGAGCCATTGATTAATGGACTTGACTGGCAAACACATTACTTAGACTTGCCTGCTATGGCCAGCAATACAAAATTGTCTAATAAGGACAAGTTGCTCATGCTTACAATGATGGAAACAGATATAGGTATTCATTACCATGCATGGACGATTGAACAGGCTAAAGTTAATTTGTCAAAGCGTCTTAAAGTGTCAGAACAAACCGCGCAATATTTAGTTGAAGATATTATTCTTTATCCAGGACAATCGTTTAGTTTTTGTGGTCAGATTTGTTATTAACCCAGGGGTTGTTTATTTGCCGAGGCTTATGGGAAGGCAAAGCCTCGATGTGTAGATACATGTTTTTTAATACGTAATTACGCAGAGTTTATTCTAACATACCCTGTTATTTTTTTGAGTTCCGGCCGGGGCAGTTTATGTTTAGCTGCCTCTAGTCAATATAGGTAATGGGCATGAGTAATGAGTAATGAGTAGGGTGCAGGGGTTTTGCTCTGTTTTTACTTGTCTACTGGCTCAAAAACTTTGCACCCCGGTTAAATCAATTTCAAAACTAATATGTCTACAGGCATTAGCTACAGAAACTTATAACTAAGACTTTAAACATTAGTTAGATGTTCGTTTAATTGCGCATTTTGTACAGCGCTGTGTTGCAGGGTCTTTTTGAAGTAATGCGGTTGCAATATTTTCTTCACAATCACAACAATAGCCGTATTGACCTATATCAATTTGACTCACTGCGGCCTCTAACATAGTCATACGATTAATTAAGTTGGCATACTCAGGGCCGAGCCTTTTTGCAGCAAGATCTAACCATTCATTATTTGCTGTATGCTTTAATGTGGTGATCAAGCCTTGATGGGCGGGGTGGGGCGATTTAGAAAGCATAACAAGTATGTTTGATTTAACTTGTGTTAGTTCATCATGTAAGCGCTTTTGGTGGTTCATTATCAGTATAACCCTTTTACATTAACTGCTCGTTATACTGATATTATCTAATTGCTTTTAATTATCTGTCATGATTTGAATCAAGTTGTGGCGCTTTTGCATATTTTTTTAAAACGGCAGATACGTCTTCTTTGGTTTTTAACCTACGAATTTCATCAAACAATGTTATCGCCTGCGGATATTGACGCTTTAAATAACCTAGCCATTGTTTAGTTCTAGATGCAAAATATTTTTCATCTTTAGCTGGGTCATGATGAATAGCTGAGTGTATTAAGTGATAAAGAACATGCTCCCATTCTAAACCCTCATAGTACTCATTGTTGACATGTGCTTTTATTTTTTTAGCTAAATCAGGATGAGATAGGGCGCCTCTGCCAAGCATTAAGTCACTGCAACCGCTTCTTTTTTGGCATAGCATCGCATCTTCAACTTGCCATATTTCACCATTAGCAACTACAGCAATATTTTTACCTTTTATTATAGGAGGTATCTTTTCCCAATATGCAGGCGGGTTGTATCCATCGCGCTTTGTTCTTGCATGAATTGCTACGCTATTAGCGCCAGCACTTACAACCGCATCAATAATTTCTTGGCTGTTACTGTCGTCATCAAATCCTAAACGTATTTTTGCACTGACTTCATGTTTTGAATCTACCGCATCTCTAACCGCTTTAATTATGGTATACATATGCTCGGGATCTTTAAGCAAAACGGCACCACCGCGGCTACGGTTAACTGTTTTCGCAGGACACCCAAAATTAAGGTCAACACCATGGGAACCCAAATCAATCGCTCTCACTGCGTTTTCAGCTAATGGATTAGCTTCTTGTCCAAGCAATTGTATACGCACCGGCGTGCCTGCTCGGGTATAGCCATTATTATTTAGTTCAGGGCAGTATCGATAAAATACTTTTTCAGGTAAACGTGCTTGAACAACTCTTACAAATTCGGTCACGCATAAATCAAACCCGCCAAGGTCAGTTAGTAATTGGCGCATTTTAAAATCTACAACACCTTCCATAGGTGCTAAAACAAGTTTCATAAAGCGATTATATTATTAAAAATAAGGTCGCTAGTTTACCTTTAAATTGCATATTGATAAATCTGTAATTGTTACTCATAGTTAAAGTGAGAATGCAGGGGGCAAATTTTTCGAATAAATAAAAATAAAATGAAAGTTTTTATTTCATCACAGGTCTACTTAAACATACACGCAATTTAAAACGATATTTACATTGCAATGACTTACACATTGAGTATAGAGAGCAAAGATAATGAATACAGTAAAAAATAATACAATCGCATTAACATTAGGTGCAGTAGTAGTGGGTTCTGCGAGTTTAGTATCTGCTGATGTACAAGCAAACCCGTTTGAATTTCAGCAGCTTGTTTCAGGTTATCAATTAGACGCTGCCGAAGGCAAGTGCGGTGAAGGCAAATGTGGCGGTGACGCAAAAGGTAAAAAAGAAGGCAAGTGCGGCGAAGGTAAATGTGGCGGCGACGCAAAAGGTAAAAAAGAAGGCAAGTGCGGCGAAGGTAAATGTGGCGGCGACGCAAAAGGTAAAAAAGAAGGCAAGTGCGGCGAAGGTGAATGTGGCGGCGATGCAAAAGGTAAAAAAGAAGGCAAGTGCGGCGAAGGTAAATGTGGTGGCGACGCAAAAGGTAAAAAAGAAGGCAAGTGTGGCGAAGGTAAATGTGGTGGCCGTTAATTTCTTAATTTAATTAAGTTATGCTAAAGGGCCACGGGCCCTTTTTTGTTAATAGTAGAGGCAGTTATGACACAAATGCACAGTTCGGGATTTGGAATGGTTGGCTTAGGTTTGCGCCGTGAAATGCTAGATGAGTTATTAGAACACGTTCCAAAGCAAATTGATTTTTTAGAAGTTGCGCCTGAAAATTGGTTAAAACTGGGCGGCCGATTTAAAAAGCAGTTTAAAACATTAACCGATGCTAATAATTTTGTATGTCATGGTTTGTCTTTATCAATAGGTTCGCCAGAGCCGCTTGATATTGAATTTATTAAATCGCTAAAAGTCTTTTTTGATCAGCACAACATTAAAATGTTTAGTGAGCATTTGAGTTATTGCTCTGGTCAAGGCCATATGTATGATTTAATGCCCATCCCTTTTACCGAAGAGGCAATAGCGCACGTTGTCCCCCGAATTAAGCAAGTTCAAGATATTCTTGAACGACCTATTGCGATGGAAAATGTATCTTACTACGGTGCGCCAGGCCAAGAGTTATCTGAACTCGAATTTACTACTGAAATTTTAGAGCAAGCAGATTGTAAATTGTTGCTTGATGTAAATAATATTTATGTTAATTCGATAAACCATGGTTATGACGCAAATACTTTCTTAGCTGGCTTACCTACAAAGCGTATCGCCTATGGGCATGTTGCGGGACATTATAATGAGGCTAATGATTTAATAGTCGATACTCATGGCGCCGATGTTATTGATCCAGTCTGGGAGTTACTTGATAAAGCTTATAAGGTACATGGTGTATTTCCAACGCTTCTTGAGCGAGACTTTAATATTCCAGAGATAAATGTACTCACTAAAGAGCTTGATATTATTATTCAGTTGCAACAAAAGTATCTAAATCCTGAGCTTTCAAAACAACGAGCTTAAAGTTAACGCGAATCAGACAGTAATGAGTATCCAGCTATGAGCTTTATAGATGTTCAAAATGAATTTATGGCGCACATACGTGAACCAAAAAAAAATAAAAAGCCAACTGATATTGAAGATAGACGCATGGCTATATATCGCGACCTATTCTTTAATAACATAGAGGGATTCATTTCTTCCGGTTATCCAGTGTTAAAAACGCTTTATAGTGACAAACAATGGAACAAATTGATTAGGCAGTTTTTTAGTGAATATAATTGTCAATCACCATACTTTTTAGATATGGCAGGGGAGTTTATTAATTACTTGTCCAGTAGTTATAAAATGAAAAACTATGATCCTGCTTTTATGTTAGAGCTTGCGCATTATGAATGGGTAGAGCTTGACATCTCAATAGCTAACGAAGACCCTAATGAGAGAAAACTACAACAAACAGCGTTAACTAAAAGTCCATTATTTCTATCAAGCGTAGCGAGAAATTTGAGTTACCAATATCCAGTGCAAACTATAAGTGACCAAGTCCGGCCAAAAGAACCATCGACTGTACCTAACTATTTTGTTGTTTATAGAGATGAAGAAGATGAAGTACAGTTTTTAGCAACTAATGCCATGACGGCTTTATTACTCTCTATCATTGAAAGCGTTGAGGGCATTACATTTGATAACCTCTGCCAACAGGTGATTATGCAGGCTCCTCAGTTTAACGAAGAGCAAATAACACAAGGGGCGCTTGTGACACTCAATGCGCTGATTGAACGCGGTGTAATCGTGACAAAAAATCAAGATTAAGGCCTTTATTGATGTTTTTACATCGTCTATCATGACAGCCTTATTTATCGTGCTTAATAAAAGGTTGTACCATGTCAGATGATAAAGATTTTAAAGATCCGTTTAACGCTACTTATTTTATTGCTTTTCTAGCGGTATTTGCAGGTATTGGTTGTTTAAATGCAATTTTAGGTTGGATCACTAGCTTAACCTAAAACGTATTTATAGTTTAAGGCTGTTGTCAGCATCAGCCTTAACGCTTTGCTTTTTTATCCTCTATAACTGTTCAATATTTTCGTTAAAGTCACAGCAAACTCGCAATTAAAGTTCACTTAAGGTTATAATCACCTGCTTTGTAATATCAACCATTGAGCAGTAAAACTTATGACTCAAGTAACACCAGCAATTATTAAAAACAGCATTGCAACAATTGCTGATTATCCTAAAGCGGGCATTATGTTTCGCGATGTAACTACATTAATGGCCAACCCTGAAGCGTTCAAGGCTACTATTGATGCGTTTATAACCGAATATAAAGACCAAGGTTTTACAAAAATTATTGGCACAGAATCACGTGGCTTTATTTTTGGTGCGCCTTTATCTTATGCTTTAGGTATTCCTTTTATTCCAGTGCGTAAGCCTGGCAAATTACCGCGCGAAGTTATTCGCCAAGATTACCTACTAGAATACGGTGAAGACACGCTAGAACTTCATGTTGATGCAATTGTACCCGGTGACAAAGTACTTCTTGTTGATGACCTTCTAGCAACTGGCGGTACTATCGAAGCGACTGCTAAACTAGTTAATAAGTTAGGCGGTGAGGCTACTGATGCAGCATTTGTTGTATCACTGCCTGAATTAGGTGGCGAACAACGCATAGAAAAAATGGGTATCAAAATCTTAAAGTTGGTTGAATTCGAAGGCGAATAATCGATGAGTTATCAGGTTCTAGCGAGAAAATGGCGTCCACAAACCTTTCATGAATTGGTTGGGCAGTCTCATGTTAAACAAGCGCTTGTTAATGCGCTTACACAAAATAGACTGCATCACGCGTATTTATTCACTGGAACCCGAGGAGTTGGTAAAACAACTATTGCGCGTATTTTTGCAAAAAGCTTAAATTGCGACGAAGGTATTTCGGCATCTCCTTGTGGGCAATGTAGCAGCTGTACAGATATTGAAGCAGGCCGCTACATTGACTTGCTAGAAATTGATGCTGCCTCTCGTACTAAAGTAGAAGATACGCGTGAAATACTTGATAACGTTCAATACGCACCTACGCGCGGGCGTTACAAAGTATACCTAATAGATGAAGTTCACATGCTTTCAAAGCATAGCTTTAATGCGCTCTTAAAAACGCTAGAAGAACCGCCAGAGCATGTGAAATTTTTACTCGCAACCACCGATCCCCAAAAGTTACCCGTTACTATTTTATCGCGATGTTTACAGTTTAATTTAAACGCCTTATCGCAAAGTGAAATTAAAACACAGCTTCAACACGTTTTGACTCAAGAACAAGTGCGCTTTGATAACGATGCACTTAGCGTTATTGCAAAAGCTGCAGATGGCAGTATGCGCGATGCGCTTAGCTTAACCGATCAAGCTATAGCACAAACTAATGGTGATATTAATAATCAAGCGGTTCAAGCTATGCTTGGTTTAATGGATACACACTACAGCCAAAGTTTATTAGCAGCATTACTAAGTCAAGATGGCGCTGCGCTCATGAGCGAAATAGCAAATGTAGCGAGCAAAAACCCAAATTATATAGCGTTACTTGATGATTTAATTTCATTAACGCACTTAACCCAGCTTACCCAATTAGTGCCTCAAGCTGCTGGGCTTGATGAGACCAATGCTGATTACATAAAACACGTTGCAGAGCACACCAGTGCACAGCAAGTGCAGGTTTATTACCAGTTACTTTTAAACGGTAAAAAAGATTTACAATGGGCCCCTGAACCACGTTTAGGGTTCGAAATGATTTTGCTGAGGTTACTTGCATTTCAGCCTGCAGGAAACGAAACTCAGCAGGGCGAGATAAGTACGCCTCAATTGCCGGCACGTAACACTGAAGGCCGAGCCAATGCACTGCGCGATATTTTAAGTAAAAATAAGCCTGAAAGTACTAATAACGCTGCTAATCATAGCGACACAAACACTGTACAGCAACCAGCTGAAAAATCGATTATAAGTGCAGAACAGCATGAACAAGTAACCCCCACTGTTACTGACACGCCTGTTGATTCTGCTCACGTAGAGCATTTACAGGTTGAAAACGAAGAGGCTCAAACTGAAACGAGCCAAAATACACCTGCGAAGCAAATAAGTGATGAGCAAGCACAGCGTAACAGCGAAAATGAAGCGTACATGCAGCACAATGATGTAGAGCAAACATTAGCTGCACAATTCGATGATGTAATGAGTAGCGCGCTAGATCAAGGCTTTAATCCTCAAACTCAAAGTACAACGCAACAGGCTGAAACTCCAAGCGCTCCAGTCTCTTTGGATGCACCTTCACTGCATGATAAAGAGTCTCAGGCACAATCGGCCATTGCACGCATCTTACGTGACAGAAATATATCAGGTTCAGGCAGGTTATCAGGTAATAATACAGCTCAGCCGCCAGTGTCTGAAAAGCCTGAAGCTGATAATAATGAGCAAAGTAACAGGCTGGTTGGTTCGCCAATTGTAGAGCAAAGTGAATCCACTAATACAGATATACACACTCATTCTGAAAACACAGAACACCCACACGCGGCTTCTGTGCAATCGACTAACCCACCGCCGTGGGATGACTATAATACAGGCGAGCATGAAAAAAAGTCTGAGCTCCCTGTTAGCGGGAGCCAAGCAAAACGCCCCAGTGTAGTCGCTACAAAAGCACAAAAAGTTGATTTTAAAGCTAAACATCAAACAATCACTGAAAATTTAGCGCCTGAGTTACTAGAACAAATTAACCCTCAAAGTGTGCCTGCTCCAGCTCCAGAAGAGGAAAGTATTCCGGTTCCAGATGATTTTCAAAGCCCAATAAGTGAAATAAAGTTTGCTCATCAGCAAGACGAGTGGGCTTATTTGATAAAACGTATGGGGCTGGGTGGACGAATGCGCCAATTTGCGCTGCATTCAATTTTTACGAAGCAGGGAAGTAACTTACATATAGATGTTGATGAATCGCAAAAACACCTAGATACGCCAATGCTTCGTCAAAAACTTGATGCCGCATTATCGAGTATTTACGATCACAATGTGTCGCTGAGTATAAAATTTGCTCAAGGGGTTATCGATTCGCCTTATTTAATTCAACAAAAAATAGATGCAGGGCGCCATCAGCAAGCAATAGATGTGATCACAAGTGACGAAAACATAGTACAATTTCAACAGTTATTTAGCGCCGAAATTGACGAAAACAGTATTCAGGCATTGTAATTACATACAATCGCCCTTATCTTCATGACAATTAAAGATTAAAAGAAAGAGAGAAAATTATGTTTAAAGGTGGAATGGGTAACATGATGAAGCAAGCGCAGCAAATGCAAGAGCGCATGCAAAAAGCCCAAGACGAAATTGCAACAATGGAAGTTGTTGGTGAAGCGGGTGCAGGCTTAGTTAAAGTAACCATGCTTGGTAACCACAATGTTCGTCGCGTAGAGCTTGATGAAAGCCTTATGGAAGACGACAAAGACATGATTGAAGACTTACTTGCAGCGGCATGTAACGATGCTGTGCGCCGTGTAGCTGAAGAAACGCAAGAACGAATGAGCAAAGTAACTGGCGGTATGCAATTACCACCAGGTATGAAAATGCCGTTTTAACAAACAATGCAACTTTCAGATAGTTTAAATCAGCTTATTGAAGCATTGCGGTGTCAACCGGGTATTGGCCCAAAGTCTGCACAGCGTATTGCATTCCATTTGCTTGAACGTGATCGCAAAGGTGGTACACAACTAGGTAGCGCGCTTACTAAGGCAATGACAGCAATAGGTCATTGCCAAACGTGCCGAACTTTTTGTGAGCAACCTCAGTGTGACATTTGCTTGAGCACAAAACGCCAAGACAGCGGTACGTTATGTGTTGTTGAGTCGCCTACTGATGTACTTGCCATTGAGCAAACGGGTCAGTATTTAGGTTTATATTTTGTCCTTATGGGGCATTTATCACCCATTGATGGTATTGGTCCTAAAGAAATAGGCTTAGATGTTTTAGAGCAAAAACTTTCTCAAGGCGGCATTAACGAAGTAATACTAGCAACTAATCCTAGTGTTGAGGGTGAGACGACTGCGCATTATATTGCCCAGCTTTGCCACAAAAATAATGTGGGCGCCTCGCGAATAGCGCACGGTATTCCGGTTGGAGGCGAACTTGATTTAGTTGATGGTAGAACCCTAATGCATGCATTTAGTGGTCGCCGCGTGGTTACACAAGAATAGTTCATTAAAGCGACTGTTTGAAAAGATATGTAAAAGCCTACGTAATTAATTTATGTAGGCTTTTTTGTTTTTAAGGTAAGCTAGCTAAAAATAGTATGCAGTTAATTTGACGGCTAAGTAATCAAAGCCCTTTTTGAGATAGGTTTATTTAGAGTTAAAACGTAAGGATCACAATGAAAACGCATTCAACAAATCAAAGCGGCTTACTTAATAGTAAACGATTTTTACCTTTGTTTATTACCCAGTTTTTTTCTGCCGTTAACGATAATGTCTATAAGCAGTCGGTGCTTATTTTACTGGTTTTTCAAGCTGCAACATTGGCCGATGGTGCGCTCTATTCAAACATAGCAGCAGGCTTATTTATTTTACCGTTTTTTTTATTTTCGGGTATGGCAGGGCAGCTTGCTGAGAAAACAGAAAAATCAAAATTAATCAGGTTTGTAAAACTTTGCGAAATTCCTATTATGGTTGTAGGGGCACTATCTATTTATACCCAGTCTATTTGGCTTATGCTCAGCACTATATTTTTCATGGGGTTTCAAAGTACATTTTTTGGTCCGTTAAAATATTCTATTTTACCGCAGCACGTTGCCCCGAACGAATTAACAAAAGCGAATGGGTTAGTTGAATCGGGTACCTTTGTTGCCATTTTACTAGGGACTATTTTTGGGACTTATTACATTACGCAAAACGTAGGCCCCGAAATTATTAGCATTGCAGTACTCGTGCTCGCAGTATTAGGTTATGTGAGTAGCCGCTTTATACCAATAAGTGCAGCGAATGAACCTAACTTAGCGTTTACCTACAATATTTATACCTCTACAAAAAATGTGTTTTCAGCACTTAATTCGCAAACAGAGTCTGTTGGAAAATCAGTCTTAGGTATAAGCTGGTTTTGGTTAATTGGCGCCATTGTGCTAACTACATTACCAAACTATGTTAAGCACGTAATGGGCGGTAACGAATTAGTAGTAACCAGTGCGCTGGTGGTATTTTCGTTAAGTATTGCTATTGGTTCTTTATTATGTGAAAAGCTTTCGCGTTCGCGTATTGAGTTAGGCATTGTGCCCTTTGGTGCCATCTTAATTACCCTATTTTTATACTTGCTCAGTACAGAGCCCGCTATTTTAAGTTATGGTGTGCAAATCGATGAATTATTAACCTTAAAGCAGGTATTAAATACTGGCGATATGCGCTGGCACTTTGTGTGGATGGCCGGTATTGGTATAGCATCAGGTTTTTATACTGTTCCTTTGTATGCTTTGATACAACAAAGAACAGAAGAGGCGTGTCGGTCTCGTGTTATTGCCGCTAACAACGTACTTAATGCACTGTTTATGGTGTGCAGTGCCATTTTAAGTATTGTGACATTGTCTATTTTAGAGTGGAGTATCTCAGAATTATTGCTCTTACTTGCAGGGTTAAACTTACTGATTTCAGTGTATATTTATACCAAAGTACCTGAGTTTTTCTTACGTTTTATTATCTATATTTTAGCTATTTGCATGTATCGCGTGAAAACCAGAGGCGAAATAAATATACCAGAGGAAGGTGCAGCGGTTATTGTTGCCAATCATGTCAGCTTTGTTGATTGGATGTTTATTTTAGCAGCGTCACCAAGACCAATTCGTTTCATGGTTTTTGCGCCAATTTATTATTCTCCTACTCTGCACTGGTTATTTAAAATGGCTAAAGCAATACCGATTGATAGCGAAAAAGCAAACCCTGAAGCTTTTAAAAAGGCGTTTGACGATGTTGCAGAGGCACTTGAACGCGGCGAGCTTGTGGGTATTTTCCCTGAGGGTAAATTAACAGGTGATGGCTGTGTTGATATGTTTAGAAGAGGTGTAGAGAGAATAATTGAGCGAACGCCTGTTGCTGTTGTGCCTGTGCATTTAGGTGGGCTTTGGGGCAGTATGTTTAGCCGAAAAACAAAGTGGCAATTACCTCGTTTAAAGTGGTCGTTAGTCTCTGTATCTGTTGGTGAGCCTGTTACGGCAAATAAAGTAAAAGCGGATAATCTGCGTGAACGAGTGTTAGATTTAAAACTACTTTACTCTAAAGATAATGATTAATAGGCATGAAAAGCAGCGAAACAAACCCTATTGTCGATAATTTTATAGCGCCAAAATGCATAGATACGTTTAGTATTTTGTATCAAGATAACGATATTTTAGTTATTAATAAACCCAGTGGCTTGCTGAGCTTATCAGGGAAAAATCCAGAAAACTGGGACTCAGTACATTATCGTCTAGTAAATGGGCAAAAAGGGTTAACGTCGCCCTTTTTAAGCGCTAAATTAGTTCATCGATTAGATTTAGGCACATCGGGAATAATGCTTGTAAGCCTAAACGATTTGAGCTCAAAACGTTTAAATAAGCAGTTTCAATTACGTAGTGTAAAAAAGCATTATGTAGCAGTGCTGCAGGGGTGTGTTAGCGAAAATAGAGGGCAAATTGATGCGCCCATAGCTAAAGACACACAGTTATTTCCGCGTGTAAAAATCTGCAAACTAGAGGGGAAGCCTGCTGTTACCGAGTTTAACGTTATAAAGCGCCTTGCTAACCCTGTTAGAACTTATGTACATTTTTCTCCTTTGACTGGGCGTACTCATCAGCTACGCATACATAGTCATTTTATAGGCCACCCTATTTTAGGATGCGACCTGTATAAGAGTGCACACAGTGAAAAGCTATCAAAACGCTTACTGTTGCATGCAAGCGATCTGTTTTTTGAACATCCCACTACAAATCAAGCAATTCACATCCATTGCCCAAGCCCATTTTAGTGTGAATTAACATTACATTTTTTAATTTTTTCCCTTGAAGTTCTATTAGCTCCCCCCATATTAAGTGCATAACGCAGACACTTTGCTAATTGGAGATATATAAATGACTGCAGCACAAAAAGAAACATTAGGCTTTCAAACAGAAGTAAAACAACTATTAAACTTAATGATTCATTCTCTTTATTCAAACAAAGAGATTTTTTTACGTGAGCTTGTATCAAACGCATCAGATGCAGCCGACAAGCTACGTTTTTTAGCGCTTTCAAATGGTGAACTTTACCAAGGTGATGCAGACCTTCGCGTTCGTATCAGCGCAGATAAAGAGGCCAATACCGTTACTATTTCAGATAACGGCATCGGTATGACGCGTGAAGAAGTGATTAACTCTTTAGGCACTATTGCAAAATCGGGCACTGCTGAGTTTTTCAAAAACTTAACGGGCGATCAGAGCAAAGATTCACAACTTATTGGTCAGTTTGGTGTTGGTTTTTACTCTGCATTTATTGTTGCTGATTTAGTGACTGTTCGCACACGTAAAGCGGGTGAAACAACTGCTTATGAGTGGGAGTCTAAAGGTGAAGGCGAGTACACGCTGCAAGAAATTGAAAAAGAAGGCCGTGGTACCGAAATTACTTTACACCTTCGCGAAGACGAAAAAGAATTTGCAGACGAATTCCGTTTACGTAGCATTGTGACTAAATACTCAGATCATATTTCTACGCCTGTACAAATGTACAAAGCAGAAGTACCAGAATCTGAAGGCGAAGATGGCGAAAAAATTCCAGCAGTACCGGGTGAGTGGGAAAGCATTAACCGCGCCACGGCATTGTGGACGCGTGATAAATCAGAGCTTTCTGATGAAGAATACAAAGAGTTTTACAAGCATGTGAGCCATGACTGGGAAGATCCGCTAAGCTGGGCACATAATAAAGTTGAAGGTAAAACTGAGTACACTAGCCTTTTATATATCCCTAAAAAGGCACCTTTCGATTTATGGAACCGTGAGCGTCAAAGTGGTTTAAAACTATACGTTCAACGTGTGTTTGTAATGGATGATGCTGAGCAGTTTATGCCAAGCTACTTACGTTTTGTGAAGGGTTTATTAGATTCAAACGATTTACCATTAAATGTATCGCGTGAAATTTTACAAGATAACAAAGTAACCCAAGCGATTCGTAAAGGGTGTACCTCGCGTATCATTAAAATGCTTGAGCGTATGGCTAAAAACAAAGCTGACGATTACCAAGTATTTTGGAATGAGTTTGGTCAGGTGATGAAAGAAGGCCCAGCGGAAGACGCTGCAAATAAAGAAGCGATTTGCAAGTTACTTCGTTTTTCTTCTACTCTTACAGATTCACAGACGCAAGATGTGTCGCTTGAGCAATATGTTGAGCGCATGAACGAAGGGCAAGATAAAATATATTACGTGGTAGCCGATACCTTTACCGCTGCTAAAAACTCGCCGCATTTAGAGATTTTCCGCAAAAAAGGCATTGAGGTATTATTACTAAGCGACCGTGTTGACGAGTGGATGATGAGCCACCTAACTGAGTTTGCAGATAAGCCACTTCAGTCAATCACACGTGGTGACTTAGACCTAGGCAAGCTTGATGATGAAGAGACAAAGAAAGCGCAAGAAGAGTCTGAAAAAGAGATGGCCGGCTTAGTAGAACGCATTAAAACAGCCTTAGGAGATGATGTTAAAGAAGTGCGTTTCACACACCGTTTAACTGACTCTCCAGCATGTGTTGTAAGTGATGACAACGACATGAGTTCGCAAATGCAAAAGCTAATGGAGTCTGTTGGTCAAGCGGCGCCAGAGGCTAAGCCTGTGTTTGAGCTAAACCCAGAGCATCAACTTGTGAAACATTTAAATGACGAACAAGATGAAGATAAATTTTCACAATGGTCACATGTACTATTAGACCAAGCATTACTTGCAGAGCGCGGAACATTAAAAGACCCAACAGGGTTTGTTACTCGCCTAAATAAATTAATGTTAGAGCTAAGCAAATAAATTTATATTAAGTTATTAAAAGTATAAATATTGTACATATTAAAAAAGGAAGCCGAGGCTTCCTTTTTTTATGCGCTATAAACTAGGCAATTAGTATAAGTTGCTTGAGTATCAGCGGCGCTTATGGAAGAATTCAGGCTTTAAAAATAAACTCTCATACTAGGGGACAATGATATGCGCATTATTCTTTTGGGCGCGCCGGGTGCAGGTAAAGGTACTCAAGCTCAGTTTTTAATGGACAAGTACGGTATTCCACAAATTTCGACTGGCGATATGCTACGTGCTGCAATTAAAGAAGGCACTCCACTTGGCTTAGAAGCAAAAAAAGTAATGGACGCAGGTCAGCTAATTTCTGACGATATCATTATTGGTTTAGTTAAAGAGCGTATTGCTAAAGCTGATTGCGAAAAAGGTTTTTTACTAGATGGCTTTCCACGTACCATTCCACAAGCAGATGCAATGAAAGAAAATGGCGTAGTAGTTGATCACGTTATTGAATTTGATGTTGCTGATGAAGTAATTGTAGAGCGTATGGGCGGACGTCGTGTTCATCCTGGCTCGGGTCGTGTTTACCATGTTGTTTACAATCCGCCAAAAGTGGAAGGTAAAGACGATGAAACAGGTGAACAATTAATTGTGCGCGCTGACGACACAGAAGAGACAGTGCGTAAACGTCTAGGTATTTACCATGAGCAAACTATGCCGTTGGTTGATTACTACCAAGCTGAAGCAGCTGCAGGCAACACGCAGTACCATAAACTTGACGGTACACAAGCCGTAGAAGTTGTAAGTGCACAGTTAGGTGAGCTTTTAGGTTAATTTAAAGCGCACAAAAAAACCGCCAGTAGGCGGTTTTTTTGTTTTAAAGAAAGGCCTATAAGGTTTTAAGCTTTTCTATTACGCTGTCATATTCTGGCTCGGTAGATAGGTTACTTACTAATTGCTTATAAATCACTTTATGGCTCTTATCGAGTATAAAAATAGAGCGTGTTAGAAGCCCCATATCTTTTATAATCACACCATATTTTTGGCCAAAATCACGCCATACCGAATCAGATAATGTGATGACTTTATCTATACCTTCTGCTTTACAAAATCGTTTCTGGGCAAACGGTAAATCAGCGCTTACAGTCAATATTTCAATACTTGGAAATTCTAGCGCCACTTTTTCGTTAAAGTGCTTAGTTTGTAAACTACACACACCGGTATCTAAACTTGGTACTACGCTAATTAGTAATGCTTGCCCTTTGTAGTTTTTGAGCGTTACAGGCGTAAAGTTACCATCAACTACTTTAAAGTCAGGTGCACTTTCACCTACTGAGACACCTTCACCCATTAAAGTAATTGGTTTGCCCTGTACTGACACTTTTCCTGCATCTAGTGTATTTTCTGGGTAATCGGCTGCCATAGCAACGGAGCAAAATGCACTCAGCACAAACGCGAACGTACGATACATAAGGTATTCCTTTTAAATTAACGCAATAAGCGACAGTGTATTATACTGCGTATGAGTAACCAAGCGATTATGCGTTCTTGCTTGCTAAGAATTAGTTATGAGATTTATAAATTGTAAACCGCTGAAACTTTGATTAACATATAGTTACAAAAAATATCTTAAATAATAAAAATAAAAGCCACTATCATTTTGTGATGTTAATACTTGGTTTAAAAATAGAGAGATAGTATGCCAACATCAGTATTAGTATGTGATGATTCCAAATTAGCGAGGCGCCAGTTAGCTCGCTCATTGCCGGAAGACTGGGACATAAAGGTTGAGTTTGCAATTAACGGTGTTGATTGCATAAAGCAAATAAAAGCGGTTGACCCAGAAATTCTATTCCTTGATTTAAACATGCCTGAAATGGACGGGTATGAAGTGTTGATGGCAATAAAAGAGTTAGGCTTAAATGTGCTTACTGTTGTGGTATCTGGTGACATACAACCTAATGCCCACCAACGAGTGCTTGATTTAGGCGCTATCGATTTTATTCAAAAACCCTGCTCACCAGAAAAGCTTGCCGAAATAATAGAGCATCATGGAATTAAAGACAAAGCTATGCGTGAACGCTTGTCCCATGCATTAGGTGAGCAAGTTGACCCTGACGTTCGAGACATCTACCAAGAACTGACGAATGTCGCAATGGGGCAGGCTGGTGACTTACTAGCAAGGTTACTCAATGTATTTGTCGAATTACCAATCCCTAATGTAAATATTCTCGAGGTGAGTGAGCTAGATATGGCACTTCGCTCCATAGATAATAATGCGTCTACTTCTGGTGTGTGCCAGGGCTTTATAGGTGGTGGTGTATCTGGCGAAGCATTATTATTACTCAACGATTCTAGTTTTAAAGAAATTGCGTCTTTAATGAATTATGACGGTGTACTCACCGATAACGTTGAGCTTGAGCTACTAATGGATATTAGTAATATCCTTATTGGTGCAATTCTTACGGGTCTTTCTAAGCAGCTCGACATGTCATTCAGCCAAGGACACCCAATTGTGTTAGGTCAGCATAGGGATGTTTCTGAACTGGTAAAAGCAAACAAGTCTCGTTGGCAACGCACTCTTGCAATTGAAATTAGCTATGGCATTGAAAATCACAACATAAACTGTGATTTAATGTTGTTATTTACCGAAGACTCACTAAAAACTTTGAAATACAAAGTTGCTTACCTATTAGAAGATTAAGTTATGGCTGCTGATTTAGATATGAATGAGATCCATTGGTTAATGGATATGTTTAATACCGTTGATGTGGGTCTTGTTGTACTTGATAGAGATTACCGAGTGTGTGTTTGGAATGGGTTCATGGAAAACCATTCCGGCTTATTACCAAGTGCGGTAAAGCATAAAGATTTATTTGATTTGTTTCCTGCAATAGACGAAAAATGGTTTAGAAGTAAATCTGAATCAGTATTTGTTTTAAAAAATCGCTCATTCACAATATGGGAACAGCAACCTTATATATTTAGGTTTAAAAATTACCGTCCTATCACTGGTAAAGCCGAGTATATGTATCAAAATGCAACTTTTATACCTTTAACTAATATTCGTGCAGAAGTCAGTCATATATGTATTATCTTATATGATGTAACTGATATTGCGGTAAATAAAAAAGAATTAGAGGATTTAAATGCCCGCCTAGAGCAAGTAAGCCAAACAGATAGCCTCACTCAGTTGTATAACCGTGGTCATTGGGAGAGTACGCTCAAGCAAGAGTTTTTGCGTACTAAGCGCAATGGCGGTTCTAGTGCATTGCTGATGTTTGATATCGATCGATTTAAAGTCGTAAATGATGAATATGGCCACACGTGTGGTGATGAAGCACTACGCCACTTGTCAAAACTTTTAAAAACGACACTACGCGAAACGGACATCGCAGGAAGGTACGGTGGTGAGGAGTTTGTAGTTACTTTATTAGATACCGATGAAAAGGGGGCTGAAATTTTTGCTGAACGCTTAAGGGTATTAATTGAGCAAAGTCCTGTTATGTATAAACAACTTGAAGTGAAAGTAACAGTGAGTATTGGTTTTGCCTGTTTTAGTAATGAGTTTAAAGACCATGAGCGCTGGATAGAAGCTGCAGATAAAGCTATGTATCAATCTAAAAAGAATGGACGAAATAAAGTAACTGCCTATGCCGATATAAAAAATGACGCTTAAGCGTCATTTTTTATTAATTATTTTTAGTCTGCCGCTCTGAGTTTAATCACTCGGTTGTATGTCGAGAGTCATCTTTAGGGCATTGTCCGATAGTCGTTATTTTTTCATTATTATCTACTTGTTCAAGTTTTACTTTAAACCCCCATAATCTATAAAGGTGCTTAAGTACTTCCTCATGTGTATTTGCTAAAGGTATATTATTGTGCGGCACATACCTAAGCGTAAGCGCTCTATCCCCTCTGATATCAACATCGTACACTTGAATGTTAGGTTCATGATTACTTAAGTTATATTGAGCCGAAAGCGCTTCCCTTACCGCTTTATATCCATTGTCGTTATGAATTGCGCCTATTTCTAAATGCGGAGCGCTCGCGTTATCAATAAGTGTAAAAAGCTTAAAGTCGCGAATTAATTTAGGGGATAAAAACTGGCTTATAAAGCTTTCATCTTTAAAGTTTTGCATAGCAAAATGAAGGGTATCAAGCCAATTACTTCCGGCATATTCAGGGAACCATTTTTTATCTTCTTCCGTTGGGTGTTCGCATAGTCGCCTAATATCAACCATCATATTGAAGCCTAAAGCATATGGGTTGATACCTGAATAATACTGACTATTGTAAGGTGGTTGATAAACAACATTTGTATGGCTTTGTAAAAATTCCAGCATAAATGAGTCGGTAAGTTTACCTTCATCATAAAGGTGATTTAAAATGGTGTAATGCCAAAAGGTGGCCCAGCCTTCATTCATTACTTGTGTTTGTTTTTGTGGGTAAAAATATTGTGATATTTTACGCACTATACGAATAACTTCACGTTGCCAAGGTTCTAAAAGTGGTGCGTTTTTTTCTATAAAATACAAGATATTTTCTTGTGGATCTTGAGGAAAGTGGCATTCTTTCTTTTTTGCTTCTTGGTGATGTTCGGGGATTGTTCGCCATAATTCGTTCACTTGAGATTGCAAATAAGCCTCGCGTTCTTCTTGGCGCTTTTGCTCTTCGAATAACGAAATTTGTTGCGGGCGTTTATAACGATCAACGCCATAGTTCATGAGTGCGTGGCATGAGTCTAGTAAGGTTTCTACTGATGTTACACCGTATTTTTCTTCGCAGCGACGTATATAATTTTTAGAAAATACCAGGTAATCAATGATAGAGCTGGCATCAGTCCATGTTTTAAATAAATAATTACCTTTAAAAAAAGAGTTGTGGCCATAACATGCGTGCGCCATAACTAGTGCTTGCATCGGTAACGTATTTTCTTCCATTAAATATGCAATACAGGGGTCTGAATTAATCACTATTTCATACGCGAGGCCCATTTGTCCGCGTTTATAGTTTTGCTCAGTTTGAATGAATTTTTTCCCGTAAGACCAATGGTTGTAACCAATAGGCATCCCAACACTTGAGTACGCATCCATCATTTGTTCGGCGGTGATCACCTCTATCTGATTAGGGTAAATGTCTAACCGGTAAAAGTCTGCAACGCGGGCTATTTCTGTTTGATACTCAGTTAACAAATCAAAAGTCCAGTCAGGGCCGTCACTCATTCGTTTAGTATTCATATTAATACCTCGCTTGGTTATGCAGCTCCTTGTTGTTGCCGACCTTTTTTAAAAAGCTCCCTAAATATAGGGTAAATGTCTTCAACACTTTGAATGTGCTGTATGGCAAAGTTGGAATGTGTTTGCGTAATATTTAAATATTCTCGCCATAGGCTTTGATGAGCACGTGTTGTGATTTCAATGTAGGCAAAATAGCGAACAGCATCTAAAATGCTATTACGTAATATTTGTCCGCAATGAGGAGTATCGTCAGCCCAGTTATCACCGTCAGATGCTTGTGCTGCATATACATTCCATTCGTCTGCGTTGTAACGCTCTTTAATTATTTTATCCATCAGTTTAAGTGCGCTCGATACGATAGTTCCCCCAGTTTCTTGAGAGTAAAAAAATGTTTGTTCGTCTACTTCAGTAGCTTGCGTATGATGACGGATATAGACCACTTCAATGTTTTTATAACTGCGCGTTAAAAATTGATATAGTAAAATATAAAACCGTTTTGCCATATCTTTTGTGGCTTGGTCCATAGAGCCTGACACATCCATAATACAAAACATAACCGCTTTGCTGGTGGGGTGGGGGCGCTTCTCGTAATTTCTAAAACGCAAGTCATAGTTATCAATAAATGGCACAGCTTTAATTTGCTGTTTGAGTAGGTTTATTTCTTTTTGTAAAAGTGCAACAGCGGCTTTATCGCTATGAGGTTCGTGTATTAAAATTTTTAGCTGAGCTTCTAAATCGGCTAAGCGGCGCTTTTTTCCAGCGCTCATCGCAACACGTCGGGCAAGTGATCCTTGTAACGAACGAACAATATCAATATTACTTGGCATACCTTCACTGCAAAAACCGGCTCGGTGGGTTTTCATTTGTACAAGTTTATCAAGTTGATTTTCTTGAAGATTAGGAAGTTCTAAATCTTCAAAAAGTAAATCGAGGTACTCATCTTTTGAGATAGAGAACACAAATTCATCTTGCCCTTCGCCAGAGTCGCTTGCCTCACCTTGTCCAGAACCATCACCTTGACCACCTTTTGGTCGCTCTATTTTATCACCTGTTGCAAACTGATCGTTACCTGGGTGTATTTGTTTCTTATTCCCACCTTTACCTTGATGAAAGGTAGGCTCGCTGATATCACGTTGCGGAATAGATATACTTTCCCCCGATGTAGAGTCGGTTACACTGCGTTTATTTATTGCATCTGACACCGCTTCTTTTATCTGTTTTTTATAACGCCTAATGAAGCGTTGACGATTTACGGTGCTTTTATTTTTACCGTTTAAACGTCTGTCTATGAAATGCGCCATAATGACCTCCTAAAACCACAACCATGAAGGTTATTGTGATTTCCTAACACGTAGGTACCACTCAGATAACAATCTGACTTGCTTTTGTGTATAGCCTTTCTCGACCATGCGATTAACAAAGTCTTCGTGTTTTTGCTGATCTTCAGCTGAGGTTTTAGTATTAAACGAAATAACAGGCAACAGATCTTCTGTGTTTGAAAACATTTTTTTCTCAATGACAGTGCGTAATTTTTCATAACTCGTCCACAGCGGGTTTTTGCCATTGTTATGAGCCCGTGCGCGTAGTACAAAATTGACTATTTCGTTACGAAAATCTTTAGGGTTAGAAATGCCCGCTGGTTTTTCAATTTTCTCAAGCTCTGCATTGAGTGCAGCTCGGTCAAATAATTGGCCTGTATCAGGGTCACGATATTCTTGATCTTGAATCCAAAAATCGGCATAAATAACATAGCGATCAAATATGTTTTGCCCATATTCTGAGTATGATTCCAAATACGCAGTTTGAAGTTCCTTACCAATAAATTCAACATACTGAGGGATTAAATAGCCTTTTAAAAAGCTCAAGTAGCGTTCTTCAACATCGCTGCTGAATTGTTCACGTTCTATTTGTTGTTCAAGTACATAAAATAAGTGAACAGGGTTTGCGGCCACTTCTGTGTTGTCAAAATTAAATACCCGAGATAAAATTTTAAATGCAAAGCGAGTAGAAAGACCCGTCATGCCTTCATCCACTCCTGCGTAATCGCGATACTCTTGATACGACTTTGCTTTTGGATCAGTGTCTTTGAGTGTTTCACCATCGTACACTCGCATTTTAGAATACAGGCTTGAGTTTTCAGGCTCTTTTAATCGTGAAAGAGTTGTAAATTGTGCCAAAGCTTTTAAGGTGCCAGGCGCGCAAGGAGCGCTATGAAGTTCACTATGCTGAAGAAGTTTGTCGTAAATTTTAATTTCTTCAGTGACACGCAAACAATAAGGTACCTTGACTATGTATACACGGTCTAAAAAGGCTTCATTATTTTTGTTATTTTTAAAGGTTTGCCATTCAGATTCGTTTGAATGAGCGAGGATCATGCCATTAAAGGGAAGAGCGCTAATACCTTCAGTTCCATTGTAATTACCTTCTTGCGTGGCCGTTAGTAGTGGATGGAGTACTTTGATAGGGGCTTTAAACATCTCTACAAATTCCATCAAGCCTTGATTTGCCATACAAAGTGAACCCGAGTAAGCATAAGCATCGGGGTCATTTTGCGCAAAGTGTTCAAGCTGACGTATATCTACTTTACCTACTAATGCAGATATATCTTGGTTGTTTTCATCGCCAGGCTCTGTTTTAGCGATGCCTATTTGATTCAGAATAGATGGATAACGTTTTACCACTCTAAACTTACTTATATCGCCATTAAACTCTTTCAGCCGTTTGCCTGCCCACGGTGACATAATTGTTTTTAAATAACGTGGCTTAATACCGTACTCTTGCTCTAGCACATTAGCGTCTTCAATGGGATCAAACAGAGATAATGGGTGATCGTTTACCGGTGACCCTTTAATTGAATAGATGGGTACTTGTTGCATGAGGTACTTTAGCTTTTCAGCAATAGATGATTTGCCACCGCCGACTGGGCCTAATAGGTAGAGAACCTGTTTACACTCTTCAAGCCCTTGAGCGGCGTGTTTTAAATAAGAAACAATTTGTTCAATGGCATCCTCCATACCATAAAAATCGGTAAAGGCAGGGTAGCGTGCAACTACTCTATTTGAAAATAACCGACTGAGGCGTGCATCCGTTGCGGTATCTACCATTGTGGGTTCACCTATGGCCATTAAAAGGCGTTCTGGTGCACTCGCGTAGGCAGATTTGTCGGTTTTACATATCTCAAGAAACTCGGCGATACTGTACTCTTCTTCTTGTGCCGCTTCGTAACGTGCTTGGTAATGCTCAAAAATCGTCATAATAACCTCCGAAACCCGCTGTAAAAGGTGCTTACATTTTAAAGTTTAGTCGCGAAAGTCTATGTTTGTGGAATAAAATTAAAAATTTAAGTGAAAAAAGATCATGTTGAAGAAGGCTATTTTGTCAAATGACAGAGTTTAAAAGTATAAATAATAGGCATAAAAAAAGACGCTTTAGCGTCTTTTTTAAATTAGCGATAAGTGCTAATTAAGCGAAGTTTGCGTTTGCAAATTCCCAGTTAACAAGTGACCAAAAACCTTTAAGGTAATCTGGACGCACGTTACGGTAATCAATGTAGTATGCGTGTTCCCATAAATCTACAGTAAGAACAGGTGTAACGCCTTCGTCAGTAAGTGGTGTAGCAGCGTTAGATGTGTTAACGATGTCTAAAGAGCCATCGGCAAGTTTTACTAACCAAGTCCAGCTTGAACCGAAGTTATTTACTGCTTTGTCGTTTAATGCATCTTTAAACGCATCAAAAGAACCCCATTTAGCGTTAATTGCATCTGCAATTGCGCCAGTAGGCTCGCCGCCGCCATTTGGAGATAGGCTGTTCCAGTAAAACGTGTGGTTCCAGATTTGCGCTGCGTTGTTAAATACACCGCCTTCTGATGAACATACGATTTCTTCTAGAGATTTGTTTTCAAACTCTGTACCAGGGATCAAACCGTTAAGCTTAACAACATACGTGTTGTGGTGCTTACCGTGGTGAAACTCTAATGTTTCTTTTGAAATATGTGGCTCAAGTGCGTCGATTGCATATGGTAGTGACGGTAGTTCAAATGCCATTTTTTATCTCCATCTTTTTTAGTTGATAGTCCATTTGGTGATACGTAATGCCTGTTGAAACAGACCACTTACCTATACCAAGTGGGAATATAGTGTTACTATAATTGTTGAGTATTTTACTCAAGTTTAAGCAAACAGCAATGCTATTGCGAAAGACTATTTCAATTGTGGCTTTATTTGCCCATTTTAAGTTATATATTTATGGTCACGATGAGTTATTTTCAAGACCTAAGTATATTTAGCTATCGTTACTTTGAGGTTGTAGATGGAAACCATTGATAAAATTAAACAGCAAATTTCAGAAAACCCAATTATCCTTTTCATGAAAGGGTCACCTAAGTTACCAAACTGTGGTTTTTCTTCACAAGCTTCACAAGCACTTATGTCGTGTGGCGAACCGTTTGCATACGTTGATATTTTACTAAACCCAGACATTCGTGCTGAGCTTCCTGCGTACGCAAATTGGCCTACATTCCCACAACTTTGGGTTGAGGGTGAGCTAATTGGTGGTTGTGATATCATCATCGAAATGTTCCAACGTGGTGAATTACAACCGTTAATCACAGAAACAGCGGCTAAGTACAAAGAAGCTGACGCTGAGTAATCTTATTTTGTGAGCGCTATTTCTATAGTGCTGTGATAATAAAAGCCACGTTAAGTGGCTTTATTGTTTTTAGTTTTTTTAACAACATCACTTATCTGCACGGCAGGGTAACTTGCACGTTTAGACCACCACTTAATTTATTATGTAAGCTTATTTGTCCTTTATGTGCTTCAGCAATCTCTCTGCACAAGGCTAACCCCAAACCACTTCCTGTACTTTTTGTAGAATAAAAAGGTACGAGGGCATTAGCCATAACCTGCTCACTCATTCCTTTTCCGCCATCGCTTACATCTACTATGCAAGTATTACTAAAGAACGTTACATCTATGTTTATTTTAGACGGATTTGAGCCTGACTCGTGTGCATTTTTGAGTAAGTTGATAAGCAACTGCTCAAGTTGTGCCTGATCTGCATGTAATATGCTTTGGGTGCTGCTTACTGTGTAGCTAAACTGCCATTGTCTATTCAGATCATTTAATGTGTTTTGCCAATTTATCGCTGACTTTTGTGGTGTAGGGAGCTTCGCAAATTTGCCATAGCCTTGAACAAACTCAGCCAAGTGGCTTATTCTTTCATCGATTGTTGAAAACACTCGTGCAAGACGAGGCTCATCTACGCGGCTAGCTAAAAGCTGAGCGCTGTGCAGCATTGATGACATAGGGCCAAGAGAGTTATTGAGCTCGTGGCTTATTATTCGAATAACTTTTTTCCATACTGCTACTTCTTGGCGGCTGAGTTCACGGGTAAGTTGTTTAAATATGTACAAGTGATGTTTTTGATTATTAAGCAAAAATTCGCCAGTCGATAAATGCCAAGTTTGAGAATCGTGACTATCTATTTCAATATTAAACAAGCCATCCACGCCTTGCTCAATAGCATTAGTAAGTTGAATAGGTGCATCAGACAATAATTCGTGAAGTTGCGTGCCTTCTAGTTGTGTTTTGCTATTAAATAAAGTGCGGCTGACTAAGTTACTAAATACAACAATTTTATTATCGTTAACAAGTAAAAGTGCTTGGGGAGAGCTTTGTAATACTTTATCTAACATTAACTCTCGTTGATAAATCCACTGTTTTTCTTGACGAAGTTGTTTTGCCGTTTGATTATAAAGCAGACATAGCTTTCCTAACTCATCGTTGTTTTTATAGGCTAATAAACTAGAAAGCTCACCATCTTTAAAATTAAGTAAGCCAGTTTCTAGCGATTGCAACCCTAGCTTAATAGGCTTTGTTAAGGCTCTAGCTAGCAAGATGCTTATTAGCATAGCTGCTATGACCAACAACACAGAGTAATACAGCGGATGTTGTGCAATTATTGTAATGCTAACAACAGGCAAAACGCTGCATAAAACACATATAGCCATTATTTTTTGAGTTAACGATAAGCCACTAATAAAATTAAACATTAGTAATCAATACCCATTTTTTGTAAGCGCCTATAGAGTGCTTGACGGCTTAAACCAAATTCTCGTGCTACTTTGGCTATAACCCCCTGATTAGCGCGTATTGATTGTTCAATTTCGAATTTTGTTGGTTCTTTTTTTACGTCGTTATTTTTTATTGGCGACTACGGGGTTAGGTCAAAATCTTCAGCACTAAGCAAACCATTAGGCTTGATTACACCAACACGTTTACAGGCGTTTTCAAGTTCTCTTACATTACCTGGCCATTGGTATCGATTAAGGGCTTGCTCTGCATCAATACTTAGCTCTCTATGTGGTAAAAAGTGATTAATGAGTGGCGCAATATCATCAACGCGTTCACAAAGCGCAGGTACGTTTAACTCAATAACGTTAAGGCGATAGTACAAATCTTCTCTAAAACGCCCTTCGGTTATTGCTTGTAATAAATTTTCGTTTGTGGCTGATATAACACGTACAGTTACTTTGCGCGTTTGTGTGGACCCTAACCGTTCAAATTCACCTGTTTGCAACACTCTTAGCAACTTCATTTGCCCAGAAAGTGGCAAGTTGCCAATTTCATCTAAAAATAATGTTCCACCATCAGCTGCCTCAAAACGACCTATACGTTGCTTGCTTATACCAGTATAAGCACCTGCTTCAGCACCAAACAATTCAGCTTCCAAAAGCTCTTGGGGAAGGGCGCCTGCATTGACCTTTATGAAAGGCTGATTTATTAGTGAAGAGTTTTTTTGAATAATAGTGGCAATACACTCTTTACCACTGCCATTAGGGCCTGTTATGAGTGCAGAGATATCAGATTTAGCCACTTGCAATGCCATCGTGACCAATCGCTCCATTGCGGTACTTTTAAAAATAAGGCCTGCTAAGTTAGCAGTGTTATATTTATCCTCTCGCTCTTTTTGTTGGCGGTTGTGCGTGGCCACAAGTTGCTTAGTGCGCCCTAGCTCTATTAAGTTAGTAATACACGTAAGAAGCTTATGGTCGTCCCATGGTTTTGGAAGGTAATCGGCTGCACCTGCTTTAACGAGTTCAATAGCCGTTGACAATTCAGTCCAAGCGGTTATTAGTATAATAGGGAGGTGTGGGTTCTCTTCACGCAGCGCATAAAACAAAGTTTTACCTTCTTCACCTGAGGTGGTATCGCTGGTAAAATTCATATCTTGAATAACGAGAGAGATGCGTTGGTACTGCACAATTTGAATCGCTTCAAAGGGCGTTGTTGCGGTAACTACATTAAAGTTATGTATTTCCAGTAGTAATGATAATGCCTCTAAAACAGCCGGGTTATCATCAACGATAAGTATTTTTTCCATGTGAATTTAATCGCTGTTTATTATTATTTAGAAAATGCTACACCGTATTTTGCCAGTGTAGCATAGGTTGGGAGCAGCGCTATATGGTTCGGGTTGCGATACTCGGCGAAATATTTGCTGCACGCTTAGCAGGGCCAAATACAGCTAGAAGGCTCATTATAAAAACCATAACGGCAGTTGCTGCGACATAGCCTAAGGGTAATACAGCTATTGAAAAGTGTTGCATTAGCAATTGCCCAAGTATGAGGGCCGCAATGACGCCTAAAACTAACCCAGCAGTGCAAATCAATGCATTTTCAACTAAAAAGTACTTGATGATTGAAGATTTACGAGCGCCCAAAGCGCGACGGGTTCCAATTTGTTTGGTGCGCTTACTTATATTGAATAAGGTTAAGCCAAAGATCCCTAAAGCGGTGACAAGTAAAAGTATAGTAATAAGCACAACTAACATACGCATCATCAATGTGTCTTCAGCCATATACTGCGCTTTGTCTTGATCTAAACCACGAATTCGAATAATCACACGCTTGTTATAATTTTTAAGCATAGCGTCTTCAATCTGTTTAGCTATGTCTGCACGCTCGTTGGACGCAGTGCGAACTAAAAAGTTGCCAGATATATTGGGATTAATGTAAGGAATTAATGCGATATTATTTGGGCGGCTGTCTTTTAACCAAGGCCCTTTTGCATGCTTAATTACACCAACAACTTTCAGTGGAATATCACCAAGAAAAATCGTTTTTCCTAAGCCCTCTTCATCAGGAAAAAGCTCATTGAGTAATGCTTGAGTGACAATTGTCACATTGGCTCGTTGATCATTATCGTTAGTGACAACGATTTCATCTTGAGTAAAATTTCGTCCTGCAACAAGCTCAACGCCAAGTGTATTAATTGCATGGTCATCCGTAAAAAAGTAAGCCGTTCTTGCTGAAAGCCCTGGCTCTGGTGCAGAGTTAATACTGAAGTCAGATGAGCTGCCACTACCTGATAACGGTATGTTGTTAATATATATGGCGTCTTTAACGCCGGGTAAAGCTCGAAGCATGGCTTCATCAAGTTCAAATTGCTGATGGCTTTGAACATCTTTACCAAAATGCATAACATGAAAAGCAAGTATTTCATCTTCCGGGTAGCCTGTTTCTTGGTTAAGGTAGGTTACTCTGTCTTGAATTATAAATGCTGCGTTACTAACAATTGCAGTGGTAATTGCTATTTGTATAAGTAGCAAAATTGCACCCACCTTAGATCGACACAGCGCATGAAAAATAGGTTTAATTTCTAATATCATTGTGTTCGTCCCTATTGGCTTTTTAGATAAATGGCAGGGTTGGTTTTACACACCAGCCAAGCAGGATAAAGCCCGGCAATTACACAAGTACTGATTGCAATAAGTGGGGCGCTTAGTAACATACTTAAATCCATAGTCGCTAAGCTTTCGTAATAACTGTAGCTCTGACGAACACCTAATAGACCAAACTGCGCAAATACAATCCCAAGTAGCCCGCCCAAAAGCCCTAACATAGCGACTTCAATGATATGTTGCATAAAAATCTGCCGTTTATTAGCACCAAGAGCACGACGTACTCCAACCTCTGGCGCTCGACGTAAAAATTTGGCAAGTAATAAGCCAAGTATATTAGCCAAACACACAGCCAAAAACATAAAACTTAGAGCCACTAAAATTTTGTTATCTTCACTAACCACATTATTGTAAGCCATCCATTGATTAACATCTCGAAGCCCAAAAGCGAGCTCTTTACGATTAAATCGACCGAGCTTTTGCTGCTCTTGCATATAAGCTAGTAAGTAATTCTCGTAATCATTTTTTTGTTGCTCGGTCGTTAATTCAACCCAGAATTGAATCCAAACCATTTCTGACTGTAATTTGGCAGTAAAACTTCGAACATCTTCATGCTTCCAACCATTAGTATTTCCCCAATTACCAAGTTGCTTTGCTTCAAGAAGGCTAAATGGCATAAAAAGTTGTTCGGGTTGGTTAAATGCACCATTGTTTAAGTCGTAATATTTGATGGTTAGTGGCCAATTTTTTGTAACGCCAATCACTTCGTAACTAGCATCGTCAAGGTAAATAACCTGACCCACTGAATTTTTGCCAGCAAATAACTTATTGTTTAACTCCTCGCTAATGACAACAACGGGCGCTGCATTGTCTTCTTGTTGCTGTGACCACTTGCTACCATGTAAAAATTCGAGGTCAAACATATTAAAAAATTCAGGAGTGGTAAGTCTTGCACTTTGACTAAACGGTTTTACTTTGTCAGAGTCTATGTAAACAGAAAAGCCACTTCGTACCATTTTTAAACGTTGAGCACCTACTTGGGATTGATAAAGATTTGCAGCATCTTGATAAGTTAGTTGAAGAGGCTGGTTATCTGACGTCCACCATGTGCTTCCATCATCCATTATCTGTAATTGCACACTAAAAAGCTGACTGCTCTTGTCCGGGATTGGATCGGCCGACATCATGTGATACACACTCAGACTAGTCATGGTGATGCCTATACCAATTGCTATGGCAAGTACCATTAAAAAGCTTACGAGTGGTGTGCGCTTAAAGCTACGCCAACTCAGATCAATATAATGAACCAGCATGAATTATACTCCTTGTGCGACTTTTATTGGCTGTGTACCTTGGTACAAAGTAAAGTCAGCAAGTTGTCCATCAACTACTTGAATGTTGCGCGGTGCACGGCGGGCTAATTCGCTGTCATGTGTCACCATTATAATTGTGGCGCCATCGCGATTTATTTGCTCAAGTAATTCCATCACTTGGCGAGCCATTAGGCTGTCTAAGTTACCGGTGGGCTCATCGGCAAGTAAAAAACGTGGTTCGCCGGCAAGTGCGCGGGCTATAGCGACGCGTTGTTGCTGGCCGCCAGAAAGTTGTAGAGGTAAATGCTTAGCGCGGGAGGCTAAGCCTACTTGTTCTAAACATTGCTCTATTCTACGTTTACGTTCTTTTGCTTTAATACCTCTATAACGAAGAGGTACTTCAATATTTTCATAGAGGTTTAAATCTGGTATTAAATTAAAACCTTGAAAGATAAAACCAATTTTTTGATTTCGGCAATCGGCACGTTGGTTGTCGTTTAGGCTACCCACGTTTACACCATCTAAAATATAATCACCTTCACTAAAGGGTTCTAACATTCCGGCAATATTTAAAAAAGTAGTTTTCCCAGAGCCGCTAGGGCCTGTGACAGCTATAAATTCGCCTTCATTTACATTTAAATTAAAGTCTCTTAATGCGTGAGTTTGAACCATTTCAGTTTGGTATACTTTACTTATGTTTTTCATTTGTAACATGGTTTTTCCTTAAATTGGCGCTGGTTGAGAGCGCTTCTAATTTAATAAAAGCGTGTCTGCTTGGTTAAATTGGTTGTAGCTAGAAATTATTATTTCGTCGTTTTCATTTAAGCCGCTTAAAATTTCTACCGCGTTAATGCTGGTGGCACCTACGGATATAGGTATACGTCTTGCAAAATTACCGTCTATTTTATATGCAACAATGCCGCCTTGTTGCATAAAAGCGCCTCGCTTTACCTGCAGCACATTTTGGCGATTGTCGAGTAAAATACGCGCGGTTAAACGTTGATTTTGGCGAATGTTATTGCTGTTGCTTGTAAAGCGAACACGTGTGGTTACTTCGCGATTATTAACTTCGGGTGATATAGCCGATAGCACCCCCATTATTGTTTCGTTCCCTAATTTAAGCTCTACGTCCATACCTAACCCGAGTTCGTTTGCGTAACTTTCTGGCACCTGCAACTGTGCTTCAAAATGACTTAAATCAACGAGTGTCATCAGAGGCTGACTTTGCGTGACGGCTGCTTTTTGTTGCACAAGCAGATTACCAACAATGCCTGTCACTGTGGCCCGAATTGACAGCTCATTTACTTTTCTATGTAATTCATCAACGATCAGCTGCTGACGCTCTACATCACTTTTAGCAGCTTGCAATTCAAATGCGAGTGTATCTTTAGCAAGTGCCACCTCTTGCTGTGCGTGTTTATAGGTAAGCTGAGCACGTGATAAGTCGTCTATTGCTTTTTCAAGGTCTATTTGGCTTATTAAATGCTTTTTAATTGATAGTTTTGCGCGACGATCTTCTCTTTGTGCTGCGTTTAATTCTACACTTGCCATATCGAGTGTTTTTGTAAGGGTTAAAGTGTCTCTTCTTGATTGTAGGTGTTGCCTTTTAAGTTCACCCTCTAAGCGTTGTAATACGGATTGTTGTTGTTTTAATTCATTGGTAAGTTCAGGGCTATGAAGAACAGCAAGCTCGTCGCCTTTGGTAACTGTATCGCCAGCTTTAACGTGCAAGCTTACAAAGCCTCTCTCTGGGCTGTAGATATGTGGCGCATTGGCGGCAACAATTTTTCCACTTGCGGCTACATCGCGAACAAGCGTTTTAATTTCTACTTTTGCTATTTGCACCTTTTCTTGGCTAAATGATTTAGTTGCATCCGAGCCTGACATAACTCCATAAGTAGCAGCAATAATAAGTAACAACACAGCGATAATTAAAAGAAAACGTTTTTTATGGTTTGCGAGTGTTTTAACTTGTATGTCTTGAGCACTGGTATCTTTAATCATTATTCAACCCTAACTAAATGAATTTATATTTTTTTCAAACATGACATAAAGTAGTGCTGCAAAAATGGCGGCTAGTGGCGAGAGTAAAAATAAGCTTAAAGTGAACATAATTCTTCCAAATAATAATTACTAAATTACACTATACGATTAGCATGCCAAAATTTAACCTATTGATATTAATATACTTAATAATTTATTTATTAAAGTAATATGTCCGCGGACACTTTATGTGTCCGCTTCGGACACATAAAAAGCAATATATAAAGAGTAAATACTGCGTTGCGGGTACAAGAAAACCAATAACGTCGCAACTACAGTGAACTCAAAGTGTAAGTGTATTTTAAAGCTAAGCTACTCAGGCGATTAAATAGCGGGGTGACATTTAAGCTTTGACTGGTTTTATTTTTCTATTTACGAATAATTAATCAAAGTAATGAGTGGTTAAATTACAGTTTTTAAGCTGAATGAAGAATAAGGAACATAATTCTACCTGTATTTATCCCTTTTATAATTCGTTAATGAAAAGGGGTAATATTATTTGCATAATCCCCACATTTTATAAATTCCTATAATTGAATATTTATTCACTAATATTTAGGTTTACGTTTACGTAAACTGTGTTTTGATTTAGAGCTATTTTTACAAAATGTTAAACTTGACACCAGTGTCATGAAAAAATAACGATGAAAACACCGCTAAATGTTAATAAAAATGATAAAAAAGAAATCTTGCTATGAAGTGAGAAATATTCAAGAATGTGAATATGTATTCAAATTACTGTTGACTCTATTTGATATAGAGGCTAGTTTTGACCGGCTGTTAGCAAATCGTCGAGCAGTTCATTAACGCTAACAGTGAAGCAAGGGGAGGGGTCTATGTTATACGACTCGAAATTAGAGAAAGAAAATTGTGGCTTTGGCTTAATTGCCCAAGTTAATGGTCAGGCTAGTCACCGGCTTATTCGTACTGCTATTACTGGGTTGGATCGTATGCAACACCGTGGCGGTATTTCTGCTGATGGTAAAACAGGCGATGGCTGTGGTTTGCTTTTGCAAAAACCAGATAGTTTTTTCCGTGCTATTGCAAGTGAGCATAACTGGCACCTTGGTAAAAACTATGCAGTAGGCATGATCTTTTTAAATTCAGATCCTGTTTTAGCACAAGCTGCAAAGGAAATTCTTAGCGAAGAATTAGAAAAAGAAACGCTAAATATTTTAGGCTGGCGCGAAGTGCCTACCGACCCATCAATGCTAGGTCCAATTGCTGTGCAGCAATTACCGGGCTTTGAGCAAATTTTTGTAAGCGCACCTGAAGGTTGGCGTTCAAAAGATTTAGAACGTCGCTTATACGTAGCGCGCCGTCGTGCTGAAAAACGTTTAGCAGACGATGAATCATTTTACATTGCAAGTTTATCTGGATTAGTGACTATCTATAAAGGCCTTATGATGCCTGCAGATTTGCCTAATTTTTATTTAGACTTAGCTGACATTCGTATGACCAGCGCAATTTGTGTTTTCCATCAGCGCTTTTCAACAAACACACAGCCTCGTTGGCCACTTGCTCAGCCTTTCCGTTATTTAGCGCATAATGGTGAAATTAACACCATTGAGGGTAACCGTCAGTGGGCTCGTGCTCGCTCGTATAAATTTTCGTCTCCACTTATTCCAGATTTACAAAGCGCAGCGCCGTTTGTTAATGAAACAGGCTCAGATTCGTCAAGCCTCGATAACATGCTAGAGCTATTTTTAGCCGGTGGCATGGATTTATTCCGTGCAATGCGCATGCTTGTGCCGCCTGCATGGCAAAAAAACCGTGCTATGGATGACGATTTACGTGCATTTTATGACTTTAACTCTATGCACATGGAGCCATGGGACGGTCCTGCGGGGATTGTTATGTCAGATGGCCGCTTTGCAGCCTGTAACTTAGACCGAAATGGTCTTCGTCCTGCGCGTTATGTAATTACACAAGATGGTTTTATTACTCTTGCTTCTGAAGTGGGCATTTGGGATTACACCGCCGATGAAGTAGTTGAAAAAGGCCGAGTGGGTCCGGGTGAGCTTTTAGTAATTGATACCAAATTGGGGAAAATTTGGCACTCAGACGAAATCGACCAAGATTTAAAATCTCGCCATCCTTATAAGTCGTGGCTTGAAGAAAATGTTAAGCGCTTGACTCCCTTTGAAGAATTAAAAGAGCAAGATGCAGGCAATCGTTCATTTGACGATGAAACGTTAGCTAAATATCAAAAAATGTTTGGTTATACCAATGAAGAGTTGGATAGCGTTATTCGTGTAATGGGTGAAAACGGGCAAGAAGCGACTGGCTCAATGGGTGATGACACTCCGTTTGCTGTGTTAAGCGAAGGGCATCGTTCACTATACGATTATTTCCGTCAAAAGTTTGCACAAGTCACTAACCCGCCAATTGATCCTCTTCGCGAAAACCATGTTATGTCTTTGGCTACGTGTATTGGTAGCGAACAAAATGTGTTTAATGAAACAACAGGGCACGCTAAGCGCTTACAGTTCGATACACCTATTTTAATGTATGCAGACATGCAGCAGCTACTAAATGCAGATGAAGCGCATTACAGCTATTGTAAAATTGATATTACTTACACTGTTGAAGAAGGCTTAGAAAACGCAGTTAAACGCATTTGCGATAAAGCAAAAGAGAAAGCAGCTGCTGGCTCTATCATGCTTATTTTAACTGATCGTAATTTTGACGATGTAAACCTACCTATCCCTGCGGCTATGGCTGTAGGTGCAGTGCAAAAGTGTTTGGTTGATAACAATTTACGCTGTGAATCAAACATCATTATTGAAACGGGTAGCGTAAGAGACCCTCATCAATTTGCAGTGTTACTTGGTTTTGGCGCAACAGCTATTTACCCATACCTAGCGTATGAGTCGTTAGTTGCGATGAGTGACAGTAAAATCATCGATAAATCTTACTGCGAGGTAACCCTTGCTTATCGTAAAGCAGTAAACAAAGGCTTATACAAAATAATGTCTAAAATGGGCATTAGTACAGTCGCTTCTTACCGCTGCTCAATGTTATTTGAGGCGGTGGGTTTATCAGATGCTGTTGTTGATATGTGTTTTAAAGGTGTGGCTAGCCGCATTAAAGGCGCATGTTTTACAGACTTTGATGACGATCAACAAAGCTTACACAAGCTTGCTTTAAGTAAGCGTAAGTTACTTAGCCATGGTGGTTTATTTAAATACGTACATGGTGGTGAATACCATGCATACAACCCAGATGTGATCCAAACACTGCAGGTAGCAGTTCGCTCTGGTGAATACAGAGATTACAACGAGTATGCAAAGCTTGTTAACAATCGCCCTATTTCAACATTACGCGATATGCTGGCTCTTAAATTACCAGAAAATGGAATTAGTATTGATGATGTAGAGCCTGCAGAAGCGCTTTACAAACGCTTTGACTCAGCTGCGATGAGTATTGGTGCTTTATCGCCAGAGGCACATGAAGCACTCGCAATTGCAATGAATCGCCTAGGTGGTTGTTCAAATTCAGGTGAAGGTGGTGAAGATAAACTTCGTTACGGCACAGAGAAAAACTCACGTATTAAGCAAGTTGCCTCAGGTCGATTTGGTGTTACACCGCATTATTTACGTAGCGCAGATGTAATTCAAATTAAAGTAGCGCAGGGTGCAAAACCAGGTGAAGGCGGGCAACTTCCGGGTGAAAAAGTAACACCTTACATTGCTAAGCTTCGCTATTCGGTACCTGGCGTGACGTTAATTTCACCGCCACCACATCATGATATTTATTCTATTGAGGATCTTGCTCAGCTAATTTTCGATTTAAAGCAAGTAAATCCAAAAGCACTTGTATCAGTAAAACTAGTGTCGGAACCGGGTGTTGGCACGATAGCAACGGGTGTAGCTAAAGCATATGCTGATTTAATTACTATATCTGGCTACGACGGCGGCACAGGCGCAAGTCCGCTTACATCTGTAAAGTATGCAGGCAGCCCATGGGAATTAGGCTTAGCTGAAACACAACAAGCCCTTGTAGAAAATGGTCTTCGCCACCGCATTCGTTTGCAAACAGATGGTGGTTTAAAAACAGGTTTAGATATTATTAAAGCCGCTATTTTAGGTGCTGAAAGCTTTGGTTTTGGTACGGGCCCTATGGTGGCATTAGGGTGTAAATACTTACGTATTTGTCATTTAAATAACTGTGCAACCGGTGTTGCAACCCAAGACGAAACACTTCGTCAAAAGCATTACCATGGCTTACCTGAAATGGCGATGAACTACTTTAAGTTTATTGCACAAGAAGCGCGTGAAATCATGGCAAGCTTAGGTGTTGCAAACTTAACAGACCTAATTGGTCGTCTTGATTTACTTGAAGCAATTGAGGGCAAAACAGCCAAACAGAAAAAGATAGATTTATCTTCTGTTATTGCGCAGCCAAACAATCCAACAGGCGAAACGTTATTTTGTAGCGCGCCAAATAGCTCACATTATTTAGGCGAGCTTAACGAAAGCCTATTAGGAAAAGCGCAAGAAGCGATTGATACTTCAAGTGGTATTTCACTTGTTAGCCGAATTTGTAATACAGACCGTTCAGTTGGTGCAATGCTATCAGGCTACATTGCTGATAAACACGGAAATCAGGGTATGGCGGCTGACCCGGTAGCAATCGAGCTCCATGGCACGGCTGGTCAATCGTTTGGTGTTTGGAACGCAGGTGGGCTTGAAATGACCCTCGTTGGTGACGCTAATGACTACGTTGGTAAAGGCATGGCTGGTGGTAAGCTAGTTATTCGTCCGCCAGTGGGTTCATCATTTGAAAGTCATAAAGCAACGATTATTGGTAATACCTGTTTATACGGTGCAACGGGCGGTAAATTGTTTGCTGCAGGGTGCGCAGGTGAGCGCTTCGCAGTTCGAAATTCAGGCGTGCAAGCAGTTGTTGAAGGCGTTGGCGATAATGGCTGTGAATACATGACCGGTGGTGTTGTGTGTGTGCTTGGTAATGTAGGTGTTAACTTTGGGGCGGGTATGACCGGTGGTTTTGCCTATGTTTTAGATGAGCGAAACGACTTTGAGAAACGCATAAACCCAGAGCTTGTCGAAGTTGTGACATTAGAAGCGTTAACGTCACACCAAGAGCACCTACGTGGATTAATTGCTGAGCATTTAGAGCTAACAGGCTCATGCAGAGCAGAAAGTATTTTAGCTAATTTTGAGCTCTACTTACCTATGTTTAAATTAGTAAAACCTAAATCAAGTGACGTAAAAAGTTTACTCGGGCACCGCGCCCGTAGTAGTGCCGAACTACGTGTTCAGGCGCAATAAGGGGGCAGTATGAGCGAAAATGTATATCAATTTATAGACGTGCAGCGTGTAGATCCACGCAAAAAGCCAATTTCGTCACGTAAAAAATCATTTGTAGAAATTTACGAACCCTTTTCAGAAAATCAGGTTAACTCTCAAGCTGATCGTTGCTTGGATTGTGGTAACCCATACTGTGAATGGAAATGTCCGGTACATAATTACATTCCACAGTGGCTTAAACTAATTCGCACAGGGCGTATATTAGAAGCTGCGGAGCTTTCTCATCGAACAAACAGTTTGCCTGAAGTATGTGGCCGTGTTTGTCCTCAAGACCGGTTGTGTGAAGGCTCATGTACGCTCGATGAAGAGTTTGGCGCAGTAACGATAGGTAACATTGAAAAATATATTACCGATACCGCGTTTAAAATGGGCTGGAAGCCAGACATGTCTTACGTAACATGGACTGACAAAAAAGTAGCTATCATTGGTGCAGGGCCCGCGGGCTTAGGTTGTGCGGACATTTTAGTTCGAAATGGTGTTAAGCCTGTTGTGTTTGACCGTCACCCAGAAATTGGTGGATTACTCACATTTGGTATTCCTTCTTTCAAACTAGAGAAAGAAGTGATGCAAAAGCGCCGTGAGATTTTCACTGAAATGGGCGTAGAATTTAAGCTGAATGTTGAAGTAGGTGTAGATATCACTATGGATGATATTTTAGCCGACTATGATGCTGTATTTTTAGGCGTGGGTACGTATCAGAGCATGCGTGCAGGGCTTGAAAATGAAGATGCGCCGGGTGTTCACGATGCGCTGCCGTTTTTAATCGGTAACACTAACCGAGTTATGGGTTATGATGAAGCGAATCAAGCTTATATTGACATGGCGAATCAGAAGGTCGTTGTATTAGGAGGTGGTGATACTGCGATGGACTGTGTAAGAACGTCTATACGACAGGGTGCTGCAAAAGTAACGTGTGCGTACCGCCGTGATGAAGAAAATATGCCAGGCTCTAAGCGTGAAGTAAAAAATGCCAAAGAAGAAGGGGTTATATTTACATATAACGTTCAACCTAAAGGCATTGTGCTAGACGCTAACGGCCATGTTGCAGGCGTAAAAATGGTTAGAACTAAGCTGGGTGAGCCAGATGCGAATGGTCGTAGCCGCGCAGAAGAGGTCGCCGGTTCAGAGCATGTTATTGAAGCAACACAAGTAATTATGGCGTTTGGTTTCAAGCCACACAAAATGGACTGGTTAGAAAAGTATGACGTAGAAATAAACCACTGGGGCGGTATTAACGCACCAGAGCAAGGTGAATTTACACATCAAACAACTAACCCTAAAATATTTGCTGGTGGCGATATAGTGCGTGGTTCGGATTTAGTAGTAACCGCTATTTTTGAAGGCCGTAACGCAGCTGAAGGTATTATGGATTATTTAAAAGTTTAATTTAATATTTTCAGAAATCGACAATTTAAAAGCAAGCCAAGTGGCTTGCTTTTTTGTGCTTGAAACGAATTAGGTACCATTTATTTTTAACCATTTTATTTTAGATGATAATTTGGTCGTATTACCAAGCTACACTCATGAATAGTTTTAAGATTCATAAACTTATAATTTGTTAAAAAAGGTACTAGTATTAATTTTACATCAGTAATACTTTAATCTTGATTTAACTGCTGAAAAAGGGGAGTATTGAGTGTTACTCAGAAAAATTGGTGATAACTTTGCTGAAAATTAACTCAATAATATAAGAAAAATAGCGCTTATTATGCATGAACATTCAAATAATCCAGAAAGAAAACTAATAGTTAGATTTTTCTCATCAATAGGCTTTATAGCAACCTTGGTGATGGGCTGCATTGCATTGACCAACAGCGATTATTTTTTATTTTTTACCTTAATATGTTCTTCGCTAGTTTACGCATGGGCGCTTAGTGTTTATAAAAACCTTGAAAAGTCAGCTAGTGCTATCCTTTATAACCTTTATGCATTGATGATTTACCTTGTTTTAACTGGAGGCGCGCAGGGAACTGGTCCGATTTGGATATTCATAGTTTCGCCAGTCACATTTTCAATTAGAGGCTTAAAGCGCGGTATCGTTGATATTGTTTTGTTTTTATTAGCGGTTATATTAGCTTTTTATTGCGCGCATACCTTTAGTATTTATAACTACCAACCTGATCAATTTCCCTATCGAGTTATATTTTCATTTATTATTGTCGCAATGTTGAGTGGCTTTTATGAAAACTCAAGGGAAAAATACAATCAAAAAATATTAGCACTGAGTAAAAAAAATGAACTGTTGGCGACTATTGACCCTTTAACGGGGTTACCAAACAGACGCTTTACAATGAATAAGCTTAGTGAATTTAAATTAGCGCTCACGAAGGAGCAAACACCGTTTGTACTTATTTTGTGCGATGTAGACAATTTTAAAAAAGTTAACGACGAGTACGGGCATAGTTTTGGTGATGAAGCGCTCATACACTTAGCTAATATTTTAAAGCAACATATTCCTAATAATGCCGTTGCATCACGCTGGGGCGGGGAGGAGTTTTTGATTGCAATTCCTAATGTATTTAACGCAAAGGGCGTAGAAATCTCAAATAAAATACATGCCGCGCTAAAACAATTTCCTGTTAATACATCTTTTGCGAGCTTAAGCTTAACGATTAGTATGGGGGTTGTTCAATCCCATGAAAGCGATTCTATAGACATTGATATCAAGCGCGCAGATGAATTGCTTTATAAAGCTAAAGAGCAAGGTAAAAATAAGACTTGCTCAGAGTAGTTTTATTATTCCATTGAGAACGAATCAAGTGTTGACTTAACTTTAGCAATACGTCTTTTTAAACTCATGCAACAAAATACATTACACAGTATTTGGGTGAGCAAAACACATGTATAACTAAAAATTAAATTATTCGAATTACCATCCTGGTAACTCATTAAATTGTAAACACTAAGAATCAGCTGAACGAATAACGTTACATTTAAAAAGCTCATTAAGTGTTTCTTGAATTGTGTGTGTTTGTATCGGCTAAATAAAGTTAACAATATACTAATTAAAACCAGTAGCCAGCTTACAATAATAAGAATTAAAGCAGTATTAGTAATCATATAAAGGCCTTGCTGAAAATTGAAACCCTAGTTGGTTATTAATTAAACCTAAATTACACATGCGCTTTTTATTAACTCTTTTGCGTTTGCTTTTGCTGTTTTACTAACATTGTCGCCGCCAAGCAACCTTGCTATTTCGTCTACTCTACCATCTTTTGTTAGTGCCAGCATATTGGTAAAGGTTTCACCTTTAGCAATTTCTTTTGCTACAAAAAATTGCTGATGCGCACTACTTGCAACCTGCGGCAAATGGGTAACACAGATCACCTGAGTCGATTTACCAAGTTGCCTTAATAACTTTCCAACAGCAGAGGCTGTAGGTCCAGAAATACCTACGTCTACTTCATCAAATATCAATGTTGGTGTTGTTACTTTTTGGGCAATAATAACCTGAATGGCTAAGCTAATACGCGAAAGCTCACCACCAGACGCCACCTTAGCCAAAGGCTGAAGGGGCTGCCCTGGGTTGGTCGATACTAAAAACGAAACGCTATCATGCCCTAAAAGATTGGGGGCGCGCTCAGGATCTTCAGTAAGCGATATTTCAAATACACCATTTTCCATGGATAAATTTGCCATACTTTCGCTTATTAAGGTGTTTAAGGTATTAGCATAACTTCTGCGGCTAATACTTAGCGCTTCACTTGCTTGCTTGTAGTCAAGCAATGCATCGTTTATTTCAGAGTCAAGTTGCTCCAAACGCGAACTATTATTACTAATTGACTCGAGTTCTTTTGAAATTGACTGATGAAATTCAACTAATCCTTGCGGTTTTATATGGTGCTTACGAGCTAAGTCCATTGCGCCACTTAACCTATTTTCTATCTCTGTTAAACGGGCTGGGTCTAAATCAACTTGTTCCGTATAATTGCGAATTTCTCGGCTAGCTTCTTCTACTTGAACAGCAGCTTCTTCTAACATTGCAGCCACACTTGCTAAGCTTTCATCATATTGTGCTAAATCTGCAAATTGTTGTGCGCTGTGCTGTAAAACAGAACACGCGCTTTGTTCTTCACCTTCATATAGGTATTGCAGCTCTTTTTGACATGACTCTAAAATGGTTTGGCTATTACTTAGCTTGTAATGTTCGACTTCAATTTGTTCAAACTCACCGTCTTGTAACGCAAACTCGTCAAGTTCTGCCACTTGGTATTCTAGTAGCTGTTTTTGAGCGGCTTGTTGTAATTGCTGTTGCTCAAGCTGTTTAAATTCTTTTTGAAGGTTGGCGAATTGTTTATAACTTTCAGTTACTTTTACAACCAAGTCTTGATGGCCAGCATATGCATCAAGTAGTTGTAATTGATGTTCAGCTTTTAAAAGGTGTTGATGAGCGTGTTGTCCATGTATAGAAATTAAATACTGGCCAAGTTCTTTGAGCTGAGATGCAGTTACTGAGCTGCCATTAATATAGCTTTTACTGCGACCATTTTTGCAAACAACGCGTCTAAGTAAGCAATCATTATCAGTACTGGTCAGAAAATGTTGCTCTAAAAAAGCCTGAGCGAGCGGGAGTGCACTTATATCAAATTGGGCACATACTTCAGCTTTGTCTGCAGAAGGTCTTACAGCAGAGGCTTCAGCGCGCTCGCCTAAACACAATGAAAGTGCATCAATGGCAATCGATTTACCCGCGCCGGTTTCACCCGTGATCGCCGTCATGCCGTTATGCCATTCAGTGCTTAAGTTACTTACAATTGCAAAGTTTTTAATTTCTAAACCAACTAACATACTGTTTATCCATCCAGTTAATTAACTGGTAATTTATACAGTGTTTAGCTTTTTTGCAAATTAATTTTTTATTATTTAGGCAATATTAACATGTTGATTGAGTTGGTTGTTCGGGTCTTGATTTTCTGGGATGTATTCATTTTCTTGATTATCAAGGGGTTGTAGCAAGTCGTTGGTTTTAATTAATTCGATAAGGTTTGGTAACGCCTCTGAGTAAAACGTTTTGTTATACGAGATACCTTGTTGTGGAAGCTCAGACACAAAATACTGGATATTTTCTTCCAAGCTTTGGCCACTGCCTATTTGGTTCGCTTTAGTCAGTTCGTTAGATAAAGTATTGATTAATAGATCAGATACATCTTCAAGGGTTTGCAAATTCTCGTCAGTATGCTTTTGAACTACAAAAAAGTTAGAAACGATTGCTTGAATTCGAGGTGCGTATTTAGGGCGAAGAATTTTCGCCTCTACTAGTTCATTTAATTTTGACTTTAGACGGCTGCCAACTTGTGATACTCGTTCGTTAAATTGTTTTTTTTGAGCTTCAATTGCTTTGCGACGATTGCTTTCTATTTTTAAGTAGGTTGCTAGAAGTGTAATTAACAGTAGCAAGGCAAAAAATACGACATATGTCATTGCTATTTGTTCCTAAAAATTGATGTATTATTGTTATAAACTGCATTTTGCGCTAAAGACAACGCTTTAGCAATAAAATTAGTATAAACGACTGCCCCAATTTAATTTTGTACGTAAAACGTTGTAGTAAGAGTAGTTTTTTGGATGAATTAACCGCAATTTTTTATCTGCTTTTTTAATGACTACTTCATCACCGGGTAAAACGGCAAGCACAACGTGGCTGTCGCAGCTGACTTGCAAGCTGTCAGTATTGTCTAAACTAAGTTTTAGCCTCACTTCGTTATCGGCATCTACCACTAATGGCCTGCTTGATAACGTGTGCGGAAACATAGGCACCAAAGATATTGCATTTAGTTCAGGCGTTAATATTGGACCGCCACCAGAAAGTGAGTAAGCAGTTGACCCTGTTGGCGTAGATACAATTAGCCCATCGGAGCGCTGAGAGAATACAAAGTCGCTATTTATAAATGCCTCAAACTCAATCATATGAGCCACTTTATCTGCATGCAATACGGCTTCGTTTACCGCTAAATTGGCACTTTTTAGTTCATTGTGACGATAAACTTCTACTTCCAATAAAAAGCGATTTTCTTCAATATACTCACCACTTAAAACATGCTCTAGGCTAGCTTCAAAACCTTCAGGGTTTAAGTCGGTTAAAAAACCAAGATTACCTCGGTTAACGCCAATTACAGCAATGTTAAAACGAGCAAGCACGCGCGCAGCTCCTAACATATTTCCGTCACCGCCAACCACAATTGCAAGGTCGGCTTGCTCTCCTAAGTCAACCAGTTTAACAAGGTTTTCTTTGGGTACATCGACTAACTGTCCACCAGTGCGTTTTTCAACAATCACTTCAAAACCAAGTGCCAGTAGAAATGTATGCAAACGCTGCAAAGTGGCGGCCGCTTTTGGGTGGTTTGGTTTGCCAATAAGGCCAATAGTATTGAAAGGTGAGTTCATAATCTGCACACTAAAAGTTTTGATATTGGTAGAGTAACTCAAAAGCAAAGTGTTTGAAAATACAGATCTTACCTAAATGAGTATGATTCAATTTAGTTTAAAATAAATTTGTTTTATATTGTTCAACAAGGGGGAAATGACTTGAAATAGCAGCAAATGCCCCGATATACCTTTCATGCAACAAGATGTAGATATCATGAAATTAAATCCACGCGATCAGCAAATATTTTCAGCTGTAATGAACATGTACTGTAACGGTGAGGGATTGCCCGTTCCATCAACAAAAATTGCCAAGCTAAAAAGCATGGCTGTGTGTTCAGCAACCGTTCGTAATGCAATGGCCCGTCTTGAAAAAGTAGGTTTATTGTATTCCCCCCACACTTCCGCTGGACGAGTACCTACAGATGAAGGGTTTAATTATTGGTTTGATGAGTTTTTTCCATTACCAGATATTGCTAGTTACTGGGAGCCAGAACAGGCACAGCTAGTTGAATTGGCACATGGCTTGAGTCAAAAGTATCAGGTATGCTGTTGTGTTGGTTTACCGCAAGTGAGCTCACAGCATGTATTTAGGGTTGAAGTACTTGATTTTGATTCTACCGATTGGCTTATTTTATTGATAGATCGAGCAGGCCAAAGCCATAATATTTGCATTGATAAACCACATGATGCTTCAGATACGGTTCGTTACCAGTTTGCAACGTGGTTAAATACAGTATTTAGTCAACAAACATTGATGGAAGGCTTGTATAGAATGCAAGCAATGGCAAACACAGCGCCTAAAAACTGTCATGATTCACTTACTCAATGGACACGGCAGCTAAGTCAAAAGTTAGGTTCAGATAATAGTATTGTTGTGGGTGAAAACTACCTCTATAAAAAAATAAATTGTGAGCAAAGCCTAAATATAGGCGTGTCATTTCTAAATTTTGTTGAAGATGCACTGGCATTTAAAAATGGTGTTTCGGTGATCAGCGGTAAAAAACTTCCGTTTAGTGAATGTAACGATCTAATAACCATCAGCGTTCCTTACTTTCAAAACCAAGAATACCAAAGCCGCTTTTGTATAATCTGCCCAAAATCAGCGCAAATAGAACAAATAATCCAAGAATTTAAATTAATTGAGTCATCGAACTCTTGAATCTTTTTATTCAATCCCCATAATTACCGCAATTGAAAAGAATTGGAGCATGTATTTTATGTCTGAGCAGACACAAAACCCAGAGCAAGAAGTAGAACTAAACGAAGAAATTGAACAAATGCAAGCAGATGTAGAAGCAGCCGTTGATGCCGCTGAACAACATGCAGAAGAACAAAGCCCTGAAGCTGAAATTGCGATGCTTTACGCAGAGCTAGAAGCTGCTAAGCAAACTATTGCAGATCAAAAAGACGGTGTGATCCGTGCCGCTGCCGACGTTGACAACATTCGCCGTCGTGCTGCACAAGATGTAGAAAAAGCACACAAATTTGCACTTGAAAAGTTTGCTAACGAATTACTTCCTGTGATTGATAATCTTGAGCGCGCTATTGAGTTTTCTGATAAAGAAAACGAAACGTTAAAGCCGTTGCTTGAAGGTATTGATATGACGGTTAAAAGCTTTAACGATGCTGTTGCTAAATTCGGTGTTGAAATTGTTAACCCACAAGGCGAGCAATTTAACCCAGAGTTCCATCAAGCTATGTCAATTCAGCCAAGCAACGATGTAACACCAAACACTGTGCTTGCTGTTATGCAAAAAGGCTACACATTAAATGGACGTTTATTACGCCCGGCAATGGTTATGGTTTCAAAAGCGGCTGACGCTTAATTTAGCCGTTTAACACTTTAAAAATGCCTCAAATTGAGGCATTTTTTTTGTCTTTTTTATAATGAATTATTTGCACTAATATAGTCAGCAGTACCGCGCTAAACATGAGGCTCGAAAACGGCACAGAGCTTTGAGCATGCATAACAGCAAGAATGGGGCCTACCAAGGCACCGCTGCCAAACCTAAGCGTACCAATAACGGCAGTAGCCGTGCCGGTGTTTTTTTCAAACTTCATGAGTATTAACGAATCTGCATTACTGGCAGTGACCCCTAAACTCATCATTAATGGTGCAATTGCTGCCACTATATAATAAAGCGATAAATGTAAAATACTAAAAGTTAAAAGGCACAATCCTGAAATAAAACCACATACCAATCCAATATATAACATTTTGCGTGAACCAATACGCGGCACAATTCGTGTATTTAAAAAGTTACCAAACATTAATGCCATCACATTAAAGGCAAATAATATCCCAAACAGTTGCTCCGACACTTTGTATAAGTCTAAATAGATAAAAGGCACTGAGGTTAAAAAGCAAAAAAAGCCAAACGATACAAACATTGAGCTTAAAATATCGGCGCGTGCTTCGGTATTACTCAAAACAGTTTTATAACTGTCAAAAAATAAGGCTAACCCTTTTTTTTCACTGGTATGAATAGGTATATCAATTAAATATATTTGCACAAACACAAGTATTATAAAGCTGTAAGCTGCTAATACTAAAAATATGGTAGACCAAACAGAAAACCCTAAAATAAAAGAGCCTACAGACGGTGCTATTAATGGTGCAACCATCATGATCATCGATACATACGACATACCTTTTGCCGTATTTTGCTGATAAATATGCCTTATAATTCCTGGCACGACCACCGTAGCAGCAGCACCAGTGAACGCTTGTATTGCCCTTAGTGCCCAAAAAGTATGAATTTCTGTTGTGAATGCTAACGCAGTAGAGGTTAAACCAAATAATGTTAAACCAATTTTAGCCAGTTTTCGGCGGCCAATTTGATCCGCTATAGGGCCAAAAAATAACATGCCCAATGAGTAACCTGCTAAATAAATACTTAGCGATATTTGTACATTTGGCATACTTGTTTGTAAATTGTTCGCAATAACCAACATTGCGGGCAAATACATATCAATTGCAAGGGGTGTAATAGCGACAATACTTGCTAATAAAGGTAATAAAATACGGGTATTAAAAGACGTAGACGAGGCGCCCATACATAAACTCAAGGTAACTAAAACAAGGGCTATAGTGTAGCAGGGCATTGTATATGTATAAACGTACTTTAGCCGGAACGTTACTTACTTCACCGCAAAGTACTTACCTTAAACCAATGATTTTAAACTGGCACTGTGTTTGCTATCCTACTTGCAGTATAAATGACTTAAGGTAATACAATGAAAAAATTGGTATTGGCACTAGTAGCAACGGCTGTTTTAGCAGGGTGTAAAACATCGCCAACAGGGCGTACTCAAATAGCGCTTTATTCGGATCAGCAAATGAGCGAAATGGGTACAGCTAGCTTTGCTGACATGAAAAAAAATCAGCCAATTAATAAAAATCCAAAAACCAATACATATGTAAATTGTATTGCTGAAAAAGTAATTGCCGTTTTACCTAATGAGTATGCATCTCAAAACTGGGAAGTGGTGGTATTTGAAGATGATTCAGCAAATGCATTTGCTTTGCCTGGCGGTTATATTGGTGTTCATACCGGATTACTAAAAATAGCGACTAACCAAGATCAAGTTGCCACCGTTTTAGGGCATGAAGTAGGACACGTAATTGCAGAACACTCTAATGAACGTGTATCACAAAGCTCGTTGTTAAGTACAGGAATGCAATTGGGTAGTGTTGCGCTTGAAATGGGTAACGTGCAGTACCGTAATGAAATTATGCAAGGGCTCGGATTAGGCGCTCAATATGGTGTGGTTTTACCGTTTAGCCGTTCTCATGAATCTGAGGCCGACACCATTGGTCTTGATTTAATGGCAAAAGCGGGTTTTAACCCAAAAGAGTCGGTTACGCTTTGGGAAAACATGAGTAAAGCGGGAAGCGGTGCAACGCCTGAATTTTTGTCTACTCACCCAGCACCGACGAGTCGTATTAATAATTTGCAGTCGCAAATGACAAAAGCACTAAGTGAGCAAAGTACTGCAAACTCACAAGGAAAAAGGCCACAGTGCTCACTTTAGTTGAGCTCTTAACAGTATAAAGCAGTGGCGTATAGTGTTGATGCGCTAATAAAATAAAACCCCTGAGTGTAAATACTTTCAGGGGTTTTATTTTATCGGTTATGTGTGTTACTTGTCAGCGAGTGCTTCTTTAAATACAGTTTTAAAGCGCTCAAAGTCTTCTATATGTGGTAAGTGGCCTAAATTATCGAGTTCATATAATTTAGCATTGGGGATAAGCGATGCGGCATTTTTGCCTAACTTATCATATCTACCAAGCTCATAATCTATCCCGGTTTTTTTCCAGTTGCGGCCTGGTCCTGTTCTATCACGGGTACCAATAATTAACTCAACTGGCACGGCAAAGTCTTTAAATTCAGTAATAACCGGTTGAGTGAAAATCATATCGTATGTTTTAGCATTAACCCACGCCATGTGAGCTTTATCCGGCCCTTGTATTTGCCCTGTAATAAAGTTCGTTAATGCTGAATATGTAGCGTTCCACTTACCATCGTAATAGTTTTTTTGCTGATATTTTTTTACGCCCTTGGGCGTTTTAGCAAGCTCATTTTTATAAAAGAAGTTGGTGTCTTTGTATTCAACATAATGTAAGTAGTTTTCAAGCCCTATAGGGTTAAGCAAAACCAATTTAGTTGTTGTATTGGGATACATTAAAGCAAAGCGACTTGCCAACATGCCGCCCATAGAATGGCCAACTACAATTGTTTTTTTTAAGTTAAGGTAGGCAATTAACGCATGTGTATGGTGGGCAAGCGATGCAAACGAATATTGATAGTTAGTGGGTTTAGATGATTTACCAAAGCCAATTTGATCAGGGATTAATACACCAAAGCCAAGCGATTGTAAGTACTGCGCTGTAGTCGTCCAATAATCAGCATTAAAATTTTTGCCGTGCACGAGTGTCACGGTAGGCATCTTTTCTTTGGTAGGCTTTAGGTAAATATACGCCATCTTTAAAGACTGCTTTTGTGATTCAACGCTAAAGTAATTTACTTTAAAGTCATATTGATAACTGCTTAAAAGGGCATCGTAAGATAGGGACTCTGTATTTACTTCACTACTTGCTAAAGCATTATTAGTGAAAGCTAACAGGGCAGCAAAACACATCACTTTAATTGACATCATTTCATTATTCCTTCAAAGGTAAAGCATGAGGCTTAAAAGAAATACGACAATAACTAAGTATTTACAGCCATTCAATTAAATACTTTTATGGCATAAAAAAAGGAGCGCTTAATAGGGCTCCAATTTATGTGATTTTAACGCAGTGTAATTGCTTAAAAGGTCCACTCTACATGTATTTGCGGAACTGACTCTGTCACTTCAGTTCCTAGCTTGTTATGCCAGTATTGAAGTTCCATGCCGAGTAGCAACGTGTTTTCTTTCATTTCAAAGGCATGACCCATGTCCCATACTAAAATAGGTTGTGCGAGTATCCATGCCTCTACATCGTTACCAAATTCGTCTTCACGTTCTGCAATGTATTCTGCGTGCCCTTTAAAGCTGAACTTTTGTGAGCCAATAGTAAAAGGGTATTCAAAAGCTACATCAAACATCCAACTATTTGTTTCTATGGGGGCGCCGCCTTTAGCAACACCTTCGCTGTCGTCAATATAGGCTGTTACTATTGTTTGAAAGAAGTTAAAGCCTGGTACATCCCAGCTTAATTTAACACCCGGCAGGTATTTCACCATTTTAGCATCGCCAGCAATATTTATACCGCCAGTAAGGCCAACATCTAATAACGCACCGGTGCCAATTTTTTCACCGCTGAGCGCCGATAAGCTAACAGTTGAATACCATTCGCCGTAAAAATCGCTATCTTGATAGCCGTCAGCTTTATCGTCTTTACTGTAATCAATGAAAAAGAAGTTGTCGCCGTAATCGTAACCCGATGCATGTTGAACTGAGTAAACCGTGGTATCTGACTCCTGCTCAGTAAAAGGGTTTTTTTGGTCGCCATTGTTAATGTGTAATGCTGTGCTGCTCCAATTAGCGGCAAAAGCAGTAGACGATAAAGCAATGGATGTAAGGGTAAAAAAGGAGAGTATTTTATTTAATTTCATAATTTGTATTTAACTATAACTTGAGTGACACGCGAAAGCGCGCATTATAGCAAAAGTGATTAATATGTAGAGTAATATGTTGCAGCTTGTTTTTAAGCTGCAACAATGGGGCAAAGGTTTTAAGCTTTATTACGACGCAAACAAATTATTGCTATAGCGGTAAATGCTAAAATGAAACAATAATAAGACGATGTTGAGACTTCCCAAGGGCTAATTTTAAACGTAGCGCCAAGTAAAAGTGCTTGTGCTCCATAAGGTAAAGAGCCCTGAGTTACACAAGCAAAAATATCAAGTAGGCTTGCAGAGCGTTTGCCACTAATTTCACCATCGTCAGCGAGTTTTTTAGCAATAGGACCCGCCACAATAATTGAAACGGTATTATTAGCAATACAAATGTTACTTGTCATGACTAGGGCTGCAATGCCAAGTTGGTCAGCTACTTTACGGTGCCATTTAGCAATTACTTTAGTAATGGCTTGAATTTTTTGGGCAATGTAATCAAGGCCACCGTTAATGCGAATAAATTCAGAAAGACCACCAATAAACATAGAAAGTAAAAATATTTCCTGCATATCGGTAAAGCCTTGATAAATATCTTTAACAAAGCTAGACCCTTCGTAGCTACCGGTAAAGCCCATTAATGCAGCAAATATAATACCGCTAAATAACACAACAAATACATTTAGGCCTGCTACGGCGAGAACCAAAATAAAGGCATAAGGTAGCACTAACCAAATATCGTAATCTTGGGTTTCGACCACTTGCGCTGCAGGCGTAAGGTAAAACAATAAAGCGATTGTTAAAATTGCGGCTGGTACTGCAATTTTAAGGTTTTCTTTAAATTTATCTTTCATTTCACAACCTTGCGTTCGTGTAGCCGCAATAGTGGTATCTGAAATAATTGATAAGTTATCGCCAAACATAGCGCCAGACACAATAGTACCTGCCATAAGAGCGGGGTCTATGCCTGTTTTGATCGACACCGCATAAGCAATTGGGCCAATCGCCCCAATAGTGCCCATTGATGTGCCCATGGCTGTAGATACAACCGCGGCAATTAAAAATAAACCAGGAAGTAATAGAGCGGGCGGTATCAGTGATAAACCCGCATTAACTACTGCGTCAACACCCCCTGTTGCACTGGCCACTGCAGAAAAAGCACCAGCAAGCAGGTAAATTAAACACATCGTAATAATGTTGTTATGCCCAGCGCCTTTTATAAAGGTTTCAACACATTGATTAACAGTGCCTTTATTAAGTATAAAGGCAAGCATAATGGCGGGTAATATTGCCACCGGTGCTGGGAGTTGATAAAAAGCGTAATCAACCCCTTGCGATTGCAGGTATAAACCAGAACCTAAAAATAGGGCTACAAATGTTAGTAGGGGTAGTAAAGAAAGTATTGCTTTGTTTTTATTAAATGATGGCTGCATCATAATCCTCGGAACCAATTAATTACCACAGCCAAAAATTCCTCTTTTAGCTGAATTTAGCAAGTCTATCTACGTTGTTAAAAGCTAACAAATAGTAGAACAATGCAGCGCCCGCAAGCCAAAGACCAAATCGACGCGAAAGGGAAGTTTAAATGTATAGATGGCTAAAGTAAACTGGTATTGTTATTATTCTTTTATTAAAGGGTTGACTGACTATTACATGACTTTTAGATAAAATCTACTAAGTACGTTACTTTCAGTGATTGATGTTAACTGAGCGGTATATACACTCAATATATACAAAACGATCGGTTTACGGTTTAAACAAAAATAAATTAAGGCATAGTGATGATTCGAATAGGTGTTTTTGGTGCTAATGGCAGAATGGGTTTAGCTTTATTGGAAGCCGCAACAATAAAAGAGCAAACACAACTAACAGGCGCCTATGTTCGCAGTGGGTCATCGTTAATTGGAGTTAATGTAAACCAAATAAATAGCGCTGCCGATAAGAGCGTATGTTTTAGCGACGAAAACACGCTCGAAAGTGTTGATGTTTTAATTGATTTCACCCTGCCAGACGGTATGCGTAGCCACTTAAAGCGTGCTGTTGAACAATCTCTCCCTTTAGTTATTGGCACAACAGGTTTAACGGCCGATGACATGGCATTATTAGAAAATGCTGCTAAACATATACCTATTGTATTTGCTCGTAACTACAGTGTTGGTGTAAATGTGTTACTAAATTTAGTTCAAACGGCTGCCACTAAGTTCGGTGACGATTTAGATATTGAGATATTTGAAGCGCATCACCGTCATAAAATCGATGCGCCATCGGGCACGGCTCTGGCAATTGGTGAGTCAATTGCAGATGCAAAAGGATGGAACCACGAAGAGGTTGCTGTATACGATCGAAGCCAAATTGAAACTGAAAAATCTCAAAACGAAATTGGTTATTCAGTCCTAAGAGGAGGTGACATAGTAGGTGAACATACCGCATATTTTGCCACAATGGGGGAAAGGCTTGAATTAACGCACAAAGCAAGTTCGAGAATGACCTTTGCACTAGGCGCTATAAGAGCTGCAAGCTGGTTGCAAAATAAACCGGTAGGACTTTATGACATGCAAGATGTGCTCGATTTAAAGTAGTTTAGTATCTATTTTGGGTGTTTGGGTCTAATTTTAGCTAAAAGCACTTATTTGTTATGATTTACCAAATAATGTTAGACCTAAAACTCAACATCATGTAGTATACAGCCAATTTGCCAAAAATTACTAAATGCGTGTTTCCAATTATACCCAAGTGGCTAGTAAAATCAGGGGTTCAGTGGGAATGATAAGAGTTTTAGGCAAGAAAAAATGTTGAAGATTTAGCGGTTATATCGGCCTCATTTAAGACTGCGTAAAACAATTTAATCTCATACAAAATCTGGTTTTGACGATCCCTCTGGGTATTGGCGGGGTGATAAGCAATTTGCTTACTCCCGTTTTTTACTGTTAGGAGGTTTAACTTGACTAAATCCGCTCTGTTAGTCCTAGAAGACGGCACAGTGTTTCGCGGTACTGCAATCGGCGCTGACGGCATGTCAGTCGGTGAAGTGGTATTCAATACGTCTATGACTGGTTATCAAGAAATTTTGACTGACCCTTCGTACGCGGAACAAATCGTAACTTTGACGTACCCACATATCGGTAATACGGGTACCAACAGCGAAGACGAAGAAGCGAATCAAATATGGGCTAAAGGCCTAGTGATCCGTGATTTGCCACTGCTAGCAAGTAACTTTCGTAACGAGCAATCGTTAGATGATTACTTGAAAGAACGTAATATTTTAGGTATTGCGGACATCGACACCAGAAAGCTAACACGTATTTTGCGCGACAAAGGCGCTCAAAATGGTTGTATTATTGCTGGTGACGAACTAGACGAACAAAAAGCGCTACAAGCCGCGCAAGCCTTCCCAGGCTTAAAAGGTATGGATTTAGCAAAAGTTGTCTCAACCAAGGAAAATTTTGAGTGGCGCGAATCAAGCTGGACATTAGGCGAGGGGTTTAAAACCTTAGATACCGCCGATGAAAAGTTTCATGTTGTAGCCTATGACTTCGGTGTTAAGCGTAATATATTACGTATGCTTGTTGACCGTGGTTGTAAACTTACCGTAGTACCTGCACAAACTAGTGCTGCTGACGTACTCGCATTAAACCCCGATGGTATTTTCTTATCTAATGGCCCTGGCGATCCTGAGCCATGTACATACGCAATTGACGCGATAAAATCATTTTTAGAAACCGACACACCCATTTTTGGTATTTGTTTAGGTCACCAGTTATTAGCGCTTGCTTCAGGTGCTAAAACAGAAAAAATGAAATTTGGCCATCATGGTGGTAACCACCCAGTTAAAGATCTAGACCGCGATGTAGTGATGATCACAGCGCAAAACCATGGTTTTGCAGCCCAAGAATCAAGCCTACCAAGCACGCTTCGTGCAACACACAAATCACTGTTTGACGGTACGCTTCAGGGTATTCATCGTACAGATAAGCCAGCATTTAGTTTTCAGGGTCACCCTGAGGCAAGTCCAGGCCCGCATGATGCAGCCCCATTATTTGACCACTTCATCGATTTGATGCAAGCGCGTAAACACTAATTTAACTGGAGTAATAATGCCAAAACGTACCGACATAAAAAGCATTCTTATCTTAGGCGCAGGCCCAATTGTTATTGGTCAAGCTTGTGAATTTGACTACTCTGGTGCACAAGCGTGTAAAGCACTTAGAGAAGAAGGCTATAGAGTTATCCTTGTTAACTCAAACCCAGCAACGATTATGACCGACCCAGAAATGGCTGATGCAACATACATCGAACCAATTCACTGGGAAGTAGTAGAAAAAATTATTGAAAAAGAAAAGCCAGATGCAGTCCTGCCTACAATGGGCGGCCAAACAGCATTAAACTGTGCACTTGATTTAGACAAGCACGGTGTATTGGCTAAGCATGGCGTAGAGTTAATTGGCGCAACAGCTGATGCAATAGACAAAGCCGAAAACCGTGAACGCTTTGACACTGCAATGAAAAATATTGGTCTTGAGTGTCCTCGTGCAGAGATAGCACACTCAATGGAAGAAGCTAAAGATACAATGAGCCGCATAGGCTTACCGTGTATCATTCGCCCTTCTTTCACCATGGGTGGCACCGGTGGCGGTGTTGCTTACAACATGGAAGAGTTTGAAGAAATTTGTGAGCGTGGTTTAGACCTGTCACCTACTAACGAATTACTAATTGATGAATCACTGATTGGTTGGAAAGAATACGAAACAGAAGTTGTTCGTGACAAAAAAGACAACTGTATTATTGTTTGTACTATTGAAAACTTTGACCCAATGGGCGTGCACACAGGTGATTCAATCACTGTTGCACCAGCGCAAACGTTAACCGACAAAGAATACCAAATTATGCGTAATGCCTCTATGGCAGTACTGCGTGAAATTGGTGTTGAAACCGGTGGCTCTAACGTACAATTTGGTATTAACCCTAAAGATGGCCGTATGGTTATCATTGAGATGAACCCACGTGTATCGCGCTCATCGGCACTAGCCTCTAAAGCAACGGGTTTCCCAATTGCTAAAATTGCAGCAAAGCTTGCAGTAGGCTACACGCTTGACGAACTTCAAAACGATATCACTGGCGGTAAAACACCAGCCTCTTTTGAGCCTTCAATTGATTACGTTGTAACTAAAATACCTCGCTTTAACTTTGAGAAATTTGCCGGTGCTAACGACCGTTTAACCACGCAAATGAAATCAGTGGGCGAAGTAATGGCAATTGGTCGTAACCAACAAGAGTCATTACACAAAGCATTACGTGGTCTCGAAGTTGGCGCAACGGGTTTTAACCCAATTGTTGCACTTGATGACCCTAAGGCAAAAGAAAAAATCATCCGTGAATTACGTGAGCCAGGCGCTGAGCGTATTTGGTATATTGCAGATGCAATGCGACACGGTATGAGCGTTGAAGACGTTTACGAGCTGACTAAAGTTAACCGCTGGTTCTTGGTTCAAATTGAAGACATTTTAAAAGATGAGGCAAGAATCGCTGAAGGCGGAATGGCTGGCCTTAATGCAGATTTTTTACGCAAGCTTAAGCGTAAAGGCTTTGCCGACCCGCGTATTGCTGAAATTGCCGGCGTGTCAGAAGCTGAAATTCGTAAAAAACGTCATCAGCTAAATATTGTGCCAGTGTACAAGCGTGTAGATACGTGTGCTGCAGAATTTAGTTCAGACACCGCTTACATGTACTCATCGTATGATGAAGAGTGTGAAGCAAATCCAACAGACAAAGATAAAATCATGGTTATTGGTGGCGGTCCTAACCGTATCGGCCAAGGTATTGAATTTGATTACTGTTGTGTACATGCTGCGCTTGCACTTCGTGACGACGGTTACGAAACCATCATGGTTAACTGTAACCCTGAAACTGTATCTACCGATTACGACACATCTGATCGTTTATACTTTGAGCCAATTACGCTTGAAGACGTACTAGAAATTGTACGTGTTGAAAAGCCAAAAGGTGTTATCGTGCAGTACGGTGGTCAAACACCACTTAAACTAGCACGTGAGCTAGAAGCCAATGGAGTGCCAGTAATTGGTACTTCACCAGACGCAATTGACCGTGCAGAAGACCGTGAGCGTTTCCAACAGTTAGTAGAGCGTTTAGACCTACTGCAGCCAGAAAACGCAACGGTTACATCAACTGAAGAAGCTATTTTAAAATCAGCTGAAATTGGTTTCCCGCTGGTTGTTCGCCCATCATATGTATTAGGTGGCCGTGCAATGGAAATTGTATACGACGAAGACGATTTACGCCGTTACATGACCGAAGCAGTTCAAGCCTCAAATGAAGCACCTGTTTTATTAGACCACTTCCTAGATAACGCAATTGAAGTTGACGTTGACGCAATATGTGACGGCGAGCAAGTAATCATTGGCGGTATTATGGAACACATTGAGCAAGCTGGTGTTCACTCTGGTGACTCTGCCTGTTCATTACCAGCACATTCTTTATCGCAAGAAGTGCAAGATGTAATGCGCAAGCAAGTAACCGATATGGCTCTTGAACTGGGTGTTGTAGGCTTAATGAATACACAGTTTGCAGTAAAAGATGGCAAAGTGTATTTAATTGAAGTTAACCCACGAGCTGCGCGTACGGTTCCATTTGTATCTAAAGCCACCGGCGTTGCACTTGCAAAAGTAGCTGCACGTTGTATGGCGGGCCAATCTTTAGCGAGCCAAGGCATTACTAAAGAAATTATCCCTCCTTACTACAGCGTTAAAGAAGTAGTTTTACCGTTTGCTAAGTTCCAAGGTGTAGACCCTATCCGTGGCCCTGAAATGCGCTCAACAGGTGAAGTAATGGGTGTTGGTGATACTTTCGCCGAAGCATTCGCAAAAGCACAATTAGGTGCAAGCAATACTTTACCACGCGGTGGTCGCGCGTTATTATCTGTTCGTAATAGCGATAAGTCACGTATTGTTGAATTAGCTAAAATCATGACCGAGTTAGGTTTTGAATTAGATGCAACAGGTGGCACAGCCAAAGCGCTTGAAGAAGCGGGTATTAACGTTCGTCGCGTAAACAAAGTTTACGAAGGTCGTCCACATATTCTTGATTACATTAAGAATAAAGAATACAGCTATATCGTTAATACCACCGAAGGTCGCCAAGCGATCGAAGATTCGAAGGTGTTACGTCGTGGTGCATTGCAAAATAAAACCAACTATACGACTACCTTGAACGCGGCATTCGCTAACTGTACTGCTAACAAAGCAGATGACCGCAGTAAAGTGGCGTCAGTTCAAGAGCTACACCTGCGATTGAACTAAGGAAATGTACCAAGGCCTAATTAGGCCTTGGTGTTAAGTGAGAAAATATGCAAACAATTCCGATGACAGTTCGTGGCGCAGATTTACTGCGTAAAGAGCTTAACGAATTAAAAACAGTTACCCGTCCTAAAATCATCGCTGATATTGCTGATGCGCGTGAACACGGTGACTTAAAAGAAAACGCTGAGTACCACGCTGCGCGTGAGCAACAGGGTTTTTGTGAAGGTCGTATTCAAGAAATTGAAGCTAAACTTTCAAATGTTCAAATAATTGACGTAACTAAAATGCCTAACACAGGTAAGGTTATTTTTGGTACCACAGTAACTATTGTTAATGTAGAAACTGATGCCGAAGTTAAATACCAAATAGTTGGCGATGATGAGGCAGATATTAAAAATAACTTAATTTCTGTTAACTCACCTATAGCTCGTGGTTTGATTGGTAAGCAAATGGATGATGCAGTCACCATTAAAACACCAAAGGGCGACGTTGAATACGAAATCATTAAAGTTGAGTACCTTTAATATATCCTCACTTTAGCGTTTACATAAAAGCCGATGTAATTACATCGGTTTTTTTATGCCTTTAATAATCTCGACTTTGTTTACTTTATTGGGTACGTTAGGTTGACTATACCCTAATGATTGAGAGTACTGATGTCCTTAATTAATTTTCCTGAGCCACTTAAACCTAATGATAATATTGCAATTTGTGCGTTTTCTTCAGGTGTTGATAATCACTTTCAAACACGATTAGACACTGTGCTAAATGGTTTAAAGTCGCAAGGGTTTAAAGTAATTGAAGGTGACAGTGTAAGGCAAAATATCAGCGCTAAAGAGCGAGCTTTAGAGCTAATGCACTTTCTTACCGACGAAAATATAGCGGCAATTATGCCGCCATGGGGTGGAGAGCTTGCACTAGACGTTTTGCAATATATTGACTTTAACATAGTGAAAACGGCTAAACCTAAGTGGTTAGTGGGGTTCTCTGATGTTAGTACATTAGCGTGTGTGCTCACTTCTCGTTGTGGTTGGGCAACCCTTCATACTGCTAATTTAATGCAGCTACATCCAAATGAAACTGATCCTAATTGTGTAAATGTTTTTCACGTTTTAGCGCTCACCAAAGGCGAGCAATTTGAACAAGTACCTTCAGCATCATACCAAACTAAATTAATTAATTATGAGAGCAACCCTGATGCGTTGTTTGAACTTACTGAGCCAACGCAATGGCAATGTTTAAATTACAACGATGCGCGTAAATTAGAAATTACAGGCCGGCTTTTTGGCGGTTGTTTAGACACGCTTAACTTGTTGCTTGGCTCGCCTTACCTCGATTTACATCGCTTTAAACAAGAGTATGCACCAGAGGGGCTTGTGCTCTTTCTAGAAAACGCAGAGTTAAGCCCAACAGCCGTAGCACGTAGTCTCATAGCATTAAAACTAAATGGCGTACTTACTGATGTAAACGGTATTATACTTGGTCGCAGTGCCGTTATTGATAGCCCCCATAAGCAGATTGATTATTACCAAGCAATAGAATTAGCACTTGGTAAATGTATTTTCCCCGTACTGTTTGATGCTGATATTGGGCATGTTGCACCTAATTTAAACTTAATTAATGGTGCAAGCTGTACGATTAACGCAGACATAAATGAAGGCAAAGTGATTAAGGCATCGCTAAGCACTAAGCTGTGTTAATTATTAAGTTTTATATCTAATGTATAGTTGAAAAGGAATCTTTAAATTGAACATTACGGACGCTCATTACTCATACTTTTTAGGCAAGAGACTCTGTCACTAATCTATTTATTTCACTTTTCACATCGCTAGTTAGGTTAAACTGATGCGATCACCACAATTTAATAAACCCTACTATGGCTAAATGTGCCTCTAAGATAAACCTTGATCTTAGAGGAACGATTTCCTATTTACTGCCCGCGTTATTCGTGGAATTATTAAGCAACTAAAATGCAATTTATGCAGAACGTGTAAACAATTTTAGCTCAGGAGTAATTATGTGGGATGAAAGGTATAACACTCAGCAATAAGCTTATGGCAAAGAGCCAAACGATTTTTTAGCCCAGCAATACAAACAATTACCTAAAGGCAGGGTTATAAGCTTGGCCGAAGGCGAGGGGAGAAATGCGGTATTTTTAGCAAAAATGGGTTATGAGGTTACTGCGGTTGATGGCTCGAAAGTAGGCCTTGAAAAAGCAGAAAAACTTGCAAAAGAGCATTGCGTAAACATTGAACTAATACATGCTGATTTAGCAGAATTTGATTTTGGAAAAGAAACATGGGATGCAGTCGTCTCAATTTATTGCCCTTTACCGAGCGCAGTTCGCTCTGCTGTATATAAACGTGCTGTAAAAGGTTTAAAGCCAGCTGGAGTATTTTTACTCGAGGCCTATACACCAGAGCAAGTAAACTATAATACCGGCGGCGGCCCAGATGCAGATACTAAAACCTCAAAAAGCGATTTAGAGGATGACTTAATAGGGCTTAGTTTTGTACATTTAAAAGAATTAAAACGAGAAGTGTTTGAGGGCTCGTATCACACCGGTTTAGCATCGGTCTTGCAGGCTATAGCTAAAAAATAAATGTTATATAAGTTTAGGGCGCTTGTTATAGCGCCCTTTATTTTTATGGTTTAAACAAAGGCTAATTTTTCTTATTTGATAATTTCTCAACCAATTCAACTCGGCGATTAAGCTCACGCCCTAATTCGTTATTGTTTGTGGCAACCGGTGAATATGGGCCTGCGCCATGAGCAAGCAGTCTTGATTTTGACACGCCATAATTAGTTATTAGCGCCTTAACAACAGCATCAGCCCGGCGCTTAGAAAGGTTTAAATTATATTCAGCTGACCCTTTATCGTCTGTGTGCCCAACTACATATAAGCTCAGCTGTTTATTTTTATCTAATACTTGTGCAATGGTATCTAAAGCCTGCTTAGACTCTGGTTTAATACTGGCTTTATCATAATCAAATTGCACACCGTATATTGATGCTTTTCCTTTTTGCGCTAACTGCTCTAGTACTTTGTCGCTATTAGTTTCGATTAAACCAGTTTGCAATGGAGTGGTTTGCATAACCACGAGTTGAATACGTGAATGGCCTTGATAATTCCCTATAAAAAATGCAGCGTAAGTCGTTTGTTCATTAAGCGTTTTTTTCATAACCTGATAGCGAGGTTGCCCTGAGTAGTTATAAATTAATTTAACCGCTAAAACATCACCTAACTGATTTATATCTTCTCTGATTTTTCTTTTATTAGTATTTTTACTACATGAGCTCTTTTGGCACGAAAATACAGTTTCAAACCCCTCTTTAACTAATGCGCCAACATAATTGTGGTAAATTTTAAGAGAGGATACGTTATTTACCACATAAGTAATCTGAGTTATGTCGCCAATCACATCAAGTGTTGGGATCTGTTTTGTTTTTTTATCTACAACACCCACAGGAATGTTAAATTCTTCGTAGTCTACTTGCTTAAAATCCTCAATATAACTACCTGGATAACGACTCAGCAAAGGGTGATCTTGAGTTCCTTTTTTATCTTTTATTGGGGCTTTATTACTATTTTTATGTGTTGTTGTTTTAAGTGCACTGAGATCGGCGGTTATTAAGCCGGTTTCAATCTCTTTTATATCTATAGTGGTTAACTGCACACCCGTTTCATTTTTATATTGCCCTACATAAAGAGCAATAGCAGCCTCAAGTTTGTCAGTGCCTTTGGTTGCGAATATATAATAGGGGTTTCTAAATGCACTACCAAGGTTAAAATAGCTAGATTTTTCGCCTAACCGCTTTTTATCTTCGTACTTATCACCTGAGTAACATTCATCTAGCGAACACATATAGTTAATAGTAAAGCCGGCTTTATTAAGTGCTTCTTGATAGTTTTTGGTGACCTTTAAAGAAGCCACATTTTTTATATCGTAAGAGTAATGGCTCGCAAAGCCAATAAATGAGTCAAAAGTAAATTGTTTGGCCTTTGTTTCATTGCGATTAAACTGTGTAACAAGGCGAGTTTGTTCACCTTCTAGTACCACTTTATTTTGTAATTTTGCACCAGGATAAGGTGAAAGAAATGGCTTAGCGTGAATATAAAATGCACTTAAGCAACAAGTGAAAATGATGACTAATTTATTTATATTTTTCATTAAAATGTCCTTTTTATATTGAAAGTATTCCGCGACTATAAAACAGCTGATTTTTAAAGTCATCCTACTTAACTTATAGTTTTGCTTCATTTATTTTTTTATCAACACAAAATACAGAGAACGGTCGGTTTGAAAACTAAAGCATTAATAAGCTGTTTTGGTTTACGTTTATTTGATGACGATTGCTCAGAAAAATGAGAACCTAATTAAAGTCACTTACATAAATAAGTTATTAAGCCTTCCGCACCTAAATAATAAAAGGAAAACAATGAAAATAGATGACATCAGAGTGTTTGTGCCATGTAAAAACTATCAACAATCGTGTGCATTTTATCAGGCGCTGGGCTTTAATGTTGAGCAGGCATCAGCTGATTTAAGTATTGCAACATCAGGTGAATGCAGCCTCTTTTTACAGCGTTACTACAACCAAGAATTTTCTGAAAATTTAATGCTGCAAGTGTGCGTATTAAACATAAACGAAGCTTTTAACACTATTAGTAAGTTAACTCACTTTGATATTCGCTTTGAAGGGATAAAACAAGAGCCGTGGGGTAAAGTGATTTATTTATGGGGACCATCAGGCGAGCTTTTACACATAACTGAATTTAATTAAAAAGGAATAATAATGAAAAAAAATACGTTTTTTGTCATGTTGATGGTTTTTGTACTGACCTCATGTAGTGCGCTTGTGAGTAATAATGCAGGTAAAAATACGCGTTCTAGCAGTTTGGTTGACTTTCTTTATCCAAACGAAGATAGCCGTGCTACGTATAAACCAGAAATTCCAGTGTTAAAATTACCTGTTACAGTGGGCATTTCATTTGTGCCTTCTAAAGATTGGCGAGCAAACGCAATTGAAAGTCAAAATGAGGTAGAGTTGCTCGAAAGAGTTAAAAAATCTTTTTTGCAGTACGATTACATTGACCGCATAGAAGTAATTCCAAGTACGTACCTTAAAGGTGGGGAAGGGTTTTCAGCGATTGAACAAGTAGGGCGACTATACGATGTAGACGTAATGGCATTGGTTTCTTACGATCAAGTAACGCAAACCTATGAAAATAACGCCGCATTATTGTATTGGACCATTGTAGGTATGTACGTTATTCCCGGTAACGAAAATACTATTCAAACCTTTGTCGACACTGCTGTTTTTGATATAAAAAGTAAAAAAATGCTTTTTAGAGCACCAGGCATCAGCAAGCTTGAAAAAAGAACCACCGCTATTGGTATTGACGAAACGCTCAATGAAAAGTCACTTGAGGGGTTTAATTTAGCGGTTACCGATATGAGCCTAAATTTAGATGCGGAATTGGCACGCTTTAAAACGCGGGTTAAAGAAGAAAAAATAGCAAAAATAGAGAATAAAGATGGCTCAAGCAGTGCTGGGGCGTTTAGTGTGTTTATTCTGGTTTTTATATCGCTACTTGTTTTAAAGCGCAGATATGTAAATAACTAAACATCTACATAGTTAAGTCGCTAAATACTTAAATTTAAAACGCCACATTATTCATCTTATGCGGCGTTTTTTTTATGGTGTTTAGCTTAATTTTTCATTAAAAAACGCTAAGGTACGCTGCCAAGCAAGCTCTGCTTTTTGCTCATCATAACGCCCAGTAGAGTCGTTATGAAAACCATGATTAGCACCTTCGTACATGTGCATAGTGTACTCAACATTGTTAGCTTTTAAGCTTTTTTCATACTCAGGCCATGTGGCGTTAACGCGTTTATCAAGTTCACCTAATTGAATCATTAAAGGGGCTTTAATATTTTTGTGTAAGCTTTCACTTGCAGGTGTGCCATAAAAGGGCACGCCCGCGCTGAGTAAGTCACTATCAACTGCGGCTAAGTAGTTAACAATATAACCCCCAAAACAAAAGCCTACGGCGCCTAATTTGCCGTTGCTGCTAGGGTGGGCTTTTAAAAAGTGAGCGGCGGCTACAAAGTCGTTTTGAATTTTAGCTCTGTCCATCGTGCGTTGCATTGCACGGCCCTCATCGTCATTGCCCGGATAGCCACCAAGCGGGAAAAGTGCGTCGGGGGCAAAAGCAATAAAGCCTTTTTTGGCTAAGCGTCTTGCTACGTCTTTTATGTAAGGGTTTAAACCACGGTTTTCGTGAATAACTAACACAACCGGCAGTTTACCTTCAATTTTGCTAGGCACCGCTAAATAACCTTTACCCTTACCATGCCCGTTTGGCGAATCAAATTCTTCGTAGGTGGCTTTAATATCGTCATCGTTAAACGAAACTTGCTCTGCAAGTGCGTAGTTAGGTAAAAGCGCGCTGGTGAGCACACTCATTGAAATTCCCAGTGCTGCAAGGCCACCTAGTTTTTTCATAAAAGTGCGACGGTCCATTAAACCATGGGCATATTCGTCATACCAATCAAACGCTTCTTGAGGAATGTGATCTATTTGAGATGAATTCATGGTTTTCCTTAATTGTTATGCTTTTTAATATTAAGTACCTAAACGTATCGGGTATAAAAAACGAGCACTAATTTTACTATTTAGTGTATTTTTGCCGTTAACTATTAATAAGCAGACAGGCTATGATCAACCCCCATCATAAAATCTAATCCTATAAAGGCAAACGCTACAACAATGGCACCCAATAACATTAAATTACGGTTATTTTTTCTGTATCCAACAATGGTTAGTACTGCAAATATGATAAATAAAATAAGTTGAAATGTACCCATGGTTAATCCTTTAAGAAAGTAAACTGAGAGTTAAAATACCAGTGAAAAGGGGAAGTTAGCAAATAATTGAAGGTTATTTTTAACGATAAATAAAAAGCTCGGCATGTTGCCGAGCTTTTTCTTGGTTGGGGGTTTTACTTAATTAGCTATTGGTCGTTGTTGGTTGGCCATCGACAATAGGGTTTTTACCACGCCACTTACGAATCATTCGTTTTGTATCTTCAAGTGCGACATACTGACACGGTATAAGAATAAGCGTAATTACGGTGGCAAATAGCACACCAAAGGCGAGTGATACTGCCATAGGTATTACAATTTGTGCCTGTAAACTCGTTTCCATAATAATAGGTAACACGCCAATAAAGGTGGTCACTGAGGTTAGCAATATAGCTCTAAAACGACGAGCTCCCGCTTGCATAACCGCTTCTTTTATAGGTACACCTTCAGCACGCGCTTTATTTACAAAGTCAACCATAACTAACGAATCGTTAACTACAATACCGGCTACTGCAATGATGCCAAACATTGAAAGGCCGCTCATGGTCATACCTAATACCATATGGCCAAACATTGCACCGACCACACCAAATGGAATAACCGACATAATGATCAATGGTTGTGAGTATGAGCGAAGCGGAATAGCTAATAATGCAAATATAATCATTAGTGAAATTGCAAAGTCACGTAATTGCTCATCAGCACTTTCCATTTCCTCTTGCACTCGACCAGCGACATTACTGGTAACACCTGGGTAATTTTGTAAAAGGGTTGGTAAATACTCGTCAGTGATTTCTTTTACAATGGCAAAAGGTTCAACTTTATCAGTATTAATGGCTGCCCATACATTAACTGTTCTGTTTGCGTTTTCACGGCGGATTCTGTTTACACCATCTACAATGTTGATTTGTGCAACTTCACTTAACGGCACTTCAACACCTGTTGGCGTGATAATACGTGTGCTGTGTATGTTACTAATAGAGTTACGTTCGTTTTCAGGGTAGCGGATCATCACTCTGATCTCTTCGCCTTCACGTAAAATACGTTGTGCCTCTAATCCGTAATAACTAAAGCTAACTTGCGATGCAACGTCTGCAAGGGTCAATCCCATGCTGTATGCAAGTGGTTTTAAATCAAGTTGTACTTCATCGGTAGCGCTTTGTAGTGAGTCGTTAACATCGCCTACGCCTTCCATGCTTTGTAATTTAGTTTTTAATAACGAAGCAACTTCTTTTAGTTTGTCGGTATCTTTACCTTGCAGTCTAAAACTTACGTCGCCGTCATCTCGTCCGCCGCCAAATAAGTTATCTTCAATAGTCAACGTTTTAACGCCCGGCAATGGTGGCATTTTTTCACGCCATAATGAGCTAAGGGTGAAGGTATCAATAGGGCGTTTATCAGGTTCAATGAGCACAGCCATTAATTGTGCAGTGGTACGGCCACGAAGGCTTACCGAGAGGTCACGAATCATTTTTTGACCGTATTGCGCTTCAAGCTCTTCATCTACACTAAGAAGTACCGCTTCAATTTTTTTAGCTGTTTCAAGTGTTGCTTGCTCTGATGATTCAAGATTCATTTCTACAACCACACGCGGAAAGTCATGTTGTATTTTAGGGTTTGGTACAAATTTAACTAAACCGCCTGCAAACATGCCTGCGCTCATAATTAAAATACATATAAACCCAATAATTACGGTATAGCGATAATGAATACAGTGCCCTATGAAAGGCGTGTAGTAATTTTGAACAAACGATTTAAGGCCTTTATCAACAACCATACGCACCTTGTGCAATGGGTTTTTAGGATTAGGTTTACGTGGGTTCATTGCGGCAATATGAGCCGGTAAAATAAGTTTTGATTCAATTAACGAAAAAATCAAACACAGGATAATAACGACACCAATCGCTTTAGAAAATGCTGCGCCGGGCCCTGATGCCATAGCTTGCGGTAAAAAAGCAGCAATGGTGGTGAGTACGCCAAATGTAGCGGGCATTGCAACACGTTTAACACCACGGATTACGTTATCGAGTGAGTGGCCGTGTTTTTCTATTTCGGCACTTGCCGATTCGCCCACAACAATTGCATCGTCCACCACAATACCGAGTACAATAATAAAGGCAAACAGCGACACCATATTAATGGTGATATCTAAAAAGCCTATTGGCATGAACAAAAAGGCACCCAAAAAAGAAACCGGTAAACCCATCATTACCCAAAATGCTAATCTAAGCGGTAAAAACAATGCCAATACCAGCATAACTAAAACACCACCCCATACCATGTTATCGATCATCATATCGAGACGACCTTGCAGGTAGTAGGTTAAATCAACCATAGGGGTTAGTTTTACGCCTTGTGGTAATTTAGATTCTTTTTCGGCCATGTAATTTTTAAGTACTTTGGCAACGTCGGTAATGTCTTGATCTTTAGATGCTGCAATATCAAACATTAACGAATTTTTACCATTGTACTTTGAATATAATAAGCCTTCTTCAAAACCATCGTTAATGGTGGCTACATCGCCTAAATATATTTGTGCGCCATCAGCAAGGGTAATTAAAGGCAACTGCTCAAACTCATTGCCTTTATATGCTTGTTTTTCAACACGCATAGAAATATACCCGTTATCTGAACGGATTTGGCCAGCCGACATATTAGTTGAAAAGTTTCTTACAGCGTTTGATACATCTCTAAAAGTAAGCCCGTATTCACGCAGTTTGTCGGGGCTAATCTCAATGCCTATTTCATAATTTAAGCCGCTAAAAAAACTGACTAAATTAACACCAGGTAAAGCGAGTAATTCATCTTCTAAATCGGTACCTAGTTCTTTTAGTTGGGCATAGGTCATATCCCCATATAGCGCGATAAACATCACTTCTTGTTGAAACTTATCGCGCTGAATAATTGGCCTTTCCATACCTGCTGGAAACGAGTTTATAGAATCTACTTGGGCTTTTATCTCGTCTAAAGCTTCTTGAAGGTCGTATTTTTCTTCAATTTCAATCCATGCTTGTGCGTAGCCGCGATTAGAGTAAGTTATAAAGCGTTTAATGCCCTCTAATCCCTCTAGGTTTTCTTCAATTTTTATTGTAATGCCTTCTTCAACCTCTTGCGGTGCGGCGCCAGGGTAAACGGCTTGAACACTCACCCAGTTACTTTCAAATTGCGGAAATGCTTGCTTACGAATCGTTAAGGCTGTTAATAAACCGCCAACAAGAATAAAAATCATGATTAAATTTGCTGCAACAGGGTTACGAGCAAACCAGGCAATTAGGCCCTTTTCAGAGGTACTCATAGGGTATCCTCTTTAAGAGCAAGCTGTGTTACTTCACCTTGTTTGTCATCTTCATCCGTTTTAACAGCCATTCCTTCGCTTGGGTATTCTAGTGCTGAGGTAATTAACTGTTCGCCAAGTTGTAATCCTTGATCGGCTATTACCATGCCATCTTGTTCACGTACAATATTCAGTGTTTTAAAGCTTAGAGTATTGTTCGCGTTTAAAATGGCAATTTGTTTATCTTTAACAAGGTGATGCGGGACAATAATTGCGTTATCAAGGGCTCTGCCCTCAATGGTTGCATTAATATATGAACCAAAACGTAGTGGCTTAGTGTTATCGACGTATGGCGTTGGCAGTTGCGCAACTAAATAGCTCATGCGGCTTACTTGATCTATTACGCCTTCGCTGCGCACAACTTCGGCCTGCCAAGACGTTTGCTTGCCGGCAAATTCAGCATTAAGGGTAACGGTTGCACCAATGCCTCCATTGGCTAGGTATTGCATTTCGCTATCTGCTACAGGTAATCGTACTTCTGCCACCGATATGGCACTTAATGCGCCAAAGCTACTGCCCGGGTTTACTACAGAGCCTAAGCTTATTGTGCGTGCGTTAATAATAGCGTCGTATGGGGCTTTTATATATGTGCGTTCAAGGTTACGTTTTGCACGTTTAACACTGGCTTGGGCAGAGCGGTAACGCGCTAGCTTTTCGGCTAATTGCGGTTTACGTAAATAAAGCTCTGATGCAGTTGAGTCACTTGAGTCTGATTTAATACGTTCCCATTCAGCTTTTGCTACATGCGCTTGGGCGCGTTCTATTTCAAGGGCTGAACTTGCTTGTGCAAGACCGGCTTGTGCTTCAATAAAATCGGCTTCGTAATCATTTGGATCAATTCGTGCTAAAATGTCGCCTTGTTTTACAAATGCACCTTCAACAAATTCATCTGCTACGGAAATAACTTGGCCACTAACTTGTGCAATTAGCTCGGTACGGTCTTTAGGTTTTACAACTCCGTACGATTTTACGTCGAGTGTTATTGCATCAATGTTGACTGTTTGCGCAGCAACCAGTGGACGAGTATCTTGCGCTGGTTTTTCTTCAGGCGGGGTTTTCATATTTGAAAAGCCAATTGCCAGTGCAATTCCGGCAGCTAAAACTGCGATTGGAAGAACAATTTGTTTTTTAGTAGCCACAAGGCATTCCTTCATAAAAGTGGTGATAGGGCAATAATACGCAATAAAGTGTTTACAAGGCGTTTGAAGATGTAACAAAGCATTACATATGTGTATTACAAATAAATATTTGGCTCTAAAAAGGAGTCTGTATTGTTAAATATATGGTTAATTTAAACTGAGGGTGTTATGAAAACAGAGCCAATGGCGTGTCGATTAGGCTGCGGTGCATGTTGTATTGCGCCAAGTATTAGCTCGGCAATACCGGGTATGCCAAATGGCAAAAAGGCCGGAGAACGTTGTATTCAGCTAGATGAGCGCAATTTATGTAAGTTATTTGGTGATGAGTCTCGACCAAAAGTATGCAGTGACTTTAGTGCCACAGTTGATGTGTGTGGGTCAACTAATGCAGAGGCTCTAGCGCTTATCACCGAGCTTGAGCAATTAACTTAGTTGGTGTGTTCAATACACACATAGTTACATTTAACTACTACCGAGTAACTTTTTTTAAATTATTAAAAGCTGCGCTTTTCACGCGAGCGAGCTCTGCGTCTACTACAAATGTGCAGTTATACGGCTATTTTATAGACGTAAAGCATGCTTTTGTTACTGGCAAAGACTGTACAAGTAATTTATTCACAAAGAGGGTAGTGACGCTGCGCTTTTAGAGAAAGTGACAAACATAAAAGTTGATCATGAGTTTAGGTTTACTCATTTACTCCTCATTCATTTCTCTTTGTGCAGTGATTTTTTCTTTGCCATAATAAAAAACGAATACTTTCAACTTGATGGGTGAGGCCAATTATAGTGAACGATTCACAAAGAGGGTAAGAGGCGCTGCGCTTTTAGAGCAAAGATTAATTGAATAAATCTTAACTATTCTTTCAGGTTTGATTTTTAGATTTTGCTCAAATCGGATATTCGCATATGTGGTATGAGCAGACATCGAAGGTTTTTAATGTCTGAAGTCAAGATTTGCCCCCCCTTCATTTCGCATTCACTTCATTTGATGAACACAAGGCTTCTTCTTAACGACCATAAAACGAATTAGGTTAACGTGTTGAGTTAAAGACGGGGTTGGTAAAACCATCAGATTTGATTGAGCCTGCACGTTAACCGCTCTTATTTAAATGTTGGGTAACCCGTCTATATTCGTCTACCTATTAGCGGTAATATATTTTGCTAAGTGTTCCACTGCCTCATTCGAATTTATTACTTCGTTCGACACATAAACATCTGGTTCGATAGGTTGCTGACAATGCTCTTTTCCTGATGGGCGAGTAAAGATAAGTGTCGGCATGGTTAGTTCTAAATTAGAACCAGACAATACATGAGTTTCTATACGCCCAGTAGTGCAAGACCTTACATTTGAATGACCCGCGATGACAGCCTGACGAGAGTCCTGTAGTGAGGTTAAAAACAAAATAGTGGATGAATAACTGAGCGGCCCCATTAGTAAATATGCCCGTCCAGGTATCTTTAAACCCTTATGCGCGTCGACAGGCACTAATTGATTAAATGTGCCTTCAATAACCTCACCTTGATTACCTTTAATAGGTCCTAGTTTGATATTTCGTTCCGTCATACGAATTTTAAAGTTTGACAGAAATGGAAATGGCTTGCTCGTAATGTAAGGTGCAATACCTTGCTGCCAATAGTGATCGGTCCCCCCAGGATTATGGCGAACGTCGATAATCACATCTTTGACGTTCGCATCTTTAAACGCCTGCCACGTTTCATCTAGAAATGTGAAAAAAGGTTGTTCTTGTTCTTGAGAATAAAAAAAGCGTTCGACACGCAAATACCCTATGTCATTGTCTAGTATTCGACTTTGGACAAATTCCCTCACATCAGCATTGTGATTTTCCGGCTCATCAGTGACACCCATTATAGAAAATTGCTTGCGCTTATTTTTATGCATAAACTCAATTTGATAATCTTTGATACTACCAAACAGTAACCAGTACATTTTGTTAAATCGACTGGCAGTAAAAGCAGCCCTAAACTCTGAAGAGTCGCCATACATTCTTGCCAACATAGTTTCAATTATTTTTGATGCCCTAACTCCGTTGACTGAGATAATCTCATCACCGATTTTAATATCTGAATGGCCCTCAATAGTTTCCGCCACAAGCAAACGTTGGGATGCATCTATCATTACGTCAAATGGAAATAGCCGACCACCGTTCTGAATGTGGTTCTTAAATTGATCATCAAGCTGTGGCGAAGCAATTAGCATGTGTCCATCTTTAAAGTAAGGATTCAGCTGAGAGAAGTATTTCCATGCTTCATAATGTGTCATGGGTGAAGTTATACCTTCTGACAAGGACTCTATCTGCGATTTAACTTCAGATACATCCATAGTAAAGCCCGGGTCTGGGTGGATCGTATCAAGGCGTTGACTTAGCTCAGTCAGGTTGCTTTTTAATGCCTTAATGCTCACTACCTTGCCAGATGAAGGCAGGTTAGTATGAGTATTCCATTCTTGCGTTTTTGTGTTTTTTGTAATTGACTTTGGTTCATTCAGGCTAGTGCAGCCAATTACAAACGCAATAAAAAAAGTTAAAATTATAGTCTTCAATTTTTGTCCTTAATTCTATTTTCCACTAATTAAATCGTCTGATGAATATTGTTATCCACGGCGATTAGAAGCTGCATTAAAGAGGAGTCAAAGAGAAAAATCGTCCGATTTGGACGAGTTGGACGTGCGATTCGGTCGATTCGCACTCATTCGCTATCGAGTTTCAGCTGTTTCCTATACTGGCTTGGGGTCATTCTTTTGAATTGCTTGAAAACGGCATTAAAGGTACTTTTTGAGGAAAACCCAGCAGATAGAGCTAGATCAAAAAGTCTCTCGTTGGGATTAGAAGAAATTTGAGAACAGACTGTTTTTATTCTGTATTCGTTGACAAATTGATAGAAGTTCTTATTTGCTTGTTGATTGAGGATTTCAGATAAGTGATGACTACTTAGGTTGGTATACTTTGCTAGCACGTCTAAGGTAAGTTCACTTTCTAAATAAGGTTGCTCATCTTCCATATACTGAACGATGTTTTCTAATAATTTGGTTTTAGTTTGAGAGTCAAAGTATTGTGGTTTGGTTGTCGAGTTGAGAACTTTCGTTGAAGTTTCACTCAAGTTATCAATCGCAAATAAGTTTGGCTTACGCCATTGAGCCATCGAAACGCTATATATCAATGTAAAGGCTATGAGATCACTTACAATACCCAAAGAATAATTTGCGCCGATTATTATGCTGACAGTTTCTGTCAAGAACATCCCTGCGTACAAACTTAATACTATCCATAACCAAGTAAATATTTTGGGATTAAAGTTGGAAAGCGTGTCACGTGCATGGCGTCCACTTTTGGTTATCAGTTTGACACTCAATGCTAAATAAAAAAATGCCTGTACGAACATAATAATCTGAGTCAGCAGTAGAATGTTTTCTTTATGTAAGGCGTTATTGGCGATGTTGATTTTTTCGGCAGGGGTAGAAAATAAAAAATCTATATTTAAGAGAATACAAAGTAATAACGGCGTAGCATGAATACAATCCTTTATATGGAATGACTTTTTAATTATCGATGACCGAAAATATAAATATAAAAATGCACCAAAACTGGCGGGAACAAAGTAGCCCCATCCAATTAAATTGGCAAAAAAAGTATCATTAGCATGCACTACAATCAAAGGGCTGCAGAAATAAAATGCTTGAAAAAGACACCAAACGCCCATTATGCGCCCAGCATTGTTAACACCAGCACTAAACAAGAGCATTGCTGCTAATAAAGCCCCTTGGAATGTTCCGATGGCATGAAGATATTGCATTGGCAAGGAAATAAACAGCATTGGGATAGTTGTAAATAGAAATCAGATATATATTTAATGTTCCTAGATTAGCAGATTGCTAAACTTATTGTTAGCTGTGTCTGACATATTATTCAGTTTGAGCTGTAGAGGTAATTCCAGCGAACAGAGCAAACGAGGCTCACCCATTAGAAAGTTCCTGTCAAGCAGACATTTGTGTTTACTTGGTCTTTCATTTAAAAAACCAAATGTTCTTACTTTTTGAACTCACTTTAAATATGGATATATCTAGTAATGGCGTCGATTTGTGTGAATATGCACCAGTCACTCATATGAATTAAGGCCAATGGCTTTCGCCTCAGTCATCGTTGAGTACCAATGTCAGTGCACTTTTGGGCTGAAAAGCCGAGGATCAAACCTTGACTTCAGCATCAAAGCTTTTGATTGACTGCTTCTCGCTCATGGCTGTCTGTCAAATGAAGTCTAAACTTATTCTCTTAAATTGTAAGATCAGATATGAGCTAGTAAAGGTTAATTTAAAGCAATAGTTGGTTTACGTTTATTTCATTTACTCTTAATTCATTTCTCTTTGTGCAATATGTTTTGTCTTTGCCAGAATAAAACGAATACTTTCAACTTGATGGGTGAGGCCAATTATAGTGAACGATTCACAAAGAGGGTATGATGCGCTGCGCTTTTAGAGCAAAGGCTAATTGAATAAGTCTTAACTAACCTGTCAGATTTATTTTTTTTATTATGATCAAATCTGACAGTCGCATACGTGCCACTTGTGGACACTCATAACTTTAGTCACTTGTTATAAGCCATCTTTAGCACCATGCGTAAACAGTAAAAATTTGGGGGCATAACCTGTAAATACAATATGCCCAGATATATATGACATGCCAAACGTCACAACACCTAAAAGCCAAATAATATGATCATATGGTTCTGCGAACGCAAAAGTTACAGTAGCTAAAATAGCAAACAATGAAAGTACAAAGATGAAACCCGATAGAACCCTAAACGGAGTTCTAACTTTTGCTAATTGTTCCCTTGGTAAACTCATATCTTCCCTCGTCTTATAACGCTTACAATAACGCGAAAAACCGAGTGCTTTGGCACGAGGTGCCAGCGAGGATTTTTTCCAATGAGCGAAGCGAATTCTGTTAATTGTTTTGTTAGTTTCCATTTTCAACAAACTTATTCAACAACTTTTCAGTTAGCATTTGCGCCTGTTCAATATCTTGAAATTCCATATTTTGATGAATACGCTGCTTGATAAAATCTAATTTCAAATAAATATCGTTATCCTCTACTATTTTTAACCCAAAGTCTGCATATGCTATGACTTTTAAATAGTTTGGGTTTCCAGTGTCAGGATCGTAATTTTGATACTCTTTTACCAGCCTTAATATTGACTGCTCTCCACCAGTCAAAGCAACACTTTCGGAAAGGCGGTATTTCAATTTATTAAATTTAACTCTTTGCTTTATTGTGTCTTCTCTGCTTAATTCATCTAAGCCTTTACTTTGAAAATATTCTCTATCCGAAACAGCCCATAACTCTGCTACGGCATTATCGGAACCTAATTCAATTGCTTTAAAAAGTAATTCAACAAAATCATCAGATATAAAATTAAATTGTGAACAGCGCTCAAAACGAGACAAAACCTCTTCGATATACTCGTAGGGCTCACCCACCTCATTTACTTTGCTCATCCATTTATCAAGTTCATCTTGAGTTTTGGGTATTGCGCTGCAACGACGTATTTCTTTTGCTTCAAGTAAGTATTCTTCTGCCGATGCAAGTTCACTAACACCTATATCAGTTTCAATCGTTGATTTTTCTTTGCGCTTTAAGTCTTTAGAAACAGCGTTTTCACTATCATTTTTATCGCTAAACTTTTCAATTTCACTATGTTCTTTTGTAATAAAATAGAAAACAACTAAGGCCAAAATTGATATAGCAAGAGCAAATTTTTTCACGAAACCTCGACAGGAAACTAACGCCCTAATAATGGGCAAAAAATTGTTGGCTAAAATGTTGAGGAACGAAAACAGCCAACTGTTTTTTTCCTTATTAATTAGCTTGTTATCAAGCTATTTAACCACAAGTTTAACGGATTTACCTACATTAAGTCTGTGTGATACCAGAAATATATCTAATGTTAAATTTAATGGCTCTATCTTTGATTTTTGAGGCTCTAGCCAAGGGAATACCAATTTCATTACTCCATTATCTATACGTCCAGTCATGGGCGTATCCGGAAATATTAAATCAGGTTGTTTTCCTTCGGTGAGTCTAACGTAAACACCAAAATCTGAAATTTTATATGAACTGCTTTCTGGAAGAGATACGCTTAACTCTATAATTCCGAAATCAGAACAAGCTGAACTTCGTTTGCTTGATCCCCGAGACAAACTACCTAATTCCACTACTGGCTCTGGCACTAGCTCCCAAAAGTAACCGTTTTCGGGTTGTTCAAGGGTAACCGCATTCCAACTATCGGGAATTGGGGTAAACATTCTCCAACCAGCAATTGAACAGGCAAGACTGTTGAATGAGACCAGATTACAAAGTAGTAAAAATAATAGTGAGTATTTCACCGAGCTTTCCTTGCTTGCTAACGCCGCAATAAACGGCGCATAGGTTGGCGCTGTTTTTGCTAGCTTTTTGTTTTTAGCAAAAACCGCGACAGCCGTATTGCGTCCGATTTAATTGCCTTATAGTTCGACCAAGCCACTTAATTTAAAAGTAACTGACTATTATATTAAGTGGAATATGCTTCTGTTGGTTACGAATATTGAATGACGAACATCCAATGTTTTTAACAAGACGTTCGAGCCAACAGAGCACCTCGATTTCAAAACGCATACTCAGGGATTGCCGACCAAGACTATCTATAAGACCTGCGAGAAACGAGATTTAAGCACATTCCGTCCTTAACTTTAACCGTAGGCGCTATAAAATGAAAGCATATAACGTTGATAATTTTGCTGCACTCATTGGCATTGATTGGGCCGATAAAAAACATGATATTTGTGAGCATCCAACAAGCACTAATAAATATCATTACACCGTTGTTAAACACAGACCTGAAGCGTTGCATGAATGGGCTATGGATATTAAACAGCGTTATCCAGACCAGAAAATAGCGATTGTTTGCGAACTTAAAAAAGGCCCGCTTATTTATGCATTAGCTAAATACGACCACCTTACTTTATTCACCGTTAATCCTTGTGCTGTTGCTAAATATCGCCAGGCTTTTACGCCCAGTGGCGCAAAAGATGACCCATCAGATGCCTTTCTGCAAGTTGAAATTCTTAAGTTACACATGGATAAGCTCTCTGTCATTGAGCCCGAGTCAGCAGCTATGCGAACGCTGTCTCAGCTTGTTGAATATCGCCGAAGTTTAGTGCAAGACAGTGTCGATTTATCCAATAAAATAACGGCGACATTAAAGAATTATTACCCGCAGGCACTTGAATGGTTTAAAGAAAAGGACACGTATATATTCTGCGACTTCATTCAGAAATGGCCATCACTCACTGCGGTTAAAAAAGCAAGAAAACAGACCTTACTCGACTTTTTTGAGAGTCATAATTCACACTATTGCACGGTTAATAATGCACGACTAGACAGTATTAAAAATGCGATGCCATTAACTCTGGACGAAGGAGTAATTGTACCTAATCAAATGCTCGTTGAAGTGCTTATCACGCAATTTAAAGTGTTATTAAAGGGCATTGAAAAGCTCGATAAAGCAATAAAATCGGCTTATAAAGCCCAGCAGGATAAAAAGATATTTGATAGCTTACCCGGCGCAGGTCCACAACTCGCCCCACGTTTACTTGTTGCTTTTGGGAGTAATCGTGCGCGTTACAATGATGCTGCAGAACTTCAAAAGTACGCTGGTATAGCGCCTGTTATTGAGCGCAGTGGTCAAAAAATGTGGACGCATTGGCGTTATAGTTGCCCCACTTTTTTAAGGCAAACATTTGTAGAATGGGCAGGCTTTTCTATTCGTTATTCATTTTGGGCTAAAGCGTATTATGAGCAACAAAAAGCCAAGGGTAAGCCGCATAACAGCATTATTAGATCACTGGCATTTAAATGGATAAGGATTGTATTTAGGTGTTGGAAAACGAATACACCCTACGATGAATCGACGTATTTAGCAGCATTGAAACGCAGAGGCTCACCACTTTTAAAATTTGCAATTAATAGCTAAATTTTACTAGTCGTCCACCTCAGGGCGTGTTGTTACATTTCTTTACGCTGAATAAATGTAGGGCAATTATAATGCTCACCTATGCAAAAGCCTTGCAATTGCCTCAACACTTTTTTCATGTCTGGATTTTCTTCTACTTCGTTTTGCTCACAATCAGCTTCGCAAATAAAAATAAAATTATTAGCTGTATTTATTAGGCTGTTTAACGCGTTGCTAAACTCTTCATATTTAGGAAAAAGTAAATACTCATTTTTAGTTACAACGGGAGTAAGCTTTATTACTACATGCCCAACATAAGAAATATTTAACCCTTCATAATATATTTTAGACTGTCCAGCATCTCCTGAAATCTCTCCGATAAGAATATTGTTGAAGTAACAATATTCTTCCTTACCTTCCCCAAACGGGTACTCAATTCGCCTGATAGAAAGCTTATCTAGAAAGCCCTTACTAACGACTAGTTCAAGTACATCTGGTTTATTAGTATACGTTTGCATGCTCTCTCTAGGAAATGTAACATGTTTATAGCGAGCGAATCGCGCGTTCTTCTACCACAGCGTCGCTCGTTTGTCTGAATTACTCATTTGTAACAAACTTCTTAACTATTTGCCAGCACTAGCAAAATATAGTAGTTCTGGTTTGTACTTAAGGACAAAAACGAGCGATTAGGTCGTTTTCCTGACTATGGAAGCAATATACTTTGACGAAATTAAAAAGTAACTGTTAACGACCGCTTATCGCTGTCTGTCAGATGAAGTCTAAATCTATTCCATTAAACTTTAAGATAAGATATGAGCTAGTGCAGATTAATTAAAAGCATTGGCTGATTACGTTTATCTCATTTACTCCTCATTCGCTTCTCTTTGTGCGTTTTTTAGCTTTGCGTTATATAAAACGCGCTACTTTTATTGGTTGAAGCTCATAAAGTGAATAATTCACAAAAAGGGTAAGAGGCGCTGCGCCTTTAGAGGAAAGATTAATTTACAGCATTGGCTGATTTACGTTTATCTAATTTACTCCTCACTCATTTCTATTTGTGCAATAGTTTGCCTAAAAGACGTTTTTATATAAACAAACACAGCGTTTACAAACCAAAATATACATTGAGTTTGTAAACGCCGGCTTTATTTATTACCAACTATACGTTGCACTTAACGTATATTGCTCACCGCGCCCGGGTGTGCCGGGTATTTCTTCAAACGATTCATCCCACACATTGTCTGCAGCTAACGTAATAAATAAATTATTAATAACGGTTGGCGTAATTTTTAGCGACAATTGCGTAAATAATGCGGTGTCTTTACCATTGCGTAGTGCGTTTTCGTGCTGTTTTCGCCACTCGTTATCAACCCTCATTTCTATTAGGTCGTTTGGTGTCCAAATTGCACCTAAGGTAACACGGTGATCAGGAAAATTTAACGCGTAAAAACTGGCGTCGATGTCTGCATCACCATAGTTTTCTGACTTATTTAAGTAGGTGTAGCTTGCAATGAGCTCGGTTGTATCAAAATACTTATTCGCAAAAAATTCAACGCCGGTGGCGTCTATGTCTACCGGATTAGCAAAGCGGGCAGAGCTAGAGTCAAAACTAAAAGTCCAATCGGTTAGGTTGTTATCCTCTCGGTAAAAAACTGCTGAATTAAGCTGCCAGGTTTGCTCTTGTATTAAATAGCCAAGCTCTAGATTTTTAGTTGTTTCGCGCTCAAGGTTGTAATTACTTCTAAATAACCCGCCTTGATCACTGCCACCAATAGCGGTGTAGCCTGCAACTTGGCTCGCTTGCGCATACGATAAGTAAACGGTTTGCTCAGAGCCATCACTGTTTTGAGTGTTTAGTGAAATATCGCCAATGAGCGATAACTCAGAGTCATCTCGGTTTGTGTCGTCAAAAGCTGCACCTAGGCGAAGTGTTAATAGCTGGTTTTGTTTAAGGTCGATTTTATACTCAGGTAATACGCTCAGTTTGTAATAAGTGCGTGAGGTAAAATTATTCTCAAGTGTGGTCGACTCTATTTCATCTTCAATATATTGCGCTGAATAATTTACTGCAAACGAGGTGTTTTGTGCATGGCTTCCTGATACCGCAATCGATTTTACTTTAGTTTCATGAAATGCTTCAAAGGCGCTTGGGTTCTCACGAGAAAATACATAATGGTCGTTGTGTTTTCTGTAATATGCCGACACCTCAAAATGGCTATTGTCAGCGTAATTTTGCTGGTGGTTAAGCATGAGTAAGCGGGTTTCTAGTTCTTCTGTTTCGTTTACGCCAAATGGTGTGTACATATTTGGCCAACCAAAAAACTTTTCTTGTGAGCCATACAGCACATCGGTTTGCGAATCCGTACCTATTAACTGTATACGCGCAGAGGCGCGGTTAAAATCGTGATCGCCGTTTTCTATTGAACCGTCACTTTGTGAATGAGAATATTCGCCCTCAAAGCCCAGCTGCCAATTTTTAGCATCGTCGACATCGGTGCTTATTCCTGCGTAAATACTTTGTAAGTTAAAGTCGTTTGTACCGGTACCTACAGAGACATTGCCGCCAGTTTTGATGGGTTTAAAACCAAACGAAATCGATCCCACAGAGCTGTTCATACCGTTTAAGGCATTGTCGGCCCCAGTTAAAACGTAAGGTCCAGTTAGCATTTGCGGTGCAATTGGGAGCTCAGCAACGTAATGACCTGTTTGAGGGTCGAGTAGGGTAGCACTGCCGACTCTAAACCCTGTGTTTTCGAAAATACCGCCACGAATTGTTACATCAGCCTGGGCTTCTGCCATATTACGTGATTGTAAATCAACACGAGGGTCGTATTCTAAATTAGAGACGGGGGAGTCAAAGGTACCAACGGGTAATTTATTTGCCGTGGCCGATGCCTCAACAGTAATTTGTTCTATTGCTGTTTCGGTGTTGCTTGTAGCTTGCGCATAAGAAAAAGGTGTAACGCTGCACAGCAGTGCAGAAAATATAAAATGCTCAGTGCGATTCATGGTGTATCTCATAATGTGTTTAGGCACTAATAAAAACTATATAAAGCGGGTGGGCTAGCTTAACTTAGTCAGTGCAATTTTGTGCGCTATTGTACAGTAATTATAAAAATCTGCATTTGATAATCATTTGTATAATTAACGCGTTACAATACACATGTATTTTTAATTAACTTTATTGAGTTAGATAAACGATGACAGTTCAGCAACACAATACACTCTATTTTGCCGGCGGCTGCTTATGGGGCGTGCAAGAGTTTATGAAACATTTACCCGGCGTTATAACAACCCAAGCTGGGCGTGCTAACGGCGCAAGTAATACCACGCAAGGAGAATATGATGGTTATGCCGAGTGTGTGAAGGTAACGTTTGACTCAAGTGTTGTTTCACTCAATCAACTGTTTGACTATTTTTTTGAAATTATTGACCCTTACAGTGTTAATAAGCAAGGGGTAGATGAAGGCCCTAAATACCGTACAGGCATTTACAGCAAAAACCAAAACCATTTAAATATTGCACGCAATTATATAAATAAGCGCAGCGATGCCGATAAGATTGCAGTAAAGGTAGAGCAGTTAACCAATTACGTACCAAGCGATCCAGAGCATCAAGACCGATTAACGAACCACCCAGATGATTACTGCCATATACCACTAGATTTATTGTATAAATATAAATTGTAAACTTGATGCTCAATGCTATGTAAGTAATTAGAAGCTATTACTTCTCGCGCAAGCAAGCTTAGCGCATACAAAATAAACTCAACGTGGTGTTGTAGATAGTCAGTTTGCTGACATGACGAGCGTGGCTGGTCGTTATTTAAAACCGTAATCCAAAAATAAACACCCACAAAAAAGCTCACATTCTGTGAGCTTTTTAAAAACTAACTTTAAACTTACTGCTGCTTTTGCGGCGGGAAGTTACTTAAAATATTTGCGACTGTTTTCTTAATTGACGCTTCGCGTTGCTCTGGCGATTGTTTTTTCTTTAAACGGCCTTCTTTAGCACCGCGCCATATTAGTTGATTGGATGCACTGTCTACAATATCGATAACCAATGTACCCACTTCGTATTCACGCGCTGTTGTGTCTCGTTGAAAACCAGTACCCCAGTAACCCCAACGGTTACTGTAACCAGTATTAAATGTATCTACTTCTAATTCTTTATCTACCGACGCATGATAGTTAACAAGTACGTCAGCTTGGGCTGGATCTACTAATGTCATACCAAGGGTGTTTGTAAGCTCATTATTTACCGCAGTACGCACACGTTTTTCCATTAAACCGTTAATTTGGTAGTTGTTGGTGTCTTTAGTTAAACTCGCGTTTTCTACCCAAGCAAATGTTTTAAAATTACTAAAGTTAGCTGATTTATCGTAATCCCAATCTGGGGTTTGAGTACAAGCGCTAAGTAGTGCTAGTGCTGCAACAATAAGTATATTTTTCATTACGTTAGCTCCAATAAAATGCATTACCTTAAAATAACACACCTTATATAAATGTGTATTATTAAAAGGTTCTAAAAATTAGTTTAGTGTGATGAATATGAATGACTAATTAATGCTAATTAGCCACTCAAAAATTTAATGCTCTACTTCTATCCAATCTTTTTCATCTACCCAGTTTTGTGCGCCATCTTTTACCGAACGAATCGGCACAATGTAGTCACAACTTATTTGCGGCTTAACTGAGGCAAATATAGGCACAAAGCCAAAGCTCAATGCGGTTTCTATAATTGCTTTTTGGTTTTGCGGGTCAATGTCGGCCGCTTCATCAATATAAATAGGTATACGGTACAGGTTTTGTTCCTGATCGCTTAATAAGTAACGAATAAACAACATGCCACACAATAACTTAATAGTAATACGTGTGCCATTTGAGCCGGCTGAGTCTATTTTTTCAAAGTGTTCGGTTTCGCCAGCGCGGTTTACCACTTCAAAACGAATATCGAACAAGTCAGTTAATGTAAGGCCTGCTTTGTCTGAGGCGAGTTTTATTAAGTGATCTTTTGCTTCGTTTACTGCGCTTTCGCTGTAAGGTTCTTGGCTCAATAAATCAAGGGTGTCGCCTTGTTCAAACTGATGCGACGTGCTGATAATGGTATCAATACTATCAACCAGCATTTTGCGTGGTATTACGTTAATTTTAAACGCTTGAAGGTTAGAAATACGGTGCTGGCTTATGCCTTTATTAAAGCTATTCATTTCGCGGCGAAGGCGGTCTAAATCTTCACGCAAGCCCTTAATCGTGGCGGCTACTTCGGTTAGTGCTACACGGCCTTGGCGCTCAACGGCATCGCGCTCGTTATCAAGGTTATGAAATGCGCTAATCAACTTTTGGTATTTAGTAAATTCGTCGTTTTCGTTATCGAACTTAGTAATGCCTGCGTTATATACGTGCAAATAGGTATTACGCACGTTTATGTCAAAGTTGCGAAGCTCTTGGCAGTCTTTATTGAAGTGATGTACTAAATCACTTAAGTTATCAAAGTCGACTGTTATATCAATCATGTACGGGGTCACTTTGCCGCTGTATAAATCAAGCGTGTGATCAATTCGCTCACTTTTAACTTGGCGAAGGCGTTCGGTTTGGCGATTAATTTGTTCTTGCTTAGATTTAATTAACGAGCGTCTGTCTGCAATTGAGCCACTATTTTTTTGAATGTCTTGCAGGTAATCGTCAACTTGTTCGCGCTCTGCTAATAATTGCTCTTTTAGCATGGCTTGCGCGTCTACCGACTGCTGCATTACTTCAAATTGCTCTAAACGTTTTAGTGCTCCCTCAAGACTCATTAGTTCATCGTAGAGTGCGTCTTTTTCTTTTTGTTTATCGGCAACATTGGCTGCCACTTCGCGCTGTTGTTTAAACTCTTTTAACGAGTGTTCAAGCGCACTTAACTGCGCGGTTAATTGCTCTTTGTTTTCGCCGCTTTGCATTTGTACTGGCGAAAGCTTTTTAAGTTTAATACTTGCGCCTGGCAAAGTAAGCACACCGCCTTTAACGTTATGGCTTAATAAGGATAAAAATTCCCCAAAGGCATCTTCGTCATCAATGGTTATATCGCCATTAGTGGTGGTGGCAAACGAAAGTAAGTCGGGGTTTAAGAGTCGCGATATTTCTTCCACTTCTTTAAGCGATAGGTCTTCGCGCATACGGGTGAACAAATTAAACTCCAGGTTTTTAAGCTGCAGTTTTAAGCTTTTAATTTGTTTTTGCGTTTCGCTAATGCGGTAATCAAGCGTGTGCAAGCTTTGCCCTTGTGCGCTGGTAATAGAGTGCGAAAGCGACTCGTAGTCTTGCTTAAGTTGGCCAAGGTTGGTTTTAATTGTGGCTTTATTTACCAGTTCAAACTCGCTTTTAAGGGCGCTGTAATCTAAAAACCATTGCTCAATTTGAGTTTGTTTGCGCTCTATATCGCGCGATTGCTGTACGTATAGGCTTTGTTTTTGCTCAAATTCGTGCTTTTCGTGTTCAATGTCTTCAAGTGCTATACCCAGTTCATTAAGCTGCTCTTCTTGGTAGGTGTCAAAGTCAATGAGTGCTTGGTCAATTTTAGGCGCGTACGCTGCTAATTTACCTTTAAGCACGGTTTGATTTTCAAGCATTGATTCAAGTGCGCTTATTGGCTCTTGCATTGATTCAAGGGCTTTTAATTCGCGCTTAGCCCGGTTCACTTTGTCAAACGAGCGACGCCATACTTCGTAAAAATCAACCTTTGAGTTTGACATATGGCGCTCAAACACTCGCAGCATAAAGCGTTTAACATCGCTTGCGCCCAATTTGTGTAAGTTAAGAATACGCCTAAAAATTTCTTTATAAATAGCGGAGTCTTGCACGTTATTAAGCGGGATCATTTTTAAATTAATGTCGCCGTCAAAGGGCGTTGCGCCGCCGGTAAGCAGGGCGTTTAGCTCTTGTGCTTTTAGCTCAATAGGATTGTAATTAAGCGACTTTAAATGATTAAACAGCTTGGTAAATTTAATTATGGTATTACCTTGCGTGTACTGTTCTAAATCGAGCTTGCCCTGATAACAAAAGTACTGGTGCGCGTAACCGGCTATTTTACCCAGACCCGCTACACCAATAACCACCGAGCCATGGGGGAGGTTAGCTTCAAGTAAAATGTACGACTGATCCGATGAAAAATAAAACTTACGGGTTTCATCTAAATCGTGCCCGTCCCATTCGGTAAGGCGTAAATCGTTTATTAGCGGAAATTGTAGGGCGTTAATAACCGAGCTTTTACCGGTATTATTTGGCGCACAAATAGAGCTGCTTTTATCAAGCGGGATCACACACTTTGCATAACCTGCGGTATTAAGTAGGGCGAGTTTACTCAGTCCGTATAAGTTGTTCATTCCTCGTCCTCCGTCATGTAGGTTTCTTCGTTTACTTCCATTAATGCATCAATGTAGCGGTGAATAGGTGCTTGTAGCATAAAGCCGCCTTCTACTTCACGGGCAAGACCTAAACGAACCATACGTAGGTAAACATCTTTTCGTAAATCTGAGCCCGAAAATATCTCAAGCTGATCAAACAAGTGCTTGTTTATTTGCACTAAGGTTTGCATCAGTTCTAAATCGTTTACTTCATCAAACAGGGCGCGCATTGGGTCTTTACCGGTATTGGCAAAGTGCTCAATTAAAATGTAAATAGTGAGTGCGATAGCGCGAGATATTTTACCCATATTTGGCGTACTTTCGTCGCTGGCAAAATAGTAAAAGCCACGGCTATCGTGTTTTATGTCGTGGCCTAATGCGGTAAATAGTGCGCTGTAAGATTCAATGTGTTGGTCGAGTTCTTGCCACATTACGTTGTCTTGTTCGCAAATGTGGTAACCCGCAGTTAATTTTTTATTGATTGCTTGCAGGTGAGTGAGTTCTTCTAGGTTTATATGTGTCATGGTAATTACTTATCTGCCTCAGTATTAGGCTGAGTTGCTGAATCTGATGCCTGAGAATTAAATGGGTAAAGTGAAAAGTGTTGGCCGGCAATTTTAACTCGGGCTTTTTCATCGCTTTGACTAATTTCAATGTCGCTATCACTGACTAATTTTTGATATAAAAAGAGCATTTCGTCGGCGTCTAATTCGGGGTAGCTTTCATCTAAAAACTGCAGCAGCGGCTGTGGTTTTTTACGTTTTTTGTTAAAGCGTTTAGCAAAGCTTGTTTTTACATCGTTGTAGTCAGGAATGTTAGGCGTTACAAATGCCGGTACATCTTGTTGTTCGGGAAGTTGATATTCTTCATGTTCAAATTCTACCAAGCTTGCCATGTACGCGACAATATGGCGTTGTTGCCCAAGCGAATAACGCTGAGAGTCGGTTACAAAATTAGGTTGTACAGCGCTTAGCATGTTATCTACGCCATTTTTACGTACAAGGCCGAGCACTTTGGCCGCTTGGCGTGTAACTAAGTTATTTCGGCGTAGCTCTTCGCGCAGGGGCATGAGCATATCGGCACTTTTACGTAAACTCTCTCGGCCCATAAGGTTCATTTCGAGTATGCGAGTTCGTAGCTGTTCTAGCATGCGTTTGTCGGTGTATGCTTTACCAGAGCGTTCAATAAATTCGATTTGTTTACTGATTTGCTGCTCTATTATTGTAAAGCAGGCATGAAAATCGCCCCTAATATCGACCATTTCAAGCATGGGCTCTATATATTCGTCAAAGGCTTCAATTACTGCTTTGTAGCGTTTTTGTAGTGATTGCACCGCATTGTTTGATTTAGCTTGTTCAACAATATTTAAAATGGCGTTTTCGTTGTGCGCGTAAAGTTTCATTATTTTACGTACCCGATCATCCATAATACGGCTAAATCGGCGTAAATCGTCAAAGTCTTCCATGCTACCAGCGTTATCTAAACGATTACCTAAACGGGCAAGATCGTCTACTAACACGCTAATTTCTTGTGCTAAGCCCAAATGCTCTTCTTGCAGTAAAAAAGTAGCAAAGTCAGCAATTGCACGGTTAATTTCAAGCTGTGATGATTTAGCCAGTGGAATTAAAATATCTTGATTGAGCAAACGGTTTGTTTCTTTGTAAATGCGCTCGTTGTTCCACGTGGGTTGTTTTTGCTTTATCGCATTTTGCACGTCTTTTAGGCTAAAGTCGGCCATTTTAAAACGTTTAAATAGTAGCTCTAAAACTCCCCAATGTTCGCTAAGGGTATTTAGTCGCTTTTTAGCTGGGATCATAAGGTGTTACAACATCCTAGTAATTTATTATTGAGAATTTAGAAGCGTCTCATTATTACGTATTCTAATTAATCTAGCCTGTATATGGTATTCGTTTTTAAGACTATTTAATAATAGTTTTTGTATAGCCGCAGTGCTAACATTCGCGCCGAAAATAGGCACGTCGAGAGGGACTTTGCGTGTGTTCTTTAAAACAATATCAAAGGTTATTTAATACCCATGGTTTCCACGATTATTCTAACCCTGATAGCGATCGGATTTTTATTGATTGTTATAGAAGATATCATCCATGTAAATAAAGCTAAAACCACGCTTTTTTTTGGCACGCTTTGCTGGATCCTCCTGTTTATTTTCCCTTTGCATGGGCAAAGCCCAGAGCAAGTACAAGAACTCCTTAACGAAAATATTTTAGAGATAGCATCGCTGTGGTTGTTTTTAATGGCCGCCATGACCTTTGTTGCTTATTTAAATTCAAAAGGGTTTATCGAAAATATTGTGCACAGAGTAATGCCAACAAGTATTAGCGAACGCAAGTTGATGTTTTTGGTTGGGGTCTTTGCGTTTTTGTTTTCGTCGGTTTCAGACAACGTAACGGCTACGTTAATATCGCTTGCTGTAGTTATGTCGTTAAAACTACCGCCTAAAAAGCTTATAAAATATGCCACACTTATTGTGTTTGGTGTTAACTCCGGTGGTGTGTCGTTAATTACCGGTGACGTAACAACCTTAATGATATTTTTAGATGGCAAGGTAACCATTGCTAACTTATTACTGCTTATTGCGCCTGCATTTATTAGCGTTATGCTGTTAGCAGCAATGCTAAGTGTTGGCATGAAAGGGGATGTAATCTTTTCAAAGTCTGGAAAAAAACGCATAGAAAAAACCGATATCACCATTGCAGTTATTTTTGTATCTACAGTTATAAGCATACTTGCGCTAAGTGTAATTTACAGTGTACCGCCTTTATTAACTTTTTTATGTGGCCTATCAATCATGTTTTTAGTGGCGCAATTTTTAATGCGCAAAAAAGACATAAACAAAAATATTATCGACTACGTACGCGACATAGAATACGACACCTTACTGTTTTTCGTCGGGGTTTTATTATTGGTAGGTGCATTAAAAGAGATTGGAATGCTAAGTAAGTTTACCGACCTTTACACCGTTATGGCGCCACAGTACGCTAACTACTTAATGGGTATTTTGTCGGCCGGGGTTGATAACGTACCGCTCACTGCTGCTTTACTAAAAGCTAATATAGTGATGAGCCAGCAAGATTGGTTATCGTTTACTTATGCAACCGGTGTTGGCGGATCTATGTTAATTATTGGATCGGCTGCGGGTATTATTGCTATGAGTAAAGTAAAAGAGCTAACTTTTATGAGTTACTTACGTTTGTCGCTCTATTTGTTAGTAAGTTATACCGTGGGTTATGCGGGCGCGTATTACATGGGCGGGTTTGTTTAAGTTTTGCTTAACAAACCGCATTAAAACGCTTGACAGCTAGACGTCTAAACGTTAACTTTCAAACCCCACTTTATAGTGGGGTTTTGTTTTATTAGCCATTGGTTAATACAACATTCAGAAGAGGTGCGATACTTAGGTATTTAATGGTAGGTGACGAACGCCCATAACCATTAAAGAGGGAAGTACTCGCCGAGAAAACCAACGTTACGTCGATGTTGTTTTTCGGTTTATGGGGCTGAATCCTCAAAACTGTCACCAATCTAGGTGGAGAGCTTCTGGCAGTGGATTTACCTTCAAGCATTCACTTGCCAAGTTCTTCTTGTTTTATCGCGGTTTGGATACCGCAAAAGGAGACTAAATGACTACCCAATCAGTGCCGCAAACAGTATCGGACGTTAAATCAGATTACATCGTTGCCAAATTTGGCGGAACCAGTGTGGCTAACTTTGATGCGATGAGTCGTTGTAGCGAAATTATTGTTGCCGATAAAAGCGTGCGTATTGTTGCTGTGAGCGCCAGTGCCGGCGTAACTAATCATTTGGTTGCACTGTGTAAATCAAGCATTACCCCAAAGCAGCGCCAAGAACACATTGACGGCGTGCTAGCCATTCAACACGCTATTTTAGATGAGTTATCGCTTGATGCCGATTTAGCCGTAGGTTTTAACGAAACGTTAAAAGCATTCCAAACGCTAGCGCTTGAAATACTGACAACTGATCAGCAGCACGATGAGTTACTTAGCTTTGGTGAACGTTTATCGTCGTATTTATTTGCGCAAGTGCTGCGTTTAAAAGGCTTAAATGCCGATCGCTTTGATGTACGCCAAGTACTTAAAACAGATAGTCAGTTTGGAAAAGCAACGCCAAATGTAAGCGCAACAGCACAAGCTGCTAAAGAATATTTGATCCCACTGTTAGATGACCAAGTTATTGTAACCCAAGGTTTTGTTGGTAGTGACGAATTTGGACAAACAACAACGCTTGGCCGTGGTGGATCTGACTACAGTGCCGCTTTACTTGCTGAGGCAATAAACGCCAAAAGCGTACATATTTGGACTGATGTTGTGGGTATTTTTAGTACCGATCCGCGATTATGTGTAAAGGCATCGCCCATTGCTCGCTTAAGCTTTGATGAAGCCGCTGAAATGGCTACCTTTGGTGCAAAGGTATTGCATCCTGCTACTATTTTACCCGCTAGCCGTAGTCATATTAATGTGTTTGTTGGTTCAAGCCGCGAGCCTGAACGTGGTGGTACGTGGATAGAGCGTGAAAAATCGCAGCAGCCAGGAATTCGCGCGGTTACCCAGCGTAAAAATCAAATTTTGCTCACCCTTAAAAGCCCTGAAATGTTATTGGCTAGCGGCTTTTTAGCCCGTGTATTTACTATTTTAAGCGAGTTTAATATATCGGTTGATTTGGTAACTACGTCTGAAATTAGTGTAGCAATAACGCTTGATAATGCGCCTAACGCGTCGCGCCCAGAGCTCGACCAAGCGTGTTTAGATAAGCTTGCTGAATTTTGCCATGTATCGGTTGAAAACAACTTAACACTGGTGGCACTTATTGGCTCTGAGATTCAACTTCGCCAACACGAAATGAACTTAATGCAGGTATTAAGTGACTTTAATATTCGCTTGATTTGTCATGGAGCAAGTAAGCACAATCTATGCTTTTTAGTCGAACAAAGTGAATCTGATAATGTGGTTCAGGCTATTCATAGTCGTTTGTTAGAAGCTTAACTAGCAATACCAATTCGCAATAATACTTAATCATTTTTAGGGGCTAAAAGTGTCGCTATCTGCATTAAAAAATTCTCATTTAGAACAACTAAATAACGAATTTTTTGCCTAGCTATCAACACGTTTATCTATCCTCAAAATAGATCACTTAATTTAGCGGGTTGGTATAAGCGAGACATCGGGTAACAAAAAGCACCGCCAGCCGGTGCTTTTTTTATGCACTAAGGTTAAATCAAACGTCTCTGTTAGCGTGTTTACTACTTGGCTGCTTGTGGTCAAGTTTACTAAGGTTAATTCGTTAAATACGTTGGGGCTAAGTAATTTGGCAATAGGGCGACTAGTTGCTTTAGCTAATGACTCTTTTAATGTCCAAATTCTAAAAAAGGTATTGGCTTGGCTTTGCGTATTAGGTTGAGACGTAATTAATGTAACTTCGTCTGTGTGGTAAAAATGCTTGGCTAGTTTTTCAAACGGGCGCGTTAAGCTAATTTTTTCAAGGTCGAAGCCAAACGTCTCGCTTTCTAAATTTAAAGCAACCCCAACAAAACCATGAGAGTGCGATATACACGTATTAATAACGCATTCGTTAATATGCAGCTCTAATTTAGCTGTGGATTGGTTAAAACTTGTGTTAATGGCATTTAATGGCACATTTGAAAATTCAGGGAAGGTGGATTTTACAAGCAATTTTAAAAGTAAGCGGCTTGCTACATATTCTTTTTTAGCTATTTGGTTTTTACGGCGGTTAATAACGGTTAATTCAAATTCGCTGAGTAAGCTCGCCAAGTTGTAATTAGCCAAACTAAGTGTATTAGCGTCGAACAACAAAACGGTACTTTTGCCTTTAGGTAAATTGGCAAAATCTGTTGGTGTTATGGTTAAGGCGTTATTAAAAAAATGTGCGGTCATATCAGCTCAAAAAGTAAAAAGTCGTTGTTATTGTGAGCAGTTAACGCGACAAACAAAGGCTGAATACAATTTTATTACTCAGCTGGCATTAAATATGGTTTAATTCACAACAATCAAAATAATAACAGATTTGTAGATGTATGGCACAAATGCGTGATGGGTTTCAAAGCCGACTTGGTTTTGTTTTAGCCGCTGCTGGCGCGGCAGTGGGTTTGGGTAATATTTGGGGATTTCCTACACAAGCTGCTAATCATGGCGGTGGAGCCTTTTTACTCGTCTATTTTCTGGTTATCTTTTTATTGGCTTTACCGGCGCTATATACCGAGCTTTATTTAGGCCATAACGCACAAGCAAACCCGGTAAAAGCGCTGGGTGACGCATGGCAAGATAGCAACCGTAAAATAGGTGCAGCTGCGGGCTATATTGGCCTTGCGGGCGCTGTAGTTATGTTGAGTTTTTATTCAATTGTGGCAGGCTGGATGCTGTCGTACGCAATTGAGCCTGTTACAACGTTTGTTGGTTTGCACAGTGTGAGCGAGTTTTTACACAGTGACTCGCAAGCCCGTAATTTTGTATTTACACCATTAATGCTTATTTTAACGGCCTGCATTATTTTAAAGGGGGTTAAATCGGGTATTGAAACTTGGTCGCGCCGACTGATGCCTATGCTATTGGTGTTACTTGTTGCGCTAATTGCTTATATAGCCACTTTGGATGGCGCAAGCGAAGGCTTTGCAGCGTATTTAATGCCTAACTTTAGCCAAATACTCGATCCAAATTTAATTATTGCCGCTATGGGACAAGCGTTCTTTTCGTTGTCGTTAGGGGTGGGGTGTATGATGATTTACGGCTCGTATTTACAGCCTGATGCCAATTTGCCAAAACTAACGGCAAGTGTTGCATTACTTGATACGAGCGTTGCATTTTTAGCTGGTTTACTTATTATTCCGGCTATTTATGTTGCACAGCATAATGGCGTTGAGGTATTTAGTGGCGGTAAATTAATAGGTGAAGGGCAGCTTATATTTGCTATTTTACCTGAGTTATTTAATACCATGGGAGAAATAGGGTTACTGGTTGGTTTATTGTTTTTTGTTTTGATGTCTATAGCGTCTGTGACCTCGACTATTTCGTCTACTGAAATTCCGGTTGCGTTTTTAGTTGAAAACCACAATGTAAACCGAACTAAAGCCACGTGGTTGGTAAGCTTAGTGGTTTTAATATGTGCGAGTGCAATTATAGTAAACTTTGATTGGTTATTTGGTTTAGTTATTATGGTATTTACTCAGTACCAACTTCCGTTAATGGGGTTATTTTACTTTATAACGGTTGGCTGGATGTTCAAACGAGGTAATAAGTTACACCAAGCTAGCACCGGCGCGCATTTTTGGTTTGCCCAGTATATTCGTTTTGTATGCCCAATATTAATGACCTTGGTGTTTGCAAACGTCGCGTTTGGTTAATGACTTAATGCAACGAGACTAAAAAGCCTCCGTCGGGGGCTTTTTGCATTTTAAAATGCTGATCGTGATATTTAAAATATTGATATAGCTTACTTACGCCTAGCTGCTTTTTTGTAATGTTGAATATTCGATGAAGGTAGGTACCAACATCCACTGTTTCAGAGAGTCCAGTTTTTGCATGTTGTGTGTTTTCAACGGCTTCTTTCACCAGTGCTAAATGGTAGGTATCAACAGAGGCAATACTTTTATTTTTTACTTTGGGTATGGTGTTTTGTTTACCTAAAATATAAAAATCATCAAAGTAGTGTTTAGCGCTCGCTGTATTATTACCAAACCCTATTACTTTTTTACCATTTCGTCTTAAAAAGTGCACTAGCGCAGCAAAGTCAGAATCAGATGAAGCGATTGCAAAAGTGTCAATCGGCGAGACATACAATGACTCCATAACCCCGACAGTTAACGCAATATCGGCAGCATTACTTTTCGATTTTACAAGTTTTTCTTGGTACACCATTTCTATAGCAAAGCGCGAACATATATTAACCCAAGGTTTCAGCTGTACAGCCCCAAAGTTGCCATATGCTTTTTTAACCTCAATATGTTCAAACTTAGCCATTATTTGCTCTATATATTTATGGCTTATATTTTCTGCATCTATGAATAACGCTGTTTTTTCCATTTAAACACCTGCTAAAAAAGCCATTAAATATAACTAATTGATACCACTGCAATGCATATTTTGGCAAGTGTAAATGGCTATAAATGTTAATTTTTAAAAACGGAGTTAGTAAGCGGTTTACTCTGTTCAACCTCAAGAGCATTTGTAATGGTGGTGTTTGCTATTTCGTTGAGCGCTTCTTGAGTAAAAAAGCCTTGATGCCCGGTGATCAGAACATTTTTAAAACCAACTAAACGAGAAAATATATCGTCTTGGTTTATTTCGTCGCTGTGGTTTTTAAAAAACAGTTCGGATTCTTGCTCGTATACATCTAGTCCTAAGTAACCTAGTTTTTGTGTTTTAAGTGATTGTATGCAGGCTTTGCTGTCGAGTAATGCACCACGTGAGGTGTTGATAAGCATAACGCCGGGCTTCATTTTAGCGAAAGCATGTTCATCGATTAAATGATGGGTTTGATCGTTTAGTGGGCAATGCAGCGAAATAATATCGCTTTGGGTAAGTAACGTGTTTAGGTCGGTAATGGAGTAGTTACCCGGTATTGCATTTGGGTCGCACACTAAAACGTTTGCGCCAAATCCATTGAGTATATTACACAGTGCTAAGCCAATTTTTCCGCACCCAATAATGCCCACTGTTTTGTTATGCAAATTAAATCCAAGTAACCCGTTTAGATCAAAGTTGTCTTCGCGCACGCGGTTGTAGGCTTTATGTGTTTTTCGGCTCAGTGTAAGCATAAGCGCAATACAATGCTCAGCTACGGCTTCTGGGCTATATGCTGGTACACGCAAAACATGAATGTTATGTGCTTTTGCCGCATCTAAATCAACATTATTAAAACCGGCACAGCGCAGTAATATAGTATTTACACCTTGGGCTGCTAATAGCTTTATAACTTGAGCATTAACTGTATCGTTTACAAATACACACACTGCATTGTAATTGCTTGCTAACACCGCAGTTTGCTCGTTAAGCGATTGCTCAAAATAGGTTATTGCTAAGCTATTATGAGGTGTAATGCTTTGTTCAAAAAAAGGTTTTTCGTACTTTTGCGCGCTAAAAAAAGCAATGTTCATGGTGTGGCTCCAACAATTTGGTGCGTTTAAAATAGTAAACCTGTTTAAATTAAACTACGTTACTGCCATGCGCTCAAGTAGCGATTACTTTTTATTTACAGCGCTGTGCGCCTATTTAAAGCAGACATAATGGGTGTTGCTTTTATGTCACTTGATTCAACGGCTTTTTGTAGGTGTGTTTCGATAACCTGTTTAAGTGTTTCAGGTTTAGTACGCGGTGCATAGCGTGCGACTAATTGACCCTGTGAGTTAATTAAAAACTTTGTGAAATTCCATTTCACTGCACGGTTTTGTGAAATACCGCGGGTATGGCATTTTAAATAGCTAAATAAAGGGTGAGCGTCTGGGCCATTTACCATGACTTTACCAAATACTTTAAACGAAACACCAAACTGCATTTGGTAAAAGTCTCTGATAGCTAAATTATCAAGTGGCTCGTTTTGCCCAAACTGGTTACATGGGAATGCAAGTACCGTAAAGCCACGATCCTTGTACTCTTGATATAGCTTTTCGAGAGCATTTAATTGCATTGAAAAACTACATTTACTGGCTGTATTGACAATGAGTACGGTTTTGCCTTTTAACTCGCTTAAAGAAAAATTCTCACTGTTATAAAGTGGTGCATTAAACTGATAAATACTATCCATTGGTTACCTACTTAATTTCCAATTGGTGGAAATTTTACAAAGACTTTCATTCGCTTTTTTGTTGGCCGGTTGACATAATCGGGACCTAGTTTCTAAGTTAGCAGTTAAATAGGTCATTTTTATGTCAATGAAAGTCGCATTTATAGGTTTAGGCGTAATGGGTTACCCAATGGCGGGGCATTTAGCCAATAAAGGGCATAGCGTATGTGTATTTAATCGTACGCAATCAAAGGCGCAAAGTTGGGCTGAACAATACAAAGGAAGCGTTGCAGATACCCCACGCGAAGCTGCTCAAGGCGCTGATATTGTGTTTATGTGTGTGGGTAACGACGACGATTTACGTTCTGTAGTTTATGGTGACAATGGCGTTTTGGCGGGTATGTTACCGCACACCATATTAGTTGATCACACAACAACCTCTGCAGAAGTTGCCCGCGAAGTAGCTGCAAAAGCGGCGCTGCAAAATATTGACTTTATCGATGCGCCAGTGTCCGGCGGACAAGCCGGTGCAGAAAATGGCGTTTTAACAGTAATGGCTGGTGGCATTGAAGCCGTATTTGCAAAAGTACAGCCTGTAATGGCGGCGTTTAGCCGTTTTAGCCAATTGTTAGGTGGCGTAGGCTCGGGCCAGCTTTGTAAAATGGTTAATCAAATTTGTATTGCCGGTGTTGTACAGGGTTTAGCCGAGGGCTTACATTTTGCTAAGCAAGCAGGGCTTGATGGCGAAAAAGTAATTGAAACCATTTCTAAAGGTGCTGCAGGATCGTGGCAAATGGAAAACCGCTACAAAACAATGTGGGCAGGTGAGTACGAGTTTGGTTTTGCCGTAGATTGGATGCGCAAAGATTTAGGCATTGCGCTTGATGAAGCTAAAAACAATGGTGCTACGTTGCCAATGACTGCAACGGTAGACCAATATTACGCTGATGTACAAGCACTTGGCGGCGGCCGATACGATACTTCAAGCCTACTTGCACGAATAGAGGCGCTGCATAAAAAATAACTATTTGTGTTTTAAATTAAACAGGTTCCGCGTTTAACTTGTAGACGCGAAGCTTGCCTGTTTAGCGGGTAATGCCCATAAGTGATTTATTCACAAAAAGGGTAAGGGTCGCTGCGCTTTTAGAGGCAGTGATAGTGTTAAAAAGGTTGTTGTTGGTTCATGTTTTCTCATTTACTTCTCATTCGTTTCTCTTTGTGCAAAAGTTTTTTATTTTAAAGCTTCGCTTTTCACATCAGCAAGCTCTTCATCTTCCGCTAAGGTGTATATATGGGTTTTACTTTTAGATGCGCAGCTTGCTGGCGTGATGGGCAAAACCCGTAAAGTGATTTATTCACAAAGAGGATAAGAGGCGCTGCGCCTTTAGAGGCAGTGATAGTGCAAAAAAGGTTGTTGTTGGTCTCCCCCTGTGTCAGGATAGTTGTCGCCTCTAACATTTAGCAGAGGCAAATAAAATGAAACGTCAATTTACACAAGAGTTTAAAGTTCAAGCTGTTGAAAAAGCATTATCTCAATGTGATGATGTTCGCTTAGAAGATATTGCAGATGACTTAGGTGTCGGTTATTCAACGTTACAACGTTGGATAGCACTGGCAAAAAAGCATCAACTTGAAATACACCAGACGGGTAGCCAAATGACAGCAGAAAAACGACCACAAGACTGGAGTTTAGAAGAAAGACTCAACGCAGTAATTGAGTGTGGAAGTTTAGATGAAGCCGCCATAAATGAATACTGCCGTAATATAGGGCTTTATCCGCATCATATTCAGCAATGGAAGAAAGACTTAGTAACACCACCTTCAAATAAAACAGTAAAGTCAGACAGTAAACAGCTTAAGCAAGAAATAAAGCAACTGCAAAAAGAACTGAATCGCAAAGATAAGGCCTTAGCTGAAACTGCCGCTCTACTTGTACTCAAAAAAAAAGCGGATGCACTTTGGGGTTTCAACGAGGACGATTAACAACAGCGACTGAGCGACATGAATTAATAACGCTTATCACAAACGCACAGGCTTCAGGGGCAAGGAAAGAAAAGGCATGTGAGTTACTTGGACTGACACTAAGAACCGTTCAGCGGTGGATTGAAGCAGACGATATGACTGACAAACGGACGAGTACGAAAAAACAGCCGCCTAACCGTCTCACAGAGTTAGAGCGGCAGCGCATTATTAATACGGCTAATTCAGCCGAATATGGGCATTTACCGGCCAGTAAAATAGTCCCTAAGCTGCTTGATAAGGGCATATGGATAGCGTCTGAAAGTTCGTTTTATCGTGTCATGAAGGCACATAACTTATTAACGCATAGAGAAAAAGTAAAGCCAGCTAAGCCGATAAAAAAGCCAAGAGTATTGAAAGCAGTGCGTGCAAATGAAGTCTACACTTGGGATATCACCTATTTACCAACGAGCGTAAAAGGGCAATTTTTATACTTATATTTAGTGATGGACATTTTTAGTCGAAAGGTTGTTGGCTGGCAAGTTTACGACTCACAGTTAAGTGAATTAGCCGCAGATTTAATGAAGGATATTTGCAGTCGGGAGCAAATAAAGCGCGAGCAAGTTACGTTACACTCAGATAATGGCAGCCCAATGAAAGGCGCGACATTACTGGCAACATTACAGGAGTTAGGGATTGTGCCATCATTTAGTCGACCGTCAGTAAGTAATGACAATCCATACTCTGAGTCGTTATTTAAAACGTTAAAGTATCGCCCAGAATACCCAGAAAAGCCATTTGAAGATATAAGCGCAGCAAGAGAATGGGTAAGTGGGTTCGTTGATTGGTACAATAATGAGCACCTACACAGTGGTATAAAATTTGTGACGCCAAACCAACGTCATTCAGGTTTAGATAAAGAAATATTAGCTAAGCGTCAGCAGGTAAACGACGCAGCTAAATTGAATAACCCAAGCCGTTGGTCAGGGAAGTCACGAGACTGGTCAATGATAAATGAAGTAAATTTAAACCCTGAGAAAAAAGAAGAAATGCGGGCGGCATAAAATTTAACTTGAGGCGACAACTAACTTGAAAAACTCCGGTCTGTATGTTTTCTCACTTACTTCTCATTTGTTTCTCTTTGTGCAAAAGTTTTTTATTTTAAAAGCTACGCTTTTCACATCAGCAAGCTCTGCATCTTCCGTTAAGGTGGCGTATATATGGGTTTTGCTTTTAGATGCGCTGCCTGCTGGCGTGATGGGCAAAGCCCTTAAGTGATTTATTCACAAAGAGGATAAGAGGCGCTGCGCTTTAGAGGAAGAGATAGTTCTAAAAAGGTTTATGTTTTTATGCCCTCTCGTTTACTCCTCACTCGCTTCTCTTTGTAGATTATTTTTTATTTAAAAAGCTACGCTTTTCACGTGAGCAAGCTCTACGTCTACCGCGATGGTGTAGATATGGGTTTTACTTGTAGACGCGAAGCTTGCTTGCGTGATGGGCGAAGCCCATAATAATTTAAACAAAAACGCGACGCTTAAATTACTAAAGCGCCGCGTTTTTAATGCGTTATAAAAACAAACTTAAAGCAATTTACATGCTCTGCGCGTAGTTATATAAAGCCTTTAAAATGGTCAGGTTTTTTTCGCTGTCGTCGTGTTCATGGGCTAGGTTTTCAAGGGTGATCATAAAATCTTGAGCGCTGATTGAGGGTTGATCTTCTCCGTGCATTAACTTGTTTTGGCAATACTGGCGCCATTGGTCAAGCTCTTGCTGGTTGAGCGTTTCTGGCCAATTGCGTGCACGGTATCTAAACAGTAATGTATTAAACTTTTTATCTTCAAAATCTAAGTTTAAGCCCGCTAGTTCATCTGGCTTAGCATCGCGAATAATCGCAAATTTAGCTTTGTCGGCGTGGCTTGTAAAGCCATCGTAAAGTAAGTAATCAACATTAGTGGTTGCGCTGTAATCGCCTTGCTCGTTAAACACTTCAGTTACTTTATCGCGAAGCTCGGTATTGGCTTTTAAAATAGCTAAATTAGCGAGGCACTGCTCGCGGTCAATGCCTAAACGGGCTGCGTTTTCAGGCAATAATGTTTTTGCAGGCGCTAAAATAGGGCACTTGTTTAAATGCACCAGTTTTAAGCCAACAGGTAAATCGCCCTCGGCTAAATCTACGCGTTTGGTGTATAAACGTTTACGTAATTCTTCTACATTTAAATCAAGTAACACTTGCGGGCTTTGGGTTAAATCAAAACATATAACGGCGTTTTTATTTACCGGATGAAAGCTCATTGGCGCCACCCACGTTGTACAACCTTGCGTTGCAGGAATACGCGATGAAGTATGTACCAGCGGCGTCATGTTAAATACATCAACCAACTCGCCAATCGCTTTTTTATTACGCAACCCAAAAAAGAAGTTATAAAGCTTTGGCTGTTTTTCTTTTATTAGCTTAGCCAGTGCGATAGTGGCGGTCACATCGCTTAGCGCATCGTGCGCAGCAGCGTGTTCAATACCGTTGGCTACTGTTAAATGCTCAAGTTTAAAGCTTGGGCTACCGTCTTCTTTTAACGGCCATTCAATACCTTCAGGGCGAAGCGCATAGCAAGCGCGTACTAAATCAATAATATCCCAGCGGCTATTATTGTTTTTATATTCACGCTCGTACGGGTCGTAAAAGTTACGATAAAAACTATAACGGCTTACTTCGTCATCAAAGCGAATACTGTTATAACCTGCCACACAGGTGTTTGGTATACTAAATTCAGCATGAATTTTTGCTATAAACTCAGCCTCAACCAAGCCTTTTTTCATCGCCACTTGTGGCGTAATACCGGTAATTAAACATGCTTCAGGGTGGGGCAAGTAATCCGCTTGCGGCTTACAATATTCAATAAGCGGCTCGCCAATAATGTTTAAATCAAGATCGGTACGAATACCTGCAAACTGGCTCGGCTTATCTTTTTGAGGGCTCGCCCCCCAAGTTTCATAATCGTGCCAATAGATTGTTGCTTGATTTTGCTCTTGATATGCCATAGTAAACCCTGAGTAGTTAACTTAAAAACGCCTAAATATGCGCCAAGTTACTAAAATAATGAATTATTTAGATTATGGCATATGGGCGAGGGAGTTTATAGGTACCTTAATTTAAACTTTAGAAATTTTAACTATTACCGCTGGAAGTCATATTTAATATCGCATATGGTATTTTTTAAATTAACTTAAGTAAAAAATATGATGAGAATACTTTTTACCGCAATCATTTTTTATTCGCTTTTCATTCCACACGGTGTAATAGCCAGTACGGCTAAGGTTCAAGTAAATGGTTTTGACGTTGAATACGAATTAGCAGGTGAAGGTAAACATACCATTTTACTTGAAGCGGGCGGCTCTGCTGGTTTAAGTGATTGGGATCCGATTTTTGAATCACTTACCAAGCACGCGAAAGTTATACGGTATTCTCGTATTGGTAATGGTGGCTCTGCACAAATAAAGAAAAACTATAGCTCAGAAGAATACGCTGCTGAGGTTATATTATTACTCAAAACACTAAAAATAGAAGAGCCTGTTGTATACGTTGCGCATTCTTATGGTGCTTATATTGTGCGTGTATTTGCTGCAACATACCCTAATCAGATTAAAGCGTTAATGTTAATTGAGCCAGCATCAGAGCACGATGTAGATATTATGCGCGCAATTGATTTGCCCCGTGCTGAAAAAGAAATTGCTGCAATAAAGCTCGATGATATGAAAAATGGAATGTCGAATCAGTATTTAGATTTTTGGGCAAAACGCCCGCTACCTGATTACCCTCAAATTGCTGATATACCCGTGACTGTTATCGCCTCCGTTAAAAAGTATAAAAAGCCATCTGTATTATTTTTTACCGACAAAGCTCGTGAAATGTGGGGTGTCTTACATTCAAAGTGGGCTAATGTATTTCCTCAAGGTGAAATAGTAATAACAAATAAAAGCTATCACTATCCGCAAAATGATGAGCCAAAAATGGTTTTAACCCAAATAGTTAAGTTACTTGAACGCACTCAATAAGTTTAAATTTTGGTTGTTTGATAAATATCAATTTTCGAAATTAATGGTCGGCATTAGACTAAAGTCTATAGGTTAGATTTCTTCACTTATTAGGTTTGTTTTTATCGTTTGTCGGTTTGATGGGAATTCTCTAAAGTTCAGTTGTCGGCAACAAGCACGACTTAACCAAACAGGATTATGACCATGAAAACTTTTATCAAAACTATCGCTCTTAGCTCACTACTTACTTGTTCAGCTGCTGCAATGGCTGATCAAAGTGATTACAAATTAATGGTTATCGAAACTGCAACAGCGCCGCAGCCACTTGAGCAATCATTTAATAGCTGTGCACTTAATGTTAAGTCAAAAAACTATGCACAAGCTGAAGAAGTTTGTACTAAAGCAATTACGCTTTTAAAGGATGCTGACGCACCACGTTTTAAAGTACGCCAGCTTACTTCATACGCACTAAGTAACCGTGGTGTTGCGCGTTTGAAATCGAATAACGAAACAGCAGCTTTAGCCGATTTGTACGAAGCTAACCAAATGTCTAACAGCACTATGGTATCGCACAACTTAAATCGCGCTAAAGAAGAGCTTTCTTTATAAGCTGCTTTAGCTAGCACATTTTAAAAAAAAGCCCCAGCTAGGTTTAACCTGCTGGGGCTTTTTTGTATTAGCATTATTGTAGTCTGTACGATTACGTTCTTATTGCTAAGAGTAATCGCATTATCCATAGTTTATTAAATGTAAGTACCTAAAAAGTTGGTATAGTTATAATGGCGTTAGACTAAAGTCTATAGGTTAATTTTATTCACTTATTGAGTTTGTTTTTATCGTTTGTGAGGTTTGAGCTTTTACTCTAAAGTTCACTTGTCGGCAACAAGCACGACTCACTTAATTAGGAAAGGCAAACCATGAAACGTACACTTTTAAAAACCATCGCTCTTGGCTCATTATTAACTTGCTCTGCAGCTGTAATGGCTGATTCAAGTGACTACAAATTAATGGTTATTGAAGCGCAAACTGCGCCGCAGCCACTTGAGCAATCATTTAATAGCTGTGCACTGAATGTTAAGTCAAAAAACTACGCACAGGCTGAAGCTATTTGTACTAAAGCAATTGCACTTTTAAAAGATGCAGACGCACCACGATTTAAAGTACGCCAGCTTACTTCATTCGCGTTAAGCAACCGCGGTGTAGCGCGTTTAAAAGCGAACAACGAAACGGCTGGTCTTGCTGATTTATACGAAGCTAAATCAATGTCTAACAGTACAATGGTGTCGCACAATTTAACACGTGCTAAAGAAGAGCTTTCTTTATAATAAGTATTACCGCAGTGAAAAAGCCGATGTGAGAGTGATCTTGCATCGGCTTTTTTGTGTTTACTGTTTTTTAAAGTGCTCATTATCTATTCATCATTGCGGGTTAATAATACATTTAATTGTTTAACTCAAAGCAGAATCCTATTTTGAAGCCCATAAAAATATTACTACTTAGCTTAGTCGCTATTATATTAACCATAGTACTAGCCCTGTTCGTTTTGCCTGAAAAAATCACTAATCCCGTATTAGGGGCAACACCCAAAGATTGGAATCATGCTACTTTTTGGTATGAGCCATGGGGGAAGTCGGGTGTTCATAAAGGCATTGATATATTTGGTAAAAAAAATACGCATGTTGTTGCACCGGTTAATGGGGTTGTTGTGTTTAGCGGTGAGCTTAAAAGAGGCGGTAAGGTAGTTGCTATACTCGGGCCTAAATGGCGGGTGCACTATGTAGCGCATTTAAATAGTTACAGTGTAAGTGAAGGCGACATTGTGAAGTTAAATGAAAATATTGGCTTATTGGGTAACACAGGAAATGCAGCGGGTAAGCCACCTCATGTTCATTATTCAATTGTGTCTTTATTTCCCCTACCTTGGCTTGCAACAAGTGAAAGCCAAGGTTGGAAAAGAATGTTTTATATCAACCCACATACAAACCTGATTAGCCGGTAATGGTCAGTGGCAAATAAATGATACAAATTTTTAGTTATTGAATAGCTACAGCAAGCTGATGATAAAGGCCAATACCTACGATTACATTGAACGGAAAAGTAACACCCAGCGAGCTAAGCATGGCAAGGCCTATATCGGCTTTAGGAATAGCGGCTTTGATTGCTGCAGGTGCTGCAATGTAAGAGGCACTGGCTACTAAGCTACCGAGTATAACCACTGAACCAAGTTCTAATCCTAATAAAGTACCTACGCCCACGCCTACTGTGCCCAAACATAGTGGGGTAATAATAGCAAAAGTCGCTAATTTCCAATGTTGCCATGGGAAAGGGCGAAGTGTTTGTGCAGCTACTAATCCCATTTCTAGTAAAAATAAAGCGAGGACTACTTTAAAACTGCTTGTTAATAAGCTGGTAACCTGGCTGCCTTGCGATGTGCCGTACATCATGCCAATAATTACACCACCCACTAATAAAATAACACTTTTGTTGGTAAGGGTTTCGTGCCAAAGCGCTTTTAATGAGAGAGTACTTGTTTGGCCTGGGTCTTTATCGAGCTTACGATAAAGTAATAAGCCAACAATAATAGCGGGAAGCTCTAGCATAACTAAATAGAGCGTTACCTCAGCGCCAACGGCTAAATTTGCAGATTCTGCATACGCTAACGCAACCGCGAACGTACCCGCACTCACCGAACCATAATGCGCCGCAATACTGGCGCTGTTAGCCACCGATAATTTAATAACGTATTTTAAAATGGGGTATAGCATTAGCGGAATAAGTGCACCTAGGAGCATCACTGTGCCCATTTCTGGTAGCAGTTGCCAGCTTAAATTGCCGTGAAGTACCATGCCGCCTTTTAAACCAATAGTTAGCATGAGTAATAAGCTTAGTGTTTCGTAGGTTGCTTTAGGAATGGTTAAATCTGAGCGTAATATTCCCGCTACTAATCCTAAAATAAAAAACATAACAACTATATCAGGCACAACATTTCCTTTTAAATATGAAATTAAGTGGCGCTATTGTATTCAAAACTTTGTATAGTAAATAATAAAATAAATACTAGTTAGGTATAAATAATTATCTATAGGTGGTGATTGTGGATTTACGACATATTTCATTTAGGTTACTCGAAGTGTTTATGAGCGTAGTAAAAACAGGCTCAATTAGTGAAACCGCGAGGCGATTGCACTTAACTCAGCCTACTGTATCGCTGCAAATTAAACGCTTACAAGAAGCCGTAGCTGAGCCGTTAATGGTTATGCAGCATCAAAAAATGCATGTGACCGAAGCTGGACTTGAGCTATATAAAACCTGTCAGCAAGTATTTGGACACTTTGAAGATTACCAAGACTTTTTAACAGAGCTAAATGGTGGTGAGCGAGGTAGGTGTAAAATAGCCATGGTGAATACCGCACAGTATATTTTGCCTAAATTATTAGGACCTTATAGTAATTTACACCCGCATGTAGAGCTTCCACTAGAAATTGGTAACCGTGCAGAAGTGCTAAACCGATTTGAGCGTGGTGAAGACGATATTTACGTATTCAGCCATCCTCCATCGCTTGAACATGCGCAAGCTGCACGTTTTTTACATAATCCGCTTGAGTTTATTGTGCCGGTTAATCATCCGCTTGCACAAGTAGAGTCAGTAAAGCTCAGCGACTTAATGCAGTACCGATTTTTATTACGTGAAAATGGCTCGGCAACGCGCATGTTATTTGAAAGCGAGCTACAAAGCCGTGGTTTAGTACTGAGTGATTCAGTACAAATGGCCAGCAACGAAGCAATTAGAGTTGCGGTATCTTCGGGTATGGGAATAGCCGTTTTATCTCGCCATGTACTCGCAAAAGACGATGCAAGCTTTAAGGTATTAACTGTTACCGACACTCATTTAGCTAGCCATTGGTATTTTGTTATGCGAACCGACAGGCATATATCGCATGCGGCTCGAAACTTTTTAAAATTTGCACAGCAGCATTTAGAGCAATACCTCGATTCGCAGTGGGTACGAAACGAGTTAGATAAATTACGGGTTTAAAAATGAGCGCCTTAACAAAAAAACAAATAAACATTATTGAAAAAGGTCCATGGTTTGAAAGCCGGTGTGAGCACTTAAAACAGTTTTTGCTAGCTAATGGCAAATGCGTAAGTCTTAATGCGCATGAGTCATTATTTTTACGTGGCGATGCGCATGATGGAATATACGTTGTTTTAAGTGGCGTTATGCGAATTAGTGGCGTAAATAGTAATGGTAAAGAGGCTGTTTTGAGTTTCATAGATGCGTCGTTATGGTTTGGTGAAGTAACATTATTTGATAAAGGCTTAAGAACCCATGACGTTTATGCACAAACTGACGCTCAGTTATTTTATGTACCACAACGTTCATTAGAGCAACTATTAAGTAAACACCCTGAATATTGGCAGGAATTTGGCTTATTATTGGCACAAAAATTACGGCTTATGTTTTCTTCGATGGAAGATCATGCATTGCACAGCGCAGAGCAAAAGGTATGTAACAGATTATTAATGCTGAGTGAGCAAACTAATTTTTCAGCGCCATTGGCATTGTCTCAGCAACAATTAGCGGATATGACCTATTTAACACGGCAAACCATAAATCAAATACTACAAAAGCTGGTTAAAAAAAACGCCATTAGTTTGGGGTATCAGTGCATTACAGTGTTGGATGTACGTAAACTGCAGGCGCTTGCTAGTTAACTCAAGCGCTGCACAATAAACCTTCAGTTAAAATTTAAATTTTTGGACAAATAAAAACAAACCCTTAATTGTTTAACCAGATTTTTGGTTGCCTAGCTTTAACTTAGTTTATTTTCACCATTTTTTGGAACCAAAATTGCTACAGATAATACTTTGCAGCAATGGATTTAAGCTAATGATGATAACTTCTTATATAAATCAATATAGTCGCTATGTAAGTGACACTAATGCGGCATTAATAAATAAGAGTGCGGCAATAGATGTCCCCATTCAACAAACCACCCAACAACCGAAAGAGTCGAATGAGCCAAAGGTTGCTAATAACTTTTTACAAAATGCCCAAGAGGCATTGGTTTACCAACGTTTAGGTATCGATAAAGACAAAATAGCAGAGATAAAAGCATTAATAGAAGCGTTATCTGAGCAGTTACAAAAGCAAGGCGCTGACAGTGATTCAATTAACAAAAAAATGGACGAACTACAAAAAATGCTCGAACAGGAGCATAAAAATGGACGTGAACGAATGGATACCCAACCAGAACGAGAAAAGGGAAGTATTATTTCGGCGTTAGCTTAAATTTACAAATGTCGGGTAGGTGACATTGTTGTTACGCGTTTATTTGTTATGTTTAGTGTTTAGCTAAATATTTATTGAGGAATACACAATGCAAACACTTCAACAACAACTTGGCAAATATGGTTTATATCACCGCTCTAAGCGCAATGTGCTTACTCATTTTTTTGGTATCCCACTTATTGTATTTGCCGTTTTATGTTTACTTGCCCGCATTGAAATACCCCTTGGTGGCGTTGTTATTAATGGTGCCCAAATATTTGTTTTAGCTTCAGTAATCTATTACTTCATGTTAAGTCTATCGCTGGGTTTAATTATGGCTATATTGTTTACTGCATTGCTGTTTGCTGCTGAGCCTATAGCAGCTATGACATTTTGGCCTTGGTTAAGTATTGGCGTGGGGGTATTTGTGTTTGGTTGGGTGTTGCAATTTATTGGACATTATTATGAAGGCAAAAAGCCCGCGTTTGTTGATGATTTAATTGGCTTAATTATTGGCCCATTGTATGTAACTGTAGAATTACTATTTTTAATGGGTTTTTATAAACAGCTCGAAATAGAAGTGAACAATATTGCAGGGCCAACTAAGGCGTAAATTCACTTACTCAAATCAAAAGCTTCATTGAGCAAAGAGGTGCCTATGAATTTTAATAATAAAACAGTGTGGGTTACAGGTGCATCGTCAGGCATTGGCAAGGAGCTTGCGGTTCAATTTGCAAAGCTAGGCGCACGCGTCATTTTATCTGCCCGCAATGTTGAAAAGCTCACCGAAGTAAAAGCAACGCTTAAAGGTGATGGGCATTTAATTATACCGCTTGATTTGTCAGCGCCTGAGGCTGTTTTGACTCAGGTTACTGATTTACTGCACACTTTACCTTCTATCGATATTTTAATTAATAACGGCGGGGTGTCGCAGCGCAGTTTATTTTTAGAAAACGACTTTAACGTATACCGCCAGCTTATGGAGGTTAACTATTTTGGTTTAATAGCACTGACAAAAGCGATATTACCTTCAATGGTTGCAAGAAAAAACGGTTCAATTGTGGCTATTAGCAGTGTGGCAGGAAAAGTTGGCTCAAAGTTTAGAACGGGTTATTCAGGCTCAAAATATGCGGTAGTGGGCTTTATGGATTGCCTACGAGCAGAAGTAGCAGAGCACAATATTCATTGTTTAACGATTTGCCCAGGTTCGATTAAAACCGCGATTGCACATAATTCGTTAAACGAGCAGGGCGTCGCACAAAACAAACCCGAAGAATCAATTGAAAACGGCATGGCAGTATCCTGTGCAGCTGAAAAAATGATTAAAGCGATTGCTAACAAAAAAGACGAAGTTATTGTTGGGCAAGGATTAAGTGGTTGGGCACCAACGATAAAACGATTTTTTCCTAATTTATTTAATCGATTAACTGCTAAAACTAACTACAGATAATTGCACTTTTACTATTAATTAAGCTAAATAACAGGCGGTGGTTTTATTAATATTGAAAAGGTAGACTGTATTAAAATTAAATAAATAAGGTAAGGATACTCGTGAAATTTGCATGGCTAAGCCTTTTTTTGGTGTGTTAATTTGGTCTGGTATTAACCCTAAAGATCAATTTACTTGGTTACTTGAAGTTATTCCCGCAATGATTGGTTTAGCACTTATAGCAAGCACGTACAAATACTTTAAATTAACCTCTTTATTGTACTTTTTTATTTTAGTGCATTGTATTGTGCTGATGATAGGTGGTCATTATACCTACGCAGAAGTGCCTTTATTTGATAATTTATTTGGCAGCGAACGCAATAACTATGACAAAGTAGGGCACTTTTTTCAGGGATTTGTACCCGCTTTGCTAGCGCGCGAAATACTGCTACGAAAGCAGGTTGTGAATGGCCGAGGTTGGTTAACTTTATTTGTTATATCTGTCAGTTTGGCGTTTAGTGCGTTTTACGAATTAATAGAGTGGTGGGTAGCATTACTGACCGGTGAAAACGCTGAGGCATTTTTAGGGACGCAAGGGTATGTGTGGGATACACAGTCAGATATGGCATTAGCGTTATTTGGTGCTATTTGCTCGTTACTGCTGCTTTCAAAACTACACGATACACAGTTAAAGTATGTAAAAAACTATTAAATACTACACTGGATAGTTAAAAATGACTCAACAACCTCACAACTACTCAATTAATACAGACAAGTCTAAGCTTAACTTTAACGTTATTTATAATTTTATTGCTAATAGTTACTGGGCAAAAGGCATACCTAAAAGTGTGATGCAAAAAGCGATTGATAACTCAATGTGCTTTGGCGTGTATAGCCCTAATAACGAGCAAGTTGGTTTTGCACGGGTAGTTACCGACAACGCTACTTTTGCCTACTTGGCAGATGTATTTATTACCCCGCACCTACAAGGCTGTGGCCTGAGCAAGTTACTTATTAAAACAATAGTAGAACACCCTGAGCTACAAGGGCTCAGGCGCTTTTTATTAGCCACTTCTGATGCGCATGGCCTTTATGCACAATATGGGTTTAAACCGATAGACAACCCAGGGCTACTAATGCAAATAAACCCTGCAAATGTGTATGAGGAAAATACTCAAGAGGACTATTAAGCGGGGGGAAGAGCAATGTTTATTTTAAACTCCTTACAGGCCCCAAACTCTTAAAGATGCTGTATGAATTTCATTTAAAAGTAATAACCCTGCAATACTACCAAATAGCACCCACTTTTTAGATTTTTCAGCTTCCTTGGAGCGCCTGTAAGTAACGTAGCCAATAAAGGTTACTAGTACAATAACGGCTATTAATGATAATTGATTCTCTTGATTCAACTTAAAATTCCCCTCAATTATATGATGAGAGAAAAATGAAATAACCCAAAGCGTGAACAAAACAGTAAGGCCAATTACATAATTAATAATCTTAAATGTATTAATTGAAGTACCACAAACAGGACAAACATAATTTCGTTCCCTAGCGTTGGGTGTTTTAACCTTTGGGGCAATTGTTGAATTACATTTTTTACAAACTAACAGAGACATAAACTCGATTCTATTTAGGGCTTATAACAAGACTGTAGAGTAGCTCCAACAGCCAAATTCAATTAAAAAAGGGTTCCTGTAATTAACTCTAAATGTTTTTAAAGCATTAGGTAATGCTATTTGGAACCCATAAAACAGACTTTTTTTTAAAATGAGTAACTCTGAAGCCTCAATTTTTAAATATGGGGCGAAGGCATGAGTAGCATAATGGGCATGTTTGCGTCCTAGCGAACGAAGTGAGTGACTTAAATTTTTTGTTATGTGCCACCCGATACATCCTTACAAGTAGTAGCTCAATAAGCCATCTGAGCTTTCTATATTTAGGATATCCATAATTACCTCTAAATGGTCGCCAAAGTGTTCTTTCGCCTCAGTGTCTTGCATTTCCATGATTTCTAATTCTGGCAAAAACGTTTCCATGACCCAAAATTTTGATGGGTTCTGCAGAAGACCATTAATAAGAGTGTCTAAAATTGATTCTAGTGTTTTAGTTAATAGCTATTTTTCGTTTGAAACACTTCCTGGCAGTTCAGCAAACAAATCACTACCCTTAAAGCTTTTTAACTCGGACAATGTGGATTGAGTTATGACCAAGGTCTGATCCTGAACTTCTAATAAAGGACTGTATTCCATATTATCCTCTTGGCACATAACACCCCAATAAGCGGTGCGCTTGCAGTGCAAATAAATCCGCAATAACTTCTCGCATTCGCTTGATTGGTTTGTTATGCATCGTTTTTACCTTTATGTGATTCATACATAACTATCAGTAGCCCAGTAATAAGGGATAGAGGAATTGTGATTGCCATTGCATATAAAAAATTACCCATAGTAATGTTGCCTAATCCACCATCTCCCCAAACTTTAATTAACCCAATAAACATAATTGCGAACTGAATGAATACAGAGTTACGAATCACGGCGTCCCAAAATGTAGAGTTAACAAACATTTTTAACCTTTCCTCCGATACTCATAACGCTCGCCTAGGCAGCAAATTAGCAATGGGTTATTGAGCGCAGCGACAATAACCCATTGTTAATTGTCTGATGCGAGTTAACGAGCCTTGAGGCTCTTGTATGGTGTACTTATACGTTTTGTGTATATGGTTTTATACCAATTAAATCAGAAACACCTGAGCCCGATTTTAAAGCTAATTTAATAGAGGATACAAAGGCATCCAATGATAAAGCTTCAAATTGAACGATAAATTTTGCAGTACATGCGCTGTCATTTGACAGAGAGACTAATACAGCCGTATGACCAGCAGAATCGAAGCAATGAAATTTAAGCTCACAGTGCCCATAAGGTGAGTCAATATCACCAACTTTAAAGGTAACTTCATCTGAGTTAGATTCTGGAAAAGCTGATAATTGTTCAGCTAGTTTTTCCAACGATTGAGCATTTATATATTGCTCCGCCTCTCCAGCGAATGATTCACTGCATGCTTTTATCCTTATTTTCGCAGGGTCATCTCGTAGAAATTCGATCTCTAATCTGGGCTGCATCTGCATGTACACCTAACGCCGCATTAAGCGGTGAGTAATAGTTTGCTAAAATGTGAAACGAAGTGGAACCGAGCAAACTGTTACGAATCCGACTTTAATGCCTTGTTAGTTGCGAATTCTTGAGCATGTTTTTTAGCTTTAAACGGTATAGAGATTATAAAGAAAAACAACATCAAGAAAATCATTGAGATAATACCAACTATGTAATACAAGCCTGTTTCGACCATGAACACCATACCTGGAAAATCTACGCTGAGAAACTCATAAATATTTTTATTATTTTCAATAATGAAAATATTTAGCCACTTAGCAAAAAGAAAAAACGAATAACTGATAGATATTGATATTACCGAAAATATACCAGAGCGAAATAAATTAACTTTAGCACCAAGCTCTTTTACGAATATATTTAACCAAATTAAAATAGCTAAACTTGCACTAAAAAATATAGAACCAATCCCGCCAATTGTAACCATAGAAATAAGCCAAACTTGTTTGGTTAATTCCCAAAACTCGAAACTAAGAAATTGCTCTTCATTAGAAAAGTAAAAATAATACCCACCAAAATAGAGAAAATAAAAGAGCAATGCTATGGGATAAAGCTTTAGATTTTCCCTGCGCTCTTTTTTATTTATTTCAGCGTGCTTTCTATTTCGTTCAGCAAGTTTCTGTAATGGATCCATCGCAACTAACAACTTTATCAGAGGACACTTTCCTCTTTTTATGAGCAATGTATGTCCTCTTATTTATTTTTAATATTAATAACAAATCCTGTAACACATTGCGAGTATTAAACTTTAAGTCGGGCTGTTAATTAACAACAGGCAGAAAAGGGGAAAGTGTCCTCACTTTAGTAAATGCAGTAATTAAAAATTTAAAATGAAAACCAAAAGCTTTTTTAAACCATTTTACCACCTCTAAAAAATGGCAACGGTAATATAAGTAACTACTTTAAATACAATTGTTCGTGTAAGACTATTATAAAGGTAGGTTTTTTGCGGGAGGTAGCTGTAAAAAGGAGGTGATGAATAATTGCTAAACGTGCCTACCTGCTTTTGAAACGGGCAAACACGTTTAATACGAATTCACTTGGCTTTTTTAGCCTCAAGCGCTTCTATCTCACTCCAGATTTTTTCGGCTTCTTCGCTTAACATGGCGTAGCTTTTAATGTCGCCTTTACGCTGAGCTTGCATGCCTTGCTCTAATTTGGCGTCGTACTCTTTGCGTAACTTTTTTGTAGGGTCTGATTTGAATATCGAAAACATGGGACTCGCTTAATTTTATAAAAGTGATAGCACTACCATACGCTACAAATAGCTAAAAAGTTCTTTTTGCAGTAAGGCGCTTACCTTGTTAAATTAAAACAAGGTAAGTGAATTATTTACTATGCAGCGGTTACTAAACAGTTTTATAGCTCAGGCTCTAAGCGTTTAATACCTTGGCCATCTAGTCCTAAGTAAATGTAGCCATCACCCCCTTGCGCTAAGCTTCTTACGCGGCCAATGCCCTCTAATATTTTTTCTTGGCTTTTTAGTGTATCGTTTTCAAGCGTAAGTGCGCTTAAAAACGAAAACTTCATAGACGATAACAACACTTTACCTTTTAATTTAGGGTATTTGTCGCTGGTGACGAATAGCATATCTGATGGTGCTATAGATGGCGTCCATTGTGATGTTGGCGATTGCATGCCGTCTTTTGTTTGCAGGTCTGTAAATGACGTGCCGCTATAATTTACGCCATAGCTAACTACTGGCCATCCGTAGTTTAATCCTGATTTTATTAAATTAAGTTCGTCGCCACCTCGGGGGCCATGCTCATGTGCCCAAAGACGATTATTTTCAGCGTCAAACCACACCTTGCGGGTTTCGATGTCCGTATGACCAAACAGCGTGTTTAGCGTCAGTTTGTTTTACAAAGGGATTATCTGTTGGAATACGACCATCTAAATGAAGACGATAAATTTTGCCCCCATCACGGCTAAGATCTTGCGGGTTTAGGTCGCGCGAGCCACGATCCCCGATCGAAAAATAAACATAACCATGTTTATCAAACACAATACGACTGCCGTAGTGCTGACCTTTTGTACTGTTATGCTCACCTTTGTATAAAACTTGCGGCTCTAATAGCTGAGTATGGTCATCACTTAATTTTGCGCGCATTAATGCAGTGTTACTACCACTGCCTTTGCCTTCAGCGCTTGAGTAAGTAAGGTAAAGCCATTGACTATTTTTATTATCGGTATGCAGTGATAAATCAAGTAAACCGCCTTGGCCGTTAGCATCTATATCGGGCAATCCTTTTACTTGAATAAGCGTTGAGGTGTTTTTACGTAATAAAAATAGTTGTCCACTTCGCTCTGTAATTAATAAATCACCATTTGATAGTGCTTCGATTGCCCAAGGAATACTTACACCTTCTGCAACGTCTACTGCTTTTACATTAAGCGGCAAACTCGGCAGCTTTTTAAAATCAACTGCATTTACTGACATTGAAGGCAGCGTTAATAAAGCGGCTGTTAGCACGGCACCCTTAAAAGAATGTGTATATTTTTTTGATTTTATATTGAGCATGTTATTTTCCAAAATTAATCAAATTAGGTTTACGTTAGCACGAGCTGTAAAAATTTGCTAAGCGTTGCGATAAGTGAAAATTCTTTAATTTTAGCTAGTTACATATATCACTCACACAGTATTAGAAATAGTTAGCTCACTCAGTAAAGTATATTTTTTATATTTATTTAGTTTTGAAATACGTTTATAAATTGAGTTTAGTTTGTTTTTTGTTCGTATTTTTAACAAAAATAATGCAATAAACACTCTATTAGGGTTGAAAACTTGAATTTTCAGCGTACACTTGTGCGCTGAAGTTTGAGCGTACACTTGTATGCTCAAATAGTTAAGGTTCTGATTTGTGCTAACACCCAGTTTGTGCAAACCATTGAGCAATAAACCAATATAGAGATTTTATTACAATGTTTACGCAGGCATTAAACCAATTTTCAACGTGGTTTTTACACCATCAAACGTTTGCAGGCTACATAGAGCCAATAATGCAAGTGTTTAAACCTGCTTGGCGTGCAGGGCAATTTAGAGCGCAACTGATGAGTTCAGAATCATTAAATGGTGAATTTTTGAGTTTGCAGCTAAAACCAAGTAAACAATGGCCCGCACATACCGCAGGGCAGCATGTTAGTTTGACCATTGAAATGAATGGACGATTATTAACGCGCGTTTTTACAGTTGCTTCAAGCGTTAAATATTTCAACGAAACGGGATTTATACGTTTGTTAATTAAAACAAGCGAACAAGGACGATTTACCGGTTTATTAAATAACAAAGCAAAAGCGGGAACATGGTGCAACATATCTGCTGCAACGGGTGAGTTTGTATTTAAAAATACACATACTCCCGCCACATTAATAGCTGGTGGGTCTGGTATAACGCCGATGATAGCAATGCTTGACGATTATTTAGCGCAAACAACCAAAGCAATAAATTTAGTGTATTACGCAAAATCGGGCGAACATCAGTGTGTTGATGAGTTGCGTCAATTAGCCACACAATTTAGTCATTTTTCATTTTTATTATTAACTCGTGAGCAGTCGAGCGACATTACTAGCAATATTAAACATTGGGAGAATCCAGATATATATTGCTGTGGGCCGCTAGGGTTTATGCAAACGGTACAAGCGTTTGCTCAAAAACATGATCTTAATTATTACCAAGAAGCATTTGGTTTGGCGTTACCCAAAGTAAACAATGAAGATCGGTTTACTGTAAAGGTGAACAGCCAAGCTCATATAGTTGAAGGAAATGATGTACTTCTTAGCCAGTTTGAAGTTAAAAAATTACCGGTAAAGCGTGGCTGCGGAATTGGTATTTGCCATCAGTGCCAATGTATTAAAAAGTCGGGAATAGTACGTAATTTAAAAACAGGTGAAATGTCAGACAACGGTGAGCAATTAATCCAACTTTGTATAAGCCAACCGGTGAGTGATTTGGAGTTACAATTATGAAAAACATAAACTTTGATCAGCTTGCAAGCGATTTAGATACTATAAAAATGAATACGCTTGCTAAAGTAGGGCAAAAAGATGCTGACTACATTCGCTCTGTCGTTCGAAAGCAAAGGTTATGTGAGTGGAGTGGGCGAATACTATTAATGCTTGGATATATTCAGCCTTTACTTTGGGTTGCCGGTGTTTTGTTACTGGCTTTGGCTAAAATTCTCGATAATATGGAAATTGGCCACAATGTTATGCATGGTCAATACGATTGGATGAACGACAAACAGCTTAATTCTCAGCAATACGAATGGGACATAGCCTGCGATGGCCAAAGCTGGCATCGGGTTCACAATTTTGAGCACCACACATACACTAACATTATTGGAAAAGACCGTGATTTTGGCTACGGGTTGTTACGTTTGAGTGATGATTTTAAGTGGCGTTTTAAAAATGTGTGGCAGTTTTTTACTTACATAAATTTAAGTGTCTTGTTTCAGTGGGGTGTGTCATACCATGAGCTGGCAGCAGAGCGTGTTTTTATAGGTAAAAAGAAAGAAAATCGTGAAGGGGGTGTATCGCATGCTACTTTAAAGCAGCGTTTTTTTAGTAAAGGCGCTCGCCAGTTAATTAAAGATTATGTGATCTTCCCATTACTTGCAGGGCCACTGTTTTTATGGGTGTTAGCGGGTAATTTAGTAGCAAATTTGCTTCGTAACTTATGGACATCGACAATTATATTTTGTGGCCACTTTACCGAAGAAACCGAAACATTTAAAGAACAAGACTGCGTAAACGAAACCCAAGGCCAGTGGTATTATCGTCAAGTATTAGGCTCGTCTAATATTAAAGGGGCAAACTGGTTTCATATTTTAACGGGCCATTTGAGTTGCCAGATTGAGCACCACTTATTTCCTGATATGCCGTCGTCGCGATATCAAGAGGTGGCGCCTCAGGTGCAGGCCGTTATGCAAAAGCACGGTATTGATTACCACACTGGCGGGTTTTTTAAACAATACGGCTCGGTGTTAAAGCGAATTATTAGATACTCATTTAAATAGTGATAGGGTGCATTAAGCGCTTTAAAAGCTAAAACATAAACCGGCATGTGTAAGCGCATATGCCGGTTTTTTGCTGTTGTGTTTAATAAATATACAGTACGTGTGGTTTTTTCTTATTGTTAATTAAAAATCCGTTACTTTAGCTATGGTTAATTGATGCGTGATTGTCATACAATGGAGAAAAATAGACCACACAAGAGAGATAAAAAATGGCCGCATTTGGTACTGTGTTTATGCCACAGATGATTCAAGCTCGTTTTTCAGATAATCAGTGGAGCGAAACCTCAGTTGTTCCATGCGATAAGCTTGAGTTTCATGCTGGTGCACACGTTCTTCATTATTCAAGCACCTGTTTTGAGGGCTTAAAAGCATTTCGTCATGAAGATGGGTCTGTATATATTTTTAGAATGGATGCAAACATAGCACGTATGCAGCAAAGCTCTGCACTTTTAAGCTTGCCAAGTTTTGATGGCGATATGCTCAAAACGATGATTATTGATATTGTTCGCCAATATGCCGATGAAACCCCATTACCGCCTGGCTCTATGTATATTCGCCCAACACATATAGGCACAGAAGCGGCAATTGGTAAGGCGGCAGCTCCTTCAATGAGCTCATTGTTGTACACTTTACTTTCACCCGTAGGTGATTATTTTGCTGGTGATGCTACGGCATTACGTGTGTTACTTGAAGAAGATGGTATGCGCTGTGCACCTCATATGGGCATGGTTAAAAGCGGCGGTAACTACGCCAGTGCTCTTGGCCCAATTAGCGCTGCACGTAAACAGTATCAAGCAGATCAAATATTATTTTGCCCAGGTGGTGATGTACAAGAAACGGGCGCTGCAAACTTTATTTTGATTGATGGCAACGAAATTATAACCAAAGCGCTCGACTCCACCTTTTTACATGGCGTAACGCGTAATAGTATTTTAACGATTGCTAAAGATTTAGGCATGACTGTGAGCGAACGTAATTTTACAGTGACTGAACTTTTAGAGCGTGCTGCAAAACCAGGCACAGAGGCTGCGCTTTCAGGTACTGCTGCGGTATTAACGGCAGTGGGAACGTTTATTCATAACGATAAAGAATATAAAGTAGGCACAGGAGAGCCTGGGCCAACAACTGCACGTTTGCGCCAAGCATTGAACGACATTCAATGGGGCAAAAGCGAAGACAAGCATGGATGGTTAACTAAAGTGGTATAGCGTTAAATACCCACGTTATTTGCACCAAAAAGCCACCTAATTAAGGTGGCTTTTTGGTGCAAATAACTTTATTAAAATTTTATTTTTCCGGTTAATATATCTTTAAACATAACCAAGTCTCCCCACAAACTATAAAATGGGTGTTTAAATGTAGCTGGTCGGTTTTTTTCAAAAAAGAAATGCCCAACCCACGCAAAGCCATAGCCAATAACGGGTAGCAGCCACAATAGCGCATATTTTTGACTTAATAATGCGGTAATAATAACCATAAGTACTAATAAGCTACCTATAAAATGCAAGCGCCTGCAGGTTACGTTGCGATGCTCCTTTAAATAATAAGGATAAAAAGCTTTAAAACTGTTGAAAGTGGGTTCTTGTTTTTCCATAAATCACGCTTTATTTTTATTGTATGTTTTTACTATTAAAGCGTAAGTTTACACTTGTTTACAGCGATAAATGGCACTTAACGCATCTTAATAGACATAAGCTTAAAAAACTCATAAGTTATTCCTACTACTTAATCAATAAAAAGAACACAAATTATGTTACTCAAACGTACTCTTGCATGTGCTGTATTATTGGCACTCAGTGGCTGTTCAGAGCCAACCAATACATCAGATCAAAAAGAAGTAAAATCATCTATGAATCAAGTTAACTCAGTCGTGTATCCCGAAACCAAAAAAGGTGATGTAGTTGATACCTATTTTGGAGAAAACGTTGCCGATCCTTATCGTTGGTTAGAAGACGATATGAGTGCAGAGACTGCTGATTGGGTAAAAGCGCAAAATACGGCTACTTTTTCATACTTAGAACAAATCCCTTACAGAAACAAGCTCAAAGAGCGCCTTGAAAAGCTGATGAATTACGAAAAAATAGGTGCGCCATTTGAAGAGGGCGGTTACACCTACTTTTACAAAAACGATGGCTTACAAAATCAATATGTTTTATACCGCAGCAAAGGCGATGAAGCGCCAGAGGTATTTTTAGATCCTAATAAATTTAGTGACGATGGCACAACGTCTATGTCGGGTTTGTCGTTTTCTGAAGATGGCAGTTTATTAGCGTATCAAGTATCTGAAGGGGGCAGTGATTGGCGTAAAATTATCGTAATTAATACAACGACTAAAGAGCAAGTAGAGCAAGCTTTAGTTGATGTGAAATTTAGTGGTATTGATTGGCTAGGAAATGAAGGATTTTACTACTCTAGCTACGATAAGCCAAAAGGAAGTGAGCTGTCGGCTAAAACAGATCAACATAAAGTGTATTACCATGCTTTAGGTACATCGCAGAATGACGACCGCGTTGTATTTGGTGACAGCGAGGCGCAAAAGCATCGTTACGTTGGCGCCGATGTGACACATGATGGCAAGTACTTGCTAATTTCGGCCAGTGTTTCAACGTCTGGAAACAAGCTGTTTATAAAAGACTTAAGTAAAGAAAACAGTGATTTTGTTACTGTTGTTGGTAACTCAGATTCAGATACTTCTGTAATTGATAACGATGGCGATACGCTCTACTTAGTTACAAATTTAAACGCACCAAACAAAAAAGTGGTTACGGTTAATGCAAATGACCCGGCGCCTGAAAATTGGGTCGATTTTATTCCAGAGACCGATAACGTACTTAACCTAAGCAAAGGCGGGAATACCTTTTTTGCTAATTACATGGTGGATGCAATTTCGCAGGTTAAGCAATACAACAAGCAAGGTGACTTAATCCGTGAAATTAGTTTACCCGGCGTAGGGAGTGCACGTGGTTTTCGCGGTAAAAAAGATCAAACAACGCTTTATTACTCGTTTACTAACTATAAAACTCCGGGGACTACTTTTTCGTTTGATGTAAGCACTGGCGAGTCAAAGGTCTATCGTGAATCGGCAATCGATTTCAATAGTAACGATTACACCTCTGAGCAAGTTTTTTACACCTCAAAAGATGGGTCAAAAGTGCCGATGATCATCACTTACAAAGCGGGTATAAAATTAGATGGTTCAAACCCGACTATTTTATACGGTTACGGTGGTTTTAATGTAAGTTTGACGCCAATTTTTAGCCCCGTTAACGCGCTTTGGCTGGAGCAAGGTGGAGTGTATGCCGTTGCAAATATTCGCGGTGGTGGTGAATATGGAAAAGATTGGCACAATGCTGGTACAAAAATGCAAAAGCAAAATGTGTTTGATGACTTTATTGCAGCAGCAGAGTACTTACAAGATAAAAAGTACACGTCTAAAAAACGTTTAGCACTGCGGGGTGGTTCAAACGGTGGTTTATTAGTCGGTGCGGTTATGACGCAGCGCCCTGATTTATTTCAAGTTGCATTACCGGCCGTAGGCGTACTTGATATGCTTCGTTACCATACATTTACAGCGGGCGCTGGTTGGGCATACGATTACGGTACTAGTGAGCAAAGTAAAGAAATGTTTGAATATATTAAAGCTTACTCGCCATTGCATAACGTTAAAGCGGGCGTTGAATATCCTGCCACTATGGTAACAACCGGTGATCACGATGATCGTGTGGTGCCATCTCATTCATTTAAATTTGCTGCTGAATTACAATCTAAGCAGGCTGGAAATAACCCTACACTTATTCGTATTGAAACAAATGCGGGTCATGGTGCGGGCACACCAACCAGCAAAGTTATAGATTTATACGCAGATATGTTTGGTTTTACGCTATATAACATGGGTGTAAAAGAGCTATAAAACGCGTTAACGTTACCTTGTTTTAAAATACAAAAGCCGAGTAAATTTACTCGGCTTTTTATTATCTGTATTTTGGAGTCAAATACCTGCTTATTAACTACTGCGCTGGCAAAAATAATCGCTGATAGGTTTTATATGCGTATTCATCACTCATGCCACTTAAGTAGTCACAAATAATGCGCATACCTTGGTTATGTTTTTGAGCCTCAATATATTGCGCTTGCGTGGTTTCGGGTAATAAACGAAGCGGATCGCTTGCAAACGCTGTAAACAATTCAATGAGTAAGTTTTGCCCTTTAAACTCAATTTGTTGCATTTCAGGGTCGCGAATTAAGCGTTGAAATACAAAGTGCTTGAGTATTTGTAGCACGTTTTCATACTCTGGGTGCAGTTTGGCAGTGTATTTTAAAATAGGGCATTCAAATGCTTCGTTTTGTATGTCTAGATGAATGTGAATAATGAAGGTGTTTACCAGCTCACCTATGGCGTCTTTTCGTTCAAAATCATTTTTTGAAAAAAGTCGAGATGTTAACGTTTCAAGTAAGCTATTTAGCCAGTCAAAATTAAGCGCTTGCAAGTGAGGAAGTGCGTGCGTTTGCCAGTCATCTAATGTTAAAACATGAGTTGCAATGGCGTCTTCTAAATCGTGTACGGCGTATGCTATATCGTCGGCATGTTCCATTATGGCGCTGTCGAGGGATTTATAAAGTGTTTTAGCGCGGTGTTTATCTATTGTTGCGTGAGTATTTAATAACGTTCTGTCGTTTTGGCTTAATGGTTCTACAATCCAGTCAAATATGTGTGCGTCGTCTTGGTATAACCCTTTTGCTGGGCGCCAATCATCGGCTTTAATAAAAGCACGTGAGTTATGCGTATCGGGTATTGTGTGCCACAACTCGTTTATAAATGCTGGGTATTTAATAAACCCGAGTAATGTACGACGTGTAAGGTTCATACCATAACCATTACTGTAGGGCTCTAGCTTAGCAACTATTCGTAAAGTTTGAGCGTTTCCTTCAAAACCACCATGGTCTCGCATCATATAGTTAAGAGCAATTTCACCTCCGTGGCCAAATGGTGGGTGGCCAATATCGTGAGCCAAACAGAGTGTTTCGAGTAAACCGGTTGATGGAAAATGGCTAAAATCACTATGTTGTGTCTTTAAGTGCCTTAAAATACCAGTGCCAATTTGTGACACCTCTAACGAATGAGTAAGGCGGGTACGATAAAAGTCGTTTAGGCCAATCCCCATAATTTGTGTTTTAGCTTGTAAGCGTCTAAATGCAGCGGCATGAATAATTCTTGAGCGGTCAACCTGCCAGGGAGATCGGTTGTCGTTAGGTCTGTGTTTATATTGCTCTATTATTCTACTTTGCCAAACTTTGTCCATACTGCTCAATCACCATTAAACCTGTTTAGTGTTTAGTATACCCATGCACTTATAAATTGCGAATGAACATATTTTTGCAATTCGCGTTTATATAGTGGCTTAGGTATAATAAGGGTTCGTATGCGTGTGTAGTTACCATGCATAAATAGTTGTTTGAATGAGACGATACATGCTTAAGATTATCTTTCAGTTTTTGTTATCCATCCTTTTTATATGGGCACTTGCGTACCCGTTTATACAAAGTGATGAAACCGATAGCGCAGATCAAACCACCAGTGAACAACCTAAAAAAGTGAAGAAAAAAGAAAAGCCGCTACATAATGTAACGTTGCCTAAATTTTCTGAATTTACGGATGTAAAAGAGAAAAAACGCGCATTTTTTGATTTTATCCGTCCCCATGTTGAGGCTGAAAATAAAAAAATATTACAACAACGTGCCAAGTTAGAAATAGCCCGCATGATGCTTGAAAACAACCTATCGCTTGAAGAAAAACAAAACAAAGATATTGTTAAAATCCTTAAACAATATGGCTTACCTGAAACGGTTAACACACTTGTGCTAACTCAGGCTTTGCGCCGTGTTGATATTATTCCTAAAGAAATGGCATTAATGCAAGCTGCAAATGAGTCAGCTTGGGGGACCTCTCGGTTTGCGCGAATTGGTCTGAATTTTTTTGGTCAGTGGTGTTACTCAAAAGGTTGCGGCATGGTGCCAAAGCGTCGTAACACTGGCGCAGCACACGAAGTCGCTGCATTTCAATCGGTGCGTGCTGCAGTAAGCTCTTATTTCAGAAATATAAATACCCACGGCGCTTACAAAGAGTTACGAGGCATACGTGAAAACCTGCGCCGTGAAAAAAAACCAGTATTAGCAACCAAGTTAACCCATGGTTTAATGTCTTACTCTGAGCGAGGTGAGGCATATATAGAAGAATTAAATACGATGATCAGACAAAACAGAGCTTACTTTGATGAATAAATACATGACAGGTTGTTTTTACGCGAGTTTACTTTTTTTGTTGGGCTTTAGTGCATTTAGCGCCAATGCCAGAGAGTTTGTAATGTCGTACGATGGTTTTTATGACCGTTTAAAAGTAGTTAATAAAGGGGATTTTCAATATGCTCGCGTTAACTTTTATATAAGCGATATTGCAACTAACGAGGCATGTTCAATAAAAAACGGAACCATTTTAACAGAGAATAACGAGTATCCGCTTAACTTCACAGATAGCGCACAGCTGTTGTTGCCTTTTGATAAGCAACTTGATTCAGATAAAGCTGTTATTGTTATAGAGCCACAAAACCCTGAGCATGACTGCCAGTTAAAGCTACAAATAGAAGCTAACGAATTTGACGATTTAGCTTTCTCAAAACATGCGTTATATACCATTAACGAGGAGCTAGACGAATTACTAACTGATTTGTCAGGCTTTTTTGTTAGTAAATTAATGTGGTTTTTATTACCTGAACAAAAGGGCGTGGCTGTTACCTTTAAAAATCCAATAAACATTAATGATGAAAACGTAACCTGCGAGGAATCGATTTGTTACTTTGATGTTGACGATAATTGGGAAGAGGATGAGCAGTCGTTTGGTGATATTAGTAATGTACTAAAAGTAACCCCATGGATTGCAAAGTAACAGTAAACGTTGCAATGAACTATTAAAAAAAGCGGCATTAGCCGCTTTTTTATTTTAGTGGCGCTGAAGAGTCGCGCTGCATTAGCGTAGGCTCAAAAAAACGATTTATTTTAATATTTTTGGTTTGGTATACATCTTTTAGAACAAGCTTTGCAGCCATTTCACCCATTTTAGCAACCGGGTTATCAATTGTTGTTAGTGTAGGGTAGAGGTAGTTTGCAAATATTACATTATCAAAACCAACAATTGATAAATCGTTAGGCAAATGGTAGCCGTGTTCACGGGCATACTTCATCGCACCGGAGGCCATCTCGTCGTTTGCGCACACAAGAGCGGTAAAATTTAGCTTACTATTAATGAGGTGCTCAAGCGCTGAACTTCCCCCGGTTTCGTTAAAATCACCTTCAAAATAAAGCGATGGGTCAAACGTTATATTGGCTTCTTCAAGGGCTTGTTTATGGCCAGCTAAACGGTTTGCAGCATCGGCCTTAAACTGAGGACCTGCAATATAAGCAATTTCGGTATGGCCTTGTTCTAACACCGATTTAGTTGCTAAATAACCTCCTAGTTTATTGTCTAAGCTAATGCAGTGCTCTTTGAGTTCTTCGACGTAGCGGCTCATTAAATAAACAGGCGTTGTGCCTCTACTGAGCGATATCAGGTATTCATCGGTCACTGCTTCAACATGCAAAATTATGGCGTCGCAGCGCCTGCTAATTAAAAAGTCGATGCCTTCTTTTTCTTTATCTTCTTCACTGTGGCCGGTTGTAATAATAACGTGTTTACCGGCAGCCCTAAGCTCAGACTCAATCCCGGCCATCATTTGGGCGAAGAAAGGACCATGTAATTCAGATACTAAAATACCTACACTGTTAGTGCAGTTTGATGCTAAAGATTGGGCTATTGAGTTAGGTTTGTAACCCAATGTTTGCATTGCATCGAGCACTTTTTTAGTTGTTTTATCACTTACTTTTGTGTTTTTGTTCATTACCCGAGAGACGGTAGCTAACGATACACCTGCAAGCTCTGATACTTGATAAATTGTTGCCATGTTACTTATTGACTCGCTTTCACCCTTAACTTAATCAGCTAAATCATACCTTAGTGTTGTTGACTGTGGTTAGCTTTGATTGAATATTTTCAACAACCTGATTAGTTAATGTATATTTTTTCATTGTGTATGCTACAAAAAGGGATCCTAGGGCGGGTAGTACAGTAAACGACAGTAAAATTCCCTGCTGAGTACTCACTGTTTGCGTCACATCAGCCTGATAACTGTAAAATGATAATAACCAACCTGCGATAGCACCTCCAACAGCAACACCCATTTTAATAAAAAATATAACACCGGAGTAAACTAAGCCCGTAATCCGTAACCCCGTTACTTCGTGACCATAATCTATGGTGTCAGCCATTTTTGCCCATAGGAGTGGGGTCGCCATATCTAAAAAGAATTTCCATAGAATAAAAGCAGCAAACGCGAGAACCAGTTGTTCACTGCCAATAAAATAGCTAAATCCACAAATAGTTGCAGCGATAAGTTGTAAGCTGATGTAGGCCTTTATTTTGCAAAAACGCGCAGCTAGCGGCTGTGCAACTGCGCAACCTATCATACTAGCAACTACACCTAGGGTCATAAATAGAGTAATTAAATCTTCCCGACCGAGGTAGTATTTGACGTAATATACCGCCAGAGTTAGCCTAAGCACTTGGCCAGTCAGCAAGAAAAATGCAGCAATACACAAGGTACGCCATTGATCGTTTTTTACTAGGGCTTGAATACTTTTAGCAAAAGGGATGTTTTGTTCTTTGGGTTGTTGAATTCGTTCTTTAGTGCCTAAAAAGCAGAGTAAAAACAGCACAAGGCCTAAAATACTCATGGCGGTCATGGTTAGCTGGTAACCTTTAGCGTTATCGCCCTGGCCAAAGTATTCAACCATTGGCATGGTGCATCCAGCAACAATAACACCACCAAGCATCCCAAATACAAAACGGTACGATTGAATAGTAACGCGCTCTTTTGCGTCTGCGGTTAACACGCCACCGAGTGCGCAATAAGGAATATTAATGGCAGTGTAAGCAACCATCAGTAAGGTATAGGTGCTAAAGGCATAGATTATTTTGTCAGTGCCTTCTAAGTCGGGTGTAGTAAACGCTAAAATACTAATAATGGCAAAAGGGAGCGCAAGCCATAGTAGATAAGGGCGAAAATGCCCCCATCGTGTATGTGTTTTATCAGCTAGGTTGCCCATTAGGGGGTCGGTTACGGCGTCAAAAATGCGAACAGCTAAAAACATAGTACCAACAACGGCGGGGGATAAGCCCACAACGTCGGTATAGTAAAGCATTAGGAACATCATTACCGTTTGGAAAATAATATTACTGGCGGTGTCGCCTAATCCGTAGGCTATTTTTTCTTTTACACTAACCATGGTTGCTTTATCTCGCTTTATGTTTTTTTAATTGCGTTAATAAATACGTTTTATTATCTATTTGAGATTAATGCTTTATAGGCTAGGCCACTATTTTTTATAGTACGTTGCTGTGTGCTGTAATCTACATAAACTATACCAAATCTTTTTAAGTAACCTTCTGCCCATTCAAAGTTATCCATTAGGCTCCAGGCAAAATAGCCGTCTATTCTAACGCCTTGCTCTGTTGCATTGTGAACGGCATTTAGGTGACTGTTGTAGTAGTCTAGTCGATCTACATCATTGATTTCACCATTATTATAGCTGTCGGGCATAGCTGCGCCATTTTCAGTAATAAAAATAGGCGGTAGGGTATAGGTATTGTTAAGTGTGACTAATAACTCTGTAAACGACTTAGGGTAAATTTCCCAGCCCATATCGGTTAGCGGGCCAGTAGGCTCTATTGGCTCATATATTTCAGTAGGGTGCGCTTTATAAAATTGACGGGTGTAAAAGTTAATACCTAAATAATCAATTGATTGCGAAATAATAGCCATGTCACCATCGTGAATATCTGGCAGATGTGCTGAAGGTAATTGTTCAATAATTGCTGGGTATGTACCATCCATGATGGGTTTCATGTACCACTGGTTTAAGTAGTCATCTGCAAACGCTGTTGCAGCAATGTCATCAGCGTCTTCAGAGATGCTATAACAGGGAGTAAAATTAAGCACGATACCGTTTAAAGTCGTCGGTGAGTTTTGCTTTAATACGGTCATGGCAAGCCCATGTGCTAATAACAAATGGTGAGCGGCTTTGCGCCCGTATTGTTTACCCACTTTACCTGGCGCATGAATGCCAATTTCGTAACCTAAAAAAGCACTGCAAAAAGGTTCATTTAAGGTAGCGTATGAATGGACTCGGTCACCGAATGCCAAGGTAATTAAATCAACATAGTGAGCAAACGCATAAGCTGTTTCTCGATTTAACCAACCCCCTTCGTCTTCAAGGTGTTGAGGTAAATCCCAGTGGTATAACGTGACAAACGCTTTGATATTGCGCTTTTTCAGTTCATCTAAGATGTCGGTGTAAAACTTTACGCCTTCAGGGTTAAGCTCACCACTTTTTGTAATAACACGAGGCCAAGAAATAGAAAGTCTGTAAGCATCTACTCCTAATGATTCGATTAAATCTATGTCTTGTTTCCAATTATTGTAATGATCGCACGCAACATGCCCATTTGAGTTATCAGCTATTTTACCTGGAGTATCACAAAAGGTATCCCAGATGCACGGCAGACGGTGAGTTGATCCACCTTCTATTTGGAAAGACGCTGTTGCTACACCATAAATAAACTCTTTTGTTAATAGAGGTGAACAAGTTGGTAAAGATATTTTAGTCATTAGTTACAAACCTTTTAAAACCTAAATTGCACTTTTAGCGCCGATATTTACTGCCTCGTAGCTTACTCTCGACTTGATAAAAAAATAAAAATTGTTGAATTATGTTACGTGTTCGTATTTAATTAGCTGTGAAAGCGCTTACATTTTTAAGATTAATGTTAATTAACCTTCAGGTCAACTATTTAATAGCATGGCTTAGCCGCCAATTTATTAACAATACAGAGAAGGTTAACGATAATAATAAATTGCGGAGAGCACATGGCTAGTTCAGCACCAACAACGACACACACACAATCGCAAAACACAGGCGATAATAATTATGGATTTGCACTTACATCGTTAACAACGCTATTTTTTATGTGGGGTTTTATTACCTGCCTAAATGATATTCTAATCCCGCATTTAAAAGCGGTATTCGATTTAACATACGTGCAGGCTATGCTTGTACAGTTTTGTTTTTTTGGTGCTTACTTTTTAATGTCTATACCTAGCGGGCTTATTGTGAAAAAGCTGGGTTATAAAAACGGCATTGTTGTCGGGTTACTAATTGCTGCAGTTGGGTGTGTATTATTCTATCCGGCGGCACAAATGCATAACTATCCTGTATTTTTGTTTGCGCTATTTGTTTTAGCAAGCGGAATTACTTTATTACAGGTATCTGCAAACCCATACGTAAGCTTATTAGGTCCTGCAAAAACAGCGTCTTCTCGTTTGACATTAACACAGGCATTTAATGCGCTTGGTACCACGGTTGCACCGTCATTTGGTGCATTATTAATACTAGGCTCAGCGTCGGATGCTTTTTTAACACCGGCGCAAAATGCCGAATCAGTTCAACTTCCTTACTTGCTGCTTGCTGCAATGCTAATTGTATTAGCCGGTGTGTTTGCATGGCTTAAGCTTCCAGACATTATGAGCGAGCAAAAAGAAGCTGCCGAGAAATCAGACACTATTGAAGGGAGTGCATGGCAGTATCGCCACCTTGTTTTGGGTGCAGTAGGCATATTTATGTATGTGGGCGCGGAAGTTGCGATTGGTAGTTTTTTAGTTAGCTTTTTAGCGCAAGAAAATATTGCTGGATTAAAAGAACATGTCGCGGCTCATTACATTACCTATTACTTTGGCGGTGCAATGGTTGGGCGTTTTATTGGCGCGGCTGTAATGCAAAAACTTCCTGCCGGTAAAGTGCTTGGTTTTAATGCAACCATGGCTATTATTTTAGTGGTTATTGCCATGAGCACATCTGGTCAGTTAGCAATGTGGTCAATATTATTAGTTGGATTATTTAACTCCATTATGTTTCCTACTATTTTTAGCCTTGCACTAAATGGCTTAGGCAAGCACACAGCGCAAGGTTCGGGCATTTTGTGTTTGGCAATTGTAGGCGGTGCAATTGTGCCGCTTTTACAAGGTGCACTTGCTGATAGTGTTGGGGTTCAACTTTCGTATGCTTTACCAATTTTATGTTATCTATTCATCGTATTTTACGGCTTAAGTGGCAGCAAACCCGTTCAAGCTAAGGAGACTTTATAATGAACACACGTTTTACGCTTAATAAAATTGCATTAGCAACATTGGTTGCTTCAGTGACCACATTAACTGCTTGTTCAAACGACAATACTAATCAAGCTGATAGTGCTAAAGCGCACGCTAGTGCTGAACAAATATGGCCCAAGCTCAATATTGCGGTTAAAAAAGATGCAGAGATAGAAGCACAAATAGTGAGTTATTTAAACTCAATGACGCTTGAGCAAAAAGTAGCGCAAATGATTCAGCCTGAAATACGTGATATTACCGTTGAAGATATGCGTAAATACGGTTTTGGTTCTTACTTAAATGGTGGAGGGGCGTTTCCTAATGGGGATAAACATGCCACTCCACAAGACTGGGTTGCCCTTGCTGAAAAAATGTATCAAGCGTCTGTTGATGACTCAATAGACGGTAGCAAAATCCCTACTATGTGGGGAACAGATGCAGTACATGGTCATAATAATGTGATTGGTGCTACGTTATTTCCACATAATATTGGTTTAGGTGCGGCTAATAATCCTGAACTAATTGAACAAATTGCAGCTGTTACCGCGGTAGAGGTTATGGCTACAGGTATTGATTGGGTGTTTGCGCCAACCGTTGCAGTTGTACGTGACGATCGCTGGGGTAGAACCTATGAGGGTTACTCTGAAGACCCTGCAATAGTGCGTGAGTATTCAGCAGCTATTGTAAATGGCTTACAAGGTAAGGCCGATGAAGACTTTTTAAGTGATAAACGTGTAATTAGTACTGTTAAACACTTTTTAGGTGATGGTGGCACTGTTGATGGTGACGATCAAGGTAACAATATAGACAGTGAGCAATCGTTATTTGATATTCATGCACAAGGTTATGTAGGTGGGTTATCGGCGGGTAGTCAGTCTGTAATGGCGTCGTTTAACAGTTGGAACGGTGTTAAAAATCACGGTAATAAATATTTACTGACCGATGTACTAAAAACACGTATGGGTTTTGACGGGTTTGTTGTTGGTGACTGGAATGGACATGGACAAATAAAGGGCTGTACCAACGAAAGCTGCCCACAAGCTATTAATGCAGGGCTAGATATATTTATGGTGCCAACGGGCGCTTGGAAACCACTGTATGAAAATACCATAGCGCAAGTTAAATCTGGCGAAATTAGCATGGCGCGTATTGACGATGCTGTTGCACGTGTATTGCGTGTAAAACTACGCGCGGGTTTATTCGATAAGCCAAGTCCAGCAAACCGTTTATATTCAGGTAAAACAGAATTAATTGGCGCACAAGATCACCGTGAAGTAGCACGACAAGCAGTACGTGAGTCACTCGTACTTCTTAAGAATAAAAATGGCTTATTGCCGCTTTCGCCAAATCAACATGTACTTATTACCGGTGACGGTGCTGATAATATCGGTAAACAGTCTGGTGGGTGGAGTATTACTTGGCAGGGGACTAACAATAAAAATGCTGACTTCCCAGGAGCCACGTCAATTTATAAAGGCTTAGAAGAGCAAGTTACTGCCGCAGGCGGTAAAGTTACACTCAGTGATGATGGCTCTTTTGAGCAAAAACCCGATGTAGCAGTTGTTGTATTTGGTGAAGAACCTTACGCGGAGGGTCATGGCGACAGAGATAACCTTGAATTTGAGCGCGGCAATAAAAAATCTTTAGCGCTGTTAAAGTCATTAAAAGCGCAAGGAATAAACGTTGTTTCTGTATTTATTTCTGGTCGCCCAATGTGGGTAAACAGTGAACTTAACGCTTCAGATGCATTTGTAGCAGCATGGTTACCTGGTACTGAAGGCGGTGGTGTTGCCGATGTGCTACTAAAAACAGCCGACGGTAGTGTTAAGCACGATTTTAAAGGCAAACTTTCTTTTTCATGGCCTAAAACGGCAGTTCAAACAACGGTTAATAAGGGAGATAAAGATTACTCGCCGTTATTACCGTATGGCTTTGGTTTAACCTATGGTGATAAAAATATACTTGCGGATAATTTAGATGAAAATTCGCAATTAGATAATTCATCACTAACCAGTATGGATATTTTAGTGGGAGCACCGGTTGCGCCATGGCGTCTATTGCTAAAATCGGGTGATGAATTGTTAGATGTGTCGAGCAGTACCCATGAGTTTGGCGCTATAAAATACCGAACTGAAGATAAGGTTGTACAAGAAGATGCTCGTCAATTTAACTTCATCGGGAGTGAAAAAGCGAGCGCAGAAATAGTAACGAGCTTTGCGGAAGATACTATTACTTATGTTGAAGCAAATGGCGTAATTAGTTTTGACATAAAGCTTAACCAAGCGCTTGGTAATGAACTTTCACTTGCAATGTGCTCGGGTGAATGTGGTGAAAGCATTAACCTAGCTAACGTTGTAGATAGTAGTTTACTTAGTAAATGGCAGTCAGTATCGATTGACCTTAAATGTTTTGCTGATAAAGGCGTAAACTTTGCGAGTTTAACAAGTCCATTTAGTTTGCGCAGCTCAGGTAAAGCTTCTGTGTCGGTATCAGATATAAAATTTGTACCAAACAAAGCAGATGAAGCTACGCTTAAGTGTAAGTAAGACTATGCTAAATTAAATAGATAGATTGTTGTGTGTAGTAAAGCCCTTCATTTGAAGGGCTTTTTTTATGAATCAAAATACACAGATAGTTTTATTTAGTAATTAAGTGTAGTAGCTCATATCTGATCTGACAGTATAAGCAAATAGGTTTAGACTTGATCTGACAGGCAGCTATGAGCGAGGAGCAGACGGTCGGGTAAACTCGTTTTTGGACAAAAACGAGTTAGAGCCGAAGGACGGATCTGTAAAATGTATAGTGATAACAACACCCTGCCAAGCCGCAGAAACGGAGTTGATTGTTTGATAGCTACCAGTACAATTAAGTATTTAGGAGCCTCATCACATAATTGCATTCCCCAGCCTTTATTTCTATGTAGGGCTAAATAAACTAATCAGTGTTTAAGGCTAAAGAGAATGTGATTTTTCTGTCACTAACTTCTGCACTTAATTGCGCATCAATTGCTTTACTAAGCGTTTTAGCGATTGATAACCCCAATCCAAAGTTATCATTCGATGTTCTTGAAGTGTCTTTTTGCCATAAAGGGTCAAATAATTGGTCTATATCATTATCACTCAAAGGTTCAATAAGGGAGTTAGTAACTGACAAAAATAAAAGTTTTTCTTTTGAAATCATTGTCGAAACTAAAATTTTTGAATTTAGTGGGCTGTATTGTTTAGCGTTGTTAACTAAATTGCTAATAATTGATTCGAGGGCAAACAAGTTGCTTATAATTGCTGGTGCATTCTCATTCAACTCCAAATTTACACGCGATAAATCAGTGTTTTCTAAGACTCTGGTAATGACTTGATTTAAATCACAAGCATCTTGTTTGATTAGCTTACCATTACTGTATTTATGTAATAGCAATAAGTTCGACACGATATTTTTAAGCCGTAAACTTATTTTCAACGCTTCAGGCTTAAAATCCTCATTGAGCTCAGTCTCATTTGGAAACCTGATAGCAACTTCTGCCATATTTATAAGTTCGGCAATGGGCGTTTTTATTTCATGGGCAATATCGGATGTAAGTCGCTTTTCCCTTAGGTAAAGTTGTCTATTCTCTTTAATAAAAGCATTTAAGCTTTCAACAATAGGCAAGAGCTCTTTAACTGGCTCTTGTATAAATATCTGTGAGCCTTCACTGGTAATACTTAACTGACTGATATCTTGGTTGAGTTTAATTAATGGCGCAAGTGATGTATCTATCGCCTTCCTGACAAATAATCGAATAAATACAATAACTGTAATTGTGGTGACTATAAAAATAACGTCAATCAACCAAAGTACAAAATCAACTTCCTCAGAAGACGCTGCATAAGCTAAAGTCAGTGGCTCATCATTTGTTTTTTTATATGTATCTTCTGATGTATTGTCTTTTCCTTGTGGTATAAAACGACTATAAAACACTCGACCATCTCGGCCATCAGGTAATTGTAAAGGGCGTATTTTTGATTCGCCAATCTCCAAGTCTTCAAATGGTAAGTCTTTAACCTCAAATAAATCTAAACTTTTGGAGCGAGTGAAAGTCCCTTCTTTGCTCCATATTTGAAAGTACTCAGGCTCTATTTCCCCTGCGAACTCGGGCATAAACTCACTAGAAAAATTAAACGAAAAACCTTCATCAGTTTTATGTACTAAGGTCATTAACATACCTGCTTTGGATTGCAGGCTGCGATCAAACTCATTATCTATCCAACTATCAACAGCAATGTCGGTTGCCAACAAAATGCATAAAACAAAGCCTGTTATAGTTACCGAGAGTGTAACAACTAATTTACTGCGAATAGATTTCATTATTGTCCTTGTACAATATAACCAAAACCACGTTTGGTCTGAATTGGCAGCTCCCCTCCTGCAACTCTTACTTTTTTGCGAGCTGATGATAAATGAGCTTCAATCGAGTTTTTTGATATTAAATCATATTGCCCTGCAAGGTAGGTACTTAGCTTTTCTGCACTAAACACTTTATTTTGATTGCTAAATAAACATTCGACAATTTTGTACTCGTTGGGTGTTAAGTCGATAACATTGTCAGCAACTTTTAGCAGTTTTAACTGTAAATTCAGTGCTAAATTATCAATAGTTATGATATCGCTTATCATCTTCAATCCACCACGGCGCATTAAATTTAGCAGTCGAGCGTGGAGCTCATCAAATGAAAAGGGTTTAGTCAGATAATCATCCGCTCCTGTTAAAAGCCCTAAAACACGGTCTTCAGGTTCTTGCTTAGCTGACAAAATTAAGACTTTAGAATCAAGCTGTTTGGTTCTTATGGTTTGCAATAAAGTAATACCATCGATACTCGGTAACATAATATCAAGTATTATAAGCTCATACTCACCTGTCATCGCCATACTCAGCCCTTGTGCACCATCACCGGTGTCATCAACCGCAAAGCCTAGATTTGCTAAGCCAATTCGTAAACTACGCCTTAGTGACGCTGAATCTTCAATTATTAATAACTTCATGTGTTACTCATTCACCTGAAATGCATCTTCATCATTAGGTTACGCCATATAGCTTAAGTTTTACTTAAGACTTGCTTAAGTTTCCATAGTTTAGCCAATATTAAGTTTAGACTCAGGATTTCTTAAGTTTCGGTTTTTAGTATTGCTGCAATTATTAAGATCGAGCACAACTATGACAGCAAATACTTCCGTTTTAAAACCCTTGTTGCGTTTTACTATTATATTGATATCAATCTTTATAACTTCCCGCATTGCTTTATTGTTTTGGCAACATTCAAGATTAAATGATGGTGATATTTGGCCGATCATATCAGGAGCAATCAGAATAGACTTAAGTAGCATTGGATACTTAGCAACTATTGGGGTTTTTATACTGATACTGCATGTAGTTGCACGCCCTAAAACAGAGCTTTTCCAGCGTATTTTTACACTTTACGGTAGCTGCGTTGTAACTGTAGTTGTTATTGTTGAAGCATCAACACCTGCATTCATCAATCAATATGATGTAAGGCCTAACCGATTATATATTGAATACCTTGATTACCCACAAGAAGTCTTCTCAATGTTAGTGCATGGCCATCTTTTAGCCATGCTAAGTACATTGCTTTTGGCCTCGTTAACAAGCGTTTATAGCTATCGCCTTTTATGCAGAGCATTCACACAACCACCGTCACTGAAAAAAGCATCCAATTTACCCATTCTAATGGCTGCTTTAATAATCTGCTTATTTGCTGCTAGAGGTACATTAAATCACCGACCGCTTAACCCTGCATTAGTCTATTTTTCTCAAGATTCACTAATAAACTCACTTGTTCTTAACTCCACTTACAGTGTTGCGTTTGCGCTGAAAAACATGGGTAACGAAAAAAGTGCCAGTAATTTGTATGGCACAATGTCTCGTCAAAAAATTATAGATACGGTCAAAAAGGCTTCTTATCGAAAACAGTTTGTCGCTGGAAATATTCCAACCTTGGCGCACAACACCCCTTTTGTGTCTGGTGTTAAAAAAAACTTAGTTATAATACTTGAGGAAAGTTTAGGTGCCCGATTTGTTGGAGAACTTGGTGGGTTAGATATTACTCCCGAACTTGATAAGCTATATCAACAAGGGTGGGGGTTTGACAACCTTTATGCTACGGGCACGCGCTCCGTAAGAGGTATTGAAGCAATTACCACAGGTTTTACACCATCACCATCTCGCTCAGTAGTTAAACTATCTAAATCGCAGCATAACTTTTTTTCACTAGCGGATGTATTGAGTCAAGAAGGTTACAAAACACAGTTTATCTACGGCGGTGAAAGCCATTTTGACAATATGAAAAGCTTTTTTCTAGGAAACGGGTTTAACGATATTGTTGACATCAACCATATTGAAAATCCCCAGTTTATCTCCTCTTGGGGGGTAAGTGATGAGGACTTATTCAATCAAGCAGATAAAGAACTGACTAAATTAAGTAATTCGACAGAGCCATTTTTTAGTCTTGTATTTACTTCTAGTAATCACGATCCGTTTGATATACCACAAGGGAAAGTATCGCTACCCAAAGGACATAACCCTGAAAACTATAAGCGTGATCTTGCAATTAAGTATGCCGATTACGCACTAGGGAAATTTATTAATAAAGCAAAAACACGGTCGTACTGGGAAAACACCGTATTTTTGGTTGTGGCAGACCATGATGTGCGTGTTTTTGGCTCTGAACCTGTCCCTTTGGAGTCTTTTCATATACCCGCTGTTATTTTAAACAGCGGTATGAAAAGTAAACGCGATCCAAGACTCGTTAGTCAAATTGATCTACCTGTTACTTTAATGTCACTTTTAGGAATTGACCAAGCAACCCCTATGCTGGGCTTTGATCTAACTAAAAGTTATCCAGTTGAACGCGCAATGATGCAGTACTACGACAATTTTGCATACCTAGAAAATGATCGCGCTGTCATCCTAATGCCAAATCAACAAATCAGCTATTGGCGCTATAACAAACGAACCAAAATACAAGAAAAAAATGAACAGCAAAACGTTGATCAAACGTTGGCTGAAAAAGCACTAGCTCATGTGTTATTTAGCAACTTAGCTTACACCGAGCAGCTTTATCGTTTAGCTGATAAAAGTAGTGATAAGGAATAACTATGAAAATTCCTTTTAAAAGATTTTGTATTACGTCTTGGCAAGCAAGTTACAGCCAATTTGTTTGCTTAGTTTCAATATATATCGTTATCACATTTAATGGCTTGTTTTTATACAATACTTTTATGGCTGCAACACAGTCAGGGCATATAAATTGGCTTTTTATCGCGTCTGTCCCTTTATTGCTTTTCTCATTGACTGTTTTAGTTTTAAGTTGGTTGTCCTTAATTACTTTTGTTAAACCTATACTTCTATTTAGTGTTTTAGTTTGCTCATTGTTGTTTTATTCAACACTTAATTATGGCGTTATTTTTGACAAGAGCATGTTACAAAATATTGTTGAAACAAATTCAGGTGAAGCATTTTCATACTTAAACTTTCAGCTTGTGTTATTTACTTTTTTATTGGGGGTTGTACCTACTTACTTATTTTCCAAGTTCACAATTATTGGGAGTTTTAGAGTACGTTTAAAAAGTTTTATGAAGCTAAATCTATCAGCTTTGCTCTGTTGTGCCTTAATCGCTGTACCCTTTTATAAAGAGTACGCTTCTGTTGGCCGCAACAACCGACAGCTAACAAGTTATATCACCCCGTTTGCATTCTATACAGCAAGTTATAAATACCTGAGGGATAATTACTTTTATCCACCATTACCTTTCAAGGTACTCGATAATTTGCCCACTTTAAAAAATAAAACGAGCACCTCGCTAACTGTAATGGTTGTCGGGGAAACAGCTCGGGCGGCTAACTTTTCACTACAAGGCTATAGTCGAACAACGAATGCGTATACTCCCAAGTTAGGCGTAAAGTATTTTAGTGATGTTTCATCGTGTGGAACGGCGACGGCTATTTCAGTCCCCTGTATGTTTTCACGACTGAACCGCAAAGAATATGATTCTCGGCTTGCTAGTAGTCAAGAAAATGCTCTAGACATTATTCAGCGTAGTGGTGTTGAAGTAACATGGATTGATAATAACAGCAGCTGTAAAGGAGTGTGTGCTCGCATTAAATCAGACAACATTGAGCCAAATAAAGAACATCCGTTATGTGATGGTCATTACTGTTTTGATGAAATATTAGTTACGAAACTAGCAGGCAAGATAGCGACTAGTAACGCTAAACATAAATTGGTTGTTCTGCATATGATAGGCTCACATGGACCAACTTATTATCGTCGTTATCCTGAACACGAAAGTTTGTTTAAACCTGATTGCTCTCGAAGCGATATTCAGAACTGTAGTACAACTGAACTAACAAACACATATGATAATACTATCGCATACACAGACAAGGTGTTGAGCCAGTTGATAAAAGTATTACAAACAAGTAACGAAACGAAGAAGTCACTCCTATATGTGTCAGATCATGGTGAGTCACTTGGTGAGAAAGGTTTATACCTTCACGGGTTTCCATATGCATTAGCACCAAGCGAGCAAACCCATATTCCAATGATTTTTTGGAGTAATAAACTCGCTGACTCTAAATTTAATCATTGTATTGAGTTACAACGCTCAAAAGTATTTTCACACGACAATATTTTTGACACTTTACTTGGCTTAACTCAAGTAAGCAGCAGTCAATACCAACCTGAATACGATATTTTTAACGCCTGTAAGGCCCTAAGTCTATAAAGAGAGTTTCCAATGCAATTTGATAGTGCAAATAAGCCGTCAGGTATTAATCGAGTAGTTTTAGCTTTTAAAAATTCACAGCGTGCATTTAAATGGCTTGCTAAAAATGAAGCTGCTTTTAAACAAGAGCTTTTTTTACTCGCTTTATCGCTAATTATTATTTCGATTTGGCAGATAGGTATTTACGAAAAGGTCATGCTACTAATCTCTGTTTTATTTGTGATATTCGCAGAGGTTGTTAATACAGCAATAGAAGCAACAATAGACAGAGTTGGCTTAGAGATTCATCCATTGTCAGGTCTCGCTAAAGATTTAGGCTCCGCAGCAGTATTAATTGCGCTATTGATAAGTTCATTCGTCTGGATTTCTGTATTTATAAGCTATATTGGTTATTTTTAAAATTTATCCAATCTCAATGATCGCTTATCGCTCATTTGCGACCGTCGCCTAAACTCGTTTTGGGACAGAAACGAGTTACGCTTGAAAGTCTGCTCATGGCTGTGAGTTCAACCACTCGATGCAACACAAATCGGCTATTCACTGTCAGATTTAATTCAACTCTACAAATTGAATCTGGCAGATCATGTTAAGACTATTTCAAATTAAGCTTGCAAAAGTAAGCTTTTTTCATCGTAGGTTACCACTTTGTCACGGCCAGTTTCTTTAGCAAGGTAGAGTCGTTTATCGGCGTTCGCTAGTAACTCTTTTATTGTCTGCTCGCCGTTTATTGTGCTACTAACGCCTGCACTCACCGATAAATTTATATCGTGCCCCTCGTAATAAAATGGATAACTGCTTATGCTTTCGCGTAGTTCTTCGGCATTATTTCTGGCATCACTTAATGAGCAATTGGGCAACAAAATGGCAAATTCTTCGCCGCCGATCCTGGCTGATATCTCTTCATTTAAAAATTGTGATTTTACATGCTGAGCGATCCACTTTATGGCTTGATCACCGGCCTCGTGGCCATAGGTATCGTTAACGCGTTTGAAAAAATCAATATCGAGCAAAATAAGTGAAATATTTTTGTTTTGGTAAAGAGGTAAACTTAACGCGTTTTTTCCTTTTATAAAAAAACCACGGCGGTTAAATAGTTGACTCAAAACGTCGGTATTAGCAATGCTGGCAAGCGTATGTTCTGTATTAGATGCTAATAAGTAAGGGAGTAATAATGCACTGCAAGTGGCTAAAATTAAATGACTGCTTAAAATGAGCTCTAATGGTTCTAAATAGGTTGTCTCGCTTAGGCTTAAAATAGGTAAAGCAAGCAGCACTGTTTGAACAAACATAAGCAAACTATGGATTAAAAAGCAGGCAATTAATGCCTTTTTTTGTAAGGTTGCAACAAAGCTCATAGTGCTAATGATGTAAGCAGAAAATAAGTATAACCCCGCAATAATAAAGCTCGTTACCATTTGTGCCGCGGAGTAAGGGTACACTGATAATAAAACTACGGCTGTAAAAAGTAGCAAATAGTAAATAGGGCGTAAGTTTAAAGGTTTGCTGTATTTGTATTTATGTAGTCCCAGAATAATTAAAAATGGGCTGAGTATTATAAAAATATTCGCTAAATAACTCGTAATAAAAGGAAAATTAAGTATTAGTTTTAAACATGCGAGTAGTTCAGCAAATGAAAATGCAATGCACGCTAAACCAAAAATTAAAAAAGCAGATTGTTTTTTGTAATTATGAACAGATAAAAAAAACAACCCTATTAGTAGGTTAAGTATAAAAGAGAGACCAATCACAGTAGGCAGGTGTAGCATTCATTTTCGCTTTTATTAGGAAATTGTGTCTGACTAACTTAAGTATTATGTATTAATCATGAAAGGTCAATATGGGTAAATAGTACTAGTTACCCATATTGTAACTGAATAGAGTATACGCAGAAGATAATTAACACCAGCTAAACCAAGCTGTCCAAGGCCGATTTAAGGTTCTCGTAATGAAAACGATAGTTATGCTTTTGTGCTTTGGTTGGCACTACAAATTGCCCGGTAGTAAGTAAGTCAGACATTTCACCCATTAATACTTTCAATACAAATGCAGGCATGGGCATAAAAGCGGGACGCGATAATGCATTACCCAAGCGTTTACTAAACTCTGAGTTACTAACTGGGTTTGGTGCTACGGCGTTAATTGGCCCCGAAATTTCAGGGTGTTTCATAATATATAAAATAAGCTGTGTCATATCGTCTATATGTATCCACGACATACCTTGCTCGCCGTCACCAATTGGCCCGCCTAAACACAATTTAAATGCGGGAAGCATCTTGCTTAATGCGCCACCTTTTTTAGCTAATACAATACCGGTTCGTAATAGGCAGACTCGTGTTTTTTCAGACTCTGCTTTTAATGCTGCGTCTTCCCAGTCTTTACACAGCTGATGACTAAATTCATTGTGGGGATCTGTAAAGTTTTCATCTATGCGCTTGTTGCTTTGGCGTCCATAGTAGCCAATAGCACTGCCTGATATAAACGTGTGTGGAGGGTTAGTACTTGCTGCAATAGCGTGGCTAATTTGTTTTGTTATATTAATGCGGCTGTCACGTATAATTTGCTTCTGTTTATCGCTCCAACGTTTATTAACGATTGGCTCACCGGCTAAATTAATAACAACGTCAACGGTATTAAAATCAACAGCGCTTATGTCAGTGACTGCTTTAATTTTATGACCCAATAAAACATTTGCTTTTGTGGCATTACGGCTTAGCACGGTAACCGTATTATGGTGCTCTAAAAAAGGACATAAATGTTGGCCAATTAGCCCAGTAGCACCTGTAACAAATATATGCATATTGAATCCTCAAATTATAATTGTAGCAAGTGTTTTTAATTTGTACTCACTAGCATGTAGTTTCTAATCTTAATACGAAATAACAAGGGTTATGATCACTTTGTAATTATTTCATTTCATTAGGTTTTGCCTTACACTGTGGCCTTATTACAAATATAAGGATTAATAAAGTGGCAGGTTTAACGGGTGTAAATAAAAGCTTAATTGTTTTTGCTGCTTTAGTAGTGGTATTGGCAGGGATCAAATCAGCAAGTGTCATTGTTATTCCTTTCATATTAGCGGCATTTATTGCCATTATTTGTAATCCACTAATTAAATTTTTTGCACGTTATAAAATTCCTAAAGGCATTGCAGTGATGCTTGTGGTGCTAATTATTGTTGGGCTTGGAGTCAGCTTAGGTGGCTTAGTTGGCCAGTCCATTAATGATTTTTCACAGCAGCTTCCTGAATATAAAGCCCAACTCAAAGAAGAGTTTATTTGGCTTGTAGACCTCGCCTCCCAGTACAATATTTTAATTAATAAAGAACAACTCATTTCGATGTTTGACCCAGGCAAAATGGTTGATGTAGCAACTAACATGCTGACAGGGCTTGGTGGCGTAATGGCAAACATGTTTTTAATAATCTTAACGGTTATTTTTATGCTGTTTGAAGGTCCACTTCTTAGTAATAAAATACATATGGCTCTTGAAGATCCTGATAGTAAAATGAAGCAAATTGACCGATTTTTAGAATCAATTAATTCTTACTTGGCTATAAAAACACTCGTTAGTTTAGCTACCGGTATTATTGTGTCTGTTTACTTATGGGTTCTAAATGTCGACTACTTTATATTATGGGGTGTTTTAGCATTTATGTTTAATTACATTCCGAATATTGGGTCAATTATTGCGGCTGTGCCTGCCGTGTTACTTGCCTTAATAACTCAAGGTCCTCTAATTGCCGGTATGGTAGCTGCGGGTTACTTAACAATAAACACGGTAATGGGAAACATTGTAGAGCCTAAATTTTTAGGTAAAGGGCTTGGCCTATCAACCCTTGTTGTATTTTTATCTTTAATATTTTGGGGGTGGCTACTTGGTACAGTAGGTATGCTTTTATCTGTTCCATTAACAATGATTGTTAAAATAGGCCTTGAAACAAGCATAGAAGGTAAATGGGTTGCTACATTATTAGGCAGTGGTGAAGATAGCGCGATGCGTTAACCTTCAGCATTTATAGCCAACATAACCCATTTGAATTGCTAAATAGCACTTAATGCGTCATCAACAGCGTTAAGTGCTCCCTCTAAATAACCTGCTTCTTTTTTCGCGAATTCACTTCCGACTAAATGAATATTTAAATCTCTTAGCTCACTTGTTAGTTCACCTAAATGGAAATCAGGGTGTTGTGAGGGTTGTGTTTTATCGTCGTTATTGGCAACAAATTCATCCTCAGCCCAATCTTTTATAAAACAATGTGTAGGGTTTCTAGCGGCTTTGCCGTAAAAATAGGTTAGCTGGTTAATACAAGCTTCTATTAATTGTGCTTCGGTAACTTTACTGCGAGCAGAATATGGCACGCCGATAAAGCCAAATAAGGCAGCATGCTTATTGTGTTCTGCACTTGCATCATGTATTTCAATCATGGGTCCGACTCGGCTAAAGCATTGCCCAGATAGATTGCGTTCTCGCCAAAAGGCGTATTCGAATGTGGCCACAAATTTAGCCTGTCCTGCCATCCAAGTGGGGGTTGAAGTCAAACGATTTATAAGCCTCTCACTTGCCCAAAAATTAGGTGTTAGATGTTGGGTTAACATTCGTGGAGGCAGGGCAGTGAGCACGGTGTTTGTTTCAAACTGCTGTATTTTACCATTGTTATTGACTGTTAATTGCCAGTTATCATTACTTTTTTTGAGTTCTGTTACGCAATGATTTAACAATATATGCTTTGAAGGTAGCTGTTTATAGAGTGCCTTGATTAAGGTACTCATGCCATGTTTTAGCCTAAACAATTGCATTTCGCCAGCGCCTGCAATTTGTTGAACTGCCTGATTAGACGCTTGGTATAACACGTCACCATGATTGTATTGCTCAAATATCGATAAGTTGAGCGATTTGACCAATGATTGAATTTTTGGTTGATGAGGAAAGATCCACGTCGGACCAAGATCAAAGCCAACATTTTCATTTTTTATTGAATTTTCACAATAAACACGCCCACCTAAAAATGGTTTGGCCTCTAATAATAAAAACGCAATATTACGTTCATGCAATTTTGTTGCAGCATAAAGCCCTGCAAGTCCGCCACCAATGATTATTATAGGCTTGGCCATTAGTTACCTTTTTAAGTTTAACAATCTACTAGTAGGTAGTTTGTTTTGTGTGCGCATTATTGTCAAGTGAGTATGCGAGCTAGTCGTGTTATTTACACGTGCTTTAAAAAGGTTGTTTTAAGGATTCTGTAAACTGATTTACTAACTGAATTTCACAGTGCTTGTAGCTGATAGCGGCTGCTTTTGCATTAGGAAGTTTTAATATGTAGCGCCACTGACAGGCGCTTTCAATGTACTTCTCATTATTTTTTATACTGCGCATAAATAACTGCAGCACTTGGGTATTACCCGTTGCTTCTTCAGATTGGACTAGTTCGTACTTACGTTTTTGTATCCAAGTCCCTTGCTCTTGTTTGGCTTTATCGAGCTGGGTGTCAAGGCATTGGATGTAACGCTTAGATTCATTCATAGTTGGCTTATCAACCAATTGACACACAGCATTAGAATAAGCACTGCCACTTATTATAAGGAGAAAAAACGAAAACAAGTTTGCATACGTGTTACTTTTTATCATGGTAATTAAACTCTAATATAAATTGTGCGCCGCCTAGCTTGTCGGCTTCAGTGATTGTCAGTGTGCCGTGGTAAGATGTAACCAAGTCCGAGACAATGGCCATGCCAACACCATGCCCACTTTGGTATGTATCTAAGCGTGTACCGCGTTTAAGTAATGATTCGCGCTTATCTTCTGGCACACCCGGGCCATCATCACTTATACCTATACATAATGTTTTACTTTGCACCACTTGTACCGTTACTTGAGAACGACACGCTTTACAGGCGTTATCAATTAAGTTGCCTAGTAACTCCATTAAATCGGTTTGGTCACCTAAAAAGTAGTCTTTATCAGAAACTATACAATCAAAAATAATATCTTTGTCGCGATAAACTTTAGCCATTGCACTTAGTATTGAGTCGATAACTGGTTTTATAGGCGTTTGTTTTTTCCACGTATCTGATGCGCCAGTAGCTGCACGCTTTAATTGGTGTTCGATCATCACATTTATACGGTCTAACTGTTCTTGTGCGTCAGCATCATTTGCAAGCGGGCTTGATTTAAGAACAGCTAGTGGGGTTTTAAGTGCGTGCGCTAAATCGCTGAGCGATGCTCTGTAGCGTTCTTTTTGTCGTTGCTGAGATTCAAGTAACAAGTTTAAGTCGGCTTTTATGGTTTGTAGTTCAATTGGATAAAGGCCTTTAATTTCTTGTATATCACCAGATTCAATGGCTTTTATTTCTTTATCTAAGCGCTGAAGTGGGCGAGCGCTCCAAATAAAACCGATAGCCATTAAAATTGTTATGGCAATACCCATAACAAACATCCACTCAACAAGTGTTTGTTTAAACCCATCCATTAAGCGAAGTAGAGCGTCGTTACGTTTTACTAAAATGAACCGAGCCTGCTCGGACTGATCAATATTATTTAATATTACGGTTAAACTAAGCTGCCAATAAACCGTATTTTTGTATTCTACGCGCCTAAAATCAGCAGCACCGGCTTTAGTTTCTATTTGTTGAGGTACAAAGTCGACATTCACCGCTGACTCCGAATGCCAAATTGGCTCTTCATCTCGGTAAATCATTGCGTAAGTGTCAGAGTTTAATCTGTTAAGCTCAGGCGCTAATATAGTGCTTGGCATAATTATGCCATGTTCAGTGAAGTCTACCTCAGATATGAGAGAATAGAGTTGAGCTTCTAGCGTTTTTTCTGTGGCATCGACCAAAGAGGCATAATAGGCTTTGCCAATTGAGTAAAACAAAATAGGCAGTGCCACCAATAAAACAAAGACAAGGATAAATCCTTGCCTTATTTTTAGTGATACTTGCGGTCCTACCACTGACTTTTTAGCCTGTAACCACGGCCACGTAACGTTTCAACTGGGTTGAGGGTGCCCTCTGGGTCTAACTTTTTACGTAGGCGTAAGACAAATACTTCAATTACATTCGAATCAAGGTCGAAATCCTGATCGTAAATATGCTCGGTAAGCTCTGACTTAGAAATAACTTTTTGCGGGTTTACCATTAAGTATTCAAGTACTTTATACTCATAAGCCGTTAGGCTTAACTCTTTGTCATCGACCCAAACTTGTTGCGAACGGGTGTGTATTTTTATAGGTCCTGCTGTCATTTCAGGGTTAGCTTTACCTGCACTGCGGCGAATAAGTGCGTTACAACGCGCTGCTAATTCTTCAACATGAAATGGCTTTGTTAAATAGTCGTCTGCACCGGCATCTAGCCCTTCAACTTTATCTTGCCAGCGATCACGGGCTGTTAAAATTAAAATTGGAATTGTCACGCCTTGGGCACGTGCTTTGTTAATTAACTCAATTCCGTCAATTTTAGGTAAACCCAAATCAACCACAGCCATATCCAAAGGGTATTCAGTAATATGGAATAAACCAGCTTCACCATCGTGACATAAATCCACGCTGTAGCGTTCTTTCTCTAATGCATTTCGTAGGTTGTCTGCTAAATGTAGATCGTCTTCAATAACTAAAATTCGCATTTTTTAATCCTTTTTCACTTCGCCGGTTTTTTTATTAATATGTAAATCAACGACGTGGCCGTCAGATTTGAGTATTCGTACGGTATAAAACTCTGGTTTTTCAGTTATCTTTAGCGTTTTACCGCCAATGCTTTGTTTTGCAAGTATTACCGCTTTCTTTTTATCCACCGGTTGATTTACCTTTTTAGTGGGCGTAGCCGAAGCTTGGCTATTGCTAGCAAAGCTAACACAAGCAATAAAAATAAGGCTTAACAATACGCGCATAACAGAAACTCCTAGACCAGATAACCTTAGTTTAATTAACTAAGTTACTAAAATTCAAGTAAAAACGTTAAATCCGTAATTACATTAATAATTTTAATTAAAAACGTGTGAACAAATCCTGAATTACAGGTTGGCTTGTAACAACACGCTGTTATTTATACTGGAAACACTTTTTTGAATGGTTTAACAATTGTATTTACGTATACGCCACCTGAAACGTAAGGATCATTAGTTGCCCATTCACGCGCAGCTTCTAGCGAATCAAACTCTGCAATAATAACTGAGCCAGTAAAACCGGCATTTTGAGGGTCTTCATTATCAACCGCAGGGAAAGGGCCGGCGGTAAGTAGCCTGTTTTGTGCATCAAGCTCTTTTAAGCGTTCTAAGTGCGCTGGACGTGCAGCTTTTCGTAATTCAAGGCTGTTTTCAACGTCTGTTGAGTAAATCATGTACAACATAATAGATTCTCACTTAAGTTGTTAAATTTAATTATGCAAATAGTACCACAGAGCTCAAATTTGGCTAACTAAAAGCGTATACACTTAGGTTTACAGTTGGATTTTATTTTTAACGCTAATTGCTTGAAAACCGCTGTATAACACTGGTAGAGTCGCTCAGATACTCAAAATAATAAAAAGGTTTTATACATGAGCGATAATAGAGAGCGATTTAGCTCCCGTCTCGGATTTATACTGGCTGCAGCTGGTTCTGCCGTTGGTATTGGTAATTTAGTGGGTTTTCCCGTTTCTGCTACTAAAAATGGTGGCGGCGCATTTTTATTAATTTATGCTCTATTTGTCGTGTTTATTTGTTTACCCGTGATGATGGCAGAAATGGCCATGGGCCGAAATGCTCAAAAAGATCCGCTCGGTTCATACAAACTTTTAGCAAATAACGATAAAAAATGGAAATTTGCAGGATTTTTAGCCGTTTTAACTCCATTTATGATTGCCGTTTTTTATATGGTAATTACAGTGTGGATTTTTGGCTACTTGATACAGGCAGGCATGGGTAACTTAGATGCGTTAGCCGATCCAAGCCATTTTGGGACATTTATTAACAGCTACACAGTATTTGCTTATATGGCAGTGGTGGTTGTTATTGTTAACCTTATTTTACTCGGCGGTGTAAAACAGGGCATAGAAAAAGCGGCTAAAGTATTAATGCCAGCATTGTTGGTAATGCTGTTAGCTTTGGTAGCGTATGTTTTAACGCTAGATAACGCATTGGCAGGCGTTGAGTATTACGTTATTCCTGACTTTTCAAAAATGAGTGCTAGCGTACTCAATGGTGCATTGAGTCAAGCGTTCTTCTCTTTATCGCTAGGTATGGGTATTTTAATGACCTATGCGTCGTATATTTCTAAGAAAGACGACATAGTTAGTAGTGCAAAAATGGTGGCTATTACAGACTCACTAGTCGCGTTTGTTGCCGGCCTTATGGTTTTACCCGCTATATTTAGTTTTGACCCAAATACTAACCCGGAGTCGTTATCAGACTCGTCTGTATCAATGATTTTTGTTTATTTACCTAAAATTTTATTAGCATTACAAAACGATATTGGCTATGTAGGGGCTTCAGTTGTCGCCTTTTCATTCTTTTTGCTTGTATTTTTTGCAGCAATAACGTCTTTGGTTTCAATTGTAGAAGTCCCAACGGCAACATTGAGTGATCGTAAAGGTATTAGTCGTAAAAAAGCTTTAGGTATACTAACGCTTAGCACAGGCGTGCTTACAATTATATGTACTATGTCGTTTGGTATGGTTGACAGTTTAACGTCGTTTACCAGCTATGGCGGTGCCAGTAAGAGCTTTTTTGATATTGTAGTTGATGTATTCTATGACACTATTTTACCTCTTAATGGCTTAATGGTGTGTTTGTTTGTAATGTATCGATGGAAAAAAGCGCGTTTAACACAGGAACTAAGCCAAGGTTCACCTAGCTACGAAGGCAGCATGATGGAGAAATACGTTAACTTTTCTCTTTCAACGTTTATCCCATTTATTTTAGCTGTGATATTTATAAACACGGTTGCTACCAAGTTCTTTGGTTTAAAGTTATTTGGCTTTTAAAATGTAAAGTATAAAAAAGCCGCGCTTGCCGCGGTTTTTTTGTGCCTAACATTTAGGTTAAAGCACCTGAGTCTAGATAACTCCCAATACCTAGAGTAAACATCCAAATTCCCCACAAGCTATGCTCAATAACACATACAAAGGTTGAGCGGCTTTGAGCGTAAGTATACGAAAATAACAACCCACCTAAAAAAGCTAAACATACCGCAATCAAATTTGCATAAACTATATGAGCCAGTGCAAACACAGTGGCACTTACAATAATTCGCATACTTTTTTTAGGCATAATGTGTTTATAACGATGAAAAAAATAGGTTCTGAATATTAGCTCTTGAGGGATAACCGACAACACGGGGTATAGCAGTAACAAAAGCAGCCAATCATTAAAAGAATTACGAGGGAGGGCAAACCAGTTTTCTTGATGGATGATCCCGTAAAACATACCAGAGAAAACGGCGCCTAATAAAAAGAAACTAAACAGACGATTTTTTACAGCAGAAAACTGTCCAAGGCTGGTAAGCCTGAAGCGTTTAAAGTGTGGGTCGCTCAACAAAAGCATGCAACATACGCTCATTAATATTATAAGCGCAGGAAAAAGCCAATTTGCTAAATGGCTGCGTAAGCTAAAGCCTACTAGCGGTAAAAAAATAAATATGAGGGTAAATTCAAACCAGCGGTATTGATTAGCGTTCAAGGTCGTCTCAGGCTGTTTTTTTATAAACTAACAAGCTAAGACGACATTTTTATGACGAAAACTAGTTTACAGCTTCGTCATCATCAGGGAGGTATTTATAAAGGGCAATAATTGTGGCAAAAATGCTTACAAATGTAATAGCCATCAAGCCAAAGACTTTAAAGTTTACCCAAAAGTCGAGTGAAAAGTTATACGCTATGTATATGTTAAGTGCTGCAATACCGGCGGTAATAGCTACCCACATTAAGTTTAATTTATCCCATAATGGCTCTGGCACGGTTATTTTTTTATCTGTGTCATTTGCGTTTTCTAAAATAGCGGTTAGTGCCTTTTTTACTAAGTTTTTATTGAGTATGTAACGACTCACAAGCAGCATAATGCTGAAACCCGCGTATATAATAGTGGCTTTCCACTTTACAAATTGCTCATCATGAAACACAAGCGTTAAGGTGCCAAACACGGCGGCAATAGAAAAGAAGATCCACTGGCGGGTCGGTACTTTCCCATGTTTGTAATAGCTAAATATGACTTGAATAAGCGATGTTGCAATTAATAAAGCCGTTGCCCAGTAAATATCTACAAGCTTAAACACTGCAAAAAACAGTATAAGTGGAATGTATTCAATTAATGCGTGCATATACTACCTAAATTATACAAAAATAAATTACAGCGTTTTTACCACATAACACTTGGTAACTACAAGGTTGACTTAAAGCCCTGTAAGCCTTAGCCTGCGTGGCTTTATTTATTCATCATTATATTCCCACGCTAAACGTATTCATTGTTTACGTGTATTTAGGAGCCTTATATGAACAAAACTCAACTTATTGCCGAAATGGCAAAACACAGTGAACTCACTAAAAAAGATTCACAAGCTGCTCTTACAAGTATTCAAAAAGTGATTACTAAATCGTTATCTGAAGGTGATCAGGTGCAAATTAATGGATTTGGTACGTTTGCACTTAGCTATTATCCGGCACGCACTGGGCGCAATCCACAAACGGGTGAGACAATCGAAATAGAGGGGGCTAACAAGGCCGTTTTTAAACCAGCTAAAGCACTTAAAGATCGCCTTTAATATTTCACTTCTACTTACCTTTTTATTTGTACCATTTAGAGAAACGCTGTTTTAAACGCCATGTAGATTATTCATTAATTATAAATAATTTACATGGGGTTATATCATAAATTAAAATTTAATATAATTTTCAATGATTTAAATTTGGCATCCGTTCTGCTTATTGTTTAGTGAGTTAAACACTTAATTAATTTATAAGGAGAGCCAAATGAATACATTACAATCGCGTACACCACTAAAAGGTAAAAAAATTGCCATTTTAGCCACTGACGGTTTTGAACAAAGTGAATTGTTTTCTCCTCGCGATGCATTATTAAATGCGGGTGCAGAAATAGAGATCGTCTCTATCAAAGAAGGTCAAATAACTGGGTGGAATGAAGATAAATGGGGCGAAAAAGTATCAGTAGATAAACTCGTCACCAATACAAGCTCAGCTGATTACGATGCATTAATGTTACCCGGTGGGTTATTTAATCCAGACAGCCTTCGTCAAGACAAACACGCAAAAGCCTTTATAGACAGCTTTTTTGGTGCAGAAAAAAACAAACCAGTTGCTGCAATTTGTCATGCACCATGGTTGTTGGCAGAAATTAACAAGTTACGTGACCGCACAATCACTTCTTTCCCAAGTATTAAAAGCGATTTAATGAATGCAGGCGCAAACTGGGTAAATGAAGAAGTGTGTGTAGACAGAGGTTTAGTGACCAGCCGCAGTCCAGAAGATTTAGATGCTTTTAACGCTAAATTTATTGAAGAAGTGCTAGAAGGCAAGCATAAAGCACACTAAATTTTAATAATGAAAAAGGGCATTTAAATGCCCTTTTTATGTGTTTAAACCTGAGTTTAATTAAAGCTCTGTAGCGGCTTTCATGTTGCTAACAAACGCTTTTAGTTGTGCTGTCATTGCATCTAAATCATCAAGATTGGCTTCAATAATCTTTACCACCGCAGAGCCTGAAATGGCACCGGCTGCTCCTGCATTTAATGCTGATTTCACATCGTCTGGCGTTGAAATACCAAAGCCTAGTAGAGCAGGGGCTGCATGATACTCTTTTAATTTATTTACAATATTACCAGCGGGCATTTGTGCTTTGGTATCAGTACCTGTTACGCCTGCACGTGAAAGCAAATAAGTATAACCGCGTCCATATGAAGCACACTGGCGAAGAGTGTCGTCATCTGCATTAGGTGTTGCAATAAATATTGGGTCAACCCCATTGTCCATTGCAGCCTTTCTAAACATTTTAGACTCATGCAAAGGAACATCCGCTACCAAAATAGAGTCTACCCCTACGGCTTTTGCATCTTTGTAAAACGCTTCTAAGCCACGTTTAAACACTAAGTTTGAATATAATAATAAACCAATTGGAATATCTGCATTGTATTCGCGAATTTCTTTAATGATGTCAAAGCAATCTTGGGTGTTAATATTCACATCAAGCGCACGAATATTAGCGGCTTGGATAACAGGGCCATCGGCTATTGGATCTGAAAAGGGAATACCCAGCTCTAGTCCGTCAGCACCACCATCAATTAAGCTTTTAATGATAGCAATGCTCTGCTCTTTTCCTGGGTCGCCAATAGTCACAAAGGGAACAAACGCACCTTGATTTTTCTCATTAAGTGCAGTAAACATAGCGCCATAACGGTCCGTCTTAACTTGGCTCATAGCTGGCCTCCTTCAGATAATACTTTGTGTACATGTGCTAAATCTTTATCGCCACGGCCACTTAAATTAATTACGATTACACTGTCTTGCGTCTGCTCTTCTGCATATTTTAGCGCGTAGGCTAAAGCATGGCTTGACTCCAGAGCGGGAATAATACCTTCGTTTTTAGCTAATGACTGAAATGCGTCAAGTGCCTCAGTGTCACTGATACCTACATATTGTGCACGGCCAGTTTCATGTAAAAATGCATGCTGTGGGCCTACCGCTGGGTAATCTAGACCCGCTGATACAGAGTATGATTCTTCAATTTGGCCATCATCGTTTTGCATAATGTAAGTGTATGTACCGTGTAGTATACCTTTAGTACCCTTACAAATAGTGGCGCCGTGTTCGTGGGTATCTAAGCCTTTACCTGCTGGCTCAACACCAATTAGCTTTACGCTAGGCTCGTCAATAAAATCGGTAAACATACCAATAGCATTTGACCCACCACCCACGCAAGCTATAACGGCGTCTGGTAAGCGACCTTCAGCTTCAAGCACTTGTTGCTTGGCTTCTTCACCAATTACTTTTTGGTATTCGCGAACAATTGTTGGGAATGGGTGAGGGCCCGCCGCAGTTCCTAGTAAGTAGTGTGCTTCTTGGTAGTTAGCTGACCAGTCACGTAGCGCTTCGTTTACGGCATCTTTTAATGTGCCAGAACCCGCTGTAACAGGAATAACTTCTGCGCCCATTAATTTCATTCTAAATACATTAGGTTGTTGGCGTTCAACGTCTTTCGCGCCCATGTATATACGGCATTTTAAACCTAAAAGTGCGCATGCTAAAGCAGTAGCAACACCATGCTGACCTGCGCCGGTTTCAGCAATTACTTCTTTTTTACCCATACGTTTTGTTAATAACGCTTGGCCAAGCACCTGGTTTGTTTTGTGTGCACCACCATGAAGTAGATCTTCACGCTTTAAGTAAAGTTTAACCTTTGGGTTTTTAACTAAATTACGCGTTAAAGTAAGAGGCGTAGGGCGACCCGCATACTCGTTTAATAATTTGCTGAGTTCTGCCTGAAACTCAGGATCTTTTTGCGCTTTGTTAAATTCGTTTTCTAACTGCTTAAGTGCAGGGACAAGTAACTCGGGTACAAACATACCGCCAAACTCGCCAAAATAAGCTGGATTTTGCATTTTAACCTCAATAATTTCTGATACTTGTAAAAGCATGATGTAATTTGTTTTGGCACTTTTTGCCCGGAGCGTCTTCAACCCCAGAATTTAAGTCAAGGCCTAAGGCACCTTGATAAAGCGCATCTTTAATATTGTCTGGATTTAAGCCACCAGCTAGCATAAACGGTGTTGTTGCATCGCGAAGAAGCGACCAATCAAATACTTTTCCTGTTCCACCAGCTTGTTTATCACTGTGAGTGTCGTACAAGTGCCGGTCAACGCCATTTACAGGAGTAGGTAGCGCATCTTTAATTGCTTGTGCTTTCCAAATTTCGCAATTGCTAGGTAATTGTGTACGCAACGCTTTAATGTAATCGTCACTTTCTTGGCCATGTAATTGAACTGCCGCTAATTTTAACACACTTGCGGCGTGAGCAACTTTCTCTGTTGACTCATTAACAAAAACACCCACAAACTTGAGGGGGGCTGATTGCGTTATGGCTTGGGCGCAATCTAAATCAACACAACGTGGAGATTTAGGATGAAAAATTAAACCGCCATATACAGCACCAGCATTATATGCAGCTTGCGCATCTTGGCTGCGAGTAAGTCCACATACTTTATTTTCACCAAAAATAACCCGGCGACATGCTTGTTCTAAATCAGCTTCGGCCATCAGTGAGCTACCAATTAAAAAGCCATCGCACAGCGGTGCTAAGCGTTTAACGTCTTGATGGGTATAGATACCTGACTCAGAAATAACGATTTTATCTTCAGGTATTAATTTACGTAGTTTTTCAGTGGTAGCTAAATCGGTACTCAAGTCACGTAAATCACGGTTATTAATACCAATAATTTTAGCATTTAGGTCAAGTGCTCGGTGTACTTCTTCTTCGTTACTTACCTCGGTTAGCACCGCCATATTAAGTGAATCAGCGACCTTATGCAGTGTTGTGTATTCTTCATCATTAAGTACCGAAAGCATAAGTAAGATAGCATCGCCACCATAAATACGGGCCATATAAACCTGATACTCATCTATGAAAAAGTCTTTACAAATAAGTGGCTGATCAACTTGGCTACGAACAAACTCTAGGTAGTCAAAGCTACCTTGAAAGTATTTAGTATCGGTGAGTACGCTCATGCAGCTTGCATATTTTTTGTAAGCTGCAGTGATTTCAGTTAAATCAAAAGGTTCTCTTATTAATCCCTTAGAAGGGGACGCTTTTTTACATTCTAAAATAAATTGCGTACCGGGTGCCGCTAATGCTTTATAAAAATCACGGCTGGTTGGCACCGCTTGATCTTTAAAACTTTCAAGCGGACGAGCGGCTTTTCGTTCAATTAATTCTTGCTTTTTATCAGCAACAATTTTGTCTAATACATTAGCCATGACTTACCTCAATAATTGCATTTAATGTGTCCATGGCTTTGCCTGAACTTAAAAGTGAGTGTACTTGTTGTGCGCCATCTTTAAGTGAATCGGCTTTACCTGTTAGGTATAAAAGAGCAGCAACATTTACCACAATAGCGGCGTTGTGCGCATCAGTGCCTTTGCCTTGTAAAATAGCAACGCTTGCATCAGCGTTATATTGTGGGCCTTCACCTGCCAGTTGTTCAAGTGAATAGTTTGCAAGGCCGAAGTCGCTTGGGTTGAGCGTGTACTGGCTTATTTCACCATTGTTTAATTCAACAACATGCGTAGGCCCATGAAGGGCAATTTCGTCAGTGCCAGAACCGTGTACGATCATTGCGCGTTGTGTGCCTAATGTTTTAAGCGTTTGCGCCATAGGCATACATAGGGACTCGTCGTAAACGCCTAATAATTGCACATCAGGTGCCGCAGGGTTAGCAAGGGGGCCTAGAATATTAAAAATAGTTCGTGTTTTAAGTGCAGTACGCACACCCATCGCATGGCGCACACCGCTGTGATAATGAGGTGCAAACAAAAATGTAAAGTGTGTTTGCTCAAGGCATTTTGCTGCTTGATCTGGGCTCATATCTATATTAATACCAAGCGCTTTGAGTAAGTCGGCAGAGCCTGAGTTACTCGACACACTGCGGTTGCCATGTTTTACCATGTTAATACCCGCTGCAGCTGCGACAATAGCGGCAGTGGTGCTGATATTAATAGTATTTGACCCATCGCCACCGGTGCCACAACTATCTGCAAGTTGTGAGCACGTAGTATTAAAAGCCACTGCGTTTTCACGCATAGATGCCGCAGCTCCCGCTATTTCATCACTCACTTCCCCTTTCATTTTAAGACTAATAAGCAAAGCTGTTAGCTCAATATCGCTCATGTTACCTTGCATAATTTCATTAAATAGCGCTTTTGATTGGCTATAACTGAGTGATTGCTTAATCGTAAGTTGCTCAATTGCGTGTTGAACATTAAGTACGTTGGTTAAATGTGTACTCATAACGTCCTCTTAATTATTATTTGTTAGGTAAGCAACACTTTGTTGCAGCAACATAGCCCCGTTGGGCGTTAGTATTGATTCAGGGTGAAACTGATAACCCAGAGCACCGTCATCATGGTGATAAATAGCCATAGGAATATCTTGGTATTGTGCTATTACCTCTATGCTATCAGGTACTTGCGTAGCCATTAATGAGTGGTAACGTGCCACCGGCATTGTCTCGCCCATATTTTCAAACACAGGGTGTGTGCTTAGATCAATAATTGATGACTTACCATGTACGGTTTCACCCGCATGTCCGATTACTCCGCCATAACTTTGTGTTAACGCTTGTTGACCTAAACAAATACCCAGCATAGGAAAGTGGCCCTTACATAGCGCAATAAGATCCATGAGGCAACCAGCATCGCTTGGTGTGCCTGGGCCTGGAGAAAGTACAAGTAATACTTGGCCTTGCTCTTGGCGCATTTTATTAAAAATAGTATCGGCGCTTATGTTATTTCTATACACAACAAGCTCACCACCGAGCATAGTTAGTTCGTCTACCAAGTTGTAACTAAACGAGTCAAAGTTATCTAAAAAGTAAATTTTGATTGGCTGTGATGCACCCATGTTATACCGCCTCGAAAGTTGATTTTATGGCGGTTATAACCGCTTGAGCTTTAGCACGTGTCTCGTTAGCTTCAGATTGTGGGTCTGAGTCAAATACAACCCCGGCACCGGCTTGCACATAAGCCATGTTGTTTTTAACAAAGGCAGAGCGAATAACAATACAACTGTCCATTGCGCCGTCACCGGTTAAATAACCTACTGCGCCACCGTAACTGCCACGTCGTTTTCCTTCTGTTTGGCGAACTAATTCTGCAGCGCGAACTTTAGGTGCGCCTACTAAGGTACCCATGTTCATGCATGCTTGGTAAGCGTGAAGTGCATCAAGTTCTGGTTTTAACGTACCAACAACACGTGAAACTAAATGCATAACTTGCGAATAACGGTCTACTTTTAATAGCTCTTTGGCATGACGTGTACCTGAAACACTAATTCGTGCTACATCGTTACGGGCTAAGTCAACAAGCATTAGGTGTTCTGCACGTTCTTTTTGATCGTTTCTAAGTTCAAGCTCAATACGGCTATCTAAATCGGGGTTTATTTGCCCATTAGCAAATTTACCACGAGGGCGCGTTCCTGCAATTGGGTATACTTCTACCTGTTGATTATTGATATCGTATTTAAGGGCTGATTCGGGTGATGCGCCAAATAAAGCAAAGTCCTCATCGCGCATGTAAAACATATAAGGGCTTGGGTTTTGTTGTTTTAATTGGCTATACGCATGTAAAGCATTAGGGCAAGGCAGTGAGAAAGTACGAGAAGGAACAACCTGAAAAATATCACCGTCTACAATGTTCTTTTTAAGTTTTACAACCTGTTCGCAATAGGTGCTGTCGCTTATGTCTACGCTCACCTCACATTCGCCTTTGTTTAATGGGGCGCTGTATTGGGCTGCGTTATCGCAAAGGCTATTTAACTGCTCTAGCTGTTTGCCTACTTCAAAGCAGTTTGCGTGTACGTCTGGGCCGTTAAATACGTTACCGATAAGTTCGGTGGTCTGTTTTTGGTGGTCTATTACAACTAATGTTTCAGCTAAATAAAATACATAATCAGGACAGCTGTTCTCGCCATCGGGAACGTCACTTAACTGTTCAAAGTTTGCAACCATGTCGTAGGCAAATACACCACCTAAAAATAGAGAAAATGGATTGTCGGTGGTGCTTTTGATTGAGTTAATACAAGTTCGTAGGGCACTAAATGCATTATCGGCTACTAGTTTACTGGCTTCATCAATTTCGTTACTTGTACTCAAGTAATTTAGGGTTAGGGTTGTATCGTTTAATTCTACATTGCAGTTTTTAACATGAGCTTGTAAGTAACTTAACAGCTGGTGGCCATTATTTGACTGGGCTGTAATCGTGACTGTTTTGCCTTGGCAAACAATGCGCAATGCGCAATCGACTAAAATTAAACTTTTTACACTGTCTTTAGAATCAATTTCAGCCGATTCAAGTAGCAGTGAGTTAGGTTTATCAAGTGCCGCGTACAGCGCAAGTGGACTACTGATGTAGTCGCGGGTTTGCGTAATACTCGTTACTTCACCCGGCGTAGTTGTTATATGACTAAAAATCAAACCTCATTCCCTCAAAAAAATTAAACCCCGCAATGCTGTGCAATGCGGGGTTTGAATAACGATATCTAAATTACAAACAGATCATTACCGTCCCGCTATACCAGGCGCCACCACCAATGATGTGTAAGAGTAATACCGTTATTCATGTTTTCTGCCTCAAATTTATTATGTATTTATTAAAATTTAGTTATAAAAAAACCCGCATGTTTGCGGGTTTTGAAATTTTGTCAGACACGACAATTCATCACCCGATAATTACGAGTGCCACCACCAAATTGTGTTTAGGTTTGAATTGTTCATTGTTTTTAATTCTTTATGTGTCTTAAAGTGGCTACAGTAAAACGTATCTAGTGCTTTTGTGTCAAGTGTTTATTTAAAACAATTTAATGAAAAAACTTGTTATACTTGCATAAATACCTTCAAACCTTAATTTTAAGCAGTTTTCTTTTGATAAAATATGATTTACATAGCCACACAACACATTCAGACGGACATTTAACGGTTGAAGAATTATTAAACCGTGCAGTAGATAAAAATATTGATGTGTTTGCTATTACCGATCATGACACTGTGGCAGCTATTAAACCGGCTCAATCATTTATTCAGTCAGAGAATCTTCCGCTGTCATTAATTACAGGCACAGAAATATCGACAAAGTGGGAAAGCTTTGAGATCCACATTGTCGGGTTAAACATAAATATTGATAACGAAGAGCTCGATGCCTTATTAACTGCACAGCAGCAAAAGCGAGAGGAACGGGCAACACAAATAGGCTTTCGCCTTGAAAAAAATGGCTTTGAAGGCATTTACGACCAAGCTAAAGAACTTGCTGTAAATGGACAAATTACACGTGCCCATTTTGCACGTGCATTAATGCAGCGTGGAGTCGCTAAAAATTTCCCTGGAATATTTAAAAAGTATTTAGGGCGAGGTAAAACGGGGTACGTACCAAGCTGTTGGTGTGATATGCAAACCGCTATTAAAGCAATACATGCAGCAGGAGGGGTTGCAGTGCTTGCCCATCCAAGTAGTTACAGAATGTCTAATAAGTGGTTGCGTAGACTGTTAGTTGAATTTAAAAATGCAGGGGGAGATGCAATGGAAGTAGCGCAACCTCAGCAAGCACCTAGTGAACGTCAATTTTTAGGTGAACTCAGCCGAGAGTACGAATTATTATGTTCACAAGGCTCAGATTTTCATTTTCCGACAAGCTATTTAGAGCTTGGTAAAAATTTATACTTACCTAAAGATTGCCAAGGTGTTTGGCAAGTTTGGGAAGGACAAGAAGGGGCATTAACATGAGTCAATTATTTCATATTCATCCAGATAACCCACAAGCAAGGTTAATAACTCAAGCTGTTGATATAATAAAACAAGGTGGTGTTGTTGTTTACCCTACCGACTCTGGCTATGCAATTGGCTGTAATATTGGTAATAAGCAAGCCAAAGAACGTATAGAGCGTATTCGTGGCATTGATAAAAACGACAATTTTACACTTGTATGTCGTGATTTATCAGAGTTATCTACTTATGCACGCGTTGATAATCAATTATTCCGACTGATTAAAAATAATACGCCGGGACCTTATACCTTTATTTTTAAAGGCACAAAGGAAGTACCTAAGCGTTTATTAAACGATAAGAAAAAAACGATTGGCATACGTGTTATTGAGCACCCAATAGCATGTGCACTGTTAGCCGAGTTGGGCGAGCCGCTAATGTCATGTTCGCTTATCTTACCCGGACAAGAATTTACAGAGTCGGACCCAGACGAGATTTTAGATAGGCTTGATAAGCATGTAGATCTAATTATTCACGGTGGATACTTACCAGAGCAGGCAACAACCGTTATTGATTTGTCCGAGGACGATGTAAAAATACTGCGTGTTGGCTGTGGTGATGTGAGCCCGTTTGAGTAATTAAACGTGGCTTCAACGACTAAACTTCCACCAGTAATTGATGAGCCAGTGCAGCAAAATCTGCCACTGGCTTTTTTGCATGGAAAGGCCGTTGTTGATAAACCTGAAGACTTATATATTCCACCCGACGCACTTGAAGTTATTTTAGAAACCTTTGAGGGGCCGCTTGATTTACTTCTTTATTTAATAAAAAAACATAAGCTTGACGTACTTGAGCTTTCAATATTTAGTATTACAGAACAATATGTTAGCTATGTTGAAATGATGAGCGAATTTCAATTAGAGCTAGCTGGTGAGTATTTAGTCATGGCGGCATTGTTAGCGCAAATAAAATCACGGCTGCTTCTTCCTGTTCACGAAGAGCTCGAAGAAGAGGAAGACCCTCGTGCTGAACTAATTAAACGCCTACAAGAATACGAGCAGTTTAAAAAAGCAGCTGAAAATTTGGATGATATTCCTCGTGTTGGTCGTGATATTTTCGTTGCCCATGCGGTAATGACCATTAACGACGATACAAGCAAAAACCTACCCGAATTAGAACTCAAAGATTTAATGCTTGCCTTAAGTGAAGTTATGGCGAGAGCTAAAACCTTTGAGCATCATCAAATAACAGCAGAAGTGTTATCAACCCGCGAGCGCATGAGCCAAATATTACAACAGCTTTCCAAAGCAAAGAGTGCAATTGTGTTTAACGAACTGTTTAAAGCATCAGAAGGGCGCAGCGGGGTTGTCGTAAGCTTTATAGCTATACTTGAGCTTATCAAGGAAGGGCTTATTACTTGCCTGCAAGTTAATGAAGAGAGCTTAATATACGTAAGCCTCACTGAATAGCCGCTTCGAGTAAAACTGAAACACTCTCTTTAACCACTAAACTCCCCTATGTAAACCATTTATGTGCATATACGCACACAAGCTGTTTGCACATGCTATTTTACTGTGCACTTCTTTTCTATATCTTGTCGTTATCAAAACACAGGATATTAATTATGTTTAAAAACACACCACTCTCATATGGGGTCGTTGCCATTATATTGCATTGGTTGATGGCGTTTACCGTTATTGGCTTATTTGGTTTGGGTTTATACATGGTTGAACTTACCTACTATGACAGTTGGTACAAAGGTTCTCTTGATTTACATAAAAGCATTGGAATTACGCTTGCAGCTATTTTGATTTTTAGAATTTTATGGCGTGTTTTTTCTAAACAGCCAAAACCGCTAGGTACAAATACTAAAGTCAATCAACTAGCACATACTGCCCACATAGCTATGTACATTTTATTAGCTGTGATTGTGGTAGCTGGTTATTTGATCTCAACTGCAGATGGAAGGCCCATTGAAGTTTTTACCCTGTTTAATGTGTCTGCTCTCGACTTTGTTTTTGATGATCAAGCTGATATAGCAGGAAAAGTTCATTACTACGGTGCATGTATATTAATTGGTTTTGTTGTTTTACATGCATTGGGTGCACTAAAGCACCATTTTATAGATAAAGATAAAACTTTAACAAGAATGATTACCCCATTGAAGGAAGATTAATATGAACAAACTATTACTAAATACGGCTGTATCGGCGGCTCTCGTTTTATCAGCATCGGCTGTAAATGCTGCTGAATATGTTATTGATACAAAAGGGGCACATGCTTTTGTGAACTTTAAAATAAAACATTTGGGTTACAGCTGGCTACATGGACGTTTTAATACGTTTGACGGTGAATTCAATTATGATGCAGAAAAACCTAATGCTTCACAAATAATGGTAAATATAGATACAACCAGTCTTGACTCTAACCATGCAGAGCGAGATAAGCACTTACGTGGTAAAGATTTTTTAAATGTTGATAAATACCCAACGGCTACATTTAAAAGTACTAAAATTACTTTTAACAACGATGATTCAGGCAAAGTAACTGGTGATTTTACATTACATGGTGTGACAAAAAGTATTACCTTTGAAATAGATAAAATAGGTGAGGGTCAAGACCCGTGGGGTGGTTACCGTGTTGGATTTGAAGGCGAAACAAGCCTTAAATTAAGTGACTATGGCATTAACTATAATTTAGGACCTGCGTCGACGCATGTTGATATTGGGTTATTTATTGAAGGTATTCGTAAATAAGCAGGGTTGTAATTATACAACTAACTTTGAAAGCGCCACATTACGTGGCGTTTTTTTTGCTTAGTTCATTCTTGTTTTTAGCAATGGCTTTAAATGCTCGGGCAACCACTTTGATAAGGCATTTATGTATCCATCAGTTTGTTTGATTACTTTAAGGTGTTTGTTTAGCAAAGCAATATTTTTAATCCCTTGCTCGGTTTTAGTGCAACCTATAAAACCATAACTTAACGCAGGTGCTTCAGTTAATGGTCTTTGGGTTAAGTTATCTTGAAAGTTCATAGATTTAGCTAAATAAAAATGTTCACTTGGGTAGCCAAGTAAAATATCAATGCGTTTTAAGTTAAGCATATAGGTAAGACTAGCTAAGCTATCTCGGGTAGGGCGAATAACAATGTCAACATCGGGCGTTGAATTAATTATACTATCGATAGCTTCCCCATAAGAGCGACTCAAAGACACGCCTAATGTTAGCTTTTTCTCTTGTAGTAAATCATACAAAGACACCTCAGCGTCGTTTTTAAGCGATAGCGCATTTGCTAGCTTTTTATGTAGTGCAACAGAGGGAGATAAACCAACAGTAGAGCTTTCTTGTGTAAATACCATTTGTTGCTTTCTGTTTTCGTTTTTATAAAGAGAAAGTACGCACGCGTCATTTGTTTTATCAGAAAGGGTTTGAATTAGCTTACTTGCAGGCACCACAACACGATTGAATTTGATATGAGGTAGTTGGTCTTCGAGTAATTTTATGATTGTTTCGTCGCGGCCTTGGCCCTGATACTTACCATTTAATATATAGTAAGGTGCAAAATCGTTGGTTAACCAGTTAATTGTTTGAGCATGACAAACTGAAGTTAGAGAGCAACAAAATAAAAGAGTGAAAAGTACACGTAACATTGCAGTAACCAACGAATGTAATTGGATTATTGTTTTAACACTTAAGTATTAAAAAGTAAAATGCCAACAACAAGGCTGGCATAATATTACGTGTTATCGCGCATGGGATTGCGATATAGCTTTGCTTAGCTAACTTTTAGCCACTTAACAAATTGACGCGCATCGCTAGCTTTTTGAAACAATGCGTTTTTTAAACCTTGTGTATCACTAAAGATAACACGATGTTTATTAACTGAAATTGATTGCACAGGATGTGCTATTTGGATCATAGATCCGTTATATTTATAAGACATAATAAAACTCACTTTATTCTTGTAATTTATTCTGCGCTATTTTTTATAGCAGGTTGCAGTCAATAAATTAACGATGTTGTGTTTAGCTTCATTACAGTGTTGACGATCTTTATGACACTTTTACGATGATTGTAAAATTCATCTCGGTATTATTTAAGGGGTACTCGCCGTACAATAACTTAGCTTTCAAATATACGTTGTGCGGGGCTTACTGGATCAGGGTAAATAGGTTAACCGCAGTGGTTTCTTAAAACCAGAGAGGGAATGTAACCTAAATAAATTATGCTCGCAAGTTATTTGTATAGTTTTTGTAGTGTAGACTTTATCAACTGGGTTAAATACTTTGTTTTTACACCAAAAGGGAATCGTATGCATTACATAATAGTAAGTGATATTTACGGAAAAACACCGGCTTTACATGACTTTTGTAAAACATTAAACACTCAGTTCACCCTTGTTGAACCTTACAGTGGGAAAGAGCAAGCTATTGAAAGTGAAGAGCATAACTATAAAAATTTTATAAAAGCATGTGGCCACAACGTGTATACGGCAATGCTGCATAAACAATTTGATAGACTCACAGAGCCAACAATTTGCATTGCCTTTAGTGCAGGGGCTAGTGCCGCATGGCGAGCCCAGTTATTAACAAGCAATCCACATCTTAAAAAAGTGGTTGGTTTTTATCCATCACAAATACGAAACTACTTAGATTTAGACGCAAGTGTACTCTGTGAGTTTATTTTTCCTTACCATGAGGTGCACTTTGATGTGACTGCTGTTATTAATGAGCTTAATAAAAAACAAAACGTAATTTGCAAACCAACAGATTATTGTCATGGATTTATGAATAAGCGTTCTTTAAATTATAATGAACAGGCTTATCAATACTTTTGTAACTATTTAACTTCAAATGATTTTTAGCATCTTGGTATTAAAAGCCTAACTTTAAAATCAATACAGCTCAAAGTGTGTTTATTAATTTTTTAGTCACGTTTGGAAAGTCAGTGCGGTTTTTATACTCTGCATATAAAGAAGTAAAAATACTACTACGTGAGAGTTTATCAAGGTCTTTAATAAATGCTTTAGCACTTGAACGCGCTGTTCTACAGCATAGTTGATAGGCCTTTATTATTTCAGCAAGGGTTTGGCCTTGCTGGTGGAGTGCTAAATCGGCTTCAACAAAAAATACAGCGCCTGTCCAATACACACGTTGCTGTGCACCTTGATTCCACATATCAGCAGAAAGCTCACTTAAAGGCTGCGACTTTGTTTTGCTTTGTAGTCTACCTCTACTAAACCCAGCATTTAATCGTTGAACAAATTGCGCTTGGGTTATTACACCGCTGTCTCGCATAATTACGTTTTGCATATAACTAGCAAACCCTTCACTTAACCAAAAAGCAGAGTAGGGGAAAAGCGGCAAATATAAATGCGATAGCTCGTGATATAGGGTCCAGTCTTTAGTAAATGCATTTAAACTTGCATATCTATCAATATGAAGTTCAACCCCATCGGGATTGCTTCGCTTTACCGTTGCCCATGGTACTGGCTCAAATGCAAAATATTGCGGCTTCAAATAAATAGGCAAGGTAGTTTGCTTTAAAGGCCCAAGCGTATTTTCAGTTTTTTTTACACTCTGATCAATCCAGGTAGAGACAACTTGCTGGCCACTTTTAGACAGCGAGTCTAGCTCGTGTATGTCAACCTCAAGAGCGCAGATGTTTAAAGAGTATAAAAATAGCAACGTCCACAATAATTTCATTAAAACCCCTCTATATTTAAAAACTAATACGAACCGTACACGCTATAAGACCATCCTTTTAACTACATAAGCACATCGTATTTGTTATTTTTTAAACTGATACCAACTATAAAAAGGCAATTAAAGACACGCCTTAATTAACATGGTTTAATCGAGCATATACATTGATTTATAGGCTTTAATGATGCAATACCAACATATAAAAATGCCAGAGCAAGGGCAACATATAACGGTAGATGAGCAAGGGAAGTGGGTTATTCCTTCAGAGCCTGTTATTGCCTATATTAATGGAGATGGAGTTGGGCAAGATGTTATGCCCGTTATGAGAAATATTGTAGATTGCGCTATCAAACACTGTTACAAAAACAAGCGAAAAATACATTGGATGCAAGTGTTTAATGGTGAGCAAGCAGCCAAGCTTTACGATGGTGATTGGTTTCCACAAGAAACAATACAAGCAGTAAGAGCCTGTAAAATAGCAATAAAAGGGCCATTAACTACGCCTTTGGGTGGAGGGTTCCGCTCTTTAAATGTTGCTTTACGCCAAGAAATGGATTTATTTGTAAATATGCGCACTATCAAAGGGTTTAGTGCTTTGCCTTCTCCTTTAAAAAATCCTTTTTTAACCAACATTACGGTTCTTCGTGATAGCAGCGAAGATGTATATTCAGGTATTGAGTGGCAAGCAGGCAGCATTGAAAGTGAAAAAATGCTCGACTTTTTATGTGAAGAAATGGGGGTAACACGCCTTAGGTTTTCACAAGATTGCGGCATAGGTATAAAAAATATATCCAAAGAAGGCTCTGAGCGATTAACACGTTTCGCTCTTAATTTTGCCCTTAATAACAATCGAGATTCTCTCACTTTTGTTCATAAAGGCAATGTGCTTAAGTTTACTGATGGTGCATTTAAACGTTGGGGCTTTGCACTCGCCAAAAAGGAATTTAATGCTATTGAACACGAAAATGGCCGCTGGCTTAAAATTGAGCGTGCTGGGCAGGCGCCTCTAATAATTAAAGAAGTCATTGCCGATAACATGCTGCAACAATGTTTAATGAACCCTGAGCAGTTTGATGTAGTGGCAACTACGAATCAAAATGGGGACTTTTTAGCCGATATGCTCAGCGCTCAAGTGGGTGGTGTGGGCATTATGCCTGCTGCAAACTTGAATAATGATGTGGCTTTTTTTGAACCTACTCATGGTACATTTGAGCGAATTGCAGGGCAAAACAAAGCGAATCCAAGCAGCAGTATTTTGAGCGCAGTACTCATGCTTAAATTTATGAAATGGGATGAGGCGGCATTAACTATTGAGAATGCTCTAGAAAACACATTAGCAAGTGGGTATGTTACTTTTGATTTAACCCAGCAAGGCATTGATACTTCAAAAACTCATAACTCGACAACCTTAAGCTGCACAGACTTTGCAGATAAAGTTATCGAGCACTTTTAAACACATTCATTATTAAGCTGCTGAGGCAGTTTTAACTGTATGTACGCATGGGCGATTAGTTAACTGTGCGGCACGATGGTAGATGTCGTGTGCATTTGGTTCATCGCATTGTGTACCACTAAGCGTATCCATTAAAGCAACAACAATGATTGCAGGAACCTGGCAGCAATATTCATCAAGTACCGCTTCAGTTGTTTGCGCATCCACATGACAGTGCGGATGGTTTTGCAGTTGGTAAGCGTTCAATAGTGTTTGTACTTCAAGTACATCGTTTGGTTGGTGCTTAGTTTTACGACAAGTACACCCAAACTCATCAACTAATGTCGCCAGTGTTTGGTAAACATCTGTTGTTTGTAATGTTGCTTTAGAACATAACTGCTCTTCAATGAACTGATGTAAGTTAGCGTCGATGAATAACCCGTCTTGGCGTGTGAAAGAAGCTGTTGTCATAATAAATACTCTTAGTTTGTTGGCTTAACTTCACTCTAGCGCTAACTGTATTATTAATGAAATTGTTGTTTTCAATAACTGATATTGATTAGATCAATATTAAGTTTTATTCATTTAATTTACGCTAAATTTATCGGCTTCTTTTTTTATTTAATTTGGTGCAAAAAATAAATAAATGCACAAAAGTGGTACAAATTTCAGAAGAAGGAGTATAGGGTTTTTTGTTAAGTTATTGAATTAATTTAAAATAAAAAACATGGTATCGGCTTTGCAAATTATTAATGAGTAAGGTTACTCCCCTTGCTAAGACTTATACGACTCCAAAGCAAAACATCGAGACACTCACTTTATTAAAGTGAGTGTCTCGATGTTTTATTTATTGAAAAATTAGTTTTTAAACGTTGTGTTTTTCTTACCTCTCACCTAGCCCGTCATTTTTAGTATGTATTTACTAGCAAATTGAATGTGTGCTTTTAGATTTTTCAGTATTTTTTGAAAAACGTAATGGATATTTTAAAATTTACCTATCTGCTACTGTTTTAGCGAACTCAAGCATTTCGCGGCGTAACCATTGATGCGCTGGCGCATGGTGAAGCAGTGGGCTCCATATCATTTTTACCTCAATAGGCACTATTTGAAACGGGGGTGGACTTATTACTAAGTTAGTATGTGTTGTTAATAGCTTAGCTTGCCTACGTGGTAATGTCGCCACCAGTTGCTCTGATTGACAAAGTAAACTGGCAATCATGTAGTGGCGGGTAAATACCCTAATTTTACGTGTTTGCTCTAACTGCCAGAGTGCTTCATCTACCCAGCCTAATTTTTGTTTACCTGACTTATTAGTTACTGCGGCTTCAGGGCCCCAACCAGCCCGGTTTACCCAAATATGTTCTTTTTTGAGGTAATTATCGAGTGTGGCGTTTTGTAAAAAAGTATTCTTGGGGTGTGTTAAACAGCAGTAGTTATCGCGCCATACTGTGGCTTGGTGAAACGATCGCGGTAATCCGTTAAAGCGATTAATAGCAAGGTCTATGGTGCCTTTTTCCATGTCTTGTAAGTTAACATCGCTTGGGCTTAAAACGTCAAAATTAATACCTGGATTTTTATTTAATTGCGCTGTTATAAATGGCGCAATTAACGTTGACTCTAAATAGTCGTTTGCCATTATTCTAAAGGTTATTTCAGCCGTAGCGGGGTTGAATTGCTCACTGGGTTGAGTAATTGCTTCAGCCATTTTTAATAATGATTCTATTTCGGGTTTAAGTAGGAGTGCTTTAGCTGTTGGGGTCATTGACCCTGCAGCGCGAACAAGAAGCGGATCTTCAAATAAATCGCGTAATCGCTTTAATGCATTACTCATTGCCGGTTGTGTTAGCGCTAATTTATTGGCGGCTTTAGACACACTTTTTTCGTCTATAAGCACGTTTAAATAGACGAGAAGGTTGAGATCGACGTTACGTATATTCATTAGATCAATCTTATTTATTTGCTGTATTAATTATCTAAATTAAAGCCTGCTTGTTAAGGTGTAAACAATTAATAAAAAATAACCGCCATAACGGGTAAAAATATAAGTGTTGTTAACATGCCAAATACGTTAATCGATGATTCAAATAATGCTCTTCAAAAGGTGATTGCAACTAAGCTTGCACGTGCTGTACTTGCAGGGTTTGATGCGATGTTTGCTGAGTTTTTAAATATAACACTTGGTGCACAAAGTCGGTTTGAGCAGCGCCAATATCATGATGTACAGCGTGCAATGCGCGATCGGTTACAAGTTTATGAGCGCCAAGTAAAAAATGTGAGTGAAGCGGTTAAAATAATTGCTTATGAAGAACTAGACTGCCCACACACATGGCAACTAGCTAAAAGTATTTATGGGGATATGGTTGAGCACCATGAGAATAAACCCATTGCGCATACTTTTTTTAATTCAACATTTGGTGCTATTTGGGACGATAAAAAAATTCGTACAGTGCATTTATTTGTATTAAAAGCCAAATACCGAAGTGAACCACGCTCATTTGAAAGTTTAGTAAGTAGAATATCGCTTCAAAATGGGTTTGAAACCGCAATTTCACAGCTTATTACTACGCAAATGTTTAGAGTTCCGTTCTGCCAATTAAATGCCGATTTAAAGCGTTTACAGCAAACCCTAATGCAAGGTGCTAAACATCAATGTAAGCAGGTCTATGAACTGATAAATTTAAACGACGGGTTTATTGAATACGCAAACTCGTTATTTTTTAGAAATAAAGCCTGTTATTTGATTGGCCGTTGTATCGCTAAAAATGGCGATAACATGCCGTTTGCTATTGCTATTTTAAACACCGAAAAAGGCTTAAGAATAGATGCGGTTATGATGGGCGCCGATCAATTAAGCTTGTTATTTGGCTTTGCCCGTACATATTTTATGGTAGATACAGACCAACCCGCGCGTTATGTTGATTACCTCAGTGTACTTATGCCGCATAAAAAGCGTTTTGAATTATTTAACGCTATTGGCTTTATTAAACACGCTAAAACCGAGTTTTACCGCTACAAGGTTGATACCACTAAAAACAGCCCCGCAAGTTTTAAATATATAAACGCACCTGGTACACCTGGCATGGTTATGCTGGTATTTACTATTGAAGGCTCAGATTATGTATATAAAGTAATAAAAGATAAATTTAGTGCACCAAAAACCGCAACTAAAGCACACGTAAAAGAAAAATATAACTTTGTGAAGCAAGCCGACCGAGTAGGGCGATTGGTAGATACGCACGAGTTTAGGTATTTAGCGTTTGATTTGAGCCGCTTTAGTGAAGAACTATTAACGCAGATGAAAACACACATTGATAGCAGTTTAGTTATATCGGGCAAGGCACTTATTTTAAAACATGTGTATGTTGAACGAAAAATGACACCTCTTAATTTATATATTAACCACTGCGATAAACACGCATTGGACCATGTGATGCTTGATTATGGAAAAGCAATTAAAGATTTAGCTGGGGCGAATATATTTCCAGGTGACATGCTAATGAAAAACTTTGGCGTTACTCGCTGGGGGCGTGTTGTGTTTTATGACTTTGATGAGATTTGCCAACTAACTCAGTGTAATTTTAGAGATGTACCTCAAACACAAAATGCATTAGAGGAGTTAAGTAGTCATTCTTATTTTGATATTGATGAAAACGATATATTTCCCAGTCAATTTAAGGTTTTTTTTAGCGCAAATGCTCATGCATTTGAGTGTTTTAACAACCACCACAGTGACTTATTTACAACAACCTATTGGCAACAGTGCCAGCAGCAAATACAAAATGGTTTTTTACCTGATGTTTACCCGTACAAGCAAAGCTGGCGGTTTAAATAGAAATAATTACCCCCATGTCTAAAGTACAACTTTAGTTAAAGCAAAGGAGTGGTAATGAAATATATTTCCCATGAAAGCGGAAACCTTGCCTTTAGTGATACCCGTAAACCGCAGCTAAAAAATTATGAAGTGCTTGTTAAAGTGGCTGCAATTGGCGTGAATCGTGCTGATTGCATGCAACGCCAAGGTAAGTACCCAGCCCCAAAAGGTGACAGCCCAATTTTAGGTTTAGAGTGTGCAGGCACTGTGGTAGAGCTGGGTAACGAAGTTGATAAAAGCTGGCTCGATAAACGTATTTTTACACTGTGTGCAGGTGGCGCTTATAGCGAATATGTTGCGGTAGATACTAAACAATTAATGGAACTACCTGATGATGTAACTATGGTTGAAGGTGCTGCCATAAGCGAGGTGTATTTAACTGCTTTTGGTGCATTATTTGAGCTTGGCAAGCTACAACATGGGCAAACGGCATTGATACATGCAGGGGCCAGTGGCGTAGGTGGTGCCGCTATTCAAATGGCAAAAAGTGCAGGAGCAACAGTTGTTATAACCGCAGGTTCTGATGAAAAATGCCAACACGCTAAGTCGCTGGGAGCAGATCATACAATTAACTACAAAAACACAGACTTTGTAGATTACATGCAAAGCCGTAATTTAACCGCTAATGTAATTGTTGATCCCGTTGCAGGCAGTTATTTAAACAAAAATGCACAAGTTGCTGCCATGGATTGCCAAATAATTATGCTTGCCTTTTTAGATGGGCGTTTTGCTGAGGTTGATTTTGCAGCCCTGTTACGTAAAAGGATTTCGTTTCATGCGTCAACCCTTCGTAACCGCAGTATTGATTTTAAACGCCAACTAAGAGATGACTTAGTAGAACGCTTTTACAACGACATAGCATCTAAAAACTATGACTTTAATGTGTACAAAACGTTGCCATGGACACAGGCTCAAGAGGCACATGCAATATTAGAGCGCAACGAAAACGCGGGTAAAGTCGTATTGCTTGTAGAATAACGCTTTATTTTACACGTTATGCCCATATAATTCAGTCATACACACGTTATTATAAAACCAAGGTTAAAAATGAATCCAATAATTGCAATTTTAAAAGAACATAATGTAAGTGATGAAAAAGTAAAAGCGTTATTGGAGGCGTTTACACAAAACCCAATGATGGCTATGGCGCTTGTACAGGAGCTTGGCATACCGCCTGAAAAGCTTCAGCAATTAATGGCTGTTGTTATGACACAACCACACTTAATCAAAGAAGCTACCGATGAGTTAGGTTTAGACTTTGAAAAAGTAAAAGAAGCGAAAGAAAAGCTTAATCAGTAATAAGGTCTAAGTATTCGTTAAAAAGAAGCATAAGCTTACGTTTATGCTTCTTTTTTTGTACATAATTTTTACTGCTTATTTTTTTGGAAGAAGAACAGTGTCAATTACATGGATTACGCCATTACTTGCTTTAACATCTGGCATCATCACGTTAGCGTCGTTTACCATCACACCCATGCTTGTTTTAATCATTACCGACTGCCCCTGGAGTGTTTTGGCGCTATCTAACTTAGCCACCTCTTTTGCCATTATTTTTCCAGCGACAACATGGTAGGTTAGCACTGCCGTTAACTTCTCTTTGTTTTCTGGCTTTAACAGCATTTCAACGGTACCCTCAGGTAACTTTGAGAAAGCGGCATCAGATGGTGCAAAAATAGTGAATGGTCCTTTGCCTTTTAGAGTATCAACTAAACCGGCTGCTTTTACGGCTGCAACAAGTGTTGTGAACGAGCCATTTTCAACCGCAACATCAACCACATCTTTCTTCATGCCATGATGGTTGGCTTGCGCAGAAAATGAAAACCCTATGCTTGCGGCGGTAATTAAAATTGCGGTGGTTATCTTCTTAAACATGTTAGTTTCCTTTAAGTTAATATTTGCTAAATTCCTAAGATGCTACGCTGCTGAAAATTTAATCGATCAAAAACGTTTTTTGGTCAAACATCTTTTGTTACATCCTTTTTTGAACTGCTAAAGCGCTGTTAGGTCATACCATTACTTGATCAATTAAAGGGAGCAGTTATGAAAGTGCTTTATAAATTTTGGAAAAATAATCGTTCACTCATTGTATTTATTGCCTTAATGAGTGTGTTTAGAAGTGCAGTAGCCGACTGGTATGAAGTGCCTACGAGCTCAATGAAACCTACAATTGAGCAAGGAGATAGAATTTTAACAGACAAAATGGCGTACGACTTACGAGTGCCTTTTACGCATATTTCTTTGCTTAAAATTAACGAACCACAGACAGGGGACATTATTGTATTCGACTCACAAGCGGCAGATAACCGGTTAATTAAACGTGTTATTGGTGTGCCTGGTGATACCGTTTCTTTAGTAAATAACGAATTAATTATTAATGGCAAAAAGCTTAACTACGAACATGTGCAAAATAATATCGATTCGGTTGATAAAGTAGAGATATTAAACGGTAAGAAGCACACCATTAGGATAGCAAATGTACCATCCCAATTAGCTGGCTTTGAAATGATCACCATTCCAGATGATTACTATTTGGCAATGGGGGATAACCGTGACAATAGCGCAGACTCTCGCGTAATTGGTTTAATCCCTCGTGGTGAACTACTCGGAAAAGCAAATAAGGTCATTGTTTCGCTTGATTACGATAATTACTACATACCAAGAAAAGAGCGTGTTTTGCTCTCTTTAAACTAAGTGCATTTAGATTTGTTTGAACAGAGTATTAAGTATTTGATGTAATTTAAGTTTGAACAATACCTAGTGATTACAGCAAATTAAAGACCTTTAATCAGTGGGTATGTCAGTTAAATGGTCATGAACTAACTGGGTAAGAGCTTGCTTGTCAGCGTGGCTAGTAATCACTTTTGAAAAATCACTACTAATGGCTACACCGCAAGCCCCTGCGTCAAACCACTGAGTAATGTTATTTAAATTTATCCCGCCAACGGGCATTAAATTGGCGCTATCAAATGGGCCTTTTAATGCCTTAAAATAGTCAATCCCCATGCTACCTGCTGGAAATACCTTAATAATATCCGCATTATACTCAATCGCGTTAGCGATATCTGTTGGCGTTAAAGCCCCCATTAAAACAGGTAAATTACACTGATGGGCAACTGACACAATACGCTTATCAGTATTAGGGGTTACTATAAACTGTGCACCCGCATTAATGGCTCGTTGAGCTAGTTTAGTATTTGTGATGGTGCCTGCACCCACCAAAATATGTTGATGACGAATACGTGCATTTTTAATTTCTTGCTCAAACCCTGGTGTATTAGAGGTGATTTCAAGCACTTTTATACCAGCCTCAACTAAGCAATCGACAAGTGGTGCAACATCTGATTGTTTTTTTAATCGAATAATAGCCACTATTTTGTGCTTTAAAATTTTGTTGCGAGTTACAGTCTTTTCTTGAGGAACTGTGCTAGGCATTGTATTACTTTTTTATTATTTATTGGTCGATGGTACAAAAAATCGATAAAAGTCGCAAATAGGATAAAATAACATATAAAAAAACCGCTGAGAGTCAGCGGTTTTTTTATTCATATGTGTAAATTTACATTACACGCATTCCAGGTTCTGATCCGTCGTCAGGATTAAGAATATAAATTTCTTTTCCGCCAGGGCCTGCAGCAAGTACCATACCCTCAGACATACCAAAACGCATTTTACGCGGTTTAAGGTTTGCAACCATTACTGTTAGCTTACCTTCAATATCTTCAGGAGCGTATGCTGATTTAATGCCTGCGAATACTTGACGCGTTTCGCCGCCTAAATCAAGGGTTAGCTTCAGTAGTTTGTCGGCGCCTTTTACATGCTCTGCTTTTGCAATTTTAGCAACACGAAGGTCTACCTTTGCAAAATCGTCAAACTCAATTTCTTCGCTAATAGGTTCTTTTGCAAGAGGGCTATTTGGATCAATTGTTACTTTAGGCTCTAGGCTTTCTTTAGATTCTTCAACCATTTTGTTTACTTTGTCCATTTCTACGCGTTGCATTAACGGTTTAAATTTATTGATTGAGTGGCTTACTAGTGGAGTTTGTACTGCATCCCAAGCAAGATCATCGTTTAAAAACGCTTCTACGTTTTGGGCCATAGCCGGTAGTACTGGTTTTAAATAGGTAATTAAAACACGGAACAAGTTAAGGCCAAGCGAACACACATCGTGAGCTTCTTGTTGCTTAGTTTCGTCTTTAATTAATACCCATGGTGCTGCGCCATCAATAAATTGGTTTGCTTTGTCGGCAAGGGCCATAATTTCACGAATTGCGCGACTGTATTCACGGTTCTCAAAATGGGTGGTAATACTTGGCGCAGCAGCTTGGAACTCTTCGAGAAGCTCTGGTTGCATAATGGTTGCGCTTAATTTTCCATCAAACTTTTTGGTAATAAAGCCTGCGCAACGGCTCGCTATATTAACGACTTTACCAACCAGATCTGAATTAACACGTTGTGCAAAGTCTTCTAGGTTTAAATCAAGATCGATAATACCGCTGTTTAATTTTGCAGCGTAATAGTAACGTAAGTATTCTGGATTTAGGTTGTCTAGGTAGGTACGCGCTTTAATAAACGTGCCCTTTGACTTAGACATTTTTTCGCCATTTACAGTAACGAACCCGTGTGCAAATACGTTAGTTGGTTTTCTAAATTTAGCGCCTTCTAGCATGGCTGGCCAAAATAAGCTGTGGAAGTAAATAATGTCTTTACCAATAAAGTGGTAAAGTTCTGCTTCTGAGCCTTCAGCCCAAAATGCGTCAAAATCAATCCCTTTTTTATCACACAGGTTTTTAAAGCTGGCCATGTAACCAATTGGCGCATCTAGCCATACGTAAAAGTATTTACCTGGGGCATTTGGAATTTCGAAACCAAAGTAAGGCGCATCACGGCTGATATCCCACTGTTGTAAGCCGTCAGTAAACCATTCGTCTAGCTTGTTAGCCATTTCTTGTTGAATAGTACCTGAGTGTAGCCATTCTTTGAGCATGCCTTCAAATGCTGGTAGGTCAAAAAAGTAATGCTCAGAATCTTTTAGAATAGGCTCGGCACCTGACATAACAGAGCGCGGGTTTATTAATTCGGTTGGGCTGTAAGTTGCGCCACACGAATCACAGCTATCGCCATTTTGATCTTCAGACTTACACGTTGGGCAAGTACCGGTTACAAAGCGATCAGGTAAAAATATGCCTTTTTCAGGATCAAACAATTGCGAAATAGTGTGCTTTTTTATATGGCCCGCGTCGTTTAAGCGGTTGTATATTAATTCACTAAATTCTTTGTTTTCTTGGCTATGCGTGCTGTGGTAATTATCAAACTTAATGTTGAAATCAGCAAAGTCGCGTTGGCGTTCAATGCTCACATTTTTTACCATTTCTTCAGGTGTGATCCCTTGCTTCTGTGCATTAAGCATGATTGGTGTGCCGTGGGCATCGTCTGCGCAAACATAATACGTTTCATGGCCTTGAAGTTTTTGAAAACGTGACCAAATATCAGTTTGAATATATTCCAATAAATGACCTAAGTGGGTTGGGCCATTTGCATAAGGTAATGCGCTGGTAATCAGGATCTTTCGCTGTGCCATAATCATTCCGAATTGAGGATAAAATACCGTTTTTACTATTTAAACGGCTGTTATCATTAATTTATCTATAAACAGGTGGCTATGCGCGCACACTGCTTATGGATTTTTATTAATTGACTGGTGTTAATGACCTGAATGTTACATAATTCCGAGGCACTTTTCATCAAAGAAACGCTATTTAATTGCTATGTTTGGACTGTCGAAACTTTTCTCTTCTAAATCGGTGCAAAAACAACCGATTATTGCTGCTTTAGCGGCTTATCGCAGTGCGGCCTTTGCCGTAGGAATTGACGAAAGCTTTATTGAGTCAATTTCTGAAAACGACGATAAATCATTACAAATTAGTCTTACTTTACCTTTTGCTGCGCAATCAGAAATCCCCCTTGTAGAGCAGCATGTCCGTGATGTTTTAAATATTGAAATTTCAATAAAGGCTAAGGTTGATATCCAAGAGCCTGCAAAGTTTAAAGGAATTAAACATATTGTACTTATTGCTTCAGGTAAAGGTGGGGTAGGTAAATCGACTACAGCTGTTAATTTAGCGGGTGCATTAAAAGCTGAGGGAGCAAAAGTTGGTATTTTAGACGCTGATATTTATGGTCCTTCAATACCAATGTTGTTGGGCCTTGTTGGTGCTGAGCCAAAAACAAAAGATAACAAACAATTACTACCGTTTGATGCCAATGGCATTAAAGCCCAATCTATCGGCTTTTTAGTACCCAGTGATGACGCAACAGTATGGCGAGGCCCAATGGCATCGGGTGCACTTAGTCAATTACTGAACGAGACTGATTGGGGCGAGCTCGATTATTTAATTGTAGATATGCCCCCAGGTACAGGTGATATACAACTTACCATGAGTCAAAAAGTACCTGCCAGTGGGACTGTTATTGTAACTACGCCTCAAGATTTAGCACTCGCTGATGCCCAAAAAGGCATTGCAATGTTTAATAAAGTAAATGTGCCAGTACTTGGTTTGATAGAAAATATGAGCCATTACGTTTGCAGCCACTGCGGTGAGGCAAACCATGTATTTGGCAAAGAGGGTGCACAAAAACTAGCCCACAAGCATGGCGTTCCGGTACTTAGCCATATTCCCCTTGCCATTGATATTAGAGAGTACTCTGAGCAAGGAAAACTTATTGCTAGCGATAACGATGCGGCAATAAGCAAAACATACAGCGCAGCAGCTAGGCTTATAGCCAGCACGCTATATTATCAACAGCATCACAACAGCATAGAAATTGTGATTACAGAAGATTAAAAGCATGAGACTTTCAGATACACATATTAAAGAACACTTAAAAGATGGCCGAATAGTTATAGAGCCTGCTCCGAGTAGTGAGATGATATCGGGTGTGACAGCAGATTTACGTCTTGGTAATAAATTTAGAACGTTCAATGCCCATAATGCAGCCTACGTTGATTTAAGTGGTCCAAAGGATCAACTCAATAAAGCCATGGAATCAATCATGAGTGAGGAAATTGAGCTTGCAGACGGTGAAGCGTTTTTTTTACATCCAGGTGAACTCGCACTTGCAATCACTTATGAAAAAGTAACGCTACCTGCCGATATTGTAGGGTGGTTGGATGGGCGCTCATCGCTTGCGCGTTTAGGTTTGATGGTGCATGTAACAGCACACCGAATTGATCCCGGCTGGAGCGGTAATATTGTATTAGAGTTTTACAACTCAGGAAAATTACCCTTAGCGCTGCGCCCAATGATGAAAATTGGCGCTATGAGTTTCGAAATGCTCTCAGGGCCTTGTGAAAACCCGTATAACATTCGTAAAGATGCTAAATACAAAGACCAGAGTAGCGCAGTTGCAAGTCGCATAAGTGATGAAAACAGCTAAACCTTATCGGGTAAATTATGAAGCGCATAACCCAATAGTTGAAAATAGTGGTTAAGCGCTTTATTTGCCTTGGTGGTATGTTGTGCTGGTGGGTATATTAAATTACTGGATTGCAAACCGCCCACCAAAAAACTGTTTTTTATATTTGGGTGTGCGTATATACAGGCTTCAAAACAGCGAGCTGCAATTTCTTCAGGCATACTCATATAATTCATATTATGGGCTTGGTCGTGTTTAATACATGCTTGCACAAATTCATTGGCATTTTCGCCACTTGCATCTAAAAATACTTCTTTATAAAAGCTGTTCAGTGCGTCATTGAGTGGGTGCGTTAAATTTGGTGTATTTGAAAGCCAAAGCTTTGAAGCAAATCCATAGCGTGGTTTTACTTTAAATAAATGTTCACTAATGTGGTGATCGAATGCATGAAACCACTCATGCGCGAGCGCACCACCGCCCGCATTTTTAGCAAGTGCTAATGTTTGACTGCCTGCATTGTAATGCGCTTGCACACCTTTTTGACCACCGTGCCCAAATGCAAAATTTAACTTTCCGCGCAGACCAATTGCTTTAGGTGGTAAGTGCAGTATTTGCGCCAGGTCGGCCAGCGCATCGTAAATTAAATTAGCGCTAATATAGCGTTCTTCTTTGGTTACCCATTTACCAACGACCATTGATCTGAACCCAAACGTGGTTCTTATATCGCTAAAATCAACTTGGTCATCAAAGCGATAGTCGGGGCCTTGACGAGTAAATCCTCGTTTTAATCTATTTGGGTAATGTCGCATCTGTTTATCAAAAGCTAAATTTAATTTAAGTAACGTGCTTTTACGTGCTCAGGCATATGTTGGGTTTGTTTATTAATTAATTCTTCTAATAAAGTAAACAAAGGCTCTGGGTTTAAATGTTCTATTAAGCTTAAGCTATGAGCAACGGCTTCAAGTGTAGAGAGGCTATCGTCACGGGGCGCTTTACGTATTGTATAAAGATTTTTAGGTGGTTTATTAAAACTCACTGTTCTAAATTGATTGAGTGCAGGGGTGAGTTGTAAAATTTTATAGGCTTTTTTCCATGTTCCATCGATCACAATTAAATGAGTGATGTGTTTATGGTTTGTAGAGTTTGGTTCATCTAGGTAGGTGGCATTTTCGTTTGGGTAAAGCAGTACTGTTGATTCTTTTGGCAAACTATTTAACATACTAAAGTCAGCACTGTTTTCACCTTTGATGATTTCGCAATCAATTAGACTTAAGTCGAGTAATTTAGCCGTGTTTTTTGCTATTTTTTCTTCGCTGGGGTGTTGTAGAATAATAACTTTAACTTTGTTAGTTATTGTTTCAATAGCGCTGCATACACAGGTATTAAGCGCAAAATTACAACGAGTACAAAGAATGCGTGCCATTTTAAAAATTTTCTCTCTATTATTAACTTGTAAATTATACATTTATGAAAGCAATTAAGTTGGTTTTTTTTCATTTATCAATATACAGTAGTTATATCAAATACAATGAACATGGATAGTTGAAGGAATTAAATAATGACAGACATTACCATAGATACATCAGCGTTAGAGAATATGAAATCTTTATTGGGCGAGCAGTTTGCTGATACGCTTGATTTTTGTTGTGCCGAGTTTGAACGTCTGGGCTCAGAAGTTATGGCAACCATTGGTAAAGATAAAGAGGCAGCGATTCGTCATTCTCATAGTTTAAAATCAAATGCCGCGCAGTTTGGTGCGTCTAGTTTAGCTGATGTTTCGCGCACCATAGAGTTAAGCTTAGTTGATGATGACTTAGCTAAAGCGATGGATGCTTGTGCCAACTTAATGCCACAGGTAGAAGGCTCTCAAACAAAATTTAAACAATGGTTAGATGCACAATAGTTAACGTGAATTAATTTCAGTTTTAAGCTGTTAAATTTACTGGTGTTATATATTTACTCGGTTAGTCTAGTAGGCAACCGGGTTTTTATTGTTTAGATAAAATAGACCCTGCTTATAAAACTCAAATTACAAAGGTCATCAGGCGCCAGCCAGTAGAGGTAAAATGTCAGATATAAAAAAGAGTCATAAATTAGAAGGCGTATGTTATGACATTCGTGGACCTGTTTTAGCTCAAGCTAAAAAAATGGAAGACGATGGTCAAAAAGTCTTAAAATTAAACATCGGTAATCCAGCTGCATTTGGTTTTGATATGCCTGAAGATATGCATCGCGATATTATCCGTAACCTGTATTCTGCCCAAGGTTATTGTGACTCTAAAGGACTTTACTCAGCCAGAGTAGCTGTGTACCAACATTATCAACAACGTGGGTTAAACAACTTAGACGTTGATAACATTTATATTGGTAATGGGGTAAGTGAACTAATCCAAATGATCACTCAAGCTTTGCTTAACAACGACGATGAAGTGCTTATCCCTGCGCCAGATTATCCGTTGTGGACTGCGTCAGTTAAGTTAGCGGGCGGTAATCCCGTTCATTATTTATGTGATGAAGAGCAAGACTGGTTTCCTGATATAGATGACATAAAAAGTAAAATCACCTCTAAAACCAAAGCCTTGGTGTTAATTAATCCGAACAATCCTACTGGTGCGGTATACAGTGATGACCTGCTTGAGCAATTAATAGATATTGCGCGAGAGCACAAGTTACTGTTGTTAAGCGACGAAATTTACGAAAAGATTTTATACGATGGAGTTAGCCACACTTCAATTGCTTCATTGTGTGATGATGTGCCAATGATTACTTTTAATGGTTTAGCTAAAACTTACCGTGCTGCTGGGCTAAGAATGGGGTGGATGGTTTTAAGTGGTAAAACATCAGCCATGGACGACTTAAGTAAAGGGTTAGATATACTCTCGTCAATGCGTTTATGCGCTAATGTACCTGCCCAATATGCAATTCAGCAGGCATTAGGTGGTGTGCAATCAATTGATAACTTAATTAATCCGGGCGGGCGATTATACGAACAACGTGATATTGCATGGCGCGGTTTAAACGCGATTGAAGGGATTAGCTGTAAAAAGCCAAAAGGCGCTTTATATGCGTTTGCCAAGGTTGATACTGCACACTTTAATGTAAAAGACGATGAGCAAATGATGTTTGATTTGCTCAAGGCCGAAAAAATATTGTTAGTGCATGGGCGTGCGTTTAATTGGCCAGAGCCTGATCACTTTAGGTTAGTGTTTTTACCTAATAAAGATGACTTAACTGATGCCATGCAAAAAATGCAGCGTTTTTTTAAAGATTATCGCCAGTTATAAAACGTTATAAAAAAACGAGCCTGTTGGCTCGTTTTTGTTTTTAAAGGCGTGTTATTAATATGCTTTATCTACTCTTACGGTGTTATCGCCTAAATAAACTAACCTCACATTATCGCCTTTTTGAAATCGCATACCTTGGTCTAGGTCTTGAACTACCATAAATTGGTCGCCATTTTCTACCTGAATTAGTAATTCAACTAACTGAGTTTGTTTGTAATAGCTACCTTGCTGACTATTGTTAGCAACGCTACCACCGAGAACTGAGCCTAAAATTGTGGCTATAGCACGACCGCTGCCACCACCAAATTGATTACCAATAACACCACCAATAAGTGCGCCACCAAACGTTTTCCAGCCGTTCTTTTTGTCTTGTATTAGTTCTTGCTCGCTGATGTTTCGTACTGATTTAATGTCACCAAACAACACTTTTTGAACTGCTACGGCTTTATTGCGCTCGTATTTAGCAAAAGTGGGTGCACTTAATGTAAGTAAAGCGCACATAATTACAGCAATTGCTTTCATAACTTACTCCTATCGGCTTACCAGCCAAAGGTTGATTTTTCTTTGGTTTTGCGAATTTCAGTTTCGTCCGCCCATTCAATAAGTCCGCTTTTCATATCCATTAAACGCATTGTGAATTTATAATATACGTCTGATTTATCTGCATTTGTTTTAACAATGCTTGATAAGTTGCCATACAACATGTATTGCGCACCAATTTGTTGTCCAAATGCAACCGCTGTTGCTGGGTTCACTAATGCATCTTCGTTTTGAAAGGTTAGCTGTTCACGTACAGCTTCAACACGTGTCATGTCTACAAAGCGAAACTTACCGCTGCGTAGCATTTGCGTTGAGATAGAATCAGTGATTGATTCTGTATCAATATGCTCACTGGTTTTGTTTTTAATACGTTCCACAAACACAACAGGACGGTTATTTTGAGTCATGGTTCCCACCACTGGCGAGCTTAGTAATGAGTCGGTCATTTGGCTCGCGACTTTTTGTAAATCGGTAGAACCAAAATTTATATCAGTTGTTTCAACTGCTTGAGCGTCACCATAGCTAACTACGGCTTTGTTAGCACAGCCGCTTAAGATCAATGCGCTGAGCCCGACCAATGCGTAGGTGGATGCTGTTTTAAATGTCGTGTTCATAATAGTTTCCTTTAATCTTTAAATTCTTGAGATTCAGTTGATACTTTTCTAACTGCCAGTGAAAATGTAACAGCATCAGAGCTAGGCGCTAAACCTGGTAATTGTGTATTAGCAAAACCAAATAAAGTTAATGGCTGCCACGGTGAATGATTTCCTTTAATCAAAAATCCATCTTTATCAAACCATTTAAATTGATACTGTAAATATTGTGACTTTTTATATTGGCTAGATAGGGTAACCACGACATCCGTTAACTGATTTGTTTGACGCGTTTTAACGTCGGTAATGGCGAGTTTTTCACCTGAATCAGGGTTATCCACTCTAAGTTGATCATTAAAATTTCCTTTATTTTGTTCAACCGCTATACCTGATGTGTCAGGCTGTGTTGCACAAGCACTTAGCAATAAAACGGCACACATTGGCACTATGTATTTCATGGTGTCTCCTAGAGTTGAACTACATGGTAGTTAAAATAGTTATTAATAGAGGTTAGGTAAATTAAAGTTAACCCTTGCTTACTAACGGTAAAACTAATAGGCGGTTGATTGCCTATATTTAATATATGTTCACCTGCTGTCAGACTTTGACGCGCTACAGAAATTTGATTTGGTAATGTAAGCCAGCTTCGGGTGTCGGCTTGCTCTGACGCTAAATTATATATATTGGCTAAAATGTTGCCTACATCTCCTGCGCTGCGCGCAAGCTCAGCGCGAACTTTTTCTTTAGTTATGAGCCGTAATACTTGGCGTGTAATTTTGCCTGGTATTTCTTGTTCAAGAGTTTTAGCGGCTAGGGCTTCTAAATAAACTAATGGCGCTAATGCTACTTCTTGTCCAGCAATATTCACATTTTGTATTGGGCTAATGTAAGCACTGTCTTTATATACGGGCATAGCAAGGCTATAAAAACGAACATCACCTTTACTTGTATCAATCGGTAGTCTTAATTTAAATTCAGTTTGTTTGGGCACGAAACCTTGTTCAAGTAATACGATTACTTCACCATGGTTAGGCTTTAAAGTGCTAAGTTCGCCAAAACGTTGTGTGTATTCGTCAAATTCTTGATGAAACCCTTGTTTTTTAGCTAAGCGAATTACATCTTGCTGTAAATATTTATTATTTGGTTGAATAGCTAACGCTTTTTTGTAGTCTATGTAGGCGTCGTCAAACTGTTTTGCACTTTGGTAAAGCAAAGCCGATAAGTAAAAAGTGTATGCGTTTTGAAAGCCGTTTTTAACATCTCTTGTCACATTATTCATACTTGGATAATGCTGCTGCGCTTCATTTTTTTCTGAATCTATTTCTGCTTCATTCTCGCTAAGCGCATCGGCTTGTACTTTATTAGCTCGGCGAATTTCGACCAGTGCGCCTTCAATATCATTTTTATAAACATAGTTAAGTGCTTTATAACTATGAAGCATGCTCATCTCGTAAGCAGGCGGTACATAGGTAATTGCCGAGTCATTCGTAAATAATGCATTACTTTGTTCAAGCCCGGCACTTAGTTGAATCTTTGCAGCTTGGCGTTTCGTTTGCATTTGAGCATATACGTTTTCGAATTTGCTTTGAGCGTTATCAGCTGAATTAGTAAGGTCGTTGATACGCGCTTGCTCAAGTTGGTTAAGCAAGTAACTACTGTGTATAGTGCTATTGTCAGCAATTAACGATTTAGCTTGTTGTAGGTTATTATTTTCAATAGCATTTCGCACTGGCGTCATTTGTGTGGCGTAATCGTTAAATAGGTCGTTAAACCCTATAGAGCTACAACCACTTAAAATAAAACAAACGCTTAAAATTATACTTCTGCGCACACAGCACTCCTTTTAATCTACTTAAGCAGGTTAACACACTCACTTTAAACAAGAGTGTGAAACATTGTAAAAAAACGTAGAGCCATATCATCGTTAAGGTAAATATGCATGTTCTATGTGAATAAGGCGTGAATTTAGTAATGTGTGAAATAGACAGCGAAAAGTTAAGGTCTTATTAAGTTTAAAGTTTTTGCACACTTTGCCTTATGCTGTATAAATAACTTACTTTTATAGCAGTTTAAGTTATTTAACTACTCACCCATAAAAACAGATTATTTAACAACCAGATTTAGGTTAAAAAGGATTATTTTGAAAGCAGCTATATATACATTTATTGCTTTAATAGCATTTGCCGCCAATTCTTTATTTTGCCGAATGGCATTAGCTGAGGGGTATATAGATCCCTATAACTTTACCATCATTCGTTTATTAAGCGGTGCTGCATGTTTAGGTATTATTATGAGCGTTTATACTTATAATCTAAAACGTAATGGGTCATTTAATGATGCTATTTTAAGTGATACAGGGAGTTGGCGAAGTAGCATTAGTTTACTTGTTTATGCACTTAGTTTTTCGGTGGCCTACGTTGAGTTAGATACCGGAACAGGCGCTCTGATTTTATTTTCAGCCGTGCAACTTACGATGATTGGTTGGGGTATATATAAAAAAGAACAATTAAGCGCCGTGCAGTGGGCTGCTTTTTTGATTGCTGTTACGGGGTTTGCTTATTTGATGCTGCCCTCAGCGGCGGTGCCCTCGCTAATAGGAGCGGGATTGATGGCCATAAGCGGTGTTGCTTGGGGTATTTACAGTATACGTGGCAAAGTATGTGTATCGCCATTGCGAACGACAGGGTTTAATTTTATTAGAAGTTTAGTAGCGCTCCCCATCTTATTACTTGTTAGTATGAGCTACTTTAACGCACTTACCATACAAGGCATTTTACTCGCGAGCGCTTCTGGCGCTTTAGCCTCTGGCATTGGCTATAGTATTTGGTACGTTGCAATGCCATTACTTAAAAGCACGCAGGCTGCGGTTGTGCAATTGTGTGTGCCGGTAGTTGCAGCGTTTGCAGGCGTTATTTTTTTACAAGAACAATTAACGGTTGAATTTGTTATCGCCAGCTTAGTTATATTAACAGCGGTACTCATATTTATTTTAAATAAAAAGAAGGAGTAGTCCTTCTTTTATGGTGGACTAACGTTGGTCACAAAGCGCTTATAAAGTGAAGGTAAGTGCGCCAATACGGCACTTTTACCAAGTAGTTCACTGTTTTCAATGCATTTTCGTAAAGCACTTTCAGTTAGTTGAATACTTAGCAATTGTGATTGCTTAATGTGGCTAATATGCCAAAGTTCAGGAGCTACCCCGTTTAAATCTTCGCGATAAGGCCGATAAAAACCAAATTTCTCAAGGTGAATACCGAGCCATTCACTAAATGCTGAAAAGGGACCGTTTTTCTCATATTCATGAGGAGATAACTGCAGTTGATAATCGTCACTAACACTGGCTTTGTCGTACACATCCAAATCGGTACCAAAATGGTGCCTACTTGCCCCAGGTAAAGCTGAATAACGCATAATTGCAATACACTTATCAATGTCATTTAAGTTCGTTAAATCAACAACCTTTTGTTGTGAATTATAAACAGGCCTTTGTCCTGAAAATTTGTTATTCCAAATTAGCGCCTGACGGTCAAAATCTCTAAAGCTTGATGCAATAGTTAAGTCAAACCCAGCTTGTTTAGCTGCGTTTTGTAGCGCTATAAAATCAGCAGTGATAGCGCTATGCAAACGATGGCTTTGTATTTTAGTTAAATGTGTATCACTTTGCCCTGTGACACACGCTATCGTGGGTACTTCTAAATCAGTCATTAGGTTAACAATTGCTCAAGTATTTGCTCGTAAATGTCGGTGAGTTTAATTAAGTCATCTGTACTTACGCACTCATCCACTTTGTGAATGGTGGCATTACGAGGCCCAAGCTCAATGACTTTAGCACCGGTTTGTGCAATGAAGCGACCATCAGAGGTTCCCCCCGTGGTTTCTAAATTGGTTGCTAATCCTGTCACAGACTCAATAGCATTAACGGTTGCGTCAACGAGTGGACCATGTTCTGTAATAAATGGGAGACCATTTACAATCCAGTTTAACTCGTAGTTTAAGTTGTGTTTTTGTAAAATGTCGATTACACGCTGTTGTAATTGTTGATGTGTGACTTCGGTGCTAAATCTAAAATTAAATTGCACATCTAGCTCACCAGGGATCACATTACCTGCACCTGTGCCGCCGTTAATATTTGATATTTGAAAGCTGGTTGCCGGAAAAAAATCATTCCCTTTATCCCACTGGGTTTGGCTAAGCTCTGTTAATGCTTCAGTGGCTAGATGAATAGGGTTTTGAGCCAGGTGAGGGTAGGCAACATGTCCTTGAATACCTTTAACTTTTAAGAATCCGGTAAGCGAGCCGCGTCGGCCATTCTTAACTACATCACCTAAGACATCCCGAGATGAAGGTTCGCCAACCAAACACATATCAATTTTTTCACCGCGAGATTCTAGTGTATCAATAACTCGGGTGGTTCCATTTATAAATGGTCCTTCTTCATCAGAAGTGATTAAAAAAGAAATTGATCCTTTGTGGTCGGGGTGTTTAGTTACAAAACGCTCAGTAGCCACAATCATGGCAGCAAGCGAGCCTTTCATATCGGCAGCTCCTCGACCATGCAATAAACCATTTTCTACCAGCCCTGAAAAAGGTGGGTGCTGCCAGTTTTTTGCGGGACCCGTAGGCACTACATCTGTGTGTCCTGCGAAACAAAAATGCGGCGACTGTTCGCCTTTACGTGCCCAAGTATTTAATGTATCTGTAAAAAATAGTGACTCTATATTAAAGCCGATCGCTTCAAGACGTTCGTTCATCATTTGTTGACAGCCGGCATCTTCTGGGGTGACAGATTCACGCTGTATCAAGGCTTGTGCAAGTGCAATTACTTCATTCATTATTTAAAAATCTCATCGTATTGCGCGACCTTAAAGCCTAAATAAAAATCAGTACCGTTAACTAATACTGGTCGCTTTATCATGGCGGGCTGCTGAACTAATAATTGAATAGCATTTTGCTTAGTCAAATTTTGTTTTTGCTCGTCACTTAGAGCTCTGTATGTAGTTCCACGTTTATTGACTAATTGTTCCCAATCTAATTTATCAGCAAATTCAGCGACCATTTGTTCATTAACACCCTCTTTGCGGTAATCATGAAAGGTAAATTCAATATTATTATCTGTAAGGTACTTTTTAGCTTTTTTAATTGTGTCGCAGTTACTAATTCCGTAAAGAGTGATCATAAGTTACTTCTTTTTAATAATAGTTAATAAGGTGTCTTCAGCTGCTTTTACATGCAGGTGTGAATAATGAAATGTGCCCAGTTTGTGACCATTAAGTAATATTAAACTTCCTAGCATGGGGGAGTCTAATTCTCTAAGGTCAAAATAAGCAAGTCGTTGGCCTTTGAGTACTTGGCTGCCATTTAACTGTGCTATATGGGTATGCGTAATTGCTGCAGAGGCAGGTAAGGTTAAATTAATGAGTATTTTTAAACCATTTTTAGCCTGCAAAATAAATTCAGTTCCTGCGTTTTTAACCTGCAGTAAAACCCCATCAAAGGGGGCTAAAATTTTATGACTGGTTGCTTGCACCATAACACCGGGGCCAAGTGTACCAAAACTGAACAAAGGCTCTGGGTGATTACTTAATTCTACTACCTTTCCCGTAAAAGGACTGGTGATATTAATAGCATCACGGGGGATTTTATTTTGTGCAATAAGCTCTATTGGTTGTGCTTTCATAAATTAGTTTGTCACCACATTATAGCCATCTTTTTTTAGTGCTGTGATTGCCTGGGCCGCTGTTTGTTTTTTTACAAGTATGTAGTCAGTATCGTAAGTTGAAATAGAAAAGATAGATATTTGTGCTTTAGCTAACACGCCAGAAATATTAGCCATAATTCCTGTTAACGAAAACCCTAAAGGGCCAATAACTTCTAATGCTTGCCAATCAGATTCTGTATCCAGGCTGTGTAATTCAAAACTACTGGGGCATACAATTGATAGTTCGTCATGGGTTTTTGAGATAAAAAACAACGGAAGTTTTAACAAAGCAGCAGGGATATCAGCATCAATACCTAAACTATGTATAGACAAAATAGTGCTGTGTAATTGTAATGTTTGTTTTGACATTAAAAACCTGCGGTACAGCAAAGACGATTTATTAATAGTATAGATTATTGAAGATAAATTAAAGCGGTAACTCACCGTAACTAAGCTGCAAAATATGAGCTACTTATACTTACCCACAATTTCTGTGGATAACTATGGGGGTTGAGAGGTATAAATAGCCTAACTAACTAATTTATAATTAGAAATTAGCTAGGCTATAAAAAGCACATGTTAATTAAAGCCTTTAATTAAGTGCTTCGACTTGCGCTGCTTGAATAGCGGTAAGTGCGATTGTGTATACAATGTCATCAACTAATGCACCACGGCTTAAATCGTTGACTGGTTTACGCATACCTTGAAGCATTGGACCAATACTGATGAGGTCTGCGCTTCTTTGCACGGCTTTATAGGTTGTATTACCGGTATTTAAATCAGGGAAAATAAACACCGTTGCTTTACCCGCTACGGGGCTATTTGGTGCTTTTTTAAGCGCAACGTTTTCCATAATTGCTGCATCGTACTGAAGGGGACCATCAATAATCAAATCGGGACGTTTTTGTTGAGCTATTTTGGTTGCCTCTCGCACTTTTTCAACGTCGGCTCCTGTACCAGATGTACCTGTACTGTAGCTGATCATGGCAACACGCGGCTCTATACCAAAAGCTGCAGCTGAGTCAGCTGACTGAATCGCAATGTCAGCAAGTTGCTCAGCATTTGGATCTGGGTTAATTGCACAGTCTCCGTAAACGAGTACCTGATCAGGCAGCAACATAAAAAATACCGACGATACAAGCGATGAGCCCGGGGCCGTTTTGATGAGTTGTAATGGCGGTCTAATTGTATTGGCGGTTGTGTTAACTGCTCCTGAAACAAGTCCGTCAACTTTGCCTTGTTCAAGCATCATAGTACCCAGTACTACGTTATCAAGTAATTGTTCTTGCGCTACAACAGCGGTGAGACCTTTGCTTTTTCGGATTTCGACCATAGGCTCGACATAATCATTAATGATGCTGCTTGGTTCTACAATGCTTACATTTTCGTTGAGCTCTATACCTTGTTGCTCAGCAATACGCATTATTTCTTCGCGATCACCTAATAAAATGGTTTTTGCTATACCGCGTTGCCCACAGATAGCAGCCGCTTTAATAGTTCTAGGTTCGTTGCCTTCAGGTAAAACAACCGTTTTGCCTGCTTTACGGGCTTTATCTGTAAGTAAGTATCTGAAAGCAGGTGGCGAGAGTTTACGTGTTTTCCCCACATTTTTTGCCAGTGAGTTCAGCCAATCTGAGTCAATAAATTCAGCATTGTGGCTTTTCACTTTTTCTATACGTTGGTCATCATCGCTTGGCACTTCCATATTAAAGTTATGAAGTAACAACGATGTTCGCCATGTATCGGCTTCTGTTGCTAAAATTGGGAGGCCAGTTTGCATTGCTTGTTCGCACAGCGCCATAATACGCTGTTCTGGCATAAAACCACCGGTGAGTAGTATTGCCCCAATTTTTGTACCATTCATTGCCGATAAACACGCAGCTACTAAAATATCAGAGCGATCGCCAGGAGTAACTAATAGTGCACCTGGTGTAAAGTGGTTTAAAATATTAGACACTGTACGTGCACAAAATGTGATACGACGCAGGCGTCGATGCAGCATGTCACCTTCGTTAATAATTGTGGCTTTTAAATACGCACTTAGGTCTTTCACTCGTGGTGCGACTAAATCAAAATCCCATGGTATTGCACCAAGTAACATAAATGGATTTTTTCTAAAAATTGGCAGTGATGCTAAGCGGTTTAGTTCGTTATCTACTTCATCAGGTTTGTAGGAGTCGACTAAATCGGCGCGTGCTCTGCCTTCTTCATCAAGAGGGGCATTTACTTTATTAAAAATACAGCCTAATACACGCGGGTGGTCAATACCACCGTAATTACCAGCAGCAATCTCAAGACGATCTTCAAGCTGGGTAATATTATCGTTACCAGGCGTTAATACAAATACAATATCTGCGCCGAGTGTTTGCGCTATTTCACGGTTAACGCGCCCAGCATATGGTTGTTTACGAGTAGGAACCATGCCTTCAATGATGGCTACTTCATCGTCGTTAATTTTACTTTCAAAGCGCTCAACAATTTCTTCTAATAAGTCGTCGCCCTTTGCATCACCAATCATTTGCTCTGCGTAATCCAATGCAAACGGTGTTGGTGGGTCAATAGGGGAGCCTTGCTTTATTATTTGTGTCGATTTTTCTGGACCGGTTTCGCCAGAGCGCGGTTGAGCAATAGGTTTAAAGAAATTAACTTTTACCGCCTTTTGCTCAAGCGCACGCACAAGCCCGACGGAAACAGATGTTAAACCAACTCCCGTAGAAATCGGTATCAACATAATACGGTGTGCCATATTATAGCTCCTTAACAATATTTGCAGAGTCGAGGGCGATAACCCATTCTTCATTCGTTGGCATGACGACAGTTTTGATACGAGATTGCTCAGTGCTAATTACACCTTGTTGACCAAAACGAGCATCTAAATTTGCTTGCGTGTCACATTCCATACCTAAAAATCCAAGTTGAGTGATCACTTTTTTACGGATGATATCTGAGTTTTCTCCAATACCGCCGGTGAAAATAAGCGCATCAAGACGCTGCAAAGGCACCATGTACGACGCAATTTGCTTAGATAAACGATAGCAAAACATTTCGAGTGCTAATGCTGCTTGTTGATTTCCCGCCATAGCAGCTTCTTCAATGGTACGGCAATCGTTAGAAAGTTCACTAATGCCTAACAAGCCACTTTTTTGATTAAGTAAGTCATCTATTTGTTGCGCACTATAATCTAGTTGTGTCGTTAAAAAGTTAAATAAACCTGGATCAATATCGCCACTGCGAGTACCCATTACTAACCCTTCAAGTGGCGTAAGGCCCATACTTGTATCGACACTGTCACCATTTTTAATCGCACATACAGAACAGCCATTCCCCAAATGAGCACTAATAAAATTACTTTTTTCAATAGGTTGGTTAAGTAGTTTTGCTGTTTGCCCGGCAACATAAAAGTGGCTCGTACCATGAAAGCCATAACGTCTAACACCAAACTCGGTATATAAATTGTAAGGTAGCGCATAAAGGTATGCGACCTTATCCATAGTTTGGTGAAAAGCCGTATCGAATACGGCAATTTGAGGTAAGCCTTTAAACGAGTCTTGCGCTGACGATATACCCAGTAAGTTGGCATGACCATGAAGCGGTGCAAGTGTTGCAGCCTGGGTTATGCTTTCAATAACTTTATCATTAATTAATACTGATTTGGTAAAGTGCTCGCCACCGTGAACAACACGATGACCAACAGCAATTAGCTGTTCATCTAGTTTGTGATCTTTTATTAACGTCACTAGCGTATTAATAGCCTCAGCGTGAGCTTGCTTTGGCGCTAAATCAATAAGTGTTTTATCACCTTTGTATTTATACTTTACCGACGGAGTTTCTGCACCTAGTCGCTCTGCTAAGCCAGATATAATTTCATGGCCGGTGTTTGCATCAATAATGGCAAACTTTAAACTTGAGCTACCACAGTTTAATACTAAAACATGTTGTGACTTAGGAGCGGGTGTTGGCATAGATATAATTTCCATAAATAAAGTTTAGTAAGTGAACATTAATTATTTACTGTTACACTCAGGTCTTAATTAAAAGGCTAAAGATATTATAAACAAGGTCGTTAGACCCATTAATAAGTTTTATATTTTAAACTATTTGATGTATTTAGTTTAGTATTTTGCACAATTTAACAGCAAAATTAAGCAGTTTTACTGATTAAGTGAAACCCGCTGTATTTGTGTTACACTTTATAAAAACACGAGCTAATTTATATATTGAATTCAGTAATTGTGAGGAGTCATGATGCAAAAAAGTGTGATGTCACAAGTTCAAATTGGTAGACAGTACGCAAAACAATGGCCAATGCGAAAAGAGTTAGCTCCATTGTTTAGTGAGTTTCGGGTAATTAGAGCAACAGAACTTGCCATTACTGTTATGCCCATTCTTGCTATGTTGACATTATTTTTTCAACTCAACTACCTTGGCCCTGATTTTTTACCACAAGCGATTGCCAGTGCATTGTTTTTCTTATCTTTACCTCTACAAGGTTTATTGTGGTTGGGTAAACGAGCACAAACCCCATTAGACCCAGCCATGCTAAGTTGGTACAAAGAGCTCCATACAAAAATGGTTGCTAATGGTTATCAAGCTAAGTTAAGTGAAAAAAAGCCCCGCTATTTGGAGCTTGCAACTTTACTTAAAGATATGTTTGAAAAAATGGATAAAGCGTTTACTAAAGAACAGTTTTAATAAAACGCTTTCAACAATCACGCTTTTTGAAATTGCGTTATATAAAACGACAAGGTGACATGGTGTTCACCTTTCTCTTCTAGTGTTTCCCAGTGCTCAGGTCTAAATTTCCACGCAAACGGTGTCATCATTATCAGGTTTCTAACATCGTTAATACTCAGTGTTACCTGTTGAGTGATCAAATCTTGGTGAGTTTCTGTAAAACCTTCAGGCACATCTACTTTCGTATGCTCGCTTACTGATTGGTAAATATAAGCTTTTAACTCTTTTAAATGCCATGGCCCTGGGCTGGCCACGACAAGCGTAGCATTAGGTTTAGCGAGTCTATCAAGCTCTTTAGTAAATAAAGGTGCAAATACACTTATAAGAATATCAGCAAACCCTTCTTTAAAAGGGGCTTGACTGATTGAAGCAACGCTAAAGCTGCAGTTGGGGTAACGTTTAGCGGCGTATTTTATAGCTGACTTTGAAATATCTACACCATAAACTTGCGCCTGAGTATTATTAGCAATAGCGTGGGTGTAAAACCCTTCACCGCACCCTAAATCAATAATATTATTACCTTTTATAGTACTTGTTATATCGCTAAGTGCTTGTTGTAAAAATTCATAAAAACCTTGCTCTAAAAATGTGCGCCTTGCTTGCACCATTTCAAGCGAGTCACCAGGTTGTTTAGAGTTTTTGTTTTGAACAGGCAGTAAGTTAACGTAGCCTTCTTTGGCAAAATCAAAACTGTGGTTGCTTTCACAGCGCAGTGTATTTTGAGTTTTTGTTAGCGATTTGCTACATAAAGGGCATTGATATTCAAGACTCATGAGTCTAGGTAATCCTTGTCGTAAAAAGTTTTAACCCAGTGGGGACGGTATGTAATTAAAATGGTGATGGCCATTCCGTTCAACATGGCTTCAGGAAACCAAATTATAGCACTTAAATAAACGTAATTGTCGGCAAGTTCTTGCCAATTATACTGACCTAAAGAGAAATAAAAGAGGGCACCTAAAGATATCTTTATGCACGCTATAAACCCAGCTGTTATGAAGGCACAAACAAATATATAAACAAAAAAATGTTTTGGTAAATAGTGATAGCACACAACAAAACTTAAATAACTCAATAATATGGGAATAAAAGCGCCAATAAGTATCTGTACAGGTAAAAGGTTAAAACTAACCTGCTCAAATGAAAACAACAAGGCACTTGCCAGTAGGCTACTAAAAATGGTTAGCCGCCAGCCTAATATTAAGGTGGCTGCAGTAATACCAAGTATGTGCAGGTCAAGGCCAGTTAAAATACCGGCTTTAATACGCCACAGTAGTGCAAATACAAGCGCACAGGCTAATACACCTGTTTGCCTAGCAGATGTTTTATAAAGCGATTTATAGGTGTTTTTGTCAAAACTAAAAATCGCAATAGCAAGTACAAGGGCCCACATCAGCCCTTGTATTTCAGTGTTTAACATTATAGCTACTTGAACGTTGACCAAATTGGCGCATGATCTGATGGTTTATCAATTGCACGCAGCTCATAGTCAATTCCTGAGTCAATACAACGCTCAGCAAGTGATTGAGTTGCAAGTACAACATCAATTCGCAGACCGCGATTATCTAAAAAGCCTTTAGAGCGGTAATCAAACCATGAGTATTGATCGTTAACATCAGGATAGAGTTCTCTGAAGGTATCTTTAAATCCCCAATCTAAAAGTGTTGATAGCCATTGACGTTCCTCTGGTTGGAAAGAGCACTTACCTGTTTTTAGCCAGCGTTTAGCGTTGACCTCACCAATACCTATGTCTAAATCTGTAGGTGATATATTTATGTCGCCCATAACAACTACATCCTGATCGGGAGTGAGGTTTGTATCTAGATGTGTCATCAAATCTTTATAAAATTGACGTTTATAGGGGAATTTAGTTTCGTGATTGATGTTATCGCCTTGCGGGAAATAACCATTCATAACGGTAATGTCGCGACCGTTATCTTGTTCAATAGTGACACTGATCATGCGCTTTTGCGACTCTTCTGTGTCGGTAGCAAACCCTTTTAAGACCGATTTTGGCTCTTTTTTGCATAACATAGCTACGCCGTAATGTGCTTTTTGACCGTGAAAGTAGACGTGGTACCCCATTTTTTGAACATCGTCTAATGGAAACGCTTCATCATGAACTTTAATCTCTTGCAAGCCAATTACGTCTGGTTGATGTTTATCAATAACAGCTTGTAATTGGTGAAGACGAGCACGCAGACCATTGATATTGAAAGAAATCACTTTCATTCGATTTACCTTTAAATTTGTTCTCATTTTGATAGCAAATTGTATCAGTAATTTAGCTTACATAACATGTCTGAAATGACAAAATAGCTGCGCAAATGTTGATCAAATGGTGGTGAAAGTTTAAACATTGTTAATGTTGTATTAATTTATAAAATAAATAAAAAATTCAATTGATCTGCAATAAATTGGCTATATAATGCGCGCAAATTCATTGGCAAACTCGTTCACATAGGATCTCTCATGAAAGCACAATTATTTTTAGCGGCAACATTATTAGCATCTTCTTCTGTTTCAGCTCAAAGTAACACTTACTTCAGCCAAGACAGCTCTATTGAGTCTAAGCTGTGTGTATTAAGCGCAAACGAAGGTTTTTCTGCAGCACGTAAATTAGCAGCTAAGCACAATGTATACTTATCACGCTTCTCACAAAGCATCATGTGTAACGGCCAAGATATTCGTGATATTGCAAAGAAAGATTCAACAAACAACATAACTGAAAACAAAGTAGAAGTGTTTGCTAAAGATGCTCAACAAGAAACTCAATTATGTATGACTGCATTAAAGCAAGGTTTAGCGCCAGTACGCCAAAAAATAGGTAATTTAAACTCGCTTAAATGTAACGGTCAGAAAGTTACTGACTTTGTTAAGCGTTATCAAAACGCTGCAATTTAATTAGCACGACAAAATTAATGAGAGCCCAGCTTTTACAGCTGGGCTTTTTTTTGCAAAATTTACAAGGTTGGTTGAAAAGGTTTCAAGGCTAACGTATTGAAAATAGAATAAATAATAAACAGGTTTTCTGTAAGGTGCTGAAATTTATATTTATTTTATTTTGGCACCAGACTTGTATTAGTTGTTGTGACATTTATTAACAACGAAGGACACGTCTTATGAAAAAGTTAACATTAGCAACAACTATTCTAGCAACATTAAGTTTAGCAGCCTGCGCATCTAATCAAGGTCTTGATAAAATAGACAGCGACTTTGCAAGCCTAGACAACGACAGTGATGGTTTTATTTCAAAAGTTGAAGCTGACGACGATAATATTTGGGGTCACTTTTCAAATATCGACACCAATATGGATGAAGAAATTAGTCGTAAAGAATTTAATGCTTACATGCAGTTAAACACTGGCAAGGTTGCAACCGATAGTGATGTAAGTGAATCAGCCTTTAAAGCTGAAATTGCAAAATTTGACAAAATTGAAAGTAGTTTTGCCAGTTTAGATAACGATAGTAATGGCTACATATCAGTTGTTGAAGGCAATGACGACGATATTTCAAATCACTTTGGTTATATGGACAAAAACGAAGACAATCGAATTAGTAAAAATGAGTTTATGGGCTACATAAATAAATATGGTAAATCTGTAGCTGAAGACGAAGCGTTAGAGTCAATTAAACACAGCTAATTAAAATTCAGAACATAAAAATCAAAGCCAGTTATTTTAACTGGCTTTTTTTATGGCTAATTTTAGATAATTGCCAGATATATTTTCCTAGTTAGTGGTTGTTCTGTCATAATAGATGGCTGTGTATTTTTATTTATTAAGAGTGTATATGGCTGGGCGGCGAATTAGTGATGAGCAGTTGGTTGAAATCATTGAGGCTGCGATTTTTGTTGCAGACAAACCCATAAGTAAACGCCATATTAAAGACACTGTTTTAGTGGATATTGCAATTTCTATGTCACGTATAAACGAGGCTATAGAAACAATACAAACACACTTTCAAACCCGTGGTATTCGCCTTGTTGAAGTTGGTAGTGGTTATCGATTTCAGGCGTGTAGTAGTTTGAGCCCTTGGTTGAGTAACCTATGGCAAGAACGAGCTCCTAAATACTCACGTGCTTTATTGGAAACATTATCACTTATTGCTTATCGTCAACCCATTACGCGTGGTGAAATAGAGCAAGTAAGAGGTGTAACAACGGGTTCGAATATAATTAAAACCTTACTCGAAAGAGAGTGGGTGAAAGTGGTAGGGCACAAAGAAGTACCGGGTAAGCCCGCTTTATACGCCACTACTAAACAATTTTTAGATTATTTTTCATTAACGGGTTTAGAAAACTTACCTGCGTTACCTGCGCAACAAGAAAGTAAAATAAACCAGTTATTAAGTGATCCTTCTGTGAGAGAACCATCCGAATGAATATACAAGGTGAAAAGTTACAAAAAGTCCTAGCCAGAGCTGGTGTAGGCTCGCGTCGTGAAATGGAAAAATACATTGATGCTAACCGTGTTAGTGTTAATGGCAAAGTAGCTAAACTCGGTGACCGCGTTGAAGAAACCGATTTAATTCGTGTTGACGGTCATACCGTAAAAATTGAAGAAAAAGCTGACAGAATTTGCCGTGTAATTATGTACAACAAACCCGAGGGAGAGTTGAGTACACGTAAAGACCCTGAAGGTCGTCGTACTGTATTTGACAGACTTCCTCGTATTGATGGCGATCGTTGGATAGCTGTAGGCCGACTGGATGTGAATACGTCAGGCTTAATGTTGTTTACCAACGATGGTGAATTAGCCAATCGTTTAATGCACCCAAGTTATGAAGTAGAGCGTGAATATTCTTCGCGTGTGTTTGGTGAAGTAACAAACGAGACACTTAAAAACCTGATGCGTGGTGTTGAGCTTGAAGATGGTCCTGCAAAATTCACAAATATAAAACCGCTAGGTGGTGAAGGAATTAACCGCTGGTTTAATGTGACGTTAAACGAAGGGCGCAACCGCGAAGTTCGTCGTTTATGGCAATCTCAAGACGTTGAAGTGTCGCGTCTTATCCGTATTCGTTACGGTAAGCTAGAGCTAGATAAGCGTGTGCCACAAGGTGGTTGGGTTGAATACGACTTAGAAACCGTTAACTACTTGCGTAAAACGGTTAAGTTAGGTCGTGAAACGCAAACTAAACTTTCAGTTATGCCTGAAAAACGCAAAGATAAACGCGCTAAAATTAATCAAATTCGTAAAGCGGTTAAAAAGCACAACCAACGTGTTAAGTCGACTAAGCGTAAGTGATATTTTGACGTTTTGTATAAAAGCCGCATTATTTGCGGCTTTTTTATTGAGGTTAATAAAAGTAAACAGCTGTTACTTTTTTATTTGTGCGTCTAATGACTCGCCATTGACTGCAATTGAATCATCACTCATTAAATATAAATAGGTCGGCATAATGCTTTCAGGTGTTGCCAACTTATCCCTATCTTCACCAGGGTATGCCGATGCGCGCATAGATGTGCGTGTAGCACCTGGATTAATACAGTTTACGCGAATGTTGGTTTTACCTACTTCACAAGCCCACGTTTGCATCATACCTTCAACTGCAAACTTAGAGATGGCATAGGGTCCCCAAAACTCACGGCCTTTACGACCAACACCAGATGAAGTGAAAACAATAGAAGCATTGTCTGATTTACGCATCACGGGGAATAATGCTTTGGTGATCATTGCTTGAGCTGTCACGTTAACTTTCATGATGTTCTCAAACGTAGATGAACAAAAATGTTCTAGTGGCCCTAGAGAGCCTAATATGCCAGCATTATTTAAAAGTCCGTCTAAACGACCAAACTGATTCTCAATAGTTGCAGCAAGATCACGATAATTTTGTTTTGTTGCGCCTTTTAAATCCATTGGCACAATCGCAGGTTTTGGGTAACCTGCATTCACAATTTCATCGTATACGCATTCAAGTTTATTTGTTGTTTTACCTAATAAAATAACAGTCGCACCATGCTTTGCATAAGTAATGGCTGCTACCCGGCCAATACCATCGCCTGCGCCAGTGATTAAAATAACTTTATCGTTTAATGCATTTTCAGCTGCTTGATAAGTGTGCATAAAAGTACCAATTGATAGATTTTTTCTGATTTTAACATAGCAATTCGACAAGTAATCGAATTTATTGAAAAATTAGGTGGCGAAAAAAGAAACTTTACGTTAAGTTTAACTGGTCTAATGTCTCATTAATAATCTGATTACATTGTTTTAACTTGATACACTGATTAAACACACTATAAAAATAAAATATGTTCGGAGTCACCAATATGAAGAAAATGCTACTTTCACTCTCGGTCACTGCTGCTTTAGCAGGTTGTGGCGGCGGAGAAACGTTAGAAGATGTTAAGAATGAAACCGCTACAGTTGTACCTATGGCCACGGTTAGCTTTGACCCGGCTAACGGTGTAATTTCTGTTCCCAATGATTTATTAATGAGCGGTACCCAAGATGGTACTTTAAATATCCCAGGTGAATTAGATGACGACAATGTATCTATCCCGCGTGCTGCATATGCTGATCCTCAGTTAGCATTAGGCGCACTGGACGGCTGGTCGTCTCAAGTTCCTTATAAAGTTGATTTGACATTTCCACCAAATGTTTCACTTGATGAAGCGTCAGCTGGAACACCTGGTAGCGTAAGAATTTTTGAAGTAATAATGGGCGCAAGCCTGACAGATGCAGAATGTTCTGTTGCTCCAGCTGGTGCAGCTTGTAAGCTTGTTGGCGAATTAACATTCGGTGTTGATTTTGTTACTCAAGCTTCAGAAAATGCTGTCGCTATTATCCCTCTTAAGCCTTTTAAAGCAGGTAGTTCGTACATCAATGTATTAACCACAGGCCTTAAAGATTCTATGGGGCGTTCTATTGCGCCGTCATCTACTTATGGCTTAGTTAAGCAAGAAGCGCCATTAATTACTGATTCTCAACTTGCATTACAAGGTGCAGTTAATAGTTACGAGAACGTAGTTGTGAGCTCTGGGGATATTTCAAAGCAAGATATTATTTTTTCTGGCGCGATGACGATTCAGTCAGCGGGTCCAGTACTTGGCACAATTAAAAACTTACTGGCTGCAAGTTTACAAAACGATGCTTTGCCTACACCAGCATTGCAAGTACCTGAACAACCTATGGTCAATGTGCAACAAGTGTTTGCATCTCAGGGTGTAACAGTATCTGCTGCGTTTTCAGGCGTTCAATATCAAAAAGGTAGCATTATGTTACCTATGTATCTTGGTACGCCAACTGGCACAGATATTAGCGATTTAAACGATACATACTGGCAAGGTATGTGTGATAACGCTGTAGCACTTCAAGGTTACAAAGCGGTTGCAGGTGATGCATTCCCAACTGATCCTATCAGTGAAAATGATGGGTTATGTTCAGCGCTTAGTGGTGGACAGTTACGTGACCTAGGTATCGATAGCACACGTCATTTAACAAAATATAACTCAATCCCTAAAGTACAAAGTATGGCTAATGTACCAGTACAGGTGACAAAGCCAATTTTACCAATCATTAACGGTGTACGTGCACAGTTACAGTTGCCAGCAATTGAGATGCCTGAAGGCGGTTGGCCTGTTGTTATGATGCAACACGGTATTACAACTAATAAAGAGAGTATGCTTGCGCTAACGGCTCAACTTTCAATTCAAGGTTTTGCAACGGTTGCAATAGACCACCCTCGTCATGGTGAACGTGGTGTTGATGTAGACGGTGACGGCAACGATGATTTTAATGCAACGACCGGTTCAGTACTTAGCTACATGAATTTAAGCTCTTTATTAGTTGCTCGTGATAGCTTACGCCAATCAGCAGCTGATTTATTAGGTTTACGTTTAGGCTTAAACTTTTTACAAGATGCAACTATTAACAGCCAAGATGTAACATACATAGGGCATTCATTGGGTTCTATTGTTGCTCCTGCATTTATTGCACAGGCTAATAATCCATTAGCGCCTACTGTTGACCCATTATTTAATGTAAATACAGTAGCTCTGGCAAGTGGCGGCGGCGGTATAGCTAGCTTCTTACTAGAATCAGCAGCATTTGGTCCGTTTATTCAAGGCTCTGTACTTTCTCAAGCTGGTACAACTGAAGCTGATGAATTTAATGCCTTCTTGCAAGGTGATGCTGTTTCTAACTGTGGTGCTGAGTTGCCAGATATGGAAGCATATTTAACGTGTGGTTATAACGAGTATATTACTTCTATAACAACGGCAGGTGAGACAGCTAAGCTTACTAATATCCAAGGCGTGTTTACGCAGTTTGCTTTTGCTTCTCAAACAGCATTAGATAGCGGCGATCCAACTAATTACGCAGCAGCGGTACAAGCGTTAGGTACACCTGTTTATACGAATGTTGTAGTGGGCGACGGCGGTGAAAACAAGCCAGATCAAGTTATTCCACCAATGGCAGCTAACAATCCTATTTCTGGTACAATTCCACTTGCTAACTTTATGGGATTAGAAACGGTAAGTACAACGCAAGCAATGACAGAAGCACCGGCTAGCTACTTAGTTAAATTTTCTAAGGGTCATCATGGTTCGATTTTAACACCTGCTCAAGATGCTGCTCAGTCTTCTACTGTAGAGGGGAGTGCTGCTGCAAATGCTGAAATGCAAATGCAAGTTGCTGTTTATTTAGCAACGCGCGGTCGTATGTTATTAGTAACAAACAGTGATGTTGTTACTGATTAAATATACACTCTAAAATATATCTAGTACAAAGCCACTTTAAAGTGGCTTTTTTTTGCTTAAAAGCATGATAAATTAGCGTAAATTTAAAATCGGAGAAACCAGTTGGAATTTTTATACGAGTACGGTTTGTTTTTCGCCAAAACAGTTACCTTTGTTATTGCGATAGGAGTTATTTTAATGATGCTTGTTGGCGCTGCTGTGAAGCCAAAAGCAAAAAAGGGTGAAATACAAATTGATGATGTGTCGGCTCAGTTGAGTGAGCTTAAAGAGGATTTTTTACTAAATACATTAAGTAAAAAAGAACTTAAAGCGCACGATAAAGAGCGAAAAGCGCTCGACAAAAAGTCAGATAAAGAAGGCTCAAAACCTCGCCTTTATGTTGTTGATTTTATTGGCAGCATGGACGCACATGAAGTTGAAAGTTTAAGAGAAGAAATTACGGCAATTATTTCAATTGCAGACCCTAAAAAAGATAAAGTCCTCATTCGCTTAGAAAGTGGTGGTGGGGTAGTCCATGGCTATGGGCTTGCTGCATCGCAATTGCAACGCATTAAATCGGCAGGTATACCACTGAGTGTGTCAATCGATAAGGTAGCAGCGAGTGGTGGTTACATGATGGCTTGTGTAGCTGATGAAATATTGGCAGCGCCTTTCGCAATAGTTGGCTCAATTGGTGTGATAGCACAAATTCCAAATTTTAATAAAATCTTGAAAAAGAATGATGTTGAGTTTGAACAAATTACCGCAGGAGAATTCAAACGAACCTTGACCTTGTTTGGTGAAAACACAGACAAAGCGCGTGAAAAATTTAGAGATGAAATTGAACAAACTCATGATTTATTTAAAACGTTTGTCAGTTCACAGCGCCCAAGTTTAAATATAGACCAAGTTGCAACGGGTGAACATTGGTTTGCAACGCAAGCAATAGAAAAAGGATTAGTCGACGTAATTAAAACAAGCGACGACGCATTACTTGAACAGCAAAACGAACGTCAAATATACAAAATAAAATACAAAGTAAAAAAAGGACTAAGCGATAAATTTGCGCTTGGATTAAGTAGTGGCGTTAATAAAATAGGCATAAACTTGCTGTCTAAGTTTAAATCACTAAATCCTTAAGTACGGCATAAAGTGTTACGCATAAAAAACCCTGATAACTATCAGGGTTTTTTTATAGCTTTAAAACTGCATGGCCATTAGTCAATCGACTTATGGTAATCCTCTAAATCTTTTGCAGCCTTAGGGTCGTTAAATATAGTCTCATCTAACTCACCTTCGCTTTTAGCAACCGCGCAAGTAACCATACAGTCGCCTGTAACATTTACAGCAGTACGAGTCATATCTAATAGTCTGTCTACACCAATAATTATGGCGATACCTTCTACCGGTAAACCAACTTGGTTAAGCACCATTGCTAGCATAATTAAACCAACGCCTGGTACACCCGCCGTTCCTACAGACGCAAGCGTAGCTGTTAATATTACCATTAAGTAATCCGATACCGTTAAATCAACTGCAAAAACCTGTGCAATAAATACCGTAGCAACACCTTGCATGATTGCAGTGCCGTCCATGTTAATAGTTGCACCTAGCGGAATAGTAAATGATGCGACAGAATTACTAGCACCTAACTTTTTAGTTGCAGTTTCAAGTGTTATTGGCATGGTTGCACTAGAGCTTGATGTACTAAAGGCAAATAAACACGTGTGTTTCATTTTTGCTAAGAAAGTGGCAGGGTTTAAGCCGGTTAAGAGCTTTAATAATAAAGTGTAGTTTACAAAGGCATGAAACAATAGCGCTAATACAACAACACCAAAGTATTTAGCTAAACTTACAATCAAATTAAGTTCAATCGTAGTAAATAGTTTGGCCATTAAAAAGAACACACCGTAAGGCGCAATGTTCATTAGTAACGTTACTAACTTTAAGATAACGGTGTTTAAATCTTCAAAAACGGCTGCAACACGTTTACCTGCTGAGCCACTTAAAGCCATAGCAATACCAAATAATAATGCAAATACAATCACTTGTAACATGTTGCCTTTTGCCATTGCTTCAAACGGGTTGGTTGGGAACATATCAATAATAACACGAGCGAGGGTCGGAGCTTCCTTCGCATCGTAACTTGCTTGAGATGGCAAGCCTATGCCTTCACCCGGGTTAAATAATAAGGCTAGTGTCATAGCCACCGTTATAGCGATTGCAGTTGTAACCAAATACAAGCCAATCGATTTGCCACCTAGTCGGCCTAATTTTTTAGGGTCACTTAAGCTGCAGGTACCACATACCAAGGACACAAAAACAAGAGGGACAACGAGCATTTTTAGGCTAGCAATAAAAATTTGCCCACCCACATGAAAAATGCCGTCAACAAAAAAGGCTTTAATTGGCAAAGAGAATAATCCAAGAGGGATTAGATAATCGTCTTGACCAGCTAAGATTGCTTGAAATATAAAACCAACTGTAACACCAAGCACCATACCAATCATGATGCGAGTAGTTAAACTTAACGTACCGATTTTTGACATACACCGAATCTACTTTTTATAAATTTGCCATAGACTACCAGTAAGAAATTATTTACTACAGAAAAAATTAGTATTTACACGAAATATTTTTGTACAAAAAAGTAATAAAAAACTGTGATTTTAGACTAAGTTATAGGTTAATATGAGGTAAACAACATATTGTTAATAATAACAACGCTAGGGAGAGGTTCATGCCTTTAATGCGACTACTCGGCATTTTATTGCTCAGTTTATTACTCACAGCCTGTGGTGGCGGTGGATCAATTGAAAAAAGCGGTACAGTTGGTGACACTGATACGGACACAGATACAACAACTTATACGTTAACGCTACAAGGGTACTCTCAAGCAGACGCAACTAAATCAAATAGCGTGACGAATACTGCGTCATTAGATTTACGTGCAACCCTAAAAGACAATGATGGCGCTGTTGTTGCTGGTAAACGCATTACCTTTACGTTGGCTGACGATATAGGGGTTTTAAACCCTGATTCAGCCCTGACACAAAACGATGGCATAGCAACAATCGAGTTAAGTGCAGGCTCTGAGGCAGGCGCTGGTGAAGTTACTGCTACCTACAATGGTGATGATGAAACGTATACAGCCACGTTTGCATTTCAATCAACGGGTGGCCAAGGTGAGGACACGGGTGTGAGTGGCTCAACAACTTTAGAAGTCCAAATTGTTGACCAAAATGGTGATAAATTTACCAGTGCTAATCCAGTAACTGCGGATAACGTTGGTGTTGTTGTTGCTACACTAAAATCAGATGGTGTTGCTGTTGCGGATAAACTTATTTCTTTTAATACCAATTTTACGGGCGTTATAACGCCAGAGCTTGGCACTGCAATTACTGATGACTCAGGTGAAGCTCGCGTCACATTGGGCAGTGGTGTAGCAACGGGTGCAGGCCAAGTTGTAGCAAGTTACGCTCCAGCAAGTGGTACGAGCGTTAGCAACACAGCTGTCTTTTACTCATCGGGTGATGGTGCAGCGCAAGATGAAGCGCAATTTTCGGTATCTATCAAACTACTAACAGGCTGTAACGCTGATTGGGATGATAACCGCAGTAATGTTAAATTAGACCCTTTATCTGCAGCATCTGGTTGTACTGTGACCAACAGTATTTCATCTTCTGAATTGGGTGAGCTATTTGTAGAAGTCACTAATGAACAAAGTGGCGAAGGCAGTAAAAACGCACTCGTAAATATTGAAACGAATTTAGGTACAATTTTACCTTCATCGGGCACTGCTTTAACTGATAACTTTGGTATTGCATTATTGAAGTTGCAACCGGGCAATACTGGTGGCGCAGGAACCGTTAAAGCAACGGCTCTCGATGAAAGTGCATCTTTAAACTTTGCAGTGGGTATTGCAAATTTAACGCTTAGCGTTGATAACGGCTTGAACACCAATGATGACGGTAGCGTTATACCGCTTAAAGCCGGCGGTAGTACGGTAATAGAAGTAACGCTTACAGACGAAGATGGTAATTTATACTTAACGGCTACTGACGTTGAATTTAGCTCTACCTGTGCGATTGCTGGTGAGTCAGTCATTGATGACAGCGTAAAATCGTCAAATGGTATTGCTACAGCAACTTACAGAGCAACAGGGTGTAACATTGACGATGATGTAACTATCACTGTTGAAACAGGCGGACAAAACTTTACTGAATCAACGGTTATACCCGTGGAAAGTTCTGCAGTACAGTCTATTCAATTTGTGGATGTAAGCGAAACATTTATTGCGCTTCCACCAGGCGAAGGTGGCCTACCAACTCAATCAATCGTTACTTTTAAACTTTTAGATGCTGACAATATAGCGTCTTCTCAGCAACGAATTGACTTTAAACTAACAGATTCGGTAGGCGCTGCAAATTTAACGCTTACCAGTGGCAACACAGATAACGAAGGTTTGGTACAAACGACAGTAACGTCAGGTATTGTGCCTGGGCCTTTAGTTGTGAAAGCGTGTTATGTGTCTAAAGACGATGTTAAAGCACTTCCAGAGGGTGATGATTTAACGTGTTGGGTTGATGACTTCCAATTGTGCCAAACTGATCCTAGCAATGAAATTTGCCCAGAGGGTACATTAAACCTGATCCCACTTTCTGAGCAAATTAGTTCTGTTTCTGCTCAGCTTACACTTGCCTCGGGTGTAACTGACCAAAACAGCTTTGATTTAAGCCCAACAACATTTAACACTAACTCGCTTTACTACAACGGTATCATAACCGATTTAACTGTATTTTTTGGTGACCAGTTTAATAATTACAACGGTGACGGTGTTGAAGCCACAGTGCTTTCAGAAGCCGGTGTGGTTGGTTCTTCAAGCAACGAAGAAACATGTAAAACAACCGATGCAACCTGTGTTGTTACATGGCGCTCTCAAGGTGACCGCCCATTTGAAGATTACAAATGGGGCAACAGAATAGGCGATATCGACGGTAATGCGTCTACAACTGAGGGTATCAATCCTAAAACAGGCCAAATTAACTGTGACCCTTACTTTGGCGCAGCTGCACCGTGTATTAATGGTATTACCCGCGCTAAAAATGACGAAAATGGCGTAGTAATGGGCGGGCGCGTAAGTGTGCTTGCAGTTACTAAAGGTCAAGAGAATTTTGTTGATGAGCAATCAACTGATGATATAAAGCGTACGAATGGTTTATTTGATATTGGCGAGTACTACGCTAGCTACGATTTACCTGAAGCCTTTATTGATCACAACGAAAATAACAGCTTTGATAAAGCGGATTGTAGTGATGCACGCGGCGATGATTACGACCCTGTATCAGATGCGTGTTCAGAGTTAAACTCACGTGGTGGCCATAACGAAACGTGGCGTGACTTAGACAACGACGGTATCTACGATGCCGCTGACGGCCTATACAATGGGTTATTATGTAGCGAAGCTGCAAATGCTGCAGGCGAATGTTCACGTGAGTTGGTTGAGGTTCGTAAAAACATTGAGCTAGTTATGTCAGGCGATGAACCATTTGTACGTTTCTCTGTGGTTAAAACGGATGCATTACCAGCACCATTTGAAGTATTTGTTCCTGCAGATTGTTCAAGTTCAGTATCTGGTAACAGAACTTTTGTAGAGTTAGAAGAGTCCGATGTAACTGAGCGTTGTGATGTTGCTGCAATAGACCTTTCTGTTAACAATGTTGAAATCGCTAACCCAGATTTCGATCCTAATGACCCTGACGAAACAGACCCTGAAACACTTACCGTGGACATTGGTTTAACATCAATGGCTGTTCGTATTCACTACACAGATGAATTTGGTAATCCATTACCTGCAAACACGGTAGTGTCTTTAACAACGAGCAATGGCGATCTGTCAATTATTAGTCACAGTGAAACAATCCCTAATACCAACACAGATAAACCGATGTACTCGGATGTATTAATTTCACGAGAGACTGATGGTAACGACCAAACAAGTGGGGTTTTAAGTATTACTTTTGAATTTGAAAACCAACTAGGGGCCAGTAAAACGGTCTCGACAGGCATCACAATTTTCGATGATGTTTAAGTTATCGTAAAAAATGCCAACCTTTAGGTTGGCATTTTTCTTTGTGTTCTATATATTCCACAGCAATTATTCTAAAAACACCAGTTTGTCTAAATTAGCAACAAAAATTGTTCGTTTATTCAGTAAATACTGAAAAGTTTGTATTAAAAGCTTGTAACAACTAGTGTTTGTAGATATACCTATAAATATTCGCACCGCTAATGCGGTAAACACATTTTCAATATTTGGTTAGAAATAGGCAACTATGGGCAAATCGCTAGTAATTGTAGAGTCACCTGCTAAGGCTAAAACAATTAATAAATACTTAGGTAATGACTTTATCGTAAAGTCCAGTATTGGACATGTACGAGACTTACCTACCTCAGGTTCGAGCAAAGCAAAAGTGCCGGCAACTAAAACGCCAGCAGAAGTGCGTAAAATGCCACCGGATGAGAAAGCAGCTTATAAACAGCAACGAGATTACACAAATTTGGTTGCACGTATGGGGATTGATCCTGAAAAAGGCTGGCAGCCTCATTACGAAATCCTACCGGGTAAAGAAAAGGTTGTTCAAGAATTACAAAAGCTGGCCGAAAAAGCAGACCAAATATACCTCGCAACGGATTTGGATAGAGAAGGGGAAGCAATTGCTTGGCACCTTCAAGAAATCATCGGTGGCGAACCAGAAAAATACAAACGCGTTGTTTTTAACGAAATTACTAAAAATGCCATTCAGCAAGCGTTTGAAACACCGGGTGAGCTAAATACTGACATGGTATTTGCTCAGCAAACTCGTCGCTTTTTAGACCGTGTTGTGGGCTTTATGGTATCGCCGCTTCTATGGGCAAAAGTAGCGCGTGGTTTATCTGCAGGGCGAGTACAGTCAGTTGCAGTAAGATTACTCGTAGAGCGTGAGCGTGAAATAAAAGCGTTTATTCCAGAAGAGTTCTGGGATATTCATGCAGATGTTAAAAATAGCGAGTCTGACCTGCGTTTAGAAGTCACTAAACAAGCAGACAAGCCATTTAAACCTGTAAATGAAGCACAGATCAAAGAGGCGGTAAAAAGCCTTGAGAGTGCAGAATATAAAGTTGTTAATGTTGAAGAAAAACCGAGTAAAAGTCGCCCAAGTGCACCTTTAATCACATCAACAATGCAGCAAGCTGCCAGTACACGTTTAGGTTATGGTGTTAAAAAGACCATGATGCTAGCGCAGCGATTGTACGAAGGTGGTTATATTACTTATATGCGTACTGATTCAACAAACTTATCGAAAGATGCTGTTGAGATGTGTCGTGAATACGTTACAGAGCAGTTTGGCTCAAAATATCTGCCAAAAGAACCAATTAACTACAGCTCTAAAGGTAATGCACAGGAGGCACACGAAGCGATTCGTCCTTCTAGCGTTACTGTGCTGTCTGGACATCTTGAAGGTGTAGATGCCGATGCTAAAAAGCTTTACGAATTGATATGGCGTCAATTTGTAGCGTGCCAAATGGTACCTGCAGAGTACGATTTAACAACCTTAACTGTTGCGGCTAACGATTTTCAGCTTAAGGCAAAAGGGCGTGTGCTTCGTTTTGATGGTTGGACCAAAGTGCAACCAGCTGTTCGTAAGAAGAACGAAGAAGATCAATCACTCCCAGCTGTTGCAGTGGGCGAAACACTGACACTTGTTGAACTTGATCCTAAACAGCACTTCACTAAGCCACCAGCGCGTTTTAGTGAGGCAAGTTTAGTAAAAGAGTTAGAAAAACGAGGAATAGGTCGTCCATCTACTTATGCTTCTATCATTTCTACAATACAAGACCGTGGCTATGTGCGGGTAGAAAATCGTCGTTTCTTTGCTGAAAAAATGGGTGAAATTGTAACCGATCGTCTGGTTGAAAACTTTACCGATTTAATGAACTTTGATTTCACAGCAAAAATGGAAGGTCGTTTAGATGATATAGCAGAAGGTGAGCGTGTATGGACGCAAGTACTTGATAAGTTTTACGCTGATTTTTCAACACAATTAACCATTGCAAAAGACGAACCAGAACAAGGTGGCATGCGTCTTAATGAAATGGTTGAAACTGATATAGAGTGTCCTACCTGTAGCCGTAAAATGGGTATTCGCACGGCATCAACGGGTGTTTTCTTAGGGTGTACAGGTTATAACCTACCACCTAAAGAACGTTGTACTACTACTATGAATTTAGTGTCGGGCGATGAAGCGGTTGCCGCTGATGTTGAAGACGAAGAAACAGAAAAATTAATGCAAATGAAGCGCTGTCCCGTTTGTGAAACAGCGATGGATTCGTATTTAATCGATGAAACCCGCAAGTTACATGTATGTGGTAACAATCCAGCGTGTAAAGGGCATATTGTTGAGCAAGGCACGTTTAAGATTAAAGGCTATGACGGTCCAATTATTGAGTGTGATAAATGCGGCTCAGACATGGAACTTAAATCTGGACGTTTTGGTAAATACTTTGGCTGTAATAACGAAGAGTGTAAAAATACACGTAAGTTACTAAAAAATGGTGAAGCCGCTCCGCCTAAAGAAGATCCAGTTCATATTCCTGAATTAGAATGTGAAAAATCAGAAGCCTATTTTGTATTACGTGATGGTGCTGCAGGTATATTTTTAGCTGCAAATACATTCCCTAAATCGCGTGAAACTCGAGCACCTAAGGTTGAAGAGTTAAAACGATTTAGAGATCGTATATCCCCTAAATTCTACTATTTAGCGGACGCACCAGGTCAAGACCCAGATGGTAATCTTGCTGTTGTGCGCTACAGTCGTAAAAACAAAGCGCAGTATGTTATGACTGAGATAGACGGCAAAGCAACTGGTTGGACTGCTCATTATGAAGCAGGTAAGTGGGTAGAAGAAGCCAAGAAAAAAGCTGCACCTAAAAAGAAAGCTGCTGCTAAAAAAGCCCCTGCTAAAGCAAAACCTAAAGCAAAAGCAAAAAAAGATGAAGAGTAACTAAAGCGCGTTTTTAACACCTTATAGTTACAAAAAACCGGAATGCACAGCATGTGTCTATTCCGGTTTTTTTATGCTTGGTAATTGTGCTCGCAACGGCTTTTTGGCTGTTCAATTAGCTAAGCATAGCTAGCCTCAAAGGCAGGCTTAAAGCATACCTTTGAGTCAGGGTTAGATTTTTACAGAAGTTACTTTTTGATAGCCTTCTGATTCAAGCTCATCATTTACGCAATTTAAAACATACGCGTAAAGGTCTTCATTCATTACATCGTCGTCTTTAGCCCAGTTAACACACATCTCAGTGTACTCTTTTACCATTTGTGCTGATGCTACTGGTGTGTCGTCTGCTACTGAGTATGTTGCATATACTGCAAATAGTGACGCTGTAAGTGATGCAAGTAATGCTTTTTTCATTCGTTTATTCCTAAAAAATGGTTTTATAGCGGTGATTGTCGCTATTAAACAAACATGTCCAAGCAGAACGCTTCTGTTGGTATGCTGAATTTAATCGAATTTTAAATAAAAGATAACGAAATATATTTATCGTAAAGATAAGTTTATTTATGAGCCGTTTTTTTATAATTATTTGTATAACCTTAATTAATACGTTACTGTCGCCTTTTTTTAATTCATAGAATAATAAATGACACCTAACACTCCCGTTACACCCAAAAAAAACATTCAATCAACCAATAAAATAGAGCATGCATTGGAGTCGTTTATTTTTAAAGGACGTTGGTTGTTAGCGCCTTTTTTTGTTGGCCTTTTGTTTGCAGTTATTTTGTTATTAATAAAGTTTTTTAAACAACTTTATTTAATGGGGATCGCTACTTTTACCGCATCAAGCCAAGATTTACTAGTAGGCATATTGACGCTGGTTGATACAGCGTTACTTGCAGGCTTATTGTTAATTATTATATTTAGTGGATACGAAAACTTTGTTTCTAAACTAGGTATAGATAATCATGAAGATAAGCCATCTTGGATGGGTAAAGTGGGGTTTTCAGGGCTGAAAATGAAGCTTATCAGCGCAATCGTTGCAATATCGGCTGTTGAACTATTAAAAGTGTTTATAAATTCAGAGGCGCATTCAAACGACGAGCTATTATGGAAAGTAATAATCCACGTTACTTTTGTGATGTCTGGAGTGTTGTTTGCATTTACCGATTACCTCAATAGTAAAACCCATAACCATTAAATTTACCTACAAAAAAAGCCCATGTTATTACATGGGCTTTTTTGTAACTAATTAGCGGTTAGTATCATTTAGCACTTTGCGTAATAGCATGCAAAAGGCGCTAATAGTAATTGATCGTTCGTTACATGGCCTTTATGGTGGCTAAGCTCACTAAACTCTGTTAATACTTCAGTTGGCAGCGATAGCGATGCATCAGCGCTACTTAAATTAAAAACACACAACATTTTTTCATTTTCGAATGTTCTGTAAAAAGCAAGTACAGGCTCATGTGTGTTAATAAATTCAATATCGCCTTCAAGTAGCACGGTTTTTGTTTTTCGCCACGCCATAAATTCACGATAAGCATTTAAAATAGAACCATGATCATGTGTTTGCTGTTTTACTGATTGCTGCTTATGCTGCTCGTCTACAGGCAGCCATGGCTTAGTGTCACTAAAGCCTGCATGGTGTAGATCGGCATTATCCCATGGCATCGGCGTTCTACAGCCATCACGGCCTTTAAAGTTTGGCCAAAAGGTTATTCCATACGGGTCTTGCAAATCCTCAAAGGCTACGTTTGCTTCCCCTAGGCCTAATTCTTCACCCTGGTACATACATACGCTACCGCGCAAGGATGCGAGTAGGGCGGTGAGCATTTTACATTGCTGTGAATTAACTTCGCCATTTTGACTCCAACGGCTTGCTACACGTTCAACGTCGTGATTGCTAAACGCCCAACAAGGCCAGCCTTCTGTCATTCCTTTTTCAAGGGTTTGCACGGTTGTTCTTATATACTCACTTGAATAATCGTTAGTCAAAAGCTCAAAGCTATAACCCATATGCAGCTTATCACCGCCTTGTGTGTACTCTGCCATAGTGGCTAAAGAGTCCTCTGACGAAATTTCACCCAGTGATACAGTGCCTGGATATTTATTAAGTAACGCACGAATATCTTGCATAAACTCAATATTTTCAGGTTGGGTATTATTGTAATAGTGGTATTGAAATGCGTAAGGGTTGTCTTCACTGAAACCACGGCCTTGGCGTTTTTCTTTTGGTTTTGCAGGATTATCACGAAGCTGCGCATCATGATAACAAAAGTTAATGGCATCGAGTCTAAAACCATCAACGCCTTTTTTAAGCCAAAACTCAACGTTATCTAGCACTGCTTTTCTAACATCTGGGTTATGAAAATTTAAATCGGGTTGTTCAGTTAAAAAGTTATGAAGGTAGTATTGTCCTCTGCGTGGTTCCCATTGCCATGCACCGCCGCCAAAAATTGATAACCAGTTATTTGGTGCCGTGCCGTCTTCTTTAGAGTCAGCCCACACATACCAGTCGGCTTTGTCGTTACTTTGATTTTCACGGCTGTCTAAAAACCATTGATGTTGATCTGACGTGTGGCTTAACACCTGGTCGATAATAATTTTAATATCGCGGTCGTGTGCTTGATCAATAAGCTCGTCGAAGTCGTTTAAATTGCCAAATAAAGGGTCAATATCACGGTAGTCACTAATATCGTAACCAAAATCTTTCATAGGAGATTTAAAAAATGGCGAAATCCAAATAGCATCAACACCTAAGCTTTTAATATAATCAATACGATTAATTATTCCTCTTAAATCACCAATACCGTCGTTGTTGCTATCTTGAAAGCTACGCGGGTAAACTTGATAAATAACCGCACCTTTATACCACTGCTTTTGGGCCATGCTTTTCTCCGTCATTCCAAACAGTTTTTTAAATTCTTATATGTGATTATGGTAAATCACGTTATTTGCAAAAAGCATACGTGAAGGCCGAGATACTGTAAAAAGACTGCATACGTATGCACAAAAATAAGCATGTTTGAGTGACTTCAAAAAGCGTCTATTTAGTTTTAAGGAAGCGTTGCCATTAAATTGAATCTGTTTACCAATTGCATGTAATTAAAAAGTAACACGGCATAGCACCTCGCAAGTGCATATTTTTGCTGGATTGCACTGTAATAGTGATTGCATGAAATGGTCTTACCAATTTCACATTGATATTTATTAGTTAAATTTAGCCAATGGTGTATGGATCTAATTTATTTCTTAATAATTACAAGCTGTTAAAGCAGGTTTAAATCATTAGGCTATTTTGCATAATTGTAATATTCGGATAAAATTTGTTGCACCAATAAATGTCATTTAAAACAGTGTGTTACTAAGTTTTGTGTGAAGTTTATGTTAATTTATGTTGGTTTTATAAGGCTTGAATACGTATGCATAAACTTGTTAATAAAATAAACCAAGCGTTAATATCCATCCTGACAACAAAATAAGCTCCCCTCGGTTTACTATCACTAAACAATTGAGCGGGTATCACAATATGGGTAACGGGAAAACATCATGTCTATGTTCAAACCAAGTATATTAACTCTGGCGTTAGCTGCTGCTGGCATCACTAGTTTTGCAGCAACTGCAGCGGAAGAAAAACAATTAAAAAATGATGACGTAGAAGTTATCGAAGTTAAAGGTTTTCGTGGCAGTATTGTAGAATCAATCAACACTAAACGTTTTTCACCAGAAGTCGTTGAGTCTATCTCTGCAGAAGATATCGGTAAGTTACCTGATTCGTCGATTGCTGAGTCTATCGCTCGTTTACCTGGCTTAACAGCACAGCGCCTAGACGGTCGTGCAAGCCGAGTGAGTGTACGTGGCTTTAGCGAAAACGAGAGTGCCACTACATTTAATGGTCGTGAGCAAGTATCAATTGGTGATAACCGTGGCGTTGAGTTCGACCTTTACCCATCTGAAATAATGAGCGGCGTAACTGTTTATAAAACACCAAGTGCGAGTATCGAAGCTGAAGGCATCGCAGGTGTTATCGACATGCAAACCGTTAAACCTTTAAGTAAAGGTGAACGTGTAATCATGTTTAATGGTCAACTTGAGCAAACTGGTTTTGGTAAGCTTAATCCAGACGGTGATGATCAAGGTTACCGCGGTACGGTTTCATACATTGACCAATTCGCAGATGACACCATTGGCGTTGCGTTTGCTCTAAACACAATGAGTTCACCAAACCAAGAAAAGCGTTGGAACTCATGGGGTTACCCAGAGTTTACTACTGAAGATGGTCAATCATATTCTATTTTAGGTGGTGCAAAACCATACGTACGTTCTTCAACGCTTGAGCGTGATTCAGCAATGCTTGTATTAGAAGCTGCACCGACTGATAAATTAAATATGACGTTTGATGCGCTTTATATCGACTTTTCAGATGAACAAATTTTGCGCGGTATCGAAATTCCATTTGCATGGGGTCAAGGTTCAATTAGCTCAGATTCAACAACAGTTGATGCTGAAACTGGATTTATCACAAGTGCTGTGACAGAAGGTCAGCGTGTTGTTGTTCGTAACGATCATCAAGAACGAAAAGCTGAATTAACGCAGTTTGGTTTTAATGCAAAATACGATATTAACGACAGTTGGAGCACAGAGTTTGATATTAGCCGCTCTGAGGTTGAACGTCAGCTATGGAGCATTGAAAGTTATTCAGGCACAGGTCGAGGTGATGCTAATGGTGTTGCTGACAACATTGGTTATATGCTTGATGGTGGTAATACAGGTGCACAATTTTCTCATGAGCTAGATTACAGTGACTATAACCTAATTCAATTAGGTGGCCCGTTATCGTGGGGTGGAAGTAAAGCCCTTAATGACAAATATGGTTTAACTGACACACCATTTCAAAATACAGCACAAGATGGTTTCATCAATGCGCCAGAAGTGAATGATGAACTAACCACGTTAAAACTTGCTGCAACTAAAATTCTAGACAACGAATACGTTAATGCTTTTAAATTTGGTATGTCTTATCGTGACCGTGAAAAATCAAAGTTATCTGAAGGTTATTTTTTAACACTTAAAGATTTTTCTCTATCTAACCCAGGTATGGTTTCGGTTCCAGAGCAGTACCGTTTAGGTTCAGCTAGCTTAGACTTCATTGGTATGGGCGATATGATTGCCTACGATACTCGTGCCCTAATAAACGATGGTTACTATGATTTACTTCAAGAAAGCCTTACAGACCAAAAACATAAAACACAGTCGTGGACAGTCCAAGAAAAAGTAACTGCCTTCTTTGTTCAAGCTGATATTAACGCAGAAATTGGATCAATTCCGGTAACAGGTAATGTGGGCGTTCGCTATGTTAAAACTGAACAGTCTTCACAGGGTTCAGCTGCTAACACAGTAGACGGTCTTGTAGTTGTTACACCAACAGACGTAAGTCACGACTACAGCCACGTTTTACCAAGCATTAACTTGTCGTTTGCAATCGACGAAGAACAAACGTTACGTTTTGGTGCGGCTAAAACTATTTCACGCGCATTATTAAACGATATGAATGCGTCAATCAATGCATCATACGGGCAACAACCAGATGATAATGGTAACTTTTGGAGTATTTCAGGTGGTAACCCTAAACTAGAGCCAAAAGAAGCGACAGGCTTTGATATCAGCTACGAAAATTACTTTAATGCAGAAGGTTACTTCTCTGCAGCGGTTTTCTATAAAGATATCAACCAGTGGATATTTGATGGTACTTACGCAGTCGATATGTCTGGCGTAGCTAATCCTGCAACGGGTGAAATACCAGCAACTTCTTCAGGTACTGGTAATGGTAAAGTAAATGGCGGCGGCGGTGACCTATGGGGTTACGAGCTTTCTCTTGCGCTACCGTTTAACGTATTTCATTCTTCACTTGATGGTTTTGGTTTAATTGCAAGCCATACAGGAATTGAACAAGACGTTGAAGATCAAAATGGGAATGAGTATGAACTTGTTGGCCTATCTGACCAAATTGATAGCTTGACTGTTTACTACGAGCGTAATGGCTTCCAAGCGCGTACAAGTATGCGTAAACGTAGTGACTTTAAAGGTAATGTAAATGGATTAGGTCTTGCTGCAACTCAAGTTGACATTAAAGGTGAAACAATTTGGGATGCACAATTGGGCTTTGATTTTGGCGAAGCAGGTGTTGATAGCTTAGATGGCTTAAATGTAACCTTCCAAGTACAAAATATTACTGAAGAACCGTTTACCACTTTAAGTGGCGATAACGCGCTACAAGTACGTGACTACCAAGATTATGGTCGCACGTTCTTATTGGGCTTTAGTTACAAGCTATAATAAACGTTGTGTGTAGAAGCCCTTGTAATTTATTTTACAAGGGCTTTTTTATAGCTACTTTATCTAAATTTTATCAAACTTAACAAAGCTTTGGCTTGTACAAGTGGGCAATACTATGAAACTAATAAAAAACGTTGTTATTGCGGGCGGTGGGACCGCTGGTTGGATAGCCGCAGCGCTACTTAATAAAGTGTTAGGTAAAGTAATTAACATTACCCTTATAGAATCCAGCAGTATTGGTACTATTGGCGTTGGTGAAGCGACCATTCCGCCTATTATTCAGCTCAACAATGCGTTAGGTATTAATGAACAAGACTTTATAAATGCTACTAATGCCTCTATAAAACTTGGCATTGAGTTCGAAAACTGGAAAACACCATCACATAGTTACATGCATGCGTTTGGCTCGTTTGGTAAAGACTTTCCGTTTTGTGACTTTTATAACTTTTGGGTAAAAGGGCAAATTAGTGGTAGTGAGGATTCTTTATGGGATTTTTCACTTAATTACCAAGCAGCTAAAAAGCACAAGTTTGCACCACTAAGCGCTATTCCTAATACACAGCTACCTGGGATAAGTTACGCTTTTCATTTTGATGCGACCTTATATGCTGAGTACCTTAAAAAACTGGCATTATCACGCGGTGTAAAACACATCGATGCAAAAATAGAGCGTGTTACTCAGTGCCCAAATACAGGCCAAATTAACAGTCTAACGCTTGATAATAATAGCCAAATAGAGGGGGATTTATTTATAGATTGTACGGGGCAACGTGCACTTTTAATTGAGCAAACGCTTAATACAGGCTTTGTTGATTGGTCGCATTATTTACCATGCGATAGCGCCGTAGCAGTGCAATCAACAGGAAGTGACGAATTAAGGCCTTATACGCGTTCTATTGCACATAACGCAGGCTGGCAGTGGCAAATACCGTTGCAAAATAGAACAGGAAACGGGCTTGTTTACTGCAGTCGATATTTATCTGACGAGGGCGCGACTGCTCTTTTACTTAATAACTTACCGGGTGAACCTACAACAGATCCTCGCTTAATAAAATTTAAAACTGGGCGACGCTTAAAGCAATGGCATAAAAATGTGGTAGCAGTGGGGCTTTCAAGTGGGTTTTTAGAGCCGCTTGAGTCTACCAGTATTCATTTAATTCAAAGTGCGGTTATACGTTTAATTAAGTTATTTCCTCATAATGGCATTAGTGATGCGCTTGTTACTGAATTTAATAAGCAAAGTGTTACTGAAATAGAACATATTCGCGACTTCATTATTTTGCATTACAAATTAACCGAACGAGAAGACTCGCCATTTTGGCGCCAATGTAAGCAAATGGATATACCTCAATCGTTAGCTCATAAAATAGATTTATTTAGGCAAACAGGCAAGGTAGTGCGCGAAAACGACGAGCTATTTGCAGAAGTGGCTTGGCAGCAGGTGTGTATTGGACAAGGTCTTATTCCCGAGGATTATAACAACATCGTTGACTCACTCAGTAGTGAACAACTAAACGATTTATTCTCAACACTAAAAACGCTTATTACCTCAACGGTAGATCAATTACCCACTCATAAAGATTTTTTAGCAAAAATTAAAAAGGCCTGATGATGCAACTTTTAAAAAAGCTTTTACTTGTAAGTGCCTGTACTTTACCAACCATTAGCTACGCACTTGACGTTGAGCCAGCTAATTGGTGGGTTGGCATGAACAAAAACACGATTACCATCATGGTTCATGAGCAAAACATTGCAAACGAGCACATTAAATTAGCTAAATACAACGGCGTTAAGTTAAATAAAGTAACCCGTACCGATAATCCAAATTATGTATTTTTAAATATTACTATTACCGACGCCGCTAAAGCCGGAACGCTTAAGTTTAATAGCAGCGAAACGAGCAATAACTTTGAGTTCCCACTTCTTGATCGAGATAAAAACAGCGCTCAGCGTAAAGGGTTTACATCAGCCGATACGCTTTATTTAATTAACCCCGATCGCTTTGCTAATGGTGATAAAGAAAACGATACCGTCCCAAGCATGTTAGAAGCAGCAAGCCCGAGTATAAAGGGTGGGCGCCACGGTGGTGATATTCAAGGCGTTATAAACGCGCTTCCCTATTTAAACGACTTAGGCGTAACACAGCTTTGGCTAACGCCTGTGCTTGAAAACAACATGCCTAATTATTCTTATCATGGATATGCAATTACAGACTTTTATAAGGTTGACCCACGAATGGGCTCAAACCAGTTATACAAAACGTTATCTGTAAAAGCAAAAGAGCAGGGTATAGGCCTTGTAATGGATATGGTTCTTAACCATTTTGGCTCTGAGCATACTTGGGTTAAAGATAAGCCAACTAAAGATTGGATTAACTTTAATGGTGAGTTTAATAAAGGCAAGAATGCCACCAGCCATGCGCGCCAAACCATACAAGACCCACACGCCAGTGAGTACGACAAGCGCCAGTTTAACGATGGTTGGTTTGTAGAAACCATGCCTGATTTAAATCAGCGCCAACCACTGTTAAGTGAATACTTAATTCAAAATGCGATTTGGTGGATAGAATACGCCGATTTAAGCGGCATACGCGTTGATACCTACTCTTACTCAGATAAAGCATTTTTGAGTGATTGGACAAAAGCCATTATGCAAGAGTATCCAGACTTTAATATTGTTGGAGAAGAGTGGACGTCTAACCCTGCTATTGCTTCTTACTGGCAACGTGGCAAGCATAACCAAGATGGCTATACATCAAGCTTACCAAGCGTGATGGACTTTTCGTTGCAAGAGTCGGTAATTCAAGCGCTAAATGAAGATGAAAGTTGGAACACGGGTTGGGTTAAAGTATATGAATCGTTAGCTAATGACTTTTTATACCCTGATACAAATAACATTATGGTGTTTGCCGATAACCACGATATGAGCCGTGTTTACACTGAGCTTGGTCAAGATGTAGCCAAAACAAAAATGGCGATGACCTTGTTTTTAACCACGCGTGGCATACCGCAAATGTATTACGGTACGGAAGTACTTTTAGATAACACCCCAAGTAAAGACCATGGCGATATTAGAATTGATTTTCCTGGAGGGTTTGATGGGCAAACACGTAACGCCTTTACCAAAGAGGGATTAACAAAACAGCAAAAAGAGATGCATAACACCATCAGTACGCTGCTTAACTTTAGAAAAAACAGCTCAGCACTAGATAAAGGTAAACTTGTACACTTTACGCCTCAACAAGGGGTTTATAGTTATGCACGTATTGGCGATGAGCAAACTGTGTTGGTATTTATGAATAAAAATACACAGGCACTACAAAAAAATATTGAGTATATGCAAGAGGTGATGCCTAACCGCACAACAGCATTTAATTTATTTACTCAAAAAACACAAAAGCTTGGCAAAACCATTGAACTACCAGCTATGAGCGCAACTGTATTAGTTATCAATAAGCCACAATAGTGACCTGAATACGTATGCAGCAACTGTATGGTTGCTGCAGTAATCTTTAGTATATTGTTAATAACAATACTGACAAAAAAAGACACACAATGAAAAAATCAGTTTATATACCCGCAGTGCTGTGTAGTGCACTTATTGCTACAGGGTGTTCAGAAAATAATAAACCTGAACAACAGCAAACACCTGCACATACGCAAAATGAGCTTACCAAGCCAGTTGTGTATCAAGTTTTTACCCGTTTGTTTGGTAATACCGAGACAGCCAATGTGCCATGGGGCACGAAAGAGCAAAACGGTGTAGGTAAATTTGCCGACTTTAACGACGCAGCCCTAAAAGGCATTAAAGAGCTAGGTACCACGCACGTTTGGTATACCGGTGTGTTACACCACGCGTTAGTGGGCGATTATACCGACTACGGTATTTCAAAAGATGACCCTGATGTAATAAAAGGTCGCGCAGGCTCACCGTATGCGATTAAAGATTACTACGATGTTAACCCCGATTTAGCTGTTAATGTAACAAACCGCATGGGAGAGTTTACCCAGCTTATTGAACGTACACATAGCCATGGCATGAAAGTCATTATTGATATAGTGCCTAACCATGTGGCACGTAATTATGAATCGCTAGGTAAACCTAAAGGTGTTAAAGACTTTGGTGAGCAAGATGACACCAGTAAAGTGTACGATAAAAATAATAATTTTTACTATGTACCAGGAAAGTCTTTTCAAGTACCTACAGATGTTAATTACCAAGTCCTAGGTGGCAATGCTCATCCACTTGCGGACGGCTTTTTTGATGAAAACCCAGCAAAATGGACTGGTAATGGTGCACGAGCGCCAAAACCTGACATAAACGATTGGTACGAAACCGTAAAAGTGAATTACGGTGTTAAACCAGACGGCAGTTACGACTTTCCAACACTACCAAAAAACATAGCAACGAAAGATTACCGTGTTCATTATGCGTTTTGGCAGGGTAAAGAGCTCCCTAATAGCTGGTATAAATTTAGAGATATTGCATTGTTTTGGCTCGATAAAGGGGTTGATGGCTTTAGATATGATATGGCCGAAATGGTACCGGTCGAATTTTGGAGTTTTTTGAATTCATCAATAAAAATGCAAAAGCCAGATGCCTTTTTACTGGCTGAAGTTTACAACCCAAAAATGTATCGCGCCTATATTCACCAAGGAAAAATGGATTTTCTTTACGACAAAGTGGGCTTTTACGATACGTTAAAGGCCATTATGCAAAGCAAGCAGCCAGCAAACACTATTTTTGATGCGCATAAAACCGTTGCAGACATAGAGCAACACATGTTGCACTTTTTAGAAAATCACGACGAGCAACGTATTGCTAGCCCTGACTTTGCAGGAAATGCAGTTTGGGGTAAACCCGCCATGGTGGTTTCTAACTTAATTAGTCGTGCACCAAGCTTATTATACTTTGGCCAAGATGTTGGTGAGGATGGATCTGAAAATGCCGGCTTTGGATCGCCTACTCGCACTAGTATTTTTGATTACATAGGCGTACCCGCTCATCAAGCATGGATGAATAACGGTAAGTTTGATGGAGCGAAACTCACTAACAAACAAGCTGCTTTGCGTGACTACTATAAAGCAATTATGGCTTTAAATAGCTTACCTGCTGTTGTAGGCGGCGATATGCAAAAGCTTAACCTTACAGGTAGCGATCGTATTGTTGGGTTTAGCCGAACGCTAGGGCAGCAAACAATTTTGGTACTAAGTAACTTCAGTGAGCAAACACAGAGTATCTCCGTTGATTTATCTCAGGAGCAAGTAACAAAACTGGGAGGAAGCTCACTAATTGTTGATTTACTTGAGCAACACCAAGTGGAACTTAAAACACACTCACAAGGCGCCAAATTTAACCTGACACTTGATGCATTTAGCAGCGCAGTATTAACAAATAAGGCTAATAATGAATAATCAAAATAATAATACCGATAAGCCAAATTTAAGTTTTTGGCAAATATGGAACATGTGCTTTGGCTTTTTAGGCATACAGTTTGGTTTTGCTCTGCAAAACGGCAATGTAAGCCGAATATTTCAAACATTAGGCGCACAAGTTGATGATATTCCTATTTTATGGGTTGCAGCGCCGCTTACAGGCCTAATAGTACAACCTATTATTGGTTACTGGAGCGATAAAACGTGGGGGCGCTTTGGCCGTCGTCGTCCGTTTTTCTTTGTGGGCGCTGTGTTAACAACACTTTCGTTGTTTATTATGCCGCACTCGCCAACACTTTGGATTGCTGCGGGTATGTTATGGATCATGGATGCCTCAATCAACGTGACAATGGAACCGTTTAGAGCGCTTGTTGGTGATAACCTGCCAGAGAAACAACGCGCGACAGGTTACGGTTTACAAAGCTTTTTTATTGGTATTGGTGCGGTGTTAGCCTCGGCGCTACCATGGATGATGACCAACTGGTTTGATGTCAGTAATACTGCAGCGGCTGGGCAAATTCCCGAGTCGGTTAAATATTCATTTTACTGGGGTGGGGTGGTTTTATTAGTTGCTGTTTTATGGACTGTGGCACGCACGAAGGAATATAGCCCAGAACAACTTGCTAAATTTGAACAGCAAACAGCAAAATCTACGACTGCAATTATTGCTGATATTAACTTTAATAAAGGTGCCATTATTTTTGTGGTACTGGGTTTAGCAACTCTTGCATTAGTCATGGGCTTATCCCTTGAAAAAGAATTATACCTACTTGCTGGTGGGTTATTGGCGTTTGGTATTGTGCAGTGGATTGCAGCCGCGCTTAAAAGCGCCAACAAAACACAAGGTGGCTTTTACCAGGTAGTACAAGATGTTTTTACAATGCCAGAGGCTATGAAGCAGCTTGCATGGGTACAGTTTTTTAGCTGGTTTACTTTATTTGCTATGTGGATTTATACCACTTCCGCGGTAACAAGTTTTCACTATGGCAGTAGCGATGCAACCTCTAAAGCATTTAACGATGGCGCAGACTGGGTGGGTATTTTATTTGCAGCCTACAATGGCTTTGCCGCAATTGCAGCTATGTGTATTCCGTTTTTAGTAAAAAAAATGGGTTTAAAAGGTGCACATTGTTTTAATTTATTGCTAGGCGCATTAGGCCTTGCAAGCTTTATGTTTATACAAGACCCAAAAATGCTAATTATTCCAATGATAGGCGTAGGGTTTGCGTGGGCGTCTATTTTATCGCTGCCTTATGCCATGTTAAGTAACGCCTTACCAAGTAATAAAATGGGCGTTTATATGGGCATTTTTAACTTCTTTATTGTAATACCGCAGTTACTCGCCGCTAGCATTTTAGGGCTTATTTTACGCCATGCATTTTCTAACCAGCCTATTTACGCCCTATTAATTGGTGCAGCCTCATTTGTGGTTGCCGCTGTAGCCGTAATGCGCGTTAAAAATTCTAATTAAGGACACACAATGAAAAAATACAACCTTATAACCGCCTCACTTTTAGCCTTAGGTTTAACAGCTTGTGGCGCACAAAACACAACTAATGAAAGTACTACAGCACAAGTTACATCGGCACCAGGCGCCCCAGGGGTAGAGCCATTTTGGGCTTATGCAGGCAAAACAGGTATTGGCACATCGTTTGAAGAATATAAAAAAGGACAGTACAGCGATACAGCCGCAACAGGCAGTGTGTCTAAAGTATGGTTTTCTATTGCTAAAGGAATGATCACCGAAACCATGTTTGGGCTTATTCACCAAGCGCAAATAAAAGACATGCAATTTATTGTTACCGGTAAAGACTTTACTGTAACCGAGGCTGATGACTTAGATGTAACCATTGATTACTTATACAAAGATGAGCAAGGCAGACCGCTTTCGCTTGCTTATAAGGTAACAAGTACCGATAAGCAAGGCCGCTTTAGCTTAGAAAAGCACATATTTACCGATCCAGATACACAAACATTATTTGTACGAAGTGTGTTTAATACTCAATTAGAGGGTCTAAAAGCCTACGTTAACGTTAACCCGTACATTAACAATAACGGGTTAGGTGACTTTGCTAAAACAACAGAACAAGGACTCGTCGCATGGGAAGGCGATAACTATTTAACATTACAATCAAGTTCACCTTTTAAAGCTAAAACAGTAGGATTTACAGGTGAAAGTGATGGTATTAATGCACTTAAAACAACGCAAGCAATTAATAATCAGTATACAAATACCGGTGAAGTTTCAGGTAATGTAAACATGCTTGCAGAACTCGGTGATATTAGTAACAACACCACATTTGATTTAGCGTTAAGCTTTGGAAAAACCCAGCAGCAAAGTATTCAGCAAGGCGAACAAAGTTTGGCTAAGGGTTACCAAGCCGTACTCGATCACTACAACGGTAAAGGCGACGCGCTAGGTTGGCAAGATTACCTACAAAGCCTTAAACCACTAAATACAATGACTGAACAAACTGCCGATAACGGCAAACTTTTATACACCAGTGCCATGGTATTAAAAGCACAAGAAGATAAAACACACGCGGGTGCGCTTATTGCGTCACTGTCAAACCCATGGGGTGAAACTGTATCGGCTAAAGAAGGCTCTACCGGTTATAAAGCAGTATGGGTACGCGATTTTTATCAAGTAGCTATGGCTTTTATGGCGCTCGGCGATACCGCTACAGCTAAAACAGCATTCGAATACCTTGAAAAAGTACAAGTTAACAGCAGTACACCGGGTAACAATGGTGATACAGGCTGGTTTTTACAAAAAACACATGTTGATGGCGAACTTGAATGGGTGGGTGTCCAGCTTGACCAAACAGCCATGCCTATTATGCTTGCTTGGAAACTTCACCAAGCTAATGTACTTAGCGATGAAGAGCTAAAAACTTGGTACGGCAAAATGTTAAAACCTGCAGCTGACTTTTTAGTTGATGGAGGCCTTGCTAAAATTTTATGGAACGACACGCAGATCACTCCACCTGCAACACAGCAGGAGCGCTGGGAAGAGCAAGAGGGGTATTCTCCTTCTACTACTGCCGCAATTGTTGCAGGGCTGATAACAGCAAGCGATATAGCAACACTTAGCGGTGACGATAAAAACGCAAAACGTTATTTAGAAACGGCTAAAAAGTATAACAGCGAAATAGAATCGCAAATGTTTACTACAAAGGGTAATTTAAAAGGTGAAAGTACTGATGGTGAGTACTTTATTCGCATTGGTCAGGATACTGACGCCAATTCAAACACTAAAATTAACGCCAATAATGGCCGTGAAGGGTTTAATAAAAAGCAAATATTAGATGGTGGTTTTTTAGAGCTAGTACGCTATGGCGTTCGCGGTGCAATCGACGAAAGTATTGTTAAAACACTGCCTGAATACGACGATGAAACGCTTGAAGATAATCTACAGGTAAAATATAGCTTTAGTTTTGAAGACGGTAGCGGCACCTTTGCAGGTTATCGTCGATATGGTAATGATGGCTACGGCGAAGATGAGGTAACAGGCACTAATTACGCAGAAGGTGGTGGAAACACACCAGGGCAACGTGGTCGTGTATGGCCATTTTTCACTGGTGAACGCGGCCATTACGAAATAGCGGCAGCCAACGCTACCAAAACATTTAATGATGCTAAGCAGGCTGATATTAGAAATAGTTACGTAAAAGGCTTAGAACAGTTTGCGAATGAAGGCATGATGCTGCCTGAGCAAGTATGGGATGGTGTAGGTGTCAACAAAGCGGGGTATGAACTAGGCGAAGGTACTAATTCAGCAACCCCATTAGCATGGACTCATGCTGAGTACGTGAAACTAGTACGCTCACTAAGCGATAAACAAGTATGGGATCATTACCCAGTTGTTGAGATAGCACTAAAGTAAATTTAGTGACTTAGTAAATAAAAAGCCACGCTTACTGAAGTGACCCCCAATAGTTGGACAATCCAATTACTGGGGGTCTTTTTATGTCCAAGCACAAAAGAATATTTAAGTTAAAGCTCGCACAACTTGCTGAGCAGGAAAACTCTGAAGCATTAAGTAGAAGTACAATATTAGCGCTCGGCTTATTCGTTATTGGTTTCAGGTCTACCTGCTTAATGGGTCAAAGAGTTTTATCCATAAACAGTTACCTTATTCAGGCGAGTTCAAAATTCATGTGCTCGAGACGATGGAAATTAATGATTGGTCTTTGGGTTATACTAGCGCCTATTTCGACTTATCATCCCCAGGTATTTTATTTCAATGGCAAAAGCTTTATGCTCACGGGGGGATAACCCGACTAAAACCACAGAAAAAAGGTAGGCCTTGCGTGACGAATCATTCTTCAACTCCTAAACCATCAGCAGACATGTCTGAAAAAGAGCTCAGGGAAGAATTGGATTATCTACGTGCAGAGAACGCAGTCTTAAAAAAGTTAGAAGCCTTGGCTCAGGCCAGAAAGAAAAAAGCAAAGACAAAAAGATAGTTGTCGAAGAGCTCAAGGCAAAATACAGCTTACAACACTTATTAAAGGTCACAGGGCTTCCCAAGAGTGTGTATTATTACCATCGTAATACACTGGTTCAGCCCTGTTCCAACACTGACTTATGCGAAAGAATACGTGATATCTATCACAAGCACAAAGGACGATACGGCTACCGTAGGGTAACTTGCACGCTAAGAGCAATGGGTTTGATGGTTAATCATAAGCGCGTGCAACGCTTGATGGGCGAACTTGGCTTGAAATCAAAAGTCAGACCTAAACGCTACACCTCTTACAAAGGTGAAGTCGGTAGAATCGCTGAAAATGTTCTCAAACGTGAATTTACGGCAAAGAAGCCCAATCAAAAATGGGTGACCGATGTCACTGAATTTAAAGTCAATGGAGAAAAGGTATACCTGTCACCGGTAATAGACCTATTTAACCAAGAAGTGGTCAGCTATGAGGTAAGGACATCTGTCACGCTACCACTCGTGACTGACATGCTTAAAGCCGCAACAGCAAAGCTGTTGAAGCATGAGAGACCACTCATCCACTCAGACCAAGGTTGGCAATATCAAAATAAACGATATCAACAACACCTGAAAAAGCATGGGCTAATTCAAAGTATGTCTCGAAAAGGAAACTGCTTAGACAATGCCGTTGCAGAAAACTTCTTCGGCATATTAAAAACTGAGATGTATCACAATGAGACGTTCAAGGACGCAAATAAACTCATTGAAAACATCAAAGAATACATCGATTATTACAACAACGAACGCATTAAGCTAAAACTAAAAGGCCTGAGTCCGATACAATATCGAAATCAGGCCTTGGTTGCCGCTTAGAAATGAGTCCAACTTATTGGGGTCACTTCATACAGCGTGGTTTTTTTATGTTCAAGCCAAGTTATATTTAAGTCTGGCTATATCAATTTTTAAATATTTAACTCGATCCGCGAGCAATTAACACAGGGGGTAAAAGGGTGCTTTGCACATCTTCTTCTCTGATTAGTTTGAGTAAATTTTCAACGAGCATTTGCCCTGCAAGAGTTGTATTCTGCTCTATGGTTGTCAGTGGTGGGTTTACAAAACTGGCTATAGCTATGTTATCAAACCCGACTACAGCGACATCTTTAGGGACATTAATATTTGCTTCTTTGAGTGCTCTGATAGCACCAATTGCAATTAAGTCGCTTGCTGCAAACAAGGCATTAAATTTAATATTATTGGCAATGAGCGAGCGAGTTGCATGATAGCCCGATTCTTCCGTTGAAATAGCGTTAGCCATTTTACGTTCATTTATTGCGATGTTGTTAGCTTCTAACTCGTCCTTAAACCCTTGAAAACGAGCAAAAAATTCCGGACTGTGGTCAGAAGCATCGCCAATAAATGCACAATCTTGTCTGTTGTGAGCTATAAAATGAGCCGCAGCTTGTTTACCACCACCGTAATTGTCACAGCACACGGTTAAATCAGGTCTGTTATCTACCGTTGCCCCCCAACATACAAATTTAGTGTTTTGCTCAAGCAGTGTTTTAAATTTAGGCTGAAAATCAATGTAATCGCCATAACCAAGCAAAATAATGCCATCGGCTCTGTGGCTATCTTCGTAATCGGCTTGCCAATCTGCACTGGCTGATTGAAACGATACTAATAAATCGTAGCCTTCTTTTGCACACGCACGTGTAATACTGCCGAGCATAGATAAAAAGAACGGGTTAATTTGTGATTCGTCTGAGGTGGGGTCTTCAAATAATAAAAGTGCGAGTGTGCTGCTTTGTTGCGTGCGCAAGTTGCTTGCGTTTTTGTCGACCTTGTAATTAAGTTTTTTTGCAATGTCATGAACACGTTTACGTGTTTCTTCGTTAACAAGCGGGCTATTTCGTAAAGCGCGAGATACAGTTGATTGAGATACCCCTGCATAGTGGGCAATATCAAATGATGTAGCTTTACCTTTCATTATCACAACTTAGTTAATGTAATACACAATAGTGCCATTTTCGTTTATTAATTAAATATTTCAAGCTTTTTGTGTTTAATGTAAATTATTTATTGATTTGACTGTGACACCGGTGTCATAATATTTGTGTTTTATCATTTTGTTGTCAAAACGAATTGGCTGTTTGTAATTGCTACAGGCAGCATTTTTTCTCTGATAGCCGCTTTAGGGTGATAGCCTAAAGCAATTACACCAATGGTTTACTATTGTAGAACAAAAAGCACTGATTGCTTAAACAAAAGAGATAACACCATGAGCCTAAACTCTTCTACCCAATTTGATCCTATTTTAGTTGCCGATGTTGGTGGCACTAATGCTCGTTTTGCTTTAATTACATCGTTTGATGACACAACAAATCAATTTGCAATTGAGCATAATAATACGTTTCCTAGTGCTAATTTTGGCTCACTTGAAAAAGCACTCGAACATTACTTATCAACCGTACCACATATTGTACCAAAACGCGCATGTTTGGCAGTTGCTGGCCCTATAAAAGCAGGGCAAGTACATTTAACAAATTTAGGATGGCACTTTAGTGTTAACGATTTTAAGGCTCATTTTGAGTTAAAAGAGCTTGATGTTATTAATGATTTTGCTGCTTTTGCTTACGCTGCACCTTACTTAAGCCCATCTCAAAATGTTGTTATAAAAGCAGGTCAAGCTGATGACAATGCAAATATTGGTGTAATGGGGCCCGGAACTGGCTTTGGTGCGGCTTGTTTAGTCAGAACATCTCACTCTACTTCTGTTTTAAGTTCGGAAGGTGGGCACATATCGCTTGCAGCGGTAACAGAGCTTGATGCCTTGTTAATTCAAGAACTAAAAAAAGAGCATCAACACGTGTCTGTCGAAACCGTTTTTTCAGGCCCTGGTATTACCCATCTATATAAAGCAATGGCTGCAGTTAAAGGGCAGTCGCCTAAAAATCTTGATGCTGCACAAATTAGCAGCTTAGCAAATAGTGGCGAATGTGATGTGTGCGATGCAACCCTGAATCAATTTTGTGATTGGATTGGCAGCGTAGCAGGCGATTTATCACTAGCTTATGGCGCATTGGGTGGCCTATTTATAGGTGGTGGAATATTACCGCGTATGCAAGCTCGATTACTTGAAAGCCGTTTTGTTGAACGCTTTTCGCAAAAAGGGATTATGTCGCAATACACAGGGCAAATACCTGTTACATTAGTGACACAAGACAACATACCTTTAATTGGCGCAGCGGCGTGTTTGCACAACGCCAATTAGTTTTTTGTTGATTGCATGTGGAAAATAGAGTGATGAAAAAAGTAACAATCAACAGCGTAGCAAGCCATGCTGGCGTATCTAAAAAGACAGTATCGCGGGTTCTAAATAACGAGCCCAACGTCAGTGCAGCCACTCGCGAAAAAGTACTCGCTGTATTTAAAGAGTTGGATTACACGCCAAACCCTATAGCGCGCGGATTAGCACAAAATCGAAGTTTTATTATTGGTTGCTTATACGACAACCCAAGTAAAAGCTACATAACCCGTGTTCAAACAGGGGCTTTAGCCGCTTGCCAAGAAAACAATTACAACTTGCTAATTCATCCATGCGAATGCAGAGGCGAGGCTTTAATTAGCAATGTTGAGCAGTTACTTCAAACATCTCGTTTAGATGGTATTGTACTTACGCCACCTTTTGGTGATTTTCCTGAGTTGGTTGAGTTTTTAACAGCCAAAAAAGTCCCGTTTGCTAGAGTAGCGTCCGCAATTTTACAAGATGAATCTATTTCTGTTCGTAGTAACGACGAGCAGGGCGCATTTGAAATTACAGAACATTTAATCAGCCTTGGTCACAAGTCAATTGCATTTATTAAAGGTCACCCTGACCACAGTGCAACACAGCAGCGCTTTAAAGGGTACAGGCGTGCATTAGCCGATCATAATATTGAGTTTGACGAGCGATTAGTTGAAGAGGGTAACTTTAGTTACCACTCGGGTGTAGACAGCGCCCGCAGTATTTTAGACTTGTCGCCACGGCCTACGGCTGTATTTGCATCGAACGATTACATGGCAGCTGCAGTACTTAAACTTGCAACACAAAGGCAATTGCGTGTACCTGACGACATATCTATAGCTGGTTTTGATAATGCACCTATTGCACGCCACATATGGCCAGGGTTAACAACCATAGCCCAACCAGTAGAAGAGATGACAAAGCTTGCTGTTACTCAATTAATTAATCACATTACAGAGCCTCAAGAACAGCCTTTTCAAATTACGCTTGAATCGCGTTTAATAACGCGTGAATCAACAGCTCGCGTAAACCAATAAAATACTTTTTCACAGTAGCCTGAATAAGAGTGACGCTTATTCAGGCTTTTTTTTGCCCGTAGCTTGATAAAAGTCTGTATGTACACAAGAATTTAAGTGTTCATTAATTGGTCATGATAAAAAGTTAAATTAATTTTAGCGGTCAGGGTTGACACCGGTGTCATAGCTATGAGTTAATACAGTGACACCGGTGTCAGGTTTGTTGTGAGAGGCTCCCTGATATCGTACCTTTGAACGGGTCAATCAAAGATGCTCAGTACAGTTATTTACGTGGAGTCTGTAATTGCTACTGAGCCTTTATCCTCTAACTAATAGAGATGAGTTAATTATGTTACATCCTCGAATTCAAGAAGTTACCCAACGCGTTATTGAACGCAGTAAGCAAACCCGTCAAGATTATTTAGATCGTATTTCGCATGCAAAAAAACAAACAAGAGTTCGTGCGGGATTAGGTTGTGGCAACATTGCCCACGTAATGGCAGCTTGTAGTAGCGACGATAAAGCGCGCTTAAAAGCAGATGAAGTGCCAAACTTAGCTATTATCAATTCATACAACGACATGCTATCTGCGCATGTACCTTACAAAGATTACCCAGACGTAATCAAAAGCATTGCAACCAAGTTTGACGCAACCGCTCAGGTAGCGGGTGGCGTTCCTGCAATGTGTGATGGTGTTACGCAAGGGCGTGACGGCATGGAATTATCGCTTTTTTCTCGTGATGTGATTGCAATGTCTACCGCTGTTTCACTTTCACATGATGTGTTTGATGGCGTTTTTTGTTTAGGCGTATGTGACAAAATTGTCCCAGGTTTATTAATTGGCGCATTATCATTTGGCCATTTACCTGTGTTCTTTTTACCTGCGGGTCCAATGCAGTCGGGTATCCCAAATAAAGAAAAAGCACGTATTCGCCAAAAGTTTGCACAAGGCCTAGTTAGCCGCGAAGATTTATTAGAAGCTGAAAGTGCATCTTACCACAGCGCGGGTACTTGTACGTTTTACGGTACTGCAAACTCTAACCAAATGTTAATGGAAATAATGGGCTTACATCTCCCGGGTAGCTCGTTTATTAACCCGTATACAGAGCTTCGTGATGGATTAACAGGTAATGCTGTAGAAACCATGCTTAAGCAACTTACAGATAGTAAAGAAAGCCCATGTTTAGCAGATGTGATCAGCGAAAAAACCATTATTAATGGTTTAGTAGGCTTGCTATCAACAGGTGGTTCTACTAACCATGCCATTCATATCGTTGCAATTGCTAAGGCTGCGGGCATTCAAGTTACGTGGAAAGACATGTCTGATTTATCAGAAGTTGTTCCACTTCTTACACGTATTTACCCTAACGGCTCTGCGGATGTAAATCATTTCCAAGCAGCCGGCGGCATGGGCTTCTTAATGCGCGAACTTGCAAGCGCAGGCTACTTAAACACAGACGTTAAAACAATGCTTGGCGATGGTCTTGCGCCATACATGACAGAGCCGCGTTTAGATAAAGACGACAGCCTGATCATGAGCGATTCAAATGGTCCAAGCAAAGTGAAATGGGTTGATTGCCCTGCTAATTCACTTGATGAAGAAGTGCTTCGTCCTGTAAGTAATCCATTTAGCAAACAGGGTGGCTTGCAACTGCTTACTGGTAATTTAGGTAAAGCGGTTATTAAAGTGTCTGCTGTAGCTGAGGAGCATCAAGTCGTTACTGCACCTGCTAAAGTTTTCAACTCGCAAGGAGCATTACAAGAAGCGTATACCCGCGGCGAGTTAAACCAAGACTTTATAGCTGTGCTTAAAGAGCAGGGCCCTAAAGCGAAAGGTATGCCAGAGCTTCATAAATTAACGCCAGTAATGGCAACCCTTCAAGACCAAGGTTTTAAAGTTGCTATTGTAACTGACGGTCGTATGTCGGGTGCATCAGGTAAAGTACCAGCTGCAATTCACCTAGCACCAGAAGCCGTTGAAGGTGGCATAATTGCAAAAATTCAAGAAGGCGACTTAGTTACTTTAGATGCCCCTAACGGAATTTTAAAAGTACATGTTAGCGACGACGAGCTTGCAAAACGTGAGCTTGAAATTAGCCAGCCAAGCTTAACATTTGGTACGGGTCGTGAGTTATTTACTGGATTTAGAAATATCGTAAGCAGTGCCGATTTAGGCGCGAGTGCTTTTGGACTTGAATAATAATTAGCCGAACTGGGTAATGAGGAACAAGTAATGAGTATTGAAAAAATCTTAGCATCGGCACCCGTTGTGCCAGTGGTTGTAATCGAAAAATTAGAAGATGCTGCACCACTTGCTAGAGCGTTATACAACGGTGGCTTAAAAGCACTTGAAATTACACTGCGTACGCCAATTGCAGCAGAAGCTGTAAAGTTGATGAAAGCTGAAGTGCCAGAAGCTTTTGTTGGTACGGGAACTGTAGTTGATAAAGCAAGCTTTGAAGCCTCAGTGGCTGCAGGTGCAGATTTCATGGTTAGCCCAGGTGTGAGTACTGAGTTATTAGCACTTGCAAAAGAGTCAGACATTCCATTTTTACCTGGTGCTGCAACTGCGAGCGAAGTAATGCAGTTAGCAAGCCATGGTTTTAAGTATTTAAAATTCTTCCCTGCTGAAGCTGCAGGCGGAACGGCAATGCTTAAGTCTATAGGCGGACCATTACCACATATTACTTTTTGTCCAACAGGTGGCATTAGCCTAGCAACTGCACCTAACTATTTAGCACTTAACAATGTTATTTGTGTTGGTGGTACATGGATGCTAGACAAACAACTAATTGAAAATAAAGACTGGCAAGCCATTGAAGCGCTTGCTCGCCAAGCAAGTGAACTTAAATAGGAGTCTCAAATGATTAATGTAGCAATTAACGGTTATGGTCGTATCGGTCGCAATGTATTACGTGCGCTTTATGAGTCAGCACAAAACAGTGAAATTAAAATTGTAGCAATTAACGATTTAGCACCGGCTAATGTAAATGCACATTTAACACAGTTTGACTCAGTTCATGGTCAATTTTCTAAAAAAGTAACACTTGCAGATAACACCATGCTGATTGGTGATGACGTAATTACACTTACTCAAGAGCGTGACCCTGCAAACCTACCGTGGAAAGAGCTAAACGTAGACATTGTTTTAGAATGTACGGGCTTTTTCACTAAGCGTGAAGACGCGGCTAAGCACATTACAGCTGGCGCCAAAAAAGTTATTGTATCTGCTCCTGGTAAAGATTTAGATGCAACAGTAGTTCACGGCGTTAACAGCGATGTAATTAATGCTGATAGCAACATTATCTCTAACGCATCTTGTACGACTAACTGTTTAGCACCTATTGCAAAAGCAATTAACGACACAGTAGGTATTGAGCAAGGTAGCATGACTACAATTCATGCTTACACAAACGATCAAAACTTATCTGACGTTTACCACCCAGATCTATACCGTGCGCGTAGTGCAACACAATCTATGATCCCAACTAAAACAGGTGCTGCTGCAGCTGTTGGCTTAGTACTTCCAGAGCTTGCGGGTAAATTAGACGGTATGTCGGTACGTGTACCTACTATTAATGTTTCTTTAGTTGATTTTACGTTTATTACTAAGCGCGAAACAACTGCTGAAGAAATTAACGAAGTAATGAAAGCCGCAGCAACAGGTTCAATGAAAGAAATTTTAGAGTACAACGAGCTTCCGCTTGTTTCTATTGATTTTAATCACAACCCTGCGTCATCAATTTTTGATGCAACGCAAACTAAAGCTGATGGCAAACTAGTTAAAGTAATGGCTTGGTACGATAACGAGTGGGGCTTCTCAAACCGCATGTTAGACCAAGTTAAAGCATTAGGTCAGTACTTATAATTGACCCTGTAAAAGTTTAGCTTTATCCAACCAAGCCTGCATTATGCAGGCTTTTTTTTGCTTAATTTATACCAACTCGTTTAATAAGGTGCTTAATGCTTTAAAGCTAGGGCGCGATGCAATAACGCTGTTGGTAGAACGCGTTGCTATATCGGACATTTTGCCAAACAATTCGTCTTGCTTAACTGCTGCGCTAACAGTACTTAGTAAATCCTCTATTAAACAACCAAAAGCGCGGACTTCTATTAATTGTATTTGCTGTTGTTGATAATTACTGAGCATAGCTAAATTTGTTGATGCTCCAAAATCGCCAAATAAAACGTCATAGTGTTCATTTATCATGGTGTTATGGGCGTAAATATCGCCGTGGCTTACCTTATTCGAATGAAGGTGAGTAAGCGTATTTGCCATTTGTTTTGCTATTTTATAAACAGCTTCAATTGAGTAGTTGCAACCGTCATTAAACGTATCGCGTGTACATGTTTCTAAACTTGGTGGTAACCCTAAATTAGTATAATTGGTATCTATTAACTCCATTACTAAGCCAAGTTGTTCACTTTGCTCTATGTAGCTTAATACCTTTATTAAGTTTGCATGATTAGCAGCTTGTAGGCAGCAATTCACCTCATCAAGTGGGTAACCATCGCTGGTGATCGCGCCTTTAAAAAGTTTCACTGCAACATTATTACGTTCTGCTTTTGCAAGATGAATAACACCCGATGCGCCTTGGCCTATTACTTTTTTAAGCTGAAAATTTTCAAGTGGGGTATTTTTCAACGTACTTTTAGTTAAGCACTGCGCTTTATTAAAGTTGTTACCTGCAAAAGCAAGCCAAGCAAGTTTTGGTAATTCTAGTAGCCAGTCATCGAGTTTTGTTAGGTTATTTGCAGAGAGCCTTACAAGCTCTAAGCTAGTGCAATTAGCCATACTTATCGGTAATTTTTTTAGGTTATTACCCGCAAGTGCAAGCTTTTTAAGCTGGCTGTAATTACCAAAATCGTCAGGTAATTCGTGTAAGTTATTATCGGTGAGAATAAGCCACTCAATATTTTTTGGCAGGCTGTTTGGTGCAAACTGCGATATTTGGTTGCCTTTAAACGCAACCATAATTAAAGCAGGGCATTTAGCCAATACTGTGGGTATATGTTTAAATTGATTAAACGACAAAAACACACGCTCAAGGCGATGCAAACACGCAAACTCGTCTGGTAAATCACTTAAATTATTATTTGAAAGATCAAGTACTTCAAGTGTATCGGCAAGCTTAAAAATGTCTGTTGGAAACTCAGATAATTGCTCAACCAGCTGTAAGTGCTTTGCACCGGCTAACTTACCAGTCTTTAGCTCTGAAAGGGTATTCATTAACTTATAAAGCCCTGTAAATAAAAAAGCCAACATGGCTGTTGGCTTTAATTAACATGTAGATGAGGTTTAGAATTGCGCGTTATGATAAACGTTTTGTACGTCGTCACAATCTTCTAGCATTGCTAAAAAGCGCTCCATTACTTCAACATCTTCACCTTCAATTGGCGCTTCTACTTGTGGTACAAACGCAATTAAGTCTTCGTCAAATTCAGAAATGCCCATTTCTTCTAATGCAGTACGTGTGTTGTTGTATTCAGTATGAGGTGCGAATACGGTTACTTTACCGCTGTCTACTTCTACATCGGTTACATCAACGTCAGCCATCATAAGCGCTTCAAGAACAGCTTCATCATCGTCGCCATCAAAAACAAAAATAGCTAAATGGTCAAATAAATGTGACACCGAGTTTTGTGCGCCAATTTTAGCATTTGCTTTTGTAAAACAAACGCGTACGTCTGCAAATGTACGTTTGTTGTTATCGGTTAAACAGTCAACAATAATCATACAGTTACCAGGGCCGTAACCTTCGTAACGTGTTGCTGCGTAGTCTTCACCGCCGCCGCCTTTTGCTTTTTCAATTGCGCGTTCAATTACGTGTGCTGGTACTTGGTCTTTTTTTGCACGTTCAATTAAACGGCGTAATGATAGATTACCATCTGTATCTACACCGCCATTTTTAGCACAAATATAAATTTCTTTACCGTACTTAGAGTAAACTTTAGTTTTAGCACCCGCAGTTTTAGCCATTGAATCTTTTTTGTTTTGGTAAGCTCTTCCCATCTGCGTTTCGCCTTAATTTTATAAATAACTGAAAAATAATAGACCGTATTCTAAAGGTAAATGGCATTAAGGGCTAGTACGGAATGGGGAACATTAATAGTAAAAAAGTTAAAATAGCCATTTGAATAAAAGAATATGCATAAAATAAAACAGCCCGCTGTTGCGGGCTGTTTAGTATTTGTTTACATACGTATTAGTGTAATTACCAAATACGAACGCGTTCTTCTTCTGGCAAATACAAGGCATCACCAGGTTTTACGTCAAATGCTTTGTACCAAGCATCGTGGTTACGTGGTGCTTGTGCTCTAAAGCGACCTGGTGCATGCGTGCCACCGCGTAGTTGATTTAACATACTTTGCTCAGTACGTTTTTCTTTCCATACTTGTGCCCAAGCTAAAAAGAAACGTTGATCACCTGTTACACCGTCAATTACAGGCGCTTCTTTACCATTTAGGCTTAGTTTGTAAGCGTGGTAAGCCATGGCTAAACCACCCACATCACCAATATTTTCGCCTAGGCTATTACGCCCATTTACAAAGTTACCTTCAATAGGTTCGTATTTACTGTACTGTGCGGCAAGTTGGTCTGCTTTTGCATCAAATGCAGCACGGTCTTCGTCTGTCCACCAGTTACGTTGAATACCGTTAGCATCAGATTTTGAACCCTGATCATCAAATCCATGGCCCATTTCGTGGCCAATTACAGCACCAATGCCCCCGTAGTTAACCGCTGGATCGGCATTTGGATCAAAAAATGGAGGTTGTAATATAGCAGCTGGAAACACAATTTCGTTAAACGAGCTATTGTAGTATGCATTTACACGTTGTGGTGTCATGCCCCAACGGTTACGGTCAGTTTTTTGTAGTTCTTTTTCTACGCTTTCAGCGCGGAAAAATTCACGCATGTTTTTAACGTTACCCACTAAATCGTTTTGGCTAATAGTTAAACCATCGTAAGACTGCCATACATCTGGGTAACCAATTTTTGGAACAAATGCTGCTAACTTCGCACGTGCGTTTACCTTAGTTTCAGCGCCCATCCAATCAAGATTATCAATTCGCTCACCTAATGCTGAACGCAGGTTTTCAACCAGTTCAGACATTTGTTGTTTAGATGATTCAGGAAAGTATTGGTCAACGTAAATTTTACCAATAGCAAAGCCTAGCGAGCTTGTGCCCGACATTTCGTTAATTGCACGTTTCCAGCGAGGGCGTGGTTCTTGCTGGCCGTTTAGTTCTTTGCCATAAAATGCAAAACGTGTATTAAAAATATCTTCAGAAAGTAAACCTGCATTACCGCTAATTGCATGGTAGGTTAAGTAGTCTTTCCAAACCGCTAAATCTTCATTATTGATAAGCTCAATCATGGCTTTAACCGGTTCAGGCTGAGATACATTAAGTTGAGGAACTTTGTATCCTGTTTGCTCAAAATATACATCCCAGTTAAAACCAGGGTATGTAGAAGCTAAATCTTCACGTTTAATTTGATTTAACGACAGGTCGCGATTACGTCGTTTTTCGCGCGGCCAATGGCCTTGTGCTATTTTAGTTTCAAGCTCTAGTATGGCTTTTGCGCGTTCTGTTGTGTTATCAACATTGGCAAATTTTAGCATGTCGGCAATATGAGCCACGTAAGCTTCACGGGTTTTAACAAAACGCTCAGCATCTTCTAAATAGTAAGAACGGTCTGGTAAACCTAAACCACCAGCGCCTAACGACATTTCGTATTTATTTGGATCTAAACGGTTAAACCACATACCACCACCAATAGGAGTACGAAGGCCCGATAACCACGATTGCCCAAATACATAAGCTAAGTCGTCGGTAGATTCCATATTACTAATTTGATTTAACAGCGGTTGAATAGGTTTAACACCAAGTTCATTAAGTGTGTCGGTATCCATGTACGAATTATAAAAATCAGCAACCAATTGCTCTTCAGCGTTTAGTTCTTTACGTGCAGCAATGTCTTCAATAATTTTTTTAACACGGTCTTCACTGCGTTCTGCTAAAGCCGAAAACGCACCATAACGCGTTTTGTCTGCTGGCATATTGTAGTTGTCGTACCACGTGCCACTGGCGTACATGAAAAAGTCATCACCAGGTTTAACGGCTTCGTTACGCGCTGATAAATCAACGCCAAAGCTGCCTAATTCAGCTTTATTGCTAACAACTGTATTTTCTGTGCTTGCAGTTTGAACTTCACTGCTTGTAGTTTGTGGCTCTGAACAGCCCGTTATAAAAGTGGCAGCTAAAGCCGCTGCAATTAAACTCTTTTTCATCGTTTATCCCCCTGGATAATGAATTTGTTAATTTTTGTTATAAAAATATCATTTTGATTGTTATGTATAAAAGACAGGCACACAATTCTTTTGAGGTGAATCACAGCCTGACCCGATAAAACCAATAAACAACGCAAGCAACAAGCTCCCAACATAAATTAATAAATCAGGTTAATCTTGTTGTTGTAATGTCCACATATGTGCGTATTCACCGCCCAAGGCCAGTAATTCATTATGTTGCCCTTGTTCAACAATTTGGCCTGACTTAAGCACAATAATAGTGTGGGCATCGGTAATGGTTGATAACCTATGGGCAATCACAATACTGGTGTGCTCGCTGGCTACTTCATACATTGCCTTTAATATTGCTTGCTCAGCCTGAGAGTCGAGTGCCGACGTTGCCTCGTCAAATATTAAAATTGGGGATTGTTTTAAAATAGCGCGTGCTATTGCAATACGCTGTTTTTCGCCGCCAGATACTTTTAAACCTCGTTCACCCACTCGCGTTTTATCGCCATCAGCTAACGTATTAATGAAATCTTTTAAATGAGCCATTTCAATGGCTTTATCAATATCACTATCGCTTGCCGAAGGGCGACCATAGGCAATGTTTTCACGAATTGTTGTATTAAATAAAACGGTATCTTGAGGAACAATAGCAATAGCTTTACGAAGGCTATCAAGCGTGACCGAGTTAATAGCTTGGTTATCAATAGTAATGCTGCCCGATGTTACATCATAAAAACGATAGAGCAGGCGCGCTAGTGAACTTTTTCCAGCACCACTTGCGCCCACAATAGCTACCTTGCTACCCGCTTTCACTTTAAAGCTAATATTATTTAAAATAGGGCGGTTAGCGTTGTAGCTAAAACTCACATTATTAAAGGCAATTTCCCCATTTTTAACATCAAGGGTATTTGCATTTGGAGCATTAGTGACTTGTGGTTTTTTATTGAGTAAGCCTAGCATGTTTTCTAAATCGGTAAGAGCACGGCGGATTTCACGGTAAACAAATCCTAAAAAGTTAAGCGGTAAAAATAATTGGATCATATACGCGTTTATCATTACCAATTCACCAATGCTTAGTGACCCTGTTACTACCTCGCTTGAACCTAACCACATTAACGCGGTGATGGCACTGGCAATAATTAATGCTTGCCCTGAATTAAGCGCAAGCAAAGACATCCTATTTTTTAAACGCGCGGTTTCCCAATTAGCTAAAAATGAGTCATATGTTTTGGCTTCAAACTGCTCATTATTAAAATATTTTACAGTTTCATAATTAAGTAAGCTGTCTATTGCGCGTGTGTTACTGAGGTTATCAGCTGCGTTTGATTCACGAATAAAACGATTACGCCACTGTGTCACCGTGACTGTAAAAAATATATATACGCCAACAGCAAGAAGTGTAATTAACGCAAACCAAATAGAAAATAGCGACCCAAAAATAATAGCAACGGTGAGTATTTCAAAAAGGGTAGGCACAATGTTAAACATTAAAAAGCGCATTAAAAAACTGAGTCCACTGGTACCACGTTCTATGTCACGGCTTATACCACCAGTTTGCCTGTCTAAGTGAAATGCAAGTTCAAGCGAGTGTAAATGCTTAAATACTTTTAGGCCAATATTGCGCATGGCATGTTCGGTTACCCGTGAAAAAACAGCGTCTCTTACTTCACCTAAAAACACACTAGCGAAACGCAAACCGCCGTACATTATTAATAATAGAGCGGGAATGACCAACACTGGGTTTATTGATTTATCAACCGAGTCGATAATTTCTTTTAACGCCCAAGGCATTAAAAGCGTGGCGCCTTTAGCACCAATAAGCGCTAAAAGCGCAATAAATACGCGCCCTTTAAACTTTGTAATGTAAGGCCACAACGTTCTAACGCTTTGTTTTAAATTCATGGCGTCTGCACGTTTTTCAACGTTTTGTCTGGAGCGCATTTTTTTTCTCGATTAAATACTTAATTGTTAAGCATTGTATTTTAAATAGTTGCCCTAATATACTAGGCACCTCTTATTTTAGTTTTATCTAAGTATGTTTAAATTTCGTGTTTTTATAACTGCTTTTTTGCTGCTAGCTGCACTGTTTAGTGTGCAGAGTAATTCTGTGCAGGTATCACAAAATTTAAGTCCAGCTGTCAGTTCACACATTTTATTCACAGATGCTATTGATATAACTAAAACAAAGCCTACTAAAAAGTCTGCAGACGCACCTGCTCATAAAAAAACACAACACACCGATTTTGACTCACATCAGCCAAGGCTTACAGCAAGTAATGCGTCACTTTTTTTGCACACAGTTCAAAGTGAGCCAGAATACGATGTTGTTTTTGAGTTTTTTGCGCAGCACCTTGTTAGGCAAATATTTTTACGCCCTCAAGCTGTAAATGCTATTCAGCCTTGGTATACGCTTGTGCACAATAGTAAAAAATCGCGTTTAAGTGGCTGGAAAGATGCCAACTTACTCTATAGAGCTGTCACTACCTACCACGCTTAATTTTTCTTATTTAATTTTTATTAGGTTTTAACGTTTTACGTTTAAGCCTTGAGATTAATTGTACTTTTAAAAAGTACGTTGCCAGTAATTTACTGGTGATAAGGAAAAAACATGTTAAGTGTAAAAAAAGAGCAAAACCCATTTATGGCTAAATTTAAATTAAGCTATATAGCCATGCTTATTGTGCTGATTTTATTAGCTATTAGCGCTTTACCCAACTTATACCCTAATAAATCGTGGTTGCATGTAAATAGCGCGCCACATAGCGAAACCCAAGCCGTGCCAAGCACTCAAGCCTTAGTTACTTTTTTAAATAACCAAGGCTTAGACGTTGAACAGGGCCTTGATAAGCAATCAACTATAAATATTTTATTAAACGAGCCAACTAAAAGCGCCCAAGCGCAAGCGGTTATAAAGGCGCAGTACCCAAACACGCAAGTTAAAATTGTAGAGCATGCAACAAGCCCAATTTGGCTGCAAGAATTTGGTTTATCGCCAATAAAATTGGGACTAGATTTAAACGGCGGTGTGTTATTTGTACTCGATGTAGATTTAGATAAAGCAATTGATGAGCAATTAGCCAGTGCGTATCAACAAGCTAAATCAATCATTATAAAGCAAAAAGCGCACGGCCTTAAAGCGCAGCAAACAGGGCACGGCTTTGAAATTAACGCGCTGCCTAATGCGGTGCAAAAACTTACACCAGTGATTGATGAGCTACAAAGTCGCTTTGCTAATTTAGCGGTTACAACAACCAATAACGGCAATGTTAAAAACGCCAAGTTTAGCTATTCAGAGCAAGGGCGAAGCAACTTTGATAAAAAAGTAATGAGCCAAACGCTTACTACGCTTCGCTCGCGCATTGAAGAATTAGGTATTACCGAAGCTGTAACACAGCGCCAAGGCACACAGCGTATACGCATAGAGTTGCCAGGCGTGCAAGACCCAACAGAGGCAAAGCGCATTATAGGCGCAACTGCATCACTTGGGTTTTATCAGTTAAAAGAAATTGGTGGGCAAACATTTAATATGCAATCGGGTGGCACCATAAACCTTGATCCTGTGCCTATTTTTACCGGTGAGCATATTAATAACGCCAATATAGGGCGCGATGATTGGGGTAAGCCACTTGTGCAACTTAGCCTTGATGGGCAAGGCGGCGATGCCATGTCGGCGTTTTCAAAAGCAAATATTGGTAAACCTATGGCCACGGTTTATTCTGAGTACTCTCAAAACGCTAAAGGTGAAACCGTTAAAAAAAGCGAAGTTATAAATGTGGCGAATATTGCGCAGCATTTAAGTTCACGTTTTAGTATTACTAATATGAAAAGCCAACAAGCAGCGGCCGACCTAGCACTATTATTACGCGCAGGCTCGCTAACTGCACCGGTTACTATTGTGCACGAGCAAACAATTGGCCCAAGCCTAGGTCAAGAAAATATAACTAACGGCTTGGCCGCATTGATGCTGGGAATGGGTATTACACTTGCCTTTATGGCAACGTGGTATCGCCGCTTAGGGCTTATTGCAAACGTAGCGCTGTTATTAAATTTAACGTCGCTTGTTGGCTTAATGTCGTTATTACCAGGGGTTGTATTAACCCTTCCGGGTATTGCTGGGCTTGTGCTCACTATTGGTATGGCGGTAGATACCAACGTTATTATATTTGAGCGAATTAAAGAAGAGCGCCGAAAAGGGCGTACGCCATACCAAGCAATTCAAGAAGGTTACAAGCAAGCCGCTAACACCATATTTGATGCCAATATAACCACCATGATCACCGCGCTTATTTTATACGGCATAGGTTACGGGCCAGTTAAAGGCTTTGCCATAACATTGGCACTTGGCTTAATAACCTCGGTATTTACTGGCGTGTACGTATCAAAAATACTAAGCCAAACGTTATATTTAAAATTGGCTAAAAAAGCAGGAGTAAATGCACATGCTTAACACTTTTTTAAAGGGCGAGGCGGGCACTCGTCTGCGTTTTTCAGGCATGCTTTTAAGCGCCATACTTGTACTGCTATCGGTATTTACGCTCAGTCAAAAAGGGCTTAATTTTGGCCTAGACTTTACTGGTGGCTACCTAACGGAATTTACCACCAGCCAAGGTGTTGAGCTAAAAGAGCTTCAATCGTTTATTACTAAAAATCACAATGGCGAGTTTGAACTAACCGCGCAAGGCAATAGCCATTATCAATTACGCGAAGCGCCTAGCGATTCAACAGCAAATAGTAACGATTGGCAATCTGCTATTACACAAAACGCAGATATTAACGCCGAGGTTTTATCATCAGCGTATATTGGCTCACAAGTGGGTGATGAACTGTTTGAGCAAGGTTGTTTAGCGCTATTTTCAGCTATGGTTGCAGTAATGCTGTATTTAGCGGTGCGGTTTGAATGGCGTTTAGCCGTAGGCTCTGTGGTTGCGCTAGTGCATGATTTATTACTGGTACTGGGGTTATTTTCGCTATTAAGTATTGAGTTTAATTTAACCGTACTTGCCAGTTTGCTGGCCATTATAGGTTATTCACTCAACGACTCTATAATAGTAGGCGATAGAGTACGCGAGCTTTTACGTGTTAAATCTAATAATGCGCTTAGCCCCGCAAGTATTATAAATAGCGCGATAAAAAGCACCGTAACGCGTACGCTTATTACATCGGGCACCACGCTTGCTACAGTTGCAAGTGTTTGGCTCCTCGCGGGCGCGCCATTACAAGGCTTTGCCATCGCGCTATTTATCGGCATTGTAGTAGGTACGTTCTCATCTATTTGTATTGCCGCCACGTTACCCGAGCTTTTAGGGTTAAGTGCTAAAAATTACGAAGAAAAACAAGATGCAGAAACGCAAGCGTTGCTCGATATGCCCTAGCAATAAATGCTTTTAAAAATCTGCATTAAAACACTGGCGCTTAAAATAATGGTTTTAAGCGCCTTATAACGGTAAAATTAATCACATAGTTTACCGTATTGGTTATTAGCGCCTTTCATGAATAAATCCCACGTAATAGAACACCTTAAATTTGCACTTGAAGCACAATTAAACAGCGCAAAACAAGCAGCAAAAGCCGCGCACGACGCCGCAACTCACGAAGAAAGCGTTGCAGAAACGCAGTACGATACCCTAGGACTCGAAGCCGCTTATTTAGCACAAGGCCAAGCCGAGCGTGTAAACGATTGCTACAAAAGCATTAAACAGTTTGAAGCCATTTTTAAAGAGCCTAATCACAATAAAGTGATTATAAGCTCACTCGTTTGCATAGAAGATGAAAACGCCTTACAAAAATGGTTTTATTTAGGCCCAGCCGCAGGCGGGTTAACGGTTGAAGTAAAAGGGCTCACTATTCAAGTTGTTACACCCGAAGCACCGCTAGGCAAACAACTTTTAGGCAAACAGCTTGATGATGAAATAAGCCTAAGTATTGCTGGTAAAAATCATAAATATTGTGTGGTAAAGATTTTATAAAACATTGGTTTTATATGTAGATCAGATAAGCGAAGCGCTATCCGACAAAGCTATTTTTTTTCATAACACTATTAAAAGTCGTTTTGGTGCAAAACCTCAGAATCAATTCTAATAAACAAGCTAATTACCTGTTTACATTGAAGTTATTAAGTGTGATTATTAAACTACCTAATATTAGGCTTTAGGTGATAGCTACCATAGTTGTTCAAGCTGTTATGTATATTAGCAATATTTGCCACAATTAATTTGGAGATATTTTTGTCTTTATTTAAATTCAGAGAAGTGAATACTAATAATCTTTCTGCTTTAGCTAATAATCAGCTCTGGTTCTCAAGCTTAAATGATTTTAATGATCCTTTTGAAGGCGCCCATATTAAAGATCATCATATAAATGTTGTTGAACTTACAAACTTTGAATGCAAAATCAAAGATAAAGTTGGTGTTGAAGAATATAATAAAATTCTCTCAAAGTTAGAGTTAGTCGATGGGAATTACACTGAAACAGAGCTTTTTCAAAAAATTGCAGAGCATGATTTGGATAAATTTATAAGTATTGTTCATAATTCCAAAGTCATTTGTTTCTCAATGGAAGATGAAACTAAAAATCCTCTGACAAATAACCTAATGTGGTCACATTATGCCAATGGACTTAGAGGGTTCTGTTTAGTTTTTAATGGCGATGAATTATTAAAAGACCTTTATAAGTCAACAAAGGAGTCTATGAGACCTATTGTTGTTGAGTATAAAGATAAACCCAATATACTAAAATTAAATGAGTTTATACATTCCGAAGGTCTTTATAGTAATTCAGATACCAATTTCGTTCAAAAAGTCACAGAAACAATAGCCACTAAATCAACTGATTGGGAATATGAAAAAGAATTTAGAGTCATGTCATTGAACCAAGAGTCTTTTCACAATTACTCACCTAGTTCATTAAAAGAAATAGTAATTGGTGACAAAATGCCTGAAGCGGAAAGGAATTTACTTCTAAAAATTGTGTCTGGGCTTTGTAAAAATATATTAATTAAAACGGCTCGTTTGCAAAAAAACAGCTATAAAATCGAAATTGTTTAGTATCAAAATATTCATATTCGGGTCGCCGGAGTGCTCAAACCTACAGCCCCCAGATCTCCCAACCTAGTTATCAACACGACAAACTACTGCCTTTGTTTATAAATCTATTGTCGGATGGCATGGCTTGGCCATTTATCCGACGTACTTGTACTAGTTAGCTTTTTTCACAAACTTCGCTGTTACCATCATTTCGCCAATACCATCTACTTTGCAATCTAGCTCGTGATCTTTTTTATCAAGCACACGCCTTACGACCGCTTTTGTGCCAATTTTAATGACTTGTGAGCTGCCTTTTATTTTTAAATCTTTGGCTACGGTTACTTTATCGCCATCAGTAAGTAGGGTGCCGTTGGCATCTTTAACTAAAATTGCGTCTTCATCGTTTGTACTGTTTGGGTTCCATTCATAGGCGCATTCAGGGCAAATAAGCAGTTGTTGGTCTTCGTAAACATATTCAGATTGGCATTGTGGGCAGGCAGGATGTGACATTTTTAACGCTCATAAAATATTAATTTTGCGTATTTTAATCTGCATTAATAGGAAAATATAGATAATCAATATTTTTTATCTTTACGCTAAAAATATCTCGTTTGTGTGGTTTTTAAAAAGGGCATATAAAGCAGATGTTGCTTAAGCAATTTAAGCGCTAACACTTACAGTAGGTATTTGTTAAAGCACCCATCGTATTAAGTGATACGCGCAATGCCCACTTAGTGCGATGGGTGTTTCTATTTATAGTGCTGAGTATTTTATTAGGCATGCTTTTTATATTTCTGACTTAACTAGGAAAAGTCGTGTTTAAAACCTTAATAGTGGTTGATAACAACGAGCAAACACTTGCTCAATCGTTCGACAATGTAATTACGTTTAATAGTTACTTACGTGATTACCCAAAACATAATGAACCTAAAACCCGTATTATTAATTTATGCGATTCAAGCCAATACTTGAGTAAAGGTTACTATTGCTCATTACTTGCAGAGGCCCGTAAACACCAAGTATTACCCAGCGTTAAAACAATAAACGCGCTTCGAAGCGGTCAAGCTCCTATGTTAAATGTTGGGCAAATTGATGGCGAAATTTACTTTGGTAATGCCTTAAACGAGCTACAAAGCAAAGCGGCTAAATCGGTATTTAAGCAATACCCAGCGCCTATTTTATATGTAGATGAACAAGGCTTGTTACAGCAAGGTTCGCTTAGCACTTTAAACGATGAGCAATACAGCAATTTTGTAGCAAAACTAAATACGTTTACCCAAACCCAATGGCGTATTGATACTGTGCAGCGCCGTTTTAGATGGGACATGGCAATCCTTGTTGATCATAACGAAAAAGTACCACCGAGCGATAAAGACGCCATTGCCCGTTTTATAAAAGCAGCGGCTAAACATGGTATTAATGCTCAAGCATTAAGCTTTGAAGAAATAGACAACATAGCCCAGTTTGATGCGTTATTTATTCGCCAAACTACAGCAATTGACCACCCAACGTATCGCCTTGCAAGTAAAGCGCAAAGCCTTGGTTTAGTGGTTATTGACGATGCTGAGTCTATTTTACGCTGTTGTAATAAAGTGTATTTACACGATGCGTTTAATTATCAAAAGGTGCCGAGCTTAAAAACGGTGGTAGTGGCTGATCAATCAGCGCAAACGCTTGAGCAATTAGAAGAGGCGTTTACCTATCCGCTGGTTTTAAAAATGCCTGAAGGGTCGTTTTCTAAAGGGGTGTTTAAAGTTGCAAACCGCAGTGAGCTTGAAGCTAAACTAACCGAGCTGTTTGAATATAGCGCATTGGTACTTGCACAAGAATACATGTACACAGAATACGATTGGCGAGTAGGTGTATTAAATGGCCGCGCTATTTATGCGTGTCGCTACTTGATGGCACGCAACCATTGGCAAATTTACAATCACGATGCTAAACGGTTTTTCTCGGGTGGCTTTAAAACGCTACCTACCTTTGAGTTACCAAAAGCCGTGTTAGATGCCGCTTTAAAAGCATGTAAAACTGTGGGCAAAGGCTTATATGGCGTAGATGTTAAAGAACATCAAGGCAAAGCATATGTGCTTGAAGTAAATGACAATCCAAGTATTGATCACAAAGTAGAAGACGGCTATTTAGGCGACGAACTATACATGATCATTATGGACGAATTTAAACAACGTTTAGAAGCGCGAGGCCGTGGTTAATACATGAGCAACCTTGTTATTCGAAAGGCGCTTAGCAGTGATTTAAACGCATTAATTGATGTTGAAAACGTTTGCTTTAATAACGATAAATTGAGCCCGCGTAGTTTAAAGCGTTGGTTAAGTGCTAAGCACGGTATTTTACTAATTGCAGAAAATGGCGAGCAAGTATGCGGCTATGGGCTTGTGTGGTGCCATAAAGGCACACGTTTGGCGCGTTTATATTCGCTTGCTGTAAAACCCACAATGCAAGGTAAGGGCATTGCAAAAGCACTGCTTACAAGCCTTGAAAAAGAAACGTGTGAGCGCGGGCGACTTTACTTACGATTAGAAGTAGCGGTAAATAACGAAAGTGCGATAGGGCTATACAAAAGCTTGGGTTACAGAGTGTTTGGCCAATATAGCGATTATTATGACGATCACAGTGATGCACTGCGAATGCAAAAAAATATTCGTCAAACGCGTGAACTTAAATTAGCGCGTTTAACGCCGTGGTATCAGCAAACAACAGAGTTTACCTGTGGGCCAGCGGCGTTACTAATGGCAATGGGGGCACTTGAGCCAATAACGGAGCTTAGCCAATCACATGAGCTGGCACTTTGGCGCGAAGGTACCACTATTTTTATGACCTCAGGCCATGGTGGTTGCCATCCGTTTGGTTTAGCGCTGGCGGCTTATAAACGCGGTTTTAAAAGCGAGGTAATGGTAAATACCAAAGAGCCTTTGTTTTTAGATGGCGTACGCAATGAAAACAAAAAAGTGGTGCTTTCAACAGTACACCAACAATTTGTAGAAGGTATTGCACAGGCAAATATACCGCTTGTGCATAAAGATGTTGAGCTTGAGCATATTGAACAGTGGTTAAATCAAGGCTTTAGTGTGCTGTTATTAATTAGCACATACAGTTTTGATGGTAAAAAATCACCTCATTGGGTTTGCGTTACCCACCTTGATGAGCACTGCGTGTATGTTCATGACCCATTTTGCGAGCCAGGAAGCGACAAACAACTCGCAATAGATTGCCAGTACGTGCCTATAGCGCGCAGTGATTTTAGTAAAATGTCAGCATTTGGTAGCCAACGGCTAAGAACCGCAGTAGCCATTGCTAATAATTAATAGGTTTTAAGTAAAGAGTGACTTTTTTAGATTTAATTGATGTAGCCCCTTATTCGTGGGCGGCCATTGGCACCGCCGCTTTTTGCGGTGCCATAATTGGGTTAGAGCGCCAGTTACGCGGTAAACCTGTGGGTATTCGTACCTCAGCTTTAATTACGCTGGGCACGTATTTGTTTTTATCGACCGCGTTTAACTTACAAGGGGATGTAATTGATCATTCGCGTGTAGTGGGGCAAATAATTACAGGCATTGGCTTTTTAGGCGCAGGCGTTATGCTTGCAAAAGACGGAGCCGTTGTAGGGGTTACCTCAGCTGCAACCATTTGGGTGCTTGCTTCAATTGGGGTAATGATAGCCACCGATAATCTAGCTGCTGCTATTAAACTTTCGGTGCTGGTGGTTGGTATTTTATACGGTGTAGATGTACTGGAGGCAAAATTTAAAAGCCTAAGCAAAGGCGTACACACTAAAGTAAAAAATTATCAAAAACGTTACTACCGAAAAGACTTTAACGACACAGAAAGCCACTGATTTAACGCCACTAATTTAGTGGCGTTTTGTTTTATTATGACTTAAATGTACATTGTGTTTTTAAAATTATAACTGGCCTATTATTCAGCGGATAACTTTTCGATTAAACTCTAATCATATGCGTGCTGTTAATTTACATATATCTAATCTAATATTAATAAATATATTTATGAACAAATAGTTAGTAATTTAAAAGGATTTTATGAACCGTCATTCATTCGATAAAACACAAGAGGTAAGAATAAAAGTTCTTCAAGGAATGAGTTTAATAATAGCGCTAGTTGCGCTTGTTGTAGCTTATATAAATATAATTATTTCGAAGGTTTACATATTAGGAGCGATAGAAGTTTTACTCGCTGTGTTTTGTTTTTACACGTATTACAAAACGTGTATATCTGCCTCAAAGGTTTGGCATAGATGGGCGGTAGCCTATGCTTATTTCTTTGTTGTATTTTTAGCTGTATATATTTTAAAAACAGATGAGGGTATAACGCATTGGATTTGTACATTTCCCATTTTGGCGTATTTGTTATTTGGTAAAAAACACGGGTTTATAAGTAGCTTTTGCTTACTGTTTGCGTCGGTAATTCCTTTATATTCTTTCCTCAGTTTAGGTGGTGCTAATAGTTTGCACTTAATTGTTAACTTAGGCCTTTCGTATATGACTATATGGACCGTTTCGCATATTTATGAAGCGATGAGATATTCTAACCAAGAAACAATTTTAAATTTGGCACTAAGAGATCCATTAACAAAAGCGTTTAATAGACGTGCATTACAAAGCCGCTTTAGTAAACAAACAATTATTGATGAGCCTTTATGCATAGCACTAATTGATATTGATTTTTTTTAAAAAGGTGAACGATAAATATGGGCACGACGCAGGTGATGCTGTTTTAACGCAACTAACTGAGTTATTTGTAGAAAAATTTAAAGAAGATAATGTATTTAGAATGGGCGGTGAGGAATTTGTTGTTGTTATAAATGCTGATCAGCAAGCTGCTTATGACTTAGCAAAGTGTTTAATTAAAACGGTTGAAAGTCATAAGTTTACTTATGAGAAAAACTGTTTAAAAATTACAATAAGTATTGGTTTGGAGGAACTGGTTACTGATTCGTCTGTTGATTTATCTAAAATACTTAAAGCAGCTGACGGTTATTTATACATAGCAAAAAATAACGGAAGAAATTGTGCTGTTTGTAGTATAAATAATTCAATATTAGGTAATTAAAAAAGCTTATTTGTTAGCCAAATAGCTTTCTTCTTACTACTTTTCTGTACTCGCTTGGCGTTTGGCTTAGCACTTTTTTAAACACGCGAGTTAAGTGGCCTTGGTCGTTATAGCCGACCTCAAGTGCTACTTCTTGAATCGTTAAATTAGATGAAGCTAATAGCTCTTTAGCGCCTTCTACCCGTAATTGTTGCCAATATTCTATAGGGCTTTGATTAGTCGCAAGCTTAAAGCGGCGGGTAAATGTGCGATAACTCAAACTAAATTGGGCGGCTACTTCTTGTAAGTTTAACTCGCTGGCTAAATTAGTTTTAAGCCAAAACTGAATTTGCGCTATAAGTTCATCTGGATGGCGGTCAACCGCGCCTTCAAGATAGCGCTGATCTTCGTATGGTTTACGTACTTCGTGCGAAAAGTTACGCTCTACATGTTGCGCAGCTGCTTTGCCATAGTATTGGCTAATAATATGAACGATCACATCGGCAAGGGCATTTAAACTTGCTACTGTATACATGCGCTCAGATTGGGTGATAAAAAAGTCGGGCTTTAAGCGCACTAACGGGTAGTCATGGCTAAATTGTTTTGCGTAATGCCAATGAGTTGTTGCAGGGTGCCCATCAAGTAAACCCGCTTCTGCAACTAGGCAATTACCCGTGCCTACACCAATTATATGGCTGCCAGTTTCAAAGCTCTCTTGTAGCCATTCAACCACTTCTTTATTAGTACGTACTACAGGGCGAGGATTTCGCCATATGCCGGGGACTATAATTAAATCGTTATACGGTGCGTTAGCAGTAGTGCAATCCGGGACTATAGCAAGGCCAGTACGGTTTTTTATTGGCTCATTACTTTTAGCAATTAAATTTATACTAAGCGGTCTAAAGTCAGTTTGGTCTAAGTGGCCTTTTGCGTAGGCTTCGCCGGCTCTTAGCATTTCAATAGGCAGTGTTAAACTGGTAATAAGTAAATGCGGGTACACTGCTATGGCAATATTTAACGCTGGGTTTACTGATTTTTTATGCATGTGAATGCTCCGACCAGTATTTTTTGGCCTTTAATGCTGAATATTTGGCTATTAAAGCACAAAGTGCTGTGGTTAATCCAATTAAACTGTTGGCTTCTCCCATAACACGTTTTAAAGGTTAATTATGACAGCATTACCCGTAATAGTAGGCATGGGTGGTATTAACGCCGCGGGCCGTACTTCTTTTCATCAAGGTTACCGCCGTATCGTGTTAGACGCATTAACCGCACAAGCTCGTAGTGAAACATTTTTAGGCCTCGCCACATTAATGAACTTAGTACGCGTTGTTGATGGTCAATTACAAGACACAAACGGTAATAATGTTGAGCAAAGCGACATAGAAGCACGCTTTGGTGAGCAAATTATTGCTGGCACACTTATTCGTAAAATTGAAAAAGAGCACTTTGACGCAGATGCCACGCCTTGGCAGCAAAAGATGACGTTAAAGTCCTCTGATGAAAACGCAATTGTGTTTGAAACGCGCTCACGCGATTTACCAACCCCAGTGCCTGCCAGTTGGAAAGTACAAGAGCTTGAAGGTAAAAAGGTAAAAGTGACTATAGCGGCAGAGCTAGACGTAAAGCTTGATTCTACACGTGATAACCCAATTAAATCGGCGGGGCAGTTTCCTACCGGGTTTGATCCATCAATTATGTATAACAGCCGTTATCAGCCACGCGGTTTGCAAGCCACCATATTTGCTGCAAACGATGCGATTAAATCAACAGGCCTTGATTGGCAACGCATAATGAATAGCGTAGAGCCAGATAAAATTGGTACTTATTCAGCCTCGGTTATTGGCCAAATGGACGACAAAGGATTAGGCGGTTTAGTTAAAGCACGCCAGCAAGGCGATCGTGTTAGTACAAAGCAATTAGCACTTGGCTTAAACACGATGTCGACTGATTTTATAAACGCCTACGTTACAGGTAATGTAGGTACTACGTTTTCTACCTCGGGTGCATGTGCCACATTTTTATATAACTTACGCGCTGCAGTAAACGATATTCAAGCAGGGCGCACCCGTGTTGCGGTGGTAGCAAGTGTTGAATGCGCTATTACGCCTGAAGTGGTAGAAGGCTTTGGTAATATGAGCGCCCTTGCAAATGTTGAAGGCCTGCGCCGTTTAGATAACTTAAGTAGTGAACAAGAGCCCGATTACCGTAAAAGCAGCCGCCCATTTGGCGAAAACTGTGGTTTTACATTAGGTGAAGGCGCACAAGTCACTATTTTAATGGATGATGCATTAGCACTTGAGCTTGGTGCAGATATTATGGGCTCAGTACCTGATGTATTTGTAAATGCCGATGGCATTAAAAAATCAATCACCTCACCGGGTCCGGGTAACTACATTACAATGGCTAAATCTGCGGCATTGGCAACAAGCTTATTGGGTAAAGAGGCGCTACAAAAGCGTAGCTTTATTTTAGCGCATGGTTCTAGCACGCCGCAAAATAGAGTAACAGAATCTCTTATTTACCATAAAGTGGCACAAACCTTTGCCATTGATAGCTGGAAAGTAACGGCGCCAAAAGCTTATGTAGGGCATACAATTGCCCCCGCAAGTGGCGATCAACTTGCTATTGCGCTGGGGGTATTTAGCCATAATATTATGCCGGGTATTACTACCATAGATAAAGTGGCCGACGATGTTTATGCAGATCACTTAGATATACGTAACAGCCATTACGACTGTGGCGACATGGACATCGCCTTTATAAACTCAAAAGGTTTTGGCGGTAATAACGCCACAGCTACAGTACTTAGCGCTAAAGTAACACTACAAATGCTTGCTAAGCGCCATGGTGATAAAGCGATGAGTGATTACGCTTATAAAAATACATCCGTTGTTGCTTTGCAAAATACCTATAAAGCGCAAGCTGACCTTGGTAAGTACGAATTAGTATATCGTTTTGGTGATGGCGCCATTGACGATAACGACATTGTAATTGGCGAAGACGGAATAGAGCTTCCTGGTTTTGATAAAGCAATTTCGTTTAATACAACCCACTCCTATCAAGATATGTTTTAAGCACACATACTTGAAACCCAAGGCGCTTAATAAAGCGCCTTTTTTATATTTATTAGCCTATAGTTAAATTTTGGTTAGTTATAAATATAAGCTTGCATCTTTTTATAATGTTTGTTTCTATAATAGCTACTTTGCGTTCTAGGATGGATAATCAAATGAAAAAACTCTCTATAGCTCTTTCTATAATACCTGCGTTAACTTGTGTGCCAGTAATGGCAGATTTTGTGCCAGCTGAAGTTGTTAAGGACAACTACAATAAACAAACAAATACATCTTCTCGTGTGTCACGCTTTGAAGGCTTAAATTTAAGTAGTTATGTTGTGAATGAAAGCGGTCAGGTTAGTGATATAGAAATTGTTGCATCTATCGGGCAAGACAAATACAAAAGAGAAGTTGTTGAGTATGTGTCAAAACTAAATTACAAGAGTGCTCAGGTCGATGGTAAAGCTGTGCCTAGTGCCAAGCTTATTACAGTGACTTCTCAAAACCTGCACTTGGGGTACACTAACGACAAAGCAACGCATGGCTTTTTTAATGATTATGAAACGGCAAGTAATCTAATTAATGAAAAAAAATTAGACGAAGCGCAAATTAAAATAATAGAGCTAGAACGCGACCATGCTAAAAATACTGTTGAAATAGTATTACTTTCATGGCTAAAAAGTCAGCATAGCTACTTTACCCAAGATTGGATTGGCTTTGATAAACATATTAATAATGCATTTTTATTTAGAGATAATTTACCAGATCAGATTAAAGTGCGAGTGGTAAAAAATGCTTTGCAATGGTTTATATCTAAACAGGACTACGTGCGCGCTTATGATGCAATTGATGCCCTAGGAAATATTAAAGCCTTTGTTTTTACAGATGAAAACAAGCAGCAGTTGCTAGCTCAAGTTAATGATATTTATAAAAATTCAGGCGATATAAACCAACAAATAGCTATTGAGACAGATCAAGCTGTTATGCCTTTACTGTCTAAAAGTGAGGTTGTGCTTGAGTCAACAATGCCACTTAGCAAGGTTCAACTGCGCTGTGAAAATAAAGTGGTAAATTACAACACAAGCGCTATTGATAAAATTGTCATTTCTAAATATGATTTACGTTGCGGGTTATTAATTAAAAGTGCGCAAGCATAAACAGTAACGCTAAAACAAAGTGGAAATGCTTTTTTGTAAAGACCAAAAAAATATTTTTATTTAAAACCCCATATATAACGATGGGGTTTTTACTTTTAAGCTATATTACTTCAATTTTTTTACATACCTGAGCGTTATAAAGTTAATAATAGCTAGCAAAATGGCTACTTCATATCGGTTATTTGCTACAGCAATACCAATTAATCCCATATTCCATATGCTCGCTGCTGTCGCAGTACCTGATGTTGACTGGTTATTTTTCAAAATTGCGCCACCACCAATAAAACCAATACCTGTTATTATTCCTTGTAACATTTTAGATTGTGCTTCAGATGAGTCTAGTACCGACATGGCTATAAGTGCATACCCACACGATGCAACTGCTACTAACGGAAATGTTCTTAGTCCAGCGCCGTCTTTACTTCGCTCTCTATCGTAGGCCATTGGCAAGGCTAGGGCGTAGGCAATACCTAAATGAATTAAGTTATCTAAGATTTCATTCCACTGTAAATCAAATTCCATTGCGATTCTCTATTAAAAAACTTAACTTACAAAAGCAATTGCCACGCCAAGTATAAAAACATTTAAAATCAATGTGTTGTTTTTTATTTTAGGTTGATTTATAGCATATTTAGTAAAATGTACACATTGGTTTATCACTTTTACTTAATGTGTTTACAGGTGTATTTAAATTGGTTTTACAACTTTTTACAGTCTTAATTTTATAAACGTATAGTATAAATACATGTTTTTAGAGGAGGGGATTATGAAGCTATTACTAACACTATTAATAACTGTGTACTTAAGTGGTTGCACGGTGGCTGGAGTTTTAATAGATGGCCATGCTCAAAACAATAATACATTAAATCAAAATATGAATAGTAAAGCTCGTTCAGACCCTTACAAAGATCCATTTAAAGCCATTCCAAAAGATAGAGAAGGGTTTTCTTTTACAAAATTAGGTTTAAAAATTGATTCTGCATTAGTCGACTTTGTCAGTGTGGAAAATAAGCAACAACGCCAAGTGTGTAGGAAGGTGAGTAAAAGTTTAAAAGAGTGTGTAGAACTAAATAAGCCAGAACTACACACTAACGAGGCTACGCAGTTAAAAACTGACTATGAAATAATAAGTGTTGGTCAATAAAACTACTTATAAAGAAGTAACTATGATCGTAACCTTCTTGCATTTCAAGCGTTAACGGGTAACTCTTATCGTGAGCGATAGCCACTAGGTTGTGTGGTTTAAGTTGCTCCTCTAAAAAGCCATCGGCATCACCTTGCGATACTAGCATAGGTAGGTAGTCGTCCTGCTTTGCTAGTTTCATAAGCTCGCAGGTATCGTATTGTGCCCAAAGTGATTTATTGTTACCTAAATAACCAGTAAACGCTTTTGTGCCCCATGGGCAATTTATTGGGTTAACGATTGGGCTAAACGCAGATGCGCTTACGTAGGCTTGTGGGTTTTTAAGTGCAACCATTAAAGCACCGTGCCCACCCATAGAATGACCACTAATGGCTTTAGTACTTGTTACCGGAAAATGCTGTTCAATAAGTGCTGGTAGCTCATCAACTACATAGTCGTACATATTAAAATGTGTGTTGAAGGGCGCTTGCGTAGCATTAACATAAAAACCAGCACCTTGAGCGAAGTCATAACTATCTTCATTGGGTACGTTATCGCCACGCGGGCTTGTATCGGGTGCCACTATTGCAATACCCAGCTCGGCAGCTTTTTTAAATGCGCCCGCTTTTTGCATAAAGTTTTCGTCAGTACAGGTTAATCCCGATAGCCAATAAAGCACAGGTACTTTGTTCGTTTCACTTGCACCAGGTGGTAAAAATACCGCAAAACGCATTGTGCAATGGGTACTTGTTGCAGTGTGGGTATATTGTTTGTGCCAACCACCGGCTACTTTTGTACTTGAGATATTCTCTAACATAATAATCCTTAAAAGCCGTAAACGTTCAAGTATTACGGCTTTTTATCAAGTCGTTTACTAAGTGCTTATTAGTAATGAATTACAGTACGAATACTCTTGCCTTCGTGCATTAAATCAAATGCGTCGTTAATTTCTTCAAGGCTCATTGTATGAGTAATAAAGTCGTTTAGTGCAAATTCGCCTGCCATGTAGCGCTCAACTATTTCAGGAAGTTGCGAGCGACCTTTAACGCCACCAAATGCGCTACCACGCCATACACGACCGGTAACAAGCTGGAAAGGACGAGTTGAAATTTCTTGGCCAGCACCGGCTACACCAATAATTACCGATTCCCCCCAGCCTTTATGGCAACATTCAAGGGCAGAGCGCATTACATCAACGTTACCAATACATTCAAATGAGTAATCAACGCCGCCGTCAGTCATTTCAACGATCACTTCTTGAATTGGCTTGTCGAAATCTTTAGGGTTTATTAAGTCGGTTGCGCCAAGCTTAGTAGCAAGGTCAAATTTACTGGTGTTAATGTCTACACCAATAATACGACTCGCGCCCGCCATTTTTGCACCAATAATGGCTGATAAACCAATGCCGCCAAGGCCGAATATCGCGACTGTATCGCCTTCTTTTACTTTAGCAGTGTTAGTTACAGCACCCATACCGGTGGTAACACCACACCCTAATAAACAAATTTCTTCTAAAGAGGCTTCTTTGTTTACTTTGGCCAGTGAAATTTCTGGAAGTACTGTGTACTCAGAAAATGTAGACGTACCCATATAGTGGTAAATTGGTTGGCCGTCTTTAAAAAAGCGCGTTGTGCCGTCTGGCATTAGGCCTTTACCCTGTGTTTCGCGTACTGCAGAGCAAAGGTTAGTTTTGCCTGATGTACACATTTTACACTCACCACATTCAGCGGTATAAAGTGGAATTACATGATCCCCCACTTCAACACTCGTTACACCTTCGCCAACGGCATAAACAACACCTGCGCCTTCATGGCCTAAAATAGCTGGGAATATACCTTCTGGATCTTCACCTGATAACGTAAATGCATCGGTATGACAAACACCAGTAGCAGTAATTTTTACCATTACTTCGCCTTTTTTAGGCATCATTACATCAACTTCTTCAACGCTTAAAGGTTGGTTAGGGCCCCAAGCAATCGCCGCTTTTGATTTAATAAAATCAGACATGTGTTTATCCTTAGTAGTGTTATTTAATATCAATTGTAGACCCATTTTGTTTGGGTGATGGGACTATTGTATTTGTTTCTCATATAATGATAATCTCTTATTTATTAAAACACTTTTACAGTATGGTAATAATGGCGCGTTGGGATGGGATTGACGAATTTATTTCAGTCGGTGAGGAAGGAAGCTTTACTGCTGCAGCTAGGATGCTGGGCCTTTCGGTTGCCCATATTAGCCGTCATGTAACAGCCCTTGAGCAACGTTTAAATACCCAGCTTTTAACGCGCACCACACGAAAAGTTGTTCTCACCAAAGAAGGTGAGGTTTTTTTACACCAAATAAAACACTTACAGCATGCAATGGACGATGCTACGCAGGGCCTTGCATCACATCAAACAACCCCTAAAGGAAAAATTAAACTAACAGCCCCGGTAATGTTCGGCGAAACCTTTATTATGCCTATTGTGCACAATTTTATGCACGATCACCCCGATGTTGAAGTTATTGCAAACCTAAGTAACGAACAAGAAGATTTACTTGAAGGCGGGTTTGATTTAGCAATAAGGTTAGGCCATTTAAAAGATTCGAGCTTAAAAGCGCGAAGGTTAAGTGATCGGCGCTTTATTATGTGTGCATCGCCTGCTTATTTAAGGCGCTTTGGTGAGCCACATACCTTAGGTGAGCTACATAACCACCAGTGTTTAGTAGGTAATAGTAGTTATTGGCGTGTAAACGAAAATGAGCGTGAAAAACACATTAAAATTGCTGGCAGATTACATTGCAACAGTGGTTGGGCACTTGTTGATGGCGCTAAAAAAGGCTTGGGCATTGTGCAACTTCCTGATTATTATATAGATAATGAGGTTAATAGTGGTGAGTTAGTGCCTATTTTAACGTCTTACCAACCCAAGCAAGAAGGTGTGTGGGGGGTTTATCCACCACGTCAGTTTGTAGCTACCAATGTACGTGTATTGCTAGACTATTTAGTTGCTGGCCTTAAAGAATAAATTGCACTAAATAAATTGCTGAAAAATCATCCAAGTCTCAGATTTATAAATTATTTCTTACATTTATGGTCATATTCAATTGTGCTAACTTCGTGCTACTATAACCCCACACTTTTAGCATAAATGTTTTAAATTATATGTTTCAACCGGTTAGCTTATTTATAGGACTTAGATACAGCCGCTCCTCAAAAGGGAATGCGTTTATATCGTTTATTTCTTTTTTTTCTATTGCCGGTATTGCTATTGGTTTAATGGCTTTATTTACTGTAAGCAGTGTAATGAATGGGTTTGAGCATAGCTTAAAAACTAATATGCTTGGCCTTATTCCGCACATTGAAGTTAAATCTGATCAGCACACCCCAGAGCAAATAACGAGTTTAAAGGCAGCTCTTACTAAATCGTCTTATGTGAAACATGTTAATTTGTATCGCCAAGGCGAAGCTATTTTGCAAACCAATAAAGATCTTCACGGTGTATTACTGCAAGGTTTATATGACAATAACGGTGCGTTATACAAAGTTACTGAGAAAATAGTACAAGGCAATTGGCAAACAGTACTTAATAGTAATTATAACATTGCTATAAGCCGCTATTTGAGTCGGAAGTTAGGTGTTGGTTTAGGTGATAAACTTCGTGTGATCATGCCAAATGCATCTACTTATACTCCTTTGGGGCGTGTGCCTAGCCAGCGTTTATTTAAAGTTGCAGCAATATACGAAACGGGCTCTGAAATAGACATGGCACTCGCTTTCACAAGTGGGCCATCGCTTCAGCGTGTTTTAAAGTTAAATAAAAATGTTGCCCCAAATTTAAGTGTGTCACTTTTTGAACCCTTTGAATTAGACGAATTTACGGACGCAAGCCAACTTATTTTAAAAGGTTACAACTATTCAGACTGGCGAAGCAGCCAGGGCACTTTATTTGCCGCAGTAGCAATGGAAAAGCGGATCATGTCCATGTTACTTGCACTTATTGTGCTGGTCGCTGTGTTTAATATTGTATCTGCCTTAACAATGATGGTGAGTGAAAAACAAGGGGAAGTTGCGATACTTCAAACACTTGGGCTTACACCATCGCAGGTGCAAAAAGTATTTATGGTTCAAGGTCTTTACAATGGCGTTATTGGAACATTAATTGGCGCTTTTTTTGGGGTGCTACTGAGTTTATACATAAATGAGCTTCTTGAATTAGTTGGCCTGAGTCTACTTGCTGGCATTGAACTACCTGTGAAATTTGATGTGCTTAGTTTAGTAATAATTGCGTTTGCCAGTATTGCTATGAGCTTTTTAGCTACCTTATATCCTGCGCGCAAAGCCGCAAAAGTAAAACCAGCAGAGGTGTTGCGTTATGAATAATTTAGTAATTAGTTGTGAAAATTTAAGCAAAGTATACCAAGATGGCAATAACCAAGTTGAAGTGCTAAAGGGCGTGGATTTAGCGCTACAGCAAGGTGAAATGCTTGCTATTGTAGGTAGTTCTGGTTCTGGTAAAAGTACGCTTTTGCATATACTCGGTACGCTTGATACTGCCACTGCAGGTATTGCTAAAATTAAAAATCAAGAAGTTGCTAAGTTATCTCGTACTGAACAAGCGGCTTTTAGAAACCAAAATTTAGGTTTCATTTATCAGTTTCACCATTTATTGATGGAGTTTAGTGCTGTAGAAAATGTAGCAATGCCTTTGCTAATAAAAGGCTTAACGGCAAAAGAAGCAAAAGTACAGGCGCTCGACATGCTTGAAAAAGTGGGCCTTGCACATCGAAGTGATCATAAACCTTCTGCACTTTCAGGAGGAGAGCGTCAACGAGTTGCTATTGCCCGTGCTTTGGTTACTAAACCTGCGTTGGTTCTTGCTGATGAGCCAACAGGTAATTTAGACAAGCAAAATGCGATTAAAATTTATGATTTAATAAATGAGCTAAACCAGAGTTTAAACACGAGCTTTGTAGTGGTAACTCATGATTTAGAGCTTGCTGATAAACTAGGTAAAATAGCTTATTTAGATGACGGTAAACTATCGGTAAAAGAGTCACAATATGTTGCTTAGTGCATTTTTAAGTAAACGTTTTAGAGCATACTCAGGTCATAAAGACGAAAAAAACGGGTTTGTTAGTTTTATAGCTAAAGCGTCTACTATAGGTATTTTATTGGGGGTCGCTGTTTTAATTGTTGCCCTTTCAGTAATTAACGGCTTTGAACAACAATTAGTCCATCGTTTACTAAGCGTAGTACCTCAGGTTGAATATATTGCACCAAGCAGACCTATTGCTAATTGGCAGCTAAAAGTAGCTAATATAGAAAGTCAGCCGCATGTAACGGGAGCAGCCCCATTTATCGCGGTTAATGGTATGGCGCAGTATAAAAGCCAATTAAAAGCGGTCGAAATACGCGGTGTTAGCCCTTCTTATGAGGGCAATGTTTCTGCAGTTAACCAGTTTGGAACAGGTAAATTAGTAAGCCAATTATCCTCTGAAGAGGTTATTTTAGGCCAACAAATAGTAAAGCAACTTGACGCAAAAGTGGGCGACAATATTACTTTGCTAATTCCTCAGGTTGGGCAAGCAGGTGGTCAGTTATTAGCACCTAAACGCGTTACCCTGAGCCTTGCAGGTGTTATTGAAATGGGCGGCCCAATTGATAGTACGGCTGCTTTTATACATTTAAGCAAAGCGCAGCAAACACTTGGCTACGACGAAACCCAAGTTACAGGTTTAAGGTTAAGTGTTGATGATGTGTTTTCAGCGCATCAAATAGCGCTTAATGTAGGGCAAACCATTAGCGATTATGTCTATATTTCTAGTTGGTTTAGAACACAAGGTAGCTTATATCAAGATATACAAATGGTTCGTACCATTGTTTATATTGTTGTGTTTTTAATTATTGCTGTTGCGAGTTTTAATATTGTGTCTTCTCTTGTCATGGAAGTGCGTGAAAAAGAAGGCAATATCGCAATTTTAAAAACAATGGGCGCTAAAGACAGCACTATTTTAGCAACCTTTGTAATGCAGGGATTAACGCAAGCGTTTGTGGGTGTCTTACTTGGCTCGTTCATTGGTGTTGTATTAGCATTAAACATAAGTGAATTATTTGCTTGGCTGAGCCAGCTAATGGGTGCTAATCCGCTTGAAGGGGTTTATTTTATAGAATTTTTACCTAGTAAGCTTGTGCTCGAAGACATCGGCATTACAGTAATTGCAACATTCGTACTTGCTATTTTTGCGACTATTTATCCCGCATGGCAGGCTACGCGAGTCGATCCGGCAAAGGTGCTGGGTAATTAACCTTACTAAAACAATAGGGTCGGGTTTGTAAAGCTGCTAAACTACGCGCTCATTTAATAGTGGGCGCTATTGCTTATCTATTTAAAACCTTACTCAGGAAATCACTTTGACAAATAACGATATTTTACGCCGTCTTCGCTATACCTATAATTTAACCGATACTGCCGTGGTTGACATTTTTGCTGCGGCAGAGGCTACAGTAACAACAGAGCAAGTCATTGCGTGGTTAACAAAAGAGGGCGAGCAAGAGTTTGTTAAAATTTCAGACACTGAGTTTGCAACCTTCCTAAACGGGTTTATTAATACCAAACGAGGTAAACGCGAGGGTGTACAGCCAATACCAGAGAGTAAGCTCAATAATAATATTATCTTTATGAAGTTACGCATTGCTTTAAACATGAAGGCTGAAGATGTAATAGCCACGCTTGCATTGGTTGATTTTGATTTAAGCAAACACGAATTAAATGCGTTTTCTCGTAAAGTAGACAACAAGCATTACCGAGTGTGTAACGATCAAATACTGCGTTTATTCTTAACAGGCGTTCAGCAGCAATACCGCTCTGAGTAATTACTAATAATTATTTTGGCTTAAAAACGTTGTAATAACCAACGTTTTTTAGACAGTCATCTTTAAGCGTTTACTAATATTGTAATTAATCAAACATAGCGATAATATTTAAAAGTTAACTTTGCTAAACCAATCTAAGTGCATTAAAAACCAAGTGTCATAAAAACACAATCATATCCGTTTTAAGTTCGCTATTTCCAGGTAACGAAAATACAAAAAGGAATTTAGAATGCAATTAATCCCCTCAACATTTTATTTTCCACCCGACAAAGAAAAAGATTTTCAGTATCAACTCAACAAAAGCACCGTTCATTTTGCCAACATTGCGTTGTATTTGGCTGCTTTTTTTTTATCACTTTTAGTTGTTCTTTCGTGGTTGAATGATGAGCAATCTTTATACTCTGTCATTAATGTTTTAAGACTATCGATGGTTTGTTTGTCGTTTGTATTGGTTTATGTAAACAATAAATTAAAGGCAAAATACTTACATTATCGTTGTTTTGCTTTTGGCGTTTTATTTTGTATTTTATTTGGGTATTTATTTTGGTCCTTTGTCGGATTATATGGTTATTTAAACGAGGGAGGGCCAATGCTTGTAGTGGCTTCCTTTTCTGCAATACCCATGCTTCATTTAGGCCATAAACTTATTTTATGGACAATTACGGGGCTAAGCCTTTTAAGTGTTCATTTGTTTTCATCCACGCCAATAATATGGAGCCTTTACTTTTACATTAGTATTGTAATTGTGATGGCGTGTATTCAATATCAACTGGATATACTTTTACGTAAACAATATGAAGCTGAGCTTGTTGAAACACAAAAAGCAAACATTGATCAACTAACAGGGTTGCATAATAGACACAGTTTTGACTCAGAATGTAAACGCTTAATGAATCAAATAAAGCCATCTCAGTCGCTAGCGCTTGCTATGGTTGATATCGATGACTTTAAAAAATATAACGATAATTACGGGCATTTAGATGGCGATAACATACTCATTGATGTTGCGAGCCGATTAAAAAAACTCCAGGCAGATATCGTTGTTAGATTTGGTGGTGAAGAATTTATCTTAGTTAAAATTTTAGATCAAAATAATTTAAACTGGCTTGATAATTTACCCAATCGTTTTGCTACAGATACGATAAGTCACGAATACTCAACATTTAAACGTGTAACTGTTTCTGCTGGCGTTGTCGTAGCTGATTTTTCCGCCCTTTGTCCAGACATTAAAGCATTGCTATCTGTAGCCGATAAAGCGATGTACAAAGCAAAAAATACAGGTAAAAATAAAGTAATTAAAGATTACATATAAAAATGGCCCAACATTTATATTGTGTCATGCTGGGCAAGTTTATATTATGAAAATAATTTACTTGATAATACTTCTTGCATTTGTTCTCGCATTTTGAACTTTTGTAGTTTGCCTGTCACTGTCATAGGGTAACTTTCTACAAAGCGAATATACCTAGGCATTTTAAAGTAGGCGAGTTTGTCATGTGAAAATGCACGAATCGCTTGCTCATCGAGTCTTGTATCTTCCTTTGGTTGGATCCACGCACACACTTCTTCACCGTATTTTTCATCGCTGATACCAAATACAGCGGCGTCTTGTATGCCTGGATAGGTATACAGCACCTCTTCAATTTCTCGAGGGTAAACGTTTTCACCACCACGGATAATCATGTCTTTAATTCGCCCAACAATACTCACAAATCCTTCGCTATCCATAACACCTAAATCGCCTGAATGAAGCCAGCCGTCACTATCTATTGTGGCTTTTGTTTTTTCTTCGTCATTCCAATAGCAGCGCATTATTCCTACGCCTTTGGAGCATACTTCACCGGGTAAACCTATTTTTTGAATGTTACCCAGTTCATCAATAATTTTAACCTCAGTATGTGCAAGAGCGCGGCCAACGGTTGTTACTTGGCGCTCTATTGATGAATCAGTTTCGGTTATATTATTAATTGGGCTGCATTCAGTTTGCCCATAGGCAATTAAAACCTGATGCATATTCATTTGTGTTTGAACTTTTCGCATGACTTGTTCGGGGCAAGTAGAGCCTGCCATAACACCGGTTCTGAGTGTACTCAAGTCATATTTACTAAAGATACTGAGCTCAAGTTGACTAATAAACATAGTGGGAACACCGTGCAATGCTGTACAACCTTCTTGTTCAATTACATCAAGCGTTGTTTTGGCGTCAAACGAATCACTCGGATAAATGGCTGCGGCACCTTTAGTAACGCATAAGAGACTACCTAAAACCATACCAAAGCAATGATATAAAGGCACTGGAATACAAAGCTTGTCGTGCTCAGTAAAATGCATAGAATCGCCAACAAAAAGCGCATTATTTAATATGTTTTTGTGAGTGAGTGTAGCGCCTTTTGGGTTACCTGTTGTGCCTGAAGTGAATTGTATATTTATATCCTGTTCGGCATTTAAATTTGCAGCAATAGCATTAAGTTCAAGCTCATGAGCTGGCGTTGCCATACGCATAATATCGGAAAACGAAAACATGCCAGCGCTTACCTCATCACCAATACGAATTACATTCTTAAGATTGGGCAGAGCTTTAGCTGAAAGCTTGCCACTGTCACAATGTTTAAGCTCTGGCGCTAGACTATTTAGCATTTCTATATAGTTGCTGCCTTTAAATTGTGAAGCGGTAATGAGTGTTGAGCATTCAACGCTATTTAATGCATATTGAAGCTCATTTGGCCGATAGGCAGGGTTAATGCATACCATAATGGCACCAATTTTTGCGGTAGCGAATTGAGTTAAGCACCACTGTATATTATTAGGTGACCATATTCCGATCCGATCGCCTGGCTTAACACCGATGGCTAACAGCCCCATTGCGAGTTGATTCACTTCTTTTTGAAATTCTTTGTAGGTTAAACGAATGTTTTGATGATTGACCACTACAGCAAGCGAGTTAGGGTTTTTGTCGACAATGAAGTCGAAGTAGGCACCAATGGTTTTATTGGTTAAAGCTGTATTTTGTGAGCCTTTAAAATAGCTTTTGGACAACGGTAGTGAATTTATTACTTCTACTTCTTTAACTGTTTTATGTAGTGTGTGCATGTTTTTCTCCGTGTCGATGTGTGTGTATTACATAAACTAGGAACTAAATAAACACACATTGTCGACAAAAAGAAGGGTGGTTAGACTAATGTATTATAAGTAAAGATATAGCCAGTAAAATAGTAGCAATAAAAAACGCGCCATATTGGCGCGTTCATAATTTAAAAACTTTAAACGTTTTAAATTACATTTCGTCACTACGATACGTTTTTTTCATTATGTATACGTAGGCGTTCACAAATGCATTTTCTTGGTACTTTTTAAGGCCTGTTTCCTCAAATGCAATAGGGATAGGATTACGCTTAACTTGCTCTTTAATCTCTGTAGTTGAGAATACGCGTACATCTAGGTTTTCAATGAGCTGAATAGCGGTTTCCATTTTAAAACCTTTCGCACTGCCGGCAAATTTACCTTTTGGTTGGCGTTCGCGAATGGCAACAGAGTCAATTTGGTAATCTTGCATTAGCTTTGCAAAATCAAATTGAAATTTGCGCATTATTTCAGTGTCGTTACCATTACCTAAAGTAAAACGTGTTTGACGCACATCGCGAATATCAAAAACGTCGTTATCTTTACTTAAAATACAAAGTAGTACGTCACTACCGGTAATTTCTACACCACATGTTCTCATTGCTGTTCTCTAATAAAACTTAATTATTGCGTATTATACGCAACATCGAATAAATTGCGAGAATAAGCAATAAGGTGAATTCTTACTATGCATTTCTCAAAATTGTCATCGTTTTTAACTATATTTACAAACTTACGCAAAATAACATTGATTACAGCGCCTTTAAACTTGTAATTGTTTCTCGCTCACGCGACAATATATTTTTGTAGTTGAGCAGACTCAGCATCTACATCAGCCTGTTAGGCGAAAAATAGTCAATGCTTATTCGTAAGAGCGTTGTCGAGTCATTCTCATTTAATTTTATTTAAAGTACACGTGATACATTGTAGGTGTCACCACTGTATGTAAGGATTTATAATGCCAGTTATTACCCTTCCTGACGGCAGTCAGCGTAGTTTTGAAAACCCTGTAAGTACCCTTGATGTTGCAAACGATATTGGTCCAGGCCTAGCCAAAGCAACCATTGCTGGTCGTGTTAATGGCGACCGTGTTGATGCGTGTGACCTAATCAATGATGATGCACGGCTTGAGATCATCACAGCAAAAGATGAAGACGGACTTGAGATTATTCGTCACTCGTGCGCTCACTTAATAGGTCATGCGGTTAAGCAACTTTTCCCTGAAGCAAAAATGGCTATTGGTCCAACTATTGATAACGGTTTTTACTACGATATCGATATGGAACATTCTTTGTCACAAGATGACTTAGATGCCATTGAAAAGCGTATGTTGCAACTTGCAAAAACAAACTACGACGTAGTGAAAAAAACAGTAAGCTGGCAAGAAGCTCGCGATACGTTTGAAGCGCGTGGCGAAACATACAAAATGGAAATTTTGGACGAGAACATTGCAGAAGATGATCGCCCAGGATTATACCACCACGAAGAATACGTAGACATGTGTCGTGGTCCTCATGTACCTAACATGAAATTCTGCCAAAACTTCAAAATAATGAAAGTAGCAGGTGCGTACTGGCGTGGTGATTCAGAAAACAAAATGCTACAGCGTATTTACGGCACAGCGTGGGGTGATAAAAAGCAACTTAAAGCGTACCTTAAACGCTTAGAAGAGGCTGAAAAGCGTGATCATCGCCGTATTGGTAAGGCTCTAGATTTATGGCACTGGCAAGAAGAAGCGCCAGGTATGGTATTTTGGCACAACGATGGTTGGAGCATTTACCGTGAGCTTGAAGAGTTTGTTCGTGAAAAATTACGTGAATACCAATACGAAGAAGTAAAAGGTCCAATGATGATGGACCGATCTTTGTGGGAAAAATCTGGTCACTGGGATAAATACTCAGACGCCATGTTCACCACAGAGTCTGAAAAGCGCGAATACGCTATTAAACCAATGAACTGCCCGGGTCACGTGCAAATTTTTAACCAAGGTTTAAAATCGTACCGTGATTTACCACTGCGTATGGCCGAGTTTGGTTGTTGTCACCGTAACGAACCATCAGGCGCTTTACACGGCTTAATGCGTGTACGTGGCTTTACACAAGATGATGCTCACGTGTTCTGTACAGAAGAGCAAGTAATGGACGAAGTTTCAGCGTGTATTAAGATGGTTTATGATACCTATGAGACATTCGGTTTTGACAAAATTGTAGTTAAGCTTTCTACGCGTCCTGAAAAACGTATTGGTGACGATGAAATTTGGGACAAAGCAGAGGTTGCATTAGCTGATGCACTTAAGGCAAACGACATTGAATTTGATTACCTACCAGGTGAAGGTGCCTTTTACGGACCTAAAATTGAATTTACTTTGTACGATTGTTTAGACAGAGCGTGGCAATGTGGTACAGTGCAACTAGATTTTGCACTTCCGGGTCGTTTAGGCGCTACTTATGTAGCAGAAAACAACGAACGACGCACTCCAGTTATGATACACCGTGCTATTTTAGGCTCAATTGAGCGCTTTATCGGTATTTTAACTGAAGAATACGCTGGTTTATTCCCAACGTGGCTTGCTCCAAAGCAAGTGGTAATTATGAATATTACCGATAAACAAGCAGATTACGTGCACGAAATTGTACAAAAATTAAATAAACTTGGAATTAGAGCCGCTGCTGACTTGAGAAATGAGAAGATTGGCTTTAAAATCCGTGAGCATACATTAAAGCGTATACCTTACTTACTGGTTGTTGGCGACAAAGAAGTTGAACAACAAGAAGTAGCGGTTCGTACGCGAACAGGTGAAGACCTGGGTAAATTTAATGTCGATGACTTTGTAGCTAAAATAAGCGAAGAGATTAAAAATCGACAGTAAAAATCGAGCGTGTAGGGCTGTAACTAAAAGTCATCTACACGCTTATATTATTGATATTCTTGGAGGAACGTACCATTAGAGGCGGCAAGAAAGGGCAACAAACAGCTCAAAAAAATCGTATTAACGAAGAAATTACAGCTCAAGAAGTTCGTTTAATCGACATCGACGGCGAACAAGCTGGCATTCAGTCATTAAAAGACGCACAAGCTATGGCTGATGCAGCGGGTGTTGATCTTGTAGAGATTAGCCCAAACGCTGAGCCGCCTGTTTGTAAGGTTATGGACTACGGTAAGTTCATCTTTGAAAAAAGCAAAGAACTGAAAGAGCAGAAGAAGAAGCAAAAGCAAATCCAGATTAAAGAAATCAAATTCCGTCCTGGTACGGATGAAGGTGATTATCAGGTTAAGCTTCGCAACTTACGTAAGTTCTTAGAAGCTGGCGATAAAGCTAAAATTACCATCCGCTTCCGTGGCCGTGAAATGGCTCACCAAGAAATTGGCATCGAACTATTAAACCGCGTTAAAGGCGATTTAGAAGATTTAGCAGTCGTTGAGTCTTTCCCAAATCGCGTTGAAGGCCGTCAAATGGTTATGATGATGGCACCTATTGCTAAAAAGTAATTTTTAAGTAATAATGCGCACCGAATTTAGCTCAGGTCTGCAAGCAATATGCAAATATTCACCTGAGTTAACCGGTTTTAAAGTAAAGTTGCAGCATTTTATGCTGGGCTTTCACCGGAACATGGCAGTAAGTTAGGCCTAAAAGTGGAGCTATAGAAATATACCTCACGCCTGCTTACTAATTTAAAGGCAATACAATTGGAGTTATTGCAATGGCTTATAAGCTAAAAAGTCACAGTGGCGCTGCTAAGCGTTTCAAAAAGACTGCTTCTGGCGGTTTCAAGCGTAAACAAGCGCATCTTCGTCATATTCTGACTAAGAAAACTTCTAAGCGTAAGTTACACCTACGTCCTAAGATGATGGTTCATAAAAATGACCATGGTCTAGTTTCACGTATGTTACCGTTCGCTTAATAGGGGTTTTTAGAAATGGCAAGAGTTAAACGCGGCGTTGTCGCACGTGCACGTCACAAAAAAGTTTTAAAACAAGCAAAAGGTTACTACGGAGCACGTTCACGTGTTTACCGCGTAGCTTTCCAGGCTGTTACTAAAGCGGGTCAATACGCTTACCGTGACCGTCGTGCGAAGAAACGTACTTTCCGTCAATTATGGATTGCACGTATCAATGCTGCTTCACGTCAAAATGGTCTGTCTTACAGCCGTTTTATCAATGGTCTTAAAAAGACTTCTGTAGAAATCGATCGTAAGATCCTTGCAGATATCGCAGTTTACGACCAAGTTGCATTCGCAGCGCTTGTAGAAAAAGCTAAAGAAGGCCTAGCCGCTTAAGCTTTTTTATAAGAACTGAAAAGGAGCCCATTGGCTCCTTTTTTTGTGCCTAAAATTCGCTATGAAAACCCCACCACATAAAAGCTATTCTAAGTTCCCGAGTAAGATAAGCTGTTATTAATTTAAAGACCCAGCTGTATTTAATTAGATGCTAATTGTGCTGAAATACTAATAAAGCATTTTTGATCCATTATTAACTTACCTTAGGCTGTGTTTTTTGTTGAACTACCGCAGTTTTTTCGTAACGATCAGTTAAGTTGTTATAATTTGGCCATTAAAGCGTTTTTTTGAGAATAATATGTTAGCCAGCTTACTCTTTTTATCTGCAAGTATGACTTACGACAGCCATTTACCACCTTTGCTACCTTGGCAAGGACAAAGCTTATCGCTGATACAACAGGCAGGTCCTCTGACAACGGATTTTGAACTTTCAGATGGTTATATATCTCCTGACTACAAAAACACAATAGCTTTTGTAGAGCGTTTAGTTGCTGCAAACCCTACTCAATTCAAATCGCAAATAATTGGTTATAGTAATAGTAAGCGCGCTATTAAAATGGTTGTAGCGAGTGAGCAAGGTTTTTTTGATGCAGATCAGCTTGCTAATAGCACCAAGCCTACAGTGCTTGTTCAAGCGGGAATTCATGCTGGCGAGATTGACGGTAAAGACGCGATGTTTATGTTGTTACGCGATATAGCGACTGGCAAACGCAGAGATATTTTAAAGAAAGTAAATATTTTGTTTATCCCAATTTTAAACGTTGACGGACATGAAAGAAGCGGCCACTTCAACCGTATTAATCAACGCGGCCCAAGTAAAATGGGTTTTAGAACTAATGCAAATAATTTAAATTTAAACCGTGACTTTACAAAACTTGATACACCCGAAGTTAAAAGTGTTTTGAAGGTTATTAATGACTATAACCCAAATCTGTATGTTGATGTGCACGTTACTGACGGTGCAGATTATCAATACGATGTCACCTATGGGTATAATCCGGTTTTTGCGAGTGAATCACCTGCTATATCAGCTGCGCTAGACCAATACTTCAAACCTGTAATAGATGAAAAATTAGCATCGCAAGGCCATATACCTGGACCACTTGTATTTGTTATGAATAAGCGAAACTTTAAAGAAGGGCTTGCAGGTTGGGTTGCTACACCACGGTTTTCAAATGGTTGGGGCGACTTAAAGTCTTTACCTACAATTTTAGTCGAAAACCATTCCCTGAAACCCTATAAGCAACGTGTATTAGGAACTTATGTATTTATTGATGGTGCAATTGATGCCTTATCAAATCACAGCCATGAACTAGCTAATGCAGTAAAAAAAGAACAGGCATTTGTGCCAAAAGAGCTTATTGTTCAACGAGGGTATAGTAAAACCCCTGTTGAAATTGAATTCAAAGGTATTCGTTATACCTCAAAAATGAGTACGTTATCAGGTCAAACAGAAGTTCAATATATTGGCGAGAAAGAAGACTATACAAACCTCCCTGTATATTGGCAAAAAGACGTACAAAAGCGTGTTGAAGTGCCTAAGGCATTTTTTATACCACCTGTTTACACGGATTTAATTGAAAAGTTATCGCTTCATGGTGTGTCTGTGAACAAATTAGTTGGTGAAAATACACAACCATTAAAACAGGCCAAAATAGATAAGTACTCTTTTGCTAAGTCACCGTTTGAAGGACGATTTAGAGTAACGGCTACTTTTGATTATAAGCCTGCTATTAATGTAAATTTAGACGGTTGGTTTGAAGTGACAACTCAACAAAAGGCAGGAGAATTAGCTGTTCATTTGCTGCACCCGGAGGCACCGGATTCATTTTTTGCATGGGGTGAGTTTAATACTGTTTTTCAACGAACAGAATACATGGAAAACTACGCGCTAATCCCGTTTGCCCGTCAAATGCTAAAAGATAATCCAAAACTTGCATTAGCATTTGATAAAAAGCTAAAAAATGATAAGTCATTCGCTAATGATGCTAATGCTCGCTTAAACTGGTTGTATGAGCATAGCCCGTTTTATGACCAAGCTTATTTAAAGTATCCAATACTTATGTCGTTTGAAGAAGAAATAGCAATACCAGAACAAAAAGATAAAGAAATATAGCGATGAAAATTATAACAATACCAGTGACACCTTTTGCACAAAATTGCAGAATAATAGCTTGCGAAAGTACTCAAGAAGCAATCGTTGTTGACCCCGGTGGTGACAGCGATAAGATAATAGCTACTTTAACGAGTAATAGTTTAACCTTAAAAGCTGTTTGGTTAACCCATGGGCACTTAGACCATGTTGGTGCAGCTGACGTGCTTCGTAGGCAGTTTGATATTAAAATTATTGGCCCGCACAAGGATGAACGTTTTTGGTTTAATAATTTACCAATGCAAGCTCAAATGTTTGGTTTTCCTCCTATTGATCCTTTTTACCCAGATGCGTGGCTATCGCATGGTGACACTTTGAGCCTAGGTAAATTAAAATTCGATGTAATGCATTGCCCAGGTCATACGCCAGGACATATTGTATTTTATGAACAAGATAATAAATGCGTAATTGTTGGTGACGTTATATTTAAAGGCTCTGTGGGTCGAACCGACTTTCCACAAGGCAATAGTCAACAACTTTTAGAATCTATTAAGGCTAATATACTAACCTTGCCGGTGAAAACCGCGATTTTGTCGGGGCATGGCAGCGAGACAACGGTAGAGCATGAAATTAAAACGAACCCTTTTGTGAGTGGGCAGTACGGATAGTGGGTTAAATGTATTAATTATGAGTAATTTATACATAGAAAAACTAAAAATAAGCAGACTGTTTTTAAAAATGGTTGTATAATTTAACCAGTTTATTTGATAAATAAGAAATAAAATGTCTCTAAATCACGTAGATCGCCAAATTTTGGCACTTTTGCAACAAGACGCAAGTCTATCAACTGCTGAAATAGCCGACAAAGTCGGCTTATCTCAATCACCTTGTTGGCGTCGAATTGCTAAACTTGAACAAGACGGCTACATAAAAAGCAAAGTGGCATTGTTAGATGAAAAGAAACTAGGCTTTGATATGCTGGTATACGCACATGTGCGTTTATCTAACCATGGTAAAAAAAATCTGGCTGAGTTTGAAAAACTGATCATGAGTTATGATGAAGTTACTGAGTGTTATACAATGGCTGGTACCATGGATTTTATGTTACGTATAATCTCGCAAGGTATAGAGGGTTACGAACATTTTGTTAGAGATAACTTATTAAGTTTAGAATATGTACAGGAAGTGCATTCAAACGTAACAATGACATGTGTAAAACGAAGCACATCTCTTCCTTTGTAAACGGATAACTTTTTAGAACTATTTAGTTTAAAAGACAATGTAATTGTTAAATGAGCGCTAATTTGCTAGAATTTAGCGCTTTTTTTATACCCAAAACACACCTGAGGATCTCAATGTTTAACTTACTCAGTAGGGCGCCAAGCTCTGCTAAAAACGATATTCTATCTGGTTTAACTGTGGCGTTAGCCCTAGTGCCAGAAGCTGTTGCGTTTGCCTTTGTAGCAAATGTAGAACCTTTAGTTGGTCTATATGCCGCGTTTATCGTAGGTTTAATTACGGCTATATTTGGCGGCCGCCCTGGTATGATTTCAGGTGCTACCGGTGCATTAGCGGTTGTTATGGTAAGTTTAGTACTTGATCATGGTGTTGAGTATCTCTTTGCAACCGTGCTGTTGATGGGTATTTTGCAAATACTCGCGGGAATATTCAAGCTCGGTAAGTTTATTCGTATGGTACCGCATCCTGTAATGCTAGGGTTTGTAAACGGCTTAGCTATTGTTATATTTTTAGCCCAGTTAGGTCAGTTTAAAGTACCTGACGGTATGGGCGGTCAGCAATGGATGACGGGTGAACCATTGTTTATTATGCTAGGACTGGTTGCGCTAACTATGGGAATTATTCATTTCCTTCCTAAGTTAACAACGGCTATTCCTTCGTCTTTGGTTGCGATTGTAACGGTGACTGGCTTAGTGATTGGTTTAGACCTTGAAGCACATACCGTATTAGATTTTTTAAAAGGGATGACAGGTGACGAAGCGGCAACAATCGCAGGTGGGTTGCCAGAGTTTCATATTCCTATGGTGCCATTTAATTTAGATACACTGCAAATTATCTTCCCTTACGCACTGATACTTGCTGCTATCGGCCTGATAGAGTCATTATTAACGCTTAGCTTAATTGATGAAATTACTGAAACGCGTGGCCACAGTAACAAAGAGTGTATTGGCCAAGGCGCTGCAAATATAACGTGTGGTTTTTTTGGTGCAATGGGTGGTTGTGCAATGATTGGCCAATCAATGATTAATATTAATTCTGGCGGTCGTTCACGTTTATCAGGTATCAGTGCAGCATTAATGTTGCTCGCATTTATCATTTTTGCCTCAAGTTTAATTGAAATGATCCCACTTGCCGCACTTGTTGGGGTTATGTTTATGGTTGTGCTTGGTACATTTGAATGGGCAAGTTTTAAAATGATGAAGCGCGTTCCATTGTCAGATGCCTTTGTAATCGTGTTGGTTTCAGGTGTAACGGTGATTACCGATTTAGCGATTGCAGTGTGTGTAGGTGTCATCGTGTCTGCACTTGTTTTTGCATGGCAACATGCTAAACATATTTACACAACAAACTACATTGATGAAGAAGGCTCAAAAGTATATGAGTTACATGGGCCATTATTTTTTGGTTCAGTTAAAAACTTTTCTGAATTATTTGATGTTAAAAATGACCCAGAGAACGTTATTGTAGAGTTTAAGCATAGCCGTGTATCAGATCACAGTGCAATAGAGGCTATTGATGCATTAGCTGATAAATATACTAAAGCAGGTAAACAGCTTCATTTGCGTCATTTAAGTAAAGACTGTACTCAGTTACTGCACAAAGCGCGTGATTTAGTTGAGGTCAATGTAATAGAAGATCCTACTTATAAAGTTGCGTCAGATAAGCTAGCTTAAATACTAACTATCAACGTATCAACGTATCAACGTATGAACGAAAGCGAAAGGGTAACACCTTTCGCTTTTTTATTGCGTGTGAGTAGAGTTTGCGTTGATTGTATTAAAAACTAAGATAGGCGGTAGTGCTAAACAGCCTCGTAAATCTATATAATAGGCGATGATATGAATTAGTTTATTTATAAAATTAATTAGTTATTAATAAATACAAGCTAAAAATAGATTTTAAAGTAGTTACTATTTTGGGGACAGTGTAAATTTTGAATTGGCAATCTTTAATTGATAACCGTCAGCGCTTTTTTTGGCTTTTGCAGATTGCGGGCTGGATAGGGTATGCGCTTGTCAATTACATTGGTTCTAAAGTATTTGAAATGCGTGATATTTACGTATTCGTTATATTATTAAATGCTTATGCTGGCTGTCTTATGACAGTACCTCTTCGCTATATTTACCGTACAGTTTGGAATGCTTCACCTATAGTGCTGATGTTAGTGGTGTTTGGTTCATCTTATGTAACGGGTACATTATGGGCTGTTGTACAAAAATTTAATCTATGGGAAATATATCGCCATGGTTACAGGCCAGAAGAGTGGTTTTATTACCTGCAACAAGGATTGGATTCTGTTTACATTATTTTGTGTTGGAGTGGTTTGTACTTTGGCGTTAAATATTATCAGCTATTGCAAAGTGAACGTCAAAAAGCATTAAAAGCTACCACAATGGCCCACGAAGCCCAATTAAAAATGCTTAGGTATCAGCTTAACCCGCATTTTTTATTTAATACGCTAAATGCAATTTCAACATTAGTTTTGGTAAAAGAAAATAAAGATGCTAACTTAATGGTCTCTAAATTGAGTGACTTTTTAAGATACACATTAAATACTGATCCCATAAAAAAAGTACCACTTGAGCAAGAGTTACATGCATTAAAGCTATACCTTGATATTGAGAGAGTACGTTTTGATGAACGTTTAAAGGTAAACATAGACGTAAGTGAACAAGCAAAACAAGCGCTTGTGCCTAGTCTTATATTGCAACCTATTATTGAGAACGCAATTAAATATGCGATTGCCCACTTATCTGAAGGTGGTGTAATTGATATTAAAGCCCAAGTGTTTGCTAACGAGTTACTCCTTGAAGTGGGAGATAACGGGCCTGGCACAGAATTAGAAAATGGCAAGCTTGTTAACGCACAAGGTGTTGGCATTGCAAATACCAAAGATAGATTAAAAACGCTCTACGAAAATAATTATTCGTTTGTATTATCACATAATACGCCAAGTGGATTAAAAGTTAATCTGCGAGTGCCGTTTGAGAAGGCTGTGAAGAAATGATGAAAATCAGAACGCTTATTGTTGATGATGAACCATTAGCGCGCAAAGGTTTAGATGTAAGACTTTCAGAATTTGATGATATTGAAGTTATTAAATTATGCAGTTCAGGTGCAGATGCAATACAGACGTGTAAAAACGAAAAAATAGATTTAGTATTTTTAGATATTCAAATGCCAGGCATGAATGGTTTTGAAGTTGCTCGCGCGTTAAGTGAAAGCACTAAAGTACTACCTGCAATCGTGTTTGTTACCGCATTTGATCAATTTGCAGTAAAAGCATTTGAAATTCATGCATTGGATTACATTTTAAAACCCGTTGATGATAACAGACTAAAACAGGCGGTAGAAAAAGTGCATACCTATTTAAAAACGCAACAAGACAACGCCCATAAGAAAAAACTCGCGAGTTTTGTAGCTGGCATTACCGGAAATAACTGTGAAGAAATTCTCAAAAAGCTGGCAACCGGTGATACTTTAGCTGATAAACGTTACCCAGAGTCGTTGGCAGTAAAAGAGCAGGGCGAAATTATTCGTGTTCCAGCAGCAACCATTCAATGGGTTGATGCAGCAGGTGATTATATGTGTTTACATTGCCAAGATGGACAAACACATATATTACGTAAAACAATGAAAGAACTTGAGCAAGAGCTCGACCCTCATTTATTTGTTAGGGTTCATCGCAGCGCAATTGTAAATACAAAACAAATCAGTAAATTAGTAACACAGATTAGTGGCGAGTATTTACTTGTTTTAGAAAATGGACAAGAGTTAAAAGTAAGCCGAAGTTACCGAGATAAAGTAAAAGCAGCATTAGCGAGCTAAAATTATAGTTAGAAATAAAAAATGCGAGCTAAGCTCGCATTTTTTTTAAAGCGTTAATTACTCAACAGTAACAATTTTCATTGTATTTGTTGCGCCAACCGTTTCCATTGAATCACCATGCGTTAAAATCACAGTATCACCTGACGCTAATGATCCTTGGGCAACAAGCGTATCTAAAGCTGCTTTAACCATTGCATCTTTTTCTGTTTGTGTTGAATCAAAAAACACAGGGTAAACACCACGATAAAGTGCGGTTTGACCAAGCGTACTAGCATGACGAGATAGTGAGTAGATTGGTAAACCCGAACTAATACGTGACATTAGTTTTGCTGTGCTACCTGATTCAGTAAGCGTTACAATAGCTTTAACAGAGTCTAAATGGTTTGCTGCATACATAGCAGATAATGCAATTGATTCTGCATTATTAGAAAAACGGCTATCTAAACGGTGCTTAGATACGTGTGTTTCTTTTTGTGACTCAGCACCTAAACAAACTCGCGCCATAGTCGCTACAGTTTCTTCAGGGTAATCACCCGCTGCGGTTTCTGCAGAAAGCATTACAGCGTCGGTACCATCAAGCACTGCGTTTGCAACATCCATTACTTCAGCACGTGTTGGCATTGGATTATCGATCATCGATTCCATCATTTGCGTTGCTGTAACAACAGTACGGTTCAATGAACGAGCACGACGAATAATAAGCTTTTGCTTGCCCATTAACGCAGCATCGCCAATTTCTACACCTAAGTCACCACGCGCAACCATAACAGCATCTGAAGCAAGTACAATGTCGTCAATCGCTTCTTGCGTTTCTACAGCTTCAGCACGTTCAATTTTTGCAAGAAGTTGCGCTTTAGAGCCAGCTGCTTCTGCTAAAGAACGAACGTAACGCATATCATCACCACTACGTGGGAAAGATACCGCAATATAATCTACATCGATTTCTGCTGCTGTGATTAAATCTTCTTTGTCTTTATCAGTAAACGAAGGGGCAGTTAATCCACCGCCCAAACGGTTAATCCCTTTATTATTTGATAAAACACCTCCCACTGTAACGGTACAGTGAACTAGATGATCAACTACTTTATCAACTGTAAGTTGAATTAAACCATCATTTAAAAGAAGTAAATCGTTAGGAGATACGTCTTGCGGAAGCTCTTTATAATCGATGCCTACAGCGTTTACATCGCCTTGCCCTTTTTCCATTTTTGCATCAAGAATAAACTTAGCGCCCACTTCTAGGGTTACTTTGCCTTCTTTAAACGTTGATACACGGATTTTAGGACCTTGAAGGTCGGCAAGAATAGCAATATGTTTGTTCAATCGTTTTGCAATATCACGAACTGCTTGTGCACGGTCTTTATGATCTTGAGCCACACCGTGTGAGAAGTTTAAACGTACTACGTTTGCGCCTGCGCGAATAATTTTTTCTAAGTTGTTATCTCTATCGGTAGCGGGCCCAAGGGTAGCGACTATTTTTGTGCGTCTTAGCATCAATTTCTCCTGTGTGCTTGGTGAAAGCAGGTTGACGGTTATTTTGTTTACGATAGATATAGCTTTATAAAGCTATATCTTTAGTTGTAGGCAAAGCTAAAAGAATTGCCACTATTTTATACAAAACTATTGTGTCATCATTATGACACCGGTGTCAAAATGCGTCAATGATCATAATTTTAATTTGCTTTGCTTTTAGTCACCCTTTGCTCGATGATATTTGATATAATTGCGAGGCTTTTATACCTGTAGTGAAATATTACTTTGTATTGGCTCATTGTTAGTATTTTATTACTGTATACGTATAAAGCATGCGGTATTATTGAATGAATACATTGAATTTTCTAACCAAATAGTTGTTACCGAGGAGGACACTAAATGCAAGTTGCATTAGTCGGGTTAGGCGTTATGGGGAAAAATCTTGCCCTAAATTTGATAGAAAAGGGGATAACGCTTGTTGCTTATGACAAAAACCCACATGCGGGTGAAGAGTTAATAAGTTGTGCTAAATCTCAAGGCATGGCTGACAAACTTCACATTGTTTCTGATTTAGGAGACATGGTAAGGCGTTTAGAAGCACCTCGTTCTATTTTATTACTTGTTCCTGCGGGTGAGTTAGTAGATACCGTTTGTAATGAACTGGTAAACGCAGGCGTAGAGTGTGATGATATTATAGTTGATTGTGGTAACAGTAATTATAAAGATGGTATTACGCGTAAACTTAAATACCAAAATAAATTTGAGTTTGCCACCATGGGTATTTCAGGTGGTGCAGAAGGTGCCCGCCATGGCCCAGCAATGATGGCCAGTGGGTCAGAAGGTGGCTGGGAACGTATTGAACCATGGTTTGAAAAAGTAGCTGCAAGTTACAATGGTAGCTCTTGTTTTGCACGTGTTGGCCAATCGGCAAGTGGACACTTTGTTAAAATGGTTCACAACGGCATTGAATATGCACTTATGCAACTCATTGCAGAAATGTATCAATTACTACGCTCAGGAACTAACCGTTCTCCAAAAGAAGTAGCTGCAATATTTGATGAGTGGTCACAAGGGCAGTTAAATAGTTACTTACTTTCTATCTCTAGCCACATATTAACCCTTGAAAATGATAAAAATGAGCCACTAGTCGACCTTATTGATAATAAAGTTGGCGCTAAAGGTACAGGTTTGTGGACTGCACAAAACGCGCTAGAGTTAGGAATTGCAGTGCCATCACTTGTCGCTGCTGTTCAAGCCAGACACCTAACCAATGCCTGCGATACAACCGCTGCACAAGAAATGACGTACGCTTCAAAATCAACCAATATCGTTGATATTGACCTTGAAGAGCTTAAAGATGCATTTACACTGGCTAGTTTACTTGCGTATCGCCAAGGTTTAGCGCTAATTAAAGGCGCATCTCGTACACACCAGTGGAAAGTTGATTTGTCGAAAACATTACAAACTTGGCGTGCAGGTTGTATTATTCGAGCTGACTACCTAGATAGCGTGGCGCAAGGAGTCGAATTTATAGATTCACTCGATAAAGAGGCTAATGCACTACGTAAGATAACAGGACAAGCTGTTATGTCTGGTTTAGCGTTTCCTGTATTAAGCTCTACACAAACTTACTTAGCAACGTTAACAACACCAAGTAATGGGCACCTAGTTCAAGCCCAGCGTGATTATTTTGGTGAGCATGGCATTAAAACCCATAGTGGTGAAACCTGCCATTTGACTGACCTAGTTGAGATTGACGCTAAAGTTCGTTAATTCTTTATTAGACAAAAAGGCACGCTATAAGCGTGCCTTTTTTGATTCTGCAGATGTGTAACTCTTTATCTTGTTAATTCACCACGCATATTATCTTGCATTAAGTGGCGAATAGTCTCGATTTCTAGATTCTGGCTGAATAGGCAATGTAGTTTGGTTAGGCAGGCTTCTAAAGTCATATCATACCCACTAATAACGCCAATATTTAATAATGCGTTGCCGGTTGCATAACCGCCCATATTGACTTGGCCTTTTAGGCATTGTGTTAAATTAACAATAATCATTCCTTTATTACTTGCTTCACTTAAAACAGATAAAAACTTATCGTCTTGAGGTGCATTACCCACGCCAAAGCTTAATAACACTAAAGCCTTAATGTTATCGTTTACAAGGCTCTTCACAACCTCGGTACTTATTCCTGGGTATAAATAAAGTACGCCAATTGGCTGTGGTGTTATTGTGGTTACTTGAAGTTCGTTTTCAACATAAGGACTTAGTTGGCCTTTAATAAGTTGAATATTAATGCCTGATAATGCAAGAGGCTCTAAATTTGGTGAAGCAAAGGCATCAAAACCATCTGCATGTGCTTTAGTAGCTCTATTACCTCTAAATAACTGGTTATTAAAAAACAGACTCACTTCTGCAATTGGGTAATTAGCAGCTAAGTACATTGCATTTAACAAATTAACCTGTCCGTCAGATCGTAGTTGAGAAAGTGGAATTTGCGATCCGGTAACAATAACGGGTTTAGTTAAATTATCAAACATGAATGAAAGTGCGGATGCAGTATAGGCCATGGTGTCTGTACCATGCAGTACAACAAAGCCGTCGTATTGCTGATATTTGCTTTTTATATCATCTGCAATAAGTTGCCAGTGCGCAGGGGACATGTCAGATGAATCAATAAGTGGACAGTATTCGTGAATATCAAATAAGGGCATTTCATCACGATTAAATTCGGCATTGTTCATAACCGTTTCGGTTAAGAAACCTTCTGCGGGAATGTAACCCCGACTTGATTTTTTCATTCCTATGGTACCGCCGGTATAAGCGATATAAATGCGTTTACGTTTCATAAAAAAAGCCCAGTAAAAAAACTGGGCTTAGTATAACCTGTCGCTAGTGTAAATAAAGCAACGAGTGTGAATCACGCATCTTTATTGTGCAACTTTACACTCTAAACAACGAGCGTACACACCCTGTGGATCGTTATAATCCTTGAGGCTTTCAACTTCACTACTCAGTTGTTGAATGACGCTGTTTAAATTAGCTTGTGTTGCTAAAACAGATGGTGCTTTTGTTTGAAGACCCAACATCGATTTCACTGATGCACTTCCAAAAATGTCTTGTAGCATTTTTTCTTGCGGGCTCAAATCTTGTGTGATTGTTTTAACATCGTAGTTTTCTAACTTAGCAAGGGCGGCTGCAGCATCAATTGCATCTTGCTTATCACCTAGCTTATCAATTAATCCCAGTTCAAGTGCTTGAGAAGCAATCCAAACTCGACCTTGCGCAATTGCATCAACTTCCTCAGGCGTCATGCCTCGAGCCTGAGCTACAACATTCAAAAATCGACCGTAAGCCTCTTCAACACTCATTTGAATAACTTGAGCCATTTTTTCGTTAAGTGGGCGAGTGACAGAAAAACCTGCCATTTCGGTGGTTGCAACACCATCAGAATACACCCCAATTTTTGATAATGTATTTTCAAATGTCATAAATGTACCAAATACACCAATCGACCCTGTAATCGTACTTGGTGCAGCCCAAATTTCGTTTGCAGCAGATGCAATCCAGTAACCGCCAGATGCCGCAACAGAACTCATTGATGCGATAACAGGTTTACCGGCTGCTTTTAGAGCTAATACCTCTGCGCGAATAACTTCAGATGCGAACATACTACCGCCACCTGAATCAATACGAAGTACCACTGCTTTTACTTTATCATCAAGTCTTGCTTTACGAAGAAGGGCAGCGGTAGAGTCACCACCAATTTCGCCCGCTCTGCGCTCACCATCTACAATTGTTCCTCTCGCTACAACAACCGCTACTTTCTCAGTAATTGGGTTATCAAAAACGACAGGAGGCTTAACCAGGCTCAGGTATTGACGAAACGATACGTGTTTAAATGTTTTACCATCTTCTTGCGCACCCACTAAATCTATCAATTGTTGGCGTATTTGCTGAGTTGTTTTAAGCGAATCAACCCATTGATTATCGAGTGCATATTTACCAGCATCACCGTTAGCCGCTTGCATTTTTTCTAGGTAAACATCCATAGTTTCATCAAAGTTTGACTCATCGAATGGACGTACAGCAGAAACATCTTGCTTATATTCATTCCAAAGTGCACCTAACCATACACGGTTTGCTTCTTTAGCCGCATCAGACATATCGTTACGGATAAAGGGTTCAACAGCTGATTTAAATGTACCTACTCTAAAAATATGCTGTGTTACTTCTAGCTTTTCTAGTGCGTCTTTAAAATACAGTGGGTACATGCCGTAACCTTCAATAGCTACGCTTCCATACGGATGCATCGCTATTTCGTCAGCATGTGCAGCAATGTAATACTGCGCTTGCGTGTAGTAGTAACCTGTAGCGATTACTTTTTTACCAGCCTGTTTGAAGCCTTCAATAGCGTTGGTAATTTGTTTAAGTTTATTTAAATGCGCTTTAGGCATTTCTTGTAAATCAAGAAGTAGTACACTAATACGACTATCTTTTGCTGCTTCGTTTATGACTTCAACAACATCATCGAGTAAAATCTCACTTGGCTCGTCGTTACCTGATGTTGCGTCATTTAAAGCCGCTTCAATAGGATCTACATATAACTTTTCTTCAACCAATGGACCATTTAGGTTCAACCTAAGAACAGAGCCTTCCTCTACAATAATTTTATCATCATCGCTTGATATACCTGCAATAAATACAATAACAAGTAGCACAAACAAAAAGTTGATTATTAATCGACGAGAAAAGTTTATTCCAGCCCAAATACCTTTGAAAATTTTTGCTATCAAAATAGCTCCTTAATTTGGTACAGCTAATACATTTGTTTCATCTTATCCTAGAATAAATATAAATTTAACTGCTAAATCGTAACGAAGTGTTTATAAATACGTTCAAGCTACCGAAAACAATGGATTTATTATGCTATACACGCTCGCATTAAATAGTAATTTTGAGATGAGTACGTATTTTAAGCGTGTCTTAAGTATTAATTAAATACATGCAAATATTGCTTATTCGTTATCATTAAAGCAGAATTAGTGAATCTACACAGGTTAGACCAGTTAATGGGGCATGAGATGTTAGAACAACAACTACAATTAAAACACACACAATTACGAAACAGATTAGTTATGGGCTCAATGCATACGGGCCTCGAAGAGGGATGGCATAACAGAAAACGTTTACGTGCATTTTATGAAGCCCGTGCAAAAGGCGGCACAGCCATGCTCATTACCGGTGGCTATAGCCCGAACCTGCGAGGCAAGTTAACGCCAATATCGTCTTCTTTTAACAGTTATTATGATGTTTTTAAGCATCGCGCATACACAGACGCTGTTCATAAACATGGTGGGAAAATTTGTTTACAGTTACTGCATGCGGGTCGGTATGCTTATCATCCTTTCAATCAGGCACCTAGTGCTATTCAGGCTCCAATTAATCCCTACAAGCCTAAAGAAATGTCACTGAGCTCAATTAAAAAAACGATTAAAGACTTTGCGCACTCTGCTTATATGGCTGAAAAAGCTGGGTATGATGGCGTTGAGGTAATGGGGTCTGAAGGTTATTTGATTAATGAATTCATGGCGCCACACACAAACAAACGCGAAGACGAATTTGGTGGATGCCTTGAAAACAGAATGCGCCTAGCGCTTGAAATAGTCAAAGCGGTTAGGGCTAAAGTATCTGATAAATTTTTAATTATATTTAGACTGTCGGTTATGGATCTAATCCCTGATGGGTCCACTCCTGATGAAGTGGTTATTCAAGCCACTGAGCTTGAAAAAGCCGGGGTTGATATTTTTAATACGGGTATTGGCTGGCATGAAGCGCGCGTTCCTACGATTGCTAGTATGGTTCCACCAGGAGCCTTTAAAGAAGCGTCTAAGCGCTTAAAAAGTGTTGTTAGCGTTCCAGTCATTGCAGTAAACCGTATTAATACACCTGACATTGCAAATGACATTTTAAATGCAGGTGAAGCCGACCTCATATCAATGGCTAGACCTTTATTAGCTGATCCTGAGTTTTTTAATAAATATCAAAACGATCAAACAAAACAAATTAACATTTGTATTGGCTGTAACCAAGGCTGTTTAGATCATGTATTTAAAAATAAACGTGCAACCTGCTTGGTTAATCCTCAAGCGGCTTTTGAGCTTGATTACCCGCTCAATAAAGCGACAAACTCAAAAAATGTACTTGTTGTGGGCGCAGGCCCTGCTGGCTTATCCGCAAGTTGTTATTTGGCTCAAAAAGGTCATAAGGTCACTTTGATTGACCAAAAAGCGCAAATGGGTGGCCAATTTAATTTAGCCATGCAAATACCTGGCAAAGAAGACTTTAATCATACACTGGCATACTTTATTAATGAGCTAGAACGTTTAGATGTAGCGGTTAAACTCGAAACGTCATACAACGAGTCAATGCTGACACAGTACGACGATATTGTATTTGCAACGGGTGTTCGCCCACGTGAGGCGTCAATTAAATGTGGTGATAACAAACGCGTATTTGCATACGATGAAGTAATTCGTGGCGAAGTCGAGTTAGGCAACTCTATTGCCATTTTAGGTGCTGGCGGCATTGGTTTTGATATGGTGGCATTTTTAAGTGAACATAAATCACAAACCATTGATGAGTTTAAAACGCAGTGGGGAATTGAATGTGAACCGAAGCCACACAAAGACGAGCGTCAGTTGTACATGTTAAAAAGAAGCGCTGGCCGATTTGGTAGTGAACTTGGAAAAACAACAGGTTGGATCCATCGTCAAGTAGCTAAGCAGCATGGTGTAAAACAAATTGCAGATTGTCAGTATCAAAGCTTTGATAGCAAGGGTTTAACTATTACAGTTGGTGGTGAAACTCAGGTTTTACCGGTCGACACTGTTATTGCGTGTATTGGTCAAGTTTCAAATGATGAAGTTGTAAAGCCTCATGCTGAAAACGCTAAAGTACACGTTATTGGTGGCGCTAAACTCGCTGCTGCAATTGATGCTAAGCGCGCTATTTTTGAAGCCCTTCAAATAGCGAGAAGTATTTAACCTTTCGACAAGTTGAAATAGTTTGGTAATTCATGCGGTCTTGGTTGTTTATAGTCTATAACTAAATAAACATTAAACACAGGATACGCATGAACACACTGACTCGCTTCTATGTAGCTGCAATAGGTAAACTATCATTTTTAGATGGGTTACCTCCTTTACTTTTTAGATTAATTTTAGCCCCTGTGATGATTATCGCGGGTTATAATAAGCTCGCCATCAGCGGCGATGCTACTGGCTTTTTCAATAATTTATTAGCATCACCTGATGTTGTGCAATGGTTTGGAAATAGTGAATGGGGCTTGGGTTTACCGTTTCCCGACTTACTTGCATTTTTAGCTGGTTGGAGCGAATTTTTGGGAGGTTGGTTTTTATTATTAGGCCTATTGACTCGCCTCGTAAGTATTCCTCTAATGTTTACTATGGTTGTTGCTGCAACATCAGTGCATTGGCACAACGGCTGGTTTGCAATTGCTCCGACTAACCCTGACACGAGTGCAGCTCAGGTACTTGATTGGTTGTCTATACCCGGCGCCAAAGAAAGTCTTGAAAACTCAGTTGAAGTACAAGAGCGAATTGGCAAAATACGATCAATAGTCGATGAGCATGGGTTTGTAGATTACCTGTACGAAAAAGGTAAACCTTCAATTTTAAATAATGGGATAGAATTTGCTGCCATTTATTTCGCAATGCTCCTGAGTTTATTTTTCACCGGAGGTGGGCGTTTTGTAAGCGTTGATTATTGGCTCAGAAGAAGTGTCTTTAAAGAGTAAATTTAACGTAAGTTTATATACGCCAGCAAAAATTATTTTTTGCTGGCGTTTTTATTTCAATATTTATCAACACAGACTTAAAATGTTACCCTAGCGTTTTAAATATCGAGAAATAATTATGGACGCTATTGAGCTTTTATTAACTCGCCAATCCGACTCAAAACTAACAGAGCCTGGCCCATCAATTGAGCAGCTTAATATTATTAAACAAGCTGCACTTCGTGTCCCCGATCATGGTTGCATAGCGCCATGGCAATTTATTGTTGTTGAAGGGCAAGCGCGTGAAAAGTTAGGGTCGATTTACCACGAGAGTGCTGTGGCAGAGCAACAAGAAGATAAAGTTATAAACCGAGCTAAAGAATTACCGCTTCGTGCTCCAATGATCATCATTGCCATTGCTAAATATCAACAACATCCTAAAGTTCCTCGTATCGAGCAAGTGCAAAGCGCAGGGTGTAGCGTACTTGCAATGCAACAAGCCGCATTTGCACAAGGGTTAGGGGGTATTTGGCGCACGGGTTATTTTGCACAAAGTAATGCGGTTAAGCTAGCGCTTAATTTAAACGAGTTAGATGAAATTGTGGGTTACTTGTATATAGGTACACCTGCCGTCGATTGTAAAAAATCTCCAAGACATAAACCGGAAACTTATTTTACGGATTTATAAATAAGTGTGAACTTTTACATACATATAGGGTCACTTATAATTGAGTGTAAATTTTAACCACTGATTATTATTGTCAGTGAGAAACTGCAAGAAGGGCATGGATGCTAAATAACTTGATAATTCTTCTGCAGATTGTTTTTTAATCGGTTGTTTTTTGATAATGTATGGAGAGTCTCAAAATAATAACGATAAAGAAGACTTAAATTATGGGAAATTTATTTTTACGTGAAAAAGAAAACTGGCTCGCTTGGTCAATTTGGGGGCTTTTAGGTGCGTTTGTTACGTTATATGTAGCAATGAGTACAAATGCTGCCCCTTTTATTGCCGGTTCAGCCGTCAGTGTATTGGTACTACTTACTTGGTGGATGCAACAATCTAAACGATTTGATTTTGGACGTGCATTTAAAGTGTGTTGTTATGTACTTATGTTGAGTATTCTGCCTACTTTTATGTTTGTCATTGTGCCAAGTGACGACTTAAACCGTTTTGATTTAATTTTTCAAGGGGTTACTTTTTTCTCATTGAGCTTGTTGGTTTGCTTAGTGTGTTCTTGGATTGCGCGTAGGCCTAAACAGTATTATTAGTAACCGCTATTTTTAAAATCTTAAAATGAATAAGTGATAGTTTTTTTACGCTACTAGATTAAATTTTATTTTTTTACATTTAAAGCTTTACAAATATCTCGATAACCCATATTATTCGCGCCGTACGGAGAGATGGCAGAGTGGTCGAATGCACCGGTCTTGAAAACCGGCATAGGTTTGTAGCCTATCTAGGGTTCAAATCCCTATCTCTCCACCATTATTTAAAAAACCGCCTTATGGCGGTTTTTTGCTATCTGGGGTTTGATAAATGACAGACAAAGCAACTATTCCTATGAGTGCACAGCTTTTAAAACACATTCTTTTATGGATCGTGTTTGGTTACTGTTACCAAAGCGGCATGAGCGTACTAATTAAAATGGCAGCCGATGCACAACCAGAACACCCATTAATTACAGCGTTTGCATATGGTGTAGGTTTTAATATTTTAGTGGCCCACTTAATTACTAAGTACGATACAAAATGGCCCATAGTTGCCTCAGTTTTTATTGGTGTAGTTGGATTAGTCGCTGTACCAATTATTATTGGCGGCACCGATAGTTTATTAACTTTTTCATTGCTTGCCGGATTTTTATTCAGTTTGATACTTAGTTGCTTTATTGTTGGTCTGTTAAAGGTAAAACTCAATAAAAACTAGCACCAAACGTGCGTTATTTTGTGATAGCATACTCATGTCTTTTAACTAACAAAACGTGAAAAACACATTATGTCAGATAATTTTACTACAGATGCTGAAAAAGCAAGTTACGGTATTGGCTTACAAATGGGTGAGCAACTTAAGTCTAATCCTTTTGAAGGCTTAAACCTAAATTCAGTGTTTGAAGGCATGAAAGATGCGTACGCAGGTAGCGCTTTTCAAGTTGAGATCCCAGAGATCCAAGCTGCATTTGAAAAAGTTAACGAAGAGATTCAAGCTCGTCGTGAAGAAGAGTCAAAAGTACTTTCTGCTGAAGGTATTGCATTCTTAGAAGAAAACGCAAAACGTCCTGAAATCACTGTTACTGAGTCTGGTCTTCAATATGAAGTATTAGCAACAGGTGAAGGCGAAAAGCCAACTGCTGAGTCTACAGTACGTGTTGATTACCACGGTACATTAATTAACGGTACAGTATTTGATAGCTCTTACGAGCGCGGTCAACCAGCTGAATTCCCAGTAGGTGGCGTGATCAAAGGTTGGACTGAAGCTTTACAAATGATGCCAGTAGGCACTAAATGGCGTATTTACGTTCCTCATGAGCTAGCTTATGGTGAACGTGGTGCAGGTGCTGCAATTGCACCTTTCTCAACGCTTGTATTTGATGTTGAGCTACACGAAATCCTTTCTTAATAGTCGTTATTAAGTTAGTTAAAAAACCGCGCTTATTATTAGCGCGGTTTTTTTGTGCCTATAAAAATTACCTTTAATTATTGTCAGGCAATACGCATAGTCACTTTTAAAATGATTAACGCCAAACGCCAAACGCCAAACGCCAATTACAAAGCAAGTCATTAAAAAAAACCGCATTTAAAAATGCGGTTTCAAAAGGGAGTTATTAATTAAACACTTTAATCTCAAAGCATAGCTTTTAATGATTAAAAGTAGCCGCGAACACCCAAGCGAATATTTCTACCTGGAAGAGGGGCTTTATCTTTTATAAATGAGGTATGAACAAACCCAAGCTCATCAGTCAGGTTATCAACATTTATATAAAATTGAGCATCAACAGCACCTAACCCTAATTGGTAGTTAGCTTGAGCATCAAATAACGTATAACCATCCGTTTGGCTTTCAAACGCAGTGATATCATTTTGATCGAAGTAATGTGTGCCAGTTAACGTTAGTTGTAGGTTACCTAAATCATACTGTAACTCAGAGCCTAACTTATTTGCTGGTATACGCGGCAAGTTGCCTTCATTACTTTTAAGTTTAGCGCGGGTAGAGTCACCAAATACTTTAACCATTGTGTTTGGTGTAATTTGGTAGTGTGCATCGAACTCAAATCCATAGAGCTCTGCATCTTTACTTTTAAATTGGTAAACAGCCACTGCATCGTCGTGTGCACCAACAGCTGATTCTAAACCCTCTTCTTCATCGTAAACTAAGCCCGTATTTTCTTGTAAATAGAAATTTTTAATATCGTTATAGAAAAAGTTTACAGTGTAACCAAAATCTCCGCTAAAGCGTCTAAAGCTTAAATCAAGGTTAGTTGATTTTTCTTGTTTAATGTCCTCAGGTTCAAAGTGGGCTTCGTTATCTTCGATGTGGTAACCTAAGCCAAGTTCGTAAGTACCTGTTGCAATGTGTAGACCATTAGATAACAGCTCAGCAGAAAGCGGCGCACGCTCAGAATGAGATAGACTCAGTGCTAAACTTTGTCCTGGCGTATATTGCCAAATAGCCCCTGCAGATGCACTTACGTTAGTAAAGCTTTCACTGTAGGCAATTATCTCTTCTTCATGTTCTTCTTCATGTTCTTCTTCAACTTCTTCATCATGGTCATGATGATGCTCAGCTGAAGATATATTACTTTCAATTTTGTAATCTTCAATACGAGCTCCAAGCTCTAAAGTTACATCACCAAACACGCGTTCTTCTAACACATAAAGTGCATTTGAGGTTGTTATACTGGCTGGAGTAAATGCTTCATCACCAATTGCGTCGTAGTCAGAATCGCTGTAATGATAGCCTAACATACCATGCCAGTCCGCGAACTTATGTTCTACGTTTAAACGCGCTTCGGTAGTTTTATTAGTGAACGTGGTACCAATTTCACCATCTTCAATTTCACTGTGTGAATAGTCTGTATAACCTATACGTAGGTTGATTGTCTCTATCCAGTTATTGTGAAGCGCATAGCTGACTAAGCCTTGCCAACGGTCTTGCTCTAGCTGTGCAAAAACAGCTTCTTCGCCTTCTTTTTCATCCTCATGTTCTGCATGTTCTTCTTCAGTTTCACCTTCGTGATCATGCTCATGATGATGTTCATGTCCAGGTATTCCATAGTCAGTTTCTATACTACCGTAAGAAAATCCAACAGTAAGGTGCTCGCTAACGTAGCTAGTACCAAAATTTAGTGTTTCGCTATCAATAAACGTGTTTTTTACTGAGTTTTCAGTTTCTATGTCGCCATCTTCGTCAGTTACTGTAAATGTAGGCGTTTCATAGTCATCGCCACTGCGTTTAGTCCCATCAAAATGAAAGTTAAATCCGTCATTTCCTGTTTCTAGTTTTGCGGCCACGGTATTTGAGTTAGAAACCGTGTCATGGCTGTACTCAGCGGCACCGGTTAAATCATCTAAATTACTCGTTGGAATACGGTTATCAACCACATTTACCACACCACCAATTGCACCTGAGCCATACAAAAGTGTACTTGGTCCACGAAGTACTTCAATTTGTTCAGCTGCTAAGCTGTCGCTTGAGGTTGCATGGTCTGGTCCAATGCGCGATGCATCACTAGCATCTAATCCGTTTTGGGTGATTTTAACGCGAGGACCATCTAAACCTCGAATAATAGGGCTTGAGGATACAGGGCCAAAGTAGCTTGCATTAACACCAGGTAAACCTTTTAGTGTTTCGCCAAGTGTTGTTTTAGATTTATTTCTTAACTCATCACCCGACAGAACGCTTACCGGTGAAATCATTTCTAAGCTGCTTTTGTGTAGCGCAGATGCATAAACCACAACGGTTTCAACCGAGGTTGGTAAAAGTGAAACCGTGACATTGTTTGACGATTCAGTAACCGTTATTCTTGAATCTACGTAGTTGTCTTTACTGATATGAAGTTGGCTGTTAGCGTCAATTTCAATTGAGAATTCGCCAAGCTCATTACTTTTTATAGTTTGATTTTTTCCATGAACATGAATGGAAGCGTTTTCAATAGGTTGATTTTTATCGTTTATTACCTTACCTGTTATTGTTGCAGCTAGGGCGGATTGGGTGCATAAAACCGATAAAATGGCAGAAGAAATTAATGTTAACTTTGTCATTAGTAAATTATTTGGTGATTACATGTTGTGATATAATATAACAGTTCATAATTTTTGAATCAACAATGTTATACTATAACTTTTGCATTTGCGTTTAATCAACTAAAAATGATGATAAATCACTCAGGTTGGTATTTTATCTGCTATCAATCATTAGTACATCAAGCTTGTATTGTGCACGTTTTTGGTTTTTTAAGTCAGTAGGCTCTAGCATTTCACATTCGTCACGTAGCATTTCGGCTATTAGGCTAGGGTATTGGCGGCAATCTTCAGGTCGGTCTAGGTAAATATTACATATGAATTTATCGCGAGCACCTTCATCTTTTTTAGGTTCAATTGCTAAAAAAGGGCAGTTATTTAATTTATCACCTGTGTTCGGATCAAACCAAATTTTATTGTTTTGTACATATTGATAAATTTCGGGATTAAAGAGCGCCCACATTTCAATTTCTTCTGATGATACATCGAGGTCACCACCACCATATTTGGTACAGCACTTACCACACTGGTTACACTCTTTCATGATTTATTCATCTTTATATAATTTTTACAATTATTAGTTTAACAGCTCGTGTTAAATTGTTTGAAATTATTATTTTTTATTAACCCTAAGCATTTAAGTTTATAGCCTGAAAGAGCTTACCAAATATTATTTTTCGTTCTGATATTTACAAATCCACAATAGTTAAGTCTTTTAGAGCGCTCTACTATCTATAAAATAGGTAAACCTTATCAAAAATACATTTTTAGCTACTGCCCCTGGAGTTAAATCGTTTGCTATACACTTTAATGTTGTATGATCGGCCTAAGGGCATATTTAATGAGCCATTTAAATTTATATTTTGCTATTTTAAGCATAAATACATTAGGGGTGATAAGTAATGATGAATACAAAAGTATACAAAGCGGTACATGATTTGGCTGAAGAATTAATGAGTGCGGCGAATAAAAATGATCGCAAACGCTTTGAGTTACTTTTTTCTAAACTAAAAGCAATTTGTGAAGAAAACGAAAATACCTCTAAAGATCATCCTGTTCAGTGGGAAACACTGGCTGATTTTACAGAAGAGTTAGAAGATGCTATTACTACCTACGAGAAGGCACTAGCAAAATCTATTGCTATTAATAATAAAGACCATATGTCGTCGGTTGCTTTTTCTATGGCGACACTACAACTTGAGATGGGCCAAAAAGAAGAGGCTATAAAAAATCTTCAAAGTGCCAAAGTCAGTGCAAATAAAATAGAAGACAAAGTACTTAAAGCAGAGATTCATGACTTGTTAGAGTCACTTGTTGAAGAAGAAGGCTAATTAAAGCTTTGGCGTATAGCGTTTTTAAAAGGGTGATTATGTTTAAATACGGTTTATATTTATTTACGTTTTTACCTTTTTGTTCGTTTGCTAACTCTTTCAATCAGCAAATATCCGCAGCTCTGATTGAAAGAACAACACACAATATTACTTATGACGGCAGTTATTATTCAATGACCTATCCCGGTGGTGATGTACCAAGTAATATTGGTGTGTGTACCGATGTTATTATTCGCGCTTACAGCCAATTGGGTGTGGATTTACAACAAAGAGTACATGAAGATATTCGAGCAAATTTTGTGATGTATCCGTCTGAGCGAATTTGGGGTTTAAAAAAACCTGATAAAAATATCGACCACAGGCGTGTACCTAACCTTCAAGTATTTTTTAAGCGTCAAGGCACAGAGTTAACTATTTCAAGTAACTCACGTGATTATAAAGTTGGTGATATAGTTACTTGGATGTTACCCGGTAACTTACCCCATATAGGCATGGTTGTTACGGAAGCTTTAAGCAGCGCCGAGAATGTTCAAATTGTACATAATATAGGGCGAGGACCAGAAATAAGCGAAATGCTATTTGATTATAAGATTACTGGTCATTATCGTTTTACTAATAAACATTATAATGCCCAGTAAAGATGGGGCTGTTATAAAGCTATTAATTATTTTAGATTAATACTTATATTGCCGTTTGGCTTGCTACAGCATAAAAGTATTTCACCATCACGAACAAACGCGAGTGGCTCTTCATTATATTTAACATTGCCAGATACTAAAGTTGCTCTGCAAGCACCGCAGTAGCCTTCACGACATTGATAAGCAACGTCTATTTTTTGAGATTCTAAGCAGTGTAAAAGAGAAGGGCAGCCAGGGCTATATTCAATGCGCTGGCTGTTTTCTGCAAGTGTAACACTTGCAGTCGTTTCGTTATTCATTATAAGTCAAAGTCACCAAATTCAGCAGCATCAACTTGTGAATCTATTTGACCTACAAGGTATGAACTAATTTCTGCCTCTTGTGGTGCAACCTGAACATTATCAGACACTAACCATGAGTTGATCCATGGGATAGGGTTACTGTTGTTTTCAAATTGGGCTGGCAAACCAATAGCAGTCATACGTGCGTTAGTAATATATTCAACATACTGACATAAAATATGCTTGTTTAAGCCAATCATAGAGCCATCTTTGAATAGGTACTCTGCCCATTCTTTCTCTTGCTCGGCAGCTTGTACAAACATTTTAATTGCTTCATCGCGACATTGAGCTGCAACGATTGCCATTTCTGGATCGTCTTTGCCGTCTTGCATGATATTTAAAATATGCTGTGTACCCGAAAGATGAAGTGCTTCGTCACGTGCAATTAGTTTAATTATCTTAGCGTTACCTTCCATAAGTTCACGCTCAGCAAATGCAAATGAACAAGCAAAGCTGACATAAAAACGAATTGCTTCAAGAATGTTTACCGACATCATAGCGAGGTAAAGTTTCTTTTTCAGCTCGAATAAGTTTACAACCACTGTTTTACCGTTGATTTCATGCTTGCCTTCACCGTAAAGGTTGTAAAGTGAAACAGAGTTAATTAAATCATCGTAATAAGTTGTTACTGCATCAGCGCGCTCGCTAATTTTATCGTTGCTAACTATGTCATCAAAAATAAGCTCTGGTGATTGTGTTACGTTACGAATAATGTGCGTGTATGAACGGCTGTGAATTGTTTCACTAAATGCCCACGTTTCTATCCAGGTTTCAAGTTCTGGGATAGACACGATAGGTAGTAGCGCAACGTTAGGAGAGCGGCCTTGTACACTATCAAGCAGTGTTTGATATTTTAAGTTACTTAAAAATATGTGCTTTTCATGCTCTGGTAGCGCCTGAAAATCTAAACGGTCTTTACTCACATCTACTTCTTCTGGTCGCCAAAAGAAAGACAGTTGCTTTTCAATTAACTTTTCAAAAATAGGATATTTTTGTTGATCGTAACGCGATACGTTAACGGTCTGGCCAAAAAACATTGGCTCTTGCATTTGGTTATTATGATTACGACTAAAAGTAGTATAAGACATGTTTATCACTCAAAAAACTATCAGAACAAAGCGGGCTGCATGCCCGCTTAAGATAAAATTAACGACTATATTTTACACGCGCCGCCTGCACAATCGTCATCTTCCACTTCTGGAGTGTCGTCTTGTGCATCAGATGCGCCATCACGGGTATTATGGTAATACAACGTTTTGACCCCCAATTTGTAGGCGCTAAGTAAGTCTTTTAATAAGACTTTCATAGGTACTTTACCGCCTTCAAATTTATTTGGATCATAATTTGTGTTTGCAGAAATAGTTTGGTCAACAAATTTTTGCATGATACCGACAAGCTGTAAGTAACCATCATTAGAAGGAATGTCCCAAAGTAACTCATAGTTGTCTTTCAAACGTTCGTACTCAGGTACAACTTGTTTTAAAATACCATCTTTACTTGCTTTAACACTAATGTGACCGCGTGGCGGCTCGATACCATTTGTTGCGTTCGAGATTTGCGATGACGTTTCTGATGGCATTAATGCGCTTAGTGTTGAGTTACGCATACCGTGTTCTTGTATGCTCTTACGCAGTGCATCCCAATCAAGGTGCAGTGGCTCATCACAAATTTTATCTAAGTCTGTTTTATACGTATCTGTTGGCATAATGCCTTGAGAATACGTTGTTTCGTTAAACTTAGGACATGCACCACGTTCTTTTGCAAGTTCGTTTGACGCTTTCATCAAGTAGTATTGAATAGCTTCGAATGTTTTATGTGTTAGTGCATTTGCACTGCCGTCTGAATAACGCTTACCATTTTTAGCTAAGTAGTAGGCATAGTTGATTACACCTATTCCTAACGTACGACGTCCCATTGTTGCGTTTTTGGCAGCTGGTACTGGGTAGTCTTGGAAGTCGAGTAAGTTATCGAGTGCACGTACTGCTAGCTCCGCAAGCTCTTCTAGTTCATCTAGAGACTCAAGCGCACCTAGGTTGAAAGCAGACAATGTACATAATGCAATTTCGCCTTCTTCGTCGTTAACGTTGTTAAGTGGTTTAGTCGGTAATGCAATTTCTAAACACAAGTTAGACTGACGTATTGGCGCAACTTTCGCTATAAACGGGCTATGTGTATTACAGTGATCTACATTCTGTAAGTATATGCGGCCAGTACTTGCACGCTCTTGAGCAAACACAGAGAACAATTCAATGGCTTTAATACGCTTTTTACGAATTGACTCGTCTTGTTCGTATTTAACATATAAGGCATCAAATTCGTCTTGATCTTCAAAAAACGCATCGTAAAGACCTGGCACGTCTGATGGGCTAAATAACGTGATGTAATCGTCTTTAATCAAACGAGAATACATTAACTTATTAAACTGTACGCCGTAATCTAAATGACGAACACGGTTGTCATCAACACCACGGTTATTTTTAAGAACTAAAAGGTTCTCTACTTCTAAATGCCATAGCGGGTAGAATAGGGTTGCTGCGCCGCCGCGAACACCACCTTGCGAACAACTCTTAACAGCTGTTTGAAAGTGCTTGTAAAAAGGGATACAACCAGTGTGGTATGCTTCGCCATTACGAATATGGCTTCCTAATGCACGGATACGACCAGCATTAATACCGATACCAGCACGCTGAGAAACGTATTTTACAATAGCTGACGATGTTGCATTGATTGAATCAAGGCTGTCGCCACATTCAATAAGTACGCAAGAGCTAAATTGACGAGTAGGCGTACGTACACCAGCCATGATTGGCGTAGGCAATGAAATTTTAAATAACGATACCGCGTCGTAAAAACGTTTTATATATGAAACTCGTGTTTCTCGTGGGTAATCTGCAAATAAGCTTGCAGCCACTAAAATATATAAAAACTGTGCGCTTTCATAAATCTCACCCGTTACACGGTTTTGAACTAGGTATTTACCTTCTAATTGCTTAACTGCAGCGTAACTAAAATTAAGATCGCGTGAGTGGTCAAGGTATTCGTCTAATTCGTCAAATTCTTGCTCTGTATAATCAGCAAGTAAGTGAGCATCGTAACGTTTATCACTCACCATTTTTGTTACGTGATCAAATAAACGTGGAGGCTCGAATTGACCGTATGCTTTTTTACGTAAGTGGAATACAGCTAAACGCGCAGCAAGATACTGGTAATCAGGTGATTCTTTAGAAATCTGATCGGCAGCCGCTTTGATAATCGTTTCGTGAATATCTTTTGTACGAATACCATCATAAAATTGAATATGTGACTTTAATTCAACCTGTGAAACCGAAACGTTATTTAAACCTTCGGCGGCCCATTCTATAACGCGATGGATCTTATCAAGATCAAGAGGCTCTTTGCGCCCGTCACGTTTGCTTACAGATAACTGTTGGTTCATAGCTTTGCCTGTATTCCTTGGGGATAATGTATTTTTGACCAATGTTGTACGTCTCAAAAAGAGAAGTAGTGCTCATTTTTTATAAGTTTTACCCAATGAGGTAAATTTAATTGAATAACATTTGGCCACAATATCTGGTGTTGTTCAATTTAGAGATCACAAGATAGTGTGGTCTGAGTTGATTTGCAAGGGGCATAATTGCCCCTATTTGTGGATAACGTTGGGATAACGTATTTGTGTTAGTAGGCATTAACCTTTGATCATTCATTGAAGTTGAAATTTTTAAAAATCAACTCAGGATCGACTAAATTTACACATTTTGAAAATAAATTTCGGCTGCTTTTTTTATCATCAAGCTTTGCGTAAAAACTAACACAATCACAATATATAGTGTTTATATCTAAAATGGGCACTATATATGGTTAAATGCGTCAATAGGGCTGCGCCAGTTAAAATCAGCTTTCCAAGTAAGTGCTTCTGCATCGCTTGGACTGTACCCCCACAGAGCAGTAGCTGTAGGCATACCTGCTGCTTTACCCGCTTGAATGTCTCGTTCGGCATCACCTATATACAAACAGCGAGCTGGTATTACGTCCATTAGTTTTGCGCAATGAAGTAAAGGTAGAGGAGAGGGTTTGGCTTCTTCAAGCGTATCACCGCTAATTACAACCGCCGCATTTTTTAAAGCAGGGATCGAAGCGACAAGCGGCTCAGTTAAAAAGCCGGGCTTGTTTGTCATGATCCCCCATTTGATCTTTTTGTGATCAAGTGAGATCAGTAGTGGTTCAATACCGGCAAAGCATTGGGTGTATTTCGCAATGTTTTGGGCATAGCTATCGACCAATTGTTTTATCAACTGTGCTTGTGCAAGAGAGGGCCACAACTCTTTAAAACCCGCTTCCAATAAAGCTGCCGCACCATTAGAAGCCGCTGGGCGATATATTTCGCTTGTTACTTCGGCAATTTGATTTGCTCGTAGTACACTATTAAGTGCAGCGCCTAAATCGTCAGCTGTGTCGAGTAAGGTGCCGTCTAAATCAAACAAAAACGCATCATATTGATAAAGTTCTAATGATGAACCTGCGCTCTTCATTACACCAACTTCTCAAAATGAAGGATATAATTAACACTAACATCATTATTAAGTGTGTATTGTTTAGAGAAGGGGTTATACGAAAGTCCTGAGCTTGCACGTACTTTTAAGCCCGCTTGCTCGGCCCACGCAATTAGCTGCGCCGGTTTAATAAACTTTTTGTGATCGTGAGTTCCCTCTGGAACCATTTTTAATAGTTTTTCAGCACCTACAATTGCGTACAAGTAGGCTTTCGGTGTTTTATTGAGGGTAGAGAAAAAAACATCAGCGCCAGGTTTTGCAAGTTTGGCAACGGCGTGAATAATTGAAGCAGGGTCTGGAACGTGTTCGAGCATTTCCATACACGTAACAACGTCAAATCGTTCAGGGTGTTCTTCAGCAAACTGTTCTGCGGGTATTTTTATGTAATCTACATTAACACCCGTTTCTAGGCTGTGTAATTTAGCGACAGTCAAAGGCTCTTGTCCCATATCAATACCTGTTACCTTTGCCCCCATACGTGCCATACTTTGGCTTAAAATACCCCCACCACAGCCAACATCGAGTGTTTCTTTATCAAATAAACCTTGTGTTTTATTTGCAATAAAATCTAGGCGTAACGGATTAATTTCGTGAAGAGGTTTAAACTCACCCTCTAAATCCCACCAACGCTCTGCGATGGCTTCAAACTTTGCTATTTCTGCGTGATCTACATTTTGATGTTCGGTCATAAAATACTTCCTCGTCAATCTGAGGCCATTATATAGGCCTAAATTGATAAATCGCAAAGTTTTGCGCCTGTAAATTAAAATTAATTGTGATAGCATGTCTGTTAGTAATAATAACAATACTCTTTAAAACCTAATACTGGGTTATTAAGAGCTGCTACTGAAGGAATGTGATATCAAATGACTGATCTCGCCAATGAAATTCTGCCAGTCAATATTGAAGACGAGTTAAAAAACTCCTACTTAGATTACGCAATGAGTGTAATTGTAGGACGTGCATTACCAGACGTACGTGATGGCTTAAAGCCAGTTCACCGCCGCGTTTTGTTTGCAATGAACGAGCTTAGTAATGATTGGAACAAGCCTTACAAAAAGTCGGCACGTGTTGTCGGTGATGTAATCGGTAAATACCACCCACACGGCGATAGCGCAGTTTATGACACGATAGTTCGTATGGCACAGCCATTCTCACTTCGTTATATGCTTGTAGACGGCCAGGGTAACTTTGGTTCTGTTGATGGTGATTCAGCTGCTGCAATGCGTTACACCGAAGTACGTATGGCTAAAATGTCTCATGAGTTATTAGCGGATCTTGAGAAAGAAACGGTTGATTTCGTTCCTAACTACGATGGCACAGAGCAAATTCCTGACGTTTTACCAACGAAGGTACCTAATTTACTTGTAAATGGTTCTTCTGGTATTGCCGTAGGTATGGCGACAAACATCCCACCACATAACTTAACTGAAGTTATCAATGGTTGTTTAGCATTAATTGTTAATCCAGATTTAACCATAACTGAGTTAATGGATTACATTCCTGGCCCAGATTTCCCTACAGCCGCAATCATTAACGGTAAAAAAGGGATTGAACAAGCGTATCAAACGGGTCGTGGCAAAGTGTACATGCGTGCACGTGCTGACATCGAAACAGACGAAAAAACGGGTCGTGAAACAATTATTGTTCATGAAATCCCTTATCAAGTTAACAAAGCACGCTTAATTGAAAAAATAGCGGAGCTTGTTAAAGATAAAAAAATTGAAGGCATTAGTGCACTACGTGATGAATCAGATAAAGACGGTATGCGTATCGTTATTGAGATAAAGCGTGGTGACGTAGGTGAAGTGATTCTAAACAACCTATATGCACAAACACAGTTACAAACAGTGTTTGGTATGAACATGGTTGCACTCATCAATAACCAGCCTAAGTGTTTTAATTTAAAAGAAATGCTTGAAGAGTTTATTATTCACCGTCGTGAAGTAGTAACTCGTCGTACAGTATTTGATTTACGTAAAGCGCGCGACCGTGCACACATGCTAGAAGGTCTAGCAATTGCACTTGCCAACATTGACCCAATTATTGAACTTATTCGTAAGTCTCCAACACCAGCAGAAGCAAAAATAGCGTTAACTGCACGTTCGTGGGAATTAGGTAATGTTAAAGCAATGCTTGAAAAAGCAGGTGAGGCTAACGTTGCTCGCCCAGATTGGTTAGCTGATGATTTAGGTATACGCGACGGCCAATACTTTATTTCTGAGCAACAAGCTCAAGCGATTCTTGACTTACGATTACACAAGCTAACAGGTCTTGAGCACGAAAAAATCTTAAGTGAATACCAAACACTGCTTGATTTAATTGCTGAACTGTTACACATACTGGCAAGCCCAGAGCGCTTAATGGAAGTAATTCGTGACGAGTTAGTTGAAATTAAGGCGCAATATGGCGATGAGCGCCGCACTGAAATCAACGCAGCCGCGCATGATATCAGCCTTGAAGACCTAATAACTGAAGAAAACGTAGTTGTTACGCTTTCTCACGAAGGTTATGTTAAGTATCAGGCGTTATCTGATTACGAAGCGCAGCGTCGTGGTGGTAAAGGTAAATCTGCAACAAAAATGAAAGACGAAGATTTTATTGAACGTCTTTTAGTTGCAAACACGCATGATACTATTTTATGTTTCTCTACAGCAGGGCGTTTATATTGGCTGAAAGTATATCAATTACCACTAGCAAGCCGTGCAGCACGCGGTAAGCCAATTGTAAACTTATTACCTTTAGAAGCTGACGAACGTATTACCGCTATACTGCCAGTACGTGAGTACGAAGAAGATAAATACATCTTTATGGCAACAGCATTTGGTACAGTGAAGAAAACACCTTTAACAGCCTACAGCCGTCAACGTGCTAGCGGTATTATTGCCGTTAACCTAAATGAGGGTGATAGCTTAATTGGTGTTGATATTACTGACGGTACCAACGAAATAATGTTGTTTACCGATGCGGGTAAGGTTGTTCGCTTTAAAGAAGCTGAAGAATCTGCTGTTGTTGACGAAAATGGAAACCCAGTATTAGACGAAGAAGGTAACCCAGAAATTCGTTTCAAGGGTGTTCGTCCAATGGGCAGAACGGCAACGGGTGTACGCGGTATTAAAATGACCGACGAGCAACGTGTTGTATCGCTCATCGTGCCAAAAACTGATGGCGCAATATTGACTGTAACTGAAAATGGTTATGGTAAACGAACTCAACTTGAAGATTACCCATCTAAGAGTCGTGCAACACAAGGTGTTGTATCAATTAAGGTGAGTGAGCGTAATGGTGCTGTAGTAGGTGCTGTTCAAGTTGATGACAACGACGAAATAATGCTTATTTCAAATCGCGGAACGTTAGTGCGTACTCGTGTGAACGAAGTTTCAACAGTTGGTCGTAACACACAAGGTGTTATTTTGATCAGAACTATTGACGAAGAGCAAGTAGTTGGTTTACAACGTATAGAAGAAATTGAAGTTACAGAAAGTGACTTAATCAATACTGAAGACGTTGAAACAGTTGATACAGTTATAGATGAAGTCGTGGATGATAATCCTCCTTCAGAATAATTGAGATTGAAAAAGCGGCCTTGGCCGCTTTTTTTAATGTTGTTGAAAAAAATTAATACAGCGTGGATTTAATATTTTCATGTTGAGTGTCTAAATTACTGGAATGAGGCAAAGGTAATGAGTAAATATAATTTTTGTGCAGGGCCGGCTATGCTTCCGCAAGCGGTAATGCAAAAAGCACAAAAAGAATTCTTAGATTGGCAAGACATGGGCGTTTCTGTAATGGAAATTAGCCACCGTAGTAAAGAATTTTTGGCATTAACTGCAAAATGTGAAGCAAGCTTAAGACGCTTAATGAATATTAGTGATGAATTTGAAGTTTTATTTATGCATGGTGGTGGTCGCGGTCAGTTTAGTGCAGTGCCCCTCAATCTTCATCAAGCAGATAAAAAAGCTATCTACTGCGAAAATGGTGTGTGGTCTAAAAGCGCGACAGACGAAGCTAACAAGTTTACTTCAACAACCAGTGTTGATGTACGTAACGATGCAGATGGAAAATTCTCAATTAAAAATGTAGCTGATTGGGTTTTACCTGCAGATGCCTCATATATTCATTATTGTCCGAACGAAACCGTAGATGGCTTAGAAATTTTTGAGGTGCCAAGTCATCCAACGGCACCAATTGTTGCTGATATGTCGTCAACGATTTTATCGCGCGAAATTGATGTAGATAAATTTGATTTAATTTACGCTGGTGCGCAAAAAAATATCGGTCCATCAGGTATCGCTATCGTTATTGTGCGCAAAACATTACTTGATCGTGAAGGTTTAGCTAAGCCTGGTATTTTAGATTATGCACTCGAAGCGAAGCAGGGCAGTATGTTTAATACACCACCCACATTTGCATGGTACTTAGCTGCAGAAGTGTTTGAATGGTTAGAAGCACAAGGTGGTGTAAAAGCAATGGAAGCTCAGAATATCGCTAAGGCTGAACTTCTTTATAATTTTATTGATGAGTCTCCTTTTTATTCAAATAAAGTAGCCAAGCATTGCCGCTCACGTATGAACGTCCCATTTTGGCTTAATGACGAAAGCTTAAATGAAAAGTTTGTATCACAATCTAAAGAAGCTGGTTTATTAGCGCTTGAAGGGCACAGAATAGTAGGCGGTATGCGCGCAAGTATTTATAACGCAATGCCACTTGAAGGCGTGCAAGCGCTTGTTGATTTCATGGCAGCTTTTGCGAAGGAGAATAGCTAATGGAGCAACTTCGTTTAGAACCGATATCGCGTGTTAACGGCTCTGTGACATTGCCTGGATCAAAAAGTTTATCTAATCGTATTTTACTGCTGGCTGCTCTGGCTAGCGGAACAACCGTTGTAGAGAACTTACTCGATAGTGATGATATTCGTCACATGTTGGGAGCATTAGAGCTTTTAGGTGTAACAGTAACACTTAATGAAGACCGAACAGTTGCAACTGTTCATGGTGTTGGTGGTGAGTTCAAAAAACCTAATGAACCTTTATTTTTAGGTAATGCGGGTACAGCATATCGTCCGTTAACAGCTGTTTTAGCTGCTGTTAAAGGTGAATATGAGTTAGTCGGTGAGCCACGCATGGAAGAGCGCCCAATAGGGCACTTAGTTGATGCGCTTCAAGCCCTTGGTGGTGATATTACCTATACAAAGCACAAAGACTACCCACCGCTTAAAATTGTTGGTGGGCAAATTAATGGTGGCGAAGTTGAAATTGATGGCAGTATCTCAAGTCAATTTTTAACCGCTTTATTAATGGCAGCTCCATTATTCAGTGGTGATACGCAAATTACAATTAAAGGCACATTGGTGTCTAAGCCTTATATTGATATTACTTTAGGGGTTATGGCGCGTTTTGGTATTACCGTTGAACATTCAGACTATTCACTATTTAAAGTAAAAGGTGGCCAACAGTATCAATCACCTGAACGCATAATGGTTGAAGGTGACGCATCATCGGCTTCTTATTTTGTTGCAGCCGCAGCCATTGCTGGTGGCGAGATTGAAATTAAAGGTGTGGGTGCTAAATCGGTTCAGGGTGATATTGGCTTTGCGAAGGTGATGGAACAAGTCGGTGCACAAATCGATTGGTACGATGAACGTTTAGTTGTGAGGAAAGGCGAGTTAAAAGGGGTCGACATAGACGCCAATGCCATTCCAGATGCTGCAATGACGTTGGCTACCGTTGCTTTATTTGCTAAAGGTCCCACAGCTATTCGTAATATTTATAATTGGCGTGTAAAAGAAACAGACCGTCTTTACGCTATGAGTACAGAACTTCGTAAAGTAGGTGCAAAAGTTGTTGAGGGGGAGGATTTTATTGAAATAACTCCGCCATTAACATTTAACGATGTCGCTATTGATACTTACGATGATCACCGGATTGCTATGTGTTTTGCCATGGTTGCAGTGGGCGGAAAGCCTATAACAATCAATGACCCTAAGTGTACCTATAAAACATTTCCTACGTTTTTCAATGTATTAGCATCAGTGAGTGAATAGGCTTTTTATAACTATTTATAAAAAGTTACACACTAATAGCAGATATATTTTAATAACTGACGTATAATGTCGCGGTTTATTTAGGTGTGCATTGCAGGAGGTTTAAATGCAGGCGTTATTAATGCCCGTGATCACCGTTGATGGCCCAAGTGGTTCTGGTAAGGGAACTGTTTGTCGTTTGTTAGCCGATAAGTTGGGTTGGGATGTATTGGATAGTGGTGCAATTTACCGCGTTTTATCCCTTGCAGCACTTCATCACCAAATCGCATTAGATAACGAAGAGGCACTTGTACCACTGGCTGCAAATTTAGACGTGCAGTTTTTGGTAGATAGCCAAACTAATGCTGGAAAAGTTATTCTAGAGGGAGAGGATGTAACCACGACTATTCGTAATGAAGAAGTGGGTGCAGCTGCATCAAAAGTAGCAGCTCTTCCTCGTGTTCGTGAAGCGCTATTAAGGCGTCAACGCGCTTTTAGAACCGAAAATGGTTTAATAGCAGACGGCCGTGATATGGGTACTGTTGTATTCCCAGATGCGCCATTAAAAATCTATTTGACAGCGAGCGCACAAGAGCGTGCTCGTAGACGCTTTGTTGAGTTGAATGAGCGTGGGCTTGATGTTACACTAGGTGGTCTATTAGAAGACATTCAAGCTCGTGATGACCGTGATATGAATCGCGCCGTCGCACCGCTTGTGCCTGCAGAAGATGCAATTGAACTCGATACTAGCGAGCTCAATGCACAGCAAGTGTTTGATAAAGTTATTACTTTATTAGATGCAGCTATCTCTGAAGGTAAACTTCCTAAACGAAGTTAAACACATTTTATGCACCAGCAGGATGCCAGTGCTATTTTAACAACCCCATGCAGCATGGTTGCTTATTGGTATTAATATATGAGACGTATATTCGTATGTCAGAAAATTTTGCGCAGTTATTTGAAGAAAGCTTAAAGGGTTTTGAAGCAGAGCAAGGCTCTATTGTTAAAGGTACAGTAATCTCAATCGAGAACAACATTGTACTTGTAGATGCTGGTCTTAAATCAGAAAGTGCTATCCCTGCAGAGCAGTTCAAAAATGCTGCTGGTGAACTAGAAGTTGCTGTTGGCGACGAAGTAGATGTTGCACTAGATGCAATCGAAGACGGTTTCGGTGAAACTATCCTTTCTCGTGAGAAAGCGAAGCGTCACGAAGCGTGGATCCGTCTTGAGAAAGCATGTGAAGAGCAAGAGACTGTTACTGGTGTTATCAACGGTAAAGTTAAAGGCGGTTTCACTGTTGAAGTTGATTCAATCCGTGCTTTCCTACCTGGTTCACTTGTTGATGTTCGTCCAGTACGTGACACAACTCACCTTGAAGGCAAAGAGCTTGAATTTAAAGTAATCAAGCTTGATCAAAAACGTAACAACGTTGTTGTTTCACGTCGTGCAGTTATCGAATCAGAAAACTCACAAGAACGTGAAGAGCTTCTTGCTAACCTTGTTGAAGGTCAAGAAGTTAAAGGTATCGTTAAGAACCTTACTGACTACGGTGCGTTCGTTGACCTTGGTGGTGTTGATGGTCTACTACACATTACTGATATGGCGTGGAAGCGTGTTAAGCACCCTTCAGAAATCGTTAATGTTGGTGACGAAATCGCAGTTAAAGTTCTTAAATTCGACAAAGATAAGACTCGTGTATCTCTAGGCCTTAAACAGCTTGGTGAAGATCCATGGGCAGCTATCGCTGGTCGTTACCCAGAAGGTTCTAAACTTTCTGGTCGTGTAACTAACCTTACTGATTACGGTTGCTTCGTAGAAATCGAAGAAGGCGTTGAAGGTCTAGTACACGTTTCTGAAATGGATTGGACTAACAAGAACATCCACCCTTCAAAAGTTGTTTCACTAGGTGACACAGTTGAAGTTATGGTTCTTGAAATCGACGAAGAACGTCGTCGTATTTCTCTAGGTCTTAAGCAATGTATTGCTAATCCTTGGCAGGAATTTGCTCGTCTACAAAACAAAGGCGACCAAGTTACTGGTAAGATCAAATCAATCACTGACTTCGGTATCTTTATCGGTCTTGACGGTGGTATTGACGGTCTTGTACACCTTTCAGATATTTCTTGGAATACACCTGGCGAAGAAGCTGTACGTGAATTCAAGAAAGGCGACGAAATCACTGCTATCGTATTGCAAGTTGACCCAGAGCGTGAACGTATCTCTCTAGGTGTTAAGCAAATCGAAGCTGACCCGTTCAATAACTACCTTGATGCAAACAAAAAAGGTGCTATTGTTAAAGGTAAAGTGACTGAAGTTGATGCGAAAGGCGCAACTGTTGAACTTATCGAAGGCGTTGAAGGTTACATCCGTGTAGCTGATATCGCTCAAGAGCGCGTTGAAGATGCAACTACTGTTGTTTCTGTAGGCGACGAAGTTGAAGTTAAATACGTTGGTGTTGATCGTAAGAACCGCACTTTAAGCTTATCTGTTAAAGCTCTTTTCGAAGCAGAAGAGAAAGAAGTACTAGAGAAGCTTAAGAAAGAAGAGCCAGTGTTTGAAAACGCAATGGCAGCTGCTTTCGCAAATGCACAAAAAGACTAATAAATAATTAGTTTTTAGTTGGGAGGGCACTTTTGCCCTTCCTATATCTTTTTATTAAGGAAACGCTATGACTAAGTCAGAATTGATAGAAACACTTGCGGAACAACACGCACACGTTCCAGTGAAAGATGTTGAAAATGCTGTAAAAGAAATTCTAGAACAAATGGCCGGTTCATTATCTTCTTCAGATCGAATAGAGATCAGAGGATTTGGTAGTTTCTCTTTGCATTTCCGCGCTCCTCGCACAGGTCGTAACCCTAAAACTGGCGATACAGTAGAGTTAGATGGAAAGCACGTACCTCATTTTAAACCAGGTAAAGAATTACGCGACCGCGTCAATGCGAGCATTGCCTAGTTAATATAACGGAGTAGTTACTTGTTCAAGGTATTGAAATTTATTCTGGTAGCGCTGTGCCTAATTAGCGCATTTGTATTAGGGTCACAAAACCCGCAGTTAGTACAAGTAAATTATATTATAGCCAGTAATACTCTGCCTTTAGCTGTAATAATAAGTATCTGCTTTTTGTTAGGTGTTCTAATAGGTTGTTTTATAAGCTTTAAGCTATTCTCTCAATTAAAGTGGCAAAATTACCGTTTGAAAAAACAGTTAGCGCCTGAGAAAAATAAAAACAAGCTTGACGTTAATAAAGACACCTAATTATGATTGAGCTTTTGTTTTTACTACTACCTGTTGCAGCCGGCTACGGTTGGATTATGGGTAAAAACAGTGCTAAAAATCATGCTCACCAACTTAATCGTCAAATAACTTCTGAATACAGTAAAGGGCTTAAGTTTTTATTAGACCGTGAAGAAGATCAAGGTTTAGAACACTTAATAAATTTACTAGAGGTTGCAGCGGATTCAGTTGAACATTACTCTACACTTGCCACTATGTTTCGTCGCCGAGGCGAATTAGACCGTGCAATCAAAATTCATGAACTTCTTTTAAAACACCCAAGTTTGAGTGAGCAGCAGGCCGCTACTAGTCGCTTAGAATTAGCCGAAGATTATATAATGGCTGGATTGCTAGATGGTGCAGAAGAGCATTTGGTTTGGTTGGTCAAGGCCGGCCATGTAGAAGCTCTCGATCCTATTATTACCTTATATTCGCAAACTCGTGAGTGGGATAAAGGCATTAATATGTTTGAATCTCACAGCGAATTATTCTCTAAAGAGCAACAATTTAAGGCTATCGCGAATTTTTATTGTGAGTCTGCCCTTAGTGACAGTACTCCTCAAATTATGCGAAAAGCAATTAGCCTAAACTACAAAGCCGTTCGGCCTTTGTATGAGCTAGGTGTTATCGCTTTTTCTAAAGAAGATTATGTTAAAGCGATCTACTATTGGCGTGAACTTATTTGCCAGTTTACTTTGTTTGCCCCCTTATTCATTGATGATCTGGCGCATAGCTATAAGCAACTAAATTTAACGTATCAATTTCATGAGTTAGTAAACGATTTACTAGAGAAGGGTGGTGTTCTTATAAAAATAAAACATTGCCAAGCTCTTTTAGAGCAAGGTCATACAAAACAAGCTTTCGATTTTTTAACTGACAGTTTAAAAAGACAACCTACGATCAGGGGGTTTAGTTTTTTACTGCAGCTAATGGGTGACCAAAATAAAAATACAAAAGAAGTACTTAATGAAATTGATAGTCTTGTAACGTCATATATTGCTACTAAGCCAGATTTTCAATGCCAGCATTGTGGCTTCACAAGTTATACAATTTATTGGAATTGCCCTTCTTGTAAACATTGGGAAACCATTGTCCCAAGTCGAGGTTTAGACGGATTTTAATAACCCCTAAATACTTAATTATTGTAATGCCCTTACAAATTCGACTAGAAGTTTAACTAGCATCTATATACTAATTAAACCTCCTTACTCACTTTGTGTAAGTTTGCCTTGATAACTAAGTTGAATATATAAAAACTCTTTACTGCTATAGATTAGGATAACTATGTCTTTCGAAAATTCAAAAAAAGTGCTTATCGCTTTAGACTACGACGATCAAGAAACAGCATTAGCATTTGTAAAACAGCTTTCGCCCGATACTTGTCGATTAAAAGTAGGTAAAGAAATGTTTACTTACTTTGGCCCTGAATTTGTAAAAGAGTTAATTGAACTTGGTTTTGATGTATTTTTAGATTTAAAGTTTCATGATATTCCTAATACAGTTGCAAAGGCAGTTACAGCTGCTGCAAAAATGGGCGTTTGGATGGTAAATGTTCATGCGTCAGGCGGTTATGAAATGATGCACAAAGCAAAACTTGCTTTAGAAGAATTTGGAGATAGAGCACCAATTCTTATTGCTGTAACTGTGTTAACAAGTATGGATGAACCAGAATTAAAACGCTTAGGTATAAACAAATCACCACAGGAGCAGGTAATATACCTTGCAAAACTAGCTAAGGAAGCAGGCCTTGATGGTGTTGTTTGTTCTGCTCAAGAAGCGAATGTTTTAAAGGCTGAACTTGGTGAGCATTTTAAATTAGTTACCCCAGGTATTCGCCCTGAAGGCAGTGAAGCAGGCGATCAAAAAAGAATAATGACTCCAAAACAAGCAATTGAAGCTGGCAGTGATTATCTAGTTGTAGGCAGACCGATTACTAAAGCAGCAAATCCAGTAAAAGTACTGCAAGATGTTAATGAATCCATAAAATAATTTACAAAAAACAGCAAATAAGTACTAAACCCCTTACGTTATGTGTAATTTGTGTTACATTTATAATATCAAAATGATGTAAGGGGTTTATTTTGAAGCTATTATTTGGTTCAGTGTTGATTATCATTGCAGGCTTTTCAGTTAACAAACATGTATTTTCTAGTAAGGCTTATGATGGCGTTACAACAGTAACAGACGTTATATCAGCTTATCCTGTAGACATGTTTGATTTTAAAAAAACAATGAAGGATTATGCTCACCATCTTTGCTACAGAAATTCTGACGCTTTAAATGCTCAAGATATCACTGTCAGTGATTGTTTAACTCATCATGATGAAAAGAAATTGGAGTGTGAAATAAAGGTTTTTAGATTAGCGCCGCAAAACTTAGAATCTGAAAGGGAAGTACTTAATTACTCAAGAGAGTATACACAGTGTACATTGCCTTATAAGTATATTTTAGGGTAAGCACTCACAATATAAAGATATCATGAGCGCTATAAAATTATTTAGATTTTAAGCGGATAGATTTCGGTTCTATCTCAATCAGCTCTTGTTTAAATAATCCACCAATTGCTTTTTTATAGTTAGCTTTACTTGTTGAAAATACTTTTTTAATAAGTTCAGGATCAGATTTATCGCCAATGGCGAGTATGCCGCCTTCGTTTTTAAGCTTTTCCATTATTTTATCGCCAAGCTCGCTTACTTTACCCATGCCTGGTTTTTCGAGTACAACATCAATTTTTCCGTCTTCTCGTACTTTTTGAACAAAGCCTTTAAGCTTTTGCCCTACAAATAAGTTTTTGAATACCATATTGTAAAATACAACACCAAAGTGAGACTCTTCTATAAGCACCTTGTAGCCGATATCTGTTTTACCAGCAACAATCAAATCAACCTCTTGTAGGCGTGTGTATTCAGGCTCATCCTTTGATAAAAAGCGATTAAAGTTAGTTGAAGCACAAATGCGTTGACTCGCATTATCAAGATACAAACGAACAAGATAAGAATGCCCCTCTTGCATACGTGGCTTTTGTTCATTAAATGGGGCTAATACATCTTTTTCTAATCCCCAGTCTAAAAATGCACCAATACTATTTATTTCCTTAACACGTAAAAGGGCGTATTCACCTACTTGAGCATGTGGCTTTTTAACCGTCGCCGTTGGTAAATTAGCATTATCTAAATATATAAATACGCTAATGCTGTCACCAGCTTCAAGTTCATCTCTGATTTCGTTTTTTGGTAAAAAAACTTCACCTAAATCATGACCGTCCAAGTAAGCGCCTTCATTACTTACTTCTTTTACAAATAGGGTTTGTGTTGTTCCAAGGTAACTCATAATTATTCCTGCTCAGGCTTTTTTTTACGGCGCATTGGTGAATCGCCATCGATATTCATAGGGGCTTTAATGGGTGCCGCTGGTTTTTTAGGTTTTGCTTTACGTTTAATTTGTGGCTTTTTAACCTGCATTACTTTTTTAGCTTTAACAGTTGCAGCAGGTTTTTTCTCTTTTATCCCTTTAAATTTAGCTTTAAGCCCGTCAATAGTTGCAAATTTAAGCTCATCGTTTAAAAAAGATTTAATTGCTAAATAACTAGCCCAATCTTTAGGGCCTACTAACGAAATAGCGGTACCTTTAAAACCAGCACGTCCAGTTCTACCTATTCGGTGTACATATTCTTCAGCATGTTTTGGCAAATCAAAGTTAATTACATGCGTTACGCTTAACAAGTCTAAACCACGGGATGCGACATCAGTGGTAATTAATATTTTAAAGTTTCCTCTGCTAAACGAGTCCATAATGTCTAAGCGTTTGCTTTGTGTTAAATCTCCCGCTAGTGCGACTGATTTAAATCCTTTGTTGTTTAGTTCTTCGCTCAAACGACTTGTATCTGCTCGGGTGGCAGTAAATATTATGCATTGGCCAACTTCGTCTTGCTTTAAAAAGTGTGCTAATAACGCTTCTTTGTGATCTAGATGGTCGGCTAAGTAGAGTGTTTGCGTTATATCGCTGTGCTGTTCATTTGCAGCACTAAGCGTGATCTGTTTTGGTTTTTTTAATAAATTACGCGAAAGAGCATCTACTTGAGCGTGGTCTAGGGTTGCTGAAAACAATAATGTTTGGCGAAGACGGTGATTGGCTTCGTCGTTAATTAACTTTAGTTGTTCAGTAAAGCCCAGATCTAAAATACGGTCTGCTTCATCAAAAATTAGCAGTTCTAAACCACTTAATTGTAACGAGCGTTTGGTAACATGATCGGCCAAACGACCGGGTGTTGCCACTACAAACTGTGGGTCGTTCCTTAATGCTTTAATTTGGTCATTAAAGTTTTCACCACCTAATACTTTTACAGCTTTAATCGCCGTGCCCGCTATTAACAAACGCAACTGTGTAAATACTTGCGTAGCTAATTCGCGTGTAGGGGCAACAATAAGTACACGTGGATCGCGTTTACTGAGTGCTTTTTGTTTCATAACCCGTTGTACTGCGGGTAATAAAAACGCCAAGGTTTTGCCCGACCCAGTCTTTGACTGAGCAAAAATGTCATGCCCTGCAAGTGCGGTAGGCACTGCATGTGCTTGAATGTCTGTGGGCTGGGTGATCCCTTGATGTGCTAATTGTGTTTCAAGGCGAGTATCAATCCCAAGATCAGTAAAGTGCAATGTAATGTTCTCCAATGTGCAACTTAAATTAATTGCTGCATTATAGCGTACACATGGCTTATCCCGACAGCAAAAAGCAAAGTATGGTGCTATTTTTTGCAATTAATCTAAAAAAGCGTAAAATACGCGCCCCATATGCGCCGGATTTACGATTCGGTAAACGCCAATATTGGCTAATAAGGCAAAATAGGAAATAAAATGACAGCTGTTCATAAAGATGATCTTACCAGCGAACACTTTGTAGTGTGCGCTTTATACAAATTTGTAGGCCTACCAGAATTTGAAGCATTACGTAAACCTCTACTGGAGGTTATGGAAAAAAACGAAGTGCGAGGCACATTACTTTTAGCTGCAGAAGGAATTAATGGCACTGTTTCTGCAAAACGAGCGGGCATTGATAACCTCCTTGCATGGTTAGATGAACAGCCAAATTTAAAAAACATTGTTACTAAAGAATCCTATGATGACGAATGTCCGTTTTACCGCACAAAAGTAAAACTAAAAAAAGAAATCGTAACAATGGGCGTAGAGGGAATTGATCCTCTTAAAGTAGTGGGAAGCTATGTTAAACCTCAAGACTGGAATGCATTAATTTCTGACCCCGAGGTTGTACTTATTGATACGCGTAACGATTACGAAATTGAAATTGGCACATTTCAAAATGCCGTTGATCCAAATACAACAACGTTTCGTGAGTTCCCTCAATGGGCAAAAGAAAACCTTGATCCTGAAAAACATAAAAAAGTTGCTATGTTTTGTACTGGTGGTATTCGATGCGAAAAATCAACAGCTTACATGAAAGAGCAGGGCTTTGATGAAGTTTATCACTTAGAAGGTGGTATTCTTAAATACTTAGAAGAAGTGCCAAAAGAAGAAACCATGTGGGAAGGCGAGTGTTTTGTATTTGATAATCGCGTTGCTGTGGATCATGACCTACAAAAAGGTTCTTACGATCAATGTCATGCGTGTCGTATGCCTATAACTGAACAAGAAAAACAAAAGCCTGAATATTTAGAGGGTGTTTCATGTCATCATTGTATTGATAAGGTAACTGATGAGCAGCGTGCCCGATTTACAGAGCGCCAAAAACAAATTGAGCTCGCACAGGCTCGTGGTGAAGGGCATATAGGTAACGAAGCACAGACCGTTCTTCAACAACGCAAAGAGGCTAAAAAAGCTCAAAAAGATGCTCAACGTGGTAAGTAAGTTATCTTTAAAATGTATTTAATAAAAAAGAGCTTCACGGCTCTTTTTTTTGGCTAAAATTTGTTATTCATCTTACATAGTTGAGTGTTCAGCGTTAACACAGGCTAATTTTGATCACACTTTTGTTACACTGCGTATAGTGGTCAACAAAATGGTTTATAAGGTGGTTCTTTGAAATTGCGCATACTTCAATTAAATATCTATTTGTTATTATTCATTTTTAGCACAGCAGTATCTAGTGCAAATGTAATGGTACAAAAAGTTACAACGGAACGTACAAAAGAAGAGGTTAAAGCTGTAGGTAATGCAGAAGCAATTCACTCCGTTACATTATTTCCTGCTGTTGGCGATAGAGTAACAGCCGTACACTTTAAACCGGGTAACTTCGTAAAGGAAGGAGATATTTTAGTCGAGCTTGACTCTCGCAGACAAAAAGCAGCTCTTCAACAAGCAGAAATAACCTTAGCAGATACCCAACGAACACTTAACAGACTCAGCGAAAGTCACAAAAAGGGAGCAATTCCTAAAAGTGACTTAGATGATGCTAAAACTTTGCATGCACTCGCCGAGGTTGCTCTTATTAATGCTAAAACAGATCTGGAAGACAGAACTGTGCTTGCGCCATTTGATGGTGTGATGGGACTTACTGATGTAGAAAAAGGGGATCGCATTACAGAGCAAACTGCCATTGCAACAATTGATGATACTCGCAGTTTGTACATTAATTTTAACGCCCCCGAGTCAGCTGTCTCAATACTAAAAAATAAAGGTATTGTGGAAGTAACACCATGGCAAAGCGCAAAGCTATTAATGCTCAAGTTTCATATCTTGATTCTCGAATAAATCCACAAACCCGTACCTTACGTGTCAAAGCCAAACTGGAAAATGAAAATGATCAGTTTATGCCTGGTATGAGTTTTCGAATTAATATTACCATGCAAGGGGAATCATATGCTGTTGTGCCTGAGGCTGCACTTATGTGGGGAGCAACAGGGCCTTATGTTTGGAAAAGTATAGATAAAAAAGCAAAGCGCATAGATGTAAAAATAGAGCAACGCTTAGCTGGGCGATTGTTAGTTTCAGGCAATTTAAATGAAAACGATATATTGGTTGTTGAAGGCGTCCAACGCTTGCGCGAAAACCAAACATTAACGTTTGCTAATCCCAGTAATTTAGAGGAATAACAATGAAAAATTCCCCTATGATGCAAGACCTACCCTCAATGGCAATTCGCCGCCCAGTGCTCATTGTTGTTTTGAATCTACTAATAATAATTGCTGGTTTAGCTGCAATTGCAGGAATTGAAGTCAGAGAATTACCAGATGTTGATAGGCCACGTATAACTGTTTCGGCTTCATTTCCTGGTGGTTCTCCAGAAACGGTCGATACAGAAGTAACCAGTAAACTAGAAGGGGCAATAGCCCGTGTAAGTGGTGTTAAATCAATTCGCGCACAAAGTGAAGAAGGCAATGCGCGTATTGTTGTTGAGTTTCGCCCTGGCGTAGATTTAGACAATGCAGCTAACGAAACCCGTGAGTCTGTTGCGCGTGTACAACGAGAATTACCAGAGGAAGTTGAACGTGTTGCAATTATCAAGGCCGATAATGATGCAGAAGCTGTTGTTTCGCTCACTGTATCAAGTAATAGTCTAGCACTTGAAGCCCTTACTGAACGCGTTGAAACCGATTTAGCTCCCCAGTTTTTAACCATACCGGGTGTTGGCGATGTCAGGTTAAACGGGGACCGAAAACGTGTTTTGCGAGTCCGCTTAGATCCATTAAAGTTAAGTAGTTTTAATCTTACTATTCCTGATGTGGCAGATGTTTTACGAGAAGCGCCATTTGATGTACCAGCAGGAAGCCTTAAATCAAGTGACCAACAAGTCATAGTCAGAGCCGATGCGACTTCTATTACCCCCAATGAAGTAGCTGATATTATTGTTAGCGGTGATACGCGAGTAGGTGATATTGCATCAGTCTATTTTGGCCCTGCAGATCCGCGCTCTATGGTTCGTTTAGATGGCAAACCCGTTATTGGTATGGAGGTTATTCGTCAAGCGCAATCTAATACAATTGAAATATCGGATGAAGTTTTACAGTTACTTGAAAACATGCGTGAACGATTCCCTGAACTCGAATTTACGCTCACCTCAGACGATGCTCAATTTATAAGAAGCTCTGTTGATGAAGTCATTAACTCCTTAGTGCTTACAGTTTTGTTAGTGGTAATAACGTTATGGGTGTTTATAGGTTCGTGGCGCGCAACACTTGTGCCTGCGTTTGCCATACCTGTTGCGCTTATAGGATCTCTTGCACTTATTTGGGCCCTTGGTTTTTCTATTAATATACTCACTTTATTAGCGCTGGTTTTAGCCACAGGTTTAATAGTTGATGATGCAATTGTTGTAAGTGAAAACATACAACGTCAAAGAGGGCTAGGGCTTGGTCGGCGAGCATCAGCTGTAATAGGAACTCGAGAAGTATTTTTTGCGGTAGTTGCAACGACTGCCGTATTGGCTGCGGTTTTTATCCCTATTGCATTTTTACCTTCTACGGCAGGACGATTATTTAGAGAGTTTGGCGGGGTGCTTGCAGGTGCAGTCATTATTTCAAGTTTTGTTGCGTTATCACTTGTCCCTGCATTGACTTCAAAATTAAAACTTAAAAAACATAGCACCCACCCATTTGCCAAAGTAGGTAATAAGTTAGTAAGCCTTTATAGCATAACGATTAAAAGCGTTCTGAACCGCGCTTGGCTTGTGCTCATAGCTTGTATATTAATAGCCTTTGGTTCTGGCGCATTGTATTTAAACCTCGATAACGAACTATTACCTACAGAGGACAGGGGTAAAATTCGTATATTTGCCAGAGGCCCAGACGGTGTTGGGTTGAACTTTATGGACAGACAAGCAATGCAAATGGAAGATATTTTGTTACCTTATGTAGAAAGTGGTGAAATAGAATCTATTTACACAGTTGTTGGGCAATGGGATCCTAATATTGTTTTTATTACCGTACCGCTAAAGCATTGGGACGACCGTCAATTTAGCCAGCAAGAAATCATTAATAAAATTCGCGGACCATTAGGTGAAATCCCAGGCGCAGCTGGTCGTGCATCCGGTTCTAATAGTTTAAATCTTAGAGGTCAAGGTGGCGGTATAGAAATCGCTTTATTAGGCCAAGACTACCAACAAATTTTTGTCGCTGCACAAGATTTTGCAAAGCAAATTGAAAACGCAATCCCGGGTACTGCGCCTGTAAGAGTCTCTTATCAGCCGTCACAACCACAATTACGTGTAAATATTGATAGGCGAAGAGCCGAAGAGTTGGGTGTATCGCTCAGTGATATCTCAATTACACTTCGCGCTGCCATCAATGGGGATGATGTTGCGGATCTCAATATTGGCGACCAATCAATACCCATCATGCTGCAAGTACAAAACCAAGTTATTCAAGATCCAAGTGATTTAGCAAACCTCTATGTGGCAAGTTCGCAAGGGAGGTTAGTGCCTATTAGTAGCTTAGCTAATATTAGTGAAGAAGGAGTAGCCGCTGAGCTTGAGCGTCATGCACAGCGTCGTGCTATTGAATTAGATATGGAACTACCGGATGGTATGACGATTGCCGATATAGTCGATCAAATTCGCAATTTGTCTCAGCAATCGTTGCCTCAAGGTATTACCCTTGCGTTTAAAGGTGAAGCGCTGACCTTTGAAGAAACAGCAAACGAAGTACTTTTAACTTACGTGTTGGCTTTTCTAATTGTATTACTGGTATTAGCAGCTCAATTTGAAAGTGTAAACAGTGCGATAGTGGTAATGCTAACAGTTCCATTTGGTATTACCTCTGCTATTTTAGCGCTTTATTTAACAAATACGTCTCTTAATATTTATTCGCAAATTGGTCTAGTGATGCTCATTGGTCTAATTGCGAAAAATGCCATTTTATTAGTCGAATTTGCAGATCAACTTCGAGACCAAGGCTTATCAGTTCGCGAGGCTGTTGAAGAGGCTGCGCTGGTAAGATTACGTCCAATCACCATGACACTCGTTTCTACGTTACTTGGTGCACTGCCATTAATTTTATCAAGCGGGGCGGGTGCTGAAGCACGTAATGCAATAGGTTGGGTTGTATTTGGTGGTCTTTCACTTGCTGTTTTATTTACTTTATACTTAACACCAGTCATCTATTTAGGACTTGCACGTTTCACTAAGCCAAGAGGGGATGAAACTAAACAGCTGGCCCAAGAGCTTGAACAAACAGAATAAACCTTTAGTGGCCTAATTAATCTTTTTTCTTTAAAAAACGGTTAATTAGGCCCACAATTGCATTATTGGAAATCAGTAGGGATCTATAATGCAAAGCGAACAAATTGAAATAGCGCAATTCTTATCACAACACCCTCCTTTTGATGATCTTCCTCAAAAAGCATTAGATGAACTTGCTAAACAAGTCGAAGTCAGTTACTTCAGGGCTAATACCGATATTTTACAATACGGCCAAGACATAGCCGATTTGTACATCATAAGAAGTGGCGCTGTTGAAATGTATCGCCGTGATGGCGAGCTCTATAACCGTTTGGCCACTGCGGGAATATTTGGGCAAATGGGCTTGTTGATGAATCGCAAAGTACGTTTTCCGGCTACAGCGCTTGAAGACACGTTAGTGTATTGTATAAACGTTGACATATTTTTGCAGTATTGTGATGAATTTGAAGTCTTTGCAGATTATTTTGAAACCGATGGTAATGTGCGTTTGCATCAAGCAATTGTGGAGCAAGCCGATGGCAACGATTTAACCACTGCAAAGGTAAAATCATTACTTCACCGAGACGTTGTTACAGTCGATGCAACTGAAACAGTAAAAAATATTGCACAGCTCATGACCGATGAGTCGGTTTCGTCAGTGCTAGTGACCGACGTTAATAAGCCTATTAATAACGACCCTCAAGAAGATGACGGGCAAGTCGTTGGCATAATAACAGATAAAGATTTACGAACTAAAGTTGTTGCGCAGGGGCTTGAGTACACCACGCCTGCACACGTTATTATGTCAACTAACCTAGTGCTACTTGATCAGAATGACTATATTTTTGAAGCCGTGCTAGCCATGCTCAGAGATAATTTACATCATCTTCCTGTGGTACAAAAAAAGCGTCCAATAGGTGTTATATCACTGTCAGATATTCTACGTTATGAATCGCAAAGTAGCTTATTGTTGGTGCGTGGTATATTGGCTCAGCAGTCTGTTGAAGACTTAGCTCACTACGCAAATCAGCTTCCCCGTGTATTTGTGCGCATGGTAAATGAAGACGCAAACTCTCATATGGTTGGTACTGCAATGGCTGTCATTGGTCGTACATTTAAACAACGGTTGCTAATACTCGCAGAAGAAAAATTCGGCCCGCCGCCAGTACCCTACTGCTTTATTGCATTAGGCTCTATGGCTAGAGATGAGCAGCTTATTGTTACCGATCAAGACAATGCACTTATACTAGATAATAGCTATGACGACGAAAAACATAATGCTTATTTTCAAAATTTGAGTGACTTTGTTTGTGATGGATTAGCTCAATGTGGCTATAGCTATTGCGACGGTGAAATTATGGCGTCATTTAAGAAGTGGCGAAAAACACAGGACCAATGGTTTGAGCAATTTGCCCAATGGATTGCTGAACCAAAACCACAGGCTTTACTTAACAGTTCTATATTTTTTGATTTAGACGGCGTGTGGGGTAAAACAAAATGGGCTAATGAGTTAAAAACATATATTGCTAAACACAGTGCAAATAACAGACTGTTTCTAGCAAATATGGCAGCAAATGCTCGTAATAGAACACCTCCACTTGGTTTTTTTAAAGGGTTTGTTCTTGAACACAATGGGCAGCATCAAAAATCTATGAATTTAAAACGACGTGGCACAGCGCCATTAAGTGATGTTGTTCGCGTCCATGCACTTGCCATTGGATCTCGTAAGCAAAATTCATTTGATCGCCTAGAAGATATTATAGAAGCCAATGTTTTGCCTGCAGGCAAAGCGCAAGACTTACGTGATGCGTTAGAGTACATTTCGATGACCCGTATACGTCATCAGGCATGGCAAATTGAGCAGGGTGAAGTACCCGACAATAATCTTGATCCGCATCTACTTTCTCCATTTGAACAGCGTCATTTAAAAGATGCTTTTGCTATTCTAGATAAGGCGCAAAATTACCTTAAATTTTGTTATACCGCACACTCGAGTGTGAAATAATCTATGTTTTTCAAAGAAGTTAAAAACTGGAATACACGTTATGCTCAGCTTGCCGATGATGCGCAAAACAACTTACTAAAAGAGTTTTATTTATCTACATTTAGTGATGCTAGCGCTTCTGTAAAAGACATTCCTTTTGTTGCATTAGATTTTGAAACAACAGGGCTTAATAGTAAAACAGATGATATTGTGAGTGTAGGGTTAGTGCCATTCACATTGGCGCGAATATACTGTAAACAGAGTAAACATTGGGTGGTGCAGCCAAGACGAAACCTAAGTGAATCATCTATTGTGATCCACGGTATTACTCATAACGATGTTGATAACGCGCCTGACTTTGACAACATTATAGCCCCTTTACTTGATGCTTTGCGTTCTAAGGTAATAGTTGTTCACTATGCGGCAATCGAACGTGGCTTTTTTAATAGTGCCTTATTATTGCGATTAAAAGAGCATATTGAGTTTATGGTTGTAGATACCATGGAACTTGAGCGAAGAGCGCTCAAAGAAAAACAAGGCTTAATAGGGCAGCTATTTAACACTAAACTGGGATCGCTAAGGCTAAATGACTGTCGTAAACGTTATTCTCTACCTGCTTATGAAGGGCATCATGCGTTAACCGATGCGCTTGCAACCGCTGAGCTTTTACAAGCTCAATTGCGTCATCATTACACAGAAGAAACACCGTTGTGCACTATATGGAGCTGAACATATATAAATAAAAACGCCGCAAAAATGCGGCGTTTTTTTATTGTTGTTAATTTATTACTTAACTGGGCGAGGCTCAGTTCTTAAACCTAATAATAAGCTCACACACATAAGTAAAAGCACAAACGTAAATGGTAAACCTGTTGACACAGCACCCGCTTGTAAAGCCTCAATGGCTTGTGTTCCGCCAATCCAAAGTAGCGCAGCAGCAATGGCGCCCTCAACCGTAGCCCAAAATATTCGCTGGGGAACGGGAGCGTCAATCTTACCACCGGCTGTAATAGAATCGATTACTAACGACCCCGAGTCTGACGAGGTAATAAAAAACACAAGTACAAGAACAATCGCAATAAACGATAATATATTTGAAAGCGGCAGTTCATCCAGCATATGAAACATTGCTAAAGGGACTTCAGTTAAGCCATTAAGCCCAAGCGCGCCAACACCATTGATAATTTGATCAATTGCAATACCACCGTAGATAGACATCCACAATACCGTTACTAAAGTTGGAATAAGTAATACAGCGATTAAAAATTCACGAATAGTGCGTCCGCGTGAAACACGGGCTATAAACATACCAACAAACGGTGACCACGAAATCCACCATGCCCAGTAAAATACAGTCCAACCGTGCATCCATGTTTCGTCTTCACGGCCGTGTGGGTTACTCAAAGGGATAATGTTTTCTACATACCCCATTACTGTATTTGGAACATTCCCCATAGCTACAGCAAATCCAACTAGGCAAACAAACAACAGTAATACAAACGCTATCAGCATGTTTATATTACTTAATAGCTTTACACCGCCATCAATGCCGCGAACAACGGATATAACGGCTAATAAAGTAACCCCTACAATAACTAAAATTTGCGAGCCAATACCGCCTTCTAAACCAAATACATGGTTAATCCCCGCTGAGGCTTGCTGCGCACCTAAACCTAATGAAGTTGCTAACCCAAATAAAGTAGCCAAAACAGCCAAAATATCAATAATATGACCCGGCCATCCCCACGCTTTATCACCTAAAATCGGATAAAAAATCGAACGGATTGAAAGCGGGAGCCCCTTATTGTAAGCAAAAAAAGCCAAAGATAAACTAACCACTGCATAAATTGCCCACGGATGAAGACCCCAGTGGAACATGGTTGCGCCCATGGCTAATTTTGCAGCTTCTGGTGTGTTTGCTGCAACGTTTAATGGTGTTTCGTACCAGCCAGTATAATAAGCAACAGGTTCTGCTACACCCCAAAACATAAGGCCGATACCCATACCAGCGGCAAATAACATTGCAAGCCATGAAAGGCGAGTATGAGAGGGTTTAGCTTCACTTCCTCCCAAGCGTATATTTCCGTATGGAGATACAATAAGCGCTAAACAGAAAACGACGAAAAAGTTAGCAGCCCACATAAATAGCGCATCAAAGTTATTAATAATATCGAATTTAATAGTATCGAGTGCAGTTTTAGCTGTTTGTGGCTCGGTCACAAGTAAGGCAACTAAAAATAAAATAATAAGACCCGCACTAATCCCAAAAACAGGGTTATGAATATCAAACCCCCACTTTTGGACGTTATCCTGTCCTACAGTGTAATCTGTATTATCAATACTATATTTGTCATGATTTTCCTTCATGCAATACCTCTTTTGTAATTATAAATAACTGGTTATCCAGCCGCCCATTAAATACATTAGTCTATATACTGAGAATAAAAAATAATTTGAAGACTAACTATTTATTTTTCTATCTTACAGATGATACGAAGCTACATAAACGATAAAAGTAACAAATAGTTAAAATAGCGTGTTTTAAGGGTAATGTTAGCCATAAAAATAGCTATTTAAAAAAATAATAGTAGGTAGATAAAAACTATAAGCTTAGAACTTAAACTATAATTAAAGTAATTATTTATAGACCAAGCAGTCTAGTAAGTTGAAGAAGAAAATGAACCTAACGGGGTGGTGGAAGTTTATACACTGCATAAAACTTATGCAGTGTATACGTTAGTGCTTATTTTTTACCAGTGTAAGCGTCGTTGTGTACGCCCGCTGCACGACCAGAAGGGTCCGCATTATTTTGGAATGATTCATCCCAAGCAAGTGCTTCTGGTGTCGAGCAAGCGACTGACTTACCGTGTGGTACACACTTAGCCGAGGCGTCACCTGGGAAGTGCGACTCAAAAATAGCACGGTAGTAATAAGCTTCTTTTGAATCAGGGGTATTAATAGGGTATTTAAACTTAGCGTTAGCGAGGTCTTGATCGCTTACTTGCTCTTCAACATACTCTTTTAATGTGTCTATCCAGCTGTAGCCAACACCATCAGAAAACTGTTCTTTTTGGCGCCATAAAACTTCATCAGGTAGGTAGCCACCAAAGCCTTCACGTAAAATATGCTTTTCAATTTTGCCTTCTTTACACATTTTAGCTTCAGGATTGATGCGCATAGCAACATCAACAAATTCTTTGTCTAAGAATGGTACGCGGGCTTCAACACCCCATGCGGCCATTGACTTATTAGCGCGCAGGCAGTCAAACATATGAAGTTTAGATACTTTACGGTTTAACTCTTCATGAAACTCTTGTGCATTTGGCGCTTTATGGAAGTATAAGTAACCACCAAATAATTCATCTGCACCCTCACCAGAAAGAACCATTTTAATACCCATGGCTTTAATTTGACGAGCCATTAAATACATAGGGGTTGATGCACGAATAGTGGTTACATCATAAGTTTCTATGTGGTAAATAACTTCACGAAGCGCATCAATACCTTCCTGAATAGTAAAAATGATAGGGTGGTGCACTGTCCCAATCATGTCGGCTACCTTTTGAGCTGCCGCTAAATCGGGTGAACCCTCAAGACCCACTGAAAACGAGTGAAGCTTAGGCCACCAAGCATCACTTTCGTCGTTATCTTCAATACGTTTAGCTGCAAAACGCTGTGTGATAGCAGAAATTACCGATGAGTCTAATCCACCAGATAGTAATACACCGTAAGGTACATCACACATAAGTTGGCGTTTAACGGCTGCCTCTAGTGCGTCTTTCACATCTGAAGATTCTGCACTGTTATCTTTCACTGCGTCGAATGTTTGCCAATCGCGTTTATAATACGGCTTTAATTCACCATCTTTACTGTAAAGGTAATGACCAGGAGGAAATTCTTCAATATGTTTACAAATTGGAGAAAGTGCTTTTAGCTCAGATGCAACATAAAAGTTACCGTGCTCATCGTGGCCAGTGTATAGCGGTATAATACCAATGTGATCGCGACCAATTAAGTAGGCGTCATTTTCTTCATCGTATAAGCAAAATGCAAAAATACCGTTCAAGTCATCTAAAAACTCAGGACCTTTTTGTTTATAAAGCGCTAATATTACTTCACAGTCAGACTGTGTCTGAAAAGTAAAGTCAGTGTCTAAGTTTGCAGCTAACTCTTTGTGATTATATATTTCCCCATTTACCGCTAAAATATGCGTTTTTTCAGGGTTGTATAAAGGTTGCGCACCACTAGATACGCCAACAATTGCAAGACGTTCGTGAACTAAAATTGCTTTTTCAGACGCGTAAACACCAGACCAATCTGGGCCTCGGTGTCGTAGTAATTTTGACATTTCAATTGCTTGAGTTCGCAATTGAGCGGGATCAGATTTAATATCTAATACCCCAAAGATTGAACACATAGTAACTCCTCATTCCTATTATGTGTGCAGATCAGCCAATTTGCTGAACTGCGAACCCTTGTTTTATCAGAAATATTTACTCAAGTCACATAGCTTTTGCAATTAATTAAGAATAATTTATGCACCAATGTTTAAGTGACCGCACCTTGTTGGTGAACAAGGAGTAACTATGATTATTTTTGCATCAATTCTGTTGCTCAAACTCTGTACTATTAGTGAGTTATCCAAGTGAGCTTGCTTTACAGACAGCTCGTTTTTGTAACACAGTGGTGCAATAAGCAACTGCTAATTAGTTAATGTTCAACGTAACTAATTATTGCTTAACGTTTGCTTTTAAGTGCAATTTTTAACTGGTTTAAATGACCGTCGAGCTTTTGTTTGGCTTGTAATGCTTGTTTAAACGTCACATATTCAAATTCAATTGTATCTAGTGGTCTGTATTGCGCAAATTGATGCAAGTCTGCTTCAATTACGGTGCCTAATAACGGGTAACCCCCCGTTGTTTGCGCATCGTTTAACAAAACAATGGGTTCTCCATTTGGTGGGAGTTGAATACTTCCGGGGCTCACAGCAAGAGAAGGCAATGAGTGTGAGTGGGTTAAAGAATAATTATCACTTTGAAGCCTAACACCCATGCGGTTACTATTGTGACTCACTTTAAACGACGACTGAGTAAACCCATTAATGATCTGTTTTGAGAAGAGCTTTGCATGTGGGCTTGGGTATACGCGAACAATTTTACGTTTTGGCGGCATAAGTGCACCGCATTGAGTAAATTCTGATTGGTAAGGGGTTATTTTAATAGTGTCACCGGCTATGAGCGATTTGCCATTTAGTCCGCCAAAACCAGCATTTAAGTTAGTTGCTTTAGAGTTCATAACAACTGGGCTTTGAATCCCTCCTTTAACGGCAATATAGGCTCTTAATCCAGCTCTGCCGGTTGAAAATTTTAGCACCTGTTTTTGTTTAATATTATATGTCCAACCTGGGTAAATCGGTTTTTCATCAAGTGTTGCATTTAAATCAGCACCAAATAAGGCAATAACAGTGTTGCATTCAAACGCAAGTTCGCACAAGCCAACGGTTACCTCAAGAACAGCGGCGTTTTTATCATTACTTAAAAGGCAGTTTGCTATGGTTTGTGCGTAAGGGTCTAAGCTGCCAGACTGACTAACGCCTAAATGGCGGTATCCGTTACGTCCAAAATCTTGGATGCTCAGTAATGGGCCACTTTTAATAACTTTAATCATTATTTATTTCCCCACAGATCCAGGTATAAATTCAAGCGTGTCACCAGGCTGTATTAAGCATGGGCTTTTTTGCGTTGCATCAAATAATGGTATGTCAGTTTGGCCAATAATATGCCAACCACCAGGCGAATCTGCCGGGTAAATTGCTGTTTGGTCAGCACCAATAGCGACAGACCCTCTAGGTACTTTAAGACGAGGTTCTGAGCGTCTTGGTGTAAATAGTTGCTTGTTTAGTCCATTTAAGTATGCAAAACCAGGTTGAAACCCCAAAAATAAAACAGCGTACTGGGGCTCACTGTGAAGGTTAATGACGTCATCAATGCTTAAACTATGAAAATTTGCCACGTAGTTTAGGTCTGCGCCGTTATAATGCGTTTTGATTTTGTGGTGTTTAGCTACGAACTCATTAGGTTTAATGTTATTCCAAATAGCTGGTAATTGCTCAAGCCATTTAGCTAACTCAATATCATGCTTTAAATATAAAGTGAGTGAGTTCATACCGGGTACAATATCAATAAATGAATTATCTTTTTTACAGTGATTTGCTAAAGACCAAATTTTTTTTTGAATACTGAGTGTTCCGCTCGTGCTTAAGTGAGATGCATCAAGCAATAAGCTATTGTTTGATAAAGCGTAAACGTGAGGATTTTGCATTAGTAAAACCTAATTCGAACATCATTAAGCAAACCTATCACATATTTAATTAATTATTTATACCCTTGAGACCAACACAGAACATTTATGCAAAATTGTTAACACACTTAAATTTAAATCTTATTGTCAATTAGGTTTAAAAGTAAACTTTATATGTTTAGCCTCGTAATAAATAAAAAAGTCGTTTGAAATAATAATTAAATTTAAATGGTCTTAATTAGTACGGACTTGTTTAGAGGTACATTATGAATTATCAGCATTTATTATATTTATCGGGCGCTGCAATTATATTTAGCGCAGGCGCGTTTGCTTTATCGATGGAAAAGGTCGAACAAAGCGATGTAGCAGCCAGTATGCATGTAGAAAGCCTTGTACTAGGATCGGGGTGTTTTTGGGGCGCAGAAAAACGCTATGAAGCGCTAGATGGAGTAATTGATGCAGAATCTGGTTATGCAGATGGCAATGGGTTTGAGGCTACTTACAAAAACATTACTAAGCAATCACGCCGCTTTGACGAAAACAATTACGCTGAAGTAGTGAAAGTGACTTACAACAGCAATATTATTTCTGCGCAAGAGTTACTTAAAAATTACTTTGAAAGTCACGACCCTACTCAGTTAAACAAACAAGGTAATGACATTGGTACGCAATATCGATCTATTATATTAACGAGCAACGATGCGCAAAAAGACACAGCTTTAAAGGTTAAAGCGCAATACCAACAATTATTAACCAATGCTGGGTATGGAAATATAGTCACCGTTATCAAGCCACTTGAGGGCTTTGTAGCTGCTGAAGAATACCACCAAAATTATTTGCAAAAAAATCCTAATGGTTATTGCCCTGATCATTCTACTGGTGTGGTTTTTGAACCAGTACCAGTTAAAACGAAAGACAACACTGCATTATTAACGGGTAAACAAATAGTGATAATAGACTCTCGAGACTATTGCCCTTACTGCGAGAAGTTTAAAAAAGAGGTGGCAAATGACTACAAAGGCACCATCCCTTTGTCATTTAGATACGCAGATCAATTAGACGGGTTAACCATTAAATCAGCGACATGGGCAACACCCACAATTCTATTTTTAGAAAATGGTGAAGAAGTATATGGTCGCCAAGGCTACGCAAGCCGTGAGACGTTTTACAAAGCTTTAGGTGCATTTAAATTGGGAGATAGTGAAGCTTATAAAGTTGCATTTAATGCAAAAACAGATCGCCCATATTGTAAAGAATATAAAATATTTAAAAACACACCCGATGGCACCTTTGTCGATAAGCTCAGTGGTGAGGCTTTATTTGATACTCGAGACCGTTTTAATTCTGGTACAGGTTGGCTGTCGTTTACGCACCCTGTTAAAAACAGTGTAACCGAACACGAGGACAATAGTTGGGGCATGCAACGCATAGAATTAAGGTCTAAAAGCACAGGTATTCACCTGGGGCATTTATTTCCGGGTGAGGGGCCTAGAGGAAAAGATAGATATTGTATAAACGCAACCGTATTAGACTTTGTCCCTCGAGATAATAGCTAATACCGCATATAAACCTATCGGTCTATAATTGGTGTTTCGACTAGTAAAGTAACAAGTACAAAAAAGCCCTCATAATTGAGGGCTTTATAAACATTTACTAAGTGGTGCACTTTTGTTGAAAAATAAAACAGCCCAAACTAAGTCACCACCTAATTTGAACTGCTTTTCACACTGACAACATCTTCACACACAATAAAGATTCGTTTACTGCTAAAAGCAGATTTTTATATTATGTGTCCGTTGGAGAGAATAAAAACAGCCCAAACTAAGTCACCACCTAATTTGAACTGCTTTTCACACTGACAACATCTTCACACACAATAAAGATTCATTTACTGCCAAAAGCAGATTTTAATATTATGTGGCTGTTGGAGAGAATAAAAACAGCCCAAACTAAGTCACCACCTAATTTGAACTGCTTTTCACACTGACAACATCTTCACACACAATAAAGATTCATTTACTGCCAAAAGCAGATTTTAATATTATGTGGCTGTGGAGAGAATAAAAACAGCCCAAACTAAGTCACCACCTAACTTGAACTGTTTTTCACACTGACAACATCTTCACACACAATAAAGATTCGTTTACTGCTAAAAGCAGATTTTAATATTATGTGGCTGTGGAGAGAATAAAAACAGCCCAAACTAAGTCACCACCTAACTTGAACTGTTTTTCACACTGACAACATCTTCACACACAATATAAAGATTTTTTTTACATTTATTTGAGTCATAAAAACTAAATTGGTTTCAAACTTAGTTATTTAAATAACAACTCATCTAGTTATTAAATGTTTTCGTTAAATAGACTTTATGTTGTTTCCTAAATTCAAACAAACGATAAAAATAAAACTGATAAGTGAAAAAATTTAAACCATAAAAATTAAATAACAAAAAAGCCAACTCATTGATAATAAGTTGGCTTTTACATTAATTTAATGTGAATTTTTTATGATTTATACAGTAAATAAATTAACTAAGTGTGAACTAAAAATTATTGTTCTTGGGTTTTTCTGAAAGTATCAACTACCCATTTAGCAAACAGATCTAGAGGGTGGTTGGCTACATTTGAGTCGTGTTGAACCAAATAATATTTATCTTTAGTCGTTAATGGCTGTTCAAACAATTTATATAACCATTGCTCGTCTAACCAGCTTTGGCTTATAGGTAGAGGAATAAGTGCAATCCCCATACCTTGCTGTGCGGCACGTGCAACACCAAACATACTATCAATCTGAATAATTTGCGTAGGCGAAAAATCATCTATGCCCACTTTTTCAGCCCACTGGTGCCATGCCCAAGGGCGTGCTTTGTGTAAAATTAGTGGTACTTGGTTCAGTGCTTGTAAATCGTTGTTTTTCCACTGTTCAAGTAATTTTTTATTACATGCAGGAATGTATTCTAAATTAAATAGCTCAGTGACTGCGCCCTCAGTTGGCTTACTTGACGAAAGCACAATAGACAAATCACTATGGCGGGTAAGTTCTTTACGTGTTTTAAGCGTGTCCATTTGCAAATTAATATTAGGATGCTGAGTGGTCCATTCGCTTAATTTTGGCATCAGCAATTCACTGGCAAAAAACTCGGGTAAAGTAATCGTGATATTTGTGTTTTGTTGTAATTGACTAAACTCATTAATGGTACCTTCTAACATAGTAATGATAGGGGAGATCGCATCAAAAAAGTTTTTTCCAGCCGTAGTTAGGCTAATCGAACGTGTTTTACGATGAAACAGCTCTATACCAAGTTGTTCTTCTAGTTGTTTTATTTGGTGGCTTACCGCCGACGGTGTTAAGTACAGCTCATTGGCTGCATGCTTAAAACTTAGGCTTCTTGCTGCAAAGCAAAAAGAACGAAGACCACGAATAGGAGTTTGCATGTTTTCCAGTGTTTAAATGTTTAGATTACCTGTACAGGCAAATATCGATCCAAATGTTATTATTCAATACTATCAATAACTTAATTTTATTGATAGGGCAGCTTCACAATTTTGGTGCATCATAACAACAAATTAGTGCAATAGCTCTAGCTAAATAACACAGTATTTATGCATCTATTATAGATAATAATTTATTAAGCGTGTATTAATTAACCATAAAAATAGCATTGTAGGCAAAAAAAATCCCTCTTACGAGGGATTTTGGGTAACTCAGCGCCATTGGCACTGGGAATGAGGTCGGTACAGGGTAAAGTTAACTATATAATAAGCTTATAAAACCATTTCTGGTACTTCACCGTCAACAAGTAATTTACCTGCTGTTTTGCTAATAATTTCATCTACAGATACACCGGGTGCACGCTCTATTAGATGAAATGCGCCGTCTTTAACTTCTAAAACGGCTAAATCTGTTACTATTTTCTTTACGCAATTTACACCGGTTAGCGGTAAACTACATGCTTCAAGAAGCTTAGATTCACCATGCTTACTGGCATGGGTCATTGTAACAATTATATTTTTTGCGCCAGCAACTAAGTCCATTGCGCCGCCCATGCCTTTAATAAGCTTTTTGGGGATCATCCATGACGCGATGTTACCGTTCTGGTCAACTTCAAAAGCACCAAGAACTGTTAAGTCTACATGACCACCCCGTATCATGGCAAAACTATCTGCACTATTAAATATGGCAGCACCTGTGGCTGCTGTCACGGTTTCTTTACCCGCGTTAATCATATCAGCATCAAGCTCAGCTTTAGTTGGGTATTGCCCCATACCTAATAGGCCATTTTCTGACTGTAGCATAACTTCAATATCATCAGGTACATAGTTTGCGACGAGTGTCGGAATTCCTATGCCCAAATTAACGTAGTAACCATCTTGTAGTTCTTGCGCAACGCGCATTGCAACTTGTTCACGTGATAATGCCATTACTTTGCTCCTGCTTAATCTCGTGTTGTTACACGTTCAATGCGTTTTTCAAAGTTACCTTTAATCACGCGATTTACATAAATGCCAGGGGTGTGGATTTGGCTTGGTTCAAGTTCACCCGGCTCGACGATTTCTTCCACTTCTGCCACAGTAATTTTTCCTGCTGTTGCAGCCATTGGGTTAAAGTTCATTGCTGTGTGTCTAAATACCAGGTTTCCATACCGGTCAGCCTTCCACGCTTTCACAATGGCAAATTCACCCGTGATTGACTCTTCTAAAATGTAAGGGCGACCATCAAATTCTTTTACATCTTTACCCTCTGCAACGGGCGTACCGTAACCTGTAGCGGTATAAAATGCGGGAATACCGGCACCACCAGCGCGCATTTTTTCTGCAAGTGTTCCTTGTGGCGTAAGCTCAACATCTATTTCGCCATTTAATAATTGCTGCTCAAATAGGGCGTTTTCTCCAACATACGAGGCAATTACTTTTTTTATTTGTTTATCTTGCAATAAAATACCTAAACCAAAATCATCAACACCGCAGTTGTTAGATACAACGGTTAACTCTTTTGTGTTCATCTTTTTAATTTGCTTTATTAAACCTTCAGGTATTCCACATAAACCAAAACCACCGGCAATAATGGTATCACCGTCTTTCAACCCTTCCATTGCAGCTTCGTAACTTGAAACCACCTTATCAAAACCGGCCATGAGTCTCTCCTCATTGTGTGCTAAATTTTGTTAACTATTTACCTTCGTTTTACACTTACTTAAGTAATATATAGGCTAAAAAGTAGTTAACACGTAAGTGTGTCATTGTTGTTTTTTGTGCAGCGCTACAGAAACTTTACTGACTGGCGTTTTGCTAAGCGCATCAGTAATGGCCCAACCTGCATCAACAAGCCTTTGTAAATCAATTCCATGGTTTATGCCAAGGCCATCAAGTAAGTAAACGACATCTTCAGTGGCAACATTTCCTGACGCGCCTTTAGCATAAGGGCACCCACCAAGGCCGGCAACTGCTGCGTCAACCGTTGATATTCCTAGGCTTAGCGCTGCGTAAATATTTGTGAGCGCTTGCCCGTAGGTATCATGAAAATGCACTGCAAGCCGGTTGCTGTCTATGTGCATTAAAAGTAATTCTATGAGTTGAGTTACTTTTTTTGCAGTACCTACGCCAATCGTGTCTCCAAGGCTTACTTCGTAACAGCCTAAATCTAATAGCTTTTGTGTTACATCAAGCACAGCCTTAGCGTCTATGTCTCCTTCGTAAGGACAGCCAAGTACACAACTTACGTAACCACGAACACGAATATTATGCTCTTTTGCAAAGTTCATAACTTCACTGAATCGTATGATACTTTCGTCAACTGAGCAGTTGATGTTTTTTTTACAGAACGACTCGCTTGCGGCGGTAAAAATTGCAAACTCTTTAATACCAGCGTCATGGGCCGCGTGCGCACCTTTTAAGTTTGGTGTCAGCGCGCTTAAGTTAATATCTGGTAAGTCAAGTGCGTTAATCACATCTGCCGAATCTGCCATTTGTGGCACCCATTTAGGGGATACAAACGCACCTGCTTCTATATCTTTTAAACCGGCTTGTGCAAGGGCATTAATCAGTGAAATTTTATCCTGAGTATTTACCAAACTCTCGTTTTGTAGGCCGTCACGCGCACCCACCTCAACAATACGAACCGAATCAGGAAAGGCACTCATTAGGCACCTTCCTGTTGTGTGGTATCTTCAACAATGGCGAGTAGGGCACCGTGAGATACCAATTCACCTTCACCAAAACAATAGCTTTGTAAAATGCCATCGTGTGGCGCATTGAGGGTGTATTCCATTTTCATAGCTTCAATGATCACAACAGGATCGCCTTTGCTAATCGTACTGCCAACATTAACCAAATGTTTAACCACGGTACCATTGAGTGGTGCTGCTAGTGGCAATGCATCACTTTCATGTGAACTTATGTAATGTTTATTAATGAGTTCAAGCTTAGTTTGTAGTGCTTTATTCATAACCGTAATGGCGTCATTACAGTGTGAGACATGAGCAATATGCTTATTGCCATCAATAAATACAGTACAAACGCCTTTAATGACTGTCCCTTGAAGATTAAATACCGTGTTGTTATGGGTAATGTTGAACCCTTCAGATGTTTTAATCGCACTTAGCTGCAAATCTTTAAAAGGCACTTTAATGATGCGTGGAGAATTTAAGTTAAATCCGTTAAGTTGCTGCCATGGGCTACCATTGCTTTGCTGAGCTTGCTCATTATTCAAAGAGCATAAGTACGCAAATGCACCTATGAGCTTACTAGATTGTAAAAGTGCACCATCAACGGCAACTAAAGAGTCGCCTTGCTCTGCAATAAAGTGTGTACTTGGCGCGCCCTGGTTAAAAGTAGGGTGATGAGCTAAGTTACTTAAAAAGCCAATGTTGGTACTAAAACCCGCCAAATGAAATTCACCAAGTGCTTGGCGTAAACGCCCCAATGCTTGCTCGCGGTTATCATCATGTACTATTAGCTTTGCAATCATTGGGTCGTAATAGGGGCTGATTTCATCGCCTTGTTCAATGCCGGTATCTATGCGTACAAACTCACTATTAAGCGGAGTATTTAACGATTCAATTACGCCTGAACAAGGAATAAAGTCGTTGCTTGGATCTTCTGCGTAAATTCGCGCTTCAAAGCTGTGGCCTTGTAGTTGTATGTCAGATTGCGTTAAAGGCAAGGTATCCCCGGCTGCTATATTAATTTGCCAATTGACTAAATCTACACCTGTTACCATTTCCGTTACTGGGTGTTCTACTTGTAGGCGTGTGTTCATTTCCATAAAGAAAAACTCATCACCGCACAGTAAAAACTCAACAGTACCTGCACCACGGTAATTTATAGCCAGAGCACAACGTACTGCGGCTTCGCCCATTTCTTTTCGTAATGTGTCACTTAAACCTGGTGCTGGCGCTTCTTCAATTACTTTTTGATGACGACGTTGTAAAGAGCAGTCTCTATCACCTAAATAAACACAGTTACCGTGATTATCTGCAAACACCTGTACTTCAACATGGCGAGGCTGGTTAACATAGCGCTCTAGCAGTACTAAGTCATTACCAAAGCCTGCTATAGCTTCACGCTGTGCGCCTTCAAGAGCACTCATAAAATCTTTAGCTTGCTCAACAACGCGCATACCTTTACCACCGCCCCCAAAAGCCGCTTTAATCAGCACGGGATAGCCAATTTTTTCGGCCTCAGATTGTAAAAAGGCAGGGTCTTGATTATCACCATAATAGCCAGGCACTAACGGTACATTTGCTTCAGCCATTATTTCTTTAGCGCGGGTTTTAGATCCCATGGCTTCTATGCTGCTTGCAAGTGGGCCAATAAACGCAATGTTGTTAGCTTCACAGGCTTTAGCAAATTCGCTGTTTTCAGATAAAAAACCATACCCAGGGTGAATACAATCTGCACCACTATTTTTTGCTACTTGTAAAATTTTATCGGTTACAAGGTAAGAGTCTTTACTGGGCGCAGGCCCAATATGGTAAGCTTCATCAGCCATTTTTACATGTTGTGCGTGTTTGTCGGCGTCAGAATAAACGGCTACAGTCGTTAACCCCATTTGCTTTGCACTGCGCATAATACGGCACGCAATTTCACCTCGGTTGGCAATGAGTATCTTTTTTAAAGTGTGTGTGTTCATAATTAATCCTACAGTTGCCAAGCGGGTGGGCGTTTATCAAAAAAAGCACTAAGCCCTTCTTGGCCTTCATCAGATACACGGATCTTTGCAATACGTTCGGCCGTAATCTCAATAAGTTGTTCACTAATAGGCTTGTTTGCCACATCATTAATTAAAGCTTTAGCGGCTTTGACTGCAACAGGGCCGTTATCAATCAGTGTTTGTAGCATGTTATCAAGCGCACAGTCTAAATTACCGGTCACCTGATGAACTAATCCAAGTTGTTTGGCTGTGTGGGCATCAAACACCTCGGCAGTTAAAAAATATCTACGAGCAGCGCGCTCACCTATGGCTTTAATTACATACGGGCTAATTACCGCAGGAATAAGCCCAAGCTTCACCTCACTTAAGCAAAACTGAGCATCATCTTTACACAGTGCAATATCGCAACAAGCAATTAAGCCTAACGCGCCACCAAATGCAGCGCCTTGAACAGCACACACGGTTGGGTGGGGGCTGGTGGCTAAAACCTGCATTAATTTTGCAAGTTGCATAGAGTCAGCCAGATTATCGGCGTAGTTGTTATCGGCCATGGATTTCATCCAGGCTAAGTCTGCTCCGGCTGAAAAGTGTTTGCCTTCTGTTTTTAACACAAGCGCTTTTATATCAAGCGTATTTGCATGCTCTATGCATTGAATTAATTCGTGTATTACTTCGCTATTAAATGCGTTTCTTTTTTCAGGGCGGCTTAAAACAAGTACAGCCACATTAGATTTTGTTATTTGTAGTGTTACTGACATTTACTGCGCTCCGGTTACATTCTAAATACGCCAAATTGAGAATCTTGCGCTGGTGCATTTTTAGCAGCACTTAAGGCAAGTCCTAATACGTTACGTGTGTCGGCTGGGTCAATAATACCGTCGTCCCACAAACGTGCGCTTGCGTAATATGGGTGGCCTTGCTCTTCGTATTGCTCAATGATTGGCTTTTTAAACTCGCTAATTTGCTCATCGGTCATACTCTGGCCTTTTCGCGCTAAGCCGTCTTGCTTCACTTGGGCCATTACCCCTGCGGCTTGCTCGCCGCCCATGACTGAAATACGGGCATTAGGCCACATCCACATCATGGTTGGTTCAAATGCGCGGCCACACATACCGTAATTACCAGCGCCATAAGAGCCGCCAATAAGTACCGTAAATTTAGGCACATCGGCACACGAAACCGCCATCACCATTTTAGCGCCGTGTTTTGCAATGCCTTCGGCTTCGTATTTTTTACCTACCATAAAGCCGGTAATATTTTGTAAAAAAACCAGTGGAATATTGCGTTGTGCACACAGTTGAATAAAGTGTGCGCCTTTTTGAGCAGACTCGCTGAATAAAATGCCGTTATTAGCCACTATGCCAACAGGGTTACCGTAAATGCTTGCAAAACCGGTTACCAACGTTTCACCAAAGTAGCGTTTAAATTCATCAAACGATGAATCATCAACTGTTCGGGCAATGACTTCTCGTACGTCAAATGGCTTTTTAAGGTCGGTACCTACAATGCCGTAAAGTTCGCTTATATCGTAACGAGGCGCTTTTATATCTTTTAATAACGGTGCAGTAGGGCGTGTGTAATTAATGCGCTCAATACATTGGCGTGCGATAGACAGCGCATGCTCGTCGTTTTCAGCAAAGTGATCAGCTACCCCTGATGTTTTACAATGAACATCAGCACCACCAAGCTCTTCAGCCGTTACTTCTTCACCTGTTGCCGCTTTTACAAGCGGCGGGCCTGCTAAAAATATGGTGCCTTGTTCTTTTACTATTATGCTTTCATCTGCCATAGCCGGTACATAAGCACCACCAGCAGTACATAACCCCATTACCACTGCAATTTGAGGAATGCCTTTACCTGACATTCGAGCTTGATTGTAAAAAATACGGCCAAAATGTAATTTATCGGGAAATACATCATCTTGCTCAGGTAGGTTAGCACCGCCAGAATCAACCAAATAAATACATGGTAAATGGCATCGCTCTGCAATGTCTTGTGCTCGCAAATGTTTTTTAACAGTAAGCGGAAAGTAGGTGCCGCCTTTAACCGTGGCATCGTTTGCAATGATCATGCATTCGATGCCTTTTACACGGCCAATACCAGCTACGACACCTGCGCACGGGATAGCTTGCTCATAGACGCCAAATGCAGCGAATTGAGAAATTTCTAAAAATGGTGAACCTTCGTCAATTAGCGTACTAATACGATCGCGTACAAATAATTTACCGCGACCTTCGTGACGCTCTTTTAAAGCAGTCCCACCACCTAAACTTATTGTGGCAACTTTATCGCGTAAATCATCCACTAGCGCCGACATGTTTTTATAATTTTGCACAAAAGTAGGATCGTGTGGATTAACGCTCGATTTTAAAATCGTCATAATCTAATCCTTAGCGGCTTTCAGTGAAAAGTTCGCGACCAATTAGCATGCGGCGAATTTCAGACGTGCCGGCGCCAATTTCGTATAGTTTAGCGTCACGTAATAATCGACCCGTTGCGTATTCGTTTATGTAGCCGTTTCCACCTAGTATTTGAATCGCATCAAGTGCCATTTTGGTTGCCAATTCGGCGGCATATAAAATGGCGCCCGCTGCATCTTTACGTGTGGTTTCACCGCGGTCACAGGCTTTAGCTACCGTGTAAACGTATGAACGAGCAGCGTTCATTTGTGTGTACATATCGGCAACCTTGCCCTGAATAAGCTGAAATTGCCCAATTGGGGTATCAAATTGCTTACGCTCATGAATGTAAGGCACAACAATATCCATACATGCTTGCATAATACCAAGGGGGCCTGCTGCCAATACAACACGTTCGTAATCTAGGCCGCTCATAAGTACTTTTACGCCTTCGTTTAAGTTACCTAGAATGTTTTCTTCAGGCACTTCACAGTTTTCAAATACTAACTCACAGGTGTTTGAACCACGCATGCCAAGTTTGTCGAGCTTTTGTGCGGTTGAAAAACCAGGGAACGTCTTCTCTACTATAAATGCAGTGATCCCTTTAGCACCGGCGTTTAAATCTGTTTTAGCGTAAATAACCAGTGTGTCTGCATCTGGGCCATTGGTGATCCACATTTTATTACCGTTCAAAATGTACTTATCGCCTTTTTTCTCAGCTTTAAGTTTCATCGATACCACGTCAGAGCCCGCATTAGGCTCACTCATAGCAAGCGCACCAATGTGTTCACCGCTGATAAGTTTTGGTAGGTATTTTTCTTTTTGTGCTTGTGAACCATTACGGTTGATTTGATTAACACACAGGTTTGAATGCGCACCGTAGCTCAAGCCAATAGACGCACTTGCGCGGCTAATTTCTTCCATTGCTATAACATGCTCTAAATAGCCTAAGCCCGCACCACCAAACTCTTCAGGAACGGTCATGCCTAACACGCCCATTTCGCCCATTTGCGGCCAAAGTTGATTTGGAAATGTATTGTCAATGTCGGTTTGTTCAGCTAGTGGCGCAATTTCTTGGCTTGAAAAACTATTTACATGGTCGCGGATCATATCGGCGGTTTCGCCAAGACCAAAGTTCATCTCTTTATAAAGTGAAATAGTGCTCATGATTCATTCCTGTGTGAGTGTGTGTTATCAGTGTGTTTTTATTTTAAAAATAAACTACTCGTCTATTTTATTCAGTGTGTCTCTACAGCGTCGTTCCGCAGTAACCAGTTCCATTAGGACAACTTTAATATCGTCCATTTGCTGCGAAAGGTCGGCTTTTTTCTCTGAAATCAGATCTAGCATAGTGACTAGTTGTTTAGCGCTTGATTTATCAGCGTCATACAGTTCAAACAAACGGCCCGTTTCGGCAAGCGTAAAGCCTAGGCGTTTACCCCGTAAAATGAGCTTTAAGCGCACTTTGTCGCGCTTTGAGTAAATACGTGTTTGCCCATTACGCTCAGGTGATAAAAGCCCTTGGTCTTCATAAAAGCGTATAGAGCGAGTTGTAATGTCAAACTCTTTAGCTAAATCGCTAATGCTAAAAGTTTGTTCATTACTGGTCGGTATAGTGGCGGAACTTGCAAAGTTTGTTTGATTATCTGGTTTCATAATTGTAATTACCTCATTCGAATAACTCCAATATAAGTGAAGTTTACGTAAAGGTAAAGTGCTGGCTGGTGTGAAATAAATATAAGCGAGGTGGTTTGCAGTATTTATAATTTAAATCATTTAATTACAATGGCTTAGTTTTAACTTGGATTGTAAGAGCCAAAGGTGGCAAAGAAACCTTACAGATAAGAAAGTATAATTTTAACGGTTTTTAGTTGACGTTAGCGTAAACGTTAGTATTGTGTATGCTTATTAAATAATAATTTAAAACACAATTAATAGAGTAAATATTCTAACAACTATTTACCCTTAAATACAATGGAGTTAGCTATGTCTTTAGAATCAGTGGTAATTGTAGCAGCAAAACGTACGCCTATGGGTGGCTTTATGGGCGGGCTAAGCGATGCTCAGTCTACTGAATTAGGTGCAACGGCTATTAAAAGTGCATTAGCGCAAACTGGTTTAAAAACCGATGCAATTGACGAAGTAATTATGGGCTGTGTACTCCCTGCTGGTTTAGGTCAAGCTCCAGCTCGTCAAGCCATGTTAAAAGCAGGGCTAGCATTAAGCACCGGGGCTACCACCATTAATAAAGTATGTGGTTCAGGTTTAAAAGCCGCCATGCTTGCTAACGATTTAATTAAAGCAGGCTCTATAGAAACAGCTATTGCTGGTGGTATGGAAAGTATGACCAACGCCCCTTACTTTATTCCAAAAGCGCGTGGCGGAATGCGAATGGGCCATGGCGAAATCAAAGATCACATGATGAGTGATGGCCTTGAAGATGCATACGACAATAAAGCCATGGGTTGTTTTGCACAAGATACCGCCGACGAATATGGCATTGGCCGTGAGCAAATGGATAATTTTGCACTCAGCTCATTAAGCAAAGCGAATGCTGCAATTGCAAACGGCAGCTTTGAAAACGAAATAGCACCGCACACAATTCAAACACGAAAAGGCGATGTAACGGTATCGGTTGATGAGCAACCAGGTAATGCACGACCAGAAAAAATCCCAAGTTTACGTGCAGCCTTTAAAAAAGACGGCACTATAACAGCTGCTAACTCATCATCTATTTCGGATGGTGGCGCAGCCCTCGTTTTAATGACTGAGTCAAAAGCAAAAGCACACGGTTTAACACCCCTTTGTAAAATTGTAGCGCACAGCACACATTCTCAAAAACCGAGCGAATTTACGGTAGCACCAGTAGGTGCAATGAACAATGTGCTCGAAAAAGCCGGTTGGACAACAACGGATGTAGACCTTTGGGAAATTAACGAAGCATTTGCCATGGTAACAATGCTTGCAATAAACGAGCTTAAGCTTGATGAAAGCAAAGTAAATGTTAACGGTGGGGCATGTGCACTTGGCCACCCAATTGGTGCCAGTGGCGCACGTATTTTGGTTACGCTTATTCACGCTCTTAAAAACCGAGGCCTTAAAAAAGGCGTTGCTTCTTTATGTATTGGTGGCGGTGAAGCCGTTGCAATGGCAGTAGAAGCTTACTAAGTACCAATCACATTAAAAATACGCAGCAACATAACAATAATAAAGCTGCGTTATTTTTAAAACTAACACACTAATACAATAGGATTTAACCATGCACCAAGTTCCACTATTAATAGATGGCGAATTTATTCAATCGGCTTCAAAAGAATTAATCGATGTTATAAACCCAGCAAACCAAGAAGTATTAGCTCAGGTTCCTTGTACCACCGATGCAGAAATGGATGCGGCAATTGCTTCAGCCTCTGAAACATTTAAAACATGGAAAGATGTGCCAATTACTGAGCGTGCCCGCATTATGATAAAATATGCTGCGCTTTTAAAAGAACACCATGATGAACTAGCCACTATTATTTGCCACGAACTAGGTAAAACCTTTGAAGATGCTAAAGGTGATGTATGGCGAGGTATTGAAGTTGTCGAACAAGCAGCTAATGCACCTTCGCTGATGATGGGCGAAACAATGGAAAACGTAGCGCGCAAAATCGATACCTACTCTTACATGCAGCCATTGGGTGTGTGTGCAGGTGTTACGCCGTTTAACTTTCCGGCAATGATCCCACTTTGGATGTTTCCGCTGGCAATAGTGTGCGGTAACACATTTATATTAAAACCATCAGAGCAAGACCCACTAACGCCAATGCGTTTAGCTGAGTTATTTATTGAAGCGGGTGCACCTAAAGGAGTTCTGCAAATTGTACATGGTACAAAACCGCAGGTAGACCGGTTATTAGAAGATAAAGCCGTTCGTGCTATTTCGTTTGTAGGCTCGTGTGGTGTAGGTGCCTATATTTATTCAAAAGGCACACAAAACCTTAAGCGTGTTCAAGCCTGTGTAGGTGCAAAAAACCATATGGTAATTATGCCAGATGCGAGTAAATCGCATGTTGTAAATAACCTGGTTGGTGCATCTGTTGGTGCCGCAGGGCAGCGTTGTATGGGTATTTCGGTCGCTGTATTTGTTGGTCAAGCAAGTGAATGGGTAGATGAAATAAAAGCAGGCTTTGAAAAAGTACGCCCAGGTTTATGGGATGATAAAGACGCAGCCTACGGCCCACAAACGTCAAAAGCAGCAAAAGAGCGAATTTTATCGCTTATTGCAAGCGGTAAAAAACAAGGCGCGACCTGTTTAATAGATGGCTCTGACTTTACCGTAGAAGGTTACGAGCAAGGTAACTGGGTTGGCCCAACTTTATTTACCGACGTTACAAAAGAAATGGACTTATATAAAGAAGAGATTTTTGGTCCTGTTTTGGCTTGTATGTTTGTAGACACATTAGAAGAAGCTATCGCCTTAATTAACGAAAGCCCTTACGGTAATGGCACCTCGCTATTTACTTCAAGCGGTGCAGTTGCACGTAAATTCCAACACGAAATAGAAGTAGGCCAAGTAGGTATTAATGTTCCTATCCCTGTGCCACTGCCGTTCTTCTCATTTACGGGGTGGAAAGGCTCTTTTTATGGCGATACTCATACGTATGGTAAGCAAGGTATTCGTTTTTACACCGAAACCAAAACCATTACCTCACGTTGGTTTGAAGACGATATAGCGTCAGGCCCAAATATGAGCATTAACTTAAAATAATTAATAAACACACAAAAAATAATAACAAAGACGGGCGCGAAGGTTTTTCACACACATAAATATGCCTTCGCCGCTCTTCACTCACAATCCCAATACGGGAAAACCGACAACACACAACTAAAGAGGTCTATCATGGACTTTAACTTATCAGAAGACCAACAAGCCTTTGCACAAACTGCTCGCCAATTTGCCGAGTCAGAGCTTGCACCTCACGCGGCTAAATGGGATCGCGAACATATTTTTCCTAAAGATACGATAAAAGCAGCCGGTGAGTTAGGCTTTTGTGGTTTATACACACCAGAGGAAGCGGGTGGCCTTGGTTTATCACGTTTAGACTCAAGCATTATTTTTGAACAACTTGCGCTAGGGTGTACGGCAACCACTGCCATGCTCACTATTCATAATATGGCTACCTGGATGGTTGCAAGTTTTGGAACAGACGCAATAAAAGATCAATATGTAGACCAATTAGTTATGGGTGAGTTATTAGCATCATACTGCTTAACCGAGCCAGGTTCTGGTTCAGATGCAGCTTCACTTAAAACAAAAGCAGTACGCGATGGCGACGAATACGTTATTAACGGTTCTAAAATGTTTATATCGGGTGCAGGAGAAACCGAAGTGCTAGTGGTCATGGCGCGTACTGGTGGCGAAGGCGCTGCGGGTATTTCTGCGTTTGTTGTACCGGCCGATGCAAAAGGCGTTGAATACGGCAAAGCAGAAGAAAAAATGGGGTGGAACGCACAGCCTACACGACTAATAAGCTTTGAGGACGTTCGTATTCCTGCACATAACTTACTTGGTGCAGAAGGCGAAGGTTTTAAGTTTGCAATGCAAGGCCTAGATGGCGGGCGCATTAATATTGCCACCTGTTCAATTGGTACCGCACAAGCAGCCTTAAATACAGCACGTGAATACCTCAAAGAGCGCTCACAATTTGGTAAACCGCTGGCTGCGTTTCAGGCTTTGCAATTTAAAATTGCAGATATGAACACAGAGCTTGTAGCGGCGCGCCAAATGGTAAGGCTTGCGGCATTTAAACTTGATACTGGCGACAGCGAAAAAACCACTTATTGTGCTATGGCCAAACGCTTTGCAACCGATGTTGGTTTTACAGTGTGTAATGAAGCACTTCAAATACATGGTGGTTATGGTTACATAAAAGAATACCCACTAGAGCGCCATGTACGTGACGTGCGCGTTCATCAAATTCTTGAAGGCACAAACGAAATAATGCGTGTGATTATTGCGCGTCGAATTTTAGCTGAGTCAGCAAGCGAAATATTATAAGGAGCACGGTATGTCTGAATCAAAACCAAGCATTGAGTTAACAACCGAAGGCCATGTTGCTATTTTAACAATGTCTAACCCGCCAGCGAATACCTGGACAAAAGACACCTTAATTGATTTAAAAAATAAAGTTAACGCGCTTAATAACAATAAAAACATTTATGCCTTAGTGCTAACGGGTGAAGGCGATAAGTTTTTTAGCGCAGGCGCCGACCTTAATGTATTTGCAAGTGGTGACAAAGGTATTGCTGCAGACATGTCGCGTGTATTTGGCGAAGCGTTTGAAGCATTAACTAATTTTAGAGGCGTGTCGGTTGCTGCCATTAATGGCTATGCGATGGGCGGCGGTTTAGAGGTTGCATTAGCGTGTGATATACGCATTGCTGAACAACAAGCGCAAATGGCACTCCCTGAGGCAAAAGTCGGTTTATTACCGTGTGCAGGTGGCACGCAAAATTTAGCATGGTTAGTGGGCGAAGGCTGGGCTAAACGCATGATTTTGTGCGGCGAGCGCTTAAAAGCTGATAAAGCACTACACATTGGTTTAGTCGAGGAGGTTGTTGGCCAAGGTGAGAGTTTTGCTGCTGCGCTTAATCTTGCAAACCAAGTAAGCGAGCAAAGCCCTAGCTCGGTTGCGGCATGTAAAACATTAATTCAAAAAGGGCGCCACCAACCCATGGCGAGCGTTTTACCATTAGAGCGCGAACTATTTGTTGGTTTATTTGATACTGATGATCAAAAAGAAGGCGTAAATGCCTTTTTAGAAAAGCGCAAAGCAGAATGGGTAAATGGCTAATGAGTGATTTAACCTTATTAAATAAAGCGGATGATTCAGTACTTTTTGAGACGGCAACCGCAGCCAACGGCCGTTTAATTGGGCTTATTACACTAAACGCACCTAAATCGTTAAATGCGCTTAATTTTAACATGATCAAATTGCTTACTCCTCAACTAAAGGCATGGGCAAACGACGATGCCATCGCAATGGTTATTTTAAAAGGGGCAGGAGAAAAAGCGTTTTGTGCTGGTGGCGATGTAGTAAGTCTTCATCATGCAATGGCACAAGGTGAACCAACAAGTTTAGTTGAAGAGTTTTTTACCCAAGAATATAAGCTCGATTACCTTATACATACCTACGTTAAACCTATCCTTGTTTGGGGAAACGGGATTGTAATGGGAGGCGGTTTAGGGCTAATGGCTGGCGCAAGCCACCGTGTTGTTACCGAAACCTCACGTATTGCAATGCCAGAACAAACAATAGGTTTATACCCCGATGTAGGCGGCAGCTATTTTTTGCATAAAATGCCCAAAAGTGTTGGCTTGTTTTTAGGGTTAACGTCAGCGTCTATTAATTGCGACGATGCATGTTTTGTATCACTTGCTGATCACTTTATTGACAGCGGTAAATACAACGACATGCTAAACACTATTTTAGCTACAAGCTGGAGTAAGAGTGCAAGCGAAAACCACACGGTGCTAACTAATTTATTGAATGAGTTAAACGCGCAATCTGCCGATATGCCAATAGGGAACGTTAGCGCTAATTTAAAAACAATTCAAACACTAGGTAGTTTTGCCTCATTGCAAGAGCAAGTTGATTACCTATTAAGCTTAAGCACCGACGACAAGTGGTTACAACGTGCGCAAAAATCGTTAAAACATGGGTGCCCACTCAGCTGTGCATTGGTCAGTGATCAGCTTAAAGCAAGTGAAGGTAAAACCCTTTTAGACTGCTTTAAAATGGAACTAGGCATGTCGGTAAGAGCCGGTGAAGTAGGTGAGTTCCAAGAAGGCGTTAGAGCACTGTTAATCGATAAAGACGGCGCTCCCAATTGGCAATACCCAACACTCCATGATGTGCCAAGTAGCGTAGTTAATAGCTTTTTTGATAATCGTTACGGCACTAGTCACCCACTTGATGGCCTAGACACGGCAACACAAAAATAAAGGAAAGACGATGACTAAACTTAATATTGGTTTTATCGGATTAGGAAACATGGGCGGCCCTATGGCGGCAAATTTAGTAAAGGCGGGGCACACTGTCACTGTTTTTGATTTAAACCAGTCGGTCGTAAGTGAACTTGCTAGCCAGGGGGCTAAAGCGGGCGTTGATGCAGCGCAATGTGCCACCAATGCCGACGTTCTGATCAGCATGTTACCTGCAGGCAAGCATGTTAAATCGCTATACTTAGGTAATAACGATAACAATGGATTAATTGAGGTTTTAAGCAAAAATACCTTAGTGATTGACTGCTCTACAATTGATGCCGAATCGGCACGCGTAGTAGGAAATGCACTTGACGAGCAAGGTATACGGTTTGTTGATGCACCGGTTTCAGGTGGTGTAGCAGGGGCAACGGCAGGAACGCTTACGTTTATCGTAGGTGGTGAACAAACCGCATTCGAAAAAGCAAATACCGTATTAGTAGATATTGGTAAAAACATATTTCATGCTGGCGATATTGGTGCAGGTCAAGTTGCAAAAATATGCAACAACATGCTGCTTAGCATATTAATGGCAGGCACAAGTGAAGCCATTCAAATGGGTATTAATAACGGGTTAGATCCAAAAGTGCTGAGCGATATTATGACTGCAAGCTCAGGTCGAAATTGGACATTAGAGTTATATAATCCGTGTCCAGATGTAATGGAGACAGCACCGGCTAGTAATAATTATAAGCCAGGTTTTATGGTTGACTTAATGGCAAAAGATTTAGGTCTTGCCATGGAAGCGGCTCAGCAAAGTAATTCATCAACGCCAATGGGTTCAATGGCAAAAAACTTGTACACTATGCTTCAGCATCAAGGTGCAGGCAGCGATGACTTTAGCGCCATATTTAAATTGTTTTCGAAGTAGGAGTAAACCGTGGAAATTAAAAATAATACGGTAGTAATCACAGGTGGGGCGCAAGGTTTAGGTTTCGCTATGGCGCAAAAGTTTGCAGCTATGGGCGCAAATATTGCACTTATTGACATGGCACAAGATTTATTAAACAACGCATGCGAGCAATTAAACCAGCTTGAAGGCGTAAAAGGTATAATTAAAGGCTACGCTGCTAATGTGACGGTTGAAAGTGAAGTAGAAAACGTATTTAGTACTATTAACAATGATTTTGGCCACATTAGTGTGCTTATTAACAACGCTGGTATTTTGCGTGACGGCATGTTCATAAAAGCTAAAGACGGAAAAGTGGTTAAAAAAATGTCGCTAGAGCAATTTCAATCAGTGATTGACGTTAATCTTACCGGCGTATTTTTAGCAGGGCGCGAAGCTGCAAGCCACATGATAGAATCAGGCAAAGGCGGCGTAATAGTAAATATGTCGAGCGTAGCGCGGGCAGGTAACATAGGCCAAACTAACTATGCTGCCTCAAAAGCGGGTGTTGTGGCATTAACCACTACATGGGCTAAAGAACTTGGCCGTTTTGGTATACGCGTAGGCGCTATTGCACCAGGTGTAATAAGCACCGCCATGACCGACGCCATGAAGCCAGAAGCCAAACAACGTATGCTTGCGGTAACACCCGTAGGGCGCTTAGGTGAAAGCGACGAAATTGCCCATACCGCACAGTACATAATCGAAAACGACTTTTTCACCGGTCGCGTGGTTGAAATAGACGGCGGTATTCGTTTGTAAATTAAGTTTTTTACGTTTGAATTTAAAAAGCATGGCGCTTATAGGCTGTGCTTTTTTGTTTTAAATCGGGGAGATTTATAATCTTGAAAAAGGTCTAACAACCCCGTTGGCACCTTGTTGTAGTACATGAGTAGGATACCCGCTGTATTAAAACGTTAATCATTTTAGCGCTCTAAATAACTCATTAACTGCGTTAAAAACTTCTCATGTAGATAAACTATATAACTAAGTTTTTGCCTTGTTACTGAGCTATTTATCTGTCGCTATAATTGCTCACTAATTCAATACAGCGGGTATTATTTGTGTTGTACGCACATCGTTGTGACCTAGTTGTGTTTGTACTGTACGAATATCAGCGCCGCTTTGCAGTAGATGCGTAGCAAATGAGTGTCGCAAAGTATGTGGGGTAACGTTTTTATTAATATGTGCTTTTGTTGAAGACAGTTTAACAGCCTTTCTTACCCCTGAATGATCTAAGTGATGACGTCTTATTTCTCCTGTTTCAGGGTCCGTACTTAATTTATGTGATGGGAACAGAAACTGCCATTGTAAAGACTTATTAGCGCTTGGGTATTTTTTACTAAGTCGATGAGGCATTCATACACCCGCGAACGCATCATTTTTTAAATCTAACTGTAAATATTCATCAACTTGAATTATTTGATTTCTTAGCATTGGTATTAATTCTTCAGCAAGTGTCACAATACGATTTTTATTACCCTTGCCGTTCCAAATGCGTATATTTATAAAGTCGAAATCAATATCATGAACTCTTATTTTACTGCTTTCATCAGCCGTAAACCACTTCCATAGAGCAGGCTTGCTATCAAATAATGTCGTTTATTTATATTTCTAAAAAATAGCGATACCTCAGTCTGTGTAAGTACGACAGGCAGTTTCTGTTGGCGGTTACTTTTAACGAAATTTAAATCTAATGAAAGCTCATTCTAAATAATATGTTTATATAAAAAAGCAAGTGCATTTAAAGCGGTTGCTTGTGTTCTCGCTGCCACTTTTTTAGTGACTGTTAAGTGATTTAAAAATATTTCTACTTCATTATTCCCCATACTGGTAGGGTGCCGCTTATTATGAAAATGGATATAGGCAGTAATCCAAAATACATAAGTTTCAATAGATTTTTTAGCATAGTGATGGCTATACATATAGTTGATAATACTATTAAGAAAAGGGGATTTAGTTTTCTTTTTAAATCTCAATTAACTGTATTTACATACAGTATTGGCGTTTTTCCTCCTAAGTCAAGAAATGAGGACGTTTTCCTCTTTCCTGCATATAATTAAAAGAGTAGCCTGACTTAAAGTTTAAAGCTGGCAATGTGTTACAGGATTTGTTATTGATATGAAAAAACAATTAAGGGGACATGCATTGCTCATAAAAAGAGGAAAGTGTCCTCTGATAAAGCTGTTAGGTGTTTATAGTACCGTTCAGCTTTTCGTCGTAATACAATTAGTATGAGTAAGTCCCTAACCAAACTTTGTATAGGAAAATAAATGTATTGTGAAATTGATCAAGATCGTCTTATTAGTGCGATAGAGTCAAAAGATAAAGACGCAATAATCAATGCAATAGATTTAGGTGCTGTTTTAAAAATAGATGAAGACGATATCTGCTGGAGTAAATACCCCCTGATTGCGGCGGTACAGACCGGCGACCTTGAAATTATCTCACTATTATTAGATTTGGGTGCTGATGTTAATGCACATCCAGAGAGGTCTGATCTGACGGCGTTGTATTTTGCATCTAAAAGTCAGTGCTGCCCAGAGACCGTCAAGCTGCTAATCTCTGCCGGGTTAATTTAAACGTCAGATATCTCAACTCCACCTTAATAGCGCATTTGTGCTATTTTTATGATAATAGAGAGATCAAATGCCTCAATAATAAACAGTATGAAATACTCCAATTATTTCTAGAGCATGGGGTTGATACAAAAACAACAGGAAAAGATGATCCAAATTCGTTATTTCAAAGTGCAATTGAATCCAATGACATAAGAACGGTTAAATTATTATTAACTCATAAAGTGAAGTCTACTCAGGCGAGAACTTATGATGCTGCGTGTGAGGCTGCATCTAAAGGAAGTTATGAAGTATTGAAACTGTTGTTGGAACATAAATTTAAGCCAACTCCTAAAAAAAATAAAGGCCATATAGGTCAAGGTGTCTTGCAATCAGCTATTTATGGAGGCCACAAAAATATTGTACGACTTTTACTTGAATATGGGGCAACTATAGAAGAACCTACTCACCCTAGCGGCGATTATTACCCTGCCAATGTGTATACAGCAGCAAAGGTTAACTCGAAAGAAATTATGAAACTTCTATTGGAAGCCGGTTCAAATCCAGACGGTGGTGTTAGGCAAAAGCCACTAATAGATATACACCCTTTAACGTTAGCTGTAATGAATCATAATTCAGACATAGTCGAAATGTTAATACAGTACGGGGCAAATACATCACCTGTAGATTACTTCCTAATAGAGGGAGAGGAGATTAATTATTCTAAAAAAACTCCATTAGATATATCTATTGAGAAAGAGTTTTCCAATATAACCGAAATATTAATAGCAAATGGTGCACAAAGTGCCGAATAACATTGCAGTGCTTTCGTATAACGAGAGATATTTAATATGCACCAAATTAATATTCGGTCTAAGTTTTCTATAAAATTACGCAGGGTATTTAAAATTAGTTATTTTGTATGTAATGTTTTTACTCACGATAACACCTAATACATATGAGCCTTAACTCTGTCAATAGGCATTAGTGTTCTTTTTGACCGTTTTTATAAATTGACGGTCAATTCTAAACCAATAAACAAATTCGTTTACTTCGTCTGTTGATACGGCTGTTAAGTAAGTAGCTTACGGCAAACACATATAGAGGCTCTCTTATTGCGATCTCATCGCAGCCAGGTTTTTCCCATATCCTTTCAGGGTTGCTGGGGCACTAGACATTCATCGGTTAACCTCATCATGGCACTATTCAAGGCGGCTGGTTTCATCATTATGATCCAGTTAGTTTCAGGCTCAAGTCAGGTGTAAGCGACTTTGTTTATTGTATTAATGCACGCGTACTGAGCGTCTAATCAAGGCAAGTGGCTTAGGTCTGTAGGTATATAATCAGGTTAAACCTTGTTGGTTATTAGCTCACCCAATTGATTGATGCTCAGCCTTATATCCAGTTAGATGTTCAGCTCACTCAGTACCGTGACTAACTCTTTAAGAATTTTGCTTCATCGAATACCGTCTCTTTTTTAAGCATATAATAAACACAGCGACCAAGCTTATGCGCAAGCGCTGACAGTGCTTTGGCTTTGCTCATTCGTTTTTGTAGTTTTTCGAGGTATTTGTTGGCGTTGTGATTGTGACGCAGCAGCAATACAGCGGCTTCGGAGAACGCCCATTTTAGATGTGCATTGCCAATTTTGTTGCCTTGGGTGCCATAGGTTTTACCGGCAGACTCTGCTTTACATTTGACTAACCGACTATATGAAGCGAACTTTTGTACGCTTGAAAAGCGATTGATGTCACCAATTTCATAAATAATGGTAAGTGCGAGAATGCGGCCTATACCATTTATTGTTTGCAAGATATTAAGGTGAACAGGATTGTGTTGCTTGGCCATTTGTTCAATATAATGCTCTAAAGGCTTAAGCTCGCTGTGATAGCAATCGAGTATGGCCATATTTAAATTAATGGATCGTTGCACAACGGGGTCAGGGAAGTAGTAGCGCATCTTTTCTCTGTCGCAGACGTTCTTTAAATTCACGTTGTGGGCAGGTAAATTGTACTGGCTGGCGGTATTGGCGACATGGGCTTTTAAATCAGCTCCGTGGCGAACAATTTTAGTTCTTCTGCGTAATAAGTCGCGCGTAGCACGCATATCTTTGTCATACACATAAGCAAGTGGAAAGTTCCCCCCACGGATGAGTTTGGCAATTTTATATGAATCTATTTTATCGTTTTTGGCTTTACCGCCATGAATTGCTTTCATATACAAAGCATGACCGAGAATAAAGTCGATAGTGTGTTCTTTACAAAAGTCAGCGACCCAATACCAACAGTGCATGCATTCTACGCCAACTACAATGTCACCGATATACGGTTTTAGTAGTTTTAATAGTGCTTCTGGGTCATCTTTAATTTTCTTGTGAACAAGGATAAGTCCTGTATTATCAATGATGCAGACGTAAAGTAATCGGGCGTGTAAATCGATTCCACAATAATATGGATGCATGTTATTGTAAAAGTTCATTGAGCTTTCTCCTGTAAGGTTGGTTGCCTTTTCAGCGTAGCGAATAATCGCGATGCTGGGGAGGAGGCTCAATGAGTATCAAGTCGTTAAAGCAGGACAAATAACAGTTGGCTTTTGCTCCTGCGTCGCTTATTTTAGCCAACTAAATTTTGCCCATTAACGAGGGCGTTAGCAATACAACAAACGGGGTTTCGCAAAATGAAGAGTCTACAAAAACTAGCTGGTATCGCAGCAATTTTCCAAGGGCTTATTTACATAGCAGCCTTTGTGTATTTTGGGGCTTTTTGGTCATATCCGGTTGATGGTAGTCCAGTCGAAAAAATGACTTACATGGCAGAAAATCAACTCCTATTTTCAATGATCTATTTTCTAATGTACGTGGTGTTTGGCATTTTTCTGGCCATACTCGTTATTGGTATGTATGAGAGGCTTAAACATAAAGTTAATCCCTTAATTACTATTGGATCTCTATTCGGGGGCATTTGGGTCGGTCTGGTGATCGCAAGTGGAATGATTTCGAATATCGGGCTTGATCATGCAATCGATCTGATGGATGCAAATCCAGAAAAAGCCCTTGATATGTGGATAATAGTTTCAGTGATAACAGAAAGTATAGGTGGTGGAAATGAATTAGTTGGCGGACTTTGGGTTCTATTGATTAGCGTAGCAGCTATACAAGAGGGCAGATTACCCCGGTCACTTAACTATCTCGGATATTTTGTAGGCATAGCGGGCATTGCAACGATTTATCCTGACAAACTATTTACTGAAATATTTGGCGTATCACAAATTGTTTGGTTTATTTGGTTGGGTATATGTTTACTAACCGAGGAAAATGCCAACAAATCAATCCAGCAGACCGCTAACGCGTCGGCTGATTGAGGCGTTATGTCACAGAAGGAATTGATAAACGCGGTTAACTTTTTTACTACTCTTTTTTTCTTCTTCTGTTAGTCAATTTTGGCTGTCTTGCCTCATCTTGCATCGTCACCGATGAAATGCGCGAGAAGTTCCAAGCATGGTGAACCAAAGGGGGCAAATCTTGACTTTAGGCATCATAAGAGCCAATTCTTCAAGCTTTGGCTAGTCTAAATCACCCGTCGTTCTCGATACTCTTTGAATTGCTGCTGTTTATTATTTTTAAAACACGTTAATTGTTTAAAACGGTAACTTAAGGTTGCCGTTTTTTTATGCCTACTATTTAAGTTTATTTTAAGCTTGCTCAGTTATTGTAACTAATACTTAAATTCCAGAATCATTAAACCATTGAACTGAATTAGTAACTCATTTTATGTTTTAGATCATTAAGCCGTGAGTGATTAAAGGTTAGCCTGTAAACATGTACTTATACGCATAAGTGATCTTTTAACTTTAATGCGTTTATTAGGAGGTATTATGAATTTTAAAAATACAGATACTCATTACAATACACTCTCTATAGCCTTGCACTGGTTGATGTTTATTTTAATTGTCACTGTGTACGGCAGTATTGAACTTCGTGAATTATTTGATAAAGGCACCGAAACCCGTGATGCCTTTAAAATGTGGCACTTTATGTTGGGTTTATCGGTGCTAGCTTTAGTTAGTGTAAGGTTAGTTGCGCGTTTAGTGGGTGGTGCAGCACCTGCTATAAAACCTGAGCCTGCAAAATTGCAAAATAAGTTAGCTACATTTGTTCATATTGCGCTGTATATGTTTATGTTTGCTATGCCTATAGCTGGTTGGCTAATTTTGAGTCTAGCAGGTAAACCTATCCCATTTTTTGGTTTAGAGTTGCCTGCTTTGGCCGCTCAAAACAATGAACTTGCTAAAAGTATTAAAGAGATACATGAAACCGCAGGGGAAGTGGGGTATTACGTAATAGGTTTACATGCGGCTGCGGCTTTATTTCACCATTATGTTTTGGCTGATAATACGGTATCGCGAATGCGTTTGCCGAAATACTATAAATAATAAAATGAACGGAGCTGAGCTTTAATTTTGCCTTTAATATTTGGTGACTGATATTTAGCTGGTACATCCCTAACGTTGCGTTTTAAAATTAAACTATTTGAGTACGTTAGCAGCAAAGAACCAAATGTTGCTCTTTTAACTTTAATTAGTATTTTTATAATTATTGGGTTACTGTTTGCTAAATTCAATTTTTGAAGGCAAGGGTATGGAATTTTTATATCATATTTTAAATTGGGGTTCCCCTTTAGGTTTGGGGTTATTCTTTTTTCTTTCATGTGCTGGTACTGGCATACTATTTTGGGGTTTATCTCAATTTAAAAAAAGCTCTACCACTAATCAATAACGTGGTTTTTTAGTTGGGCCTTTGTTTGAACAACATTTACCGTTCAATTGCTCAAAGGCCTTAGTTAGAACGCTTTAAATTTATCCTGAATATTTGTTATTAGTACCGTCCTTATAAACTGTGTTGGTTTTGTGAGTGTACAATAGGTTTTTATTTGCATAATTTGTAATTGAGCCACATAAACAATTTACCAAAAACTGTCCTGCGCTCTTATTTAGTTTCTCAATATTAATAATATTATTGGGCTATCTATGTCCTGTTCACTTTTGTTTAGCTAATCTGTTATAACTAACTTCATAATAATAAAGTGCATTTGGTACTTACAAAGCGAACAAATGAACAAAATAAAATCGTTGATTACTCAATTTATTAATGCAATGCAAAAACGACCGGGCTTACTGGCTGTTTTAGCGTTTTGCTCTGGTATTGCAAGCTACGTGCTTGTTGATAGAAAGGAGTCGTTTGCGCAAGTTGTTGCTTTAGTTTTACTTATAAGCTGGTTGTGGTTAATTGTAGATAATTGGCTTCGTGATAAAGTTGAAGAACGATTTGGTGTGAGTGTTTCACCTAATGTAACACGCTTTGCTCTACAAATGATTCAGCAAGAGAGTTTGTTTTTTGCGCTGCCATTTTTTTTAGTTGTTACCCAGTGGGACCATCCTCAAGCAGTATTTACATCACTTATTATTTTGTGTGCGGTTGCATCGGTTATTGATCCCTTCTATTACAAAAAATTAGCTAAAAATAGAACGCTATTTACGGTGTTTCATAACTTTGCTTTGTTTGTAGTTTTACTTGTTACATTGCCTATTTTGTTTAGCTTAACAACCAGTCAAAGTTTAGCTGCTGCGCTAGTTATAGCCGTAGTATTAACATTACCTAGTCTTACTAATTTAATGCCTAATGCGCCGTGGTGGCGTTTACCTATTTTAGCAATAATTTTATTCATTTTGAGTGTAGGAATATGGCAATTAAGAAGCTTTGTTCCACCTGCCGCGCTGCACCTAACAAGCATTACATTAGCGCATGAGGTAAATGAGCAAAGTAAAAAACCGATAGGAAATATTAACTCGTTAAATGAACGCTCGTTACACGCAAAAGGGCTTTATACATGGACAGCAGTAAAAGCACCGCGAGGGTTAAACGAAAAGATATTTCATGTATGGACACACAATAAAAAGCAGGTAGATAAAATAGCGCTTAATATCAGCGGTGGGCGTAAAAGTGGTTATAGAGCATGGACACACAAAGTAAATTTTCCACAAAACGCGGCAGGAAAGTGGCAAGTTAAGGTTATGACTGAATCAGGCCAGTTAATTGGTTTAACTAAATTTACGGTGACTCATTAAAACAAGTTGCACAAAAATTTGATAAGGCATAAATAAATTAATAGGGACTGTACGTATTAAAAAATTATTGTTAACTATCAAAGGGCTTGATAGGCTGTATTAGTAAACTTATTACATTTATTAAGCAAGGAAGAAAGATGAACAGTGATGTTTTAATACCTCATTTACCCGAACCAACAATGTCTGCTTTGGCTACAAAAATATATGTGACTGAGGGGCAACACGTAAAAAAAGATGACACATTACTTGATGTGGAAACTGATAAAGTTGTTCTTGAAATTGTTGCCATGGCTAACGGAGTTGTCACCAAGATAAATATAAATGAAGGTGAACAGGTTAGCTCAAACCAAGTGGTGATGCAGTTTGAATATGACGAAGTAACCGAGGAGTTAATACAAACCCCTTTGAGTGATAAACCTGAATTTCAAAATAACACCAGCGACGTAGACCAAATTAACACCCATGATATTCAGAGCTCAGTCACTGAAACACCCATTCATAATGAAATAATAAATCTAGAGCCAACGATTGATGATCCCAAACAGGCTTGCTTGGATAAACATAATGATACGCCACATACAGAATCTAAAATAGACACCGGAGCACAGCTACCTCAAGAAGTAAGCCATAGTGGTGAGAGTAAAGGGGTGTTTTATATGGTTGCTGTACTAGTGGTAGGCATTATTATTGGTGTAACAGCGAGTCGCTTTATATTTAATTAGTGGAGTAAACGCCAAAAGCGTGGGCTTTTGGCGTAAAATAAAATTAGTTAGCTAATAGCCATTCGCTTAACAAGCGTACACCATAGCCTGTGCCGCCAGGTGATAGTTCACCTTTTCCTTTTTTAACTAACGCGTTACCTGCTATATCAATATGAACCCAACGTGTTTCACCCGCAAAATGCTCTAAAAACGTTGCTGCAGTGGTTGCGCCAGGTCCGCCAGACCCTACGTTTGTTATGTCGGCAATGTCTGATTTAAGCATATCTTTATAACCTAATGGTAAACGCCATAGGTTTTCGTTTACCTGCTCGCCTGCAAGTGTTAGCTGATTTACGAGGGTGTCGTCTTTTGAAAAAACAGCCGCATACTCGTTACCAACGGCACGAATTTTTGAACCAGTAAGTGTAGCTACATCAATCATTATGCTTGGGTTAAAGTGCTTACGTGCATACCACATTGCATCACTTAAAACTAAACGGCCTTCGGCGTCGGTGTTGAGTATTTCAACACTTAAGCCTTCAGCTGTTCGAACAACATCGCCAGGCGCTACTGCAAATTGCGAAACCATATTTGCCGCCATGCCCATTACAGCTACAACGTTTTTGTCGGCTTTGGCCATAGCCATTGCTTTAACCGTACCGAGTACAGCTGCAGCGCCTGCCATGTCTGATTTCATACGTGCGATAGATGCACCTGTTTTAATACTATAACCACCCGAGTCGAATGTTATACCTTTACCTACTAACGCTACAGGGTCGTCATTAGAGCCTTTATAATGGGCAACGACTAACCGAGCACCCTGATCGCTACCGCGGCCAACGGCTTCTAATGCGCCCATACCAAGCTCTTTAAGTTGTTCAGGCTTTAAAACTGTAATGGTCACGCCTAACGATTCAAGCTCTTTTGCAGCATTTGCAAAATCAACTGGCGTCATTTCAGTGGCTACTTCAGAGGTAAGGTCGCGTGCTAAAAATACACCGGCCTGAATACTTTCTAGCTGGTTATACGTCGCTTTCGTCTTTTTTGTGCTATCGACATCAAACGAGTAAGTCACTGTTTGCGTGCTAGGTGTTTGTTTGTATTTTTCAAAGCGATGGTCACGCAGGTTTGCGCCATGCGCAAAGTTTGCAGCTAGTAAATGGTTTGCATCAACACCCGTTACATCGTCAAATAATACATTGGCGGTATCTGCTTTATATTTAACTAATTGAGCGTGTACGTTTCCGCCTAATTTAGCAATGCGTGCTTTATTTAACTCGTTTTGTTTACCAGTTCCGACAACTAATATACGTTTGTAGCTACTATTAAGTGGGGCAATCAGCTGTGTTGTTTTGGCGTATTTACCTTCAAAGTTTTCAATATCAATTATACGTTGCAGCTGTCCATTAAATTGTTTGTCGAGGTTTTTAAATTGATTGTTTTTTCCATCTTGGCTATAAAACACAATTAATGTGTGTGCATCGTTGTCTACTTTTGAAGAAAACGAAAACTGTGCTGCGTGTGTATTTAAACTAGCGCTTATTGCCAGCGTTAAGAGAGAGGCTTTAATTATGTGTTTCATCGTTCACCTAAGATTAATTTAAAACTGTTTTTTACCTATTTTTGACTGCTTAGTTAAGTGCGATAAGCTGAAACGGCAATTAAGAGCGACGTATAACGGCATAAAAATACGTTATAAATTTATTTGCATGTCGGTGATACTAGGCTTAATGTAAAACAAAATATTTACATGGAGTTATATTATGAAGTTTTTATTGTTTTTAGGCACTGTGCGTGAGAGCTCCCCCCCTAAACCAGTACGTCTTGGAAGTAGAGTTAGTAAAGCGTGTTTATTGTGTTTGCAGTCACACTTTAGTGAACATGAATTTGAAATAATTGATGCGTTAGATTACCCAACCGATGCTGTATTTAAACCTCACTTTGCATATACACAGCACAATGCCCCCACTAAACTTAACAATTTGGCCGATAAAATTAAATCTGCTGATGGCTATATAATGATCAGCCCTGAATATAATCACTCTATGAGCCCTGCATTAGCTGATCTTCTCAATCATTTTGGTAGTTCACTGTTTTCGTATAAACCCAGTGCGATTGTTTCTTATTCTGCTGGGCAGTGGGGTGGGGTTCGTGCTGCAATTAGTATGCGCACTTTTTTATCAGAACTTGGGTGTTTACCAGTATCGTCGATGATTCATGTTCCAAAGGCACAGGATGTGTTTAACGAGCTTGGAGAGTTTGCTACTGATGATGATCAGACCTCGTGGTTTAACTATTTTTCTCGTACATTTAATCAATTAATATGGTGGGCTGAGGCCGCTAAAATACAGGCTGAATGTAAAAACCCTCATAATATGATTGCAAGCTTTAAAACAAGCCCCGCGCAGCGAAATGCGCCTAAAACAACTACTAATTAAGTTACTGTAATTTAAATTATATGTATTTTTACTGTTTGGGCCATCAAAAAGTAAAGAAACCGGTTAGGCGAAATGGAGCAAATAAGTACCCATTTACAGCTATACTGTATTTATATACAGTATAGCTGTTGCGTTAATAAATACTAAAACAATAAACTAAGTGTTAGGCGTGCAGTTCTGGGCTCAATAGGGTGAAAATGATTATCTTCAACGCCTTGAGCGGGCTCACCGGCTAAACGCGATGCATAATAGTAATCTATATCGTGGTCTGTACTGTTAAACAAGTTAAGTAATTCAAAGTCTACTTTCCAATGGGTTTGCTTATAGGTCACAGAGCTATTAACTACGGTTAGCGGGTTTGAGCGCTTATGACCGTCGTCTGTTAATGTGCGTTTACCAATATGGCGTACCCTGATCGATGATTGCCATTGTTTACTTAAATGCCAATTTAAACCTGTACTTGCTACAACGGGTACAGCGCCTTCTATGTAATTGTTATTGTCATTTATATCTAAGCGAGAATGTGTAAACGAGGCTTCTAAATCAATATTAAATTGGTCGTTAATCCAGTAATAGGCACTCATTTCTAAACCATAACGCTTAGACGCATCACTTGGCTCTGTATTACCTGCATCTCCTACAAACAATAGTTCTGAGTCGAGTTTTAACCACCAGAGCGCAGCTGACATATTATATTTTTTTTCATCAGCAAATCGTAATCCAATTTCAGCGCCTTCACTTTTTACTAATAGATCGACTCGTTCGGCTTGATCACCTGTTACTGGATCGATATTTATTGTGGAGCCGCGCGCATCGTTAGAGTGAAAAGATTGCCCCCAATTTGCATAGGCAGCTAGCAATTGAGTAAAGCGATAATTTAAGCTTGCTTTAAAACTGATTAAATCGTCACTTGCTTTACCTGAGTTTACGGCGGTAATACTGGTTACATTTGTATCAAAATAGTCGTACCTTACACCTGCTGTTGCTTCTAGTTTTGGGGTAAATAAAAGTTTAGACTCCCAAAAGCTTGAATAACTCGTTTGCTTGAGTGCATCTTGCCTTACAGTGCTTAGCTGCTCTCTGGCTTTAGTGTTATAAAGTCCAACGTTATCTATATCGTCGTGTTTAAGCTCAAGCCCTGCAGTGTGTTGCATGTTTATGCCTGAGGTTTTAGTTTCAAACTGATAACTTAAAGTGGTGCCATAAATATTACGGCTATCTTGCTGATTAAACTGATCGCCATTAATTGGGTCATTTAAAAAATAACTGAAATTAGAATATAGGTTTAAATCGTAATTTATTACATAAGCGCTGGCTTTCAAATGCTCCCCTTGCCAATTACCCGATAAACTATAACGGCTAGAGCTGCCGCCAAGGGTAGTGTCGAGCGAGCCTAATTGTGTTATTAAGTTTTGCGAAACAGCACGTTGTGGAATTTGATCGGCTGAGTTCCATGTGTTGTCGTATGCCATTGCGCTTATTGATAGGTCACCATTAAATGCTTTACCAACATAGCGTAGTAGGGCATTTTTTTTATTCACGTCTTCGTTTATGTCATCCCAAGGGCCGTCGTAGCCTTGCCACTCAGCAGCCGCAATAAGTTTACCTTTTTTAAGGTTAGTTGAGCCAAGTACTACCGCGCGTTTATAGTTATCTTCACCAATACTTAGTTCTATTTGCTGATGTTTAACATTATCAACCAGTTTAAACTGTGCACTACCAGCACTTGAAAAATCACCTTGGCTTGCGCTATATGACCCCTTTTGATAGTTAATGGTAGAAATAGATTCGGGAATTATAAAGTTTAGATCGGTGTAACCTTGGCCGTGTCCGTGGCTACGCATGTTGATAGGCATACCATCGATACTTGTGGCAAAGTCGGTCCCATGGTCTAAGTTAAATCCTCTAATAAAGTATTGGTTTGCTTTACCTGAGCCACTGTGTTGAGTAACCGCCATCCCCGGAATGAGCTCTAACATTTCAGCGCTTCTTAGCATTGGGCGCTGCTCAATTTCACCTTGGCCAATAATGCCGCTAGAGGCACTGATTGATTCGCCAATTAAACCATCACGGTGCCCATATACAGTGAGCTTTTCTATATTGGCATGTACATAACCGCTATATAATGTGCCGATAGTTAAAATTGCTAATGTTTTCATCCTTAAAGTCCTATCTATTATGTTTACTATTCAGTGCTGTTTAAATTAAAACGACTAAGTAAACCTTTTGGATGCAACATTGAGTGTTTTATTATTCAAATAGGGCTTAAGTTTAAAAACTATATTGGTGCTATTGTAATGTCGTTATATAAAACTAATAATCAGAGTGTTAAAACTTACCAGTAATCACATAATTAGAGAGCCTGTATTGAAAGCCAAAGAAATTCGAAATTTTTACATTAACGAAGAGCAATCCGTATATTTGCTGTCGCATCGTGATGCTAAAAAACATCGCCAGTGGCTTAATATTTGTATTAAACAACTTACTTTGCTTGGTTATAAAAATGTAGAAATGATTGGCTCAGGTGCATTTGGGTTTGTATTTGCAGGTGAAGACGACAAAGGCTTGCCTTGGGTGTTTAAGTTTTCACGGATTACGCTTGCTCAAAGTGTACGTGACCGTCTTGAAGACGAAGCGTATATGCTTTCACAAATTAATAATCCGCTTGTGCCTAAATTTTATGCGTTTGAGCGCATTAAAAAGCAGGGCATATTAATGATGGCGCGCGCCATGGGAGAAGACCTTGAAAAAGTGTCGCTTAAAGAGGGGCGATTTAGCGCAGCTAAAATAATGGCATTAGCCGTTAAATTACGTAATGTGTTACTTGATTTAAGTAACCACAAAAATGGCTTAAGTGCTCAACCAATTGTGCATGGAGATATAAAACCTTCAAATTTGGTGTGGGATGCGCAAACAGACGCTTTATCTTTAGTTGATTGGGGGAGTTCAGTATATGCCCAATTACACAGTAACGGTGAGCCCGTAGCCAGTAACTTTATGGATTTAATGTCGGGAGATTTAAGCACGACCAATGCACGTATGGGAGATGTGTACTTTATAGGCGAAGCGCAAATGTCGGGTGAGCAATCATCCCCGCGGTTTGATGAGCAAGGTGTTGCAGCAACTTTATATGCATTAGCGTCTGCACAGTCTTGCCGATTTGGTGCGCAGGCTATTCCTGCAATTTCTTTAGGGCTACCTATAGAGCTCGCTAACGTTATAGATGGCATGCTCAGTAAAAGTAAAACAGTACGTGATGCTGCAGGCGATTACTTTATACGTAATATACCAACAATGGCAAAAGCGTATTTACCCGATCTTAAATTAACACAGCAAAAAGCCGCCATCCCGTTTTGGTACGGTACCGATGAAGCGCCAGATACTGTAGTTTATAGCTCGCGTAAACAGTTTTTACGCCAAGCTGACCACAACCAACAGTTACTAGATGTAAATGATGCCCAGTTAGACCGATACTACAAAGAATTTTTATTTGATACTGGTGACACTGAAAAAGCATTTTTGGCCTCCATAAGCCGGCTTGCGAAATACCCAGCCGTAGGAGGGCTTAGTTTTCATTGGAAAGATGAATCGTTGTTTATTGAGTCGTCATTAATAATGCACGATGAGTCACTAGGCAAAGCATTTACAGATTCAATAAACAATACAGTGATGTTAGCCCAAGCAATTAACCAAAAAGGGCTATTTAAATGTTGTTTATTTGATGCACGTAAAACCATTCAATTAGAGCGAGATGGCACCGGTGCATTTAAGTTTGATAGTCTTCCTGAGCTAGATTATGAAGTTGTGAGTGTTAAAGCTAACGAAATAACCCGACCACATTCATACTTTGAAGATGGTAAAGATCCCGATGAGCAATTACAGCTTCCTAAAAAAGTTATTAAATGTGTATTTGAGCTAAACCAAATACACCATACTGGTTGTATTATTTTTGAAGCCTTGCCCGACAGAATGAAAATTCACCACTACTACAGGCTACTCGACTCGACAAAAGAGGCCGAATTTAAACGTTTGTTAAATAAACTAATGCAATATGCTGTAAACATTACCGATGTGGGCGTTGCGGGCTTTATGAAGCTACCCTATAAAAATACACGAGAGTTTGATTTGTGTGCACAACAAGCTGAGCAATTCTTTCCTAAAAACCCAAAACGCGTATAACGTGTCAGCTTTTGTAATGGGTTTATTTGGCTTGGTAAATCAGCCTAATACTTTAAAATAACTCACTATGCGGAGACAATGGCTCTAGCTCAAATTGATGAATAAGCTGTTGCTGTTTATTGGTAGCGGTAATTTTATAAGTTTGTTTACTACGGTTATTGGCAAATAAATTAATATTGAATTTTATATTGTTTGTCATTAGAGGTGTGAATCTGCCGGTAATGGTAATTTGATCAACAAATGTATTGTTACCGCTGTGCGCCATTTCTGGATGTAATAACAGCCCTTCAATCGAAAAGCGATATTGCTGATCAGACAAATACACGTGCTTTTTAACCTGTTTACTAATGTGATTACGGTATTTATTAAATTCAGTGAGTGAAAGTGTCCCATCGTTGTTTTCGTCAACGCCTAACAATGACGACGCAGGAAGCGACAGCACAACAAACACGTGCTCTTCAACAACATTAAGAGTGCCATGTTGTGCAACTATTAAGTGAGCATGTGTTTTTTGAGATATACAAAAAGCGATAATAATTACCCAAATGTTATGTATTAATTTTGAAAGGCGCATAACTTAAAGCTCTCCTTTTACACAACGCTGAAAAAACGGGTAAGTGTAAGTTGCATAGTAGTGATAAATACCATCTGGAAATTCCGGTGTTACGCCAATACGGCCATTGCATTCATCTAAATCGCCTGAACCTGCAACGTATTCCCAGTCTTGTGCAAATGTTCCTAAAGGGTATATGTCGGTAGAAGGTCTGTTTGTATTGACTGTGGTAACGTGTTGGTAACTTCCTGTCATTGCAACGAGTTCAGAAGTGGCGTCGGTTGGATCTGAGTAGCCATAACGTGCATAAATAGGAAAGCCATCTGCAGCCCAGCCGATTAGTGTCATGGTTGTTTCATTACCGCCTTGCATTGTTATAAACCCTTCGGGCATTCCATGGTAATGATACGTCCCATCTGGTTGCACATGGGCATTGTTTGCATCTGTGCCAAAACTAAATGTAGTTTGGCTTAAAGCTTCTATATTCCAGTTGCCGCTATTATCGCCTAGGTCGCAATTTTCACCTGAGTCATCACAGCTACCACCTGTGCCGGCATCAATTTTAACGCCATTTAAAACAAGCCCTGTTATACCGCGAGGGCCGCCCATCATTGTAGCGGATGACGATTGAACCGGTGTTAATGTAAAGCTTTCATTTACTGATTGTTCTGCGATGGTATTGGGGTTAGCCGGATTAGGAAAAGTGCCTACGTCGTGGTCAGGAATTCCATTAGCAATGATGTCACGCGTTGTGCCTGTGCATGTCCAGTCAGCTGAGCTTGTTGTTTGCACAGAGTCAGCGTTGTTGTATTCGTTGTAAGCGTACTCACATAAAACATTGTATGTAGAACCATTTGCATCAATATTTGAACCGTCAGCTATTGTGCTATCAGTTATTACGTCGCTTATTGAAGTGCTTTGCTCAGAACCACCGCATGCAAAAAGTGATGAGATTGCAGTAAAGCCCACAATTAGTTTAAATTGTGCAACTGAATTTTTAGAAATACTATTTACTAGGGATGTACTCATAACTTTGAACTCACTGATAAAGAGATCAAAATATTATTCTGTAATTGTGCAAGCAATGTGCAAATATAAATGAAAATTATGTAAGTAAACTTTTATATAAGACTAAACCAACGGTTTATTATAAAATTTTGGTATATAAGTAAGTACAGGTTGGATAAATGGCAAAGTTAAAACCCAGCTTTACGCTCCAGAGTTATGGTATTTATTCAACTTGGGATAGTAGTAGCAAGGCTCTTCCACAAATTGAGCAATTTACTACTGATGTGATTGCTGAAATAGACGTAGAATTTGGGCTGATAGTAAATATAAAAAAAGCCAAAGGTGAAAAACTGTATTTTTGTATTTACCATCCAGACATACCTAACGAAGAGGGGGATGTTATGCCGCCTTTTGAAGGCGTTGAATACATTAAAGATAACGATTGGCACTTTTATCTTGGCGATACATTGTGGGAGCCTATTGGCAATAAGCTAGGCCCATGGCGAATGACTTTAACGCTTAATAATAAAATAATTGCAGATAAAACATTTAATGTTGCATTAGAAGCGCAACAAACAGAAGTAGATTTTTGGAAAAAGCGCGGGTACTAGTTCCTAGGCACAACGGCAACATAGGTTTAAATAAGCTAACTTATTCGGTTTACATAGTTATTGTGCTGCAACGCTAAGAACTAGTTAAGACAAGGCATAAAAAAAGCCAATAAAAATTGGCTTTTAAACTCACTCTTAATTACCCCAAGGGTTACTTGGATTAGACCGTTGTTTGCGCTCTCGAGCACGTTGTTTAGTGGCTTTTTTAGCTTGAATGCGTTTTGCGTCACTAAAGCTTAGTTCACAAGGTTCACCTGGTTTATGATCGGCCGGTATAACACGATCACGCGGTGGTAACTCGTACTGAACATCATCTGGTTTAGGCAAGTTTTTAAGGCGGTATAGGTAAAAATTTTCTACCTTTTCTTGTGCCCATTGGGTTTTACGTAAAAATTTTACAGCAGATTTAATATCCGGATTATTTTTAAAACAATTAAGCTGCAAGTAAGCGTGCAGGAGTTCCCACCCGTATTGCTCAACCAGCTCTTCAACCACTTGTTCTAATTTTACGCCTTGCAGTGGATTATTACTGAAAAGTTCTTGGTTGCTCATAGGTGTTGCCTCGTTATTAAAATACAAAGTGTATTATAAATTTAATAACGAGGCTTTAATAGTGTAAATAGCCTAACCTTGGCAATTAACTACAACGCGGCCACGAATTTTACCTTCCATGAGTTGCTCGGCGTTTTCAATTACTTGCTCGAGTGTAATTTCTGTTGAAATTTTATCTAAATAGTCAGCTTTTATTAATGTAGATAGTCTTTCCCATGCTTCAATTCTGTCTGCTTTTGGTCGCATAACACTATCGATTCCGATAAGTGAAACACCTCGTAAAATAAAGGGCGCAACTGATGCGGGTAAATCCATGCCCTGGGCTAAACCACATGCAGTGACAACACCACCGTATTTAAGCGACGCACAAATATTTGCAAGCGTATGGCTGCCAACAGAATCTATAGCTGCAGCAAAACGTTCTTTTTGAAGCGGTTTCCCCGGGTTTGATAACTCATCTCTGTTAATTATTTGAGATGCACCAAGCTCTTTTAAGTACTCGCTTTGATCTACTCGTCCTGTGGCGGCGGTTACGTTATAGCCGAGCTGACTTAATAAATAAATAGCGAAACTGCCAACACCACCGTTTGCACCTGTAACTAAAATTTCACCATCGTTAGGTTTAACTCCTTGTTTTTCGAGTGCTATAACGCTCAACATAGCGGTATAACCGGCAGTCCCAATTTGCATTGCTTGTTTTGGACTAATAGCAGCGGGTAGGGGAATTAACCAGTCACTATTTAGCGCTGCTTTTTGTGCAAGGCCGCCCCAATGTTTTTCGCCAACACCAAAACCATTTAAAATAACATGATCGCCATTTTTAAATTCATCGCTGGTGGAGGTTGTTACAGTGCCTACTAAATCTATACCGGGCACCATCGGAAAGGTTCTCACTACCGGGCCTTTACCTGTAACGGCTAGACCGTCTTTATAGTTTAATGTGCTGTACAACACATTTATTGTGGTATTTTCGTCAGGTAAATCACTTTCTTTAAGCTGTAATAAAGAAGCGCTGTAGTTACTATCTTCTTTATTAATAACAATGGCTTTAATTGGGTTATTCATATCATATCCTTTTAGACCGATCGTCTTTTAAATGGTAAATAAAAATGCATTATGTAAGTAATGCACGTAAAAACATTTCAGTGTATAGCGTAAGCGGTGTGCTTGACTTGGTAAGTTTTGCTCGCATTACTGCGCCTTCCCAACCAATCCAAAAGTACTCGCTCATTAATTGTGTATTTACAGTTTTAGAAATAGTGCCTTGCTGTTTAGCTTGATTTAAACAGTTTTCAATTTGTATTTGCCAAGCTGTGTAGCTTTGCATTAAGCGATTTTTAAATTCATCGCTTAAGTGATTTAATTCTTGGTTTAAATTACCGACTAAGCAACCGCGTTTATAATCGTACTTACTCATGCCTTTAATGGCACTTTGTGTAAAGTTTACTATGCGTTCCAGTGGGGGGATATTTTGTTGATCGAGGTAATGGTTTAGCTTTGCAATAAAGTAACTGTCGTAGGCGTCAACCAACGCAATGCCATAGGCTTCTTTACTTTTAAAGTAATGGTAAAAGGAACCTTTAGGTACTGAGGCTTTTTTTAATATTGTATCGAGTCCTGTGGCACTAAAGCCAAACTCTGTTAACGTTTCTAAACCCGTGCGTATAAGTAACGCTTTAGTATCGGCGTTATCTCTGGCTATTTTAGGAGGACGGCCACGTCGTGGAGATACTGTATTATTTTTGTTCATACCTACATATTAGACCGATCGGCTTTTAATGTGCAAGTACTAAATTCATCTGTTTAAAATTATTTTATGCATTACATTTTTGTTTGAACTTCAGTTATTTTTATTAGTCAATAATTATGGTTGATACACAAATTGTGCGACTTAGTAATTAATGTTTTTAGATAGATACTTAAGTTGTATATTGTAGTGGTATGACCAGGTTGATTCTTTAAATGTTAATTCATTTTTGCATCAGCAGCTTAGTTAATGTCAAACAATTTAATTGTTTTTGTTATTTGAACTTTACATTTTTATTAACTATTCATTAATTGTAGATTTCACTTATGCTACAAAATATATAACTAAAAAAGGTGAGGATAATACCGATGAAGAGACAGAAAAGAGATCGTTTAGAAAGAGCTCATTCTCAAGGTTTCAAAGCAGGTTTAGCAGGTCGTTCTAAAGAGCTATGCCCTTATCAACAGATAGATCCAAAGTCAGAGTGGTTAGGTGGATGGCGAGAGGCAATTGAAAATCGAAATATGTTTAAAACCTAATTATTACCCAAATTTAAGCAAAAAGGCCTCCAAATTGGAGGCCTTTTTGTATTTATATTGTAAATCCATTAAAAAGACGTGGTGTCTTGAAATAAACCTACTTTTAAATCTTTGGCTTCATATATTACGCGGCCGTCTACTTCAACAGTGCCATCTGCAACACCCATGAAGAGTTTACGTTTAATGACGCGTTTCATTTCAAGGCGGTAGGTTACTTTTTTAGACGTTGGAAGTATTTGGCCTGTAAATTTAACTTCACCTACACCTAAAGCGCGGCCAAGACCAGGACCACCTGACCAACCAAGATAAAAACCCACTAGTTGCCACATTGCATCAAGGCCTAAACACCCTGGCATAACTGGGTCACCTTTAAAGTGACAATCAAAAAACCAAAGGGTTGGGTCAATATCAAGCTCAGCAATTATTTCACCTTTACCGTGGCTTCCACCATCAGCATTTATAGAGGTAATGCGGTCCATCATTAACATGTTATCGCTAGGTAAACGACAGTTGCCTTCACCAAACATTTCACCTTGACCACATAGGATCAATTCTTCTTTTGTATAGCTGTTTTTAGGTTCCATAACTCTTTATCTTCGCTTAGAAATTGCCCGTACTTTAGCGTACACTTGTACGCTAAACAACTCGGAGCAGTTAAATACCTACTATATTGAGTATTAAATCATCAATCAAACAATGCGTTAGGTTTTTGCTTTATAAAACCGCGCAATTACAATCAAAAATCATTATAATTAACGCTGTCTTATAACTAGTCTAAAGGAAGTTTATGATCCTTTTTGTTAACTCACTTACTGTGATAGATTTTTCTTACTTATGTAACAAACGCGGCGCCGTTGGCGAGAGCTGGATTGTTGATTTAACTTTGCACGGTAAACTTAACGACGAGTCTATGGTGTTAGACTTTGGATTAGTTAAAAAACAAATTAAAGGTATTATTGATGAATGTATTGATCACCGTTTAGCTATTCCTAATAGCATAAATGGTTCAGTGACTGAATTTGATGAGCACAAAACACTAGATTGCACTTTTGGCGACAACCACCACTTGGCAATGAGTGCACCGCATCAAGCCTATTGTATGATTGATGCCGATGAAATTAATGTGGAGTCGGTAACTGCATTTTTAGTTGATACTATTTTACCTAAGTTGCCCTCAAACATAGAAAAAATAGAGTTATCGTTAAAACCAGAACATAGCCAAAGCTTTTATTATCATTATAGTCATGGTCTTAAAAAACATGATGGTAATTGCCAGCGCATTATTCATGGTCATCGTTCTCAAATAGGTATAAGCCTAGACGGTATCTCCATGCCACGCTTACAAAAAGAATGGGCAATGCAGTGGGAAGATATATACCTAGCAACAAGTGAAGACCAAATAGAACCGCAAAACTTAAAGCATATTAGCGCAAGAGATAATGATGTTTGTTTTGCTTATACATCAGCTCAAGGCTATTTCGAAATGGCCATTAGTGAAACTCGCTGTGATATTTTACCGATAGACACAACCGTTGAATGTATTGCGGGGTATATTGCAGGTCAAGTTAAAGCCAAGCACCCTGAACAAAATGTTAAAATAACCGCGTATGAAGGGGTTGGCAAAGGAGCAATTAGTTATGCTTAAGTCACTTTTATCTGCGTTAGTTTTGGCAACATTTAGTGTAAATTCGTTAGCTGTTGAGCTAAAAGGACACCTGACTCAAGGCGGCTTAGTTACAGGAAAGCTTAGCGATGCGGAGTCTGTTAGTTTAAACGACACACCGTTAAAGCTTTCAAAAAATGGTGATTTTGTATTTGGTTTTGGTCGTGACGCAAAAGCAAATCATACTCTTAGCTGGGTTGATACGAATGGCAAAAAGCATACCCAGAATCTTATTATTACCAAGCGTGATTACAACATTGACAAAATAACGGGTGTTGCAAAAAAATACGTTTCTCCGCCTAAATCTGTAAGTGAACGTATAAGCAGAGAAGCGGTTGCGGTAAGAAATGCCCGTGCTGTTAATTCAGACCTTACTTACTTTTTAGACCCAGTATTAAAACCTGCACAAGGGCGAATTTCGGGTGTGTATGGCAGCCAGCGTTACTTTAATGGTGAACCACGTCGCGCGCATTTTGGTTTAGATATAGCTAACAAAACTGGTTCGCCAGTGTATGCGCCAATTGGTGGCACTGTTGTTTTTGCAGAACCCGATTTATATTATTCTGGCGGAACACTTATTTTAGATCATGGCCATGGTATTACCTCTACTTACATACATTTAAGTAAGTTAGATGTAAACGTGGGTGATAAAGTTAAACAAGGTAATAAAGTTGCTGAAATTGGTGCAACCGGCCGAGTTACAGGCCCGCATTTAGATTGGCGCTTTAACTGGAAAGGCGAACGCCTTGATCCAGGCTTATTAATGCAAGATACGTTAGCCAACAAAAAGTAGAGACTATGACAGACGTAAATCGCGATGCAATTATTGCTCAGCGTATAAAAGATTCAACAACATCAGTTACAAAAACGGTATTCCCAGGGCGTACCAATCATCACAATACACTATTTGGTGGCGATGCATTAGCATGGATGGACGAGGTTGCATTTATTGCTGCAACGCGTTTTTGCCGTAAGCCCTTGGTAACTATTTCGTCTGATAGAGTAGACTTTAAAGAAGCAATACCTGCAGGTACATTTGCTGAACTAATAGCTAAAGTTGTGCATGTTGGTAACACTAGCTTAAAAGTAGATGTTGATATACTACTTGAAACAATGCACAAAGATGATAAACACTCGGCTATAAGCGGTAGTTTTACATTTGTTGCTGTAGATGATAATCATAGGCCAACACCTGTTGTTTGCGCCAAAATGATTAACGGGTTTAAGTAAAATTAATATAAAAATATAAGCACCCGAATTGGTGCTTATATTTAAGGCGCATAAGAACACATCATACTATATTTATTTTAAGATTAATCTTAGCATCGAAAATATATGTCAAAGAAAGATAAACAGGGAATAAGAGCCTTATTACATAATAAGCCTCTTAAATTGAAGGTTTTAGGATACTCAAAGTACCATTGCTGCAATCCAGCCAAATAGTAATAGTGGAATATTAAAGTGTATAAAGGTTGGTACTACCGAATCCCAAATATGGTCGTGCTGACCATCCGCGTTTAAACCAGATGTTGGCCCAAGTGTTGAATCTGAAGCAGGGGAGCCCGCATCGCCCAAAGCGCCAGCAGTACCAACTAAAGCAGCTGTTGCCATCACTGAAAAACCAAGCTCTAGGCATAAAGGAACAAATAAGGTCGCAATAATTGGTACCGTTGAAAAAGAGCTTCCAATTCCCATGGTGATAAGTAAACCAACTAATAAAATTACCGCCGCTGCTATAGGCTTATTTCCATCAAACAAACTTGCACCGCTGTTGACCAAGCTTTGTATATCACCCGTCGCTTGCATAACTGATGCAAAACCTTGTGCTGATATCATGATAAAACCAATCATGGCCATCATGGGGTTCTAGGGATTTTCCCCTCTAAAGTAACATAAATCGCCATAACCCAAGCAGTTAGTGGCTTGTGGAGCTGGGTTACCTTTCATTTTAGACTTCATTTTGAACAATAGGCCTAGTTATTTCCTGTAAATCAGGTAGTTTGCGGTTACTAGCGAACTGATAAGTGCCGCTTAGATTAATATTCTGCCATGCAACGGGTGATACTTGTCGAGTTATTGCAGCTTTTTCCTCGTCACCAACGTCTTCAAAGTGCAGTAGTAGATGACTTAGGATCATCGAGTTAAAGTAAATAATTGCATTTGCCGTCAAACGGGCACACTCGTTCCAAACGACTATTTCTGATTCGTTTTTTCCGCGGAACTGGTCACGATTGACCGATGCAATGGCTCGCCTGAGGAAATGCCAGGCTTCGCCTCGGTTCAGTGCTCGTTGAACATATTGGCGCAGACTTGCATCATCAATATAATCAAGTAAATATTGGGCTTTGATGAGCCTATTATATTCCGTTAATGCTTGTAATATAGGGTGTCCAGATGGATAACCAGATAATTTGCGTACTAGCAATGCCTGTGTTGTGCGTTTTTCTTGAAGGGATAACACAATACGCTGAATATCCTGCCAGCCTTCCTCAATCACATTCATTTTTATCGGCTTTTTCAGCGCCAGATGCGTATTTCCGTCGTCGCTTTCAGTTACGTTAAATAGGTCATTGATCACACTGGTGAACTGAGCATACCTAGGCGCAAAACTATAACCGCATAAATCCAATAAGGCATAATTAACATGATTAACACCATGGGTGTCGGTTGAGAGTACGTCAGGCTTAAGATCACTAGTATTAGATTGTAGTAAGTCGTAAATATAATGGGACTCATGCTCATTAGATCCTATTATACGGGCATTTAACGCACTATGATTGGCAACTAACGTCATGGCCGTAATACCTTTGTTGGTGCCGAAGTATTTCGAGGAGTAGCGAGTTTTAAAAGTCTCAAGGTGAGTTTCAAATTTTTGCCCATCGGTACTGGCGTGTAGGACGTCTTCTTGGATGTGATAGTGACGGAAAATAGGGAGTGCCGCTACTGCGTTATTGATGATATCACTTGCCTCTTGCAAGGTTTCAGGCCTAATATAATTAGCTTGTATAGTGCTTAGATGCTCATAACTGCGATCAGATATTTGTGCCATCCCATATACGCCACGATGTGTCGCATTCGCAATGAGAATAGCCAATAAATCATCCTGATTGGCGCCTACTTGTTTTTGGATTGGCAGCACGTGTGCGAAGCATTGCATAAAGTTGGTTTCTTGTTCAACATAACGCAACACATCAGCAATACTGACGGGGATCATCTGTTTAAAGAAGGGGTTGTTGACAAATGATCGGGAGCCTTTAACTGGCAGTCGCCATCGTGCGCCACTTCGGCTCTTCATGATCACATTGCGGTTATCACCATTATCAATGTGACGAGCAACATCTTCTAGGGATGTTGCTAAGCGTATTTGTTTTACTTGCAGTAGCTTCTGAATCGGCTGCTTTAGCTTTTCCAACGTTGACGATGCCAATAGATCAGACTGTATTGACGATGCAATTAAGTCGTCTTCTAGCGCACGATATTTAGTGACGTTTGATAAGTAAATTCGACCATTAAGCCGAGAAGCCAGTTGACGGTAAAGCAACCATTCGTATCGCTGTGGATGAACAACATCGTTGTTGAGTAACCATGGACGATGTTTTTGTTGGATAAGTGTACTATCCATTGTTTGCAATGTATTACCTGCTAATAGTTCTGTTTTTGTGGTTCTGAGCTGTGTCACCAATACTTCTGAGCCTTTACCTGCTTGGCATTCAAGACATAGAAACACGGGCCTTAATAACTGTTCAAGTAAGGTGTTTTGATCATCATAATATTGCCATTGATATTCTTCTACTGTGCGTTTTTGCTTTTTTAAGTACAGGCATAGCGTTTCTATGTCTTGGTTATTCATTACACTCAATGCTTGTTGCCTAACCGTTGCAAATGGTTGATTATCGTCGATACTGTCATCAACAAACAGATGGAGTAATTCTGCAGCTTTGGTGACATTGTCCGCAGCTGACCTCCATGAATCAAACACTGCCTGTTGGGCAAACGCATGCGCAGCTTCTTGTTGTTTCCGGATATGATGAATAAAACCATCAGTCAGTCGCTCTAAGCTTTGCCGTATGCGTTGAGTCAGAAAACACAGCAACCATAGGTGTTGCTGTGGACGCTTAAAGCGTTTTAGTTTACTACCATAATAATCCACCATTTCACCGAAGTGTTGTTGGTTTTTAGACGATAAGGCTAAGTCCTTAACAGCATCATCAATCTGTCTTGTATAAGGCTGTAACTGATGATAAACAATCAGTTCTTTTTTTAGCTCTGTCACCATAACGCTTTTTGCACCTGCTCGAAGCTGGCTTAAGGAGAGCCCATCTTTGTCATCGATAATAGTATTTAGAAATTCGTGTAGTTCAGATGAAACATGAATACGAAGCTTATTATTTAACCCCTTCTTTACCTGTTGGATAACACGACTGATAAGCTTTTGTAAGACAGTATATTTAGGGATGGCAATTCTATGCGTTGCTAGAGATTCAGCGGCTGCATCGAATAGATAACGAGGCTCAAGCCAAGCTTTGCCGACCATAACAAGATGATCGTACAACGGCGCAAAGTGCAGACTTTCGTCCCATTTCTGATAGTTTAATAACCTCAGTATTCTTTGATATATACGGTCACGTTGCATCTTATTTATGCTGAAAGGCCTGATCCCTTTGCCTCCTTGAACTTGCGTTGAAATAAACTGCATATCGTCAAAGATGAGGTTAAAGCTAGGTGAAAGAATGACAGGCTTAGACTTAAAATACCCTAATAAAGCAATGAAATAACATCGGTGGTTCCTTAGGCGAATACTTTTCGACTCTGTTAACTCGATCTCGTTTGGCGTAAAATACAATCGTTGCTGTTCAAGTGATAATAGCGGCGGAGAATATAGATCAAGCTGCTCAGCTTTGGTAAGAATTGAGAGTTCGTTTTTTATAGCCATAGGAATTACGTTAAGTTTAAGGGGTAGTTAACCTCATAATTTGCCATACTTTGGAGAAGTAACCCACCTTTGTATGCCTTTAGATATCGTGAGTATGGCGATTTATGTTACTTTAGAGGGGAAAATCCCTAGAACCCCTTTATTGGTGATTTCAGTAAAGTATTCATGGTAGGCATAACGAAAGAAACTCTCTCTGGTGATATTCCTGAAAGTTTATTTATGTTATTTCAAATGACTTTTGCAGTAATAACTCCAGCGCTAATTATAGGTGGGTTCGCTGAACGCATGAAATTTTCCGCAGTACTTATTTTTAGTGGTTTATGGCTATTAGCTGTTTACACACCTGTTACTCATTGGGTATGGGGCGGTGGCTGGCTAAGTGAAATGGGCGTATATGATTTTGCAGGTGGTATTGTTGTACATATTACAGCAGGTACAGCTGCCTTAGTTGCTGCTATGGTTTTAGGTCCACGTAGAGGTTTTGGTACAGCCCCATTATTACCACATAACTTAACCATGACAGTAACAGGTGCTGGTATGTTATGGGTAGGCTGGTTTGGTTTTAACGGTGGTAGTGCACTAGCAGCTAACGGTGATGCTTCAATGGCGATGTTAGTAACTCATATCTCTGCCGCTGCAGGTACATTAACTTGGGCTTTTATTGAATGGAGAAAATTCGGTAAAGCGAGTGTTATTGGTGCTGTTACAGGTATGGTAGCGGGTTTAGGTACTATTACGCCAGCATCAGGCTTTGTTGGACCAGGTGGTGCATTAATTATAGGTATTTCAGCAGGTATTGTTTGTTATTATTCAACAGTATTTATCAAACAAAAGCTTCGTATAGATGACTCTTTAGATGTTTTCCCTGTGCATGGTGTCGGTGGTATTTTAGGTACATTTTTAGCGGGTATTTTGTCAGCAACAAGTTTAGGTGTATTCAGTGGTTTTGGTTTTGCCGATGGTATTAACACAATGGGCGAACAAGTTTATGTTCAAACTGTTGGTATCGTTTCAACACTTATTTACACAGCCGTAGTCACTTATGTATTACTTAAATTAGTTGGTTTGATGACTAACGGTTTACGTGTTGATGAGGAAGGTGAAGAGAACGGGTTAGACTTAGTTGATCATGACGAGTCTGGTTATAACCTTTAACTCTCACAAACATTAATATTATTACCCAAAAGGCATAGCGTTAACCGTTATGCCTTTTTCTTTTTATTGAATGTTATGACATTTATTAGCCTAAATAGAGGGTACTCAATTAAAAGACAAAAACGGTAGTATTCACTGCCCTATATACCCAATAACTTCACCTGTTGCTTGGCCAATGCCTTCAATCTGTTCTTTGTATACCCTAATTTACACATTAATCTAAAGCCCATATAACCAGACATAACGGCATCAACTTTTGATAGAATTTCTTCATCATTTTTATTTAAATCGCTAGTTAAGAAATGCTCAAAAAAAACTTGAGCCATAGGTGCAAATAATTCGCTAACTTTTTCAGCAACAGACTTATCTTTTCCTCCAAGCTCACTAGCTGTATCACATAAGAGGCATCCTCTAGAAATTGTATTTTCACTACCTTGTTCTATAGCTTTTTCTAAAATATTTTTGTAGCCTGTAGTAATTACTTTAGAATCAATCATCATACTAACAACCGCACTTATTTCTTTCTTACCGTAGTATTCAAGTACTTTAAAAAACAATGTTCGTTTATCTGTATATGCATTATACAAACTACCTCTACGAATTTTCGTCGCATTTTCAAGATCTTCAGTCGATGTAGCGTTGTAACCTTTCTGCCAAAAAATCGACATAGCATTATTTAGTACGGTTTCTTCATCAAACTTTCTAGGTCTTGCCATCTAAAATTCCTGTTCATAATTAGTTTTTATATGAATATACCAAAATAACTTTATAAAGTAGAGAAAAAGGTTTATATTGGTACGGTAATTCAAAAACAAATAAAGGACCACATTATGATTAGCTCTTTTTCACGCACTGCCTTATTAGGAGTAGTGCTTGCATTCACAAGTACAGTATCTACAGCTGATACACTAAATAACTTTGTTGCCTCTGATGGAACACCACTATTACCAGACAACTTTAGAAGCTGGGAGTTTTTAGGCAGTTTTACAGGTTTAGCTCCTGATAAAAATGGCTCACATGAAATGCATAGCGTTTATGCTAGCCCAGGTACAGTAGAGTATTATCAAGAAAACGCGAGCTATCCAGATGGAGCCGTATTAGTAAAAGAAGTTTTAGAAACAAATACTGAAAATTTAACAACTGGACGTATTTCTTATGCAACCAAAACTAAAGGTTGGTTTGTTTGGATTAAAGATAAAAAGAACAGATTTCCTGAAAGTAAGTTATGGGGTGATGGCTGGGGCTGGGCATTTTATGCTGCTGGTGATAAACCCGTGCTACAAACAACAGATTATAAAAATGATTGTTTAGGTTGTCATATACCAGCAAAAGACACTGATTATTCGTATATCCGAGGCTATCCAACGCTTCAAGCAGTGCTTAACGCACATGATAAAAATGTGTCTGAAAAAGAAAAAGCTAAATAACCTGAATTCAGAATAAGCAATTATACCTAATATTGTTATTTAACCGTCTAACGTCGTTGCCTGCATGGATGCAGGTACTTAGTTTTTATCGGGAATAAAAAAACTGTATTTTCACGCCCAATAACCATCTATTGTTTTATAGAAATGCCTTGATAATCACATAAATTTAATCACTGGAGAATTAAGACTTTTTATTTTTTTAATCCAGACAAAGATACATAATATGTTAATAAATCAATGAGTTATTCAATCCATCAATCCGAGTTGAGGTTAACTATATTGAATATTTAGAAAGCAAAAAGGTAGCTTTCGCTACCTTTTTTATATGAGTTCAGAGCTGCAATTATCTACCGCCGAACATTCCACCCATACCGCCACCGCCAGGAGGCATCATACCTTTCATGCTACGCATCATTTTTTGCATACCACCTTTGCCTGACATTTTTTTCATCATTTTTTGCATTTGAGTGAATTGTTTAAGTAATTTATTCACATCTTGTATCTGTGTACCAGAACCTAACGCAATACGACGCTTACGAGAGCCTTTAATAATTTCTGGACGTTGGCGTTCACCTGGTGTCATTGAATTAATCATAGCTTCCATACGAATAGTGATTTTGTCATCCATTTGACCTTTTACTTGCTCAGACATATTACCCATTCAGTTAGTGGATTGATATTAACTTGGCGATTGCCAATAGCCTGCTTTTTATTGTAGATTGGCAAGATGAGAGGGCATTAATCCTACTTATACTTCAAGATGAGAGGGCATTAATCCTACTTATACTTTGTCGCTTGGTCACATAACGCACGCACTTCATCTAACTTGTGTGAGATGAACAAAATGGCGCAGCCTTCTGCTTTTAGGCGATTGAGGGTGATGAATAGCTGTTCCACCTCTTGCGGCGTAAGGACGGATGTCGGCTCGTCTAAAATTAATAAGCGAATGTCTTGTAGTAAGCACCGTACGATTTCGACACGTTGACGTGCTCCTACTGATAGCGAATGCACGTAACGATCAGGATCAAGTGCCATGCCGTAGTGTTCCGATACTTGGCGAATACGATCACTGAGTGCGCGGCGATTACGGGTTTGGTCTTTCGGGAGGCTGAGAGCGATATTTTCTGCCACCGTTAAGGTTTCGAATAAAGAAAAGTGCTGAAACACCATGCCTATGCCCAATTCGCGGGCATGTGCAGGGCTGCGTATCTGAGTTGGCGTACCTTCCCACAGCAGAGTACCGGCGTCGGCCGCTACGATGCCGTAGATGATTTTCATTAGGGTACTTTTACCGGCCCCGTTTTCACCGAGCAGGGCATGGCATTCGCCCGCCGCTACGGCAAGGTGAATATCATCATTGGCAATGCAGCCGGGATATTGTTTGCGGATGCCCCGCAGTTCGAGTCTTGATGTCACGTTAGCTAAACCTGATGGTGCAAGAACAACAGCTTTTAAAAAGCTGACTAGATGGACAAGATGTTAGCAATTAACTTGCCAGTATCTATTCTTGAATAGAAAGAGGTTTCAAAATATAAGCTTGACCAGTTGGTCAGGAAATTGCAGGCTGGAAAATAAGGTAAACAAGACGGCTACTCGGGAAACTTCAATCAGCCCAGTCGCTATAGGTGATATCGCACGTTTAACGATCACGCTATGCGCGCTTTAAGCCCGAGTTTCTTGGTATTTTTAACAAGAGTGTAGGATAGACAGTGATACGTTTTAATTTAAATGGTGAATGGATCGAAGATGGGAATATTGACCCCATGTGCACCATTCTCAATTATTTGCGCACTCAAATGGCGCAGACAGACGTCAAGGAAGGTTGCGCAGCCGGTGACTGTGGCGCATGCACTGTTATGCTTGCCAGCCTCGATAACGGTCAACTTTCTTTCTATACGGTCAATGCCTGCATTGCCTTAATGGCGCACCTGCACAATCGCTATATTTTTACTGCGCAGGGTATTGCTCAACAGTCGTTACACCCAGCGCAACAAGCCATGATTGATTTCCATGGATCGCAATGTGGATTTTGTACCCCTGGTATTGTGATGTCGCTAGCGACTCTGTATCAGCAGCGACTGCAACAGGGTATTGATTTAAATATTGTGCCTAGTGATCACGATATTCATGCCGCGTTATCGGGTAATTTATGTCGGTGCACCGGTTATCAGCCTATCGTCTCTGCGGCTCGTCATATGGGTGATTATCCCAAGAGGGATTGTGCTGAGCAGGTACAAGCAGCCGCTGTTGTAGAGTTTGATCCCAATGCAGGCGTTAGCTGGCAAGATGAGAGGGCATTAATCCTTGGCAAGATGAGAGGGCATTAATCCTACTTATACTTTTGGCGATTGCCAATAGCAAATGCACCGCGCTATGTAAATAGCGATCTTGCGCGCTTAAAACAGAAAAACTATAACCCTCAACCGCCTCGACAGCTGAAAACAACGCCTCATCATTCAAACGAATCCGGCTGGTTGGCGGCACTAACGTATGGTGTAAGTCGAGTTCTATATGGCGAGCCGCATGCGTCAACGGCGGCACCTCATGCATCCAGTAGCGATAATAATGATCATCATAAGCCGTTAATGCCGAATCTTGATGCCAGCCCAAGGTAGATAAGCGTTGCTCCGCATCCTCTAAATAGGCCTTTGGGACTAATAAATCCAAATCAGACACTCGCCGCCCCTTGGCATGCGGTAAGTGCAAGGCTAAATAAGCGGCCCCCTTCAATAGCACTAAAGGATAGCCACTATCGGCAAAAGCCATCGATAAAGCCGAAAACTCACGCCGCAACTGCAAACTAAAAAAACCTGCCCGAATACGGGGTTCTAGGGATTTTCCCCTCTAAAGTAACATAAATCGCCATAACCCAAGCAGTTAGTGGCTTGTGGAGCTGGGTTACCTTTCATTTTAGACTTCATTTTGAACAATAGGCCTAGTTATTTCCTGTAAATCAGGTAGTTTGCGGTTACTAGCGAACTGATAAGTGCCGCTTAGATTAATATTCTGCCATGCAACGGGTGATACTTGTCGAGTTATTGCAGCTTTTTCCTCGTCACCAACGTCTTCAAAGTGCAGTAGTAGATGACTTAGGATCATCGAGTTAAAGTAAATAATTGCATTTGCCGTCAAACGGGCACACTCGTTCCAAACGACTATTTCTGATTCGTTTTTTCCGCGGAACTGGTCACGATTGACCGATGCAATGGCTCGCCTGAGGAAATGCCAGGCTTCGCCTCGGTTCAGTGCTCGTTGAACATATTGGCGCAGACTTGCATCATCAATATAATCAAGTAAATATTGGGCTTTGATGAGCCTATTATATTCCGTTAATGCTTGTAATATAGGGTGTCCAGATGGATAACCAGATAATTTGCGTACTAGCAATGCCTGTGTTGTGCGTTTTTCTTGAAGGGATAACACAATACGCTGAATATCCTGCCAGCCTTCCTCAATCACATTCATTTTTATCGGCTTTTTCAGCGCCAGATGCGTATTTCCGTCGTCGCTTTCAGTTACGTTAAATAGGTCATTGATCACACTGGTGAACTGAGCATACCTAGGCGCAAAACTATAACCGCATAAATCCAATAAGGCATAATTAACATGATTAACACCATGGGTGTCGGTTGAGAGTACGTCAGGCTTAAGATCACTAGTATTAGATTGTAGTAAGTCGTAAATATAATGGGACTCATGCTCATTAGATCCTATTATACGGGCATTTAACGCACTATGATTGGCAACTAACGTCATGGCCGTAATACCTTTGTTGGTGCCGAAGTATTTCGAGGAGTAGCGAGTTTTAAAAGTCTCAAGGTGAGTTTCAAATTTTTGCCCATCGGTACTGGCGTGTAGGACGTCTTCTTGGATGTGATAGTGACGGAAAATAGGGAGTGCCGCTACTGCGTTATTGATGATATCACTTGCCTCTTGCAAGGTTTCAGGCCTAATATAATTAGCTTGTATAGTGCTTAGATGCTCATAACTGCGATCAGATATTTGTGCCATCCCATATACGCCACGATGTGTCGCATTCGCAATGAGAATAGCCAATAAATCATCCTGATTGGCGCCTACTTGTTTTTGGATTGGCAGCACGTGTGCGAAGCATTGCATAAAGTTGGTTTCTTGTTCAACATAACGCAACACATCAGCAATACTGACGGGGATCATCTGTTTAAAGAAGGGGTTGTTGACAAATGATCGGGAGCCTTTAACTGGCAGTCGCCATCGTGCGCCACTTCGGCTCTTCATGATCACATTGCGGTTATCACCATTATCAATGTGACGAGCAACATCTTCTAGGGATGTTGCTAAGCGTATTTGTTTTACTTGCAGTAGCTTCTGAATCGGCTGCTTTAGCTTTTCCAACGTTGACGATGCCAATAGATCAGACTGTATTGACGATGCAATTAAGTCGTCTTCTAGCGCACGATATTTAGTGACGTTTGATAAGTAAATTCGACCATTAAGCCGAGAAGCCAGTTGACGGTAAAGCAACCATTCGTATCGCTGTGGATGAACAACATCGTTGTTGAGTAACCATGGACGATGTTTTTGTTGGATAAGTGTACTATCCATTGTTTGCAATGTATTACCTGCTAATAGTTCTGTTTTTGTGGTTCTGAGCTGTGTCACCAATACTTCTGAGCCTTTACCTGCTTGGCATTCAAGACATAGAAACACGGGCCTTAATAACTGTTCAAGTAAGGTGTTTTGATCATCATAATATTGCCATTGATATTCTTCTACTGTGCGTTTTTGCTTTTTTAAGTACAGGCATAGCGTTTCTATGTCTTGGTTATTCATTACACTCAATGCTTGTTGCCTAACCGTTGCAAATGGTTGATTATCGTCGATACTGTCATCAACAAACAGATGGAGTAATTCTGCAGCTTTGGTGACATTGTCCGCAGCTGACCTCCATGAATCAAACACTGCCTGTTGGGCAAACGCATGCGCAGCTTCTTGTTGTTTCCGGATATGATGAATAAAACCATCAGTCAGTCGCTCTAAGCTTTGCCGTATGCGTTGAGTCAGAAAACACAGCAACCATAGGTGTTGCTGTGGACGCTTAAAGCGTTTTAGTTTACTACCATAATAATCCACCATTTCACCGAAGTGTTGTTGGTTTTTAGACGATAAGGCTAAGTCCTTAACAGCATCATCAATCTGTCTTGTATAAGGCTGTAACTGATGATAAACAATCAGTTCTTTTTTTAGCTCTGTCACCATAACGCTTTTTGCACCTGCTCGAAGCTGGCTTAAGGAGAGCCCATCTTTGTCATCGATAATAGTATTTAGAAATTCGTGTAGTTCAGATGAAACATGAATACGAAGCTTATTATTTAACCCCTTCTTTACCTGTTGGATAACACGACTGATAAGCTTTTGTAAGACAGTATATTTAGGGATGGCAATTCTATGCGTTGCTAGAGATTCAGCGGCTGCATCGAATAGATAACGAGGCTCAAGCCAAGCTTTGCCGACCATAACAAGATGATCGTACAACGGCGCAAAGTGCAGACTTTCGTCCCATTTCTGATAGTTTAATAACCTCAGTATTCTTTGATATATACGGTCACGTTGCATCTTATTTATGCTGAAAGGCCTGATCCCTTTGCCTCCTTGAACTTGCGTTGAAATAAACTGCATATCGTCAAAGATGAGGTTAAAGCTAGGTGAAAGAATGACAGGCTTAGACTTAAAATACCCTAATAAAGCAATGAAATAACATCGGTGGTTCCTTAGGCGAATACTTTTCGACTCTGTTAACTCGATCTCGTTTGGCGTAAAATACAATCGTTGCTGTTCAAGTGATAATAGCGGCGGAGAATATAGATCAAGCTGCTCAGCTTTGGTAAGAATTGAGAGTTCGTTTTTTATAGCCATAGGAATTACGTTAAGTTTAAGGGGTAGTTAACCTCATAATTTGCCATACTTTGGAGAAGTAACCCACCTTTGTATGCCTTTAGATATCGTGAGTATGGCGATTTATGTTACTTTAGAGGGGAAAATCCCTAGAACCCCTTTATTGGTGATTTCAGTAAAGTATTCATGGTAGGCATAACGAAAGAAACTCTCTCTGGTGATATTCCTGAAAGTTTATTTATGTTATTTCAAATGACTTTTGCAGTAATAACTCCAGCGCTAATTATAGGTGGGTTCGCTGAACGCATGAAATTTTCCGCAGTACTTATTTTTAGTGGTTTATGGCTATTAGCTGTTTACACACCTGTTACTCATTGGGTATGGGGCGGTGGCTGGCTAAGTGAAATGGGCGTATATGATTTTGCAGGTGGTATTGTTGTACATATTACAGCAGGTACAGCTGCCTTAGTTGCTGCTATGGTTTTAGGTCCACGTAGAGGTTTTGGTACAGCCCCATTATTACCACATAACTTAACCATGACAGTAACAGGTGCTGGTATGTTATGGGTAGGCTGGTTTGGTTTTAACGGTGGTAGTGCACTAGCAGCTAACGGTGATGCTTCAATGGCGATGTTAGTAACTCATATCTCTGCCGCTGCAGGTACATTAACTTGGGCTTTTATTGAATGGAGAAAATTCGGTAAAGCGAGTGTTATTGGTGCTGTTACAGGTATGGTAGCGGGTTTAGGTACTATTACGCCAGCATCAGGCTTTGTTGGACCAGGTGGTGCATTAATTATAGGTATTTCAGCAGGTATTGTTTGTTATTATTCAACAGTATTTATCAAACAAAAGCTTCGTATAGATGACTCTTTAGATGTTTTCCCTGTGCATGGTGTCGGTGGTATTTTAGGTACATTTTTAGCGGGTATTTTGTCAGCAACAAGTTTAGGTGTATTCAGTGGTTTTGGTTTTGCCGATGGTATTAACACAATGGGCGAACAAGTTTATGTTCAAACTGTTGGTATCGTTTCAACACTTATTTACACAGCCGTAGTCACTTATGTATTACTTAAATTAGTTGGTTTGATGACTAACGGTTTACGTGTTGATGAGGAAGGTGAAGAGAACGGGTTAGACTTAGTTGATCATGACGAGTCTGGTTATAACCTTTAACTCTCACAAACATTAATATTATTACCCAAAAGGCATAGCGTTAACCGTTATGCCTTTTTCTTTTTATTGAATGTTATGACATTTATTAGCCTAAATAGAGGGTACTCAATTAAAAGACAAAAACGGTAGTATTCACTGCCCTATATACCCAATAACTTCACCTGTTGCTTGGCCAATGCCTTCAATCTGTTCTTTGTATACCCTAATTTACACATTAATCTAAAGCCCATATAACCAGACATAACGGCATCAACTTTTGATAGAATTTCTTCATCATTTTTATTTAAATCGCTAGTTAAGAAATGCTCAAAAAAAACTTGAGCCATAGGTGCAAATAATTCGCTAACTTTTTCAGCAACAGACTTATCTTTTCCTCCAAGCTCACTAGCTGTATCACATAAGAGGCATCCTCTAGAAATTGTATTTTCACTACCTTGTTCTATAGCTTTTTCTAAAATATTTTTGTAGCCTGTAGTAATTACTTTAGAATCAATCATCATACTAACAACCGCACTTATTTCTTTCTTACCGTAGTATTCAAGTACTTTAAAAAACAATGTTCGTTTATCTGTATATGCATTATACAAACTACCTCTACGAATTTTCGTCGCATTTTCAAGATCTTCAGTCGATGTAGCGTTGTAACCTTTCTGCCAAAAAATCGACATAGCATTATTTAGTACGGTTTCTTCATCAAACTTTCTAGGTCTTGCCATCTAAAATTCCTGTTCATAATTAGTTTTTATATGAATATACCAAAATAACTTTATAAAGTAGAGAAAAAGGTTTATATTGGTACGGTAATTCAAAAACAAATAAAGGACCACATTATGATTAGCTCTTTTTCACGCACTGCCTTATTAGGAGTAGTGCTTGCATTCACAAGTACAGTATCTACAGCTGATACACTAAATAACTTTGTTGCCTCTGATGGAACACCACTATTACCAGACAACTTTAGAAGCTGGGAGTTTTTAGGCAGTTTTACAGGTTTAGCTCCTGATAAAAATGGCTCACATGAAATGCATAGCGTTTATGCTAGCCCAGGTACAGTAGAGTATTATCAAGAAAACGCGAGCTATCCAGATGGAGCCGTATTAGTAAAAGAAGTTTTAGAAACAAATACTGAAAATTTAACAACTGGACGTATTTCTTATGCAACCAAAACTAAAGGTTGGTTTGTTTGGATTAAAGATAAAAAGAACAGATTTCCTGAAAGTAAGTTATGGGGTGATGGCTGGGGCTGGGCATTTTATGCTGCTGGTGATAAACCCGTGCTACAAACAACAGATTATAAAAATGATTGTTTAGGTTGTCATATACCAGCAAAAGACACTGATTATTCGTATATCCGAGGCTATCCAACGCTTCAAGCAGTGCTTAACGCACATGATAAAAATGTGTCTGAAAAAGAAAAAGCTAAATAACCTGAATTCAGAATAAGCAATTATACCTAATATTGTTATTTAACCGTCTAACGTCGTTGCCTGCATGGATGCAGGTACTTAGTTTTTATCGGGAATAAAAAAACTGTATTTTCACGCCCAATAACCATCTATTGTTTTATAGAAATGCCTTGATAATCACATAAATTTAATCACTGGAGAATTAAGACTTTTTATTTTTTTAATCCAGACAAAGATACATAATATGTTAATAAATCAATGAGTTATTCAATCCATCAATCCGAGTTGAGGTTAACTATATTGAATATTTAGAAAGCAAAAAGGTAGCTTTCGCTACCTTTTTTATATGAGTTCAGAGCTGCAATTATCTACCGCCGAACATTCCACCCATACCGCCACCGCCAGGAGGCATCATACCTTTCATGCTACGCATCATTTTTTGCATACCACCTTTGCCTGACATTTTTTTCATCATTTTTTGCATTTGAGTGAATTGTTTAAGTAATTTATTCACATCTTGTATCTGTGTACCAGAACCTAACGCAATACGACGCTTACGAGAGCCTTTAATAATTTCTGGACGTTGGCGTTCACCTGGTGTCATTGAATTAATCATAGCTTCCATACGAATAGTGATTTTGTCATCCATTTGACCTTTTACTTGCTCAGACATATTACCCATTCAGTTAGTGGATTGATATTAACTTGGCGATTGCCAATAGCCTGCTTTTTATTGTAGATTGGCAAGATGAGAGGGCATTAATCCTACTTATACTTCAAGATGAGAGGGCATTAATCCTACTTATACTTTGTCGCTTGGTCACATAACGCACGCACTTCATCTAACTTGTGTGAGATGAACAAAATGGCGCAGCCTTCTGCTTTTAGGCGATTGAGGGTGATGAATAGCTGTTCCACCTCTTGCGGCGTAAGGACGGATGTCGGCTCGTCTAAAATTAATAAGCGAATGTCTTGTAGTAAGCACCGTACGATTTCGACACGTTGACGTGCTCCTACTGATAGCGAATGCACGTAACGATCAGGATCAAGTGCCATGCCGTAGTGTTCCGATACTTGGCGAATACGATCACTGAGTGCGCGGCGATTACGGGTTTGGTCTTTCGGGAGGCTGAGAGCGATATTTTCTGCCACCGTTAAGGTTTCGAATAAAGAAAAGTGCTGAAACACCATGCCTATGCCCAATTCGCGGGCATGTGCAGGGCTGCGTATCTGAGTTGGCGTACCTTCCCACAGCAGAGTACCGGCGTCGGCCGCTACGATGCCGTAGATGATTTTCATTAGGGTACTTTTACCGGCCCCGTTTTCACCGAGCAGGGCATGGCATTCGCCCGCCGCTACGGCAAGGTGAATATCATCATTGGCAATGCAGCCGGGATATTGTTTGCGGATGCCCCGCAGTTCGAGTCTTGATGTCACGTTAGCTAAACCTGATGGTGCAAGAACAACAGCTTTTAAAAAGCTGACTAGATGGACAAGATGTTAGCAATTAACTTGCCAGTATCTATTCTTGAATAGAAAGAGGTTTCAAAATATAAGCTTGACCAGTTGGTCAGGAAATTGCAGGCTGGAAAATAAGGTAAACAAGACGGCTACTCGGGAAACTTCAATCAGCCCAGTCGCTATAGGTGATATCGCACGTTTAACGATCACGCTATGCGCGCTTTAAGCCCGAGTTTCTTGGTATTTTTAACAAGAGTGTAGGATAGACAGTGATACGTTTTAATTTAAATGGTGAATGGATCGAAGATGGGAATATTGACCCCATGTGCACCATTCTCAATTATTTGCGCACTCAAATGGCGCAGACAGACGTCAAGGAAGGTTGCGCAGCCGGTGACTGTGGCGCATGCACTGTTATGCTTGCCAGCCTCGATAACGGTCAACTTTCTTTCTATACGGTCAATGCCTGCATTGCCTTAATGGCGCACCTGCACAATCGCTATATTTTTACTGCGCAGGGTATTGCTCAACAGTCGTTACACCCAGCGCAACAAGCCATGATTGATTTCCATGGATCGCAATGTGGATTTTGTACCCCTGGTATTGTGATGTCGCTAGCGACTCTGTATCAGCAGCGACTGCAACAGGGTATTGATTTAAATATTGTGCCTAGTGATCACGATATTCATGCCGCGTTATCGGGTAATTTATGTCGGTGCACCGGTTATCAGCCTATCGTCTCTGCGGCTCGTCATATGGGTGATTATCCCAAGAGGGATTGTGCTGAGCAGGTACAAGCAGCCGCTGTTGTAGAGTTTGATCCCAATGCAGGCGTTAGCTGGCAAGATGAGAGGGCATTAATCCTTGGCAAGATGAGAGGGCATTAATCCTACTTATACTTTTGGCGATTGCCAATAGCAAATGCACCGCGCTATGTAAATAGCGATCTTGCGCGCTTAAAACAGAAAAACTATAACCCTCAACCGCCTCGACAGCTGAAAACAACGCCTCATCATTCAAACGAATCCGGCTGGTTGGCGGCACTAACGTATGGTGTAAGTCGAGTTCTATATGGCGAGCCGCATGCGTCAACGGCGGCACCTCATGCATCCAGTAGCGATAATAATGATCATCATAAGCCGTTAATGCCGAATCTTGATGCCAGCCCAAGGTAGATAAGCGTTGCTCCGCATCCTCTAAATAGGCCTTTGGGACTAATAAATCCAAATCAGACACTCGCCGCCCCTTGGCATGCGGTAAGTGCAAGGCTAAATAAGCGGCCCCCTTCAATAGCACTAAAGGATAGCCACTATCGGCAAAAGCCATCGATAAAGCCGAAAACTCACGCCGCAACTGCAAACTAAAAAAACCTGCCCGAATACGGGGTTCTAGGGATTTTCCCCTCTAAAGTAACATAAATCGCCATAACCCAAGCAGTTAGTGGCTTGTGGAGCTGGGTTACCTTTCATTTTAGACTTCATTTTGAACAATAGGCCTAGTTATTTCCTGTAAATCAGGTAGTTTGCGGTTACTAGCGAACTGATAAGTGCCGCTTAGATTAATATTCTGCCATGCAACGGGTGATACTTGTCGAGTTATTGCAGCTTTTTCCTCGTCACCAACGTCTTCAAAGTGCAGTAGTAGATGACTTAGGATCATCGAGTTAAAGTAAATAATTGCATTTGCCGTCAAACGGGCACACTCGTTCCAAACGACTATTTCTGATTCGTTTTTTCCGCGGAACTGGTCACGATTGACCGATGCAATGGCTCGCCTGAGGAAATGCCAGGCTTCGCCTCGGTTCAGTGCTCGTTGAACATATTGGCGCAGACTTGCATCATCAATATAATCAAGTAAATATTGGGCTTTGATGAGCCTATTATATTCCGTTAATGCTTGTAATATAGGGTGTCCAGATGGATAACCAGATAATTTGCGTACTAGCAATGCCTGTGTTGTGCGTTTTTCTTGAAGGGATAACACAATACGCTGAATATCCTGCCAGCCTTCCTCAATCACATTCATTTTTATCGGCTTTTTCAGCGCCAGATGCGTATTTCCGTCGTCGCTTTCAGTTACGTTAAATAGGTCATTGATCACACTGGTGAACTGAGCATACCTAGGCGCAAAACTATAACCGCATAAATCCAATAAGGCATAATTAACATGATTAACACCATGGGTGTCGGTTGAGAGTACGTCAGGCTTAAGATCACTAGTATTAGATTGTAGTAAGTCGTAAATATAATGGGACTCATGCTCATTAGATCCTATTATACGGGCATTTAACGCACTATGATTGGCAACTAACGTCATGGCCGTAATACCTTTGTTGGTGCCGAAGTATTTCGAGGAGTAGCGAGTTTTAAAAGTCTCAAGGTGAGTTTCAAATTTTTGCCCATCGGTACTGGCGTGTAGGACGTCTTCTTGGATGTGATAGTGACGGAAAATAGGGAGTGCCGCTACTGCGTTATTGATGATATCACTTGCCTCTTGCAAGGTTTCAGGCCTAATATAATTAGCTTGTATAGTGCTTAGATGCTCATAACTGCGATCAGATATTTGTGCCATCCCATATACGCCACGATGTGTCGCATTCGCAATGAGAATAGCCAATAAATCATCCTGATTGGCGCCTACTTGTTTTTGGATTGGCAGCACGTGTGCGAAGCATTGCATAAAGTTGGTTTCTTGTTCAACATAACGCAACACATCAGCAATACTGACGGGGATCATCTGTTTAAAGAAGGGGTTGTTGACAAATGATCGGGAGCCTTTAACTGGCAGTCGCCATCGTGCGCCACTTCGGCTCTTCATGATCACATTGCGGTTATCACCATTATCAATGTGACGAGCAACATCTTCTAGGGATGTTGCTAAGCGTATTTGTTTTACTTGCAGTAGCTTCTGAATCGGCTGCTTTAGCTTTTCCAACGTTGACGATGCCAATAGATCAGACTGTATTGACGATGCAATTAAGTCGTCTTCTAGCGCACGATATTTAGTGACGTTTGATAAGTAAATTCGACCATTAAGCCGAGAAGCCAGTTGACGGTAAAGCAACCATTCGTATCGCTGTGGATGAACAACATCGTTGTTGAGTAACCATGGACGATGTTTTTGTTGGATAAGTGTACTATCCATTGTTTGCAATGTATTACCTGCTAATAGTTCTGTTTTTGTGGTTCTGAGCTGTGTCACCAATACTTCTGAGCCTTTACCTGCTTGGCATTCAAGACATAGAAACACGGGCCTTAATAACTGTTCAAGTAAGGTGTTTTGATCATCATAATATTGCCATTGATATTCTTCTACTGTGCGTTTTTGCTTTTTTAAGTACAGGCATAGCGTTTCTATGTCTTGGTTATTCATTACACTCAATGCTTGTTGCCTAACCGTTGCAAATGGTTGATTATCGTCGATACTGTCATCAACAAACAGATGGAGTAATTCTGCAGCTTTGGTGACATTGTCCGCAGCTGACCTCCATGAATCAAACACTGCCTGTTGGGCAAACGCATGCGCAGCTTCTTGTTGTTTCCGGATATGATGAATAAAACCATCAGTCAGTCGCTCTAAGCTTTGCCGTATGCGTTGAGTCAGAAAACACAGCAACCATAGGTGTTGCTGTGGACGCTTAAAGCGTTTTAGTTTACTACCATAATAATCCACCATTTCACCGAAGTGTTGTTGGTTTTTAGACGATAAGGCTAAGTCCTTAACAGCATCATCAATCTGTCTTGTATAAGGCTGTAACTGATGATAAACAATCAGTTCTTTTTTTAGCTCTGTCACCATAACGCTTTTTGCACCTGCTCGAAGCTGGCTTAAGGAGAGCCCATCTTTGTCATCGATAATAGTATTTAGAAATTCGTGTAGTTCAGATGAAACATGAATACGAAGCTTATTATTTAACCCCTTCTTTACCTGTTGGATAACACGACTGATAAGCTTTTGTAAGACAGTATATTTAGGGATGGCAATTCTATGCGTTGCTAGAGATTCAGCGGCTGCATCGAATAGATAACGAGGCTCAAGCCAAGCTTTGCCGACCATAACAAGATGATCGTACAACGGCGCAAAGTGCAGACTTTCGTCCCATTTCTGATAGTTTAATAACCTCAGTATTCTTTGATATATACGGTCACGTTGCATCTTATTTATGCTGAAAGGCCTGATCCCTTTGCCTCCTTGAACTTGCGTTGAAATAAACTGCATATCGTCAAAGATGAGGTTAAAGCTAGGTGAAAGAATGACAGGCTTAGACTTAAAATACCCTAATAAAGCAATGAAATAACATCGGTGGTTCCTTAGGCGAATACTTTTCGACTCTGTTAACTCGATCTCGTTTGGCGTAAAATACAATCGTTGCTGTTCAAGTGATAATAGCGGCGGAGAATATAGATCAAGCTGCTCAGCTTTGGTAAGAATTGAGAGTTCGTTTTTTATAGCCATAGGAATTACGTTAAGTTTAAGGGGTAGTTAACCTCATAATTTGCCATACTTTGGAGAAGTAACCCACCTTTGTATGCCTTTAGATATCGTGAGTATGGCGATTTATGTTACTTTAGAGGGGAAAATCCCTAGAACCCCTTTATTGGTGATTTCAGTAAAGTATTCATGGTAGGCATAACGAAAGAAACTCTCTCTGGTGATATTCCTGAAAGTTTATTTATGTTATTTCAAATGACTTTTGCAGTAATAACTCCAGCGCTAATTATAGGTGGGTTCGCTGAACGCATGAAATTTTCCGCAGTACTTATTTTTAGTGGTTTATGGCTATTAGCTGTTTACACACCTGTTACTCATTGGGTATGGGGCGGTGGCTGGCTAAGTGAAATGGGCGTATATGATTTTGCAGGTGGTATTGTTGTACATATTACAGCAGGTACAGCTGCCTTAGTTGCTGCTATGGTTTTAGGTCCACGTAGAGGTTTTGGTACAGCCCCATTATTACCACATAACTTAACCATGACAGTAACAGGTGCTGGTATGTTATGGGTAGGCTGGTTTGGTTTTAACGGTGGTAGTGCACTAGCAGCTAACGGTGATGCTTCAATGGCGATGTTAGTAACTCATATCTCTGCCGCTGCAGGTACATTAACTTGGGCTTTTATTGAATGGAGAAAATTCGGTAAAGCGAGTGTTATTGGTGCTGTTACAGGTATGGTAGCGGGTTTAGGTACTATTACGCCAGCATCAGGCTTTGTTGGACCAGGTGGTGCATTAATTATAGGTATTTCAGCAGGTATTGTTTGTTATTATTCAACAGTATTTATCAAACAAAAGCTTCGTATAGATGACTCTTTAGATGTTTTCCCTGTGCATGGTGTCGGTGGTATTTTAGGTACATTTTTAGCGGGTATTTTGTCAGCAACAAGTTTAGGTGTATTCAGTGGTTTTGGTTTTGCCGATGGTATTAACACAATGGGCGAACAAGTTTATGTTCAAACTGTTGGTATCGTTTCAACACTTATTTACACAGCCGTAGTCACTTATGTATTACTTAAATTAGTTGGTTTGATGACTAACGGTTTACGTGTTGATGAGGAAGGTGAAGAGAACGGGTTAGACTTAGTTGATCATGACGAGTCTGGTTATAACCTTTAACTCTCACAAACATTAATATTATTACCCAAAAGGCATAGCGTTAACCGTTATGCCTTTTTCTTTTTATTGAATGTTATGACATTTATTAGCCTAAATAGAGGGTACTCAATTAAAAGACAAAAACGGTAGTATTCACTGCCCTATATACCCAATAACTTCACCTGTTGCTTGGCCAATGCCTTCAATCTGTTCTTTGTATACCCTAATTTACACATTAATCTAAAGCCCATATAACCAGACATAACGGCATCAACTTTTGATAGAATTTCTTCATCATTTTTATTTAAATCGCTAGTTAAGAAATGCTCAAAAAAAACTTGAGCCATAGGTGCAAATAATTCGCTAACTTTTTCAGCAACAGACTTATCTTTTCCTCCAAGCTCACTAGCTGTATCACATAAGAGGCATCCTCTAGAAATTGTATTTTCACTACCTTGTTCTATAGCTTTTTCTAAAATATTTTTGTAGCCTGTAGTAATTACTTTAGAATCAATCATCATACTAACAACCGCACTTATTTCTTTCTTACCGTAGTATTCAAGTACTTTAAAAAACAATGTTCGTTTATCTGTATATGCATTATACAAACTACCTCTACGAATTTTCGTCGCATTTTCAAGATCTTCAGTCGATGTAGCGTTGTAACCTTTCTGCCAAAAAATCGACATAGCATTATTTAGTACGGTTTCTTCATCAAACTTTCTAGGTCTTGCCATCTAAAATTCCTGTTCATAATTAGTTTTTATATGAATATACCAAAATAACTTTATAAAGTAGAGAAAAAGGTTTATATTGGTACGGTAATTCAAAAACAAATAAAGGACCACATTATGATTAGCTCTTTTTCACGCACTGCCTTATTAGGAGTAGTGCTTGCATTCACAAGTACAGTATCTACAGCTGATACACTAAATAACTTTGTTGCCTCTGATGGAACACCACTATTACCAGACAACTTTAGAAGCTGGGAGTTTTTAGGCAGTTTTACAGGTTTAGCTCCTGATAAAAATGGCTCACATGAAATGCATAGCGTTTATGCTAGCCCAGGTACAGTAGAGTATTATCAAGAAAACGCGAGCTATCCAGATGGAGCCGTATTAGTAAAAGAAGTTTTAGAAACAAATACTGAAAATTTAACAACTGGACGTATTTCTTATGCAACCAAAACTAAAGGTTGGTTTGTTTGGATTAAAGATAAAAAGAACAGATTTCCTGAAAGTAAGTTATGGGGTGATGGCTGGGGCTGGGCATTTTATGCTGCTGGTGATAAACCCGTGCTACAAACAACAGATTATAAAAATGATTGTTTAGGTTGTCATATACCAGCAAAAGACACTGATTATTCGTATATCCGAGGCTATCCAACGCTTCAAGCAGTGCTTAACGCACATGATAAAAATGTGTCTGAAAAAGAAAAAGCTAAATAACCTGAATTCAGAATAAGCAATTATACCTAATATTGTTATTTAACCGTCTAACGTCGTTGCCTGCATGGATGCAGGTACTTAGTTTTTATCGGGAATAAAAAAACTGTATTTTCACGCCCAATAACCATCTATTGTTTTATAGAAATGCCTTGATAATCACATAAATTTAATCACTGGAGAATTAAGACTTTTTATTTTTTTAATCCAGACAAAGATACATAATATGTTAATAAATCAATGAGTTATTCAATCCATCAATCCGAGTTGAGGTTAACTATATTGAATATTTAGAAAGCAAAAAGGTAGCTTTCGCTACCTTTTTTATATGAGTTCAGAGCTGCAATTATCTACCGCCGAACATTCCACCCATACCGCCACCGCCAGGAGGCATCATACCTTTCATGCTACGCATCATTTTTTGCATACCACCTTTGCCTGACATTTTTTTCATCATTTTTTGCATTTGAGTGAATTGTTTAAGTAATTTATTCACATCTTGTATCTGTGTACCAGAACCTAACGCAATACGACGCTTACGAGAGCCTTTAATAATTTCTGGACGTTGGCGTTCACCTGGTGTCATTGAATTAATCATAGCTTCCATACGAATAGTGATTTTGTCATCCATTTGACCTTTTACTTGCTCAGACATATTACCCATTCAGTTAGTGGATTGATATTAACTTGGCGATTGCCAATAGCCTGCTTTTTATTGTAGATTGGCAAGATGAGAGGGCATTAATCCTACTTATACTTCAAGATGAGAGGGCATTAATCCTACTTATACTTTGTCGCTTGGTCACATAACGCACGCACTTCATCTAACTTGTGTGAGATGAACAAAATGGCGCAGCCTTCTGCTTTTAGGCGATTGAGGGTGATGAATAGCTGTTCCACCTCTTGCGGCGTAAGGACGGATGTCGGCTCGTCTAAAATTAATAAGCGAATGTCTTGTAGTAAGCACCGTACGATTTCGACACGTTGACGTGCTCCTACTGATAGCGAATGCACGTAACGATCAGGATCAAGTGCCATGCCGTAGTGTTCCGATACTTGGCGAATACGATCACTGAGTGCGCGGCGATTACGGGTTTGGTCTTTCGGGAGGCTGAGAGCGATATTTTCTGCCACCGTTAAGGTTTCGAATAAAGAAAAGTGCTGAAACACCATGCCTATGCCCAATTCGCGGGCATGTGCAGGGCTGCGTATCTGAGTTGGCGTACCTTCCCACAGCAGAGTACCGGCGTCGGCCGCTACGATGCCGTAGATGATTTTCATTAGGGTACTTTTACCGGCCCCGTTTTCACCGAGCAGGGCATGGCATTCGCCCGCCGCTACGGCAAGGTGAATATCATCATTGGCAATGCAGCCGGGATATTGTTTGCGGATGCCCCGCAGTTCGAGTCTTGATGTCACGTTAGCTAAACCTGATGGTGCAAGAACAACAGCTTTTAAAAAGCTGACTAGATGGACAAGATGTTAGCAATTAACTTGCCAGTATCTATTCTTGAATAGAAAGAGGTTTCAAAATATAAGCTTGACCAGTTGGTCAGGAAATTGCAGGCTGGAAAATAAGGTAAACAAGACGGCTACTCGGGAAACTTCAATCAGCCCAGTCGCTATAGGTGATATCGCACGTTTAACGATCACGCTATGCGCGCTTTAAGCCCGAGTTTCTTGGTATTTTTAACAAGAGTGTAGGATAGACAGTGATACGTTTTAATTTAAATGGTGAATGGATCGAAGATGGGAATATTGACCCCATGTGCACCATTCTCAATTATTTGCGCACTCAAATGGCGCAGACAGACGTCAAGGAAGGTTGCGCAGCCGGTGACTGTGGCGCATGCACTGTTATGCTTGCCAGCCTCGATAACGGTCAACTTTCTTTCTATACGGTCAATGCCTGCATTGCCTTAATGGCGCACCTGCACAATCGCTATATTTTTACTGCGCAGGGTATTGCTCAACAGTCGTTACACCCAGCGCAACAAGCCATGATTGATTTCCATGGATCGCAATGTGGATTTTGTACCCCTGGTATTGTGATGTCGCTAGCGACTCTGTATCAGCAGCGACTGCAACAGGGTATTGATTTAAATATTGTGCCTAGTGATCACGATATTCATGCCGCGTTATCGGGTAATTTATGTCGGTGCACCGGTTATCAGCCTATCGTCTCTGCGGCTCGTCATATGGGTGATTATCCCAAGAGGGATTGTGCTGAGCAGGTACAAGCAGCCGCTGTTGTAGAGTTTGATCCCAATGCAGGCGTTAGCTGGCAAGATGAGAGGGCATTAATCCTTGGCAAGATGAGAGGGCATTAATCCTACTTATACTTTTGGCGATTGCCAATAGCAAATGCACCGCGCTATGTAAATAGCGATCTTGCGCGCTTAAAACAGAAAAACTATAACCCTCAACCGCCTCGACAGCTGAAAACAACGCCTCATCATTCAAACGAATCCGGCTGGTTGGCGGCACTAACGTATGGTGTAAGTCGAGTTCTATATGGCGAGCCGCATGCGTCAACGGCGGCACCTCATGCATCCAGTAGCGATAATAATGATCATCATAAGCCGTTAATGCCGAATCTTGATGCCAGCCCAAGGTAGATAAGCGTTGCTCCGCATCCTCTAAATAGGCCTTTGGGACTAATAAATCCAAATCAGACACTCGCCGCCCCTTGGCATGCGGTAAGTGCAAGGCTAAATAAGCGGCCCCCTTCAATAGCACTAAAGGATAGCCACTATCGGCAAAAGCCATCGATAAAGCCGAAAACTCACGCCGCAACTGCAAACTAAAAAAACCTGCCCGAATACGGGGTTCTAGGGATTTTCCCCTCTAAAGTAACATAAATCGCCATAACCCAAGCAGTTAGTGGCTTGTGGAGCTGGGTTACCTTTCATTTTAGACTTCATTTTGAACAATAGGCCTAGTTATTTCCTGTAAATCAGGTAGTTTGCGGTTACTAGCGAACTGATAAGTGCCGCTTAGATTAATATTCTGCCATGCAACGGGTGATACTTGTCGAGTTATTGCAGCTTTTTCCTCGTCACCAACGTCTTCAAAGTGCAGTAGTAGATGACTTAGGATCATCGAGTTAAAGTAAATAATTGCATTTGCCGTCAAACGGGCACACTCGTTCCAAACGACTATTTCTGATTCGTTTTTTCCGCGGAACTGGTCACGATTGACCGATGCAATGGCTCGCCTGAGGAAATGCCAGGCTTCGCCTCGGTTCAGTGCTCGTTGAACATATTGGCGCAGACTTGCATCATCAATATAATCAAGTAAATATTGGGCTTTGATGAGCCTATTATATTCCGTTAATGCTTGTAATATAGGGTGTCCAGATGGATAACCAGATAATTTGCGTACTAGCAATGCCTGTGTTGTGCGTTTTTCTTGAAGGGATAACACAATACGCTGAATATCCTGCCAGCCTTCCTCAATCACATTCATTTTTATCGGCTTTTTCAGCGCCAGATGCGTATTTCCGTCGTCGCTTTCAGTTACGTTAAATAGGTCATTGATCACACTGGTGAACTGAGCATACCTAGGCGCAAAACTATAACCGCATAAATCCAATAAGGCATAATTAACATGATTAACACCATGGGTGTCGGTTGAGAGTACGTCAGGCTTAAGATCACTAGTATTAGATTGTAGTAAGTCGTAAATATAATGGGACTCATGCTCATTAGATCCTATTATACGGGCATTTAACGCACTATGATTGGCAACTAACGTCATGGCCGTAATACCTTTGTTGGTGCCGAAGTATTTCGAGGAGTAGCGAGTTTTAAAAGTCTCAAGGTGAGTTTCAAATTTTTGCCCATCGGTACTGGCGTGTAGGACGTCTTCTTGGATGTGATAGTGACGGAAAATAGGGAGTGCCGCTACTGCGTTATTGATGATATCACTTGCCTCTTGCAAGGTTTCAGGCCTAATATAATTAGCTTGTATAGTGCTTAGATGCTCATAACTGCGATCAGATATTTGTGCCATCCCATATACGCCACGATGTGTCGCATTCGCAATGAGAATAGCCAATAAATCATCCTGATTGGCGCCTACTTGTTTTTGGATTGGCAGCACGTGTGCGAAGCATTGCATAAAGTTGGTTTCTTGTTCAACATAACGCAACACATCAGCAATACTGACGGGGATCATCTGTTTAAAGAAGGGGTTGTTGACAAATGATCGGGAGCCTTTAACTGGCAGTCGCCATCGTGCGCCACTTCGGCTCTTCATGATCACATTGCGGTTATCACCATTATCAATGTGACGAGCAACATCTTCTAGGGATGTTGCTAAGCGTATTTGTTTTACTTGCAGTAGCTTCTGAATCGGCTGCTTTAGCTTTTCCAACGTTGACGATGCCAATAGATCAGACTGTATTGACGATGCAATTAAGTCGTCTTCTAGCGCACGATATTTAGTGACGTTTGATAAGTAAATTCGACCATTAAGCCGAGAAGCCAGTTGACGGTAAAGCAACCATTCGTATCGCTGTGGATGAACAACATCGTTGTTGAGTAACCATGGACGATGTTTTTGTTGGATAAGTGTACTATCCATTGTTTGCAATGTATTACCTGCTAATAGTTCTGTTTTTGTGGTTCTGAGCTGTGTCACCAATACTTCTGAGCCTTTACCTGCTTGGCATTCAAGACATAGAAACACGGGCCTTAATAACTGTTCAAGTAAGGTGTTTTGATCATCATAATATTGCCATTGATATTCTTCTACTGTGCGTTTTTGCTTTTTTAAGTACAGGCATAGCGTTTCTATGTCTTGGTTATTCATTACACTCAATGCTTGTTGCCTAACCGTTGCAAATGGTTGATTATCGTCGATACTGTCATCAACAAACAGATGGAGTAATTCTGCAGCTTTGGTGACATTGTCCGCAGCTGACCTCCATGAATCAAACACTGCCTGTTGGGCAAACGCATGCGCAGCTTCTTGTTGTTTCCGGATATGATGAATAAAACCATCAGTCAGTCGCTCTAAGCTTTGCCGTATGCGTTGAGTCAGAAAACACAGCAACCATAGGTGTTGCTGTGGACGCTTAAAGCGTTTTAGTTTACTACCATAATAATCCACCATTTCACCGAAGTGTTGTTGGTTTTTAGACGATAAGGCTAAGTCCTTAACAGCATCATCAATCTGTCTTGTATAAGGCTGTAACTGATGATAAACAATCAGTTCTTTTTTTAGCTCTGTCACCATAACGCTTTTTGCACCTGCTCGAAGCTGGCTTAAGGAGAGCCCATCTTTGTCATCGATAATAGTATTTAGAAATTCGTGTAGTTCAGATGAAACATGAATACGAAGCTTATTATTTAACCCCTTCTTTACCTGTTGGATAACACGACTGATAAGCTTTTGTAAGACAGTATATTTAGGGATGGCAATTCTATGCGTTGCTAGAGATTCAGCGGCTGCATCGAATAGATAACGAGGCTCAAGCCAAGCTTTGCCGACCATAACAAGATGATCGTACAACGGCGCAAAGTGCAGACTTTCGTCCCATTTCTGATAGTTTAATAACCTCAGTATTCTTTGATATATACGGTCACGTTGCATCTTATTTATGCTGAAAGGCCTGATCCCTTTGCCTCCTTGAACTTGCGTTGAAATAAACTGCATATCGTCAAAGATGAGGTTAAAGCTAGGTGAAAGAATGACAGGCTTAGACTTAAAATACCCTAATAAAGCAATGAAATAACATCGGTGGTTCCTTAGGCGAATACTTTTCGACTCTGTTAACTCGATCTCGTTTGGCGTAAAATACAATCGTTGCTGTTCAAGTGATAATAGCGGCGGAGAATATAGATCAAGCTGCTCAGCTTTGGTAAGAATTGAGAGTTCGTTTTTTATAGCCATAGGAATTACGTTAAGTTTAAGGGGTAGTTAACCTCATAATTTGCCATACTTTGGAGAAGTAACCCACCTTTGTATGCCTTTAGATATCGTGAGTATGGCGATTTATGTTACTTTAGAGGGGAAAATCCCTAGAACCCCATCATGGCAACGCCTTTACTAAATACGTCTCCATTTTCTTCCCATTTAACAATACCAAATAGGCTAAAAATCATAACGCCTACTAAGCCGCCAAGTATCATTGAGCCACTTATATTTTGCGCAATTAACGAGGTAATAACTGCAAAAGAGCCAACTAACATGACTTTATTTGGATTTTTTATAGGTTCATGGTTGCTCTGGTTAGTAACTGTGATCGATTTATAGGTACGTTGTTTTTTATAAGTAAAAAATACAGCAATGAGTAGGCCAATAAACATTCCTAACGCAGGGATAATCATTGCTACGGGTACACTGGTATTTACAATTTGAAGGCCGTTATCTACAAGATTTTTATGTAAAATTGAATATAAGTAAATCCCACCAAAACCATAGGGGAGTACCATGTAGGACGAAGCTAAACCAAATGTTAAAATACACGCGATGGCACGTCGATCGAGTTTTAATTTATTAAATACAACCAACAAAGGCGGGATCAAAATTGGGATGAACGCTATGTGCACGGGCACCAAGTTTTGTGATGAGATAGCGCACGCTAATATAATCATTAAGATAAAATAACTAAGTAATGTTTGGCTGCCATGCCCTCTAGCATCTACTTTAGCTAATAATTTATCTGCTAATATGCGGGTTAAACCAGACTTTGATATTGCAACTGCAAATGCGCCAAGCATTGCATAACTTAAGGCAATTTCAGCGCCTGCTGACAAACCCGAATTAAATGCATCTAAACTTTCTTTTATTCCTAAACCAGCAGTTAACCCAGCAACTAAAGCAGACAGTGTCATAGCTACAATGACATTGACACGAACCAAGGTGAGCGCAAGCATTAAAATCACGCCAACAACAACAGCATTCATAGTTTTCTCTATTTTGAACTTTTAATTAATTTTATCAGATCTTTAGCTTTGGTTTTGCGCTCTTTGGTAAACGGTTTGTTAGCATAACGGCTGTTTTCGAATAAATGTTTAAATTCTATTAGCGCCTTTGATGCGTTAGGTCTTTGCTTTGCCATATGATCAAGTTGTTGTGACGGACTAAGAGAGTCGGGCGATGTAATTTTGTTTTTATTTCCCCAATCAAAAACTTCATTATAGGCTTTAACTATAGGGGGGAGTTTAACTGGTTTTGTTTTTGGCCAGTTTAAATAAACAAAGTAAATTGCAAAACTTAACCCAGCTGTTATTAATACAACTAAAGGCACCATCCAACTTTTTTTATTACCAAAGATGGATTTTAAAAAATCATTTTGTTTTTCTTGATCAAAGCCAAGCACCCAACTAGACCATTGATAATCTAGTTGCTCTAGTTCAAGCCTTAACCAGTTTATTGCTGCAAATTTACTTAAGCTAACTAAGCCGAAATCTAAATTATTTTTAAATTCTTCGTTTAGCTCTTGGTTTTGGGAAAGCGATCCATTTAACCGCTCGGGAGCAACAACAGCAGTGGCATCAAAAATAGTCCAGCCGGTATTTTGTAAATATACTTCAACCCAAGCATGGGCGTCATATTGGCGAACAGTAAGCGTGTTATTGTCGCTATTATATTCACCACCTAAATAACCACTGACTACACGTGCAGGTATGCCCGCAACCCTAAAAATATAAGCAGCGGCACTGGCATAATGCCCGCAAAAGCCACGTTTATTATCAAATAAAAATTGGTCTAGTGTATTATCGCCACTCATTGGGGTCGGCGTTAATGTATAGGTAAAGTTTTGTTCTACAAAGTACGCTAGTAATGCGTCATAAAAAGCCTGCTCATTGGTGTCTTGTTCTTTTAACTGCAAAGCAAACTTATTAGTTTTAATATTTTGCTTTAAACTTAAAAATGTATATCTATTTCTTTCAAATTCGTTAAGTGAATCTACTGAAAATTGATAACTTGCCACATCATATTGCAGGCTTTTTGCTTGGTAACTGTTTTTCCTTAATAATCCAAGCGCATTAGCGCTTACATTTTTACTATTGCTGGTTGAATAAGTTAAGCCATAAAGCCATTTTTGCGTTGCAGGTTCTGCAATGACTGAATAGTTTGCAATAAGTATGCTTTTTTTGGATATTAAGTTTTGGTTTGTTTGTTGGTTACTGTATTTTAAAAAATCAGACGCAAGCCATGCATTGCCATTAAATTCATCATGAATAATTGCACGCCAATAGTAAGGTGTTGCAGGCGGGGGATTATTAAAAGTAGCTCTAAATACTAGTTCATCTGAGTTAGACAATTTAGCAATATCAAACGGATCTACTTGCTCAGAAAGCCCAGTTTTAGCAAGTTTTGGCCCGGGTAATTGCCAAAACGCAGGCATTTTTGGTAAAAACAACAGTAAAAAAACAGCCAGTGGTAACGCCATTAATAATAACTTTGAACTTTGTTTAGCGCTTATTTTTAAATTATGTTTAGATTCTAATAAACCCATTACTGAAAAATTTATTACATATAAAAAGCTAACAACTGCAGTGGTAAATATAGTTTGGCTAAATAAGTAAACCGACGACAATGAAAAAAAAGTAAGGGTTGTAATTACCTGATAATGCTTTTTATTTTTAGCTTGTAAAAGTTTAAATAAGCTTGATAACAACAACATGGCCACAAACAATATTACAGTATCGGACATTCCTATTGTAAATATCATTAAACCCAAAGCACCAGCGGCTAGTATGTTTGCAAGCCATGCATTGGGCTTTACGATATTTTGGGCTGTAATAACTGCATTCCATAGGAATAAGCCAGCTAATACACTAATAAAAGGGAGTGGCAGGTGTGCTGTAAAAAATAGAACTAAACAGGCGTAAATAAAACACAAAGAGAAGTTAATTACTTTTTCATTTTTAAGTTCAATCATTGCTTTTCACCTGCAAATGAACTTAAGCATTCTAAACAGTGTTGCTTATGGGCTTGGCCAGTATTAATACTGATTAAAGTGCTTGGCAGTTTTAACATGAAAGGGGTGTTGTGCTCAGTGGCTTCACACACTAAATAACACAACTGGCTAAGACGTTGCTCTGTAGCTCCACTCATTAAATTAAAATCAAACAAAGCATCAGTCGCTTTAAAATCTACAAAGTCTTTAACTAATAATTGCTTTGTTTTAGCGAAATGTTTCCACGATATTCTGCTTAAGCCCATTTCGGGTTGATGAATTAATAGATTGTCGAACTCTTCAGTTCCCGACTTTTTTGTCATTCCATTTTGTGTATTTTCATCTTCTGAAGAAATGTGTGCATCGCTTAATACGTATTCGTGCGCAGGGTAAACATAAGTTTTAGTTTGTACTTGTAAATAGCTCCATACAGATACCAAACCAAAAGGATAGTTACTGGCTATTTTTATTCGTTCTAATTTGTAGCAACCTCGTGATTCATACGGAAGCGGTAAACTGCTACTAATCGATTTATTTGAAATTTCATCATGATGTGTACTTGCTTTTAAATCATTGTTATAGGTAATAGAAAGCGATTGGCAGATTGAATTACTATGTAAGTTCAATTTTAAAATGGGTTGTTGTGGAGAAAAACTAGGTAATACTTTATCAAAAGTCACAGTTAAGCCTTTCGCATTGCTGTATCCCATAAAAACAGCTAGTACAATGACCACGAACATCAGATACGACATGATCAAAATTAAATTATTTTGATAATTTATACCCATTACAAAGTTTAAAATAGCCACAATAATAAAATACCACCCAAGGGATGATGGCAAAACATAGATTGTGTTGTGCTCTAACGTAATTGAATTTTTTTGGTGTTTATGTTTTAAAAATTTATCAAAAACAGTATGTTTTAAAGATGCAAATATGTTGGGGCGTTTTGATTTTTTAGATGGCATAAAAGCTACACCGGAACCGGCACAGCATTTAAAATGTCATTCACTTGAGCTTCACCCGATTCATTATGCAAACCTAAGCGGTGCTGGCACACACTTGTAAAAACTGCTTCTATATCTTCAGGAATTACATAATCGCGTCCATCAATATAAGCCCATGATTTAGCAGCCTTAGCTAACGCAATGCTTGCTCGAGGTGATAATGAAGACGCAAACGCATTGCTGCTTCTTGTATAATTAACAAGCTCTATAATGTAATCAACAACGGGAGTACTAAGTGTAACTTCACTAATTTGTGCCTGAATTTGTTTTAATTGCTGCTTATCTATCCGTTTAGGAAGTTGGCTGTAATCGCGTTTTTGCATATTTAAAATTAAACGTTTTTCAGCTTCTTTTTGAGGAAAACCAAGGCTTATACGCATTAAAAATCGATCTAACTGAGATTCCGGTAGCGGATAAGTACCCGATTGGTATAAAGGATTTTGCGTAGCAATAACAAAAAATGGATCTGGAAGGCTATACTTTTTGCCATCAACAGTGATTTGTTGTTCTTCCATCGCCTCAAGTAATGCACTTTGTGTTTTTGGCCCTGTACGGTTTATTTCGTCAGCTAATACAACTTGACTAAAAATAGGGCCTTTATGAAACGTAAAGCTGTGATCGTTACTATTAAATACATTTGTACCGAGTATATCGGCAGGTAGTAAGTCACTTGTAAATTGAATTCGTTGGTAAGATAAGCCAAGTACTGCCGCTAAACCATGAGAAAGCGTGGTTTTTCCCATGCCAGGCAAGTCTTCAATTAGTAAGTGTCCTTCGCTAAACAAGCAGGTTAGTGCTAATTTTATCTGTTTTTGTTTTCCAAAAATAACATCTGATAAGTCTTCAATAATCGCTTTAACGGAGCTTTGCATGCTAACCTTTTATTATTCTATGTGTTCGAGACGTTTCATTACGGTATCAACTTTTTTTGCATTAAAAGGTTTTGCTATAAACCCTTTAGCTCCAAGCTCCCAAGTATTCTGAACATTTTCTAAGCTGTTATGACCTGAGCACATAACTACATGTGCGTTTGGGTAGGTTATATTAATAAATTCTAAAATATCAGTCCCATCAGAGTCGGGTAAGTCTACATCTAAAAAAATCACACTAGGGCATTTTTTATCAATAACTGGCTTGGCAGAGCTAAAATCCGTGCTTTCTAAAATATCTTCATAACCCAGTTCGGTTAATATTTGGTTTAGGTAATCACGGATTTCTTTAACATCGTCAATGATGAGGATAGGCTCTAAAGGGCGAACAAATTCCATATGTAAGTTACTTCTTTTAATACTTCTTAAGTACATTAATATTAAGCTATGACCTTAATAACCTCAAGAACGTTGCTTAAAAAATCACAATACATCCATACTTTTGTTGATTTTGTATTCTGCTTGAAAAATATCAAAACAACACTCAATTCTACTACTTTCTAATTAATTTAAAAGTTATCCATTTTATAAACACCCGCACACTCGTTTTTTCAACCACACCTAATAAATTTACAAGCTATTGATACTAAAGATTTTAAATTAACAATTCTAATTTTGTAAATGTTTTGTAATAAAAAATCGTTGACCTATTAAAATCATTCTGTGATTATGCTCAGCAGTTGAGCTAATGCTCATTGGTGGATTTTAATATAAGGTCACACCCAATGCTCATAATGCTTTTCTACACACTCACACTAAACACTACACAACACGAAGAGCTTATTATGTTAAAAAATAAAAATACAAAATTCGCAATCTCACTATTAACAGCTGCAATGGCTACTTCTATGTCAGCTCAAGCTGATGTTTCTGACTACTTAGACCGCGTTGATGTCGACTTTTTATTAATGCAAAATTTCCAGTCTATTCAAGCAAAAGAGGGGGCGTTTCGTCCTGAAGATGAAGTACAAGAATCTGGATTTGGCCGTGTAAGAGCAAATTTACAGCTTAAATTTCATATTAACGAATTTATTACAGCTGATATTGATATAGCTGAAGAACCAAATGATTTTGGTGGCGGCGACCGTGATTTTTCATTTCATAATGACTTTGCCGGTGTTGAGTTTGATTTATTTGGCCTTTATGGTACACCAAAAGAAGATGAGAATCTGACCCTTAGGCTTGGTAACATTGGTGCATCACCGTTTCAATTCAAAGGATTTCAAGATGGAGCAGATAACCAAGGTAATGCATTAATTGGTAACGGAATAACTGATTACGCTACAGCTGAAAACGGCGCGCAACTTAGTTACACAAAAACTTACGACGGCGGTTTTCTTCGCTCATACAATGTGGCTGGCCATATAACAACCTCAAGCTTTGGCGAAGCATTCCAAGAAGACCGTGGTTACAATTACCGTTTACAAGGCACATTAGAATTTGAAGGTGGTTTCAAAGCGGGTTTAAATCTTTTCAAGGCCAATCAAGGCGACCAGTTAAACTTTGAAAATGGTGTAGCTAGTTTAGACGGAGTAACTACAACAAACTATCGTTTTGGCGATGGTGAAAACTATAACTTTTCTGCCTCACCATCAAATGAACGTGACACGCATGTAGGTGCAATGCCCGGACTAGAGCAGTCAATCATACAACTAAATCTAGCATACCAACCATCTGACGAAACAAGTTTAGTGTTCATGGTTGGTAAATCATCAGATGATTACACATTTGCAGATGCTGCGGGCAATGCAGTTGCAGGAATTACATACTTTGGTACCGATGGAGTAGCCGATGCTAATGGCACAACGTACGATTCAAACAGTGTGATCAAAGGTGATACATCAGTAGAATATTTTGTTTTTGAAGCACAACAATACCTTATCCCTAAACAGTTATATGTAGCAGCTCGTTATTCAGAAGCAGAAAATACATCTGATTTAATTGAGCAAGCAGACAATACAGTAGAGCGTATTCAAGTTGCTGCGGGCTACTGGTTTAACGATAAAACGTTATTAAAAGTGGAATATGTGAATCAAGAAGAAGGCGTTAACTCTGCAGGCCAAATAGGCGCTGGTTTTGACGGTTTCACATCTGAGATTTCAGTTAAATTTTAACTTATATTCAGCAACTTAGTACTTAATATTCACGTAATTAAAGCTATTTTAATTCACTTTTATTAAGTACAAGTGCACCTTTTAATGTTAGAGATAAGGTATTTAAAATGAAAAATAAATTATTAATGCTTGCCTGTGGCATCATGGCAATGAGCAACGCTTACGCAAAAGAAACAATTACAATTGCTACTGTTAATAATGGTGACATGATCACCATGAAAGAACTAAGCAATGAATTCACCAGTCAAAACCCTGATATAGATTTGAAGTGGGTAACACTTGAAGAAAATATTTTACGCCAACGTGTAACAACAGACGTGGCCACAAAAGGCGGTCAGTATGATGTTATGACCATCGGTACTTATGAAGTACCAATTTGGGGCAAACAGAACTGGTTAACAGAGTTAGATAACCTTGGCAAAAATTACGATTTAGATGATTTACTACCCGCTATTCGAAGCGGCCTTACCGTTAACGATAAGCTATACGCCGCTCCTTTCTATGGCGAAAGCTCAATGGTTATGTACCGTACTGATTTAATGGCAAAAGCTGGGTTAACCATGCCTAAAGCACCGTCTTGGGACTTTATTAGAAAAGCAGCAAAAGCGATGACCAGTAAAGAGGATGGCGTTTATGGTATGTGTTTGCGTGGTAAAGCCGGTTGGGGAGAAAATATTGCACTTATTACATCAATGGCTAACTCATTCGGTGCACGTTGGTTTGACGAAAACTGGAAGCCTCAGTTCAGTACACCTGAATGGGAAAAAACTCTTCAGTACTATGTTGATGTTATGAATGAATCAGGTCCTGCGGGTTCGTCAGCTAATGGCTTTAACGAAAATCTAGCATTATTTCAAACCGGTAAGTGTGGTATATGGATTGATGCAACAGTAGCTGGCGCATTTGTTACAAACAAAACAGATTCTGAAGTAGCCGATAAAGTTGGTTTTGCACTCGCACCAGACAACGGGCTAGGTAAACGTGGTAATTGGTTATGGTCGTGGACACTAGCCATTCCTTCAAGCAGTAAAAAACAAGATGCTGCAATGAAATTTATCAGCTGGGCAACATCTAAAGAATATACTCAACTTGTAGCCGATAAAAAAGGCTGGGCAAAAGTGCCACCAGGTACTCGTAAATCTTTATACATTAACTCTCAGTATATGGAAGCAGCGCCTTTTGCTCAAATAACATTAGATTCAATCGAAACCGCAGATCCTAAAAACCCAACCGTAAAACCTGTTCCTTATGTTGGTATTCAGTTTGTTGCTATTCCGGAGTTTCAAGGGATAGGAACAGCAGTAGGGCAACAATTTTCAGCCGCTTTAACTGGGCAAATGACCGTTAAACAAGCGTTAAGCTCATCTCAACGTTTAGTTGAAAGAGCCATGCGCAAAGCCCGTTACCCTAAGTAGTATCAATTATAGGTGGGCAAGCTCTCAACTTGCCCTGTATTTTATGTCAGTTCTATTTATGATTTTACATATTATTAAGGGTTTCTGATTTTCACTTAATAGTGAGTAAATAGAATTGGCTTTTTTAAGGTCACCGTTATGGCAACAACTAACTCGCGTACGCTTGCTCGGTTCATGCTTCTTCCTAGCGTAACATTGTTACTCGCTTGGATGATTGTTCCGCTGTGTATGACATTGTATTTTTCATTCATTGATTACAATTTATTGGTTCCTGGAGATAAAGAATTTGTAGGTTTTTTAAACTATGAGTTTTTTCTAACTGATCCAGCGTTTTTTGAATCTTTTTTTAACACGCTTTATTTAGTTACTGGCGTGTTACTCATTACCATTTGTGGTGGTATAGGTTTGTCTATTTTATTAGACCAAGCAATATGGGGACGTAATTACGTTCGTATCATGGTACTTGCGCCATTTTTTGTTATGCCAACGGTTTCAGCCTTAGTGTGGAAAAACATGCTTATGAACCCTGTAAATGGTTTGTTTGCTCACTTTGCAATTTGGTTAGGCTTTGAGCCAATAGACTTTTTTGCTCAAATGCCGTTATTTTCAATCATTATAATTGTGTCTTGGCAGTGGTTACCATTTGCAGCACTGATTTTGCTTACAGCTATTCAATCACTAGACCGCGAACAACTAGAAGCCGCTGATTTAGATGGCGCAGGCCCATTTAGTAAGTTTTTCTATATTGTTTTACCTCATTTATCTCGCGCAGTGACTGCGGTGATATTAATTGAAACCATCTTTTTACTCTCTATATTTGCTGAAATATTGGTTACAACAAGCGGTGGACCAGGTTATTCATCAACAAATATTACTTATTTAATTTATACCCAATCATTACTGCAATTTGATGTAGGTGGTGGTTCGGCAGGTGGCATTGTTGCCGTGATCATTGCAAATATAGTAGCAATATTTTTAATGCGCTTAATTGGCAAAAACTTGGAGGGGTAAAATGAGTATTAAAAATAACACACGTTCAACACTTATTTATACCATAGCGGCATGGACAGTCAGTTCAATGATTTTCTTCCCTATTTTATGGACGTTGATCACAAGTTTTAAAACAGAATCTGAGGCTATATCAGCTACACCCACTTTGTTTGCATTCGAGTGGACGCTAATAAATTACTCAGATGTATTATCACGCTCACCATACTTTACGCATTTTTGGAATTCGGTTGTTATTTCATTAGGGTCAAGTTTATTAGGTTTATTAATCGCTGTTCCGGCTGCATGGTCTATGGCTTTTGTTCAAAGTAAAAAAACAAAAAATTTACTAATGTGGATGCTTTCGACCAAAATGCTACCGCCGGTAGGGGTGCTAATACCTATTTACTTATTATTTCGCGACTTCGGTTTACTCGATACAAAACTAGGTTTAGTTATCGTCATGACCCTTATAAATTTACCAATTATGATCTGGATGCTTTATACCTACTTCAGAGAAATACCGGGTGAAATATTAGAAGCTTCACGCATGGATGGTGCAACGATTGGCGAAGAAATATTTCATGTATTACTGCCTATAGCCTTACCTGGCATTGCTTCAACATTATTATTAAATGTAATTTTAGCCTGGAACGAGGCATTTTGGACTTTAATATTAACCGCAGCAAATGCTGCTCCATTAACTGCATTTATAGCCAGTTATTCAAGCCCTGAAGGGTTATTTTACGCCAAATTATCGGCAGCATCTGCCATGGCCATTGTGCCAATTTTAATTCTTGGTTGGTTTAGTCAAAAACAATTAGTGCGCGGCTTAAGCTTTGGCGCAGTAAAGTAGGAGAACACACATGGGCAGCATCACACTAAAACAAGTCACTAAAAACTTTGACGACGTAAACGTTATTAAACCGTTAGATTTAGAAATTAAAGACGGTGAATTTATTGTTTTCGTTGGGCCATCAGGCTGTGGTAAATCAACATTACTACGCATGATTGCGGGGCTTGAAGACACAACAAGCGGAAATATTGAAATAGATGGGCAAGATGCAACACATACACCACCTGCTAAAAGAGGCTTAGCAATGGTGTTCCAATCTTATGCGTTGTACCCACATATGAGCGTTCGCAATAACATTGCTTTTCCACTTAAGCGCGCTAAAGTAAGCGCTGCAGAAATAGAAACTAAAATCGCTAACGCCGCTAAAATTCTTAATTTAACTGATTATCTAGATCGAAAACCAGGACAGCTATCAGGTGGTCAACGTCAACGAGTAGCAATAGGGCGCGCAATTGTTAGACAACCCTCTGCATTTTTATTCGATGAGCCACTATCAAATTTAGATGCTTCATTGCGTGTAAATATGCGTCTTGAAATTTCAGAGCTGCATAAAAGCTTAGCCACTACAATGATTTATGTAACTCACGACCAAGTTGAAGCAATGACAATGGCCGACAGAATTGCCGTATTTAATGGCGGTATTATCGAGCAAGTAGGTACTCCATTGGAGCTTTATCAACACCCAGTAAATAAATTTGTGGCGGGTTTTATTGGTTCACCAAAAATGAACTTTATTGATATTCCAAATGGTGACACTAATGGAGCGTCAAGCTTAGGTGTTCGTCCAGAGCACTTTATAATATCGCAAGATACAGGCACGTGGTCAGGTAAAGTAGGGGTAATTGAGCACTTAGGGTCTGAGAGCTTTTTACATGTAACACTTACAAATGGCAGCACAGTGACAGTAAAAGCTGACGGTGATTGCTCGCTCCAATACGGTGACTCTGTATTTTTAACTGCGCAAGAAAATAAAGTACACAGGTTTGATAAAAACGGGGTAACGATTAAAGCTAGCAACTAAGTTTGAAAGCAGTAGAGCCAATACCATATTTAGTCATAATTAACTTTAAGGTATTGGTTATTAGCTCATTATTGGCTTCGGCATTATATAAATAAATGATATATTTGCATTAAAGCATAAGTTTGAAGCCATTAATAATATCAAACACAAGTTACTCCTTAATTACAGAGGTTTAAGTGGCAAAATTATCGAACACAGAAATAAGAAAACTTGATGATGCAGCAAGAGCGGGGTGGTTATATTATGTCGCCGGCCAAACTCAAGACGAAATAGCGAAAAAGCTTAATGTATCTCGTCAGTCAGCACAGCGAATGGTTGCTTTATCAGTTAGCCAAGGCCTAATAAAAGTAAGACTCGATCACCCCATTGCCAAATGTATGGATTTAGCACAAAAATTAAAAAGCCGATTTGGTTTAGCATCATGTGAAGTGGTGCCAAGCGATCCTTCTGAACCATCATCTACAGTTGGACTTGCACAAGCTGGTGCCGCTGAGATACAGCGCCATTTGAAATCAGAAACGCCAAAAGTATTGGCAATGGGAACAGGTAGAGTTTTGCGTGCTATTGTTGATGAACTACCAATACTTGATTGCCCACAACATAAAATAGTGGCTATGTTAGGTAACATGGCGTTAGATGGTTCGGCTTCGCCTTACGATGTTGTAGTTAGAATGGCTGAACACACTAATGCAAAACATTATCCGATGCCATTGCCAGTTTTACCGCGCAGTATTGAAGAAAAAAACCAACTACATGCACAACATAATATAACTGCTAACCTGAAGCTTGCTAAAAATGCAGACGTAACTTTTGTTGGTATTGGTAGTTTAGGTGAAAAGTCACCATTACACATAGATGGTTTTGTTGACGCTAATGAGTTAAAAGAGCTTCAAGACTTAGGCGCCGTTGGCGAAATGATCAGCTGGGTTTATGATAAAAATGGTAAATTGCTAGATTGCACTGTAAACCAACGCGTTGCGAGTACGCCATTAGTAACAAATGAAAACAAACAAATTTATGCAATAGCTGCAGGTGAAGAAAAAGTGTTGGCTATACTAGGCGCTGTAAGATCAAATATGATTAGTGGTTTAATCACTAACGAATATACCGCAGAACGTTTACTCAGCATTGATTGAGTTATTTGAACATTGCATTGTGTATTACAAAATTTTATAGCGAACAAAACGACCTAATGTCCGATACCGTCTAGTATTGGACATAATAAGAGTGCATTCATGCGCTCTTATTAAACAACATTTAACTACCTATAATTTATATTATGTTAAATACAGTATTTTAATTACTTAGTAAGGTAAAGTGCTTATCTATTTAACGTATAAAACGCTCTATTTCACTATTATTTATTTTAAATCATGATTAACGGCATAAACTTATATCGCTAATCATGTAGATATTTTAATTACAGCCTAACTCACTTGCTAAACCAAATACGGATGATTCTATTGTTTGTGCCTGATTACTCGTTAAATTAGGTAAAACATTAATGCCAGTTCTACTTTCAACTTCATCAATACTTACTTGGGTATTACAAAAATTATCTCTGCGGCCAGCACTTTGCTGCATAATAAATGCTGATGCTTTAATGGTGTTACCAGATTGCTTCATTACAATTTTAAAATAACCACTTGGTATAGTATGGTTTTCATTTGCTCGTGGTAAATCTGCAAAGTAATATTCGTACATTGGACCAGTAACTACGTATAAGTTATTTCCATCATCAACATGATTTCTTACCGCTGTTTCAAGCCTAACCCATGGCCCTTGGTTTAATGCTGAAGATTGTGGTGTAATATTAGAAAGCAAATTTGTTAAACGCCAATCAGCTGTATTACTAAAAGATGCCAATGGAACCTGATGCCCCCGGTCAGTATTAATTGTTGCATATGCATCGGTATAGTCACTGGGTTCAAGCGTATAATGGGAATATAAATCAGGGTCTGATTTCCAACTCCTTGATCTTGATGGCCCGCTCATTGTATTGGGCGTTACTTGGTATGCTACCCAGTCTGCAAATTTTGTGTAACGGTTATTTTTTAAAGTATAAATACTACGTTCAATTGTTTTACCGTTGTTTAATCCTGTTGGACAACCTTCTAAGCAATTGGCAGCATTGGCAGTTGAAGCTAGTAATAAGCTTGTTAAGGTTAGTGATATATTTATAAATGATTTCATTGTTGTTTTACCCTGTATAAATGAGGATAAAAACCTAACAAGTTTATGTTACAGATATATTTAACTTTATACATATATTCAATAAGTTAATTGCATATATGCATATTTAGCACTTAAGTATTGTGTTTAATTGTTAATTTATTCGTTCTAGTTAATCGCTTAATAAAAAGGTAATAAACACCCTACCAATAGTTATTTATGCATTTTAAATAAATCCTAGGCATAAAAAAACGCTGGCAAATGCCTGCGTTTTATAATTTAATAAATAAGATTAATGAAGCGCCGCTGTAAATGGAATGCTTTTACAAATTTCAGCCTCAGCAACTAATAACTCTTCTAAACGCACGTCTACTTCTTCTTTGTCAAAGTATTCGTAGGCTAGCTCTACAAATAAGTTTTTGTGCTTTTCTTCTGATTTAGCAATGGCTACATAAAACTCTTTTTCTTTACCTTCAGGTAATGCTTGCGCAACTAATGAAAAACGTTCGTGCCCACGAGCTTCAATTACACCGCCAACTAGTAACCTATCCATTAAAAAGCCATCACGTCCGTGTCTAAATAAAGCACGAATTTGCTTTATGTACGGATCTTTTTGGTCATCACCCAGTGTTGTGTCGCGTTCAGTTAATAGCTTGAGTACTTGTTTAAAATGAATAAGCTCTTCAAGTGCTAAATCGGTCATTGCTTTTACAAGTTTACGCTTGTCTGGGTAATGAGAAAGCATTGAAATAGCCATACCTGATGCTTTTTTTTCAGCAGCCGCATGATCTTGCAAAAAGGTGTTAAAGTCGGCAAGTACAGCCTCGGTCCATTCAAATGGCGTTTGGTATTTTAATTCAAACATAATAAATACTACTTAAAAAATAATGCGGGAATTTTAACGTATTTGAAAATAAAAATCTCGCAATAGGTTTTAGTAAAGCAATGCTCTTAAGGCTTAATTTAGATAATTACAGTTGAGAGGTGTAAGGTAAATGTTTATCTATGCGCCCTTTTGCTGTCGACTCTATTTTTAACGGGTGTTTAATATCGTTCCATGCGGTGACTTTTCCGCCAATATTCATTTTATCAAAATCAGTTTTATCACTTTGTATGTTCAAAAAATCACATACTTTTTGATAACTCCCCGCCTTTGCAATATCAATCGATAAAAAGTCAGCTTGTCTTTTTTCAAAATAATACTGTGCAGCATTTAGGTGACGCTTGTAACAGTCCGCTAAGTAACTATCACCACTAATGTTTTCGAGAGATAAATTAGAAAAAACATCTAAGTAACACCGTTTTATATGAATATTAAAACCGCCATCTGTACGTGTTAAATTAGTATGCATACGTGTGAGTAATTGCCTGATGGATGGCAGCCAAACATCAATTTCTCTTTCCAAATATATAAACTTAGACCCTGGGTAATGCTTATCAAGCATTTTATAATCAGTAAATATGGGGGTGTCGGCAATAGCTTGTGCATTGTCAAAACTAGCTTTTGTATATGCTGTGTGTGCGGTTGGTAATCCTAATTCTAGTAGTGCGTGGCACACACTAGTTGTGCCAGTTCTCGGTAAGCCTATTACAAATATTTTAGTCATGTACTGTACTTTAATTAGCTATTACGAGTGAGTAATAAAACAAACGCGCTTATTATCATAACCAGAAAAGTAGCTACAGTCCCTATTTGACGATACTTTAAGTTTTTTTCTACTATACCTAGGTTATGAAAAAATCGACCAATTAACAAAGATGCGCCTAGAAGGTGACAATAATGACTGGCTAGACCTTGGTATTCAGCTAAAAATAATAAAATAACGGCAAAAGGTACATATTCCATAAAGTTTGCATGTGCTCTAATTGCACGTTGTAAAACTGAATTACCGTTATCACCTAATGATATTTGCTCTGCTCTGCGAACTTTTATGACATTAAAGCTTAAATAAATATAAAAAAAAGCGAGTAATGCAGCATATGTTGAAATAATCACAGTGTGTTCCTATTAGTTTTTTTAAACGCATTAAGTATACGCAGTGTTAAGCTGTGCAGATAATAACATATAAATTAACGGCTTTATCACAAGTTTAAAGTTCAACTATGATAAGGTGATAGCCATCTTTTATACGCAATCATAGGGATTATATGTTTGTTCCTCGCAAAGTGGCCGATAGTTATCGTGAAATGATAAACAGCATTGGCTTTTACCCTTCTGTGCTTTCTGTTGGTTTTTTGTTTTTTGCCATCATTACAATGTCGGTTGAATATTTAGCCCCTGTTGAGCAGTTGAAGTCTTTTATCTCAGTGGTTTTGGTTGATAGCGCAGAAAATGCGCGAACAATTTTAAGTACGCTTGCAGGTAGTATTATCTCATTGACTGTATTTAGTTTTTCTATGGTTATGGTGGTTTTAAACTCGGCTAGTGCAAGTCTATCCCCTCGCGTTGTGCCCGGTTTAATTACTAGAAAGTCTCATCAAATGGTGCTCGGCTTTTACTTAGGCAGTATCATTTACTCTATCATCATGCTTATAAATATTAATAAGTTAGAAGGCGGCAGTACTGCAATTCCGTCTATAGGTGTTTTATTTGCTTTAATTTTTGGTTTGATTTCATTAGGGTTATTTGTATTTTTTATTCATTCTATTTCACGCGCTATCCAAGTCGATAATGTCCTCAATGGTTTGTTTAGCCAGACTAAAAAAGAAATTAAAGCGATCATTAAAAGACAAAAAGAGGCCCCTGTTAGTGAGTTTCCTGATTTTTCAACATGGCACTCCATAAGCAGTAAAACAGAGGGTTACTATAAGGGTGTGCAAACTGATAAACTGTGTGCAATTTTAAAAGAGCACGATATAAACTTATATATTTCTGTTAACCAAGGATATTTTACAGTAAAAGGTTATCCATTTTTAAAATGTAATGTCGATATAACCCACGATGAAGAGCTCTTAGAAAAAATATTAGATTGCTTTATTTTTTATATAGAAGAGTACATTAGCGACCACTACCGCTATGGTTTAACACAAATATCTGAAATAGCGGTAAAAGCAATGAGCCCTGGTATTAACGATCCAGGTACCGCTGTTAAATCAATTGATATGCTGAGTATTTTACTAATTGAGCGCCTATCTCTTAACGATATAAATTATTCGTTTAAGCACAGTGAAAAAAAACCGCTTTTATATTTACATGAAACCAGTTTTGACGAGTTACTACATGATAACTTTTCGCCGCTTCGTCATTATGCAAAAGGTGACGCCTACGTAATGACGAATGTATTGGAAGCATTTAAAAATATTTTATTTGTGGCGCACGATAATGAAAAAGCACGCGAAAGCTTATTTAATTATTTATTCGCTATTGTTGATGACATAAACATGAATGTGACTAACGAGTACGACAGGCGCGAAATTTGTAATATGCTAAATTCTATAACACGCATTAATGAACAACAAGGTAGTCAATTGGTGGCACATTTTGAGCACCACCAAAATAAATCCTACTCAATGTAATAAATAGCGTAACTAGACGCTGTTACCTTAATTTCTCCACTGTGATACGCATCCGGTACATAATTACCGGGTGCACTATCCGCCATTACCATTTCTTTTGCACGCATATAGGGCTGAGTTTGAACATTAAGTGGGCTCAACGATGCACTATATAACCCTTTTAACGATACATCAAAGTCGTCGCTTAATTCTTTAGCCGCTTTTTTAGCATCTTGTATTGCTATTTTTTGAGCTTTTTTATGAAGCTCGTTATAGTTGCTAGCTAAAAATTGGGTATTGTTAATTTGGTTTATGCCGTTATTAACCAAACTTTGTAATAACGTAGGGTATTTACTTATATCAGTAAGTTTGACCGTTAGTGTTCGGGTAATTTTGAAACCGATAAATTCTTGCTGTCCAGTTTGGCGGTTGTATTGGGTATCGCGGTGTATATTAATTTGCCCTGCGTTGATATTAGTGTCTTTAACGCCTAACTTTTTTACTAATTTGATGGCTTTTGCCATAGTGATATCTGCTTTGTTTTTTGCAGCTATTAGGTCTTTATTTACTTCAGTGATACCCACACTCATTTGTGCATAATCTGGCATGGTGGTAAGTGTCGCTTGCCCTTTCACATATATGTGTGGTGAATCAGGTGTTGAGCTGGCAAAGGCATTCAAACTAAGTGTGCTTAATGCTATGGCGCTGCCGAGAAAAAGTTTTAGTGTGTTCATCATAGAATCCTTTTTGTTTTATACTTATTTGTTTAATTAAGTATGATCGCGGATTTGCATTAGCTCTATTAAAGAGCCTAATGGGTTAACAATAAATGAACAAGCATAAAAAAACAGGCAAGCGCCTGTTTTTTGTTATGTGTTGTAACGCAGGGTTACATAAAATTACTTATACCACTTAAACGCTGCAACGTTTATAGTTACGGTATTTTGGTAACCAATAATTTTTATCAATGGCTGCCCACAGAGCATCGTCAGAAATTTCCAATGCAACACCCTCTTCTATCGCTTTTTTAGCAATAGCAAATGCAATGCGTTTACTAAGCGTTTCAATTTCTGTTAATGCTGGTAATAAACTGCCTTTACCGCTGTTTGCTCGCGGTGAAGACTCAGCAAGCATTTCACTCGACACGCTAAGCATGGCATCTGTAATGCGTGTAGCCTTAGCTGCAATAACGCCTAAACCAATACCAGGGAAAATATAACTGTTGTTACACTGTGGAATTGGGAAAGTTTCACCATTATATTCAACGGGATCAAACGGGCTACCTGTTGCAACTAATGCTTTACCATCAGTCCATTTAATGACGTCTTCTGGGTGTGCTTCTACCTGTTTAGACGGGTTACTTAACGGGAAAATTATTGGTTGTTCACACGTTGAATGCATGGCACGAATAACTTGCTCTGTAAACAAACCTGGCTGACCCGATACACCAATAAGTATGTCTGGTTTTGCACAATGCATTACATCTAACAATGACGCGTATTCACCACTGTAAGTCCAATCATTTAGCGCGTCTGTTGGTTGCGCTAAAGCTTGTTGGAAGTCGCGTAGCCCTTCCATGCCATTAGTTAACAGACCAAAACGGTCAACCATAAATACTTGGCTACGAGCTTGCTCTTCAGAGATACCTTCAAATACCATTTGGCTAATAATTTGCTCAGCAATACCACAACCTGCAGAGCCTGCACCAACAAATACAACTTTTTGTTGACTAAGAGTTGAGCCTTTAACACGACACGCAGCTAATAAAGAGCCAACTGTTACTGATGCAGTGCCTTGAATGTCATCGTTAAAGCTACAAATTTCTTCACGATAGCGCTTAAGAAGCGGCATGGCATTGGGTTGTGCAAAGTCTTCAAATTGAAGCAATACATTTGGCCAACGGCGTTTGACCGCTTTAATAAATAGATCTAAAAACTCATCGTACTCGTCTTGAGCTATACGTTTATGGCGTGCGCCCATATACATAGGGTCATTTAAAAGCTTTTCGTTGTTGGTTCCTACGTCAAGCATGACCGGCAAAGTATATGCTGGGCTTATGCCACCACACGCGGTATACAATGACAATTTACCAATAGGTATCCCCATGCCGCCAATACCTTGGTCGCCTAGCCCTAATATACGTTCACCGTCGGTCACAACAATGACTTTTACTTTACCCTTTGTGGCATTACGTAAAATGTCGTCAATTTGATAACGGTCTTCGTACGAAATAAATAAACCACGTGCGCTACGGTAAATATCCGAAAACTTTTCACAGGCATCACCCACTGTAGGGGTGTAAATAATTGGCATCATTTCTTCAAGATGATCGCGCACTAAGCGGTAATAAAGCGTTTCGTTGTTATCTTGAATGGCACGTAAATAAATGTGCTTATTTAAATTGTCGGTAAAACTTGAGTATTGTTGATAACAACGTTCAACTTGCTCTTCGATGGTTTCAAAGCGTGGAGGAAGTAAACCTGCAAGGTTAAAATTTTCGCGCTCTTTTTTACTAAACGCACTGCCCTTGTTTAGTAATGGCGTTTCAATAAGGCCAGGGCCAGAGTGATGAATATATAAGTAATTAGGATCAGTATTTGTTGTCATATTTCCAGGCTTTAATGGAGTCTTAAGTTATGATCTGTCATTATCAATGCTCAGAATTTAAATGCAATGAACATAGTACTTGTCAGACCATTGAGAATACAAACACGCACATAGGTCGTGTTTGTATTATACATAATTTAAAATTTGAAAGTGGCGTTATTGTTAGTTAAATCAGACAACGCAACACCCTCACGGCGCGGATCGGCTGCGCCATACAGCTTATTATTTTTCACTTCAACACCATGTAAACCTGAATTTAGGTCTAACACACGTACTTTATGACCACGTGAAGTGAGTGCTGGTGCAAGTGATTCAATAATGGTGCCTTTTTCAAGGCTGGTGTAATCATTACGATTAGTAGTACGCGGCAAGTTAATAGCTTCTTGCACCGATAAATTCCAATCTAAAACGCCAACAACTACTTGAGCGACGTAGTCAATAATGCGGCTACCACCAGGAGATCCTACAACTAAACGTAAGCTACCATCTTCATTAAAAACCATAACCGGTGACATAGAACTGCGCGGGCGTTTTCCTGGCTCTACACGATTAGCAACTAACTTACCGTTTTTACGTGGAGAAAGTGAGAAGTCGGTTAACTGATTGTTTAAAATATAACCATTAACCATAACTGTAGAGCCAAATGCCATTTCTATTGAGCTGGTCATTGATACTGCATTACCAAAGCTATCAACAATAGAGACATGCGATGTTGAAGGGAGTTCATACGAATCATCTTGTGCATAACTTAAGTAGTTAACGGGGTCACCGGCAACTGCATGCTGATCTTTTTCGGTTATGAGTGTTGCGCGTGATTTAATGTAGCTTTTGTTTAATAGCGCTTGAGTTGGTACCTCAGTAAAATCTGGGTCACCCATGTATACATTTCTATCGGCAAAGGCAATACGCGACGCTTGGCTGAAGTAGTGAATTGCTTGTTCGCTGTTAGGCTTTAAGGCAGAAATATTTGTATGCTCTAGTAACCCTAGTATTTGTAAAACAGCCACACCGCCACTACTTGGTGGTGCCATAGAACATACGTTATAAACACGGTATTTTATACAAACAGCATCGCGTTCTTTGCTTTTGTATTGTGCAAGGTCTTGCTGAGATAATTTACCGGGTGCAATTTTTGAATTTTGTACCGCACTTACCATTTTTTTTGCGTTTTCACCTTTATAAAACGCATCAATGCCTTCATTAGCTATGGCTTTGTATAAATCAGCAAGCGGCTGGTTTTTTTTAACGGTACCGGCCTCAATGAGTTTACCATTTGGGTAAAAGTATTCATTTATCACTGGCATACTCATAACACCTGGATTTAGCTGGCGAGCTAACAAACCATGTAATCGAGGCGATACAACAAACCCTTGTTCAGCAAGTTCAATAGCCGGTTTAAACAGCTGTTCCCAAGGTAATAAACCATAGTGCTTATGCGCATTTGCAAAGGCATGTAGAACACCAGGTACGCCTACAGAACGACCGCCTACAACGGCTTCAATCCATTTGACCGCTTTGCCATGCTTATTTAAAAATAAATTTTCATTCGCATTTTTAGGGGCCGTTTCTCTTCCATCAAAGCTGGTTAACTTATTATTTTCTTTGTTGTAGTACATCATAAATGTACCGCCACCAATACCCGATGACTGAGGCTCAACAAGTGTTAAAACAAGTTGAGTGGCTATTGCTGCATCAACTGCACTGCCGCCTTTTGCTAATATTTGCTGTCCCGCTTGAGATGCATACGGATTTGCCGCGGCAACCATGTATTTGTCACCTACAACAATCTGCTTAGAACTAATTGATGTGGTAGCTTCTGGTTCGCGAACTTCTACTTTTGTGGGTTCTTTTGACAGCACCGGCAAAGACAGCACACCTAAGCCGATAGCAAATAATGAGTTAAGTTTAAAATGCATAAAAAATACTAAAAACACTTAATTACAATAGGTAATTGGCATCTTAAAGTTAAACGGGCACAATATGCAAAAATTAATACTAAAAAAATACAATAAAATGCTTAATTTACCTATACAGCCTCGTTATATTTTACCACCTTTATTATTGATACTTTTTAGCACTATTTTTGCTGCATTTGATTTAAATAATTTACTAGAATTTAACCGAACATTAGTTAACAAAGGTGAGCTTTGGCGTATTTTTACTAGCCAATTTGTACACGCAAATTGGGCCCATTTGGGGTTAAATATAAGCGGGATTTTTTTAATTTGGTTATTACATGGTGAGTATACTACCCCTACCCGGTACTTTCTAAATACAATCACTTTAGCGCTTTGGTGCGGTTTAGGCGTGTATTTTTATTGCCCAGACATACATATCTATACAGGTTTAAGCGCGCTGTTACACGGTGTTATTATTTGGGGCGCAGTAAAAGATATTACACAAGGGCTTAAATCGGGCTATTTATTATTCATCGGTGTGTGGGTAAAAATAGCATATGAGCAATTGAGTGGTCCAAGTGCAGATATTGGCGAGCTTATTAATTCGACCGTTGCAATAGATGCTCATTTAATTGGCGCTATTGGTGGATCATTGTTAGGCATCGAGCTTGTTATTAAATATTATAAAAATAGAGCCAAAGGTTAAATAAAAACGCCACTTTAACCAAAGTGGCGTTTTACATTGTTTATTTAAAGGGTGTCTTTAAATAGTTTATAAATACGGCGGTATTCATCTAACCAACTTGACGGTTGCACAAAACCATGTGGTTCAACTGGGAAGATAGCCGTTTCAAAGTTCTCTTTTTCAAGCTCAATTAAACGCTGAACTAAGCGAACTGAATCTTGAAAAAATACGTTATCGTCTACCATTGGTGCATTGATCAATAGTGGCTTATTTAAACCTTCTGCAAAGTAAATAGGTGAGCTACGTTCGTATGCAATGGGATCTACATCTGGATGGTTTAAAATATTGCCAGTATAAGCAGTATTGTAGTGTGCCCAATCAGTTACCGGGCGAAGTGCTGCACCTGATTGAAACAACTCTGGTGCAGTAAATAATGCCATAAAGGTCATAAAGCCACCATAAGAACCACCGTAGGTGCCTACTGCTTGCGTGTCGACGTTAGCATTTTCAGCCATCCATTTAACACCATCAGCTAAATCTTGCGTTTCTGGTGTGCCCATTTGACGATAAATAGCTGTACGCCAGTCGCGGCCATACCCTTTAGATGCACGGTAGTCCATATCCATTACCACGTAACCTTCATCAGCCAATAATGAATGAAACATAAACTCTCTAAAGTACACAGACCAACCCATATGTGAGTTTTGTAAATAACCTGCACCGTGATTAAAAATAACCGCTTTACGTGTTTTACCACCTTCGCCTTCTACGTAATCAGCTGGGTAGTATACCTTGGCATATATTGGCGTATCAGTATGGCTAGACGGCACTGCAACTATTTTCGGTGCAGTTAACTTTTTAGATAAAAAAGTGCTTGATACTGTATTAGTTAAACGTGTTGGCGTTGCATTTGCTTTAGCATCCGCAATATATAACTCGCTAGGCATGGTAACTTTTGAATGAACAAGCAGTAATCTTTCTTCATCTGGACTTAACGTGTAGTCGGTCATGCCATTTAGATCAGTAATTTTTTCACTTTTAGCTGTTTGTGGATCTACACGGAAAATTTCGTATAGACCAGGGTGTTCAACATTAGCTTTGTAATAAATAGCAGAATCATCGCTTGTAACTGTTGGGTTTGATACCTCAAACTCACCCTGAGTTAACGCAATGGCGTTACCGTTTAATGGTTTTTTATAAAGCTGGCTGTACCCAGACTCTTCTGAAAGGTAATAAAGCGTGTTTTCGTTATTCAACCAGCCAAAATTATTAAATGCATAAGCGATCCATGCGTCGTCATGTAAACGATGCTGCGACACCAGTTTATTGTTTTCAAAATCTACGGTCGCAATCCAGCGATCTTTGTTGTCCCACGCTTCAAGCATAATAGCAACTTGCGAACCATCGTTATTCCAAACTATTGGGCTTTGTCCTAATCCCCAATTTGTGATCAAATTAATAGCGCGTGGTGAGTTCTTTGATTCGTAGGTTTTACCTAATCGTGCATAATTTTCTTGCTTTACACTTGCTAATACATCTTCATCAAAACCTGGCAGCGAATCAAACGCTAGTGTGTTTTGTGTCTTATCATTTAAATTAATATATATAACTTGCGATGTTTCTTCTTTTGCATCAGCTATGCGACGGCGAACTTTTTTAGGTGCTATGGTGGCGTCGTCAGTCACATAATGTGGCATTATATCGGTGTCACTTCGCCAACTTGATTGTTTTTTTACGACAACTAGTAACGCATCTCCATTGGGTGAAAGTTCTACGTTATCAACTTTATTATCTTTGCCTAAATAATAACTTGTATTTGCTACAGAGCTATTTAGTTCGTTTATTTGCGCGTTACGTGCGTGTTGGTCTTTTTTATTTTTGTGTTCAAGAGCAATGTATTCAATAAGCTTATGCTGCTCTTTTGCAATGTACGAACTTGGCTCGCTAATTCCTTTTGGTTTATCAGCAAGTTTTAAGTTAGCAATTTCTTGTGTTAACCCCGTTACTAAATCAACTTTAAAAAATATATTTCCTTGGCGATAAGCCAATGTACCATCGTTTAAAAACTGCGGATTAGATTCGTTAGCTGTGCTATGGGTTATTTGGCGCAGTGTGTTAGTTTTAATATTTTTTACAAACACATTGCCTTTAAAAACGTAGGCTTGCAGAGCTTTGTCGTTTGAATAAACCGCGTTTCTAGCACCCAGTGTATGTAGTTTATTTAATGCTATTTGTTCTGCGGTTTGTGACGTTACAGACTGGCTAAATAAGTCACGTAATGTGCTACCTTGTTGCTTTTGAGAATAAATAATTGTTGCTGAATCAGCAGCCCAAAAGGCATTTTGTGGTTGGTTGCCTATCCAATCAGGATCGGCCATTGCTTGTTTTAAAGTTATTTTTTTTGAACCAACATCGGCAGGTGTACTAACCACCGCTTCAACTTTGTTTTTTTCCAAAACATTATTTGTAGAGGCTGTGTTTGCAGTTGCACTACAACCCGCAAGCATTACGCTTGAGGCAACAGCTAATGCTACTAACGTTTTAGATGAAGAAAAATTAAAAATCATAGTGCTTCTATACCGTTATTATAATTAACGGGTATTTAAGCAGAAGCACTAAAGTTAATGCAATTTTTTAAGATAAATAGCCATTTAACAGGGTAAAGCTCAGTTTACTTAAGCCTTAATTATTTAATCACTAAATCTAACCATACTAGGCGATGATCGCTTGATGCACTTCTATCTTTAATTAAGCGATATTGTTCGTCTGATTTAACTGGCCAAAATACCCCACCTTCTTTAATATCTAAACCGTAAGTTGATGGCAATACATAGTCTACTCGTGCTTGCCAATTGGCAGTAAAGTGTTGTGCATAGGCAAGTTCATATTGCTGTTTAGCGCCTGCACTTTTAGGTACAAACTGTGCATTAATTAATGGATTTTTTAGCAATTGATCTGTTGTTTCTAAACGCGCTTTATCACCTTCTGGTGCTGCGTTTAAATCCCCTAAAATAACAAAACGTGACTGAGCATCTAGCCCACCTTTGTTGCCATTATCATCATATAGGTACTCTGCATTGGCTACGTAGTCAGCAATTAATCTAATTTCGTCATGATTACGTTTACCATTTCTATCTTCTTCGCCGTCAAACACAGGAGGCGTAGGGTGAGACGCCAATATATGCACTGCTTTATTATCAATAACAACGGGTACATCCCAAAACGATTTAGAACTTAACCTAAGAGCTTGCCACTCTTTAGCGTTATACCAATTCTCGCCTGTTTTTGGCATTAACGGCATTTTTGCATTAGGCATATCTTTGTATTTAAAAGTTTGAAGCGTTCTGATTTTGTCAAAATCAATTGGGTATTTCGATAATATGGCCATACTATAATGCCCTTCAAAAAAGCCAAAGCCTTGGGCATCACCCATTACTTTATTTTTTTTACCATCGTTATCTAGGTCAAACTCAGTCGCAAGTCCAGTATTGACGGGGGCTATATAAGAATAAGGATAATCTATGGCTTTTTGCTTGTTTTGGCTTACGGCTAAGTAATGCGTTTTAAAGTAATCAATACCTTGCTCTTTAGGAACAAAATCAAATTCGTTCAGTAAAATAATATCAGGGCGAACGCGCTGAATAATTTCTGCAATATTTTTAATCTGTTGTGTGTTTGAGGTAAGCGCGTTGACTAAGGCATCACTTTTAATAGGCTCGCCTTTGGCGGTGTAATTTGTGGCATCCATACTTACATTAAACGTTGCAACACGAATTGTATCGGTTGCGTACGCATTGAGACTCAATGAAGCAGCTGTTAGCAACGCACCAAACGTTAGATCAAATTTCATTTAATTATCCTACTTATAGAAAAGCAATTTTGATTATTTAATAATGTAACCTGTTTTTGTTTTTTCAAGCAAAAAAAAGCCGAGTTTACTCGGCTTTTATTATTTCATTTTTTATTCGTATAGTTTTGAACTAGTCGGACAGTAACTGCTTCTAAGATCTGCTCAATCCCTAAATAACATCCATGTGCAAAACAGTAAGAAGGCTTCCCTAATCATAACCTACTGGACCATAAAGCTTTAGCCATTCAAAAAACCAACCCTAACTTAGAATAAGCTTTTCTGCCGTTTTTAAAATTCCCGGGTAATCGTGTTCTGGTAAATAATCAGTTAATTGGCTTAACTTATCTGACAGGTCATTCATATTATGAGCCGATACATTTATATGACCCATTTTACGACCTGGCTTCGCCGTTTTACCGTACCAATGACTTGTCACGTCGGGTAATGTAAGTACCTCAGCAGGGATACTTGCTTGTCCGAGTACATTGATCATAGCCGTAATATGTTTAAGCTCAGTATTACCAAGTGGTAAACCTGCAACGGCACGCATATGATTTTCAAATTGCGAACAATGGCAACCTTGCTGAGTCCAATGACCTGAATTATGTACACGCGGTGCAATTTCATTAACTAATAGCGTGCCCATTACATCAAAAAACTCAATGGCCAATACACCTACATAGTTAAGTTCGTTTGCAATTTTTGTAAATGCATCGTTTGCTTGAGCTTCAACATTTTGGTTATTTTTACCCGCAACCGACAGTGTTAACACACCGTTGGTGTGCTCGTTTTCTGTTAATGGGTAAATTGCAACATTACCGTGATTATCTCGTGCGCCAATAATCGACACTTCTCGGTCAAACGGGATCATTTTTTCAGCAATAATAGTATGCGGTGCATCTTGTGTTCCCGATGCTATAAACTCAGCCATTTCAGACCAAATTTCATCAATTTGATCATCAGATTTTAAACGCCACTGCCCTTTACCATCGTACCCTGCTTGGCAGGTTTTTATAACAAGTGGCTTACCCAGGTTTTTAGCGGCCAACTCCAAATGTACTTTTTCTGTAATTAACTGATAAGGCGCGCATTCAACACCGGTTTTGTTAAGTAACGCTTTTTCTAGTGCTCTATCGCCACCCGTTTTAATCGCGGCTTTACCCGGATAAAACTTATTACTGTTGCAACATAGCGTTAATACATCATCAGGAATATGCTCAAATTCTGCCGTGATTGCATCAGCGTCGCTAATAGCTTGTTCAAGTGTAGTTGTGTAAATCTCACCCGTTAGCGGGTGCTTAATTTGTTTAGTTCCCACATCGTAGGCAACTACATTCAAATTAAGCGGTGCGCCTGCAAGGCTCATCATACGTGCAAGTTGTCCGGCACCTAAAATTAAAATATTCATTGTTACTCTGCAGGGTTTGGGTTGGCTAATATTGTGTCTGTTTGATTTTTACGAAACGCTTCGATTTTTTCAAAAATGTCGGGGTTATGGCACCCTAAAATTTGTGCGGCTAATAAGCCTGCGTTTGCAGCACCTGGTTCACCAATTGCTAAGGTACCTACTGCTACCCCTTTTGGCATTTGGCAAATTGACAATAGAGAATCAACACCATTTAATGCCTTTGATTTCACAGGAACGCCTAAAACAGGAACAGATGTAAAAGCCGCTGCCATACCCGGTAAATGGGCTGCGCCACCTGCGCCCGCAATAATAACTTTAATTCCACGTTCTGCAGCAGAGCTTGCATAATCAGCAAGTAATTGAGGAGTGCGGTGTGCAGATACAACTTTGGTTTCGTACTTAATACCAAACTGCTCTAGCATCAGTGCAGCGTGTTCCATGGTTGGCCAATCTGACTTAGAACCCATAATAATGCCAACAGTCATAAATACTCCTCAGTAATGTATTTTAAAATAGCGGACTTATGTCCGGTTTTAGGCGGGTATTATACCCAAACACGTTTAATTTGCGAGGTTCGAATGGTATTAAATGAAGATTAAAGGCTAATTTTTTATAAATAATTAACACGCAACAAAAACAAAAAAAGCCATGTTAAACATGGCTTTTTGTAAATCTGAAATTACAACGTAATTACGCTTCTTTACTTGCTAGGTACTCAGAGTAATTACCTCTAAAGTCGATTATTTTACCGTCTTTAATTTCCCATATACGGGTTGCAACAGAAGAAACAAACTGGCGGTCATGCGATACAAAAAGTAAAGTGCCTTCGTATGCTTCAAGCGCTAAGTTTAGTGCTTCAATCGATTCCATATCCATGTGGTTGGTTGGCTCATCCATTAAAAGTATGTTTGGTTTATGCATCATAATTTTGCCAAACAACATACGGCCTTGCTCACCACCTGATATTACTTTTACCGACTTTTTAATATCGTTCTGTGAAAACAACATACGTCCTAAGAAACTACGAACAACTTGTTCATCGTCGCCTTCTTGCTGCCATTGCTCCATCCACTCAAACAAGTTCATGTCTTTTTCGAATTCGTCAGCGTGGTCTTGCGCATAGTAGCCAATGTTAGCGTTTTCAGACCACTTAAATTCACCTGCCTTTGGTGCAAGTTTACCTGCTAACGTGTTAAGTAACGTTGTTTTACCTACGCCGTTTTCACCAATTATGGCAATACGTTCGCCAACTTCTACTAAACCTTCAAGGCCTGAGAATAAAGTATTGTCTTCAAAACCTTGGCTGATACTTGTCATTTCTAGCGCGTTACGGAACAGCTGTTTTTCTTGGTCAAAACGAATAAACGGTGTTTGACGAGATGATGCTTTTACTTCGTCTAACTGAATTTTATCGATACGCTTAGCACGCGATGTGGCTTGCTTAGCTTTTGAAGCATTCGCCGAGAAGCGTGATACAAACTGCTGGAGCTCGGCAATTTGACTTTTCTTCTTTGCATTTTCACTTAATAGGCGTTCACGTGCTTGCGTTGCTGCAAACATGTATTCGTCGTAGTTACCAGGATAAATGCGTAGCTCACCGTAATCTATGTCGGCCATGTGTGTACACACAGAGTTTAAGAAGTGACGGTCATGCGAGATGATGATCATAGTACAATCGCGCTGATTCAATACATCTTCTAACCACTTGATGGTGTAAATGTCCAAGTTATTGGTAGGCTCATCAAGTAGCATAATATCAGGGTCAGAAAACAGAACCTGTGCAAGTAACACTCGCAGTTTAAAACCCGGTGCAATTTCAGACATAGGACCATAGTGCTGCTCAGTAGCAATACCAACACCTAATAAAAGCTCACCCGCTTTAGACTCGGCTGAGTAACCATCCATTTCAGCAAATTCAGTTTCAAGATCGGCTACTTTCATACCGTCTTCTTCACTCATTTCAGGTAAAGAATAAATACGATCACGTTCTTGTTTAATAGCCCATAACTCTTTGTGACCCATGATCACAGTATCAATTACAGAGTATTCTTCGTAAGCAAACTGGTCTTGATTTAGTTTAGCAACACGCTCATTTGGATCAGTGCTTACGTTACCCGAAGATGGCTCCAGTTCACCACTGAGTATTTTCATAAATGTTGATTTACCACAACCATTTGCACCAATTAAACCGTAACGGTTTCCTTCGCCAAATTTTGCTGAGATATTTTCAAATAACGGTTTAGCACCAAATTGCATGGTGATGTTAGCTGTACTAATAATAGCGCTACCCTCCAAGGGAGACAGGATGTATTTAAATTGCGCGCAGTTTAAACCAAAATGGCCTATTTTTCTATCACAAATCAAACTTACCAAGCACCAAAACTTAATGATTAAGAGTATAGATTTCTTATTTTATTTTCGTATTTACCTTATGGTTAATATTAAATTTAAGGCTTAAAAGCCATGCTCATATAAATTTTTAAAAATTAAGTAAGGTTATGCTATTTAATTGAAAAACATAAGAATTAGAGTTTTTATACTAGAAACATAATTAATAGCTAACTTGAAAAATCATCACAATAATTAAATGTTTTTAAGGTTGTAAATTTTCAAACTACTTGTGTATTTACTATAAAAATACACATTCATAACAACTTAAAAACACAATTAACTCAGCGTGAATGTCTACCTATTATGTATAAAATTTCGATGATGTTTTTTCACTTTTGACAAACAAAAGTGTTTGCTAGTGTGCCCTGCACTTATGATTGACCACATCGCAAACAAGGAAACACACAATGAAATTGAAACTAACATCAATGCTAATAGCAATAATGGTTAGCCCTTCAGTATTCTCTGAAGTAAACATATACACGGACGAACGCAATTCAATGAGTGTAGGTGGTTTTATAGACGTAAGAGTAATAAATACGCAAAACCAAACTGAAGTCGTGAACGGTACATCACGTATAAATTTTAAAATTGACCGAAAACTTAAGCAAGGCTGGAAAGCCCTAGGACTAGTTGAATGGGGTGTAAACCCTGTAGGTAGTAGCGATATTATTTACAACAATCGCTTTGAATCAATTCAGGATGAATTTTTATATAACCGTTTAGGTTATGCCGGCCTTTCGCATGATAAATACGGCCAAATTACAATTGGTAAGCAATGGGGTGCATGGTACGACGTTGTTTATGGCACAAATAACAGCTTTGTATGGGATGGTAATGCAGCGGGTGTTTATACCTATAATAAAGACGATGGCGCAGTAAACGGTACGGGCCGAGGCGATAAACTTATTCAATATCGTAGTAGCTACAATGACTTAAGTTTTACACTGCAAGCACAGCTCAAAAACAGCGAGTTTTATACCTGTGACGTTAGTGACATTACAGAACAAGAATGCGAAACGCTTTGGAATGCAGGCAATACAGCTGCCCAACAAGTAGAATTTAACTACACCTTTGGTGCTTCGGTTACTTATACCCCTACTGACATGTTAACGCTTACAGCCGGTGTAAACCGAGGCGAGTTTGATTTAACTTACGGTGATGGCACCACACAAAATGTTGAAGACCTAATATATGGTGCAGGCATTATGTGGGGTCGCGTCGATCAAAAAGGTCTTTATTTTGCAGCTAATATTAATAAAAACAAAAATCATGACACAGATAATCTGGGTCGCTTAATTAAAGACGGAATAGGTATAGAAACATTTGCATCGTACCGCTTTGATAACGATGTTCGCCCTTTTATTGCCTACAACGTATTTGATGCAGGCGATGATTACGTTATTCAGCCAAACTTTAATACCGATCCGAACGATGTATTTAAACGTCAATTTACTGTTATTGGTGTTCATTATTTAATTGACGAAGACACAATTGCGTATATAGAAGCACGTAAAGATTTTAGTGACTTTGAAAGCAATGATAAAGATCAGCAAGCTCAAATGGAACTATCGGAAGATGACGGCATTGCATTTGGATTTAGATATCAATTGTAGAAAGCAATTACCCTTTCGCGCTCTAGTGACTTAGGGCGCTCTGCCCTAACCTCACTCTTGCTTATTATCTTCATATACAATCACCTGCTAAGATTACCTTTTACCATATATTGTATGATGTGTTCTTTGCTGGATTTACATAAAGTTACTTAAAGCAAATCTGAATATATATTTTGTAGGCTGTTTACAACGTTTGGTTTAGCAACATATTAAGGCCCTTTATTTAAAAACTTTTGATATCCACCTAACGCATCTGCAACACTTAGTCTTGGATTATCGTTATGTTCCGCATTGGGATTAATAATAGATTCCCACTTTAAGTGCTCGTTAGGGCTGGCCTTTAATGCTTGTTCTAAATTACTATACGCCTCTAACATAAGTGGATGCTCTTCCTCACCTACCGATAAAAACAAATACGTTGGCTTTTTAAACATTTTATTCGACGCCTTTAAAAACGAGTCAACTTTGTTTACTACCGTCATATCGTCATACCAGGCGGCAGGACTAAATGCAAAATAGCCATTAAAGAGATCCGGTTTAGCATGAAGCGTATAAAGCACAAAACTGCCACCAGCAGAAAACCCACTTAAAATACGGTTATTGTTTAATTTAAATCGATTAGTCAAATAAGGTAATAATTCTAATTCTATAAACTGTAAAAACTTATCTGCTTCTCCGTTGGGTTCTATATTGTTTGTTGCAGGCGCTTGGGTATTAACGTCTTGGCGAGCATAAGGAGGTACCAAATCACGATTTCGAGTAGCCGTAAAAAACAAGTTAGGGATTGATACCAATATAGCTTGTTCGGCCTGTCCTTTGTTTGAGAAAGACGCTAATGTTTCATTCCACGTATCTAGGTTAAAGTTACCATCGGTTTTTATTATTAACGAATAAACTTTATTGGTATCGTAGTTAACGGGTAGCCTAATAAATACCTTACGCGATTCATTTAAAATTTTTGAATCAAGTGTAATGTCTGTATAAGCCGATACATAATGATTGTAGTAGCGGCCGCCTAAAATAAGTAAGCTTAACGTAATGACAGCTAATACGAGGTTAATTAGATAGTTTTTATTAATTTTTAACGACATGTATCTCTCTTTTTACTAATTATTTTTAAGACTACAAAACCAAATATTTTCGTTATTAGTAAACCCTAGTCCCTCAAGCAACTTGCACGAAGCTGTATTAGCTTTGTTAACCTCTGCGTAAAGCATTATTAACTCGTAATGCATAACAAGCTTTGGGATTAAAGTTTTCAGCGTTTCTTTCATGTAGCCTTGTTGCCAAAATTCAGGATCTAATTCAAAACCCAAAAATGCGGTTCTTGCTTCTTTATTAATTTTATACAGACCACAACTACCTATTACTTTATTGAGGGTATTCTGGGTAATCGTAAAGCGTATAACCTCTCCCTCATAATAGCCGCTAATATCATTTTGTATTAATTGTTTGATATCACTTTTGCTAATGGGTGTTGTGTAGTCATTAAACTGGCTAACAAGAGGATTATTTAAAATAGCATGTAAACTAGTTACATCTTTATGAGATATTAAACGCAGCGATATACGAGGCGTATTTATTTTTTCAAACATGATTTAAATACAGGGCAAATAGCACTTTATGAACCTGCATTATTAACTTACCATAGTGCATTAACAAGCATTATATAACGAGCACACAAGTATGAGTGACGAATTTAAAGTAATACAACCTACCACAACAGTGTATTGTCCTAAGCGCGGCGAGGGCTGGACCCTAACCGGCATTACTAATATAAATGAGTTTACCTCAGTCATGTTTGATGGCACACGTTACACGCTTCCCGCTCGCGAAATAGTAGAAGAGCTACTCCCTAACCAGCTAGCTCGAGAACAAAATAAGTAACGCCCCATCAATAAAAAAGGCTGCAGTTATGCAGCCTTTTTTATAATTTACGCCAATTTAAAATGTATCGTCTTCACTGTATACATTTACCTTTAGCTCGCCGTCGTCTTCAAATACAACAAACGAAATAGGCTTACAGCATACTTGGCAGTCTTCTATGTATTGTTCATCAATATCTGCAGCATCTAGTAATACCTCTATAACTTCACCGCAATACGGGCAGCTAATTGATTCCTCAGTTAATTGGTTCATCTAACACCAGGTAATTTACATCATCAATGAATTAACCTTAATCAACACGGTTAAACTTTTCAACTGCGTTTTTAGTGGAATACATAGTATTAAAATATAAATTAGACACTTTTGACCAAAACCAAATTTGTTAGATAAAAATATGAAATACCTTTTGTACTTGATAGGTCTAATTAAACGTATAGTTAAATTAATTATAAAGGTGGATATTTTTATGAAAAAAACACTCTCATTAACGTTAGCGTCTACCCTCGTTTTATTTAGCACACTCTCTTACGCAGAAGAGACAAAAAAAGCAGTGCTTGCAGGGGGTTGCTTTTGGTGTATGGAATCAGACTTTGAGAAACTTGAAGGCGTAACCGACGTAATATCTGGCTTTACGGGGGGTAAAATTAAAAACCCTACATATAATGGTAATCATAAAGGACACTATGAAGCGGTTGAAATTACCTATAAACCTAGCATTGTAAGCTATCAAGACATACTCAATCATTATTGGGTTAATATTGACCCTTTTGATCCGAAAGGCCAATTTTGCGACAAAGGCCCCAGTTATCGCAGTGCTATATTTGTTGCTAATGAAGAAGAACGTAAATTAGCAGAGCAATCCAAACAACGTGTTATTAAAGAGTTTCCTAGTCAAACCGTTGTTACGCCAATTTTAAATACAACGGTGTTCTACCCTATCAAAGGAAAAGAAAGTTACCATCAAGATTACTACAAAAATAACCCTATCCGTTATAACACTTATCGCTGGCGATGCGGACGAGACAGTCGCCTAGAAGATATTTGGGGCGACAGAGTTACGCATTAAAATTAAAGGCTGCATTTAATGCAGCCTTTTTAACGCTTAAAAAGGCATTAAACGATGCTATTATTAATTTTTTATTAATACTGTTTATTTTATTGTCCAGTTTATTAATATTTAACTCTACAATAAACTTAACTCCTAGATTGTTAAACCTGTATTAAATAACTGGAGTTACATCGTATGAAAACCAAACAATTACAATTAGCCCGTGCTCTAGATTTACCAACACGCCAAGAAATGTTAAACCGTGATCACTCGGTACAGCAGTTTTGGGCAAGCAACGACGACCTAATTTCAGACGCGTGGAAAGAATGGGAAGCAAGCGAAGTTGACGCGTCTACCTTTACGCTAGACGATTCGTTACTCGATAAAAATTTACGCGAAGCCATACAACAAGCATGGGAAAATCCATCTAAAGAGCATTTAGTAAAAGCGCTTTTAGAGGAAGTGGCACCTGATATGTTTCAGTTTCAATTTTTTGATCCTGAGCGCCTAACCGTTTTACGTGGCTACCTTGATCAAGTATGGGACTCTAACATCCCAATGCGCCCACCGTACGGTATTGTATTAAACCGCCGCGGCGTTATGCTCGATAAACGATCAGAAGGCTATTTAGCAGCCCCTAGTTTTCAAACATTTTATAACGAAATGCTAAACACCTATATGCGCCCTATAGCGCGTTTATTATTTCCTGAAATTACAGGTTACGACACGCAAACATTTGGTTTTTCTATTTACTACGACCCAAGTACAGATGCGTCTATTCGCCCACATACTGATGCATCAGCGGTAACGTTAAATATTAATTTAAATTTACCGGGTGAGGAGTTTACCGGTTCTGAGCTTGATTTTTACGACCTAGTTACAGGTAAAGTAACTCAACTTAGTTTTAAGCCAGGTATCGCGATGATCCACAGAGGAAGTGTGGCACATGCTGCTAAACCCATAACGAGTGGCGATAGAACCAACTTTGTACTGTGGTTGTTTGGCGACCGCGGGCGTTTACCAGCTCAAGGCGCACAACGCCCAGTAATAGATGCTACAAAGCGCTGGACTACGCCAGTAACAACACCCGATGGCTACGCACCATTTTAATACCCCTGTATAAAACTGATATCAATCAGTCCATTAAAGCTAATTAATAATTAGTTTAATGGGCTTTTTACTTGTTGCTTTACACGTTAATAACTATCTTTTAAACATTAATAGTTAATTTATTGCAGTAGAAATGACGTTAAACAGCATTTTAATAGCCGCATTGTTATTATCACCCATCGTTAATGCATCAATCACTGAGCAAACGCTCGTAGTAGGTTTTGGTGAAAAACTTCCCCCTTTCGTATTCCCTGATTCAAATAGTGGTCTAACAGTAGATATTATTACAGCGGCTTTAACACCTTTAGGCTACACAATTGAGTCTCGATATTATCCTTACACTCGGCGTGTAAAAGAGTATAAAAAAGGAAATATCGATGTAGTAGCAGATATTAATTTAAATACTGCAAACGGAAACATCCTAAAAGGTTATTTATCATATGCGTCTTATACATACGAAAATCTTGCTTTTGCTTTAAGTAAAAACAACTTTAAATTGAGTGAAATAGCCGATTTGAAAAATTATAGTCTATTGTCATGGCCAAGTGCTGCCATTCACTTAGGAGATGAGTATGCAAATATGGCTAAAGCTAATCCATTGTATAACGAAATACACGACCAATCGCTTCAAGTTAAATTTTTGTACTTAGACAAGGTAGATGTTATACAAATGGATAAACAAAGCTTTGACTACTTTCGCGCAAATATAAAAGATATTGATACAACACAAAAAATTGATAGGTTCCCTTTATTTGGAAAAAGCCCTAATGGATATTTATTTAAGTCTAAAAAAGTACGCAATGACTTTAATTTACAACTGCAAAAACTCAAAGAATCCGGCAAGTACAAGCAAATTTTTGATGGATACTTAAAATAATTAATTTAAAAACAAATAGACTGCCTATATAAGCAGCCTATTTTTTTATATCGTTTTAATGGATACGTTTAAAACTTATAGGATGCAGAAAACTTAACGTTTCTTGGTGTACCAGGTTGTACCCACGCATCGGCAAACGAGTTTGTGTAGTACGTTTCATCAAACAGGTTATTTACCTCAACCGCAATGCCAATTTCGTTTGTCACATCGTAATTTACAAAAACACGCGCTGTTGTGTAACTTGGTAACTCAAAGTCGGTACCAAAAAAACCGTTACGCTTGCCCACATGTAATAAACCACCACCAAACTTAATGGCTTTACCGTAAAGAACAGCAGATTGCACTAACTGTAAACTAAGCTGTTGCTCAGGCACGTTTAATAGTGATGAGCCCGCTTCTACTGTGTAACCAAAGTTAGCATCAAAAAATGAGTTTTCGATTGTTGCATCAACATAGGCATACGACGCCCAAACTTCAAGCGTATCGGTAAGCTCACCCGTTAGGTCTATTTCTATGCCTTTACTTTGCGCTTCGCCAATGGCTGCATAGGTAAACGCTGTTGCATCGTCTACTACTAGCATGTTGTCTTGCTGTACTTTAAACACGGCAACAGTACCAAATAATGCGCCATCGTTTAATGGAAATTTAACTCCCACCTCTGTAGATGTAGATTGGTTTGGCTCAAAACCATCGCCATTAGCATCGGCCCCCGAAAGCGGACGGAAGTTCTCACCGTAAGCACCATAAACAGATACATAATCGCTTGCTTCATAAACCACACCAAACTGCGGGCTCACGCGTGACTGCGTTTGTTTAGTGTTAGTGTTAGCTAGGCGGTTATTTATGCGCTGCTCGTAATCATCAAAACGTGCACCAATACGTATATCTAACTTATCGGTTAGGCTTATTTGGTCTTGAATGAATACCCCTACCGATTCTTGAATTTCTACGCGGTCAGTATTTGATGTGGGCGTTGGTAATGCGTACGCGCCGTAAACGGGGTTAAATACATTAATGTATTGATCGCCACGTACACGCAGTGCAAATTGATCATTTTCAAATTTATCGCCATCTATTCCGATTATTAAACGATTTTCAAAGCCTGCTACGTTAACGTTACCGCTCACTTCAGCTCTCAGTACTTGATAAGTAGAATCGTAATCCCGATAGCGTCTAAAGCGGTTTACTTCGCCATTTATTACACCAGCAAAACCGGTCTCGGTTGCAAAGCCTTCTAAAGAAGTATCGCGGTAGTTTGCACCAAATAAAATGCTCCAGTTATCATCAAAGTCATGAATATACTCTAACTGGTGCCCCAATACATCGGCTTCAATTGGGCCATCGCCCGGCTCACCTAAAAAGCGACTTTCAGGTATAAGGCCAAGCTCGCCATCTATGGCTAATACACCTCTATCAAACGGTACTTCTTGGTCGCTATATTCAAGCTCGTATATTAATTGGCTGTTATTATTAATATTCCACACTATTGATGGGCTAAAGCCTTGTTTAGTGGTTTCGATGGTATCTCTAAAGCTTTCGGCGTCTTCGTAAAAACCAACCAATCTAATTGCTACATCGTCGTTAAGCGCTGTAGTGTAATCAACATCGGCGCGGTAAGTATCAAAACTACCTACAGAGAGCTTAATTTCGCCTGCGGTGTCAAACGTTGGGCTTTTAGTAACTAGGTTTACGGTGCCACCTGGTTCACCACGGCCAAATAAAGCCGCGCGCGGACCTTTTAAAACCTCTACCGACTCAATACCCGACAAATCACGTGAGCCACCAAAGCCACGTCCTGCATTAAAGCCATTGACTAAGTAATTACTTGGCAGGTTTTCGTCACCTACAAAGCCACGTAACGAAAAACTATTCCACAGCCCACCAAAGTTGTTTTGTCGCGCAACAGAGGCTGATAAATCAAGCGCTTGATCAAGGCTTACTGCGCCTGCGTTTTCAAGGGCTTCTAAATCAATTTTAAGCTCTGACTGCGGTGTTTCTAAAGGGCTAAAGTTACCTTGATAAGCCTGGCGAGATGAAACAACGGTTACTTTTTCAATTGCGTCATCCTTTACGCTTTTACTTTGCTGGTTTTGCTCAGCGGCCATAACGTGGCTGCTAAATAAGCTTACTAAGCAAGTACTTAAATAGGTGAGCTTAAGCCCTTTTGTATTGGTTTTCATTGTTAACCTTGTGAGAAATGTAAGTATTTTATAGTTATGTAGTAATTTTAATCGCGCTAAACAGGTACGTTTAGCGCTGTATTTTTAGTTGCCGCTTTGTGTGGTGTTTTCAAAGCGTGGCATGTTTTCAAGGGCTGCTTTAGTTGGGTCGCCTTTGTAAAATAACCACGGGTAATAAAACTCGCGTAATTGTTGATGAAAATCTCTAATTTTCTGCTCATAAGCATAAGCGGCAATTGAATCGGTATTGGCAGCACGGGTTAAGCTGCGCTGCAATAACGACGGTGGCGAAATCCAAGATACAAAACCGGCTAACTCGTATTTTTTAGCGGCTGCGTCGCGATAGGCCTTTGAAAGCTTTGCCGCTTTTAAATCGCCCATTTGCTGAAATGCGTAATACCATTTCCATTCAAATTCGCTGTTCATATCAATATATGGTGCAAGCGCTGGGTACTCTTTAATAAAAGGCTGCATAGTGGCAGATTTTGGTAAATCCCACGCATCGTTTACAGCTTCACGTTGAGTAAGCATAATGTCGCCCCCTTTAGGCGAATGCACTGACTTGTTTATAGCAAGGTCGCCTAAAATAGGAATGATAAAAGCAAACAACACCCACAAACCAATTAAGCTGGAGGCAACACGTGGCGCACTGGTGGCATTTTTACCCCACCACACGCTTAGTGCAGTCCAAAATGCAAGGTAGGCAATACACAACAGCGATACATACGCCACTTCATACGCGCTTGCCCCAGCTATAAATCCGCCTACAAAAAATGGCAGCATTAAACACACTGTTATTGCTACAAACCTTACGGTTATACGAGCGCCCCACAAAGCAAAGTAAGACTTAGCTGTAGTGACTAATAAATCGTGCCTACCGCTGGTACGCTCGCTTGCAAATAAATCATGAAACAGCAAAATAATAACCAGTGGCGCTAGCGCACTAATTACAAACACAAAATCTATTTTACCGGCTTGAGCCACCTCAGCATTTTGTGCATCGCTTTCGTAAATTTGCCCCTCAAGCGCTAATAAATTAATGCGGTGTTTCCACGGGAATATATCGCGCTCGCCTAAAGCAGCAAATGCCAGGTTAGATGGCTGCGAGTACGTTAAATGAAAGCTGTAATAAGCCAACATGCCTGCATCGCTTTGCTTTTTCTGTACTTTGGCGCGGTCGCTTTGATCTGCTGCTTTTAAGCGCTCTATTGTTTGCTGCTGTGCGCTTACTTCGCTTAACCCGCTGTAAATAGCAAACCCCGATAAAACAAGGCTACACAGTAGTAATACCACTACGTATTTTTGGCGCAGTAAAAAGCCCCATTCACGCATAAGTTGTGTAATTAAATAGCTCATAACAAACGTTTTCCTACAAATTTTGCTCCTCACCCGTTTTAGTGGACACCTCCTCATCACTTTGAGGAGGCTAACATGCCTAGATATACCCAACCTAGAAAGACTTGGTTTTACCCCGTTAATTTCAAAATCAAAGCAGTCGAACTAAGCTTACGAGACGATGTCATGTCAAAGGACGTTGCCGAGGCGCTGGATATTCATCCGTTAATGCTTAGTCGTTGGCGAAAAGAGTATCGAGAAGGTAAGTTTAAAAACACGCCGCGCCATCAAAGCAACAACAAAACAATGAGTAAACTCCCAACAAAAAAAGAGCTGGATAACATTCAAAAGCTTAAGAAAGAAAATGAGCGTCTCAAGCAGGAGAATGACCTGCTAAAAAAGTGGCAACGGTATCTGGCGGAAGTACATCAGAACGATTTGGATTCATCCAAAAGTTCGGACAAGCCTTAGGCGTCAAATACTTGTGTTCTTGGCTTAATGTGTCGCGTAGTGGGTTCTATGCTTGGCGTGAGCGTACAGTGTCAGCTAGAGCGCTGTCAGATGCTAATTTGTTGCTGAAGATAAAACACGTCTTCAATGTCAATCATCAAACCTATGGTAGCCCACGCGTATTTCATGCGCTAAAAAAAGAAGGTGTAAACACAAGCCAAAAACGTGTTGCCCGCTTAATGCGAGAAAACGGTTTAAGAGCTAGGGCGCTTAAGACTTACAGTAAACCGGCGAAGGTTAAGTTCTTTTATAAAGAGATAGAAAATAAACGCAAAGATAGTGAAAAGGCCACAGCAATCAACCAACAGTGGTCTGGCGATATTACGTATTTAAAAGTCGGGGCTCGTTGGCATTACCTTGCAGTGGTTATCGACTTATATTCACGTCGAGTAATCGGCTGGGCGTTTGGTAAAAACAAAACAACGGAGCTTACGTTAAAGGCGCTAAGGCTTGCGATAAAAAAACGACAGCCAACAGAAAGTGTATTATTTCACACTGACCGAGGTGCAGAATACCGTGCTCACGTTGTACAAAAGTATTTGGCTAGCAAAAACATCAAAGCCAGTATGAATAGGCCTGGGTGTTGTACTGACAACGCAGAAGTCGAGTCGTTCTTTCATTCGCTTAAAGCAGACTTAATTCGAGGAAATAAATTTGAGAGTAGCGGTAAACTATTATCAAAATTAAAGGTTTACCTAAATTACTTTTACAATAGACAGCGATTGCATTCGAGTTTAGGATATAAATCACCTGCCGAGTTTGAATCGGCAGTTAATTGAAACGTGGACGGTGTCCACTTTATCGGGTGAAGATCATTTAATACCGCCCACAAGTAATACAATCCACAGTAATAACTGTAAAAACGCAGGTACACTTCTTTGTGCTCGAACATCTGCACTGTCTACATTAAAATTAAAGTCTTGTAGTATTTGCCAGTTCTCTGTGCTTACACGTGCTTTTTTAGTGGCTGCGGCATCAGCATTGCGGTTCATATCATCTTTGTAATCAAGCTCTTCAATATGAATTTTGTTAAGCCCTTGCACAAAATCAAAGCGAAGTTGCTCAGTTTCGCGTAAAAAGCGATGATGCGTTTCAATACTTGTACCCACCACAATCATAGAAAGCGTGCGAATAGCCACCATAGGGGATACCCAACCAAAATAACGCGATACCTGCGTTTGCTTAAGTTCACTTTGCATACGTTGCTCAGCAAATTGGTTTAGTACGTTGGCTTGTTTAGCCTCTGATTCACTGGCTACTAAACCTCTAAAGTTTACCGGCAGCTCACCAATGCTATTTACGTTGTACTTTTTAAGGAGTGATTGTTTAAATTGCTTAAATGCAGGGTCGTTCGTGTTATGGCCATCGCCTAGTTTTCTAAGCTCGGCTTTAACAGCAAAATCGGTTTCTATTTTACCGGCAGATGGCACAGCCGTTGAGGCCTTAGTACTTGCTACGCGCGGCATAACAATACACAGTAAAATCCATACAAACGCAAGCGCCGTAAAACTACCACTGTTTTTACTAAACACGCTCGATGCGAGTAAAATCAGTAATACCCACACAGTTAAATATAAAGTGTAACCTACAACAAAACTGGCAACTGCTAATAAGCTTTCACCCGCAGATACCGTAAACAAAGCCGATACCGCTAGTGGCGCAATAACTAAGCCCACTACCGAAAGCAGTGCTAGGCCTTTACCGGCAATAAGCGTAATACCCGACGTGCCTTGCGCTAATAAGTACGACAGCGTTTGCGATTCACGCTCACGACTAATAGAGCTGTAGCCAATTAATATAAGCAGTAACGGCGCTAATGTTTGCACTATAAAAGCAGGCGTTAAGCTACCTAATTTAGTAAGCGCTGTACCTTGGCGTTGTTCGGCAAACATTGCACTATTTTGCCTATGCCCTTCTAAAAATATTGAGTTACCTGTGTATGCGTCAATACCTGGGTCGAGGGTGCTCAGTGGTGAAGGCGTTCTAAAGGCATAGTGCCCATAGTGCACCATTCTGTGTGGGTGACGATCGGGCTGCTCAATAAAACTTTGCTCGGCATTTGATTGAAGTTCATGGCGATCATGGCTTAGTTCAAGCATAGTCATTGCGGTCACCACAACCGATGAAAGCGTAAGCAGTAAGCCAATGGCTAAAACGGTCATTGCTAGTTTTGAGCGAAGCCAATAGCGCCATTCATCTTTGGCAACTATAACCACCTTTGAAAAGTTATTTATACTCATTACACGCCTCTTTGCGCAAAGGCTGCGTGCACTTGTTCGGTGTCAATACGGCCGTTTTCTGGCGCGTCAAATTCGCCCACCAGCTCGCCCGCTCTTAGTAACCCTATACGGTTAGCTACTTGGCAGGCTCCGTATACATCATGCGTAACCATTAAAATAGTAGCACCCGTTAATGCAAGCTCGCGAACTAACTGGTTAAACTCATCTATGGCAACAGGGTCAAGGCCCGAGGTAGGTTCATCAAGTAAAAATATCGGGGTTTCACGTAAAATAGCCAGTGCAATCGCGGTTTTTTGCCTCATGCCTTTAGAATACGTTTGCATAGGACGCTCCCATGCACCTTTTTGCAAGGCTACACGGTTAAACGCGGCATTAATCTGCTCGTCTGTTTTATTAATATCAGCAAGTGACAAAAAATATTCTACGTTTTCGCGTGCTGTTAAATGCGGGTATAACGTTGCAGACTCAGGTAAGTACGCCGTTTTGCCGCGAACAAAATCAAGTGCTTTGCTCACCTCTTTACCCGCTACTTTTACTGAGCCTTGCGTTGGTTTATTAAAACCTAGTAACGTTTTTAAGGTGGTTGATTTACCCGCACCGTTACCGCCAAGTAGTGCATAAATTTCGCCTGAGCCCACAGTAAAATTTAAGTTTTTTAAAATGGCGTTATTTTTAATACTAAAACTTAGCGAGTCCACTTCAATAATGGCTTCACCTTTATTTTTATGAGTACTATTTAATAAAGAATTGCTGGTATTTTCAGCTCGTTGAGGTTCTATTTGTGATGTTTGATTAATTGCAGTAGGTGTTGTCACATTCACACTCTATTAAAGAAAAATTCAATGCGAAGGATGTTATACTATAACAACTCTTAATTGCAACAATATAACATTGTATTTTTAATCAATATTTCAAGCAGCTGAGCGTGTAAAATAATATGGCACTAAAAGCGTGATCACAGTCCGTCAACCCTAGCATTCTGGCGAGTTGGTAATTTAAGATATTGTGCTATCTTTTTATTATGTTTAATTAAATAAATACCGGATAACATGCGGATCATAGGCTTCATTATCACCGTATTAATGGCAATATCTGCAACTGATAAAAGCTATGCAAATGACATTGATGTTCAATTTAGCGGATTTGCATCTTTTGCCCTTAGTTACACTGACGACTCAGATATTGGCTTTGCATCTAATTATTCAAATGTAAACAAGTCTGGTTTTTCAGCTACGCGTGATTCAATTTTAGGTGGCCAGGCAAATATATCTTTGTCAAATAACTGGGATTCTGTAGTTCAAATAGTGATACAAGATCATGCATTCAAAAGCTTTGATAATTTTTTAGAACTTGCATTTGTACGTTACCGACCATCACGTAACTGGGCCATCCGCGCAGGTAGGTTAAACAGCGACCTTTACTTACTCTCTGAGTACCCTTACGTTGGATACGCTTACTTGTGGGTGCGCCCGCCTCATTCGTATTACTCGTTTGCAAACATTGCAGGTAATTTTGATGGAATAGACGTTGAATACAGTAAAGCCATTAACGATGGCTTCTTACGCTTAAAACTCGCTTATGGTGGCTCTACAGCAAAAATACACGCTTATAATGACGATTTTTTTATTGATTTTGATAACTTAACAACCCTCAGTGCAACATACTCTTTAGATGCATGGACAATGCGCTTTTCGTTATCAAGGTCCGCTTTTGGCGATTACAAACTAACTGCATTGGATGAGTTTATATCTTCACTAGATTCAGTACCGCAAAGTATATGGCCACAAGCACAAACAATATCGAACAAATTTAATACCAAGGGAAATAGTATAAAGTACGCTGCATTTGGGCTTACTTACGATTATGATAATTGGCTTATTCAATCTGAAATGGGTATTTCAGAGTCAGATTGGATAATTGCACCATCAGTACTCAACAGTTACATTAGCGCAGGTTACCGAGTAAACAATGCAATATTTTACACTAGCTTTTCTGCAGCAAAAAACCGCCACAATGTAATTAAAGTTATTGACCCTGTTTTTTCACCAGGTACACCCGAACAAATAACAAAACCAATACAACAACTGGCTCTAGCTGCTCAAGCTTCAATTAAGATTCCCTATGTACATCAGCATTCGATAAACGTAGGTGTTAAATGGCAACTATCAGAACGGTTAGCTCTAAAAGCTCAACTAGATCGCTTTGATATAAAACCAGTTGGTGCGGGATTATGGAGCTTAAGTAATCCTGCAGATGTCGATAAAGGTCACAAAGTACATGTACTCAGCTTAAATGCTAGCATGGTTTTTTAGTTATGATAATCGCTCGTAACCTTGGCTTTAATTTAATACTTTCCATGTTTCTGCTAGTTGTTAGCATGTATGCCGAGTCTACTGAATTTGTTGTAGTGGTAAACAAAAATAATACTATTAATGCCTTATCGAAACGAGAAGTAATAGATATTTATATGGGCCGATATTCAACTTTCCCTGATGGTGAAATATCAAAGCCACTCGATCTGCCCGCGAAATCAGCATTCAAAAACGATTTTTACTTAAAATTGGTTAATAAAGATGAGCAGCAAATAAATGCGTATTGGGCCAGGTTATTATTTTCGGGCAGAGGAAAGCCCCCCACACCATCAGCCTCTTTGGAAGATGCATTAAAAACAATTGCATCATCGCAATATGCAATTGGCTATATCCCCTTGTCGCACGTTACAGATACAGTAAAAGTGGTATACACGTTTGATTAAAATTATTAGCCAAAAACTCTACTTACGAGTCGCTTTATCTATTGCCTTAGTTGCTATTGTTGTATCAATAGTGTCGGCAATGCTGTCGTATTACTCAGACCTTAAAGAAAAGAAAAACACCAACTATCTACTGGTCCAGCAGTTAGCCCATACCGTTGAAAAAGCAGCGACTATAGCTGCTTACCTAAACGATCAGGAATTAAGCCAAGAAATAATTAATGGCTTGCTAAGTAACGATATTGTGCAAGGCGCAAGCATAGAGGGTAAATCAAACACAAAAGGAGAAATGGAATTATTTATTGCAAATGGAACTATTAATAAACAAAAAGAAGCAGTATTAGTTAAGCTTGTTCACCCTTTTCTAGATGACACTTTTATAGGCGCTTTATCAATATACCCCGACGATAAATTTATACAGCAACAAGCACAAGCCGCACTAAAAAAAGAATTCATATTAATGCTAATACAATCTATCGTCATTGCTTTTTTTGTGTCGCTTGTTGTACAAAGGTGGCTTACGAAACCTATTCAAAACCTTACTGATAGCTTTGCTAAAATTAATCCATCTAAACCAGAAACCCTTAAAATGTTAAGCTTTAAGCAGGGTAAACGAGATGAAATAAGTCGATTAACACAAAATATAAATGCTTTAATGCATGAGTTGCATTTAACTATTAGCAATGAACAAACCCTACGAAAAACAACACAAGAACTGGAAGCAAAATTTAGACTTATATTTGAACAAGCCAGTGCTGGCATTTGTTTACTGGATGATAAAAATACTATCACTACCTTTAACCCTGCATTTAAGCATTACTTTACCCTACCTGGTGAAGAAAAGTTATCAACCTTGCACTTCCCTGAATTATTAAATAACGTTGAAGAATTACAAAGTCTACTGTTAGATATTCGCAGTGATATAAATCCACCTCAAACAACATTAGATGTTGAGTGTAAAATAGGCTACAAAACGGTTTGGTTTCATTGCTTATTTGTAAGGTTAACAGACCAAAGACAAAACAACCGAAGTCCCCAGCAAGAACAATTAGTAGAAGTGATTTTACATGACGTGACCGAACGAGCAGAACGTGAATTTCAAACCCAATTTGAAGCCGATCACGATCCACTCACTGACCTATTTAATCGCCGTGCCGGCGAAAAGCGCCTAAAAAAAGCACTGCGTGAATGCGCTAAACAGGGCCAACATCTTGTGCTTATGATGATTGATTTAGACAAATTTAAACCCATTAATGATACCTATGGTCACGAAGCCGGTGATAAAGTATTAATAGAGATAGCAAACCGCTTTAAAAAGCGATTTAATAACAATACTGACATATGTATCCGCCTAGGCGGCGACGAATTCATTATTGCGCAGCAAATTAATACTTACGATAAAACCGCAACACAGAACCAAGCCATAGCTCTGATCGATGAGCTACAGCAGGACATTAGTATATCTCAAACTAAAAAATGCACAGTAGGAGCAAGCATAGGTATTGCAGTGGCTCCTAATGATGGCAATGAACTACTTGAATTAATGTTCAACGCAGATCAAATGCTCTACCAGGTAAAAGAAACAGGCCGCGGAAATGTTGCCTTTTATGACGAGTTAAAAAAATAAGATCCTCTTAAGTATATTGAACAATTAAGTTTTCAATTGCTAAAATGCAAACCCATTTTCCTATCAAGATATACAATGGCAAACTTCAATACTCATCTAAATACTGCTGTTATCATCACCGGCTTAAGCTCAGCCACATTATTATCTGCAGATCACATTGATTTAAACGGCGCACTTTGGTTGTGGTTTTTAGGCTCCATTGGCGGCTTATTACCAGACATAGACTCTGATAACTCCACATCACTCGATACTATTTTTAACTTATTTGCGCTAAGTACTGTATTAATAGTAATGCATTACATTACCACGGAGCTAACTATTCAAATTAGTTTTGTCGAGTTAATTGTAGTGCCTTTGTTAGTGTATGGATTTATGAAATATATTGTCAGGCCCATTTTTGAATGGATCACAGTACATAGAGGCAGTTGCCACTCTTTATTATTTATACTGCTTTGCGCGTTGTTAACAACACAAGTAACATGGCAATTGAATGACCAATCAACCCTTTATTCGGCAACTTTTGCCTGGTTAACAGGTGGGTTTATTTTACTCGGCGGCTTCATTCATTTATTGCTCGATGAAATTTACAGCGTAGATTTAAGTAATGTGGAAATAAAACGGTCATTTGGATCGGCTCTAAAAGTGGCTGAATTTGATAATAAATTAATTACATTGGCTTCGATTATAGCTATTACATGTTTAATCTATGTGGCCCCACCTACAGCGCAAACTATATCGGCCTTGAGTGACTGGTCTCATTTTAGGCTTTTATCTAGTTAGTTTAGTATTAAGGCAGTTTGCAATGTTACTAACTTTAACTAGTTATAACATTGCTAAATTAGTTGCCATTATTTGATACAAAATATTTTTATAATTTTAAACGAAATAATTAAATAGTTTCACCTGTCTTATACCTGCAAGTTCGAAAGCTTTTGCATCATTTAAAGCGTCAAATATAAATTATAAGAGGTCCTTAATGGAATTTACGAATAAACGCACCACCCTAATTGCAGCATCTTTATTGTTGGCGTTAGCGATAACACAGGCTATTTTTACAGCGCTTTACAGTGGCGGAATTAGCTTTTCAAGGCAGTACGCATGGGGTCTAGAAGCGGTGCTGTTCACAGTACTTGTTGCATTTGCAGGTGCAGCTATGCTGCAAGCAAAAAATTCTCAACTAGGCTGGTCGGCAATCACATTTAGCGCTGTTCTTAACATAATACAAGTAAGTATTGGCCTAACTTTATTTTCAACATTTGGAAAAGTAGCGGGCGCAGTAGAAGGCGCACAACCATTAATTGGTGGTGTAGTGTCTTTATCATTCATGATTTACTATGCAGCTAAATTATTATTAGGCTTAGCAGCCCTTGTATTTGGCCTATCTTTTATTGCTAAAGGTGGCAAAGCCATTGGTAGCCTTACAGCCCTTGCAGGCGGTGTTGCAATACTTGCCAATGCTTTATTAATTATTTTTGGCCGTGATGGATTTCTACCATCAGGCGTTGCTGGCGCTTCTGGTATGGTTGCAACATTACTTTTATCAATATGCTTAATAAGCCTTTACCGCAAAGCAGACTAAGGCCTAATACCTTACAAGCAAGGTATATATTTTATAGGTTATAAACATCGGCTAATATTTTATATAGGCCGATGTTTTACCTTTAACCCACTCGCCCAACGTATTCCAAATTGTTTATCTCTAAACCTATTTATCCAATTGACTAAAAAACAAAATATACCAGCCCTCATGTTTATTTAAATCGCCTGTAAAAGAGACCTTGAATCTATTAAATAAAAATTGCACGTAAACAAAGCTATATTTCTGTAGGCTTTAAATTGGTAGCACTATTTATTATTTATAACTTTGCTTTTTTACCCACCTCATTAGTATGCTAAAGTGCCAATACAAGCTAAATTTAATTATTTAGCATACCCTACTTCGCTAATAGATTAATAATAAAGAGAAAAAATGACAAAATCTAATACCGGTGTTGTTGTATTAAGTGCCGTAAGAACAGCAATTGGCAGTTTTGGCGGAACCCTTAAAAACTTTACCCCTGCAGAGCTTGGTACACTTTGCGCAAAAGAAGCCATTAAAAGAGCACATATTCCCTTAAACCAAATAGGTTCATCCGTAATTGGTAAGGTAATACATAATGGCCCAAAAGATGCCTACCTATCTCGTGTTATCGGTTTAAATGCCGGGCTACCTATCAGCAGCCATGCAGTTACACTTAATCGCTTATGTGGCTCGGGTCTAGAGGCAATAATACAAGCAGCACAACAAATTCAATTGGGTGATGTGGACGCAGCCCTTGCTGGTGGTTCAGAAAGTATGAGCACATCGGCTTATACACTTCAAAGTAACCGCTGGGGACAAAAAATGGGCAACAGCGTAATGTTAGACGAGCTCACAACAACATTACAAGATCCGTGGGATAACAATCCTATGGGGATCACCGCAGAAAATGTCGCAGAAAAATATAAAATCAGCCGCGAAGAACAAGACAATTATGCAGCGCAAAGTCACAATAAAGCAGCTAAAGCAATTGAAAAAGGTCTTTTTAAGTCTCAAATAGTGCCAATCGAAATTAAATCGCGTAAAGGGAGCCAAATATTTGATACAGATGAACATGTTCGTGCAGACACATCAACTGACAAACTTGCCACACTTAAGCCCTACTTTAAAGAAAATGGCACAGTAACAGCGGCTTCATCTTCAGGTATAAACGATGGCGCAGCAATGCTTGTACTTATGTCTGAACAAAAAGCCCACGAACAAGGGCTTCAACCTATTGGACGACTTATTGGCTATTCTCGTGCTGGTGTTGAACCCTCATTAATGGGAACTGGACCTATTCCCGCTGTACAGCAAGTATTTGAAAAAACGGGCTTAACAATCGACGACATTGATATAATTGAGTCTAATGAGGCTTTTGCAGCGCAAGCCTTATGCGTAGCAAACGAGTTAAACTTTCCTGCACATAAGGTGAACCCGAATGGCGGCGCCATAGCGCTAGGTCACCCCGTTGGTGCAACGGGTGCAATTTTATCAACAAAATGCTTATACGAACTAAAACGCATTGACGGTAAATATGGGCTAGTTACTATGTGTATTGGCGGCGGACAAGGCATAGCAGCCATTTTTGAAGCGCTTTAAATTTTTGAAGCGCTTTACTTAGTTTAATAAAAAGCTCTATTCACATAGAGCAAAAAAACACTTTGCTTTTAGAGGAAGTAAGAACGTGTAAGGCTATATATTTGCGCGAACTTCCTCTTGAGTCTTTATTTGCGAAAATTTATTATTTAAAAACTCTTCAAACAGGAAAATAAGAGTTACCTCATTTTATAGTTTAACTATTATCGTTGGCAAAACTCGATTTATAAAACGTGTTTACAAGTTAACTTTCTTACCCCCAAAAAAGCACCACCAAATGATATTAAAAATAAAATCGGTAAAAACAGTAATGTATTTTTGTTACCAATGTTTATAGCTGGGCTGCCAATAACTGCCAGCGTATTAATTAGTAGCAATATTAAACTTGATTGAAGGTAGCCTTTGTACCCTATAGCCCCTGCAAACAACAACATAAAAAATGAACCTAAAATCGCAGGCGTAAATGGTGCAACGGCGAGTAACATGCAAACGAATGAAAATATAACAGCACATCCAATTATTATTTTAAACATAATAACCTCAATGATAAGTGGCGTTTAATCCAAGTAATTAAAAGAGGATTAAACCAAATTAACTTTGCCGGGTCTGCTTAACATCCGCAATTTCTAATGTTAACGAACTCATGTTGTAAAAAAGCGTATTTTGGCTTCTTTTATTGTGGTTAAAAATATAGAAAATGCACAAATTCCACCAGCCATAAACACAATTTGAAAGCTAGATAACGAAGAAAGGCTATATTGAGGCGAATACAAATACTCCCCTAATAATTGTGCAAAAGTCGCTACACCTAAAATTATTAATAATGGGCACACAACTAGCGTAAACCAAAACCAAATACGTTTAATGTCTTTCATAAAAATTTCCTTTGTATTCCTTTAAATTTAACTTAAAAATAAATTAGCTTGTAGGCTGTCTGTATTTTAAAAGGCTACTCGTTTTTGAGCACGAACAAAGTCTCTAACTTCTTAATATACAATAAGCAGTAATAACAATAGCTTTAAAAAAATCTTAATATGTGTTCCTTACTAAGCTTTTATTAGGTCCCTAAACATTTACATGTACTCTGTTTTTAACAACCCAAAGCATTTAAGATCATGAAATTGGTTTTTCCAATAGCCACTTTGGCGCCTTATACCCTCTTCTTTAAAACCTACTTTTAATAATACCGCCTCAGACGCGGCATTACCTAAAACAGTATCGGCTTGTATTCGGTGTATGCTACACGGTAATTTACCTTCAAAAGCTGTTTTTACAATACAATTTACTGCGTCTGTTACATACCCTTTCCCCCAATAATCGGGGTGTAAATCATAACCAATAACAGTACTTTGCATTTTGGCGTTCCATTAGTTAAACCCACAAGTACCAATCAGTTTATTAGATTTTTTTAACCTAATAGCCCAGCGTATTCCTAAATTTTCATTAAAACGATCATTAAATAACGTGATTAAATTGCTCGCTTGGGTTAAATCAGTCATAGCTTCTAAATCGTAATATTTTATAACCGACTGGTTTGAAAAAAGCTCAAACAGGGCAATAGAATCTGCTGCTGTTACTTGGTCAAGCACAATGCGTGGGGTGTTTAATATTGGAAAATCCATTTCATTCCTATTCAATGCTTATAATTGTGCGTTTGTTAATACAAACCTAAATTTGAATTCGTAATATGCCAAAATACACACAAACACACAAACACACAAACACAGCTTCTAATATAATAAACACAACGCCAATTAAACTTGCTGTTTGTACATAATATAAAGCAATAAAAATGCATATACATACCGCGTTAGCTATTGCCAATACAGTGATTGTGTAAACAGGCTTAGTGACTAAAAAAGCAAGGGTTAAAGCGTAAATCCCATAGATAACATTGGCACTGGCAAGTAAAATTACAATATTTACTGGTAGGTTATATAAAACCGAAACCCACTCTAATAAAGCAAATAACAATACACCTACGCTAAAACCAGCCGCGCCATCTACATGTAATATGTTTATAGCTAAACCCTCTATTTAGTAATTAACGAGTGTTAATCAGGCTCTTAAGCTAAAACACATACTATTATATCTAGCAGTAAACTTTGTATAATCACTAAGCCTTTAACTTATACAGTAAGTTTAGGTTTCACATTTATTAAAAAAACAACCTCAATGCAAAACCAAATGCGCATAGCAATACACCTGAGAACATAATCCATTGCTGTACTTTGGGAATACCTATAGTTGGTGTTTCTTTTGATTTAAAAATATCAGCAAAAGGTAAGAAAAATATTTTCGGCATTAACGCTAAACTAAGCAGCATTAAACATGCCCCAATACTCATTAATAAATCTTGTGCTTTAAATTCGATAATCCAAAAATCGTAAATACCGCTAATTAATAATAAAAAAGCAAAACTAACACACAACGTGAACACTACTTTTTCTCTCATTGATAAATTACTCATAAAAATCCTTTTTACATAAAACTTTAATCAATAAACTAAATGACTTACGGTAATAAAACCAACTTTAATTTGTAACTATTTATTAGTTAATATTAATATTTGGCTTAAAGCAAATGACTTATTTGCTCTTTTTTGGCTGGCTTACATTTATTGTAAACAGAATGACGTGATTTGCTTTCCTGTAATTGTTTTGAAGAGTGCGTGTCTAATAGAATATAAAAAGTCGTACTCGTTCTAATTAAGTAAATTTTGCAAATCATTAGCACAATTATAGTTTTTACTATGCTTAGCGAGTTCCAGCATTTCCTCGTTAAAAATACGTGAATAAGCAATGGCGTGTTTTTCCAGCTCAATTTGTGCAGAACAATTACCGCTGTCTGCACCAACCCACAAAACATCCCATCTAGTTTTCAATATAATACATGCTGTCATTTGAATATGTTCAAACCCAGGGCGAGCAGGACCTAAACCATTAGCAACGGCGATAAAAGACACACCTTTAGCCTCAAAACTTTGTTTTGCATCAATCTCTGCACTTTCAGTAATAAAGTCATTGCGTAGGTGTTCAAAAGAGCAATCATCTGCAAAAACAAGAGGGGAAAAAAGAAAAATAAAAAGTATAACTATCTTCATGGGACCTTGGTAATTATCAGCCAAAATGGGCCGTCCTTTCTTGTTATATTATTTTATTAGCTAAACCTTGGTTAATTTTATATTGCATATAAATAACATGGAAAATTGATGTCATAAAAGGATTTAACCAAAGATTGTCACCTTTATGGGTGCCTGCTATTAAATTAATACGTTTACGAACCATGACAATCCAAGTGATATCGAAAGCACTCGATATTACATGAACGCCAATTGTGCTTTTTAAGATACTAAGGTCATGATAGTTAACTAAACTGTAAATTAAGCTACTTAAAGAAATAACAAACAAAATGATTGCTGTAGTGATAAATAAGCATGATATTTTTAGGTGAGTATGTTGATTTATTCTACTTGTAAAACGATACAGCTTATAAATCAAATACGCTCCTAAAGTTAGGACACATAATACGAGAGTCTTTAGTACAGAGTCTGTTTCAAATACATTCGAAAAACTGTGTTTCATTTATTTCCTCGTTATGAAGCTTGCTTTATTTACTCAGTAAATCTTTTGTACTTTATGGCAACGAGAAGTCATTATTATTTGCCAGTAAAGATAATCTAGCTGAATCTAGAAACCCAAATAAGTAATTCTCACAATGTGTAGTAACATCATCTCTATAACTACTTTCTTTGTCGCATCCTTCAAAAAGTATTTTAATGCTCAGATACGTAACTAATGAAGTAAAAATAAGCAGTAATACTAAGGTCTTCATCGACAACCCCATATTTCACTAATGCTTCTCTAAACGGCAATAAGATTGTTAACTTAAAACAGCGAAGTCCGAGGGGTAGTCAACTGTTATTATCTGTATGAGCGCCTTGTATTTAATTAGCCACATGCTAATTTTGCTTGTTGCTTACAAACCATTTCAGCTGCTGTGTAGATTCTCCACCCATACAAAAATCTAACCTCAATGTTCTTTTTTCTGAGGTTGTTTCTGCGACTGTTGCTGAAGGAACCCACTTCCATTTTTTTAGCATTTTACGTGAATATTTACCAATATGCTTTTTAGGGAAAGAGTTGATAACCTCAACATTTTCAGTTTTCCCAGAGTCTGAGATATTGAAAGATAAGACAGCACAGCCCCTTATCCCTGATCGAGCAAGTTCAACTGGGTATTTTGGAGTGTTTTTATTCTCACGCTCCCAAATAAAGTCACTAGTTGGATCCATATCAGTGACTTGTACGTCGGCATAAAAGGTTTTGGTATTCGCTAAAACAGCTGCTGAAGTAAAGAAGAGAAAGACTGGAATTAATTTTAAAGTATTCATATACACTCCATTGTAAGCATTATTCACAAAACGCTTCACCTAAGAGGAGGAAAGTTCTTGGCTATAATTAGTGACGTTGGAACCTAAACTAATTATTTTACGTATTTTGCTTTGGATTATTTCAACCTAAAGAACGCCACTTTGGGGTTTATACCTCCCCAAACGCCGCATGTATTTTCTTAATAATCGCACCAAAAAACCTCAATGTAAACAAGTGATTATGTAAGATAAAAATGACTATTGTTAAAATACACCAAAAAGGCTATTAATAATTTTATAGGGTAAAAAAATTAACTGTGCAAATACGCATTACTTATGAATATATCAATTGATGTGTATAAAACACTTAACTCACTGGCTGTTAATTTAGCTAGGTGGTTTTAATTTTTGCTGCTGTTGATTATGATGATGCAAAGTCTGCTTTTATAAATTTATTTAAATTTTTCATTCATTTCATTAAGGATCACCGCATGTCTCAGTATGACGAATCTCCAGAGCAAATTGCACAGGCCACTGAAGGCTATGTAATGCAGCAAACTATGTTACGTATAAAAGATCCAAAACCGTCGCTGGCATTTTATCAAAATGTATTAGGTATGAAGCTATTAGGTAAGTATGACTTTCCTGAAATGAAGTTTACGCTGTACTTTTTAGGCTACGAGCCAACACAGCCCGAAGGTGATGATAAGACAAAAGCAAAATGGGTATTTGGTCGCCCTGCTCTTATAGAGCTCACTCATAACTGGGGCACTGAAAACGACGATAGTTTTACAGGCTACCACAGCGGTAATGACGAGCCAAAAGGGTTTGGCCATATTGGTATTAGTGTACCCGATGTTTACGCAGCGAGTGAGCGCTTTGCAAAATACGATGTAGAATTTGTAAAAAAGCCAGACGATGGTTCAATGAAAGGCTTAGCTTTTATTAAAGACCCTGATGGCTACTGGATAGAAATACTCTCACCAGATGGCATAACCGATATTATTTTTGGTAAATAATCTCAACTCTTGATAAACCGGTTACCACATACTAAAAAGCCAGCTATTACGCTGGCTTTTGTATTTTAAAGTAAAATTACTTACTCAGTGCACTTATTCGTGACTCAAGTGGTGGGTGAGATGAAAACAGCTCAGCCATGCTTTTACCACCAGCAATACCAAATGCCATCATTGAACCTTGCAATTGTGAAGGATGGTTTTGCTTTAACCTTTCTAGGGCAGAACGCATTTTATCTGCACCAACTAATTTAGCGGCACCGCTGTCGGCTGCAAATTCACGCTGTCTGCTGTAATGCGCTACAACTATACTTGCCAACACACCAAACAGGACTTGGAATAACATATCGAACAAAATGTAGGTCCAGCTTATTCCGCCCTCTTCTTCATCGCCATTAAGAAAATTATCTACAATATTTGCCAACACTTTTGCAGCAAATATAACAAAGGTATTTACCACACCTTGTATAAGCGTAAGCGTTACCATATCGCCACTAGCAATATGTGACACCTCATGAGCAAGCACTGCTTCGGCTTGATCTTGGGTCATACTTTGCATTAAGCCTGTACTTACAGCAACTAGTGAATTGTTTTTACTTGGGCCTGTTGCAAAGGCATTCATTTCAGGGCTGTCGTAAATTGCCACTTCAGGCATTGCAATGCCAGCTTTTTTAGCTTGTACTGCCACCGTGTTTACAAGCCATTGTTCGGTTTGGTTACTTGGTTGAGTAATAACCTGCGCACCCGTTGATTTTTTAGCAATCCATTTAGACATATAAAGTGAAATAAACGACCCACCAAAACCAAATACGGCCGCAATAAGTAATATACCACCTAGGCTACGATGACTTAAGCCTAGCGCGCTCATTATAATTGAAAGCACCACACCTAATACCAACATAACCGCGAGGTTAGTTAATAAAAACAAAAATACACGTTTCATTCGCGTTCTCCAAAAATAACATTCATTGCTGAGCGATTTACTAAAATTTGATCGGCTGTAAGCAACACTATCGCAATGACACACTATGTCATTTGCGATAGTGTTATTCTGTGACAAACTATGTCACAGCGCAAGTACTATTTATGGATTTATTGATAAATTTTCAAGAAGTGTTTTATAGATTTGTAATTTTGGTGTTTGTTCGCTGTACGGGCTAATAGCAAGAATGGGAAACGGTAAGCGTGCCTTTAAACTATCAAGGTTTGCTTGGTATTCATCCATGTGTTCATCAACCTGGTTGGCTATCCAACCTATACAGTTAATACCTAAGCTTTGTATGTGTGCTGCGGTTAAAAGTGCATGATTTAAGCAGCCCAACTTCATACCAACCACTAATATAACCGGTAGTTTCTCAGCTTTTACCCAATCGTATAAATACTCGGTATTATTTATTGGCAAAGCCCAACCACCAGCACCTTCTGTAAGCAGGTAGTCAGCGCCTTGCTGTTTTACCGTTTTATAGGCTGAAGTAAGTTTGTTTACATTAATAGTTACACCCGCCTGCTCTGCAGCTATGTGGGGGGCTATGGGTGGTGCAAAAGTAAAGGGATTTACCACGTCATACTTTGCGCTTACTGTTGCACTTTCCATTAGCATAAGTGCATCAGCATTAACAAGCTGGTCGAACGCCATTTCAGACCCAGCAGCTAGTGGTTTATAGCCTATTGCCTTTTTTTTATGTTGTGCAAGCAGTTTTAACAATAAACTTGTTACATGTGTTTTTCCCGCATCGGTGTCGGTACCAGTAATAAAAAATTCTTTCATAGCTTTGCCTTGTAACAAACGATGTTTACGCTTTAGTTAATGATAACAATACTACATGATAAGAAACACACGCTTTTTGGTTTATTAGCGGATACGCTGCACAGGCCGTTTTAAGCGCCGATTTTGTTAATAACCCTGGGCGTGTTTTTCCTGTATTCTGAGTGGTTGCGCCAATTGCTTTTATTGAGCGAATTGCTTGCAGCGGTGTCGGATATTTATCTGTATACATTGTGCTTATAGTGTTTGTAATATTAAAACCAGAACTTTGGACCGATTGGTTTATATAATCAACCGAATTAAATGTATTAATATGGCTGTGGCTATCTACCGCAGCAAACGCTGTTTTTATTTCGTTTAGTGAGCCTTCAACTACAGTGCTAATAAAAGCTTGCCCGCCCGGTTTTAATACCTCATAAAGTGACTTTAAAAGCACGTTAAAGTTAGCTGACCATTGCACCGCAAAGTTACTAAAAATAATATCTACACTGTTTGATTGTAATGGTAAATTGTCCATATCTGCGCATACTTTGTAATCGCCTTTATTACAACTATTGAGCATATTAAAACTTAAATCCATGGAAAGCACATTACCGTAAAGGCTTTTAAGCTGATGAGTGTTTACAAGTGGGCCTGCACCTAAATCAACACACACCTTATTTTTATTACATGCTGAAGGCGCTATTAATTTGAACAAGTCATCCGCTGCTTTTTTTTGAACATGTGCATGCGTATTGTAATCACCCGCCGCTTTTGAAAAGTTAACTTGCGCTCCTTTTTTAAGTGCTGGGTTAAACCTTTTTAAATGGCACATTGTTGCGGGCTTTGTAACCGGCTTACTATCAAGTGCATGGGCTATCATAATAGTGCCTCTGCTAAATGTTTAACTAGATAAGTAATATCATCAAGGGTGTGCGCTGCCGTTAACGTCACTCTTAAGCGTGCAGTATTGTAAGCAACCGTAGGTGGGCGAATAGCGGTTAGCCAAATTCCTTGTTGCTTGAGTTTATTAGCCGCTTTTAATGTTTGCTCTGCACACCCTAATACAATAGGTTGAATAGCCGTATCGGACTCCATTACCGCTATGTTGTGCTGTTGTGCAAGGTGCTTAAATGTAGCAATGTTTTTATTTAACATTTCTCGTTGCGTGTTAGCTTTTTTAATGTGCTTTAAGCGCACTAGTGTATTATCTGCCAATAATGGCGACATAGCCGTTGAGTATGTGTAATCTCGGTTATATTGCAGCATGTAATCAATAAATGCGTGTGAACCCAATACACACGCGCCACTACTAGCAACAGCTTTACCAAATGTGATGACGAGAATATCGGGTAAAATATCGCCAATAAATGTTTCGCAACTACCCAGCCCTGTATTACCTAACGCGCCAAAGCCATGTGCGTCGTCTATCATCAGCCATGCATTGTGTTGTTTTGCAAGGAGCAGTAGGTCTTTGATAGGGGCCGTATCACCATCCATCGAAAAAACACCTTCGCTAATAATTAACTTATTTTGTGCTTTTGACTTTTCGAGCCGAGATCGTAAATGATTTAAATCGTTGTGGTTAAACCGTATTAAAGCTGCATTTGAATGAAGTGCCCCATCTATTAAGCTAGCGTGGTTTAACTTATCTTGAAAAATAGCGCTGTTTTGCGCTGCTGCTTTATCCTGAAACAACGCTTTAATTACACTGCTATTAGCACTAAACCCAGAATTAAAAAGCAACCCAGCTTGATAACCTAACTGATTGCATAAGTACTGCTCTAACGCTTGTTGCTGTAATTGATACCCTGTTACTAATGCAGAGCTATGGCTACCTAACGTATTAATATTTTCGCTCTTAATAGTTAAATCACCAAAGCCCAAGTAATCATTACTGGCAAAATTTAGGTAGGTTTTATCATTTACCATAATGGTTCGTGCTGTGGCGCTTTGTACCACGTGGCGTTTGCGTAAAAGCAATTGCTCTGCCCGTTCATTAAGGTGTGCGCTAATAAATTCAAATGGCATGAGTAACGCTTACTTAGGCTTCGTAAAATAATTCAGACGTTGCTTTATCTGCAACTTGCGATGAAAGCGACGCTGCTACAGCTTCATCTGAATAATCTTCACGCGTTTCTGGGTTCATTCCTAGCTTTTTAATTAGGTTCATATCGGCATCCGCTTCTGGATTTTCGGTGGTAAGCAGCTTGTCGCCATAAAATATAGAGTTAGCACCTGCAAAAAAACACATTGATTGCATTTGCTCGTTCATGGCGTTACGCCCTGCCGACAAACGTACATAGCTGTGTGGCATCATTATTCGTGCAGTAGCAATAGTGCGTATAAACTCAAAATGGTCTAAATCGTCAACGTTTTCAAGTGGGGTACCTTTTACTTTAACTAGCATATTAATAGGTACACTTTCTGGCTGTTGTGGCAAGTTAGCCAATTGCATAAGTAACCCATAACGATCGGCTGCTTGCTCGCCCATACCGACTATACCGCCTGAACATACTTTCATACCGGCATCGCGTACATGATCTATGGTGTTTAATCGATCTTCAAAGGTACGGGTTGATATAATTTGCTCGTAGTATTCAGGTGATGTATCTAGATTATGGTTGTAGTAATCTAAACCTGCACTGCTGAGTTCGTGTGCTTTTTCGTTTGTGAGTTTGCCCAGCGTCATGCAGGTTTCAAGGCCAAGCTCTTTTACTTCTTTTACCATTTTCGAAATGTAAGGCATGTCTCTGTCTTTTGGATCTGACCACGCAGCGCCCATACAAAAACGTGTTGCGCCTTTTTGTTTAGCTAAACGCGCTTGCTCTACTACTTTTTCTACTTCAATAAGTCGCTCGCGCTCTAGGTCGGTTTTATAGTGCCCTGACTGTGGGCAATACTTGCAATCTTCTGGGCATGCCCCAGTTTTAATTGATAACAGGGTAGAAATTTGCACTTCATTTGGGTTGAAGTTAGCACGGTGAACCGACGCCGCCTTAAAAAGTAAATCGTTAAACGGCATTTCAAATAATGCTTTAACTTCGCTATGGGTCCAATTGTGGCGAACAGGTGCAAGTTCCATAATTCTCTCTTTATTTTTTTCATATCGGTGATGTTGGATTAGTCTAAAACTTCAAGTACCATTGTCAACGAAGCCCATCCAGTTAAAGTTTACATATGAACAATAAACACTCAATTGATTTAAATTTTGATCGTGAACACATTTGGCATCCATACACATCAATGACAAAGCCTATTCCCGTTTACCCTGTAACCCACGCTAAACACAATATAATTTATCTCGAAACAGGCGAGCAACTTATAGATGGCATGGCTTCGTGGTGGAGCGCTATTCATGGTTACAACCACCCTGCTATTAACAAAGCAATGGTTAATCAAATTAATAACATGAGCCACATTATGTTTGGAGGTATTACACATTCAAGTGCAGTTGAGCTGTGTAAAAAACTTGTAGATATCACCCCCCCAAGCTTAACTAAAGTATTTTTAGCTGACAGTGGCTCAGTAAGTGTTGAAGTAGCTATTAAAATGGCTCTGCAATATTGGTTAAGCCAAGGTATTAAAACAAAACAAAAATTAATGACTCCTTATAAGGGTTATCATGGCGATACGTTTGCTGCAATGAGCGTATGCGATCCTGTTAACTCTATGCATAGCCTATATAAGGGTTTTCTACCTGAGCACGTATTTGTACCAGCCCCTACCAGTAAGTTTTCAAGCACTTTTGAGCAAAGTGAAGCGCTTGAACTTGAACAGTACTTTAAAAATAACCACCAACACGTAGCTGCTTTTATTATTGAACCCATAGTACAAAATGCGGGAGGTATGAATTTTTATCATCCCGATTATTTAGCCTGCGTAAGGCAATTATGCAATCAATACAATGTACTTTTAATTTGCGACGAAATAGCCACAGGCTTTGGCCGTACGGGTAAGTTATTTGCGGTTGAACACGCTAATATCCAACCCGATATTTTATGTATAGGTAAAGCACTTACCGGTGGCTCAATGACTTTATCGGCAACGCTTACGAGCGATAAAATTGCCACAGGCATTAGTGAAGGTGAAGCCGGAGTTTTAATGCACGGACCTACCTTTATGGGCAATCCGCTAGCATGTGCAGCTGCATGTGCCAGCATAGACTTATTACTTGAGCAAAACTGGCAACAACGCGTAAAAGAAATAAATAATCAACTTCAGCAATTACACAAATGTGCGGAGCTTAAAGACGTAGCTGATGTAAGAGTGCTCGGCGCGATAGGTGTTGTAGAGCTTAATAAAGAGGTTAGCAATATCGATGTTGCGACTATTCAGGCCTTTTTTGTAAAACAAGGTGTATGGATCCGCCCTTTCGGTAAACTAATTTACCTTATGCCACCGTATATAAGTGACGAAAACAGTATTAAAACGCTTTGCGATGCAATTTATAGTGCAATTAAAGGCAAACATTACGCTTAAGCAAATTGATTTTTTAAAATTTAATAGTGGTATTAATTAGTCAATAGCTTCATTAATTTTAAGCAAAAAGCGGATTTAACTTGATATAGATCATTTGTATTAATTAAATTCGTCCTCATGCCTTCAAATACGTGTTTAGCAGTTTTAGTATATTGCTCTTCGTAATATTTACGGATATGATAATACCTATCATTTACAATTACCTTTTTGGACTTCTTTCATGAACTTATTTTTTAAACCAGCCAAAACATTAGGTGCCTCTTTATTAATAGCGTCTGCGTTTATTGCGCAACCTGTATTTGCTAACGGCCCTATTGGTGAACATGTAAATCACCTTCAAGCTAACCTTAAAAGTTATAACGAAGAAGTTGAATGGATGGTAGGCAAAGTAGACACGCTTGTTAGCACCTACGAAAATAAAGGCGCTAAGGCCGTAAATACCGACGATTTAATTGAATATTGGGAATCGGTAAAATTTCACAGTGCAATTGAAACTAATTTAGTGCCTGTTTATGCCTCTATTTGGCAGGGTTTGTACGGTGTAAAAATGGCAATTGACGGTGGTAAAGCAGCCGCTGAGGTTCGTGTACAACAAACCGCAATGAATAATGCTTTATGGCAAGGTTTAGGTGCTGTTAAATTAGCGGCTAAATTTCAACAAAAAGGCTTGTTAGAGTCTGTTACAGCTACAGCAAGTAAAGAAATGACACAAAGTGCAACAATAGACGAAATAAAGCACAAACTAGACCGCGTCATCGCAAAACTTGCTGAGCGCCTTCAGGACGAAGCCACAGAAATTGTTCACGATACGTACCTACACTTATTCGAAGGCGTTGAAGGAACACTTATCGAGCAAGATGCAAATTTAGTCGAGGCACTTGAAAAAGATTTTAACGTCACGCTTCCAAAAGCAATCGCAGATAACAAAAGTGTTGATGAAGTACGCGATGTAGTTACCAGCATGCAAACAAAATTAGACCGCGCCAAACGTTTAATTGAAAAAGCAGAAAAAAACCGTAAGGACGTTTTTTAGTGGAACGCAGAACCTTTATACAAGGGTTAGCAGCATTAGGGGTAATTGGCTCATTACCATTACCTCTATCGCAAGCTTTTGCTAATACAGTAACCAACCCCGTCTCGGTTGACGATTTACCTAAGCTTAAAGGTGATTTAACCTTATATTTAGGCCGAGGTGAAGGTGGTTTATACGAAAACGTATTACAAGCTATCCAAAAAAATAACCCTGATTTTAATTTAGCTATTCGCCGTGGACCAACAGCTGCACTTGCCAACACAATTGTTGCAGAAGCCAAAGCGGGTGTTAAACGTGCTGATTTATTTTGGGCTGTGGACTCAGGTGCAATTGGTTTAGTGACCGATGCAGGTCTAGCAAAACCACTGCCAGACGATTTATCGTCTCAACTGCAGCCGCAATTTAAATATAAAGACTGGGCGCCAGTAACGGGACGTATTCGCACATTGCCTTTTAATACGTCGCGTTTAACTAAAGATCAAATTCCAACCAGCATTATGGAAATTGCTGACAGCGACTTGAGTATTGGTTGGGCCCCTGCTTATGCGTCTTTTCAATCGTTTGTTACAGCAATGCGTATTTTACAAGGCGACGATAAAACGGCTAAATGGCTTAAAAAAGTTAAAAAACGTGCAAAAACATACGCAGGTGAATTAGGCGTTGTAATGGGTGTGGAACGGGGTGAAGTTGATATTGGCTTTGCTAATCATTATTACACTTTACGTTTAAAATCAGGCAAGCCGGATGCAAATCTTGATTTAGCCTTTACCCAAAACGATGCAGGCTGTTTAGTAAACGCCTCGGGTATATTAACGCTTAACAGTGATCCGCTTGCAACTAACTTTATGCGCTATTTGCTCAGCAAAGAAGTACAAGGCTATTTAGCACGTGAAGCCTACGAAATACCCCTTGTAAACGGTATTGCTCAGCCTGATGGTTTACCTTCGCTTTCGAGTGTTTCACCACCTAAAATTGATTTAACACAGCTTGCAGATTTGCGACCCACTATTGACTTAATGCGCAGCAACGGCGTTTTATAATGCGATTACCCCCATCTTACCCAATGGCGCTGCTTGCAGCGCTCATTACGCTTACCCCTATTTGTATATTAATGGTGCTTGCTAGTGACTCAAGTTCCTATTTTGATAGCCATAATTTAACCATATTAGGTAATACACTGGCTTTAATGGGCTTAACTGTTTTAGGCTCAATTTTAATCGGCGTACCACTTGCGTTTATAAGCGCCTATGTACACTTACCATTTAAAAAAGCATGGCTTGTATTATTTGCAGCTCCCCTTGCTATACCCAGTTATATTGGTGCGTTTACGCTTTATGCTGCATTTGGCCCTGGGGGTGAAATAAATAATTTACTCGGATTTGAAACACCGTCTATGTATGGGCTATCCGGCGCTGCAATAGTTATGACCCTGTATACATTTCCATTTGTGATGATGACTACCCGATCATCTTTACTCAGTTTAGACGCCAGCATGGTAAACGCAGCTCGCACATTGGGTATGTCGATGACGCAAAGTGTATTCAAAGTTATTCTACCCCGCGTGGTAAATGGCATTGCTGCTGGGTCATTATTAGTGGCACTTTATACTTTATCTGACTTTGGCACCCCAGCCATGATGAGACTTGATACATTTACCCGTGTTATTTATGTTGAATACAATGCCTTTGAACTGGGTCGCGCAGCGATGCTGTCGCTTCAGTTAATGGTTATTGTAGGCTTTTTATTACTTATAGAGTCGCAAATAAAAACAGCGAGTGAGCGTCATGGCCGCCCCCTTATTTTATTCCCGAATAAACTTCAATTGAGTGCGTTATTTACTCTGTTCTCTCCTGTGCTGTTGCTAGCAATCGGCTTACCCTTGGCAATATTTTTTATATGGCTTGCACGAGATGGCTTAAGTAATTTTGATTTTACCATTGCATGGCATTCAACCTATGCGTCTGCACTTGCTGCTATTGTTGCAGTAATAGTAGCGGTCCCTGTTGCGCACGCGGCTCTCAGTGGCAAAGCAGGCAGAGTTATGGAGCGCGTTACTTACTTTGGCTTTGGCATACCCGGTATTGTAATGGGCACAGCGCTGGTTTATGGTGGGTTGCAATTACCATTTTTGTATCAAACTTTGGGGTTACTTATTATTGCCTACATGCTACGTTTTTTGCCTCTCGCGGTTGGTTCAATTCGTACTAGTACCGAACATTTAGACCCTAGCTTGGTAAAATCTGCTCGAGTGCTTGGTGCAAGCCCGCGCGAAGCCTTCACACGTATTACTTTGCCTTTAACCATGCGTGGTATCGTCGCTGGTAGTGCATTGGTGTTTTTAGAGTCAATGCGTGAACTTGAAGCCACTTTATTGCTAGGCCCTACTGGGTTTGAAACCCTGTCTACTTATTTATGGCGTGTTTACGAAGCTGGCTATTTTGGCCGTGCCGCTATACCTGGGCTGTTATTAGTGGTGATCTCTGCTTGTGGTTTAGCTATTATGATGTCTGGCGAAAAACGTAACCAGTTTGAACATTAAGGATTTGAAGTAAATGCTATCTGTAAGTCAGTTGTCTATAGATTATGGCAGTAATCGCGTTGTGAGCGATTTGAATTTAACGCTTGGTGAAAACGAAATCCTAATGCTTGTAGGCCCCACCGGTTGCGGTAAAAGTACAATATTACAAGCACTCGCAGGCTTAATACCCATTTCTGAAGGTGAAATAAACGCAGATAAATGGCGTGCAACCCCTAATAAATCAGTGCCTCCTGAGAAGCGCAGTGTCGGTATGGTTTTTCAAGACTTTGCGTTATTTCCGCATTTAACGGTTGAGCAAAATATTGGTTTTAAATTAAAAGATCACAGCGTTGCAGATCAATGGATTAACCTACTTGGTCTTGAAGAGTTTAGGGCTAAGAAACCTGCGACCCTGTCTGGCGGTCAAAAGCAACGTGTTGCATTAGCACGTACTCTTGCTCACCAGCCTGACTTTGTATTACTTGATGAGCCGCTGTCGAATCTAGATGCCGCGTTAAAAGACATGCTGCGTTGGGATATCCGAAACGCACTAAAAAATGCAGGTGTACCTGCTATTTGGGTTACCCACGACCAAGAAGAGGCACTATCGGTTGGGGATCGTGTTGGTGTTTTAAAAGGTGGGCAAATACAACAAATTGACACTCCCGAAAAATGCTTTAGCACCCCAGAAAACCGCTTTGTTGCGCGTTTTTTAGGTGAAGCTAGCTTTATAAAAGGTACATTAAATAACGGCCAAGCACTTACCGATATTGGTAATGTGCCCGCGCATGGTGTTGACTGCGCTCAAGGCAATGTTGATGTATTGCTTCGCCCCGACGATGTTTTATTAGTACAAAGCAGTATAGGTAATAATGGTGAGGTTATTTGGGTCCGCTTTGAAGGCGGTAGTCGATTATGCGCAATAAAACTTGCCTGTGGTACAGTAGTCACTAGCCGCGTGAGTCATGAACTGGTTGTACACCCTGGTGACAACGTACATGTTTCGCTAAGTACCTCTCATCCGCTGGCGGCATTTAAAAACTAGCTTATTAAATATTTAACTTTAGAGGAAACCATGAACGGACCAAATCCAAATAACCCATCTCCAATGCAAGGGTTTCCTCAAGTAGGTTATTTAAAAAATTTTATTACGTCGCCTAATATAGAAGTTGGTGATTATACGTATTACGACGACCCTGATGGGCCCGAACACTTCGAAAAAAACGTACTTTATCATTTCGATTTTATTGGCGACAAACTTATTATTGGGAAGTTTTGCGCCATAGCAAAAGATGTAACGTTTATAATGAATGGGGCTAATCATCAAAGTGCTGGTTTTTCTACCTACCCATTTTTTATATTTGGTAACGGATGGGAAAAGTCTGCACCTCAACCAGGTGACTTACCATTTAAAGGAAATACAGAAATTGGCAATGATGTGTGGATAGGCTATAACGCCACTATTATGCCAGGGGTAAAAATAGGAAGTGGTGCAATCATTGCCAGTAAATCGGTAGTGACCAACGATGTGCCTGCTTATGCTGTCGTTGGTGGTAATCCAGCAAAAATAATCAAACAGCGTTTTGACGATAAAACGATTGATGCACTGCTATCTATTGCATGGTGGGATTGGAGCAATGACAAAATCACTGCTCATTTAGATGCTATAACTCAAAATAATTTAGACTTACTGTCTAAACTATAACACTACCATTCAAACATATACGCCATTTTACTTATGGTTTTAAGCGGCACGTTATGCGAATTGCGTTTAGCGTATAAGTGCTGCATGGATTTATCTTTTACTTCACCCACTATCACTTCTTTAACTTGGTAACCTAATGCAACAGCTGCTTGAGTGTATGCAACAAACTCCCATTTTTTTATATTGGTGTTGTCTACAATCACGAGCGGAATATCTTGTGCGAGCGCTTGTATAAAACGCGCTAAATTTAAATTATGGTATTGCGGTAATTTAAATTTATCAAAATGATATTCGCCCTGCTCATTTAAAAAATAATCGTCTGTTGAGCAAATTAAATATTGGCTTTCATCTGCAGTCGCTAATTCGTCTGCTAAATTTTGTGCATAATACGACTTACCGCTTCCAGGTAGTCCACGTAAAATAAAAACTTGTTTCATAGCATCCATTTCTAAAGTAATGGTCAGTATTGAGAAATCAAAGAATATATAATGCCACAAAATCACTAAATTTCAGAGCAGCAAATGACAAACTTAGTCATTTGTGCCTAAAAATCGACTAAAAATAAACCGCATTGATAAAAACTTATAAAGAGTTGCCCGCAATAGTTTTTTTATTTTACTTTACTAGGTAAGATACAGGGTTCTAGTACAGCACCATCTATAAATAAAATATGGTTTATATACTGTACATATTTAAATAAATAAAGTTAGGCAACTTATATCATTGGAGTGAAGATGAGCCATTTAGCGATTTCAGAGCTATTAAAAGGCAATGTTGCGGTAGACAGCCAAGTAACAATTAAAGGCTGGATCCGTACTCGCCGCGATTCAAAAGCAGGAATATCATTTTTAGCCGTTCATGACGGTTCGTGTTTTGATCCTATTCAAGCGGTAGTTCCTAATTCACTAAATAATTATGATGAAGTTACTAGCTTAACAGCCGGTTGTTCTGTATCGGTTACTGGTGTTTTAGTTCAATCTGCTGGCAAAGGCCAATCGTTTGAAATTCAAGCGAATACGGTCACTGTATTAGGTTGGGTAGAAAACCCAGATTCATATCCAATGTCGGCAAAACGCCACAGCATTGAATACTTACGTGAACACGCTCACCTTCGCCCACGTACTAATATGATTGGTGCAGTAACACGTGTACGTAACTGTTTAGCACAAGCCATTCACCGTTTTTATCACGAGCAAGGTTACTACTGGATCAGCACACCTATTATCACAGCAAGTGACTGTGAAGGCGCTGGCGAAATGTTCCGTGTATCCACACTTGATATGCAAAACTTACCGCGTACAGATAAAGGCGATGTTGATTACAGTGAAGACTTTTTTGGAAAAGAAGCATTCTTAACTGTATCTGGCCAGTTAAACGGTGAAACTTACGCATCTGCAATGTCAAAAATTTATACGTTTGGCCCTACTTTCCGTGCAGAAAACTCAAATACTTCACGCCACTTGGCTGAGTTTTGGATGGTTGAACCTGAAGTAGCGTTTGCAGATTTAGAAGATATTGCAAAGCTTGCTGAAAACATGCTTAAGTACGTATTTAAAGCGGTACTTGAAGAGCGCCGTGACGACATGGAGTTTTTTGCTCAACGTATCGAAAAAACTGCGATTAGCCGTTTAGAAGAATTTGTTGAAAAAGACTTTGCACAAGTTGATTACACAGACGCAGTCGAAATTCTTAAAAACTGCGGTAAGAAATTTGAGTTTGATGTTGAATGGGGTGTAGATTTACAGTCTGAGCACGAACGTTACCTAGCAGAAGAACACTTTAAAGCACCGGTAGTAATTAAAAACTACCCACGTGATATTAAAGCATTTTACATGCGCCAAAACGAAGATGGCAAAACCGTTGCCGCTATGGACGTAGTTGCTCCGGGTATTGGTGAAATCATTGGTGGTTCTCAACGTGAAGAGCGCCTTGACGTACTTGATGCACGCCTTGAAGAAATGGGCTTAAACAAAGAAGATTACAGCTGGTACCGCGACCTACGTAAATACGGTAGTGTGCCACATTCAGGCTTTGGTTTAGGCTTTGAACGCTTAGTTGCTTATGTAACAGGTATGGGTAATGTACGTGATGTAATCGCCTTCCCTCGTACGAAAGGCAGCGCAACTTACTAAACAATTATTTAGTAAATTGTTTAAAAATTAAAACCAGCCAATTGGCTGGTTTTTTTATGGCTAAAACTTAACGTATAAAAAAAGCCGCAGCACCCATCAAGCACCACGACTTTCAACCAGAATAAGGTTTAATAAATGGTTATAGTGCGCTTTCTAATTGCGGTAACACATCAAATAAATCGGCTACGAGTCCGTAATCTGCGACTTGAAAAATAGGTGCATCGGGGTCTTTGTTAATTGCAACAATCACTTTTGAATCTTTCATACCCGCTAGGTGTTGAATGGCACCGCTAATGCCCACTGCGATGTATAAGTTAGGAGCGACAATTTTACCTGTTTGCCCTACTTGCATATCATTAGGTACAAAGCCTGCGTCTACCGCAGCGCGCGATGCACCAATAGCAGCACCTAATTTATCGGCTATACCGTTTAAAAGAGCGAAATTTTCGCCATTTTGCATACCACGACCACCAGATATAACCACCTCAGCAGCGGTAAGCTCTGGGCGCTCTGACTCAGTTTGCTCAATGCTTACAAACGTACTTAACTGTGAGTCCGATACTGTATCTAAAGTATTAATGCTTACAGCGGCTTGCTCGCCTTGTAAATCAAAACTACTTGCGCGTACGGTAATCACCTTTTTAGCATCAAGTGATTTAACAGTCGCAATAGCGTTACCGGCATAAATTGGGCGTTTAAACGTATCAGCATCTATTACATCAATAATTTCCGATATTTGCGCTACATCTAAAAGGGCCGCAACACGTGGCATAAAATTTTTGCCTGTGGTAGTTGCACTTGCCACAATATGACTGTAGCTGTCAGTTAACGACATAACTAAATCGGTCATGCTTTCTGCTAGTTGGTGTGCATAAGCAGCATTATTTGCAACAAGCACACTCGCAACGCCTTCTATACTTGAAATAGTCTCGCTCATATTGGCGATGTTTTCACCGGCCACTAATACATCAACAGGAAAACCCATTTGAATAGCCGCATTAATTGTTTTTGAGGTTTCTGGTTTTAAGGCACCGTTGTCGTGCTCTGCAATTACAAGTGTTTTCATTTAAATCACCTTTGCCTCTGTTTTTAATTTTTCTACAAGTTGTGCAACGTCTTCTACAATAATGCCACCACTACGTTTTGCCGGTTCTTCTACGCTAACAAGCTGAATACGAGGTGTTAAATCTACACCTAAAGAGTCTGCAGCTATTACATCAAGCGGCTTGCGTTTTGCTTTCATTATATTGGGTAGTGATGCATAACGTGGTTCGTTCAAACGTAAATCTGTAGTGATAATGGCTGGCAATGAAAGTGCGACCGTTTGCAAACCGCCGTCTACTTCACGCGTAACATTTACTTTTCCATCAGCAACAACCACTTTAGACGCAAACGTACCTTGCCCACGATTAGCTAATGCTGCAAGCATTTGACCCGTTTGGTTATTGTCTGAATCAATCGACTGCTTTCCTAAAATAACAAGCTCTGGCGCTTCTTGCTCAACAATTTTTGCGAGTAATTTTGCAATGTGTAATGACTCTAATTTTTCATCGGTTTCGATGTGGATTGCTTTATCTGCACCCAGTGCAAGCGCTGTGCGTAGTTGTTCTTGCGATGTTTTAGCGCCAATAGTAACAGCTACAACTTCAGTGGCTGTACCGGCTTCTTTTAAGCGAATAGCTTCTTCAATTGCAATTTCACAAAATGGGTTCATCGCCATTTTAACGTTCGTTAAATCTACATCGCTGTTGTCACTTTTGACACGCGCTTTTACGTTGTAATCTATAACGCGTTTTATTGGTACAAGAATTTTCATAGGAACTCCATAATTATTTAAACCTACAACCTAACGTGTACGTCAACCTATTTATTTTATGAAATCAGACTACTTCCTGTTGACGTAAACGTCAACCTAAAATAACCTTTAACTATTCACAGCCTGTAACGAAAAATTGGCATTGTAATAAATAGGCTGAATACCTTATTCAAATACTGAGGCAGTATTGAGTGAGTCCGTCATAAATAAAGAGGTTATTATGGTCGAACGTGAAACCATGGAATTTGATGTAGTTGTTGTAGGCGCTGGACCTGCGGGACTTGCTAGTGCAATAAAACTCGCACAACTTGCACAAGAAAAACAACAAGAGTGCATGATTTGTGTTGTAGAAAAAGGCTCAGAAGTTGGCGCGCATGTTCTATCGGGCGCTGTATTTGAAACAAAAGCGTTAGATGAATTACTACCAAATTGGCAAGAGCAAGGTGCGCCAGTAACTACGAAAGTAACCAATGATGAAATTTATTGGTTTAATAACGAAGAAAAAGCAACATCAATCCCCCACTTTACTACGCCTAAAACATTTCATAATAATGGTAACTACATTGTTTCAATGGGTAACGTATGCCGCTGGCTAGCAGAGCAAGCTGAAAGTTTAGGCGTAGAAATATTTCCAGGCTTTAGCGCACATTCACTTATAATTGAAGACGACGCAGTAAAAGGTATTGTTACGGGTGACATGGGCGTTGATAAAGATGGTAATGAAAAAGATGGCTACATGCCAGGCATGGAGCTAAGAGCTAAATATACTATTTTTGCTGAGGGCTGCCGAGGCCATTTAGGCAAACAACTTATAAACCAGTTTGCACTTGATGCTGACTCATCGCCTCAACATTATGGCTTAGGCTTTAAAGAAATATGGCAAGTAGATGAGTCTAAGCACCAACAGGGTAAAGTAGTTCATGGCACAGGTTGGCCGTTAAGTGGTGATACGAGCGGTGGTGCATTTATGTATCATAGCGAAAATAATCAGGTCGTTGTTGGCTTAATTGTTGATTTAAATTACACAAACCCGCATTTAAGCCCGTTTGATGAATTCCAGCGAATGAAACATCATCCTGTTTTTAAACAGGTACTTGAAGGCGGTGAGCGTATTGCTTATGGCGCGCGCGCTATTGCAAAAGGTGGATTACACTCTTTGCCTAAAATGCATTTTCCTGGCGGGTTATTAGTAGGCTGTGATGCAGGCACATTAAATTTTGCAAAAATTAAGGGAAATCACACAGCAATGAAATCGGGCATGATAGCCGCTGAAGTCATTTTTGAAGCATTAGAAAATGAACAAGCTAATACTGATTTAGTAAATTACCACACGCAGTTTGAACAATCTTGGGCTTATAAAGAGCTTTATCAGTCTCGTAATTTTGGTCCCGTGATGCATAAGCTAGGTAAATTTTTAGGGGGTGCATATAACACGCTCGATCAAAATGTATTTAACGGTGCTTTACCATTTACCTTTAAAGATGATGTACCAGATTACTCTACGCTGGTTGATGCTAACATTGCTGAAAAAATAGCTTACCCTAAGCCTGATGGTTCACTGAGTTTTGATAAACTTTCAAGTGTGTTTTTATCAAACACTAACCATGAAGAGTCTCAACCTTGTCACCTAAAACTTAAAAACACAGCAATACCAATAAAAGTTAATCTTGTGAAATTTGATGAACCTGCGCAGCGCTATTGCCCAGCAGGTGTTTATGAGGTGCAAGAAATAGAAGGTAACAACGAGTTTGTAATTAATGCACAAAACTGTGTTCACTGTAAAACCTGTGACATTAAAGATCCGAGCCAAAACATCACGTGGGTTACCCCAGAGGGCGCTGGCGGCCCTAATTACCCCAATATGTAATATCTTTTACATATAAATTATAAACATATCCTAAATTGCAGGGGCTTCGGCCCCTTTTTTGCGCTATGCTGATTGTATAATTAATAAAAAGAGTAAAGCTTATGCCGTCGTCAAATGTTGTTTTTCGTTTTTTAGCAGAACCTACCGACGTTAATTTTGGTGGGAAGGTACATGGTGGTGTGGTTATGAAGTGGATTGACCAAGCTGGCTATGCCTGTGCTGCTGGCTGGAGTGGTCATTATTGTGTAACCGTATCGGTGGCAGGTGTTAAATTTAGACGCCCTATTCTGGTTGGTCAAATAGTAGAAGTGGAAGCTAAAATTGCACATACCGGTAAAACAAGTATGCAAATATTTATACAAGTTCGGTGTGGCGACCCTAAAACACAGAACATGGTTGAAACAAATCACTGTGTAATAAGCTTTGTTGCCATGGATGAAACAGGTTACCCCGTTGCAGTGCCAGAGTTTAAAGCGGTCACCAATGAAGATGTAAAATTAGAAAACTACGCAATTAAAATGAAAGAAATTGCGATTGAAACTGAAAACTTACTTCATCAAGTGTAAATACGCATTAGCTAATTTTTGTACTGTAAAAATCACCTAATGCTTTGTAAAAAATACAATTTATTTAAAATCGCTAAGCCCCAGTAGTTAGCGATTTGTTTAATAAAAAACCTAAACAACCCAAATAACTAATCCAAAAATACTAGTTCAGCTGTTTTAGTAATCAATTTAATCATTGGCATGTTCACTGCAAATAAGTAATTGAAGTTTGAAAAATCAAACCATTTTATTTTTTAAAGGAGCTATTTAATGATTAAATCACTTTCACTTTCAGCACTAGCGCTAGCAACACTTGGTTTTAACTCTGCGGCGCAGGCAGATATTTCCGATTTTGATTCTCCACGTATTTATACCGGTATAGGTTACGGACAGTACTCTTTTGAATTTGAAGACAGTGAAAACGATACTGATTTTGATGATGACGCACAAATGCTCAAAGGATATGTTGGTACGCAATTTAATGAATATTTAAGTGTAGAGCTGGCTTATCAAAACTTTGATGAAGTTAGCGATATTGATAGCAAAGCTGAAATTGACGGCGTGTCATTGGCCGCGCGTTTAGGTATCCCATTAACTGAGAGCTTTTCAGTTTATGCCAAAGGTGGTTGGTTAGAATGGGATGCAGATATAAAACAAGAACTCCCTGTTGGAAGCGTTTCTACTTCACAAGATGGCGGTGACGCATTTTATGGTGCTGGTTTAGAGTTTGCTTTTTCTAGCAATGTGCAAATGCGTTTAGAGTACGAGCGTTACAAACTAGACGATGATATTGATCCTGATATGGATGTAGCATCAGTGTCACTGCAATACATGTTTTAAACTATAAACAGGTTGTTTAACAAAGGTAAGCTTAGGCTTACCTTTTTCTGCTTTATATAAACCATTCAGTCTAAAAGCTATTTTAAACCATTTAGTCTAATTAAATAAATTGCTATGCTGTGATGCGATGGCCTGCAAATAAAGGTAGAATGCCCGCCTATTCTATTTGTACTTGAGTAACATGAGCGACTACAGCATTTCGGCCGTTGGCCACATACAATCTCCCTATAAACAAAAGTTTGCCATACCAAGACAACCTCGTTTAGTACCTGAAGCCAAAGCAAAACTTATTTTTGCGCCTGATTTTAACCGCGAAGAATTTGTACGCGGTATTGATGAATTTACCCACATTTGGTTATTGTTTCGCTTTCATGAAACCGCAGATAAAGGCTACTCGCCCATGGTACGCCCTCCTCGCTTAGGCGGTAATGAGCGCAAAGGTGTATTTGCTACTCGTGCTACTTTTAGACCAAATGCCATTGGTATGAGTGCAGTAAAGCTTGAGGGCATAGAATATAAAAATGGCCAACTCAGTTTATTACTTGCCGGAATAGACCTGCTTGATGGCACGCCCATCATTGACATAAAACCCTACTTGCCTTATTCAGATGCCATGCTTGACGCAAGTGCTGGCTTTGCAGATACACGCCCAGAAACACAAATGAGTGTAGAGTTTACCCCCGAGGTGACATTATTCATTGAGCAACAAACTCAATACCCTGAATTATTAAACTTTATTAGTAATGTTTTAAAACAAGATCCACGCCCTGCTTACAAAAAACAAAAAGACGGCGAGCAGAGCTATGGAATGACATTGTATGATTACAATATACGCTGGCAAGTTAATGGCGAGCACAACCTAGTAACAAGTATAGAAAAAAGCTAAATAACTCACTTAGCGCTTTTGTGTAAAAGCAACCGCTGGTAAACTTAAGCTCTATTAAAAGAACATATTACTCTATTTCGGAAAAATAATGCGTACCAGTCAATATATACTCGCAACACTTAAAGAAACGCCTTCAGATGCTGAAATTGTATCGCATCAGTTAATGCTTAGAGCCGGTATGATCCGTCGCGTCGCTTCGGGTTTATACACTTGGTTACCCTCTGGTTTACGCGTTTTGCGTAAAGTTGAAAACATTGTTCGTGAAGAAATGGACAAAGCAGGCGCAATAGAAATGCTGATGCCTGTCATACAGCCTGCTGATTTATGGGAAGAGTCAGGCCGTTGGAGCGAGTTTGGTCCAGAGCTAATGCGCTTTACAGACCGTCATAATCGTGAATTTGCACTTGGTCCAACGCATGAAGAAGTAATCACCGATTTTGTTCGCAAAGAAGTGAATAGCTATAAACAGTTACCACTTACTTTATATCAAGTACAAACTAAAGTACGTGACGAACGACGCCCTCGTTTTGGTGTTATGCGCGCCCGTGAATTCACCATGAAAGACGCTTATTCATTTCATTTGAGTGAAGAATGTTTAAATAATACGTATCAAGCAATGCACAAAGCATACTGTAATATTTTTGAACGTTTAGGCCTAGATTACCGCCCAGTAATTGCCGATACAGGGTCTATTGGTGGTAGCGTGTCTCATGAATTCCATGTTTTAGCCGAATCAGGCGAAGACGCTATCGCATTTAGCGATGGTAGTGATTACGCCGCTAATATTGAAAAAGCCGAAGCTCTTGCCCCAACACAGCCTCGTGCTGATGCTACAAAAGAATTAAAAGCTTTCCCGACTCCAGATGCTAAAACAATTGAAGAGCTTAAAAAGCATTACGGTGTTAAACCACACCGTAGTGTTAAAACGTTAATCGTTTATGGTGCCCCAGATGAAAACGAACAACGTGGTTTAGTTGCCCTTATTATTCGTGGCGATCACGAGTTAAACGAATTGAAAGCGGAAAAGCACCCTCTCGTTGACTCACCGCTTGAAATGGCAAAAGAAGCAGACATCATAGCTGCAATCGGCGCAAAGCCTGGTTCACTGGGTCCTGTAGGATTAACAATGCCGATTATTGTTGACCGCACAGCCAACGTAATGGCTGACTTTGTTGCCGGTGCTAATAAAGACGATGAACACTTTAGCGGCATAAATTGGGACCGTGATGTAACTAACTACGACGTTGCTGATATTCGTAACATTGTAGAAGGCGATCCTAGCCCTTGCGGCCAAGGCACATTACAAATTAAACGTGGTGTTGAAGTAGGACATATATTCCAACTTGGCACAAAATACTCAGAAGCCATGAAAGCAGGCGTATTAAACGAAGATGGTAAAAACCAAGTAATGACCATGGGTTGTTACGGTGTGGGTGTATCGCGTATTGTGGCTGCTGCTATTGAGCAAAACAACGATAAATACGGTATTATTTGGCCACAATCTATCGCGCCGTTCGACCTTGCTATTGTACCAATGAATATGCACAAGTCGCATCGTATTCCTGATATTGCAAACAGTCTTTACCAAGGTTTAAAAGATGCAGGTGTGGATGTGTTATTTGACGATAGAAAAGAGCGCCCAGGTGTCATGTTTAATGATATGGAGCTTGTAGGTGTGCCTTTCACACTTGTAATTGGCGAACGTAACCTAGACGAAAATAAAGTAGAACTTAAAAATCGTCGCACAGGTGAAAAGCTAATGATTGACATAGATACCGCTATTGAAAGCATTAAAGCAGCTATGCAAGCCTAAACTCTTATTCGTTATTCAATAACGTGAATGCAAAAACCGCTTTTTAAGCGGTTTTTTTATGCCTAAATTTTGTGTCATATAGCTTTACTAAAAATGTCGTATCACTGTCATTTTTTCTCTCTAAAGTAATTTATAGCTAACAAAACTAACGAGGGACAATATGAAAAGTGCTGATCAAAAGGCTAAATACCCTGCTATATGGATATCAGATGTTCACCTAGGATATAAAGATTGCAGAGCTGATTATTTACTCGATTTTCTAAGCGCTGTTGAGACTGACGTTTTATATTTAGTTGGCGACATTATTGATTTATGGTCTATGAAGCGCCAATTTTATTGGCACCCCTCTCACTATCAAATACTTAATTGCATTCAACAAAAAGCGGCCAACGGAACACGCGTAATTTATATACCAGGAAACCATGACGAAACCTTTAGAAACTATATAAATCAAACCCTATTTGGTATAGAGGTCCACCAGCAGTATATTCATGTAACTCAAGCCAATAAACGCTTTTTGCTCGTTCACGGCGATGACTTTGATAGCGCAACTCGTTATAACAAAATTATTAGCATTGCTGGCGATGCAGGCTACGATTTGCTTTTATTTTTAAATCGTTGGAGCAATAAAATAAGAAAGTTGTTTGGGGGTAATTACTGGTCGTTAGCGTCGTGGATAAAAGCACGAGTTCATAAGGCACGCGAAGCAATAAATGCATTTGAAGACGCAGCTATTCATGAGGCAAAAAAACAAAACGTAGACGGAATTATTTGTGGGCATATACACCACCCTAAAATAAAAGTGTGCGACGGCATAGTGTATTGTAACGACGGCGATTGGATAGAAAACTGCACCGCCTTAGTGGAACAAGCCGATGGAAAAATAGAACTGCTTCACTGGTCAGATACACACACAGTTTTAGACAGCGCCGACATATCTAACATTTCATCGCCACTAATGAGTAATGACGATGCAAAACCTAAAAAGTCGGCAGCCTAATTACTGACTTTAAACCAAGTCATAAATTTTAACCCTTGTTGACGGCCTTAAACAAAAAAGCATCACTTAAGTGATGCTTTTTAAAGATGAGTAGCACACTATCTAAATAGTACATCTTCTCGGTTAAACCATTTAACGCAAAATGCGAGTAACGCACCTGCAATAAGAGCGGTTGCTAAAAATATGAGCCCTACAAACGTGTAATCTACAGTGCCTTTAATTATGTCTTTAATGGCTAATGCAACGTTGGTTACTGGAATAAACGCGGTTTTAGCAGTCAATTCCATATTTGGCATTATTGAAATAATAATAGGGAAAAACACCCCCATACTTAAAGGAGCCATGTAGTTTTGTGCTTCTTTAAACGTACGCGCATAAATAGATATAGCTAACGCTAAAGAAGAAAATATGGCAGCCAATGGCAGTAATAATACAAAAATCATCAGCAAATCGGTAACCGCCAAAGTACTAAATGCCGTTTTTATAAAGTCTAAGTCTGCGAACGCCAGTGCAACAGCAACCCAACACCCCATACTCACAACCGTAATAGTGGTTGATGCAATAGAGGTGGTCAGTAATGTTATAAATTTACCTAATACCAGCTCTGTGCGTGTTATGGGTGTAAGTAAGAGTGTTTCTAGTGTGCCGCGCTCTTTTTCACCGGCCCCTAAGTCAATTGCAGGATATGTAGCGCCCATTAACACCAATGGAATAAGTAAATATGGTAAAAAGCCACCTATTTTTTCACCTAAGTTTTCACGTTTATCGGCCGTATCTACTTTAACAACTTCAATAGGGGTAAGGATAGCTTTGTGCGTAGACTCTTCTATCCCAAAGCTTTTTAATTTTTTGGCTTGCAATACGTCGCTGTATTCTTGAGCTAGTTCTTTGACCCGGTCAAATAAAAAATTTATTGATTTTGCGTCGTTAAATACCACTTCCCATTTGCTTTGTTCACCACTGTCGAGTGTATCTTCTGCGTTACTTGGCAAATAAATACCCATATCTATATCGCCGGCAGTAACACCTGCTTTGAGCTCTTCTATTGTATTAAAGGTTTTACTGCCCTTATAAAGTTCAAAGCTTTTGTGGTAAAACACTTTGTTGGTAAATTCTGGTGCGTATTCACCATTAATAATTACGTAAGTATTAACTTTTTGGTCAGCTTCAAGTGCCGCTTGCGAACTAATAAAAGCCATAACGGCAAAAATTATTGGGAAAATAAGTACTGGCAGCGCCACAACAAACATAAGCGTTTTTTTGTCGCGAAGGAGCTCTTTTAATTCCTTTTTATATACTTCAAACATTATGCTTCTCCGTTAATATGTTCATAAACGCTTGGTTTAACTCTTCACTGTTTCCGGCTTGTTTAAACTCTTCAACTGTGCCATCAAAGCAGCTTATGCCTTCGTTAATTACCGCTACACGGTCACATAACAATGCGACTTCATCTAAATGATGGGTAGAAAAAATAACCGGTGTGCCTTGTGCTTTTAAACCTTTGATAAATTCGATCACTGTTTGTGTGGTCATGATATCAAGGCCTGTTGTAGGCTCATCGAGCACAACTACTTTTGGGCGATGTACAACTGCACGGGCTATATTTGCTTTTTGTTTCATACCAGTTGATAAATTTTCAGCGCGCTTATCTATAAATTTATGCATATCGAGTAATGTAAAAAGCTCATCACAACGTGATGCTATATCGCTTTTTTTCATCCCGTGAAGTTTTGCAAAGTACTCTATGTTTTCTTTAACGGTCAGACGACCATACAAGCCAGTAGAGCCTGATAAAAACCCAATCGACTTTCGCCCTAAAAGAGGTTTTTTAACAATATCGTTGCCAGCAATTGTAATAGAGCCTTCATCGGGCTTTAAGGCTGTTGAGATCATTCTTAAGGTGGTTGTTTTACCTGCGCCATTAGGGCCTAACAACCCTAATACTTCGCCTTCAGCGCAGCGAAAACTGACATCTCGTACTGAATGAAAGTAGTCTTTATCTTCACGCGGATCGATATCATCTACTTTATTTTTTTTATGGTCTTTCGTCAGCTTAAAACGTTTTTTAAGCCCGGCAACTTCTATCATGCGCATGTCCTTCGTTTGGGTCTAAAGTAATCCGTATTATTGTAAAATGTGTCGTTTTTATTATCTTCATGCCAGCCAGGCACACCTAATAATGGTAAAGGCGAAAGGTGTGAGTTATCGGCTAAGCAATGTTCTATTTTAATCTTCTCATAAAGTACTTGATCAAGGTACTGGTATTGCATTGCTAAATCTTTACAAAATATTTCGTCGGGCACATTTATAAATAATGCTTTTCCTGTGAGCCCTATATAAGGGCGAGTCAACATTTCGTAATTGGCATGACCAAACATAAAAGCCTGAATTGACTCTCCCCACTCATGGCGGTGCTCTACAAATGCTTTGTGCCATTGATGATCGCGCAGCCAGGTTTGCCATTTACTTTCACTAATGGCCAGTACAACACCACATTCATCAAATAGTGTGAGTGCGTTTCTGTGTTTGGTGCGCTTAGTTAAACCATATTCGGCAATGTCCTGAACATGCCGATGATTTATAAGTGATTTTGTTTTAGGAAATAAGCACCAAATAAAACCACCGAATAGATCGTGCCAATTTTCTGTCCGTGTGGGTACTTCACCAGTTTCAAAAATTACTTGTTCGTAATAGCGCTCAGCAAAGTCTATTTGTGCATCGTCAACAAACTGTATCGGTAAATTATTCTCGTTCGTTGCATTTAAATAAGGAGTAAACCATTTTGGTGAAGGCCATTGAGTTTGCTCATTAAGTTTAAACAAGCTGTTTAGGTGATTAAATGCACCCGTTTTTAGGCAATTGGGTTGCCATTGTTCAGGAGGAGTAAAACGCTTCATTATTATAAATTTCTAACTTGTATAGGCCTTTAATTTTGTAACAGTTTACCGCAAAAGCTAGCCCTACTTAATAGAAGTTAATATACTTATTTAATCTTAAAACAATAATCGAGTTAATATGAAACGCAATTTATCTCTCACACTTCTTGCCAGCGCTGTTTTAGCTGGCTGTGCAGCAACAAGCATAACTCCTTCAGATGTAACTAATGGCTATAACAGTATTAAAGCCGATGAGTTAGCAAAACACATAAAAGTATTGGCATCTGACGAATTTGGTGGCCGAGCGCCTTCGTCACCTGGCGAAAAGCTAACATTAGATTATTTAACAACCCAATTTAAAGCATTGGGTTTTGAGCCTGGCAATGGTGATAGCTTTTTACAAGAAGTCCCCCTTGTATCACTAGAAGCTGATTCAAACATGGTTTTATCAATTGGTGGCAAAGATTACCAATACAAAAAAGACATGGTTATGGGCAGTAGCCGCATTAGTGAAAAAGAAGGCATTGAAAACTCTGAGCTCGTATTTGTAGGCTACGGCGTTAATGCACCAGAGTATAACTGGAACGACTACGAAGGAATTGATGTTAAAGGTAAAACCGTGGTCATGCTTGTAAATGATCCTGGTTTTGCAACTAAAGATCCAGCTTTATTTACTGGCGACGCAATGACTTATTACGGTCGTTGGACCTACAAATATGAAGAGGCAAGTCGCCAAGGTGCTGCAGGCGCTATTATTATTCACGAAACAGCACCCGCTTCATATCCTTGGTCGGTTGTTGAAAATTCGTGGAGTGGCGAGCAATTTGGTTTTCAAAAAGAAAACTACAATATGGACCGTGTTGCTGTAGAAGGCTGGGTTACTAGTGATGTGGCTAAAGAGCTTTTCAGCAAAGCTGGTTTAGATTTCGATACCGTTAAAGAAAATGCCGCAAAAGGTGCTTATCATGTTGATATGGGTGATTTAACCGCCTCTGTTAATGTGACTAATACAATTAAAACGTCAGTGTCTTACAACTTTATTGCGACCTTACCGGGCAGCGAATCGCCAGACGAACATGTAGTATATTCAGCGCATTGGGATCACTTAGGCACAGATACAAGCCGCAAAGGTGACCAAATTTATAACGGTGCTCACGATAACGCAACGGGTACTGCAGGCTTAATAGAAGTTGCAGAAGCATTTACTAAATTGCCAAAGCACCCTAGCCGCTCAATGACATTTTTAGCAGTAACCGCTGAAGAGCAAGGGTTACTTGGCTCTAAGTATTACGCCGCAAACCCTGTTATTGCAGCTAACAAGACGGTTGCTAATATAAATATGGATAGCTTAAATTTATTAGGCAAAGTAAAAGATATGAGTGTGGTAGGCATTGGTAAATCTCAAATGGATGAGTTTTTAGCTAATGCAGCAAAAGATCAAGGTAGAACTTTATCAGGCGATCCTAAACCATCGTCGGGTGGTTATTACCGTTCTGATCATTTTGCGTTTGCCAATATGGGCATACCTGCAATGTACGCTGGTGGTGGTACTCAAGCAGCGGATGAAGAAACAGCCAATTATCGCAAGCGAATGAGCTTAGTATTACGCGGTTGTTACCACCAGCCTTGTGACCGTTACCGCGATGAGTGGGATTTATCGGGTGCTGTTCAAGACTTACAATTATTTTATAAAGTAGGTTTTGATATTTCTGAGCAAGAGCAATGGCCTACTTGGAATGCAAATTCAGAATTTCAACGCAAATAGCCTAGAATTTAATATCGAAAGTCTCAATGTGAGTAATCGATTTAAACACAATTAAATGATATTGATTATCATTTACTAAAATTATACAGTGTTACCCTGTTTATTAATTTGGTAACACTGTATGAACTCAATTACACAAATAGGACTAATTACCCCCGCTTCACAACGCTTTGTTAGCCAAAATAAACGCTTATTACTCCCTCTTTTTTTGTTGGTGTGTTTTGCTGCGCCATCACTTCGTGATATTGCAGTTACCGCACTAAGCGACGCGTTTTTTCAAGTCAGTGTATTTGTTGCTGCTACGTTACTGATTTATTACTACGCTATTGAGCGTTTACCTCAGTTAGAGCTTAGTTATCTAAGTGCCAAGTCACCGGCTTTAGAGGTCTTTTTTGCGGCTTTACTAGGTGCCTTACCCGGCTGCGGGGGCGCTATAATAGTGGTTACACAATTTACCAAAGGCCAAGCAAGCTTTGGTGCTATTGTTGCCGTACTGACAGCAACAATGGGCGATGCTGCATTTTTACTTTTAGCTACACGCCCTACTGAGGGAGCTGTAATAATGGCTATAGGATTAGTTGTTGGAACTATATGTGGTGCTTTTGTAAATACAGTTCATAAACACGACTTTTTACGCCCTTCTTTAAAAGAACAAACGCACCAAGTTAAAATATTGCCTACCCGCATTATTAGAGTCAGTAAACCTGTTTGGATGTTGGCGATTTTTCCAAGTTTAATCATCGCGTTTTTAATCGCATTCAACGTGGACTTTAACCAATTTGGAAGGCACACAAGCACTGGAATACATTTATTTGGTGCGGGCATGGCTCTATTTATCGTAACGGTATGGGCTTACTCGTCTAAGGGCGAAACATATAAACAAATTACCAGTGAAGAGGATGAATGTAATCCACCATCTAAAGTGGTTAAAGTGCTCCAAGACACACACTTTGTGACTGTATGGGTAGTGGCGTCGTTTATGTTATTTGAAATACTCGTGAATGTAGCCGGACTTGATTTAAAAACATGGTTTGCCCACTACGCTTATTTAGCACCGCTGATTGCTGTAATCATAGGTTTTTTACCCGGTTGTGGGCCGCAAATAATAGTTACCACGCTTTATATACAGGGCATCATTCCATTTAGTGCTTTAACATCCAATGCAATTTCAAACGACGGAGATGCGTTATTCCCTGCAATTGCGTTAGCCCCCAAAGCCGCAATAATAGCTACTTTATATACCGCACTTCCTGCACTCGGAGTTGGCTATGGCTTGTATTTTATTTCGTATTGAATTTTAGGCATAAAAAAGCTCAGCGAACACTGAGCTTTTTTAGGTTAAAACTTTACTTTATACAGTAGCAGGTTCTGCAGCTAACTCTTTTGGATTAGGACCAAAATCGTTCTCGCCCTCGTGTGAGTCTTGTACAAGGAACACAATTAATACAATCCAACCAATAATTGGCACTAACCACAGAAGCTGCCACCAACCAGAGCGGCCAGTATCGTGTAAACGACGTGCACCAGCACTTAAACCAGGTATCAATAGCGCTAAACTATAAATAGAACCAATAAACATAGTACCTAATGCGCCATCAATAACATTACAGATAATTGAGAAGATGGTATTAAATAATACAAACATCCAATAAGCTTTGCGGCGGTTACGACCTGAAAAATCTGCGTAGCTACGCAGTGCGTTCATATAATGTTCCATAATATTTCCTTAGTGTTATTTTTTATATTCCCTAACGGGGTTAGTTTTATTACTTTTTAGCAACAGGTGTATCTTAAATAAAAACAAGTCCTTTTAAAACAAAAAACCAGCAAATTGCTGGTTTTTTATAAGTTTAATTTTTAGCTCATTGCCATCATCATTGCCGACGGATTTTCTAAGTACGATTTCCATAAGTTATTAAAGCGAGCAATTGTTCCGCCATCAATAACACGGTGGTCACCAGACCAACTAACTTGCATAATGGCCTTACTTACAACATGCCCGTTTTCATCAAAGCGCGGTAGATGTTGCAACTTACCTAGCGCAACAATTGCTACTTCTGGCTTATTAATAATTGGTGTGGCAATTGTGCCGCCAATTGCACCAATATTCGAAATGCTAATTGTACCGCCTTTTAAGTCTTCAGGTGGTACTCGCCCTTCGCGAGCAGACTCAGTAAGCCGTGTAAGTTCATTAGCCACATCAACAATATTTTTACTTTGGCACGACTTAATATTAGGCACCAATAAGCCAATTTTAGAATCGACGGCTATACCAATATTATGATCATTAAAATAAGTAAGTTCAGAGCAATCTTCATTTACTTTAGAGTTAAGAACAGGGAATTCTTTCATCGCAAGTGAAAGGGCTTTAATAAAGAAAGGCATCATAGTGAGTTTAACGCCTTGTGCTTTATACTGCTCCTTCATTGAAGCTCTTAGTGCAATAAGGTCTGTTAAATCAATTTCATCACAAAATGTAAAATGTGGAATGGTTGAAACAGAAGCAACCATTTGTTTTGCCATCGCCGCTTTTATGCCTTTAATTGGCTCGACACGCACGCCAGAGGTATGTGTTTTACTTTGTGTGTTTACTGCACTGGCATTAAGTGGTGACGTATCAATACTGTTTGGTACTTCACCTTTGATAAACTCTTCTATATCTTGCTTATAGATACGTCCATTTTTACCACTACCCGGTACTTGTGTTAAATCAACATCAAGCTCACGGGCTTTACGTCTAACAGCCGGTGATGCAACCGCTTTTGTGTTGACCACTTTTGCTGGTTTATTCACTTTTACTGGTGCTGCTTGCTCTGCTGCATTTGTTTGCGCTTTTACTACGGCTTGGTTTACATCTATATTTTGTTTAGGTGCAGTTCCAGCAATAGTCATCTGAAACAATGGGCTATGTACTTTAGCTATTTCACCTTTTTGATAATACAGCTTTTGAACAGTACCTGTGTATTTTGCTGGTATTTGCACAAGGGCTTTATCAGTCATTACATCACAAACAGCCTGATCTTCTTCAATTTCATCGCCTTCGGCGACTAACCAGTCGACTATTTCACATTCGACAATCCCTTCGCCAATATCTGGTAAAATAAAATCTTCTAATTGTTCAGTTGCACCATTATTGCTTTGTGGTGCATTACTGGGCTGTTGTTTTTCAACACTGGCCTCTTCGCCAGCTACATTCATTGCAAACAAGGGTGCATGTACTTTGGCAATTTCGCCTTTTTGATGGTAGAGCTTTGTAATTACTCCATCGTGCACAGCAGGTATTTGTACCAGTGCTTTATCAGTCATTACATCGCAAATAGGTTGATCTTCACAAACGCTATCACCCTCTTGTACCAGCCATTCAACCACTTCACACTCAACAATGCCTTCACCAATATCGGGTAATATAAAATCTTTAGCCATGGGAACCCCTAAAAATCCATTGATTGTTTAATTGCGGCTAACACTTTGAGCGTATCAGGCACATACTCTTTCTCTAGTGCCAGTGGGTATGGTGTATCTAAACCACACACACGTAGAATAGGTGACTCTAAATGAAGGAAGCATGCTTGTTGAATTGAAGCTGCAATCTCTGCGCCAAACCCATTTGTAATAGGTGCCTCATGGCTTATTACCAAACGACCTGTCTTAGTCACTGATTTAGCAATTGTATCTATATCCCAAGGTAAAATACTTCGTAGATCAATTACCTCACAATTTATACCTTGCTCGCTTGCTTGTTTTGCAGCGTCTTGAATAATTTCCATTTGAGCACCCCAAGCCAGGACTGTAATGTCAGTGCCTTCTTGCACAACTTCAGCTTTACCTAACTCTATTGAATAATCTTCTTCAGGTACTTCACCCGTCGATGCACGGTATAAACGTTTAGGTTCAAAAAATATAACCGGATTATCATCTTTAATACTTGCACGCAGTAAGCCTTTAGCTTGATATGGATTACGTGGTACGACTATTTTTAAACCAGGTGTATGTGCAAAGTAAGCTTCTGGTGATTGCGAATGATACAAGCCACCTGCAATACCACCACCATATGGGGTACGTATAGTTAAGTTACCAACATTAAACTCGTTTCCGCTTCTATATCTAAACTTAGCCGACTCGTTTACTATTTGGTCAAATGCTGGAAAGATATAATCTGCAAATTGGATTTCTGCTAGTGCTGGTGCACCAAAAGCTGCTAAACCATTGGCAAAACCCAGTATACCTTGCTCTGTTAGAGGCGTGTTGAATACACGGTGTTTACCGTATTTTTCTTGTAAACCTGAGGTTGCTCTAAATACACCGCCAAAATACCCGACATCCTCGCCAAATATGCACGCTTGCGGGTGTTCATTCATGGTTATATCAAGAGCAGAATTAATTGCATGTAGCATGTTCATTTTAGCCATTACTTAATTCTCCCTGCAGTAACTGGGTAAGCATCTGGGTGCTTTTGTATATGTTCTTTTAGTTCATTATATTGACGAACAAGTGATGGGATAGGCGTGTCGTAAACATCTGACACCAATTCCTCTAAAGCAGGCTTTTGCACTACTTCTGCACGCTTTAGGGCGGCTAAAATATCTTCACGTATAGACTCTTTCGCTTTTAAATCGTCTTCTTCGTTAAGCCACTCTTGTTTTACTAGCCACTTTCTAAATTTTTCTATTGGGCATGTTTTATAATTCGCTTCTTCGTCTTTTGAACGGTAACCACTTGGGTCATCAGACGTAGAGTGAGCGCCTAAACGATAAGCTATTGATTCAATTAAAACAGGTTCGCCTTGTGTAGAGGCAATTTCACGGGCTTTTTGCGTTGCTGCAAACACAGCTAGTGCGTCTGTGCCATCTACCCTAATTGTTTTGATACCATAACCTACGCCACGCGAAGCAATACCATCACCTTTAAATTGCTCATCTGCTGGGGTCGAAATAGCATAACCGTTGTTACGTGCAAAAAATATCACGGGTGCTTTATGCACTGCAGCCATGTTTAATCCGGCATGAAAGTCACCTTCAGATGCAGCACCTTCGCCAAAGTAACAAATAGTTACGTTGTCAATGGTGCTTGCAAGTTCGCCTGTTTTTGCATCTATATGATTTACTTTTTGTCCATATGCATACCCTGTCGCTTGTGGTATTTGTGTGCCAAGTGGAGAAGAAATTGTCATATAATATAATTCTTTAGAACCATAATGAATTGGCATTTGACGACCTTTGCCTAAATCTAATTCATTTGAAAACATTTGGTTCATAAATTGGTCTAGCGTAAAACCACGGTAATGCAGTGCAGCTTGCTCACGGTATTGCGCCATTATCATGTCTTCTTGGTCAAGCGCAGCAGCGGATGCCGTAACGGCAGCTTCTTCACCTAAACATTGCATGTAAAAGCTTACTCGGCCTTGGCGCTGAGCACCTTGCATACGTTCATCTAATAAACGTATAAAACGCATAGTCTCATAAAGTTTAATTGCGGTATGTTTTGAAATAGAGGGTGCTGTCGCACTTGGGTGAATGTCGCCATCCTCAGTTAAAATACTAAGGGTTGGAATATTAAGCGCATTGCCGTCAATAAATTCTAGCGCATGGTTAATATTCAGCGATACGTTATTTGGATTACTCATAACCTACCTTCTGTTGTTGTCAGTAACATAGTGCCCCTTTTACATTATTATTATGGGTGATCATTGCTGAATAAACTTTGCAATATCTGCACTATATTTAATTAAAGCTGCCAACACTTTACGTTAACGTAAAGTGTTATTCAACAAATCTGTGACGAAACAAAAGTAAATATTGGTTAAATAAGTGGCAAGTTAACAATACAGCTACTTAAATTATTAGTAATCAGTTAGTTAACTTGCAGGACAAAGAGGTCTAATGAGTTGAATTATACAAAGTTACTGTCTATAGCCATTGGAACAACGGTGAGTAATGCACGTTGCCCTAAGGCTACTTTTGCATTTGGGAATATGATTGCTTCTCCTTCAACGTCCGCATAATAAGGAGTATTACCATCGGTTGCGAGCAGTTCTCCTTTTGCAAAGCCAGTAAAATTCTCTGCATCATCAGAAAATGGAAAACTAAAATCTTCTTGAGTACGATTAATTGTACGATGAACAGCGAACAGCTCAAAGTCGTTTGCATTAAATTGTGGGTATTCAACATCTTTTTGACTAATTAATGCAGTTAACGTTTGTTTTGTTTTTTCAAAACGTGTCATATCGTTTTGGCCAAATGGTTTTACTTGCCCAAGCTCAACTGTAAACGAATCTGCACCATGAACAAAGGATGAGTAATAACTAAACGTTGTCGCTGGCGACTTCATCATTAATACAGTATTTACACCACAACTTAATAAAAACTGTAGCTGTGATTTTTTCCATGGTTTACCGTGCAAAAATGGATACACAGCAAATTTTTCATTTTTTGAACCACGAATAGCCGTGTGCAAATCGTAATGACTGCGCTCACTGCCCTTTTCCCCTCTGGCAAAAAAGTCAGTGACGTAGCGTTCAAGTTTTGCCGCTCGAACGCGCTCGTCATTCATTTCAACACCATCAACCGTGTGGTGTCCATTAAATAAACGATTAAGATTTTCTTCTACAAAGCGCAAACCAATATTAATTGATTTAGGGTTACCGTATATAAAAAGGACTCGCTGATTGAGCTCAAGGTTTTGGGAAATAATTTGCTTTATTAGCTCATCACAAATTTCAATAGGCGCCGTTTCGTTACCGTGTACAGCACTTGATAACACAATATCTTTTGAGGTAGTAACCGCTGGCTGAAACTCAATAACCCCAGTATCGTGTACATTAACTTGGGTTCCATTGTTGAGCGTAAACTGGCTCGGTGCTAAGTGCCATTCATTATCTCGGCTAATGGTTAGAAAATCACCGGTTGATTGCAATAAATTTAAATAATCGGGTGTGGCTGACATAATAAAAGCCCTTTATAGTGTGAGAGATACAAAAAAACGGCTGAATAATTCAGCCGTTTTTAAATAGTTTAAGCAGGTTTAGCTAATAACTGAATCAACTAATTGTTTAGCTTCTTTTTCTAAAAGAGCTAAATGTGCTTCGCCTTTAAATGATTCTAGGTATATTTTATAAATATCTTCAGTACCTGATGGGCGAGCAGCAAACCAGCCATTTTCTGTAACAACTTTTAAGCCGCCAATCGCTGCATTGTTACCAGGAGCATGAGTTAATTTTTGTAAAATAGGCTCTCCAGCTAACGTTTCGGCTTTCACGTCGTCTGCACTTAAAGCTTTTAAACGCGATTTTTGTGCACTACTTGCTGGCGCATCTAGACGCTTATAAAGTGGCGATCCAAATTCTTGTTCTAGCTCTTTATAAAGCGCTGATGGTGTTTTACCCGTTACTGCAAGTATTTCAGCTGCAAGTAAACCCATAATAAAGCCGTCTTTGTCAGTACACCATACGCTGCCATCAAAGCGTAAAAACGCAGCGCCTGCACTTTCTTCGCCACCAAAAGCAAGATTACCTTTGTTTAGGCCTTCAACAAACCATTTAAAGCCTACCGGAACTTCTTTTACCTTTCGCTTATTGCGCGCTACAACACGATCAATCATCGAACTCGAAACAAGCGTTTTACCAATCTCTACGTTAGTATTCCACTCGCGATGGTTTAATAGGTAATCAATAGCAACAGCTAAAAAATGATTCGGATTCATCAGGCCATCGGGTGTAACAATGCCATGACGGTCGTAATCAGGGTCGTTACCAATCGCTATATCAAAATCGCCTTTTAATTTAATTAAATTAGCCATCGAGTAAGGCGATGAACAATCCATACGTATCTTGCCATCTTTATCAAGTGGCATAAATGCAAAACGCGGATCAACGCTGTCGTTTACTACGGTTAGATCTAAATTATATTTTTGCGTAATGACTGGCCAAAAATTTATACCTGAACCACCTAATGGATCAATGCCTATTTTAACGCCCGCATCACTAATGGCTTTTAAGTTAACGATATTCTCTAAATCGTTAATATACGGAGTCATTAAATCTTCGTAGCGGATAAACCCTGAGCGAGAAGCTTTAGCGAACGGGAAAAGCTCAACCTCGACTAAATCTTCAAGTAATAACTTGTTAGCCCTGTCTTCAATCCAGTTAGTTACGTCTGTATCAGCAGGCCCGCCGTTAGGTGGGTTATATTTAAAGCCGCCATCTTCAGGAGGGTTATGTGAAGGCGTAACAACAATGCCATCTGCAAGCTCATTAGGATTGCGTTTATTGTGACAAACAATTGCATGGCTAATAACAGGAGTTGGAGTAAAGTCGCCATCTTGCTGAGTAATTACTTGCACTTCGTTAGCGACAAGCACTTCAATTGCAGAGTTAAAGGCAGCTTCACTAAGCGCATGGGTATCTTTACCTAAAAATAATGGTCCAAAAATATCGTTTTGTTTACGGTAATCACAAATGGCTTGTGTAATTGCTAAAATATGGGATTCATTAAATTTTACATCATAAGAGCAGCCGCGGTGTCCAGATGTACCAAAGGCAACGCCATGCTCTGGGTTTTGCTCTAAGTCTGGCTCATTTAAATAATAAGCCGAAACTAATTTAGGAACATTAACAAGTGCTGATTGTGGAGCAGTTTTGCCTGCGCCTGAGTGAATAGCCATTATATTTCCTTACAGGTAATCGCGAATTTTTTCAGCTTGCTCTGCACTGTAACCTAGGCAAAGAGCTACTTCATGAAGCATCATTTTTTTACGTGTTGTATTAGAGTTAGTCATTACCCAATATTCACTGTCGGTGATATTTTTAGGGTTCATGCTACTTCCACTATTTACTAAATCTTCTTTGCTCGTTGCGAAATAAACACGGTCACGGCCTTTAATATCCAACACAGCAGAAAAATCAGATTTATGAGTGCGATAAAAAGCACTTAAAATAAATAAGAAGCGACCCACCACGCCTTTTTGCATTGCTAGTTCTTCTTTATTTAATACATTAAAAACGTTAGCATTTTTTTGCTTCACTGGTGTGACAGTTTTTGGAACTTCAGCTTCTGCTACAGCGTGCTTTAATTCTGGCGCAGTAGATGGCGCAGATGTAGTTGTTGTTTGTTGATTTTGTGTTATTTCTACGTCAGCGGTTAATTGTTTTTCGCCGCTCATGTTTAATAAACGACGCAAAATTGTGGATGCACTTTCACCAATACTTTGCGTGTTGCTGGCAATGTATTGATATAACTCGTCGTCTATGTCGATTTGTTTCATGGTCTTCCTGTCATTACGGGTCACATTTTTTTCTCACGCCTGATTATACCCAATCCAATAATAAATGCGAGTTACAACAAGCACTCGCAGGCATTTCGAAAATCTATAACTAGTTAGGTAAATTTTTAGTCAATAAATTTCTCTAATTTTCGAATATCATTTAATAAAATGGTTAATTAGACACTATTTTTTGCTTTTTTAAGTATTGCTCGGCAAACTAAGGCGAAATTTTTAGGAGCAATGTATGCAGCTAAATTATAAGCAACTGGGACAAGGTCCTGATGTTATTTTAATACATGGACTATTTGGTTCATTAGAAAACCTGAACGTAATTGCTAAACCGTTAAGTGAGCATTTTACAGTTACCAATGTAGATTTGCGAAACCATGGCCTCTCCCCTCACAGTGATGAGATGAGTTATCCTGCTATGGCAAAAGACATTGTTGAGTTACTTCGACACTTGAATATAAAAAAAGCACATATAATTGGTCATTCTATGGGTGGCAAGGTTGCTATGGAGCTTGCATTAACTCAACCCGAGTTGATTGAAAAATTAATTGTGCTTGATATAGCACCCGTTACCTACCCACCGCGGCATACTAAAATATTGCAGGCGCTCAACGCAGTTGCATCTGAGCATATAGAAGACAGAAAGCATGCTGACGATTTAATGCAGCCTTATATTGACGAACTTGGCGTTCGTCAGTTTTTATTAAAAAGCCTAGCTAAAAATGAAGCAGGAAAATTAACGTGGCGATTCAACTTACCTGTTCTAGATAAGAAATATTCAAATATACTCTCAAACGTTAATGAAAACAATTCTTGTTTGTGCGATACTCTTTTTATCAAAGGTAACGATTCAGATTATATTTTACCCGAGTACCGCACTGCAATTGTCACGCGTTTCAAGAATACGAAAGCAAAAATCATTCACGGTGCTGGTCATTGGTTACATGCGCAAAAACCTATGGCTGTAAATAAGGCAATAAGTGACTTTTTAATTCAAAATTAAAGTAATTTTAATCGCTTGTTTTTGAATGCACGTACTAAATATATGAATATTTTTGTGCTATAGTACGCGCCGTTTAATTTAAAGGTTATACGTTGATGGTCAGTCAGTTAATTAACGAATTTGATACCCTAGGGTTGTATTTTGGCTTAGCCGGTATTTTGATATTCATCGGCTTGGCAATTAAAGACGTACTTAAAAGTGGTAATGTACCTAAGTTTGGTCGCTATATAGTATGGACTGTACTCTTTTTAGGCTGTTCAGGCTTTATTGCTAAAGGACTTATTCAAGTATTTTGGCAAGGCGCAGGTGTAGGTTAGGCATGGCGAAGTCAGAAACAGATAGAACAACACTCGATTTATTTGAATACGAAAAGCGTCCAGGCCGACCTAAGACCAATCCTCTTTCGCGGGATATGCAGTTAAAGGTTAATAAACGTAATCAAATAAAAAGAGACAAAGCACGTGGTTTAAAACGTGTTGAATTTAAAGTTTCATCGCAGTTGTATCAAGCGTTAAGTGATATGGCAGATGCACAAAATATTAGCCGCAGTGCGCTGATTGAAACGATTTTACAAGAAAGATTGGCTATTGATACATAAAAGGTTATAAATCCATGGCAAGTGTAGGCATTTTTTTCGGAAGTGACACAGGTAACACAGAACACGTAGCAAAAATGATCCAAAAAGAATTGGGTAAAAAGCTTGTGGCTGTGCATGATATTGCAAAAAGCTCTAAAGAAGAGATTGCAGATTTTGATTTAATCTTATTTGGTATTCCAACGTGGTACTACGGCGAAGCACAATGTGATTGGGATGATTTTTTCCCTGAGCTTGAAGAAGTAGACTTTGAAGGCAAACTTGTTGCTATTTTCGGTTGTGGTGATCAAGAAGATTATGCTGAATACTTCTTAGACGCTATGGGCATGATCAACGATATTGTTACTGAACGTGGTGCTATTGTTGTAGGTCACTGGCCTACTGAAGGCTACGATTTCGAAGCCTCAAAAGGTATGGCAGACGATAATCACTTTGTCGGTTTAGGTATTGATGAAGATCGTCAACCAGAACTCACAGAGCAACGCGTAAAAGCATGGTCTGCTCAAGTATTTGATGAAATGTGTTTAAGCGAGCTTGCCGACTAATCCATCCGATATACCGCTAACTGTTTAAATAGTTATCAAACAGTTAGCGTTTTCTTTATTTACTGCAATATAAATCATTTCTTCTTTGCACTTGAGGCCTAGGCACGTTATCCTATTTGTTGCTTATGTATCGTGAGCATCTTTGCAAGATGTCTAGTATAACCAAATAAAATTGAGACAGATTTAATGACTGATCATAACTTGGAACTTAAAAAAGCCGGTTTAAAAGTGACTTTACCGCGTATTAAAATTTTAGAGATTTTACAGTCTCCAGATAACCAACACATCAGTGCTGAAGATGTTTACAAAATTCTTTTGGATTTAGGTGAAGAAATTGGCCTTGCAACTGTATATCGCGTACTCAACCAATTTGATGATGCAGGCATTGTAAGCCGTCATCACTTTGAAGGCGGGAAATCGGTATTTGAATTATCGGGCAGTACTCACCACGATCACTTAGTATGTTTAAAGTGTGGAAAAGTTGTTGAGTTTGAAGATGAGATGATTGAACGTCGCCAGCTTGAAATAGCTCAAGAAAACGGTATTACTTTAACAAACCACTCTTTATACCTTTACGGAGAGTGTGATGATAAAGCTGCATGTAAAGCGTTTAGTGATGCAAATAGTTAGTATATCCTAGCTATAAAAAAACCTGCTATTTGCAGGTTTTTTTGTGCCTATTATTTAAAGTATTACTACACCCACAAGTGAGCGGGCGCAGTAAAAATAAGCTTATTGTGTTTTAGACCATGAGTCACGAAGACCTACTGTTTGGTTAAACACAACATTTTCTGACTTAGAATCTCTTGAAAAGTAACCGGTACGTTCAAACTGGAACCCCTGCTCTGCTTGTGAATTAGCAAGCGAAGGCTCAAGTTTAGCATTAGTTAAAACAACTAATGATTCTGGATTTAATGTTGTTTCAAACTCATCAGCTGCAGCTGGGTTTGGCACATTAAATAAACGATCGTACAGACGAACTTCAGCTGTAATAGCCTCAGAAGCTGATACCCAATGAATAACGCCTTTAACTTTACGACCATCACTTGGGTTTTTGCCTAGTGTTTCATTATCGTAAGTACAATAAATAGTGGTTATTTCACCGTTTTCGTCTTTTTCTACACGATTAGCTTTAATAACATAAGCGCCACGTAAACGAACCTCTTTATCGAGCACTAAACGTTTAAACTTATTATTTGCTTGCTCTTTAAAGTCTTCTCGTTCAATGAATATTTCACGCGTAAATGGCACATCGCGGCGAGCCATTTCTTCCTTATTAGGATGATTAGCCACCGATAACGTTTCTATGGTATCTGCATCGTAGTTTTCGATGATCACTTTAACCGGATCCAGTACAGCCATCGCGCGAGGAGCATTTTCATTTAAGTCATCACGAATACACGCTTCTAGCATACCCATTTCAACCATATTCTCTTGCTTTGTAACCCCTATTCGTAAACAAAATTCACGAATTGAAGCCGGTGTATAACCACGGCGACGTAAACCTGCAATCGTAGGCATACGTGGATCATCCCAACCTTCAACGTAGTTATTTACAACAAGGTCATTTAACTTACGTTTAGACATAATTGTGTATTCGAGGTTTAAGCGAGAAAACTCAATTTGCTGTGGATGACATTCAATGCTGATGTTATCAAGTACCCAGTCGTATAAACGGCGATTATCTTGGAACTCTAATGTACATAGTGAGTGCGTAATACCCTCGATTGCATCAGAAATACAATGCGTGAAATCGTACATTGGGTAAATACACCATTTATCGGCAGTTTGATGGTGATGAGCAAAACGAACACGATAAATAATTGGATCGCGAAGCACCATAAACGAGCTTGCCATATCAATTTTTGCACGAAGAACACATTCGCCTTCTTTGAAACCACCCGCACGCATTTTTTCAAATAATGCTAAGTTTTCTTCAGGAGATGTATCTCTGTATGGGCTATTTTTACCTGGCTCCGTTAAAGTTCCGCGGTATTCACGTGCTTGGTCTGCTGTTAAAAAACAAACATAAGCTAACCCTTTGTTTATAAGCTCAACAGCATAGCCGTATAAAATATCAAAATAATTAGAAGAATACTTTATATCACCATCCCAGTTAAACCCTAACCATTGAACGTCCTCTTTTATAGAATTAACGTAGTTAATGTCTTCTTTTTCTGGGTTTGTATCGTCAAATCGTAAGTTACATAAACCGTTATAATCTTTTGCAATACCGAAATTTAAGCAAATTGATTTTGCATGGCCTATGTGTAAAAAACCATTGGGCTCAGGTGGAAAGCGCGTGTGCGTTGCAGCATGCTTTTTACTTGCTAAGTCTTCATCAATTCGGGTTCTAATAAAGTTACTTGGGCGATTCTCAATTTCCGCCATAGGAGTACGATCCTCTAAATATTACTTAATTACAAAACTAATGCATTATTACAAAAACAGTCACTAACATACAGCAATAGATTACGGTTTATCTTACTTATTGATTAACTTTAATTCATCTAATCTGTTTTTAACGAATAAAGTTTGTTTTAGCGCAATATTTAATTCATAGAAGCGCTTTATAGTGCGTCAATACCGTACTTTATAAGGATTAAGAGATGGCTACACTTAACCAGCACCGTGTTTATATACCTAGTAATGCACGTGCTAATCATTACTTACTCGCAGAAATTACCCCTAACGATAGTTTTTACTCAAGCTTCAACTCAATAAACTGTTGTTACGAAAGAATAGCACGCCAATTATTTGCAGCATGCGATGAATATGAACTCCATAACGTGCATATTTTAGCAAACGACAAACTTCCTGTTGTCAGATTTCATGATGAGTCATATCAGTTAGAAACTAATAAGCAAATGCTTATATTTTATAACCCACGCTATCACGAGGCACATAAACTCTATTATTCAACGAACACGCAAAGTAAAAAGGTACGCTTACTCTTTTTAGCTACGGGTGATGATATACGAGCTAACTCCGCTGTATTTCACAAAAAAGTCCAAAAAGTATTAACAGTGATGCAAGAACAATTATTTATTGATCAACCCCAATTTAAAGTGCGTGATCATCAACATTTAACTTACGACTTATTTGCTAAAGATAAAGGTAACAAAGAAACCTACGGCTACAAATTAAGAAGTTTGTACCCAAGATATCAAAATCGCCAATGTGAAATACCTATAAACCATGCCGAGATGACATACACGACATTTTCTATCCCTGTATCAAGGGCTATTAAAACTCAATTTCAAACTTTAATTAATAATGGCGATTTTAAACAATTTTATAATTACTTTTTAGATAGCTTCAAACGGTGCTGCGAGCTTAATAAGCTAACACATGGGGCATTAATAGCTAATGGTGCCAAACCTATTGTTAGAAATAGTAAAGTGGATATTAACGAAGGAAACGAAGAGCTTCAAAAGCTGAGCTTTGACATAGACTCAAATAAAACACAGCTAAAGTGCTTTTACGATGAACAAAGATTAGTTGAAACAATTCATTTTGTTATTGCAGCTGCCAATCATAACAAGCAAGAAATTGGTTATGGCAAATTTATGAATCAGGTTGAAAAAACGATTTTTCAACTTTGTGATGAGCTAGATATAAATAAAGAAAGACAAGATCTAACTGTCAGGTTTTTTCAACATATCAGTTACCCGTTTTAATTAAGTGCTCAAAACAAAAAGGCTCGCAAATGCGAGCCTTTTCAAAGATTAAATAAACTGATTACCAGCCTGTTTTCTCTTTAAGTGCTTTACCGATATCAGCAAGTGAACGTACAGTTTGTACGCCAGCAGCTTCTAATGCAGCAAATTTCTCATCTGCAGTACCTTTACCGCCTGCGATGATTGCGCCAGCGTGACCCATACGCTTACCTTCTGGTGCAGTAACACCAGCAATGTAAGATACAACAGGTTTAGTTACGTTAGCTTTGATGTACTCTGCAGCTTCTTCTTCTGCAGTACCACCAATTTCACCAATCATTACGATTGCTTCAGTTTGTGGATCTTTTTCGAACATTTCTAAAACGTCGATAAAGTTAGTACCTGGGATTGGATCACCACCAATACCAACACACGTAGACTGACCAAAACCAGCATCTGTAGTTTGCTTAACCGCTTCGTACGTTAAAGTACCAGAGCGAGAAACAATACCTACTTTACCAGGCTTGTGGATGTGACCAGGCATGATACCAATCTTAGTCTCACCAGGAGTGATAACACCTGGACAGTTAGGACCGATCATACGAGTACCTGTTTGATCTAGTTTAACTTTAACGTCAACCATATCAAGTGTAGGGATACCTTCAGTGATACAAACAATTAGCTCAATGCCAGCATCGATTGCTTCTAAGATTGCATCTTTACAGAAAGGTGCTGGTACGTAGATAACTGAAGCAGTTGCGCCAGTTTCTTGTACTGCATCACGTACTGTGTTGAATACAGGAAGACCAAGGTGCGTTTGACCGCCTTTACCTGGGCTAACACCACCAACCATTTGTGTACCGTACTCAAGCGCTTGCTCTGAGTGGAAAGTACCTTGGCCACCAGTGAAACCCTGACAGATAACTTTTGTATCTTTATTGATTAATACAGACATTATTTGCCCTCCGCAGCAGCAACAACTTTTTCAGCAGCGTCTGTTAATGATTCAGCAGCGATGATGTCTAAGTCAGAGCTCTTAAGAACTTCACGACCTAATTCAGCATTAGTACCTTCTAAACGTACAACTACAGGTACGTTTACGCCAACTTCTTTAACTGCGCCAATGATACCTTCAGCAATCATGTCACAACGTACGATACCGCCAAAGATGTTAACTAAAACAGCTTTAACATTGTCGTCAGAAAGGATGATTTTGAATGCTTCAGAAACACGTTCTTTAGTCGCGCCGCCACCAACATCTAGGAAGTTAGCTGGCTTGCCACCGTGTAGGTTTACGATGTCCATAGTACCCATTGCTAGGCCTGCACCGTTAACCATACAACCTACGTTGCCATCTAGTGCTACGTAGTTAAGCTCAAAGCTTGCTGCATGTGCTTCACGCGCATCTTCTTGAGATGGATCGTGGAACTCACGGATTTTTGGTTGACGGTAAAGTGCATTACCATCGATACCGATTTTGCCGTCAAGACAGTGAAGGTTACCTTCGTCTGTGATTACTAACGGGTTGATTTCAAGTAATGCGAAATCGAAATCGTTAAACATTTTACCAAGACCCATGAAGATCTTAACGAACTGTTTCATTTGTGTTGGGTTAAGACCCAATTTGAAACCAAGTTCACGTGCTTGGTAAGCTTGAGGACCTACTAGTGGATCGATCTCAGCTTTGTGGATAAGTTCTGGTGTTTCTTCAGCAACAGTTTCAATTTCAACACCGCCTTCAGTAGACGCCATGAAAACAACTTTGCGAGAAGCACGATCAACTACTGCACCTAAGTACAATTCGTTGGCGATATCTGTACAGCTTTCTACTAAAATTTTAGCAACTGGCTGACCATTTTCGTCTGTTTGGTAAGTAACTAGGTTTTTACCTAACCAGTTAGCTGCAAACGCTTTAACTTCATCGATAGTTTTAACTAGCTTTACACCGCCAGCTTTACCACGTCCACCTGCGTGAACCTGAGTTTTAACAACCCACATATCACCGCCGATTTTTTCAGCAGCTGCTGCAGCTTCTTCAGGTGTATCGCAAGCGAAACCTTGAGAAACTGGTAAACCATATTCGGCAAAAAGTTGTTTTGCCTGATACTCATGCAAATTCATGATGCTTTATCCAATTTTTTATACTAAAAGAGCTGAATATTTATTCAATAAACAACTATCCCAAATTGCGCACCTAGTATAGTTGCCAAGGCTTAACATGAAAACCCCAGTACGACCAAAGGCGCAAAAAAAAAGCTGTGAATTGTGGTTCACAGCTTATATTTCATACTACTTGATTAAACATCCAGTAATAAGCGAGTTGGATCTTCAAGTAACTCTTTAATAGTTACTAAGAAACCAACAGATTCTTTACCATCTATTTGGCGGTGATCGTAAGAAAGTGCCAAATACATCATAGGAAGAATTTCAACTTTACCATTTACTGCCATTGGACGGTCTTGAATTTTGTGCATTCCCAAAATTGAAGACTGTGGCAAGTTAATGATAGGTGTAGATAGTAATGAACCGAATACACCACCATTTGTAATAGTGAAGTTACCACCTGTCATGTCGTCAAGCGTTAGCTTTCCGTCACGGCCTTTAAGTGCTAATTCACGAATGCCTTTTTCAATTTCAGCAACTGATAACTTATCACAGTCTTTAAGAACTGGTGTTACTAGACCACGAGGTGTAGAAACAGCAATGCTGATATCAAAGTAATTGTGGTAGACAATGTCGTCCCCATCAATTGACGCATTTACATCAGGGAAGCGTTTAAGTGCTTCAGTAACTGCCTTCACGTAGAAAGACATAAAGCCTAAGCGAATACCGTGACGTTTTTCGAATACTTCTTGGTACTGCTTGCGAAGGTCCATGATTGGCTTCATGTTAACTTCGTTAAACGTAGTTAACATTGCAGTAGAGTTTTTAGCTTCTAGAAGACGGTTAGCAATCGTTTTACGTAAACGTGTCATAGGAACACGCTTTTGAGTACGATCACCCATTGGCGCAACTGGAGCAGCAGCTTCTGCTTTCTTCGCTGATGGTGCCGGTGCTTTCAAGAACGTATCAACGTCTTCTTTAGTTACACGACCATTTTTGCCAGTTCCTTTGATTTTAGAAGCATCTAGTCCTTTTTCAGCAATTAAACGACGAACAGATGGAGTTAATACATCTGAGCTATCAGTTGAATCTGCAGCAGGAGCCGCCTCTTCTTTAGCAGCAGGAGCTGCAGGTGCACCACCTGCTTTTACTGAGCCGATTACTTGCTCACCAAGAACAGTATCGCCTTCAGCGTTAATGATGTCGCCCATGATACCGTCTTCTTGAGCTACTACTTCAAGAACAACTTTATCTGTTTCGATATCTACCAGGTTTTGATCGCGCGTTACTGCGTCTCCTGGTTGAACATGCCATGTAGCAATTGTTGCGTCTGCAACTGATTCTGGGAGTACAGGTACTTTGATTTCCACTTCTTTACCTTCTGATGCTGGTGCTGATGGCGCCGATGGCGCGTCTTCTAATTTTTCTGCTTCACTTGAAGATGTGCTTTCGCTTGAAGGCGCTGCATCAGCATCGCCAAGTAAACCCATAACTTGATCACCAAGTACGGTAGCACCCTCTTCTTGAGAGATTTCTGTAATTACACCGTCATGTTGTGCAACTACTTCTAACACTACTTTGTCTGTCTCAATATCTACTAAGTTCTGATCACGAGTTACCTTGTCGCCAACACTTACATGCCATGTAGCAACGGTAGCATCTGCAACCGACTCAGGAAGAACAGGAACTTTAATTTCTGTGCTCATCGCTTATCCTTTATTTTCTATAGTAAGCGCGTCAGCAACGAGCGCTTGTTGTTCTTTAGTATGTACTGACATGTAACCACACGCTGGTGATGCAGATGCTTTACGCCCAGCGTATTTCAACTTAGCACCTTGTGGAATTGCGTCAACAAAATGGTGTTGAGAACAGTACCATGCACCTTGGTTTTGTGGCTCTTCTTGACACCATACAAAATCAGTAACGTGTTGGTAACGTTCCATAATAGTTTTCATTTCGTCATGTGGGAACGGGTATAATTGCTCTACACGAACGATGGCAATATTATTTTGTTCCAGCTTACGACGCTCTTGTAGTAACTCGTAATAAACTTTACCACTACAGAAAACAACGCGTTCAACGTTCTCAGGTTTAATATCATCAACTTCGTCGATCATATTATGGAATACACCGTTTGAAAGTTCTTCAAGTGATGAAACTGCAAGAGGATGACGTAGTAACGATTTAGGCGTCATAACAATCAATGGACGACGTAGAGGTCTTACTGACTGACGTCGTAACATTGCATATACTTGCGCAGGTGTAGACGGAACACAAACTTGCATGTTGTGATCAGCACAAAGCTGTAAAAAACGCTCTAAACGTGCAGAGCTATGCTCTGGACCTTGGCCTTCATAACCGTGTGGTAACAAAATAGTAAGACCACATAAGCGACCCCACTTTTGCTCACCTGAACTCAAAAATTGGTCAAATACAACTTGCGCACCATTTGCAAAGTCACCAAACTGAGCTTCCCAAAGTACAAGAGAAGTTGGTTCGGCAGTCGCATAACCATACTCAAATGCAACTACTGCTTCTTCAGACAGTACAGAGTCGAAAACTTGGAAAGCGCCTTGATCTTCACTTAAGTGTTGTAAAGGAAGATAAGTCGCACCATCTTTTTGACTGTGAACAACGGCATGTCTATGGAAGAAGGTACCGCGACCAGAATCTTGGCCTGTCATTCTAATGTCAGTGCCTTCGGTTGCGATAGTTGCATAAGCAAGTGTTTCTGCCATTCCCCAATCAAGCGGTTTTTCACCAGTGGCCATTAACTTACGATCATCGTAAATCTTTTTAACGCGCGACTGAGCTTTATATTCTTCAGGGTAGCTCGCTACCTTTTCGCCAAGTTCTTTGAGCTTTTCAACCGAAACACTTGCGTCGTAATCAACATCCCAATCGTGGCCCACGTATTTAGCCCAATCTGAAGAATGAGAGGTTTCTGGTTGAATTTCAGATACAACGCAATTACCGTCATCTAACCCATTACGGTATTCATCGGCAAGTGCTTTAATTTCTTGTTCTGAAAAAGAGCCTTCAGCGATTAGTTGATCTGCATAAATAAGTCGCGGAACTGGGTGTTTTTTGATTTTTTGGTACATCAAAGGCTGAGTAGCATTTGGCTCATCAGCTTCATTGTGGCCATGTCGACGATAACAAACTAAGTCAATAACTACGTCACGCTTAAATTTGTTTCTAAAATCAAGTGCTATTTGTGTAACAAATGCAACCGCTTCAGGATCATCAGAGTTAACGTGGAAAATTGGTGACTGAACCATTTTGGCGATATCAGTACAGTAATCTGTAGAACGAACATCGTCTTGTTTAGAGGTAGTAAAACCAACTTGGTTATTAACAACAATTCGAATACTGCCACCACAACTAAACGCATTAGTTTGAGACAAGTTAAACGTTTCTTGTACTACACCTTGACCTGTTACAGCAGAATCACCATGAATTGTGATCGGTAATGCTTTTATTCCCGTAGTGTCACCTAAACGATCTAAACGAGCGCGTACAGAACCCATAACTACAGGGTTAACTATCTCAAGGTGAGAAGGATTAAAAGCAAGTGCCATATGAACGTTGCCGCCTTTAGTGGCAAAGTCCGATGAATAACCCATGTGGTACTTAACATCACCAGAACTTAATGTATCTTTATGCTTGCCAGCGAATTCATCAAAAAGCTCTGATGGATTTTTACCTAAAACGTTCACTAAAACGTTCAAGCGTCCGCGGTGAGCCATACCAATTACGGCTTCTTGTTGGCCACTTTCACCAGCTCTGTGAATTAGCTCTTTAAGCATAGGTACTAATGCATCCCCACCTTCTAGTGAGAACCGTTTTGCACCAGGGAACTTAGCACCCAAATATTTTTCAAGACCATCAGCTGCAGTTAACCCCTTGAGGATACGTAGCTTTTCTTCTTTTTCGAATTTAGGCCTAGATTGAACAGATTCTAAACGTTGTTGTAACCAACGCTTTTCTTCTGTAGATGTGATGTGCATATACTCTGCACCGATAGAACCACAATATGTAGTTTTAAGTGCTTGGTATAATTCACCTAAAGGCATAGAGTCTGAACCAACTGCAAAAGACCCTACATTAAACTCTCGCTCAAAATCAGCTTCTGACAAGTCGTGGTAATCTAGCTCTAAATCTCGAACACGCTCTCGTTCCCAAATACCTAATGGATCTAGGTTTGCATTTTGGTGTCCACGAAAACGGAAAGCATTAATAAGTTGCAGAACTTTAACCTGTTTAAGGTCACCGCCGCTACCCTCTGCTACCACTACTTCTCTATGCTTGTTTTTTGCAAGCTGTGCAAACTGTGCACGAACTTCTGAATGCTTAACTTCAACATCCACACCATTAACTTTTGGTAATTGTTCGAACACTTCTCGCCATTCATCTGGCACAGAAGTCGCATCATCTAAATACGCTTCATAAAGCTCTTCTACATAAGCAACGTTACCGCCGTTTAAATGTGAAGATTCTAACCATGCCTTCATCACACCTTCGTGCATTTATAAGCCCTTTTCTTTAGCGCAGAAATTAATAGTTATAATAACAAGATGGCTAGTAATGAAAACTAGCCATCTTACGTTTCTATGTAGTTAAACCGAACGGTTTAATAACATAGATTTGATTTGCCCAATCGCTTTGGTCGGATTAAGACCTTTAGGACAAACGCTAACACAGTTCATGATACTGTGACAACGGAACACACTGAACGCATCGTCTAGGTCTGCTAAACGCTCTTCTGTTGCTGTATCTCGGCTATCAGCTAAGAAACGGTAAGCATGAAGAAGGCCTGCTGGACCAATGAACTTGTCTGGATTCCACCAGAACGAAGGACACGATGTTGAACAACATGCACATAAAATACACTCATATAAGCCGTCTAATTTATCACGTTCTTCAATAGACTGAAGACGTTCACCTGCAGCAGGCGTGTCATTAATTAGATAAGGTTTAACTTTTTCGTATTGAGTGTAGAACTGACTCATGTCAATAACAAGGTCACGCACCACAGGTAATCCTGGAAGAGGACGAACTACTATTGTACCTTTACCGTTATTTTGTAACGTAGATAAAGGAGTAATACATGCTAAACCATTCTTACCATTCATGTTAACACCGTCAGAACCACACACGCCTTCACGGCATGAACGACGGAATGAAAGTGAAGGATCTTGCTCTTTTAATAATAAAAGTGCATCCAGAACCATCATGTCGTGACCATCGTCAATTTGCAAGGTGTAATCTTGCATACGCGGTGCGTTGTCAACATCTGGATTGTAACGATAAACTGAAAATTGTACTTGTGCCATCGTCTCGCTCCTAGTATGTACGTGCTTTAGGTGGAAATGCTTCACGCGTCTTAGGCGCGTAGTTTACGTCACGTTTACTCATTTCATCCGTAACAGGATTGTATACTGAGTGACATAACCAGTTCATGTCATCACGATCTGGGAAGTCAAAACGAGAGTGTGCACCACGGCTTTCTGTTCGGAAGTTTGCAGCTACTGCTGTTGAGTAAGCTGTTTCCATTAAGTTATCAAGTTCAAGACATTCGATACGCTGCGTGTTGAAGTCTGACGATTTATCGTCAAGACGAGCATGTTGTAAACGCTCACGAATTTCTTTAAGTTCTTGAAGACCAGTCGCCATTGAATCACCTTCACGGAATACCGAGAAGTTAAGCTGCATACATTGTTGAAGATCTTTCTTAATTTGAACAGGATCTTCACCTTGACCAGCTGTTGAGTTTTCCCAACGATTATAACGTGCAAGAGACGCTTCTAAGTCTGATTCAGAGGCAGCTTTTGATACTTCAACATCTCTTAGGTATGTACCTAAGAAATTACCTGCAGCACGACCAAACACTACTAAATCTAGTAATGAGTTACCACCAAGACGGTTTGCACCGTGCACAGATACACATGCAATTTCGCCTACAGCAAATAAACCTTCAACTACTTTTTCATCGCCTTGAGCGTTGATTTGAAGCACTTGACCATTCACGTTAGTAGGTACACCACCCATCATATAATGACATGTTGGTATAACTGGAATTGGTTCTTTAGCTGGGTCTACGTGGGCAAATGTTTTTGCAAGGTCACAAACACCAGGAAGGCGTAGGTTAAGTGTCTCTTCACCTAAGTGGTCAAGCTTAAGCTTGATATGAGGACCCCAAGGACCATCACAACCACGGCCTTCACGAATTTCTGTCATCATTGAACGTGCAACAACATCTCGAGAAGCTAAGTCTTTTGCGTTAGGTGCATAACGTTCCATGAAACGCTCGCCATCTTTATTTAAAAGATAACCACCTTCACCACGACAACCTTCAGTTACAAGCGTACCTGCTCCTGCAATACCTGTCGGGTGGAACTGCCACATTTCCATGTCTTGCATAGAAATACCAGCACGTGTAGCCATACCAACACCGTCACCAGTGTTAATGTGAGCATTTGTGGTTGAAGCGTATATACGACCAGCACCACCAGTAGCTAGTACAACCGCCTTTGATTTGAAGTAAGTGATTTCACCTGTTTCAATCTCAATTGCAGTACAACCAACAACATCGCCGTTATCATTTTTAACTAAATCAAGTGCATACCACTCAGAGAATACATTTGTTTTATTTTTAACGTTTTGTTGATAAAGAAGATGTAATAAAGCATGGCCAGTACGGTCAGCTGCTGCTGCAGTACGTGCTGCTTGTTCGCCACCAAAGTTCTTTGATTGGCCACCAAAAGGACGCTGGTATACACGGCCATTTTCAAAACGTGAAAATGGTAAACCCATGTTTTCTAATTCAGTAATTGCTTCTGGCCCAGTTTGACACATATACTCGATAGCGTCTTGGTCACCGATAAAATCGGAACCTTTAACTGTATCGTACATATGCCATTCCCAGTTATCTTCGTGTGAATTACCAAGCGCTACTGTAATACCACCTTGAGCGGATACGGTATGTGAACGCGTTGGGAATACTTTCGATATTAGTGCACACGTTTTGCCAGATTCAGTAATAGCCAAGGCAGCGCGCATACCTGCACCACCTGCACCGATTACTACGGCGTCAAATTCACGAACAGAATATTTCACTTAAACACCCCATAATACAATTAGACCAATAGCTACGTAAGCAACGGCCATTAGGTTTAGAACAAACCCTAAAAATGCGCGTAACTTTGAGTTTTTAACATAGTCTGTTAAAACCTGCCAAAGGCCAATGCGGGTATGAACCATAATGCATACTAGGGTTACTAGCGTAAACCCTTTCATAGCTAGGTTAGAGAAGAGGCCTGTCCAGGCTTCGAAAGTGACTTCCGGCGTCGCTAAAAAATAGCCGATAATAAAAATAGCATATGCGCTAATTATTAATGCCGTGGTACGTAAAGATACGTAATCTTGTACACCATCACGTTTAAGAGTTGCTTGATTTAAGACCATATCCACACTCCCGCTAATACAGCGAATACAACGCCAAGAGCCATTGCAATTTTAGCGCTTAGGTTACCTGATTCAAGTTCTTCCCAGTGTCCCATATCCATTACCATGTGACGGATACCACCAATAAGGTGATAGCCTAGTACTGAAATAGTGCCCCAAGCTATAAATTTGGCAATGAATCCGTTAAACAGACCCTTGACGAATTCAAAACTTTCAGCTGACGAGAGAGACTCAGACCAAGCCCAAATGACAAACGTTAAAGCAAAAAATAATGCAACACCGGTGACGCGGTGAAAAATTGATGCTTTAGCCGTTGCCGGCATAGATATAGTTGTTAGATCTAGATTTACAGGTCTTTGCTTTTTCACAGTTACTTGCCCATCTTGCTCACATTGGAGCTCATCTACTTGCTTTTCTAAAAACCCACCAAATGTTTCTGGTGGAACTATCAAGATAAACGAATTTAAACATTAAAAGTTCACATTAATGTAAATTTTTTGAATGTAAAAATATCTTTACCCAAATACAATACGGTTTTAAAACCTCCGTTAGTATATATACCCATAAGGCTTTTTACAATTCTTGTTTATTTAGAGATGTTTGCGAATTAGCCAATAGTATAATACATATATGATACAGAATATTTATTATACAAATGTGCATAATGTTTATAAAAATTGACTTTAACCCCCTCTTTCACGTTAAAATGCGTAGATGTGCTTAAAACAGATTTCAGAACTTTAAAAATCTAAAAATCAGAATAGATATCTTAATAGGAGATACATAGCGATGGCAGATAAAAAAGCCACAGTTCATATTGATGGACTTGATCCAATCGAACTTCCAATTTATCAAGGCACTGCTGGCCAAGATGTAATCGACGTACGTACGTTAGGTTCACATGGCCACTTTACCTATGACCCAGGTTTCATGTCGACTGGTTCTTGTGAATCTGCAATCACCTACATTGATGGTGGTAAAGGTGTTTTACTTCACCGCGGTTACCCAATTGAGCAACTTGCTGAAGAATCAGACTATATTGAACTTTGCTACTTACTTCTTAACGGTGAGTTACCATCTAAAGATCAATACGATGCATTTGCAGAGAAAATTACTCGCAGCACAATGCTAGATCAAAAAATTGCAAATTTCTTCCAAGGTTTCCGCTTTGATGCACATCCAATGGCAATGCTTTGTGGTGTTGTGGGTGCTCTATCTTCTTTTTATCATGAAGATTTAGATATTACTGATGCTGAACAACGCAAAACAAGTGCTATTAGATTAGTTGCTAAATTACCTACAATTGCTGCAATGGCTTATAAAACAAACATTGGCCAGCCTTTTGTTTACCCACGAAATGACCTAAGCTATGCAGAAAACTTCTTACACATGATGTTCTCTGTTCCAGCCGAAGAATACAAAGTAAACCCAATTACTGCTAAAGCAATGGACAAAATATTCATGCTTCACGCAGACCACGAACAAAATGCTTCTACATCTACAGTTCGCCTTGCTGGTTCTTCAGGTGCGAACCCATATGCATGTATTTCAGCTGGTATCGCTTCTTTATGGGGCCCTGCTCACGGCGGTGCTAACGAAGCATGTTTAAACATGTTAGAAGAAATTGGCTCAGTTGATCGTATCGATGAATACGTAGCCAAAGCAAAAGATAAGTCAGACCCGTTCCGTCTAATGGGCTTTGGACACCGTGTTTACAAAAACTTCGACCCACGAGCAACAGTAATGCGTCAAACGTGTCACGAAGTATTAGAAGAGCTAAATATTCAAGATCCTCTTCTTGATATTGCAATGAAGCTTGAGCAAATTGCCCTTGAAGACCCATACTTTGTTGAGAAGAAACTATACCCTAACGTAGATTTCTACTCAGGTATTATCTTAAAAGCAATTGGTATTCCAACAAGCATGTTCACTGTAATTTTTGCAATGGCACGTACTGTTGGTTGGATCACTCACTGGGATGAAATGCTTTCTCAGCCTGGTCATAAGATCAGCCGTCCTCGTCAAATGTATACTGGTTACACTGCCCGTGACTATGTATCTGTCGACAAGCGCTAATATTATTTAGCTATAAAGGGCCGCTTTTGCGGCCTTTTTTGTGTTCAATACTTGAGAATTATTATAAACCCATTACAATTTGCGCCTCAAAATGACCATGTTGAAGAGCTATGCCTGCTTTAGAATTTAATATTAATAAAATTAGAAGTGACTTTCCTACTTTAAAGCAGCAGATAAATGCTAACCCACTTGTTTATTTAGACTCTGCAGCAACCACTCAAAAACCCCAATCAGTCATAGACGCTATAAACGAATTTTATACCAGCCAAAATGCAAATGTACATCGCGGCCGTCACACATTGAGCGAGCGTGCCACAAGCTTATACGAGCAAGCTCGTGACAAAACAGCCAAGTATTTTAATGTATCAAGTAAAGAAATTGTTTGGACTAAGGGTGCTACAGAGGCGATAAATTTAGTAAGTAATGGTTTACGAAGCCGATTTAACCAAAACGATACTATTATTATCTCAGTATTAGAACATCATGCTAACATTGTGCCTTGGCAAGTGCTTAGTGAGCAAACAGGCGCAAAATTATTAGCACTACCAGTTAATGATGATGGAACATTAAATATTAAACAATGCTGTGATTTTATTAAGCAGTCTAAACCTAGTTTGTTTGCAATTACACAAGCATCTAACATGCTTGGTAATATCACAAATTTAAAGCCCCTTATTACTGTTGCAAAAGAAGTAAATTCACTCGTTTTAATAGATGGCGCTCAAGGCGCAATGCATTTAAAGCCTGATTTACATAACTTAAACTGTGATTTTTACGTGTGCTCAAGCCACAAGATGCTTGGCCCCACAGGTTTAGGTGTACTTTATGGCAAATATCAAGAACTTAATTCTTTAGATGTGTATCAAACTGGCGGGGAAATGATAGATAAGGTGTACCTTACGCATAGTACTTATCGTCCTGCACCTGCAAAATTTGAAACAGGTACTCCTAATATTTCTGGCGTATTAGGTTTTTCTGCGGCTTTGGATTATTTAAACACCTTACAAAACGAACAATTACAAAAGTATGAGCAAAAACTATTTAATTATGCGGCTGAAAAACTGGTAACCATTAAAGGTATTACAATTTACAGCAACCTATCTGATAATATTGGCACTCTAAGTTTTAATTTTAAAGATGAGCATCCTTACGATTTGGCAACATTACTTGACGGTTATGGCGTTGCAGTCAGAGCAGGCCACCATTGTACGCAACCGCTTATGACTCATTTAGGAATAAATGGCACCTTAAGAGCCAGCTTTTGTTTTTACAATACCTATGAAGATGTTGACATATTCATCAACTCACTCAAAGAATGTATCGCCTTATTAGATTAAACGTCGCTTTTATATATTTTATTAGGATAACTCATGACAAATACGTTTAAAAAAACCACTGAGTCAATTGAAAAAGCGTCTTCTTGGCAGCAAAAGTATCGTGAAATAATGCTTTTAGGCAAAACTTTACCCGCTTTACCTGATGCTTTAAAAACAGAAGGTTCACTAGTTCCCGGCTGTGAAAGCAAGGTATGGATGTTTGTTGAATTTGATTTAAAAGAAAATACGTTAGTAGTCATTGGTGATTCAGATACACGTATCGTAAAAGGTTTGCTAGCAATTATTTTATCTTTATATAACGGACTGACACCAGAGCAAGTAGTGAAAATAGATGCGTATGAGGAGTTTGATAAGCTAGGTCTTATTAGCCACTTAAGTACATCACGTGGTAACGGAATTAAAGCCATGGTTGATAGAATCCAAACCATGGCACAGCAAAAAATAAGCTAAGTAGTGCTAAACCTGCAAACGCTGCTTTTTATCTAGGTATTTGCGAATAGCTTTGGCTGCTACAAAAAAGCCGAAACTTCCTGTAATCATCGTTACAGAGCCAAAACCGTTATTGCAATCCATATTCATGCTGCCATCTGCACTTTGCTTTGCATGGCAAACACTACCATCACTCCCTGGATAAACTAATTGCTCTGTTGAGTAAACGCAATCAACATTAAATTTTCGTTTAGGGTTATTACTAAAGTTATACTGTTTACGTAATATGTAGCGCACCTTTGCAAGTAAAGGATCTTGCGTTGTTTTAGCTACATCACCGAATGTAATTTGACTGGGGTCGGTTTGACCACCAGCACCACCAGTGGTAATAATAGGCATTTTATTTCGCTTGCAATGGGCAATGAGTGCTGCTTTTTCTTTGACCGCATCAATGCAATCGATTACATAGTCAAAGCCGTGAATGTGCTCTTTAATGTTTTCGAGTGTTATAAAGTCATCAATGACATCAATGTTGCATTCTGGATTTATAAGTTCACAACGCGCTTTCATTGCGTCGACTTTAGCATGACCAATCGTTCCAGATAAAGCATGGATTTGACGGTTTACATTGGTCGCACAAATATCATCAAGATCTATGAGCGTTATTCTACCTAAACCGGTGCGCGCTAGCGCCTCAGCTGCCCAACTCCCCACTCCCCCAATGCCAACAACACAAAAGTGAGCCTCTTGAAGCCAATCGAATTGCTGATGACCATATAAACGTTTAATGCCACCAAAGCGGATGTCAGTTATTTTTTCACTCATTTACCAGTCCAGTTCCCATGGCGAACGCCATGCTTGAAAATTATCATGTTGTAGCAAGGTTAAAAACGCATCACCGTTACTAGGTAATAGCGTAAATTGTAAGTTCTCACCCTTCCAAGTAAAGCTCAATGCATAAGCATGCAAATATGTTCTATCTGAAGCCGTACCTGAGTAAGCAATATCACCCAATATTGGGGATCCTATGCTTTTTAAGGCAACTCTTAGCTGGTGTGTTTTACCCGAGAAAGGTTTTAAAATAAACGCTCTAAAACCCGCTTTAAAACTAATTGAATAAAAACGGGTAATTGCAGGATTTAAATTAGATGCCAAAAGCTTATAGGTACCACGGCGCGACTTGGCCATGTCTCCTTTAACCCAACCTTGCTTTTTTTTAGGTTTAGAGTCTGTAATAGCAAGATAAAACTTATCAATAGAATGTTGTGCAAAAAGCTGCGTAAACGTTGCTGCAGCACTTTTATTTCTTGCTAAAATAATTAGACCCGAAGTTACTTTATCTAGTCTATGAACTGCGTAAAGTTTCTCATTAAATTGTCGCTCAGCTAGCACAACAAAGCCAGGTCCATCTTCTGAATGAAAGCTGAGTTCTGCTGGTTTTTCGACAACATAAAAATCAGCATGCTCACATACCACGTTTAATATTAAGTTCATTCAAAGGTCACGCGTTTTTATTTTGTAAAAACGCAATTACTTTTGCTAAATCTTCAGCGGTATCAACACCTGCATGCGGAGCTACTTTTGCCTGCTCTATTTTAATACTATAACCGTGATATAAAACACGCAGCTGCTCTAATGACTCTAATAACTCCAAAGGTGAAACACTAAGTGCAATATATTGATTAATAAACCCTGCTCTGTAAGCGTAAATACCCACGTGGCGTTGAAATGATGAAAGCTCTAAATCTCTTTTTTCTTCTAACATCGCATGTCGATCAAACGGAATACTTGCACGCGAAAAATACAGCGCGTTTTTATTTATATCGCTAACAACCTTGACTGCATTAGGATTAAATATGTCGTCTTTATGTTCAATGGCAACGCTTAATGTAGCCATGGGTGCTGATGATTCATTTAACAACTTAGCTACTTGTAAAACGTTATCCGGAGCTAGTAATGGTTCATCACCTTGAACATTTACAACTATGGTATTGCTATCTAAATTTAATAAAGCAACTACCTCCGCTAAGCGCTCGGTGCCTGACTGGTGATCTTCACGCGTCATCACAACATCATTAGTAAACTTACTAACCTCATCAAATACTTTTTGATGATCGGTTGCAATTATCACTTGGCTTGCACCTGATAAACATGCTTTCTCATAAACATGTTGAATCATAGGTTTACCACAAATATCTGCTAGCGGTTTTCCTGGTAATCTTGTTGAAGCATAGCGCGCAGGTATAACGACTACGAATTCCACTTTTCAACCTCTTCTAACGATAACTCTCTTGCTTCATTTTCAAGTAATACCGGAATATCATCTTTAACAGGGTATGCGAGTTTTGCAGCAGTACTAATTAGTTCACTGTTGTCTTTATCAAAACGTAATTTTCCTTTACATACAGGGCATGCAATTATGTCGAGTAATTTACTATCAAAGGCCATTTAGGATCCCTTTTTCTTTTAATATTAAAGTTAATTTATTTATTACAGCCTGTGTTGGCTTTGCATTTACTGGTAAATAATACCAATTATCTTTGGCAAACTCGCTGCATTTTACGGCGTCTTTTTCGGTCATTAGAATATTGTCGTTACCAAATCGGGTAAAATCTTCGGCTGTGTATGGATGATGATCCCTAAAGTGATTTGAAGATAATAAAGTTATCCCCTGTTTTTTTAGCGTGTTTTCAAAACGCTTAGGATTACCTATTGCGCTAACTGCATGGCCATTTGTAATCAATTCACTAACAGGAAAGGAACTTTTTACTGACCTGAGCGCTGCGGGCTCTAATGTGTAGTTATTACTATTCTGCCCACCGTTTTCAACAATCAAATCTACCGACTTCAAACGTGCAGGAGTTTCTCTTAATGGTCCTGCAGGCATTAGTAACCCATTTCCAAATTGGCGTTCACTATCGACAATACAGCATTCAATAGTCCGTGCCATTTTGTAATGCTGCATACCATCGTCAGAGATAATAATATCTAAATTATAATCACGCGCTAGTAACTCAATATTGCGTTGTCGATTTGGCCCTATAGCAATTGGGCATTTTAGACGATGAAACAGAAGTTTAGGCTCATCACCCGCCTCAGCAGCTAGCGTATTGTCTTTAACAATTAAAGGATAATTACTCGCCTTACCACCATAACCTCGGCTAATGATTCCAACTGACAACCCTTGTTTTGTTAAAAAGTTATAAAGCCATAATACAAATGGTGTTTTACCATTTCCACCCACACTAATGTTACCAACAACAATAATAGGTATGTCGCTTTTAAATTGCTTAAATATTCCAAAACGATACATCTGCTTTCTGGTAATCGAAATTAGCCAAAATAAAGCTGACAATGGCAAAAAAAGTAATGTAATAAGTCCAACTGGTTCATACCAGCTTTTTTCGATTTTATTCACGGTTACTCGCCAAACTGCATTTTACATAACGCTGAATAAGTTCCATCGTTTGAAAGTAAGCTGGTGTGATCGCCACTTTCAATAACACGGCCATTATCGATAACGTAAATTTTATCGCTATTTTCAATTGTAGATAATCGATGTGCAATGACAATTGATGTTTTATCTTTCATTAAGTCATCAAGCGCATGTTGAATCAGTTTTTCAGACTCTGTATCTAATGCAGATGTTGCCTCATCTAATATTAAAATAGGGGCATCTTTTAAAATAGCTCTGGCTATAGCAATGCGTTGACGTTGACCACCAGAGAGCATAACGCCGTTTTCACCTACCATGGTATTTAGCTTTTCAGGTAAGTCTTTTACAAACTCCCACACGTGGGCCTGCTTAGCTACCTGCAATAACTCAGCATCTGTAATATCTCGCTGAATTCCATAACATATATTGTTAGCTATAGTGTCGTTAAACAGCACAACCTGTTGCGATACTAGCGCAAATTGGCGTCGCAGATCTGTAAGCTTATAATCATTTAAAGGAATACCATCTAACAGTATTTGACTTGGTAAGTCTAAATCATAGTAACGTGGTAATAAATTAGAAATTGTTGATTTACCTGAACCCGAACGCCCAACTAACGCAATACTTTCGCCGGCTTGAATTGTAAGCGTTAAGTTATTTAATACAGGTTCATCTTTTGTGGGATATTTGAAAGTCACATTTTTGACCTCAATTAAACCTTTGGCTTTTGTTACAGATACTGTGCCTGTATCTTTTTCTATATTTTCGTCAAGTATTAAAAATATACTTTGCGCTGCAGAAATACCGCGCTGCATATCACTATTAACGTTAGCTAACTGTTTTAGCGGACGAAGTAACATCATCATCGATGAAATAAGCACAACAAAGTCGCCTGAGCTAATGCTGTCTATCATTGAGGGCATTGATACCACCCACAAAATAACGGCCATAGCACTCGCTGCAAGTATTTGAATAACTGAAACACTTAATGCCTTTGTAGCATCCATTTTTATACGTTGTTGTCGGTTATGATTGTTAATTTTAGAAAATTGATTAATTTCTCTCTCTTGACCGCCAAAACCATGAATCACTTTATGGCCACTGAGCATTTGCTCTGAGCTTCTTGTTACTTGCCCCATAGCTGATTGTATATTTTTAGAAATATGACGAAAACGCTTAGATACTATTGCAACGATCAGCGCAACTAAAGGAATAATAACTAAAAATATCAGAGATAATTGCCAGCTTGTATAGAACATTACACCAAGCAGAAACACAACAAATGCCCCTTCTCGCACTACAATCAGTAATGCTTTGGTTATTGCTTGTTGAACTTGTTCTGTATCAAACGTGATTTTAGAAATTAGGTCACCTGTTGAGTTTTTATCGTGAAATGAAACAGGTAGATGCAATATATGTTCAAATAATTCCTGTCGGAGTGAACGAACAACTTGCGAGCCTACATAGCTTAGGCAATAAGATGACATAAAATTAAAAATACCACGACCAATAACCAAAGCTATTACTACAAAAGGAGCGTATTTTAATACTTCGTTATTTCGTTGATTTAAACCTTCATCAATAAAAGGCTTCATTAATTGAATAAATAAAGCATCCATACCGGAATAGCCAATCATGCCAACAATTGCAACTATTGCCACGCTTTTGTAAGCACCTACGTAAGAAATTAAACGCTTGTAAATTTGTGTAGTACTTTGATCCATAATACTCTCTTTATTCAATTACAGACCCTATTGTATCCTTGCTAGAACTAAAACAAAACGTCAATCTTTTATAAACCAGTAGCTTTGGTAATCTCGTGCTGTAATAACAGTCACAGTCTCTTCGTAAAACTCCACCGTAATTTGCCCGTGTTGCCCAGTAACATACTGCAAGGCATTAATGTTTCTATAACGCTCAACAACCTCAGTTTTAGGAAATTGCCACTGCCCTTTGTAAGCACTTGAATGAATAACAACCTGTGGCATAACTGCATTAATAAATTTATTACTTGATGACGTACTACTACCGTGATGAGGGCTAAGTAACACTGTACTTTTTAAAGTATCGCTAGAGTTTATCAGTTGCGACTCTCTATTTTTTGAAATATCGCCTGTAAATAGAACGCTGTACTCTTTATATGAAACTTTTATTACGCACGACTCATCATTTTCATTACCATACAAGGGAGTTGGGAAACTTTTAATTATTAGCCCAGCCATGTTTACTTCGTTTGGAATACACCCCTTTGAGGGTCCATTAGGGTGAAATTCATTAAATGAAAACTTTAAACCTGCGCTGATAAAATGAGATAAACCACCGGAATGGTCATTATCAAGGTGACTAACTACAGAATGAGTCACTGCAATATTATTTATATCAATAAAAGGTAACAAAATACTTTTAGCACGGCTAAAACGATTAAAGTAACTAGGTCCAAAATCATAAATAAACCCTTTATCATCTTTTTCAATAAGCGCCATAAGACCGTGCCCAACATCGAATACATGTAATTTCCATGTAGGCTTATCAGCAAGTAAATAATCAATATAGAGTATGACTAAAGGTAAAAAAGCGAGCCGCCTATATGGCGAAAAATAAAAAATTAAAAGAGTAATATAAGCATAAATAATGACACTTAGACCAATAATTCCTATGTTTAGCCAACCAAAACCTGCCGGTAATTTATTTAAACAGGTAAAAATAAAAGCTAAACCGCTATCGATAAATATAATCACCATACTAATATCAAATACGGTACTTATAGCCGTTAATAAAAATAAACAAGGCATTAAAATCAATGAAAGAAATGGAATTGCGACTAAGTTTATGACTAAGCCAGTAATACTCACGCCATAAAAAAAGTAAAAAGACAGAGGCAGTAAACCAATAAATAGTGCAGCCTGAATAGTAATTAATGCAAAAAGTACCTTTAGAAATGAATTGGTAAAGTGAGGTACATTTTTAATAACTAAAAAAATAACCACGACTGCAAAAAATGAAAAATATAATCCAGGATTAAGGGTATTGAACGGATTAACAACGAGTACAATAACAAACGCAAACAAAATACTGCGCCATCTCATTGGCTGCCTTTGAAAGTAATATAGAAGTAAATAACAGCCAAGCATTATTAGTGCACGAGTCGCTGAAACCAAAAAGTTACTTAAATAGACATAAACAAACGCTGATACAAAACCAATCGCACTGTAAGCAATTGAAAAATTGATCGTTTGATTATTAAACAACTTAACGTGGATAAATACCCACTTTGTAATGAAGAAACCAAAACCGAAAACCAACCCAATGTGTAAGCCTGAAATAGCAAGTAAATGGCTTAAACCCAGTGATTGCATCAGCTGCTTATCACTCGGTGTCATTAACGTCTTATCCCCTGTTAATAAAGCATAGTAAAGCCAATTTAGTGTTGTATTTTCGTATGTATTTTTAATGAAGCTTTTATAACTTTGAACACTATTTTGTTCTGAAGTGCTTTTGATTTTTAATTCTTTATTAAGAACTTTTCCTTTAAAGAAAATTCGCTGCTTAAATGCATACAGTTCGTTATCAAATACATTAAAGTTCTTATTACTTCTAAATTTTTTTAAATTAACACTTGCCACAAAACGATCATTATCACGCAATGGGTGATCTAAATTAACGCTTAACATCGCGCTAGGTGCACTCAAATTAGAATAATATTTTCCATTAATACGCACTAATTTTGCTTTGACATATTGGGGAGCTTTGTTTGAGATGACTTCTTGTATTACAACTTCGACTGGATATGCGTACTTTTCATCATTAATTATGTGCTCAAAGTTATAAAAAATATGATAATGCGCTATAACGATACAAATTCCACAAATAAAGCCTAACAATAAAGACAAAAACGGCTTAAAATAAGCGCCTATTATTACAATGGACACTGTAATAATAATAAATTCGAGAGTTTCGTAATAAAACACGGTTGAAATACAGCCAATTACAAAACCAAGACTGATCCACACTGATGTAAATGGTTGCTTTAAATGGCTAAGAAAACTATCCAAAGATTTTTACCCGATCCGAATAAAATTAGACATCACAAATCGTTAAAAATTTTTGGTAAGCTTTTGCAAGATGCAAATCTTTGGCACTTAAACAGACGTTCTGCTCGAGGAGCCTTTGCAGTTGGTTTATTTTTTGCTTTCATCCCTGTTCCCTTTCAAATGGTTTTAGCCGCAGCGACTGCTATTTTATTTAGAGTTAACTTACCTATCTCAGCAACACTTGTTTGGCTTACTAATCCTTTAACCATGCCACCTATTTTTTATGGGTCTTACCTCGTTGGCACTCTTGTTTTAAATCAACCAGAACAACACTTTGCTTTTGAGCTTAACTGGGCTTGGTTTGAGCAGAGTATCGAAACCATTGGCCCTGCATTCTTAGTTGGCTCACTTGTATGTGCCTCTATAGCATCAATCATAGGCTATTTTGGCATTGATATTTTATGGCGCCGCTCTGTTGTAAAGGCAAGGGCTGCACGCAAATAATATCGATCCTTTGAATAGTATAGACGAAAAAAAACCCAGCTAGGAAGCTGGGTTTTTTATTTAAAAATAATTAAAAACGAAATACCCGTCGAATACCAATTAATGGTAATAGAAATAACGCTAACCAAGAGGTACTGGCTGAACTTCTTTCATAAATTTCAGCCTCTGGCGGTGCACAATTTTCAATTTCACCATTTTCTAATGGTGTTAGTTTAACTGCAACGGCGACGGTTTCAAATTCAATATTACCGTTAATATCGGTCACTACACCACCGAGTGTGTCACGCTTTTCTACTGTTTTAGTGGCAACACCAAACACTTCGTTATTCTCATTGATAACATTAGCTTCTACTACAGTATATGGATAATCAGTTTCACCGTCGGTTTCATAGCATGGTAATAAGTCATTGAGATTAGTTATTTTATCTTCACCAATTTTATAAATAAATGCGGCTTTATCTCGTGAACTATCCGATCCACCTACTTCCCCTTCGCCTACTATATAACCTTGGTTATTGATATCATTTGCTACAGAACTTGACCCAGTGAAATAGTCATTTGGAAAAACAGTATTTCCAGTCGCAACGTCGTGATAGAAGAATTTGTTCCTAAAACTGTTTTCAATCACTTTCGTAGCATAACCTACCACTACGTCGTTATCATTTAGAGCAGATGCAATACCATTTTCCCAACCATCTTCTTGATCAATAAAATCTACAACTTCACCATTTTTAAAATATACAGGCATAGATATTATAGAATTTTCATTCCTGTAATAGCGTGTGTTTGAGTAGCCAGCAATAGTACCTTTAGAATTAATAGCAAAGGCAGTACTCACAAAATTATCATCTTCCACTTCATCTTCATCGGGTGTTAAAGCTAAACCTAGGTTTTCAACTGAAACAACATTTAATGATTCATCTAATTCCCATTTAAATGCACTTTTATTAAACAAGCCTTGAGATGAAGTTGAATTATTTAAATTAATACAAGCTGAAACTGGTGAATCTTCATTGTCACAACTTTCGTCGATATCTTCTTGTATTTCAATCGGAATACTTATTGAAGCGTTTCCTACAACAGTGTAGCCACTATTTGTTTTAATAATATCATTTGCTCGACTTGTGCCGCCATAATCGTCAAACTCAGGCGCTAATGAAACTTTTACACCATCTGCACTAATAACAATTGCTCGCTCTATAAATTCATTTGTAAACCAAGTTTCTGCATCATCTTCACCCTCTGGTGTAAAAGAAACCTTGTCATATGGAGCACTACCCCAACCAACAGATACACCGTCTTCACTAACAGCATTGTATAAATTAAATGTTGAACGAGTTAAACCATCGTAGTCGATAGCTGCTTCATCAAATAAAGTTTGCTCAACGACACCTGACTCTGTGAATCGAACGCCTATAAATTTATTTTGCTTCTGATACTCATAATTACTTGATCTTTTACTAAGAAAAGAAACCATGAAGGAATGTGCGTCAGGGTTTGTTAGTACAGCATCATTATTTTGTATATCATCTAGTGTAAACGTAATTACTTTATCAATCTGTTCATAGTCAGACACAGTAGTGTCGTATGCACTTTTTATAAGGCTATCATCAAAGTCGATATAGCTAACATCTATAGGTAAGTTATAAAGTCCGTTAGCAAAACCAATTATGTGCCCGCTTTCACTTGCATCAGTAACGTAAGAAAATTTTGCATTATCGAGTGTGCCTAATTCACTTAATTGATATGTTGCACTAATAGCTGATGTACTCAATGTCGCTAGGATACTGGCAGCGAGTAATTTATATTTCATTTTAGTCCTTACTACTGATTCTGTAATTCTTCAAGTTCTTCCCATCGCTCAAAAGCGGCTTCAAGGTCAGACTCAAGTTGTGCTAAATGGTTCAATGCTTTGGTTGTTATGTCACTGTCTTGTTTAAAAAAGTCAGGATCGCCTACCACATTTTGCTGGGCTTCTACGTCAGCTTCAAGTTGCTCCATTTTATTAGGCAACTGCTCTAATTCAAGTTTTAATTTGTAAGAAAGCTTATTCGTTTTAGCGGCTGGCTTTGCAGCAGGGGTCGGTTGCTTTTCTACTTTTTTTGCAGCTGGTTGAACAGCTTGTTTTTCTTGTTCTGCTAAATAACTTACATAAGCTTCATAGTCACTATAACCGCCGACTATATCTGTCACTTTTCCGTTACCTTCAAATGCCCATACACTAGAGCATGTATTATCGATAAATTCACGGTCATGGCTTACAATAATCACTGTACCTTGATACTGATTAATAATGTCTTCTAACAGCTCAAGTGTTTCAATGTCTAAATCATTGGTTGGCTCATCCAATACCAGGATATTCGATGGTTTTAAAAATAGCTTAGCAAGTAATAATCGGTTTTTTTCGCCGCCAGATAAGGCCTTAACGGGTGTTCTAGCGCGCGCAGGTGGAAACAAAAAGTCTTGTAAATAACCTAATACATGACGAGAGCGCCCACCCATCATGACTTCTTGCTTACCTTCTGCAACATTGTCTTGTACTGTTGCTTCTTCGTCTAACTTTTCACGGTATTGATCAAAGTAAGCAAATTCTAGATTAACACCCTGCTTAGTTTCACCGCTGTCAGGTGCTAAGTCACCAAACATTAGTTTTAATAGTGTTGTTTTACCCACACCATTAGGACCGACTAAACCGATACGGTCGCCACGCATAACTAAAGTAGAAAAATCGCTTACAATCGTTTTCTCTTTAAAAGCATGAGATAAATGCTTAGCTTCAAAAACTAATTTACCTGAGCGGTCTGCAGTTTCAATATTGAAATCTGTTTTACCAACTTGATCAACTCGTTGCTTGCGCTCATTACGTAATTGTTTTAATTCACGAACACGGCCTTCATTACGAGTTCTCCGGGCTTTTACTCCCTGACGGATCCACGCTTCTTCTTCAGCTAATCGTTTATCAAAGAGTGCATTTTGACTTTCTTCTACTTTTAAGTCATGCGCTTTTTGTTCTAGATAAGTGGCGTAGTCACCTGGATATGAAATAAGTTTGCCGCGGTCTAAATCCAAAATACGTGTAGCAATTGCACGAATAAACGCACGATCGTGAGATATAAATACAATCCCACCTTTAAAGTCTTTTAAGAACTGCTCTAACCACATCACACTTGTCATATCTAAGTGGTTTGTTGGTTCGTCTAATAGCAACAAGTCTGGCTCACTAACTAATGCACGTGCCAGTGCAACCTTACGTAACCATCCACCTGAAAGCGATTCAAGTTTCGCATCAGGTGACAGCTCAAGCTTAGTTAATACTAATTGAATACGACTATCGAAGCGCCAGCCATCAGCGGCTTCTAGCTTATTAGATAAGCGCTCAAGTTTATTTAATAATTGATCGGTACATTCAGTTTGCAGTTCATTACTCACATGGTGATAATCGATAAGTAAATTAGCAATTTCTGGCATACCTTGGGCAACATAATCAAATACGGTACCGCTGGCCCCTTTAGGTGGATCTTGTTCAAGACGAGAGATCTTTAAACCACCGAGCTGGTTTATTTCACCATCATCCAATATTACTTGGCCGTCTAATACTTTTAACAGCGTTGATTTACCTGCGCCGTTACGCCCCACAATACAAACTCGCTCACCACTTTCAATAACAGCATCTGCGTTGTTAAGTAACGCATGTGTACCAAAGGCAAGCTGTGCTTTCGAAATTCTTATTAAATCCATAATTCTACAATGCTCTTAATCTGCCAGTGCTAAAAATATTTGCACTTGTTCTGCAGTAAAAGGCCAAAACAATTGTTGGCCATGTTCATTTTTTAAAACAGGAATACTTACCTGATATTGCGCAATAAGCTGTTTGTCAGCCATTATGTCTGTTAACAATAAACTGCCTTCGCTCATTAATAACGGTGTTATTAGTGCGTGGGCTTGTTCACATAAATGACACCCTTCCGTATGGTATAAAGTCCACTTAGCCATGGGTAATTAACCAGCTGTTATGAATTTTTTTATTACGCTTAAAGTCTGGTGAGAGTGTTTTCTCAGAAATATTAACGGCTTTTAAACCTAAACCAATCAATCCAACTTCATCCATAACAAAGCCACGTTTGTTGTTAGAAAAAATCAATGTTCCAGACGGGCTAAGAATTTTTTTAACCCAAGTAAGTAACTTAATGTGATCGCTCTGAACATCAAACGCATCTTTCATTCGCTTTGAATTTGAAAATGTTGGCGGGTCAAGAAAGATTAAATCATATTGCGCAGTCGCATGCTCTAGCCATTTAAGGCAATCTGCTTGCTCAAAACGGTAACGCGTGTTGCTAATATTATTTAAATCAAAATTATCTTGGCCCCATTTTAAATAGGTTTTGGATAAATCAACTGTGGTTATAGCCTTTGCCCCACCAATGGCTGCATGAACTGATGCACTTCCTGTGTAGGCAAATAAATTTAAAAAACGTTTGTCCTTGGCATTTTCTTGAATGTAGCGACGAACCAAACGATGATCTAAAAATAACCCCGTGTCTAGATAATCAAATAAATTAACCTTAAATTTAGCACCAAACTCTTCAACAACCATCGTTCTATTTTGCTTAGCCATAGGGGTGTATTGCTCTTCACCTTTTTGCTTTTTGCGAACTTTTACGGCTATGTTTTCAGGTGCTATGTTTAGTTGTTGCGCTGTTAAGCTAATGACGTCCTGAAGGCGCTTATCAGATACTTTTTCATCTATTTCTTTCGGTGCCGCGTACTCAAAAATTACAGCGCTGTCGTTATATACATCAACCGCTACATTATATTCTGGAATATCAGCATCATAAACGCGATACGCGTCGACTATGTTTTGCTTTAACCAATTTTTAAGGCCTTGTTTATTTTTTTTAAGACGGTTAGCAAACGACATTGAACCTTCATAATTAAGGGCTTTTTTGTCATCAGTCGTCAAGCTGACTTGCTTGTCATCTAGTTGATATAAGTTAAGCTCTACATCTAATGGACCATTTTTAAATTTATAACGTTTTAATTTAACAAGCTTTAAAAGTTTAAATAAACTCTCATCCATGCCCAATAACGCCAGTTTCCAATGGTTAAAATGCTTTTTAAAGCCAACACCTAAATTACGGTGTAAATCAACTAACTCAGCCATAGAGCCAATACGTTCACCATAAGGCAAATTTGAAATAACCACACCTGGTAATTTAGCTACTGCGGTTAACTTGGTTGCATCGCTTTGCTTAAATTTAATTATGTCATCAAGCTCTGCACGCTTTGCATTATCAATGGCTTTACTTAATACTTGAGCATCGTAGTCGTGGCCTATTAGCCAAAGTTTCGGATCGGTTATATTCGCAAGTAGTTCTTCTTTTAGCGCTTTAAATTTTGCCACTCTAAAACTAGGTAAACGTTCAAAAGCAAAACCTTCACGAAACAAACCTGGCGCTTCATTACGTGCCATACCTGCGGCTTCTATTAAAATAGTACCCGCACCACAACAAGGGTCAAACAGAGGTTGTTTAACGTTATCTAGCCATCCGCTGCGTTTAATAATTGCAGCCGCTAAATGCTCTTTTATTGGCGCTTTACCTTGTCCCTGTCTGTAGCCACGTTCAGATAGTCTTGGCCCTGAGTAGTCAATATATAAAGAAACACCGTGACGATTTAAACGTGCAACAACACGAACATTGGCATCCTGTTTATCAACATTAGGGCGTTGCTCATACAAATCATTAAAGTAGTCAACAATTGCATCTTTAATTACTAAACCAGAAAACTGTGTATTCTTTAACGAATCATTAGTACCGTTAAAATCTACAGCAAATGTTTGCGTTGGGCCAAACCATTCTTGCCAAGGTTGAAAACGAGCAAATTTATACAAGCTATCTTTATCATTAACGCCTTCTTTTTCTTCGATAAGCATAAGCACACGCGTTGCAAAACGGCTTGATAAACAAACCTTTTGCGCCAGTAATGAGTCAGCCTCAAAACGAACAGAACCAACAGTTTGCTTAGACACAGCAGCGCCAAGTTCTGTTAACTCATCAACCAATAAATTTTCGATTCCGATAGAAGTAAGTGCGATAAATTGCAAAGTAGTAACCCTTAATAGCTAATTGCGCAGGATTATACCATAGGTTGAGGGACAAACACGCCATAACACATGCTTAATAGCGTAAATTACTTAGGCAGTTTTAAATTTAAGTTGCTGAGTTAAGATAGGATGAACGCGATTATTTAAAATTTTGATAGCTTCAAATTGAGCAAGAGATAAATTTTCGTCTAATTGAAAATTCTCGCTTAAATTTAAGCAAACCGAGGCATCACTGCAGTGATCGACAATCAAAAAGTCGCCCGTTTGCGCCTTAGAGACTAATTTAACGACTGCTTCAACACTTGGTTGGCTGCCGGTATATTCATTAAAAAACCAGCTTTTTGCTAGCACGGGTTTTAAATGAAACTTAACCGCTGTAGCATTTAATGCTATTTGACATATTTGTGCACCAGACCAGATTTCAAACCCGTCCAGATAATTATAAACTTGTTCGTAAAATGCAGCATCTTCTAAGCTAAAGTTAGGGTTTTTGATAACTAAATCTGTTAACTGCCTTATTTTATAAGGAGTGCAAAGCTGCATTTCATCGTTCAAATCAAGTAATAAACGATTTTTATTAGGACAAGCAATCCACTGCCATTGCTTTGATGCTTGTAACATTTGCTCCTCCTTGTGGGCTATATTAAAAATAGTATCAGTTCAAAGTATAACTGCTTTTGACCATTTTATACATAAATGCTTAGAACATTTATCGAACGATCAAAAGCTTAGATAACTGATCCTTATAAGCCGTTTACGATCGATTTTACCAATTCAGGGCCTTTGTAAATAAAACCTGTATAAACCTGTACTAAACTAGCACCCGCATTAAGCTTCTCTTTAGCTGAATTAGCATCATCAATTCCGCCAACACCAATAATAGGTAACTCGCCTTTTGTTAATCGTCTTAATTCACTTACTACTTCTGTAGAGCGTGTTCTTACAGGGTGTCCTGATAAACCACCGGCCTCATCAGCATACTGCTGACCGATCACATCACTTCGTTCTAGTGTTGTATTAGTTGCAATTACCCCGTCAATTTTATTGTTTAGCAGTGATTCACTTACCTGTTCGATTTGAATAGGATCGAGATCCGGGGCAATTTTAACAAGCATCGGAACTTGCTTATTATGTTTTGAAATTAAATCTAGCTGCTCATTTTTAAGACTTTGCAATAAATCATCAAGTGCAGCACCGTATTGTAAATCTCTCAGGCCGGGTGTGTTTGGTGAAGAAATATTCACGGTAATATAAGAGGCATGCTCAAAAACTTTTCTCATACAGTGTATGTAATCGTCTTTACCTTGCTCATTAGGGGTATCTTTATTTTTACCTATATTAATACCTAATATGCCGTTGTACTTTGCTGCTTTTACATTACTAATTAAATTATCAACACCTTTATTATTAAAACCCATACGATTAATAATAGCGTTTGATTCTGGCAATCTAAATATACGGGGTTTATCGTTACCTGCTTGCGGGCGAGGTGTAACAGTACCAACCTCTATAAAACCAAAACCCATTTGGCTAAATGCATCTATGCACTCTGCATTTTTATCTAAACCTGCTGCTAACCCAACCGGATTTTTAAATTCAAGACCTAGAAAGTTAACGGGCTTATTTGCTACAGATTGCGACCATGCGGCACTCAAAGGCGTGTTAGCAAAACGGCTTAAATTATTAAGAGCAAATTCATGTGCCCACTCCGCATCACGGGTAAACATAAAACGGCGAGCTAAATCGTAAAACATGAATATATTCCTCTTTAAATTACAGACAAAAAAATACCTCAGTCAAGGCTGAGGTATTATATAACATTTTTATTAATTAGCTTATTACTTAGTTAATAAATAATGCGCGTAATTATTTTATTTTGCTGGTGTATCACAATTGTGACTCAATAGCATTAGTTCACGCAATGCCACTGAGAACTTGGCAAAATCATGACTTTGCGAAGTTTTAAATTCAGCCAGCATTTGCTTCCAACGAGTAAGTAATAATTCCTGCTTATCCATCCACTCATCAATTTGGTAATCAACGTCTTTTTCATCTGCTTCAAAGCTATTTAAAACAACCTGAGCCAATGTTCGTTGCTGCCAATCTAACTCTTCACGATAAGATGAACGGGCCAACGCTTGCCAATGGTTAGCAACAGGTTGGTTAGTTATTTGATCTAAGAACCAATGTAAGCCCATTCTTGCACCAAGCTTAAAGTAAGTATTAGACACCATAGCAATGCCTCTACGCGAATTATTAGCAATTTCTGCTAGGTCCATCACCGAGAACAAGCTAGATAATGAAACGATGCGCTTAGCTATATCTAATGGTACTCCACTATCTGTTAACTTAGTTGCAGCTTCATCTATGCGAGCACTTTCCTTTTCAACGATATAAGTGTTCAAGTTATCACTCAAATCACTAAATGTTGGTGAGAAGTACTCAATACCTTGCTCAATCGTTTGTGATTTATTGCGATGACGCAAGAACCAACGAGTTGCTCTGCGAACAGTTCTACGAAGCTGATAAAGCATTTCTGTTTGTACAGCCGCTGGAATTTTATTATCTAAAGCGCTGATTGATGACCACGTATCACGCATTTCAAAAATTTCACTGGCAATTGAGTAACACATTGCAATTTCAGATTCGATAGCACCTGTTTCTTCGTGCATACGAACCATGAAATTTAAGCCCATGTCATTAACAATATTATTAGCAAGTTTGGTCGCTATAATTTCTTTACGAAGTGGGTGATTATTCATGGCATCATTAAATTTCTCACGTAGTGGGCGTGGGAATGATTTAACAAGTAATTGGCGATAATACGGGTTTTCTGTAATTTCATCCGTTACAAGCGAATCTTTTAACACCATTTTAGCGTATGAAACCAATACTGATAACTCAGGACGCGTTAGATCTTTGCCTGATGCTGCTCGCTCTGCTAACTCTTCATCACTTGGAATAAACTCTATAGCACGGTCTAATTTGCCATCTTTCTCAAGGGCATGAATAAAGCGAATTTTTTCCTTAAGTGTCGATGTACCACGAGATTGCGTGATTGAAATTGTATGTGTTTGACGATAACAGTCTTTCAATACCAGCTCTGACACTTCATCAGTCATAGAATAAAGCAGTTCATCACGTTGTTTAAGTGTTAAATCACCTTCAGCAACTAAACCATTAAGTAAAATTTTAATGTTTACTTCATTATCTGAACAAGCAACGCCGCCAACGTTATCAATAAAGTCAGTATTTACGCGTCCGCCTTGTTCAGCAAATTCTATGCGTCCAAGTTGCGTAGCACCTAGGTTACCACCCTCACCTAGTACTTTAGCACCCAATTCTTTACCGTTTATACGTAGCGCGTCGTTTGCACGGTCGCCAACGTCAGCATCGGACTCTTTTGTGTGCTTGATGTATGTACCAATACCACCATTCCAGAGCAAATCAAATTCCATCATTAATGATGCTTTCATCAACTCGTTAGGTGTCATGCTTGCTTTTTTTGTACCCAGCATTTTTTTCATTTCTGGGCTAAGGGTAATCGATTTTGCAGCTCGAGAGAAAATACCACCGCCGGCTGAAATAAGGTCTTTGTTGTAGTCTTCCCACGAAGAACGAGGCATATTAAATAAACGTTCACGCTCTACATACGATTTTGAGGCATCAGGATTAGGGTCTACAAATATATGCATATGGTTAAATGCAACTTGTAAACGAATGTGCTTAGACAGCAACATGCCATTACCAAATACGTCTCCCGCCATATCGCCAATGGCAACGACTGTAAAATCAGTAGTTTGACAGTCAATATCCATCTCACGGAAGTGACGCTTAACAGACTCCCATGCACCTTTAGCGGTTATGCCCATTTTTTTATGGTCGTAACCTACAGAACCACCCGATGCAAAGGCATCACCAAGCCAAAAGTTGTACTCATTTGCAATACCGTTAGCTATATCAGAAAACGTTGCTGTTCCTTTATCGGCAGCCACTACTAAATAGGCATCATCTTCATCATGACGAACAACATTACTTGCTGGCACTATTTCACCACGTGCAATATTGTCAGTGATATCTAATAAACCTCTAATAAAGATTTTATAACACTCTTGGCCTTCTTTAATAAAAGCATCGCGCTCTGATGGTAGCTGCTTACATACAAATCCACCTTTAGAACCAACAGGTACAATTACAGTGTTTTTAACTTGTTGCGCTTTAACTAAGCCCAAAACTTCTGTTCGAAAATCTTCACGACGGTCTGACCAACGTAGTCCACCGCGAGCTACCTTACCAAAGCGTAAATGTACGCCTTCAACACGAGGCGAATAAACAAATATTTCAAAAGCAGGTAACGGTAACGGTACGTCAGGAATCAAACTAGGCTGTATTTTAAATGATACGTATGATTTAAATTGGTTCTGAGCATCTTTTTGGTAGTAGTTAGTGCGCAGCGTAGCCACAATCATATCTACGTATAAACGTATAATGCGGTCATCATCAAGATTGGCTACGTTTTCAAGCTCAAGGTAAATTTGTGCTATTAACTTGTCCAATGTTTTAGAACTCGCAGGGCTCTTCACAGAAAAACGTTTAGCGAATAAATTAACGATTTGAGACGCAATATGTGGGTAGTTAGCAAACGTACTTTCAATATATGTTTGAGAAAAAGTAACACCAATTTGGCGCATGTATTTAGCATAAGCACGCAAAATAGAGGCTTCACGACCCGTTAAGCCGCCCATTAGCACTAAACGGTTAAAACCGTCATTTTCTAAACGGTTATTCCATACATTGGTTAAAGCCGCACGAAAACGAGCAGACACCTTATCAAAATCATCCATCCCTTTACTGTCAATCAGCATAGAGAAATCCATAATCCAGTTAATTCGGCCATCACTAGTTTTAACCGAGTAAGGTGTTTCACCTATTACACGTAAACCAAAGTTTTCTAGCATTGGCATTACATCTGATAAATGAATTGGCTCATCTTTATGAAATAAGCTCAAACGAACAATATTTGTATTCGCCTCTTCTTGAGGGCGATAAAAAAGCATCTCAAGTTTATTTTCTTCACTTAATAGCTCAAGTTTTTCAATATCAACTACTGCGGCACTCGGTAACACTTCATCTTTGTATGAACGGGCGAACGCGTTACAATATTTACGATTTAAATCATTTCCACGCGCTTCACCTGCAGACTCTAAAAGCGCAGATTGTAGTTTGTCTTCCCAAGTACGGGCAGCTTCTATTAAATTATTTTCGATGTCTTTCACATTAAATTCGATATTGTTGTCAGTCACACGAACAGTGTAATGAGTACGTGCTAGTGTTGACTCGGAGAAGTAAGTGGTAAATTCGACTTTTTCGTCAGAATTAAATGCATTGCCTAAAATATCTTGAGTTTCCCTGCGCAGGGCTGTGTTGTAGCGCTCGCGAGGAACATAAACCATACAAGAGAAAAAACGACCATAAGCATCTTTTCGCACAAATAAGCGACACATATCACGCTCTTGCACTTGTAATACACCGGTTGCAACTTCAAGTAACTCATTTTCGCGTGCTTGTACTAATTCATCACGCGGGTAAGTTTCTAAAATATTTAATACCGCTTTGTAAGCGTGTGTGCCTTTTGCAAAATCACACATATCCATTATGCGAGTAATTTTGCTTTTTAAAACAGGAACATCAGCAGCACTATTATTATAAAAATTAGATGAAAATAAACCAATAAAACGGTCTTCACCAATAACATTCCCTTCATCATCAAAACGTTTTACACCAACGTAATCAATATAAGCGGGACGATGAACACGAGACTGTGAATTAGTTTTAGTTAATATCAATAAATTACTGCTGCGCGCTTCCTGACGAGCTACCTCAGGTAACTCAGAAAGCAAGCGAGTATGCTCTTCAGTAGAGTTTTTTAACAACCCTAAACTTGTATCCATTTTACCTTTAAGCTGATAATCCCCCTGAACAGGACTTAACTCGTATTCACGATAGCCCATAAGGGTGAAATTATCGCTAACTAGCCAATCTAAAAATTCAACGGTTTCTGCCACTTCACTTTTATTTTTGCCGTGGCGGCGCTTAGGTAGCTCTTTACTTACTTCAATTAGTTTTTTTCTTATTGGCTGCCAGTCTTCAACAGCAACAGACACATCAACAAGTACGGATTCTAATTCTTTTTTGAAAGACTCAATGGCAGACGAATCTGTTTGGCGGTCAATTTCTATGAAAAAAACTGTTTTTGTAGATGTAGATTCTTGCTCTGCTTTTAAATTAGATAAGCCTGAGATTTTAGCGTTGTCATCGCGTTGAATTTTAAGTGGGCTATGAAGTAATAAGTGAGAGGCTATATTTTCACGAGTCATGGCCATACGAACAGAATCAACTAAAAACGGCATATCTTTAGCAATAATTTCTACTATGGTATGTGATGACTGCCAGCCATCTTTTGCCACTTCGGGGTTGAAAACGCGAATAACGGCGTCGTCAGTAGTATTTTTTTCTAGCGAATTCCAAAGGCTGAGTGCAGCACCGTATAAGTCACTGTCGTTTCGATTTGCCAAATCCTCTTTAGACATATTGCTGTACAAGGCTTTGGCGAATTTCTCAACGAGTAACACATTATCAGCGTGAACTTTTTTCTGGATAAGCTTACAGACATTATCTAGGATAACCGAGGCTTGGCCTTCATTTCGTGTCATTGTATGTTCCTTAATCTATTACTGCTCAAGAGCAGGAATTTGTACAGCCATTTATTAGTGTGGAGTCAGATAAATTCTAACCCTTTTACAGCTAATAAACAGCTTTTTCGATGAAAACATTTCAAGCTTTTCAGCTATTTGGTCATCTATTCACAAATTATAGATATAAATGGCCAATAGTGGCCATTTAGGAGCAATATTATTCACATTATTTTTTCTGGTCGGTCCACAGAAGACTTCCAATTGCAGGTAATAACAGCACTGCACCTAACATATTCACTAAAAACATGAAGGTAAGAAGTATTCCCATATCAACTTGGAATTTCAAATCAGAAAAAATCCATGTGCTTACACCAATGGCGAGAGTAATACCGGTAAATAGTACCGCACTACCGCGTTCAATGAGTGCATTACGATAAGCAATCGACAATGGTACATTTTGTTTAAGCTGCCCCATCATCGACGAAAGTATATAAATACCGTAATCCACACCAATACCTACACCTAGGGCAATAACTGGTAAGGTTGATACTGTTAGGCCAATTTCTAGCTGTACCATTAACGCTTGTGCAAGCGTTGATACTATATAAAGCGGTAACACCACTGCAATAGTCGCTTTTACGCTTCTAAAACTCAGTAAGCATAATGCAATAACAGCACCGTATACATATAGCATCATTGGTATTTGAGCCTCAGACACCGACTCGTTTGTAGCGGCCATTACGCCGACAGGACCAGACGCTAATTTAAAGGCAAGCTTTTCTGTCCCTTCTTCATTTGCGAACTGTTTAACGCTTGCAATAACGCGGTCGATAGTCTGCGCTTTGTGATCATCTAAAAAGATAATAACAGGCATCACAGAACAATCACCGTTCAGTAAACCCGTGCTTGTTTCAACACGTGCAGTTGACTGCACTAATGAAGCCGAATTACGCGGCAAGCTCTGCCATTTTAAATTACCTTCGTTGTAACCCGCATTAACAGACTGAGCAACCGAACTTAAACTAACTGCAGATTGAACACCTGCAACATTTTCAACTTTGTATTGAAAACGGCTAATGCGCTCCATTACATCATATTCTGTACATGCTGCTGGGTAAGCTTCAACTATCACTTTTAAAATATCTGATGAAATAGTGTACCTGTCCGATATTAAAAAAGTATCCTGATTATAGCGAGCATCTTGATGAAGTGACGGAGCACCTGCATGCAAATCACCTATCCGCATTTTATCAGCTTGCCAGTAACCCAAAGCAAATAAAACAAGCGTAAAGCCAATAATGATTTTAGCTGCTTTAGGATCGGTTGCTTTTACCAATAAATCCCTAATTTTATCAAGCATATTTGGCTTGTTAGCGTCACCTGATTGAATATGAATGCTATTTTCAAATTGCATGTATGAAGCCCAAACAGGCAATAAAATTAAGTTAGTGAATATAATAACCGCAACACCTAAGCTAGCAGTAATTGCAAGCTCACGGATAATACCTATATCAATCGTCAACAAAGTTAAAAAGCCAACAGTGTCTGATAAAAGAGCAATACCACCTGGAATTAAAAGCGCTCTAAAACTTGATTGACAGCAAACTCGCGTACTTTTCCCTTCGCTTACTTTTTTACCTATCGCGTTTATCATTTGTACGCCATGGCTCACACCAATAGCAAATACTAAAAATGGAACTAATATCGACATTGGATCAAGTCCAAAGCCAAGGCTTGAAAGCAACCCTAACTGCCATGCAACCGCAATGATCGAGCATGCAATGGGTAAGATTGTAAGCTTTAAGCTTCCACAGAACAGCCAAACCATAATAAATGTGAAGGCTATGGCAATTGCAAAAAATAACACAACGCCTTTAGCCCCTTCTGCAATATCACCAGCCATCTTTGCAAAACCGATAATATGAATACTTACTTTATCGGTACTCAGAGGCTCTCTTAACTCTGATTCGAGCTTTTCTGCAAAGGCTAACGTGTCTAACTTTTCTTGCGTTTGTGGGTCAGTTTCTAATAATTGCGCTGTTACCATTGCACACGAATAGTCGCTTGCAATCATACGACCAACAACTTTTGCTTTTTCTATATTTTCTTTAACAACGGCTAAGCCACGTTCGTTTGCCTTAAAGTTTGCAGGAATAATTGGGCCACCGGCAAAACCATCCTCAACCACTTCGACAAATCGGGCGCTAGGAGCAAATATAGAGTTTACGAGCGGTCTGTTTACACCGGGTATAAAATAAAGCTGATCATGAACAGCTTTTAACTGAGTAAAAAATTCTGGATTGAATATGTTACCACTGTCATCACACACTGAAATTAAAATACTATTCGCACCACCAAACTGCTTTTCATGCTTGGTATACACTTTCATGTATTCGTGATTTAAAGGGATATTTTTATTAAATGAAGCATCTAGTTGAATGTGCGTGGCTTTAAAAATAAGCAAACAAGTAATAATTGCAAAACTTATAAGCACAACTAAGCGATGTCTAAAAATCGCTTTTTCTATAAAATCTAAAATAGTATGCATTAAGGGGTCAACTCCTTCACTTTAATGCCATCTTCAGTAGCCATTACCAATTTATTATTTTTAATCACACCATCAAGTATCGCTTTACCATCGGCAAGTTGCTCATGAGTTAATAAACCATCCTGTAAGTGAAAAATCACCCCGCTATTTGCTAGCATTAACCACTGTTTGTTATTGTAATTAATAATGCTGTTTACAGTAGCAGCTTTAGTACTTTCAAGGTGAAGCCACTCTTCTTCATCACGCTGCTTGCTGAATACATTACCTCTAAGCCCTGCGACTACTTCTTGAGAATTATCTGAATTAAAAGCGAAGAAAGAACCTGGGTATATTTCTTCAAGACGCAGCCAAGTTTTACCGTTATCTGTGCTTCTCGCTAGTAAGCCCATCTCACCAACAAGCATTAAGCCTTCAGAAGTTTGTTCAATTCGATTAAAATGTGGCAGGATTGATGCTGTTTCGGCCTCGTATCCTTCAGGATCATTGTTTTTTAAGTCGTTTAAATAATCTCTGTCTTCACTGAACAATAGAGAATCTAAAAATCGTTTTTCCCACTGTTTACCACCATCGGTGGTATGGTAAAACATGCCATACGCACCCACGGCAAAGCCTTCTAATTTATCTTTAAATAAAATATCTAAACACGGCTTATCTAAAGAAGGCTTAGCCTGTTGTAATTGCCAATTATTACCACCATCAACAGTGTTAATAATTGTGGCATCGTGCCCACATGCCCAACCGTTGTTTTCATCACTAAAATCAACAGCGGTTAATAACACTTGCGTAGGCACTAATTCTGCTTGTTGCCACATTTCACCATTTGTACTTTTTATAACTGTGCCATGTTTACCTACAGCAACTAATTCATTACCTGTATTGATAATGTCAGTTAATAGTGTTTTTTGTGCATTAGGCGCACTAATTGCGTTTTTTGGTGTATCTTGAGCAAAACTCGCACCGCTTATAATCAGGCTGGCACATACCAAATACTTCATAAATTTTAATCGCCTTGAACTGAAAGGAGTGTTTGTCTTTGTAAACGAGGAAAGTTTTTGCGTTGAAAGACAAACGCGATGAGAAAGGAAAAAAGCACCTAACTTAAAATTAGGTGCCTAGTTTTAATTTATCTACCTGCGCGACGTAATGCGCTAGATGTAAATTCATTATCATTAAATGATTTTGAAAAATCGTACATTTTTTCTTGGTTATCTAAACCAATTGCTAAATAACGACGTGAATTCAAATCATGATAAACTTCTAATGTACTCCACTGAGTAGGTACTTCGTAGTAGTTAAGCCCGTAAGCCATTGCTACACGATAAAGCTGATCACGGTTATCGTAAATGTCTGTTACCGTTACCTGCCAGCTATCTTCATCTATATAAAACACACGTTTTTTATAAATGTGACGCGTATCATCTTTAAGGTTAGCCTCTACTACCCACACACGGTGCTTTTCATAACGAGTATGCTCAGGATTGATGTGGCCAGGCTTTAAAATGTCATCATACTCTAGCTTGTCACTATGAAGCTTGTAACTATTGTACGGAACATAAAGCTCTTGCTTACCTTTAAGCGTCCAGTTGTAACGGTTTGGTGAGCCATTGAACATATCAAAGTCATCAGTAGTACGTAAGCTATCTGCTGCAGTACCCGGTGCGTCATAAGCAACATTTGGTGCACGGCGAACACGACGCTGACCAGAATTATATGTCCATGCTTGGCGTGGCGTTAATATTTGGTCCATAGTTTCATGCACTAGTAACGCAGTACCCGCAAGACGTGCCGGTTGAGTAACACTCTGTTTAAACTTAAATAATATGTTTGAGTCTTGCAGCTCGGCAGGTGTAGCACTTGGATCAGAATATTTAACAAGTAGCTGTTCATCAAAACCAACATAGTTGTAAGAACCTGATGCTGTAGGTGCAGCTTGTCCACCAAAACGTTCGATTGACTCACCTCTAAAACGTAATAAATGGTTCCAAATTGCTTCTAAACCTGTTTTAGGGATGGGAAATGGAATACCAATAGCCGTATTTTTAATTCCGTTTCCGCCTTCAATCAATTCGGCAGTAGGCGCAAACTCTTTAGTTGCATCATAAACAAACTGAGGATATGAGGCCGAACGGCGTGTCTCATACACTGGCATTTTGAATGTGTCTGGATACGCTTCAAACAAAGCAATTTGGCCTGGGCTCAAGTTAGCTTTATATTTATCGATGTTTGATTTATCAATAGTGAAAAGCACTTTATCACTTGAAAAAGGGTCTAGGTGATGCATGCCAACTTCGTACCCTGCAGGAGCTGCAGTAATACCATTGTTCCATGCTGGAATTGAGCCGTCAGCGTTACCTCCTTTTTCGGCGCCCATTGGCGTTAAATCTTGACCTAAACGCGCTACTTCTTCAGCTGATAGTTTTGCTAAAGTAGCATTACTTGCAAACAAGCTAGCAAAAGCTGCTGCAATGAGGGTAGGTTTTTTAAGCATAATAATGTTACCCCTAAATAGAATATTTTAAATTGAAAGAAACGTAATCGCGGTCTGAGAAGGTGTTTACACCACCACCGCCCCAAAATGAGTTGTAGCTCACGTCAAGTGACCACGCATTTTGGTAGTTAAAGTTCATAGTAGCACCTAATGACTTACGATCTTCAATGAACAAGAACATCGGATCAGGTGTGTTACCATTTACGTCATGTGAAAATACAAAGCGAGGTGAAAAGTTGATACCGTTGTAAAGGTTAAAATAGTCACCCTTAGCAATTAGTCGGTAACCCCACGATGAACCCGTTGCAAACGACTTTTCTTCAGGACCATTTGAAAGACCTAAATGCAACGTTGAGTAATCTGTTGTACCTGGGCCAGTGATAACACCACTTCGACCAGTACCTGACACATTTAAACGCATTTCATCGTAATCTGGCATATCGTGAATTTTAACGGCGCCCACTTCACCTACCACAGCCCAACTGTCAGCTCCTAATGACGGGCCAAATAAATGCGTTGCAGTAAACTGAATTTGTGAGGTATCACGTTCAATATAACCTTTTGCAACTTCACCTGGACCTACAGAACTGATTGCATCACCAATACTCATTTGCGAAATACCGGCAAAATCAGGACGAATACCAGCAACAGCTAGCTGTTCAGGCATTGCTGTGTAAAGTAATTCTACATCATCAATTTGCAGAGGCTCGTCTTGTCTAAAAGCAAATTCACCGGCAAACGCAGTCTCGCCAATAGTCGTATTAAAGCTCACACCATAAAGTTTTATATCTTCAGGGTATTCATTCTCAGCTTTAGAAAATGCAACTAAGTCAGCAACATTATCATCAGTGATTTCTGTTGTAGAAATCATTGCTAAATCTTGTGCAATGGCAGCTTGAGAAAAATTAGATACACGCCCTGAAATAAGAGGACGACGGCTGTGGTAATTTACGTGGTAAAGCGCAATTTCAGTGTCATTCCACTCGGGTAAAAATATGCCTAATCGTAAACCATATTGACCACCATCATCTGGTTCAGTTTTACCGTTACTACCTTTACCTTTAAGTGCAACCTTGGTTGGGTGCGCTAGGTACATATTAGCTAGTAGAGCTTGGCCTTCTGCACTTGTAGGATCAATCCCCTGAGCCGCAGCTACTTGAGCATAGGTTGCAGTTAAGTTATTTAAACTTTCAGTTAAAAATGCAACATCTATATCAGGGTTAGACGTAAAGCCTAGCTGAACGTTTTGTTGGTAACCATTTTCTGCTGCAAAGTCATTGGTAGAAAAATAAGTACCTGCAGCTGGCAAGCGAGTCTCATGCCATTGGTACTGATAAAAACCTTCTAGGGTGATGTTATCAGTAATACCCAATGATGCCCAAAGCATACCAACAGGAATAAATGCTTCTTTAAGCTCTGCGCCTGGCGCTTTCAATCTATCGATATCTACAGGGTTAACATTTATACCATGAGATATAAGCGTGCTTTCTCCCCAGTTAACAACTTGTTGACCAAGACGAACTGAAAGTGGGTTTTTGCCGTCGTTTAAATCAAAGTCAGCCCACACAAACGCATCTAATAAGCGAATATCTGCACAGCTTTGTTCTTTTGTATCTTCATCATCACAAGGATCTACGCTTTGACCTGATGTAGGGTTTGCATAGGCAAAGTCACCATCCATCAAAGCAAAGTCATAAAAGTACATAAAACGAGTAAATAGACCGTAGTTATCTTTGTTTATTGAAAGGTCATGTGTTCCCTTTAACAGTTTGGAAAATGAATCACCGCTGTCAAAGTTAAGATTACCTGCGTCACCATTATTTGAATACGATCCAGGCTGTGCCCAAACATCTTGTGAAGAATAAATAGTATTTAAGGCTGGGTTGTAACCAGTCCAATCAAAAGCAGGGTTATTACTTTTACCTATTAAGCTAAAGTCTCTATCTTCTACACGAATACTTTGGCCGTAAGAAAAAGTTGAATCGAAGGTTATATCAAACCCTCCGGCGTCAAATGTTACAGCCTGTGAACTTGCTGTAGTTAAAGCTAAACTAGCGGCTGCTAAACCTATAGCGATTTTGTTTTTAACAAAAAGCGATCTTCTTATCATTGTGGTTCCCCCCTGTCGCGGGTCATATTGTGTGATCAAGTTATTGTTTTTAGTGTAATCGTAACGATAGAAGCGAATTGTATAAATTACAAATAGTCGCATTCAATCTGTCATATATATAGTGTGTCAGCTGACGTTTACGTATTGGTAAGACGTCATACCAGATAATTTATACACGTTATTTAACAATAGAACAAATTGAAATTAACAAAAAGACAATATTTTTATGGTTTTATAACATAAAAATAGCGCTCTAAGCCACTCGTTCAATACGAATAAATTTATTTTCAGGGGTGAGTAACATTCTAAAACGCCCTCTGACACCTAAACTTGTAACAAACGGTCTTAAATGATCGGCAGAAAACCGAATTGACTTCCCACCCTCTTCAACCACTTGCACAGAACTATATCGACCGTGGTAGTAATCCATACAGTCGTTATAGCTCAATCTTAAATTAAAGTAATATTCAAGCATTTAATTAAGCGCTTTTTCAACCTTCTCGAATAAGTCGTCACTTAGTCCATCTAAATTAGATAAACGTTCTAATTGCGTTTTCATAAGTGCTGAACGTGTTTTATCATAACGTTTCCAAGACATAAACGGTGTTAGCATTCTTGACGCATTTTGTGGATTTATTGCATTCAGCTTAACAAGTAAATCACCAAGCAATTCATATCCTTGCCCGTCAGCACGGTGAAATTGCTGAGTGTTAAAGTAGCTAAAACTCCCCACTAAAGCACGGACTCTATTGGGGTTAGAAAAATCAAAACTTGGGTGCTCATATAATGACTTAATATTAAAAATAGCATCTTCACCTGTTTGCATTGCTTGAAGCGCAAACCACTTATCCATAACAAGTACATCATGTCGCCATTGACTATCAAAGTGCGACAATAAATCATCACAAAGTGGATGAGAGGCTTTTACCACAGCGCTAAGTGCACCCAATACATTGGTCATATTTGACGAGCTAGCAGCTAGCTTAATAAATTTATCTGTTTGTTTGCTCGGCACCTTTGCAAGATAATGCAGGCAAATTTGCTGTAGTGAGCGCACAGCAACCGCTTCGGCGCTTATGCTGCCATCGTCATGTAATGAAGCAAAACATGCGATAAGCTCATCATTAAGGCTTGTGGCAATTTGTATTTCGAACTGTGCTAGAACACGAATAATTTCATCAACAGGAATAATTTCAAATTCTGCGGCTAAAGTGTCAAAGCTAGGTAATTTTAATAACTCTGCAATTAACGCTAAATCGCCTTGTTTTGAAACAATTAAAACACGCAAGGCTTCAATTATCTCGTCACTTAATTGAAATTGTGTATCTGAGTTAACTGCTGCTTTTACTGCTTTTATGAACAATTGTTGCTGCGCATCCCAACGTGAAAAATCACTTCGTGCAAAACGCATAATATGCAAAAGCTCTAGCTCAGTTGTTTGTTGAGTTAGAATACACGGAGCAGAAAAGTCTTCTAACAACACAGCAACGGGTTTACAAGTCACATTCTCAAAAGTATAACTCTGCTTTTTATCGGTAACATTAAGCACATTACTAACTTTTAAACCTTTGTACTGTAACTCGATACTATTGCCAGATTCGTCCAACAACTCAATAGCAAACGGGATGTGCAACGGTTTGTTATCGGGCTGATTAATCGGTGCTTTTTGCTCTATGGTTAGTGTGTAGGTGTTTGAGGCACTGTCGTAATGCTCTATAGCATTCAAACGAGGTGTGCCCGCCTGACTATACCAACGCTTAAACTGCCCTAGATTAACACCCGATGCGTCACTCATAGCACTGACAAAGTCGTCACACGTAACTGCTTGGCCGTCATGACGTTTAAAGTAAAGCGCCATCCCTTTTTGAAAGTTAACCTCACCAAGCAAGGTGTGCATCATTCTTATTACTTCAGCACCCTTGTCGTATACTGTTACGGTATAAAAGTTATTCATTTCAATAACTTTTTCGGGTCGAATAGGATGCGCCATAGGCCCTGCGTCTTCACTGAACTGATGCGTACGCATCACCTTAACAGCATCAATGCGGTTGAGTGCACGCGATCCAAGATCACTACTAAACTCTTGGTCTCTAAATACAGTTAGCCCCTCTTTAAGTGATAACTGAAACCAATCTCTGCACGTAACACGATTACCAGTCCAATTGTGAAAGTATTCATGACCTACTATAGACTCAATAGTATGGTAATCTTTATCCGTTGCTGTTTCTTGATTGGCCAAAACACATTTACTGTTAAATATATTTAAGCCTTTGTTTTCCATTGCACCCATATTAAAGAAATCTACGGCTACAATCATGTATATATCAAGGTCATATTCTAAATTAAAACGCTCCTCATCCCATTGCATAGATTTTTTAAGTGATTGCATCGCATGCGGTGTTTTAGGCAAATTACCCTTATCTACAAATAATGCTAAATCAATTTTTCGGCCACTTTTAGTTGTATAGGTATCGTTTAATACATCAAAATCACCAGCAATTAATGCAAATAAATAGCTTGGTTTTTTAAATGGGTCTTGCCATTTAGAAAAATGACGGCCGTCAGGTGTCTCACCTTTGTCAATTTGGTTACCATTAGACAATAAATGCGTGTATCTTGAATCAGCAATAATAGTCACATCAAACGTAGACAACACATCAGGACGATCCATGTAATATGTTATCTTTCTGAAGCCCTGTGCCTCACACTGTGTACAATAGGCTCCACCAGATAAGTAAAGACCTTCTAAAGATGTATTTGTCTCAGGAGATATCTCGGTCACAATACGTAATTTACAACGTTCTGGTAAGTTATTAATAATTAGCTGTTCATCAACAACGCTATAATCTGTTATCTCAATCGCATCTATCGATAAGGACGTTAAACGTAAATCTATGCCATCTAGTATTAGAGGTGATTGATTATCACCAACACGCGTTAACGTCAGTACGCTTGTTACCGTTGTATTTGTAGGCTGAAGATCAAACGTTAAGTCTGTGTGGTCTATTAAAAAATTTGGTGCTTTATAGTCTTTGAGATATTGAGCTTGAGGTTTTTTTGAGTCGGTCATAATTACTCCAAAAAAAGCGCCTCTATATGAAGAGGCGCTACTAAATTTAGGCAGATTGTTTCGGCTTAATACGTAAAATCTTAATACCGAGATACGCATATATAACAGCTAAAACGGGATTAATTAAATTAAAGAAAGCGTAAAGTGCGTAATCGAAAGGGTTTATTAAAAGTACACTTTGCATGTAAGCACCACATGTATTCCAAGGAATAAGTGGACTGGTAATCGTACCTCCATCTTCTAAGGTGCGAGATAAATTAACCGGCTTTAAACCGCGCTTTTTATATTCATCTTTAAACATACGTCCAGGAACCACAATAGCAATATATTGATCGGCTGCAATGAGATTAGTACCAATACACGTTGCAATGGTAGAGGCAATTAAAGAGCCTGTACTTTTCGCTATTTTTAAAATACTTTTTACGAAAATGTCTAACAAGCCTGTTTTTTCCATAATAGCGCCAAACATAAGCGCAGTCATAATTAACCACGTCGTTGTTAACATTCCCGCCATACCACCACCGCTAAGTAGTGAGTCCATTTTGTCATCACCGGTATCGATGCTAAAACCGTCAAAAAATGTCGTCCATACTAATTTGAAATACCCAACCACTTCGCCTTGAGAAGTATCAATTTGAGAACCAATTAAGTCAGACTGAAATAGCATAGCCCAAACAGCACCAACCACAGCACCAATAGAAATAGCAGGAAAAGCAGGCATTTTTTTAATTGCTAGCACTAAAAGCACAATTAAAGGAATGAGCATCTCAAAACCAATATTGAAGTTTTGCTCCAAAATTAGCGTAATTTCGTCTAAACGCCCAGCCTCATTAGAAGCCGTTGCGTTAAAGCCCATAAATATAAATATAATAAGCGCAATCACAAAGCTAGGAACTGTTGTCCATAGCATATGCTGAATATGTTCAAATAAGTCAGAGCCAACCACTGCGGGCGCTAAGTTAGTTGTTTCAGAGAGTGGGCTTAGTTTGTCACCAAAATACGCACCAGATATAACAGCACCAGCTGTAACTGTCTGATCTAAACCAAGACCCGTAGCAACACCTAATAAAGCAACACCAATTGTAGCTGCAGTGGTCCACGAGCTACCAATGCTCATAGCCACAATGCCACAAATTAAACAACTTGCTGCATAAAACCAACTAGGGTTAATTACTTGCAGGCCATAATATATTAGCGTTGGTACTGTGCCCGATAACAACCAAGTACCTATCAAAGCACCTACCATTAATAAGATGAGTATAGCGCCAAGAGAAAGTGTTATCCCCTCTATCATAGCTTGCTCAAGCTTTTTCCACGTATAGCCGTTTTTTAGGCCAATTAGAGCAGCTGCGAAGGTTGCAAATAAAAGTGCAATTTGGTTTGGTCCAGATGACGAGTTGTCACCAAATAAGTAAACCGCAGCCCCTAACAAGCAAATTAAAACTGAAATAGGAATTAATGCATCAAGAAATGAGGCAGGTTTTACTGGTTTATCATCCAATGGGTTCAAAGTTGAGACTCCTACACACATACAGCGTGTTTAATTATTATTTTTAGCACTTAGTGCGTATTAACTGAGCATTTCTAAGCCGGCTCAATTTTTAATAGTTAGAGATTATAACAATTTAGGCTGTGATAGGTAGCAAAAAAGGCGCACGAGCGCCTTATTTGTAGTGGTAAAACCAGTTTTTACTTTTTGGCGATGCGACCAAAGTTAATGTAGTCCTGAGTAATTAAGGCCGCTTCTTCAAGGAACGGGTCAAGCTCATCAATTACATCTGGTACATCATCTAGGTTTTCAACCGGATCTTTACCTAATCGTTTCAAGCGCTCATTTGTACGAACTAATGCACGCGCTTCACCTTCTTCTTTTTCTTTAATACGCGTGGCTTCAACTAAAGAAATCGTTTTACGATCTTTTTCTTCGTTGTACAACGCTATATCATCAAACACGTAGCCGAACTCAGGTTCAGATTTAATACGATCTTTATGCTGCTTTTCTAGGTAAGGAATAACTGAAGTTAAATTTCCTAACTTTTTATATTTTGCTTTAACAATGCTATCCCAAGGAAGTGCATTATCTTGTTTACTTTCACCCCACTCGGCAGGATCTATAGCCGATGGAAATGAAATGTCAGGAATAACACCTTTGTGCTGAGTACTGCCGCCATTAATACGGTAAAATTTAGCTATGGTGTATTGCACGCTACCTAATGGGTTATCGTAAAGATCATACGCTCTTGCAAGACCTTTATGTTGCTGCACAGTGCCTTTACCAAATGTTTGTTCGCCAATAATAACAGCGCGACCATAATCTTGCATTGCAGCGGCAAAAATCTCAGATGCAGACGCACTGTAACGATCAACTAAAACCGTTAATGGCCCGTCGTAATAAGTAACTCCGTCACGATCTCTTTGCTCTTCAATTCGGTTATTTAGAGTATGTATTTGTACAACAGGACCTTGATCGAAAAATAAGCCAGAAAGCTGGGTCGCTTCGTATAACGAACCACCACCATTTTGACGTAAGTCGATAATAATACCGTCTACTTTAGCCTCTTTTAATTTAGCTAACTCAACTTTTACGTCTTTAGACAAATTATTGTAAAAACCTGGGATTTCAATAACCCCAATCTTGCTTGATAAATCAGAATATTTAGCTTCAAACACTTCTGACTTTGCAGCTCTGTCTTCAAGACGGATTTTGTCACGAGTAATTTCGACCACTTTAGGTGTGCCATGAGCATCTGCACCTTTCAAATATTGCAAACGTACTTTCGTACCTTTAGGGCCTTTTATTAAATCTACAACATCGTCTAAACGCCAGCCAATCACATCGGTAAAATCTTCACCGTCTTGTGCTACGCCAATAATACGGTCATCTGCTTTAATTTGTTCGGTTTTGTCTGCGGGACCGCCTGGTACAAGACTACGAATTACGGTGTAATCTTCGTCAGGAGTTAGTACAGCACCAATGCCTTCAAGTTCTAAGTCCATATCCATTTTAAATTGTTCAGCACGTCTTGGTGATAAGTAAGACGTATGCGCCTCTATCGTGCGAGCTAAAGAATTTAAAACAATTTGAAATGCATCTTCTGAGTTAGATTGAACTAGACGCTTTTCAGCGTTTTTGTATCGCTTGGTAAGAACCTCTTTGATTCCCTCCCAATCTTTACCAGTCATTTTCAATCGCAGTGCATCGTACTTAACACGCTCTCGCCAAATCTCGTCTAGCTCTGCTTGCGATGTTGGCCACGTTGCATCTTCACGATCAAAAAAGTATTCATCTTGTTTTTCGAACGTCATTTCATTTTCTAATAAAGAAAGTGAATATTCGTAACGTTCAAAACGGCGCTTTAGGCTTAAATTAAAAATATCAAACGTAAAGCCTAGCTTGCCGGTAGTTAAAGCGTTGTCAAAGCTATCGCGATATTGCTCAAAGGATGCAATATCACTGGCTAAAAAAACGCTTTTATTAAAATCAAGGGATTCGATGTAACGATCGTACACTTTACTAGAAAGTTCATCGTTAAATCGAACCGGGATATAGTGTGAACGAGTAAATAAGCTTGCCACGCGCTTACTGGCAGTGCCATGTTGACTTTCTTGCTTGAGTAGAGGTAAATCATCAATGGTGACAGGCTCTACAGCAGCAAATAATGAACCTGAAAACAGGGCTGCAACTACCGGAATGAGCGTAAACTTTTTACTCATACAAACTCCTTAATTTATGTACAACTTAAACAGTGTATAAGCTGTCTGCTTTGGTTTTAACTTGCATACCAGTCACTAATTCAACATGAACGTCGTCTTTATTTACTTCAGTGATTACTGCATTTACAAGTGCTTGGCCTAGTTTAACTTTAACCTTGTTGTTAACCTTGACCTCTGTTGCTGGTAAAGGTTCAATTTTACCTGAACGTTTAGCGGGTGCAGATTTAGTTGCTTTGCTAGCTGACGCATTTTTATCAGCGCCCTTGTTTGCATGTGCAGGCTTTTTCTTAAAGTTTTTAGAATCTGAGTCTTGACGTGGACGCTGTTGTTTTTTTCGCTTCGCCATTTTTGCACGGCTTTCTTCTAGTGCTTTTTGAGCATGATCAATGTGCTCTTGCTCAACTTTTTCACCTTCATTGCCATCAAGGTCAATACGAAACTCCGATTTTGCCACAGCTTCTAAATAACGCCAGTTAGACGTGTATTTTCTTAGTGCTTGACGAACTTGAGTCTTGCTTACTTTTTCAGACCCTTCAATACGCTCAGCAATATCTTTAAAAATACCGACTTTAAGCGGTTTGATACCGTCTTTTTGTTTAAAACATTGTGGAAATTCTTGGTACAAGAACTCCAATACTTCATTAATATCTTTTAGCTTGTTTGTGGTTTCCATTTTAGAACCTATTTTTCACATCTTTTCATCAAGGGACGAATCAACATAGTGTATTACCCAGTCGACCAATTCTTCGAAATCGGCTTCAAGTACAGCCATATCACCTCGAAGGTGTTCCCAAATACCATTTATTATTTCATCGATTGATTCACAATCTAAATCATCTGGGAGTTTGTCCCAAGCAATGTGAATCAAATCATTGAGCGTTTCCGCTACATGTTCTTCTTCGCCTTCCCAATCGCCTACATCTTGTATAGCAAACAGGTAGTCCTGAACATTTAGCAAATCTTTCATTACAAGCTAGCCTCAAAGCATTTAACCAATGCTTCTAATCCCGCTTTGTCATCAGTGTCAAATCTAGAAATACTAGGACTATCAATATCTAGCACTGCAAATATTTTACCATGTTTCATGATAGGTACAACAATCTCAGAGTTCGATGCTGCATCACAGGCAATATGCCCATCGAAGGCATGAACATCTTCAATTAGTTGTGTTTGCAACGTAGCTGCAGCCGTTCCACATACACCCTTTCCAACTGGAATACGGATACACGCTGGGTTACCCTGAAATGGGCCTAGCACTAATTCTGACGGCGAATCAATAAAGTAAAAGCCCGCCCAATTTACATCCTCTAAAGAGGTAAATAACAGCGCGCTTATATTTGCCATATTAGCAATTACATTCGACTCACCGGCAATCAGCGATTCAGTTTGTTTAACTAATGACTGGTAAAAATCGTGCTTTTGCATACCAAACTACTTCTTATTAAACATACAGTAGCTAAAGGTACTCTTTGTGATGAAAAATTGGAACCTTTTGCAGGTAAAAAAAAGGAATTTCCGTAGTTTAAAAGCGTCCTTGGTTAATAAAGACGCGATTATGATTTTGAAGTTTTACGAAGACCAAATAAAAACAGCCCTGCCGCTATTGCTGACATAACACTATTTATTAAAAATATTTCGCCTGTGGAGGCACTTAAAAGAAAGCTAAAAATAGCACCACCAAGTAAACCAAGCGTTAAAACACCGGAATAGTTTACTTTTGAATATTTAAACATTAATAAATAGCCTGGGACAACAAATGCAGCCATTGTTAAGCCAACAATATGCGCATTAGATATGGCTGTCATCAATAATGAAAAAAATATAGAGACAAATTCACCTTGTAGCGTTATTGAATAATAAATACCTAATAGGCTACCCACAATCACAGGAGAAAGTAATGAAAGCGCAACGCTTTTTGCTAATTGGTGTTTCATTTAATAGTCCTTAACAACACACTTAAACTCTATTTATAAGCATGCACCAAGAACCCAAAGTTAGAAACAGAGACTATGGTCGTAAATTACGAATAAAAATAAACCACATTACGCCATCAACTCATCACTTTTTATAAGCGTAAAGTTTTAAGCTCAAAACAGCTCAGTTGTCATAACTGAGCTATTTGGCTTGAGAGTTCAAAACGACGAGAAGTTACAATTTCTTCTAGCACCGCCAACCTTTCGTTTAAGACTTTTGATTGTTTTTCTAATGCTACGATCTTTGAAGCATCAATAGCACTTTGCAATTTTGCTTGTGTCTCAACCTTTGAGGTTTTATAACTGAAGTAGCGCTTAAGGGCTGCCAATAACAGAACGGGTGAGCTAAATACAATAATAACTATAAATAATTCGAACATAATAACTCCTGCATTTAATATTAATTTACTGCACACGCAGCTGAATGAGCTCGGGTTTGAAGCAATTTACATAAAACTACTTCGCGTGGTTTACCTTTTCGAATTAGCATCTCTACATACACAATACTTAATACAATTGCTGTTGCCTTAAATAGATTACCTTGTAAATCCCCTGCTGCCCCACCTGACATCCCAAAGATCCCGTAAGCCGCATTCATAAAAATATGCATCCACATTGGGAACCAAATACGGTATCCACATTCGCAATACAGCCACGCAAACCAAGTCCCTGCAATCGTTGTTACCGTAACTGCCATCACTGCAGATAAAGGGTCATTGCCTTGATAAATGTGCCCCATACCAAATATCACAGAACTAACTAACGCTGCAGGTATAAAGCCCCAACGGCAGTATTTAAATAGCACACCAAATAATGCAGCTCTAAAGATAACCTCTTCAAAAAAACCGGCATAAACCGAACCCGTAATGATCGCTGATATCGAAAGATGAAGTTCACTACTTAAAAATGCATACCCTAGAGTCATAGGAATACAACAGAGCAACGCTGCAAGTGTATAATTAATGAATCCATCAGAGCTAAGTCCTATTGACTCAAACAACCTCTCTTGTTTAAACAAAACAATGGCAGCAGCAACTAACGGACCATATAAAAAGGTAAATTTAGCGGGAATGAATAAAATATCAGTTTGGTTATCAATATTAGATAACCAGCTAGACCAACCATCTCCCCAAAAATGCCTCATCACGTAGTGACAAAATATAAATATAGTAATTATTAGAAACGCATGCATAGCGTGTTTCATACCTCTTTTCCTCGTTAAGTTGTTAAATTCAACTTAATCCTGGCAATAGCATAAGCACAAAGCGACTCATTAGGGCTTAGCTGCAATTTAAGGTATAAAACTCACTGTTTTGGGGTGGTTAACATGTTTTTGGGGCTAACAACAAAGCGTCTTTTATTGTTTTAACGTAGGTGCGAGACACTGGTATTGTAACATTTGATTCATTAAGTGATAACTGTAACCCACCTGCGTTACCACTATAATGCTTAACGCTTTGTAAGTTGATCGCATAAGAACGGTGGCATTTTATAACAGATGTATTGTGAGGTAGTTGTCTTAACAATCCTGTAAGTGATGTTCGTAATAAACTCTGAACTATTTTATCACCATCAAAAATGGTGATTTCACAGTAATTATCAGCAGATTTAATAAATAAGATGTGATGGTGAGCAACTTTAACCTCATCATTTTTATTTTCGCCTTTAAGTGAGATTGCCTCTAACGCAGCTTCTTCTAACCGCGTTTGATTTTCGTCAGCTGCGCTTGAGGGTATTAAATTTTTTACGTGCCGGTTTACCAGAAGTAAAAATATAAGGGGAAATACACCAATACAAAATATATATCCCACGAAGAGTAATTGATTTTGCCAGTGCCAAGACCCCAGCACTGCAACCACAAAATACCCGTGATTAAATAATGCTGTTATCAGTAAATATATAAAAGGAATAATAGTTAAATGTTTTAACTTATCATTAAAGTTTATTTTGAGTAATGTGATTTCAATTGCACCCGATAGAAGCAAAGCACAAAAGGTGACTAACCCATATCCAGATAGCCGGAGTAACTTATAGGGTTCGCTATCGTTTGAAGTACCAAACGGTTGAAAAATAAAAAGTACAAAAAGTGTTATAAACGAGAACATAACAGCACGATATATAACTAACTTCCTTGATTCTAAGTCATCTTTTAGCCACAACATCCTATTTTATATACCTTTAGTTTTGAGATATTTAAAAGTAACACACATTAATATGCGCTTTCTATTGCATTTAAACTCTTTTTATAGTGATTTTTAATCGGCAAGAAAGTCAAACATGAAGCTAAATAAACATTGTTTCGTGATGTAAAATATACATATTAGCGTTCAATGAACTTTAGATATGACTCGTGGATAAAAAGCGGGTCATAATTAAGTGAGGAATTTTGTTTCCAATACAAAAAGCCCGCTGTTTAGCGGGCTTTAATATAATGGTGGAGAGATAGGGATTTGAACCCTAGATAGGCTACAAACCTATGCCGGTTTTCAAGACCGGTGCATTCGACCACTCTGCCATCTCTCCTAAAGTGCTATAAACTACAAGTAAGAGTGTACTCATAGTTATTGTAATAAGTGGTGGAGAGATAGGGATTTGAACCCTAGATAGGCTACAAACCTATGCCGGTTTTCAAGACCGGTGCATTCGACCACTCTGCCATCTCTCCGCACGGCCTGCATAATAGGGAAACCCGTTGGCTTTGTGAAGCTTTTTTTTAAAAAAATTGCTTAAGTGCTTAAAAAACAATTAATTTGTTCAAAGATAAAACAAAAACTTTCTTTTTGGTGGTTAAATGAACTTTAATTAAAAAATTAATGTCTATTGATCCACAAAGGTTTGCCCAAACATATAAGAGTTGGTAATCTAATTTTAGTTAAATTATCGAAACACACGTTTCACTTAAAGGAGCTCTACAATGGCGTTTAATCAATCGTACAATACCGCTAAACCGGTAATGTCTACCATTGAAACAAACAAGGTACTTAAAAACACCTACTTTTTACTTGCGATGACACTTGCATTTAGTGCAGTGACTGCCGGTATCTCAATGGCACTACAATTACCTTACTTTATGGGAATTGTGTTCACACTGGTTTCGTTTGGTTTATTATTTGTTGTAAACAAAAAAGCTGACACCGCATCTGGTGTATTTTGGGTATTTGCTTTCACAGGTTTAATGGGGGCTGGTTTAGGTCCAATGTTAAACCATTACGCTGCCATGCCTAATGGCCCAATGCTTATAATGCAAGCTCTTGGTTCAACAGCACTTATTTTCTTTGGTCTATCTGCATATGCGCTCAACACCAAAAAAGACTTCTCTTTTATGGGCGGCTTTTTAACGGTTGGCCTAATTGTGGTTATTGTTGCAAGCATTGTTAACATATTCATCGGTAGTTCTTTAATGTTTATGGTGCTTAACGCTGCGGTTGTATTAATCATGTCTGGCTTAATTTTATTTGATACAAGCCGCATTATTAACGGCGGAGAAACAAACTACATTCGCGCTACAGTATCTTTATACCTAAATGTGTACAATCTATTTACTTCACTACTGCACCTACTTGGCGCAAGTGATGACTAATTAAATAGTTCTGTTAAAATAGCCCCTTTATTGGGGCTTTTTTATTGGAATTGTTTTGGCACGATTTGTTCTTTCATTACACACAACACCATCAGATCACGACACCAGTCAACGCATAATTAAGTTTGCTAATGCGTGTTTATCTCAAGGGCACACCATAGACGCAATATTTTTGTATCAGCAAGGCGTTTATCATGCATCAACACATTTTGACTTAGCCTCTGACGAACTTCAAATTAGCGCATTATGGCAAGCGCTATCAAGTCAAAATATTAATCTTATGCTGTGTGTAACCGCGGCAGAAAAAAGAGGCTTAGATACGTCAAACACAGGCGTATTTTCTGTTGCAGGTTTAGCTGAATTCGCAATGCTTGTAAGCGACGCTGATAAATGGGTGCAATTTAAATGATTAATGTATTAGTAATGAGTCAAAGTAGCCCATTTGATGATCTTAACCTGCGCGATGCCCTCGATATGACGTTAATTTTTGCAGCTGTCGATCAAAACATAAGCTGGTTATTTAGTGGCCCCGCTGTTTTAGCATTAAAAAAGAATCAAACCCCTTCCACCATAGGTATTAAAGATTTTTTTAAAAACATAAAAACGCTAGAAGTTTATGACGTAGAAAACATCTATGTATGTGAAAAATCGCTCCTTGATTATGGCCTAAGTAAAACTGATTTACTCATAGACGCGCACGCGGTTACATTTGGTGAACAACAAACACTTATCAAAAAGCAACATCACGTGGTGACCTTATGAGCACACTACATATTTTTTCAAAACCATTAAATTACTATTCTGCTAACCAGCTAGAAAACTTAATTTGTGCTGATGACCGTATATTGCTTTTAGGTGACGCATGCTTTGCTAATAAACAATTTAAACAATTTTCAGATACCCTCTTAGTACTTGAAGAGGACGCACTCGTTCGTGCAATTAAGCTATCAAATAACGACACTGCCATTAGCTATGACGAGTTTGTGTCTCTTACTTTAACCTCTACGCAATTAATTACTTGGTAACCCATGCTTGAATTTAACCAACAAACAATAGACACAGATAAACAAGGTTATTTACTCGACCATACACAATGGTCAAAGCAACTAGCCCCTATTATTGCAGAGCAAGAAAACATTTCGCTTAGCGAACAACACTGGGAAGTGATTAACTTCGTCCGCGAATTTTATCTTGAATACAACACAAGCCCAGCCATCCGCATGCTAGTAAAAGCCATGGCAAAAGCACTCGGAGAAGATAAAGGTAATAGTATTTACCTTTATAAATTGTTTCCAAAAGGCCCTGCTAAACAAGCCACCAAAATTGCTGGATTACCAAAACCAGCTAGGTGTATTTAATGAGAAGTAAATCGAGTAACAAGCAAACACCCGTTTCATCAAATAAACGCAATACGGGTCGCACGTATTCTAGAAGTGCAATTAAAAAGCCTACAAACAAAAGAGAAATAAAGCCTCAAATAGACGCTAAAGACAAAAAAATTGTACTTTTTAACAAGCCATTTGATGTGCTTTGCCAATTTACAGACGATGCAGACAGAAAGACGCTAGCTGAATTTATTCCTATCAAGGATGTATATGCTGCAGGACGATTAGACCGCGATAGCGAAGGTTTATTGCTGCTCACAAACTGCGGTAAACTACAAAATACATTAACAGCACCTAATAAAAAAACCAATAAAACGTATTGGGTTCAAGTAGAAGGTGAGCCTTCGACTGAGTCAATACAAGCTTTATGTAAAGGCGTTGAGCTTAAAGATGGGCTCACACTGCCTGCTAATGTAAAAATGATAGAAGAGCCTAACATTTGGCAACGAACTCCCCCTGTACGTGAACGAAAGTCTATACCTACCTCATGGCTCAGTATTACCATTAATGAAGGTAAAAATAGACAAGTTCGCCGAATGACAGCTCACATTGGCCACCCTACTCTTAGGCTAATTCGTTACAGCATAGGTAATTACACTTTAGACGACATTAATACTGGTGAATATAAAATCATTAAAGGTAGCATTAATGCATAAACCAAATGTAACAGTAGCCGCAATAGTTAAAAACCATAACGAATACTTATTAGTAAAAGAACGCGATAAATTTACTGGGCAAATTTGCTATAATCAACCGGCTGGCCATTTAGAAAAGAATGAAACACTAGCTCAAGCAGCAAGCCGCGAATTATATGAAGAAACAGGTTTATCGCTCACCCCTACAGGCTTTTTAGGTGTTTATAACTTGTACGCTGACAACGGCGTTCATTACATAAGGTTTTGTTTTTTATTTGATGCTAGTGGCACCAACCAACAACTTAACCCTATTGATGATGATATTATAAGTGCCCATTGGTTCAACCTAGAGAAAGTTAAATCTTTACCACTGCGAAGCCCGCTCGTTCAAAAGTGCATTGATGACGCGGTGACGCGTCCGCTATTAAGCCTAGATACTATTTACAACTAATAAAAATTTAAGGCATATTAATGGTGTGTTTTAAAGTTTACTCTGCCTAGAGGGATTACTTAGTGACGTGGGGTGTGTAATTGCTCCAGCCTATTCTTCTGACTTGCATCCATGTAAGGATAAGTAAAAATAGAGCAAAACTTTCACGCCATCGCTACCCCCTCACCTAAACCTTTGTAATAAAAATTTAATCTAACTTTCAGAGTGTAATGCAATACAGTTTCGGCCTTGGTCTTTTGCATAATACAGTGCGTTGTCGGCTCCTTTAACAAAGCTTACCTTATCGTCTTGGGAACTAGCCGTTGAGTTAACGCCCATGCTCACTGACAAAAAGCCACTGTAGGTATCTTCATGCACAATTGCTAAAGCTTCAACGGCCTTTTGTATTTGCTCAGCAATAAATAATGCACCTTCCTTATCAGTATCAGGGAGCAATACAACAAACTCTTCACCACCATATCTGGCAACAAAGTCTTCAGGACGATTTACTGTCGATGCAATAGTTTGAGCCACTTCATATAAGCAAGAATCCCCAGCCAAATGTCCGTAACGGTCGTTAAACTGTTTAAAAAAATCAACATCAATAATTATTAACGATATTGCCCCTTCACACTCCTTCGCTTTATCAAATTCATGAGCAAGTTTTTCATCAAATCGACGCCTGTTGGCAATTTTGGTTAATGAGTCCAAAAACGCCATATCCCTTAAAATATCCTCAGCCTCTATTCGCTCGGTAGCATCTTTAAATACGGCTAAAAATTCTTCGCCTATCTTTATGCCCGATACCTCCATAACCACTTGAGTGCCATCACTACGTGCAACTGTGTAGTTATTGGCAGGTATATCGTCATTACTACTTTTCGCTTTTTTCAAAGCTTCAGACCATAAATTTTGAGCTTGCACTCTGTAGTGCGGATCTGGGTAGGCCTTTTTCCACCATGCATGTAGGTTAGGCACATCCTCAACAGTATAACCAAACACATCTACAAACCGTTGGTTTACCCTAATAATATCACCGGTTTTGCTACACACATTACACACTGGCATAGGGAGCACTGAAAATAATTTAGCATAGTGACTTATCTCATGTTTTCGCATTGGGTTTAAGGTACTGCGTGATAAAAAGCTCATCGGCATTTCTTTGCTTTCAGCGCTCAATTGTTCATGCATTTGTAAAGCAAAATACCATTCTAGCCACCAGTGTTCTAATTTATCTAAAAGCTTCATTTCGAGGCTAAGCACTTCTGTAGTGTTTTTAATTAAATTAAACAAATCACTGATTTGGTGATGGGATTGCGCTTGCTGAGCATGCTTGAGTTTTATTAGTTCATAAAAAAGATGGTAGGCTGACTTTTTTAATTCTTGCAGGTTTATGATTAAAAGCTTATTTGAGATGAGATTTACTTGGTGTTTGTTTTGTTCTACAAACGATCTAATTTTATTAATTTTGTATGCGTGATTCATATATTCATTCCATTGATTATATTTTACAGCTTATTGAATAGGCTAACCCATCAAACTTTATTACTAATGAGTGTATATATACTCTAATCACTTTTAAAGAACTTATTATTAATTTTTAACATATGGCTCGTATTTTGTTCTGTATGTTAAGCGTAGAATTAGAATCAACTTTTATCAAAAAAATATTATGTAAGCGCCTTAGGTATCTTAGCTATTTATTATATTAATAAATTACTCACTAATTGTAAGGTTTGCCTTGTTAGTCTCTTTAAGCGCAAACAAAATACATGCTATAATCGCGGCCTTTCCAAGTTAACAGTAATCTGTATAAGCGAAATTATTCATGAGCGAAAATAGTCACATTAAAGTCATCGTTGGTATGTCCGGCGGTGTTGATTCTTCAGTATCTGCATATTTGTTACAACAACAAGGCTACCAAGTAGAAGGCCTGTTTATGAAGAACTGGGAAGAAGACGACAATGACGAATATTGTGCCGCTGCAGAAGACCTAAAAGATGCGCAAGCCGTGTGTGACAAGTTAGGTATCGAACTTCATACTGTTAACTTTGCAGCTGAATATTGGGATAACGTATTTGAATACTTTTTAGAAGAGTACAAAGCAGGCCGCACGCCTAACCCCGATATTATGTGTAATAAGGAAATCAAATTTAAAGCCTTCCTAGAATTTGCTGCACAAGCACTCGGAGCTGACTTTATTGCGACAGGCCATTATGTGCGTCGTGAGCTTCGGGACGACAAATATGTAATGTGCCGTGGTTTAGATAACAACAAAGACCAGAGTTACTTTTTATACACGTTAAGTCATGAACACATTGCTCAAACGCTATTCCCTGTAGGTGATATCGCCAAGCCAGAAGTGCGCCGTATTGCTGAAGAGCAAGATTTAATCACACATGATAAAAAAGACAGCACTGGTATTTGTTTTATTGGTGAACGTAAGTTTAAAGACTTTTTACAAAAATTTTTACCTGCCCAACCAGGTGTTATTGAAGACACTGAAGGTAATAACGTTGGCGAGCACGAAGGCTTGATGTACCACACACTTGGCCAACGAAAAGGCTTATTAATTGGCGGTATGAAAGAAGGCTCAGGCGAACCTTGGTACGTTGTAGACAAAGATGTCGAGCGTAACGTACTTATTGTTGGCCAGGGTAAAGACCACCCTCGCCTATATAGTAATGGTTTAAATGCTAACCAACTTCACTGGGTAGACCGTGTAGGTCCAAAAGGAACAACGCGTTGCACAGTTAAAACACGTTACCGTCAAGAAGATATAAACTGTACTTTGCTTGTTGGTGATGACGGTATGGCCCGTGTGTTATTTGATGAACCTCAAAAAGCGGTTACACCAGGTCAGTCTGCAGTATTTTATGCGCAAGAAGTTTGCTTAGGTGGCGGTATTATTGACTCGGTGATCAAGTAATGAATGAACACCAAGTTATGGCGCTTGCCGCTATGTGCCAAGCCGCTAAACAAGTACAAAAAATAGCGCAATACGGCAGTAATAATGAACACGATTTAGACATATTACTTTCTAGTATTGTACAAACATCGCCAGCATCACCAGAAGATGTATATCAAGGCACTCACAATTTACGAGATGGCTACAAAACGTTGATGGAACAGCTATCAGCGGGCGCTCAGAAAGACGTTGAGATTGTAAAATACGTGGGTGGCTTAATGCAGCTTGAGCGAGCACTTAGCGCAAACGACAAAAGCTTAAACGAATTAGGTAAACGTATTGATGATATTCATCGTCGTTTAGACCATTTTGCTATAACCGATGACACCGTTGTTGCCGGTTTGGCAGATATATACTCGTCGGTGCTAAGCCCCCTTGGGCACCGAATACAGGTTTATGGTAAACCCGAGTTATTAAAACAGCAACTCACTCAAAATAAAATCCGCGCATTACTACTTGCCGGCATCAGAAGTGCAGTATTGTGGCGACAAATGGGCGGTAAACGCCGTCATTTTTTCTTTGCAAAAAGAAAAATAATCGCCATTGCTAAAGCAAAAATTTAATTATCGTTCAAACAAAAATTTAGGAGTTATTATGGAGCTTTCAGCGTTAACGGCTATCTCGCCAGTTGATGGTCGCTACGGCAGCAAAACCACTGAACTACGCAGTATTTTCAGCGAATTTGGATTAATTAAATACCGTGTAATTGTTGAAGTGCGTTGGTTGCAAGCGTTAGCTGCAGCAAGCGACATTAAAGAAGTGCCCGCATTTAGCGACCAAGCAAATGCACTTTTAAACGCTATTGTTGATAACTTCAGTGAAGCCGACGCGCAGCGCGTTAAGGATATTGAACGAACAACTAACCACGACGTTAAAGCCGTTGAATACCTTTTAAAAGAAAAAGTAGCTGATAACGCAGAGCTACATGCTATTAACGAATTTATTCACTTTGCATGTACCTCAGAAGACATTAACAATCTATCACATGGTTTAATGTTAACTGAAGCACGTGACAGCGTATTATTGCCATACTGTGACCAATTACTTAACGCCATCAAAGAAAAAGCCATTGAGTATAAAGCAGTGCCAATGATGACTCGTACGCACGGACAACCTGCTACACCATCAACTATGGGTAAAGAGTTTGCAAACGTATACATGCGTTTAAAGCGTCAACGCGATCAAATTGCGCAAGTAGATATGCTTGGTAAAGTAAATGGCGCTGTTGGTAACTATAATGCTCACCTTAGCGCTTATCCAGATTACGACTGGCATACTCATGCAGATAAGTTTGTATCGAGCCTAGGTTTAACATTGAACCCGTTTACCACACAAATTGAACCACATGATTACATTGCAGAATTATTTGATGCAATTGCACGTTTTAATACTATTTTGCTTGATTTTGACCGTGATGTTTGGGGTTACATTGCCCTTAACCACTTTAAGCAAAAAACCATTGCTGGCGAAATTGGCTCATCAACTATGCCACACAAAGTTAACCCTATTGATTTTGAAAACTCAGAAGGTAACTTAGGTTTAGCAAATGCAATTTTTGCACACCTTGCACAAAAACTGCCTGTATCTCGCTGGCAGCGTGATCTTACCGATTCGACAGTGCTACGTAACCTTGGTGTGGGTATGGGTTATGCGCTTATTGCATATCAATCAACGCTTAAAGGTGTTAGCAAGCTTGAAGTTAACGAACCACGTTTACTTGAAGAGCTAGACCAAAACTGGGAGTTACTCGCTGAGCCTATTCAAACAGTTATGCGTAAATACGGCATTGAAAAGCCATACGAAAAACTTAAAGATTTAACCCGTGGAAAGCGCGTAAATCAAGAAATAATGGCTGACTTCATCGATGGTTTAGATCTTCCTGAAGTTGCTAAAGTAGAAATGAAAAAACTAACGCCGGCTAATTACATTGGCCGTGCGGTTGAATTTATTGATGATTTAGTTTAATTATTAATCACCACTATCAAAAAGCGAAAGGGTTATCCTTTCGCTTTTTTTGTATAAAAAGCAAAGCAAATACCGGCAGGCAAACGTATGTATCAATTAAAAATAAACGATTTATCTGAACAAGAATTTTTAACCCACTTTTGGCAAAAAAAACCTCTTTTGATCAAACAAGGGTTTAGTCACTTTGAAGATCCACTTGATGCAAACGAACTTGCTGGCTTAGCAATGGAAGATTCTATTGAATCGCGTATTGTTACAAATGACAATAACGACTGGCAAACCCATCAAGGGCCATTCGAGGACTTTGATTTACTCAAAGAGGAAAATTCAACGTTATTAGTGCAAGCAGTCGACCACTGGCATCCAGAGGCAGCCCAGCTGCTAGAACCGTTCAGATTTATCCCTAACTGGCGCATTGATGATTTAATGATCAGCTTTTCCACCCCTAATGGGGGTGTTGGCCCACATTTAGATCAATACGATGTTTTCATTATTCAAGGTGAAGGAAAGCGTCATTGGCGAGTTGGCCTACCCGACCCAACCCTTAAGCAATTTGCTCAAAATAAAAAATTATTGCAAGTTGAAGCCTTTGAAGCAGTCATAGACTGCATTTTAGAGCCCGGTGATATTTTATATATTCCACCAGGCTGCCCTCATGAAGGCTACGCGGTTGAAAATGCACTTAATTACTCTGTTGGATTTAGAGCACCAAATCAGCAAGATTTACTATCAAGCTTTGCCGATCATGTTATTGATACTGAAAGCGGTCAAAAACGCTACACAGACCACAACTTAGTTACAAGAGCCTCAAAAGGTGAGCTTACAAATAATGAAGCTGGAAAGGTTAAGCATCTTATCGCCTCAATGCTAGAAGATGATGGTCTATTCAAGCAATGGCTTGGCAAAACCTTAAGCCAACCCAAACATGAAATGGACTTGGCACCAGTAGAACCTGCTTTTACCCAAGATCAAATAGCAAACGAATTGGCAGAGCCAGATACTATTTTTGAACGTGTAGGTGGAACACGAGCAATTTATCAGCAGTGTGAAAATGAGCTTTTAGTAAGTATTAATGGTGATAATTTCACTCTTCCTATCGGGGACATAGCAGCAGTAAAATTACTAACGGACGAAACCGAGTTTAATACTAATGAATTAGCTAACGCTCAAAATAGTCTAGTTTTTGTTCAAATGTTTACTATACTTGTTAATGAAGGCATTTGGTTTAACGCAAACCAAGGGTAACAAGTAGGAGGCAATTGTGGGTTATCGTATAAACAAAGTTGAATGGGATCGACAAAAAAATGAGTTACAACAAATAAGGGAGCGTGTATTTGTTTACGAATTACATATCCCTAAACGCGTTGAATTCGATAACCTCGATAAATTAGCTTTGCATGTGCTTGTTACAGACGACAGCTTTTGTCCCGTCGCAACAGCCCGCCTGTGTAATGACGGCTTAATTGGACGCTTAGCTGTATTGCCTGATCACAGAAACCGAGATGTTTACTGCTCGTTGCTTAATTATATTTTTGACATAGCAGTAGAACAAGGTATTGAATCAATTAGCGTTAATTGTGTTCTACACGAAGTTGAACGATTTAAACGTAACGGCTTTATAAAACAGGGTAATGTGTTTATGGAGGCAGGTATACCTAGGCAAAGAATGAAATGCCCGGTTAGGTGTGCTGATACAACACCTTTCACACTAGTTCATTAATTAAGTTGTAAGGGTAATCAAAGTTTGATTACCCTTTTTTAATTATTTTGGTTCGTGAGCCCACAGTTTATCGTTATCGTATAACTCGTAAAGGCCATGAGCTCTTTTCACTAATAGGTTAGCAAAGTCTGCCTGTGTTTTATCTCGTGCGCCCGCACTCATTATCTGGTCTGCTTTTAACTGCCATTGCAATGAAAAATAACGCATAGCATCACGCGCATCTGACGCTGCACCCACTTCAGCATGGTCTGTTGGTAATTGCCCTGTAACAACCCAATACGTTTTTCCGTTTTGCGCTTTAAATTTCCACATGGCGCAAATAGGGGCTAAAAATCTGCTGTCTTGCTCAACTACTGATTTAGGCATAATGCCTTTTTCTGCTAAATACTTTTGTGCTGTTTGAAAACATCCACGCTGCCATGCAACACGTTGTTGCTCGGCTAATGCTTGCTCTTCAGGTGTTAATTGTTTTTGTTGTTGTTCCATTGTAATGACCTTATTACTTCTTTTTAAACACTGTAAGGTCTTAGTAAATAAGGTGCAAGCATAAAACAGGCTGCTTGCACTTTAAAAACTCTGACTGCTTTGTTTTTATACAAATTGCTATTTTATATTATGGTCAAACGAACCAACATCCCCAGGGAACACAACGGGCGACTCAAAACCATCATGACTAACGGATGAAATACCAAAGAAATAATTGTCTATTACTACATTCTCAAGTGTGAAATCAGAAACATTACCAACGTATTTACTAAACTGCCATTGCGGCTCGCTTGTGTAACGCCAATATATTTTATAACCGGCAATTGTGTCATCATTACTTTTTTGCCACGAAAACGAAGTACTAGCCTTTACTGCGCCAGTAATTTTAACGTCTTTAGGTGGGGCTGGAGCCCAAGCCATAGATGCCATAGTTACCGCATTGAGTGACGTTAGTTTAGCTACATAATCAAAATCAACCCCGTCAATCGTATCGCCATATGTAATGCCATTTTCTGTTCGTAGGTCTTGGTGTTGACGATCATAATGCTCGTTTGTTTCCATTATGCGCACTGCTGCAAACCCAGCATCGTTAAATGGACGATGGTGCCCGCCTCGTGCAAACCTATCTAGCCTGTAAACAAGCATTGTATCAAGGTTGGGGATGTACCTATCTGCAACAGTGTCAATATAACGGGCTAAATTTCTACTTGCAGAATCAACCTCACCACCCGTAAATCGACGAGTACGAGCCTGTGCTTTTGTTTCAACAACACGTGTACCTTCTGAAAAAATACGTGCGGTTGTATTGTCAGTCACTCCATTTATACCGGTAATATTGCCAATCATGTCATTATTTAAAACACCATGTACTTGCCAGTTATTCTTTTGAGCGTGCGCGGTTAAAATTTTACCACCAAATAACCCCTGCTCTTCCCCTGATAACGCAGCGTAAACGACAGAGCCATTAAATTTATATTTACTCAGTACGCGTGCCGCTTCAATAACACCAGCAACACCCGATGCATTATCATTAGCGCCAGGAGAGTCACTAGTAAAATCCATTACATCGCTTACACGTGAGTCTATATCACCCGACATCATCACCATTCTATTTGGTTCAGTACTGCCGCGCTGAATAGCAACAATATTTACCACCTCAACAGGATCAGGTATGCGTTTTTCGCCTGAAATAGTGTCTGATACCTCAATAACCTCTAAGCAACCACCACATTGTGCGGATATTTTTTCAAACTCAGCTTTAATCCAACGTCGAGCAGCACCAATACCTCGAGTGTCAGATTTAGTCTCTGAAAGTGTATGACGTGTACCAAAGTCCACCAGCGTTTGAATATCGCTGCCAATTCGCTCTGCTGACACACTTCCCGCAATATCATGCAGATTTTGTTGATCTTTATATTGCATATCAGCCGCAATAACGCCACTTGATGCTGAGCAAGCAAACGCAAGCATGCTTAGCTTTAATAATTTAATTGATGGTTTAAGCATTTATGTAGCTCCTTATTTTTATTGGTTTACAATTACCTATGTATTTGAATATCGCAATTAATTTGAGGTAGATACGAAAATAAGCACGCTAAAGCGCAGAAAAGAATAGTACTAATTCGAGTTCAATATAAAAATAGTTACCAAAGCTATAAAGTAAGGTAGCAGACCAAATATCCAAAGTTTTAACCCAAGCGTGTAATGCCTAAGCACTGTTGTATTCAACCTTGCACGAACTCTACTTTTATAATCCACAGCGTTACCCAACGCTAAATGCATACCCCCTAAAATTAACGCTAAATAAAGTGTACTGAACACGATTAAATTATTTCTAACGGAATCAGTAAGTAATTTTACATAATCAAAACAAAAGAAAAGAGCTAATAAACCAATATAAATAGATAGCACCATACCGATTAGGACACTCGCCTTGTGCCCCGTGCACGTATTATTTGGGTCAACTTTTTTCAACCATTGAGCACACACAAAATGTAAAGCGCAAATAAACGATCTCATCTTCTACCCTAGAATTAATGAGTAAGTTGGATATTGTTATAACCTATAAAATGGTCATGTAACCCCACACTTAGTAACACCCCAGCAGAAAACATAAATATAAGTATAAACACCACACAATTAACGGCTGTGCTTGTTTGCATACTAGTAGAAAAAAAATGTAAACATAAAGCCAAAACAACAGTGAATATTGCAAACTTGTTGAATACAAAATAGCTGGGTATTTCAAATGCCCACAATGACGTTTCATTTATAAATTGCCTGTAACCATAAAATACAAAGGCAATAGCACCAACTAAAGCAACGGTGAAAGTAATTAGCGTGATGTCTAAAGCCATATTTTTATAAATAAGCAAATAACCGAGTCGAATTGAGTAAATAAAAATAGCGAGCCAAATTAACAGCACAGGGCCTAAAATTAATCCCATTTTTCTCTCCTTGAGTGTTTTAAATGATTTAATTTAAACCAAAATACTACACGGTAAAGCAAATCAATAAACTTATAACCAAATAACTTAAGTAAACTTTTTATTTTCGTGCCAAACTAAGAAACTTAGATTCTGGATAATAGAGCGATCCCAAGCACCTATTGCCGGTAAATTCGCCTTGTTTTTATTAAAAATCCCAGACTAGTAAAATTTAATTATCATCATGACTTAACACGTTAGTAAATCACTTAATCAGAGTTCCGATTAAGTAGTCAATTTAAAAAGTAAGAGTATGCGCCAGTTAAAAAATGAAACGTTAAAATGTAACCTTGTACAATTTAAGCAAACCACGCTTGGTCCTATCTATGTTTATGAAAACGCGCAATACCGTTGGTTAACACTAGACGAAAAACGTGAACAAGATGCTGTTATTCAGGGCGTAATGAGTAAAAGCAAATCAGAGCAAGTTTTGGTACCTGTAAATCAGAGCATGCTCCTGTTTTTATTAAAACCAGTAACCAACCTTAAAATGTTAAATTTAGGGTTGGGAACCGCGGGCGTTGAGCGAGTTATCTATTATCTATTCAATAAAACAAAATTTTTAAATACTCTACACACCTTTAACACCGTTGAAATTAACCCAGATGTGGTTGAAATTGCACAAACACATTTTTATTTGCCAAAACCACACTCTGTATTTTTAGAGTCAGCAGAGCAATTTATCCAGCAATGTAAAATTAAATACGATGTGATCACCATCGACATATTCAGTGGAGAGTACCACCAACCATTTTTAAACAGCGCTCTTTTTTGGCAAAATATGACGCGCTGTTGCAATTCAAGCAGTCAAATAACACTCAACTTAAACCCTAAAACAGGTCAAGAGTTACAGCTGTTGTTGGCCTTGTTAAGAAAGTATTTTAAAGCAATCGCACTTGTTGAATTTAATGAGTACAAAAACATTGTTATTGTTTTAAGCCCTAGCTCACTAAAACACATTACCGTCGACAATATTCAAGATTCTGACGCTTTTAAACATCTTGCTCCCAATTTATATCAAGATATTAATCATATTTACCACATTGAATCTTTTTAATTAGCGACCGGGTTCATGCTTCTCATGGCAAGGCAAACTGGTTTCTAACTGTTCCCAATTCGCTTTTGATGTAACAAAATTATGAGATATAGGTTTTTCTGCAATATCTGAATCCAGTAAACCTAATCGAATACGAAAACGGCTTTTATCACTGGTATTTTCGCTATAAATAGGCGAACCACAGCAGGCACAAAAATACCGTGTTCTACCGGGTTTAAACGCGTATCCACTTAATGAGTCTTGCCCTTGAGTGATTAAAAACTCATCAGCGTTTACAAAACCATTTGTAGCAAACGCTGTTCCGCTATTTTTTCTACACAAAGAACAGTGACAGTGAATAATACTGGTAATATTGCCTGTAATTTTCACATTTACTTTTCCACACAAACAAGAGCCTAAATACATAACACTTCCTTATTAATTTCAAAAATAAGCACAGGCGTATGTTAACTATAAAGTTATTTGATATGAATAAGTTTTAGTTATTTACTGAGCGCGACTACAAAATTTATATAGCTTTTGCTTAAACTTAAGCGCGTTAAATTTTTTTGGTTTACAATAAATCAGTTATTGGTTATAAATAAACCGTAATTTGGTAATGTAAAACTTAAGTCATTCAACAAAAAATTATTACCAATAACCATTTTTTCCTGTTTATGCTATCAATAACAATTAAATAAAGAGCAAACAATGCGCCATAAAAACGTTCTTCTGCCAATGTGGTTAATCACATTAGTAGCATGCAGCCAAAATCACCAACACCCTTCCACAAATCAATGGCTGTTAATCGATAATTTTGAAACGCAAACGCTAACATGGCAAAAAGCTGATACTGACAATCAAACCAATCCATACATAGCCAACCCACAAGTGACAAAAATTTCACGAGAGGCTGAATCCTCAAATCATTACTTATTAAAAAAACCAGCCGCCGAAGGCATTATTGGTAATCGAAAAGCACTCAGTTTTACTAAGCTACCAAAAGTAGTTGAAGTGGGAGAAACTTATACATTTTTTACGCGCATAAATGTAGAAGCGTTTCCTAACAATCACGCTTTTGGCTTAAGTAACTTACAACCTAATGAAATTAAAAAGCATGGTTACAATGCGTTTGAACCTACCTTACGTGTAACAGACAAAGCCGAGTCGAATGGATTTAAAAATGATGGCGCTTTAATGGTCAAAACAGATAAAGGTTACAGCAACATTCAAAACTACAATGCCGCCCAATCAGCAAAGCCCCTTAACACTAATCAATGGTACAGCATCTGGTATGTAGTGAATAACGCGCCTACAAAAATGCAAGGCCAACAATACAATGTGTATGTTCTAGGCGGTGAGTTTACAACGCAAACACTCGTGTATAAAAATGCAAAATTTAGAATGAAGCGTGAACAACCACTTATTTACTTTTTGGCAAACGCAAATACTGGTCCGGCTAAAAAGCCCTATGGTAACGGCGGTTTAAAATACGACGACTTATATATGAGCCGAGGCATCAATCTTTCAAACCCTGTTAGATAAAAAGCCTGTATAAGTAATAACTAACCTGAATTTTAGATATAGAATCTCTCAACTAAAGCTCATGTTAGTTAATACAAAACTGCATTTAAAAATACTTAAATGGTATGATACTTCACATTATTTGCTATTTAAGTTTTTAAAATGTATCGACTCTTTGAAAGAATGACCAACGCATTTCCTGAGGAAAAACCCACTCAGCCGCCTTCTACTTTATTTGCGTTTTGCCGACATTACACCAAGGGCATGGAACTCTCGTTAGTGCTTATGTCGATAAGTGCTGCGCTGTTAGCTATTTTAGAAGTATCGTTATTTAGTTATATGGGCCAATTGGTTGATTGGCTAAGTACCCATACTCCACAAACCCTATTTGTAGAGCAAAAAACTGAGCTGATCAAAATGGCTGTTATGCTGTTAGTCGTTTTGCCTATTGTGGTGTTTTTTCACGCCGCTATTTTGCATCAAGCCTTATTGGGTAATTACCCTATGTCGATTCGCTGGTCAGCGCATCGGTATTTACTACGCCAAAGTGTAAGTTTTTACCAAAATGAATTTGCAGGACGTATTGCTACCAAAGTAATGCAAACGTCTTTAGCTGTTCGCGAGGCGGTAATGAAACTGCTTGATGTACTTATGTACATAGTGGTTTATTTTGGCGCTATGGTGTTTTTAGTGGCTGAAGCTGACTGGCGCTTGATGATCCCTTTGCTTGTATGGCTTGCCTTGTATGCTTCAATACAGGTTTACTTTGTGCCTAAACTTAAAAAAATCGCCAGCTCACAAGCCGATGCGCGATCAGAAATGACGGGCCGAATTGTTGATAGCTACACTAACATTTCAACTATTAAACTTTTTTCGTACACACAACGCGAAGAGCAGTACGCCAAGCAAAGCATGGATGTATTTTTACAACCCGTATATAAACAAATGCGCTTAGTGACCAGCCTTAACTTTGCTATTAATACGCTTAACTATTTGTTGGTATTTAGTGTTGCCGCATTATCGCTTTATTTATGGTCTATGAGTGCAATTAGTGCTGGCGCTATAGCCGTTGCAGTTAGTTTATCGCTTAGGTTAAACGGTATGGCGCAGTGGATCATGTGGGAAATAAGCAGCCTGTTTGAAAATATTGGCACCGCCACCGATGGTATGAAAACATTATCAAACCCAATAAAAGTAGACGATAAACCAAACGCAAACACCCTTGAAGTAACCCAAGGCAGTATTGAGTTTAAAGATATACATTTTAATTATGGCAAAGCCGCCAACGAAACTAACCGTGGCCCGGTAATGAATGGGTTAAATCTTAATATTAAACCCGGTGAAAAAATAGGTTTAGTTGGCCGCTCTGGCGCGGGTAAATCAACGCTTGTTAACCTACTGCTGCGCTTTTACGATACCGACTCTGGCGCAATTAAGATTGACGGGCAAAATATTACTGACGTAAGCCAAGAAAGTCTTCGCCGCTATATTGCTATGGTAACGCAAGACACTTCCCTGCTTCACCGCTCTGTTAAAGATAATATTTTATACGGTCGCCCCGACGCGACCGAAGCTGAAATGTTAAACGCCGCAAAACAAGCTAAAGCGCTCGATTTTATTAGCGATTTAGAAGACTCAAAAGGCAACAAAGGGTTTGATGCACAAGTTGGCGAACGTGGTGTAACTTTATCGGGCGGTCAACGCCAACGTATTGCCATTGCACGAGTGTTACTTAAAAATGCCCCTATTCTTATTTTAGACGAAGCGACCAGCGCACTTGATTCAGAAGTTGAAGCGGCTATTCAAGCAAGCCTTGATGATTTAATGACAGGAAAAACGGTTATCGCTATAGCGCATAGGCTGTCTACCATTGCACAAATGGATAGACTCATCGTGTTAGATAATGGTGGCGTCGTTGAGCAAGGCTCACACGATGAACTCATTTCACAAGGGGGCATATATGCAGGCCTTTGGGCTCATCAAACAGGTGGATTTATTGGGGTAGAATAACACTTAATACAAAAAACCGACGTAGTAGTACTAACACTAAAACGTCGGTTTTTTATTTATTAAGCTACTAAACGAAAACCTATTAGTACCAACATCACAATGTTGGCAATAAAGCTAATTAAAAAGAAATACGTACGCGGGCTTGGGTTTTTCTCTGTTGCAATCACATAGTATAAAATCATGTGAATTAAACGGGCAACTACATACACCCACACACACATTGCAAAAATTGCGCTTTGGTAATTAATTACAAATGCAAATAACACCGTGCCTATAAATAATGCGCTATTTTCTAATGTATTTTGAAACGTACGGTGCGCTCTAAATATAAAGCTATCGTGCGATAAATCGTCGCTAATTTTACCCGGCACTGCACCGGGCTCCTTGGCCTTGCTAAAGGTCGCAACACCCCACTGCACCACCAGCATAATTAAGTAAAAATAAAATCCCAAATAAGCAGATAAAGACACGTCATTCATTGTTAAATCCTTTATTTTAAAACTAAGTAATTAAAGCTGCATTACTTGTGCAAATTAAATACCAAATAAAAACTCTATCTATTCAGTAGCTTGCAATATGTTGGAAATTACTTTTGTAATAACTACATATTACCAAGTGCCATTTTACAACGGGCTTTTTAAGTTCTGAGGTTTAGAGTAATACACACAACGCCATGGTCAGTGGTTAAGTCGTCTCGCTCATATTCGGGGTTAATTAAATGCCTGTCGTACGTATTATGGTTACTTACTTCAAAAAAACTATCATCGTAGCTTGGGTCAAACTCGCACGACAGTAAAATATAATCAAGCACTGAGCTGCTTGTACCAAAGTAGTGAGTTGCTTTACGCGTTAGTGGTGCTGTTTGAGCAGTGTTTTCACCATCACTGTTACTTGCTTGCTGAGCATCATCAGCGGTAATTACTAGTTTTTCAAATAATGCCCACGAGTCATACAAACAGTACTTAGCTAGGTAGGCTTTGGCATCCATTGCGGGCGCAAACCTTAATGTATTGGTTAGCAGGTGGTTAAGTACACCATCAGCAAGGTCGTTGTTAAAATCGCCCATTAATACCATGGGGTTTTGAGTCGCCTCTCGTCGGGTGATCATTTGTATCATGAGTAAAGTCGCTTCGCTGCCACGTTGAATTGTTGAGCCCCAACTCCCTGCTACATTTGCTTTTAAAATATCAACAATGTTTTGCTCGGCTGTTACCGCTTTATTGTGTTCGTCTACCTCAAGCATGCCCCGCTTAGATTTAAAGTGTACTACATAGCAATCTGTATCTCCTAAGTGAGGTAACGTAACTGTGGCCCTGAGTACTTTACGACTAAATGAAAACGCCTGTGTTAAACCAAGTGAGCATGCTAGTTCCTTATCATGCTCTACCGCTATTACATCAGCAATCGGGTATTTAGAGGCAATACCAACAACAGGGTGCTTAAAAATAAAATCATCTATAACATGGGGTTTATCAACTACAGCAAAATGGTTATAACCTTGATTTAGCATTAATTCTTTAAGTGACTCAATACTAAATATTTCCTGAAAACCAATTACATCGGGCTGCTGCTCGTTTATGTATTCGGTGATCCAGCGCTGTTTTCTTGCCCATTGCTCAGCGGTGTATATACGTTCAAATTCGTAATAGGCGTTAGGTGGTTCAAGGTAGTTAAACAAATTAAAGGTGGCTATTTTAAGCTCGGTATTATTAATTACAGGCTCGATGGGCAAGTTGACTGGGTCGTCGTTTATTTTATTTGGGTTATTGATAACTAAACACCTACATTTAATACTGAAATAATTATAACGCAGGAAGGCCGTATGTATAAGTCGTGAATTATTCTCATCTATAAATTTACTCCGTTTTTTTACGTTATACTCTTTGCCTAATTTATTAAATGTATTAGGTTTTATGAACTATTCACACTTTGGCAGCAAATTTACTCAACCCAATGGCATTACACAGCTAATGGAAGATCTTGGTAATGCTAAAAACAGTAATAACCCTAATTTAGTGATGCTTGGCGGAGGCAACCCCGCCTCTGTGCCACAAGTAAACACAGCGTTCATTAACGAGCTAAATCATTTAGTAAAAAATAATAAAATAGCGCAAATAATGGGCCTTTACGATGGCCCAACGGGTAACGATGAGTTTAGAGCAGCCCTTGCCAATCAGTTAACACAAGAATATGCGTGGAATTTAACAGCGAGCAATATTGCATTAGGAAATGGTAGCCAAGCTAACTTTTTTATTTTATTTAACCTATTTGCAGGCAAAATGGCTGATGGCAGCCATAAAAAAGTACTTTTTCCACTTGCGCCAGAATACGTAGGCTATGCCGACCAAGGTTTAACTGACGATATGTTTGTGGCCATTAAACCTGAAATAGAAATACTAAATACACCAAACGGCTCTAAACAGTTTAAATATGTAATTAATTTTGATGCGGTTAAGGCTGTACTTGCCAACGACAACAGCATAAGCGCATTATGTGTGTCGCGCCCTACCAACCCAACGGGTAACGTAATCACCGACGATGAAGTTCATCAACTAGACTTACTCGCAAAGCAATACAATATCCCCCTTATTATTGATAACGCCTATGGCGACCCATTCCCTGGCTGTATTTATACCGATGCAAACCTAACCTGGAACTCAAACATTATATTGTGTATGTCGCTTTCAAAACTGGGCTTGCCAGGCCTGCGTACCGGTATAGTGGTTGCCAATAACGAGATTATTAAAGCAATTAGCCGCGTTAATGGCGCTATGGTGTTATCACCTAATAGTTTTGGGCCAAGCTTAGTCACCCGCTTAATCAAAGACAATAAACTACTGCCTCTGTGTAAAAATACCATTTTGCCTTTTTATAAAAATAAAGCACAGGTCGCTGTTAGCCTATTTGATGAAATTTTTGATGACTTACCGGTTTATTTACATAAGGTAGAAGGCGCATTTTTTATGTGGCTTTGGTTTAAAGATTCAAAAATAACCAGCGAACAGCTTTACCAAAAACTTAAAAAACAAGATGTGTATATAATTCCTGGCCACAACTTTTTTATAGGTATTGAAGATAGCTGGGAGCACAAACATCAATGCGTGCGTATTAATTACGCCACCGATGAAGCAACGCTCAAAAAAGGCCTAGAAGCAATTAAAACACTCATAATGTAAATACACATACAGTGTCATTATAAGTTTAATTGATGGCCTCATACTCGTTTAAAGTTTATCCAAACGCGTTCTATCCCCTTTAAATTTATATATAAATTGGTATCCTACCCGCCCTTTTTTAGCATATGCTTACATAAAAGCACTCGCAAATAAGCAGCTATAGCTGCACCGTACTTATTTTAAGTGGCGGCAATACACAACAGGCATCGCGTATAATTATTGGTTTTAAACGTTAGGTGTAACTTTAAATAGCAACATGCAATAACACTATTAAGGTAAATTATGCGATTAGGTCCAGGATTACTCGTCACTGCTGCCTTCATTGGGCCAGGTACAATCACCACAGCCAGTGTGGCAGGCGCAAACTTTGGTTTTGCACTTATTTGGACATTACTATTTTCAGTTATTGCCACTATATTACTGCAATCAATGGCGGCACGCCTTGGCGTTGCAACAGGCCAAGACTTAGCGCAAGCACTTAGGGCAAATATTCAAACCCCGCTATTTAAATCGTTAGCCATATTTTTAGTGATCAGCGCCATAGGTGTTGGTAGTGCAGCATACGAAGCGGGTAATTTAAGTGGTGCGAGTATGGGATTAATTGGCATATTTCCAAACGTTAATCCACAGATATGGACCCCTCTAATTGCTTTTTTAAGTGCTGGTTTACTTTATAGCGGCAAACATAAAGTGGTAGAAAACTCACTTATAGTATTAGTGATTTTAATGAGCTTGGTGTTTATATCTACATTGATCATGGCTTCACCATCACTGGGTGATATATTGTCAGGCTTTACGCCAAGCTTGCCTGAAGGCTCAATAACAACTGTTTTAGCGTTGGTTGGTACAACCATAGTGCCATACAACCTATTTTTGCACTCTGGTGTTTTAGCAGCTAAGCACGACAGCAAAAGTGACTTACAAAAAGTAATTAAGCAAACCAATGTTGATACTGGCCTTTCAATTACTTTGGGCGGTGTAATCACATTAGCTATTTTATCTACCGCGTCGGTCGCTTTCTATGGCACAAATGCAGGGCAAATTAGCGCAGCAAACATGGCAGTACAACTAGAGCCCTTGCTCGGTGATGCAGCCCATTACTTTTTTGCTATAGGGTTGTTTGCCGCAGGGCTAACTAGCGCAATAACCGCGCCGCTTGCTGGGGCCTATGCCGTATGTGGTATGTTAGGTTGGTCAAATGATATGGCAAGCACTCGCTTTAAAAGCGTTGCTATTATCATCTTATTATTTGGTGCTGCGGTAGCGTCTCTTGGGTTAGACCCTGTCGCGGTTATAATATTTGCCCAAGCGGCTAATGGTTTATTACTTCCTGTTATCACTATTTACTTAGTGTGGTTAGTAAATCAAAAATCGGTCATGGGGAAATTTACCAACTCGTTTATTTTAAACCTAGTTACTCTACCTGTGTTAATGCTTATTTTTGGCTTAAGTAGTTACAAACTCATTGGTTTAATTTTTTAATAAAGTATAAAAAGGGTTTTAAAAAGCCGTGGTTTTCATTAAACAGCGGCTTTAGCTAAGGAACTAGCCTTAAAAAACACTTAGTTTAACTTTGTGTTTTCAACTACTTTAATTAGTTTTGCAAACGCGTAACCGCCAATAGCGCCTGCAACCAACTGTAAATAAAAACCCCACCCTCTTGCGCCAGCAATAATGGTTATATTCATAATAGACTCAATCGCAATGAGCGCCGTCGCAAAAGCGGCTATACCCGCTATAACAAACAGCCCAGTACTATGTGCTTTTAATTTTTTATTAATAAACCAAGTCACTAAAAAAGCAATAGTGAGTGCAAGGGCAATAATAGCGCCATACGTAGGAAGTAAACCTAACCAATCGTCGAGTGTTAAATTAACACGGTCAGCAAACTCTACCACTACACCTACATTAACTAATTGATTGACAACGTATTGGCTATGAAACAAGCTAGCAAGCGTAAACGTTAGTAACCAAGCAACTAAAAATGAAGGGAGTATGCGTGTTAAAAACAACATGGTTATCTCAATTTAAACTAAATAATTTTTTATACAGTAGCAAAGGCTTGCGCGGTAAACAATGCATCTCGCTTTTTATACTATTCGCACTCTTCTCATTTAACGTCAATGCAAACAATGCATTACCTAAAAAACAATATACAATCCAAACACTCGCTACACAGCTAAACTCGCCTTGGAGTATGGTGCAACTGCCCGATGGTACATGGTTAATAACCGAACGCGACGGCCACGTAGTGGTTATTAAAAATAACGAGCAAAGTAGAATAAAATTACCACTTGAAGGTTTATACGTTGCAGGTCAAGGTGGTTTACTTGATATAGTACTCACGCCTAATTTTGCTAAGTCCAAAGAAGTTTTTTTTACCTACGCCCAAGGCGATCTTGATGCAAACAGGCTCGTAATAGCTAAAGCTACCTTCAACGGTACACGTTTTACAACGCCAACAATCATTTACAACGTAGCCACAGATAAAGACACACCACAACATTACTCTGGTCGCGCCCTTATTCTCCCTGATAACACTTTACTGTTTTCAAGTGGCGATGGTTTTGACTACCGAGAGCAAGCACAAGTAGTAACCAGCCAGCTTGGCAAAACACTGCGCATTACAGCAAATGGCAAAACACCCAAAAATAACCCTTTTATTGACCACAAAAACTCAACAGCTCATGCGGTGTATTCATATGGGCACCGTAACCTTCAAGGTTTAGTGTACGACTATGACACGCAACAAATTGTAAGCCACGAACATGGCCCCGCAGGTGGCGACGAGTTAAACTATTTAACGGCTGGAAATAATTACGGTTGGCCAGTCATTACAAACGGTGACGATTACTCGCAAGCGCGCATATCTCCATTTAGAGACTACCCGGGCATGCAAAAACCAAGCGTAGATTGGACGCCATCAATCGCCCCATCGGGTATGGCGTATTATGGCTCTAAACACGCCGCATTCCCTTCGCTTCAAAAACATGTGCTCATTACCACGCTTGTAGATAAAAAACTCTACAGCGTTAATTTAGCGAATGGTAAATTCACCCAGTCGCATGTATTTCCAGAAGCAACAGGACGATTAAGAGATGTATTTGTAACTTCGCAAGGTAATGTAGCCATATTAACCGATGGGAAAAATGCTGAGCTGATGTTGTTTAAAGCCAATTAATTTATAGAGAAATGTTAGAGGCGCTTCGCTTTAGAATTAAGGAGTGCCTTTAAGTAAGCCGCTGTTATCAATCAAAATCAGACAATGGCTCTCTAATTGTCAGTGTATTAGTACCAAAATCTAATATGGCTTGGTATTTTCTAAAAAATGGCGAGCCTAATAATCCATGTATTGAATTGCCACCACCAGCGGCCTGAACATGGTCTAGGTCTAGTGATACAAACTGTGTACTTTCATACAACTGCCCTGCCAATTCAAATTTTACAACGTCTATTAATCCCATTTCGTGTTCGGCTGTACCTAAACCTGCGGCATTTTCTTCGCTTAGTGCCTCTTGTATTCCAAGCTTTTTAATACATGCTCTATCTAAAACAGATGCACCCGCCGCTGTATCTAAAATTAAATTTACTTTATGCCCGTTTATTTCAGCTTGTATAATTTGATGCCCTGTTTCTGTTACTTCAAATTTTATGCTTGTGGTTTTAGCTAGTCCCATGAATGTTCCTTATTTAGGTTAATTTACAAACACTCTACTACAGTTGCCTTCTAAAACAACCTTAAAAATATGCAAGCAAGTGACTTTTCACTTACATCCCTTTTGTATTTCAAATATGGCAGTAATTTCTCAAACTAAAGATACAAAAACTAATTATATTAAAGAAAATTAATGCACAAAGAGAGTCAGAGGCGCTTCGCTTTTAGCGGGATAACAGCCAGATAATTTCCGCTTCTAATGTTTATAAGCAAGAATTACCTATTTATATTTTCGGAATCAGATCACTGTTATAAATGAGAATTTAACCACTGTTTCGCCAAATTTAAATGACAGAGATGGTGCATAGTGACAAAAGTAGCCAATACGGTAAAACAGGGTAATACCCCATTTCTAATGGAGGCGAACTGTAGAATTTCCGTTATTTGACTTTTCAAGCATTTGTTGTACTCAGAACCCTTTGCCACTTTTATGTCACTGCCTCTTGAAAAGCCTCAAAATTTAGACGCTCGTTAATATATATTTTCTTTCAACGACGATTTTCAACTTCAAGCTCTTTTATGCGTGTCATTAAAGGCGCATTCATACCGCCGTATTTAGCGCGCCATTTATTAAATTTTGCTCTTCACTAAAAAGTACTTAACTAAAGCCAATTTTATAAAAAATTTTACAACTTGAAAACATGGAGTTAACGTATGATTATTGTTTGACCTGATAATCTCGTAAAAACGTTGTATTGTGAGTTACAAAATGTGTTGTGCGAGCTAGAAGTCGTATCAGTACGTCAACTTAGGGTTTACACCTACTTGATATTCACCTTAATTGTCAATAACAACACCGCCATTTGGCGAAGGCTTCAGTTCTTTTTTTTGCATAGCGGGAATTAAAATCCCGCCTGCCGCCGACGCTTCTACTGTCGATTTCGGTTCTAAATTCCCCGGGTTGTTTAAATACTCAACGAGTGAAGGTCTGACTATAGCGCCTTGTCGCATTGTTTCAAGATTACCTTCGATAACCGTTGCATACGATACTTTACTTGTAACTTTGTCAATTAGCACTTTGCCAGCATAAATTTCTTCTCGCCCTAGTGACTCTTTTGTATAAGGATCAATAAGCTTTTTCCCTAAGTCAAAAACATCATAAAGCTCTCCAACCTTCACGCTTGTTCCTCCTTGGTTAAGCGTGATGGAGCCGTTTTGATTAGAGACTATCCTCATCGGATAGATAGCACTGGCAATCCCTCTAGATATCATTTGCGCGGTAATTGGGTCTAATATATTTTCGTTGATTGCCACAGAATCTTGCCATTTTATTTGTCTTGTAGCGAGGTTTATGACTTTATAGTCTATTTTAGACACTACGTTTTCGACATATGACGTTTCGCCGGTGAAAGCGTTTTCTGACTGATGAGAATTGTCTTGAAACGATGCAGTCCCAACAACAAGATAATCTAAGCCTAACACTTGTCCAAGTCGCATTTTTTCTTTCAGTGGCGAATCGCTGCTAAGTAGAAGGCGCTTTTCTGCTTCGTAATCGCTATTGTGTTGACGGTCTAAAATTGCGAATCGGCGTGTCTGTACTAACGCACTTTGCAGGTTGTTTGAAAACGCATAGCCATCACTGCCAGCGAATGGTGCAACCACAAGCTTGCGCCGTTTGTTTACATTCAGACCGGGGCTCTTGTAAACAGGCACAACGACATTTAGCAAGACTTCACATTCTTCATCGCACAACGAATCTATAACTTCATAGCTAGTGATCTGACCCTTTGTCTTCATGGCGGTAATATTCGACATCGCAACACTAGAGTTGGACTTTCCATTTGTCCTAATTTGATTTGCTATTCGTATGGTTTCACTATTGATACTAGTGCCATTCACTTGCGCAACGGCTTGAATCAAGCCAGCCTCAATAGCCAAGTCCTTCGTAGCGCCAACGGCAGAAACTTCAACTATTCGCTCGTCTGCCAATGCTGTTGTTGATACCCCAAGCAGTAAGAAAATTAATGGTTTAAAAATCTTCATCATCAACCTCTATACTTTCGCCAGATTTTGCTTTGAAATTGACTTTGCCCGCGGCGGATTTCTTTTTTAAACCCTTGTTCGCTTTAAATGCTCTTGTCGCTTGTTCAGCAAGTGGGTGCCATATAAGTACAACACCATTCACTTCACGGTTCGTCACAGGGTGTTTTGCGCTCCATCTTGTTGCTTCTTGAACGCCGGTCAATCCTTTCACACTCGACGCCATTCTGGAGCTTTGTGACGTTTCCTTGATAATTTTGGCTACGGTTTCCTCTTGCGTTTCAGTAGTGTTGCCGTCAGTTAATGAGGCTGTCGCGGTTCTGGATTTATCACTTGTTGTTGAACTTGAAGCGTTAACTTCACCAACTAAATTATACGCTTCTGCTATGTGTGCCCATGCATTAAGCTCTGCGTCTAGGTAGCTAAACTCTCGATTATCTGCACATTCTTCATAATCAGAAACATTACAATCGTTTCCTGACATTCCATAAGAAAGAATAACGGGATAACCATTTTCATCCCAATGAAGTTTCGTTCCGATTTGATACATAAAATTAGAGCGATATTTTTCTAAATAGTCCTGAACAGACATACTGGCTTTTTCTGGACTAGGTTCGATATTGCCTTTACTCTTGCGAAGAGAGGCCAAGAAATTTTTCTTTTTGTTTGAAGTCGCAACGATCACCGACACAGCAGTATTTCCATTTTCGTCAGTTTTCTCGAAGGACTTCATTATTTGAGACCCCGTAATATCACCTCTTGATGAGCTTGAAACGGACTGGGTTATCGCCTTCTGCATCATGACTTTTCTTTTATTAGGAGGAGCTGCGTTATATTCGCTAGGGTTAACACCAAGCTCTTCTAACTGTGAGTCGACTGTGGCATCGGCTAAAGCGACTACTTTATTTAAAAGCGCTTCAAACCGACTTTGACTTTGAATTTCCTCTTGAGTGAACTCTGGAAGTTTGTTCGTCTTAAATGACTTTCTTACCGTTTCTGAAGCAACACTCGTATATAGCTGTTTAAGTAATTTTTCTCTCGCTTTTTGTTGAGCTTCTGTATACGCCAATACACGGGCATCTGCCCAACCAGCTTCCGTAGGTTTGAGCCTAATGAGTGCAGTACCAGAGTGAATAAAAACTTGTTTCCCTTGTGAAGTAAATTTGCGCCTCTTCTCAGTTATATATTCTCGCGCTTTTTCTTCAACGTATGCATAGGCATCTTCTGGTTGCTCATTATGCGCTTCGACTGTCGCCTCAGCGCTTGAAGCTGGTTGCTGTGCTTGTTTATCTTCTATAATTAGGTCGACCTCTTCTGATACCTGTTCCTGTGCAACAGCACTAATTGAGGAAAGGAGAAAAAATAGGCTTGTTAGTCGTATTAATGAACTTTTCATATATTTTCCTTGTTCTTTTGCACTATCATAAAATGGAATAAGTTAGGTGTGCACATCTCGCAAAAGAAGAATTGAATAAAATAACTGTTTAGATTGATATAGCTGAATTTGCGTTAACACATAAAAGCATAATAAAGGCTGCAAGCTTAATTATTAAAGGCTTTCTGACTTCTGATTAATTGATAAAAAAGTCTTCCTCAATTATTAAACTTGCAGATTTTTTACCACGTCACTGAATCATTACTCCCGGTTTTTGCAATTGGGTATTCACCTTCCCAATACGCAAGTCCAGTCTCCAGTTGTGTAAGAGTGAGTTGAAAATAATATTCGACGAGTTGCTCTGAGCGATTAACCCTATTTGTTCGTTGTATTATTTTACCGCTCAAACTAAAATCGGGCGAAATTACTGTACCATTTTTCTTTACTGTGTTTTTATTAATTAATGCGGAATCGTTCAGCTCTCGTACCTTCGTGCTACTAGTATCTTCAGGGCCTGAGCCAGTAAAATTAACGGCTGTTGTCGTAAGGAACTTACCACTTTGCAATAAACCTACACGAATCTTCTTAACTAATTGATCAGTATCGATGCGCTGGGAGGTGTCGTTGATAATGTTATATATAGATAAAATATATCGGCCTCCTTTATCAGCCTCAGGATGCACAAGCAAAGGGCTTGCGATGATATCGTTTAATGCTTGATTAGCGGCTTGGTCAAAATCTCTTTGAGAAAGCCCAAGCACTGCGATACTTTCATTTCCACTGTCAACATATTTAGTGGTAGATTGACAGCCACTAACCAAAATAACGGCTGGCAGAACGGTTGCTAATATTATCTTCTTCACTGTGATACTTCCTTACAAGTGTTAAATAGAGATTACTTCTACAGAGGGTGCCAGAGTCGAGTTTATGGCTTTTACATAAATGATATTTTTCTTTGCCGGGTCAACGCTTACTGATAATGCTTGGCTAAATCCAGGTGAGTTAATGGTTACTTGACCCGAACCATCATTCTCTAACATAAGTGCTTGGAAGTTCTTTGGAAGGACGCTCCAAGTTCTTGTGTCAGCTTGCGTTGTAACGGCTTGAAGAACGCCTGTTGCCATACCAAGCCAAATATTTTTGTCATTTACTTGCTTTTGAACAACGGTTTTTACGACAGAGCGCGTGATTTCACGGGCCAATATAAGCGGCCACTCTTCCTTGAATTCAGCTTTAATGATTCTATCCATATCAGCTATAACTTCACTCATTTGACCGTTAACCGATACATAACTAAATTGATCCATTTGCTCTTGAATCTTTGGAAGCGCAACACCTGCGTAATTCACATTCTCAGATACTATAAAAACGGGAAGGTCTATTCTGAATTCCTCTTTTTTCGCCATTTCACCATTTTCGAATATCACCCAAATGTTAGTTACAGAATCAAGAGAAGTATTACCACTGCTAATGTTTTGGGCAAGGGCAAGCGTGTCAGTAGCGACATTCGTGTCTATCATATTCGACACACGTTTAAAGCTGTCTACGGCTTTATTTACATCTGAAGAGTCTTGTGCATTTAACATGAAAAATAAACCGTGCATGAACGTAGAAAATGGATTTACGTAACCGTCATATGCTGTCCACTGTGACATATCAATGTTTTGTTCTGCTAACAACTCATCGGCTTTTGACAAGCTTTCATTAACCTCAGCATCGCTAGCAACTTCTTTTTCCTCTAATTCTTTTTTTGCTTCTTCTTCTTGCTTTTCGCGTTTCTCGTTAATGCGTCCAGCAAAGTAATCTGCAGCTCTGCGCTGCCTATCATCTGAACGGTTCCATTCTACACGCGCATTTTGAAGGTCCCCCATTGCAGTGAAGTTAAGCGCTTTATAGGTGTTCACCATAATTGAATCGTAAACGCTTTGCTCGTAGTCTAGGAACGTGTCATTCGTCAATGAGCTTGTCAGCGTTTCAGAAACATTAGTCACCATGCCCTCGGTATCTTCGAGATACATAACATCTTCGATTAGGTCAAAGTACTTATTGCTTGCTTCATAATTTTTTTCAAACCGATATATACTTGCAGTCTGCATGCCCCAAAACTGATCATCCAAAGCATTATCTTCTTCGTCATAATCAGCTTGATCAAGCGCTATTTCCTTCGCTTCAACTAAGTTTCCGCTAGCCAGAACGACGTCAAATTTACTAATTTTAGAGTCTGGTGTGAGGGAGTTGGTTAAGCTTGACAGCGGGCTCTGTCCGTCAGTTGTAGCACAACCTGAGAGTAAAAGTGTGGTGAGTGATGCAATTGCAATTTTTTTCATTAACATTCCATATATAGTATATCTGTAGGCTGCTAAGAATATGGAACGTATTAGAACGATACCAGTCCTTGGTAAAAGCCTTTATTTTTGATTTTTTTAATTTACATTTTACATCATAAGCCACAAACCGTCATTGTCAACTTTTAAAACAAGCCGAATCATAGAAATTATTTTGCTCAATTTTCTAGGACTTACTAATTCAGTCTGCTTTCTTGGCTTTACAATTTATAAAACTTAGATTAAGTCAGTTTCTTAATTACGCGGATTCAAATCTGAAGTGCATAACGTTTAGGCGGCTTTAGCCGCTAAGTGTTTAGTCGTAAACTAATTTTGGCCAAGGATTTGTATTCTAACCAGTATCTTTTCTCTGACTCATTTTGTATTGGTCCACCGTTATAGCTATGAGGCCTAACCTGGTTGTAATATCCAATAATATATTTAATGACTGCATTTTCCGCTTCAATAAATAAGCGGTAACCCGTTGTTGGTACCCATTCTGTTTTTAAACTTCTAAAGAATCGCCCCATCGGGTTATTGTCCCAACAATTACCACTACACTTGGATAGTTCTGATTTTAAAAACTGCACTTTATTCGGCTTCGTCCATTCATCACCCAAACGATGCATACCATAATTACAACTAGTAACTATATAAGACAACATCTCCGTCTCTTTTTAAGCTTGGGGCCTGTTATCGACCACCTTTAAACTTGAATTTAACGGAGCTACTTCCAGCACGGTCGGCTTAAAACTGACACAACCTGATAAGGCAATAATCAATATAATTACATACAAGATTTTCTCAAAACTAACACTCCCTCTTTGTGGCTAACAATTTTGTATCCGACATTTGTCGCTTTATAAACCGACAAATGTCCAAATATTACCAATATTTCTAATTTAACCGGCGAATAAGCTCATGTAAACAATTAGTTAGCTCTCATCTATATTTAATGAATGCAGAAAAACACCAAAATAATGGAGATCAGTAATATTGAACAAAAGAGTAATGCAATAATAAATATAAAACATAGACTTTTTCGTCTGACCTTTAACCTTTTCCCTAAAACAAAAAAGCCGCTATTCGTTTAAAACAGCGGCTTTTCTACTTAAAGCTTATAACTAAAAACTAATAGCTAAACCCTAAGCTTTACCAATCACTTCAAGTCCACCCATGTATGGGCGTAATACTTCTGGCACGACTACTGAACCATCGGCTTGTTGGTAGTTTTCTAGTATGGCAACTAGTGTACGGCCAACGGCTAAACCTGAGCCATTTAGTGTATGTAGTAACTCTGGCTTTTTAGCACCTTCACGGCGAAAACGTGCTTGCATACGGCGCGCTTGGAAATCGACCATGTTTGAACAAGACGAAATTTCGCGGTAGGTATCTTGCGCCGGTAACCATACTTCTAAGTCGTATGTTTTAGCTGCGCCAAAGCCCATGTCGCCCATACATAAAATTACTTTACGGTATGGTAGTTCTAATGCTTGTAAAATTTGCTCTGCGTGGCCTGTTAGCTCTTCAAGCGCTTGCATTGAATCTTCTGGTTTTACTAGTTGTACTAGTTCAACTTTATCAAACTGATGCTGGCGAATTAAGCCGCGTGTATCGCGACCGTAGCTGCCCGCTTCACTTCTAAAACATGGCGTGTGCGCAGTTAAGCGAATGGGTAAATCGCTTTCTTCGTAAATCTCGTCGCGTGCGCTGTTAGTAAGCGGTACTTCTGCTGTAGGGATTAAGCTAAAGCCAGCTTGTTGCTCGCCGTCGTCGTTTACTAGGCCTAATGTATGGAATAAGTCGCCTGCAAACTTAGGTAATTGGCTTGTGCCGTATAGGCTTGCGCTATTTACTAAGTACGGTACATACATTTCAGTATAGCCGTTTGTGTCTGTGTGGGTATCTAGCATGTATTGCGTAAGTGCACGGTGCATACGCGCTACTTGGCCGCGCATTACTGTAAAACGTGCGCCACTAATTTTAACGCCCATTTCAAAATCTAGGCCGTTTAGGTCTTGGCCTACGTCCACGTGATCTTTTACTTCAAAGTCGTACTTTTTAGGCGTGCCCCAGGTAAGTATTTCAACGTTGTCGTCTTCATCAGCGCCTTCTGGTACTGATTCGTCTGGTAAATTTGGAATTGCTAAAGCAATGTCGTTAATGGCGTTGAGTACTTCGTCTTGTGCTTTTTTAGTTGCGTCTAATTCGCTGCCTAAGTTTGCCACTGCGTCTAATAGCGGCTGTGCGTCTTCGCCTTTCGCTTTTGCTTGGCCAATGGCTTTAGCACTGGCGTTACGTTGACTTTGAAGCTCTTGCGTTTTTACTTGTAATGTTTTGCGTTGCTCTTCAAGTTCTGTCACTTTTGCAACATCAAGCTCGTAGCCACGAGCCGCTAAGCGTGCTGCAGTTTGCTCAACGTCTTGTCGTAAATATTTAGAATCTAACATGTTAGTTTTTTAACCTTTTTGCATTACCAGCTGAAGGCCCAGCCAAGCCATAAAAATACAGACCATCACATTTAAGATGATATTGAGGGCCATTTTAATAAAGTGACCTTGTTGTAACAACAACAACGAGTCCATTGAGAATGTTGAAAAGGTGGTTAATGCACCTAAAAAGCCAATACCGATAAGGGTTTTAGCGGGGCTTACAGTGATAATTTGTTTATCTATCAAACCGTATAAAACGCCCATTAACAATGAACCCAGAATATTAACCGCCAACGTACCAAAAGGGAATCCCCTACCAAGGAGTTTTAGCATGGTTTCGCTAATAAAAAACCGTAAACAAGCACCTGAAGCCCCGCCAAGGGCGATCATCATATAAAGTTTAATCATTTTCGTATCGTTTATGTGGGCTTTGCGCATCGCGCTCTTTTAGGTAATCGAGTTTTTGCTTAATTTTTTGCTCTAGGCCGCGATCGGTTGGTAGGTAATATTCCTTGCCGTCCATTTCTGGTGGTAAGTATTTTTCACCGGCGGCAAAGGCGCCCTCTTCGTTATGCGCATAGCGGTATTCAGCACCATAGCCTAAGTCTTTCATTAAGTTGGTTGGTGCATTGCGTAAATGCTCAGGCACTGGGTAACTTGGCTCGTTTTTGGCATCAGCTTTTGCTTGATTAAACGCCATATAAACCGCATTACTTTTGGGTGCGCTGGCCAAATATAAGGTGGCTTGTGCAATGGCGCGTTCGCCCTCACTTGGGCCTACACGCTGAAATATATCCCATGCGTTTAATGCCACTTCCATAGCCCGTGGGTCTGCGTTACCTATGTCTTCAGTGGCAATGGCAAGTAAACGTCTTGCTACATAAAGTGGGTCGCCGCCACCGGCTAAAATACGGCAATACCAATACAACGCACCATCGGGTGAACTGCCTCGTACCGATTTATGAAAAGCCGAGATTAAATCGTAAAACTCATCGCCGCCTTTATCGTATTTAGCCAAATGGGTAGGCAGTACTTGGCTTAATACGTGCTCATCTACGTTGTATGTGCCATTTTGCTCGGTGGTTAAATCAACCGCTTGCTCAAGCAGGTTTAACACTTTGCGGGCATCACCGCCGCTTGCTTGGCACAGTGCCTGTTTGGCGTTAGTAGCAATAACTATGTTTTTTTGGTTTAGTTGCTCATCTTGCTCAAGTGCGCGCTCTATTACTGTGTATAAGTCGCTATCGGCGAGCGACTTTAAAACATACACGCGGGCACGCGATAAAATCGCATTATTAAGTGCAAATGAAGGATTTTCGGTTGTCGCGCCTACAAATATAAACGTGCCGTCTTCTATGTGAGGTAAAAATGCATCTTGCTGCGATTTGTTAAAGCGGTGTACTTCATCCACAAACATTAAAGTGCGTTGCCCGCGGCTTTGTAGGTTATCGTGCGCTTGCGTTACGCTGTCGCGAATATCTTTTACGCCTGCGGTCACAGCCGACATTTGTATAAGCTCGGCATCGGCGTGGTTTGCTATAATTTGCGCCAAGGTTGTTTTACCCACCCCTGGCGGCCCCCACAAAATTAAGCTATGGCAGCGCCCTGCAACAATAGCTTGATGCAAAGGTTTGTCGCTACTCAGTAAATGCTGCTGACCTATGTATTCATCAAGCGTTGTTGGGCGCATTCGCGCCGCAAGTGGGCGTACATCGGGTCCAAAGTTAAAGCCTAAATTACTCACCGTGGCTTTGATCGTCTATTTCAACACCTTCTGGCGGTGTAAATTCAAATACTGTGGCGTCAAGCTCGGTGTTTACTTTAGCATCGTTAAAAGTAAACGATGAAAGTTGGCCCGAGTTATCTGTCACTACTAATGTTGCAAGGCCTGCTTGGTTATCCACAAACGTAATATCTAACTGCTCTACTTGGCTTTCTACGCCTTTATTTGGCGTAACACTATAGCCTGAGTCTGTTGCTTGAACACTGTATTTTTCCCATTGTGCAGGGTCTTTTGAGGTAAGTAATACAAACGGCGTTGAGTCTATTAAGCTGTGAGTATTCATTATGGTTACTTGCTCAGCAAAACTGTCGAAGTAATAGGTTTTATCACCATTAGATACAAATAAAGTATCGCCTGGGTTGGTTTGTTCCCAGCGTATCATCATAGGTTGTTTAAGGGCGATTGTACCCTCGCCTTGCATTACGGCTTGGCCTTCTTTGTCTGTTACTTTTTGTGCAAACTGCGCTTTAAAGCTTTTAAGTGTTGCCAGTTTGTCTTGCAGTGCTTGGCTGTCGTCTGCAAAACTCGGTGCGGCAATTAAGCCACTTAATACTAATAATAAACTGTTTAATTTTTTCATTGGTTTGCTCCATTAGGTACTAATACATCGCGAGCACCATTATGACCTGGTGAACTTACGATACCTGATGTTTCCATTTGTTCTACTAAGCGTGCTGCACGGTTATAGCCTACGCGTAACTTACGTTGTACTGATGAAACCGATACCTTGCCTGTCTCAATTACAAATGCGACCGCCTCGTCGTAAAGTGGGTCTGACTCTTCATCTGCACTTTCACTTGCTTCACCGGGTAGTAAAATATCTTCAGTGGCATCGCCATTAAGAATTTCATCTATGTAATTAGGTTTAGCACGCGCTTTCCAATCGTTAACGACTGCGTGTACTTCGTGGTCATCTACAAATGCGCCATGCACACGCTCTGGCACGCTTGTGCCTGGCGGTAAATAAAGCATGTCACCCATACCGAGTAAGTTTTCGGCTCCTTGCTGGTCAAGTATGGTGCGCGAATCTATTTTACTTGATACCTGAAACGCCATACGCGTTGGTATATTGGCTTTAATTAAGCCTGTAATTACATCAACCGATGGACGCTGAGTGGCAAGTACTAAGTGAATCCCTGCTGCACGTGCTTTTTGCGCTATACGTGCAATAAGTTCTTCTACTTTTTTACCAACAATCATCATCATGTCGGCAAACTCATCAATTACCACAACAATGCTTGGTAGTTTTTCAAGCTCGTCGGGGCCGTCCTTCATACCGTCTGTGTCTTTAAAAAGTGGGTCCATAATGGGGTAGCCCGCTTCTTTGGCATCAAGTACTTTTTGGTTGTAACCTTTTAAATTACGCACACCCAACGCTGACATCAATTTATAACGACGTTCCATTTCACCTACACACCAACGCAGCGCGTTAGCCGCTTCTTTCATGTCGGTAACCACTTCACATAATAAATGCGGTATACCCTCGTAAACCGAAAGTTCAAGCATTTTAGGGTCAATCATGATCATACGTACATCATCTGGGCCAGATTTATACAGTAAGCTTAATATCATTACATTAACGCCCACTGACTTACCCGAGCCCGTTGTACCAGCTACCAATAAATGTGGCATTTTACCTAAATCGGCACACACAGGTTGCCCTGCAATGTCTTTACCTAACACCATGGTAAGCGGTGATGGATTTTGCTCAAATTTAGGCGCATTTATTACTTCAGACAAGCGAACTATTTCACGGTGTTTGTTAGGCAGCTCTATGCCTATGTAAGTTTTACCCGGTATAACTTCAACAACACGTACACTAATAGCTGAAAGCGAGCGGGCTAAATCTTTTGATAAACCGGTAATTTTAGACACCTTTATACCCGGTGCTAAATCAAGCTCAAATCGCGTTACAACAGGCCCAGGATATACACCAACTACTGTAGCTTGTACGTTAAAGTCGAGAAGTTTTGTCTCTACAAGGCGAGATACAACATCGAGCTCTTCTTGCGAAATTGGGTTTTTAGCTTTATCGGGTCTGTCGAGTAAATCAAGCGACGGTAATGGGCCTGGTGGCGGCTCTTGGTCAAGCAGTTGTTCAAACTTTTCTTTTGCTGTTGGTGGTGGCTGATACGCAGGCTTTGCTTTTGGCATAGGCCTTGCTGGCGATACCACGGTTGTTACTGGTTTTTCAGGTTCTACAACTTGGCTTTGATCAAGCGCGTTTAATGCCGCTGCCGTATCCATTGGTTCATCATCTATTGCACTAAAGCCAATTTCTTGATCGAGTATATCGTCAAGCTCATCAAATGGGCTGTAGTCGTCGCTGATATGTGGCTCTGTAAAAGGCGTTTGCGGTTTATTAATGGCTTTTTGAGGTGCGTCGTTTTTTGCCTCTACTGGCGCTTCAAGCTGCTCTGTGAGGTCGTCGTTAAACTGAGCATCTGCATTGTCACTGTTTGTGTTTGCAGCAATTCGTTCTCTGTTTATCCAACCTTTTATGTACGAAGTAATAAAGCGATACAACCTAACCATTAAATCGCCTAGGTAATCTACAAAATCAACCCACGACACGCCTGTTAAAAGGGTTAATCCTGCAAAAAAGAAACACAATAGCAAAATTGATGTGCCGGTAAAATTAAACGCCGGCATCATGGCAGTCGCAATGACATCTCCCACTACCCCGCCTGATGAAAAATTATAAATATCGTCGAAGTTAATACTGCTAATTGCCGTAGCTGAGGTCACAAACAGGGCTAAGCCTATAATGCGAAGGGCTAATGTTGTGTAATCAAGCTGTAAAATACGGTGCGGCTGTTTAAACAATAAATAGCCGAATAACTGAATCGCCGCCGGAACTAAATACGCAAGCCACCCAAAAGTAAGCAGCAGTATATCGGCAACCCAAGCACCGGCGGTGCCTGTAATATTTTTTACGTTTCTAAATTCGCCGGTTTGTGACCACGAAGGATCTGCCGGGTCAAAACTGATTAAGGCACATAAAATAAATATTGCAGCAAAGGTACTGATAATCAGCCCTGTTTCTAATAGTCTTTGCACACCGTTTAGGCGCATAACTTCCTATCCCTCTTATTATTCTATTTATTACACTTCAACAGCAGTCAAATACCTTAGCAGGAAATGCAATTTGATGCACTTTATCTTAATGTGTATGGCCTGATTATGAACACGTTTTTATAAATTAGAGCCTGTTTACCTTTAACAGTTAAACTTATGCGATGTAAGGGCGAATAATTACGCCGTCTTCACCTTTAACTTCTTCCATAACTACATAGGTGCGACTTTCACTCACGTTTGGCAACTTTAAAAGAATGTCTCCTAATACACCACGGTATTCTGACATATCATTAACACGCGTTTTAAGTAAGAAATCAAAATTACCCGACACTAGGTGACATTCTATTATTTCTTCGTGCTTTTTCACGGCTGCACTAAACTCGTCAAATACGTCTGGCGAGGTTTTGGTAATCGTAACTTCTACATACACCGATAACCCCTGCCCTAACTTAGCCGGATCGACCACCGCTTTGTATCCGAGTATGTAACCTTCTCGCTCAAGCTTTTTTACGCGCTCTAGGCAGGGCGTGGCACTCAGGCCAACTCGTCGGGCCAGTTCAACATTTGAAAGACGCCCATCATGTTGTAATTCCATCAAAATTTTACGGTCTATTCTGTCTAATAACTGATGCATAAGGCTCACTAGTTTTTTATTCTGTTTATTTTTATTATTTAGATAATAACACTAGCTTGGTATTTAAAAAAGGTGAGACACACTGGCTTGTCATGAATATAATAGTGAAAAATTTCAATCCGTTCTTAATAAGGCAAATGTTATGATTATTGGTGTACCTAAAGAAATCAAAAACCATGAATACCGCGTAGGTATGGTTCCTGCTAGTGTTCGTGAATTAGTTAATCACGGCCACCAAGTGATTGTAGAAACAAATGCAGGTATGGGCATTGGTTTTACAGATGAAGATTACACCCAAGCAGGTGCAGACATTTTAGCAACTGCGGCTGACGTTTTTGCAAACGCAGACATGATTGTAAAAGTAAAAGAACCACAAGCAGTTGAACGTGCAATGCTTCGTGAAGACCAAATTCTTTTCACTTACCTTCACCTTGCACCGGATCTTCCACAAACTGAAGACCTTGTTAAGAGCAAAGCGATTTGTATTGCTTATGAAACAGTAACTGACTCTCGTGGTGGTTTACCACTTTTAGCGCCAATGAGTGAAGTAGCTGGCCGTATGTCTATCCAAGCCGGTGCACAAGCCCTTGAAAAATCTAACCACGGTCGTGGTATGTTACTAGGCGGTGTACCTGGTGTTGAGCCAGCTAAAGTTGTTGTTATCGGCGGCGGCATGGTTGGTCGTAGCGCTGCACAAATGGCTGTAGGCCTAGGTGCTGATGTTGTAGTACTTGATCGTAATATCGATGTACTACGTGCACTTGACGCACAGTTTGGTAATAAAGTTAAAGCTATTTACTCAACAGCTGATGCACTTGAAAAACACGTACTAGAAGCAGACCTAGTAATTGGTGGCGTACTAATCCCTGGCGCTGCTGCTCCTAAGCTTGTAACAGCAGAGCACATCAAAGCAATGAAGCCTGGCGCTGCTATTGTTGACGTTGCAATCGACCAAGGTGGTTGTATCGCAACTTCTAAAGCAACCACACACGCTGATCCTACTTTCATCGTTGATGAAGTTGTTCACTACTGTGTTGCTAACATGCCGGGTGCTGTTCCTCGTACGTCTACATTTGCACTTAACAATGCAACATTGCCGTTTATCATTAACCTTGCAAACAAAGGTTACAAAAAGGCATTGCTAGACGACGCTAACTTCCTAAAAGGCTTAAATGTAATTAAAGGCCAAGTAACGTACAAAGAAGTTGCTGAAGCATTTAACATGGATTACGTTGACCCACGTACAGCGGTTGAAAACGCTTAATTAAGCGTTTGTACCAATAAAAAAAGCAGCTATAAAGCTGCTTTTTTTATGTCTAATTTAAAATTAAACCTAAATAAACCGTTTAATAATAAAGTCTACTTTTACCCGTTTTGCTTGGCCAAGTAACTTTTTAACTGGCTGAGGGTAATCTTCCATGGTTTCTAAATCGTCTGGCCCTGTTAGTCGGCGACAGTGCTTAAGAATTTCATGCTTTTCGTTATCAATTGCTTGCATAATAGTTTGCTCAGGATCTTCAATTAATATCCCGTTTTCTATGTCTAAGCCCCATGCTCGTGGGTTTAGGTTATGCCCACTCAATAAATGCTTTGATCTATCGGCACATATTCCTTTTAAATGGAAAGAGTTATTGTCGTGTTTCCAAAGGTATACATTTAAGTTACCGTTATCTATATGGCGTTTTTGTGTTTTAACAAATTTATGCAAAATAGTTTCGTATAAATAAGGCAACGCACCAATTTTACTAAACGGCTCACTAGGTGGCATATAAAAATCATTAGCGGTTTTATCACCCACAACAATTGTAATATGTTTGCCTTGTTTCAAAAGCCTGCGTAACGAACGCATAAGCGGCGCAGGAAAATTGAAGTACGGTGTATAAAGTACTAACTCACGCTCTGTTGTATCAAAAAGCGCTTTAATCATACGATTAAGTTCGTTATGACGACGCCCAAGCCCTAAAAACAAGCGAATATTTAACGCATTATTGCTTGCTTGCTCAGCCGACTTATAACTTGCTGCTTTTAGATCACGCATTAATTGCTTTTGTTCAAGTTTAAAGTCAATTAATCGCTTGAGCGGACGCGTGTCGATACGAGGCACTGCCACTGAACTCAATAGCTTTGATTCAATAAAGTCTATTACAGAGTCACACAGGCCTTTTTGCGTAATTAAAAAGTAACGGTCAAGCCTGTAGCGGTCACTGTGCTGTAAATACACATTATTTAAGCTAGCACCGCTGTAAAGCAACGTGTCGTCTATTACAAAACCTTTTAGGTGTAATACACCAAACAGCTCTTTCGCTTTTACCGGTACACCAAATACTTGTACATTTGATTTAAATTTTTCTAGATAGTCACAGTATAAACTTGCGTTCCCGTCTGATTTCTCAGCACCAATAAGCCCACGCTGGGCACGATGAAAATCGACCAGTACTTTTACTTCAAGTGCAGGGTTGGCTAAAGACGCATTGTGTAATGCCTCTAAAACTTCGCGGCCTGCTTCATCATCTTGCAAATAAAGCGCAGTAATATAAATGCGCTTTTTTGCGTTAGCGATTAAATTAAGTAATTGTGTGCGGTAATCTTGCGCATTGGTTAAGACGTTAACGTCTTTTGAAGTCAACCCAAATGCGGGTTTTTCCTGCCAAAATAACATAGTTGCCTATTCATTTAGGTCACATAATCTATCAGTGACAAATCAAAATTAGGTAAAACATAACAAAAAAAATCAAAGTGGTCATGAATTAACGACGTTTTGTTGCTTGTTAGTCTATTTATTGAGCTAGTTTACCCTGCAAGGCGGAAAAGTATGTTTGTTTAGTACATAAAAATGAACAGGTTTTCGATTTACTAAAAAAAATAATCTCAGATTTTGTTTACTTCTGCCTTGTTTTTCTTAGAATCGAGCGCATTAATGACCGTATAGAATCGTTTAGGAAAATATCATGACTGAAGCAAAACATAGTAAGCTACTAATTTTAGGCTCTGGCCCAGCTGGTTACACAGCTGCAGTGTATGCAGCCCGTGCAAATTTAAACCCTGTTTTAATTACAGGTATGCAACAAGGTGGTCAATTGACTACTACCACTGAAGTTGAAAACTGGCCGGGTGATGCACACGGTTTAACAGGCCCTGCACTTATGGACCGCATGAAAGAGCATGCTGAACGCTTTGAAACCGAAATTGTGTTTGACCACATAAATAAAGTTGATGTTTCTAAACGCCCTTTCACACTAACTGGCGATCAAGGTACATACACATGCGATGCACTTATTATTGCTACAGGCGCATCTGCAAAATACTTAGGTTTAGAGTCTGAAACAAACTTCCAAGGTCGTGGTGTATCGGCGTGTGCAACATGTGATGGCTTTTTCTATAAAGGTCAAAAAGTAGCAGTAGTTGGTGGTGGTAATACCGCTGTTGAAGAAGCACTATACTTATCTAACATTGCTGATGAAGTCCATGTAATTCACCGTCGCGATAGTTTCCGTAGTGAAAAAATTCTTGCTGATCGTCTTACTGAAAAAGCGGCAAACGGCAACGTGGTAATGCACTACAACCGTACACTAGACGAAGTTTTGGGCGACCAAATGGGTGTAACAGGCATTCGCATTAAAGATGTAGCATCTGATGCTACTGAAGATTTAGATTTGGCGGGTGTATTTATAGCAATTGGCCACAAACCAAACACAGATATGTTTGAAGGCCAGCTAGAAATGAAAGACGGCTACCTAGTTGTTGAGTCAGGTCTTAACGGTAACGCAACGCAAACAAGCGTACCAGGTGTTTTTGCTGCAGGTGACGTGTCTGACCATATTTACCGTCAAGCGATTACATCTGCTGGAACAGGCTGTATGGCAGCCCTTGATGCAGAGCGCTATTTAGACAACCTATAACGTTTATTTTTTATAAAAGGGGCTGAACAATCAGCCCCTTTTTTTACGCCTAAAATATAGTTACACTTTTAAAACAAATTATAAAAAGTAAACACGTTATGACTAACCAGCTATACCAACTAAGTGATACAGATATAGCATTTCCCAATCCAGAATATGCATTAGTTTCTCCAGACGGCCTACTAGCTGTGGGTGGTGACTTGAGCCTAGCTCGCCTTTGCAATGCTTATAGTAATGGTATATTTCCTTGGTTTAGCGATAACGAACCTATTATGTGGTGGTCACCAAGTGAACGTGGCATTGTGGAGTTAAATGAGTTTCATGTTAGTAAAAGTTTACGTAAGCACCTAAAAAAATACCCCGTAACAGTGACAGTTAATAACGCCTTTGTTGAAGTTATTGAAGCATGCCGTGACCAACGCATTGATACCGACGGTACTTGGATCACTACTGATATGCTTAGTGCTTACATAAATGCTCATCATGCAGGCGTAGCGCATAGCTTAGAGGTGTGGCGCAACGGAGAGCTTGCAGGTGGACTGTATGGAATTATGCAAAATGGTGTGTTTTGTGGCGAATCGATGTTTCATCATCAAACTAATTGTTCTAAATTAGCTATGTGGGCGCTTGTGAATTGGTTAGAAAACCATGACGCTCATTTTATTGATTGCCAACTCGAAAACCCATATTTGATGAGTTTGGGAGCAAAAGTTATTCCTCGAACTGATTTTTTAGCTAAACTTAACACTGCACTTACCTATAAAGTTAATCCTACTATGTGGGAACCACAGGAACTTATTGCAATCTATGAATGAAAACCTAACAGCCCGTGTTGGTTTAAGCCAAGAATTTGCGTGTAGTTATCTGCCCAACAGGCGCGAGCAACTATTAGTCATATTAGATCCCACTTATTATTGCTCAGAAAAGTTCGAATCTTTGTTAGCAGTCGGCTTTAGGCGCAGTGGTAACCAAATATACCGCCCTCACTGCCCCGTTTGCAGTGCATGTAACTCTGTTCGTGTTTTAGCGCAAGAATTTATGCCATCAAAATCACAAAAACGTAAACTAAACAAAGCAAAAACACAGTTTACGGTCACTTACTCTACTCGCGAACGAGCAGAGTATTATCCGCTGTACAGTAAATATATAACTATGCGCCATCAAGACGGCAGCATGTACCCACCACAGCCTGAACAATTTCAAAGCTTTTTATTTTGCAGTTGGCTTGAAATCACATTTATCGAACTTTGGCATCAAGACACTTTAGTAGGTGTAGCTGTAACCGATTGTATGGACAACGCTATTTCTGCTATTTACACGTTTTTTGACCCTGACTTTGAGCACTATAGCCTAGGATCAATTATGATATTAGAGCAGCTAAAATTTGCTAAAGCGCAAAATAAACAATTTGTGTATTTGGGCTATCAAATTGATGAGTGCACCAAAATGAAGTATAAAACTCAGTTTTTACCCGCACAAAAACAGCTTAATGATGAGTGGGTGGCTATTTAATTTGCAAATATAGCCCCTGTGCCTTTACTTATTGGTGTATTTTGGGCAAAATCTGCAGCGTTTAACTATTAAAGAGGTGTTACGCTAAACATGGCGAAAGAAGACGTAATCGAAATGCAAGGGACTGTCCTTGATACTTTACCAAATACAATGTTCCGAGTTGAGCTAGAAAATGGTCACGTAGTTGTGGCTCATATTTCAGGTAAAATGCGCAAAAACTATATCCGTATTTTAACCGGCGATAAAGTAACGGTAGAAATGACTCCTTACGATTTATCGAAAGGTCGTATCGTATTCCGTGCTCGCTAAGTAAGTGCGTAAACGAGATTTAGTTTTTGGCTAGTGCATAACTAGCTTTAAGCGTTTATTAAATGTAATTGATGGACTTTGACTAGCAATTACATTTAATAAACAAAAAACCCAGCTTTTGCTGGGTTTTTTGTTGCCTAAAATAAAAAATGGCCCGGTATTACAAGCGAGCCATTTAGAGTCTTATGCCGTTTATGCTGGTGTTAAACTACTTTCGTAATCAAAACGGATTTTCTTGTCTTTTACCGACACCTTCACTGTGCCGCCATCAGCCAACTTACCAAACAGTATTTCGTTTGCGAGTGGCTTTTTGAGCTCTTCTTGAATAACACGCGCCATTGGGCGTGCACCCATCGCTTTATCGTAGCCTTTTTCAGCTAACCATTCACGTGCCTTAGAGGTCAATTCAAAATTAACCGACTTCTTATCAAGCTGTGCCTGCAGTTCAACAATAAATTTATCAACCACCAACAAAATAACTTCACGTTCAAGATGGTTAAACCAAATAATGTTATCTAAGCGGTTTCTAAACTCTGGTGAAAATGTTTTGTTAATTTCACCCATTGCATCGTGTGTATGATCCTGCTCACTGAAGCCAATTGACTTGCGAGTTGTTTCTTGCACGCCGGCATTAGTGGTCATTACCAGCACAACATTTCTAAAGTCAGCTTTACGGCCATTGTTGTCGGTTAATGTACCGTGATCCATTACCTGCAATAAAATGTTGTAAATATCTGGATGCGCTTTTTCAATCTCATCGAGTAAAACCACCGCATGAGGGTTCTTAATAACAGCCTCGGTTAGCAAACCGCCCTGCTCAAAACCAACATAACCTGGCGGTGCACCAATTAAGCGGCTAATTGCATGACGCTCAACATATTCCGACATATCAAAACGAATAAACTCAACACCCATGCACTTTGCAAGCTGCTTAGTTACCTCTGTTTTACCAACACCGGTTGGACCAGCGAATAAGAAAGAACCCACTGGTTTTTCTTCACTTGTTAGCCCTGAACGTGACAAACGGATTGCCGATGTAAGTGCATCAATTGACTGATCTTGACCAAACACCAACATTTTAAGATTACGGTCAATATTTTTAAGCGTTTCTTTGTCCGATGACGATACATTTTGTGGTGGAATGCGCGCCATTTTGGATATGATCATTTCAATGTCTGATACACCAATGGTTTTTTTACGTTTAGAGCTTGGCTGCAAACGCTGGTTTGCACCGGCTTCATCAATTACATCAATGGCTTTATCAGGTAAGTGACGCTCGTTAATGTATTTAGCACTCAGCTCCGCCGCGGCTTTTAACGCTTTTTGTGTGTAACGAATACCATGGTGTTCTTCATAACGATCTTTCAGGCCATTTAGAATTTTAGTGGTATCGGCAACACTTGGCTCAAGTACATCAATTTTTTGAAAACGACGAACTAATGCACGGTCTTTTTCAAAAATATTTTTATACTCATTGTAAGTAGTTGACCCCATACAACGGAGCTTACCACTTGAAAGTAATGGCTTAAGTAAGTTAGAGGCATCCATAACGCCACCTGACGCAGCGCCTGCCCCAATGATGGTGTGAATTTCATCAATAAATAAAATAGAGCCTGGTTTTGCTTGTAGCTCTTTTAATAAACTTTTAAAACGTTTTTCAAAATCGCCACGGTATTTTGTACCAGCAAGCAATGCGCCCATGTCTAACGAGTAAACCACTGCATCTGCAATCACTTCAGGAACTTGCTCGTTAACAATACGATAAGCTAACCCTTCAGCAATTGCTGTTTTACCCACTCCCGCTTCACCTACAAGCAATGGGTTATTCTTTTTACGACGACACAACACTTGTACCGCACGTTCAACTTCACTGTCACGGCCAATCAATGGATCAATATTACCATCGCGTGCTTGCGCATTTAAGTTAGTAGTGAAGCTGTCTAGCTTGCTGACCTCTTCATTTTGAACTTCTTGCACTTCTTCGTTTATGTCGTCCGTATCGTCGCCTAAATCATCATCGGTTTTTGAAATCCCATGAGAAATAAAGTTAACAATGTCTAAGCGCGAAACATCATTTTTCTTAAGCAGATAAACGGCTTGGCTTTCTTGCTCAGAAAAAATAGCAACCAACACATTTACGCCGGTAACTTCGTTTTTACCTGATGATTGAACATGAAACACCGCACGCTGTAATACTCGTTGAAAACCAAGCGTGGGTTGTGTTTCACGCTCTTCTTCTAAATCGGGGATAACCGGTGTTGTTTCATCAATAAATTCAAGCAATTCGTATTTTAAGCCTGAAATGTTAACACCACACGCATTTAGCGCTTCTGAAGCAGAAGGGTTATCTAATAGCGCAAGTAAAAGGTGCTCGACAGTCATAAACTCATGACGGCGAGTGCGCGCTTCACGAAACGCGGCATTTAATGTAAGTTCTAAGTCTTTGTTTAGCATTGGCAACCCCTTACTGAGATAATAATGTATACCACAACAAACAGGTGTGTGATCACCCTAGTTGGTATTTATTCCTGCTCACAACTACAAAGCAGCGGATGCTCGTTATCACGCGAGTAGCGGTTAACTTGTTCAACTTTGGTATAAGCTACATCAGCGCTGTAAACGCCACAAATGCCTTTACCTTTTTCGTGAACTTGAAGCATCACGTCGGTTGCTCTATCGCTATCCATATTAAAAAACGTCGTTAAAACTTCTATTACAAAGTCCATCGGCGTGTAATCGTCATTATTTAAAACAACTTTGTATTTTCGCGGCGGCTGTAGCTTTTGCTTTTCACTGTCGCGAACTGTATCGATAACACCTGAATCTTTCATACCACTCATAATTAAATATAGTCTTGTCTTAGGAACTCAAGCAAACTTGAATAAAAAATAAATAAAATGTTAAAAAATAGCTCAAAAAGCTTGACTGATTGATTAAATAAACTACAGTCAAACATAGATTGATTAATCCTTAATCAGTCTAGCAAATAATATGGTTTAGAATAACTAAATTAGTCAACTTATTGAAGGATGTAGAAGTATGGCTTGTGGTAAAGTTAAATGGTTTAACAATGCTAAAGGTTTTGGTTTCATCGTTGAAGACGGCTGCGAGAATGATATTTTCGCCCATTACTCTACAATTGTAATGGACGGTTATAAAACGCTTAAAGCTGGACAAGATGTAACATTCGAATTAGAACAAGGCCCTAAGGGCTTGCACGCTAAAAATATTGCCTTAGACGGCGACATTTTAGAGTGACGGTTGTTTTATTCGACTAAAGCGAGCGACCTATTAGGCTCCTCGCTTAATTCCTCACACTTCTATTTACCCTTCATCGATATAAATTGTTTCTTTTTCTTTATTTTCAACCCTCATCCTTGATTTTATTTCATATACCCCAATATTCTAAGAGTTGACCGTTTAACTGCTTGTGAGCAGGCTCAAACTCTAGCCCTTTGTATTCAAGCTTGTTACACTCTTGGTGCTAAAAATTAGGCAAAACATAGCAACTAGCTCAACTTGCTGAGCACATAAAATATACTAGTCTAAAGGCTAATTTATTTTTATTATATTTTTAGCTATAAATATGACCACAGTTCGTCAGGTGTGACTATTCTGCTTTAACTGTAAAGCTTCACGAGTACCAACACCTAACAAACTATTCATTATCTGAACGTATGTATTAAAACACTATGATATGTACTCTTTCAGCTTTAATGATTTCTTTGCATTGTTGAATAAGGCCAAATGGCCGACTATCTAGGAATGATGATGACATCAAAAATTATCTATACAAAAACGGACGAAGCTCCGGCACTAGCAACTTACTCGTTGCTACCGATCATCCAAGCATATACAAATGCAGCAGGTGTTGAAGTTGAAACTCGCGATATCTCATTAGCAGGTCGTGTAATTGCTAGCTTCCCTGATTATTTAACAGAAGAACAACGTATTGGTGATGCACTTGCTGAACTAGGTGAGCTTGCAAAAACACCTGAAGCTAATATCATCAAACTTCCAAACATTAGTGCTTCAGTTCCACAGTTACGCGCTGTAATAAAAGAGCTTCAAGCAAAAGGCTATGCCCTTCCAGATTACCCTGTAGAGCCTAAAAACGACGAAGAAAAAGCAATCCAAGCTGCATACGACAAAGTTAAAGGTAGTGCGGTAAACCCTGTATTACGTGAAGGTAACTCTGACCGACGTGCACCTGGTTCTGTAAAAGAATACGCACGCAATAACCCACATTCAATGGGCGCGTGGAGCAAAGACTCTGCCTCTTACGTTGCAAGCATGAGCGAAGGCGATTTCTTTGGTTCAGAGCAATCAACAACTATCGAAGAAGCAACTGACGTGCGCATCGAGCATGTTGCTACAAACGGTGATACAACTGTTCTTAAACAAAGCACACCACTACTAGCTGGTGAAGTAATTGATGCTTCTCGCATAAGTGCTGCTAAGCTACAGGCTTTTTTAGCTGCTGAAATTGATGCTGCTAAAGAAAAAGGCGTTTTATTCTCGCTTCACATGAAAGCGACAATGATGAAAGTGTCTGACCCAATTATATTTGGTCACGCTGTTAAAGTATTCTATAAAGACGTATTTGCAAAACACGGTGAGCTTTTTGAAGAGCTAGGTGTTGATGTTAATAACGGTTTAGGCGATGTTTACTCTAAAATTCAAACATTAGACGATGCTAAACGCGCTGAAATTGAAGCCGATATTCAAGCTGTATATGCTGAGCGCCCTGCTATTGCTATGGTTGATTCTGACCGTGGTATCACAAACTTACACGTGCCAAGTGATGTGATCATCGATGCATCTATGCCTGCTGCAATTCGTTCAAGCGGTCAAATGTGGAACAATGACGGTAAATTACAAGACACAAGTTTTGTAATTCCTGATCGTTGTTACTCTGGCGTTTATCAAGCAACTATTGATTTTTGTAAAGAACACGGTGCGTTTGATCCAACGACAATGGGTAGCGTTCCAAACGTTGGCCTTATGGCTCAAAAAGCAGAAGAATACGGTTCACACGACAAGACGTTCGAAGCAAAAGCAGCGGGTACTATTCGTGTAGTTGATACAGCAGGTAATACGCTACTTGAGCACAGTGTTGAGCAAGGCGATATCTGGCGTATGTGCCAGGTTAAAGATGCACCAATCCAAGATTGGGTTAAACTTGCTGTTAACCGTGCACGTGCTACTGGCGTTCCTGCTATTTTTTGGTTAGACGAAAATCGTGCACACGATGCTCAGCTAATCAAAAAAGTAAATAAATACCTACCAGATCACGACACAGCTGGCCTAGATATTCAAATTTTAGCTCCACTTGAAGCCACTTTATTCTCTTTAGGTCGCATTAAAGAAGGTAAAGATACTATTTCTGTAACAGGTAACGTACTACGTGATTACCTAACAGATTTGTTCCCAATTTTAGAGCTGGGCACAAGTGCTAAAATGCTTTCAATTGTTCCACTTATGAACGGTGGTGGCTTATTTGAAACTGGCGCAGGTGGTTCTGCACCTAAGCACGTTCAGCAGTTTGAAAAAGAAAACCACTTACGATGGGATTCTTTAGGTGAGTTTTTAGCACTTGCAGCATCACTAGAGCATTTAAGTGTAACTACAGGTAACAACAAGGCTCAAGTACTTGCAGATACGCTTGATAAAGCGACGGGTACTTTCCTTGCTGAAAACAAATCGCCTTCACGTAAAGTTAAAGAAATTGATAACCGTGGTTCTCATTTCTTCTTATCTTTATTTTGGGCTCAAGAGCTTGCTAAGCAAAATGATGATAGCGAACTTAAAGCACAGTTCACTCAAATTGCGAGCGATTTAGAGGCAAATAAAGACGCGATCGTAAACGAATTAAACGATGCTCAAGGCCCAGCAGTTGAACTAGGTGGTTACTTCCAGCCTAACGACGCAGCCGCTTTTGAAGCAATGCGTCCAAGCACTACATTTAACGATATCCTTGCTAAATTAGTGTAATAAATAGTAAAAATAAAACCGCTTACTTTTAAAAGTAAGCGGTTTTTTTATGCCTATGAAAAAGGCCGCTTAATGCGACCTTTTAAAGTTAATATCAACTCGCTTAATGAAATCCCAATTGTCGGGTTGATATAACGCTTACTATTTACTTAGTGTAAGCTCTTGGCATGTTTGAATCAGTAGTGTAACGGTCACGTAATTTATCTTGGCGAGACTGTGTAGACACCTCAGTCCCATTAATAAACATACGACTTACGTTACTGCTTATTTCAAACGGATCATTAGTCCACATCACTACATCAGCGGCTTTACCCACCTCAATACTGCCCGCATTAATACCGAATACGTCAGCAACATTTGATGTAACAGCTTTCAGTGCACCTTGTTGGCTCATGCCATAAGATACAGCGTTACCTGCGTCATAGCGAAGCTGATAAATATTGTGACTTGCATCTCCACCAACCGTTAAAAGTACTTTAACACCGGCTTTTTCAAGTAAACCTGCATTATTTAAGTTAGCGTGTAAAGAATCGAAGCTTCCTGGTAAGTTGTCCATAGCGCTAATAATTACTGGGATATTAGCTTTAGCAATATGCTCTTTAACAACAACAGCATCCTGTGCTCCACTTAGTACTAAGTTAACACCAAATTGCTCTTTCACTTTAATAAGCTCAATAATATCAGCAGCACGCGATACGCTTATAACCAATGGCATGTCGCCAGAAAGTACTTTAGCCATTACTTTGTCTTCAGTACTTGGTTTATCGTCGTCTTTTTTATCTTTTTTGCTCAATTTAGTTTGATGAGCATCTAGCTTATTAATTAATGTTTGCAGTGTAAAAGCGCGCGAGCCTTTTCTTCGCTCACCTAAATGCACAACTAACGCTGCTTGTTTTTGAACGTCACTTTCAAGGCTGCCACTTAAATCAACCACACTAGCCAAACCTGCAAAAATACTATCGCCGCCATAAGGGGTAATTACATCTCGTGTAACGCCGCCTTTACGTGCATAAGGTATTAAGCTTGAATGTGCGTTATATGCAAGGCTCACATCAAAATCTATACCTGCTTTGTCGTCACCCGCATCGCGAGAGCCTGCAACCGCACCCACTTCAACTAAACCAAGTTGGTTATTGCTTGCAATAAAACCAGGAGTAACAATTTTACCATTGGCATCAATAATTTCATCAGCACTTACTTCTGCCGGGTTAATAGCTGTAATTTTCCCGTTATCCATAACAATGCTTGCGCCTTTTAATACGCCTTGCTCTGTTGATGTATGGATAGTTGCATTAATAATAGCCAATGACTGTGCGTTTACAGCACCAGAGGCTAGTAATCCGGCAGCAACCAGAGATAACGAAAACGAACGTGATAAATTTTTCATTCTGGGTGCTCCTTATTTTTGACCTAACATAAAATCACTGGTTGCCTGATAAGTGCTATCGTTTCTATCGTAAACTTTTGCACCATCAACAAATACTTGCTCAGCTTTTGCGTAAACGCTAAACGGACTCTGGTTCCAAATAACCACATCGCCTTGTTTACCTGCCTCTAGCGAGCCTGTCTTATCGTCAATACCTAATGATTTTGCTGCGTTAGTGGTGATCCACTTAATTGCATGCTCTTCTGAAATATCAAAGCCATTTTCATTAGCACGATACATTACTTTAGCCGCTTCTTGGTTTAAGCGTTGAATGGTTGTGTCTGAATCTGAGTGAACAACGGCACACGAGTTTTTAACCGCATCAACAATAGCAACGTTTTCTTGAACCATGTCGTAAGCTTCCATTTTAAAGCCCCACCAGTCTGGCCACAATGCAGCACACGAGCCATTATCGGCTAATAAATCTGCAATTTTGTATGCTTCAATACCGTGATGGAACGTACCCGCGTGGTAATTAAATTCTTTAGAAAGATCAATCATCATCGCCATTTCTTCGGCTTTGTAACAGTGATTGTGGATCATCACTTCGCCTTCAAGAACGCCACGTAATGTATCGTACTTTATATCGCGATTTGGGGCTTCAGGGTTTTTACCTTCTGCGTATTCTGCATCGTACTTATCCCATGCTCGCTTATATTCTTGCGCGCCAATCCACGCAGTGCGGTAACCAGCCATATTACCCATACGTGTTGAAGGTAATACACCTTTACGACCATATACGCGTTTTGGGTTTTCACCACACGCCATTTTTAATCCATACGGTGCATCAGGAAATTTCATCCCTTGCATTGTATGCGCAGGCACGTTTTTAAGTGTTACACCACGTCCGCCAAATAAATTAGCAGAGCCTGGTAAAATTTGAAGAGACGTAATACCGCCTTCGCGCGCACGGTTAAATCCTGGATCTTGCGGCCAAACAGAGTGCTCTACCCACACTTCGGCCGTATTTGGGCTGGTCATTTCGTTACCATCTTGATGTGATTCTACCGATGGGTTTGGATAGGCACCCAAATGTGAATGAACATCAATAATACCTGGTGTTACCCATTTACCTTGTGCATCAATCGTTGTGTCTGCTTTTACAGCTAAGTCTTTACCTACTTGCTGTACTTTACCATCGACCAATAGTACATCAGCGTCATCTAGGCGTTCGCCAGTCCCTGTAAGAACAGTCGCGTTTGTGATGAGTGTGCTTGTTGTAGAGATTGGCGTGTAAGTACTTGGGTATGGGTTTTTGTTAATAGTAATCTTATCATCTTGCGGGCCATTTTCTTGGCAACCTACAAGTGCAGCGGCTAAGCCAACTGCTAATAAAGAGGGAGCAAATTTATTCATGTTGTTTGGTTCTCCTGTTTTTTTAATACTTTAGCGAAAGCTTGGGCATAAAGCTAAAAAAACAGGTGAAAACGCGGTAAATTAAGATGAATTTACGTGATTATTTTTTTATATAATTGTTATATAGCTTTTCTAGTGCGCCCTCTGTGGTGAGTGACGGATCTTTGCTGATAAAATGTTTGACCGTGCGAGTTACAAAATCTGAATTTTGCTTATGTAATTTAGAAAAATCTTTAATAAGAGTATTACCATCTTTAGCCGCTGTTACCTTGTCGTGGCGGTGACGGTATTGACTAAGGGCTTTGTTAAAATCGCCGTTGTAGTCTTCAACTAAAATTTTATAAAAGTCACTTTTTTGCACATTTAAAGAGGTAATGCAGTAATTCAGTGCGTCTTTAAAATCGGTAAAAACGTTACCTTCTACATCAAACTCTTTGGTTTTTTCGCGTACTGTGACACGTGCCTCTTCGGTGGCGTAACTAAAACCAGTAAATGCCAATCGCTCTGCGGCTTCTTTTCCTAATTTCATACCGGCCTGAATACTATGAGCAAACTCATCACTCATGTCACTTAATTCGTTTTCTTCCCACATATTGTAGACACGCAGTGCTTTGGCGTATTTATTAGACAGCTTTTTTTTAATTTTGGTAAAGCGCTCGTCAATAGTCATTAGTCGTTCGTTATGTAATAGCGCATAACATTCATAACAAGCAGGAATTGAAATAAAGTCGGCATCCTCGCCTAAATCAATAATACTTTGCAGCATATGAAGAGGCGGACAATGATCGCGTTCAGTTGCTTCGCAGCCACAATAAAAACACTGATTAAAATGTTGTTGTTCGCAGGCATAGGCTTGTTGGTAATAACTGGCTAACGCTTTACTCACTGTTTATCCTAAAAATCTACACATCAATTTATGTGGCGATAATACCAGCCTAAAAAAATATGTCAGTATCAATAAATTATTTTTATGAAAGTGTGTCAAAAAACACACTTAAAAATATGCTTTTTCATGAGCCTATAAGTAAGTGTGTACATTAAACATACTTGCTTACAGCTTGTTGCGTTTGGTTAACAGCTTTTTTAATTAATTAGTTTAATAATTAGCTTGCAACCACAAACAACGAGGAAAAGTAAAATGAATACATTTAAAACAGCATTATGTACAACACTTGTAATTGGTAGTGCAGCATTAGCAGCACCTGTATCAGCAACACAATTTGTAGCAGCCGACTCAACGCCAGGCACACAAATTTGTATGGCTGTTGCGTCTAATAAAGCATATGTACTTCGCAAAACTCAGCAGTCATTGAACGTTAAAAAAAGCATTATTAGCAATAAACTAATGTGTAATAACTTACCTATGGGTGATTTTGTAGCGCGTTATAATTTAGATAAAAGTGCTAATTACTTAAATATTGAAAGCAGTACTCGCACTTCAATTAAAGATTTAGCAAAGGTGTCGTCAACTGAAATCATTGTGATTTCGTCTCCGCAATAACATGCTTAAACGTTATAGCTAAGCAGGCATAACTATAACCTGCTTAGTTTTATTTTTAACTTTATTGCTTAAAGAACACCCGCAATTAAACCAAATAAACCGCCAAATACTCCACCCCAAACAACTAACCAACCTAAGTGCTCGCGTATCATTGTTTGAATAATTTCTTTCACCATTTTAGGGGTTAATTCATCAAGGCGTTCATCAACAAGTTTAAGAACTGTGCTGTGCAACCCTTGAGCACTATTTCCTTGTGAAAGCGTTTGCGTTACTAACGCTTTAAAGTCTTCTGTTTGAGAAATTTGTGCCAACGAAAGTTGCATTTTTTCAATAAATTTTTCACGCATTGGCTCTATTGCAGCAGTGCCTCCAAACATACCCAGCATGCTACCAAATTGCGATTGCTCTATAACCACGAGTAAATTATCGAAAGCTGGATTTAAATCAACATTACTAATGATCGGTTCAAAGTCGATATTAGGCTGCGCCTTGTTGAGTAAATTATTAATTTTTTGTTCGGAGAAAAACTCAGTGAGTATTAGGTTTCGTATAGCAACTTTAAAGCTCTCAAACTTGAGCGCAATAACACCAGACCCATATAAAAACGGCACCTTTTCAAATAGCATATGAATAGCCAATAAATTGGTCACTGCGCCAGAAAGTGCAAATAACCCCACCGACAAAACTACTGGCTGATCAAATATCAATCCTGCAGCTACACAAATACTTGCTAGTAAATTGGTTATAAAACTTTTGTTCATTTTTACTCCATTACAGTTAGCGTCACTTTGTGCGACACATTCGCTAATTTTACAACGTTTAGTTTGTTAAATTAATCCCTTTTTGCCATAGTTTAAGTGTCTGTATAAAATACGAGCAACTATTATGTGGAAAGCAATTAACGAGCACATTAGCCAAGCTACAAATACTGACTTTAAACACACACAAAAGCGACAACTGCAAAGCACAACAACCGATAAATATTTTCATATAAGCAATGGCACACAAAGCTACTTTGTTAAAATTGCGCTCAAAAGCGAACTTGAGCGATTAGAAAGTGAATCTAGGGGCTTACAGATGCTTGCTAATAATAGTTATTTTAATGTTCCAACCTGCATTACATCAGGTGCTAACATTGAATTTTCATTTATCGTACTTACGTGGTTAGATCTTGATGAGCAGCCCTATTGCCAATGGCAAAAAATGGGCACTCAACTAGCGCAAATGCACCAAAAGCATGACCAGGCAATGTTTGGCTTTGATATAGATAATCACTTAGCTACCACAGTTCAACCAAATCGTTGGCACAAAAAGTGGGATGTATTCTTCGGCGAAGAACGCATAGGGTGGCAATTACAACTATTAGCCGAAAAAGGCATTAAATTTGCCAATCCCGAGCACATAATTAATGAAGTTAAAGCACAACTACATCGTCATGTTGTGAGCCCATCTTTGTTACATGGTGATTTTTGGCGAGGCAACTTGGGCTTTTTAAAAGAAGTACCGACCGTATTCAATCCAGCTTGTTATTATGGTGATCGGGAAGTGGATATCGCAATGAGCGAGCTATTTGCGCCACTACCCGATGAATTTTATGTTGCCTATAATAAGCAATACCCTCTTCTACCAAGCTATCAAAAACGTAAACATATTTACCAACTATACCCTATTTTAAATCATGCAAATATTTTTGCTGGGCACTATCTTACTGAAGCTAAACAACATATAGATAAGCTTATGCAATAAGTGTAAATAAACTGTCATAACACGCTAAACAGACTATATTTAAAGGGTTCTAATGAGTTCAGTTTTACGTCATTAAGCCGTGGTTAGAATAAAAACATTCCAAGCTCTGCTTAAGTTATTTGTATTTGGAGTGATTATGAAAGACTTTTTATCGCAACGTATTAGCTGCCCGTTTTGCGGACACCACATTCATTTGGATTTAGATGCCAGCATGGGCGATCAGGACTATATTGAAGACTGCACTGCCTGTTGCAACCCAATCCATTTAAATATGCACATAGACCATGCAAACAATAAATTAGAGCTACACGTAGACAGTGACGACGAACAAATTTTTTAATTTTGATGACGCAGGTAGTTTTCTACGGTGTTAACAATAGTGTAAGTTTGCTGATCGACCTCTATATTTAGCTCATCACCTACTTGCGCTTTACCTAAGTTTGTAATTGCTAAAGTTTCTGGAATTAAATGCAACCAAAAACCCTGCTCGTCAATCTCGCCTACTGTTAAACTAGCACCATTAATGGCAACAAAACCTTTATACAATACATATTTTTGCCACTTTAACGGTAAGCTTACCTGAATTTTGCAGTTGCTTTGGGTATTAATTATTTGATTTATTTTAGCCGCACAGTGAATGTGTCCCGATACAATATGCCCACCCAGTTCTGTGCCAAAAGTAACAGAGCGCTCGTAATTTACTAAACTGCCCAGCTCAAGAAGCCCTAGATTAGTTAATTGAAGTGTTTCGTCAATCACGTCAAAGTGAACTTGCGCGACTACATCTTGGTTACTTAGCTCAACTTTTACTACTGTTAAACAACACCCATTAATCGCAATACTGGCTCCTAAATCTAGGTGTTTTACGTAGTCATCGCTCACCGACACCACTAAACGTAACACACCCTCATTATGGGTTTTAGACACCACAGTAGCTTGAGTTTGTACTATACCTGTAAACATAAAATCTCGTTAAGTTATGACAAATTAATAGTTTAACGTATCGAATTATAAAATCATTCACTCCTTAGATTTTTATTTCAAAGACAATAGATTACAATTACAGCCTTACTCATTAAATAGCTGTTTTTATGACCTTTTGTAATTGGGAAGCTAAGCGTTTACTTTCTCTCGCGCTGCCTGTTTTGTTAGCACAAGTTACCCTTATATTAATGTCGGTGGTCGACACTATAATGGCAGGTCAGGTCAGCCCTACCGACCTAGCTGCGCTATCTATTGCTACTGGTATTTGGAACCCACTACTTTTAGCGTTGCAAGGTATTTTGTTAGCACTAACTGGCATAATTGCACAATTTGCCGGCGCCAATGACAAAAAAGGCATAAGCCACTATTTTCAACAAGCTTTATATTTAACCGTTTTACTGTGTATTACAGGCTTTAGTATTGCCTACTTGGCAAACATTATAATATTACAGCTAGATACAAGCCCGGCTATTGCGAGCCTCGCTTTCGACTATATTCAATTTGTTAAATGGGGGGTGTTTGGATTTTTATTTTTTACAACCTACCGAAACATGACCGAAGGCATGGGCATGACAAAACCGGCCTTTTATATTAGCTTACTCGGATTAGCCGTTAATATTCCTGCTAACTACATTTTCATAAATGGTTTATTTGGCCTTCCCGCCTATGGCGGAGCTGGCTGTGGTATAGCAACAGCTATTGTTTTAACAGTGATGGCATTAGCACAGGTCACTTATTGCCAAATGAGTAAAAAGATAGATGCCAAAGGGCTGCTCACACCGTTTGAAAAACCAAATATAACGACCATCGCCACTATTACAAAATTAGGTATTCCTATCTCTTTGGCTACTTTTTTTGAAGTAACACTTTTTGCATGTATTCCACTCTTTATTGCCCACTTAGGAGCGGTTGCTGTATCAGGGCATCAAATTGCAGCAAGTGTTACCGCGTTACTGTTTATGATGCCGCTAAGCCTCTCTATTGCCATTAGCATTCGAATTGGTAACTTGTATGGTCAGAACAAGTTTGAACAGTTAAAAATAGCCGTATCGACAAGTTATCTACTGGCTATATTAATCGCACTGTTCTTAGCGTTTATAACATTTATAGGTCGTGATGTGATAAGCCAGCTATACACAGACAGCCCTGCGGTTATTGCCCTTGCGACCTCAATTATGATTTTAGCCTGTATTTATCAACTACCCGATGCCTTGCAAGTTGCAGCAAATGGCATTTTAAGAGGATTAAAACACACAGCCCCTATTTCTTACATCACGTTTATTTCGTATTGGTTAATCGGCTTTAGCTTAGGCTACGTATTGGCAAGAACAGATATAATTGTGCCGGCAATGGGGCCGCACGGATTTTGGATTGGTATAATTGTCGGGCTCACCGTTGCAGCCATTTTGTTAATGATAACCGTTAGTAAGCGCTTTAAACATGAACCATTTATTAGCCAACAAGCTTAATTTAAATAACATAAAGCAGTTAGTATTAGTATGCGTGTTACTAATACTAACCGTTACTATGCTAAGTGCTTGCACAGAGGCCCCCAGTAATACAAACAACACCTATATAAAACGCCTTGAAAATATAACCGATAACAAATCAGAAGACCTCCCAGCGCTTAACTCACTCAAATTAAAGCCGTTAACCGAACTCAACAACAGTAAAATAACACTGGGTATAGTTGAGCTTGCCGGGATCAGCAGCTGCAATTTAAATGTGGTAATAAGTGAGCACAACAACCAACTGGGTAAAACAGCAACCGCTGCAGGGCGTTTGAAATATCAAATAGACTTTATTCAACACGCCAACAGCTGCTTAGCCTCCCTCGATGAATCCTCAGTAACGTATAAAAAAATTAGTGAAGCAAAAAATCAAAAACAAGCTGATTTACTATATTACTTTAATGCAGCCCTTATTGAGGAACCAGAGCTCAACCGCACGTGGTCACTAACCGCTTCAGAATTAAGTAAAGAACCAGCAGGCTTTAGCGACACGATTGAGGCTATGCGTAAACTTACTGCTATTAAAGCGCAATTAGCTCAGGCTCAATTTGACAAAATAAACACAGATGCAATATACCAAGCACTCGAAACGCTTAATAAATATAGGTTTAATCAATCATTAATTAAATCTGTCAGGCAACAAATAAGGCTAAATAAAATCGCCACGGGGTTGGTGCATAACATCAATTTAAGCACCCTATGCCCAGTGGGTAAAAACAAAGATAAAGCTAAAATAATGAATAATATATTTCAAAAGTTCTATCTTTCACAAATTCAACCTTACCAAGCACAACTCATTGGTTTTCTTGAAGTGCTTCAGCCTTTATTAAATCAACTGTGGTACCAAGAACGTGTAACAAATAATGAAATTAATCAGCTGATTAAAGCAAACTCAAATACCAATTTATTAAATCAATTGAAAAGCTCAGCTAAACAGCATGTTATTTGGTGGCAAGAGTTTTATAAAACGTGTGAAATCAGCCCAATATGAATAAAAAAACGGCAAATAAACCTAAAAACACGAAACGTGCTTGATTCGACCTGCCCCACGCTATATATTAGCGGCCGTTGTTAAGCAATTAACACTTACTTAAATATAGTAATACGACTGTAGCTCAGTTGGTTAGAGCACTACCTTGACATGGTAGGGGTCGGTGGTTCGAATCCACTCAGTCGTACCAATATTAATCAGATGTATAATTGAAGGAAAGAGCACTACCTACTCTTGACCACCCGGTCCAAGGGTCAGTGACTCAAATCCACTCAGTCGTACCAATATTAATCAGATGTATAATTGAAGGAAAGAGCACTACCTACTCTTGACCACCCGGTCCAAAGGTCAGTGACTCAAATCCACTCAGTCGTACCAATATTAATGAAATGTATAATTGAAGGAAAGAGCACTACCTACTCTTGACCACCCGGTCCAAGGGTCAGTGACTCAAATCCACTCAGTCGTACCAATATTTAAGTAAAACCTCAAAAATTGTACGACTGTAGCTCAGTTGGTTAGAGCACTACCTTGACATGGTAGGGGTCGGTGGTTCGAATCCACTCAGTCGTACCAATTCAAAAAATATAAACTCAAGAAAAAGCACTACCCACTCTTAATAACCCGGTCCAAGGGTCAGTAACTCAAATCAACTCAGTCGTACCAATTCAAAAATATAAACTCAAAAAAAAGCACTACCTACTCTTGACCACCCGGCCCAAGGGTCAGTAACTCAAATCCACTCAGTCGTACCAATTCAATAAATATAAACTCAAGAAAAAGCTCTACCTATCCTTAATAACCCGGTCCAAGGGTCTGTAAATCAAATTCAGGCAGTCGTACCAATTCAAAAAATATAAACTCAAGAAAATCTTCTCCCTACTTTTATAGCGCTTTCCTTGGGTCAATAAATAGAATCAACTGAGTTGTGCAAATTAAAACTTATAAAGTTGCTAGTCAGAGAGCGCACCAAGTACATACACAAGTGGCGCATTCCAATTAATCGCAACCTCGTTAGTTGAAAAGCTACACCAATCGTCAACGTATGATTTTGCTGGCTCATTGAATAGGTAGTTACAATTATCTTGTTGTCCTGAATGAGGGCCACCTACAAGCATTCCTGGTACAGGTGCAACAACATTATCACTGTGTGAAATTCGATGATGTGGATACAAAGGTGTTTTAGTGCCAAACCCAGTAACAAAAGAGTACCCCGTAGGGTTTCGCCCTAATACATAATCGACAAGTCCATGAGCTGCATTTTTATAATCGTTATTTTTATTTATCTGAGCGGCTTGTAGCAAAACCATCGCTTTATTTAACGCGGCTGAGTTACTCCCCCATACAAAGTCTGATTTTTGCATAGCAACATTGTATGGACTGCTTTTATGTTGGTTCAAATATATATCAGCTAAGTCATTTTGCTTTATTTTAAGGGCTTCGTATTCTTGTTTAGATAATAAGTCCTTTGCTTTAAACAGCAAACTACTCAAAGAAAGGTACGATACATTTCGCCACGCTGGAGCCACGTAATCAATATTTATCTCTTTATAAATAGTGTAAAAGTTTTTATTTTTAGTGGTTATAAATAACTCTGCAGCGGCCCAAGCAAATTCATCCTTTAAATAATGATCTCCATATTCACCGCTTTTAATATCACTTGGTTGCTCATAATATTGTGTTTGGTTTAAAAGCGCCCAACGCCATGCTTTTATGGCTGCATTTGAATATTGCTTACTCTTATTGGGGTAGTAAGGTTCAATTACCCGGCTAGCCATGGAAAGCGTAGCTGCAAAATTAAGGCTTGCTGCTGTTGATTTCCCTATCATTAAGCGTAGGCGTTGATCTTCATGTGGCATTTCATTCCCTGGCCATTCACGAGTTGTTAGCTTATGATATACACCCCCATCATCGCTTTGCATAGTGATTAGCCATTCAAGATTCCATAGGGCTTCGTTTATAATATCAGGAACGTTATCTTCAGATTCAGGTATGTTTAGGGTTTGTTTTTTATAAACATCAGGGTAATGTTCAAACGCTGCAAGCAGTGTATAAGTGCTAATACCTGAGTTAACAACATACTTGCCATAGTCGCCTGCATCATACCATCCTTTTTGTGAGTCTATTCGTTTGCCTTTGTACCTTAGCTCAGCAGAGGGATGATAGCCAATAATGTCATCTTTATGACCCATTGGTCTTGCATAAATTCCCGCGAACTTCTCTTCTATAGGAGTACTAGAGCGGTTCAAATAATAATATCTTAAAGCGGCTTTACTAAGTGAATCATAAACATCATCACTAATTCGAAATAATGAAGAATCTGCAACACCCTTTACACGCAAAAAATAGTGACCCGAAGTGACAACTTCAGAAAAATCGGCAAGCTTGTGACTATCATTGCCAGAAAGAGTCCATATTTTAGCTGCGCTCAACTGAGCGGTATAAACCACTTTGTTCGTTTTCGCATTAATTACATCAAATTGCGAAGCTGTTACGTTCGGTATTGCAGCAATTTTTTCACTTTTATTTAAGTAGCCTAATTGATTAATTGCAATTTGCTGAGTTGAGGATAACTTACTTAATTTACTAGGATTATTTTTTACTAATACCGAGCAAGAGGTCAGAGCAAGCACATTCAGTAGCAGTAACGATAAAATAATATGTTTCATATGACCCTTTCGTATAAATAATGTCGAAGCAAAAAATAGAGCGCTTACTATTGAGATATAATAAGTGCTCTTGTTTATTATTCACTGCACTTTAAAGTGGCCATTTTTTGCGCATCGGGTTCAAATTGAACATTAGCAATTCGTATTTTAGCTGCGCCTTCGCTTGTTAACACAAAGGGGGCACTCGAGCGTTCAAACTCCACTCCACTTTTAGCAAAGCATAATAAATCTATAGAAACGGTATTCCAGGTGTTCAATTTAAACTCTTTTAGCATGGGCGAAATATTCAGCTCTGCGCATTTACCTTTTGTGCATCCCATTTGAACATAAAGTTCATTTCTAGGAGGGGTTTCGACTCTCACATCAAACGTTAGCGCGCTTTTATTGTTCAAATATTGAGATAGATCTTCTCGGTACCAGGATGAGCTAATCAGTACAGAAGCATTATTAGCACCACTCCACGTAAATTCTTTTGCATCACCTTGAATATTTTTATCGGCTTCAATCATCGTTAAGCCTTTAATATTTCCTGATGGCGTGTGGATGTCTTTTGTTTGTCCACCCGACTGCAATTGATAATTCCAGTCCCCTTTCGCTCTTCCTTGCATTATTTGATAAGGGGTGTTGACAGGTGTTTCAAAAATAAAGTCATTCTTTGTACTTAATTTATTAAGCATCACATTATCTTTATAGGTTAACCCAAATCCATACGCAAAAAGTGGATCATAGTTTTCATCGTAACGATTTAATACAACTTGTGATGCATATTTAGGCCATGAAAAGGAAAGCTTACCTTTAAAGTCAAATTGAATATTGCCCTCATTATCTTTAAACAAAACATCAGCTACACCAACACCTTCACTACCAGGTAGCCAAGCTGCTACAAACGAATCTGATGCATTTATTTCTCTGTTTACCCATAAAGGTCTGCCCGATAAAAACACCGATACAACTTTTATACCTTGTGATTTTAATGACTCGATTAATTTGGCGTCACGGTGAGAATGAGCCTGATAAGCAATTGATTTTAGATCGCCAATCCACTCTGCATACGGATTTTCACCAAACACAACAATGGCAACATCTGGTTTTACATCAAAACTACCATCAGGGCTTAGTACCGCATTGCCGCCCGCTTTGTTTACCGCTTGCTTTATACCATCAAAAATTGACGTTCCCCCTGGAAAATCAGATTTAACATTACCTTCGCCTGTCCAGTTAATTGTCCAACCACCCGTTTGCTTACTCATATTTTCAGCACCATCACCCGCAATTAATACCTCACTATTTGGGTTAAGTGGTAAAAGGTTATTATTATTTTTCAACAACACTAACGATTCTCTAACTGCTTGCCTAGCAATTGCTTTGTGCTCAGGAGCACCTAATAATTGTTTTTGGTTAGCATATTTACGTGTTGATGGGAGCCCTTTATCGAATAGCCCCGAACGTATTTTAACGCGTAAAATACGCCTAACTGCATCGTCTATACGTTCAACAGGGATAATTCCATCTTTAACCTGGTCTACTGTATTACCTATAAAAGCCTTCCAATCTTCTACAACCATAAACATGTCTAGTCCGGCATTAACAGCCTGCGGACAGCTATCATTGCTACATCCGGGTATTTTACTGTGCGAATTCCAATCACCCACTATAAAACCATCAAAACCAAGTCGCGTTTTCAAAACATCGGTAAGGAGATATTTGCTGCCGTGTAAGCGCAAGCCATTCCACATATTATGAGAGGCCATTATACTTTGCACACTGGCTTTAAGAGCTGGCAAATATGCCGCCGCATGATTTTTAATTAAATCAATTTCACTTTCTTGGTTGTCACCTTGGTCAATGCCCTGATAAGTACCTCCGTCACCGACCCAATGCTTTGCGGTAGAGTAAATATGATCGTCATCTAAAAAGTTAGCTGTGTTTACTTTCCCCTGAAGGCCTTCAATCATCTCTTTAGCATAGCTGGCAACTATTTCAGGGTCTTCAGAATAACTTTCGTAGGTCCTCCCCCATCGATCATCCCTTGCAACGGCAAGTGTTGGGGCAAATGTCCAGTCTATACCTGCAAGTAAAACTTCTTTCGCTGTGGCTTCTCCAATTTTATAAATTAAATCTGGGTTACGTGTTGCACCTAATCCAATGTTATGTGGATATAAAGTAGCACCAATAAATTTGTTATTGCCGTGTACTGCATCAATGCCATATGTAACGGGAATAGCTAAACCGCCTTGTGATGTATCCATTGAGGCTAAATAAAGCTCGTCCATAAAAGACACCCAATCAGATACACTCGCATTACGGTTATTGTGTAAAAATGTTCCACCACCATTCAAAACCGATCCTAAATGATATTTTTTTACATCTTGAGGCGTTACCCAGGTTATTTCTGCTTGTACCATTTGACCCACTTTTTGTTCTAGTGACATTTGGCTTATTAAATGGGTAATACGTGTTTCCAACTCTGCATTTTTTTTTATTGCTGGTTCAAGAGTTGGCCAAAGTGTTATATCGTTTTTAGCAACTGTGTTAACAGACGCAAAGCTCATAAAAGAGCCAAGTAAAAATGAAGAATAAGTTAATTTCATTAATCTAATAACCTGATACTTTGTTAGTGTGGCAAACAGTTTTATAACAAATGCGGCATAATGTCGTTCAAATAGAGGTTTTAAGCGTATAAATGCACGCAATTTACTCTATTTGAACGCCCGGCTATTTTAAATATTAGAGATTATTAGATAACATACAACGACAATGAGAACACACGTGTACCAAACAAAAATTTTAATAAAGGTGTATTAAATTGTGAAAGAAGTACTTTTTAACACTCACGATCTCGCTTTAATTTTTACCATTTTTATATGCTTATCATTTAGTGTATTTTTAGTAACATTAAAAAAGGGTAATAAACTTAGTAACTATTTACTTGCTTGCTTTTTATTAACTCAAGCTGCAATTCCTACGGATAACCTTATTAACTTTGGTGAGGCATTTCGGGCGTTTGCGTTGAGTTTATCTCCAAATCTATTTTACACATTTGGATTAGCTTTTTGGTTGGAAGTCCCTTTGCTTCTGCTTTATATCAAATCGTTAGTTAACAAAAACTATCAGCTAAAAAAACGCGATTCGCTATTATTCATACCGTTCATTTTTTATGCCGCTTATTTCACTGTTGATTGGCTTATGATAGAAAATAGCATCAAATTAGATGTACTTAAAAATGACACAATTGAAACCACAGCATTTATTGACCGAGCTATTTATTTTTTTCGGGAGTGCTTTCGATTTTCAATTAGCGTTTTATGTTTTTTAGAGTTACAAAAATACCAAAAAAACATTAAAAATGAGTTTGCAGAGCTTGAGAGTGTCGACCTAACTTGGCTTAAATTCCTTGTGATTGGTTTTTTAGTAGTACACCTAAATTCAATATTTGTCTCTTTGGGTATTATTATGTCTTACGAGATAGGTATTCTAGTTGACCATGAATTACTTGGGCTTACAGCTAATTATGCAATTCTTTTATTAATCACAAGCTTAATCTACTTTAGTGCTGGTAATTCAAGAATATTTCAGGGTATTGACGATGAACTAACAGCTGAACAACATAAAGCTCCAGATTCGTTTGAACCCGAAAAAATACAAAAAATCGAAAGCTATTTGCTACAAAATAAGCCTTATTTAAACCATTTACTCACACTTGATAACCTAGCAAGTCAGTTAAGTATGGGAGCAAGAAACTTGTCATCTATAATTAATAGACACTTTGGTAAAAACTTTTTTGAGTTTATAAATTATTACAGAGTTGAAGAAAGTAAACGGCTGTTACTTTTAGAAGAAAATAAAACAGTGACCATGTTAGACATTATGGATAAAGCAGGATTTAACAGCAAAGCAACTTTCAATACATTTTTTAAAAAACTTGTGGGCGTAACACCCACTCAATTTAGAAAAGAATATTGGGAAAGCCAAAGCAAAAATTCGAGTTAAACCCCTAAAGCTAGCGCGTGTAGTTTTTTAAAATATACGCCTCATGATCAGGCATAACATCAGCAGAGCGGCTAATAACCGACTCTATATTTTTAAGCCTACGCTTTATTTCATCTCGGGATAGCCTATCAACCAATGGATGATAGCTTTTAGGTTTAATCCCTTGACCGTGCATAACTGCAAGCCAAGATGTTTCGTTAAATAGCTCGTTATCATGTCTAAAAATACGACCATTTTCACTAAACATCTCTATTTTTTGCTTCAACGAATCAGGCATTTCTATGTTTTTGCAATAACGCCAAAACTCACTGTCATCTCTATTTGTTAGTTTATAATGTAAAATAATAAAATCACGTATACGATGATATTCCGTCTCAGTTTGCTGATTAAATAAATCAATATCACACTGTGTAAAATCTTTACTAGGGAATAATGTCATTAATTTTGCTATCGCCGATTGAATCAAATGCAGACCGGTTGATTCTAACGGTTCTACAAAACCTGCTGATAAACCAATAGCGATACAGTTTTTATTCCAACTCTTTTTGCGCATACCCGTTACCCATTGCAGCTGGTTAATATCTGCTAAAGCTTCAGATTCAATTGTATTTAAAAGTAAAGCGTATGCTTTATCATCGCTCATAAATTCACTTGAATATACATACCCATTACCTACTCGGTTTTGCAGTGGTATTCGCCACGTCCAACCTGCACTTTGTGCTGTAGACTGAGTATAAGGGTTAAGTGCCTTTTTTGATAAACACGGCGTTGCAATCGCTTTATTACACGGTAATAAATGAGTCCAATCCTCGTATCCAGTTTTCAGAGCCTGCTCAATTAATAAGCCCTTGAAACCAGAGCAATCGATAAATAAATCACCATCTAATACCGTATTATCATTAAGAACTAACGATTCAATTTCCCCTGAAACTGGGTTTAGGTTTACCTCGTCAACTTTACCCTCAATACGACACACTCCTCTGCTTGTGGCATAATTTCTTAAAAATTTAGCATAAAGTGTTGCGTCAAAATGATAAGCATAATTAATACCTGCTAACGCGCTGTTTTGCTGAGTTGGCGGATGCATAAATTTATTTGCATACGCACCAACCGATGCAAGTGAGTAGCTAGATAAGTCGGAAAATTCAGGATCATTTTGCATTTTCAACCAAAAGTGATGAAAAGGCAGTGCCTCCATATTAGTGCCATAATTTCCAAATGGGTGAAAATAACGGTGTCCTTTTTCCTTCCAATCTATAAATTCTATACCTAATTTAAACGTCGCATTAGTAAAACGTATAAACTCAGTTTCATCTATATCAAGTATGGTATTAAATAATTGAATTTGTGGGATTGTAGCTTCGCCTACAGATACAGTACCTATTTCTGCAGACTCCACTAAAGTGATTTGACAATTATCGCAGCCAATTACCTTAGCTAATGCAGAGGCGGTCATCCAACCTGCTGAACCACCACCTACAATAACAATCGATCTTATATTATTTGCATCATTCATAATATTTACCTAAAAAAAATAAAGCACGCGAAATAAAAAAATAACGCGTGCTTTTATTAAGAGGGTTAAAAATTACCTTTCAAAATAATGCTAAACCTACGCTCATTGGCAAACCAAGAGCGAGACACTCGATTGTTATCATTGTCTATTTGCATTGAAGTTCTGGCAACCTCGTTAGTTAGGTTAGTGGCTTGCAGACCTAATTGAAACGATTCAGTGATATTATAAAAGACAGACCCATCAAGTTGGCCTCCTGCCTCATTATAAATGGGAAGCTGCGTTATAACGTCTTTACTTGTTAATAAATATTCAGAACGCCAATTGTATGCCAAACGCGCATTAACACCGTACTTTTCATACATAGCGACTAAATTGATATTATCCTTAGAAAGCCCTTCAAGAGGTAATCCTTCAAATGCCACATTATCGCCTTCTGTTGAGTCAGGTTTATCTGGCGATAGCCCTGCATTTGGCGATCCTTCTTCCTCGATATAGGTATAGTTAAATTGCATACCAATGCCACTAAAGGCACCAGGTAAAAAGTCGTAAAACTGCTGGTAAGCCAGTTCAAACCCTTGCACAGAACCTTCATCACCATTGGTAGCACCGTTTACTTGTACCACCTGTGTTGCGCCATTATTAGTAAATTCTCTATCCACTGAACCATTAATAAAGTAGTTACTCATGTCTTTATAGAAAAATGATGTTGTAAGTGACCCCACTCCCTCAGAAAAATACCATTCAAGCGCTAAATCGTAGTTATACGACTCCATTGGTTTTAAGAATGGATTGCCTGAATTTGCCGTATAACGAGAATAACGAGCATCAGTAATTTGTCGATCATCAGAGCTTTCATCATAAGTAATCACCAAATCTTCCGGTGTTATGCTTACAAAGTTTCTTAAGTTTCCTAAATCAGGTAATGCAATGGCTTCTGAAAAACCAAATCGCAAAATTAAATCGTCTTTTAAATTAAGTTTAACGTTTAAGCTTGGCAAAATATTCGTATATTCACTGCTTGCTGTTTGCTCAGTAAATCCAGCATTACCAAAGGCGGCTTGTTCAGATGGTAAAAAGTTATCGGGATCCGAAGGGTCATTAACGTCACCCACTGTATCTGGAAATGTTAAAAAACCATCAGTTTCATTTTTAATTTTTACATAACGAAGGCCCACATTACCGCTGTAAAACATGCTGCCTAATTCACCCTCAAAATTACCCTTGATGTAAAAAGCATTATTAACTTCAGAGGTTTCATTAATCTCGTTATTTAAAAAGTTACCTATTGTGTCACCGCGGCTTGATAAACGCTGCCAATTTGGCGACAAAGATGCAAACGCTGATTCAGCATTAGCGTAATCTTTAACTAAAGATTCGCTAGGAAACAAAAAGGCACCTTCAGATGCTACGTTTAGCACACCACCTCTTGCAAAATTATCAAATGTAATTTGCTCATAGCTATTGTTTAAGCTTGCACCAAGTTCATCACCTTCGGCATCAAACCATGCATTACCATTACCTGCCCATGCTTCTGATAACCACCCCCAATTATAAGTAGACTGGCGTGTTGTTTGGTCGCGTTTAGCATAACGAGCGCCTACTTTAACACTGGTAAAAAAACCGCTATCAAATGTATATTGTGTGTCAGCTGCAAAAGCGACTTCGTCACCTTCATTATCAGAGATATGATCCATAGCACTGCGCCAAAAATAATTATTTGGGTCAGTAAAAAAACCAGCGTCGTCATTATTAGCCGGATCTAGCAATGTGATATCTGGTAAATTATTACCATTTTGTTCTATGCCTACTACAGCTCTTGTTGCTCCCATGATTGAAAAGTCAAAAATTTCAGAAGTGGATTCAACATATTGGGCATCAAAATTAAACGACCATGTATCGTTTGGTCGATATTTGAGATTAAAGCCATAATCGTCAACTAAATTATCTTGATCTCTAAAGCGGGTAACCATGGCATGCTGAGCACCAAACTCGCCAGATGGTTGACGCTCTGCATCATTTCCGCGCCAACCTGCGTTAGATGTGATAAAACCTGACTCAAACAAACCTTGTTCTGTTACTTCAAATTCGGTTCCTTCAAGAGCAACTAAATCGTTGATTACAGCATCATCTGCCATTTCAATCGCATGCTCAGTCCATGCTAATGACGAATCAGAACGTATAAATTGAGCTGTTGCTAGTAACGTTCTGCTTTCGTTTTCAAACTGGAGCGCACCGGCAAAACCTTCCCTTTTTCTATCATCTTCTTTTCTGGTTAAACGTGTTGTTCGCGGAACAAACACTGCCTGCCCATTAACCAGTTCATTTTGTGGCTCGTAACGGCCTATTTGTGCACCGTCTGATTGAGCTTTTAACTCTGAGTTCGAGTAATTGACAAGTACGCCGAGCCTGCCAGAGTCTAAATCAAATATATCGCTGTATAAGCCAGAAAATGACGGCGTTGTTTCGTCTGCAAATTCGCTGTAACTGGCATCTAGTGTAAAAGCAACTACACGCCCTTCTGCATCAAAAGGTTTTCGCGTCACTAGATTCACAGTGCCTGCAATGCCGCCCTCTATCATATCTGCCGACTGATTTTTAAACAGCTCAACAGAACCCATTAATTCAGGTGGAACATCCTGGAAACTTAACCCTCGCCCTGAATCGGCAGTAAACGTATCACGACCGTTAAACTCGCTTCGTGTGTGCGTTAATCCCCTAACAACAACACCGCTTCCCTCAACGCCGTAGTGATCAGGATCGTTTGCAGCAGCAAATCGTTCAATAGAAACACCCGGTAAACGGGTTATTGCCTCAAGGACGCTTCTATCCGGTAGAGACCCAATATCTTTTGCAGATATAGCATCAAGAACGGTTTCAGCTTCACGTTTCATATTCTGTGCATTGATTAAATTTGAACGTGTTCCTTGAACTATTACTACTTCAATATCTTCGTCTTGTTGTTTTTTTTTGTCATCTTCTTGAGCTGCATATAGGTTGCCGGATAAAGACGTTGCAATAATCGCAGATGCAATTACGGACAGCTTAAATGTACTGTTCGGTTTTTTTATCATTCTAATTTCCCTCATTGAAGTTCAAAAAGTACTGATCGTATTTTTTAAATTTCAACCCTTTTAGTGTGTGTGGTTATCATGCAAAGCTAGAATCAGATAAATAGCGGCTAAAATCGCCTAACTAACCACAAATACATCTATTTGAACGCCAAAATTAGTTTTTATTTGAACATGACGCTGAGTTTAAATACTGTCATCTTGATATATTAACCATGAAAATCAATAGCTTATAAAAGAAAGCTTAAAATAAACAATATATTAACAAAATTAACTGTTTTTATCTTTAAGAGATGTATAAATTTACGTTAATACGTGTATCTATACGTTCAAATTCATATTTAACTTACACTTAGACGACGTTAATAATTTCCTTTGTTAATTTATTTTTATCACACACAAATAAAGAGTTGATAACAATGGTTAATAAAAATATAAAAAGTCTTTTTGTACTTACTGCATTTGCTGTATTAGTAGGTTGCGATAACGATGAACAATCGATGCAGCCCCCTCCACTGTATTTAAACGAATCAGCCTCTATTGATGAGCGCGTAAACGATTTAGTAACAAGGCTTACATTAGAGGAGAAAGTTGCTCAACTATTTGATAAATCCCCAGCAATTGAGCGCTTAAACATACCAGAATACAATTGGTGGAACGAGGCGCTGCATGGTGTTGCAAGAGCGGGGAAAGCAACAGTTTTCCCGCAAGCAATTGGTCTTGCTGCTACATTTGATGAAGACTTGATGTTAAGAGTTGGTACCGCAATTTCTGATGAAGGCAGAGCGAAACATCATGCTTTTTTAGCCGAAAATAACCGTTCTATGTACACAGGCCTTACCTATTGGTCGCCAAATATTAATATATTTAGAGATCCACGATGGGGACGCGGGCAAGAAACTTACGGTGAAGACCCATACTTAACAACGCGTATTGCAGTTAATTTTATAAATGGTTTGCAAGGCGACAATGCTGAATATTTAAAATCAGTTGCAACACTTAAGCACTATGCAGTACATAGCGGCCCAGAAGTTTCAAGGCATAGCGACGACTATACAGCATCCGAGAAAGACTTAGCTGAAACCTACCTCCCTGCATTCAAAGATGTCATTGCACAAACAAAAGTTGCATCTGTAATGTGTGCTTACAATAGCGTAAATGGCACACCGGCTTGTGGAAACAAGGAGCTTATTCAAAATAAACTAAGGGATGAATTTAATTTTGATGGCTATATTGTATCGGACTGTGGTGCTATTGCAGATTTTTACGATGTAAAGTCACATAACATCGTAAATACTGAGGCTAAAGCAGCTGCAATGGCCCTTAAAACCGGTACTGACTTAAATTGCGGCGATCATCATGGCAATACATACAGTTACTTATCGCAAGCAGTAGAAGAAGGTTTAGTAGAAGAAAAAGATGTTGATAAAGCCTTAAAACGATTGATGTATGCCCGTTTTAAACTTGGCATGTTTGACAATCCCGAAAATGTGCCTTATTCAGACACTTCTATAGATATTGTAGGCTCTAATAAGCATTTAGCTTTAACACAAGAAGCAGCTCAAAAATCATTAGTACTTTTAAAAAATGAGCAAGTATTACCATTAAAGGGAAATGAAAAAGTAGCCCTTATAGGTCCAAATGCTGATAACGAAGCTATCTTATTAGGCAACTACAATGGTATGCCAATAGTTCCAATAACACCAAAACTAGCATTTGAACAACGTTTGGGTAAAAATAACCTTACATATACTGCAGGCTCAAGTATTACCGGTGAAGTTTATACACATTACCAACCTATTAAAGCAAAGCATTTTTTTCATCTAGATCATAATAATCAAATGCAACCGGGATTAATTGCACAATACTATCCTTCAAGTAATTTTGACCGCCAACCTGTAAAGCGTGAAATAGAAAAAAATCTAGATTTTAGCTGGGAGCGCTCCCCTATTGATAACTCTATAGAACAAGAATTTGCTGTAAAATGGACCGGAATCATTAAACCCCAAGAAACTGCTGAGTATCATTTTAAATCAAACAACGTTGATTTCACACTTAATGGGCAGAGCGTTAATGGCGCTATAACACTTGAAAAAAATCAAAGTTACCAGCTAAACGCTGAATCTAAATTTAACCACTTTTGGCATAGTAATGTTATTAATCCAACGGCTAGTCTTACTTGGTTGAAAAACCCTCAAAGCCTTACACAACAGGCACTAAATAATGCCAATGAAGCGGATGTAATTGTATTTGTAGGTGGCATTAGTGCCAATCTTGAAGGTGAAGAAATGCCACTACAAATAGACGGGTTTTCTCATGGAGATCGCACCAATATTAATTTACCTAAAAGCCAACTTAATTTGCTTAAAAAGCTAAAGCAAACAGGAAAACCTATTGTACTTGTAAATATGAGCGGTAGTGCAATGGCATTAAATTGGGAAAACGAAAATATTGACGCAATTATCCAAGGGTTCTACCCAGGTGAAGCAGCCGGAAGTGCACTAGTAAGCCTACTTTACGGCGACTATAGCCCATCAGGTAAATTGCCTATTACATTTTACAAGTCTGTATCTGATCTACCTGATTTCAAGAATTATTCAATGAAAAACCGTACCTATAAGTACTATGAAGGTGAGGTACTTTACCCGTTTGGTTTTGGCTTAAGTTATGCTGACTTGAAATATAAAAACACACGTCATTCAATAAGCGCAGACTCAGGAGATTTAAACCTAACAACAACAATTACTAACCAAAGTAGTTTTTCAGCTGACGATGTTGTTCAAGTTTATGTCTCTATGCCTGATGCGCCGATAAAAACACCAAATAAGCAATTAGTGGGCTTTAAACACATTACCCTAAAAAACGAATCGAAAAACGATATTAAATTTACTATTCCTAAAAATAAACTCTCATATATTAATGAGCAAGGCATTGCCGTTGCCTACAAAGGACGTTTAATTATAACAGTAGGCTCTGGACAGGGTATTAAAATACCAAAAGATAAATTTACAGTGACTAACATTGTTTTATAAAAATAATAAAAATTTAGGAAATATAAAATGGAAAATACAGCAACAGATCCCACACTCAGTGGTGCATCTATTAAATTAGCAAATAATGAAAATGAGAATTTGCTACGTATATTTTTTATTGCGTGCGTAGCTGCGATTGGTGGTTTTTTATTTGGCTTTGATAGCGGTGTAATTAATGGCACAGTTGATGGGCTTATAGGTGCTTTTAACTCAGACAATGTAGTAACAGGATTTAATGTAGCAAGTATGCTTTTAGGCTGTGCTATTGGTGCATTAATAGCAGGTAAGAGTGCTGACCATTTTGGTCGTAAAAAGGTATTACTTGCGACCGCTGTTCTTTTTATTATCAGTGCATGGGGTTCAGGCATTGCAGGGGCGTCGGGAGAGTTTATAATTTATCGCTTAATTGGTGGGTTAGCAGTAGGTGCAGCCTCTATAATAACACCTGCTTATATAAGCGAAATTGCCCCAGCACGTTTACGTGGCACGCTTACTTCTATTCAGCAAATTGCTATTATTTTAGGATTATTTTTCTCTTTTTTAAGTAACTATTCATTAGTACAAATATCTGGTAACTCCACCGACGTACTTTGGTTTGGCTTTGATACGTGGCGATGGATGTTTTGGATAGAGCTAGTTCCTGCAACTATGTTCTTAGTCACTTTACTTTTTATTCCAGAAAGCCCGCGGTTTTTAGCAATGAAAAACAAACAACAAGCAGGCTTAAAAACTTTATCACAGTTATTTGGTGCTAAAAACGCCAAGTCAATGTGGGAAGAAATTAGGCAGTCATTAGGTAACAGCGAAAAAACAAAAATAACTAACTTATTTCAGGCAGGTACTTTTAGCCTAAAACCTGTATTTTATATTTCAATTGGGCTTGCCATACTACAGCAACTAGTCGGTATTAATGTGGTGTTTTATTACGGAGCAGTACTCTGGCAAGCAGTTGGCTTTTCAGAATCAGATGCGCTTTTTATCAATATTATTAGTGGCGTAATCAGCTTGGTAGCCTGTTTCATTACCTTATCGCTTATAGATAAAATAGGCAGAAAGCCATTTTTACTAATTGGATCAATAGGCATGACCTTCTCACTTGTCGGTTTAGTTGTTGCATTTTCTAACGGCACTATAGACCCTCAAGGACAATTACAACTTGGCGACTGGGGCTTTACCGCACTTGTACAGGCCAACTTATATGTATTCTTTTTTAATCTTTCATGGGGTCCAGTAATGTGGGTAATGCTCGGCGAGATATTTCCAAATAACATAAGGGGATTAGGCTTAGGGGTTGCAGGACTTGCTCAATGGCTCGCTAACTTTTTAGTCACCATGACCTTTCCGATACTGCTAGCTGGCGGAGGGCTTGCACTTGCGTATTCGCTATATGCTTTTTTTGCTTTTATATCAGTACTTTTTGTTATTTATTTAGTAACTGAAACCAAAGGAACGAAATTAGAAAACGTATAATTTACCGTCATGAATTATTTAACTTAGGACTACAACCCTTTGCGTCTATTCTGTTAATTGATTAGACGCATTGCCTTCTTTTTGATTGAGCCTCATAAAGAAGTATAGATACGAACTTTAAGCAAATTTTCTAAATCGTCTACATAACACTAAATAATCGCTTGTTTAGTTGTTTTTATTGGCTGAGCTTGATTCTCTTTCTATTAATTCAAAATCTAAAATATGCCTTAAGTCTACGCTTTTTACATTGCTTAAATCGTTATACTGACCCGATGCAAGTAAAGTAATGGCAAGCTCAGCCATTTCATTAATGGGCTGTTTTACCGTAGAAATATTTGGCCACACTATGGTTGCAAGTTGAGTGTCATCAAAACCAACAACCGACAGTTCGCTTGGAATGTTAATGCCTTGTTTTTGAGCTATTGAGATCACGGCCGCTGCCATATCATCGTTTGCAGCAAAAATAGCTGTAGGTTTATCATCAAGCGAAAGTAAATTCATTGCTGCTTCCATACCCGATTGATAAGTAAAGCTGCCCTGCTCTATATACTCAGGAGGCGTTATTATTTTATTAGAGCGCAGTGCATCTAAATAACCTTGGTAACGCAAACGGCTTACACCTTGTTTAGTGTCGCCAATAATATGTGCAATTTTGCTATGCCCTTGATTTATTAAATGCTCTGTAACATCAAACGCTGCTTGGTAATCGTCCATGCAAATATAAGGTGATCGATTTAATTTTGTATCTGGCGTTATTCTTACAAATGGTACTTGTGCTTTAGTAAGCACATCTAAAACCTGTTCGTTGTCGCACATAGGAGGCAGTAAAATCATGCCATCAACCTGTGTAACATCAATAAGTTGCTTTACCGATTCAATTGTTTTGTCAATATCGCTATGCGCTTCGTCAACAACAAGGTGGTAGCCCAATGCGCGGCATTTTTTAAGCGCAGCCAATAAAAACTGGCTTATGTAAGAGTCACTTGGGTTATCGTACAACAGTCCTAAAAAGAATGACTTAGTGCTAGCAAGGCGCCTAGCTGACACATTAGGTCTGTAGTTCAATTGCTCAACAACCGCCATTACTTTTTCGCGGGTTTTGTCGCTTACTTTTTTGTCTTGGTTGAGCACGCGCGAAACCGTCATCATTGATACGCCCGCCTTTTCAGCTACATCTTGTATTCTTGCTCTTTTAAGGTCGGCCATTTCTTATTACCTACTCACAATCAATCGGTTATTATAATTAACTTTAATTTTTTATTATACATAATGGCGAAGTCTAATATTGTTTGCATTGTGTTTTAAATAATTACTATTAATACAGAATCAAAATAAAAACAGATGTTAGCGCCAACAAAGTCAGTAAAAATACAACAAATACCTTTTCATTAACACACTTAAAAATAAACCCGAACAGCATATTACATTTAATTTTGAATAAATTAATGGCCTTTTGCTCTAGCCCATTGAAAATATAATGAATTTAGATCGTCTTTAGCCAATAATTTAAATTTATTCCCTTAATTTATTTTTTGAATTCTGAAATTCATCACTACTAACTATGTAACAAATTTAAATGTTGATTATAAAGCATACTTTAAAAACTAGCTTGACTTAACAATATAAAATCAACTATGTTAGCGCTAACACTAAAACAACATTTAAGTACATCAATTATGTTCCTTGGTATCGATTTAGGCACTTCAGGTGTAAAAGTAATTATTTTAGACGAGCAAGATCAATTGCTTGCTCAAGCAAGTCGATCTTTGAGCGTTTCACGCCCTGCACCACTTTTTTCTGAGCAAAACCCTACAGATTGGTGGCTTGCAACATGTAGTGCAATTGAGGAGCTTAAAAATACTCACCCTGCATTATTAAAATTGGTAAAGGCTGTGGGTCTATCTGGGCAAATGCATGGCGCTACGCTGCTTGATAAAAACAATAATATTATTCGCCCCGCCATTTTATGGAACGACGGGCGCAGTGCCGCGCAATGTGTAGAGCTTGAAAAACGCGAACCTAATTCTCGTAATATTACCGGCAACATAGCTATGCCTGGTTTCACTGCGCCTAAATTGGTGTGGTTAAAAGAGCTTGAACCAGAAAACTTTGCAAAAGTTGCCAAAGTATTATTACCAAAAGACTACCTACGCTTTTTAATGACCGGTGATTTTGCATCAGATATGTCTGACTCAGCAGGCACACTGTGGCTAGACGTTGAAAAAAGAGCCTGGTCTCAAAAAATGCTTAGTGCTTGCGACTTAACAGCGCAACACATGCCTACCCTATATGAAGGCACACAAATTACAGGCAAATTAACAGCCCAAGTTGCTACTAAATGGGGAATGGAGCAAGTACCCGTTGTTGCAGGGGGTGGCGATAATGCCGCAGGCGCTGCCGGTGTTGGCGTAGTAAAACCTAAACAAGCGTTTTTATCGTTAGGAACGTCTGGCGTTTACTTTGTTGCCAACGAAAAATACCTACCCAACCCTGAAGGTGCTGTACATACTTTTTGTCATTGTATTGAAAACACCTGGCACCAAATGTCAGTGGTATTAAGCGCAGCAAGCTGTTTAACCTGGGCTACTCAATTAACTGGTTTTGAAAACGAAGGTGCCTTGCTTGAGCAAGTAAGCAAATGCGATTTTAGCAAACCAAGCTCAGTAATATTTTTGCCTTATATAACTGGCGAACGTACACCGCACAATAATCCAGATGCCAAAGGCGTTTTTTTTGGTTTAGACAGTGATACCGATGCAGCAGCCCTTGGCCGTGCAGTACTGGAGGGCGTTGCTTTTGCCTTTGCCGATGGACAACAAGTACTGCTTGATGCTGGTGCGCAAATTGACGATGTAACCGTCATTGGTGGTGGTGCTAAAAGCCCACTGTGGGGAAAAATCATCGCAAGTGTACTTAATCGCCCCCTAATTTACCGAGAAGGCTCAGAAGTTGGTCCCGCATTTGGCGCTGCAAGACTTGCCCGAATAGCAGTAACACAACTCCCAGCACAACAAGTGTGTGTTAACGGCAAAGTAACGCAAATCATTAAGCCAGATCCAATCATGCAAGACTTTTACGCACAGCAATACACGACATACAAAGCACTTTACCACAGCCTAAAAACATACTTTTAATACACGATTATAAGATTAATGGAGCACATCATGAGTGAGCAATTTTTTAAAAACGTAGAAAAAATTAAATTTGAGGGTGAAAACTCTAAAAACCCATTTGCATTTCGTTACTACGACGAAAATAAAGTCGTTCTTGGTAAAACAATGAAAGAGCACCTTCGTTTTGCAGCGTGTTATTGGCATAATTTTTGTTCTACAGGGTTTGATATTTTTGGTGAAGGTACGTTTGACCGTCCTTGGATCCAACCTGTCGGCAACCAATTAGAACTTGCGGAACAAAAAGTAAAAGTAGCCTTTGAATTTTTCGAAAAGCTAGGCGTTCCCTACTTTTGTTTTCATGATGTTGATATTGCCCCTGAGGGTAAAACACTTCAAGAAAGTCACGATAACGTAACGCACATAGCAAACATTATCGAAAAAGAAATGCAGCGTACAGGTGTAAAATTACTGTGGGGTACTGCTAACTTATTCTCAAACAAACGTTTTTGTGCAGGTGGTGCAACAAACCCTAATCCTAATACGTATGCATATGCAGCAGCGCAAGTTAAACATGCAATGGAAATTACACATCGTTTAGGCGGTGAAAACTACGTACTTTGGGGCGGCCGTGAAGGTTACGATACACTACTAAATACAGACCTTGCACAAGAAAGCGAACAGTACGCACGCTTTTTAAAAATGGTGGTAGAGCATAAGAAAAAAATTGGCTTTAAAGGCACATTATTAATTGAGCCAAAACCACAAGAGCCAACTAAACATCAGTACGATTACGATACAGCAACAGTGGCAGGCTTTTTACATAAGCATGGCTTACAAAACGAAATTAAAGTAAACATTGAAGCGAACCACGCAACACTTGCAGGTCATAGCTTTCATCACGAAATTGCCGTTGCTTGCGCAGAAGGCATTATGGGTAGTATTGATGCTAACCGTGGCGATATGCAAAACGGATGGGATACAGACCAATTCCCTAACGATGTAGCCGAATGCACACTTGTCGTTTATGAAATTTTAAAAAATGGCGGTTTTACAACAGGTGGCTTTAACTTTGATACTAAGCTTCGTCGTCAATCATGTGAGCGTGATGACTTATTCATCGGTCACATTGGCGGTATGGATACAATGGCTAAAGCATTACTCAATGCAGCAGCAATGATTGAAGGTGGCGAGCTGTCTGATTTTGTTGAAAAACGTTACGCTGGCTGGAAAGAAGAGCTAGGTCAAAGCATTCTAAATGGTGAGCAATCACTTGAGAGCCTTTCAGCCTTAGTACATGGACAAAATATAAACCCAGAGCAGGTATCAGGACGCCAAGAACTGCTTGAGAATATTGTTAACCGTTACCTATAATGACATAGCCTCGGTTTTAAAACCGAGGCAAACTTTATTAAGAACCAATCACACAGATCAGAAATGTTCACAATAGTTATTGAGACGGGCGTTTTTCAGCCGCCAAAAACCCTAACCTGTTGATAAAAATTAAATTTTGGTTGTTCATATAATCTAAAAAATTACGTTATTATAAATGCACAATTGCAAAATCACCAAAATACACACAGTAACGTTGAGGTTTTTTGCTATAGATTACTTTAGATTTGAAAAAGGAGCTTTGGTTATAAAATACTGAAAATAGCCCATGAACAGATATGTACGTTATCAGGCGGCAGCAAAGCATTGAGTGAGAGCATAAATCATCGTTTAATGTTTATAAGCTAATAAATAAAAACCGCATACATATTTAACTTCACCAAACTAAAGCAATAATCAAACTGCTGTAAGGATAAACAGCCAAAGAAGCTCATCAAACTTTCAAACGTGAGATAATTACTTCTTATTTAAGCCTTTCCCAGTTGCAGCCCAGTATATGCCACCAAAAATATGTTCGGTCAAAAACTCACTGTTATAAACCGCGCTTGTATGCCCAAGAGCCGTATAAAATGAGCGGCCACCGTCATAGTTTTGGTACCACGAAATTGGATGAAATGCCCCCATACCTTTACCTATTTTATTATTGCCCCAGTCAACATGTGGATTATAACTTTGCTCATCTACCGTTAGTAAATAGTTTAATTTACTCAGTTCTGGACCAAATTCGTACCATTCGTCAGTCCATAACATTTGCTGTGGCATATGATTTAAACCAATAAAGCTAGTATTGGCCACTTTACTTAAAACTGCAGTTTGAATAACTGGGTGAATACTAAAAGAGCGCCCTACTAACCTTTGATACCACGGCCAATCGTACTCAGTATCAGACGCACTATGAACTCCAACAAACCCCTTTCCAGATTTTATAAATTGCTCAAATGCTTTTTGCTCTTGAGTGTTTAAAATATCGCCCGTGGTTAGTAAAAAGATCACGACATCAACATTAGCTAAATATTTGTCATTAAAATAATGACTTTCTTCGTGCCAAACTAAATTAAAATGATGTTTGTTAGCTAAACCTTCAATTGCTTTAACGGCGTTAGTTTTAGACTTATGATGCCACCCTTCGTTTTTTGTGAATAAAAGGACATTAAATTGTTTCTTAGGCAACGTTTCAAATCCTACCCCATAGCTTTTGGTTGCAGTTAAGATGAGTATAACTGGTATAACAAGGGCTGAAATAAAAACTCTGAAAAAGGCAAAAAACATAATGTTGTGGTCAACTAATTCCGGACAGTGAATTAAGTTTTTCTTCTGCTACAGCTGGGGCAACCATTTGATTATAGCTATGTGGTCTGTGCCAGTTATAGTAATTCATCAAATAATAGCTAATATCTTTTTCAGCATCTTGATAATTACTATAACCTAATGATGGAACCCATTCCGTTTTTAAACTTCTAAATAGGCGCTCCATCGGGGCATTATCCCAGCAATTTCCTCGGCGACTCATGCTTTGTTTTATACGGTAACGCCACAGCCTTTGTTGAAACCTTTTGGCGCTGTACTGACAGCCTTGGTCTGAATGAAACATTAGCCCAGATGGCCTGCCCCGTTGCTCGTATGCTCTATCTAATGCTTTAATAACTAAGTTAGTATCAGGCTTATCAGACATTGCCCAGCCAACCACGCGACGAGCAAATAAGTCGATAATAACAGCCAGATAAGACCATTTATTACCCGTCCAAATATAGCTTATATCTCCACACCAAATGTGGTTTGGACCATCAACGTCAAACTCACGATTGAGTATGTTTGGAATGTCTGCTCGCTCCACCGTCGCTAATTTATATGAATGAGGCCCTGGTTGTTTACAGACTAATTCCAGGTCACGCATGATACGGCGTACCTTAAAGACACCAACAGGTAAGTCTGCGTCCTTTAGCATCGCCACCAACGTGCGGCTACCGGCAGCTCCACGACTGAGCGAAAATAACTCATTAATCGTCGACCTAAGTTGCACCTCTTCAAGCTTAATTGATGTCTCACGCTGCTTAAAATCATAAAAGCTCGAACGCGGAACATCAAACACGCTACAGACCATTTCTACAGACTCATGCTCACTTAAATGGCCAATCAACGAATATTGTTCATCTCGTCTGACATTAAGAGAGCGGTAGCCTTTTTTAAAATTGTTTTTTCTCTTTCAAGTCGATTAACTTTAGCTTCAAGCTCCTGAATTTTTTGTTGCTCAGGGGTAAGCGCTTTAGAGTTTGGTGTTGTGCCACCACGCTCATCTTGTAATTGCTTAACCCAGCGACGAAGGGCTGTTTCACCGACTTCTAGTGAGCGAGCAGCTTCTGGGAATGAATATCCTTCATCAAGGACTAATTTTGCTGAATCAAGTTTAAACTCTTGAGAAAAAGAGCGACGTTGTTTTGTCATAGAACACCTCTGTTTGAGTGGTAATAATACCACCTAAATTGGTGTCCGGTTTCATTGAATCACAACATAATATTCCTTATAAATTTATTAGCAAACAGCAAGTTAATAATTAAATAGTGGGTTGGGCTAAAGCTAAAAATACAAATCATCTTAAACTATAAAATTTAACTTATCCTAAGTTCTATTTTTTATAGTGTCTTCACACCAATTACGTTATTTCAACGTGGAAATACCCCTTTTAAAGCAGCTTCGAGTTCTTGAAATTTAATTGGTTTAGTAAGCACCTTATTCATTCCCACCTTAAAACAGGATGCTTTATTATCTTTTTCTGCATTAGCGGTTAATGCGTAAATTGGTACATCGCTGACTAATTCATCTCTTACGTATTCTGCTGCTGTTAAACCATCCATTTCAGGCATCATGATATCCATTAATACTAAATCAAACTTTTTACGCGAAAATAAGTCAATCGCTTCACGCCCATGATTAGCAAGCGTAACTTTATGATTTAGCTTTTCTAAATACGCCTTAATAAGGACTTGATTTGTTTTGTTATCCTCAGCGACTAAAATAGCCAGTGCCGATTGTGTATAAATTACATTATCAACAATATCGCTAACGTGGGCCTCTTCAAATGGAATAGAAATAGTAAACGTACTACCTAAGCCAAGCTGGGTATCTACTGTTATGTCTCCTCCCATTATGCCCAATAAATTTTTTGAAATACTTAACCCTAAACCAACCCCTTCACTTTTGCGGTTTATGCTGTCATTCACTTGGCTAAATGGCTTAAAAATTAAATCTAAATGCTTTTTAGCTATACCAATACCCGAGTCTTTCACTTCAAAAACGAGCTGCTCATTTTGTAAAACTACATTTAAATTTATTTGACCATGTGTTGTGTACTTAAACGCGTTACTCATTATGTTAAATAATACTTGTCCTAATCGGTACTGATCTCCAACAACGTATTGTGGGATGCTCTCATCGATGTGCGTTGTAAAAAGAATATCATCTGACTTTTCAATAATATTAAACTGCCCTACTATATTTTCAGTTAGTAGCTTTATATCAAATGGTTTTTTTAGACATGAAACCGTGCCTGATTCGATTTTTGAAAAATCGAGCACATCAGTTATTAGACCGTATAAGATCTCAGTGCTAGAGTTAGCATAATTAACAAGTTGCTGTTGCTCGGGGCTAAGCTCTGTATCAAGTAGTAACTCAATCATACCCATAACGGCATGAATAGGTGTTCTAATTTCATGAGACATCACACTCAAAAATTTAGATTTTGTTTGGCTTGCTTCTTCTGCCTTTAAGGTTTGTGCCTGAAGTTCAAACTCGCGCTGTTTAGAAATAGTAATATTTTTTGCAAGCCCCATGTAACCTAAAAAGTGTCCTAACTTATTATAAAGAGGTTTACCGCTTAATATGACCCAAAAATTTTTATCGGCTTCAATCTCAAATTCAAAATTATGAAAATCGTTACGGTCATCAATTAGCTGGTTAAATTGCTGCCATTTTTCTGTATTTTGCTTTTCATTATCTGTAATGATGTGTTCAATTTTATGACCAATAAAAAGCTGATCGTAAACATTCCCTATAGTTTCAATATTATTAATACTTTCAAATACCATTAGCGGGTTTAATCGCCAAAACCACTCTGACCCATACTCTTTAAATAGGCTAGAGAGTGTCGTAAATTTATGTATAAGCGATAAAGCTTTGTTCGTTTGTTTAGCTAACTTAATTTGACTTATTAACGTAAAAAACGCCTGCTGCAATAATATTTTGATTGTGTCTGAATTAACAAGTTGTTCGCACTGCTGTGCATCTACATTTGTAAAAATAAATATGCCTTTATCAAATTGTGTGTTCACACTAAACAATAAAGAATTTTTTAGTTTTAATGTTTGAATTGAATATAAAATCGAAAATTCGAGCTCTTCAATTTGTTGAGGGTATTGGCATATAACATAACCATGCTCAGCTGTTTGTGTAAACAAAGAACACTCAGACCACATTTTATTACTAAACTGGTCATTAGTGGTCGCTATTGTCTCGTAATACCTATATTTGTACCTATTGATGATTATACAGTCAGTATACTTAAGCCTTGACTCAAATACCGACCTCAACAGATTCAACAAATCAGCGCCGTACTCACAATTAGCTAAATCTATTAAATGTTTTTGTAATTCAGATACACACAGATGTTCTGTTTTATTCACACTCATTTTCCTCATCAATATGCATCGCGTTTTGCAAAAGGGAAATTTTAAACGGGCCTTGCTCAATTAAATATAGATTAAAAAACAATATAAATCATCATGTTAATTGTTATAAAACTTTTGGAATAATAAATGCAGCTTACATGTGAAATAAATAAAAATATAAAGGCTCAAAAATGAAAATAGTGTGTATTGGTGGCGGACACGGATTAGCTCAGGTTTTAAGCGCAATTAAGCCAATGAGTAGTAATATAACCGCTATTGTCGCAACCACTGACAATGGTGGTAGCACAGGTAAAATTAGAGCTTCACAAGAAACCATTGCGCTTGGAGATATACGCCGTTGCTGTTTGCAGCTTGCAGGTAAAAAATCTACGTTCAACGCAATTTACGAACATAGATTTACACAAGGGCAACTTGCTGATCATTGTTTAGGTAATTTAACACTACTTGGTTTAATGGAGCTGACCGGATCTGCAACCAAAGCCATTGCGCATTTTAATATTATGCTTGGCAATACAGAAACCGTTTTACCCATGACAGAAGTACCCACTGACCTTGTTGCTGAATTGAATAACAATGAAAAAGTAATGGGCGAATGTGAAATTGATTCACTGACTTCTTTACCTAAAAGTGTATCACTATCAAAAAATGTTCCTGCAGGTCCGGGCTGTGTAAACGCCATTTTAGAAGCCGACTTAATTATTATTGGCCCAGGCAGCATTATCACAAGTATTTTACCCGCATTTTTAGTTAATGATATAGCGGCAGCTATTCAAAAAACATCGGCGTGTCGTATTTTTATTGAAAACTCAAAAGAAGAAAAAAGCGTAATGAAAAACACCCAAACCGCTGGTGTGGATTGGCTTGCAGAGCAACTAGGATTTAAGTTGTACGACTTGAGCATTCCGCCTTCTGCAATTGAAGAAATATTACAGGGCAGCAAAAACATCATTAAGAACAGGGCTCATTTGCATGACATAGATGAGCTAAACAATGTGTTTTCTGGATTACTAAAAATGCCCATTCAATTGAGTAATCATTTTTAAATATTTTGGATAATGGATTCTAGCTGTTTAAACGTCTCTGCGCTTTGCTCATCAGCTATTTTTAACAAACTGTTGAGCTCCTCAGCGCTATGCTCAATTTTTACAATGGACTCGATTGAATTACACGTGTCTCCAAGACCCGAAGCGCCAAAACTGTACGCGCTGCTTTTAAGACTATGCGCACTGATTTCAATTTCACTGAGGTTTTGTGTATTGATCAAAATATCAATTGTTTTTTTAGATTCGTTTATAAACGTTTTTAGCAGCTCTACTGCTAACTCGTTGCCTACATCACTTTTGAGCTGTTCAATTGTTGAGTAATTAATCATATATATCTTTTGGGGTCAGTTATGGATTACAACGTTGTTTTATTTGTCGACTCTTCGATGCTCGGTGGTATAGAAACACACCTCGTTGAACTTTCAAAGCTTCTTACTCAAAACCGCATTAGCAATAACATTATGTTTTATGAGGATCATAAAAATCAAGCATTTTATGCTCTGCTTAATAAAGAAAATATAAGGTATGAATTTTTAAAAGGAAACTTAAGCAGCTTACTTAAAAAGTTAAAAACGTTTGACTCAAAAACGGTTGTTCACACCCACGGCTACAAAGCAGGAATATTTGGCCGCTTAGCATGTAAAGTAACAAAGCATCGCTGTATTAGTACCTATCATGCTGGCGAAGCGGGTACCGGTAAGTTAAAAATTTACAATAAGCTAGATAAATTACTTTCTCCATTATCGACCAATTTTGCCGTATCAGAGCAAATAAAAGCATCATTAAAAAACGCCACTTTGCTCGAAAATTTCATCGCAATAAACTCTTCTAACAGTCACTTTAATCGGTGTGATAATAAAACCTTAAATATTGGTTTTGTGGGGCGACTATCTTTTGAAAAAGGACCGGATATATTTTGTAGATTAGCTGAAAAAATGCAGCAAGATTTAGACATTAAGTTTCATATTTTTGGAGATGGCCCATTAAAAGGTGAGGTACCGAACTTACACAATCTTCAGTATCATGGCCTTGTTGAACGTAATGATATATGGAGCAAAATTGATGTGTTGCTCATTTGCTCTAGGGAAGAAGGACTTCCCATGGCATTGCTTGAGGCTATTTCTGAGCAAAAGTTTATAATTAGCAGTGCTGTTGGTGCCATTCCTAGCATTATCAAACACGATGAAACAGGTTTTTTAATGTTGGAGGCAAATGCACAGCACTGCCAATATCAGGTCGAAAAGCTGCTTTTACTTCCTGAAGAACAGACTAAAAAAATTATCAATAACGCGTATAACATCCTTGATGAGCGATTTTCGGGAAAACAACAATTTTTGCTCTTACAAAAAGCTTACACAGGTACATAAAGTTACTCGAGCTCTTCCCAGCTTTTAATTTTTCTGTACAGCGTCGAAGGGCTGACATCGAGCAGTGATGCGGCTTTAGGCACATTCGAAACACATATTTTTATAACGTTCTCAATATATTCTTTTTCTGCAAGCCATAGGGGTTTAACTTCGCTTTGTGATGTTGCCATATCAAAGGCCGGTGTTTCAGTACTTACTGGCTGCTCAGTAATAATTGGCGTGTGTTGCGCCTGCGTTTTTGTACTGACCGGTAATGCGGGGATCATATCGGTATCAATATATTGTTCAGGATGAAGTACCAATACATTACGGATCACATTTTCGAGCTGCCTTACATTGCCTGGCCAACTGTACTGCATAAGCAACTGTTTTACGCCTTCTGAAATACTTTTATAAGGATGATTTTCTTCTAACGCTAATTTTACAAATAAGGCTTCGGCAATTTCAATAATATCTGTTCCGCGCTCTTAGAGGTGGCAGTTCGATAGGAATAACATGGAGTCGGTAATATAAATCTTCTCTAAAACGGCCGTTTTCAACTTCAATAAGCGGGTCTTTATTAGTTGCACAAACAAATCTAACATCAACTTTTACTTCTTTTTCACTACCCACTTGCTGGTAGCTCCCTGTTTGAATAAATCGCAGAAGTTTACTTTGCAAATTTATGTCCATCTCACACAATTCATCTAAAAACAGCGTCCCGCCGTTAGCCTGCCCTGCAGCACCGACTCTATTAGCAATGGCGCCAGTAAACGCCCCTTTTAAATGCCCAAAAATTTCACTTTCAATTAAATCCTTTGGTATTGCTGCACAATTTAAGGCTACAAAAGGCTTATTCGCTCTATTAGACGCTTGATGAACAGCTCGTGCGCACAACTCTTTACCCGTGCCACTTTCACCTGTTATGAAAACAGTGGCCTTACTGGCAGACGCCGAACTTATAATTTGATAAACAGACTGCATTTGCTTTGAGCTGCCAATCAAATCAAAGTACTTTCCGTTTTCGTATTTATTTTTGTATTGTGTAACGGTTTGCTTTAAGTTTTTAATTTTAAGCGCGTTGTTAACAGTTATTCTAAAGCGGTCTGCTTCTATTGGCTTTTCTAAAAAGTCGCTCGCGCCTAGTTTTATTGCCTGAATAGCCATTTCTTTTGTTGCATGACCAGTTAATACAACCACTTGAGGCGAGTTATCGGGTTCTAATGTCGCTAAAATATCAAGTCCATTCATATCTGGCAGCATAACATCAAGTACAATTAAATCGGGGGGAACCTTATTAATTATATCCATGGCCGTTTGGCCATCACTTGCCACAAGTGTATTAACACCCGTTGGTAATAAGTAGGATTGGTACATCATTGCTAAAGACTGCGTATCTTCAACGATTAGAACTGTAGGTGGCATAAAGTCGTCTCAGTTGGCAAGTTGCCATAAATTCAAACAGATAGAATATATGCCTTTAATATAGCTATAAAGTGTCAAGTAATGCAAACTCAGTTAATTATAATTAATGATGCGTCGTCAATTTCTTTAGAAAGGGTAACTTGTGAGTTTTTCCACAAGCAATGTGCAAACTCTTCAGACGTTTTACAATCTTGAGGAATAATTTTAGTTAGTTCACCTATCTCATCTTTATCGGTGAAACGATTTTCAGTCCAGCCATCGGTGTACAACAAAATATGTTCAACATCGTCAAGCCCTGCTTCGTATAGTGTGTAGTTATGCTCTTTTGACAGGCCCAACAGTGGTCCTGTGCCTGTTAATTGGTGTACTTTGCCATTATTGAGTATTACAACTGGCGGCGGGTGCCCAGCATTTAACCAAAATAATTTATTGTCTTCAATAAAACAAATAACAAGCGTGACTAAACTAGACTTACAAAGTTGCTGCTTATACAAAGCGTTATTAAGTGCCGCTAACATATTTTGATAAGGCAAACCGGTAGCCAAAAAACCACTTATGAACCCTTTAATTGCAAAACTTTCTTTAAGCGCTTGCAAACCATGCCCCATCATATCGCCAAGCACAAATGCACTGCATTCATCGTTAATGGGCATAAAAAAGTCACCACCGTTTCCCAAGCTAATAGACCCAAAAAGATGAGCGCTTTTATCATTTTGTAAATGAATTTTAGACGGTGTAGATTCAAATGTTGTTTGATACGATAAGTAGGCAAAACGGTGTGTTACTCGTTCAATGCTCTGCAGCAATTTATTTTTTTTAACTGGCTTAATTAAATAGTCATCTACACCTAACCGATTAATTTTACTTATTACTTCTTCGCTATCGTCACCTGTTAGCATAACAACCGATAACTGTGACTTTAAATTCGACTGGTTGAGCTTTTCTAAAAGTGGCTCACACGTTCCGTTTTTTAGCTTGTGGTCAAGCAGCAATATTCGTGCATCGGCAGTTAAAATTGCTTGCCAGCCGGCTTCAATACTTTCGCAAGGAACAACTTGAAAGTGATCTTTTAAATAGGCGCTCATAAGTGCGAGCTGGGTAACATCATCGTCAACGTATATAACGGTGGGTCGTTTATCTATGTGCTCTAGTGGAAAAGTAAAATAGTTTTTACCTTTATCTGATACGTACTCGGCCTCTTTGAAGTAGTGGCGAATCAGTTCAACTCCCATACCACCTTCAACCAAAGTGCCTGAGCCTAGTTTCCACTGAGAGTTATTTTTTTCAAATAAATTGTAAGGCGTAAGCTCATCAATAAATGTAAGTGTATAACCATCGTGATTTGCTTGGCTTATGCGTAAAAAAATATGCTGTTCTGATCCCTCGTTGTGCCTTATCAAATTAGTTAAATATTCAGTTGCAACTAAACCCGCAGCATCTACTTCATCTTTTTTTACGTTAAGTGCTCTTAAAACATGTTTAAGAACCAATCTGATCTCGCTAAGCGTTGGCCAAAGCAATTCAAAACGTCTTTCAAATAAAATATCCATATTGCCCTTAGTGGTGTTCGAACAACCACCTTTGTTTATTAATTTTCGACTTAAGGTTGTTACATAATTTAGGCCATTTGTTTTTATGCTTATTTAAAACACTAATAATACGCTCCCCCAGTGGAGCAAAGTTATGTTGGCTTATTAGTAATTTAATATTGCTATGACCGGCTTGCTTTAGCTCTTTTATACCTTTGCATAATGACTCCTCGTCATTTACACCAAGTGCCACGGCTACAAAGGTTAATTCACTGCACAAACTTAGTGAATGAAGCGGTACATTGTTTCTGTTTAGTTTTAATGCCGGCGACATATCTATTAAAATATAGTCATACTCTTGTTTTAAGCGAGCAATCGCGTCATTTAACACATGCTTGTTTTTAGCTGGCTCAATGGCTGTTAAATGTTTGATAGTGAGCAAATTTACTTCTTGGTAATTGGTAACACCTAACTGGCATGAAATATCATCAAAGCGCCACGGGCTGCACGTATCGGGTAGCTTATCGTCTGAGTTAAATGTATTAATTGGGTTTAAATCAATGATAAGCACCGACTTATTTTGGCTTTGTAAGCGTTTTGCAACGCTCACACATGCGGTAGATGCCCCCTCAGCCCCACATAAAGATATAAATGTAACGCATCGCGCATCGTTATCAATCATGGTATTACATATCACTTCTAACTCATGATATTGACTTGGTATTAATTTCATAAGCCCACCACTAACGCAAGTATGGTAATTACATCCAGGAAATTTTCTTTAAACTGGCTTAGTAAATCTTGCCCTTTGTCAGGAACATATAAGGTATCCCCTGCTCTAAGTACTGGAATATTTGCTGAGTTTGGCGATTTAATAAAGGCTTCTAAATCAAACACTCTTGATTGCTCTTTACAACAAGAATGATTAACCACAACTATTTTATCAATGAGTGCAGAGTTTGAAGGGCCGCCGGCCTCAGCTAATACATCTAAAATGCTCATTGTGTCGTCAAAGTTATATCTACCAGGCTTTTGCACCGCCCCCATAATGCGTACTACGCGTTCTTTAGGTGTGCGTAGCCAGTCTTTATTTTTTTCTGGAACAAAAATAGTGTCTCCTGGTAATACATTAGGAAATAATGTTTCGTCACCGGTTTCAAAGTACATCGCTAAATCTAACTTACTCACTTTAGCTCTATTACCGTTTCTGTGAGTTACTCTAATATTACGAATATCTGCAGTCCCTGTTGGGCCATCAGCAGCCGCTAAAATATCAATAAAATGCATGTTTTCGTTGAACGAATAGCGCCCAGGTGAACCAACCTGCCCCATAATATAAATAGACTTGCTTGACTCTTGGCGTATCCACTGCGATTTATTATCAGCAGGGTCAACGGGGAGTTCCTCTACAATGACAGTGTCTCCGGCCACTAGGTTTGGCAATGGTGTTTCACCGTCTGTTATGGTGTATTTTTCAAGGTCGAAACGCTGGGTTACATCACCGTTTCTAAGTATTTTTATATCGTTGATATTAGCGCCTTTGGTAGGTCCGCCAGCGTGTGCTAATAAATCGGTAAAGTCCATTTCATCACTCCACTCATACCTGCCCGGAGAAGTAATAGCACCAATTATTTTAATGGCGCGTTTGGTCGGAATTTTAAGCCAGCTTTTTTCATTGACGTCTGTTTTTTCTGGAACAAAAATAACATCGCCTGGGTTTAAGTCGGGCACTTTTGTGGTTACCATCCCTTCACTGTAGCCTTGTAAATCAAATAAAATGCTTTCCCCTTCTGGTGTTAATATTTTTATATGGCGGGTTTCAGCAAATCGAGTTGGGCCACCAGCATTCGCTAAAATATCCAAAAAGTTGGTACTGTCTGCCGCTTCATAAGCACCTGGTTTTTGAACCTCACCCATAATATAAACGGTACGAGAAGTCGTGTTTACATCATCAACCATAATAGGCACATAGACTGTCGAACCCGGCTGCAATAACTGCATAGTGCTACCTGATGGTTTATCTAAATACGCTTTTAAATCAAAAATAACCGGCGATTTATCTACAATCACCCTAATTTTAGTAACATCGGCATAACGCGTAACCCCTTCAGCGCGCATAAGCGCATCTAAAATAGTCATTTCTTCTTTGTATGAAAAACTTCCCGGGTTATGTACTTCGCCTAAAATAGTGACCGCATTACCGTCGTTGGCATCTCCAGTTGCACTGAGTGTTTGGGCATCAAAGTCTATTTGTACATTACCCAGTAACGGTGAAACGGGCACAAATACGGTATCTTGGCTTTTAAGCGCAGGTAATAAGCTAATATTGCCCGAATCTAGGTACGCTTTGTAATCAAACTCAATAATTTCTTCGCCACGTCTTATTTGCAATCTATCTAACTGAGCCCCGGGTCTTAAACCGTCTGCTTTCGAAATCACCATTTGGATATTACCATCTGCAGGAATACTCACTTGCGATGGCGTATTAACGTAGCCCATAACATTAATAAAAATATCTCTGCTACGTATCTCTATATAAAAGTCATCCATTGCTACAAATAAGCCACCTAACACTGGAGTAAGCTCTAGCTCAACTTGTGAAATAGTTTTGTTAGCTACAACAAATTGCCCAACCTCGGGCAAATTAATTTGCCCTTTGTTGTCAACTTCAAAGGTTTTATCAAAATCGACTTCTCCAGGAATATACAAAAATAATTTATTGCCTACCTGCACCGTATCGTCATCAGCGTTAGTCGCTGAGAAAGCATGAAACGAAAAAAGTAATAATGCGATTGTTAATAAATATCTCATAACTTACTCCTGCTTACTTTTAATAATTTTGGTCCAACTCACTAACGATTTAGCTTTATTGTCCTGTAAATTATTGGTGTTGGCGTCAAGTACTATGGCCTCTACACGGCGGTCTGAATGACGCACTGAGTCGGTTTGTGGCTCATCGCTGTAAGGTTTTAAGCTGCCCTGAGTAAGCGTTGTAATACTTTGCACTGGCACACCATAAACCACTAACCAATGCTTAACCGTTTCAGCGCGTTTTAAAGCAAGTTCATAGTTGCTGGCCATTTCTCCCATCGAGTCGGTATGACCGACTAGCAATATAGAAATGCTTTCAAGCTCTTTAACTAAATCAGCTGCTTGAGCAAGCCTGACTGCGTATTTAGGTGTGATCTCAAACGCCTTGAACGCAAATTGATTATCACTATTGAGTAAATCGGTAATTTGCTTTTTAACGCTAAATAAAGCAGGTTTATCTTCTTTAACCACCGCACATTGAGTTAACTGCTGTACAGTATCAAAATGCTGCGTTAACTGGTTAAGCCCATGATAATGAATAAGTAAGTCGTGTTCTGCATCTTCCCACATTTGAGCTGCAATAAGTCTGCGAATACGGTTTTCGTATATTTGTGCTTTTAACAATTGTGCAGGCATACAAGCTTTAATGTCTTGAGACTTTAACAGCTCAAGCTTTAGCACTAAGTGCTCAAATTCACTGCGAACCACCTCTTCGGGCTGTGTGTAATTTAAATCTTTTTGCTCATCATCTAACGGGTAGTTTTGGTACTTTTCTGCCCAACCTCCTTGTCCTTCATCAGGCCAAGAAGCACACCCACTTAAAAATAAAGTAATGATAATAAAAATGTGTGCTTTCATATCCCTCTCCTTAAACTGTTAGATTGAATCAATAAATGGAATTGTTTTATCTACTCTTAATAAGTTCATTAACTTGAAAGGCTGACCCGTCACATTAAGTAAAGAAAGTTGATGGTTTCTCTTTTCAATTCGTTTATATAAAAACACAATTGCGCCAATACCAGACGAATCTATAAACTCTGTTTTTGAAAAGTCTAAAATAATAAAATTAGTGTCTGTTCCCACCAACCCCTCAAATTCATCTTTAAATCCGTCTACGGTAAAGCCTGAAAAATCAGCAGGAAGCGAAATTACGGTTTGTTCTTGTGAATTGGCTAAATTAGTCATGGTAGTTACCTATTAGTGAGTAAAGTTCTCTATTACTAATACAAGAAACGAACCAACTTTAAATCACTGATAATTAATAGGTTTTAATGGAGAGTACATAGTTGAAAGGGAAGTTAGAGCATAATGCAATTAAGACTGAAACATCCTATTGCATTATGCAATGCATGATTACTGGCCTTTACCAGTAAAAATAACAACAAGGGTTTTAAATAGTATGGTCAATTCCATGTAACACCAGCTGCGAGGTGATGACGTACTTAGCATATAGGCATAATCCCAGCCTATTTTGTTTCTTGCATCATCAATGCTTTCATCGTAACCATTCATAACTTGTGCAAGCCCTGAAATACCCGGTTTTATGCCATAAGTGCGTTGTGAAAAATAAGGAATGTCTTTTTCTAGTTTTGAATAAAATACGGGGCGTTCTGGGCGCGGCCCAATCAGTGACATATCCCCTACTAACACATTCCACAGCTGCGGTAATTCATCTAGCCGTGTTTTACGAATAAACCTACCCACTGGCGTTATTCTAGGATCGTCCTTAGATGCCCATACTGCACCGCTTTTTACTTCAGCATCTACAACCATAGAACGAAATTTAAGCACATTAAACAATGCAACAAAGCTGTCACTGCTCTCACCCACTCTAAGCTGATTAAATAACACAGGCCCGCGTGAAGTTAGCTTTATTGTTAGTGCAACCAATAACATAACAGGCGACAACACAATTAAACCTAAAGCGGAGCCAAATATATCAATACCGCGTTTAACACACTTAATGGTACCGGTTTGTTCGCTATTGCCTGTATGCACACGCTGCCAGTGGCTTTTGTAATCGCCTTTTTCATATTTAATAATGCCCCATAACGCTAAAAAATAGGCATTAAGAATATAGTTAACCTTATCTACAACAGGTATTTTAGTCGTGATATTAAAAACCTTTTTAGTCAGTTCAATACCATGAAGTAACGCAATAGCCCCACAGACTAATTTTGCCAGCATAACATTTGAAAACAGCGCCATTAAAAAAACCAAAACATAAATTAAAGCCAGTAACAACGGCATAATACCCCGTAGTACTTTGTGCGAAATAAAGTTAAAACTCACCCAGCCCAACTTAGGGTTAAAAAGCGTTAACAGCACCTTTATTTGCTGCCAATTACCTGCGCCTAACCTTACGCGTCTTGCATAGTCGTGACTTTGTTCATCACACTCTCTTTCAACAATATTAATGTTTTTATCTACAATTGCTTTACCGCCATTTTTTAATGCGTTCATTGATAAAATAAAGTCGTCGTTAATGGCACTTTCATCCAGTAAATCTGTGTACTGTGAACGAATGGCAAACATCGCACCTGGCACACCAATCACCGCCCCTAAAGATGACTCCATACTTTTAACGTTGTTTTGATATTGCCAGTAATGCTTTTGCTCTTGTGTGGCATGTTCATCTAAAACATACACCCCGGTAATAACATTAATTTTTTTATCTTTAAAATCAGCATCAATATTAGTCAGTACATCAATACTTAATAACGCGCTTACATCAGTAAATAATAAAACATCGTAATTCGTTTTGGTTAGCTTAATTAATTCGTTAATACCATGTGCTTTGCCACAATTATGCTTATTAAAGTGCAAATGGCACTCAACGTGTTGTGTTGCTAAATGAGCCTGGGCAAGCATAGCCTCTTCGTATGTTTTGTCTGTACAACCATCAAGGTATACATGAATCGCATACATATCTGTGCTGTAAAGCATGGCGCCCAAATTATGTAACTTTTCTTTAATGTGATCTTGCTCATTGTAGGCACAAATCAAAATACCAAAATGGGTGGTTGCTTTGGTATTCTTTGCACTAATTAATCGCTTACGCTTACCATGACTAAATAACTTTAAAAGTGCTACATAGCCCACGTGGTGGTATATAACTAACGCAATTAACACCGCTAATATTATTAATAAATAAGTCATTATATTTTCCTCACGATGTAATACCGTTGTAAAAGTGGTCGTACTCTGCACTCATTTTTGTAGCACTTGCGATTGAAAATACGTGCTGACGAATACACTCTCCATGTTTTATATAAATGGCTTCAATCAGCGCTTTTTTGAGCCCAACCTCATCGCCAGGCTTTACGAGCACGCCTTGCTCGCTGGTTATTACCTCCTTAATTCCGCCTACATCGGTGGCAACAATGCTTTTTCCGCACGCCATTGATTCCAAAATAGATAGCGGTAACCCTTCACGCTGCGAATACAGACACATCACATTAATTGCTGAATAAAATAGCGGCATATTTTGTACATTACCTAAAAAATGAACGCGATCTTTAATGCCAAGCTTAGTGGCATAATCCAGCAATTCAGTATGTAAACTACCGCTACCAGCAAATACAAGTTCTGTATAAATGGGCAATGAATTAAGAATTCTTAATAATGCAAAGTGCCCTTTACCTGGCTCTAGCCGTGCTGAACAGCCAACTAAGTTAATATCTTGCGGTAAGTGCAGTTCTTTACGGGCGTTTGGTTCATCCCCGCAAACAAATTGTTTAAAATCGATACCATTGAGTATTGTTTTATCGGTTTGAATAGCTGTTTCGTTATAAAAATCGTTAGCGACTACCTGTGCATCAGCAACCCAACTAATTTTTGTCAATTTGTTAAGCACTTTAGTAATTAAACGCTGCTTAAAACTTTTTAAATACCAGGCGTCATGAATAGTCGATACATGCTTAACGCGTCTATTGCGTATACATGCCATACTTGCATAAAGCATTGGCCCTATGTGATGGCTGTGTATTACATCAATATTGAACTTTTTAATAACCTCGGTCAGTTTACTTACCGTATTCATATCAAAGTTTGCAGGCTTATTTAGACAAATTAACCGCCCTTCAAACGACGCTAATTGTGGCCAACCTTCAACAGCCTCGTCCAACGTTCCTTCAAGTGATACAGCCACACTTGAGTCTGCAAATTGACTTTTTTGCATTAGCGTGACGGCCATTTTTTCAAGGCCACCTATTTTAAAGTGCTGAACTAGATGTAAAACGTTCATATTATTTCCCCTGTTCAATAGAGTTAATCGCTGAGCTAAACACCAAATCTACAGGTGTATTTTTAACAATAGGTAAAATGGTAACTACCTCTAAAGAAGATAGTTTTTCTATGGTTTGAATATCTTTTAAATGGCTGTCAAACAAGGTCGCTACAAACACTATCGTGCTACTTGTAAACACACCTAAAATAATACCCACAATAATGGATGCGACTAACGACGTATTAATTGGCTGCGTTGGACTGTATGCGCGTTCAATGGTTTTTACTTTATCTGGCCCTTCGTACTTAACCAATTTGCCTGTCACTTTTGCCATTTCATAACGGCTTAACATATCTTTATAAAGCGATTGTTTAACATCGTAATCTCGCTCTAGTTTTCTTAACTGCTTTTCTACATCACTGGTTACTAATAGCCTTTCACCAACGAGTTTTACTTGTTGCTCTAGCATGTCGTACTCTTGTTGGTGTTGAGCTACTTCATTTTTGGCCTCTTCTAATTTTAGAATTTGCGAAACCAGAACACTGCTTTCATTGTCTTTACCACTAGGCAGTGTATTTGCCATTTGCCATAGCTGTTCAATATTGGTGGGGTCTAAGTCTTCTGCGCTCTCTAATAGTGATTGCTGGCGATTACGTATACTTTGTAGCTCTCGTTTTTTTGAAATAACCTTACTGTGTTTTTCGGTATATCGTGTTTTTAAAAAGCTTAACTCTGACTCCGCAACAATAATTTTTTCTTCAATGCGCCCTAAAATTGGGTTTGCTTGGCCCATTTTAGTAGCCAGTGCTTTTAATTTTGCTTGCGCACCCGACAGTACAATTGTTTTTTGTTGTTGATCGCTCAATAATTTATCAAACGTTTGTCGGTTACTGTGCAGCACCGCCGGCAAGGTATTGCTGTTTGTTGATTTAAAGGCAGCAAGTGCCTCTTCAGATAATTCAAGCTCATCACGAATGCTGTTCAGCTGCTGATAAAAAAACTGCTCAGAGCTATCAAGCGATGCTCGGGTGGGCGCAAGTAAACGTTCTATAAACTTCTCGACTACTTTTTCAAGCACTAATTTCATTTTACTTTGCTCATGCCATATAAAATTAACCCGTACCAGCTCATCCCCTACCAACGACAAAGACAATGCCTGAGATAACTCTTGGTGAATTTTTTCTATTTGCGCAGGCGTCGCATTTTCTGGCACTAATTGCGTTTCTTTTGCTACTGCAATAAGTACCTTCCTGCTTATAACGAGTGTACGAAGTGCTGCCATCCGATTAGATAAATCAAATGAAAAAGATAAATCATCAAGATACGGGTTAAGTAATGCTGACTCCTCTATTAAAATAGTGGCATGATTGATATATTTTTTTTGTGCAGTCACTGTGAGCAATATAATGACAAAAGGCACCACTAAAAGTGGGATCACAAATAACTTTGCACGTGTGTATACAGCGTACAAGGTTAAGTAAAGTAATCGTTTTATTTGCTCTCTAACTAACATAATCCCTACCTATCTATTTGCATATTGCTATGCGAAATGTGGCGTTTGTTTGCAAATTAATAATTTAAACTGCAAATATCGCGCTATACATAAGGTGTTGCACAGGGTGCGCCAACTGTTGTGAATTTAATAAAATTAAGCAGTTTATTAGCGGGGATCACGCTTTTGAGACTCAGCTCTCAAAGGCCTAATTAAATGACATGTTAGAGGTTGTTGGTTTAAAAAATCACGCTACACAGCGTGATTTAAAATAGATAAGTCTTGTTGCACTTTTAGCGCTTTTGACTCCCAACTGTGGTTCTTTGCTAATTGTTGTTGCGATAATTTTAGGGTGCTGCGCTCAATGGTGTTTAAACTAACGGCTTCATCAATTTTATTAATAAATTGATCATGCGTTTTGCCAATAAAAATTTCTGTTTGATATTGTTTTACTGCGGGAAAATCGGTAGCAACAATAGGCTTTCCTGCCGCTAAATATTCTTTAAGCTTTAATGGGTCACACGCTCTAATTTGCTCGTTATTAACAAACGGTAAAACAGACACGTTCCAATGTGTAGAAAAACTCGCTAACCGAGCATGCTCAATTGCAGGAATGTGCGTTACATTTTTAAATTGCAGCAACTGCGCTGTAGGCCCCACAATATCGCCAACAAGCACTAACTGATAACTGGGTCGCTGCGCGACTAACGCAGTGAGTAATGCGATATCTAACCAGGCATTAATACTGCCATAGAAACCAATAATGGGGCCATTTAAGTGGCTTATCTCTGGTGCAATTTCACTTTTAGAGGTGAACAAATCGTAACTAACACCATGGCTTAACATTTTTGTTTTGTGCTTAGGCATTTTGTTCATTAAAAACGCACTGATGACATAAATTAAATCAGCGTTTTGTATCAAGCTATTTTCACAAGGGGCAACAAGTGACGCATCAACGCCGGCCAATGCACTAAAGTCGTCACCGCAGTAATAAATTAACTTATCGCGTTTTTGTTTTGTAATTAAATATTCGGCTGTGGGCACGCTTAACCAGTAAGTAACAGGCTCATCATCAATATTTTTAAAGTATTGAGAATACACCCACTTATTGAAACGTTTTACTAATGCGTTGTCATGCCAAGGCAATACGGGGAGCTTGTAAACATGCAATGCTTCTGGCGTTTCAATCGTTGCGCTAGTTGTGTCGCTAAACAATTGTTTTAATTTATTAAACACACGTTTTAAATCGTTTAATTTAAGGCTTGGCTTTCGCATACCAATTGAATTAACCCAATGTACTTCATGATGTTTAGCCAGTTCAGCAAATAAGTGCTGTGTGCTGCTCGGGTGGCTTGCCCAATCCTCTGCAAAAACAACAAATCTCATATTATGATTCCTTTATGTATTTAACTACTTTTGCTGGATTGCCCGCAGCAATACTAAAGGCGGGTATGTTTTTAGTCACAACACTACCTGCGCCAATAATCGCCCCTTCACCTATGGTAACGCCTCCAAGCACGGTCACTCCGGTGCCAAGCCATGCTCCGCGCTTTATAATAATGTCGCCAATTTGGTTTTCATCATCACTTTGCCCCTGCGCTCTTCGTTCACAATCAACCGGGTGGCCAGGAAAACCCGCTAAAAATACACGCCCTGCTAACCTAGACATAATGACTCCCACACGGTGTTAGCCTCCGCTTTCGTGGGTTAGCTTAATTCAAAGCCAGAGCCATAATTAGTTTGTCAATTAACTAAACAGCAGAGGCTAACATGAATAAACATAGCATACTTTTTATCGGTCTTGATACACATAAAGAATTCAATGAAGTTGCCTATATTGAAGAACATAGAGGTGCGCAACCTGTTCATCTTGGCCGAGTTTCGTCTTCCAAAATGGCCGTTCAAAAGCTTGTTCGCCAGTTCGAATCGAAATACCCTGGCGCAACACTTCATTTTGTTTATGAAGCTGGCCCATGTGGTTATTGGATTTACCGATTAATTACCAGCCTTGGCCATTGCTGTTATGTGGTTGCACCTTCTCTTATTCCTAAAAAACCTGGTGAGAAAATTAAAACCGATAAACGTGATGCCCTTAAGCTTGCTAAATTACTTAAGTCTGAAGATTTAACACCTATCTATGTTCCTGAGCCTGAAGATGAAGCTGTACGTGATTTATCTCGTGCACGCGAAGTAGCCATGAAGGATTTAAAAGATGCCAAATATCAATTAAAGGCGCTGCTGCTTCGCAATAATATTAATTACAAAGGCACTGCGAATTGGTCACAAAAACATTTACGTTGGCTCACTGAGCTTGTGTTGCCACACCCCGCTCAGCACATCGTCTTACAAGAATTTTTACACACAATTACCGAACGAATAAGCCGACTTGAGCGGCTAGATAATGAACTAACACACCACGTTCACCAGTGGCGTTATTATCCTGTAGTAAAAGCAATACAAGCTATGCGTGGTGTCCGTTTGTTGGTCGCCACTGGCGTTGTTGCTGAGCTTGGCGATTTATCGCGTTTCGACCATCCCCGCAAATTAATGAGTTATCTCGGTCTTGTACCCAGTGAACACTCGAGTGGTGGCAAACGCCATATTGGCGCCATCACAAAATGCGGGAACGGCCGAGCAAGGCGCCTTCTTGTGGAAGGTGCACATACTTATCGCTATGCAGCAAATATATCCACAGATATGCAAAAACGACAAGAAGGTTTACCAAAGGACATTATTGATATTGCGTGGAAAGCACAGATTAGGCTCTGCAAACGCTATAAAAAAATGATAGCCAAAGGGAAACACTACAATCTGGTTGTTACCGCCATTGCCCGAGAAATGATTGCGTACATATGGGCTATTGCAAGAGAAGTGGTGCTTACGCCAGTGAATAAAAAACTTAGATTGGCAAGAGTACCCGCATGATAAAAGAATTAGAGTTAATGCATGGGATCAAGCATCGGGTGTGGCACAACCACCGACGGCGTTAGGATGGCAATGCAGCTAACGCTGCATTGAACCACGAACATAGACTGAAGACAGGTGCCACGACGAAATAAGTAAGGTCTGCTCTGTTACTAGAAATAGTAATAACCAACGAATATCAGCAAGATAACCGACGACATTACTTGCTTCATCCTATGTATTAACTCGCTCTAATTCGAGCTAAAATAATTATGGCTTAAAAAGTTAGGCAAGGATCAGTGCGTTTAACTTGACAATGGGAGTCATACCAACGTCGTCTTCAAGGGTTATGGTACGTCCTACCGAAAACGCATTTTGCCAACCAATGTCAACATTGTTACCAATGGTTAGAGTGGGTGTTGTTTGCCCTCCTACCCGCCCGCAAAAGGTAGAAATACCCGACATTCTCACGCTGTCTTTACACACAACATTAAGCTCACCCAGCACTTGTGGCATACCTGAATATAAATAAAGCTGCTTTTTACTGCCTTTAATTTGGCTTTTGAAAAGGGGCGTAAAATAAATTATACGTAAAAATTCGTGTATAAATTGTTTTAAAAATTGATGAACAAAATAAAGCAATGAATGAAAAAACGGGATAACAATCATTTGTGGATTGCGAATCGTTTTTGCAAATTGAAAAAGTGATTTTGCAAAAGGATGAGGGCTACATTTAAGCCAATGTTTAACGTGTATGATCATAGTTTTATTCCTTATTGCTCTCAACAGTGATTTTTTCGAGTGCGATTGTTAGCGCTAAAATAATGTAAAGCGGCCAAGTAAAAGCCTGTGTTAGGAAAGTACCTGCAACCATAAAGCCTATTAAACCTGCTTTTAATGCATTTGCATTCACTGCAACTTGGTCGTTAGGGTTAAGTGCATTGATGCAATAAACGCGTGATAGGCTGCGATATATACTGGCAATTAATAATACAAATATACCTATACCTACAAAGCCTGTTTCGCCTAACACCTGAAACCATGTACTGTGTACTGCATGATTCTTGCCATCCCAATGCGGACTGTAAAAATAATAATTTACGTAAAAGTTATCGACTCCCACACCCGTTAGCGGATTAGAAAGCGCCATATTAATTGCCGCTTGCCATGCGTATATTCGCCCCATTGCAGACGCATCAACCCCGTCTTCTGCTGCGCCTCCACTTTGCCTATCACCAATACCTGCAAACACCATCATTGCTAGCATGGCAACAGCTGCGCACAGCCCGACTACTAAAGGATTTTTTACTTTTTGATATAAAAAGAAACTTAAAATAGCAGCAATTCCCAGTAAGCCGCCTCGGCTTTGTGTAGCTATTACGCCAGAAATAGCTAACAACAACCCTACGGCTGCAAATAAACGACGATATTTATTCGCACCTTTATCAAACAGCTCTGCAGCCAAAAAAGACACCGGAAACATCAACACTAACGATAGATCGTTAGGGTCTCCTAATTGCGAGCGGTACTCACGAGAAATAGTGACACGCGTGCCCTCAACTAAGCCAATACCATTCATTTTGTTACTTAGTGCAACCAACGCCACCGAAATACCCGAAATCATTATGCCCATTCGTACTAAACTAAAATGCGAAAATCGGGTTAACCACCAGCTAATGGCAAATACCATAATGAAAACCTTCACTAGCACACCAGTCCAATACTCTATGGCCATACCTTTGTTGGAGGCACTAAATACGCAAACGGTGAGCCAAACAAACCAAATTACAAACACTAAGTGTGTTGAACTCCAATGAGGTTTTAACGATTTTGAAATGAATAAATGCCATGCAATAGCCAGTAATGAAGCTAAGGCCAACATTTTAGGAATTTTAAGGGGCATTAATACAACAAAGACTTCATGTAGCCTAAAGTAGCTAAACAGTATAAAAAGAATAATAAATACCGTGCTTATTTTAACGGCTAAAAACCCTGCAAAAGGTAACAATAATAAAGCAAAGGCTGCAATGGGACCAAAGCGCATATAAAGCATTAATGTTAATGTCATTACAAATAACCCGTTGATCATCAAACAATATTTTTTATACCAACTAATCATACACTTTACCCCGCATTGTTTGCTGGGTCAGTGCTAGAATTGCGGGTTTGTATTTATAAAACAAAGCAATTAAAAAGCAGATAAAAACAATGCATTGAATAAGCTCAAAATAGGCAGTTTGTGTAATGCTTAAAAAGTATATTAAAGAAAAACACACCCAGCTGGGCAGCAAACGGGTAACACTAAACGTTAAACTTTCTAATTGTTGGCTAATAACAATAAGTAAACTGGTTTTAATTAACTGCGCAATGCAAAGTGCAACCACTACGCCATATACGTTATACCGAGGAACTAAAACGGCTAACAAAGCCAGCACAGCGAATGCGCTAACTGCATTAACCACAGTAACAAACGCACCATTGTAATGGATGTAACACCCTATATTGAGTAAATCACTATGGTGCTTAATAACCACAATAAAAATAAGGCTTGGTAACAACCAAGTATGCAACTGATAATTTTGTGGTAACACTAAACTAAAAATAGACGGGGTGATGATAAGCATTAACGCGCAAAGTAAAATGGCCGAATCTAAACACAGCGTGCACAGCTCGACATAACGTTCTCGGTTTTTAGCCAATTCATCAAAACGACGTGAGAACCACCACATTCTAATAGGTTCAAAAGCGAACGAGGTCATAACGGCAAACTGTAAAGCGACATAATATTGAGCCAGTTTTTCTTTGCCCTCACTGGCAACTATAAACCAATTTTCGGCCCCATTATTTGCATACACAAATAAAGACGAGGTAACAATACTGATTAAAAAAAGTCCGTTTTTATAACTTATTTTCCATGAAACACGTTTAAAACTGATACCCAGCGGCTTCAATACCAAAACTAGAGCAATGCATAACACTAAAGCGCTCGACACCACTCCCGATGCCATTACCCCAGTAACACCATGGCCTAAGTAAAGTAAAACAACGGTTAGAAGTGTTTGCCCCATACCTTGAAGCACAGCTAATATACAAAATTGTTTTGCCATTTCGTAATATCTAAAATAACAAAATAAAATAGAAAGTAGAGACGAGAGCGCTAAGTTAATAGCCAACAGTTTAATATCTAGTGTATTTAGTGTTACCGGTAATAACGCGCTTAAATAATCAATACAGTAAAAAACCAAGCACACAAATACACCACTAACAATGGCACACACCAGTAATGCATCTCTGAATAAGGCACGTTTATGTCGTGGGTTGTTCATTTGTTGCTTGAACAATAAATCGGGTAAACCTAAACACAATAACAACGACATAACCGCCGAAATAGACACCAAAAAATTTAGCTCACCAAATTCTGCCTGGCTTAAAATACGCGTAGTTATAGGTAATAAAGCAAACCCTAATACTTTAAGAAATAAAGTGGATATACCAAAGTATGCAATTTGCTTAATCCCATTCATAACAACACCTATATCCCTTGAACCCAGTGAGATAACTTTTTGGCTTGCGAATTTGCATTAAAGCGTTTTGTCGCTAACCTTTTTGCATTTAGCCCTTTTTCGTAGCGCTGGTAAGGCGTTAGTGCACAAAAGTCATTAAGCATTTGCTCAATACCAGTAATGCTTGAAGGCGCACATTTAGCGCCAACATCGTCATTTACAATTTCTTTTGCACCCATTAGCTCAGTAGTTAAAACAGGTATACCGCTGGCCATGGCTTCTTTAAGTACAACCGGCCCCGTGTCCCGGTCGCCATTTTTAGACACGCAAAACGGCGCAATTAAAGCCGAATAATTGCTGGTGTTTATTGCTAACCACTGTGGACTTTTCGAGCCTAAAAAGTTGACCTCATTCGTAATGCCTAGCTGTTCGCAAAAATATTTTAGGTCATTTAGTAAAGGGCCATCGCCTACTATATCTAGTGTGATTGAATGTTTTTTGCTAATTTTTTTGATTGCCGGAAGTAAAAATTGTAATCCCTTTTTTTCAATTAACCGACCAACAAAAATAAGGTTAACCGATTCTGTTAATCGATTTGGTTTATTATTAAACAAGCTCAAATCAATACCACAATGCAGTAGCTGTATTTTTCCTGCGCTGTATTTACTGAGTTTTACAGCCATGTCTTTACATACCGCAACTGAAAAGTCGCACAACGATAATTTAAGCTTTAAATCATCATCATTCACATAAACATCGTGACCGTGGCCAATGGATGACACACTCACGCCGGCTATTTTGCTAGCGATAATGGAGTAAGCCAGTGGTGCATGCATAAAATGACAATGGATATGAGAGATTTTTTTTGCACGAATGATTTCAGCAATATTTAACCCGTAGCCCATTAAAGACATGACCGAAATAGACTTAAAACGACTTGCAATAACACCGCCTTTTACCGCCATTAGTGGGCTTTTAAGTAGTGTATTAACTGCCGATGGTGTTGATTTTTTAATAACAATCACCTGCACATTTTTATTTAAATGAACACAGTAATTTAAATTTTCAAACGTCAGTACGGTCACTCTATGCCCTGCATTCACCAGCGCGTTAATTTCAGTTACAACAAACGTTTCTGAAGGTATGTGAAAGCTAGGTACAACGATACCAATATGTTTCATAGTTAAAACTCCTAATAAACTTAACGGTTACATCGCAAAATCTGTGCCCGGCATAAAACGCTAAAAACCCCCTATAAAAAGTCAATTTGCGAAGGCTTATCGCAATTTGCAAATCATAAAACAAAAAACAGCCCGTAAATGCCTATTAACGGTTGGCGCTTATCTTGCGTAGTTAACGTTAATGAAAAACACAAAAGGTGAGTACTATGAGTATTCAGGTAAGCGTTATTATTCCTAACTTTAACTGTAAGCAGTATTTGGCAAAGGCTATTTCAAGCGTTGTTAGGCAGCATAATATTGAGTGTGAAATACTTATTATTGATGATGGGTCAACTGATGGAAGCGTTGAATGGTTAAATAAGTTACAACAATCACTTCCTAATATGCGTGTTATAAAGCAGCAAAACTGCGGGGTTGTTAGTGTCAGAAATAAAGCCATTGAACTTGCCAAAGGCGACTATATTGCTTTTTTAGATGCTGACGATTACTGGACTGAAGATAAATTATTTAACCAGGTTACCTACATGCAAAATAATCGTGATTGTGTGCTGAGCTTTACCAATTACATGCATGTTAATGAGCAGTACGAACCCATTATTGATTGTTTTTCCTATTGGCCTGAGTTTACAAAATTTATTAATTGGAACACTGAGGGTTACCAAAACCTTAAATCACCAATGGATTTACTGCTGTTTGCAAACGTTATAGGTACCTCGTCTGTTGTGGTGAAAAAATCAGCCATTTGTTATGTGGGTAAGTTTGATAAATCACTCAATAGCGCAAGCGATTGGGATTGTTGGCTTAAATTAGCACGTATTGGTAATGTGGCTTTTACGAATCAGGTATCAATGGGCTATTTAATGAGAGCAGGCTCTATCACTGCTAACAGACAAAACCGTTTAACTGCGATGCAAATAATAATAGATCGCTGTAAAAACGATATTGGCGTGGTTTCTCGGTTTAAAGCCAGAGCCAGAATGCTCGAATGTTATAGCGAATACTACCGAGAAATAGGTTATAAGTTTAAAGCTTTTTGCTTAGCCACTGCTGCATTTTTATTGTTTCCCCATAGGCGAAATCTTCAACACTTAGTACATGACATAAAACAGTCTATTAAATAAATTTAAAATACATGTAAAACACTAAGGTTAAAAAGGCGCTTATTATATTGAGCGCCTTTTATTTTAGACTTATTTTATAGCTTAACATTTTGTGATCACTGCCTTTAAAGTCCGTGACCACTAGGCTTCGTAATAAAACTTGTTCGCTCATTACACAGTGATCTATAGGTAAGCCAGTCAAAATAGAATGCCCTTTTTTAAAAGGCATAAAGCTTGAGTATCGATGTTGCCCAAAGCAGGTTTGAGCTTGCTGCCACTCAAAATATGAAGACCAAGGTACTACATTTAAATCCCCTGCGACGAGCCATGCGCCCTTTTCATTTTGTGTTGAAAGCTTTAATGCCGCCAATAGCGTATTTCTATTTTGCCAATGACGTTTAGAGCGTGGTGAAGGCGGGTGCGCAATAAACGTAGTCAACAGCGTATTACCCACCATAAACTTAAGTTTTAAATACCCTAACTTGTCGCCACCTAATTTAACTTGTTGCTTATAAACCATAGGTATTCGCGATAAAACAACCATACCATAGGGTATTCCCTCAACCTCCTCATAGCCAAACATGTCGGTAGTGGTTATAAATTGAGTTAACAGGTGGCGATTTTTATCACTAAATTCCTGTAAAATAAGCACATCCCAATTTTCATCACGCAAACTCAGTAAATGTGTTGAAAGGTATTTATTACTATAATTAACATTAATTTGCTTGATTGATAAAGCCTCTGAATTAACAGGCGATGTTACGGGAAAAGACACCAAAATAGGGCCTAGCCCCAGCGCGCAAAGTAGGATCACCACTGCAGATAATTTGTACAGTTTTAACAACATAAGTGCGCCCCCGCACATCAACGCCGCAATTAACATCTGTATTCGTAAAGATGAAAATACATCGGCATAAAAGCTAGTTAAGGGATTAAACGCGAGTAAGATAAATACGACTGCTGCACATATAAAAATAATCCGCAAAACTAAATAGTGCGGATTATTACTTTCTGGGATATTTGACATTACTTTTTAAACCTAACCATTTTAATAACTATTATCTGATAACAAACTGTTGTTGTGCTTGAGCGGGTTCGTACTGCCAAGTGAATAAAAGCGGTTCGGTCGACTCATCGTAAAACCAAATTTCAGCAATCAGTTCAATATCTTGATTGCTTAACACTAATTGCGTATCGAGAGCGGTATTACTAAGAGGCCCTCTGTAAATACAGTTGTTATAATCTGCTCGTTGAGATGCCACCTTTTTTTGGCACACATTTAAGTAGGCTCTTACATCGCCCATCCCTAGGTCAACATCAACATCAAGTGAATACTTAGTAGATAAATTAAATTCGTTATCAACAGTGATTGCGTTAATCCCTGTTGGATTATTTGCTGGAGTAGAGGTAGAAGATACCGTCGCGACTGCTGGTGCTTTTGTCTCTTCTGAACCACCGCCGCCACATGCTGTTAACCCTATTGATAGTGATAAAATTAATAGTGCTTTTTTCATTACTGTTCCCCTCTTACAACAACATTACTAATACTGTAATCGTTAAACCACGTTGGCTTTTGTTTACCCGATGATTGAGCAAAGTCAGCAAAACTACCGTAAGCGTCGGTTATGTCTACCCCTTCAAGGGGATGCAGCCATTGCATACCGACCTCCATTGCCCACGGTAAACCGTTTTCGTTAAGAAAATACAAACCATTACTTTGTACGCTGGCATCATCTGCGTTTGTAACGCTGTAGAGTGATGTATCAAACGCTTCAGTTGGTGCCTGGTTTTTAATGTGTACTTCCCATCCTCGGGCGTTTTTACCGACTAAAAAATCACCGTGGTAAAAGCCATTAGTTGCAAAAATAAACGGGTCAAGTAGCGTACCGGGAGATGCACTTTTAGCTTTGGGTTCTTTTAAAGGAATGCTCATGCTAAAGGTAACTTTTACGTTTTCATCGCAATTATCTTCTGTTCTAAAGTAACTACAGCCCGACTCTTTTGAAACGTGAGCCCAGGTATCTTGCATGAAAATGAGGATAGCTTCGTTTCTACCTGCCTCCAAAGGACTCGCTGTTTGCGGTTGCCCGTCAACAATAAAGCTAATTGCATCTTCATCTACTTCATCTCGCATGATAGTACGTGTGCTGCTACTAACGGTTTCTTTTAATCTCACAGCAAAACCATTATGGTATGTAGCTCCAATACCAATCAGTTGACCATCTATTTTATAGCCAACCACATTACTGCCTTCCATAAGCTGTGTGGTTCTGTAATTGAGTACTAGATCATTAAAGTCGTAATCACCTGCAAACGGCCATCTATCCTCAAAAGCAAGGGTTACCCAATCATTTTCGCCAGGGTATACGGCACTTGCATAAGTGGTAATTTCGTAATCTTCTACTTCGCCGCCCAGTACACCGCCTGTTGCCGTGATAAGCGACGCTTCTGTGCCATCGGTGACTCTGAATCGAGCCCATGTTTGGCCCGCTTTGGTGTTACTTGGCACCGTGATTAAAATGCTGTTATCGCCCTCATTTATGGCGCGTTTAGTTACCATTCTTTCGTCTTCAGTAAAACGGCCATTTTGGTCCCAATCAAACCACGCATATAAAAAGCCAGAAGTAGACGCGTTAACAATAATTTGCGAGTCTTGCCCTGCCGAAATAGCCGTTACAAAGCTTACGCCATCGTCTGAATCATCAATAGGAGACAATAGTAAATCGGCATTGGTATTAATGTTTTCACCATCCACCGAGCTTCCCAAATAAATTAAATCTGAGCCGGTACTATTCGGGTCAAATAAATGCCTTGCGCCACTTTGCTCAAGGCTTGTGTTGTAAGGCGCTGGCGCGTCACCAAAATCAATTGAGCTATCAGTTACTTTTACTTCCGCAATGGCACAGCGCGCACCGTCGTTTTGACTTGATTTAGGCCCCGATGTAAACACATTTGCCACCGGGGTGTAGCCAACGACTGGGCTAACACTTAAATCAACTTTATGGATTTTACCGCTTTTATTGTTACTAAAATAAAACTGGCCCTTCACATCAAAATAAGCCGCGCCAAATGCGCCAGTATCATCGCCTACATCAACTTGAGTAATTAACGTATGGGTATTTGCTGCAATATCTATTTCGTATAAATTGCCATTTGGCTCAACCGCATATAAAAGGTTACTAGCTGGGTGAAAAGCAAAGTCATAAATAGACAATTTCCAAGTGTTTGTATTGGGTAACAAACTTGCCGTAATAGATGCATCTAAATCACCATCTAAATTAATACCATACAGGCCAAAGTTAGGATGATAAACATAATAGGTAGCCCGTTGGTCATTGCCCTCACCTACAACTTGTATATCACCGACGTAAAAATTAGTGGCAGGTAAACCTTGTACGGTTAGCCGTTTCATTTCGTAGTTGCTGCCAAGCTGTACTACGCTGCCAGGCGTTTGCTTACTGTAACCGTACATGTATTGATCTTTATAATTAAAACCAACTGCGTTAACGCTGTTAGTATTTAATTCGTTAGCGAACGTTAGCTGCGATGCCAAAACGGTAGGTTTAGCTGAAACTAAATCTATTCCGTAAAGTTGCGCGTTAGCATCTTGCATTAAAAATGCCTGGCTGGGGCACGACTCGAATGGTTGACTGAGCACAGCGCATGGAAATATAACTAAGCATGCTGTTGCAAGTTTATTTAGTTTCATAATTTAGCCCTTAAAAAGTTAAGTGATTAAACTGTTGCAGGGTCTATTCCAAAACTTAACTTTATGAATTTATTATAAATAAAATAAATTCAGTATAATCCTAATGCAGTTTGCAATTGGCAAGTTTGCATTTTGCAAAATGTGAGAGAATACACTCGCATGTTTACTTACAATTTAAGTATTATTTTTTACCAATAACTATGCTTTACTATTATTGGTTTACGCTAATTGGCTGAGCTTTTTGATTAAGGGGGAAAAATGAGCATTGTTACAGATATATTTTTATGGCTTTTAATTGAAACAGCCTTCGGTTTCTTGTTTTATGCAACAGGTTGTATGCTGTTAAAAGTTACAACGTTTGGAAGCTATAAAATGGAATTTAAAGATTATGCTAGTTTTAAACAAAGGAAATCCAAAAAAATAGTGCCGGTTATTGCGCTAGGCGTTGGCTTCTATATAACTATGATTACTCTGCTCGCTTTCATTAATAGTTAACTACATAGCTAAAAAACACGTTAGCGCTTATCACTGGTTAAATGGATGTTGCACGCAACATACCCATATGAGTATCTCCCACAATTTAACAAAACAATGGGGATAACTCTCACTCATTTTCAAAACATTAAATATATTTTTTACTGCACTAATTAGTACTAACCTTGCACCTAAAGTGTTCGTTTTTAAATCTCTAAATCCTAAAAGCACATTAATATCACTATTAATCAACAACTTAAACTTATGGCTAGGTTATTGCTTTATTGAACACTAAGCACGTTAATTAACGGCATACATATTGGTTGAAAAAGCAACCAGAGGCAAAGAGGCCCGTACACAATTGTATTTAATTACAATTGTGACGGGCTTTTTTGTGTGTAAAATTTAAACCGTCACTGAAGGAATGCCTAATGCAAACCGCGCAAAAAATACTAATAATTGGCAATGGTATGGTCGGACATCATTTTGTAGAAAAAATGCGCCAAAGCGATGCTAACGCAAACATCACCGTTTTGTGTGGTGAAGCAAATCTAGCTTACGACCGTGTTTATTTATCAAGCGTATTTGATGGTAAAACAGCAAACGATTTAGCGCTAACAACTTTAGAAAATTATCAACAACTCAATATTAGTGTATTCACTAACCAATGGGTTGAAGGCATAGATAGAGTAAACAAAGTTGTTAATACTCAAACAGGCGATCAATACCCGTACGATAAGCTTGTACTTGCTACGGGCTCGTTCCCTTTTGTGCCGCCAATTAAGGGAAACGATCAACCACATTGTTTGGTTTATCGCACCCTAGAGGATTTAGAGCAAATAAAAGCCAGTGCCGCAGCCAGTAAAAGTGGTGTAGTAATTGGTGGTGGTTTATTAGGACTTGAAGCCGCGAACGCCATTAAACAATTAGGACTTGATACACATGTTGTTGAATTTGCGCCGCAGCTTATGGCTGTCCAGCTAGACGAGCAAGGCGGCACGCTATTAAAAAATAAAATAGAAAAACTGGGTGTGACTGTTCATACATCAAAAGCGACCAGCGAAATCGTTAAAGGTGAAACTAGCCGGTTTAGATTAAATTTTTCAGACGACACTTTTTTAGAAACCGACTTAATTTTATTCTCTGCCGGTATTCGTCCTTATGATCAGCTAGGTAAAGTGGCTGATCTAGAGCTTGGGGAGCGTGGCGGTATAGTCATCAATAACCAGTGCCAAACATCAGACCCTGATATTTTGGCTATTGGCGAATGTGCCCTATGGGACAAAAAGTTATTTGGCTTAGTGGCGCCGGGTTACAACATGGCTCGCGTTGCAGCAAGCCAGCTAAGTGGCGGCGAGCTTGAGTTTTTAGGTGCAGATATGAGCACTAAATTAAAACTACTAGGTGTAGAAGTAGGATCCATTGGTGATGCGCATGCAAAAACGCCCAACTGCAAAGAGCTCATTTATCAAGATCCAATTAGAGATTGCTACAAAAAAATTATATTAAATGAAACTGGCGATAAGCTTTTAGGCGCTGTCCTTGTTGGCGATACCAGTGATTACGATACGCTAATTCAATACATGTTAAACGACATGGACTTACCAGAGCACCCTGAATGTTTAATTTTACCAGATAGCGCCGGCGCCCCTTCTCTTGCGGGCAGCGCCCTACCCGATACAGCCACTATTTGTTCGTGTCATAACGTGAGTAAAGGCGACATTGTGGGAGCTATTGATGGTGGCTCATGCGATTTAGCCTCAGTTAAATCATGCACCAAAGCTGCCAGCGGTTGCGGTGGTTGTGCAGCGTTACTTAAATCGGTAGTTGACGACGAACTGGCAAGTCGAGGCGTTGAAGTAAATAATCACCTCTGTGAGCACTTCGCGTATTCGCGTCAAGAGTTACTCCATATGGTTAAAGTAGAAAGCATCAAAACTTTTGATGGTTTAATAGCTAAACATGGCAGCGGCCATGGCTGTGAAATATGTAAACCCGCAGTGGCCTCTATTTTAGCCTCAACATGGAACGATTTTATCCTAGAGCCAACCCATGTAGGTCTTCAAGATACAAACGACACCTTCCTTGCCAATATGCAAAAAGACGGCTCTTACTCTGTTGTACCGCGTATTGCTGGTGGTGAAATTACACCCGACAAACTCATTGTCATCGGTCAAGTAGCTAAAGACTTTAATCTTTATTGTAAAGTGACTGGCGGACAACGCATCGATTTATTTGGTGCACGTTTAGAAGAGCTGCCTGTTATTTGGGAAAGACTGATTGATGCTGGCTTTGAGACAGGTCACGCTTATGGTAAATCTCTGAGAACGGTTAAGTCGTGCGTAGGAAGTACATGGTGTCGTTATGGCGTACAAGACAGTGTAGGTCATGCCATCGATATCGAAAACCGTTATAAAGGATTGCGCTCTCCTCATAAAATTAAAATGGCAGTGTCAGGTTGTACCCGCGAATGTGCTGAAGCACAAAGTAAAGACATTGGTATCATAGCAACTGAAAATGGCTGGAACTTATACGTGTGTGGTAACGGTGGCATGCGCCCTCGCCATGCTGACTTATTTGCTACCGACTTAGATACAACCACGCTTATAAAATACATTGACCGTGTATTGATGTTTTACATAAAAACCGCCGACAAGTTACAGCGTACTTCAGTATGGATGGAGAACTTAGAGGGCGGCCTTGATTATCTCAAAAGTGTAGTGATTGACGACAGTTTAGGTATTTGCCAAGAGCTTGAAGAACAAATGGATTTGGTAGCGAATACATACGCATGTGAGTGGAAAAAAACAGTAGACAATCCAGAAGCAACAAAACGCTTTCGCCAATTTGTTAATAGCCCACAAACCGATGACAACATTTTGTTTGTGCAAGAACGTAATCAAATTCGCCCAGCCACAGACGCTGAAAAACGCGAACAACAGATAACTCAAAACCGAATTGCGGTAACAGAAATACAAGAGGAGCAAGCTGATGTCTTGGCATAATATTGGAACAACCGATTGCCTTGTTGCTAACAGCGGCGTATGCGCACTAGTTAAAAACCAACAAGTGGCTATTTTTTACCTACCACAAAATGAATGCCCTTTATTCGCAGTCGGTAACTATGATCCTATCGGTAAAGCTAATGTGTTATCGCGCGGAATTATTGGCTCTTTCAGTAATAAATTTGTTGTGGCTTCACCTTTATATAAACAGCATTTCTGTTTAAAAACAGGCCAATGTCTTGAAGATGAGTCAATTCAAGTCCCCGTGTTTGATATTAAAATTGAAGACGGCAACGTATTTATAAACGCTGAGCCTAAAGCAATAGCAGCTGCAGCTTAGAGGAATAATTATGAGTGTGCTCTCTTATTTTTCGGGTGTTGAAAACATCTGGTTAAACAAGGTAATTAACAAGCTAACCAATGGGGTTAAGTTTACCGACAAAAAGGCTAAAAATGGCCATGTTTATATTATTGGTGCGGGCCCAGGCGATGCCGAGCTAATTACTGTTAAAGCTCAGCGATTAATTCAATCTGCCGATATTATTTTGTATGACTGGCTAGTAAGTGAAGATTTATTAAGCACATTACCTAAAAAAGCACAGCGAGTATTCGTAGGTAAACGCGCTGGTAAACACTCTATGTCGCAAGCGAATATTTGTGATCTTTTAGTTAAGTATGCTCAACAAGGGTTAAATGTAGTGCGCTTAAAAGGCGGCGACCCGAGCATTTTTGCTCGTATAAATGAAGAAGCTGACGCGCTAACACAAAATAATATTAGTTTTGCAATTGTTCCTGGTGTGACAACCGCTTGCGCTGCATCGGCATATACAGGTATTCCCTTAACTGCTCGTGATGTAGCTCGCAGTGTAACTTTTTTAACCGCTCAATTTGCCGATCCTAAAAAGTTACCTAATTGGCAAAATTACACATTTATGCAAGGTAAAAACAACCCAACACTTGTTGTTTACATGGGGCTGAGTAGGCTTAACGAATTATGTAAAGGCTTAAAATCAGTAGGTTGGCCCGACAACACTTCTATTGCCTTAATAGAAAATGCAACAACAACTAACCAAAAAATAATAACAGGGTCTATTAACGATATATCGAATAATGAATCAGTAGCTACGTTAATGGGGCCAACGCTCATTATCATTGGTGAAGTAGTTAATCATACAATGAATATTGACCCAGCGCTTTTAGTGCAACATGTTAACGCTTAACGCACTATCCGCGCTTATTCTTCCCCAGGAATAAGCGCGTTTTTTAATACCGGTACACCGTGTGGCAAAACTCTTTTTTAATGCACCAAAAAGGGGCTTTTCGTGTTGCTAAAATAAATCTGTTTTTACTTTATTAGTTTAAAGTAATACACAAGCAGCTGTTTTAAATTGATTTTAATTTGAATAATAAAATCTTTACATATATGGAATAGAGGTTGCACTTCATAAACAAAAAAGTGCGGAAATAACTCCATGCAAACAGCAAACCCTCTCACAAAACAATTTTTACTTGCGGCTAAATATCAAGAAATAGACGCGCTAAAACAATTACAAAATAGCTGTGCGTCGTTAACAAAATTAGGCGACTTTGTTCATCAATTGCAAAAAGAACGTGCTATGAGCAATATATTTTTAGCATCTAAAAGCCTACAATTTAATTGCGAGCTTAAAGAGCAAATAACGGTAACGCAAACGACCCAACGTTATTTTTATGACTCTTTAAAAACAACTTTTATTACCGACACCTCCTTAAATGGTCATTCGCGGCTGTATAATTTAATTTCTCATAGCTTGCAATCACTCGACGCATTACCCTCGCTTCGTTATCAAATAGCGAATCAAAACATTACACCCGTTCATGCTACCCAGTCATTTACAAACCTAATTGCCGGCTTGTTAAATATAATTTTAGAAGCAGCCGATGGTGCAAACGATCCGCAAGTTATTCGCCTTTTAGTGGCTTATTTTAACTTTATGCAAGGCAAAGAGTATGCAGGACAAGAGCGTGCCTGTGGCGCTCAAGCCTTTGCCGAAAGTAAGTTTTCATGCGAACAAAAACAGCAACTTGCTCATTTTATGCAAGAACAAGAAAACCGTTTTTCCTTCTTTCGTGAATACGCCGACAATCATTTATTAAAATGTTACTCATCACTTATAGAACACCCGGTTAATAAACAAGTTGATCAACTAAGAAGCCTGCTACAAAAACTAGACGACCAAAATGCACAACCTTTATCTCAGTTAAGTGAAGTGTGGTATGAGGTAACGACTACTCGCATCGATATAATGCATAAAATTGAGCAAAATATTAGCGACCATTTAATTGATAGCGCAGCGATGCGGATTGCTGGCGCTCAACGAAAGCTTAACTCAAACAAGCAAATATTAAGCTCACTAGAACAAGAGTATATTCCTGTTTCAGATGGACAACTCGCTCTTAAAATAGGTGAGCCCTCAAATTCGGCGGTAAGTAAGCTGAGTAGTAATAAAACAATGTACGATTTAATACTTGAGCAAGCACAACATATAAAACAAATAAACCAAGCTTTATTAGATGCCAAACAGCTAATAAGCGAACAAAAAGTCATTCATCAAGCTAAATATATTTTAATAGAACAGTTAAAAATAAGTGAAGAGCACGCTCATAAACAGCTTCAAAAACAGGCAATGGAATCGCATAGCTCGCTGTATGCAGTGGCTAAAAAAATAATTGAATTAAGTGAGTGTGAGTAAAAATAACAGGCTAATAAGCCCAAACACGCATAGTCACCTTTTAATTTTAAAATAAATTATTGGTGAAGTTATAATGAAAGCTTCTTTTTAATTTTAGTTTGCCACTCAAGTGCAAGCTCGGGGAGTTCAAGTGCTACTAATAATATGCTTTCATAATCTGGGTATTGTTTATCAAAAAACGCCTGAAACAACGTTTTAACCGAAATGTTGTGTTTGGCTTTATGTTCAATAGTCACGGCATCGCCCGTTTTAGCAACACCTTGCTCAAGCACTCTAAAATAAACACCCGTGTGGTAATACTGGGTAAACAGTTTTAGGCTTTGTTTATTATTAAGTGCAATGGCAAGCTTAAAGCACGGCACTCGCGGCTGGCTTGCTTCAAGTAGTGCTGTACCTACACGAATACGATCGCCTATATGAATATTTTTCTCATCAAGCTCTAAAATTGTAAAGTTTTCGCCAAAGGCACCAACAGCTAAATCATCATTTTTAAGGGTGCGTTTCCAGTAATCATAATGATTGTGCGAAAACGCATAAACCGCCTTATCAATACCGCCGTGATTAACTAAATCGGCTTGCTCATCACCTATTATATTTAGCTTTTCAATAACAACCGGCTCATTGGTTGGCGTTTTAAAAATACCGGTTTTGACCTCTTTGCCGTTATGCACAACCGTTTTTATTTTAGAGATATTGGTAGAGATTATATGCATTTACTTAATTGCATCCTGTTCGATACTTTGCCATTTATCCAGTGCTTGCTTGTCGCTCTGTTTAAACTCAACCCAGTTTGAGGAGTCTTTAAAATGCTCTTTTTTCCAAAACGTGGCGTGGTTTTTTAAGTAATCCATTATGAATTGTGCGCCTTCAAACGCGGCTTGGCGGTGGCGGCTGGTTACCCCAACAAATACAATTTGCTCACCAAGGGCTAAATAACCGACTCGATGAATAATGCTTATGCGGGCAAGTTGCCAGCGTGTTTGGGCTTGCTCGGCTATCGATTGCAGTAGTTGCTCTGTCATCCCTGGGTAGTGTTCAAGCTCAAGGGCGATTACGTTATCGCCGCTGCTAAATTCTCGCACCAGCCCTGTAAACGTCACTACGGCACCATCACTTTTGTTATTACTGCAAAGTGCGTCATGTTGCTCGCCTACTGAAAAATCCTGCGTTTGTACGTTAATGCTTATACTCATTAGCCACCTGTCACTGGTGGGAAAAAAGCAAGTTCATCCCCTGCTTTTACAAGCTCGTCGCTTGATGACATAGTTTGATTAAGCGCACACAATACATCACGCTCTTCAAGCCATGCTTGCCAATGTGGATTTTGCTCAACCAGCATGTGTTTAAACGCTTTAATGCTAAGGGTATGCGCTATATCAACAGTTAACTTGTCGCACTTTAGCCGCTCTTTTAGTTGGCCAAAAAACAGTACGATAACATGCCCTGCAGCTGCATTCGTATTATTTAAATTAGTCTCGCTGCCAGCTGCCATGCTTGCCCCCTGCTTTTTGCGTTACACGCATACCGTGTATTTCCATAAGCGGATCGGCGGCTTTACACATATCAAATAATGTTAGGGTCGCCACAGATACAGCGGTGAGTGCTTCCATTTCAACACCCGTTTTACCTGCTAATTTACAGTAGCTGGTGACTTTAATTTGGCTATGTGCTTCATCAAGCTCAAAATCAACGGCTACTTTACTCAGTGCCAGCGGATGACAAAGCGGAATTAAATCGGCGCACTTTTTAGCGCCCTGAATACCTGCAATACGGGCAACGCCAAGCACGTCACCTTTTTTATTTTGATTAAGCAACACTTGCTCAAAAGCCTGTTTGCTCATTTTAATGTAGGCCTCGGCGGATGCATCGCGCAGGGTGACCTCTTTTAGCGATACATCAACCATGTTTGCTTGGCCATTTTCGTCTACGTGGCTCAGCATATTATTGCTCTCGCGATTCGCATTTTTTACCAATAGTAATATGCGGGGCAAAGTTACATGGCTTATGCATTGAGTCTAACTGATCTTTTATAATACCTGTCCAGGCTGTTTTACATGCGCCCGTAGAGCCAGGCATACAAAAAATAACGGTGTTATTGGCAAGGCCTGCCAACGCACGCGATTGAATAGTTGAGTTACCAATTTCACCGTACGAAATATGTCTAAATAGCTCACCAAATCCATCTACGCTTTTATCAAACAGCGGTGCAAATGCCTCTGGTGTTGAGTCGCGCTCGGTAAAGCCCGTACCACCGGTTACTAAAATGGCGTGAATGGTGTCATCGGCAATCCACTGCGATGCAACTGCTCGCATTTGATAAACATCATCTTTAACTATGTCTTTATCCGCTAAGTGATGGCCTGCTTCAGTAAGGGCTTTAATTAAATAATGGCCTGACGTATCCGTAATTTCATCGCGTGTATCGCTTACTGTCATTACGGCAATGTTTAATGCGATTTGTGACTCAGTTGTGTGGCTCATAGGGTTCTTCTCAATAAATTAGGTTTGTGTTGGTCAAATTGTTCGTTAACAGCTTTAAATTGCGCCGGTGTATTGGTATTAACAAGTGCGTGCGCTTTATTACATTTTAGCGTTTGCACACCAATACTACGGGTAAACTGTTTAATTGACTTATGACTATTTGCGTTTATGAGTAATTGTTTTAAATGACGTTTAACGCTTTGGGTGTTACGAATATACAGGGGTAACGGTTCATTTTCAAAGTGCCACGCATGTATTTGTGGCTGATTTGTTTGAAAGTGGGGATTAACGCTTGCTGCAGATGCAATTTGCGATAACAACGTGCAAGTAAGCAATGGCATATCAACAGCGGTGATAAGTATATCTTGCTCTGTCGCCATTAAAGTTGAATAAATCCCGCCAAGCGGACCAGAACCTGGGTATATATCTGCTATGTATTGCGCAGTAGCACTTTGTACATTACGGCTTATAAGTACATCACTTGCTCCTGCTGCTGCTAATAACTCACATGCATTTTGCAGTAATGTTTTATTTTTTAAAATGAGGTTGGCTTTATCGCTGCCCATTCTGGATGATTGCCCTCCAGCGAGTACAACGCCCGTGAACACAGCCCTAATACTCATTTTAGCCGCCCAACATAGCTAAATGTGTTGTGGCGCCCGTTAAGCGCTTATCAAGCTCATGGCTAATGGTTTTATTGCCCATTGCTGCTTGAATCGCGTTTACAGTGGCTGGCATATCTTGCGCATTTAAATGCGGGCGTAAGTCTATCCCTTGCTCGGCAAACAAGCACAAATGTAGTTTGCCTAGTGACGATACTCTTAATCGGTTACAGCTTTTACAAAAATCTTTACTGTAGGGCATAATTAAGCCAATGCGACCCTCAAAATCAGGATGACAAAACTCTTCTGCAGGGCCGTTTAATTTACCTCTCACTACCTGTAACCAACCTTGTGCTAAAAGCTGCGTTTTAACACTTTGCCCGCTTAAATGGTTTTGTTCAAAAAAGGTGGCACCATTACCTGTTTCCATTAATTCGATAAAGCGTACCGTTACTTTTTTATGTTTTACCCAGTCTAAAAAATCATTTAATTGGTTTTTATTAAATTGCTTAGCCAGCACTGCATTTATTTTTATATCTTTTATACCCAGCTCAATTGCCCGGTCTATCCCTTTTAAAATATGGGTTAGCTTGTCGTGTCCTGTAATTAATTTAAACATGCTCGGGTTTAAGCTATCTATACTAATGTTTAGCGCATCTAAGCCAGCACTGTAAAACTCATCAATTTTATTAAATAAATTAAATCCATTGGTTGTTATGGCGACTTTTTCTATGCCTGGGGTGTTTTTACACTGCTTTATAATATCGGTTACGTCACTGCGTAAACACGGCTCACCGCCCGTAATGCGCACTTTTTTTGTGCCAAGTGAAGCAAATGCATTTACTAAGGTGTTTATTTCATTTTTATTTAAAAAGTTACGCGGGGTATCGCACTGATACCCGTTTGGTAAACAATAGGTGCAACTAAAATTACACACATCGGTAATTGAGAGGCGCAAATAGTTAAACTGCCGACCAAATTGATCATTAAGCATATGCTTCCTTGTTTATTTACATTTCAACTGCAACATCAATACTGTTAGCATTTTGCGTAGTATGCTGCTTTATTAGTTGGCTTAACTGCGTTTTACACGAACCACAGTTAGTGCCGCATTTTAGTTTCGACCCCAATTTTTCTACTGTATTTTCACCACATTTAATGGCATTTATAATGGGCTGCTCACGTACTTTAAAGCAACTACATACTTGCGCGCCTTGGGTAAATTCTTCATCGGGCATGGCATACAACAATGACTGTAATTGGCTAAAGGTTATTAAAGGCTCTGCAAATAAATGATTTATCCACTCAAGTGATATATCTTTTTGAGCTAACGAAACAACCGCAACAAACACTAACTGCTCGTTTTGAATACATTGAATATGCATGGCTTTTGCACTGCCCATTGCCGACCACTGCCCTTGTAACCCAGTCAGTGCTTGGCAATAATAAAGCAAATCATTTTGCGGCTCATTGAGCGCTAACTGGTAGTTAACACAATTACTTGCGTTAACTTTAAGCCAAAAATCACTGGTTATTTTAAGCTCTGTTTTGCTAAAAATTTGCATGTACTGAGCAAACTGCGCTTTAACTAAATCAACAGCACCATGCTTACATTCAGGCTGGCCCGAAATAGGGTCAACAACCGATTGATAAAGCCCACTTACCGTAGCGGATGAGGCAAATTGCTTGTTCCAGTGAATAGGCATAAAACATTCACCTTTACGCACAGCATCCGTCACTTTTGCATGAGCCGTAACCTGCCCAGTTTTAGCATTAGCGGTTATTAAATCGTTTGCTTTTATGTTTAATTTGCTGGCATCTATGGGGTTTATTTCAATGTATGGGCGCGTTATATGAGTAGAAAGGGCTGTACTTTTTCCGGTGCGACTCATTGTATGCCACTGATCGCGTATTCGCCCTGAGTTCATTACAAACGGGTAATCGCTTGACGTTTGTTGCACAGGAAGTTTGGGCGTTATAGGTATAAAGCGGGCTTTTTTATCTGCGGTGCTAAATTGTTTATTAACAAAAACCTGCCCGTTTTTATTTGGCTCATTTTTTAGTACCGGCCACATAACGGGTTTTAAGTTATCGTATTGCTGCTGCGAAAGCCCTACTAAAGCTGATAAATTTAATAGCCTATCACCATTATTTTCGAAATCAGTAAGTTGTGCCCATTCTTCAAAAATTCCACTGGGGTCTGTAAAATCAAATCCTTCAAAGCCCATTTTTTTGGCAACTAAGCACATTATTTGCCAATCGTTTTTAGCTCCTGAGAAAGGCTCAACTAGCGGGCGTTGCCTTGATATTCTGCGCTCTGAGTTAGTTACTGTGCCGTTTTTTTCGCCCCATCCGGTTGAGGGAAACGCCACATTAGCAAATTTTAGCGTATCACTTTTGGCAATACAGTCAGACACAACTACCAGCTCACATTGCTCAAGTGCATGTTGTATTGCTGCGTTATTAGGTAAGCTTACCATTGGATTGGTTGCCATTACCCAAATAGCTTTTATTTTTCCTTTGGCGATTTCATCAAACATATCAATCGCATTACACCCTGCTTTTTTAGCTATTGTTGGTGATTGCCAAAAACGCTGCACTAACTGTTGATGAGCTTCGTTTTCAATGTCTAAATGTGCTGCTAATTGATTTGCCAAGCCTCCTACTTCACGCCCACCCATTGCATTAGGTTGCCCAGTTATTGAAAACGGTCCACAGCCAGGTTTTAACAATTTACCCGACGCTAAATGCGCATTTATAATGGCATTACACTTATCAACCCCTGAGCTTGATTGGTTAATACCCATTGAATAAAAACTAATGGCGGTTGGACTTTTTGCAAATAAGGCGTAAAAGTCACTGACTAGCTGCGCGTCAATATCACAAAAGTCACTTACCGCTTTTACACTCCACTTTTTCGCCTCTACAAGCGCTGATTCAAAGCCATTTGCATGCGCGTTTATAAATTGTGTATCTAAATAGTTATGTTCACTTAAATAATTAAGTAAGCCGTTATAAAGTGCTGCGTCGCTGCCTGGTTTTATATTTAAAAAGGTATCGGCAAGTTCGGCTGTATCAGTTTTTCGCGGGTCGATAACCACTACTTTCATGTTTGGATTAAGCTTTTTTGCGCGCTCCATACGCTGGTAAAGCACCGGATGAGTCCAAGCTGCATTTGAGCCAATTAAAATAAGTAGCTCAGTTTGCTCTAAATCGTCGTAGGTACATGGTACTACGTCCTCACCAAACGCACGTTTATAACCGGCAACCGCCGATGACATACACAGCCTTGAGTTTGTATCTATATTGCCTGAACCTATGTAGCCTTTCATTAATTTATTGGCAACGTAGTAATCCTCAGTGAGTAACTGCCCCGATACATAAAACGCAACAGATTCCGGCCCATGCTCTTTAATAATGGCGTTAAATCTATTAGCAACGTAATCAGTTGCCGTATCCCAGCTAGCGGGTTCGTTATCAATAAGGGGCGAGGTTAAGCGGTTATCACTGCCGGTGGTGTCAAGCAAATGCGTGCCTTTAACACATAAACGGCCAAAATTAGCGGGGTGCTCGCGCGTGCCTTCAAGTTTTGTTGGGGTATTATTTAATAATGAAATATCAACCCCACAGCCTACACCACAATAAGCGCAGGTAGTTTGTTTAAGCAAAGGCGTGTTTGAACAAGTGTTTAAAGTTTCCATACTGCTCTCTTATTGTGAGTGTTAAGCGCTCTGTGATACAGGTTCATCTACTGGGGTTAGCGTGGCTATTTTATTATTAAGTGCACTGCTAATAACGCTTTGCACTAGCTTTTCACAGCCTCCACACCCCGTACTTGCTTTAGTAGCTTGCTGCACTTTATTTAAATCGCTATAGCCTTTTATAACCGCTTGTTCAATGGTGTGTTTTGTCACTTTGTGGCACGCACAAATAATGGCATCACTTGGTAAATCATCAGCACTTAGCTCGCCCGTGTCACCTGCAAGCGGCATTATTAAAGACTCTGCGGGCACACTAAGCTCTATACTATTTAAGTGATACTGCAATAAATTATCGTAATCACTGGTATCGCCAACCAGTACAGCACCTATGAGCTTATTGCCTTGCTCATTAGTGACTACTTTTTTGTAAATACCGTTTGGCTGATCTTCAAAGTAATAGCTAATTGCGCCTTCACTGCGTGCATGGGCATCACCAATTGAGCCCACTTCAACACCCATTAATTTAAGCTTGGTGCTCATATCGGCGCCGCTAAATTCATCAGCACTATTTGAGGAATTGTTTGAGGTAGTGTGTAAAGCTTTGTTTGAAGACAGCTGTTGTAAAACATGCCCCGCCGCTACTTTTGCCATCGCGTAGCCCGGTGCTACAAGACCAAAAATAAAGTTATTCCAAAGGGCGCATTCGCCTATTGCGTATATGTTTTTATCACTCGTTTGGCAATAGTTGTTTATTACAATGCCGCCGCGCTCACCTATTTCTAAATTAAACTCGCGAGCTAAATTATCGTATGGGCGAATACCGGCCGAAAATACTATCATGTCGGTTTCTAGGGTTTGACCACCCTTAAAGCACATTTTATAACGGCTGTTTTCACCTTCAGTAATTTGCTCTGTAGCCACTGAGGTATGCACTTTAACGCCAAGTTCAGTAATTTTATTTTTAAGTAATCGCCCACCAGCACCATCTATTTGTACGCCCATAAGTTGAGGTGCAAATTCTATTACATGGGTTTGCAAGCCAAGCTGCTTTAACGCATTTGCAGCTTCTAATCCTAATAAACCGCCACCAATAACAACGCCGACTTTACTGCCTTGTGCTGATTTTTTTATAGCGTGTAAATCGTTAATGGTTCTGTAAACGAGGCAATGCTCGCGATCTTTACCTGGAATGGGTGGCACAAATGCAAACGAACCCGTTGCCAGTATTAGCTTGTCGTATTCAAATGACTCGCCTTTTGCAGTAGTAACCTTTTTTGCATCGCGGTTAATATCAACCACTTTAGAATGAGTATGGAAACCAACTTGCCAATCTTGATAGGTTTTACTGCAGGTAAGTGCTAAATCGCCTTCAGTTTTGCCGTTAAAAAATGACGAGAGCTGAACGCGGTCATAAGCGAGGCGGTCTTCACCACTGAGCACAGTAATATCAACATTTTTGTTATCACCTTGCTGCGATACTAGCTGCTGTACAAAATGATGCCCAACCATCCCGTTTCCTACGACGACAACACGCTGCTTGCTTGGCATTAAAATCACCTATTTTGTTCAAAGTACTCAATGCATAAATGAGTACTTCAAACGTATAATTTGTTATGTAGTTGTTATAGCAATATGCAAGCCAGATATATAATCAATATATTACAGTGACTTAACCAAATTAGTGCAGTAAAAAAGAAGTGAAAGCACCACAAGCTGGCGCTATTGCACCAACTTGTAACGCTTTAAATTCAATAACCAGAGCTCTGGTTAAATACTTAAAATTTAGCGCTCACCCACACCCATAGTTTTTGGGTATCAACTTTGCCTGCAGCGCTATCGCCTGCTGAATAATCGGCATATTTAGCGCCAACGGCATAGGTTTTATTAATAGGCTTAACGTATTGCACGTTTAGCTCTGAGCCTAAATCATCAACGCCATTTGCATTATCGTTTGCATCAAAGCTGTGATAAGCAACTAACCATTTACCGTCAAAGGCTTTACCATTTAAGCTTACATAAGTGTCATCAAGCCCTTGTGCAGGCGTTGCTAAAAACGTATCAGCCCAGCCATTAAATTTATGCATAGTGGCAAGCGGCGTAGCAAAACCATAATCGCCATTATCAGAGCCCAGTGACTCAATACCGGCTTTTAGTGTCACGTTTTTAATACCTAAACCGGCTAAATCAACGCCGCCTTCAAATGCATAATAATCAGCATCAAAATCACTCATGCTCGTTGATGCAGATTGCGTGGCGTACTCTGCTTTATAGTAAACCTTAGTATTGCTGAGTGTTTTATTCCCACTAAAAGAAACGCCATAAGTATCTAAGCTGTCATCATCTACTGCGTCGTTACTCAATAAATAACTGTATAAAACCACTTTACCCAAGCTTGTTTTAAAACTTGCATTAATAAGGTGATCGGATGAATCAATATCTTTGCTTTCGGCAAATATACGGTTGCGCTTGCTTATGTAGCTATAGTGCAAATTAATATCATTAAACGTGTAATTGACTGTTGCCGCATCAAAAGTTTGCCTGTCTTGTCTAAAGCCAACGTGGCCCACAAACCACTGTCCATCAAGCGCTATTACTTGCCTACCCACTTTAATTGATAACGCATCTTTCGCGTATTTTATAAAACCTTGATCTACTTCTGTGGTTTCTGGGTCGGCTATTACTGAGTAATTAGTATTTTTACCCAGTGTATTGTTGTAATCGTCTACACCTAACAGGCTTCGGCTGTCTTCAACTTCAATAAGTGCAGAAAAACCATTCACTTCATCTGTTTTGTGAGTAAGGCGTGTGCGCAGCGTTAAGCTACTTGCATCTTTTAACGCGTTATCTTGCTCTGCGCTTTCAAAACGCAGTCTAAAGTTAAGATCGGTTTGCGCTGCAACACTAATTGAAGGCGCAGTTAAGCTACCCAGTATAAAAATAATAGGTAAGTTTTTTTTATGATTTAACATGTTTATCTCTTAGTTTTTAATTATGAGTACACACACCAAGGCTATAAACAAACACAACGAAATACTTTTCCAGACTAAAACCGGATCGCGTTTCATTATTGAGTCTTTCGGGGCGGTACTTTTTAAATGTGGATTAGGTTTATTGATATCACTTATAAATTCAGAAAATGCGTGGTATCTGAATTCGGGTTTGGGAGCCAATGCTTTCATTAAAGCCTGATCTAACCAAAACGGGATATCTGCTCTGTGTTTACGAATACTTGTGTATTGCCAGTGACTGTAATCTTTTGGTACATGATTATGCGCGAGTGGCTGATACGGCAATTTTGAACATAATAATTCGTAAGCAACAACGCCTAGCGAAAATAAATCACTCTTAAAATCGGCGTGCATAGTGATAAGCGTCTCTGGTGCGGTATAATCTACCGTACCTTGCGGGCAATCATCAGCAATTTGCTTTACCGACTCATCCATAGCCGCAACACTCACCGTGCCGTAATCGATTAATGTTACTTTGCCGTGAGCGTCTATCATCACGTTATCGAGTTTTAAATCGCGGTGCACCATATCCAAACGCTGAAACGCTCTAAGTGCTTGTACTATTTGTTCAATAATACTGCGCACTTGGGTAATTTCTGGATGCGGCACATCATGCTTCCAATCACTCAGTGTTTGCCCGTCCATGTATTCGCAAATATGATATAAAAACGGGCTTTGCGATTGCGTATTTAAAACCTTCATTACATTGGGATGATTAATACGTTGCCCCACCCAGCCTTCTCTTATAAAGCCTTGAAGGTAGTGCACATCGTCTTCAAAATTTACCGAAGGCGCTTTTAATACAACCGGCGGCATATCGGGTGTTTGTTGCACTAAATAAATGTGCGAGCGGCTACTAGCGTGTAATTCACGGATAACAGTAAAGTCATCAATTTTTTGGCCAACTTTTAACGGTGGCGGAATTTTTCGCCTAGTTAAAGAGTGATATAACTCGTCTAAATTTTGTTTTGCAATACTATTCACTTTTACAAGTAAGCAGCTTACGTTGTCGTCACTGCCTCTTGCTATGGCAAGCTCTGTCACTGCTTTTGCTGCGTGCTCTAAATTAGTATGCTCATCAATTAGCTTTTGTATATCACTGTATGGCAATACATCGTGTACACCATCGCAGGTAAGTATATAAATATCATCAGCTTTAAGTTCAACCTCGTATACATCAATTTCTTGATGAAGCTGCGCGCCTAAAGCTCGCGTTAGGGTATCGTTTACTTTATGGTCGCGTGTTATCGCCTCCATACTTTTTGCACGTAACCGCGTAATTCGGGTATCACCTAAATGAAAAATATAACCCGTGGCCGATTTTAAAATAAGCGCTGTAAACGTGGTCATCCAATCTGCTTGGCGTTGACCAAGGTGATTGTAGTTAACCGATTGCGAATACAGCCACTGATTTAAACTGGCCAATACCTTAGATACAGACTTTTTAACGGCCCAACTTGGCGGTGTATTTAAATACTCATTTATAAAGTGCGTTACCGATAACTGTGAAGCTTGTTTAGCATTTTTTGCTGATGAACACCCATCGGCCAAGCAGGCAATAACCCCTTTTGACTCTTTTTCTTGCGCTTGAGTATTAAGAGCAGCAAACGCATCTTGGTTTTCGGTTTTTATACCTTTGCTACTGTGCCCACCAAACTCAATGTTAAGTTCGTTTGTAAGTGCGCTGGCTTTTTGGGTTTCATCAAACATTAGTATGCCTTAAGTCACAGAAATAAGTTCAACGGTGCCATCTTCGTTTACTTCAGTTATGTGGCCATCAGGTTCTTTCATGAAAAATAATGCACCTAAACCTAACAATGCACTTGCCGCAATAATCATAAAGAATGTTTGGTAATCAACTAATGAGAGCGCCGTTAAATATACAACAGCCCCTACATTACCGTAAGCTCCCGTCATACCTGCAATTTGCCCAGTTAAACGGCGTTTAATAAGTGGCACAGCGGCAAATACAGCCCCTTCCCCTGCTTGCACAAAAAACGAACACGCCATGGCAGCTGCAACTGCAAGCCAAAGCGGCCAGCTAGCGTCAACTAAGCCCATAACAAAATAACCTACAGCTAAGCCTGTGGTAAGTACAATAAGTGTTTTACGACGACCCATTCTATCTGAGATCCAACCACCACCCGGGCGAGAAGCTAAGTTCATAAACGCATACGCTGATGCAAGCAAACCTGCGTATACCATATCAAGGCCAAACACCTCACTAAAAAATAATGGCAACATAGATACAACGGCAAGCTCTGAGCCAAACGTTGTAAAATAAAGAATATTTAAAACTGCAACTTGTTTAAATTCGTAACGATGTGATTCAGGAACAGGTTGCTTAAAAATATGGCCGTTTATGTCGTACGTTTTATAAACTTCGTAAAGATAAAGCAGCACCAAAAATACATATGTACCAATAACAAAATTTTCAGAAAGTAAATTTGCACCAGTAGGAGAAAGCTTCCAAGTAAGTAGTGCTAAAGCACCGTACATAGGTAGCTTCATTATAAGAAGTAGTACAAAGTCGCCTTTGCTGGTTACTTCCATTGCTCCTACTTTTTTTGGTTTAAAGTAAGTGCCACCTTTTGGCGTGTCAGTTACGCTGATGTACCAAATAACACCAAAAATGACACTTAATACACCGGTTAGGCCTATCGCATAACGCCAGCCATCGTCACCGCCAAACATAAGCGCTAATACAGGCAATAGCATAGCAGCAGCTGCCGAGCCAAAATTACCCCAACCACCGTAAATACCTTCTGCTGTACCCAACTCGTTTGCCGGGAACCACTCGCTCACCATACGAATGCCCACAACAAAACCCGCACCAATAAAGCCAAGTGCAAAACGCGCGATAGCGGCTTGCTCAAACGTGGTGGCCATCGCAAACATAAAACATGGGATACTACACGTAATGAGTAAAGCTGCATAAACGATGCGAGGCCCAAATTTATCAGTTAACATGCCCACAACCACGCGAGCAGGAATGGTTAGTGCCACATTTAAAATAAGTAGCGTTTTTACTTGTGCCATAGTAATACCTAGCGAACCCGCTATAGCGCCTAATAATGGCGCATGGTTAAACCAGACAAAAAATGAGATAAAAAACACCATCCAGCTTAAATGCAGTATTTTCATTTTTCCGCTAAACGATATGAGATTAAACCCAGTACTCGGTTGCATGTTATTTTTCCTTAGTTACGTTTGTAGTTATTTATAGCAGTTACTACTTTGTTATTAATTACACTGCTATATTTGTTAATTTCACGTTAACCATGCTGAGCAATTAGTGAGCCAATAATTTATTTTATTAAAAATCAATAACTTATGTTTTTTCTAATTCGTTATAATTTTCATTTGCACTGTTAAGGTAATCAATGTGAGCACTAACAGTGCAATTACTTTTAACCGCGTTCTTGCCCACATATTCTAAAAATTGCTATTGTGTATAAAAATAATGAGAAGCCGCTAATGACTAAACCAGCCCTGACTTACCAACAACAACTACGCTACTCGCGCCACATAATGCTTCCTAAATTAGATATAGAGGGGCAAGAAAAAATATGGCAATCTCATGCGCTTATAGTAGGTTTAGGTGGCTTAGGCTGCCCGGTTGCACAGTACTTAGCTGCCTCAGGTGTGGGAACATTAACGCTTGTAGATAACGACGTGGTTGATGCTACAAACTTGCAAAGGCAGGTGCTTTACAAACAAACAGATGTGGGAAGCTTAAAAACACACGCCGCTAAAGCGCAGCTAGCTAGCTTAAATAATGAAATAGATATACATACAATCGATGCATTTTTAGATGAAAAGTCAAAGCTTGACGAGCTATTAAAAAATATTGATATAGTCATTGATTGCTCTGATAACTTAACTACACGTAATGTATTAAACACAGCCTGTTATAAAACAAAAACCCCACTAGTATCGGGCGCTGCAATTAGAATGGAAGGCCAAGTTGCCTGTTTTACGATGCAAGAAAATAGCCACTGTTATGAGTGTTTATCGCAGTTTATGTCTGATCAAACACAAAGCTGCTCAGAATCAGGCGTGCTATCGCCCATTGTAGGATTAATTGGCAGTATTCAGGCCACTGAAGCGTTAAAAATGCTTGCTGGATTACCAAGCGGGTTGAGCGAACATTTACTGCTGGTTGATGGTTTGAGTATGGAGTTTAGTCGCTTTAAAATCACAAAAAACAGTCATTGTGCTACGTGCAGCTAAAACCCACTTTACACTACTCTAGATTATGAATAGTCGCATAAAGTGTATCGCCTACTTTATAGTTTTTTTGATCCCATACTCTTGGTGAAAGTAAGCAATACAAGCTTTGCCCGTCTACATCTAGCGTAAGTTGCCATGTTTTATCTATAAGTTCTGCACTGTGCAGCGTAGATATTAAAACATTGCTGTTATTTGTGTTTAATGGCATTTCTGCACTTACCGATATTTGCTCACACTCTAATATAAGTTTATTTCCTTGCTCTACAGCGCTGGGTAATGCAAATAGCTGCTGCTCGCTTTTGTGGAGTTTAAGCAAATACACACCGTATTTTTCATCAAATGTAATGATTTTAAAGTTAATTAAGCTCAGCGGTGCTTGTTTATTATTAGCGTAAATAGCTTTAGCCACCTGCGCACTCGGGCCATGGTTAATTACTTTACCCTTATTAAGCTGCACCAGGGTATCGCAACAAAATAATAGCTCTTTTAACGAGTGGCTCACTATAATAAATTTAATAGTAAACGTTGCCGCCAATTCACTTAATGTTGAGAGTGTTTTAAAGCGCAGCGGCCAATCAAGTGCGCTAAATGGCTCATCTAAAATAATTAATTTTTGACCTGCCAACAACGTCCGTGCAAACACCACCCGTTGGCGCTCCCCGCCAGACAAGCTTTGAACGTTGCGTTTAAGTAAGGGGTGTAACTCAAGTGCATCAATAACTTTTTGTTCAGTTAAGTCAGTTTGCCTATTAAAACAATGCTTTTGTGTAAACGCTAAATTACCTGCTACATCCAAATGCGGAAATAATGGGCAGGACTGAACTTGCAACGTAACACCGCGTTGCTCAGTTGGTAAATGATGTACCGATTTATTATTAATATAAACACTCTGCTCACCTTCAAGGCCACTAATACAACGTAGCAAGGTGGACTTACCCGAGCCCGATGGACCAAAAATTCCCGCAATAGTAAAAGATTCAAGGTGAAGGTTTATGTCTAAATCAAAGTTGTTTAGCGATTTATAAAGGGCTAACTTAATCATATTATTGCTTAACCCCCACTATGCTTTTATTAAATTTAAATAACAGCACTAAACACGCAAATGAAATAGCCAGTAAAATAAGCGAAAGCTGATGCGCCGCTGCATAGTTTAACGACTCAACATGGTCGTACAAAGCAATAGAAACAACCTGTGTTTCTCCTTGTATATTGCCACCAATCATCAGCACTAAGCCAAACTCCCCGAGCGTATGCGCAAACCCCAGTGCAAATGCACTACCAATACTAGGTTTTAACAACGGCAATATTAAGTAAAAAAAACGCTTAAAGTGGCTCAAACCCAAGGCAATTGCAGCCTCGTTATAGGTGTGGTTAATCTGCTTAAACCCTGCAACTAAGGGTTGCATTACAAACGGCAAAGAATAAAAAAGCGAACCAATAACAACACCCTGAAAACTAAACGCAAGCTGGGTACCTGTTAGCCAAAACCAAAATTGCCCAAAAGCATGGGTGGGCGAAAATAAAACCAGTAGATAAAAACCAAGCAAGGTCGGTGGCAATACTAACGGCATTGCAATAAGCGCTTCTAAAAACGGTTTAAATTTACCTTTGTACCCCGCTAGTTTGTATGCAACAGGAATACAAAAAACAAGCAGCAACACAGCCGTTATAAAAGCTAACTTTACCGTCAGCCACAGTGCTGTTAAATCACTTTGAAGCATTGCTATCCTTTGTTCTATACCCTAGTTCAACAAGCTTAAGTTGAGTGCTACTGGTCATTAAAAAGTCCATAAGCTTTTGAGCGCTTGCCAGTTTTTTACTCGATTTAATAATAACCCCCTGTTGAATAATTTCGGGATACTCGCTAAGCGGTATTAACTTGTACGACAAATACTGTGGGTCCTGGCTATTATTAAACGCCATTTTTAATGTAGAGACAGCCACGACCCCTACAGATGCATTCCCACTTTGAACAAACTGAAAAGCTTGCGTAATATTATTACCATACACATAATTTATTGGCTTTTTAAAATTGGCATTCGCGTAAAACTCAGACGCCTGCCCATAAGGTGAAAAACGCGGATTAGCTATCGCCACTTTATTATTTACTCTATTAGCATTGGGCTGCCACACAGCAAGTTCACCAAGTGCGTAGGTAATTAAGCTACTTTGACTAGCAAATCCTTCTTTTATTAAAGCTTGCGGGCGTACATCGTCAGCCGATAAAAACACATCAAACGGCGCTCCATGTACAATTTGAGAATATAAAACACCGCTAGAAGCCGCTGATATTTTTACTTGTATACCCGGTATTGGGGAGTCTTGCAGTAAAGTTTGTAACACGGTTTTAAAATTACTTGCCACCGCAACATGTATTGTTTCTTTTGCGTTTAACGAGCTTGAAAACACGCAAATACCAAACAAAAAATAACCCAGCCATGTATTGTAAAGCTTTGACATTGTAAGTATTGTTTTAATAAATGAATTAAGTAAGCAATATATATGAACGATGTTTGCAATGCACCCGGTTTATTACCAATAGAAACCGCAATCAGTAATATGTTAGATGCAATTAGCTTTAATAAGCATGCCGAAACAATACCCGTAATGAGTAGTGTTGGCCGAATTTTGGCTACTGATGTTCAATCAACAATTAATGTGCCCGCACATGACAACTCTGCGATGGACGGCTATGCATTGTGTATTAGCGACGGCCTAACCACCTACACGCAAATAGGCAGTGTATTTGCGGGTCAAACCTTCGACAAAACGCTAACGCCCGGTCAATGCGTAAGAATTATGACCGGTGCAGCACTTCCAGCAGGTGCTAACGCCGTTGTTATGCAAGAAAATGCCACTGTAAATAACGATGAAATTACTTTTACAGGCACTATTGAGCACAATAACAATGTCCGTTTTGCAGGTGAAGATATTGCAAAAAACAGTGTGGTATTAAAAGCAGGCAGAAAGCTTAAAGGCGTAGACGTTGGATTATTAGCCTCTATTGGTATTAACGAAGTAAACGTTTACCAAACACTCAAAGTAGCCGTGTTCTCAACAGGAGACGAACTAATAGAGCCAGGTAATGCACTTCCTGCTGGCGCTATTTATGAAAGTAATCGCGCTGTCATTATTAGCGAGCTTAATAATCCAAATATAGAGGTGATTGATTTTGGCATTATTCCCGATGATAAAGCGCTTATTCAAAAAACCTTTTTAAAAGCGGACGAGCAAGCCGATGCCGTTATTAGCTCTGGTGGTGTATCGGTCGGTGAAGCCGACTTCACAAAAGAAGTACTGAACGACATTGGCGATATACACTTTTGGAAAATAGCCATGAAACCAGGCAAACCATTTGCCTTTGGTAAATTGCCTAATAGCTACTTTTTTGGTCTACCTGGCAATCCAGTTTCTGCAGCCGTTACGCTTGAGCGACTTGTAAAACCAGCATTGACCAAACTATCTGGCAATGAGCCTAAACCCACAATTCGTTTAAAAGCAGTCACAACTCAACAAATTAAAAAGCGCCCAGGCCGAACAGACTTTCAACGTGGTATTGCCAGTAACGACGAAAACAACAACCTTGTTGTCACACCTGTTGAAAAACAAGGCTCAGGCGTACTGTCGTCTCTTAGTAAAGCTAACTGTTTAATTGTAGTCCCTGCACAAAGTGGAAACATTGCACAAGGCGAAACTGTTGAAATAGAACTGCTTAAATAGTAAAAAGCTAGGCTATTAATAGCCTAGCTTTAACAAAAACTAATTTAAGATAGAGCCTTTTATATCCTTTAAAATACCAAGTAGCCCATGGTGATAATTATCTAGCTTTGAGGAACTCTTACAACCCCTTCCATCAATACTCTGGCGCTTCGGCTCATACTCGCTTTAGTAACTTGCCAGTCTCCATTAATCTTTTTAGCTTCAGCGCCTACTTTTAACGTGCCCGAGGGGTGACCAAAATTCACTTCACTCAATGCGCCACCACCTGCAGCTAAATTAACTAACGTACCTTCTATAGCCGCTGCAGTGCCAATAGCAACTGCGGCTGTTCCCATCATGGCATGGTGTAATTTACCCATCGACATAGCACGTACTAATAAATTAATACTGTCCGCATCTATGTGTTTACCGCTTGATGCATTATACGCAACAGGTTTAGCAACAAACGCCACTTTGGGTGTGTGCTGGCGTGCCTGTGCTTCATTTACATTAGTAATTAAGCCCATTTTAACAGCGCCATAAGCACGTATTGTTTCAAGCTTTTTAAGCGCAGCGTCATCATTGTTAATGTCGTCTTGAAGCTCAGTCCCGGTATAACCAATATCTTCAGCATTAATAAAAATAGTTGGAATACCCGCATTAATCATCGTCGCCTCTAGTGTGCCAACATCTGGCACCTCTAAATCGTCAACAACATTACCCGTTGGAAATAAAGCCCCATCCCCATCAGCAGGGTCTACAAACTCAAGCTTTACCTCAGCCGCTGGGAACGTAACACCGTCAAGCTCAAAGTCTCCGGTTTCTTGCACTTCGCCATTAGTCATTGGTACATGCACTAAAATGCTTTTTTTAATATTGGCCTGCCACACACGCACAATAGCAATGCCATTTTCGGGCACGCGGTTTTTATCAACTAAGCCATTACTAATAGCAAACGCACCCACTGCCGAAGTTAAGTTACCGCAGTTACCGCTCCAATCAACAAAGGCTTTATCAATAGCGACTTGCCCAAATAAATAATCTACATCGTGATTGGCTTGCTCACTTTTACTTAAAATGACCGTTTTACTGGTGCTTGATGTAGCACCACCCATGCCATCGGTTTGTTTTCCGTAAGGGTCGGGGCTGCCAATAACACGAAGTAATAAGTTATCGCGCGCCTCACCTGCCACTTGGGCAGGCTTTGGCAAATCGGTTAAATTAAAAAACACACCTTTACTCGTGCCGCCACGCATATAGGTTGCCGGCACTTTTATTTGTGGTTTAAACATTTTAAAAAATCCTTATTACCCATTTGTCGCTTCTAAAAAGTCTTGAGCAAAACGCTGTAATACACCACCAGCAGCATAAATAGAAAGCTCTTCTTGCGTATCTAATCGGCATTTCATTGCTGCAGTTAGCACTTCACCATTTTTGCGGGTGATCACAAGCTCTAATGTTGCGCCCGGTGCTGGTGCGCCTTTTACATCGTAACTTTCACTACCATCAAGGTTTAGTGTTTTACGTGTCGTGCCTGGTGCAAACTCAAGCGGTAAAACCCCCATGCCAATTAAATTTGTGCGGTGAATACGCTCAAAGCCTTCAGCAGCTATCACTTGAACACCGGCAAGCCTAACGCCTTTTGCAGCCCAATCGCGCGACGAGCCTTGCCCGTAATCGGCACCGGCCACAATAATAAGCGGTTGCTTGCGCTCCATGTAGGTTTCAATTGCTTCCCACATGCGCGTGTTTTTACCCTCGGGCTCTATACGTGCGAACGAGCCTTGCTTAACCTCGCCGTTTTCATCAAGTACCATTTCGTTAAGTAATTTAGGGTTTGCAAACGTGGCACGCTGCGCCGTTAAATGATCGCCGCGGTGCGTTGCATACGAGTTAAAGTCTTCTTCTGGTACATTCATTTTAGTGAGGTATTCGCCCGCAGCACTGCTTGCCATAATTGCGTTAGAAGGTGATAAATGATCCGTTGTGATGTTATCGCCCAATACTGCCAAAGCGCGCATACCACTCATGGTGCGCTCACCAGCAAGTGCACCTTCCCAATAAGGCGGGCGGCGAATATACGTACTTTGCGCTCGCCAATCGTAAAGTGGGTCGTTGTCTTCACCGTAATCTACGGTTAAGTCAAACATAGGCTCGTACACTTTTTTAAATTGCTCAGGCTTAACGCTTTGCTGAATTACCGCATCTATTTCTTCATCGGTTGGCCATAAATCTTTAAGGGTTACATCATTACCTTGTTGATCTTGTCCTAAAATATCTTTTTCAATATCAAAACGAATCGTGCCCGCAATAGCATAAGCTACAACCAAAGGCGGTGATGCCAAAAAGGCTTGTTTTGCATAAGGGTGAATACGCCCGTCAAAGTTACGATTACCCGAAAGCACAGCCGTTGTGTATAAATCGCGATCTATCACTTCTTTTTGAATAACAGGGTCAAGCGCCCCACTCATACCGTTACAGGTAGTACACGCAAAGCCAACAATACCAAAACCAAGTTGCTCAAGCTCAGGCAATAGGTTTGCGTCTTCAAGGTACGATTGCACGGCTTTTGAGCCTGGCGCTAACGACGTTTTAACCCAAGGTTTACGCATTAACCCTTTTGCATTCGCATTACGCGCTAACAAACCTGCAGCTATTACATTGCGCGGGTTACTGGTATTAGTACAACTGGTAATTGCCGCAATGATACACGCACCGTCTGGCATTAAGCCTTCTTCGTTTTCAACAATGCCCGAAATACCTTCTTTCGCTAAATCGCTGGTTGAAACACGACGATGTGGATTAGAAGGCCCCGCAATATTGCGGCCAACGCTCGATAAATCAAAAGTCAAAACACGCTCGTATTTTGCGGTTTTTAAGCTATCGCTCCAAAGGCCAGCCGTTTTAGCGTAGTTTTCTACAAGGGCTATTTGCTCTTCATCTCGCCCTGTTAAACGTAAATAGTCTATTGTTTTATCGTCGATATAAAACATGGCCGCAGTCGCACCAAATTCTGGCGTCATGTTTGAAATAGTTGCTCTGTCGCCAAGCGTTAGCGCATCGGCGCCTTCACCGTAAAACTCTAAAAAGGTCGATACAACACGCTGCTCACGTAAAAACTCAGTAATCGCCAACACAATATCGGTAGCGGTAATACCAGGCTGGCGAGTACCCGTAAGCTCTACGCCTACAATATCGGGTAAACGAATGTACGACGCGCGGCCAAGCATAACGCTTTCAGCTTCAAGCCCGCCTACACCCACAGCAATAACACCTAATGCATCAACATGCGGGGTGTGGCTGTCGGTACCTACTAGCGTATCGGGGAATGCAATACCATCGCGGTTTTGAATAACAGGCGACATTTTTTCAAGGTTAATTTGATGCATAATGCCGTTACCAGGCGGGATCACATCAATATTTTTAAACGCGGTTTTAGTCCAGTTTATAAAATGAAAACGGTCATCGTTTCTGCGGTCTTCAATGGCACGGTTTTTTTCAAATGCCTCAGGATCAAACCCTGCATGTTCAACCGCTAACGAGTGGTCAACAATTAACTGCGTTGGTACCACTGGGTTAACTTTAGACGGATCGCCACCTTTAGCCGCAATTGCATCGCGCAAGCCTGCTAAATCAACAAGGGCCGTTTGGCCTAAAATATCGTGGCACACCACACGCGCCGGATACCACGGAAAATCTAAATCTTGTTTACGCTCAATTATTTGGCTAAGTGCATCGGTAAGCATGGCAGGGTCGCAGCGGCGTACTAAGTTTTCTGCAAATACACGCGAGCTGTAAGGGAGAGTAGCATAAGCGCCTGGTTTAATGGCATCAACAGCGGCTTGGGTATCGTAGTAATCTACATTTGAGCCCGCAAGCGGTTTGCGGTACTGAGTGTTGTTAATTATGGTCATAATAAAAATTCGCTAATAAGTGACGGGAAATAAAAAGGCAAAAAGGTGAGCTAGGCTCACCTTAAATGCTAACTAATTAGCCTCTTGATTCAATTGGCGTATAGCTGCGTGCGTCTGGCCCTGTGTAATCTGCACTTGGGCGAATAATACGGTTATTAGCACGTTGTTCTTTAACATGTGCTGTCCAACCAGTAACGCGGCTCATTACAAATATTGGCGTAAACAACTTAGTGGGAATATCCATAAAGTGATAAGCCGATGCATGGAAAAAATCAGCATTACAAAATAACTTTTTCTCGCGCCACATTACTTCTTCACAACGAACAGAAACTGGGTAAAGCACATCATCGCCCACCTCTGCCGCTAATTTTTCAGACCACTTTTTAATAATTACATTACGCGGGTCCGACTCACGGTAAATAGCATGGCCAAAGCCCATAATTTTATCTTTACGCTCAAGCATACCCATTACTTCTTGCTCAGCATGTTCTGCGCTAGTAAAGCCTTCAATCATGTCCATTGCAGCTTCGTTTGCACCACCATGTAATGGCCCGCGTAACGTACCAATCGCACCCGTTACACACGAATGAATATCAGACAAGGTAGAAGCACATACGCGCCCTGTAAATGTAGAGGCATTAAATTCGTGCTCTGCGTATAAAATAAGCGACACATTCATTACTTGCGCAAACAACTCGCTTGGTGCTTTGTCGTGTAATAACGTTAAAAAGTGTGCGCCTACTGAATCGTCGTCTGTTTGTGTTTCAATACGAACACCATCGTGTGAAAAGCGGTACCAGTAACAAATAATACTTGGGAACACTGCAACCATGCGGTCAATCGCATCGTTTGCTTGGCTAAAATCAAGTTCCATTTCAAGGTTACCCAACATAGAGCAACCCGTACGCATTACATCCATTGGGTGTGCGTCTTTAGGAATATTTTCAAGCACGGTTTTAAGTGCATCTGGCAAGCCACGTAAGCTTTTTAGTTTTGCTTTGTACTCAGCCAACTCGCTAGATGTAGGTAACTCACCGCGTGAAAGTAAAAACGACACTTCTTCAAACTGCGCTTTTTCAGCCAGCTCGCTAATATCGTAACCACAATACGTTAAGCCCGATCCACTTTGGCCAACTGTGCATAATGCCGTTTGGCCTGCTACTTGTCCGCGTAAACCTGCGCCACCTAATGCTTTATCTACCATGATCTTCTCCTATCTTAAATTTGTGTGTTGTCTAATTTAATAATTATTATTTGTCAGATTTTGATGAAAAAAGGTTATCGAGTGTGTTTTCGTATGTGTGGTAATCTAAAAAGTCGTAAAGCTCAGCACGGGTTTGCATGTTTTCAATTTCGCTTTGTTGCGAGCCTTCATTTAAAATAGCCGAGTAAACGTTAAGTGCTGCTTTATTCATCGCTCTAAACGCACTGAGTGGGTAAAGCACCATTTCAACGCCCACATCACTTAGCTGCTCTTTGGTATAAATTGGCGTTTGGCCAAACTCAGTAATGTTAGCCAAAATAGGCACATTTAACGCATTGGCAAACGCTTGGTAGTCGGCAAGGTCGTGCACAGCTTCAGCAAAAATAGCATCGGCACCAGCTTCAACACAGGCTGCTGCGCGGTCAATGGCCGCATTTAAGCCTTCTTTTTGAAACGCATCGGTACGCGCCATAATGTAAAAATCGCTATCGGTTTTTGCATCTACCGCGGCTTTAATACGGTCAACCATTTCGCCTTGGCTAACAATTTCTTTATTTGGGCGATGGCCACAACGCTTTTGCGCCACTTGGTCTTCTATATGAAAACCCGCCGCGCCTGCTTTGGTCATTTCTTTAACAGTGCGTGCAATATTAAACGCTCCGCCCCAACCAGTATCAGCATCAACAAGTAAAGGTAAATCGCTTGCACCGGTAATACGGCGAATATCTTCAAGTACGTTGTCTAGGCTAGTCATGCCTAAATCAGGCATACCGAAAGAGGCATTAGCAACACCCGCACCCGAAAGGTAAATAGCTTGGTGGCCCATTTTTTCAGCCATCATCGCTGTGTAGGCATTAATAGTGCCCACTACTTGTAATGGGCGATTATTAGCAATAGCTTGTTTAAATTTATATCCTGCTGACATGTCATTTCCTCTCTTTGAACGGTGGCTACATGGAGTAACTTATATTTTTAATCTTTGTATATGACGCTTTAACTATTTTGCTTAACTTTTAGCTTTTAGCGGCTTTTACCAATCTGTATGAGTAAACAGTTATTCAGATTGGTATAAATCAAATTTGGTTTGAATATTCGCTTGCGACGCACTTATATGGCGCTTCATTAGCATTTCGGCCAGTTCGCCGTCGTGGTTTTCAATCGCGTTAATAATGGCTAAGTGTTCGTCAAACGCTTTTGATACACGCGGCCCCACCATACCCATTTGCACGCGGTACATGCGTATTAATTGATACAGGTCGTTACAAAGCAAATGAATCAAATGCGCGTTTTTACTACCTTTAATAATGCGATAATGAAAATCTAAATCGCCCGCTTCTTGGTAGTACGACTCGCCTTCTTTAACGCGTTGCGTTTGTAAATGTTGATTAAGCAATTGCTTTAAGCCTTTAATTTCATCAGGCTCCATATTGTCGGCAGCTAAGCGGCACGCCAAGCCCTCAAGCGAGCTGCGTACTTGGTAAACCTCAATTAAACGCTCAGCGGTAAGTGCCACAACACGGCAACCTACATTGGCTTTACGCTCAACTAAATAACAGCTTTCAAGGCGGTTTAGCGCCTCACGCAATGTTGCGCGGCTTACACCGTAACGCTTTGCAAGCTCTGGCTCCGAAATTTTACTACCTTGGGCAATAGTGCCTTCAACAATCTCACGGCGCATATTTACAAATACCTGATCGGATGCTGTGGTAATGGGCGCTTCGTTTGAAAATGAGTCTGTCATAAGTTATTTTTTAGATTGTCGACAATTTGTATCGCCATAATGGGCGCATTAAAAAAACATGTCAACCCTAAAACCTAACATAAAGGCTAAAAAACAGCCTTATTGTCGACACTATTAGTCTAAAGTATGATCAAAATAGCTTATAAATACCTAAAAAACACAAAGTGTCGACAGCGAAACTTAATTAGGTGGCGCGTTTTTATCACTGAAATTTAGTTATTTAAGTGCTAAAATCGCGCTTTACTTTTAATGTACGAGCTAGCGCGTGAACGCCAATACTTTTATTCCTGAGCACTTTATAGACGACGTAAAAACCTACCTGCCTAATCATTTAAAGTTAGATGACTTTATAAATGCGTGTCGTCGCCCACTCAGAAAATCTATCCGCGTTAATACATTAAAAATAACCGTTGAAGACTTTATTAAAAAAGCCGAGCAAAAAAATTGGCAACTTACGCCAATTCCTTGGTGTAGCGAAGGCTTTTGGCTAGAGCGCCCAACGAGTGAAGAGCAAAACCTAGCCCTAGGCAATACCGACCTACACCTAAGCGGCGCAATGTACGTGCAAGAGGCAAGCTCAATGCTGCCGCCAATCGCGCTCAAACAAAGTATACAAACAAGTAACACCGTGCTTGATATGGCGTCGGCGCCGGGTTCTAAAACATCGCAGCTAGCAGCACTAATGAACAACCAAGGCGTGTTAGTAGCAAACGAGCTTTCGTCGTCGCGTTTAAAAGTACTCAGTGCCACCTTAAAACGCATGGGCGTGGGTAACTGTGCGCTTTCACACTTTGATGGCGTTATATTTGGCAATTACATGTTTGAATGTTTCGATAGCATATTGCTAGACGCCCCCTGCTCTGGCGAAGGCACGGTGCGTAAAGACGCCGATGCTCTAAAAAATTGGTCAATCGAATCAAACATTCAAATAGCACAAGTACAAAAAGATTTAATAAAAAGCGCATTTTACGCATTAAAACCCGGCGGCACGCTTGTTTATTCAACCTGTACGCTCACCCCGCTCGAAAACCAGCAAGTATGCGAATTTTTACTTGCTGAATTTGGCGAGTTTATAACGCCCGAGTCGCTTAGCGATTTATTTCCCGGGGCCGATAAAGCAACAACGACCGAGGGCTATTTGCACGTTTGGCCGCAAACCTACGACAGCGAAGGCTTTTTTATTGCCAAGTTTAAAAAGCACGCAAGTTGTAACAACCCAAACCAAACAGTTAAAAAAGGCGCATTTCCGTTTGTTGAGTTTGATAAAAAACCAACCACTGCATTTATGAGCGAGCTTAAAAATCACTTTGGTTTAACAAACTTACCCGGCACATTAATGCAGCGCGACAAAGAACTGTGGTTATTCCCCCAGGGGTTTGATGCAATTCAAAACAAAATTAAATACGCACGCTTAGGTATTCAAATAGGCATTATTCATAAAAATGGCGTAAGGCTAACCCACGAGTTTGCTACAGTTTTAGGCAATGCGTGTAAAACCAACACATACGCGCTAAATAGCGAACAAGCAAACGACTACTTTAATGGTAAAGATGTACGACTAGCCGAGCCTACAAAAGAGCTAGGCGAAGTGGTATTAACTTTATGTGGCTGCCCAATTGGGCTAGGTAAATGGCAAAAAAATAAGATCAAAAACTCACTACCGCGCGATCTAGTGCAAAATACCCAGTTAATAAACTGGGAGTAAACACACGCAAATCACGTATAAAATGTGCACAACACGTTTAAGTGTTTGTATTAACTACAGTATAAAAAATACACTAAAAATATGTAATTTTAAGAGCTTTGGCTATACTTAAAACACTTTCAACTTCTCCCTATGAATTAGAAAGTTTTTAGTTAGCGCAAGGCTCAAAAGAGCCCGTTATAGCCCAGAGTTTCCCTAAATCACTCTGGGCATTTTTTTGTCTGCTTAAATACACCAGTGAAATGAAATAGAAATTCACAAAGGGTAGCTCTGTGATTGATTAGTAATCAAGTAATTTAATCACCACCGAGAAGTAAAGGAGAAGTGACTAACCGTTACTTATGTTTTCCCTGTGTAGCGCGCAGCGCCTCGGTGTTCTCTGTGATCATATTCTTATAAATAACAAGAAGCTGCGCTTCAACGTGAGCAAGTAAAACGTCTACAAAGCAAAGTCAATTTTACACCGTAGACGCTCCGCTTTAGAGCAGTGATTTAGTGATTAAATAAAAAACAGCATTAATGTCTTAATGTTTTCTCATTTACTTCTCATTCGCTTCTCTTTGTGCAAATGATCTTTTAAAAAGAAGCTTCGCTTCTAACGTGAGCAAGCTCAACGTCTACAAAACTAACTTAAACTTTACACCGTAGATACCATCTCTCATTTTAAGCTTCAAGGCCGTATTTAACTTTCTTGGAGCTTAAACGCTTCCTGGTTTTTTATTACACCAAAACATATATGAATTAGCTTTCGCATATTTGCACACACAGCTTGCATCGGTGTTTTACCATTGTTTATTAACGTTAACTTGTGTCTCTTTATTGTTTTATTCCATTGCCCTGCAACAATGGCCGCCATATAAAGTTTGCATCGAATTCTGGCTGGCCCAAGTTTACTGATTGATGTTCGCCCTTTTAATTTACCCGATTCATTATGCCGTGGAATTAATCCACAATAAGCGGCAGCTTCTTTGGCTTTATTAAATTTTTTAGCCGCAAACAAATACGTTAGCTCTCTCGATAATACGGGCCCAATACCAGGGATAGACTCAAGTAGTTTCCTGTTTCTTTTTAAATCAGGTTCATTATCTATGTGGTTATCAATGTCAGATTTAAGCTGTTTAATTTCATCGTCTAAAAACGCGATAGTCACTTTTATCGATTGGCAAACACGCGCGGAAACGTTGCTGAATTCACTTGCTTCTAATCGGTTAGCCTCTCGTTGTCGGTTACTCTCAAGCGCATCTAAACGACGAATAAGGGCTTTAAGCTCTCTAATTGCTAATGCTTCAGGTTGCCAATAATTAACGACTGCGTGCTTAGCACAGCCATAATGAGCAAGCATCGTTGCATCAGATTTGTCTGTTTTGTGAATTATGTTTAAAGCGTCTGCATACTTTTTAGCTTTACTGGGATTCGCTAAAATAATATTAAAGCCTTGCTCGTGTAAAAAATACATCAGCGCTTCATGATAAACACCCGTTGGTTCGAGGGTGATAACGAGCTCACTAGCAGCGCTTTTAGTTGTATTTAAAAGCCATTTTTCTATTGTTACAAAGTCTTGGCGCTTGTTTTTAAAGACTTTAGTTTTAATTTTATTTGTAAGTTGGTCTCTCAACCACGATAAATCAATCTTCTCTTTACTAATATCAATGCCGATAAACATCATCTCTACTTACTCCCCTTGTACATACAGCATCTACTTAAATAAAAGTGTGCTTGGATACCATTCAGTTTCTGAGAATAGAAAATCAGGGCCTTATCTACGGAGCAGTATTAAATACTAGACGCACAGGCAAGCTCACTGACTTCGATGTGATAAATGATAGCTAATCATTTATCAATGAGAGATACAAGACGCGCAGCTTGCTGGCGTATAAAAGCAACGCTTTTACATATCTATAAATAAAGCGCCAGCAAGCAAGGCGCCTACAATACATCAGCACCGTACATTACTAAGTGCTTATGTCACCACCGAGAAGTAAAGGAGAAAACGAGGAGAAGTGATTAATCATTACTTATGTCTTCTCTGTGTAGCCCCCTGTGTCAGGATAGTTGTCGCCTCTAACTTTTAATAGAGGCAATAAAATGAGTCGTCGATTTACACAAGAATTTAAAGTTCAAGCTGTTGAAAAAGCATTATCTCAATGTGATGATGTTCGCCTAGAAGATATTGCGTTTGATTTAGGCATCGGTTATTCAACCTTGCAACGATGGATTACGCTTGCTAAAAAACATGAACTTGAAACTAAAAATAATGGTAGTCACATGACAACAGAAAAACGCCCTCATGACTGGAGCTTAGAAGAAAGGCTTAATGCCATTATTGAATGTGCGAGTTTAGGTGAAGCAGCTCTTAATGAATATTGCCGTGCTAAGGGGCTTTACCCGCATCATATTAAACAGTGGAAGCAAGATTTTGCTAAAGGGCCTTCAACGAAGCCCGTAAAATCAGACAGTAAACAGCTCAAACAAGAAATTAAGCAACTTCAAAAAGAGCTTAATCGTAAAGACAAAGCGTTAGCAGAAACAGCTGCCTTACTTGTACTCAAAAAAAAAGCAGATGCGCTTTGGGGTTTCAACGAGGACGATTAACCAGCTCAACTGAACGTCATGAACTGATAAAGCTCATTACCGACGCGCAGAAATCAGGGGCAAGGCAAGCAAAAGCATGTGAGTTACTTGGTCTAACGGCAAGAACAATTCAACGCTGGATTGAAGCTGATGATATGACAGATAAGCGAACGAGTACGATAAAGCGACCACCTAACAGGCTAACTGAATTAGAGCAACAGCGTATTATTAAGACAGTAAATTCAATAGAATATGGACATTTACCACCCAGCAAGATAGTCCCTAAACTATTAGATAAAGGTGTGTGGATAGCATCAGAAAGCTCGTTTTATCGTGTTATGAAATCACATAAATTATTAACACACAGAGAAAAAGTTAAACCAAATAAAAAGATAAAAAAGCCAAAAGCGCTCAAGGCAACACGTGTAAACGAAATTTATACATGGGATATCACATATTTGCCAACAGCGGTTAAAGGTCAGTTTTTATACTTATATTTAGTGATGGATATTTATAGTCGAAAAATAGTTGGTTGGCAGGTTCATGACACACAGCTAAGCACACTGGCGGCTGATTTAATGGTAGATATTTGCAGGCGAGAGCAGGTAAAGCCAGATCAAGTCACGTTGCACTCGGATAATGGCAGTCCAATGAAAGGGGCAACGTTATTGGCAACATTGCAGGAGTTAGGTATTGTGCCTTCATTTAGCCGACCGTCAGTGAGTAATGATAATCCTTATTCTGAATCGCTATTTAAGACGTTAAAGTATCGCCCAGAATACCCTGAAAAAGCCTTTGAAAGCATCGGTAGTGCAAGGAAGTGGGTTAACGGATTTGTTGATTGGTACAACGATGAGCACTTGCACAGCGGTATTAAATTTGTCACGCCAAACCAGCGTCATTTAGGATTAGATAAAGCGATACTAGCGAACCGTCACCGAGTAAATGAAATAGCGAAATTGCAAAATCCAATTCGTTGGTCAGGAAAATCTAGAGATTGGACAATGATCAATGAAGTAAATTTAAATCCAGAGAAAAAAGAAGCAATGCGGGCGGCATAAAATTTAATTTGATGCGACAACTAACTTGAAAAACTCCGGTAGCGCGAAGCGCCTCGGTGTTCTCGGTGGTAGCAATTCATTTATAAATAACAAGAAGCTTGCTCACGCAAGTTATTAAAAATTAATTAAATATTCACAAAGAGGTTAAGAGACGCTCCGCTTTAGAGAAGTGACCTAATGATTTAGTAAGTAGACCCTAATACTGTTTTATGGTCTTCTCATTTACTCCTCTTTTTCTTCTCTTTGTGCAAATGGATTTTGTTAATTTTTAACAAAGAGGTTGAGAGACGCTACGCTTTAGAAAGGTAATTAAAATACTAAATTTATAAAATGCTGTATTGATCTTGTTTTTCATTTTGTGCAATTGAGTACTATTTTGTCTAAGCTTTATTTTTAACTTAATGAATCTGAAGTTTTATAAGGATATATATGAAAACTGATGACTTAACACATGCTGTAATTGGCTGTGCAATAGAAGTACATAGAACTTTAGGCCCTGGTTTGCTTGAATCAACTTATGAAGCTTGCTTGATTTATGAGTTAAATAAATTGGGTTTCACGCCCAAGAGCCAAGTTGATCTGCCACTTTACTATAAAGACACTTATATAAATGCTGGCTATAGATTAGATATTCTACTCCCCGATAATTTAATCATTGAACTCAAATCAGTAGACAAGCTACTACCAATTCATTCAGCACAATTAATAACCTATATGAAGCTTGCAAACATTGGTGCTGGGCTTCTAATAAACTTTAACACTATAAAACTCACTGATGGTATAAAGCGATTTAATTTATAAGCCATTGTTTTTATTTATTTTTAAAAAGGAGGTTAAGAGACCCCGGCTTTAGAGAAGTGAGCTAGTAAGACTGTTTGTATGTATCAGACTCTTCTCATTTATTTCTAATTTTCTTCTCTTTGTGCAAATGGTTTTAGCTAATATTTCACAAAGAGGTTGAGAGGCGCTCCGCTATAGAGAAGTGAGCTAGTGATTAAGTAAATAGATCATAATTACTGTTTTCCCCCTGTGTCAGGATAGTTGTCGCCTCTAACATTTAGCAGAGGCAAATAAAATGAAACGTCAATTTACACAAGAGTTTAAAGTTCAAGCTGTTGAAAAAGCATTATCTCAATGTGATGATGTTCGCTTAGAAGATATTGCAGATGACTTAGGTGTCGGTTATTCAACGTTACAACGTTGGATAGCACTGGCAAAAAAGCATCAACTTGAAATACACCAGACGGGTAGCCAAATGACAGCAGAAAAACGACCACAAGACTGGAGTTTAGAAGAAAGACTCAACGCAGTAATTGAGTGTGGAAGTTTAGATGAAGCCGCCATAAATGAATACTGCCGTAATATAGGGCTTTATCCGCATCATATTCAGCAATGGAAGAAAGACTTAGTAACACCACCTTCAAATAAAACAGTAAAGTCAGACAGTAAACAGCTTAAGCAAGAAATAAAGCAACTGCAAAAAGAACTGAATCGCAAAGATAAGGCCTTAGCTGAAACTGCCGCTCTACTTGTACTCAAAAAAAAAGCGGATGCACTTTGGGGTTTCAACGAGGACGATTAACAACAGCGACTGAGCGACATGAATTAATAACGCTTATCACAAACGCACAGGCTTCAGGGGCAAGGAAAGAAAAGGCATGTGAGTTACTTGGACTGACACTAAGAACCGTTCAGCGGTGGATTGAAGCAGACGATATGACTGACAAACGGACGAGTACGAAAAAACAGCCGCCTAACCGTCTCACAGAGTTAGAGCGGCAGCGCATTATTAATACGGCTAATTCAGCCGAATATGGGCATTTACCGGCCAGTAAAATAGTCCCTAAGCTGCTTGATAAGGGCATATGGATAGCGTCTGAAAGTTCGTTTTATCGTGTCATGAAGGCACATAACTTATTAACGCATAGAGAAAAAGTAAAGCCAGCTAAGCCGATAAAAAAGCCAAGAGTATTGAAAGCAGTGCGTGCAAATGAAGTCTACACTTGGGATATCACCTATTTACCAACGAGCGTAAAAGGGCAATTTTTATACTTATATTTAGTGATGGACATTTTTAGTCGAAAGGTTGTTGGCTGGCAAGTTTACGACTCACAGTTAAGTGAATTAGCCGCAGATTTAATGAAGGATATTTGCAGTCGGGAGCAAATAAAGCGCGAGCAAGTTACGTTACACTCAGATAATGGCAGCCCAATGAAAGGCGCGACATTACTGGCAACATTACAGGAGTTAGGGATTGTGCCATCATTTAGTCGACCGTCAGTAAGTAATGACAATCCATACTCTGAGTCGTTATTTAAAACGTTAAAGTATCGCCCAGAATACCCAGAAAAGCCATTTGAAGATATAAGCGCAGCAAGAGAATGGGTAAGTGGGTTCGTTGATTGGTACAATAATGAGCACCTACACAGTGGTATAAAATTTGTGACGCCAAACCAACGTCATTCAGGTTTAGATAAAGAAATATTAGCTAAGCGTCAGCAGGTAAACGACGCAGCTAAATTGAATAACCCAAGCCGTTGGTCAGGGAAGTCACGAGACTGGTCAATGATAAATGAAGTAAATTTAAACCCTGAGAAAAAAGAAGAAATGCGGGCGGCATAAAATTTAACTTGAGGCGACAACTAACTTGAAAAACTCCGTTTTAATGGGTTCTCATTTACTCCTCTTTTTCTTCTCTTTGTGCAAATAGTTTTAGTTAATATTTCACAAAGAGGTTAAGTGAATCGCCCCGTGTTTGCCAGAGACTCAATAACTTGAGAAACTGGAACTATGAAAAAATCAAATCGCTATACATCAGAATTTCGTGAACGTGCAATTAGGCTTGTTACCACACAACAGCATGAATACCCTTCTCTTTGGGCTGCGCTAGTATCGATTTCAGATAAACTGGGATGTACCCCAGAAACACTTAGAGCATGGGTCAAGAAATCTCAAGCTCAACCGTCTAAACCCTCTTCTAATACGCAATCAACTGAAGAACGCCTTGCCGTCTTAGAGCGCGAGAATAAAGAGCTCAAGCGAACGAATGATATCCTGAGGCAAGCTGCCGCTTTTTTCGCCCAAGCGGAGCTCGACCGCAAACAGAAGTAATAGTGGATTTTATTGATGCTTGCAGAGAGCATTACGGTGTCGAGTCAATTTGCAAGGAATTGCCGATTGCACCATCAACGTATTATTCTCATAAACAGATACAAAGAGAGCCTGAGCGACTGTCTAACCGCAAAAAGCGTGATGCTGAGCTGATAATACTCATTCGCGAAGTGTGGGAGGATAATATGTCAGTTTATGGTGCAAGAAAAATATGGAAGCAGCTACAGCTTGACGACCATCAAGTCGCCCGCTGTACAGTCGAACGATTGATGCGAGTTATGGGAATTCAAGGTGTTCGTCGGGGTAAAGCACATAAGACAACGATACCTGACGAGCAACAAGATAAGCCACTTGATTTAGTTAATCGTCAATTTACTGCTGAGCAGCCAAATCAACTTTGGGTAGCTGACATCACCTATGTTGCCACATGGAGTGGGTTTGTTTATGTCGCTTTCGTGATAGATGTTTTTTCACGATACATTGTAGGTTGGCGTGTATCAACGACAATGCACACAGAGCTTATTCTTGATGCGTTAGAGCAAGCTATTTGGCATCGTGGCAACCCCGAAGGGTTAATTCACCACAGCGACAGAGGCAGCCAATATTTGTCTATACGATACACTGAGCGACTTGCTGAAGCTGGAATTCAAGCGTCTGTAGGCAGTGTGGGTGACTCTTATGACAATGCATTGGCTGAAACAATAAATGGATTATTTAAAACAGAGATTATTCGCAGAAATGGCCCGTGGAAGAATGTTGATGCTGTTGAATACGCAACGTTAGAGTGGGTCAATTGGTTTAATAATCAACGCTTATTATCTTCAATTGGGTATATTTCACCAGCTCAATATGAAACAGACTACTATGATAATTTAAACGAGTCAGGTAAAGTGGCCTGACTTAAACAAACTGGTCTCCGATGAACTCGGGGCGATTCAAAGAGGCGCTCCGCTATAGAGAAGTGAGCTTATGATTAAATAAATAGATCATAATTACTGTTTTAATGTGCCCTCATTTACTCCTCATTTTCTTCTCTTTGTGCAATTGATCTTTTACAAGAAGCTGCGCTTCTAACGTGAGCAAGCTCTACGTCTTCAATAAAGGCAATGCCGGGCTTTATTTGTGTTCTAGGTCGAATTCGGTGGTGTGGCCGTCGCCGTGGATGAGTTGATAGCGGGATAAGTCGCCGTTATCTAACGTTATTAGGCTTATTGCGGAGTCGCTTACTAAATACTTTTGGCCTTCGCCTAGGGTTTGGTGTTTGTCAACTTCCATGTGCCAGCGTTTGGTGAAAAAGTTAAGCGGGCTTTTGGGGCCGTATAAAATAGAGTCTAGTTTGTCTAGTACGTTTATTAACTTACGCGGGAATTCGTTTTTTATCCCGCTTGCGGTGAGCTGCCATATTCTGTTTGGGTGATCGCCAAAACGCTTTTGCACCGAAAAACAAAACGAGTAATGTACATCGCCCGATAAAATAAGGGTTTCGTTTGGGGTGTCGGTGCGTCTAAAGGTGTCGAGTAGTTTTTTAGCCGAGCCTTCGTGGGCCATCCAGTTTTCTACATCCACCATCAATGGCTGACCGCATATATTAAAAGCCGCTTGAATGGCTTCTATTGATTTAACACCAAATACTGGCGCGGGCGATACTATAATTACTTTATCGTGACTGAGTAGGCTTTCTTCAAGCTCTGTAAGGCGCTCCCAATCGAGCAGGCCTGATGGCTCGTTAAAATTACTTTCGTTACGCCAGCGGTGTGTGCGGGTGTCGAGCACCACAACTTTAGGTGTTGTAGTTAACTCGTAATGCCAATGGTTAAATTCGTTTAGGGGTTTATCAAACGCTTTAAATTGCCATTGGTTGTTAACGCTTAAGCTTTGTTTAAATGGCGGTATTAGCGCGCTTGTTTTTACTAGCGCATCGTTACCTATACCTTGGAACAACCAGTAACTAATAAGCCCATTATTTATTATGCGTTTACTGCTTGGGTTTTGGTTTATGGCTTGCTCCCACCCTGCGGTGAGGTTCCAATCGTCGGTTACGTCGTGATCGTCAAACATCATTAACGTCGACACATTAGCAAATAATTTTTCTACTTCATTTAGCCCTTTAGCATAGCCAAGTAACGCCGACTTTTCGGCATTAAAAATACGTTGATGCTCGAAGTTTTGCCCGGTGTATTGCGCGTTTTGTAAATCAACACATTGCCAGGCAGCGGCGCTTAAATTAAGTAAATAAAGCGCTATAAATTCTTCAAAGTGAATAAGATGGTTAAATGCTTTTACGCTTGAAAAATGCGGCTCGTCTTTTTTAAGCCAATAACCCACACCCAGTTTTGAGCGCTTTTGCCACGGGGTTTTGGGTAAAAAATGGTGCCTGTTGTATAACTGTTCATCAATTTTGTTAGGCAGTGGCAACGCCATGGGTTGCTCTTTAAAAATACCTAGTTTTTCAATAAGCTGATGAATAATCAACAACATAGGCCCTGCTACATCGTCGGCGTAAACTTGGTCGCCGCTTAACAGCAATAATTGTGCGCCGGGTGTATTTTGGCTGCGTTGAGTGTTTTGCCATTGGCTTGATGTTACTAGGCTGTCTTTTGCGGGGTGATGCGCGTTTCGGCACGAGCCATGTAATATGCTGTTTAGTTTATTGGGTATAACAAATGCTGGGGTTGCTTGGTTGCTGTAAGCCCAAGCTGATAGGTCAACCTCATTGCCATTTATTATTAATTGATACGCTAGTAATGTGTCGAGTGCAAAAGGTGTACTTGCCGGTTTTACAACTACAAAGTGTAAATAAAGGTGTTCGCCTAGTGTAATGGTTTGTTGCTCGCTAGTACTTTGCGTATTGAGTATCCTAATTTGGCACTGTGCGGGGATTGACGTTGCAAATACTATGCATACGCCTGTTTGCTCAGCGCGGCGCACCATTGGCCCCATAAGTAACATAGGAAGTTGCGCCGCGTGAGTCGTCATATTATTAGCCTTTAGCTGCTAATTTAAATAGCGAGTAAAAGTTATCGGTGGTGGCTTTAGCTAGCTCGTTAAAGCTAATGCCTTTTAACTCACTAATGTAATACGCAACATCTTGCACGTAAGCAGGCTGATTAGTTTGCCCACGGTGCGGTACGGGTGCTAAATACGGCGAATCGGTTTCTATTAGTAGTCGGTCGAGTGGGATTTGCTTTACTACATCTTTAAGCTCTACTGCATTTTTAAACGTTACAATGCCAGAAATAGAAATATAAAAGCCCATATCGATGGCTTTTTTAGCCATGTCCCAGTCTTCTGTAAAACAATGTAGTACGCCGCCACAGTTTTCGGCGTTGTGCTCGCGCATTAGGTTAATGGTGTCGGCACGGGCGTCGCGTGTATGAATAATTAGCGGCTTTTGTAGTTCGTTTGCCACTTCAATATGGCCTACAAAACTTGCTTGCTGTACTGCATGCGTGTCTTTTGCATAGTAGTAATCTAGGCCTGTTTCGCCTATGGCAACTACTTTATTGTGTGACGCTAAATCAATTAATTGCTGTTTGTTAAGCGCGTCTTTTTGATCGAGCGGATGCACGCCACACGAGGCCGATACATCGTCGTAGTGCTTAATTTTATCAAGCATACTTGGGAATTGGTCAAGCGTAACGCTTACACATAAAAAGTGTTCAACCTGTTTGGCGCGTGCTTGGTCTAGCACTTGGTCTAGGTTTAAATCGAGTTTATCAAAATCAAGACGGTCTAAATGGCAATGCGAATCTACAATCAAAATTGGGCCTGTTTTTTACTACATGGTGTAAGTTGGATTACCGGAGTTTAACATAGTCCCCAGTAGTTTTTCGATCTTGGCGTTTAGGTTTGTTTTGTCGTCTAAAAAGCTAATACCAATCCCTGGCGGGTTTGAGCTTTGCGCGCCCTGCGGGGTGATCCACGCAACCTTGCCAGTGACTATGTCGTCTTCTAGTGCGTCGGGAAGGGTTACACGTAACGCCAGCGAGTGCCCTACTTCGTAACGCATGTTAGTACGCACAAATAAGCCGCCTTTTTTTAAGTAAGGCATGTAACAGCGATATAATTCGTCTAGGTCGTCTATATCTACTAATAGCTCTTGCATGGTTAATCCTTTTATTTATTACGTAAAATGTACGCTAATCGCGATACGGCGAGCGGTAAATTAAGGCCGAGAATTTTTGTGTTATTTTGCAAAAATTCGCTGAGTGCTTGTTGCGCTTCTTGATACGCTTCAAAGCTCATACCTTGTAATAATTGCTGTTTTAATTGCTCGCTTAAAAATAAGGTAAATATACGAACCAGCTCCGGTTGTTTATTTATTATATCGACTAACGCTTTGAAATTATGGCTTTGTTTAAACTCAGTTGCAAACTTATAAAGGGTATCTATATTTTGTAACTGGTTTTGCTCTTGCCACTGTTTTACTTGTAATGGCTGGCTATAAAAAAGCGGTAGCCAAGGGTAATTTTGTATTTGTAACGACTCAAGCCATTGCTGCGCTAGTTGTGTACTTGTTACTTTTACGTCGGTTTTAGCGCATCGGCTTAAAATAGTGGCTGGCAATTGCGCAGGTTGGCTTGTGGTTAATATTAAAAACCGGCTATTGCTTGGCTCTTCTAGCGTTTTTAACAAGGCGTTAGCCGCTGCCATGGTCATTTTTTCGCAGTTTTCTATTACCACTACTTTGTTGCCATTTTGCGCCGCTGAGTGGTTCATAAAATCGCTAATGGCGCGTATGTCGTCTACGCCAATGCTTTGGCCGTCTACCTGGGTTATGCGCTTGTCGGGGTGCGTACCCGCAAGGTTAAGCGAGCAACTTTTACATTGCCCACATGGCGCTAAAATACTGTTTGGTGCGGCTGTTTGCTGGGTAATATTTTGGCATAACAAGGCATTGGCTAATTCGTCACTTAAGGCAAACTTACCTACACCCACAGGCCCACAAAACAATTGGGCATGATGAAAACGCTGACCACGAAAGCTTTGTGCTAAGTGTTGCTGTGTTTCATATAGCCAAGGTAGAGACATGTTATTTTAGCTCTTCAAAAAAAGTACGTAATACGTTTGTGATATCGCGATGTACTTTATCAATTTCTTGATTGGCATCTACGGTTTTAATTGAGTTGTCGTCGCTTGCAAGCTCTAGGTAGCGCATGCGTGTACGCTGAAAAAACTCAATAGCTTCTTGCTCTATTCGGTCAAGTTCACCTCGCCCTTTAGCACGTTCAAGGCCAATTACTGGGTCTATGTCGAGGTAAATGGTTAAGTCGGGCTTTAGGCCTTTTAATACCATAGACGATAACGACGCTAGTGTATTTGAGCTAATACCACGCCCGCCGCCTTGATACGCCTGCGACGATAAGTCGTGACGGTCGGCTAATATCCATTTACCTTGCTCAAGCGCAGGGTTTATTACGTTATGCATTAGCTGCGAACGTGCGGCGTACATAATAAGCAGCTCGGTTTCGAAGGCTATTTCTTCTTCGTGTTCGGCTTTTACTAATGTACGTAACGACTCGGCCAATGGCGTGCCGCCAGGTTCGCGCACGTTAATGTAATCTATTTGTTTTTTGTTTAAAAAGTCTTGGCAAAGTGAAATAGCGGTTGATTTACCCGCGCCTTCTAGGCCTTCTACTACTATAAATTTTGGTTTCATAAACAAGTTAATTCTTTTTATTTAAAATATAGGTTTTAACTGCCGCGTTATGTTGTTTTAACGTGGTAGAAAATTGGTGGCTGCCATCGCCTTTTGCTACAAAGTAAACATAGTCGCTTTGTGGCGGGTTTACCGCAGCTAAAATAGCTTCTTTTGATGGCATAGCTATTGGCGTTGGCGGTAATCCATCAATACGGTAGGTATTGTATGGCGTATGATTGCGTAAATCTTTGTATTTAATATCACCATCAAAGTTTTCACCCAGGCCGTATATTACGGTTGGATCGGTTTGTAGGCGCATTTTTGTGTTTAACCGATTGACAAAAACCGAGGCAATTAAAGGGCGCTCGCTGGCTACTGCGGTTTCTTTTTCAATAATTGAGGCCATTATTAGTGCCTCGTACGCAGTGTTATAAGGTAAATTGTTAGCGCGTTTTTGCCATGCATCGCTTAGTATTTGTTGCATGGTTTGTGCGGCGCGTTTTAATACACTGCTTGCGGTATCGTTATGCTGGTAGTGGTAAGTATCTGGAAATAACCAGCCTTCTAACAATGTATCTTCATTTATAATTTGTTTACCTAACTCGTCTAACTTTAGATCGTTATTTAAATTAGGCGCATTTTTAATATTTGCTAATACATCGCGCAGCGCTTGGCCTTCAATAATGGTAAAGCTAAAGCTGATTTGTTGACCTTGGTTTATTTTTTTTATGTTATTAATAACACTGGTATTTGAAAGCTCGTAAAGCCCGGCTTTTAAATCGGTTAGTGTGGGGTCGAGCTTTGCAATAACTTGGTAACGCCAACAGCTTTCAACCCAGTTTTTTGCTTGCCATTGCTGGCATAATTTATTAAAACCGGTGCCCTTTTTTACCTCAAATTGCGTGCTTTCGCCTATATTTAGCGGGCTTTGTAGGGTTGCCTGCAATTGCTGATAGCCAATAGCTGTGCTAATGATCGCTAAAAAAGCGACTGATAAAATAACTTTTAACACTAAGCCTCCTTGGCTAATAAATTAGTTAGCAATGCGTTGCTGTGGGCTACATTAAAGCACTGTTGCTCTATGCGTTTAACAGGTACTGCATGCATTAAGCTGTTGCATACAAATACAGCATCGGCTTTGGTTAAATCGTTTACTGTAATGTGTTTAAACTCAACCGTTAATTTATCACATAACGCTTGCAGATAAACGCCCTTTATACCGCATTCATTGAGCTTTGGTGTAAATACTTTACCGTGTTTAATGGCAAATATATTAGCTGCTGAAGCTTCAATTACCTGGTTGTTGTAGTCGAGCACAAGTACGTCGTCGCAATTTTGCGTTTGCATGGCTTTTTTAATGAGTACTTGCTCTAACCTATTTAGGGTTTTTAGCCCCGCAAGTAAAGGCTGCGCCGCTAATTTAATAGGGCTTATTTCAAGGCTAACCCCCTGCTCTGCAAGTGCATTGTAGTTTGCAGGGTATTCAAGCACGCTTACTATAATTGTTAAATTACATTCGCTTGGTAAGTTATATCCGCGCCCGCCTTCACCGCGTGTTACGAGTATTTTTAACACGCCCGTTTGCTTTTGTTTTACTTGATTGTGTATGTGTTGCTCTAAAGGGCTAAAGTCGAGTTCAGGAAAGGCTAATCGCTCAGCACATTCAGCTAAGCGAGCTTTGTGGTGGTGCCAATATTCAACTTGCCCATTTACAATTTTTGCTGTTGTAAAAAAACCATCGCCATAGTTTAAGCCTCTGTCGGTTATGCTAACGGCGTTTAATTGGCTGGCATTTATGATTGTTTGCGTATTATTTATTATTTTTTGCATATAAAAAAAGCCCAGTTAAACAACTGAGCTCTTATAAAGTGGTTCGTTGTTAAAAAAGATTATACCTTTTTAAATAGCAACGAGCCATTAGTACCACCAAAGCCAAATGAGTTACACAGTGAGTAATCTAGTTTTGCATCGCGCGCTGTATGCGCAATGTAATCTAGGTCACAGCCTTCATCTGGGTTATCAAGGTTGATAGTAGGCGACACTTTTTGATCTTTTAGCGACAATATCGACACGATTGATTCAACTGAGCCCGCTGCACCCAGTAAGTGACCCATCATCGATTTAGACGAGCCAACCATTACGTCTTTTGCTGCATTGCCAAAAATAGATTTAACTGCAGCAGTTTCGGCTTTATCGCCAGCGTTGGTCGACGTACCGTGGGCGTTTATGTAACCTACTTGTTCTGCATTTACCTGCGCATCTTTTAATGCGTTTTCCATTGCAAGGGCTGCGCCTGCGCCGTCTTCTGGAGGGGATGTCATGTGGAATGCATCGCCACTCATACCAAAACCAACTAGCTCGGCATAAATGTTTGCGCCACGTGCTTTTGCGTGTTCGTATTCTTCAACAACTACAACACCAGCACCATCAGAAAGTACAAAACCGTCACGGTCTTTATCCCACGGGCGCGACGCTGCTTGTGGGTCGTCGTTACGTGTTGATAATGCGCGTGCTGCGTTAAAGCCACCCATACCTATAGGTGTACACGCTTTTTCGGCACCGCCAGCAACCATTGCGTCGGCATCGCCGTAGGCAATCATACGTGCTGCATGACCAATGTTATGTAAACCTGTCGTACACGCAGTTACAATTGAAATGTTAGGGCCACGTAGTCCGTACATTATTGATAAATGACCCGAGATCATATTAATAATGGTAGAAGGCACATAAAATGGAGATAGCTTACGTGGGCCACTGTTAAGTAACTTAACGTGGTTTTCTTCAATTAGCGTTAGGCCGCCAATACCAGAACCAACAGCAACACCAATGCGCGTTGCGTTTTCTTCTGTGATTTCTAGGCCTGAATCTTTAAAGGCTTGAACACCCGCTGCTAAACCATATTGGATAAATAAATCCATTTTTTTTGCATCTTTAGGTGGCATATAAGCCGATGCATCAAAGTCGTTGATTAAACCAGCGAACTTTGTTCCAAATTTTGATGTATCAAAGTGTGTTATTGTTTGTATACCACTTTTAGCATCTAATAAGCCTTGCCAGGTTGATTGAACATCATTGCCTAGCGGCGTCAACATTCCTAAGCCAGTTACGACGACACGACGTTTAGCCACGGTTTGCCTCCAATAAGGGATATTTATAATTTTATTAAAATTTTAACCATTTTAATTTTTAAATGGTTTTTTAATCCAATTAGATTCACAAGGGGATCATCATACCCAAGCAACCTCAAAGTGCGAGTCTCAAACTTGTTTGAAAACACATAACGCAAACAAAATTAATGTTAGTTAAATTTGGGGAGTTAAGGTTTGATTTTTGAATCATGAACTTTGAGGTGGTTTGGCTACATAGATTAAAGGCAGCGAATGCTGCCTTTAATATACAATTGATTACTCAGCGTGAGCTGTTACGTAATCGATTGCGCTTTGAACTGTAGTGATCTTTTCAGCTTCTTCGTCTGGGATCTCAGTGTCAAACTCTTCTTCAAGAGCCATTACTAGTTCTACAGTATCAAGAGAATCTGCACCTAGGTCATCTACGAAAGAAGATTCGTTTTTAACTTCTTCTTCTTTAACACCTAGTTGTTCAATGATAATTTTTTTTACGCGTTCTTGGATATCGCTCATTCTTCTTTCCTTTATTAAAACGCCAATGCGTTATTTTCAGATTGCGGGGTAGTTTACGCCGCATAATTCTCTGATTCAATGATCTGACCGTAAATAATTGTCTGGTCAAACCTCTGAGTGTGTGTTTTGCCTGTTATCGCTTATTTTAATAGCAATTTCAAGTATGTTTAAAGCAAGTTCACAAATAATTCAATGTTTTTTAGTGAATTATGCCAACTTAATTTTACTCTTGTAATGGCTATATGGTTATTAAACCATATACATCGCGCCATTTACATGCAAAGTTTCGCCTGATACATACGCAGCAGCGTCAGATGCTAAATAACACACTGCAGCTGCAATTTCGTCAGGTTGACCTAAACGACCCGCAGGTACATTAGCTAAAGTGGCTGCTTTTTGGTCATCGGTTAGCTCGTTGGTCATATCTGTTTGGATAAAACCCGGTGCAATTACGTTCACTGTTATACCGCGTGAGGCAACTTCGCGTGCTAATGATTTAGAAAAACCAATAACACCCGCTTTAGCCGCAGCGTAGTTAGCTTGCCCTGCATTACCCATAGTGCCTACTACCGAACCAATATTAATGATACGGCCGTTCTTTTTCTTCATCATTGGACGTAACACTGCCTTAGATAAACGGAAAATAGAGCTTAGGTTGGTGTCGATAATATCGTCCCACTCGGCTTCTTTCATTCGCATCAGTAAATTGTCGCGCGTGATACCTGCGTTATTTACTAGTACGTCAATATCGCCTAAGTCGGCTTTTATTGCAGCCAAAGTAGCCTCAATTGAAGCAGGATCGGTGACGTTTAATGCATAACCTTTACCGTTATCACCTAAATAGTCACTAATGTTAGCCGCACCCGACTCGCTTGTTGCTGTACCAGCGACTTTTGCGCCTTGTGCAACCAGCATAGTTGCAATTGCTTTACCAATACCACGGCTTGCGCCTGTAATTAGGACAACTTTGCCCTCTAAAGAAAATAAGTTAGACATTTTTTTTACTCTTATTTAGCTGTATCAATTGAAGCGGCGTCGTTTACTGAGCCACATACCATTGCTTTATCAATTCGTTTTGCCAGGCCTGTTAATACTTTACCCGGACCAAATTCGTAGCTTTGCGTTACGCCTTGCGCTACTAATGTTTGCACGGTTTCTGTCCAGCGTACTGGACTGTATAATTGACGCACAAGTGCATCTTTAATCGCGTCAGCTGAACTTTCTGCTTTTACATCTACATTATTAATTACATCACACTTAGGTGTATTAAATGTTAAAGCGGCTAAATCATTCGCCAGTTTTTCTGCTGCCGGCTTCATCAGTTCGCAGTGTGAAGGCACACTAACCGATAACGGTAATGCGCGTTTTGCGCCCGCTTCTTTACAGGCTACTGATGCTCTATCTACTGCCGCTTTATGCCCGGCTATTACAACTTGACCTGGTGAATTGTAGTTAACTGGCGATACAACTTCGCCTTGTGCTGATGCTGCACACGCCGCTTTAATTTCGTCGTCGCCTAAACCAATAATAGCGGCCATTGAGCCCACACCTGCTGGTACGGCTTCTTGCATGTACAAGCCACGGTTTTCTACTAATTTTACAGCTTCGCTTAAACTAATCACGTTACTGCATACCAGTGCTGAATATTCACCTAAGCTGTGCCCTGCCATGACAACATCGGCGTCTGGATTTTTAGCTAACCAGTCGCGATAAATCGCAACACTTGCGGTTAATAATGCAGGTTGAGTTCGGTGGGTTTCGTTTAGTTTTTCTTCTGGACCGTTAAGAACTAACGCTGCTAAGTCGTATCCCAATGCGGTTGATGCTTCTGCAAACGTTGATTTTACAATGTCGGAGGTTTCTAAAAGCGCTTGTAACATACCTACGCTTTGCGAACCTTGACCTGGGAATAGAAGTGCAATTTTTTGTGCCATACTTTGCTCTTTTTAATTAAACAAATAAATAATGAAATACACGGCACATCAATTTACTGATTGGCCACCGTGTCTTTAGAATGTGTTTTTTCGAAAATAGCGGCTATTTTAGTGGGAAGTTGACGTTCAACTTCTTTTACCGCTTCATCGATTGCTGCTTGAAATGCCTTAGCTGAGGCGTTTCCATGGCTTTTAACGACAATACCGCGCAATCCTACCAGAGAAGCACCGTTATACTGGTCGGGGTTCACCCTTTTATAGAGTTTTTTTATGATTGGGCTAAGGATAAACGCCATACATTTATATATAAGGTGTTTTTCGAGGGCTTTTGAGAACTTATTCATGATAAGTTTGGCAATACCTTCACAGGTTTTAAGGGCAACGTTGCCAACAAACCCTTCACATACGATAACATCGGCCTTACCTGTAAAAATATCGCTACCTTCACTGTAACCAATATAATTTATATGTGGGCTTTGCTGCATTAATTGCGCAGCGTGTTTTATGTCGTCGTGGCCTTTAATGTCTTCTGCGCCAATGTTTAACAAACTTACGCGCGGGTTATCACAACCAAGTCCTTGGCCTGCAACCACTGAGCCCATTAGGCCAAATTGATAGAGTATTTCGCTATCGCAGTGTACGTTTGCGCCTAAGTCGAGTAAATACACTGGGTTTTTACGCTCTGTTGGTACAGATGAAATAAGTGCGGGACGTTTTACACCAGGCAACATTTTTAATACGTAATGCGCCATAAAAAATAACGCGCCAGTATTACCTGAACTTACGCATGCTTGAGCCTCGCCTGATTTAACTAAATCAAGGGCAACGCGCATTGAAGAATCTTTTTTTGAACGAACAGCAACAGCAGGTTCGCAGGCATTAGTGACTATTTCACTGCAATGACGAATTATGAGTCTTGGGTGAGATAAAGAATCGAGGGATTCGAGTTCTTTAGATATAACTTGCTCGTTACCACACAGTATAAGTGTAAGGTTGGCGTGAGCGTTTACTGCACTAACAGCAGCAGGAATAGATGAACGGGGGCCGTAATCGCCCCCCATCATATCTAACGCTATGGTTAGATTATTCAGCATCAAAGCAATCTCTTAGTTAGAAATTACTTGAACGCCTTTGTAGTAACCGTCAGCAGTTACATGGTGACGACGATGAGTCTCACCTGAAGTTTGGTCAACTGTTAAAGTTGGACCGTTGATCGCATCGTGTGAACGGCGCATGCCGCGTCTTGCACGAGACTTTTTGCTTTTTTGTACAGCCATTAGTCTTCTCCTAAGAATCTTTCTTAAGTTGTTTCAAAATATCAAATGGATTTGGTTTATCATCTTCCGCTTTTAACACACCAAAGCTGGCAGGCTTTGACGAGTAATTGCACGAAGCTTCGTTGTGTGTAGGCACTAATGGCACCGCTAAAATTAATTCGTCTTCGATTAACTCAAACACGTTAATTTCACCGTTTTCATCAAGCGCTACTTCATCGTAGTCTTCTGGAAGATCATCCGACTCAGCATCCAAACCAATTGGCGAATACATAAAGTCTTGATCCAAATCCAACCCTAAATCATCATTACAACGTTGACAAGTTACAGTAACGTGTGTGGACAAATTGCCGCTAATCACAACTAAACCTTGCTCATCGTTTTTGCACTGAATTTTTACCGCTATTTCACCTACTTCTTCCTGTACAACACCTCGTAAACGAGTCAGTTTTTCAAGCGGTACAATACCATCGTATGATAAACGGTGTTGCGCTGCTTTCCCAGGATGAAGAGTGAAGGGAATTTTTACCTTTTGCATAGGGGCTGCATCATATAGATAGTTAGTTTGTTAGTCAAAGTAAAAAACCATTTTTACTAGGTTTTTCACGTGTTTTACTCACGGATCTGATTTATCCTAACTCAATCTGATTTATCTTAGGAAAACCATTCATGAAGCACTCGCTTATTTTAGCCTCAAGCTCGCCTTTTAGGCAGTCTTTATTACAAAAATTTAATTTACCGTTTAAAGCCTTTTCACCCGATGTTGACGAATCAGCACTTGAAAACGAAACACCCAATGAGTTAGTTAAGCGTTTAAGTGAACTTAAAGCTACTGAAGCTACTAAACATTTTAACGAAGGTTTAGTTATTGGCTCTGATCAAGTGGCTGTGTTTAATGACCAAATTTTAGGTAAGCCGCACACTAAAGAAAACGCCGTAAAGCAATTGAGCCTGTTTAGTGGCCAAACAGTTACTTTTTTAACCGGATTATGTGTTTTTGATATTCAAAGTGGGCAAAGTAGAAGCCTTGTTGAACCATTTAATGTGACTTTTAAAACACTCACTACAGCACAAATTAGCGCTTACTGCGATGCAGAACAGCCTTATAATTGTGCTGGTAGCTTTAAAAGTGAAGGACTCGGCATTTGTTTATTTGAAAAACTAAGCGGTGACGATCCCAATAGTTTAATTGGTTTGCCACTCATTAAACTCAGCCAATTATTAGCTGAGTTTAATGTTGATGTGTTGAGCTTACAAACCAAATAACGCTTGCTTTAAGTGTTAGCCTATTAAAACCTGTTGCAACTGTTGGTAGCTATCGACTGTTGCAATTGGGTCATACTCACTTAATTGCTGTGCATTGTGTACACCCATAGTAACGCCTATTCGGTCCATGTTTGCTGCCCTACCCATTGCCATATCAATTTGTGTATCACCTATCATTACAGCTTCGTTGGCACTTACGCCAAGCTCCGCTAATAATTGATAAAGCATATCGGGTGAGGGTTTAGACTGTGCATCGTCACTTGTGCGGGTGGCACTAAAAAAATGTCTCAGCTGGCTTTGATCTAATAAGCGTTCTAAACCGTCTCTTCCTTTACCTGTTGCGATAGCAAGTACTGCCCCGTTTTGTTTAAGGGCATTGAGTACGTTTGCTACATCACCAAATACAGGTGTAGGTGTTGGGTCAACTTTATAATGTGCCTTGTATGCATTAATTAGTGCGGTTTGCTTTGTTGGGTAACTGGGGAATAGCACCTCCATTGCCTTTTCAAGCGACAGCCCAATAATATTTTTTATTGCGATGTCGCTTGGCGGTGCAATATTTAAAGATTGTGCACTGCATTTAATACAGTTAACTATTTTGCCAATTGAGTCCATGATGGTGCCGTCCCAATCAAAAATAACTAATTTGTATTGATTACTGGCCATACATTAAGACTCTTTAGCTGCGCGTAACTTTAATAAGCAATTGCTAAGGGCTTTATCAAGGGGTGCTTCTACACGCATAGTGGTTTCGTTTTTTGGGTGATAAAAACTTAAATCGTGCGCGTGTAAAAATAAGCGATTTAAACCTACTTTGCGCATTCCTGCGTCAAACGCTTGGTCACCGTACTTATCGTCGCATGCAATTGGGTGCCCTTTACATTGGGTGTGTACACGAATTTGGTGTGTTCGCCCTGTTACTGGCGACGCTTGTACAAGTGAACATTCGTTAAAACGCTCTAGTACTTTAAAACGAGTATGCGACGGCTTGCCCTCAACATTGTCTACGCGAACAACGCGCTCGCCCGATTTAAGCGTATTTTTGCGCAGGCCTTCGGTTACGTTTTTAGTTTTACCATCCCACTGGCCGTCAACTAGCGCCCAATAGTTTTTTTCCATGGTTTTTTCACGAAGTTGCTCGTGTAACGATGTTAAAACTGAGCGGCGTTTTGAAATTAGTAAACACCCTGATGTATCGCGGTCAAGCCTGTGTACTAGCTCAAGGTTGCGCTCTTCTGGGCGAAGTACACGCAGCGCTTCTATTAAGCCATAACTTAAACCACTGCCGCCATGAACAGCCATGCCTGATGGTTTATTTATAACAATGAGGTATTTGTCTTCAAATAAAATATCGTCTTCAAGGCGCGTTACTTTATCTAGTTTTGAAGGCACAAACTCTTCGCGCTCTGCCACTTTTATAGGTGGGATACGAATGATGTCGTCTAACTGTAATTTATATACTGGCTTAATACGTTTTTTATTTACACGCACCTCGCCTTTACGAAGAATTTTGTAGATTGCGCTTTTAGGCACCCCTTTTAAATGGGTAATAAGAAAGTTATCAATTCGCTGACCTAAATGGTCTTCGTTGATTGTGACAAAAGATACTTGTAAGCCGGTTTTTTCTGACATTGCCTAATCACTGATTTAAGTAAAATAATTTAGTTGCTAACACTGTTATAATAGTGGGATAATCAGCAGCGCAAATATTTAGTATTTGCAAATAACAACGGTGCTTTTTAACTTAACACATTAAAACATTCGTGATGCACATTCTGGGTAGCCGATCATACAGATCCGAGTTAAGTTTTCCAAAGCTTTTATACATACCTAGTAAACACGTGCGGTCAACTAACAGCAATGCGCGTAATATATTGCAGGTTAAGTTTGAACATGAAGTGGTTTTTAATGCGATTGAAAAAGCAATGAACAGATAATTTGTCTGATAGTGACGGCGTAAAAAGCGCCGTTCAGCAACTGCTCAATTATTGTAGTACCGTAAAGCAGCTTATTTAGAACTAAAAAAATCTAATAAATAAGTATTCATTAACATCGGCAGCGAATTTTGCTCTTAAACCAGGATTTAGCGATACATCACACTGTATTGCTCACCCACTTAATGAGCCCTACGCGCCTAATATGAATGACATTTAATAAGATTGATATGACAGGCCGACTTCTGGGTAAAACTTGTAGACGTAGCTGAAAAGCCGACAGTTTTACACCATTAAGAATTTAATAGCGTTTAGTACGCTATTGTTTGCCAGCATTTAAAAAATACTGCTTACGAAAATACAGAGCCGTTCCGTTAAAGACCCAGTCGTGAGGCTGCACATTCTAAAAATAGGAACAACTGAACAGGCGAGAAAACATCGTCATGTCAGCGACATAATTTAATAGAGTAACAATATGAAACGTATGCTAATCAATGCAACGCAGCAAGAAGAAATGCGCGTAGCACTGGTTGATGGCCAGCGCCTATATGATTTAGATATAGAAAGCCCAGGTCACGAACAGAAAAAAGCCAATATTTATAAAGGCAAAATCACACGCATTGAACCATCTTTAGAAGCAGCATTTGTTGATTACGGTGCTGATCGTCATGGTTTCCTTCCTTTAAAAGAAATTGCCCGCACTTACTTCCCTGCTGGTTACACCTTTAATGGTCGTCCGAATATTCGTAACGTGATCAAAGAAGGCCAAGAAGTAATAATTCAGGTTGATAAAGAAGAACGTGGCCAAAAAGGCGCAGCGTTAACAACTTTTATTAGTGTTGCTGGTAGTTACTTGGTACTTATGCCTAACAACCCTCGTGCTGGAGGTATTTCTCGCCGTATTGAAGGTGATGAGCGTACCGAACTTAAAGAAGCACTCAGCCGTTTAGAATTACCTAAAGGTATGGGTTTAATTGTGCGTACTGCGGGTGTTGGTAAATCGTTTGAAGAATTAAATTACGATTTAAAAGCGTTATTAGTTCACTGGGAAGCTATTAGACAAGCTGCCGACAGTGCTAAAGCGCCGTTTTTAATCCACCAAGAAAGCAACGTAATTTTCCGTGCGATTCGTGATTATTTACGTCGTGATATTGGCGAAATTTTAATTGATAAGCCACGTGTTTTTGAAGAAGCTAAAGCGCACATTGAGCGTTTTCGTCCTGACTTTATGAGCCGCGTTAAGCTTTACCAAGGCGACACACCGTTATTTACGCATTACCAAATTGAAAGCCAAATTGAGTCTGCGTTCCAACGTGAAGTGCGTTTACCATCAGGCGGTTCAATTGTTATTGACCCTACTGAGGCACTTACGTCTATCGATATCAACTCGTCTAAAGCTACAAAAGGCGGCGATATTGAAGAAACAGCACTTAATACTAACCTTGAAGCAGCTGACGAAATTGCACGCCAATTACGTTTACGCGACTTAGGTGGTTTGATTGTTATAGATTTCATCGATATGACACCGCCACGTCACCAGCGTGAAGTAGAAAACCGCTTAAAAGACGCTGCGCGCCCAGATCGTGCTCGTGTACAAATTGGTAAAATTTCTCGCTTTGGTTTACTTGAAATGTCGCGTCAGCGCCTACGCCCTTCATTAGGTGAAGCAAGCCAAGGTGTGTGTCCTCGTTGTAGTGGCCAAGGTACGGTTCGTTCTAACGAGTCTATTGCCCTGTCTATCCTTCGCTTAATTGAAGAAGAAGCGATTAAAGACAACACTTCTCAAGTAAATGCACAAGTACCTGTTGCTGTTGCCGCCTACTTGTTAAACGAACAACGTCGTAGTGTTCACCGTATTGAAAAGCATCACAAGTGTGACGTAGTGATTATTCCTAATCAACACATGGAAACACCACACTACGAAGTAATGCGCTTACGTAAAGACGAAACACTTGAAACGGTAAGTTACGAGCAAGTTGTTGCGCCTGAACCAGAAGCGTTTGAAATGTCAAAATCGCCTGCAGCACCTGTTCGTGAAGAGCCTATGCTAAAAGGTGTTGTTATGCCTTCAAGCCCTGCTCCACAAGCAGCGCCGGCTCCAGCAGCTAAACCTGCAGCGGTAGCCGCTAAAGAAGAAGCGGGATTATTTACTGCACTTGCTAACTGGTTTAAATCTATTTTTGCTAGCGAAACACCTGAGCAGAAAAAAGAAGCCGTTGAAAAACAGCAAGAAGAAGCACGTAATAATAAACGTCGTGGAAACGATAACCGCCGTCGTAATAACAATCAACGTCGTCGTAATAACCCACGCTCTAAACAACGCACAGAACGCAATACTGATGAAGTAGAAACAAAAACTAATTCACCGGTAGCAAACGAGAACCAAGAGAAGAACGAAAACCGCAACAAGCGTCGTCGTAATTCTAACTCTCGTAAGCGCCCTGAGCACAAAGCAGATAAAGATCAAACTAAAGCAGCAGATGCGCCTGCAAAAGCAAATGCTGATACGAATGCTGAAGAAGCACCTAAAGAGCATAAGCCTAAGGTTCGTCGTCAACGTCGTAACGTTCGTAAGAAAGTACGTATTCAAGACGAAAATGCTGAGCAACTACAAGCAACTGAACAAACTTCTGTTGAAACAGCTGCAGTAGAAGACAAGCCGCAAGTTCAAGCAAAGCCTGAAGCTCAAGAAAAGCCAGTAGCCGCTGAAAAGCCTGCACCTGTAAAAGAAGAAAAAGTAGAGACTGTTGAGTCGAAAGATGAAACTGTAGCAACTGAAGAAGAGCAAACACGTACACGTTCGCGTCGTTCTCCTCGCCATCTTCGTGCATCAGGTCAGCGTCGTCGCCGCCCTGAAGGTGAAAGTGCTGAAGCTAAATCTGATGAAGCCCCTGCTTTTGTACCGGTTGCTGACCAAGCTGCTGCAGAGTACGAAGCAGAACTTAAGGCTAAATCGGAAGAAACGGCTGTTGACGCTTCTGAACAGGTTGAACAAGCAGTTGCTGTTGAAGATTTAGCTAAAGTTGAAGTTGCTCAAGAGCAAGTAAAAGCTGAAGAACCAGTGAAAGCTGAAGAGCCAGTAAAAGCTGAAGAACCAGTGCAAACTGAAGAACCAGTGCAATCTGAAGAACCAGTAAAAGCTGAAGAACCAGTTAAAGCTGAAGAACCAGTTAAAGCTGAAGAGCCAGTGCAAACTGAAGAACCAGTGCAAGCTGAAGAGCCAGTGCAAGCTGAAGAACCAGTGAAAGCTGAAGAACCAGTGCAAGCTGAAGAACCAGTTAAAGCTGACGAACCAGCTTTAGAAGCTGAAGTGGTACCGGTTGAAACTACAGAGACGCCTGTAGAAGCTAAAGAAGCACCAGTAGTTGAAAAAGCGGCTGAGGCAACTTTAAATTCTAAAACAGTGATCACTACAGGACACGCAAGTGCGCCAATGGCACAACCTGCTCCAGCAGCAGATAGTGAAGTAAAACATGTACCAGTTGCTATGGCTCACGATAAACGTGAACTTATCCCTGATAGTGGTTTACGCCCGGGTTCAATTAAACCTGCTGGTCGTGCAAGTTCTGCAATGACAAAAACATTAAGCGCTGATTAGTAAATAACGCTTAATTTAAAAGCCCCGCTATTTTAAATAGCGGGGCTTTTTTGTTTTAAATGGGTAATACTTTTACTAAGCACAAAATACAGTAACAAGAAGCTGCGCTTCTAACGTGAGCAAGCTCTACGTCTACAAGTAAATATTAAACAGTTACATAGCACGTTTAAACGGAGTACTCGCTGGCTTTTGAACACCAGATTATTATTCTGAAAAACACATATTCACAAAGAGATTAAGAGACGCTGCGCTTTTAGAAAAGTGAAAATACGGCTTAAATTTGTTTGTCTACTCATTTGCTCCTCATTCTCTTCTCTTTGTGCAATTAAGATCTTTAAGGTTTAGCAAATTACCTCGGCGGTAATTTTTAAATTATAAGTAATAAGAAGCTACGCTTCTAACGTGAGCAAGCTCAACGTCTACAAGTAACGACTATGCAAAGGCATAGCTCGTTAAAACGGACTGCTTACTGGTTTTAAGCAACGGGTTTTTATCCTGAAAACAAATATTCACAAAGAGGTTAAGAGACGATTCGCTTTTAGAGAAGTGAAAATATGGCTTACATTTGTTTGTCTGCTTGAATCGCCCCGTGTTTGCCAGAGACTCAATAACTTGAGAAACTGGAACTATGAAAAAATCAAATCGCTATACATCAGAATTTCGTGAACGTGCAATTAGGCTTGTTACCACACAACAGCATGAATACCCTTCTCTTTGGGCTGCGCTAGTATCGATTTCAGATAAACTGGGATGTACCCCAGAAACACTTAGAGCATGGGTCAAGAAATCTCAAGCTCAACCGTCTAAACCCTCTTCTAATACGCAATCAACTGAAGAACGCCTTGCCGTCTTAGAGCGCGAGAATAAAGAGCTCAAGCGAACGAATGATATCCTGAGGCAAGCTGCCGCTTTTTTCGCCCAAGCGGAGCTCGACCGCAAACAGAAGTAATAGTGGATTTTATTGATGCTTGCAGAGAGCATTACGGTGTCGAGTCAATTTGCAAGGAATTGCCGATTGCACCATCAACGTATTATTCTCATAAACAGATACAAAGAGAGCCTGAGCGACTGTCTAACCGCAAAAAGCGTGATGCTGAGCTGATAATACTCATTCGCGAAGTGTGGGAGGATAATATGTCAGTTTATGGTGCAAGAAAAATATGGAAGCAGCTACAGCTTGACGACCATCAAGTCGCCCGCTGTACAGTCGAACGATTGATGCGAGTTATGGGAATTCAAGGTGTTCGTCGGGGTAAAGCACATAAGACAACGATACCTGACGAGCAACAAGATAAGCCACTTGATTTAGTTAATCGTCAATTTACTGCTGAGCAGCCAAATCAACTTTGGGTAGCTGACATCACCTATGTTGCCACATGGAGTGGGTTTGTTTATGTCGCTTTCGTGATAGATGTTTTTTCACGATACATTGTAGGTTGGCGTGTATCAACGACAATGCACACAGAGCTTATTCTTGATGCGTTAGAGCAAGCTATTTGGCATCGTGGCAACCCCGAAGGGTTAATTCACCACAGCGACAGAGGCAGCCAATATTTGTCTATACGATACACTGAGCGACTTGCTGAAGCTGGAATTCAAGCGTCTGTAGGCAGTGTGGGTGACTCTTATGACAATGCATTGGCTGAAACAATAAATGGATTATTTAAAACAGAGATTATTCGCAGAAATGGCCCGTGGAAGAATGTTGATGCTGTTGAATACGCAACGTTAGAGTGGGTCAATTGGTTTAATAATCAACGCTTATTATCTTCAATTGGGTATATTTCACCAGCTCAATATGAAACAGACTACTATGATAATTTAAACGAGTCAGGTAAAGTGGCCTGACTTAAACAAACTGGTCTCCGATGAACTCGGGGCGATTCAGCTCATTTGTTCCTCATTCTCTTCTCTTTGTGCAATTTGAATCTTTAATTTAATAAAAGGTGCGAAAAATTAGCAGCTAGCTTTAAATTAACTATTGGCGTAACAGGCAATAAAAAAGCGCGATATAAATATCACGCTTTAAATCTCTTTATTGTGGGAATGCTTGGCTTATTCGCCTTCACTTTCCATAAAGCGTTGCAGTTGATCTTTAAGGTTTGGCGGAATACCTTTAATCACTAACGTATCTGTTGCTTCGTTGTAGGTTACACGCTCACCTAAATGCTTGCGCTCAAAGCTTACACTCACACCGCCCCCTAAGCCTGAAAATTTAACCATACTGGTCACGGTTTTTTTATCGACTGGGAACGTTTCTTCTAAATCGTAACTTTGGTCCTTGCAAAAGCTGTCAAACGGACTGTCATCGCCTTTTGAAATAGCCGCTGAAAGTTCGGTTACGCTTGCTTCTTCACCGGTCGTTACACAATCGTTACAGTAATCAAAAACCTGCTTACGTAAATCGTCTTTTTCTGATTTATCAAACTGCTGCTCAGATAGGTAATCTTCTACTGCATTTAGCATAACTTGGCTTTGTTGTTTAGGATCAACACCTTCTTCACAGCCTAAAAAGTCTAAGAAAAAATCAGCAACTTTTCGCCCTGCTCTGCCTTTAATAAACGAAATATAACGATTATCCTCAGGTTGTGTATCCCAAGCCGTTAAATCTATACGTGCTGCTAATTGCATACGAGAAATATCAAGATGACGCGATGCTGCTAAATCAAGCTCAGAGGTCATTGAGTAATGCTCTTTGATATTAATCATAGCAATTAACATGTAGTCCGTAGCCACGTACTGATAATGACAAAATACCAAGTAGCCTGTTTCGTTAAATGCGTATTTATCTAGCTCTTCTTTTAATACGGTAGATGCTTGCTCAGTTAAATGCCAAAAGCCCAGCTCGTTATTGCGGTAACTTTGCATTGATGACGCAACAATACTGTTTTTCTCGCCACTAAAGGCACAGTAACCTTTACCTGGCTTGCCCGTGAATGCATGGTGTAATTGTTCGATAAAAACAGCGACTTTATCATTAATGATCATTTCGTCGTTGCGAAGGTGAATTTGCGTATCGTCATCTTTTTTGTCTACATAATGAACGACTAATTTTTTAACGTCTGTTGTCATCTTTGTTTTTCACGCCTCAAGTGTTAAAATACGAGAATATAACTATTTTATTGAACCAACTGATGCCAATCTTATCAAAATACTCTAATGAAGAAGTAGAACAAATCGTCGACCAGCTTATTGATGTGTTAACTCAACACAAAGCACCGGTTGATTTAAGTCTTATGTGTTTAGGAAATTCTATCACGCATATCCTAAAAGAGCATGTACCAACAGGGAAAAGACAAGCTGTAACTGAGAACTTTGCAAAAGCACTTTCACAGTCGGTTAAATAAACGCATGAATTTATCGCAGCACAATCAGTTTTCATCAAAAGCAAGTCAGTTGCTAAGTTGGGGGCATTGGTTTACCTTCGCCAACATAGGTTTAGCGCTACTAATTAGCTTAAGCTATTTATTTGCTGACTCGCCACCAACAAGCTTCATGGGCATTACATACATGCTAGTAACATGGCTTAGCCATACTAGCTTTATTGCCTTTTTGGCGTTTGTGCTGACGGTATTTCCTTTAAGTTTAGTGTTTCCTTACCCACGTCATATTCGTGGCATGGCCGCTGTTATTGCAACCTGTGGCGCGTCTTTATTAACGTTAGACGCCTATGTATATGTTAACTTGGGTTATCATTTAAACCCTTCAGCCCTGCCTGAAATTATTTCCTTACTTTGGAACCGCTTAACCACTTCTCCAGCGCTTACTACGTTTCTTGCGGGCGGTATTGTACTATTGATTTTAGGTTTTCAATTAGTGGTAAGCAATTATACTTGGCACCATTTGGCACGCTTAAAACAGTTTAAATTTGCACGCTATGCAATTTCGTTTTTAGTGGTCTGTTTTGCTTTTAGCCACAGCATTCATATTTGGGCAGACGCTAACTTAAAATTTGATATTACCAAGCAAGACAATGTGTTGCCGCTTTCATACCCAACAACTGCTAAAAGCTTATTGGCTAAAAACGATTTACTAGATATAGAAACTTATAACCAAGCTCATAGCGTAAAAATTAATAACCAAAATATTAATTATCAGCCACCGGCTCCACTGGTAAAGTGTGATGACTTTACTCAGGCTAATGTAGACATATTTGTATTTGATACTGATGCACAACTAGTTGAGTTTGCAAATAACTACAAAGAGCTTCATAAAACAGAACTGTTTTTACAGCCTACTAACCATGACGATACGCTGTTTGGTTTAGTGTATGGTTTACCTTCATTTTACAAATCCGCTATTTTACAAGAACAAATACTGCCTGCATGGCAAAGCCAGCGCCGTAGTATTGAAGTTATGGGTATTGATAGCCTTAGCTTTATTAATGATCAAGCTCATACCAATAATGCCATTAGAGTTATTAATGGTGCTGCCGAGCAAGCGCCACGTAACAATTCGCATATTTTTGCCTTTAGTTTAGCAAGCGATAACGCTGAAGTAGTCACTACATCAACCTTATATACTTCTGATAAAAACATTGCTGAAGTAAATGGGCTTATCCAACCTAGCGATTTAATTACAACAAGCGTTGGCAAATACTTAAATTGTAGCGCCATTGCTAAGCAAACAATGCTCGGTGTAAATTTATACAAGAAGAAAGACGACATGGGTGTTAACTACAGCCAAGGTGTTGTAATTGCATATAAAAAAGATCGAATCACTTTAATAGACTCAGATGGTAACTTTAAAAATATTTCTGCCGCTGAGGGGTTTTCTATTGAACAACGCTTAGATATCCCATTTTTAGTACAAAGTATTAAAAAGCTAAAAACCTTCTCTGAATAGTCATGATGTTAACCTAGCTTGCGATAATGCCAAGCTAGGTTATAGTTTTATAACACGTTAATTGCTTAGCAAAAAAATACGTTCATGGATGGCTATTATGACTAAACCTACTTACCTTTTTATTGTGCTTGGTACTCTTTTATTGAGTACACACAGCAACGCAACTACCTACTACAAATGCGTGACCGAAAAAGGCACAACCTTTTCTCAGTTCCCTTGCGATAACCAAGCGACAGCTTATAAAGTGACTACCGCTAATGTCACAGAGTCAGGGCCTGATGTTGATTATTCAAAACAATTAAATGCACTTGAACGAGAACAGCTTTTAAAAGGCTTAGAGGCAGAGCTACGCAGTAACAACCATAAGCTTGCTATTCTCGACAGAAACAAACAACGTAATGAATACAAGCAAAAGGAACGCCTAAATCATATTCTGGCTGACGAGGATAAAAAGCGAATTGCAAAAGACATTACCAAAAAACTGAAGCTAATAAATAAAGAATATAAAAAAGAAGTATCTACAGTCACCAAACGCATTAAAAAGCTTGAGAAAAAAATCGAACGTTACAAAAAAAGTAATTAGAAACATATTACTTAACTTACAATTTGCACTTTTAGTTTATCGATTAATTTAGCCCTAATTAATTTAGCTTGGTTTTAAACTTAAAATAACATACCCTTAACAAAATAGAGTATAAACTCTAGTGTCAATTAAGGAGTGCTAATGCAGCCACGTAGTATTGCTGAATTAATTTTAACTGGCTTTAAAAAGCACTATCAGCTTTTTCAAAAAATAACCGCTCAAGCGCCCCTTGCATTTGCCAAACAAGACTGGCAAGCAATTAATGATATTAGCCGTTTACGTATTAGTTATTACGATGAGCGTGTTAACGAAACAATACATACCTTAAAACAAGACCATCCTTCGCACGAACTTGACGAAACCCTTTGGCTTGAAGTTAAAAAGCTATACCAAGAATTCTTGTGCTTTCACCCTCAGGCTGAACTTGCTGAAACATTTTATAATTCGGTGTTTTGCAGGCTTTACCATAGACGCTATTTTCATAACGATTTTATATTTGTACAAGCCACCCTAAAAGATGCGCCATCGGTTCCTGTTGAATCAGAATACCGAAGTTACTTTCCGGTTGTTGATGGCCTTAAACCCACAATTAAACGCATTATTAACCACTTTGACTTTAAAGCACCTTTTGTTGATTTAGAACGCGATATTCGTCTGCTAGTAAAAGCATTTTATAAGCAAGCCCCCGACACTCATCATCAACCCTGGAAAATGCGCTTTGATATTTTACATACCGCGTTTTATCGCAATAAAGCAGCTTACATAGTGGGACGAGTTGTATCTGAAAGTGGTGTTCAGCCGTTTATAATTGCTGTTCTTCATCACGAAGATAAAGGCTTATATTTAGATGCCCTACTCACTAAGTCATCACAGATGCGTGTTATTTTTGGTTTTGCCCGCGCTTACTTTATGGTTGAAACCCATGCACCTTCTGCGCTGGCACGCTTTTTAAATGAACTTATGCCCAATAAAACTATGGCAGAACTCTATAACGCCATAGGCTTTCATAAGCAGGGAAAAACCGAGTTTTATCGTGAATTTTTAAATCATTTAACGCATTCGAATGACGAATTTACCATTGCACCAGGTACTCCAGGTATGGTGATGATGGTGTTTACCCTGCCTTCTTTTGGTTATGTATTTAAAGTCATTAAAGACAAATTTGGTGAGAGTAAACCATTTGGCCGCGATACAGTTTTGAAAAGGTATCAACTCGTAAAAAGCCATGACCGAGTTGGCAGAATGGCCGATACAATAGAATATTCAAACGTCGTATTTCCTTTGGCGCGCTTTGATAGTAATTTACTTGAGCAGCTGCACAAAACAATTGGCTCGTCGATGGTCATTGAAGGTGATTGGCTGATCATAAAACATTTGTATATTGAGCGCCGTATGACGCCACTGAACTTATTTTTAGAAAATGCTGACGACGAAAGCGCTGCAGATGCAATAGAGGAATACGGCCAAGCCTTAAAAGAAATGATAGCGGTTAATATTTTTCCTGGTGATATGCTATTGAAAAACTTTGGCGTAAGTAAACATAAACGCATTATTTTTTATGATTACGACGAAGTACAATATTTAACAGACATGAACTTTAGAGCTTTACCTAAAGCGAAAAGTTACGATGATTACTTAATGGATGAGCAAACTTACTCTGTTGCCCCGCAAGACGTTTTTCCGGAGCAACTTTGCACATTTGTAACACCCAATCCAACATACAAACAGTTTTTAATAAGCACACACCCTGAACTGATTGATGTTAACTTTTGGAAGCAGGCCCAACAAAATATAAAAAATGGCCTAATAAATCATATTTACCCGTACCCGACAGCACAGCGTTTTATCCATCACTGGTAAACGCAAGGACACACACATGAATATAAGCAAAATAGATTTAAATTTACTTGTATACCTCGATACACTACTTCGAGAGTGCAACGTTACACGCGCAGCAAATCAACTTAGCATTACTCAACCGGCCATGAGTAACGGCCTAAAGCGCCTTCGAAACCTTTTTAATGATCCTATTTTAGTTCGTACCAGCGATGGTATGGTACCAACAGAGCGTGCCATAGAGTTACAGCCAGTCATTCGTGGCATACTTATGACACTTGAAGAAACACTCGCACCAAATAGAGAGTTTGAAGCCAGCCAAAGTAAACGTGTATTTAGGATAATGGCCAGTGACTATGCAGCAAGCACACTTGCACCAAAACTACTGAGCAAACTGCACGAAGAAGCCCCAGATACAACTTTAGATATACTTACGCCAAGTGACGTGACCTTTCATGATGTTGAAAATGGTAAAGTAGATATGGCAATCAACCGCTTTGAAAATCTTCCACAATCGTTTCACCACAAACGCATATGGAAAGACAGCTTTTGCTGCCTTGTAAAAGCAGACAACCCAATTATTGAAAACTTCAGCCTTGATAGCTATCTTAAAGCGCGCCATATATGGGTGAGTAAAACGGGGTTTGGTGTGGGCGTTGGTATGGACCCTAAAGATGTGCAAAAGCTAGGTTGGGTTGATGAAGCTCTTGCCCACTTTGGGAAACACCGAAATATTGCCACATTTACACGTAATTACCATGTAGCCATTCACTTGGCAAAAGAGCAAAATTTAGTGGCCACTTTGCCATCAAAAGCCGCTAATATTTATTTAGACGATGCCGGCCTTAAAATTTTAGAGCCACCATTTCCTATTCCTCCTTTTGAGTTAGATATGATCTGGAGCCCACTGCTACACAGGGATGCAAGCCATATTTGGCTTCGCCAAAAAGTAGCTGAAGTGGCTGATGAGCTAAAATAAACTTATTACACGGTTATTTGTAAGATTTGCTAGGCGTAATATTGTATTTTCGCCTAGCCATTTTTAATAAGCAAAATATACATATAAATATCAGCAACTTAAATTACCTTTTTAAAATGGAATGGCCCTTGCTTTAGTTATGATAAGTTTCATTCATAACATTAAAGAGGTCATTATGAACACCCTTCAAGGAACAGACGCTAATCATATTTCAGACATCATTCAAGTAATGAACAGCGGTATCGATTTTTACCAAAAAGCACAAGAAAATATAAAAGACCCTGCCATTGGAGCATTATTCCAGCGCATGATTGACGCACGCAGAGTCAGCGTTGAACGCCTGCAACCCTATGCTATTAACGAGCAAGGTGAGCGAGAGGAAGGCTCTTCATTTGCTGTAGAAGCGCGCAGAGCATACACCGCACTTCTTACTACATTTGGCTCAAACAACGACAGCACCTATGTAAGCGAGCTTGAAGAAGTTGAAGACAAAACACTTGCAGAAATTAAAGAAGCGATGGATAAGCCACAACCTGCAGATTGTGAAGCCGCGCTTGCTGCAACACTTCTTACAATGCAAAGCTGTCATGCTGAAATGAGCCGTATGCAAAAAAGCTAAATAACCTGAATTGTATTTTAGCTATTCAGTAAATTATTACCCATACAAACCCAGCGATAGGCTGGGTTTTTTATTGCTTTAAAATCATTTAACCTGTTTGAGTAACATGTAAGAACATAATTTATACAAATATTTAATGTTATTAGAATATTTATTTAACTGTATTATTTTTCAGCTGTGCTAGTTTTGTTAATAGGATCCTAAAAACCTCGCTGTGGCGCCGCAGCTTTAATTAAAATAGTAAGGTCCAATATGAAAAATAAAACAGCTAAACTGCAAAATAACGCCGACGTAGACATGACCCCAATGCTTGATATTGTGTTCATACTGCTCATATTTTTTATCGTTACTACTTCATTTGTTAAACCCGTCGCCATTGAATTAAATCGACCATTAGACAAACCAAGTATTGAAAAACAAAGTAAAAATGCAGTTTTCAGTATTGATGCAAATAACGGCGTTTACTTTTCAGGGAGGTTAATTAACTTGGAGCACGTGTCGAACAACTTAGCCATGTTTGCAGCTAAATATAAAATAAGCTCTGTGCTTATAAAAGCAGATGAAAACAGCGAGCACAACACACTGATGACTGTGATGAACAGCATTAAAGAGTACGACAACTACGCTATTAGCTTGGTTTCGGATTAAAGCCTGTTAGCTAATCGGTGTTAAATATAAAACCAAAAAAAGGGCCTTGCGGCCCTTTGAGTTAAATAACGAAAGGGAGAGTTATTTATTAAAAGCGGTACTCTGCACCTACATAGTAGTATGCACCGTTAAAGCCAAAAGGTGCTGAACGACGAGAGTATTCAAACACACCATTACTACTTACAACAGTATTACCGTTAGCATCTACAATTGTGCCTGTTCGGGAGTTGCCAATTTCATTTTTGTCTGGGTATACATCAAACAAGTTATTAGCGCCCACATTCACAGATAGGTTTTCGTTAATGAAGTAATTAACTTTTACGTCTGTTAGTATTTCGGCACCGTATGTTTGACGGCCACCGTCTTCAACTGTGTATTCACCAAAGCGATTAAGCGACAGATTAACGGTCCAATCTTCGTTTTGGTAAAGCGCACTTAGGTTAATACGATCTTCTGGTTGCCACTCTTCAATAATCGAAATTTCTTGATCTGAAAACACACTTTCTACCGGCACAGTTTCAAGACCTGAGCCAGAAGGTGTGAATAACGAAACAACTTCAGTTTCTGTAAAGTTTGCAGCAAGGGTAAAATCAAGTGTGCCGCCAAATCCTTCAGTGTTATATGTTGCAACAAAATCTATACCGCTGGTTTCAGTGTCTGCGCCGTTTAAGAAAAACTGACCGGCACCTGCACCAGAGCTAACAAGCGCTGCGTCTAAACTAGTAGATAGCCCTTTACCTAAACGGTTACTAATAACAATTCGGTCATCAATATCGATTGAGTAGTAATCTACTGTTACGTTAATGCTGTCTGTTACGTTATAAACAATACCTAAACTACGGTTTTGAGACTTTTCTTCTTTAAGTTTTGGAATACCTAAACTTTGCGCCAGTGTTGAATCGTTTCTAAACGTGCCCACTTCTTCGGCTACCAATGTACCATTTGGCCCTACAACAAACTGTGTACTAATGTTGTTAAAGTAAAGCTGTTGCATGGATGGTGCTCTAAAGCCTGAGCTTAATGCGCCACGTAATGAAATATCGTCTGTAATTGACCAATTACCTGCTAACTTAAAGTTAACCGTATCACCAAAGCCTTTGTAGTTATCGTAACGAAGTGCGCCAGATAAAATAACGTCTTCAATAACATATGCTTCAGCGTCTAAGTAAAACGAAATTACATCGCGTGACTCATCTACTGAAGATGCAGGTGACGAACCACCAAAGCCTTGCGTGCCACCAGAAGCATTTTCGCTGCCAACACCGCCGCTTAAACCGCTGTAAATACTTACGCCATTATTTGTATCGTAGTCACGATATGCATACTCATTACCGGCTAAAATACGATACTCATCAGTACGCATCTCTGCACCCATCGCAAGTGAGTAGTCATCAAAGTTTTTAGTGAAATCTAAATTAATTGTTTGTAGCGATAGTTCCATACCGTATGCGTATGCTTCGCGCGGGATAGTAGTACGAATATCAGCAGCGCTTAAACCTTGTTCGTAACGCAAAAAGTTAGCGTATGACGCATTAATTGTATCGCTTGTTGTGTAGTCGATGCTGTTTTCACCGTAGGTGTACGATAAATCAAGGCTTGAATCGTTATCAAACTCTGTTTTGTAACCAAAGTTGTAAGAAATATCATCAATGGTGGTGTTTATTTTCGGTAAAAAACCAAGTGGGATTGTTGCGTCACCATCTTGCAATACTGGGTTACCACCCGCATTAGCATTATGACGGAAAAATGCGGCTGATTCGTTATCACGTGTTGAATACGTAATAAAACCATATAATTCGCCATCGCCTAACTCGTAGCCAGTATTTACCGTTAAGCCAAACTGTTGTGAATCAGCGTCACCGATTCTAAATGTGTTACGATCAGCTGTTAATTCACGCGGATCGCCGGCTAACAAAGTACCATCGCTAAGTTCTTCACAGCCGTAAAACTGACATGAACCATGCAAACCTGCACGATTAGTTGGCGCACGGTCACGGTAGTTAATCGTTGTGTTTAAATAACCATTGTCACCCAGTGCAAACCCTTTGTTGAAGTCAACGTTAACTGTTTCGCCGTCACCTTCAGAGTATTCACCATAGTTAATGGCTGCTTTGCCACCTTCACTACCATCTTTTAATACAATGTTGATAACACCAGCAATTGCATCAGACCCATATTGAGCAGCCGCACCGTCGCGAAGTACTTCAATACGCTTAATAGCAGATGCCGGTATAGCATTCATATCGGTACCGGCAGTACCACGACCAACCGATGTATTAATATGGATAATACTAGCTTGATGACGACGTTTACCGTTGATCAACACCAATGTTTGATCGGGACCTAAACCACGTAATGTTGCAGGTCTTAATGCATCGGTACCGTCGCTAATAGATGAACTTGAAAAGTTAAATGAAGGCGCAATAGCTTGTAGCATACGACCCACTTCAGTTTGTCCTGTATTTTCAAGTGCTTCAGCACTTAAAATATCGACCGGAACGGGTAAATCTTCAACCGAACGCCCTGCTACACGGCTACCGACAATTGCAATTTTTTCGATTTTGTCTTGAGCAACGTCTTCTGCTGCATTTACACCTTGAGAATTTACCGCCAGTAATGCCGGTAATACTGCTGCACTGACTGCTGAAAGCTTCATCATGTTGTTATCATTCCTGTTGATTTGTTTGAGTTTTATACTCAGTAATCCATTTTGATCAACAACCGCATCGAGCTCAGTCCCCACCAATAATGCCTCCAGCGCATCTAGTTGGGTATAGAATCCATAGACAGAATTTGCTTCATACTCTTTAGCTAACTCGTATGAAAACACCACGGTTTGCTTGGTTTGTTTAGCAAATTCAATTAAGGCTTTGTCTGCTCGCTGCGCTTTTATATCAAATTGCACCATTTGCCCGGTAGTTTGACTTGCGGCTTGCACGCTTAGGCTAAACATAGCTGGTGCAAACACACATAAACCACTCAATAAATGCAATTGGTTACTGCGCACTGTATATAAACAGCTGGCAAACAAAAATCCTCTATGGTTTTGTTTCTTTTTTTTAATCTTTTTTTTACGTGCAGGATTTAAAGATGCAACTTTATCTAACATATGTCTGATTTGCATAGCTGCTTCTTATGATTTTGTATTTTGCGAAAGCGTAACTGTGTGTTTACCTTGGCGTTCATGATTAATAGCAAAGTTAGTGTGTAAACTTTCTAGCAAGCCAGCCACATCACCTGCTTTGAAAACACCCGCAACTTTAATAGACGCAAGCTCTTCAGACGATAATTTAAAACGTGTAGAAGTATACCGGCTCACTTCGTTTAAGGCATCGCTAAGCGGCTCACCATTAAAAACAAGCATGCCGTTTTGCCATGCTAAGTCACGTTCAACATCATCAATAGAGAGCTGGGTAATTGGTTTGGTGATGCTTTTTTCTATAACGGCTTTTTCGCCAGATGTAACTATATTGGCATTAATTTGGCGAATTTTATCTGCGTTTTTGTCAGCTGACTGGTAAGCTTTAAAGTCACTGGCATCAACCGCCACACTCGGATCGGTGATCATTACTTTGCCTTCGGTTACCACCAGTTCTAAATCTGAAGATGTATTACGCTGAACATTAAACACTGTACCCAATGCTGTAAAACTCTTATTGCCAGCCATTACACTAAATGGACGAGATGCATCTTTAGCAACGTTAAAACGCCCTTCTCCTCTGTTGAGCAATAGCTGTCTGCGGCCTTTGCTGTAGGCAACTTCTAATAAACTATTTGTATTTAACTGCACAATAGTGCCGTCGGGTAATGCGTAAGTTGCTTGCTCGCCAACTTTAGTTTTATAAATTTTAGTGTAATTAACTTTTGCTAATTGTTGGCTGTAACCATTTTCTAAGTTGATTAATAGATAACTACACACCATAAGTGCTGCAAATAAACTGGCTGCAATAGACGTTGAAACCAGCCACCTTTTTTTGGGTTGCTTACTATTACGATGAGGGAATAAATTACTGAGCTCGTTTAAAACAGATATTTCATCCCATAAGTGGGCTAGCTCGTAAAGCGCATCTTGGTGAGCGTTGCTCTGCATCATCCACAATGTAAACTGCTCTTTTTCATCTTTTGATAAGCCACGGTCAATGGCGCTGATCCAATTACAAGCTGTTTCTAATATTAAATCTTTTGAAGTAAATTGATGAACATTGCTCATTTTGCAACCCTCTTTACTGTTAACGGATGAAGAGAGTTGTCGTGCTTAGTTTTTGCCACTTGGCTTTGATCGTGTTCGCGCATGTAAAGCATGGTTTTTAATAACCCTTTAGCAATGTGTTTTTCAACAGTACTCTGACTAAGCTGCATCTCGCTTGCGATCTCTTTTTGGCTCATGCCATATACTTTTTTAAGTATAAAACATTTACGGGTTGATGGGCTTAACTGCTCTGTTGCTTTACAAAACAGTAAAAAACGTTCTTTTGACGTGTATTCATCTTCGAGCTGCATTGACTTTAGCAACACAGGTAATTCACTGTCGTCGTCTAGCGAATCATTAAATTTGTTGTCCCACTTAGCAACATGGTTTAATGCTAAATGTTTAGCGGTTTTTAACATGTAACTACGGGTATATTGAATATCTTGTTTTAAATCAGCCTCGTAGCTTTTTATAAATGTTTCTTGCACAATGTCGTCTACATCATCGGGCTGTACTATTCGTGAAACAAAGCGTTTAAGTTGGCTTGAAATATCAACAAATGTTGACGCAAATTTATTCTTTTTGGTCATCTTTAGTAAACACCTGTTGTTATTATTGTTAGCGTAAGATTACGAGTTTTGAATATAAAAAACTAGTTAAATGTAAATTTTTAGTTGTATAAATGTCATATTTTTTTATTAGGAGAATTAATGGGTAAAATTTTAGACTATATCCGACTGAGTTTTTTTGCTTGCGGGCTACTTTTAGGCGTACAAATACCCGCGTTTGTGAGTGATTTTGGCCAAGCATTGAACGCACAATTAGTGGAGGCAAATAATGCAATAGCGCCTTTTCAAAAAGACGCTAAAAAATACTTTAATAACGACCTTGCTAAGTTAATAAAGCACTATGAAAATTTAGGCGATGAAATTGTGGGAGAAGGTGCCAATCATATTCAAACTCTCAGCCAGCGTCAGCAAACTTTGGCGAGGGCTGTTGATGAGTTTTCAAACTCGCCTTATCTGTTTACACTACGTAGCGAGCTTCACACTATAAAACAGCAAGTATGGCAACGTTTTGAATGGCAAATAATTTTAAAAACAGACTCAATTACCGCAGCAATTATCACCGCAATAATCATTGCGTTTATTGCAGAGCTTACAGGCTTTTTGTTTATGGTTTTAATTAAACGCGTTTATCTGCGATTAATCAGTGCGTGCAAATAACGATTTCATAAAGTCAAAAAACACATCTGTTTTTCGGGTTGTTAAGCTATTTTGTGGCCGTAAAAACCATACAGGGGCATCGCTTTGTGCAAGTACGTTAGGCATCACCTCTACTAATGTGCCATTTTTTAGCTCATCGTTTATTGCAAGCCTAGACTTTATAGCAATGCCGTGGCCCGCAATGGCAGCTTGCGTCATGTTGTCTGAATTTGAAATGGTAAAGCGCGTTTGTGCATTAAACGTGTGAATTTTTTGTTGGGCATCATAAAGCTTTAATTGGCGTTGCCATGGCAGGCAGACCCAAAAATGTTTTTCTAACTCAGAGATGGTTGTTGGCATTGAATGCTTTTTTATATAACTAGGCGCAGCACATAATACACGACTGTTATTGACTATTTTACGAGAAAGCAAACCTGAATCATTTAATTGCCCTACACGAATAGCGACATCTTGCGCATCATCAACTACGTTTACAAACTGATCGGTTATTAAAAAGTCTAGTTTTAGATCTGGAAAAGCATGCTCAAATTCATTAAGCCTAGGCATTACATATTTAGAGAAAACCCAAGGTGGCATGGTTACTCTTAATAACCCACTTACCGATGAACTACGTGCGCCAATACTGTGCTCTGCATCACGTAATGCTTCAATTATGGCACCTATGCGGGTGTAAAATACTTCTCCCGCGGGTGATAAACGCACTCTTCTGCTATCTCTAAACACAAGCACAGTAGCGAGCTCTCGCTCTAATTTACTTAAGCGATGACTGACTGTTGCAGGTGATAAACGCTGTTCACGAGCGGCTGCCAGCACCCCTTTATTTTCAACCACGGCAATAAACGTTTCTAGGTCACTTAAACTGTACATAAAAACCCACAATGTCTTTTCAATGTTTAATATTTTCGAATGAAGCTTTCAGTTTTGCAATGTTTATTTAAATATTTAAAACCATATACTTTTGACCAAGTTTAATAATTGATGAGACTAAGCCATGAGTTTAAAAGCACAAATAGATGCATTTAATGTTCAAAAAGAAGCTAATTTACCCGCAGACGTTTTAGCATTAATGAATACAACAAACGAAGAATTAATTGCTCAGCACATACGAAATAATGCCTTACAGGTTGGCGATAAAATAGAAAACTTTATTTTGCCAAACCACCTAGGCAAAAATATAGAATTGGCCGATTTATTAGATAAAGGCCCTGTGGTTGTTAGTTTTTACCGTGGCGCATGGTGTCCTTATTGTAATTTAGAGTTAAAAGCACTGAACGATTTTTTACCTCAGTTTAAAACTAAGAGCGCTCAATTGGTGGCAATTTCTCCTCAACTACCAGATCAAACCTTAACAACTGCCCAAAAAAATGAGCTTGAGTTTGATGTGCTCTCAGATATTGGTAATAAGGTTGCACAGCAATTTGGCTTATTATTTACACTCGATAAACGTATTCAAGAATTATACACCGGGTTTGGTATTGATTTTGAACACACTTACGGCGATAAAACATACCAACTTCCCCTACCTGCCACTTACGTGATTAACCAAGAAGGTGTAATCACTTATGCATTTTTAAACGAAGATTACACACTTCGCGCTGAACCAAGTGATGTAATGACCGCACTTGATGGAGAAAATAAATAATGCCTTTATTAAAATCATTAAAGCTAATAAGTCTTACACTTATCCTTGGCGCAAGCTTATTGAGTAGCTCAGTGAACGCTGAAGAAAGTAAAGAAAAACCAAAAGTACTTATTTTTGATGTAAACGAGACACTGCTTGACCTAACAAGTATGCGCGCCTCGATTGGTAAAGCGCTGGGTGGCAGAGAAGATTTACTGCCTCTTTGGTTTTCAACCATGTTACATAACTCGTTAGTAGATACAGTGACCGGTGATTATCACGATTTTGGCCAAATTGGTGTGGCTTCGCTTGCTATGGTGGCAAATAATAACAATATTAAAATTACCAACGAGCAAGCTAAAACGGCCATTGTTACACCGCTTTTATCATTACCTCCACATAGCGATGTGAAAGACGGACTGGCAAAACTAAAAGCGCAGGGCTATAAGTTAGTAAGCTTAACTAATTCGTCAAATAAAGGCGTTAAAACTCAATTTGAAAACGCTGGTTTATTGTCATATTTTGACGCGCGTTACAGCATTGAAGATATAAAAATATATAAACCTGATTTACGTGCCTACGAATGGGTACTTAAAAAGTTAAACGTCGCACCGAACGAGGCTATGATGATTGCTGCACATGGTTGGGATGTAGCGGGCGCTAAACAAGCGGGCTTACAAACAACTTTTATTGCACGCCCAGGGAAAGCGTTATATCCGCTTGCGAAAAAACCTGATCACGTTGTGAAAGATTTACATGAATTAGCCGCTCTACTTAAATAACGAGCGCAAATTATAAAATCAATACCCAAGCGGCCATTCTCAGGAAGAGTTTGACCGCTTTTTTATTGCTAAAAACCGCGTGTAAACAATGTATTTAGCCCTTTTAACTGCTAGCAATTTACCCCTCACAACGCTACTATTTAAAATAACACGTCGTGGAGATAATTATGAATAGTCAAAGATTAAGCGAGTTTGAAGAGTATTTTCAAATAAACGAGAGCATTAGGGTTAATTTGTTTGCTGTATCTAATGAGCAAGTACCTAAATCTCAGCTAGCACTTGACGATGATATCCCGCCTCTTTTTAGATTAGCTAACGAAGTAAGTGAGCTTGAACAAAGCTCGTTACGTCCACTTCGAAACTTAGGCGATGTAGCCCAAGAGCTTGCTGCATTTTTGCAGGCGCAATCGCGAAAAATAGATTTAATTATGAGCCATATTTTGGCCTCAGAACAAGCGCAAGAAAATGCAATACACTGCGATAGCTATGGCGGCGGAGGTATTAAGTTTACGTCGTCTGATGTGTATTCTATTGGCCAATCCTTTAGGACAAAACTTTTTTTGCATCATGAGGCATCGGCTGTTTACTGCTACACTGAGGTGGTTGCCATAGAAAAACAAGATAACGACCACTACCAATACACAGTGCTTTTTACATCTATCAGAAACACTGATCAAGAATTAATAGTAAGAGCAAGTTTACATGCGCAAACGCGCCAACTAAAAAAACGCCAAGAACTAGAGCAACCATTAGACGATTCAAGCTCTGAATAATTGGTTTTACAATACAGTTTATATGGCAAAGCAAACCTATTTTTCAAGTGACTTGGAAGTAGCACAACTGCTAAACTAGCGATATCTCTATTTGTATAAAAATGCCATGAACTTTAGACTTTTACCTGAATGGGCTGAGCAAGACGCTGTAATGCTAACTTGGCCACATAAACATACCGATTGGGCCGATAATCTAGCCCGTGTTGAGCCTGTCTATGTTGAGCTTGCAAAGCATATAACACACTACCAATTTTTAGTTGTTGTTGCTCACGACGAAGCCTTAAAAGCACATATCACTGCACTACTTAACCAAGCCAATATTAATTTAGAGCGTGTTCATTTTGTTGTAACACCCACTAATGACACCTGGGCGCGCGATCATGGCCCACTAACATGTGCAAATATTAATGATGAGACCAAATTAAAGGTCTATGATTTTACATTTAATGGTTGGGGCAACAAATTTGAAAGCGCACTCGACAACCAAATTAATAAAGCGGTTGTTGAAAAGCTAAGCCATGCAAACAATGATTACCAAGCCCTAGATATGGTGCTTGAAGGTGGCGGTATTGAAATAAACGAGCACGGCGTATTGCTAACAACAAGCGAATGTTTGCTTAACAAAAACCGTAACCCTGACTTATCGAGCCAAGACATAGAAGCCTTATTAAAAACGCATTTAGGTGCCACCGATTTTTTATGGGTCGATCACGGTTATTTAGCTGGCGACGATACTGACAGCCACATTGATACCCTAGTGCGATTTGCACCAAACAATACGCTTGTATATGTACAATGTGATGATGAAAATGACGAGCATTTCACCGCACTAAAAGCAATGGAAAACCAACTAAAAAGCTTTAAAACGGCAGGTAACACCCCATATAATTTAATTGAACTACCGTGGCCTAAGGCAGCGTATGACGATGAAAATTCACGCTTACCTGCAACCTATGCCAATTACTTAATTATTAACAATGCAGTGCTTGTGCCTACATATAACGATGTAAACGACGACCGTGCATTAGCACAGGTTCAAATAGCGTATCCGCAGCACACTATTATTGGCGTGAATTGCCAGCCTATAATTGAGCAATTTGGTAGCCTTCACTGTATTACAATGCAATTACCGCGTGGATTTTTAGCTGGAGCAGCACAATGACAAGCCCTGCAAAATTAACCGTTGCTTTAGTGCAACAAAGCAACAACCATAACGCCGATGAAAACATGGCTAAATCAATAAAAGCCATTCGTGAAGCCGCTCAAAAAGGGGCTCAGCTTGTTGTTTTACAAGAGCTTCATCGTAGCCTTTATTTTTGCCAAACCGAAGACGTTGATGTCTTTGACCTGGCAGAAACCATACCTGGGCCAAGCAGTAACACCTTAGGTGAACTCGCTAAAGAGCTCAATATTGTGATTGTGGCGTCACTGTTTGAGAAGCGTGCAACAGGCTTGTACCATAATACTGCAGTGGTGCTTGAAAAAGACGGTAGTATTGCAGGTAAATATCGCAAAATGCACATACCTGATGACCCTGGTTTTTACGAAAAGTTTTACTTTACCCCAGGCGACTTGGGCTTTGAGCCTATTCAAACATCGGTCGGTAAATTAGGTGTGTTGGTATGCTGGGATCAGTGGTTTCCAGAAGCCGCGCGTTTAATGGCTATGGCTGGTGCTGAGCTATTAATTTACCCAACCGCTATTGGCTGGGATCCCAATGACGACCAAAATGAGCAAGCACGTCAAAAAGATGCATGGGTTATTAGTCAACGTGCCCATGCGGTCGCAAATGGAGTACCGGTGATTAGCTGTAATCGTGTTGGCCACGAGAGTGACCCAAGCGGACATAGCAGCGGCATTCAATTTTGGGGTAACTCTTTTATTGCGGGTCCTCAGGGTGAGTTTTTAGCGCAAGCTAACAACATCGATGAACAAATATTAGTGGTAGAAGTTGATCAAAAACGCTCAGAAAACGTAAGACGTATCTGGCCGTTTTTGCGTGATCGCCGAATTGATCACTACAGCGACCTTACCAAAATATACCGCGACTAACTAAAAGAATGGCTCTTGCCTGTTAAGGGCCAATCAAATGGAGTAATAAATGGCGTTTGAGCAATGGGCAGCCTTGCCTTGGGTAAAATCTCAAAAAGATAAAATTCAGTGGGGGCAGCTAAGCGGAAGTGGTTTAAGTATTGCCATTGCCGAAGGTGTTAAACAGCAAGAGAACTTAGTATTAATTGTTACACCCGACACTCCCAGCGCGCTGCGCCTTGAAACAGAGCTAGAATATTTATTACCTAATAATCCGGTAATGGTATTTCCTGATTGGGAAACCTTGCCTTACGATCATTTTTCTCCTCATCAAGATATTATTTCTGCGCGTTTAGCTACATTAAATACCCTAAAAAAAGAACAGCAAAGCGTATTAATTGTGCCTGTGTCTACGCTTATGCTGCGAACCGCTCCGGCCTCGTTTATTTATGGTTCGACAATAAACTTTAAAGTAGGCGATAAACTCGACACACATAATTTTAGGCAAAACTTAGAGCAAGCCGGTTACCTAAACGTGCAACAAGTTATGGAACATGGTGAGTACGCAATTCGTGGCTCAATCGTCGATTTATACCCTATGGGTAGTCCGCATCCATTTAGGCTCGACTTTTTTGATGACGAATTAGACACCATTCGTCTATTTGATGTGGAAACGCAGCGCTCTGATGAAAAAGTAGATAAAATTGAACTGCTGCCAGCGCATGAATTTCCAACAAATGAGTCAGATATTGAGCGTTTCAGGATTGGTTACCGTGAAAAATTTGGTGCAAGTTCGGAGCAAGACTCTGTTTACATGCAAGTTAGTAAAGGAAACTGGCCAGCTGGTATTGAATACTACATGCCGTTATTTTTTGAAAGCCTAGCCACTATTTTTGACTACCTACCTGATAATACAACCGTTATGCAGTTAGGCGATTTAGAACACGCTGCGGATAATTTTTGGCACGATGTTAATGTTCGTTACGAAAACCGTAAAGTGGATCCTCTGCGCCCACTACTTGAACCAAATGCCTTATACCAGCCAATTGAAGAGCTGTTTTCTAACTTAGGGCAATTTGCGCGTATTCGTTTATCGCTTGCCAAGCTGGGCACAAAAGCGGGTAATAAAAATTTATCCGTATGTGAATTACCTGCAATTAGAATAGATCATAAACAGCACGAGCCCTATGCGGCGTTTATAGATTACGTTACAGCACAAAAGAAGAAGAAAAGTCGCATATTACTGAGCGTTGAGTCGGATGGTCGACGTGAGTCTTTACTCAATATTTTGAAACCCAGCGGCTTAAAGTTTAAAGAGTTTGATGCCTTTGAACAATTTACCCAAAGCGATAGTGATGTAGGCTTAATTGTAAGTCCGCTTGAGCAAAGCGTTGTGCTTGGCTCTAAACCTTCATTATCAATTATTACCGAACAAGAGCTGCTAGGTATTAAAGTCTCGCAGCGCAGACGCCGTAAACATAAGTACGAAGCAAGCCAAGACGCCCTAATTCGTAACTTAGCCGAGCTTAAAGAAGGTCAGCCTGTTGTGCATCTTGACCACGGTGTTGGCCGCTATCAAGGTTTACAAACTATTGATGCAGCAGGTGTAATTACAGAATTTGTGACCATAATATACGCCGGTGAATCTAAATTGTATGTGCCTGTGTCGGCACTACATATGCTTAGCCGTTACTCAGGCGGCGAAGAAAGCAGTGCACCACTGCATAAGCTCGGCTCTGATGCGTGGGAAAAGGCAAAAAAACGTGCTGCAGAAAAAGTTCGTGATGTAGCCGCAGAGTTACTTGATATATACGCACAGCGCCAAGCTAAACCAGGCAATAAATTTACCCTAGACGGACAAGCCTATCGCCAGTTTAGTGAAAGCTTTCCGTTTGAAGAAACCGACGACCAGCGTAATGCAATTGAAGCTGTCTTAGGCGACATGCAATCAAAACAAGCGATGGATCGTTTAGTGTGTGGTGATGTAGGCTTTGGTAAAACCGAGGTCGCTATGCGTGCAGCTTTTGTTGCTGTTAACGATGGTAAACAAGTTGCCATTTTAGTGCCCACTACCCTGCTTGCGCAGCAACACTATGAGAATTTTAAAGACCGTTTTGCTGACTTCCCTATCGAGGTGGGTGTGCTTTCTCGTTTTAATTCAACCAAAGAGCAAAAAGACACGCTAGAAAATATGGCGAATGGCAAGCTAGACATTGTTATTGGTACCCATAAACTTATTCAGCAAGACATTAAATTTAACGATTTAGGGCTACTCATCGTAGATGAAGAGCATCGATTTGGGGTACGCCAAAAAGAAAAAATTAAAGCGCTACGTGCAGATGTCGATATTTTAACGCTTACTGCAACACCTATTCCTCGAACGCTCAATATGGCAATGAGTGGCATGCGCGACTTATCTATTATTGCTACCCCACCGGCCAAACGCTTGGCGGTTAAAACATTTGTTCGCCAACGTGATGTGGAGCTTATTCGCGAAGCTATTTTGCGTGAAATTAAACGTGGTGGCCAAGTGTACTTTTTGCACAATAACGTTGAAACAATTGAACGCGTGGCGCAAGAATTAAGTGAATGGGTACCTGAAGCAAATGTAATTACCGCTCATGGGCAAATGCGCGAGCAAGAGCTGGAGCAAATAATGACCCAGTTTTATCACCAAAAATACAATGTAATTGTGTGTACAACCATTATCGAAACCGGTATAGACGTACCCACAGCAAATACCATTATTATGGATAGAGCCGACAAACTAGGCTTAGCACAATTACACCAATTGCGTGGTCGTGTAGGCCGAAGCCACCATCAGGCATATGCCTATTTGCTCACAGGCGATCCTAAAGCATTATCAAAAGATGCCAGCAAACGTCTACAAGCAATTGAATCATTGGAAGATTTAGGGGCTGGTTTTGCACTTGCTACACACGATTTAGAAATTCGTGGTGCAGGTGAGCTATTGGGCGACGATCAATCTGGGCAAATGCAAACTATTGGCTTTAGCTTGTATATGGAAATGCTTGAGCAAGCAGTAAATGCACTGCGTGAAGGTAAAGAACCTACTCTTGAAAACCTCTTACAAAAACAAACTGAAGTTGACTTAAAACTGCCTGCATTACTGCCTGATGATTATATACATGACGTAAATGCACGATTAGGTATGTACAAGCGTGTAGCTAGTTGTGCTAACCTAGGCGACATTGATGAGTTACAGGTAGAACTAATAGACCGATTTGGTTTATTACCTGATGCAGCTAAAAACTTATTTAGTTTGCAACAACTTAAAATGCAAGCCAGTAATTTAGGGATAACAAAAATAGAGGCAAACCCTAAAGGCGGCTACTTTGAATTTAGCCAAAATACCAAGGTTAATCCTAGCTTCATTATTGGGCTGATACAAAGTGCACCGCATATTTATAAAATGGAAGGCGCGAATAAATTGCGCTTTGCGATTAGTGAGGCAAATGCCCGCGAACGCTTAAAAATGGTCACTGCTATGATTGCAGATTTCGAAAAAAAGGTTAGCCATTAATGTTGCTAAAAAAATCGCTGGTAGTTTTATGTTGCTTATTTAGCAGCACTGCAGTTGCAGAGCGTTGGTTTGAAGCTGAGGTGCTGATATTTAAACAGCGCCCAGCCCCCTATTTACAAGAAGACTTTAGTTTAAAACACGAGGCTATTGAAGATAAAAACACGCTGGATTTATTAACGCCACTTTATACCGAGCAAGCCATGCAAGCCTGTATTGATGGCGATACACGTTTTCAAAAGCGTTCATTTACGGATTCGCTCGTTAATGACAATCCACGCTCGGGTGTTTGCGATGCAAGCACCGACTATGTTCAAAGTTACGATACATTACCTGTTACACCTGTGGCACCGGCACTTGATACCATGGAGCAACCCTACTTACTTGCCCCAGAGCAGTTACAATTTAAAACGCAGTTTGAGCAACTAGACCGTAAAGGCTTAACGCCTATTTTACATACTGGATGGCGTTTTGAAGCAAAAAGTAAATCACGTGCGCCAAGCATGCACTTATTTGCCGGTGAGCTTATCAAAACACGCGTTTTTGATGTGCCGCGCTATTCAAATCCAGACTTTGTTAGTTTATTAGAGCCACAGCCTAGCTTATTTAACGACCCCGATGAATCAACTAGTAAATGGGAATTAGAAGGGTTATTTAAAATTCACTTGCGTCACTATTTATTTATCACTGCAGATTTTGATATTAGCCAAAAACTACAAAGTGGTGATGTAGAGTCATCACGGTTTTCACAATTTAAACGTGTAATAAGTGGTGAAATTCATTACTTTGACCACCCTCGCATGGGCATGATTGTCCAAATTAGAAAATTTAAACATTAATACTTAATAGGATACAACAATGAAAAAACTCCTAATTATTGCAGCTACACTAAGCCTGGCTGCATGCTCTAAAGTAACAGTAGAAAACTACGAAAAAATTAAGATTGGTATGGATAAAGCTGAAGTAGAGGCTGTATTAGGTAGTGCTGACAACTGCGTAGAAAAAACACTTCATACTAACTGTGTTTGGGGCGACGAGTCTAAAAATATAGAGATTACACTCGTTTCAGACAAAGTGACTTTATACAGTAAGCACGGCTTAACTCAATAAAGTCGTGTATAAATAAGGGGGATAGACTGTGGTCTATCCCCCCTTTTTTATTTTTTAGAATAAATGAGCTCAATGTTGACTATTTTACTGCGATTTAAGGTAATTTTATAACGCTGATAAAGTGTTTTATCACCTTCTGTGTGCACCAATACCATATTTAATTGATAACGTCGCTCAACGGCTTGTTTTGATATTTTATTGCTATCTAAATGGTAAAGCTTACCTTCACCACGTTTTAAATAACGGGCAAATGGCGCTAGGTTAAATTGCAGTGTTTGCTGCAACGTATCGTATCCAGGTAAAAACTCTTTGGCCGACACGCGCGTTTCACTCGCAAAGTGCAGCCATTGCGCAGCCTGTTTGTTTTGCTGGCGACGTTTTGAAAAAATGGTTTGAACTTCTTTCGGTATTTTTTTAAAACGCGTGTACTCAAGCCAAATAAACTGGCTGGCTATTTTGTCTTTGGTAATACTATTTTTAAAGGTAAATCGCCATTTTGGCCGCCCTTGAACTATTGCGCGCCAAATTACACGGGTGATATCTTCTTTAAAAATTTCACGCAAACCATAAATTACACCCAGTATCAAAATAAGAGTCGCTGTTACCTCTGTAAAACTGGAACGTGCATTAAGAATTACCAGCATCACAAACGCCATAATAACCGCGGTTACCGTCCCCTTTACTAAGCGCTTTAGGTAACTATTTAAAAAGCGAGTATTGCGCTGAAGTATTACTCCATGCTCAATTAAACGTTGCAATAAACGCATTTTATTTGTGATTCGATTGGCATCTTGAAGAGTGGTTTCAGAGTTATAGTTTTTATCTGCTCTGTACACGTTTTCGCTTTTACAAAATTGCAAAAGGTCGTTCCGCTCTTTAGCAAAATCGCTACTGCGCGGGCCTTCATCTAGTAATTTTAAAAATGATTGCTCAACGTGCCAACTCAGATAGTTATCTGCGTTTGTATAAAACGGCAGTAACTTTTCATCATCGGGCGTATAACGGCGTAGCTTTTTTAATAGGCCTTCACTTTGCTCAAATAATTCATTTGCACGATTATAAAACTCTTCTGCCTCGCTTAACTTAAGCGCATCCTTAATATCAGCATCGAGCGCTAAACGCACTTGGTAACAAAATAAGTTTAGATTTTGCCTGTAGTCTTGCTGTTCGCCTTTGTTTTTACTTACAAAACGGCTTCGTACTAATGGCAAGTGAATATTGTTAGCGTTGTAAGCTAAGTGAGATTTGAACTGATTGTTGAAGTAAGATTCTTCGCTCAGTGTTTTAGGGTTTATTCCCATTTCGTTAGGAATAGAAAAGTACAGATCAATACGCTGCTCTGAACGCGCATTTAACTCGGGCTCAATGACAAAAGATAAATTTTCGTCTTGTTTTAACAATCAACTCTCCTTTTTCTATTCGTTTTAGTTTACTTGTCTCCAGTAATTTGTTCAATAAAAAAGGCCCCGTAAACACGGAGCCTTACTCGTTTAAATATTTAACTTAAACACTGGTTAACGTATTTGTTTGCAGTTAAAACTTATAGTTAATACTTGCGAATACTCGTGAACCAATTACGTCGTAAATCTCAGGTACGGTGCCCATGTCATTTCCGCCTAGTACTTCTTCTGGCTCTTTATCAAAAATATTATTCATACCACCTGTCACTTTTAGTGACTCATTTAGGTTGTACGTCATTGAAATATCATGGTAAATAATATTGTCTGTGCTGAACGACTCGCCGTAGTAGTCGCCACTCATGCCACGAATAAAGCGTGCGTTATAAAGCACGCTAAACGCATCAGACAAATCGTAGTTTACAGATAAGTTAGATTTGATTTTAGAGTAGCCACCAATGTTACCGTCAATAGTCCCCGTGTAATCAATATCATCTTGCTCAAATTCAACCAAGTAGGTTGTATCTAAGTTAATACGGTAGTTATCGGCGGTGTAACCAATGTTCCAATCAATACCTGACGTTTTTTGAGAGCCAACATTGGTTAATGCAGAGCTTAAGTTTGATAAATCACCCGCTGGGGTAATATTTACCGAATCACACGACTGCGTGTCGCCCGCAAAACAGTTGTTCATTTCGTTTTGTACATCTAAACGCGTGATGGCGTTTGTGATGTCAAACTTCCAGTAGTCAAGTGTTGTAGATAAACCGTCAACTACTTCCCATACCATACCAAATGTAAACGAACGGCTTTCTTCTGCTTGTAAGTCTGCATCACTGGTGTAATTTACCAAAATTTGTGCGTCTTGCTCGTTGCCCCATGGATCGGCTAGGTAATCGTAAGAGCCCGAGTTGCCACCAAATAGCTCAGCAACGTTTGGCGCTCTAAAGCCGGTGGCTAGTACAGAACGAACCATAAATGAATCTGTTACATCCCATGTAGCACCCAGTTTCCACGTTGTTTCACCACCAAAGGTAGAGTAATTGTCGTAACGTGCAGCCCCTTCAAGTGTCACGACTTCTAATACCGGCATCGATGTTTCAAAGTAGATAGACTGTACCGAATAGTCACCTTCAGTAGGGTCTTGCTGTGCTGCTGTACTTTGGCCCAATTGTGTAATTAAATCGGGTGTGTAAAAACCACTTTCAAAACGGTTCTCTATACCTATTGCGTAACCAATATCGTTATCGGTTAGTGCGCTGTAACCTGCAGATAAGATAAACTGCTCATTTCCACCTTCATTGCTTTCAGTGTAAATAGAATCGTTAGCAGTTAAAAAGTCGCGGCTAAGTGCATCACCACTAAACCAAATTGCTTGGTTTGCGTAAATACTTTGCTCTACTTGGCTTGCATTAATAGAGTTTTGTACTTTATCTTTAGAATCGTTTCTGCCGTATGTAGCACTTACATCCCAGCTTGCATCGTTATCTAAGACACCTTGTAATGCCACTGATGCACGGTATGTGTCTGTTGTTTGCTCGTATATTCGCGGGCCAGCATCAACCATTCTTCTGCGATACTCTAGCGAATCGGCAAGCTCACCGTCGACAATAAACGCATTTGTGTATTCGTTATCAAGGTTTGCTGTCAGTAAATCTACACTGGCTGGTTGAGGTGCCAATTGCTGTGATGAATCACGGCGTGTATACATAAGGTCAACATTGAATGTGGTATCAGCGTCTAGCTCTTTATCAAAGCTTGTAAATAAACTGTACAGATCGTTTGGTGTTTGTGCATAACTCGATGTAGTAAAGTCGTACGACGTTGTTCTATCTGCAAACTCACCATTACCTTTGTATGTTTTACCGCCTAGCGTACCTTGTGGAATAAACGAAGACTGCCCTGCAGGCACAAAGCTACGATCTGATTGAATCACCTCGCCACGGCTTGAAAACTGTGCACCAACAACTAAGTTACCATCGGCAACCTGCATGCCGTGTAATAAGCTAGTACCGTAGTTGTTACCATCACCCTTAGTTGTGCGACTTCCTTCAACATTAAGCTCAGTACCTTCAAAATCTTTTTTAGTGATAATGTTAACAACACCAGCAATTGCATCAGATCCATACACCGCTGATGCACCATCCTTTAAGATTTCAATTGATTTGATCATTGCAACAGGAATGGTATTTAAATCAACTGAAGAGTCTGCACCGGTACCAGAAGAAACCATACGACGACCATTTAATAACACTAGGGTACGTTGTGACCCCATGCCACGTAAGTTAACAGTTGCAGAACCACCTGAACCATTATTACTTGAAGCACCAAGGCTTATACCCGCAGCAGATGGCTGAGTTGAGAGAATATCGGCAACAGAAGTGAAACCACTTTTTGCAATAAAGTCATCGCCAATAACGGTAATTGGACTGGCTGTTTCCATATCAGTACGGTTGATACGTGAACCCGTGACCTGAATTTTTTCGATTGAATTTGCAGCTTCGTCTGCTGCTAGTACATGTACACTTGAAAACATTGGGATGGCTGCTATTACAGCTAGACCAAGAGTCGATTTAGTCATGAAAGAATCCTACTTGTTGGAATTTACCAAGATTGGTAATGCTCATTTGTTATAAGAAGAATGAGTCGGCAGGCAACTTAAGCGCACTTAACTGAACGAAAACTTAACGCTTGAGTGGTTTTTGACAAAGACAAAAAAGACCAACCTAAAAAAGGTACAAAGGTTACTACTTGTTTCATTGTTAATATAAAAATACAATTTAAAATTAATAAGTTAAAATAATTTTTATACAATTAAAGTACAGATGAAATCAAACACCTCTACTTTGTAATCAAATGTAATTACACCTGTTGTTTAGCAATAATTCAGGTATTAACAACTTAATCACACCCCATTATTAAAAAGGTAAAAGCACCTGAACGTTGCTAACTCATAAGAAAAGCTTTTGGTTCATAGTGAATAATAAGTTCGCTTATTTTGCGTGGGTATAACTGCTCAAAATTTGGTCTACACTATATGAATAATGTGAGATGTTGATATTAACTATGGTTATAAATCAAATTAGTTGGCTGGAACAAATCCGGCATTTGCGAAAGCTTAACTTTGTGACTACGCACTTTTGACAGGACTAATTAAAAAATTAGTTTTAGATGTATTTTTTGAAATTTTAGCACTAATGACTAAAGGGTTAGTGAATTAAATTAATTACGTTTTGCTGCGCATTGGTATTACCGGTCCAAGTTTGAGCCTATCAAAAAGAAAAGTTTATAAGCTTAGGTAAACAACAAATTTGGGATAAAACGTGATCGGTTAACTGGTTAATTCGTAATATTATTAAAGCTCGTTAGTAAGTAACATAAAAGTAATAGTTAAGGGTATCTTCGGTTGAAGTGATTGTATTTATAACAGTTAATTCAAGAGTCCAAAGCATATTGTTCTCTGAGCAAATGCCAACCATGGTTTCGCTTTGCCACAAATCTCCTTGCTGTACAAACTGCTGCGGGATAAATCCCATGTACATAGTTATGCCTTTTAATTTTGCTTGGCTGATTTTTGTATTGTTGGGTAATTTGCTGAAAATTGTAAAAGGTGTTTCAGGTGATAGAGATTGATCACTGAGCCACACTTTCACTTTATTTGGGAAGGTACATTCTTGGTTAGGTTCGCAGTTTGAATTTTCAAGTATGCTTGCGTCTTTTTGATTATCAAAATCACAGGCGGTCAACAATAAAATTAGCAAAAACACATAACATAATTGGGTTGCTTTCATAAAAATTCGCTCCGAATAAAAGCAGATACTAATAATCAAGCTCATAATTGACAAGCATGGCCCACTAAATAATCAAATTTAGGCACTCAGCTAATCAAAAAATAGACAACAAAGCCACAAAGTTTGATTGATGTCATAATATTACGTAATTGACCTATCTTTTTTAGGCCAAAAAATTTATTATTTCCCTCGCAAAAATTAGGGTTTCTCGAGTTTGTTTTCTGAAGCATTCATGCTTTGAACGTTTTAGGTAACATGCTTGTGAAGTAATAGTAGGCCCCACTTTTTAAGTGGGTAATTCATTTCTAAACGCATTTATTGCAGCGGAAGCCAGAAAATGAGCCAAACAGTAGCATCACAAACTGAGTATAACTATAAAGTTGTACGCCAATTCGCTATTATGACAGTGATTTGGGGCATCGTTGGCATGAGTATTGGGGTTCTGATTGCTGCCCAATTAGCTTGGCCAGCACTTAACTTTGATACACCATGGTTAACTTACTCTCGACTACGTCCGTTACACACGAACGCAGTAATTTTCGCATTTGGTACAAGTGCACTTTTTGCGACGTCTTATTACGTCGTGCAACGTACTTGTCAAACGCGCCTTTTCTCAGACAAACTTGCCGCAATTTCATTTTGGGGCTGGCAGCTAGTTATCGTATTAGCAGTAATTACTTTACCATTAGGTATTACAAGCTCTAAAGAATACGCTGAACTAGAATGGCCAATCGATATTCTAATCGCTGTTGTTTGGATCATTTATGCAGTTGTATTTTTTGGTACTTTAATTAAACGTAAAGTATCGCATATCTATGTTGCTAACTGGTTCTATGCTGGCTTTATCATCACTGTTGCAGTATTGCACATTGTGAACAGCATGGCAGTGCCTGTATCGTTAACTAAATCATACTCTATCTACGCAGGTGCAGTAGATGCGATGGTTCAATGGTGGTACGGCCATAACGCTGTAGGTTTCTTATTAACCGCTGGTTTCTTAGGTATGATGTACTACTTTGTACCTAAACAAGCAGGTCGCCCTGTATACTCTTACCGTTTATCGGTCGTTCACTTTTGGGCGCTTGTATCTCTATACATTTGGGCTGGTCCTCATCACCTTCACTACACTGCACTTCCAGATTGGACGCAAAGTTTAGGTATGGTTATGTCTATTATCTTATTCGTTCCATCTTGGGGCGGTATGATTAACGGTATAATGACCTTATCGGGTGCATGGCATAAACTGCGTACTGACCCAGTACTTCGTTTCTTAGTTGTATCATTATCTTTCTACGGTATGTCTACGTTTGAAGGCCCAATGATGGCAATTAAATCTGTGAACGCGTTATCCCATTACACAGATTGGACTGTAGGCCACGTTCACTCAGGTGCACTTGGTTGGGTAGCTATGATTTCTATTGGTGCTATTTATCACCTTATCCCTGCACTATTTGCACAAGGTCGTATGTACAGCATTAAGCTTGTTAACACACACTTCTGGTTACACACTGTTGGTGTTGTTTTATACATTGTTGCAATGTGGATTTCAGGTGTAATGCAAGGTCTTATGTGGCGTGCAGTAAATGCTGACGGTACATTAATGTATAGCTTTGTTCAGTCTTTAGAAGCATCACATCCTTTCTACATAATGCGTTTTGTTGGCGGTGTATTCATCGTAACAGGTATGTTAGTTATGGCTTATAACGTTTTCCGTACAATTTCAGCTGAAAAAGAATCACTGAAGTTAGACGCGCAAGCACAATTAGCATAACGGAGTGAGATGATGAGCAATAAAAATTCACAAAACAAACATGAAATAGTAGAAAAAAACGTTGGTCTTATGGCCATACTGACTGTTTTTGCTATCAGCTTTGGTGCATTAGTTGAAATTACTCCACTTATGTTCCAAGACGACACAACAAAACCAGTAGATGGCTTACGTCCTCTAAATGCGTTAGAAATGGAAGGCCGCGATATTTACGTGCGTGAAGGTTGTTATAACTGTCATTCACAAATGATCCGTCCTTTTCGTGACGAAGTTGAACGTTACGGCCACTACTCTGTAGCAGGCGAGTCAGTATGGGATCACCCTTTCCAATGGGGTTCTAAACGTACTGGACCTGACCTTGCACGTGTTGGTAAACGTTACTCGGACGATTGGCATTATGCTCACTTAGTGAACCCACGTGATGTGGTTCCTGAGTCTAATATGCCAGGTTTCCCTTGGTTAGCAGAGAACACTGTTGATACCAGCTTAACTCTGAAAAAACTACAAATTTTCCGTGATACATTCGCTATTAACCCAGAAAACCCAAAACATCCGGGGTTAGGTTACGGTAGCGATGAAGAACTAATAGCTGACGTTGCCAAAGTTGATGCAATGAATGACGGTAAAGGTGCAACAGAAATGCAAGCCCTTATCGCTTATTTGCAACAGCTTGGCACGCACTTGAAGTAATTATTATGGATTACGGAACATACAGAGGCATTTTAACTCTGGTAATTTTAGTATTGTTTATTGTGATTGTTGTATGGGCATACAGCAAGCGTACCAAAAATCGTTTTGACGACGCTGCTAATGCCATTTTTGAAGATGAAAAAAAACATAACAACACACTCTCTAACGAGGAAAAGGAGTCTGAAAAATGACTAGCTTTTGGAGTATTTGGGTTATTGTTTTAACCCTAGCATGCTTACTTATTATCTTTGGCCTATTAGTGTGGAATTTAAAAAACTACGCTGGTGTTGAAGAAGGTGAAGATTGTGGGCATGAGTATGACGGTATTACCGAACTGAACAATCCGCTACCTAAGTGGTGGACTTACATGTTCTTCGCAACGTTTATTTGGTCTGTTTATTACCTAGCAGCATACCCAGGTTTAGGTAACTGGGAAGGGTTAGGTAAATGGACAAGCTCTAATCAGGGTATTACCTCTTTAGCGGAATCGAAAGAAGCCGTTAAGTTAGCAGCTGAAGAAGGCCGTTTTGTAAAACTTGATAAAGAGTATGAAGCAGCAGAAGAGCGTTTTGGTCCTATTTTTAACCGACTTGCAAAAGTACCTGTTTTAGATTTAGTTCAATCTAAAATTGATGGTGATGCAGCGCAGCAGCTAGCTCTTGAAAATGGCACAGAGCATGAGCAAACAGATGGTCAATTAGCACTAGAAATTGGTCAGCGTTTATTCTCTCAAAACTGTGCACAATGTCACGGCTCTGACGCGCGTGGTGGTATTGGCTTCCCTAACCTAACTGATAAAGATTGGTTGTACGGTGGCACACCAGACAAAATTAGAGAAACTCTTCTGATTGGTCGTGTTGCAGCTATGCCTCCTTGGGGAGCAGCATTAGGTGAGCAAGGTATAAAAGAAATGACAGCACACGTGCTAAGCCTTTCTGGTCGTACAGTTAACCAAAAAGATGCAGCCGCTGGTGCAGCTAAGTTTGCTATGTGTGCAGCGTGTCACGGTGCAGACGGTAAAGGGTCGGTTGCTCACAACCTACCGTTTGGCGCGCCTAACCTGACGGATAACATTTGGTTATACGGTGGTTCTCAACGTGCCGTTGAAGAAACTCTGCTTAACGGCCGTGCCGGTGTAATGCCAGCGTGGAAAGACATTTTAGGTGAAGATAAAATCCACCTTTTAACTGCGTACGTTTACAACTTATCGCAAGATAAATAAGTACGCTGTTAATAGAATGTTTATAAATTAATTTATTAAATTCAATAGATTAATCCAGATCAAAAAAGCCTCCACTTGGAGGCTTTTTTTTAGTCTTTTACGTACAATTACTATAAAATAACCTCTTCGAAACTAATATTAGAGTCACTATGCAACTTACTCCGTGGTATAAAAACTTTTGGCCTTGGTTTTTAATTTTTTTCCCGCTAGCAGCTATTGTTGGCTGTATTACTTTACTAATAACGGCAATTGGCAATGGCCCAGATATGGTCGTTGATGATTACTATAAAAAAGGTAAAGCAATTAATTTAGAGCTCAGTAAGTTTGAGAAAGCAAAAGCACTTTACTTACATGGTGAATTAGCCGTAACTAACGACCGAGTGAGTTTTAAATTTACCAAAGGCGATAGCAGTAATGTATCTGCTTTAAAAGTGTCGTTTTACCACCGTACAATCAAAGCACACGACTTTGAAGCGACACTTACAGCGAATGCAAACAAAGAATTCACCGCACTTCTTGAAAATTACACTGAAGGTGCCTATTCCATTTTTGTTGAACCTATCGATAAAACATGGAAACTAAAAGAAAACATTACCCTACCTACGGTTGAAACCGTTTTAGTTACGCCTAACTATAAGTAGTTATTATTATGTCTAATTCTTGCTTTCATTGCCTTGAAAGTGTGCCAAAGGGATTTAGCGCAACAGTAACAATAGACGATACCCCTCAGCCAATGTGTTGCATTGGCTGCCAGGCCGTAGCGCAAAATATTGTTGAGCAAGGAATGACTGATTACTACAAATACCGCACAGTCAGTGCGGGTAAAGTAGAGCAACTTGTTCCTGAGCAATTGGCATTTATTAAAAGTTACGACAACGAAGATATTCAAGATGAATTTATAGCCACAAGCAACAATATTTCAGAGGTATTACTGAGTGTTGAAGGCATTACTTGCGCCGCATGTGCGTGGCTTATAGAAAAGCAATTATTGAGTTTAAACACTGTTAAACGGGTAGATGTAAATACCTCAACTAACCGTGCAATGATCCAATGGGACAAAACAGCAACTCCACTGAGTGATGTTATTACCGCCTTAGCTAAAATAGGCTACAAAGCATATCCATTTCAGGCCGATACCGAAGCACAACAAAAACAACAAACTGCAAAAGCGTATATTCGCCGCTTGGGTGTGGCAGGCCTAATGACCATGCAAGTAATGATGTTTGCATTTGCCATGTATTTTGGCATGTTTTCAGGTATGGATAGTAATTTTGAACAGTACTTTAGATGGATAAGCCTTGTATTAGCTTCTCCTGTTATTTTGTATAGTGCGCTGCCCTTCTTAACCAACGCAATTAACGGCTTAAAAGCTAAACAGCTAAATATGGATTTACCTGTGTCTTTAGCAATTTTTGGCGCCTACGGAGCCAGTTGTTATGCAACCGTTATGCAAGTTGGTGAGGTATATTTTGAATCTATTTGCATGTTTACCTTTTTATTATTATTAGGTAAATATTTAGAATTTAGAGCGCGTTTAAAAGCGAGTGAATACACAGCAAACCTTCAAAAGTTACTACCATTAACGGCTCGCACACTTACAGATAGTGGTGAAGAGCTAATTATTGCGGCTAAAAAGCTTAAACTTAATGATGTTGTGCTTATTAAAGCAGGTGAAACCATTCCCGCCGACGGCGAACTCATTAAAGGTAAAACGACCGTTGATGAATCAATGATGACCGGCGAGCACCAACCGGTTAACAAGTTCATAGGCCATAATGTGTATGCCGGCTGTGTAAACCACGATGGTGTTATTGAAATTAAAATAAATAAAATAGGCCAAAACACCCTTTTAAATCAAATTATTCGTCTGCAACACAATGCGCTTACAAAACGGCCTAAGCTGGTCGAAATAACCGATAAAGTAGCACAAGGGTTTGTAGCTTGCTTATTGGTATTTGCCTCGTTGACCGCCATTGGTTGGTATCAAATTGATCCCGAGCATGCTTTTTGGATTACTATTTCAGTATTAGTCGCAACCTGCCCTTGCGCTTTAAGCCTAGCAATACCGACAGCCCTAACCTGTGCAATTGCCAGCCTAACCAAAAAGGGGATTTTAATTAAACAAGCCCATGTACTTGAAACCCTTTCAAAACTAACTTTATTTGCGTTTGATAAAACAGGCACACTCACACAAGGTAAATTTAGCCTTGATGAAGTAGATATTATCGACAACAGCTACTCAAAAGATGATGTAATGGCTATTGCTGCAATGCTGGAGCGCTTTTCTGAGCACCCGATTGCAAGTGCATTTGACGGCTACACTCCAGCAAAGCATAGTCTTCATAACATTGAAGTGCACGCAGGTTTAGGGATTAGTGCACAAGATGAAACCACCCACTACGCTATAGGTAAAAGTGGTTGGTTTGACAGTAAAAAAACAAACGCGCAGGCCAGTTTGTATATAAACAAACACGTTGTGGCACGTTTTTATTTTGTCGATAAAGTAAAGCACGATGCTCAAAGTTTAATTAAATCGTTACATGCGCAGCAATTAACTTGCCACATGCTTACTGGCGATGCGTCAGATGCGGGAAAAAAAGTAGCTAAACAATTGAACTTAGACAGCGTGCAATCTGGTTGCTCACCACAGGATAAACAAACAGCCGTAGAGGCATTTTCATCTCAAAATGAGGTGGTCGCTATGGTGGGTGATGGCATCAACGATAGCCCTGTATTTGCAAGTGCCCATTTGTCTATTGCAATGGAAACTGGCGCTGATATATCAAAAAACAGCGCCGATGTTGTACTGCTAAATAGCGATTTAGCGTCTATTGATCACTTACTCAATATAGCTAAACAGACTCGGCGTATTATTAAACAAAACCTAACATTGTCTTTATTATATAATGGTTCAATATTACCGCTTGCAGCACTCGGGTTAGTTGCTCCATGGATGGCCGTTATTGGCATGTCTGCCAGCTCAATTATTGTGATTTGTAATTCACTAAGGCTATTAAAGTTATGAGCATAATTTATATTTTGATCCCCATTGCCATATTGTTTGTGCTTATTGCCATTGGTGTATTTTTTTGGGCGGTAAAAAGCGAGCAGTTTTCTGATTTGAACAAACAAGGCCACAGTATTTTGTTTGAAGATGACAAAGAGCAGCATAATAAAAGTAATGATTGACCCTTTATACATTAGCGCATTTTTAATGGGTTTGATTGGCAGCGGCCACTGCATAGCAATGTGTGGAGGGATTGCCAGCTCTTTACAATTAGCCAGCGACAAACGTAAAACACTTACCTATTCATTTGCTTATAATATAGGGCGAGCAATAAGTTACATGCTTGCAGGCTCACTCGTTGCGGGTATAAGCAGCCAATTTGCTAAACAAAACACATCATTCTCTATAACGCTTTCATTTATTGCAGCAATTTTCATGCTGTTAGTAGGCGTTTACATAATGCGCTTAGGACCTACACTTCAATGGCTTGAAAAAGTGGGTAAAACACTTATTTGGCAGCATATTGTTAAGCTTAACAAATATTTAATGCCGGTTGACTCAACAGTAAAAGCCATAGGCTACGGGGCTTTATGGGGCTGGCTTCCGTGCGGTTTGGTTTATTCAGCGCTAACCTGGGCAATGACGAGCCCCACAGCATTTGATGGCGCAATAGTTATGCTATGTTTTGCACTAGGTACATTTCCTGCCATGATCACAGTAGGGATCACTGCGCAAAAACTCAATAGTATAATAAATCATCCTTGGACCCGAATAGTATTAGGCAGTGTTATAGTTTGGTATGGTATCTACTTATTGATTATTGCAACCGACAAGTTAGTACATTAATGTTAATATGTATTAACCTTTTCAGGTTTATTTGCCCCTGTATATAAAAACTAAAACGGATAAAATTATGGATTTCACTCAAAGTCGCGCTAAAGGTAATTGTGCTATTAGCTGTAATAACTGCAGCATAAGCCAGTTGTGTTTGCCGTTTTCGTTAAATGGCCAAGAAATGGATAAGCTTGACGAAATTATTGAGCGAAAAAAACCATTACACAAAGGTGACTATTTATTTGAATCGGGTGCACCATTAAAAGCGATTTATGCTGTACGCTCCGGCTCATTTAAATCATACACCTTGTCTGAGCAAGGTGATGAACAAATTACTGGCTTTCATTTAGCAGGCGATTTAGTTGGTTTTGATGCCATTAGTAAAATGGCGCATCAGAGCTTTTCTCAAGCCCTAGAAACCTCAATGATTTGCGAAATTCCCTTCGACACTCTTGACGAGCTTGCAGGTAAATTGCCTAAACTACGCCAGCAAATAATGCGTTTAATGAGCAGTGAAATTACCTACGATCAAGAAATGCTTTTACTGCTTAACAAAAAATCGGCAGAAGAACGCCTAGCTAGTTTTATTTATAACTTGTCTGAGCGATTTGGTGAGCGTGGTTTTTCGCGTAAAGAGTTTAGGTTTACTATGACCCGTGGTGAAATAGGTAATTACTTAGGCCTTACAGTAGAAACCATTAGCCGTTTATTAAGTCGCTTTCAAAAAGCCGATTTAATTAAAGTAGAAGGCAAGTTTATTACTATTTTAGATAATGATGCACTCGCTAAAGCAGCAGCCATTGTTAAATAGGTATACATTGATATAGAACAACAATTTATGTGCTAAGCCTTTAACTGTTTTGTATTTGAGTTACACTAAAAGTACACCAGTTAGATAAATGGAGTAGCACATGAACACAATTAAACGCATTCTCGCGGTTATTGACCCTACCAAAGACGATCAACATGGTTTAGCGCGCTCAGTCGAACTGGCAAAAAAATCTGGCGCAACAATTACAGCATTCATGACGGTCTATGACTTCTCTTATGAAATGACAACGATGCTTTCAGGCGATGAGCGTGAAGCGATGCGCGAAGCAGTTTTAAAAGACCGCGAACTCTGGCTCAACGATTTAGTTTCACCTTACAATAACTTAAATATTGAAACATTAGTTGTTTGGCATAACCGCCCTTACGAAGCCATTATTGAAACAGTTATCGATCAAAATTACGATTTAGTCATTAAAAGTACTCATCAACATGGCGCACTAAAATCGGTGATATTTACCCCTACAGATTGGCATTTGGTGCGTAAATGCCCTACTCCAGTATTATTTGTAAAAGAAATGGCATGGCCTGAAAATGGCAATATTTTAGCTGCTGTTAACGCAGTGAGCGAAAATGATCAGCATATAGCGTTAAACAAACGAATAATTAAAGACGCGCAATTTTTATGTGAGCTTGCTAATGCAAAACTTAACTTAGTCAATGCATATCCTGCCACCCCTATTAATATAGCTATTGAAATACCAGAGTTTAATCCTAGTCTTTACAACGAATCAGTTAAAAAACAACATAGGGAATCAACTAATGCACTGGCTACTGAATTTACATTAACTTCTGAGCAATGCTTTATTGAAGAAGGCTTACCAGAAGATGTAATTCCTGATATTGCAAATCGTTTGAATAGTGAATTAGTGGTTATTGGAACTGTTGGACGTACAGGGTTAAGTGCTGCGCTAGTTGGCAATACTGCAGAGCATGTAATAGATAGCCTAGACTGCGATGTATTAGCACTAAAACCGGACGGCTATGTAAGCCCACTGGCAAAAGATTAATAATTTTGCTGTAGCTCCCTATGCTAATAACATATAATACGCCCCTTTATTTCTAGCAAGTAATTTGCTGCATTGTTTACTAAGGGGGCGTAGTGTCTAACTCAGCTCAAGCCAAAGCTCAATATAACTTTAATAAGTTACAAAAGCGTTTACGCCGTTTAACTGGCCAAGCAGTTATGGACTTTAACATGATTGAAGAAGGTGACCGTATAATGGTTTGCCTCTCTGGTGGTAAAGATAGCTATACAATGCTTGAAATGCTGCAGCACCTTAAACGTGTAGCCCCGATTAAATTTGATCTTGTAGTTGTTAATTTAGACCAAAAGCAGCCCGGCTTCCCTGAACATGTATTGCCAGAGTACCTAGATAAACTCGATGTAGAGTACAAAATTGTAGAAGAAGATACCTACAGTATTGTAACCGACATAATTCCTGAAGGTAAAACCACCTGCTCGCTGTGTTCTCGCTTACGCCGTGGTATTTTATACCGCACAGCTAAAGAGCTTGGTGCAACTAAAATTGCTCTTGGTCATCACCGTGACGACATGATTGAAACACTGTTTTTGAACATGTTTTATGGTGGAAAACTAAAAAGTATGCCTGCTAAATTAATGAGCGACAACGGCGAGCATATGGTTATCCGCCCGCTTGCCTACTGTAAAGAAGCAGACATTAGTAAATACGCGTTTACTCAAGGCTATCCTATCATTCCGTGTAACTTGTGTGGCTCTCAAGAAAACTTGCAGCGTAAACATACAAAAAACATGTTAGCGCAATGGAATAAAGATCATCCGGGTCGCATTGAGAGTATTTTTACAGCCATGCAAAATATTGTGCCATCTCATTTAGCAGATGCTGAATTATTTGATTTTGAAAACCTAAAAACGGGTGAAGTGATTGATGGCGGCGATATTGCACTCGACAAGCCAGATATTCCTAAAGTACCTGTCATCAGCGATGCAGACGAAGAAAACGCTGGCGTTGTAACAATTAACTTAAGCTAACTAAGTTGTATTTTTGGGTTTGCATTAAAGCAAACCCAAAACTAGTTTAACCGTCGGCTAATCCTTTTAAAAACTCCAAGCTTAATTTTTCTTGCTCATTAGGTTGGTATGGCAGCTGTTGTAAACTGTCAAAAGGAAAGTCATTTATATCAAAGTGGCTAATTTCACTGTTACCAAAACTGTTTCGCTCGCCAGGACTTGGCGACATCCTTTCAATTACAAATCCACTCAAACGCATATCAGCCATACCTTGCGGCAAAATTGACCAGTGCGCTTTTAAATCAATAGTTTGGCTTCCTTCACTTAAACGTTGTTTACTCACCAAGTGCGCAAGTGGTGTGTCGCCAGTAAAAAGGTTCGCCCGAATACGGTACAAGCCCTTTTTTACTACTTTTAAATTGGCGGGTATAAGCATGTTTTCGCTTTGAGGGTATGCCGACTCAAAACCAATAAGTGTCGCACTCGGTGGCATATATTGAATTTGCGCCACTACAGGAATTTGTTTTCCATCAACATTTGCTTCAACAAATATTTGTAAATTTCGCGGATAGTCTTCCTCTGCTTTAAAAATAACATTGGCTTCGCCATCTTGTGCATTACTTTTATAGGTTGTTACAGTCTCTTTTGTATCTGTATTGGCAAGCTCTACATTCACATTTTTAAGGCCTCCTGCGCTGACTTTTAATGTTATTTCTTCTGGATACACAAACCTATATTTACTAAGACTGACTGTAACCGCATTTCCTTTGTCGTCTATTGGACTTTCAACAGGGTAAAATTGATTAGGTTTTAAACGGTCTTCATCAAACTCAGACAATGGTTGTGAATATGGCGGATATTTAAGCGCACGCTCATATTGAGTGGCAACCTGCTCTGCTGCTTTTGCTAAGTTGCTATTATAATCTGTTGTTACTTTTTGTTTTTGTGGTGATTTAGCGGGTAAGTTTACAGTGGTTGCTTGAATGTTTAATTTACTCTCAGCGGTTAAAGGCTGTTTTATCTTAACAACAGCGACTTCAACTTTAGCCTCTTCTTGAGAGGGCCAAACTAATAAAGCCAATACAGCCATTATTGAAACGACTACTAGGATTTTTTTTATCATTAATAGCTCAATCCTTATAAAAAGTGCAGCTTAATTAAGCTGCACATTTAACGTTTATGGGATCACATTATAAATTAATGCAGAAGCACTCGTTGTGTTTGAGTTTTTAATATAACGGTAGTTCTTTTTCCAAAACCACGACCCTGTTGTTTGATCAAATGTATTAAAGCCAACATTTTGTCCGTCGACATTAATGTTATTCATAGCAATGGTTACATTACCTTTACGCTGAGCATTATGAATTTCATTATGGCTGTAGCTGTCACTCATCATCATAGGGTAATGGTTAGGCATAAAACTATTTACCGCATCACTTTGTGATTTTAATCGACCATCAGTATCAATACTGCTGCTACAGCTACCAAATGATCGTGCTGAGCTTGCACCACATGATGAGTGCGACGCAACAACCGAATCATCATTACCTTTTAAAAATGCGCCTGTGACCCCTAAGTATTCATTACCGTCGGCAACAAAACGTAAACGAGGTGTACGCGCATCTGGAAATGGAGATATTTTACGCGCATTATTTACTTTTAAATCGTGTAACACGCCAACCGCTTCGGTAACATCGCTTCCTAGCCACCATCTAAGTGCAGCATCTATAGCAAAATTCCACGATGCACCTGTAAGTGCGCTTACAGCAACATCAGCAAGTTCACTACCGCCACCAGCACCGGCTAAATCAAATGTAGCAACAATATTGAGTGGCGAAAGCCCTGCGTTTTCTAACCAGTTTGCTTGGTTATCAATAATATGGCGAGCAATTAAATCCCCAGTAGAGTGTGTCACTAATACACAGCCATCAGCACATAAGTTTGAGCGAGATAACTGCTTTAATTTAGGCCAAACCCAATCTGTTGCTATTTTACCTTCAACACGCTCGTAGGCAGGCCAATCAATTCGTTCATCTGCTCTGTTATTCCAATACGACTGCCAATATGTTTCGCCATCATTTACAACGTCGCTACCTGGTTTATTGGTTATTTGAGATACCTGCAAACCATGAATTAATATTATTTTGTGATCTTTACTTGCAGCTGAAAAACTCATTAGCATAGCAAGGCATGCGCCCACTATATGCTGAGGTTTTATCCACTTGTGTGTGTGTGTGTTGTTCATAAAATTCCTTAATGTGTGTGTTAAATATTATTAGTTAAGGTATTCACTATTAATGTCTTTTTTTACTGATCTTCAATATTAATTAAGCATTACAGGGAATAACCTGCCTTTAGTAACGTACTTAGTTAAGCAAATTAGTATGACTGATCAGTCCAGACAATGACCAGTATTAGGAACAAAGAACAAAAATGCAACAATTTATTATCATTTATATAAGATCAAAACAAAATTTATTTTTAATCAACAATTTAAAAATTGTCTTTTTTGGAATTATATGGTGGGTTTGTAAAAATATAGCTGATGAGTGCAATCTATTTTGCCAATCCTAAACGTAGTTTAGCCTTGGCAAAAATTTTTAACTGACTTTATTGACCTTTAAGCTCGCTTGTAAATTGCCCTATAGCATTTACAACTTCTTGAGCACCATTTTGTATTTGACTCATAACATTGCCCGACTCTTTAGATAAAGCTAAGCCTTGCTCTGCTTTTTCTTTCCCTTTTTCGATTACATCAACCGTGTTTTGGGTTTGCGATTGGTTACGCTGTACAACTTCAACAATTTCCTCTGTTGCTTTAGATGTGCGTGATGCGAGTAAACGAACTTCGTCTGCTACAACGGCAAACCCCCGACCTTGCTCACCAGCACGGGCGGCCTCAATAGCTGCATTGAGTGCAAGTAAATTAGTTTGCTCAGCAATACTGCTAATGCTTTGCACAATGCTCGCTATTTGTTGAGATTGTTGATCCAATGCAGAGATTTCGCTGGCCGCTTGCTCCATATTTATAGCAAGCTCTGTCATAACAGCCACTGTGTCTTTAATTACTTCAGCGCCTTGTTCTGCTTTTTTATCTGTTTGTGTTGAGGTGCTGTAGGCAATTTCGGCAGCTTGAGAAATCGCAATTTCTCGGTTTACTTGCTCCGTAATGACAGTCGCAAATTTCATTACTTTATAAAGCTTTCCGGCATCATTAGAAATAGGATTGTAAGAGGCCTCTAACCAGACAATGTTGCCTTGCTTATCAACACGTTTAAATCGAGACGCTATAAACTGTCCTTGCCTGAGTTTTGACCAAAAAGCCTGATACTCTTGTGATTCAGCCTCTTCGCGCTCACAAAAAATACGGTGATGTTGGCCTAATATTTCTTTTTCTTTGTAGCCCATTGCATCTAAAAATTGCTGATTAGCCTTTAATGCATGTCCTTCTAAATCAAATTCAATAACCGCCATTGATCGGTAAATCGCCTTGATTGTGTCACTTTGCTCACGCGATGCTGAAATTGTTTTGGTTAATACAGTACAAAAAATAGAAAAATATAAAAGCTGATCTTGTTCTCCTTTTACAGGGTGAACAATTAAACGTAACCACTCTACTTGACCGTCTTGGCGAATAAATTGTAACGCGCCCCCCCAATGGCCCTCTTTTTTAATCGCTTTTTGTAAGCTTTTGTACTCGTCTGAGTGCTGGGAATGTTCAGAAATAATATCTAAAAGCGGAGTATTAATAATATGATTTTCTCGATAGCCCAGCATATTAAGGAGCTGCTCGTTTGCGTGGGAAATTCGTCCGTCATAAAGAATATTAATTACTAGCATTTCACGATTAAGGCCTTCCCATACTTGTTGCAGTGGGTAAAGCTCTGCTTTTAAAGATGCTATTTCGTTTTGTTTACTATTAGAAAAAAACATTAATATCCTTACTAATACTCGAGGTATGAAATTTATAAATCCAGAGGCTAATTTATCTACGTGATAAATGAAATTTGCCCTAGCGTTAAATAATTTGCTTAAAGTTCAACCAAAACCAAGACTTTTACATGGTAAAGTAAACACTTAACACACATTTGGGACCATTTATTACTTTAATATAGCCTCCATATAAGTCAAACTTTACGACGGGCTATTTTACTAAAATCACTGTTTAAGCCCCATTTACGCTTTTAAATGCAGTAATAGTGCAGGTAATGACGTTTCTATGCACTGGGCGTTTTCTTCATATTGGTGACTTATACGTACCCAACCGTCTGTTCCCATTATTTGTAGCGAGGTTATTTCTACGCTATCGATGTTTTCGTATTGGGTGCACCACAGCCCTTTTACTCTAAATATGCCAGAACTTGTAGTAATGCGATTTATTGTAAATGAGGTTTTCATAAGGTTATTTCACTTGTAACCGCTCATATAAACCAGATGAGCGCGATACAGTTTTGTTCATTGCTAACTGCAGTACCTTTTTATCGGCAACTAACTCAAAAGTATGTTTAGCACGGGTAATTCCGGTATAAACAAGCTGGCGATTAACCCCAAAACTTGCCTGCTGTAATGGCGGTAAAACCATTGCGGTATAGCTAAATTCTGACCCTTGAGACTTATGTATTGTCATTGCAAACACTTTGTCGTGGGCGGGTAAACGGGCCGGTGAAAATGCACGTGTGCTGCCCTGCTCGTCAATAAATATAGCCTTAAGCTGCCCAGTTTCATCTTTCATTAAAATACCAATATCACCATTAAATAGGTTTAATTGGTAATCGTTTTGGCTCACCATTATAGGCATACCACTATAGTGGCGCTGGTTTGGGTTTACGTTTATTAATCCTTGTTGCTGCAGGGTGCGTTCGATGCGTTGATTCAAACTATTAACGCCGTAGTCGCCCTCTTTTACTGCGGCCAGTAATTGATAACCTGCAAACGCAGCATGCACTTTAGCTACACTCTCACCTTGAGCAATTAAATTTAAATAGTGTGCATAATGTTTGGCTGCTCGATTTACTAGGTTTTCTATTGGTTTACCTATAAAGTCGTAATCCAAAATAACATCACTGAAACGCCCCTCAACACTTTCCTGCTCTACATAGTTTAATAAGCCACTATTATTTGTATTAACTGCCAATGCCAGTTGCCCTATGCCACTTTTAGCATCAAAGCGGTAACTGCGTTGTAAAAAGGCAATGCAATCGGCTAGTTTAAATAGGCTATTCCCCTGCGATATTAATGTAGGCTGATCATCAAAACAAAGCGCATTTAATTCATCACACCGTTGCTTTGAGTAGTTTGGTGTGCGCCCAAGTGCAAGCCCTTGGCACAAATCGCTCATAACGCTGCCTGTATCAACCGAGGCAAGTTGGTCTTTATCACCAAGCAGTATTAATCGAGCATGAGCAGGCAAAGCTTCAATTAATTTCGCCATTAGCGATAAATCCACCATGCTTGCTTCATCAATAATTAACACATCTAAGTGCAGAGGGTTGCTTTGAGTATGTCTAAATTTATTAGTAAAAGGTTTTACCCCCAATAAGCGATGAATAGTTTGCGCGGTATCAGGGATCAGCGCTTTTATATCGTCGGGTATACTACTTAGCTGATTTTTAGCCCCTAAAATAGACTCACTTAGCCTTGCCGCAGCTTTACCCGTCGGTGCCACCAGCTTTATGCTTAATGGCGCTGCTTTGTAAAGCGATTGCAATATAGCCAGCAACTTAGTTACTGTGGTTGTTTTACCTGTTCCTGGCCCACCGGTTATTACACTAAACCCTTTAGTTGCTGCAATGGCGCACGCCACTTTTTGCCAGTCAACGTCGTCCACGGGGGGCTCTGGGAAATAATGCTGCAATAAAGCAGTAAGAGTTTGACTATCAATATTAAGCGCTCGCTCACTCATGGCTAATAGCCGCTCTGCAAGTATGTGCTCATAAGCTGCCAAACGCGAAAAATAAAGGCGTTGGTCAAATAACTGAAGTGGTTTGGCATCCCCAACGCTTTGATGATTTTGTAAGTAGGTTAACGCGGTTTGTTGGTTAAACCCTTGCAAAAATGGGCTATACGTAGTGGGAATATTTCCTTCAACTTTATTAAAGTCGCTTTGGCGTAAATTAAATGGATTGGACCAATCTATGGTGTTTAATGTTAAGCAACTGTGCTGGCTTTGTTGGGCTATACATAACAACAATACAATATAAAACAGCTCATTATGTGTTCTTTCATCCGTATTTGAGAGTAACTGCGCAAGTTTTACATCAACGACGCGTATTCTATTTTCGCCCAGTAAATAATCCAGTAACGGCACTTCAGTAACCACGCTATTAGATACTGCCTGTTGCTCATACGCTAAAGGCGCCTGTTCAACGTCGTCTTCTAGCGCGTCAAATAAACCCGGCTGTTGATTTAACTCACTCATAGCATGGCTCCTTGGCTAAATAAGCCATCTAAGATAGTTACTTGCTCTAGTGTCAATTGATTAAAGAAAACACCTTGCCCTGCTGGCATGCCACGTAAAAAGGTGTAATACACGCCTCCTAAGTGATGCTCAATTGAGTAGTCACTAATGCGTTGCTTTAATAGCCTATGCAGCGCTACGGTATATATTAAATACTGTAAATGGTATTGATGGCTGCTCATGGCTTGCTCTAGCTGCTCGGGTTCATAATCTTTAGGCGTATTACCTAAGTAATTAGATTTATAATCTAAAATATAATATTTCCCTTGGTAGCAAAATATTAAATCTACAAAGCCTTTTAAAAGCCCTTTAACATGAGAAAAATCCAGCTTACTTTGCACAAAGCCAAAGTGTTTAATTAGCACTTCGTTAAGCTTGGGGGCACTTAAACTAGTCAGCGGTAAATTAAACTCCATTTCGACTAAGCAGTCACTGGGCGCTAGCTTACTTAAACTTAAATCAGTTTGAGCATTCAATGGGCAATTAAGTACATCGAGCACCCACTGCTGGGCAATTGGCTGCCATGTGTCGCTAATGTGATATTTATCAAAGGCCTGTTTAATTACCTGTGACAAATTTTGCTCGCTGTTTGTGGGGTGAGCAACGGGACTTGTAAAATCAATTTGTTCAAAAATTTCGTGTAAACAGCTTCCTGGCTTTGCCCCTTTAGGAAAACTAAAAGGTGAAGGGAGTTCGTCTTGTTGAACGGCAAACTCGTCTTTCTCGTGATCTTCGTCGCTTCGCCCTGGGGCTAATTCATCGCTGTGCTTTTTAAAACTCAATGCACTAAAGCTGGTTGCACGCCAATCTCGTTCTATGTGCGCCTTACTATTTTTTACACTCAGAATTTGCTGAGCAGCCTCGGTATTAGCAAACTGTAAGGTTCCCTGTTGGCGTAATTCTTCAGAGGTAAATTGCTGATAACACATAAATGTGTGCTTGTCGCAAAACTCACTTAAATGTGTTCGCCATATTTGGCTGCTTGAAATTTCGAGCTCTGAGAACAGCACATGCCCAAGCGCACTACTTTGAATTGCTAACCGACTACTTTGCCCTTGCCCTATGTTATAAACACCCAGCGCACAAAAATGCACTGCGCGCGTAAGCGCTACATACAATAAACGTAAATCTTCGGCTAAGCGCTCTTTTTCAGCTTGCTGGAGTGCGTCTTCATCCTTACTTAAATCATAAATAAGTTTGCCATTTTTATGATAAAGCGCTTCTTTAGTTTCACGATAACCACTGGCAAACGGCATAAATACCAATGGATATTCGAGCCCTTTTGAAGCATGCATTGTCACAATCTTAACTAAGTTGGCATCACTTTCTAAACGTACTTGAACAGTTTCGCCATCTTGTTGACTCACCTTTTGCGCAAACCAGCGTAGTAAGCGTAATGTGCCTTCAAGCTCAATTTGCTTTTGCTGTAATATTTCACCAAGGTGCCTAAAGTCGGTAAGCCACCGCTCCACGTTGTAGCCTAAACCTTGCCATTTAGCACTTAACTGATTATGGCTTAGTAATCGCTCAAGCATGGCCATTGCCCCTTGCTTATGCCAAATATGGCTAAGCTGAGCAAAAAAGTTTAAGTGCTCTTGCCAAGCGTTTTCGTTATCGGCAAGTGCGTATACATCGTTATAACTTAAACAAAATAACGGTCCTGCGAGCACACCACGAAGTAAAGACTCGTCATATTGACCATGTAATGCAGTTAAAAAATTAAGTAAATGATGGCTCAACTCTTGGCTAAACACGCTATCGCGGGATAGATATACACTGGCAATTTTAGCCTCGCTCAAAGCCTTTTTCATTATTTGCGCTTCAACGCGGTCACGCACCAAAATACATATGTCTGCCGCACTTATTGGCGTTTTACCTATGCACGCTGTGCCTTGTTTAGCGTGTTCTAATAAAGTGACTATCTTATTCGCAAAGTAAGTGGCTAGGTGTGCTTGCCCTAATCCTTTACTGGTGGGTTTATTTTTTTCATCGGCGGCTTCATCTACAAACACGTTAAATTCAAAGGCGTTGGCCGGTTTACCATCAATTAAAAACGATTCATCTGCTTTTTTACCCTTAGCGCTCACTTTATTAAACGGAATCACATCGTTATAAATAAAACTGTTGTCGTGTTTGCTAAATAAACTATTTACGCTGTTTACTATATCGCTGCTTGAGCGAAAATTAGTGCCCAGTGTAAATTGTTGAGGCTCGTCTACCGCCTTTTTTGCGCCTATATACGTAAATATATCTGCGCCTCTAAAACCGTAAATAGCTTGTTTAGGATCGCCTATCATGGCAAGTGTAGTATTGGCTTGGCCATAAATTTGACTAAAAATACCATACTGAATCGGATCGGTGTCTTGAAACTCATCTATCATAGCAACCGGAAATAACTGCGCAATTTTTTGCGCAAGCACATCACCTTGCTCATTATTAAGTGCAGTGTATAAATTAGTGAGTAAGTCGTCGGGGGTGATCACACTTTGCTCTTGCTTACGCTTAACAATGGCTGATTTTACCCAGCGTGCAGCTTCTTGTACCAACGCTATTTTTAAACCTTGGTTCATGGTGTTGTTAAGCGCTGATAAGGTATCAAACTGACTTAATAATGGATGCGTAAACAAAGGCTGATTTTTTTTATAGTTAGTGGTGTCACTTAAGTTCTCGGTACTCCATATTTCAAACGAATACTTATTGGTACCAAACTCAAAAAACATGTCACCGCTTGCACAAAATGCATCAAGCGCTGCAAGGTTTGCTTTGCGAGCGGGTGTTTTAGCACCACTTAGGCCTGAGCCTTTAATAGCATCAGTAAATGCGTGTTCTTGGCAATCTTTTTTAAACTGTGGGATGAGAGCTAGGTATTCATCACGAGCTTGCCATACATCATCTAAGTTTATTTGCGGTGTTATGTGCGCATTGGCTTTATTTAAAATGCTGGCTACTTGAGAAAATAAAGACTCGGGTGCTGAAAATACATCTAAAATAGCATCGGTTCTGTCTTCACTCAGTGGATAAACAAACGAACGCCAGAAGTCTTTTATTGTTTCGAGCAGTATGTCGCGCTCGTCTAAAATAAACTCTAAATTAAATGCCACACCCGACTCAAACGCATGTTGTTTTAACATTCGCTGACAAAAGCCATGAATCGTAAATATAGCGGCTTCATCCATCGATTTTGCGGCAGCGTCCAGTAAATCAAAGGCGCTGTGTTTGTCATCTACTGCGGCAATTACGCCTTCAATTAACTCATCGTTTGGGTTTTGCCCAAGTAATGCATCTCTGGCTGCAATAATACGGTTACGCACACGATCTTTGATTTCTTGAGTAGCAGCGTCGGTAAACGTTACTACCAAAATCTGTTCTACGCTTAAAGGAGCATTAAGCTCACCCGGTATTTGCATGCCAAGTAAATAGCGTAAATATAACCCGGTAATGGTATACGTTTTACCCGTTCCGGCACTGGCTTCTATTAAACTTTGCCCTTTGAGTGGCATAGTAAGTGGATTAAGCGCTTGCATGGTCGCTCTCCTTAGCATGCTCATATAACGGCGTAAGTAGCTTTTCGCTCCAGCTAATAAACTCGTCTTGGCAGTCGTTAAGTGATTGCACCGTTAATCTAATGTAGGGGTTTTCACCTTCACCTCGGCCTATGTATTGCGGACTAAATTTATTCATCGCTTTTGCCATATCGCCACCCGTTTTTATGTATTCGTACCCACTTACCGGATAAAACGCCACAGGCTCTTTGCGCAGTGCTTTGTATAATTCAAACCAATCTGCCAAAATTAAATCAGCGTCAGCTTTGCCCATAGGCGCAAAACTAATTTGTTTATCAAGCCCAAGTAATAAAGTTTCGAGGTTATGCCCCAAACTTTGTGACACAAGGTGATAAATAAAGCCCCTAATCATGTCTTTGGCTTTAATACTGGCGCTGCGGTAAAACACCTGCTTTTGCATAAAAATATGGTTAAGCCAGCCCTGAATTTGTGTTCCTTGAATATTAAACGACACCTCTATAGGCTCACTTTTACCCGCTTTTATTTGCTCTTTCACCTGCCCTGCAAGCGCGTCAACGCGGTGTTGCATGCTTTGTAAAACTAAACTTCCCACATTCGCTTGCGGTAACTCGCCGCGTTGCAAAATTTGCTCAGTACTCATTGGCGTATCGTTAATTGTGGCTTCTAATATTTCGTCTAAATAAAAGTAACGGCGCAGCGCATCAATACTAAATGGCTCTTCATCTTTTGCTACTTCGTTAAATTGCGGCAAACGTAAACCCAAGGTTTGATTGTAAAAACTCTCTTGTGCGCTGCAAACACTGCGAATAAATACATCAAGCTCTAACTGTTCAGGTGGTTTTACATCAAGTGCGGTAACTGGCTCTGGTAATATGGGCTCATTTGGCAACCAAATTGGGTTATAACTGTGATCATTAAGCACGGTACTATTTTTATTATCTTGGTAGTAGTGGCTATTAAACGGTTGCAAGTGTTGCTGGCTAATCAAACATGCCGGTAATGCTTTAGATGAGTCGTCACCCAGCGTAAAACTACGCCCTATGTATTCTAATAACTCGCTCACCAGGGTTGATGGCATACGAGGTTGGTTATCAAAGCAGGAACGGCCAATATAGCTCATGTAAAGATTTTCACGGGCGCTAAGTAGCGCCTCTAAAAATAGGTAACGGTCATCTAATTTTCGTGATCGGTCACCTTTTTGTTTTTTAGAGTGTGGTACTAAATCAAACCCAATAGGCTGCACATTACGTGGGTAGTCAGCGTCGTTTAAACCTAGCATGCACACTACTTTAAATGGCACGGCGCGCATGGGCATAAGCGTACAAAAATTTACTTGCCCCACTAAAAATCGCTGACCGACGCCTTTTTCTTGTATACCCTGTTTTATTAAATAGCTAACTATGCGCTGCGACACCGCTTGATTGTAGTCACCGTTATCGTGGTGCTTTTGAATATCTTCTAGCACTTTTTGCAGCACTAATAAATCCCAACTGTCGTCGCTTTCACTCTCGTAAACAGCGCCAAGTAGCTCGCTTAAAATTTGTGCCTTATTAGTGAGGGTGTCATCGGGGGTAAGCTTAGCTTTAAAGTTTTGAAGCACATCGATAAAGTCTACCAGCTTATTAAGCGTATCAAGCGCCATTCCTTCTACTTCGTCGGCGCTGTAAATACCATTAAATGGGCATTGCTCGTCGCGCATGGCAATACCCAGTAATAAACGGTTTAAACCATGCTGCCATGTATTTAGTTCAATGGCGGGTAAATCAAAACTGTGCTTATGTTCGGCGTTGATGCCCCATTTAACACCTACGCGTTCAAGCCAGTACTGTATTTGTTCGTACTCGTGCGCTTCAAGGCCAAACTTTTCAGCTATTTGAGTTACTTGGAGTAAATCTAAAATATCTGATACGCCAAACCGCGAGAACGGTAAGTTAGCTAAGCTGGCAAACGAGCTTAGTACTGGTTTTTCTTGCTCTATGGCTAAATCAGCTAACGCGTAGGGAATATAGCGGCTGCCTTGCGCACCACCAAATACAGCTTCTATATAGGGGCTGTATGTGCCTACATCGGGCATCATTACAATAATATCTTTTGGGGTAAGCGCAGGGTTTTGGTTAAACAAATTAAGTAAGTAGTCGTGTAATCGCTCAACTTCTCTAAGCGGTGTATGGCAGTCACTAAGGGTAATACTGGTATCGTTTGCACTTACTGGTAATTTACCTTCATCGTTTATAAACCATTCTTTGTTATCGGTAAGCGACTCCCCTTTAAACGCAAGCTGATAAATTTCGCTTTGTACTTGCCCAAGTAATGTAGCGTCAAAAGCATCTATAAAGCCATCAATCCAACGGGCATCAAGTTGCACTAGCTGTTCAAAATAATCGCGACCTAACTTCCCCCACGATGATAAAAGTGGGTTACCTATAAAGTAATAGTCTTCATCTGGGTTAGATTGTTTTTTTTGCTGCGCTTCCACCAGCGGCATTTTGGCGTATTTAGCATTTATTTTGGCCGCTGTTTTTTCGTCAATTATGTCACCCCAGTAATGCTCACTCGGGTTAAAAAAGAATAAAAACACCTCTGTTTTTTTGCTTAATGCTTCAAACACATCAAGCTGAGAATTAGCAATGGCTGATATACCAAATAAACTAATGCGTTTAGGTAATAAGCTGTTGTCCATATTTTCCAACGCAGCAAGTAATTGCCCCTGCATATTTGCGCGGTGAAATTGGCTTTGGCCCAGCGCTTTGCTTAATTTTACAATTCGGCGCCATAAATCTGGCTGCCATGGTGCAATGGTGACATCTACGTCATCAAGTTCATCATTGCCACTATCCCAAGTTGCTATCCAATGCGGTCTATACATTAGGTATTGATCGTACACATCGGCTATTTTTTCACATAGAGCAAAGGTTTTTTGGCCATCAATATCGCCCTCTAAGTAGGTTTTTAGGGGTAAATAAAGCGGTTCGTCAATACAAGTGGGTAAAATTGAAAATAATTTCCATGCAAGGTTAGGTTTGTTAAAGGCCGACTCTTTAGGCACATTAGGTAATAGCTGCTGATAAAGTTGCCAAATAAAACTCGATGGCAACGGAAAATCAACCTGTGCAGCCACACCTAAATGCTCACTCAAGCCAATTTTTAGCCACTGCGACATACCCGGAGATTGCACCAGCACCACTTCCTTATCGAACGGGCTTTGCAATGGGCTTACCTTTAACAGTTGATGAAACTGTGCTTGCAGGGCTTCCATACGGTTTGATTGAATAATATTGAGCATACGACACTGTCCTTACTTGAAGTAAAACCAGTGTAAGATATTTTCAATTATAGGGGTAGCAATAAGGGGAAAATGACGTTAATAAAACAGCAAGTTAGGAGGTAGTTAAACAAAAAATAAACGCACAGAACTTACTTTAATCACTTTTTAATCACTGTGCGTTTATTATTTATATCGCGCTCTTATTTATAAGGGCTAATACTTGAAAGGCCAAAGTTACTTTGCATAATGACCTTGCCGTCAATGCCTTTGAGTTTTAATGAGATAGCTGGGTCGGGTTGTTTCCAATCAATGCTTAAATCACCATAGTTTACATTGTGCGTGTAATTGCCCACGCGATGCTTATTTGGGCTGACGTCTTTCCATTTTTCAGTCAAACCTGAGCTAGTCATTTCAATAAGCGGGTAATCTAGGTTTTGATTGTATTTAGATATTTCCCCCCAATGTGTATCGCCACTAATAATCACCACGCCATTTACTTTATGTTTTTTAATTAACGTAAATAAACGATTTCGATCTTCTGGAAAGTTTGCCCATGACTCCCAGCCTGTAAAATCAGGCAATAACTGCAAACTTGATGCTATAAGCTTAATAGCAGCAGGTTTTTTAAGCTCGCGCTCGAGCCACTGCCATTGCGCCTCACCTAGCATTGATGCGCCTTTAACTTCTGTTGGACTATAAGGGCCTTGGTTGTTTAATTTACGCTTGGTGTAATATTCAAGCTCGCTTACATGATTAAGTGTGTCACGGTTCCAACGTAAATCGGGCATAATCACTTGCACCGTTTGCTCGCCTTCACCATACATATACGAGGTATAAATACCGTCTGAGCGTGTTCTACGCTCTGTGTTTTTAGGCTCGCCCCAAAAGTCGAGCATAATTTGTCGCGATTCTTCTTTATGAGGGTATTCTTTTCCGGCATCGTTTTGACCAAAGTCGTGATCGTCCCACATTGCAATTATAGGTGTGTTTTCTTTTAGGGTTTTAAAGCCGGGTTTTGCACCTAGTTTTTGATATTTATCAGCAAGCACTGACATGTCATTGGTGTCGCCGTAAATATTGTCGCCTAAAAATATAAATAGATCGCCCTGCTCTTTATTTATGGTGTCGAATATTGGGATGTCTTTGTCTTGATGCCCGCACGAGCCAAACAATATTTTTGATGGTGCAGCCATCGCGCTTGCACTAACAACCAACGCAAGCGTTGAATATAAAATAGGGTTTAATAACATTTTCATTTTAAAATCTCTTTAATAGCGGGTGCCATATTGGGGTTTATTATATGTGGTTGCTGACCAAGTGCCGCAAGCACTGTAGCGGCAATTTGCGCTTGTTTAACATTTTTAATTTTTATTAGGCCATTTCCTTTAATGGCAGGGCCAATTGCGCCAAGCCAAATATGCTCCGAACCAACAATTCCCTCTGGGAATGCCCTTTTACCTTGCGGTGAATTGGCTAAGGCCTGTTTAGAGCTATGGTGTTGCCAATCGCTTGCATGAGTACCTCGGCCGTGGTCAGTAGTAATAATAAGCGTTGTTTTGTTTTTATAACCAGGGGTACTTTGAATGGTTTGCCATAAGTCTTTTAAAAATGCATCGCTTTGTTTCGCTGATTTTAAGTAAGCATCGTAATGACCATCGTGGGCAAAATCATCTGTTTCACCTAAGCTTATTACCAGCAACTTGGGTTGTTTAGCCAACATGTAGGCTTTAGCAAAACGATAGGTAAAACTGTCTAATCGAACATTTGCCCACGGACTGGGGATTTCTTTTTGCAGTGCATTTAAAAGTGGGGCATCTGCAAATAAATCCTCTGCAATAGGCATAAACCCTGCATTTACATATACGTTACTGCGCTTGGTGTTTACAATGTATGGAAACACATCCCAGCTACCAAATAACGCGGTGCTGTTTTTAAATTCAGCTTGCGCGTCTAAACGCTCTAAAATAGTTTTATTTGGGTTATACACTTTATCGTTACTGTTAATATTTTCATCTACTTCGCCACTTAAGATTTCGTTATAACCGGGATACGAAAAATACCACGGATTACTAACCGACATTGTAGATCCCTTTGTTCTGTCGCCAATAATTATGCCTTGTTTAGCCACTACTTGCGTTAAAAAAGGCATTAATAATTGCTGACGCTTGTGTGGATTTTCATCCCAAAACTCATTACTTAAATCGCTCGGCTGTTTAACAAAGTCTTTATTACTAATAAGGTTTTTATCAGCACCACTAAATACTTCTTGCCAGCGCACGCCATCAAGGGTCACAAGCACAACGTTTGCGTCACTCGCACACACAGAGCTGGCAAATAAAATAAAGCTCGCCAATAATACTTTTAATATTTTATGCATGAATTTTTCACCTCACGTTAAATAAAAAGCCCATCAAAGTGACGGGCTTATATTTACGTAATTGATTGCTTAAAACGTAGCTGTAAAGGTAACTGCCGCAGTGCGAGGCGAGCCTATAAAGTAAGTTGAACCATTACCTGTGCCGCCGGCTAAGTAGCTTTCATCTGTTACGTTATAAACAACAAAAGCAATATCGATAGCTTTAAATGGCCCTGCATCAACTTGTGCTGCGTAACCCGCATTTAAATCAAGCACAGTGTAGCTATCTACGTCGCCACGCTCACCGGTATATTTAGCCGACAAACCAAAGCGAAAATCGCCACTGTAATAATCGGTAGAAAGCACAAATAAGTCATCCACTGAGTCTATAACCTTATCGCCCGCTTCAAAACCTGGCGCATCACCTTTGTACTCTGAGTTATTATTTGTATACGAGCTGTAAAAACTCCACTCAGGGCTAAGCATGTAGCTTGCTGAAAGCTCTAGCCCTTGTGATTCAATACCGCCTACATTTAAGTAAGAACCGTTAGTACCAATGGTATAGTCAATGCCGCCAGTATCACTGCCAGGTGCAATAAAGGTAATACGGTTATCAAACTCAATTGAATAAGCTGTAGCGGTGAGTTTAAGAGCATCATTTTGGTAACGAACACCTAAGTCAATATTTTCAGCTGTTTCTGGTTCAATGGCTGACAAATCAGAGCTGTCGCGCTCAAGCACACCATCTTTTATAGCTGCAAAATTTTCGCTATAACTAGTAAATAGCTCTGTTGAGTTATTCAACTGGTACACAATACCACCACTAAACAGTATATCTGAGTCACTGTTTACTTTTGCAGTTGTTGCATTTTGGTAATGGTCGAACTTTTCAATATCAACGAGGTATTTTTTGACACCTACGTTAAGCGTTAAATCGCCAAATGCCATTGAATCTTGTGCGTACCATTTTAGCGTATCGGCTTCAAAGGTATTTTTATATTGAGTCCAGTAAGGCATGCTGTCGTAGTGGTGATAAATACGTGCATCTATCACTTTGTGCCAATCGCGCGATTCGTCGCGGTCACTTTGTTCATACCAAAAGCCCGCTTCTATGTCGTGCATACCAAATGTAGCGGCATAATGGGCTGTTACGCCTAAGCGATCTTTATTGTAATGAGTATGACGATACGACATAACCGGTGTTGCTCCTGCATCGTAACACGCAGGGTTTAACCCCGGGCCAGACTCCCATGGCCAGCTTAAGCTAGCTGTACAATCTGCGTTGGGTGCAAGCGGATTACCTTCACTGTCGGTAAAACCGTAAGACCCTGCATTTGAGCCACCTTCGGTTGTTGGGTTACCATTTTCATCAACTGGGGTTGTTAGGTAAGGTGGGATCCAATCGCCACGTCCTGAATTTTTATGATAATAAGGGCTAACAGTAAGTAATGACGTTGGCGAAATAGCGTATTCAAACTTTAAATATGCTAACGTATTTTCGCGAAGTGTACCCCAACCTTCTGCAAACATTTGGTCAAAATGCGGCACACCCGTCCAATTCCACGTTAGTTGATCCCAATCAGGTGTTTGCTCAAATTGGGCTAGACTCACGCTATTGTAATTTGTTTCGCTTACGTCATCGTATGATATACGCCCGGTAATGGTTAAATCCGTTAACGTAGTAACAAATTTAGCTTCAGCGTGTTGGTTATCTTTACCACCATTGCTACCCGAACCAATCCAACGGCTAGTATCAGTTTGTGAGTAACTAACGTAAGCTTGGGTGTTATCAAATAATGTACCCATTTCGTGTTTTAAGTAGTATCTTGTAGCGTCGTGACTGCCCGACGTGTAAGCAAAAGTAGTGCTTTTTTCAAGGCTTGGTGCTTTACTGACAAAGTTAAATGTACCACCAAGTGCTTCAAGTGAAGCCGATTTAATATCAGACGTGCCTTGACCTACTTCAACGGTTGCAAGGTTTTCAGAGTCTAAGTAGCGATTTGCTTTTGCACCGCCGCCATAATTAGAGCCGCCATTAGGAATGCCATCAACTGTCATACCTAATTGTTGCTGATTCCCGTCAATACTAAAACCACGCATCGTAATTGTGGTAGACCAATCGTCACCGCCAAATGCATCACCTTCGTTTATGCTAATGCCTGGCAAATTATCAATGACTGACAACACACTTGAAACCGTGCTTTGCTGCTCTAACATGGCAGGTTCAATCACATTATTAGCGTAACTGGTTGGCTTTGCCACAACCGTTACTTCTTCAATAGTGGTTTCGTCGTTAGCATAAGCAGATGTTGATACCGCCATGGCAATGGCCATGCTCAAAATCGATTTACTCTTTAAAGCGTACATTGTTGTCCCGTTTGATTTTATTAATGGTTTATTATGAAAACGGGCACAGTATGATTTTTCAATATGACAATAACGCTTTGTTTTATTGACATAAAGATTAAACAAATATGAGAAAATAATGGCGAAAATATGTAAAAAATAAGACACTTAATAAAGCTATTAAGTGTCTTTTTTTATTTAATTGCTAAACGTTATTTAAGCTCAGCAAGCATCTCGTCGCTATAAGGGACTAACTCTTCGCCGTTTGTTACTTTGCTAATGTAATCAGGGTTTGCAATTAGCGGGCGGCCAATCGCAATTAAATCAAACTTACCTTCATTAATTGCCTCTTTAGCTGACTCAAAGCTGTAGCTACCTACGCCTACCAGTGTTCCTTTGTATCCCGCACGTAAAAACGCTGAAGTTGTTTTGCCTTCAAGCGATTCGAATGTTGTGCTGTCATCAAAAATACCACCGTGCAGGTAAGCAAGGTTTCGTTTTTCAAGTTCAGGTAGTAAGTAGTCAAATACCGCTTTGTCGCGGTTATCTTCGCTCATATTAAAGTAGGCACCAGGTGTTACACGCAGTGCTGTACGCTCGTTACCTACTGCAGCAATAACTGCATCGGTAACCTCAAGCGCAAAGCGAGCCATGTTTTGCGGTGTTTGGCCGTACTCGTCTTCACGTACATTGGCTTCATAATGTAAAAATTGATCAATTAAGTAACCGTTTGCGCCATGAATTTCTACACCATCAAAACCGGCTTCAATTGCGTTTTCGGCGGCTTTGGCAAAATCTGCAATTAACGATTTAATATCGTCAGTTGTCGCGGCTTTTGGCGTGATGTAAGTAAGCTCGCGCATGCGGGGTACCGAACCTTCTACGCCAATTGCTGAAGGGGCAAGTACTTCACCATCAAAAAAATGAGGGTGCGCTACACGGCCAACATGCCAAAGTTGAGCAAACATTTTACCACCATTTGCATGCACAGCGTCGGTCACTTTTTTCCAACCTTGAATTTGCTCGCGTGTAAACAAACCAGGCGTAGTTGGGTAACCTTGCCCGTCTGGGCGAATAATTGTCGCTTCGCTAATAATAAGACCTGTGTCTGCGCGGCGAGCATAATACTCAACCATATCTTGCGTTGGCACTAAATTTTCGTCAGCCATACAACGTGTAAGCGGTGCCATTAATACACGATTTTTAAGTTCAATCGTGTCATTTAATCGATATGGTGTAAGTAAATCTGTGTTCATTTTATAAATCCTTGATTAAGTGTATGCATACTAAGTGCGGCCATTTAGGCAACATTCAAGATCAATTTTGAATGTTTGCTCAAAATATACTGACTAACCCATAAAACAGATCTAAATAACAAAAATAATTGTGAAGTTTTCAACACGGTGTCACATAACTCGATATACTTGTACGCTATAAATATAAATTGACCGCAACAAAAGTGAGCCCATCATGACACGCGCAAATGCAACCGAAGAACACGACGTAATTTTAGGCCTTGGAGCCAAAAAGCGTCTCGCTTTTATGTTTGAAACCGTGCAACAGTACAAGCAAGTATGGATTTTAAATGACGACGACGGCTGTGTAATGCTTACTAACGAAGATGACGATTGTGTGCCTGTATGGCCTACACGAGAATTTGCACAAGCATGGGCAACGGGCGACTGGGAAGGATGCACACCTAAAGCAATCCCTGCTAGTGACTGGTTCAGCCGATGGACACCTGGCCTTGAAGAAGACGACTTACTTATTGCCGTATTCCCGACAGAGGAAGACGACGGTACTATTTTATTTCCTGATGAATTTGAAAGACAACTAAAAGCACCAAAGAAAAAATACTAAGTAACTAGCATAACTTTATTTAGTTTATAAACGCGGCTTTACAATAGCCGCTTTTTTTATACCTGCTTTCTAAAATTTAAATATGCCTGAGTGATTGCCTTAGCATCTTCAACTTGCGGATAGTGCCCAAGCTCAGCAAAGCCTTGTGTGCGGGCATTAGGTATTATTTTTTCATACTGTTCGAGCATGTGTTTCCCTGATATTGGGTCTTGCTCACCTGCAATTAATGTAACCGGTATATCGCTATTAATAATTGCAGTAACCCAGCGCTGCTCGTTTTGCTTTCGCTGTGTAATGTAATTAATTAGCTTTGGCATAACACGTAAACCATTATTGTGATTTAAAAGCGCCCAAAGCGTATCTATAACTACAGGTGCGGGTGGCGTGTTTGCACCAAATATGGAGGTTAAATTTTTGGCAAACTTTTGCTTACTCATTAGCTTAGGGACTATCCAGCCCAGCTTTGAAAGTAACAACTTTTGTATAAATAACGGTTTATGTGCTTGAGGAAACAACCCGCCATTCAAAAAGCACACACTGTGTATATGTACTTCACTTTGATTAGCCACTTGCCTCGCTAGTAGCTCTTGGGCAACGGTATCGCCATAGTCGTGGGCAAGTATGTGTACATTACTTATATTTAAACGCTGTAAAAAATGTGTGTATAAATCAGCTTGCTCTGCAATTTTATAATCCGCTTTAAATGGCTTATCCGAAAGCCCAAATCCCAGCATATCAAGTGTCACTAAAAAGTAGTGTTTACTAAGTTCATCCCACATACCTTCCCAATCCCAGCTTGCACTTGGAAAACCGTGAATTAAAACAAGCGCGGGGTTATGTGTATTCCCTGCCGTTTTAGTAAAAATTTGATGCCCGTTTATATGTATAAATTGACCGCTTAATTGCCATTGTGAAAGTGTGTACATGTTATGAACCAAAACTTTTGTATTTAATTGTTGTAACACAATTCCCCATAAACTTCGAAAAATCACCAGCAAGCTTTAACGCATAGATTAAAAGAAAGCCTTTTTCATTACAAAAATACCTATAAATACGGTATTAACTGGGAACCCACGCTAAATAAAAGTATTAAGCAACATACTATTTAACAAAGAGTTTAGTTAATTATTAGCTTGTAACTTAACTATTAAATGCTATATTCAAAGCTCTTAGGTAATAATACAGTCTCAAAAATACCATACAAAAGGATTGCTAAATGGCTTTGCAAAGTAGAGCTAATAAAGGGGTGCTATTAAGTACTTTACTTCAGGTTGTAATCCTCACTACAGGTATTTTTTTAACCTATTTTCAACAAATTCAGCATCAACAAACCTTAAACTCAAAAGTAACAGCTGCTTTAAATAGTAAGTTAACCAGTTTATCCGTAGGCATAAATAACAGAATGGAGTTATATCAATACGGGTTATTTGGCCTTAAAGCGTTTATACAAGGTATTGGAATAGAAAATTTAGACTACACCGCAATTAAGAGTTATTCAAACGCAAGAGATTACGCCCAAGAGTTTCCTGGGGCTAACGGCGTTGGGTACATAAAAAAAGTAACACATAACGAACTTACCGCGTTTATAAATAAAGCAAAAAGCGAACGCCCCGATAGCCTATTTAATTATAAAACATTTTCTGAAAACAAAAATGATCACTTTGTGATCCAATATATTTTTCCTGAAAGTGGTAATAAACAAGCAATAGGGTTAGATATTGGCTCAGAAACTATTCGTAAACGTGCAGCATTAAGCGCAGTTTTTGCAGATAATGCGCAATTATCTGCACCTATTACGTTAGTCCAAGCAGATCAGAAAGCTCATCATGGTTTTTTGATTCTATTACCTATTTATAAGAGTAAGATCACTCCTACATCTAACGATGAACGCCTTGAAGCACTGCATGGCTGGGCATACTCCCCTTTGCTTATAGACAATATTTTAAACTCATTATTTGATATTGATGAAAACTACTTAACCATTAGCGATCTCAACGATGCAACTGATGTGGCCTTTTTTACATACGGCAATCCAGCAAATAACACTGAATTTAAAGTATCCACTGTGACTAAAGTGATTGGTCGTGAGTGGCAAATAACTTTGCATGGCTCTTACGCGTTTGTAGAAAACCTGCATTTGCCCTATCAGTATCAAGCACTCGTGAATGGTATTTTTTTAACACTCATTGCTATGTTAATTGTGCTTGCAATACAGTTACAATTTTTTCGAAAAGCCCAAAAAGAAAATTTAAGACGTGAAGCCGAACAAGCACATAAAAATATTCTTGAACAAGCCAATTTAAAACTAGAAACCGATGTAAAACTGCGAACTCAGCAAATAGCTGATATTAGTATGTTACAGCGTAGTATTTTAGACAGTGCTAGCTACTCTATTATAGCTACCGACATAAACGGTTTAATCACCGAGTTTAACCCTGCCGCTGAGAAGTTACTGGGCTACAAGGCATTTGATGTGGTGGGTAAAAAAACCTGTGGCATATTTCATTTAGAAACAGAGCTGATAAGCAAAGCAAAACAACTGAGTATTGAGCTCAATAAAAAAGTGAGCCCTGGATTTGAAACATTAATTGTAAAGGCAACCCCCACAGAACCCGATGTTAATCAATGGACCTATGTAGACTCTAAAGGTAGGCATATTCAAGTGAGCTTAAGTGTTACGTCGCTGTTGAATAACAGAGCCCAAGTTGCAGGTTTTTTAGGCATTGCGTTTGATTTAACGCAGCAAATAAAACACGAGCACGCGCTTGCTCATGCAAAAGAACTCGCAGAGCAAAGCTCTAAGACTAAATCTGAATTTTTAGCGAACATGAGCCATGAAATACGTACACCCATGAATGGTATTTTAGGTACTCTGCAGTTACTGCAAGAGCAACCGATGAATGATAAATCAACAGACTACTTAAAAAAAGCACTCTACTCTACTCGCTCATTAACCACTATTATTAACGATATACTGGATTTTTCTAAAATCGAAGCCGGTAAACTTTCTCTTGAGCAGAAGGTGTTTGAGCTGGACGAATTAATTCATCATTTAGAGTCTGATTTATTAGTACCTGCCCAAGAAAAGAATATTTATCTAAAATTTAAATCAACGATTCATCATAAATACTGGCGTGGTGATGCTGTAAGAATAAGGCAGGTGTTTTTAAACATAATATACAACGCAATTAAGTTTACACACAAAGGAGGTGTAACGGTTGAGTTTAAACTAACTGACGATGAACAAGTTTGCGCTATTGTTTCAGACACAGGTATTGGTATTCCAAAAAATGTTGTAAACAGGCTCTTTGAGCGATTTGAACAAGCAGAGTCTTCAACCACGCGTGAATATGGTGGAACAGGGCTTGGATTGCCAATTACGAAGTCGCTAATAAACCTTATGGACGGTGACATAAAAGTAACAAGCGAAGAAGGTGTTGGTAGCCAGTTTTATGTATACCTACCGTTAGAACAAGCTGACAAGATACCAAGCACTGATAATACTGAAAATTTAGATTTTCCCGATCTAAGTAATAAAGTTATTTTGATTGCTGAAGATAATAAAATTAACCAAATAATTGTGAGCTCTTTTCTTGAGCCTACAGGTGCTAAATTAGTCATTGCTAATAATGGCTATGAAGCAATAGATTTATACAAAAAGGTATCACCTCATATAATTTTAATGGACATACAAATGCCAAAAATGGATGGCTTTGAAGCGTGTAAAGCCATAAAAAGGATAGATGCATCACAAACAGTTATTGCACTTACAGCCAATGTACTCTCTGAACAAAAACAACTTTATGAACAGTTTTTTGATGGGTACGTATCAAAACCTATTGAAAAACAAAAACTAATAAACGCATTACATATTAAAAATAGCTAAAGCCGAAATACCTTAAAAACTGACATATTGGGTATTAAATGGTTATATAAATACTTATAAAGTATTTTTTACAAAAGCACATAAGCAAATTAAAGGGGGAGTATGCTTAGATTATTTAGTTTATATTTATGTATATTGTTGACCCTATTGTCTTTTAGTACATTAGCTCAATCGCTCAATGATGAACAAATTAAAAAAATTGGGCCAGCTATTTGGCAACAAGTTAATATAAAGTCACCTGTTTTGGGTGAACAAATAATCAGTGCATATCAAAATAAGCAAAGCCCTCTTGTTTCTTTATCTGAAATGCGTGGACCCGCTGTTGCTAAAATACCACTGTCGACTCTGAATGAAGAACGCTGGTTTGTATTACCCCAAGCAAACTACCTAGATGGTGGTTTTGCTTATTGGCAAGATACACAGGGAATTCGTTTAATTGCTGATTTTTCTCAGGGTAGTTTGTCGCAGTCAGCAATTATAATGCATGGACAAGCGTTTCAATTAAACCTAGAAACAAATTCTCAAGGCGTACTGTGGCTTTATTTAAATGCACGTCATTACGCCAAACCAGTGAGTGTAACCTTTTTAGATGAGCCTACATTTATATACCAGCAGTTTTTTATAAATTCACTCAGTATAATGTCCATCACCATTATGCTCACCCTTGCCTGCATGGCATTCATTCTTTATTTAAAAACAGGTCAAAACGTTGCGTTATATTGTTCAGGTTATATTGGCTTACACGGAATTGGTTGGGCGTTTGCGGCTGGGGTTTTTGGCGTGTTTTACAGCTTTAAAAGCATAAACTCGCATTATCTTGGTATGTATATTTTTTCGTTTGCGATATCTTCAGCCAGCGCCTTTGCCTATTACTTATTTAATTTTCATACGGTTGAAAAAACACGAATAAGCCAATTTTTAAAGTATTTTTCTTATGTCGCTTTTATTAGTGGCTTTATAAACCTAGTACTACCCTTTCATTGGGTATTTTATTTAGCGCACACTTTAGCAGCAATATGGGTGGTACTAACGTTAGTGCTCGGCTTTAAAATGTTGAGCTTAAACGATTTTAGAGCAAAGTACTTTTTAACCGGTAATATTGTTTACAGCCTATCACTTGTTGTCTTTATTTTATCTCACCTTAATTTATTCGTAACGGCTTCAGCTGAACTTTGGGTGCTTGTTGCCCTCGCTATTGATTGTATTTGTATATTACTTTCATTATCCGAATGGCTGAAAATAAAGCAAAACGATTATATTAATGCCCTTGAGCAATCCCGTATTGATCCACTTACAAAAGTAGGCAATCGTTTACTACTACAAGAAAAGCTAAATTCCATAGGCCATTATTATTTAATAGGATTTATTGACTGCGATGGTATGAAATCAATAAACGATCAACTAGGGCATGCCAGTGGCGACAAACTACTTATCAATGTCACTGAATTAATTAAAAAAGAACTGGCTAACCTAGGAGATGTGTATAGAACTGGAGGCGATGAGTTTATATGTTTGTGTTGTGCTTCGTCGTTAAACGAGCTAGAAAAATTGGCAGACAACACATCTAAAGCACTTAATAAAGCGCATATTCAACTAAAGCAAACGTGGCCGCAATCTGGTTTAAGCTTTGGCATTGCTAGCAGCAGTGAGTGCACAGATTATAAAGCATGTTTTACTTTAGCTGATGAAAGAATGTATGCGGCAAAATATGCTCGTAAAAATAATACACCTACTAACCACAATACCACTCAGCAGATTTAAAGCACAAAAAAGGACGCCCAAAGGCGTCCTGATATTGAATGATGGGGAAGAGGGATACATGGAGGAGCTACTTGGAACAGTACTGCCAACAGGGAATAACTAAAAGACGCAGGGCAATTTTTATCGCAACTTGTACCATATATTATCGATATTATGATGGACAACCCCAAAGCGCTTTGGGGAGATGCGTACTATCCGCTTATTGATGGGTATAGGTGCTTTAGGCATTATCTATGTTTTTTAAATACGATAATGCCTAAACTGCAGTAAACTTATAAATTAGTGCTTAAAGTAGCTAAATCAGTATTCACTTTTTGTAATACGTCATCGTACCCTTTTAATACCTCTTCTTTGTGAGTTAAATCCTGCTTGAGCTGCTCTACACTTGCTACTAGATCTTTGGTTAAGCTCGGAATAAAACTACTTTGCTCTTTAGCTAACTTCTCTACTATTTGATTTATGCACTGTTTTAGCTCAACACTAATATCTTGCAATAATAAAGCAACGACGCGGGCCTGTTCAGTACGTAACTGAGCTATGTCATCGCCTTCAACTTGCTCAGCACTAAATTGTTGCCTAATAGTATTAATATGCGCATCAAGATCTAAACTCACCGCAGGGATCGTAATACGTTCAACGGCATTGTTTAATGGCATTAAAACCATTTCGGGGTCAAAGTTGTCATCCGTAAAATCAAACATATCCTTAATAGATGCTTTTATATCCTGTTTAAACAACCCTAATTGAATTGCGTTTTCACTTACGTCATAAATCGCTTTGCTGGTATCGACCACAAATGACTCAAGCTTACTCACTGCTTCATGAACACTTGCATAGGTGTAATTAACTGTACGATAGTGGGTTGACGTTACTGTACGAGTTGAGCCCCACGATAATGGGTTGTACCACGATGAGTCACTTACTTCTCTTGATGTTGTATAACTTTCTTCCCGCGAGCCTGATTGCGACTGTACTTGTTTTACCTGTATTGCATCTTGGTTTATGTCTGTTAATAAGCGTGTTAAAGTTTTTGCAGCTTGAATGCTGTATTTTTCAAAAACACTATTAACTTTAACAGTACCAGACTCTATTCGCTTAACTGCTTCTTGTTGTTTTTTCGCTAAACTTTCAACATCACCTTCAAGTAAGTTTTTACGCTTATAAGTTACGTCATCTGCAATTTGCGCTAATTTTTGTTTAACCTCACGTTTTGAACCTATTAAAAGGTTATTAAAACGATCTGCCAATATTTGTTCTTTTTTCGCCTTAACAGTATCTAATTTACTTAGTACTTTTGTGAAGTTAGCCACTGCTGCAAACGTATTGGTATTAAACGTAAAGTCAGTAAACATGCCATTAAGAAGGTTCAACGTATGCAACTCTTCTTCATTTAATGACTGCTCTGGCTTTACGGCTAAATCGTAACAGCGAGATGAAATAAATATAGGCGGCAAAGCATTTTGTAAAGTGCTCATTAAATGGCTTTGATTATTATCATCTTCAGCACTGTGATGTGCTGAAAACTCATTACATACCTTATCTACATTACTTGTGGCCTGATTATTTAATTTTGTAGTAATGGCCGGTAACGCCTGTTGAATAGACGGGTACTTATGGTACTCATCCAATAAGGCCCCATCAAACAATGAGCCTATTAGTACAATATCTTCAATACCTTTATTGGGAATATTTTGCGCCAGCAAGCTCATATCTGATTGGTCTAAAAATTGGCCGCTATTGCTGAGTACAAAAACAACGTCACATTGACCTATAAACTCTTGTGTACGTCTACCACGGGAGATTATTGGGTCGTTCATTCCCGGTGTATCAACCACCTCAATATCGCGTAAAGAGTCAATATTTAAATGCAGCTCAGTGCTTTTTACTATTGGTGTAAATTCGCCGCTGGCTCCTACATAGTTGTTTAGTTTATCAACTAATTCATCATTATTATTTACTTGATCAAGCGATATGGTTGTATCTAAATACTGCGCAACGTTTAGCCCTGAACTTTTAACCATATTTAGAAGCTCAATACTGGCTTTTTCTTCATCAGATAAAACAGGCTTAACTGGCGGTGCAATAAAAACGCCCTGCTTTTGCGATATTGCCTTATTGGCTTGATATTCAAGCAATGCGTTTTCGTAACTTGCTTGTTTAGTGAATGCTTTATCCGCTAAGTTTTTAACTTTACCCCACTCATTTTTGCTATAAAACTCAACTAGGGCTTTTGGCTGCTGTGCATAGCAAATTTTAGTTAGCGCAGCCGTCATAGGTGTTGCAGCCTTTGGGAGCACGTCTTGCCCATTAAATAACAAACTATTTAAAAACGAAGACTTCCCCCGCTTTATTTGGCCGATTATACCAATACGCAGCAATCTATTTTCATTTTGTGTATGTAGTGCGTCATTTTTAAAATGACTAGCTAGCGCCTGTAACTCTGCCAATAAATTTTTATCTAGTGAGCTGCCTAATAACTCATAGCCTTTACTTATTTTTAATAAGCTTGATGAATGTTCTTCAATCATTTTTAATTCCTTTTATCGAAAAGATAAAACTTTACTTTATTGTTCTATGTAAATAATTCTATTTAACAAGCCTATATTGACCAGAAGCCAATACTGACCAAAGTGTTAAGTTATCTAAATATTTTCTGTTTGAAATCAGAATAGCTTTAACGCCACCTTTATTCCTATAAAACTTATTGTTAAAGCCTAGTACTATTTCGTCTTTCAAAACTTTTTTGCCTTTTAAAGGAAAACATACAGAATTAATTTGTTCCGTATTATTAGGCTTGCCCTTAGGGTGTAGCTGCTTGCCAATCGCTATCTTAGCTTTAAATAACTGATATAAAATTACATTTATATCTTGTGGTTCCCCGTTCAATAATGGTGAGAAGATAGTTTTGAAATAATCTAACTTAATCTCGTTTGGCACCATTAATTCAGAGTCAGAAATATAACTTTTTGATACTGAAAAAGTGTTATCTTCTGGGTCAAACTCCAAATGTAAATCAGAAAGTAAACCGTACAATTTTTCAGGTGAATTATAAGTGATAAAAACCTCACCAGAGCTAACTCGAAGCTCGCCCCTATCCATTTTCGATTGAAGAAACGGGACTAACAAGTCATGTGTAAAAATACTAGGGGCAAAATCAATTGTAACCTCTTTTTCTTTCGGTAAAGACTCTGCATTACAATAGTTTAAAGGTTCCCACTTTAACTGGCATGCACGAGTAACTTTATTGACGATAAGCTTAGTCAATCGCTTAGACCTTATTTTAGCGGTTTCTGCCATTAACGTTTCAAACTCAACTTCATGATAGACGAGTAAATGTTTAAAATGATCGGGGTTTAATAAGTGGCTGCTGAAATATAATGCGCTTTCTTGCCAGTTACGGTTTTTAATATGGCAAAATAAATCGAATATATCTTGTTGAGTGCCTTTTAGTATTTCGAGTTGTTGTGCTATTGCGTTCACTAAAGGCATTTCCTTCTCGTGCACTTGGTTATCACGTCGGGTCATCATGAGCGCATCAAATAAAAACAATTGCGCCAATGGTTTACGCCTATAGTATGCAACAAATGCTTGAATTGTTACTTTGTCTGGCGCTTTAGCAAAATCAATCACGTCATCTAAAACAGAGCTATCGAGTGAAAAAGAGTTTATTAAAATTTGTAAATACTCAACCTCGGTTTCATGAATGTCATTATCTGCATTCATCACTAAGGCTAGGCCTTGCAAATACAATAACTGCCCTTCAATCCCTTGTTGCGCTATTGGGTGGTTTTCAAAAGCACTCGGCTCTTTTGTCGCTTCCATGAAAGTGGCAAGCATGTCTAAATCAGTCACCTACTCGCTCCCTTATCTCATTAACCTGAATTGACCAGATGCTAGTACTTCCCATGGAGTTGAGTTAGTAACATAGTCACTACTATCTTTGGAAACTATACTAATTGATTTAATATTAGTGTAATATTTGTTGTCGTAGCCTAATACAATTTCATTTTTTACATATCCACTATTCTGTTTAGGAAAGCAAATAGGATTATCGTAATCACCATCTTTTTTACCTTCGACTATTTTAGCTGAATAGAGGATATCTAAAACCATATTAATAACTTGAGGATCATCAGACTCAATATCTTTTTCTGTAATTAGATGTTCAGATATCATAAAGCCAAAATCGCTCAGCAGCTCAGCGGTTACTTTGAACGCAGAGTCTTCAGTCAAATTTGGAGTGACAAAAAATGCGTCTGTTTCTTTATCATGGCTAAGTGTTAAATCAGTTAGTGAGCCATAGGCTAGCTCAACACCATCTTTAATTAATAAAACCTCATCGGCATTAATGCGTAGCTCTTTTCTATCAAGCTTTGATTGCAAAAATGGCAAAATCAGATCAAGAGTAACGATGTTTGTAATAAATGTCGTTGTTATTTCTGTCGCATCAGGCATACAGTTATTATTGCGATATACGAGTAGCTCCCACTCTAATGCATCAATATCAACCTTTTGTTTAATCACCTCAATTAACCTATTACTTCTGATCTCTGCGGTTTCTGCCATTAACGCATCGAACTCTATTTCATGATAGGCAAGTAGATGTTTAAAGTGATCTGGGTTTAATAAATGGCAGCTGAAATATAATGCGCTTTCTTGCCAGTTGCGGTTTTTAATATGGCAAAATAAATCAAATATATCTTGTTGGGTGCCTTTTAGTATTTCTAGCTGGTCGGCTATTTTGTCTACAACGGCCTTTTCTTTGTCTTCTACTTTGTCATCGCGGCGGGTCATCATTAGGGCATCGAACAAAAACAACTGCGCAACGGGGCGACGGCGAAAAGTACGAAAAAACGCTTGTACTGTGTCTTTATCTGGGGCTTTTGCAAACGTTACCATGTCGTCAAGTATTGACTCATCAAGGCTCATTGATTTTATAAGTATACGAATATATTCCTTTTCGGTGTCGTCAATATGACCGTCAGCATTCATGACTAGAGCTAAGCCATTTAAGTATAATAACTGCTCTTCCATGGTGAAATCAGCAGCTGGATGGCCTTCAAATGCATCAGCTTCTTTTGTTGCCTCGTTTATAACGTCTAAAATATCAAAATCCATCTTACTTCCTTTTTTATTAAGTAATTGTGTGTTGCTAATTCAAAATTATGCCGAAGCTATATCGACTGTAATGCTCGCTTTTTTATCGTTTACTATGTGAACTTTCACACGCTGGCCTTCGTTAAAATAATCACTCATTACGGCATCACCCAACTGGGCTTTTATTTTTTGTTTAGTAATAATGATGTCGAAATCGGTTGGTACTTTCTCTTCTATTTTAATGTGTACGCCTACCGCGCTTAACTTAATTATTCGCCCTTGCAAAGCAGTTATGTCAGCAATAGCCGATAACTGTTTGATACTGCCTTGCACGAGCGCTTCAAATACTAATGATTGTTGGGGTACATTATCGTTACCAAGTGAGCAAGTCGTATTAGTTGAACTCAATGTCACAGAGCTCGGCTGCATGGTTGTGTTTACATTGAGCAACTCGCATAACTGCGTAATTTGCTCTTGTAATTGTTGCTGAATTTTAAGGGCAACTTGCTTTTGTGTTGCTAAAGCATTTACCTGCGCTTTTGTTTTATTGCTTATATCGTCTAAATGTTGTTTGTTTTTGTCTGATATAGTTTCAGCAAAAATGAGCTCTTTAATCGTGCCACTTGTTAAGCTATGAATTTGACGAGTAGACTCATAAAAATTTATATAGCTCTTAAATATCTGTTCTGCTTGCCATAAAACAATCGAGCCATTTTTACCTTTACTCACAGTTTGTAATAAATCAGTTAGTACGGTTTGGGAACTTGAAAACTCTTTATTTAACTGGGCTGAGTACCCTATTACGTCTAAAAAATTAATTTCGGCTCGTTGTAAGTCTTGTTTTGCTGTATTAATAATTTGTTGTATTTGCGATTCTGGCTTTTTATCCGCTTTACTAATCACCACTAATACAGGCTGAGTTAGCTCTAAGCTTTTTAAAAATTCAATATCTTGCTGTGGCACAGTGCCATTTTGCTGATCGACCAACCAAATTAAATAGTCTGCACTGCGTAAATGCTCACGAGCAATGTTTTCGTCGGTATTGTTTTGTGTGTTAATTATATCGTCGGCTTTGCTGTAACCAGGGGTATCTAAAAACACGAGGTTAGGGTATTTAAAGTCTTCTCGCTCAACAGATATTAGCTGTAGTAAATGGCTAAAGGTTACGCCAAAACGCTCATTAAATGCATGGCATATAGCTTTTAATGCTTCTTCATCTATTGCTGTTTTTTTACGATAAAAATTAAGTGCACTTATTGCATTTTGCTCACCTAACGACAAATAAGTAGGTATAGATGTAGTGGGTGTTGTGTCTGTTGGCAGCAACGAGGGGCACCCTAATACGGAGTTTAAAAAGCGCGATTTACCTGCGCTAAATGAGCCACCCACTGCAACGGTATAGTATTTTTCAAGATGCGGAAAAGCAGCAATTTCATTTAGCTGTTTTTCAAGCAATAACAATTGAGCATAAGTATGAGCCCCTGTGGTGTTATCGTCTTGTTTAGCTAGCTGTAAAAAGTCATGTTCAATCGTGTGTTTAATTTCGGCTAATAAACGGGCAACAGATGTATTACTATCACCATTCGCAATTAATTGAGCACATAAACTTAAGCCCTTTTCACTTTCGTATAAGTATTGATTAACACCCTCTGGTTTTATGTTTTGAGATGAAGTTTGTGTTTGAGCTGATTGCTCATTTGCATTGCTATTTACACTATTACTTACACCACTATTTTCATTATTGCTTTTATCATGGTGGCCGTTCATTAAACTGTCAAAATCTAAATCATTACTCACTAGCTAGCTTCCTTTATAGCGTTGGTTTTTATTTGCGCGGTGTGATTAGTTTGCTGAATTTGAATTAAAGCGTTGTCGAACTTTAACTGCTGCTCGTTAAACGCGTCTTCGCTTTGCTGCAATTGTTGTTTAAGGTGCTCAATACTTTGCTTGAGGTCGTTTTGCTCTTGCTCAAATGAGCTTAAAACAGCTTGTTTGATTTTTGATACCGCCGAATTTAGCTGTTGTGTGCAATGCTCTACAGCCATATTAACGGCCTGCGGAATAACTTGCTCACGTACTTGTGATTCTATTTGTTGCTCGCGTTCTTCTGCATTATCTTTTCGGCCCAGTAAGCCACCTATAATACCAGAGACAATACCACCTAGAGGGCCTAAAATAACGGTTGCGACTCCGGCCGCTACCGCTGCATACGCTGTTGAAAAGGCTTCTTTTTGCTCTGCTGGTATATTAAGTGTAATTTTTACATCGCTATGTTGTTGCTCGCTAATAATATCGAGTTTTTTATCTAGCTTTTGTAATTCTTGCTTTACTAAGTTATCAACACCTTGTTGTAAAACGGGCCTTAGTAGGTCATTTATTTTTTGTGATACTTGATTCGATTTAGCCGCACTAACTAAAACTGATACGGATGAGCCCAGTACCTGTTGAGAGCGCTGAATTAACTGCTCTTTTCCTACGCTACATAGATTATATTCAAGATCTTTAAGTGATGCTTGAAGTTTATTTTCTACCGAGCTAAATGCACTGTGAGACTTGTTTATTTGTTCTTGAATTTGGGCTTCGCTTGACTGGCTAGACTTTTTAAGGCCATTTATGGCGCTGGTTATATGCCCGGCTAACTTAGCTAGTTGCTGTGAATAACGCTTACAAAGTAATGTATCAAACTGATTTAATGCAGTGTCGACTGCATTCTCAAAATCAATTATATTTTTGTTAGTACCTAAATTTTCGATATGGCCAATCGTTATACCGCTTTCTAATGCTTCGGTTAAATACGCTTGCAACTGACTCTTAACCGCTAACAATTTACTACTTGGCAGACGGTTAGATTTAGACACAATATGAGCAATGTCTTTTTCATAATTAAGATTGATTTCTTGCAGTTGATTAATGGCTGTTGCATCAAAGGCCTTTTCTGAGGGGATTAAATTTATAAAATAATCACCACGCTCCAAGTAACAAGCAATTGCCTTTGAGTGGCCAGTATTATTTGATGCAAAACCCGGCATATCCACCAGCACTAAATTAGGACGGTTCTTAAGCTTTTGATTATTAATAAAAACCTGAATATAAAAAATATTCTCGTCAATTGTTAGGCTTTGTAACTCACCTAATTCTTTTCGCTCACTCAATTTATTATCAATATAATTAATTATAATGTGCTCGTCTTCGCTATAACTTAGCTCTGTGGCAACCGCTGTTTCAGGGTTTATGTCGCAGTTTAGGTAGTCTTGCCCTAAGTAATTATTAAGTAGTGAACTTTTACCTGCCGAAAATTGGCCAATCACAGGGATGATAACTTTAAATTGTTCAATTTTATTTTGTAAAAAAGCAAGATCATCACGGATATTTTTATTAATTAAAATATCATCGTTAATTTTTTTATACGTAGTAACTTGAGCCAACAATTGAGCTTGCATGGTTGTATGCTCATTAGCTGACAGTAAGCTCAAATTTCCCGTATTTGAGTAAGCCGGCAGTCTTTTATCGTTACATTTTAGGCTATGTAATAGCTCTAACCCTACCTCATAACCACTTAATTCATTATTGAGCGCTAAACCGAGTTGTTGCTCAATCGTTTGATTTATTTCTTCAGCGGTTGCGTCGTTTTGCGCATCACTTGCTATTTGCAGCCCTTTTAATAAAGGATGAAACTGCTGATGTTTAGGCGGAACAGGTAAAATGGCGTTTGCTTGTATATTATTTAAAAATAACTTAGCGGAGTTAGGACTAAATAAGCTACATGGTGTTAATAATGCTTGATGCAAGCCAATATCATGCAATAAATTTGTGAAGGAACTGAGTTCACTATTAGACCATTCGCGCCCTAAATCATTATAAAAACCCAAGGTTACTCTAATTAATAATTCACTTGGTTGCAGTGTATTTAAACTGATGCATTTTGATTTTGTATTGTTATACCAATTATTTACTAATTGACTTCGTTCTAGGTTATCAATTCTATTTTCAAGTTGGTTGAATCTAATATCGCATTGATGAGCTAATGCTTCTATTCCTTGCTTCATTAATGCAACTGATTGAAAAACATTTTGTTCTAGTTTTTTAACGCTGCCATATAACACATTAACATGAGTCATCAGGTAGTTTGTTTTGTTAGCAAGGGAAACCATCGCTTCCATTGTTAGTACTTGTTTATGGTTGAGCTTTTGAATGAGTAATTGGCTAGAATATATAGCTCGATTTAAATCATAGTTAACACCCGCTTGTAACTTAGCATTGCTCCCCGAGACCGAGCCGAGAACCCGACTCACATGGCTTTGCTCTAACTGAGCGTTTATACGCCCCTCAGTAGAGGCAAGTGTTGTAATTGTATTAAAGGCATGCTCAAGTAATTCGTTAGAGTTATCAGCAAATTCGTCTATCAAACTATCAACATTTTGATTTGCTATCTCTCGCTCTTGCTGATTTAACGTATCGGCAAGTTCGCTTAATACATCATCTAATGAATGAGGAGATGTAAGCTGCTTTGAATCTAAAGCTCTTCCATCACGCAACTGTTGGTTTACTAATATCTGATCGTTGAATTGTGTATTTGAAGCTGCAAACTCAAAAGCGGCCTGCATAAAACACGCTTCATCATCCATAAAGGGTTTAAACTGCTTAAGAATTTTAGCCGTGTCGCTGTAGCCTAACTCAATAAGATTAGCTGCATTTTCTTTTGTAAAATTAAGTGGTTCTATTAAGCCTGCGAAAGCTTGTGACGGAACAATGTTCCAAAAATTAACCCCAGGGTATTGTTTACTTGCAGTAACAGTATCAGCTTGGCGGTCCAAGTAAATATTAATAATATGAGTGCAATTATGCTGCTCTATAAGTGGTTTGTAAGGTGTGTTGTCGCTATATGAAGGTAATACGCCGCCATCAACATAATTTGTGCCGTCTATTTCAACTGCTTTAAAAACAGCCGGTATTGCAGAGGTTGCCAATAGCCATTTTTGTTTGTCTTCAGCGCTTAGTGTATTTAATTGCGGATAAACTAGCTCGCCATTTTTAGCAGTTAATGCACATAAATGCAGCGATAAATTATTATCAATAGAATTGCAAACATTGCTTTGGTAAATAAGGTCAGCAAGTCCATCTTGCGAAAAAGCTCCTGCACCCCCTAATAAAGAACTCAAGGTCATCAATGCTTTAGGTGCAACACCCGGTAAATAAGCCCCGACGGCAAACTTAGAAACAGCTATAGCAATATCTTCTGCTTTAAGTGTTAATACCTTGCTTGGTGCAATATCAAGCCATAACTGCTCAGCAGAGCTATAATCACCAGCTGTAAATAATGCAGCATTTAAACCACCAACAGAAGTACCCGCAACTGCTTCAACGTTGAATCGCCCCGTGTTTGCCAGAGACTCAATAACTTGAGAAACTGGAACTATGAAAAAATCAAATCGCTATACATCAGAATTTCGTGAACGTGCAATTAGGCTTGTTACCACACAACAGCATGAATACCCTTCTCTTTGGGCTGCGCTAGTATCGATTTCAGATAAACTGGGATGTACCCCAGAAACACTTAGAGCATGGGTCAAGAAATCTCAAGCTCAACCGTCTAAACCCTCTTCTAATACGCAATCAACTGAAGAACGCCTTGCCGTCTTAGAGCGCGAGAATAAAGAGCTCAAGCGAACGAATGATATCCTGAGGCAAGCTGCCGCTTTTTTCGCCCAAGCGGAGCTCGACCGCAAACAGAAGTAATAGTGGATTTTATTGATGCTTGCAGAGAGCATTACGGTGTCGAGTCAATTTGCAAGGAATTGCCGATTGCACCATCAACGTATTATTCTCATAAACAGATACAAAGAGAGCCTGAGCGACTGTCTAACCGCAAAAAGCGTGATGCTGAGCTGATAATACTCATTCGCGAAGTGTGGGAGGATAATATGTCAGTTTATGGTGCAAGAAAAATATGGAAGCAGCTACAGCTTGACGACCATCAAGTCGCCCGCTGTACAGTCGAACGATTGATGCGAGTTATGGGAATTCAAGGTGTTCGTCGGGGTAAAGCACATAAGACAACGATACCTGACGAGCAACAAGATAAGCCACTTGATTTAGTTAATCGTCAATTTACTGCTGAGCAGCCAAATCAACTTTGGGTAGCTGACATCACCTATGTTGCCACATGGAGTGGGTTTGTTTATGTCGCTTTCGTGATAGATGTTTTTTCACGATACATTGTAGGTTGGCGTGTATCAACGACAATGCACACAGAGCTTATTCTTGATGCGTTAGAGCAAGCTATTTGGCATCGTGGCAACCCCGAAGGGTTAATTCACCACAGCGACAGAGGCAGCCAATATTTGTCTATACGATACACTGAGCGACTTGCTGAAGCTGGAATTCAAGCGTCTGTAGGCAGTGTGGGTGACTCTTATGACAATGCATTGGCTGAAACAATAAATGGATTATTTAAAACAGAGATTATTCGCAGAAATGGCCCGTGGAAGAATGTTGATGCTGTTGAATACGCAACGTTAGAGTGGGTCAATTGGTTTAATAATCAACGCTTATTATCTTCAATTGGGTATATTTCACCAGCTCAATATGAAACAGACTACTATGATAATTTAAACGAGTCAGGTAAAGTGGCCTGACTTAAACAAACTGGTCTCCGATGAACTCGGGGCGATTCAGTTAGACAGTCGCTCAGGCTCTCTTTGTATCTGTTTATGAGAATAATACGTTGATGGTGCAATCGGCAATTCCTTGCAAATTGACTCGACACCGTAATGCTCTCTGCAAGCATCAATAAAATCCACTATTACTTCTGTTTGCGGTCGAGCTCCGCTTGGGCGAAAAAAGCGGCAGCTTGCCTCAGGATATCATTCGTTCGCTTGAGCTCTTTATTCTCGCGCTCTAAGACGGCAAGGCGTTCTTCAGTTGATTGCGTATTAGAAGAGGGTTTAGACGGTTGAGCTTGAGATTTCTTGACCCATGCTCTAAGTGTTTCTGGGGTACATCCCAGTTTATCTGAAATCGATACTAGCGCAGCCCAAAGAGAAGGGTATTCATGCTGTTGTGTGGTAACAAGCCTAATTGCACGTTCACGAAATTCTGATGTATAGCGATTTGATTTTTTCATAGTTCCAGTTTCTCAAGTTATTGAGTCTCTGGCAAACACGGGGCGATTCAATACCAAATTCATTTAGTGCCTTCCAAACGCCTATTTCGTATGCGCCTTTACCACCACCGCCAGAAAAAACCAAACCTAATTTAGCCATAAATATCCTTATCAATTAATAATTAACCTTTAAAAGTTAACAACTTAAACTCCTTTACCTAAGCTAATAAACCATTTAAAGCATTTCATTTCAAGGTGTTTTTAGTTACACCTGTTAATAGCTGAGCACAGTTCGCATGAACACGGGTACTTAAATTACATTCAAGTAATATAACAATACTTACGAGAAATAAGTTTTTACAAGCTTGTGATTTTGCTAATACACTTTTTAGTTTGATCTATGGCTTAAGATTATCCTTAAGCGCGCTAATTAATCGTTTTGCTTTATCGCTTTCGATTGAACAACTCGTTGTGTACGGATGGTGAATATTAAATTGGTTTTTAGTATCTGCTGGAGTAATTGAACCACTAAAATAGTCGTCAGTTGTGCACTGCCAATTAACATTTAACCTGTGCAAGTGATACTCAGATACAGGATCATTCGCAATTGGCTGCTTTAACAACTTATAACTCAACGAGGGGGATTCTTGAATTTCAGCAACACCAATAGCACCATAGCCATTAGCATACGCTATTAATATATCCCCAGGTATAAAGCTATTAAGTAACCTATTTCCTTTGTCGTCCTTATTGCCATCAAACCCAGCGGAAACAATAGACTTCTCTTTCAAGCAAGCCCAGTTTTTGGGCTCAGTAGTGCCAATATTGTACCAAAAATACTTAGGCTCACGCTCCATTGGACTAAACTCTAGTGGAAAAGTAGATTCTGGAGAACGGTCAAATACAACCGAAAAATCAATATATTGTGTTCCATCACTATGCTTAGAAACACTATATTGAACACACTTAAAACCAACTCCTTTATCTGAAAGCCATTCCCCCATCGAAAACAACGTACGATCAAATTTATTCGCAATTAAAATGATACGATTTTTACTGTTTATTTTTTCTCTGTCAATTTCTGCTGAATCTATAAAAGATTCTACAGACTCAACATATGATTCATTAACTAACTTTTTATTTTTTATAAATTTTTCGCCTTTAAAGCGAGCTATATGAGCAAGGTATTGCAATGCTTGAGTATCGACTCCCAAACGGCCTAAATCTTTCTTAAGTTCAATAACAACACCACACCCATTTTTATCGAGTGCTAAAACATCTGCTTTTTTTCGATTGGCAACCTGAATTTGGTTTTTCAGTAGAATAAGCTCTTCTCCAAAAATACCTTCATTCAGTAATTGAGTTGTACCGTTATTATTATCATTTCTTTGATTTTCCATTATAAGTTGCTCAAGTTGAAGCTCCCCCATACTTTGCGAGTTCACAGCTTCTAACACTTGCTTATTATCTTTTGAAATTATTTTGAATAACATATTTCGTCCTAATTCTATTCATGAAACTTTAGGTACATAGACTTTTTTATGAAAATTTTACTTAACTTTTGTAATTAATCATATAAAACTCAAAGCTCTGTTGGTGCTCGTTTAAATCGGTGCAAACACCCGCTGATACATATAAGCACCTGTTACTCACTAAAAGTTTATCGAACTCTGATATGTATTGAGAGTAGCTATCGAAAAGGTTTACTTCTGTGGCTAGCTTTATATGTCCAAATAATGACGTTGGTTTACGTTCACTCGATTTCACAAATTCAGTTAATGCTTGTTGAGTTGTAAAAAATTTAAAGCCGTTTCTACACTCATTTAAAAAAGCTAATAAGTCAGCAAAATCGAGCTCAACAAATGTAGACTCTTCCATTATTTTTATAAAGCTAGTGATCAACTCATCTGAGTAAACATCACCAAAATTATTTTTGATTTAGTCTATGATTTCGTTCTTTATCTCAGCTGAAAATGGTTGGTAATCTTTCAAAGTAAAATCCCTTTTATTGATAAGTTTAAAGTATTAACCAGCTCTTATTTTTTATGGTAATCACTAAAATTAATGATATTACTGGTATCAAGTATTTCGTTTGATGAGCTATCATCCAACTGACGTGCAGCGATAAGCGATTGGCAATAATGTAATAAACGCTCTATGGGTATAAACTTTTCTTTGCGGCCAGTTGTTTTATTAGTAATACGTTTAGGTTGGGTGTTTAAGTAAATAGCTAACTCAATGGCAAGGTCTTTAGGTAAATCATAAAGCCCCTCTTCTTGTAGTGTTTGAGTAACCCAAAGTGCGGCATCGCTAATATGCCCGCTTATACTTAAATCGGTATTTTTAACCCAGTGCGGCATAAACTCTATTTTAGATAGCTCACTTAACAGCACCGCAATATCGCTGCGTGGTATTAACTGATACACCTCAAGCGTTTCAGCCATTATTAATTGCCATTCGTACTGCAAACGTTGGGTTAACTCTTTTTGCGACAGCTTTAAACTAACCGGTATAAAAAACGTAAAGCGGCTATTAGCCTCACAAACTATGATTGTTTTTTCACGAGATTTATATCTATTATCAATAATCTGTAATTGCCAGTTAAAACAATGACTATCGCTAATGAGGGTATTTACCCCCGCTTGTTTATCTGGTTCATTAGGCAAACGAGGTAAATCAGCTTTTAGGTATTTATTAAGTGCGTTTGAGGCGCTTAGCTGGAGTTTCATAGATTTAACCTCATAACCCCATTGACGACATTAGTTCATGCTCACTCACCACTTCAGGGGTTACTACTGCATCTCTTAGCATTGTTTTCTTTGCAAGTAGCTTGTCTAAGTTCACATCAAACGAATCATACTCAGGATGTAAAAGGCAGGGTAAGTGAATAAACACAGGCTTTTTTTGACCTATGCGATAAACTCGGTCTGTAGCTTGTGCCTCTTTTGCTGGATTCCAATGGCGCTCTAAATGGACTACGTGATTCGCACCAATAACTGTTAAGCCAACACCTGCCGCTACAGGCGACATAATGATAATATTAAAGCCTTCTTTTGCTTCAAAGTCGGTGATCATCCCTTTACGAGAGAGCTGATCCTTTTTAGTTGCCATCGCTTTACTATCACCATTAATAACATGGATGTTTAGCTCATAAATTTTATCTAGGCATATTTTAAGAACAGCTTGAAGTTTTTTGGTTGTTGCAAAAATTATTACCTTCTCTTTTTTGTTTTTTATATCTGACAATATATCTAACAACATGCGCAACTTTTCAGACTCTTGTAAATTACGCTGAGCATCTTTTGCATTACTCGGCGGCTGTTTAAAAACCTCATCAAGCCTTGGATGTAAGCTAACAGCCCTTAATTGCTGTAACACAGTTAAAGCATGGCCGCCGCCCTGCTCTTTCGCTTTTTCAGCTCTATAATCTTCAACAATTTGGTTGTAGCCAAGTAATTGTCCGCCGGTCATATTACGAGCGAGTTCAGGTGCAAATGCCATATTGTCGGCTAAATCTTTATGAATGCCTGTTTTTATTGTTTTAGTCGGCATTCCGGTTAGTTCGTCTTCCTTGGTTCGACGTAACATAAACTGGCCTGCAGCATTACGTAAGTCGTTGCCAACGTCTAACCGTACCTCTGCTTTTTCTTCTTCATTAGCACTGCTTATTGGCTTGATCCAGCGTTCTCTAAAATAGCCCCAATCGCCTAATAACCCTGGTTGTGCTGTATCCATTAAGCACCAAAACTCACTTAAGCTATTTTCAACAGGGGTGCCTGTTGCCAATAACTTAAAATCAGCTTTTAAGCCTTTAGCTGCCCGAGTGGCTTGGGTATTCGGGTTTTTAATATTCTGAGCTTCATCAAATACCACCACCCCCCAATCAATTACGCATAGTGAAAACTGATAGTCTCGAAGTGTTTGGTAGGTAGTAATAACAACACGTCTATCCATGTCTAAGCGCTTTGTAGCTGCATCAGCTCCAACATGTAAAGCGTAACGAATAGATTCGTGATCTGCATGAGAGTCATCGATAACTGTGGCCAGCTGCATAGACTCTCTTTCAGCTCCTTTAACTCTAAACTCTTTTAAATCTCTTGCTGACTGTAATACCTTAATGTCCCTAAATGGCGACTCATTAAAAGTAGCATCAACCTCTTGTTCCCAGTTTTCTAATAAGCTAAGCGGTGCAACTATTAATATAGGCTTTTCTGATTTATTATTTTGCCTTTGGATTGCCAAGTACTCAGCCATCATTACCAGCGTCATATAGGTTTTACCTAGCCCCATATCATCCGCTAACAAAGCCCCCTGTACTCGATACATATCTTCATAATTATCCAACTGCGCTGACTTAAGTAACGACAGCATCCAACTAATGCCTGATTCTTGATGAGGAAAAGGTGTTCTTGCTAAATTAGTTCTGTCAAAGGTAATACTTTTATTAAGCTGCGAAACTTTATTAACGATATCTTTATTATGCTCTTCGGTGTCTTTAAGCAATAAAGAAACTTGTTCTTTTTTAACCGGCAAATCATCAGTATCAGATATATCCGTTTCATTGGATGGATTTGCTAAATTCTCTCTTACCTCTGCAAGTGTTTCAGTTACGCGCTGCTCATCGCGTATATCAATTGACTCATCATCAACAAAGACACTATCAGCATTTTGCCCTTTAGCTTGCTGGTAGCTTTGCTCAAACGATACAACGTCTTCCTCGCATTCAAGCAACTTTACCAATCGCTCTGGTGGTTCACTATCTGTGTTAGTCGAAAACCAGCCATTACTTCCGTCACTGTCTTGACCAAAAGGAATGTGTACCATTTTGCCAATACCAGCAACTCTGAGAGAAAATCCAAGATCGAGGTTTAAAATAGATGCATCTAAAAAAGCTGAAGGGGTTTTAATAAATTCTGCCACTTTGTGTGCAGGAATGGTTCTATTTTGCAGTACTTCTTTAACAGCTTGTTTTTTATCGTCAGTAAGTAAAACAATGCGGTCTTTTATTCGCATTACTTGCCCGTCGCCCTGTAACTGAGCTAAGCGATTTTGTAAGTCTTCAGATGATGATCCATCACCAAAGCTTGGGCTAAGCTCTAGGCTACCATCAACCTGTTGATTTGCTGTTACTGTAATTTGTTCTGGTTGTACTAAATCAAATTTATCAAAATGTTTTAAATCTAGTTTTAACCCATCTTTAACTGCCTGCTGTAACTTAGCAACTGCCAACACATTATTTAGCTCAGTGCGGTCATCGGGCGTAAGCGACGAATGTTTTTCTACGGCTAAAACAGCATTAAGCTGCTCTGGCGTCATTAAATATTGTATTTGCTCACTAAAAAAAAGTACGGGGCCTTTTCTTTTTACTGGGTATTTTTGCTGCTCAAATTTTGCAAATAACTGCAGCGTAAAGCTACTTTTAGTTGTTCTACCTTGAATATCAACGTCAAAGTCGTTGTTAAAAAAAGGCGGTAACCCTAAAACGTCTGCATCTTCGGGGTCTAATAAACATGCTTGCTCACTGTCTAATCTAAAGCCATTAGGTATAGGCTGTGCAATATCTCGCTCTTGTAGCATTTTAAGTACAACATGCTGAATAAGCTGGCTACCTCCGCCCTCACCATTATTTAAGCAATGGAATGAGGCTTCATCAGTGGCAAAATTAACGCCATACGAGTCATACACTAAGGAGTATCGTTCAGCTGCTAAATGACTATTTTTATTTTTAGGCAAAAGCCCTTTTATCAAACTAACAAGTGACATGTATTTTTAAATCCCCTTTTAATATTCCTAGTACGCAATTTACTTATTAAGCAAGTTCCCAACAGAGCCTGTCGTCTCTAGTTACTCTATTTTCAGATAACATTGAATAAAGTTTAGAATTCACAGTTGATCGGTCAGCCTTCATATTAAACTCACTGTTTAAAACCTTAACGAGCTCTTTGGCGGTAATTGGTTGGTACACTTCTAGAGCGTTTAATAAATTGATTTCCAAAAGATTCTTTTCTTCTACTACTTTTCTTACCACAGGTAATCCATACCGACTTATATATCTTCTGTATTCGTCTTTATAAAATAGTTTTTCTAAATCGAGTTCAATGCCATTTTGAGTTAAAAAATCAATAGCATTTTTCTGCCAAGAAGTCGGCGAGTGCTGAATTGGCATTAACTCACCTTTTGGATAGTTCTTTTTATATTCTTGTGGAAAGCTATTTGTTAAAGCAAAATGGTTTAACTCACTCAAAGAGTAATCGTTAAGCTTCTCACTAGGTAAACCCATATAAATCCATAGCTTAAAGTTATGCGATCCTTCAATGATATGAAAATCACCGCAATCTAAATAAATAATGGAGGTTTGAGTCATTCCTCTAAGGTTTATATAACTGGTTGTTAAACTCTTTCCTAGCACTCGCTTAACTGTATGCTCTGCTTGGTTTCCAAGCATTAGCCGTGCATTACGAACAAACCCATGCTCATAAAGCCCTTCTAAAAAGCGCTTACGAGCAGGGAACATTCTATTTAATGCTTCATCACCGGTGTAATTTGCGTACTCTTCAATCGCGCCTAAAAATAACCGTAAGTCTTCTTTGGCAAGCCAGCTTGTTACTGCTTTTACTCTATTCTCACCAATAGGCTTCCACCACTGGCGGTAATTTGTAGCTGTATTAGCAATACGCGGGTCGCCAGCTAAGTTCAGTACAAAATTTTGCCATATTTCGCTGGGGGCGCCAGCAGAGCGATCAATAATAATTTCAAGCGCTATGTGCCCTATTCGTTTACCTTCTTCAAAAGGCATAGTGGCAACGTCATGCTTTAATAGCTCATGCAGTACATCATGTTGTTCACCAACGGGGATCTCTCTTAGCGTATCTAAGTAATATTGCGCATGACAAATATCTAAAAAACGCCCTTGCGGCAGCTCGTTTAAGCGTAGTTTTTTTAATTGTTCGGTTAAGTCTAAATGGTTTTGTTTGGCAAGGTTAACCAAAGCCTTAGGAGCCGTTAAATCAAAAAGCCATTTAGCTTGATTAAGCACCGATAATATTGTGTCACTTGAGTTTTTGCGATCTTTTAAACGTTGCTCTATTTGCTGGTTAAGCCACTGCGTTAATCGGTTAAAAATATTGCCATCAACCAGTGCATCAAAATATCGATAAACCAGTGAAATTAAATTCATTAACGACGACATACCCAGTTTGGGATGTTTAGCTTGAATGTAATCTATTGTTTCTTCGTTTAATGAGGCTTTTCTTACGTCTTCTTTATCTATCCATAACTGAGTTAAAACACGCACGCCTTTTCGCTTAATTAAAATTTGTTTAAGCTTTTCTTTTTGATCGTACATAACGTAGCGATTAATCTGTTGCTCAAGGGCTTTAAACTCTTCGCCTTGCCCTGCACCGTCGGCAATTTTTTTTGTTTGTACTGTTAGGCTACTCCACTGTTGTGACATACGCTCCCAGTTAAACTGAGCAAGCTCTGGAATAGGAGGTAAATGCAGCATAATTAAGGCATCTCCAAACGGCTTCTTACTGTTTCGTATTCAGCGCTGGTGGGTCTACGAATTGTAAAGCGAATATCAATTCGTCTATTTGTTCTAAAGTCATCCTCAGTTAACTCTTCAACAACCATACGCCTTGTTGCCGCATAGCCACTTACTGAAAAAAGCGGGTTACCTTCTTTGTTGGTTATACCTGCTAAATCATGTTCGCTTGGCAATAGTTTACTCCAAAGCTCCCATAAAGAGATGGCTCTAAATGTAGACAACCCCCAATTCCCTTTACCCAGCATGCCGTAAAAATTTTTACTATCGGTATGCCCTTCAATAAAAATAGTATCGAGGAATTGCTCACGGTTTTCTTTATTTATAACCTCAGCAAGTACCTCACCAATTTCAAGTGCAGTGCCTTCAAACTGAGCACTTATATTAAATGCAGCGCTATCAAACCCTAAAATATCGTTAGGTATACTTAATACAGTTTTATTTTCACTAACCGTGACTTGTATGCCTCGTTTTCGCAGTAAATCAGCCGCCTCATCTAAAATTGTTTTACGTACTTCTTCGGCTTTGTGCAGCATTTCTAGCTCTTGAGTAAATGCTTGTTGTTTATTTTCTAGCTCTTCTTTGGCTTCCATAAGCTCAACCATTAACACCACAGACGCTAAAACAAATAAAATAAGCAAACCCGACAAAATATCCGAAAACGACATCCAATACGGGTTTTCTTCATCAACATTTACTTGGTTGCTTCTAAATACCCGCATTAGCTACGCTCCAATTCATCCACTAAATCAGAAATAGAGCTCACAGTTCGGCGCATTTGGTCACCAAACTCAAGTGTTGTGGTATTCCAGGTTTCCATACGTTCTTTAACTTGGGTATTTACCTCTGATGAATAACTACGTAGCCACTCATTCGTTTGCTTTTCAATATCCGATACTTGCTTAGCTAAGGTATTACTCAACCCCTCAAACGACGCCTCAACACCACGTATAAAGTCACTCTGGTGTGTTTTCATTTCGCTAAAGCCACTTTGAGCTAATTTAGCTGTGTTACCAAATTGCTCTGTTGTAGCAACAAGCGAGGTTTCCAGCCCTCTTAGCACTTTAGCTTGTTCAATTACGTGATTTGCTAATCCATCATTTTGCGCAGAAATACCTTTAATAGTGTCGGTCATATCAGCTAAGCGCGAATCAAACAGCTCTGTTGCCTTTAATAGATTACCCGATAACACCCCAATTTGGTTGGCGCTATTGCTCAGGTTTTGGCTACTTGTAGCAGATGACTCCGCAACCGTTTTGAGCTCTCCGATAACGTCTTTATGTTGTGCAATAACCGAATCCATATGCGTTTGCGTACGTTTTACTGCATCAGTCATCGAGGTAAGCATTTGGTCTTGTTGTGCTAGCCACTTACCTAACTGCGTTTGTAATTGCTCACGATATTCTGAGTCACGCTTAGAGGCTTCAAGCTGTTGGCTGTTAATTAATGAACCAAACGTTTCTTCAAGCGACTTTTGGCGCTGTTCAGTGCTTTGCATAAAGCTTTGTAAGCTTTTCTCTAACTCTGAGGTAAACGCCTGTTGCTGCGCTGTTGTTTTTTCGTTTTGGCTCGAAAGCTCATTAACAAAACCACGATTCGATTCGCCCATTGCAGTTTGTACTTCGGCCATAGCGTCAGAAAGCTTGTTAAGCGTTTGCGATTGCTCAGTTAACCAGCCACCTAATACCGACTGTAAATTATCTACATGGTTTGCTTCACGCGTCGCTTGCGATTCCTGCTGCGACTCAATCGCTGCAAACAGTTTTTGCTCCATAAGCTGTTGACGTTCTTCGCTTTTGTTCAGCATCGCTTCTAGTTGCTGGTTAAATTGCGATGACACACCCGCTTGTTGCTCAGCCAGTAACTCAGCTTGTTTACTGCTTTGTTCAAGCACTGCGCTCATTTGCCCGCTCAAGCTGCTTACTGCCTCATGCATTTGCTCTGTCGACTTTTGTATAAGCTCGCCTTGGCCTCTGCCTGCCGCTTGCATGCTTTCGGTAAAATTACCAATTAAATGCTCCAACACGCCGCTGGTTTGTTGGCTGGCATTACTGACTAAAGATTGCATAGCCGGTGCCATTACATTGTTAAGTGCATTGGTAAAGGCCTCTTGCATGTCTTTATTCATGCCTGTAATGGTTTCTTGTAGGCGATCGCCAATTCGCTCATGCAATTCTTGCAGTGCTTCACTGCTGTCACTGGTGTTTTTAGAAATATCAACAAGTGACTTTTCAGCAGGCAAACGAGGAAATAAAAAATCGATAGTTTGCTGAACTTTTACTACTTTTTTAACTATTCTTCGCTCTGTGTTCTTCTCAAACACATTAAGCAATAAACTAAGCCCTACCCCCCAAACAGAGGTCACAAATGCCATTGCCGAGCCATTAATCATGCTCGTAATACCATCTTTTAGGGCTTCTATTTCCTTCGTCTCCATGTGCAACCCTTTTAAGCCCATTGTTAAGCCTAAAAAAGTACCTAATACACCAATTGCGGTTAAAAAAGAGGGAGCTGCGGCGAGTAATCTATTTGAAGTGATACCAGAGGCCAGTGTTCTTGGATTAAAAAAGTGCTCAGCATCTAAGGTGTTATAAACCCCTTTTTCACGGTGGTCGAGCACTAAGCTTTCATCAAACTCACGCCAAAGGTTTTTAACTACCTCGTTGTTTGAGGCCTTTGCTTTATCCTTGATAGTAGCAATATTATCGTAAAGCGAACTTGTAGTTTGGCCTGCTACAATTTCCTCAACGCCTTTTATTGTTTTTTTACTATTACTACTTAATTTGAAAACGCGAGAAATCGCGAATCCAAAAAGTAATAGCATGGCAATAATAAACCAACGCCCTAACAATGCATCTGGCCATAATAAATCAGCATTTAATAGTAAATCTTCAAACATTACTTTCTCCTAATCCCTTAGAATGCGGGTATTTCTTACTTTATAATTAGCAAATTTATATTTCTACTAAAGGCTTTATTTGAATAAAAGCTATTTTAGATAGAAGCTTTTATTTCTTCAATCAGCAAATTTTTCTGTGATTTTGCTACATCTAACTTTTTTTCTAAACTTGCTATACTTTCAGAAATATCGAAGAACCTCTCGACCAATACTGATTGTTCAGTTTCATCAATAATCGGTATCTTAATATTTAGTATCCTTTCAACCGTTAAGCTTACATTCGCAGCACCCTTCATATATGGAATTAATATTTCATCTTTATGCGTTAAAAGGTAAACATATGTGTATTTAACGAATAAAGATGTTGTATTTTCTCTGGGTTGAAACACGCCTAGTATTGATGCGGCTTGGAAAACCCCATCATAATAATGAATGTTGTTTATACTTGCGTGCCCATGCCCTGTTGAAGAAACTAATGGTATACAAATAGCTTGCCCATGAAAGCCTGCATTTGCGCACTTTTTAAACTTCGAAGATGTAGTAATGAAATCAACCTCCCCACACATAGTTGACTCAGCAGCAGCTAATTTTCCTTTACAACCAGTAAAATACTCATTTAATTTGTTAAGCCTTATCCCTTCGGGGTATTGATATTTCCTAAGATAAATTTTGGGGCATAAATCAAAGTTATTTTCATGAATTTCTTTAATTGGAACAAAACGATGCTTACCTAGTTCTGGACTATAGTCACTTTCATTTCTATTTTTAAACAGTTGTACTAATTTAGGAAGCTCACTACCAACTATAGGTAATTTATTGGCTCCATCAGAAAACCCATCGTTCTCTAATTGATAAAACCAAGTATTTTCCGTTTTACTTCCTTTTGTTAATATAATAATTGCAGTCGCTACACTTGCATATGGTTTAAATATCCAATGAGGTAAAGCTATTACAGCCTCTAATTGATTGTTTTTTAGTAACCCCTCCCTCAATTTTTTATGAGCATTACTTTCACCCTCTAGCACTCCCAGAGGTACAATTGTAGCAGTTCTCCCCCCCACTTTTAGCATGCGCTCAATTAAAGCAACAAACAGCAACTCGGTTTTTTTTGTTTTTACTTTACGTAATAACTCGGGGCATACGTCTTCTTCGTCTAGGCTACCTTTAAATGGCGGGTTGGCGAATATTAAGTCGTACCCTTCTTTTGCCTTTTGTGGGTAGTGCTCTTTAAAGTTTTGGCTTAGGGTATCTTGATAATGAATGCCCGGTTGTTTAATACCGTGCATTACTAAGTTCATGGCGGCTACGCGTAGCATGGTGGCGTCAAAATCAAAGCCGTTGAACATGTGAGCATCTATGTGGCTGCGCTGCTCTGGGGTAATTAAGTCGCCTGAGTAGAGCAGGTTTTCGAGCGGTTTACCGCTATCATCACATTGTACGTTGCCATCTACATCAAGCACGGGCTCGCGCTCTATACCCTCTGCTGATGTGTATTTTTGTAATAGGTATTCGTAACTTACCGACAAAAAACCACCGGTGCCGGTTGATGGGTCACATATTTGGCTGGTTACATCGGGGTCCATCATTTCGACCATGGCGCGTATAATGTGGCGCGGCGTTCTAAATTGGCCGTTTATGCCTGCGGTGGTGAGCTTGCTAAGCAAGTATTCGTATAAATCGCCTTTGGTGTCTGAGTTTTCAAGCGGCAGGTCGTTTACCATTTCAACCGCTTTTACCAATAGGCTTTGCTTTTGAATCATTAATTGCGCGTCTTTCATAAACTCGTTAAATATCGCGCCTTCTGGCGATACGCCATCTGAGGTTTTTGAAAAGTACGGAAACAGTTCATCTTTAACCAGCTTGTATAACTCTTCTGCTCCTAAATGGCGCAGGTTTTGCCAACGAATATGTTGTTCGGCGTCGGTAAAGCGTCGGTTAAACGGCTGCTTAGTGCGCGCACTTCGTTTTTCGTCGGCTTGCTCGTTCATGTCGAGCATGCGGGCGTACATTAAAAAAGTAATTTGCTCTACTACGGTCAGCGGGTTAGTAATGCCGCCTGTCCAAAATTCTTCCCATAGTTTGTCTATTTTACTTTTTAAAGGTCCGGTTATCATTAATGTGTATCCTAGTTATTGCTGTTTAAGCGCGGTGTAAATTACGCGCTTATAAAATTAAAGGTGTATTTGCTTTTCAACGCTTTGGGCTTTACTGCCTAGTTTTACGTCAAACTGCTTAATAAATTGCTCTATGGCGTTTTTGTTCATGCCGACTATGGTACGCAATATTTTGTCGAGCGTCGCGGTTGATTCGGGAAAAAACTCTTTTAATGTATTTAAATCAACACTTGGGTTTTGCGTATGCACTAACGAGCTTAATTGCGCTAAGTCGGCTTCGGTTACTTGTTCGCCATTACGAATTTTTTTAAGTACGCTGTCGGTTTCAAATAACGGGGTGAGTGTTTTTTCAACCTCTTGTCGGTATATTTGATAATCAATAGAGACTATTTTTGTAAGCCTATCGGTTTCTTTAATTTGATTTTCGTCTTCTTTTATATCAAGCACAAACTCGGGTGGCGGCGGCGTTACGCTTTTATTACGTAAATGTATAATGCTGCGTAAGTCAGTGCGGCTTTGCTCAAGTGCAGCATGTGTTAGATATTGCCAATATTGATCTGTTTGTATTTCTGCTATTGCTGGGGCCTTTGTGCGTACTTCGTTTAAGTGCATTTGTAGCGATTCAACTTTGTCCATTACATTTTGTTTAGCTAAATCAATTTGGCTTTCATCGGTAATTAACAGCGTTTGAATGGTGGTTAGCTCAGAATCAAATTTATAGGCTTCACTTTGCCCCATGATGTTACGCCATTGCATAAGCGGCGCTACTTTTTCAAGCAGATCGCTTACTGTTTGCGGTGCAAATTGATTAAGACGTTTAAAATCTTTGTAAGTTTCGACCACTAGCCAGTTATCGCGCACCGATATTGATTCCATTGGCAGTAGGCAAATATCGTCGTGAATTAATTTAATTGTTTGCTCAAACACATCCATATTTGCTTTTTTGAGGGCCGTTTGTGCAAGGGTTACCCGCGCTTCAAATAGTTTTTGCAGTAACGATTTTGCTTGTTTTACGTCGTCTTCTTCTGGGTTTTCGTCAAAGTATTCAAAGTTTGCCCAGTGATCGAATATTAAAAAGTGAGTTTTGTGCTGACCTGGGCCGTATAGGTTTTCGCATAAGCGTGTGCCACGGCCAATCATTTGCCAAAATTTTACTTTTGATTTTATGGGTTTGGCAAATACAAGGTTTACACATTCTGGTACGTCTATGCCGGTGTCGAGCATATCGACCGACACTGCTATACGCATGCTGTTTTCGTCGCTTGATTTAAAGTCGTCTATTAGCTCTTCGGCTCGTTCGTACTTTGAGTGAATAACGCGGCAAAAATTAGCACCATGCTGCGGGTAAAGCTCGCTAAACAGCTGCGCCATTAATTCGGCGTGGGCTATGTTACGGGCAAATACTATTGTTTTACCTGGCAGTTGGCCGTCTTTATCGCGCAGACCTTTTTCCATTAAGTTACGCAGGATTAGCCTGTTGGTGTCTTTATTTTTAATGGCTTCGTCTATTTGTTTTGCGTAAAAGTCGAGCTCGTTAGGGTCAATGCCTTGCTCTTCTAATTGGGCTATTTGCTCATCGGTTAGGTTGTCTTTTTTAATGCCTTCGCGCAAAAACTGTGTGGTGTAACTTACTATTTTGTAAGGGACTAAGTTACCTTGCTCTATGGCGTCTTCAAGTGGGTAGTTGGCTGTGGGTAGTTTGTAATCGCAACCAAACAAATCACACGTTGAGCGCGATACCATTTCTACCGGAGTGGCGGTTAAGCCTACCTCGAGTGCATCAAAGTACTTAAAAATATCACCATATATATTGTAAATTGAACGGTGGGATTCATCAGCTACTATTAGGTCAAAATAGCCTACATCGTACTTGTTCATTATGCGTAGCATACCTGGGTACGTTGCTATAAACACCCGCGCGCTGGCTGCTGTGTTTTTAGCGCTTTTACCAACAATATGTACTGGCTCTTTGGTGAATTCGGTAAAGGCGTTACCCGCTTGTTTACGTAGTTCTTTTCGGTCACATAAAAATAGTACGCGCTTAGCCCAACCTGCATCGAGCAGCCGTTTTGCAAGGGCAATAGATACGCGTGTTTTACCTGTGCCGGTTGCTTGCACAATAAGCGCTTTGCGGTGTTTATCACTAAAACGCTCACACACACGAGTTATGGTTTCCATTTGATACAAACGCCCTGCCACAGCAGTATCTATCGGCGTTTTATTTAAGTCTTTTTTAAGTGTGCGCTGCTTTATTAAGTACTGTAGGGAATCTTTTGAGTAGTAACCGTATAAACCACGGCTATTATAGCCTTGCGTGTCGTCGAGAATTTTTATATCCCAGCCGTTTGAATAAAAAATAATAGGGCGTTGGCCATATTGCTTTTCGAGCGCGTTGGCATAAAGTGTTGCTTGCTGGCGGCCTTTTTCGATATTTTCGCGAGTGCGTTTTGCCTCTATTACCGCAAGTGGTTTACCGTCGTCATCCCATAATACGTAATCAACAAAACCTACGCCTGTTGTTGTAGGTTGATCTGTTACTTTTACTTCTTTGCCAACGTCTTCTGTTGATTCGTCGTCAAGTGCAACGTGCCAACCAGCATTACGTAAATCTAAATCGATAATGCGTTTACGGGTTTCGTCTTCGTTAAAGTTAAAACTAGAGTTAACAATTTGCTCATTGCGGGTTTTAACCTGAGCCAGCTTTTCTGCATCAATAGTTTGTTTTAGTTTTGCTGCTTGCTGCTGTGCTTGTTTTTGTGCAAGCTCTGCGGCTTCTAGTTCGTCAAGTGCGCGTTTTAAACGGGCCTGATTTTCGGCTAGCTGCTTGGTGAGTTGCTTGTTCTTTTTTGCAAACTCGGCATCACTTTGGTTAGTCGGCTGTGTTTGCTCAGGCGCTTTAAACTCTGGGCATTCTTGTTGCGTGCCATTGGCATACGCCATAAATAAGTACGAAGCTACAAAGTAGCTTTCTTTTAATATCCAAATAGCTTGTTGTTGATCAACTTTGCCTTCGTGGGCTGCTTGATTACCACTTTTACGAATGGCGTGAAGTTTATCGGTAATTAAACGCGGAACTGCGCTGGTAAAGTCGTCGGCGGTAAGTTTATCAAAAATGTTAGAAGTGGGTAAAACAGGTAAACTAAGTTCTTTATATAAGAAGCCTACTACTTTTTCGGCAAAGCAACGCAGCTTAACCAGTGAGCTTTGTGGATCGGTAATCGCATAGTCCTCTGCAAAAGCGGCTAACTGGTGTAGCTCTGGCCACTTAGATTGAATATGTTCAAAGTTCATTGATTGCTTCATTCCTGATTACTTCCTTATCAACTAATTTACCATGCGTTATTATTTTTATGCGTTTGCAAGCTTGCGAATATTAAGCCGTTATATTTATTTTTATATTGTGTGTAATTGCATTTAACCAGTAGCTTGTTTCAAAGCTTTGGTTATTAGAGTCAATCGCTATTTTTTTAGCAAGCTCGTTTGGTAACATCTTATTTATTTTACTATTTATGCGGCTACGCGTTTGTTGCACAAAGGTTTTTTCCATTACTTTTAAATTACTGTGTAAACCTTCTCTAAAATCTTCGGGCTCTATGTCAAACGTATCACGAAATATACGTAAATCACTGCTATTTTGCTGTAAATGTATGAGGTACTCTTTGCTGTATCGCAAAGACTCTTCAAAATCACGACCCACCACTAGCTTTTTATGTTCACTTTGGCTGTATTGGTTTAACCATAAATAGAAGGCAGTTTCTTTTGCGGTAAGTTTAATTTCGATACCTGCAAAGGTGAGCGTTTTTGCTTTTGCGTTTACTTCAAGGGTTAAATCTTTTTTATGCGCTGAGTTTAAGCTTGCTACTGTTTGGCTAAACGATGCACTTTGCATATTTGCAATGAGGGTTTCGTCGATAGATTGGCGCATTCGTACAAAGGGTATTTCGGCAAGGGTTACATTTGCATTAATACAGTTTACTTGCGTGCCATTTTTACCATCAATAATGTGGTCGTAAGGTGTTGGGTAGTAAAAGTCTCTAACAAATTCAAATTCGTTATTCACAAATACATGACTGAGCGAATCTTGCTCACGGCCTAATAATGACATGGCATAGCCTAAATAAAACGCCATTGTTTTACGTCCACCTGCAATGGATGCATGAATACTAATATCGTTTTTATTGGTAAGTTCAAACACTTTACGCGTAATAAAGTCGGCCATGTAGGTTTGTTCTATTTCAGATTTAGCATCATTAATAGGTTGGCCTTTGTCATCTTCTATTAGCCAAATATTTTCATCGGGGAGTTTAATATCAGGAAGTTTATAATCTGCTATTAATTTAGCTAAATTACCTTGCTTAAATAATCCATCGGTGAGCATAGCCTTGGTGCTTTTTGTTGTAATAACAAAAATCTCTTCAGGCATAGGCTTACCCTGCTGATAAAGCGCAAAAAGAGTTTCGGTTAATACCTGCGGGCTTGCACCGGTAACTATTAGTAGTACATTCTTCATCAACGATCCTTTTGTATGAGGAATCTGCATAATACATAAATTACATAGTTAATGAAACTTGTTTGAGCTCAGTGGATTAGAGGCCTTATTTCTTGCCTTTAAGCTACGGTGTATAAACAACAGTAGCTTTAATTTAATAACTCTTTAATCAACACAGAACCCAGCTGGCGTGTATTAAACGGATTCCCGTTGCCATTTAAAATTGAAATCCCTAACTCTTTAGCAATATCACGCAAGTAAGGCTTACTGGGTGTTACAAGCTCGTCATTTAAAAACACTTCAATAGTGCCGTTTTCAAGCTCCACCAATTTGTAGTTATTCCATATAACTTCTTTTACATTTAATAATATACGTGGCTTAACTGGTGCGTTTATTAACTTACTCATTGTAATACAGCTTTTTCCCGTTACTGCATCACTCATTAGTTTTTTAGCTTCTTCAACGGGCGCATCTAATAAAGTTTCAACTTGCATCTCATCTGTATTGATTCTTAAAATAATTATACGATCAACCAAGTTTAGCGTATTAGTATTAAAGCTTATATGGCCACCTGTATGCATTCTACCTGTTGTTTTGACTGATATACGCTCGCCACTACTTGATACAACATCGTACCCCGCCTGGTTAACCTCTGTTGCCATGCGTCCATTTGTTATAAGTGCGGCGTACAGCTCGCCAATTCTACCTGTTAAATGTCTAAGCTCTGTTGCAGGTACATCCCAACTTAACTCCCTTTCTAACCAGCTCATTACTTCACCCAGCGACTGAATGATTTGCATTTGTGTTAAAGCCATTTTATATCCTTATTTTTCTTCTAACCAACTTTTAAAAGGTGCTTATGTCCTGATACCGACAATGAACCTTGAGATGCCTTTGCTATATGCTCACTCCACCAGTTCATCAACTCTCTACGTTTTTCTATATATTCAGCTCTATTATAAGCAGAACGAACCTGGTTTTTATCTACATGTGCCAGTGCGGCTTCTATTATATCTGGATTAAACTCATGCTCATTTAATGTTGTTCTTCCAAGCGAACGTAAGCCATGGCTTACTAAACGGCCCTCAAACCCCATGCGTTTTAGAGCCATATTAGCTGTCTCATTGTTGATATGGGTTCTCGGGTTTCTGTCTGACGGAAAAACAAAGTCTCTATGCCCTGAAATTGGTTTTATTGATTCTAATAACTCTATAGCTTGATTTGATAGAGGAATGGCATGCTCTCTGCGCTTTTTCATTCGTTCAGCTGGGATAATCCATAGTTTATTCTCAAAATCAATTTCATCCCAACGGGTACCGGCCGCTTCACCTGGGCGGGTAAGAGTATGTAACTGCCATTCAATCAAAAAGCGGGTTACTCGTTTAATTGACGCCGTTGCAAGCGTTTGCATCAATTCAGGCAGCTCTTCTGGTTTCAACGAAGGCATATTTTGTTTTTGCGGCTTTTTAAATGTTTCTTTTATTCCAGCAAGCGGATTAGCTTGAATATAACCACTATTAACTGCGTAGGTCATAACTTGGTTTAATCGTTGGCTTAAACGCTTAACTGTTTCTAGAGTACCTTTAGCCTCTATAGGCCTTAATATTTTTATTACTTGTGGTGCGTTAATTTTGCCAATAGGATATTTACCAATAACCGGCAGTATATGGTTATTTAATGATCGCCAAATATCTTCGCCATGAGCTTGCGTAAAATCAGGCTTTTTAACCTCAAACCACTCTAAAGCTACTTTATTTAGTGTTAACTCTTCTTGAGCCCGTTTAAAAGCTAAGGTTTCATCTCTATGCTCTTTTGGATCAGTCCCTAAAGCAACTAGTTCTCTGGCTTGTTGCGCTAACTTTCTGGCATTTACAATAGATACATCTGGGTACTTGCCTAATCCCATGTTGACACGCTTTTTTGTGATTGGATGGTAGTAATTAAAGTTCCAGAGCTTAGAACCACTCTTTCTAACTTTTACTTGTAAGCCGTTACCATCGGATAAAATTATATCTTTATCCTCTGCTTTTACTTTTTTAACGCTGTATCGGTAAGCTGCTTGGCTGATCTTGCCATAGAAAATGAATCCCACTCAAATTTAGTATTCTTTTATTATGGCAGCTTATTCAAGGAATACCATTTTAGATACTAAAGCTTTGAGCTTGGATGAAACAGCCTGGGACAGGGTAACACTCTAAGTCATTGATTTTGATTAGTTACAGACACAAAAAAGGACGTCCTGAGACGTCCTAATATTGAATGATGGTGGAGGAAGAGGGATTCGAACCCTCGTTAGGGATTAACCTAAACACACTTTCCAGGCGTGCGCCTTCAGCCACTCAGCCATTCCTCCACGGTGTTGCCTAGCAACAGCGCGTTATAGTATGAAATAGGTTACGCAGGTGCAAGGCCTTTTTAAATATGTACTGTTGAATGGCTATTAATCGTGCAGTTATTTACTTTTTCAATAAAAAACGGCTAAACCATAAGGCTTAGCCGTTTTTTATATCAGTCTAGTTACTTTACATTTGCTAAAAACTATTTAGCCATACTCGCCGTAAAGTCTAGCATGCGGTTAAGTGACTTAAGTGCACCTTCACGCAAGTCCATATCTACAAATACCTCTTTACCTTGAGGGTCTATTAAAGCCTCCTCAATCGCTTTTAAGCCATTCATTGCCATCCACGGGCAATGTGCACAACTTTTACAAGAAGCGCCTTCACCAGCCGTAGGGGCGGCAAAGAACTCTTTCTCTGGGCATAGCTGCTGCATTTTATAAAAAATACCGCGATCAGTCGCAACAATAAACTTTTTATTCGGCATTGTTTGCGCTGCTTTAATCAGCTGGCTTGTAGATCCAACGGCGTCAGCAAGTGCAACTATTTCTGCAGGTGACTCTGGGTGAACTAAAACGCCAGCATCTGGGTGCAGTGCCTTAAACTCTTTCAATGCTTTAGTTTTAAACTCGTCGTGAACAATACATGCGCCATTCCACATGATCATATCAGCGCCGGTATTTTTTTGAATGTAGCTGCCTAGGTGCTTGTCTGGGCCCCAAATAATTTTTTCGCCTTGCTCGTCTAAGTGCTCAACAATTTCAAGCGCGCACGATGAGGTTACAATCCAATCTGCACGGGCTTTAACCGCTGTAGAGGTGTTTGCATACACCACCACTTTACGATCAGGGTGCTGATCGCAAAATGCTGAGAACTCATCAATCGGACAACCGATGTCTAGCGAGCATGTTGCTTCAAGTGTTGGCATAACAACCGTTTTGTTTGGCGTTAAAATTTTAGCAGTTTCACCCATAAAACGAACGCCTGCAACGATGATCATATCAGCGTCGTGTCTTGCACCAAAGCGCGCCATTTCTAAAGAGTCGGCAACGCAACCGCCAGTTTCTTCGGCAAGGGCTTGGATTTCAGGATCAGTATAATAATGCGCTACGAGTACCGCGTTTTTATCTTTAAGTAATTGCTTAATACGTGCTTTGTATTCGCCTTGCTCGTCGTTTGTTAACGGTGCTGGCTTTGGAGGGAAAATATAGCCTTCAGGCATAATAGTTTGCGCTAAACTCATGTTCTCGACCACTTATTTACAGTGTATAAATTACGGCGAATTATACGAGAATAAAAACATAAATAACAGCAAACTGGTTAAGCTTGTTTATAAAAAACAGAATGGGATTTTAAAAAAGAATATAGCAAATGGTGGGTCATGATGGATTCGAACCATCGACCAATTGATTAAAAGTCAACTGCTCTACCAACTGAGCTAATGACCCGCTCTAAAATTGTACGTACTAAAAAGATAGTGTTTGCGTAGATCCGCCGATGTTCCAGTTTTTACTTACAAAGCAAAAATGGTGGGTCATGATGGATTCGAACCATCGACCAATTGATTAAAAGTCAACTGCTCTACCAACTGAGCTAATGACCCGCTCTTGGTGTTAACTAATAAATATATATTTCCATGAAAATGGTGGGTCATGATGGATTCGAACCATCGACCAATTGATTAAAAGTCAACTGCTCTACCAACTGAGCTAATGACCCGCTCAAATATAAACTTAAAAGCTTACCTGCGTGAATCCGCCGATTAGGGTGTTATAGAATGGTGGGTCATGATGGATTCGAACCATCGACCAATTGATTAAAAGTCAACTGCTCTACCAACTGAGCTAATGACCCATTCTATATTTTTTAAATTATTGATTGCAATTAATACTTTAGTAAATGACCACTTAAAAATAAGTGGTGGGTCATGATGGATTCGAACCATCGACCAATTGATTAAAAGTCAACTGCTCTACCAACTGAGCTAATGACCCGCTCATAAACTTATTCAATAATATAAATGCGTAAATCCGCCGATCCAGACACTTTAAAAGTGGTGGGTCATGATGGATTCGAACCATCGACCAATTGATTAAAAGTCAACTGCTCTACCAACTGAGCTAATGACCCGCTCTGGTATAACTGCTGTATTAAAGTTGTTGTAGACCATTATAAAAATGGTGGGTCATGATGGATTCGAACCATCGACCAATTGATTAAAAGTCAACTGCTCTACCAACTGAGCTAATGACCCGCTCTAATTTTACAACTTTGAATACTACGTAAATCCGCCGATAAAAGACCATTTTAAAATGGTGGGTCATGATGGATTCGAACCATCGACCAATTGATTAAAAGTCAACTGCTCTACCAACTGAGCTAATGACCCGCTCTTTTTGCAACATTTTGAGTGGGGTAACCATTCGTTTGCTGCGGGCGCTTATAATACTTATTTATAAAATGAGTGCAACCGAAATTGTCTCTTTTTTTAAGTTTTTATGCCTAGTTGACCAATTTTAGACCGCTTATGACAAAAAGCAGTCTAATCAAGCTGATTCAATTAATTAGACAGGCGATCTGTGGCTAATTTTGCAGCCGTTGTACTTGGGTACTGCGTAACAAGTTCGTTAAGTATTTTTAACGATTCGTCTGTCAGTCCTTGCTCTTTTAAAAGCGTGCCTAATTTTAACATGGCGTCTGGGCGTTTATTTGAATTTGGATATTCGTTTACAACCACTCTAAAGTGATCAACCGCTTTAACTCCATCGTTTTTAATTGTTAATAATTGACCTAACCAATAGTGTGCGTTTGACGCATACACAGATTCTGGATATGTTTTTAAGAACGTTTGAAACTCTGGAATAGCCTGGTCGTAGCGTTTATCTTTCATTATAAGTGCAACAGCACGCTCGTAAGCCTCATTCTCGGATAAATCACTGCTATATGCTTGTGAGTCATTAGGCTGTGCATAGTCGGTTGCAGGCACTGCTGCAGGCTGTGAATACGCTTGACTAACACGGTTTTCAATCTCTTGATAAAGCTCACGCTGACGCTGAAGTACTTTTTCTAGTTTATAGCTTTGCTCTTCCGTCACACCACGAATTTGACTTACTTCATCTTGAAGTAAATTAAGTTGCTGTTGTAACTCGGCTTGCAAGAAATTACGCGATTGCATCATACTTTCTAACGACGCTAAGCGCTTCTCAATACTTGACTGTGAACTCGCAGCTTCTGAAACAGGAGCGGGAGCAGCCCATAACTGGGTGCTCCCGCTCAATATCATTGCTGCCAAAATAATTTTCGGCTTCATAATATCTCTTATCTTAGTAAACTAATACCGCACGGCGGTTTTTAGCGAAAGCTGATTCAGTGCGAGACTTAACCATTGGTTTTTCTTCACCGTAGCTCACTACTGACATTTGGCTAGCTGATACACCTAAGCTTAGCAGGTATTTTTCAACTGACTGACCACGGTTTTCACCTAGTGCAATATTGTACTCTGGCGTGCCACGCTCATCTGCATGGCCTTCAATTAATACTTTAACCGATGGGTTTTTTACTAAAAAGTCAGCATGTGCGCGAAGTAAATCAGCATATTTGCTTTCAATTGTCGCTTTATCAAAATCAAAGTAGATTACTTGCTTTTGACGAAGTGCTTCGTATTTTTGACGAAGTTGTTCTTCAGCACGTTCTTCAGGCGAAATTGTTGCTACTTCAACTGTATCGTTGCTAGTTGTTTGCTCAACAGCAGGTTGATTAGATTGGTTTGCAGCACCTTCGTCGATATCTGAAGACGAGCTACAAGCTGCTAATGTCATTACTGGCACAGCAATTAGCAGGCCTTTAAGTATTTTATTAAGTTGCATTGAGTAGATTCCTATTTTGAGTAAACCAGTAACATTACTGTAAATATGGCGACCAAGCTGGCGCCTTTACTTGTCCGTCTAGCACAGGTAATCGTGCTTTGAAGCGGCCGTCCATCGATACTAACGCCAGTACCTGTTTGTTATTATGGAGCGTGCTGTATATTATCATCGAGCCATTTGGCGCTATACTCGGTGATTCATCTAAGCGAGTTCGCGTTAATACTTGAAACGCGCCAGAAGCTAGCTCTTTTTTAGCAAGATGGTACTTACCGTTCGTACGATTAACCATCACTAATTCTTTACTGTCAGGCGTAACTGACCCTGCAAGATTCATATCGCCATCAAACGTTAGGCGCTTTGATCTGCCAGTTTTTAAATTTAACTTATAAATCTGAGCATTACCACCCCTTTCCGAGGTAAACACTATATCTTGACCATTTGGGTACCAAGATGGTTCAGTATCTATGCTACGGTGGTTTGTTAGGCGTGTTTCTTCACGCGTTGCCAGGTTTAGTAAATAAATTTCCGTTGCACCTGTTTTATCTTTTGAAAGGACCAATAGAAGCTCTTTACCATCAGGTGAAAACTGCGGAGCACCATTAATCCCACGATAGCTGGCTACCACTTCTCGCTTACCTGTATATAAGTCTTGGATATATATTTGGCTTTGACGATTTTCAAACGTTACATAAGCAAGCTTGGTACCATCTGGTGACCACGCGGGTGACATTAACGGCTCTTTAGAGCGCAAAAGTACTTGTTCGTTGAATCCATCGTAATCGGCAACAACGAGTTGATACGGCTTATCGTCTTCGTCACGCACAATCACATAGGCAATTTTAGTTAAAAATGCACCTTTTTCGCCTGTTAGTTTTTCATAAATCACATCACTAATACGGTGTGAATAGCGGCGAAACCCACTTTCGGAAATAACGCTTTCTCTGGCTTCTAAAATGTGGTCTTGGCTTTTTACTAATTGCCCATTAGACATCATTTGGGTGTTACCACCCGTAATTTGACCACGAATTACATCCACTAATTCATAACGGACTAAGTATCGGCCATCGGTTTGCTGTTCAACTTGACCAACTAAAACGGCCTCAATCCCTTGATTAACCCATGAGGCATAATCAATTGCTTGGTCCTCGCTTGGTTGTTGTGGCATTTGTGCAACATCAACCGGCTTAAACTTACCACTTCGGACTAAATCAGCTGCAATCACATCACTTAGTTTTTGTGGGATCGGACCTATTCCGGTGTATTTAAATGGCACAATAGCAATAGGCCTTGCGCCATCAACACCTTCGGTAATTACAATTTCAAGTGCAGCATTTGCAATGCCTTGAAACCCTAGTAGCAATACTACACAGGCTACTCTTAGTTTATTGAACATATCATTCCTTTAAAATTCTGGCTTGATTGTTAAGTTAATATTTTTTAGCTGGTCAAACACGTCTCTGTCTTTAGACACAGGTAATGTGTCGGCCATACGAACCGCTCTGAGCGCGGCCTCACACACTAGCTTATCACCACCTAAAGACTTAACTTGCGTAACTAAACCATTAAAGCCAAGACGGATATTCACTCGACATTGTTGGTTTTTCATTTTTTCATCAATTAACAAGTTTTGTTGGATGCGCGCCATAATCAAAGCACGGTATTTGTCAACTTCACTCGCAACTTGTTGCTGGCGTATTTTACTACGAGCAGCCTGCTCTTTAGCAAGTTGTTCTTGTAATATTTGTTCTTGTAATGCTTGTTGACGCTTACGTTCAGCTTCGGCTGCACGCTCTTTAGCTTCTTGCTCACGCTTAATACGTTCAGCTTCTGCTTTTTTTAGCGCTTCTTCTTCAAGCTTACGTTTATCTGCCGCGGCTTTTGCTGCCTTTTCGGCCTCTTGCTTTTGCTTTTCTGCTTGCTTAGCTTTAGCACGCTCTTTTTGCTCTATCTCACGCGCCCTTTTTGCTTGAGCTTCAGCTTGTGCCTTTTCTTTCTCTTTAGCTTTGCGTTCACGCTCAAGCTTTTTGATGTTTCGAGCCTCAGATTCACGTTGTTTGCGAGCATCAGCAGCCCTGCGTTCTAAATCACGTATCCGCTTATCTTCAGCACGCTTTTTATCTTTTTCTTTTTTTTGTAGCTCAGCAATTTTTTGCTCAACCATTTTTTGGTCAACCGTTACCGCAGAAACAGCATTGTCGGGTTCAGGTATAGCCGTGTTTAACGTCACTTCCATTACTTTAGGGGTTGGTGCATGAATGTTAGCTGACGCGTACAACAATCCGCCCAAACCTAAATGCAATACCACCGATTTTACTAATGCACTACTCATCCAGTTAATTCCCCTCAAAGGATTCGGTCATCAATCCCACTGACGGCACACCTGCGTTTTTCAAAAAATCCATTAGCAATAACACTTCTTGATAAGAAACTTTACCAGAACCTTTAATCATTACAGGTACATCTGGATTTTTCATTAACTGCAATTTAATCACAGCGGCTACATCGAGTGCTTCCATTGGTTCCTCTGGATCAGTACCTACACTGACGTAATATTTACCCTCAGCATCAATAGACGCAATGATTGGTGGTGTATCTTTTGTATCAACTAAATCAGATTCTTCCATTTTTGGTAAATCTACTTTTACACCGTGAGTAATTAGTGGTGCAGTCGCCATGAAAATAATAAGCAGCACCAACATTACATCGATATAAGGTACTACATTAATTTCTGCTACTGGGCGGCGTTTTTTACGATGATACATTCGCTTGTGCCTCTATTTGTGTAGCTGCTTGACGGTGTAAAATATTAGCAAACTCTTCCATAAAGTTGATGTAGTGAGATTCAAGCTTTTCAACACTGTTTGAAAAACGGTTATAAGCAATTACGGCAGGAATTGCAGCAAATAAGCCCATTGCCGTAGCAATTAGAGCCTCAGCTATGCCCGGAGCAACCATTTGTAATGTGGCTTGTTTTACTTCACCCAATGCAATAAAGGCATTCATAATACCCCACACAGTGCCAAATAAACCGATGTAAGGACTTATAGAACCGACCGTTGCCAAGAACGATAGGCTTTTTTCAATTTTTTCGATTTCACGTGACAACGCTACACGCATTGAACGATGCGTACCTTCCATTACTATACTTGCGCCTTGAAATGTATTTTTTTTATGACGCGCAAATTCTTTAAAGCCTGCTGTAAATAACGCCTCAATACCATGAGATTGAGCACTACGAGATGAAATTTCGTTATAAAGTTTACTTAAATCAATACCTGACCAAAACTTTTGCTCAAACTTTTTAGCATTCGAAAGCGCATCAGAGATTGCTTTTTTACGTTGAAAAATAATAGCCCACGACATAACCGACATGGCAACTAGCCCTAACATTACTAATTGTACAAGCAAACTGGCTTCTAAAATTAGATCCAAAAAATTAAGCCCTGATCCCACATTAAACTCCTAAATAGTATCAAAATACGTCAATTGTAATGATTTGTGCAATTATGACCGCAACTAAGGTCATTTAGTTGCAACTAGTGTATCGAGTCCATTTCAAACTAACAACGATATTGCTATGAATAGCCAACAAAAAACGTTAAAAATCGGCTATGTTGTTTATTTTTTATGCCTAGTTATATAAATATTTATTCAAACAAAGTAAAAACTCAGGTTTAGCTGCGTAATTATATAAATAAACATCATAAAACACGGCATTTATTCAAAATCAATGCATAAACACGCAAAACCACGTTAACGTTACCTGCCAGAATACTAAAACTAATACCGAACAATCATATAAAAATATACTTAAGCAATATTTTTCATTAACTTATAAAATATATGATTATTTAACAAACAAATTACAAACTACAAAAAAACTAAAAACATTAGTTTTTTTAATCCGAAAAAACAAATTTTCTAGTTTGAACAATTTTTAGATATTCCGTATTATTCTTCCATACCGAGCTAGCGCATTAAATGAAACTGTTTCATTATGTCCTGTTCTTAGTAATATGATTTTAAGTCGTATTACATTGTTTTACTCTATTTGGATAAAACCTAACAGTGTAAAACATGGTTCCCCCAGATTACTTCCTTTAACTTGTTGTTAGCCCGCATTATTTGCGGGCTTTTTTTTATCTGAAATTTAGCCTAGACCAAAATATACAGATTCATTTAATATTGTTTATTGAGGCAGAAATTTAGAACTAAACCTAGCCAGCCATAGTCAGCACTGACTAAGTTGAATTTTATGAAAGGCACAATAGCGACATACGCCTTAACGCCCTGTGAATTGTTGGTTAACCAGAATTCAGGCTAGTTAATGGTAAAGCAAATGACTTTTAGTAGATAAAATACGTTATAAACGGACGTGCCCTTGCTAACGGTTATTTTTAGCAAGGGTTTAGGAAAGGTGTTTAAAATTAGTCTTTTTTAGGTAACAAGCCAAAATGATGGTACGCATTGTCAGACACAATACGTCCGCGCGGTGTGCGCTGAATAAACCCTTGTTGAATTAAAAACGGTTCAATAACATCTTCTATTGTTTCACGCTCTTCACCAATGGCAGCGGCTAAATTATCGAGCCCTACGGGACCACCCATAAATTTCTCAATGATGGCTAGTAAGTATTTACGATCCATATAATCAAAACCGCTTTTATCTACATCAATCATGTCGAGTGCTTGCTGGGCAACGTCTGCATTTACAGTGCCGTCAGATTTAACCTGAGTATAATCTCGCACACGGCGCAATAAACGATTAGCAATACGCGGCGTACCCCGTGACCGTTTAGCTATTTCACTAGCCCCATCGTCACACATTTCTAAATCAAGATAATGAGCTGAGCGGCCCACTATATGCGATAAATCCTCTACTGAATAAAACTCCAAACGCTGCACTATGCCAAAACGGTCACGTAGTGGCGATGTGAGTGAACCTGCACGCGTTGTAGCGCCTATTAACGTAAATGGCGGCAAATCCAGTTTGATAGAACGTGCAGCAGGGCCTTCACCTATCATTATGTCAAGCTGATAGTCTTCCATTGCAGGGTAAAGTATTTCTTCAACCTGTGGGCTTAACCTGTGGATCTCGTCGATAAACAGTACATCACCTTCTTCAAGGTTTGTAAGAAGTGCCGCTAAATCGCCTGCTTTTTCAAGTACAGGTCCTGAGGTGGTTTTAATATTTACGTTTAATTCGTTTGCTACAATATTCGCCAGCGTGGTTTTTCCTAAACCTGGCGGACCAAATATTAATAAATGATCAAGCGCTTCATCGCGGCTGCGTGCAGCTTCAATAAATATTTCCATTTGCTGCTTAACATGCGGTTGACCTCGGTAATCAGCCAACAGTTTTGGCCTAATTGCTCGGTCAATCGAGTCTTCATTTGTTTTTTCAGTCGCGTCAATTAAGCGATCCGCTTCAATCATGGGTTACTCACAACATCGATTTTAAAGATTCTTTTATAAGAACCTCAGTAGACATATCCGGTTTACTCACCGATTTTACTGCTTTTTGTGCCTGTGGCAATTTATACCCTAATGCAACAAGTGCAGAAACTGCATCATCCGCTGCATTATTAGCCACTAATGCATCGCTGTGAGGCTCTATCACTGCGCTATCGCTAAATGGTGTAAATAAATCATTACCCCAATCTTTTAGACGGTCTTTCATCTCAAGCACTAAACGTTCAGCTGTTTTTTTACCCACACCCGGTAATTTAACCAGCGATGTAGCATCTTCATTATTTACACAGCTAACAAACTGTTGCGCCGACATTCCCGATAAAATAGCGAGCCCGAGTTTTGGCCCTACCCCATTAGCTTTTAAAAGCTCTCTAAATAATGCGCGCTCTGTTTTATTATTAAAACCAAACAGTAACTGCGCATCTTCACGCACTACAAAATGAGTATAAACAATCGTGTTTTCACCCACTTTTGGTAAGTCGTAAAAACAGGTCATTGGCATTTGTACTTCATAACCCACGCCGCTTACTTCAAGTAAAATTTCGGGGGGTTGTTTTTCAACTAAAATACCATTTAAGCGGCCTATCATTGTTATTTCCTTAAGCGTCCTCTAACGGTTTTGCTTGCGCTGCCCGCTAGTTTAATTAAATTTTGTTCTGAATGAGCATGGCAAATTGCTATTGCTAATGCATCTGCTGCATCGGCTTGAGGCGTACCTGGTAATTTTAGAATATTTTTTACCATATGCTGGACTTGGCTTTTGTCTGCACCACCGTTGCCTACTACAGCTTGTTTAATTTGCCTTGCCGAATACTCAAACACTGGCAAATCAGCCATTGCAGCACCCACAATGGCAGCACCACGCGCTTGGCCAAGTTTTAATGCAGAATCGGGATTATGAGCCATAAATACTTTTTCTATAGCAAACGTTTCTGGCGAAAACTGCTCAACAAGTTGAGTGATGCCCTGGTAAATCATTTTAAGGCGTACCGGAAAAGGATGATCGGCTAATTTTATACAACCACTGCCTAAATAAGTAAATTTAGCACCTTGGTGAGCAACTACACCGTAACCAGTCAAACGCGATCCTGGGTCGATCCCTAAAATAATGGCCAAATCACATTCTCGTTGTTTTTATTGTAAATTAGGCTAATAATGCCAGAGCACTGTATAAAATACCAGTACCAAGCAAAAACAAAAATGCTCGCTTAAATAGCGAGCATTTTTAACGCAATAATAGTTAGTTTACCCTAAAGCGCGAACTAACCCTTGGGTGTTTTGTTTAAGGGTACGGGCAATCATTAAATAACCCAACCCGGCTACAAATAAACCACCAGCAACCGGGCCTATAATCCATATATGTGGATGAAGCTTGCCCGTAAGTTCAAACATTTGTTGCTGCACAATCAAAAGCGCTAAGTCGCTAAAAAATGCAGCAACTAAACCGGCTAACCCACCCAATAATAAAAACTCGTACAAGGTCGCATTTTTAATTAAACGGCTTTTAGCACCTAATGTTCTAAGAATTACAATTTCTTGCATGCGTTCACCTAAGCTCGCTTGCACTTGCGAAATGAGTACTAATGCACCGCACAAAACAACAATGGCAAGTACAAAACCAATCGCGAGTGAAACTTGCGATATTGTGGTTTGTATTTGCTTTACAAAGTTGTCTACATCGATTGCAGTAATGGTTGGATAGGTGCGCAACAGTTGGCTAAAGTCACGCTTTTGCTCAGGTTCTATCCTAACCGACGAAATATAAGTCGCCGGAAAGTCTTTAAGTACATCTGGGCTGAGTATAATAAAGAAGTTGGGTTTGAGCGTTGCCCAGTTAACTGTACGAACGCTGGTAATTTTAGCATCGAACGACTGCGCGCCAATTAAAAAGGTAAGTGTGTCGCCAATTTCAACATCAAGGCGCTCTAACATCGACTCTTCAACTGATGCCTCGGCCACTGCGTTTTCACCAAACCATTCGCCTTGAATTATCTCGTTTTGAGCCGGTACATCTTTAAGCCACGTTAAGTTTAGCTCACGGCCAATACCAGAACGCGCTTCTTCGTCTTTTTTCTCATTGTCTTGAAGAGAAACTTCCCGTGCAACCAACTCACCATTTACCGCGTTAACACGCCCTCGAATCGTTGGGTAGAAGTCAGACACTAAAATGTCTTTCTCAGCAAGGTAGTTATTGATTGGTTCAAGGTCGTTTTGCGTAATATTAACTAAAAATGCATTGGGCGCATCGCTTGGTAATTGCGACTGCCAATCAGCAATCATGTCATTTTTAAGCACAACTAAAAACAGAAGCAGTTTAATGGCAAGCGAAAAACTAATAAGTTGAACTGCATTTACATTGGCACGCTTTTGAATCGACGCAATAGCCAATGACCAACTATTACCTGGTTTTAAACCCAGTTTTCGGCCACCGCCAAATATAAGTTTAGATATTAAAAACAACACGCCAATTAAAGTTAGTGTGGTTATAAATAATATTAGCGTTATTTTTATATTGTTACTAAATAACCACATTAACAAAAACACGGTCAATGCACTCATACCCAAGTGCACGCGGCTCACCGCTAGTTTGTCACCTAAATTACGACGCAGTACCCTAAGCGGCGGAATATCGAACAAATCAAATAACGGTTTAATAGAAAACATAACGGCGCAAATTACACCCGTACTAATTGCTACAAGCCAAGGCTTAAATCCACCCATGGGCAATTCGCTTCCCATACTTTTTGAAAGGTATCCGGTGGCTATTTCTTGCAAGCCGTAACCAATCAATAAACCTATACTCACAGCCATTGCACATACAAGCAATAAGTGAAGCATGTAAATTTTACGGATCATTGAGCGACTGCCGCCCAATGTTTTCATCATCGCAACAGGGTCATATTGGCGCTCGCAGTATCGTTTGGCTGATACAGCAATCGCTACTGCAGCCAAAATAATACCTAGTAAACCCGCTAACAATAAAAAACTCTCTGCTCGGTTTAAACTGTTTGAAATTGGTGATTGACGATCTTTAACACCGTACCATTGTTGGTTTTCTTTCATTTGTGGCTTTAACCAGTCATAAAAGCTGTTTATGTCGTCTTCACTACCGGCATAGAGCTGACGATAAAAAACACGGCTCCCAGGCTGAACAACCTCTGTTTTTGACACATCTGCAATATTTATTAATACACGACGGCTACTTGAAAATACATTAAATGGCGCATCAGGCTCCTCAACAATCACTTTTTCAACATTAAATAACGCAGCACCTAGCTCAACTTGCGAGCCAATATCAATGTTTAGCGAGTAAAAAACAGACTCACTGAGCCATACATTACCTGGGTTTGGGCCGCCGTTTGCAATAACCGTTTCACCCAGTAATGTGTTTTTTACTTTTAGCTGCCCTTTTAACGGGTATGCGTCTGACGCTGCTTTCACCGAGCTAAATTGCATTTCATCATTAGCAAACAACATGGTGTCGAAGTACACCATTTGCGCAGTTTGTAAGTTTTGACTTTTAGCTCGTTCAATAAATGCGGTGTCAATGGCATGGCTGCTTGCCAATACTCGGTCGGCAGCAATAAACGCACTGCTTTTTTGTGCAATGCTTTGTGCTATTCGATCTGTCACCATAGACAAGGTAAGTACAGTTAATACCGCTAAAGCAATAGCTGCACTAGTTACCGTTAGCTCACCTCTTCGAAATTCTCGCGCAAATAATTTAAGCGCTAATTTAGCCCACATTTGCAACGTCCTCTGCTTCACTTTTTACAAGTAAGCCCGCTTCTATCTGAATAATATGCTCACATTTTTGAGCGAGTCCTTCATCGTGCGTCACCAAAATTAGCGTTGTACCATGTTGAGAATTTAAGTCGAACAGCAGCGACTCAATCATTTTGCCGTTCTTACTGTCTAAGTTAGCTGAAGGCTCATCGGCAAATAAAATTTTGGGTGTGCCAATAAAAGCGCGGGCAATAGCAACACGCTGTTGCTCACCACCCGAAAGCTGAGATGGGTAATGATCTGTTCGGTGGCTTAGGCCTACTTTTTCAAGCAAAGCAAGTGCCTGCTCCTTAGCATCACTTTTTCCCGCTAATTCTGCAGGCAACATTACGTTCTCAAGAGCGGTTAAGCTTTGCACCAACATGAAAGACTGAAATACAAAACCAATTTTAGCGGCACGAAGTGCTGCACGTGCTTCTTCGTCTAAATCATGAAGCGGCTCACCGTCTAAAAATATTTCGCCATTAGTCGCTGTATCCAAGCCCGCTAATAAACTCAACAAAGTAGACTTACCTGATCCCGACGTGCCAACAATAGCAACAGACTCACCGTGCTTGACATTAAAGCTGATGTCGCTGAGGATGGGCAACTCACCTTCAAAGGTAGTTACTATTTTAGACAAACCATTAACTTGAATTATATTTAATTGAGAAAGCGCTGACATATGACTCATTCAATCCTTCGTTTAGTATTCATTTTATTTTTAGTTATCAAACCGCTGAGTGCAGCAGCCGACAACACGATTTTAATACTTGGTGACAGTTTAAGCGCAGCCTATGGCCTACAACAAGAGCAAGGCTGGGTAAAATTGTTACAAGATAAGTACAATGACGAGCAAGCCGACATTGCACTTGTAAACGCCAGCATTAGTGGCGAAACGTCTGGCGGCGCACTACGCCGTTTAGATGCATTACTTACCCAATACCAACCAACACACGTGCTTATAGAGCTTGGTGCAAATGACGGTCTTCGCGGATTTCCGGTAAAAAAAATGCAAGCTAATTTGACCGCGCTGATACAAAAAAGCCAAGCAGCTAATGCAATGACCGCGCTAATGGAAATTTACATTCCACCTAACTACGGCCCTCGCTACAGCAAAATGTTTACTGATAGCTTTAGCCAAATTAGCGAAAAAACTAATACGCACTTATTAAACTTTTTTATGCTCAATATCGCTGATAAACCAGAGCTAATGCAAAACGATGGATTACACCCTAACAAAAAAGCACAGCCGTTGATACGTGATGAGATGTACGACTCGATCAAAACTTGGTTAAATAAAGACTAAAAAAATAACCTAGCTTAAGTGGGCTTTTTAGCTCACTTGCCTAATAAACACCCAAACAAACAATCGCTTATTGATTTTTAAAAAAATACACGTACTATTGCACTCAAAGTCGGTATGTAGCGCAGCCTGGTAGCGCACTGTCATGGGGTGGCAGGGGTCGAGAGTTCGAATCTCTCCATACCGACCAATTAAATCAATACCTTACCTCTATTTATAAATCTTTGTTTAAAGCCTAAACCGCTCCGTGTAGCCAATGTGTAGCCACTCTTTTGCTTTTTATAGTCGGGAACTAAAAATTTATCTCTCTAATCGTTCGCGCGTACTGGTTGCGAATCTCTCTCTTAAGGTGTCTGAAAATACCCTAAATAAACTTAGCTAGTTTGGTGTATTGCTCTAAACTATTACGTAGCCCCCACACACCCGAAAAGCCGTTTCTTTGTAGATACCTAAATAAGCTTTTGCGAGTCCAAGTATTACCCCTGCTAGTCTTAACACCCTTATTATTAAGGTAATTAACTAAAACACGGTAACTGGGATTTTTGTATCGACTGGATTGGCTAATCAACTCCACCAGCGTTTTAAAAATTAGCTTATCGTTATTAATTTTATGTGTTGTATTCATATATCCCCCAGTGTGAGTTCTTATTATACCCTTTTTAGTTAAGTCACAGGCAGACAAGCCAATATTCAAAAAGTGATAAACATTACTTTGCATAAGTAGGTCTAAATACCTTGAGTTTGACGCATTCTTTTGTAACTCTAATAAAACTACAACTACTAAGGACGGACATGTTTTTATCAGACAATCAGCAATCAAAATCTTCAAACACAAAACCCGAATGGACTTTAAACGACAACGGTCTGACAAATAATTTTACCAATATAACTTATGAAATTAGTAAACTTAGCTTTTCATTAAAAAAAGATGGTTACAAAGGTGTCGCATCTGTATTTTATAACAATACGTTCCTTTGTGATTTGATCACTCTATATAGCCAGTCAGGTATATATAAAAAGCATGGAATCAAAGAGAGTGAAACAATAAGCAATAATAGTAGTGATAACCTATTAGATATAAACAACAATAAAATCGGGCTATCTACTTCTGTATTTAGCTTCAAGTCAAAAGATTACGGAATAGCTGGATTGAGGACTGTTGAATCTGACTCCTCTTATGATGTCCTGTTCTATGGTAAATATTTAACTAGTGTTTCCAAAGAAACAGCTCATAAAATAGAAATGACAAAAGATATACACCTGAAGAAAAAACTTTCAGCTTTAAATGAAAAAGTGAAAGACGAAAATACCTCAAGCGAAATAAAAAAAAGAAAAAATAACATCTCTGCAAATAACTATAAAATTATTCGCTCTCCTAATGAAATTATTCTTACCACTGAAACAGCATCGAATTTAAAAGTAATAAAAAGACTGGACGTTATAACGGCCGAGTGTGCTTATGGCATGAATATATTCAAAGATATTTTGACTAACCTCACTGACACCTTTGGCGGCAGAAGTAACAGTATACAAAACACGCTCAGAGATGCCCGAAAAACAGCCTTGGCGGAGTTGAGAAAAGAGGCCTTTTCATTAGGTGCTAACGCGGTAATTGGTATTGATTTAGATTACAGTGAAATGTCAGGTGGTGGGAAGTCTGGTATGTTATTTATTGTTGCTTCTGGCACTGCGGTAATAGTTGAGGATTTAATTTAATTACTAGTTAGCTGATAGCGGCGTTAATAAAATATAAAAACGCCGCTTTTAAAATTAGTTAATACTCATCTGAGGCGCTGCTCCATTAGTGTATGTATAGTTTGAAACAATGCCATTATCAAACAATATATCTAATGTTTTTTGAGTGCCTTCGGTTTGAACTTTCATGGTAAAAACATAAGATTGAGCTTTCGATGTTCCCTGAGAATAAAAATAAAGCCACTTCACTTGATTACCATTAATAACAGTTTTTGAATACGGTTCACCAAACCAATCTGCAACTTGCTCTTTAGTTGTAACTCCTTTTTCTATTTGGTCAACTTTATCCGTTTTAAAGTCGCTGCCTGTTGTGTAATTAGCAGTAGCGCAAGCAGTAAGAAATAAAGCACATAATATTAAAAATCCATATTTCATAGTTTTTCCCTTTTATTTGAATGAACCATAAAAATATACAAGCATGTGAATATTTACAACTATTTAATTAGTTAAGCCATACCTTCACTCTTAACTGCTCCTAATATCTTGATTTTAAAATCATAAAAAACAGTTAAGTTAGGTGTTAAGTAAAATCGCTAACTTTTTATATTAGCCTTTTCTATACTCGGTAGCCCTTATCAATATTACTGACTCCCCTTATTTAATCCGCTATTTAAATTATTTATAGAAAGTTACTTAACTACTTAACACAAATAAGTAAAGCCCTTTTCAATAAAGGGCTTTAGCGGGGTTAGGTAAATTTTAAGTGCTTAACTTGGCCTAACTAATCTAATAGTTGATATAAGCAGCGGCTATTAACTACTTAGCTTGTATCGTGTTTGATTCCCCCCTGCTTTTTTAGCTTGTAGATAACCTTCACGGCTTAACTGCCTCAAGGCCTTGCCTACAACACCGCTTGTATAAGAGTTAAGTTTTTTATCTTCATAAATTAACTCGCCAGCTGCAAACCAGCCATTTATACATTGGGGTCTATCTATTTCATTAATAAAGTCTATCTTACTCGCTGGTGCTATATAATTATCGTAAATGTAACTATATGCAAAACCCTTATCTTGATAGCTGTCGTTAACATTGGCTATTTGCTGCAAATCTTCGTCTTTTAGCATCCAGCCATAACCATCTAAATAAAGCTGCTTAACCTCAAGCCAAAACTGTTTAAGTTGTGACTCGTCAACCTGTTTTAATGAGCCTGTACCGTCATAGTGCCACCCTAACAGCTCATTTAGTGTATTCATGTTAGCGGCTTGTTCCATTTCAATAACAGCAAAGCGGCTTGAGCCTGTTTCATCCTTTAAAAACTCGCTACCGTTAACCGTGGCAATAAAATGTGTTTGCCGTGGCTTTTTTATATCGAGCCTTGCATAAGGTGGCCTTACTGTATCGACTTTATTAGTGATAAACGCTTTTAAACTACCTTGTGAGTTTTTACTGGTACGTTCAAGCTCGCCTAGCTCAACAATAAATGAGCGAATACACGACAGTACACTGTCTTTATCATCGGGATTTAAAGCAGCCCCTTCTAAAAAAGCGTGTGGTATTATTTCAGCAAAGCGAGAAACAAACGCCGTTTTTCTAAACGACTGATTGCCCTGCAAAACAGGCACAAGCTTACTATTAAAATTTTTCTCATAAAGAGAAGCCACACAGCCCACCAGCCAGTGTTTTAATATTGTGTCGGCTAACCCTTCATATTTAGCGTTTAAACAGCTAATAACGGCACTAACGCGCTCTTTGCCATCCCATTTTTCGTCATCAAGGTATAGCTTTATTGGGTGATATTTAGTTTCTTCACATAAAGCAACTAAATGGGTGTTTACCGCTTTTTCAGGTAGGCCGTAAATGTTTGCAGCAGAGATTAGTTTACTATTAATACTGTCGTAAGAATCGGCTATTAAGTCGCCAAAAATATCACACACTTCGTTATTGAAGGTCATCATATTGAGTCTAAACCCTAAACCGCAAAAATTGCCTAAGTCAGCTAAATTTTGATTTGTGTTTAATACTCTAACATTACCTTTGCTGTCCTCTTTTAGATCGGTAAAGCATGGCCTGTCTAACTCCGTATTTTGTGGTAAATCTATCTCGTACTTGTTGTGTGGTGCGGGTACATTTATGCTCATAACTTAGCCCCATCTCCAGCAAACAATGTCTGACTACGTTGGTTTTGCTTATTGATTTTGTATTCTTTTAAGTTGTGCTTGTGCAACTCAGGAAAATACGTTTCAGCAATTTGTTTTAACGCTCGCTTATAATCACATTGATAAGAACGCATCACCATAAAATCGAACTTATCTAAACATAAGCCTGTCGCACAGGGGTCATTTTCATGGTGAGAATAGTACCGCTCTTTCCCATCTGTATTACTTGTTAGTATGTAAACACCTGCCTGTTTGCTGGTGGACTCTGGTGGTAAATACGCCTTACCTTGTGCTTTGTAACCGTATTGAATAAGTAACTCATGCCATGAGTAAGCGCTGTTCACAGCATCGATAATAGATACCTGCTTACCTATTAACTGAGTTTGATAACTTGGCTTAACAGGTAGGCTAGTAGCCTTTTCTAATTCCTGGTTTTGCTCTGCTTCAAAAGCTTGTGCGTCTTTGTAAAGCTGAGAGCTTTCAACATCCAGCGCCCTCCCTTCTGCAATTTTAAATTGATAGCTGTCATCTTTTAAACGTACAGGTAAATACATAATTTGCTGCGGGCGTTTGGCGCAATCATCGGCCATGAACACATAGCTTAAATAGCTTTCCATAGCCGCCCACACCTCATAAGTAATAGAAGCGGCTAGTTCTATATAAACTCTATACCGATTTGTTGTGACTTGTTGCTGGTGGCTTGCTGTTGTATGAATTACGTATGACTCTATACACATACTTTCTAGCATGTCGGCAATAGTCTTTAACTCTAGGTTAGTATCGTCTAAATCAAGCCTAAGTAGTGTAAACTTATCATGTAAGAGAATAGACTCTTTTGTTTTATTGGGCGCATCGGTAGCCGCTATAACTGCCGATTTAGCTTTAGCTTCTTTGGGTGTTATTGCGCCTAAGTTTTCAGGCCTTTCAATTTTGAGTGTTAGCTCATGCCAATTTATATAAGTAAAATCAGCGGTAACATTGTGACTTTTAGCATGTAAAAAATTAAGCATGACAATTACCTCGTTTTGAAATAGCAGCATTAGTTAATGAGTTTGTATTTATGTAACGGCTAAGCAATTGCTGTTCATTTCGAGTATAATTAAACATGCAATCTATTGATTTAATCAGCCCTTTAACGAGGGCTTTTTTATTTGTTCTCATAAAGCCCCCGACTTGAGTAAGATAATTAATAAATTTATCGATACTACTAGCTGTAAAATCAGACATGCAATTATCATTAATAAATCGCTAAGCTTTACACTCACTTCTAATTTAAGTAACTTATCAACCGCAAGCTTTATTTGTTTGTAACTTTTAAAAGGCCTCATTCTTTTGACTCCTTTTTTGGCTGGTGGTTAGTCTGTAAACTTTCATCACCAGCATTTGAACTAGAAGCCTTTACAGTTGGCGCTGTATTGGCTTTTTCATTTTGGGTTTGTTGATTGTAGTAATCATCATTTGCAGCATTGCTCACTAAATTAGCTAATTCTGACTTTGCACTAATTGATTCAATAAAGGCTTTTGGCTCTCTAAGCCGACCTTGCTTAGCCAGTTTATGAGAGTCACGTTTGTATTCACTTTTCCTCTCAGCTCTTGCCTTCGCATCATCTAGTTTTGAACCCGATTTATGCCTTGGGTCTAAGCTACGCGCAAAAATCACGCCTTTATCATTTGTATGGTTAATGATATTCCAGCAATAAGTATCCCCTCCCAAGCTTTGCAGCGGGCTACGTTGTCGACCACTAAAAATGTGGGTTAATTCAGCTTCTGATACCTTACCTCTCTCTAAAAGCAATAAGAGTAATTTGTATGCTTGAGTATTTGGTTTAGGGATATAACAAAGGTTGAAATCATATAAATATTTCATTGCTATACCTCCTTGCTCGCTAGCCAAGATTCAAGATCAGATCGCCTATAGATACAGCAACGGCTACTTATGCGGATTTTTTTAGGGAAGTTTGGATCTTGCTCAGCCAAACGCCAAAGTGTCGGCTTGCTCACACCGATATAAGCAGCCGCATCTTTTAAACGTAAATTATCTTTTGGAGTTGTTAAGTTCATAAATGTAACCTCATTTGTTAAAAGAGGTTACATATTATTTGAGATGTGATTATCCGATGGTGTGTAAAAAGTTGCGACTTTGTATTTATCTTATAGATATGTCGATTAATACCTTGAATTAACCAAAATAAATTCAGAAAAATCTACATTAATCCGGTGGTTTTTTTCTTTATTATCACAGCTATATCTGACAGCCACCTCTACGCTTTTCTCAATTGCATCGTAAATCCATAAAGGCTCATCGATCATACTTTTTATATGGGGAAGTGAATCGATACCTTTTAATCGATAGCAGCTAACTATCCCCTCTATCAAATGGAGGGTTTTCCTAACTTCCTTCCAATGCCCTCTGATTGTTCTCAGCCCAGTCGTGTATTCACCATGCCTATTTGTTTTATCTTCTGGATACATGATTATATCTTCTTTTAGTTCTTGAAAATTAATTTCAGTTCGATCAAAGGCATACCCCCCCTCATAGCTTTGATAGAATGCGAGACCTCGAATCAGAAAGTCATTCCATGAATAAATAGAATCTGGTTCATGTTTCTTGTATGTAGTAAATTCCTCGAAGCATTGAAATAAAACAAACGCCCTATAAATTTTTTTCATCGCCGCGGCTATTGATTTATCAATAGATGTCCATGATTTACCATTTGTATAATTCTTTAAGCCAGTTTTGTTAGTCAACCCATATTCTCTTAATATTGCTGTGTAAATTGCATCAACAAAATCCCTTCTTTTTTTAGCTCCTTGCTGATCAAAATTTGGGTAAGCAATTATTGAAAGGTAATCAATTAAAATTTGTCTCTCTCTAAAAATGAAACTGTGATTTTTACTAGCTATCGGTAATAAAACACAATTTTCTAAGAATTTTCTTAACAACTCTTCAATGGTAATATTACTGCGCTCCAATTTTGGACTCCTTATTTATATCATTCCAACTTTGACCTAAAATCACTAAATAGCTTGCCGTATCTTGTTCATCATGTCTTAAATAGTTAGCTGCAATCATTGAACCGTCCTTATGCCCGACTAAACCCGCAATAGTTAATACAGGCACACCACGCGCCACCAGCTCAGATATAAAGTTATGGCGGAACGAATAAAAATCTAATCCCTCTAACACTCCACCAAGCGCTTTAACCTGCTTCCAGTGTCTTAGGTGGGCTTTACGCTCTAAAGTTTTGTTAGTGCGATCTGATTTGAATATTAAGCCATGTTTAGCCTGTTCTTGTTGTGCTGCCCAGCTATCAAATACATGCTTTAGTTCGCCCGTAACAGGGAATTTAATTTTTCGGCTATTCTCGGCCTTTTTGGTTTTGCTGGGAGTAAAGCTAAGTGTGGTTTGGTCGTTGAATTGATTAAACAGTAAGTTTTCCCATTTTAAAGCGTATATATCAGATGGGCGCATACCCGTTAAACGTGCAATATGGCAAAAGGGAATAAACCAGTGTGGGTACGTTAAGTTATCTAAATTAATAAGGTGGCTTTTGCCGTGGGCTATGCTTGAGCGCCTCTGACGTTTTAACTTTTCAGTGTAAAGCGCTAAACCTGTGTTTATTTGCTGTTTAACTTCATTGCTGAATATATCGCGCTGGTGGCTAAGCTTTTCATTATGCGCCTCTAGCTCATCTTGCTCTTTAATAGTTAAAGCTGGCAAAGTAATGCTTTTAATTGGATTAACTTTAAGAATAGGCTCACTTATGCCTTTTAATGGTTGGGCGGCATAATTAAGCATGGCTTTGAATGCGCCAAAATCGCGAACTAAGGTAGAGCGCTTTATGCCTTTAGCCCTGCGTTTGTTATACCACTGTAAAATATCAGCGCTATTTAGCTTATCCATTTCGCGGTTAAATAAGTGTTCAAAATTATGTTTAATTACTTTTAATGTACCTGCGCCATATCGGTAATTATCTAATTTATGCGGGGTATAGATTGCCTCAAAAAACACACCGACTTTTAAATAGGTCTTTGCGGCCTTTAATTGTTCTTCTTCGCGTTGTGTTTGCGCTAGGCCTTCTTTATATGAAAGCGGATCGATACCCTCTCTTAGTTTGGCCTTCCATGAAATAGCCTCTGCTGCCGCTTGGCTGGGTTTTATGTTTGCGTCTGCTATTGTGGCTGTTCTGCGCTTTCCAAGTAAATCGGTATAACGCAATCGCCATGCGCCACCATGAGAAAGCTTGAGATAGAAAAACCCTGAAATTTTATCGCACCCTAACTGTTGTCGCGGTGTTGCACTTTTTTTAAATGCCGATAGTTTAGCTTGTGTTATTGAAGTTAAATCTGCCATATTGAACCCGAGCGTGTAGCCAATGTGTAGCCAGTATAACTTAATTTTTAGAAACTTGCTGAAATCACGAGAAAGCTAAAATTAATTATAAACAATGGTTTAGATTAAATTTAACTTTAAATACAACGGCTAAAACTGTCATGGGGTGGCAGGGGTCGAGAGTTCGAATCTCTCCATACCGACCAATTCATAACTCCCTCCTGTTTCTATAATTAACCTTCAAAAAAGTATTAACCTGAAAAATAAATTTACTTAGAGATTACTTAAATCAGCGGTTAAATGACTACAAATTGCGCCTAAAAAACAGTGCCTATCAATTGGTCCTTACTTAGTATGCAGCAATATCTTAAAACCATCCTTTCGTGTCGACATTTCACCAGGTGCTGATTATTAACTTAATAAAACAACAAAGTAACAAAACCCTTTTTAGTTTTTAAAAGCACATGAAGGCGCTAAATATACTTTAAGTATATTGTTATTCGCTTAAGCATAATCTGGATGAAATATAACAAGCACGGCTAACGATACACGTTTAATTCGCAGAAAATCCCAACAAAACTTTTCATTATAGTAAAGAAAACAAATAAGTCTGCACACTTATTGAGCATTTTATTTAATTAACATATGATAGGGTTTTATTTTTACGGTGTTGAACATGGACTTTTCAGCTGAAGAATTAAACTTTATCTCTGACTTATTTAAGCCAGAAGATCAGGAAGTAAAACCAAATCATAAGCTTACTTTACAAAGTAGTGTACCCGCAGGCATTGCGCACCTATTAAGTAATGCAAGCTTAACGCTATTAGCAAAAGTTGCGCACTATCAATTGTGGTTTCCGCTTGATTTAGAAATAGATCCCTCTGGGGTTATTAACCCAACACTCAGTGCGCCTGAAGTTATTGATACTAAAGGCACACAGCGCAGTTGGCGTTGGAGCCAGCTCAATATAAAAAGCGAAGGTTTTTATATTGAGTCTATATCTAGCACAGGGATATTTTTAAAACCTCTAAAAGATAACAGCCGACTGGGTAATATGAAAAACGTGCAGTTTACATTACCAAACGAAGAGTGTATTTCAATTGATATAGAGCCTATTAGGCAAAATAAATCAGGAATGGCTGCAAAAATTACGCGTATTAATACTGGAAAAGAGCAGTTAAGAACTTACCTATTTGAAGAGCATAAACGCCAATACTCGGCATTATATGAAAATGGTCAATTAGTAAACGAAATACGTTAACATGGGAGTTATGCAGTAAAGCCTTCATTTATTTAGCCTAAATCGGTTTCTTACCTTTTATATTTCTAAGCCTTACTTTACGTTTCAACTCATTTTAAATTTTGCAAAAAAAAAAGCGCTAAACAACGCTTATTGATTTATATGTAACTAGTGTTTGGGCTTTACACCGTTACGAACCATATCTTGCCCATTAGTATATACATCTTCGGTGATACCGCGGGCCAATAATAACTGCTGTTTATCATCAAATACGGCAATAAAACGGGTACAGTCTGAGTTTTTAGTGGCCATACCAACGCCAGATACCCCTTTTAACCCATAGCCGCCACTTTCAACTTCCAGTAAAAAAGCCTCTAAGTCAGCTAAGTTATCGATTACATCACTTTCATTATTCATTTTAAAACTCTTTTAATTTCTCTGCTTTATGCAAAGTGGTTATACGTAATGCTGGTTATTTTATCGAGCTGATACTTAAAATCCAAATATTTACGCCTTAAACTTAATACGACTCGACCACCAGCGATAAATTACTCACAGCACAACCAAATGGTTTGGTGTTTATTCGGTCATAGCGTGTATCAGCATTTGTATTCAGGCTAATTAAAAATTCATCTTGCTGAGCAACCGCACTTTGCTCTTGAGCGAGGCACATAGCTTGTGTCAAAGAGCGTAATTTAGCATCCGTCAATATGCTCCCAAAACGCTGAACTGGTAAAGGCGGTATTTTAATTGCTGGCAACGTTTTCCCCAATGTGCGCTCGCTCAAAGTAAATGAGTTATTGCTCACATCAATTACACTGCCAGAGGGCCAATAAGAATAGCGGTATTTTTGAGGTTTTGAATTTGTCTTTTGCTCAGGGGGATGCACAGCAATGTTTGTTGCCTCGGGAGTTAAATGGACCACACCATTTTCACCTACGACCGTCATTAAATTACCTTCTGGCGATTTTATGACAACCAAGGCGGTATTCTCGTCTACACCAAAACCATACTGTGATGTAGCTTTACCGTTGCTAAAAGTGTCAATCATCATGGCCAATTTAAAAGTTTGGTTTTGCTCACTAAAGTGCGTACTTAACACACCATAATTAAACGTTGCTAAGCCCTTTTTAGTGGTCAGGGTTTCCCCTTTTAGTACATTTGTACTTGTTACGTTTTTATTTGTAATTAAGCTATTACCTTGTATGGCGCTCCCCTCACCTATTCCCACAATAACCGGGCTTGTTATAAGTGAATTTGTCCATGGGTAAGGCTCGTTTTCATCATTAAATAAAACGCTATGCAATAACGCAGTATCGCCACTATGAAACATAACGCCGGTACTGTTTTTTATTAATGTGGTTAATGCAACTACTCCACTTTTACACAAGCCGTATTCGGTTTGAGTTTGCGAAGGATAAATTGACTCTCGGTTATACACTTGCATAGCGCTGTTTCTTAGTGAAGGCAGTTGATCGCAACGACCCGTGGTTATTGCCTTTGCAAGTGCAGGCGTTAATGCAAGCCACTTGGTACTTATTTGTGATTCTGCTAAAAGAGATGTTGCCGCTTCAGCATACGCGTATGGATCACGACGCGCTGCAGTAATAACAAGCATGGTCGGTTTAGCGCTATTTACTTTTAGGCTACCAGTAATAAATTGTAAAATATCATTATTTTCATAGCGTGAAGTATTAATTGCTTTGCTATTCATTTTTTTATCATTCTTACTTTCTGACACTTCGAGCATATCAAGCACATAATTGTATTCGTGCACCGATAAGCTTTCTAATTGCAAATTATCTACGTCACGCCACTGCCACAGTAAATTTTGCTTTGACACATGCTTAGGTTCATTCTTTTGTAATTGCTTTAGCACATCTAGTGTCGCATCTTTATTAGAAAGGCTACTGGTTGGCCAGTTTTTTGCTATGAGCTTTATTTTATTAATAGTAGGTGAGTATAATTTTTGGGTTAAATTTTCAACCTTCTCACTCCTAGTACACGAACTCTCAGCGCACATGCGTGGCTCTGATCCTAATAAGACTAATGTTTGGCTTTGTTGTTGCGCGGCTAAATCAACCGAAAACACAGTACTTATTAGTGTAAAAATCGCTGTTAATAGCATGTATTTATTAAATAAAATTTGATTTCTCATAGTAATAGTCTTAAAAGTGGCAAAATGCGCTACAAGCTTATCAGTTTAGTGGCTTGGGCTAAATACCTCGCTTACATAACTAACGGTGTATTTAATTCACTTTTATTTATTACAGCTTTGGATTAGTTTTTTAAGAAGTAACTCAATTATATCGATACATCGCATTAAGTTGCAGGCTATTTTAGTCAGCGTTAAGCTAGCGCTTTATTTCATTAAATATTGATATACCAAGGCTTTATAATGACTGACAGCACATACCCAATTGGCACACCCGGTACTAAATGGAACGACGACGATAAAGCTCAATGGCTTGCGAGCCAAGTTATAAAGCGTAGCTACCAAAATGAAGTGTTAACGTTAATTAACGAGCTTAAAGGCACATTAACGGTTGAGCAATATGGTGAGCTTAATTACAACGATGGCTGTTATCCATTATATGCCCTGCAAACACCTAATTTTGATGATACCAAACCAACGGTTTTAATTACCGGTGGCGTGCATGGGTACGAAACCAGTGGTGTACATGGCGCGCTTAGATTTGCAAAAACCTCTGCTTTAAAACATTCAAAACACTTTAATATAATTATTACTCCCTGTATTAGCCCTTGGGGGTATGAAACAATTAATCGCTGGAACCCAAGCGCAATAGATCCTAACCGCTCCTTTTACGAAAATAGCCCAGCACACGAGTCTGCTGCTGTTATGGCCTATGTAAAATCATTAAATATTGATCTACTAGCACACATTGATTTACACGAGACAACAGACTCCGATAACAGTGAATTCAGGCCAGCGCTTGCAGCACGTGAAGGCACAACTAATACAAACTGGAATATTCCTGATGGGTTTTACTTAGTTGCTGACAGTAAAAAGCCAGAGCCAGAATTTCAAAAAGTGATTATTGAGGGCGTTGCAGAGGTTACGCATATTGCACCAAGCGATGAAAACAATGCATTAATTGGCGTACCGCAGGAACAATTTGGCGTTATAAATTACGCAGCACGCAAATTAGGTTTATGTATGGGCTTTACTGATGCTCCTTTTGTAACAACAACAGAGGTTTACCCAGATAGCCCTTCAGCCAATAGTGAACAATGTATATTAGCGCAAGTTGCTGTTATTGATAGTGCTTTAAATTATTTACGAAATGAAGGCTAAATTACTAGTTGCTACGTTTATCATAAGTGTGTTTTATTAAACGTAGTAATAAGTTTGTCATATAAAATAGAGAGAAAGCCTTGCAAGTAGATAAAAATGAGCATTATGACTTTTCATTAAAAAATGACTATGCCAACGTTAATTTTTATGTAGATAACAACATAATTGTTGCTGAATTTTCAGGTAGCATCGATACCGATATTCTAAGTGTGTATGGTGAAAAGCTCATTAATACTACTGCACAATTTAACGGCAACCCCTGGGGCTATATTAGCGACTCACGAAAGGTATTAGCAGCGACGCCTGAAGCCGAGTTATTGCTCACTAAAATTGGCAAAAAAATGCAAGCTGCAAATTGCTTCATCAGCGCGTATGTAATGACATCGGCCATCGCAATCAGTCAAATGTCGCGGGTTTTAAATAGCGTTGGCAGAGACGGCACTAAATGTATATTTAGTGAGGTTGAAAGTGCCAAGCAATACGTTATTAAGCACCTTAAAAACAGCCAAGCGGATTAATTATTTAATCAACTTGGCGTTTAACTACTTAGTTTTTATAAAACTGACTGTCCTTGGTGATGGTAATACTCGCATCTTCCTGCGCAGTAACTACAAACCTTAATTTACTTACTTTTTGTTTAATATCGTAACCATCAGCGGTAACCGTAACCGGTATTTTTTTCATTAAACCAGGTTGTACGAGTGTTGCCTTTGGACTTTTAAGCGTTGCCCCAGGTAACCCCTCAATAGCGATTGTGTAGTGCATTGATTGCTGTGTTTTGTTAATGATGGTTAGTGTGTATGGGTTTTCAACTAAGCCCTCGTAATTTACTCTGTAGAGTGCGTTTCTATCACGAAGCACTGAGGCCTCTATGGGTGTACGCTGCATCATCCATGCAAACATCGATAGGATAAGTAAGGCAGTTAACGTGCCATAGCCAACAAGCTTTAATCTAAATGGGTTGGTTTTTTTACCTTCCATTTGTTTTTCACTCGCGTATTTAATTAAGCCTTTGTCGTAGCCAAACTTATTCATTGTGTCATCGCAGGCATCAATACATAAACCACAGTTTATGCACTCATATTGCAAGCCATTTCTTATATCAATACCCGCAGGGCATACCTCCACACATAAATTACAGTCTACACAATCGCCTAGGTTTAATGACTTTGGATCAGCTTTACGCTTTCTTGGTCCACGGTTTTCTCCTCGTTCAGCATCATAAGTAACAACTAAGGTATCTTTATCAAACATCACTGACTGAAAACGAGAATACGGGCATGCAATGGTGCACATTTTTTCTCTTAAAAAACCAGCATTACCGTACGTACACCCAGCAAAAAAAAGCACCCAAAATGTGGTAATGCCAGACCAATCAAACGTAAGCATGCCTAGGTATAAATTTTTAGCCGGAATAAAATACGCCATAAATGAGGTCGCTGTTAAAACCGAAATAACTATCCACGCGCTGTGTTTAGCTATTTTTTTACGCCACGTGCTAAATGTCCATTTTGACTTATCTAATTTAATGCGCTGATTGCGTGTACCTTCTATTCGTTGCTCAACCCATGTAAACATCAACATCCATATTGTTTGCGGGCACGTGTAACCGCACCAAACTCGGCCAAGCCAATTAGTAACAAAAAATAACGCAAAGGCTCCCACCATAAAAAGCATGGCTAAAATCATAAAGTCTTGAGGAAGAAGTGTTAATCCAAAAATAGTAAAGGTTTGTGTTGCGACATCTAACAGTACAGCCTGCTGACCGTTATATTGAATCCATGGAATGGCAATAAACGTTAACATTAGCAACCAGCCTAAATTACGGCGTATACGTTGAAAAAAGCCTTTTTGCTCGCGAATATAAATTGGCCCTGAGTTATAGGGCTTAATGATCATGTCTTGCTCTTTAATATCAAACTTCATGTTACTTACTTAATTAGAACGGATGTTGTTTAAGTATTTGCAACTTTCAGACCAAACTGAAACTTTATTTAATCTATTGATATTAAATAACTTTATAATTTACACGCTTTTACCAATCGCGACATATAACGAAAAACGTTATATATCGCGATTATTTATTAATTCCTAGCTTTCTCATTTTTGAGCGAAGTGTACTTTCAGGTAACCCTAACTTAAGTGCAGCACCTTTACTTCCCGAAATTTGCCCGTTACACAGTGTTAAAACACGGCTTATATGCAGCCTTTGAGCCTCATCGAGGGTAAGAGACTCGTCAACATTTTGAGTAGTGTCACCATTGAGTGGTTGATTGAGCTGTAAAACAGATTGTTTAGACAAAATGGCTTCTCGCTCCAGTACATTTTGCAGCTCTCTTATGTTACCAGGCCAATCGTAGGCTTGAAGCTTAGTAACTGCTTTTTTACTTAGCCCTTTTAACTGCTTCCCTAAGCGTTTATTTAATTGCTGTATGAGGTTGCTGCATAAGTAAGGAATATCTTCTTTTCGCTCTCTGAGGGCTGGCACTTTAATAGGAAATACATTAAGTCGATAATATAAATCTATTCTAAAACTGCCCTTTTGCACCATTTGCCACAAGTCGCGGTTTGTAGCCGCTATAACTCGAATGTTTACACTCAAAGTTTGGCTACCACCAACCCGTTCAAATTCTTGCTCTTGTAGCACTCTTAGTAGCTTACTTTGTGATTCTAGAGGTAATTCGGCTATTTCATCTAAAAAAAGTGTGCCTTTATCGGCCAGTTCAAATCGGCCTTTACGACGTTCGTTAGCCCCCGTAAAAGCGCCTTTCTCATGCCCAAACAGCTCAGACTCCAATAAGCTCGGTGTAAAAGCTGCACAATTTACTTTAATAAAGGCATGCTTGCTGCGTTTGCTTAACCTATATAAATTGCGTGCTACTAGCTCTTTACCTGTGCCATTTTCTCCCAGAATAAGCACGGTAGTGTCGGTTTCACTCACTAATTTGATTTGATCTAACATGGTTTGGAACACATGGCTTTGCCCTACAAGCCCAGAGTCTTGCCAGTCCTGATTTAACTCTGCTATTAAATAGCTATTCTCGTCTTTTAACTGCTCACTCAGCTGCTTTATTTTTTTAAGTGCGTTTTGTAAATCATTTTGGGTTTGTTGCTGCTGCGATATATCACGAAAAATAGCAACGGCACCAATAAGTTGATTTTTTCGATACACTGGGGTGGATGTATATTCAACAGCAAACGAGCTACCGTCTTTGCGCCAAAACACTTCATTGTTAACTTCACGGCGTTTACCATCAAACATGGTACAGTAAATTTGACACTCATCTGCAGGGTAAGGCGTGCCATCGGCACGAGTATGGTGATGATATTGATGTATTTTTTTTCCTAGTAGCTCCTCTGCCTTCCACCCTGTCATGCGCTCTGCTGCTGGGTTTACAAATACAGCGTTTCCAGACAAGTCGAATCCGTAAATTCCCTCACCCACGGCATTAAGTAATAACTTTGGATCGTTTAAAAATTGCTTTATCATAACTACGCCTCGCGAAATATCACGAGTATTATGACAACTTTAACACATTACTGCACCAGTAACTTTGTATCGATATTAGCTCAGCATTTATGCGAAATGACTAAAAAGCGCACGCACATCAATTTTTGCCCCCAAACGAGCAGCTATTAAATACAAACCGGCTAGTTTTCGGTGTATAAACAACGCATCGACGGGTGGAGTGTGCCACTGCTGTGATTGAGCACTAAGTGCAAGCCCAGCATCCTTAATTTTAAGTGCTAACTGGCTATGTTTAAAATCAAATTCACCATCATGCCTGAGCGGTTCGCACGCCATTAAAAACAAGTCGATTACGTTATTTTTATAATTATCCATAATGTCATCTTTAAAATAACCAATTTGCGATGCTGCTTTTAATACGCCCTCTCGGCTGTTATCGCTACCTGCTTTAAATAGTGCCAAATACGCTGAACTCAACTCGGTTGATATTTCTCGCGTTGCACCAAAATCAAATAAAACGATTTTTTGTGTCTCTGTTTGATAATGAAAATTAGCAAAGTTAGGATCCGTTTGAATGAGTTTAAATTCAAACATTTCTTTAAAAAATAAATTAATAAGCTGCTCAGCAACAAAACTTCGCTGGCTTTGTGGCTGCTCTGTGATGCTCTCTATGGGTTCAGCATTAACATATTCCATTGTAAGCACTTGCTGCGTACTGTGCGAAGTGTAAACATCAGGCACTTTAAAGTGAGCATTGCCGTTGAGTGCATTTTTGTAACGTATTAAATAATCTGCTTCTCGCAGGTAATCTGCTTCTGCAAGTAATTGTGCCTTAGCCTCATTCACAAGGGGTTTAATGTCGAGATCTTTAGGTAATAGGCGCGATAGGGTTAACAGCGTAATCACGTTATCTACGTCGCTCTCAACACTCTTTGCAATACCCGGGTACTGAACTTTAACTGCGAGCTTATCGCCATTTTCTTGATACGCTAAATGCACTTGCCCAATAGAAGCCGCTGCAAAAGGTCTGAGTTCAATATGAGAAAAACGAGAAAGCCAGTCGTCCCCCCATTGTTCTTTTAAAACTTCAACCAGCTGCTTATGCGGCATTGGATTTGCGTCAGAGCGCAACAAAGCGAGTAACTGGGCGAGCTCAGGACTGAGCAAGTCACCAGCATCCATAGATAGAAGCTGGCCTAATTTCATTGCTGCTCCGCGTAAGTGAGAGAGCTGCACAGCAAGTTTTTCAATATTTTTAGGCTGCAGAAGTAAGCGTTTGTTATCCCACCCTTTACCTGTTAGTGCACTTTTAGCGCCATCAACCAGCATATTACCCGCAACGCTTGTTGCTAATGAGCCTAATTTTGCAAAACGAGAAAGTCTCGATGTGGGCACGTTACGCGGTGCTGCCATAATATAATGAACCTAATTAGCTTATAGTTAGGTTATTTAATACGATTAATTAAGGCGGGCCGATCTGATTAGCCTGGTTATTTATAATCTAGGAACCAGTTTAATTGCACCTTGCGATACTTTCATGTCGAGTGGTAATTTGCTCAATAGCATCATTTTAGGATCGTTCATGTTTAACGTATATACAGGGTTGTTAGCCAAAAAGGTATTGATTACACCCATTGCTTGATCGTCAAGCGCGCCAATGTTGCCTCTAAAGCCACCAGCATCAACGCTTGAGCCCAGTAGTTTAATATTACGCAAAAACACTGCTTTTTTCTCGCTATCGTAAAATGGGCTGCCCTCTATTTTAAGCTTTAAACGAATTGGGTACTTAAGTGCAAAAGCGTTGATCTCTGCGCTAGAGTCAGCGCCAAGTAAAACAACATCACGATTATCTGGCCCTATATCAACACTTAAATCATTAACGTTAAGCTGAACAGGTAATCCCATTAGCTTTACTTTTTCGCTTAATTTTGGCAACTCTTTAGCTAATACGCTTTCTACTTCAGCATTTGTAAATGAATATACCGATACACCTTGCGTGCTATTACAGGCAGTTAAAAAAAGCGTAGTAATAAGTAATAAAAATCTCATGGTAAATCCTTTGTTTGGTTGATATAAAAAGCCGCTATTTAAGCGGCCTTTTAAAGTTTTAATCAACATTTAAAGTAATGTTAATGATTAAGCTGCAAGTGTCGTCTTTAATCGAGCTAGTGTGTCAGGTTCAACTGAACCGTTACTGAGCGCGAGCAACTGTTTTAAATAATAATTTAAATCAGCATGATCGCCACGGTGTTTATCATCAAGCATAGCAACTTGCTCTGCCATTCTAAGTGATGCATTTGGCGAACTCACATTTGCTAAAATTTCCATACGCGTTACAAGTTGCTCTTCGTTAAGCGTTGTTTTTAGCGGTGCTTGATACTGAGCAGGTACTTCTTCATTATTTTGAAGCGCATTAAGTAAGGCATCTAAGTTAGCCTGCTCTGATTTAGTGATAAGCAATGACACTTTTTCATCTATGGCTTTAAGCAAAGTAGTCACTTTTGGCGCAAGCGTTCTGAATTGTGCATAACCCTTTACCTTCGTTTCTAGGTCATGAAGTTGCGCACGTTGTTCAACCGCCTCTAGTACCGCTTCTAATTCAGCAAGCTCTGCAGCGGCTTGCTTGTCTGACTCATTCTGTTCAAGCTTTTGTTGCTCAAATTCAGTGCTGCGCTTACTAAATGCTTCATCGTTATATTGACGAAACTTTTGCCACAACGCATTTTCAGCTTTCAAGCCCGCAAAGCCAATTGTTTGCCATTGCTGCTGCATTTGCTTTAACGTCTGGCAAGCACTTGCTAAGTCGTCACTTTGTGATAGTTGCTGTGCTTGTTCTACTAAATCATTTTTAAGCGCAGCATTACCTTTATGAAACGCATTTAATAAACCAAGCACCTGTTGTTGCTCATTTTTATAGCGTTCATTTAAAACTCGATATGTTTTAGGGTCAACTTTTCCTACACTGCGCCATGCTTTATTTAGCCTATTGTATTGGCTTTCAAACTGTTTCCAATCAAAGCCTTCTTCGCTAGTAGGCTCTGTGCTAAGCGCGTGCATATCAGTAATGATGCTTTCACGTTGTAACTTCGCTGCATCGCGATTTTTTTCTTGCTCGGCAAAGTAACTACGACAAGGTGCAAACAACAATTCAATATGTTCGTCAAACTGAACACCTTGTTGTTTTTCTTCATCTGTATCTAAACGGCCAAGCTCATTCCAACGTGTGCGAAACATTTTTACTTGTTCTGCACGTTGTTGCGGGTCGGTACATTCTTGCTCAGTTAACGTGGCTACTTCTTCAAGTAACGCAACACGCTTTGGTGCAGCGGCGTATTTTTGCCAATCTTTTGCGTCAGCAAGCTGCTGCTCTAGCTCTGCTTTAATATTTTCAAGCGGGTGCTGGTAGCGTGCTGTTAATGTATTAAATAGCTCTTCAAAACCTTTAAATACACCAAATGCCACATTGAACCGGCCTTCTTCAATTAAGCGCTTAACATCACGAGCTTTTCGCTTTGCTTGGCTTTGATTTTTTTCAAGCGGTTTAACTAACTCATTCATTGGTACTAAAAACTGCTTTTTATACGCGTTTAACTCAGTTTTAAACTTGCCTTGCAGTGCGCTATCTAGCATAGCTATATGCCCACGCGCTTCTTTAAACGCTTGATTAAACGATGACAGAATATCGTCATATTGCTCAATGCTTTGCGCTGGTTCAACTTGTTGTAAGGCGGTCAATGCCTCTTTATATTGCGCAATTACCGTTGTTAGTTCGGGTAATTTAGCCACTTGTGAAAATAAAGTCTCAAGCCTTATGATTACCGCTTTAAACTGTGCGTTATTTTCAAGCTCAGTCTCTGTGATCGCTTGTTTTGCTTGGGCTACTTTAGCGTCAAGCCAATCTTGTTGAATTTGCTCTGGGGTTTCTAAACCTAATTGAAGCGCATTTTCAATTTCATCACTTAATGCTTCAAGCGTTGCTAATGCCAATAATTGACGCTGTTTTAATGCTAAACGTTGCTGTTCTTTATCGTGCTCAGCTTTAAGTTGCGCTATATGAGTATCAAGCTTGCTGGTAATAGCTATGTACTTTTCATCTAGCGATTTTATACGCTCTGCTGATAGCCATTTAAGCTCTAATGCTTGCCATTGAGCCATTAATTCAGCAGCTTGTGGGTTTACCAACGCAAAGTCTGTTTTTTCACGTAACGCATTAAGTTTTGCTAAAATAACGCGCGTTGAATTTTCAACTTCTTGTGGCATCTCTTTGGCCAGACGCTCATTTTCAATATGCGTATCAAGGGTGCTTTTCGCTTCCCCTTCAGCATGTTTAGCAAGTGGTTTGGTAAGCTGGTGGTTAATAACTAACTCCACTAGCTGCTTTTGTAGTTCTTCACCGCCTTCTTTAAAAGCTTTTTCTACTAATTTTGGGTTTGCTAAACGCTTAAGTAATTTAACGCGAACTTTTAGTTCTTTCTCTGCAAACGCTAGTTTTTCTAATGTTTTTACAGGTGCAAAGCGTTCTATATATTCACTTTTAATTTGCGGTGTTAGTGTGCTTTCACTGTTTAAAACCGCGTTAGATATCTGCTGCTCAGCTATATCCTTCAACGCTTGGTCTTGCTTATAGGCTTTCCACCAAAGTGGTAAATCATTTACCTTTTGAAGCGCTTTTCGGCGAATTTCTGCAGAGCTGTCTTCTAATGCAAGTGTATTTAAAATACTTGCATCGCGCTGCGTATCTAGCTTTTCAATTGCATCAAGACGTACCTGTTGCTTAGGGTGTTTCCATTTTGGCGTAAAAAGGTGCTTAAAGATCATGTTCACTAAACCTAGCTATTTCGTTGTCTGATTTGAATTCTTTTTGTAGTTGCGCTTTTGTCTTTTGGATCATTTCACCATTAGCACCAATCGTAAATTGCTCGTTCGATTGAGCCACCTTTGCTTGATACAACATAACCAACTGCACTGTTTGTTGCTTTTGCTCATCTGATAACACAGTGCCATCTGGCCATTTGCCAGTGGATGCACCATATTGCAGGCGTTCAAATAATTCTGGAGTAATATTTTCTACGAGTTTATCGATATTCATGTCATCTTTTCTTTTTAAGAGTCACTAAAATAATACGGTTAATAAGATACCAAATGCACCCCACGCCAATGGCGATGGTGTAAGCATACCACTCAAGGGTTTCTTTTTGCGGTTGTAAAAAATATAAACAGAAAAAACCACCCAAAAATAAAATAAGTGCTAGGAAAGAGTGATTTATAAACATCTGCTTTTTTTTAATTTGCTGTTCGCGCTGAAGTTGTTGAACCTGCTCGTCATTTAGCTCTGAAATGTTACTTTCGCAATGCGGACATTGCTTGTATTTATCTGAAATTGATTTTGCACATTTTGGGCAACGAATAATCGCCATACATCTCTCCATACTACGCATAAAAAAAGCGCCTTGCGGCGCCTTTATTGTACTTGTTTTATTTGTTGTTGTCTTTTTTGAATTTAAAGCAATAACAGATAATGTAACTTTCTTTTTATTGGTTTAAACCCGTTTAGCCAATCAAACTTGCAAGTACACTGTATATTAAATTACTCAGGATCTTTAGATTGTTTTTCAAGGCGTTTTTCCCAGAAAGTAGCGTTTTTTATACCTAACTTAATTGGGTCAAAGGTAATTTTACCGCCTTTTTTCTTTTGCTCTTCGTAATCGCTTAAACATAACAGTGCCGGTTTTGCGACAAAGAAAATAGCTAAAATGCCTAAGATGTTGATCCACGCCATTAAGCCTACACCTATGTCACCAATGCTCCAAATATACCCAGAGCTATTAACCATTCCGTACGCCACCATAAACATGATCACAAACTTCACAATAACCAGAGGAATACTTCCTTTAAAGTAACGATTTAAGTAAGCAATGTTTGTTTCTGCAATGAAGTAATAAGCTAAAATAGTAGTGAACGCAAAGAAGAATAACGCAATACCTACAAATGCCTCACCAAAACCGCCAAATACACTAAACAAAGCCATTTGCGTAAATGCTGCAGAGCCTACTTCAGTTGCTGCATCAACATTTTGTACAATAAATTGACCAGCTGGTAGCTCGCCAACAATGTTGTATTGTTGTGTTAACAAAATCATCAGTGCAGTTGCAGTACATACGAAGATGGTATCTACGTACACTGAAAAAGCCTGAACTAAACCTTGTTGCGCTGGGTGGTCTACTTCTGCCGCAGACGCTGCATGAGGACCTGTACCTTGACCCGCCTCATTTGAATATATTCCGCGTTTTACACCCCAGCCAATTGCAGCTCCAAATCCGGCTTGAGCTGTAAAGGCGTCGCTTATTATCATAGCAAAAATATCAGGCACTCTATCGATGTGTAAAAACACTACGATTAAGGCAAGCACGATGTAGCCCAAAGCCATAAATGGCACAACAATTTGAGTAAAGTTGGCAATACGTTTTATACCACCAAAAATGATAAATGCTAAAACGATAAGAATAATAGCCAGCGCAACTAGCTTAAAGCTACCTACATCGCCAAAGCTGGTCGACACCATAGTACCGTCGCCAAATACTTGAGTAAATGCGTTACCCACCGCATTTGCTTGTACACCGGGTAGGAAAACACCACACGCAACAACGGCAGAAATAGCAAATAAGATAGCTAACCATTTTTGCTTTAAACAACGGTCAAAGTAATACGCTGGACCACCACGATATTGACCGTTTTCTTCTTCTTTATAAATTTGACCAAGAGTTGATTCAGCGAAGGCTGTACTTGCACCTAAAAATGCAACAACCCACATCCAGAAAATAGCCCCTGGGCCACCAAAACCGATAGCAGCAGCAACACCTGCAATGTTACCAACACCGACTCGCCCCGATAGAGACACTGCAAGTGCTTGAAAAGAAGAAATACCTTTTTCAGATGTGTTAGGACTAAAAAGTAATTTACACATTTCTTTAAAATGTCTGACTTGGGCAAATCGAGTTAATACAGAATAAAACAAGCCCGCGCCAAGGCATAAGTAAATAAGGGCATTACTCCAAACAACATCATTAACAGCGCTTACAAAAGCTTCCATGGATATCCTCTATAGTTATATTTTTTATTATGAATTACGAGACTCTGTTTTAGCTACTCAGAATGCGCGACATGAAACGATTAAAAATCGGGCTTAAATATGCCTACCTTTAATTCGATTGTTATTGATATTAACTTAAGTGAGCTAACTTTGTTAACACTTAATTTTCATATTTACAGATAAAACGTGCGCTTCGACGTATTATTTGAGGGTTATTTAACCAGTATTTGGTTTGTTTGAATATAATGGAGGTTTATAGAAAGTAATTTAAATAGACTTCTGATTGAAGGAATTTATAAAACGATTTTACATATTAACTAATTTTAAATTTGTGTATAAAAGGCATCAATAATTGATGCCTTTTATCAGTACTCTATCTTAGCGTATCAACCACATTAACAATGGCTGCTAACGTGTCTTGACCAAACTGATACGAGCGACGATCTGACCAGCCGTAGTCAGGATCTGGTAAATCGTTATTGTCTTTAAATGGCATTTCAATTGTGTATGTAAGCGCTTTAAACTCTTCAGCCGTTGCCGACGATGCAACTGTTAAAAGAGCTTGGCCTGCCTCATCTTTCGGGTAACCGTGTTCGTCTTGAAACTCCGGTGTTATTGTTAATAACGCCGCTTTAAAGCTGTCTTCTAAGTTTTTAAGTCGCTCATCGTAACTTGGAATACCTTCGCTGCCAGCAACAAAGTTATAAGGAATGGCTTCATCACCATGAATATCAAGGTGCATATCTAAGCCTGTTTCGCGCATTTTATTTAGGACTAAATACACTTCTGGGCTATTTTCCATACTAGGTGTTTGCCATTCGCGATTTAAGTTAACACCTTTAGCATTAGTACGTAAATGACCACGTACACTGCCATCTGGGTTCATATTTGGCACGATGTAAAATACAGCCTTTGATAACAATGCGGCAGCATGTGGGTCTTCATCATCAAGTAACTTATGAAGTAATCCCTCTACAAACCACTCTGCCATAGTTTCACCTGGATGCTGGCGTGCTGTTACCCAAATTACTTTTTTATCTTCGTTTGGCTCGCCAATTTTTAATACGCTCATATCGCGCCCATCAAGTGTTTCACCCAACGTTTGAAGTTGGCAAGCACCTTGGGTTTGCGCCCACGACAATAAATCTAAATGGCGGTCATAGCTATATGGTGCGAAATAAGCAAAATAAACACTGCCGCACTCTGGCTCTATTTCAAAACTTAGCGTGCCATTTTCATAGTTTGATGGAACACGAAACCATGTTTGGCGATCGTAAGATGCGACTGCTTGATAGCCTTCCCACCCATCTGGGTATGCTGATTTTTCAAGCTGATTAATATTAAGCTTATGTAATTGGTAAGGCGTTGTTTCTAATCGAAAGTGAAACCACTGATAAAATTCAGAGTTGTGGTCGTTATTAATCTCTAATTGAATATTAAGCGGATCGGTTGCATCAATTACCTTGATATTACCACTGTCGAAATTACTACTGATTTTCATGAAAAAACCTTTAATTTGAATAAGCCCATCTGCATTTTAACTCGCAGAACTAACACCACGAATAATACTACTCGCAGTAAATACAGTGTATTTTATAACTCTAACACGCACTGTATTTTAATAAGCAAAGCGTAGCACAAGGCATACACTTTAAAAATGATTGCACATTAAAAAAGCCAGCTAAACGCTGGCTTTTAAATACTACATATACATTAGCGTGGTAAGCTTGGGAATGACACTTCAGCCATATCTCGCATACAACGTACTACTTGGCAGCTATAGCCAAATTCATTATCGTACCATACGTATAATACAATACGATTATCGTCAACAATTGTCGCTTGTGAGTCAACAACACCTGCATAACGGCTACCCACTAAATCGGTAGACACTATTTCTGTTGATGCAGTGTAATCAATTTGGTCACGTAAATCTGAGTGCAGCGCTGTATCGCGTAAAAATGCATTTAGTTCTTCAACTGATGTATTAGTTGCTAAGTTTAAGTTTAAAATAGCAAGCGATACGTTAGGCGTAGGAACACGAATAGCATTACCTGTTAACTTACCTTCAAGCTCTGGCAATGCTTTAGATACAGCTTTTGCTGCGCCTGTTTCAGTTATTACCATGTTAAGCGCTGCGGCACGACCACGACGTTCGGCTTTGTGATAGTTATCAATTAGGTTTTGATCGTTTGTGTATGAGTGAACCGTTTCAACGTGACCATTATTAATACCAAACTTATCGTTTAACGCTTTTAATGTTGGTGTTATTGCATTTGTTGTACAGCTTGCTGCACAAACAATTTTATCTTCAGATAAAATATCTTGGTTATTTACACCATATACGATGTTTTTAATATTGCCTTTAGCCGGTGCCGTTAATAATACTTTAGCTGCGCCTTTACACTCTAAATGCTGACCAAGGCCTGCTTCATCTTTCCAAATACCTGTGTTATCAACAATTAACGCATTATCGATACCGTATTGGGTGTAATCTATTTCACTAGGCGAGTTTGCATAAATAACCTGAATGTAACTGCCGTTCGCTTTAATCGCGTTGCGCTCTTTATCAATGGTGATTGAACCATTAAATGGACCATGAATTGAATCGCGACGTAATAAACTAGCGCGCTTTTCAAGGTCACCTTCTTTACCACCACGCACAACGATTGCACGTAGACGTAAATCGGCGTAAGGACCCGATTTTTCAATTAATAAGCGAGCAAGCAAACGACCAATACGACCAAAACCATAAAGAACTACATCGCGAGGTTCTTTCACTGTTGAATCGGCTATTTCTGCTAATTCATCTTTAACGAACTCTTCAACTGAACGGCCATTAGCAACGTCGCTGTATAAATAGCTGTATGCAAGCTTACCAATATCAATACGAGCAGAGTTTAATTCCATTTTACTGATTGCTTCTAAAAACGGGAAGCTTTCACGTAAACGTAATTTTGTGCCTTCAAATTGCGCAACAGTTTTGTGAGATTTAATAATTTCAATAGTACTGGCATTTACGAGAGGACGGCCATATACGGCAATTTCAATACCACGATTACGGTAAAGTTTACCAATGATAGGTTGCATGCTTTCAGCGTAATCTTGGCGCTCTTGCCAACTATTTGTGTATTCTAACTCGTGAGATGAGGTCATTTTATTTACCTAAGTTTATCATTTTGAACGGATAGCCTTTAAAAGTGCACTATATTTTGAGAGTAATGCACTTCAGGCACGGCTATTCTAATTTAATCTGAAGTTATTCTCTACTGTTAGGCGTTAAATGATTGCGCTAGAATGGCTGCGTAGATATTTATTTGGGGTTTAGGAATGCTAAAAAGAGCAAGTTTACTACTTGGATTACTAACATTAGCGGGTTGTGAAGAACCTGTGACGCTAGCAAAAGTTTGTAAGGAAACACCCGGCTTTTGTTCTGATTTAAACAAAGACAGCCATTGTAAAGACGAGCGTGCTGAAGTTATCTTAAAGCGTTACAGTGAATACAAAGAGCCAACGGATGAAAATAAATATCAATTATTAAAAGAATTTGAAACATACAACCAATGTATAACACTGGCGGCTAAAATTGAGCACATAAAGCTCAAAGCTAAGAAGACGTCTCGCATAGATGGACAACTCACTAGCATTAAAGAAATGACGCGCCTTTATCAAGACACTATTGATACAAATCACCCCGGTTTACTTTATTACCATTGGTCCAGAAACAATAATCAAGGTGCATTAAATAAGCTATTGGCTATAGAAGACGATCCTAGTGTTACACAAAGTGCTGAAATGCAGTTTTTTTTAGCGTCGTATTACATTAAGTTTGATGACGAAAAAACGATTGATTTGCTCTATAAAACGCTAGAGTTAAATCAAAAAGGGCGCATACCCAATCCTGAGGTGTACACATCACTTATCAGCCTGTTTTATAAACATGATAAATTTAAACATGCTTATATATTTTCAAAAGTAGCGCAAATGTCGGGAATCGAAAATATAGATCTATTTGAAATAGAGCAGGAACTCTTAAGTACTGGTAAAAACTTATCTGGACTTGATTCACTTGCCGAGCAAACCTATCAACAAGTATTAGAGGGTGAATTTGTATCACCTAGAGAATTTTAGATAATAATAAACCCCGCTTAAGCAGAGTTATGCGAGGAATAAATAAAAAGGCAGCTTTCGCTGCCTTTTTTTATTTTGCTTTGCTGGTGCCCACTTCAACACGAGTCTTTAATTTTTGACCCGGTCTAAAGGTGACAACACGACGCGCCGAAATAGGAATGTCTTCGCCTGTTTTCGGATTACGCCCTGGTCTTTCTTTTTTGTCTCGAAGATCAAAGTTACCAAATCCAGAAAGCTTAACCTGCTCTCCTTTTTCTAGCGCTGAGCGGATTTCTTCAAAAAACGCTTCAACTAAATCTTTGGCATCTTTTTTATTGATCCCGAGCTTTTCAAATAGGTGTTCAGCTATGTCGGCTTTAGTAAGCGCCATATCTAGTCCCTCAACGATGCATTAAACTTTTCGGCCAATTCGGCCACCACGTTATCAACTACTAGATTGATATCTTTCTCTTCGAGTGTTCTATCAACCGCTTGCAGTGTTAGAGCAATCGCCAAACTCTTATAATTTGGCTCAATACCTTTGCCCTTATACACATCGAATAAGTTTAGGTCAACCAATTGATTTCCGCCAACTTTTTCTATGGCGTTTAAAATATCACCAGATTTAACGCTGTCGGCCACTAAAATCGCGATGTCGCGACGGTTTGAAGGAAATTTAGACACGCTTTCTGCTTGTGGTAAATTTCTTTTTTCAATTGCTGACATTTCAATTTCAAATACAAAAGTTGCGTTATTGATATCTAACGACTTTTGCGCTTGAGGATGTAATGCACCAAAAAAACCAACCTTTTTACCGTCAACATAAATAATAGCTGACTGGCCCGGATGAAGTCCATCTGACTGCTCTGCTTTAATTTCAAAGCGACTTACATCGTTAGTGATCGCAAGTAATGCCTCAACATCCCCTTTTAAGTCATAAAAGTCGACATTGCGCTTTTCTTCAACCCAATGTTCGCCATGAACCAAACCAGTAATAACGCCACCAATAACAGGCACTTGGTATACACCATTTTCTGCATTTTCATCGCTTATAAATTTAAGACCATGCTCAAATAAACGAATACGTGGTTGTTGACGATTTTGGTTGTATGCAACAGATGCTAATAGACCCGGCATTAAGCTAACACGCATGGCTGACATTTCAATTGAAATAGGATGCGGTAGAACAAGTGCGTCACTTTGAGGATGCAAAATAGCTTGTGCCTTAGGGTCAACAAAGCTGTATGTAATCGCTTCTTGGTAACCACGTGTTACTAACGTATTGCGGAATTTGCTTAGTGCAATGCTCGCTTCGTTATGAGTGGTCATCTTAAGTTTTGCAGTTGGAGCCACATTTGGAATACTGTTGTAACCGTAAACGCGCGCAACTTCTTCTATCAAATCTTCTTCAATGCGAATATCAAAACGGTAACTAGGTACGTCTGCACTCCAGCTGTCATTTTCTACTTTAACATCAAGGCCTAAGCGAGTCAGAATATCAGTTACTTTAGCATCATCAATGTGATGACCTATTACGCGGTCTAAACGTGAACGACGCAAACGAACTTCAGTCACCTTAGGTAACTTATCAGCCGCCACGGCTTCTACTACAGGGCCTGCTTGACCACCTACAATTTCAAGAAGTAGCGCTGTGGCACGCTGCATAGCATCGTGTTGTAGAGCAAAATCTACACCACGTTCATAACGATGTGATGCATCAGTGTGTAGGCCGTAACTACGTGCTTGACCAGCAATTGCTACCGGATTAAAGAACGCACTTTCAAGCAGTATGTCTGTTGTTTTTTCAGTAACACCTGATTGCTCACCACCAAAAATACCAGCAATGGCAAGTGCTTTATCATTATCTGCTATAACGAGTGTAGACTCGTTTAATTTAGCTGTATTACCATCAAGCAGTACTAGTTCTTCATCTGCATTTGCACTACGTACTTTAATGCCACCTTCAATTACACTTAAATCAAATGCATGCATAGGGTGACCAAGTTCGAGTAATACATAGTTAGTTACATCAACAACCGGATCGATTGAACGTACACCACTACGACGTAATTTTTCAACCATCCATAACGGTGTTTCTGCATCAAGATTTATACCTTTTATTACACGACCTAAATAACGCGGGCATGCATCTTCGTTCACGAGCTCAATTGATACTTTGTCGTCAATTGTTGGAGCAACAGCGGGGATTTCTAATACGTTTACATCAATGCTGTTTAAAACGCCTACTTCACGGGCAAGACCTTTAATACCAAGGCAGTCACCACGGTTTGGTGTTAAATCAACATCAATAATGTTGTCGTCAAGGCTTAAATAGTCACGTAAATCCGCGCCAATGGGTGCATCACTCGGTAACTCCATGATGCCGTCACCTTCTTCGCTAATGCCTAGCTCGTCAAATGCACATAACATACCGTGTGAAGGCTGACCGCGAAGTTTTGCTTTTTTAATTTTGAAATCGCCAGGTAATACTGCACCAACGGTTGCAACCGCGACTTTAATTCCTTCACGACAGTTTGGCGCACCACACACAATATCAAGCAGCTCATCGCCACCTACGTTAATTTTAGTAACGCGAAGTTTATCCGCATCAGGGTGTTGACCACATTCAACAACTTCGCCTACTAACACACCATTAAATTTGGCTGCAGCTGGCTCAACGCCGTCAACTTCAAGGCCAGCCATAGAAAGCTGTTCCGACAGAGCTTGCGTATCAATAGCAGGATTAACCCACTCTCTTAACCACTTTTCACTAAATTTCATTTTATTGCTTCACTCTTAACGGAACTGGTTTAGGAATTTTAAGTCATTTTCGAAAAATGCACGTAAATCGTTTACGCCGTAACGCAACATTGTTAGGCGCTCTACACCCATGCCGAATGCAAAACCAGTGTATTTTTCTGGATCAATACCTACAGACTTAAGAACGTTCGGATGTACCATGCCACAGCCTAGTACCTCTAACCATTTGCCGTCTTTGCCCATCACATCTACTTCAGCTGAAGGTTCTGTAAATGGGAAAAATGATGGACGGAAACGAATTTCCATATCTTCTTCAAAAAAGTTACGCAAAAAGTCATGTAATATACCTTTAAGCTCAGTAAAGCTTACATCGGTATCAACCATTAACCCTTCTACCTGATGAAACATAGGTGTATGTGTCTGATCGTAATCGTTACGATACACACGCCCAGGTGAGATAATTCGTAGCGGTGGCTGTTCCGTTTCCATAGTACGAATTTGCACGCCACTTGTTTGTGTACGCAATACTAATTTAGGATTGAAATAAAAGGTATCGTGATCAGCACGCGCAGGGTGATGTTCAGGGATATTTAAAGCATCAAAGTTATGAAAATCATCTTCAATCTCAGGACCTGATTTCACCTCGAAACCTAACTCACCAAAAAAGCTTTCAATACGCTCAATTGTCCGTGTTACTGGGTGTAATCCACCTGTAAGCATCACACGTCCAGGTAAAGTAACGTCAATTGTTTCAGCGGCTAGCTTTTCTTCTAGCGCCTTGCTTGCTAAAAGCTCACGCTTGTCGTTAATTGCAGCTTGTACATCTTGCTTAGCCTGATTAATTACCTGGCCTGCTTCTTTGCGTTCTTCAGGAGCAATTTTACCCAGTGTTTTAAGTAAGCTAGTGATTTCGCCTTTTTTACCAAGGTAATTAACCCTGATCTCTTCTAGTTGCGCGATTTCACTGGCACTGGCTACCGCCTCAAGTGCTTGCGCTAATATATTTTCTAAGTTCATTCGATACCTGATCTTTCACAGAAGGTGATTACAATTTAATTGACTAATGATAACTGAAAGCGGGGTCTAGATTCTAGACCTACTAGAGCTTTAACGTTGATTTTATAAAGGGAATTGTTAATTTTCGCTGTGCGGCCATAGATGCATGATCTAATTTGTCTAATACATCGAGTAAAGCACGCATATCTCGACTTAGACGCGTTAGTAAAAAGCGTGCACATTCATCGCTTAACTCAAGCCCACGCATGTGTGCCCGCTTAACAAGCGCCTGCGCTTTATCATCATCACTCATTGAACGTATTTGAAAGGTGGTTCCCCAAGTCAAACGAGATTCTAAATCAGGAAGCGAGATATTTAACATATTTGGTAACAGGTCTGCGGTTACGACTAACATTTTACCGGGTTCGTTAAAGCGATTAAAAAAATTAAACAGGGCCTTTTCCCAGGCATCGTTCCCTGCAACTAAGTGGACATCGTCTATACACAATACATCAAGCGCTTCGAGTCCATCGAGGACCATAGGGCCAAAATTGATAACCTCGCGCATAGAAAGTAACATGTTAGAGAGGCCACGTTCTTGCGCTTTTATGCACGTCGCGTATAACAAGTGAGACTTACCCGAATCACCCAATCCACACAAATAAGTATATTGAAATGAATTTGCCAACTCAGAAAAGCTCGCTTTAAGATGGTTAACTTCTAATGAGTCCTCACCACCAAAGTACGATGCAAACGTCTCGTCATCAGGCAGAGTAACAGGCAACGCCATTTGCATTGGTTCATGAGTTAGCACTATGGTTTTATCCATTGATATTCAAGGCTATTTTTGTCAACAACATGATAGAAAGCGCGTGGGTCAACATAATCTTTAAAAGCAGAATCAAGACCAAGCGCTTTTTTTAAATCTGTAACATCGCCTGTATGACTCAATTTGTATTCAACAAACCCAGTCGTTTTTCGAGCAATCGTAACTTGTGTAACTACACTTAAACTCTGTAAACGTCTTTTAGCTAGTTCAACATCTACAAAATTTTCGGCCCCTTTTAAAGTTAAAATAGCTGAAGCTTGCTCGTAGTATGCATTGGGATCAATTGCATATTCACTTGCTAGCCCTCTAGCTAGTGTATCTATCATTTGACTAACAATTTGTTGTTTATCACCAACTAAACGATTTTCATCAAACAAATCATCATTTGTGAATCGCCAATCTAAAACCCAGTTATTACTGTTATTGTCTTTGTACATTTTGGCCGTAATACTTCTTTCAGCACTATACCGCTGAGACGCCTCTTCTATAGGCCCTGAAAAATTACCCCACACCTCGGGTATACCTACTAGACGCCTATCTTGTAAGTCCAGTAATGGCACAACAACAGGTAAGCCACGTCTTCGAGCATTATCGTAAATTAATTGTTCAAGCTGCGGATAGCTCTCTTGTGTAACTAGCTCTCTTCGCCAATTATCTTCAATACCTAGCCAAATAGCGACTAAAGGACGCTGTGAACCCCATAGAGGTAGACTTAATTCTTTTATAAGCGCATTAATTTTACGTGCTTCAAATTTAACAATTAATTTTAACTGACCTTCAGCACGCTCATCGTATTCAAATTTAAGCATGTAATCGGAGATATCTTTAGTTCGCTGTTGAGCTAATCGATTTTGATCCGCCGTTTCATCACCACTTACTTTTACCAAAACATTGAGTAAGGCTTTACGGCTTGCCGCTAATCGAGTATCTCTTGATTTATCATCAACTTTTAAAATATCTTGATATAGATCAGTGACCTCAACTGCTGAAACAGAAAAACAAATTAAAATGGATATTATGCTTATTAATAATCTATACACTGTATGTTAGTTCTTGGTTTTAAACTGATTTGATCCTAAATCAAAGCCAGTAACAAAGCAAAATTATATTTGTTACTGTGATATATTGATTCTTATAGATTTAGCCTCTCATACAATGTTGATTTAATTAAAACTCTAGATTTATAAACAAATTCACTCAGCCAAAAAGAGAGCAACTAAAGCCAAACCTTCTAAAAAGACATACTCTCTTCAAAGTAATGCCAACACAACTGTATTAAGTTCTAAAAATATATTAGCTTTTATTCGCTACTGCTAAGGGAAACAGGAAGCTGTTGAATCGTGTCAGCGTTTGAAGGGCTTGCTTTCGCGCAGTTTTGCATGATGTATAGGAATACAAATGCCGGGTGCACAGGCTGTGAAAGAGCGACCGCTACTGAGTTCGCCATAGGGTCTTGGCAATTTACTAAATTACTTTTTTGCAGACGTAAAAAAGCCCGGCTATTTCTAGTCGGGCTTTGTACAATTTGACGCCTGTTAATGTCGTGGTGCCCACAGCGGTGGAGAGTCACATAGCAAATGTTGCCTATCATAGGCCAGTGTATTGAATAACCAAAACACTGTTCACAAAGAGGCGCTTCGCTTAAGAGACGCGACGCTTTAGAGAAGAAAATGTTGAAGATTACTTTTCTGTAGACGTAAAAAAGCCCGACTATTGCTAGTCGGGCTTTCTACAATTTGGAGCCTGGTAATGTCCTACTTTCACATAACAAATGCTACACTATCATCGGCGCTGTTTCGTTTCACTACTGAGTTCGGCATGGGGTCAGGTGGGTCCAAAACGCTATTGTCACCAAGCAAATTTGGTGTCAGTCCGTATCGCTACGTACTAACTAAAATTTGGAATTTCTGATAATAAAGTCTTCAAGTATCTACTTTAGTTATATTAACTTCTTCGCTTGTTTCACTATCACATAAAACGCGTTTGGCGTTGTATGGTTAAGCCTCACGGGTAATTAGTACAAGTTAGCTTAATGGCTCACACCACTTCCACATCTTGCCTATCAACGTTGTAGTCTTCAACGGCCCTTCAGAGACTTTAAAAGTCTAGTGAGAACTCATCTCGAGGCCTGCTTCGCGCTTAGATGCTTTCAGCGCTTATCAGTTCCGAACGTAGCTACCGGGCAATGCCATTGGCATGACAACCCGAACACCAGCGGTTCGTTCACTCCGGTCCTCTCGTACTAGGAGCAACCCCTCTCAATTCTCAAACGCCCACGGCAGATAGGGACCGAACTGTCTCACGACGTTCTAAACCCAGCTCGCGTACCACTTTAAATGGCGAACAGCCATACCCTTGGGACCGACTTCAGCCCCAGGATGTGATGAGCCGACATCGAGGTGCCAAACACCGCCGTCGATATGAACTCTTGGGCGGTATCAGCCTGTTATCCCCGGAGTACCTTTTATCCGTTGAGCGATGGCCCTTCCATTCAGAACCACCGGATCACTATGACCTACTTTCGTACCTGCTCGACGTGTCTGTCTCGCAGTTAAGCTGGCTTCTACCATTACACTAACCGTACGATGTCCGACCGTACTTAGCCAACCTTCGTGCTCCTCCGTTACTCTTTGGGAGGAGACCGCCCCAGTCAAACTACCCACCAGGCACTGTCCGTAACCCCGATTCAGGGGCCAACGTTAGAACATCAAAACTACAAGGGTGGTATTTCAAGGACGACTCCAACAAGACTAGCGTCTCATCTTCAAAGTCTCCCACCTATCCTACACATGTAGGTTCAATGTTCAGTGCCAAGCTGTAGTAAAGGTTCACGGGGTCTTTCCGTCTAGCCGCGGGTACACAGCATCTTCACTGCGATTTCAATTTCACTGAGTCTCGGGTGGAGACAGCGTGGCCATGGTTACACCATTCGTGCAGGTCGGAACTTACCCGACAAGGAATTTCGCTACCTTAGGACCGTTATAGTTACGGCCGCCGTTTACCGGGGCTTCGATCAAGAGCTTCTCCGAAGATAACCCCATCAATTAACCTTCCGGCACCGGGCAGGTGTCACACCGTATACGTCATCTTGCGATTTTGCACAGTGCTGTGTTTTTAATAAACAGTCCCAGCCACCTGGTCACTGCGGCTCCCGTCCGCTTAGAGAGCAAGTCTCATCACAGATAGGAGCGTACCTTCTCCCGAAGTTACGGTACGATTTTGCCTAGTTCCTTCACCCGAGTTCTCTCAAGCGCCTTAGTATTCTCTACCTGACCACCTGTGTCGGTTTGGGGTACGATTCGGTATAATCTGAAGCTTAGAGGCTTTTCCTGGAAGTATGGCATCAGCAACTTCATCACCGTAGTGACTCGTCTCGTGTCTCAGGTTTAATGTTCGTCCGGATTTACCTAAACAAACGCCCTACTCACTTTCACATGGACAACCATCGCCATGCTTGCTTAGCCTTCTCCGTCCCCCCATCGCAATTATACCAAGTACGGAAATATTAATCCGTTTCCCATCGACTACGCCTTTCGGCCTCGCCTTAGGGGTCGACTTACCCTACCCTGATTAACATGGGATAGGAACCCTTGGTCTTCCGGCGTGCGGGTTTTTCACCCGCATTATCGTTACTCATGTCAGCATTCGCACTTCTGATACGTCCAGCATACCTCCCGGTACACCTTCAACCGCTTACAGAACGCTCCCCTACCACTCATACAAAGTATGAATCCGCAGCTTCGGTGCATAGTTTAGCCCCGTTACATCTTCCGCGCAGACCGACTCGACCAGTGAGCTATTACGCTTTCTTTAAAGGATGGCTGCTTCTAAGCCAACCTCCTGGCTGTCTGGGCCTTTCCACATCGTTTCCCACTTAACTATGACTTTGGGACCTTAGCTGGCGGTCTGGGTTGTTTCCCTCTTCACGACGGACGTTAGCACCCGCCGTGTGTCTCCCGGATATTACTTTACGGTATTCGGAGTTTGCAAAGGGTTGGTAAGTCGGGATGACCCCCTAGCCTTAACAGTGCTCTACCCCCGTAAGTATTCGTCCGAGGCTCTACCTAAATAGATTTCGGGGAGAACCAGCTATCTCCCGGTTTGATTAGCCTTTCACTCCTAGCCACAGGTCATCCCCTAACTTTTCAACGTTAGTGGGTTCGGTCCTCCAGTTGATGTTACTCAACCTTCAACCTGCCCATGGCTAGATCACCGGGTTTCGGGTCTATACCTTGCAACTATTCGCCCAGTTAAGACTCGGTTTCCCTACGGCTACCCTAATCGGTTAACCTCGCTACAAAATATAAGTCGCTGACCCATTATACAAAAGGTACGCAGTCACAGAACAAGTCTGCTCCTACTGCTTGTACGTACACGGTTTCAGGTTCTATTTCACTCCCCTCACAGGGGTTCTTTTCGCCTTTCCCTCACGGTACTGGTTCACTATCGGTCAGTTGGGAGTATTTAGCCTTAGATGATGGTCCACCTATATTCAGTCAAAGTTTCACGTGCTCCGACCTACTCGATTTCACTTAAAATGTCTTTTCATGTACGGGACTATCACCCTGTATCGTGGCACTTTCCAGAGCCTTCCATTAACACATAATAAGCTTAAGGGCTGTTCCGATTTCGCTCGCCGCTACTTTCGGAATCTCGGTTGATTTCTTTTCCTACGGGTACTTAGATGTTTCAGTTCTCCGCGTTCGCCTCGTTAACCTATGTATTCAGTTAACGATACCTGCAAGCAGGTGGGTTTCCCCATTCGGAAATCCTAGTCTCAAGTGCTTTTTACTAGCTTGACTAGGCTTATCGCAAGTTAATACGTCCTTCATCGCCTCCAACTGCCAAGGCATCCACCGTGTACGCTTAGTCACTTAACCATACAACCCAAACGGGTCTTTGTTTTGTGACAGTTTAACTTCGCCAGAAGTTAATATTGAATACTAAAGTAGATACCAATCAATCAACTCAAAGAGTGATTAAATGGCACTGAATGATACTGCTATCATTCTTTTTTACTTTTGAAAACTCTGTACAAATAACAATGTTATTCATACGAATTTTATTATCAGCTTTTCCAAATTTTTAAAGAGCATATTAATTAACTAAGCCAGTGGCTTAACTAATTAACAATCATCTGTGTGGACACTACGAACAAATAAGTTCTAAATCGTATAAGGAGGTGATCCAGCCCCAGGTTCCCCTAGGGCTACCTTGTTACGACTTCACCCCAGTCATGAATCACTCCGTGGTAAACGTCCTCCCGAGGGTTAGACTATCTACTTCTGGAGCAACCCACTCCCATGGTGTGACGGGCGGTGTGTACAAGGCCCGGGAACGTATTCACCGCGTCATTCTGATACGCGATTACTAGCGATTCCGACTTCATGGAGTCGAGTTGCAGACTCCAATCCGGACTACGACGCACTTTAAGTGATTCGCTTACCTTCGCAGGTTCGCAGCACTCTGTATGCGCCATTGTAGCACGTGTGTAGCCCTACACGTAAGGGCCATGATGACTTGACGTCGTCCCCACCTTCCTCCGGTTTATCACCGGCAGTCTCCTTAGAGTTCTCAGCATTACCTGCTAGCAACTAAGGATAGGGGTTGCGCTCGTTGCGGGACTTAACCCAACATCTCACAACACGAGCTGACGACAGCCATGCAGCACCTGTATCAGAGTTCCCGAAGGCACCAATCTATCTCTAGAAAGTTCTCTGTATGTCAAGTGTAGGTAAGGTTCTTCGCGTTGCATCGAATTAAACCACATGCTCCACCGCTTGTGCGGGCCCCCGTCAATTCATTTGAGTTTTAACCTTGCGGCCGTACTCCCCAGGCGGTCTACTTAATGCGTTAGCTTTGAAAAACAGAACCGAGGTTCCGAGCTTCTAGTAGACATCGTTTACGGCGTGGACTACCGGGGTATCTAATCCCGTTTGCTCCCCACGCTTTCGTACATGAGCGTCAGTGTTGACCCAGGTGGCTGCCTTCGCCATCGGTATTCCTTCAGATCTCTACGCATTTCACCGCTACACCTGAAATTCTACCACCCTCTATCACACTCTAGTTTGCCAGTTCGAAATGCAGTTCCCAGGTTGAGCCCGGGGCTTTCACATCTCGCTTAACAAACCGCCTGCGTACGCTTTACGCCCAGTAATTCCGATTAACGCTCGCACCCTCCGTATTACCGCGGCTGCTGGCACGGAGTTAGCCGGTGCTTCTTCTGTCAGTAACGTCACAGATATGAGGTATTAACTCACACCCTTTCCTCCTGACTGAAAGTGCTTTACAACCCGAAGGCCTTCTTCACACACGCGGCATGGCTGCATCAGGCTTTCGCCCATTGTGCAATATTCCCCACTGCTGCCTCCCGTAGGAGTCTGGACCGTGTCTCAGTTCCAGTGTGGCTGATCATCCTCTCAAACCAGCTAGGGATCGTTGCCTTGGTGAGCCATTACCTCACCAACTAGCTAATCCCACTTGGGCCAATCTAAAGGCGAGAGCCGAAGCCCCCTTTGGTCCGTAGACATTATGCGGTATTAGCAGTCGTTTCCAACTGTTGTCCCCCACCTCAAGGCATGTTCCCAAGCATTACTCACCCGTCCGCCGCTCGTCAGCAAAGTAGCAAGCTACTTTCTGTTACCGCTCGACTTGCATGTGTTAGGCCTGCCGCCAGCGTTCAATCTGAGCCATGATCAAACTCTTCAATTAAAAAGTTTTGTGTCTTTCGACAGCTCAATGAATTCTGAATTTATTTAATATCTTTCGATATTGAATTGACTGTGCTGCAATTCCTACCGAAGTAGTTATTGCTGTTGGTCACTCAGTTTCAATTGAGACTCTAATTTGTTTGCCTCACTACCTAAGTAGCTTGGCTGTTAGAACTCAATCTGTACGAGTGCCCACACAGATGATTGCTTTATATTGTTAAAGAACGTTTGAGTTGCCTTAGCGACTCAAGGGAAGCGAATCTTACGCTTTCCTGTATTTTTGTCAACACTTAATTTTAAACTTTATAAAAATCTAAACTCAAGTTTTACTCGACTCACTAAGTGGTTTGCTTGCCTCGCTAAGCGTTGCCTGCTCTGCCGTCTAAGTGGGGTCGCATTATAGGGAGCCGCGAATTTAACGCAAGCCTTTTTTAGCTAAAAAAGTGATTTAAATTGCACCCCAAGCAAACGCACACCCTAAACACAAGTTACCCACAAACACCTGTTGATAACTCTGTTTTTATGGTCGTTTATTCTAAACACTTGGCCATTCCTATGGTAAGTTGCGGTCACTTTTTTAACGCATGTCTTTAGGTAGTATTTATGGCAGATATAATAAATAGTATAAGTGGTCTCTTATGGGGGCACGTTCTCGTATACTTATTAATAGCAGCGGGTTTATTTTTTACCTTTAAATTAGGTTTTATTCAATTTGTACAATTTCCACATATGTTCAAGGTTATGTTTGGATCTCGAAAATGTGGGAATAACGAAATCTCTTCTTTTCAAGCTTTTTGTACTTCATTAGCAGCTCGAGTTGGTACTGGAAATATGGCAGGTGTCGCTGTTGCATTGTATCTGGGTGGCCCGGGAGCTATTTTTTGGATGTGGTTAATTGCATTAATTGGTATGGCGACAAGCTTTGCCGAAAGTACACTTGCACAAGCTTATAAAACAAAAGATGCTGAAGGCAATTTTAGAGGTGGTCCAGCTTACTATATGCAAACCGGCCTAGGTAAGCGTTGGATGGGGGTTTTATTCTCACTGTGTTTAATTTTAGCTTTTGGTCTGGTATTTAATGCTGTGCAGTCAAACTCTATTGCTGCCGCTTTTGAAGTAGCATTTGATATCCCAAAATATATTGTAGGTATTTGTTTAGTTATTGGTTCTGGGATCATCATATTTGGGGGCCTTAAAACAATATCTCGATTTGCTGAAATGGTTGTGCCTTTTATGGCTCTGGCCTATTTATGTGTTGCGCTTTATGTTTGTGCTATTAACTTTTCTGCACTTCCTGATGTATTCATGTTAGTAATTAACAGTGCTTTTGGAATAGAGCAAGCCGGTGCTGGCGCTATAGGTTATGGTGTAATACAAGCGATGATCCAAGGAATTAAACGTGGTTTGTTCTCTAACGAAGCGGGTATGGGTAGCGCCGCTAATGCTGCAGCAACAGCAACACCTTACCCTCCTCACCCTGCTTCACAGGGTTATGTGCAAATGCTTGGGGTTTTTATTGACACAATTGTAATTTGTACTGCGACTGCATCACTTATCCTTCTATCTCAGCAATTAATTCCTGAATCAGGAGTATTGGGTATAGAATTGACTCAAGCAGCATTATCAGAACATGTTGGTAGTTGGGGCACTTACTTTATCGCTATTGCAATTTTATTCTTTGCCTTTACCTCTATTGTTGCTAATTACTCGTATGCAGAAACTAATCTTATGTTTTTAGAACATAACTCCCAAAAAGGGATGTTTATATTCCGCTTGATTGTTTTAGGAATGGTTATGTTTGGGGCCGTAGGTGAGCTCGGATTAATTTGGACATTAGCAGATATATCTATGGGTTTAATGGCTATTGTTAATGTAATCGCGTTATTTATGCTTTCAGGTGTCGTTGTATGGCTTTCAAAAGACTATAACGAACAACGTAAAAAAGGCCTAATCCCCTCGTTTGATAAAAGTAAACATCCAAAACTAGATAAAGAGGTAGACCCTCTAGCTTGGAAATAAAAAATAAAATAGCGAGCTCCGGCTCGCTTTTTTAGTTCTAAAATTTATTTACCCAACATTAAAACTTAGATTAATTTTTACGACTACTTTATATTTACTACGTATAGGAACACAAAGAGATATCTAAAAAAGGAAAGCAGATGGGTGACATGACAAAAAAATACAGTATCGACACCACTGATTATCAAGTTGGACAAGATAATATTCAAAAATGGGGGTTTGATATACATAATCCTGTATTTGGAATAAGCGCTTTTTTAGTTGTTTTATTTGTATTGCTTAGCTTGGTTTTTGACCCTACAGTTACCCGCGACGCATTAACCTCCACTAAAGACGCTATCATAAATCAATTCGATAGTTACTTTATGTTACTTGCTAATGCCTTTGTAATCTTTTGTATTATCTTGGCATTCTCTCCCTTAGGTAAAATTCGTTTAGGTGGTGTAAAAGCTCGTCCAGAGCATGGTTAAATATCGTGGCTTGCCATGTTATTTGCTGCAGGAATGGGCATTGGATTACTATTTTGGGGTGTTGCAGAGCCAACAGCTTATTATACAGGTTGGTATCATATGCCTATGGGGGTTGAACCCAATTCACCACAAGCACATTCATCAGCTTTAGGTGCAACTATGTACCACTGGGGTTTGCACGGATGGGCAATTTACGCAGTAGTTGGCTTAAGCTTGGCTTTTTCTGCATTTAATAAAGGCCTGCCTTTGTCTATACGTTCTGTTTTCTATCCCTTATTTGGTGATCGCGCATGGCGGTGGATGGGGCATATCATAGATAAACTCGCGGTACTGTCGACTTTATTTGGTTTAGCAACATCACTGGGGCTTGGCGCGCAACAAGCGACCAGTGGTATAAATTACCTTTTAGGCACCGATTATGGCACTGCTTTTCAAATATCTGTTATTGGCTTAGTAACGTGTATTGCTATTTTCTCTGTTATTAGAGGTATTGAGGGCGGTGTAAAAATACTAAGCAACGTTAATTTAATTTGTGCGTTTTTTTACTGTTAGTTGTTATCGTACTTACATTCTCTGATTCAATCCCTGCTGTTTGGTTTACCCTGGGAGCATACGTAGAACATTTTGTACCATTGAGTAATCCTTTTAATAGGCCCGATGAAGATTGGATGCATTCTTGGACTGTATTTTATTGGGCGTGGTGGATATCTTGTTCACCGTTTGTTGGTATGTTTATAGCGCGTGTTTCTAAAGGGCGCACTGTACGAGAGTTCTTACTTGTTGTTATAGGGCTACCAACTCTGCTTAGCCTTGTGTGGATGGGTGTATTTGGCAATATGGCAATAACACAAGTTATAGACAAAGTCGGACCACTTGGACAAAATGGTTTGACTGATATTTCAGTTACTTTATTTCAGTTACTTTATTTCAGGTATATGAACAGCTACCGTTTTCTAGCTTTATTTCTATTATTTCTATTGCTTTAGTTTTAGTCTTTTTTATCACTTCATCTGATTCAGGATCACTGGTGATAGCGGCATAACTGCTGGCGGTAAAATTGATGCACCAGTGCCACAGCGTATATTTTGGGCTACTGTCGAAGGTATGATAGCAGCAGTGTTACTTTGGGTTGGCGGCTCGCAAGCCTTACAAGCACTTCAATCGGGTGTAGTAACTACTGCACTCCCATTTTCAATCATACTTATTTTAATGTGTGTTGCGCTTATACAAGGCTTGCTAAGCGAATACCCTACATAAGGTTCAAAGCAAACTGCACTAACAATTCATCCGGTATAAGTGGCTCTTAACAGTCGCTTATACAACTCATTTAAAACTTATTATAGCCACGTCACATTTTCCTCAATCTAGCTCTAGTTAATACTTTTTTATTTTAAAAGAGCAAACCTTACTCTCATCGTGTTGAAAATATCTGATTGACTAAAAGATAGATAAAGGAGTAATTAAATTACTAATGTTCTGATTTGTTTATTTTGTTATGGACAAGTGCGTTACTCACACAGATTCACATAATTAAGTACTATTTCGGATTGGTATTAACTGAGCTGAGTGAAATAAAGTAATGACGATAAAAATTGGGCCTTGCAAAGGCTAAGTGACAAAATCTTTAAATAGTAAAGTTAAGGAGATATTAAAAATAGATTAGATGAATGAGATTTGAATATATATTAAAAAATTTGTGGTGTGAGTTTTTGTGATTTCGGATTTGGGATTTATATAGAGATGGTGCCCGAGGCCGGACTTGAACCGGCACGACTTGTTAGTCGAGGGATTTTAAATCCCTTGTGTCTACCAATTCCACCACTCGGGCATCGAGTTTGCTAATTAAAGCGTGTGGAGTAAATTATGTGGAGGCGGAACCCGGAGTCGAACCGGGGTAAACGGATTTGCAATCCGGTGCATGGCCACTCTGCCATTCCGCCTTAACGCTTCCATATAATTTGGAGCGGCACACGAGGCTCGAACTCGTGACCTCGACCTTGGCAAGGTCGCGCTCTACCAACTGAGCTAGTGCCGCATAAAACATTATCAGTAATTTTTCCGTTTGTTCGCGACCGTGTCGCGGTAAAACGTTCTGGTAACTAAACTAATGCCAAAAATACTAATTTATCAACTTCAAATTACCTTGGTATGATAATTTAAAGTGGTGCCCGAGGCCGGACTTGAACCGGCACGACTTGTTAGTCGAGGGATTTTAAATCCCTTGTGTCTACCAATTCCACCACTCGGGCATCGAGTTTGCTATTTAAAGCAAGTGGATAAAACTAATATGGAGCGGCACACGAGGCTCGAACTCGTGACCTCGACCTTGGCAAGGTCGCGCTCTACCAACTGAGCTAGTGCCGCATCATATTAATTCTACTATTACATTTTAAAAGTTATATGTTGGTGCATATAACTAAACCACAAAGTGGTGCCCGAGGCCGGACTTGAACCGGCACACTCTAAGAGCGAGGGATTTTAAATCCCTTGTGTCTACCAATTCCACCACTCGGGCATCGAGTTTGCTATTTAAAGCGTGTGGAGTGTTGATTGGAGGCGGAACCCGGAGTCGAACCGGGGTAAACGGATTTGCAATCCGGTGCATGGCCACTCTGCCATTCCGCCCCAGCACTGGGGTTATAACCTTAGATAACTTGGAGCGGCACACGAGGCTCGAACTCGTGACCTCGACCTTGGCAAGGTCGCGCTCTACCAACTGAGCTAGTGCCGCATTTCGTTATCTTGGGGGCTATGCCCTCTCAACATGGACGCATTCTACAGAGATTATTAAACGCGTCAATACAAAAAATGCTAGTTTTGAACTGTTTGCTTGTTTTTTATCTAAAACGGTGCGTTATTATACATTTACAGTTAATTTTTGGTCAATTCACTCCATGCAGCCTTCAAATATTGCAGCATAGAACTCAGGGTCAAAAAGGTTGCTATATAGAGTAGCCCAAAACTTAAATAATTCATCCAGGTGTCATATTGCCAAATCAAACCAATGATGGCTAACATTTGCGCGGCAGTTTTAATTTTTCCCATATTAGATACAGCTACATTGCCACGCTTGCCCTGCTCAGCCATCCATTCCCTTAATGCTGATATAACTATTTCTCGACTAATAATAATAAGCGCAGGAATGGTCATATACATTGACTGATATTGATCAGAGAGAGCAACAAGTGCAGCACACACCATTACCTTGTCTGCAACAGGATCTAAAAAGGCTCCAAATGGCGTTGATTGTTCTAATTTTCTTGCAAGGTAGCCATCAAGTATATCGGTAATTGATGCAAGCCAAAAAATAAAAGCGGCAGCAAAAAAAGCCCAGCTATAAGGCAAATAAAATATCACCAAAAAAATGGGGATAAGAAAAAGTCTAAATGTTGTGAGTGTGTTTGGAATATTCCACATAACTACTTGGATATGTCTTTTCTTTTATATTCGCATGAAGGGCTAGCCCTTGTCATGTAAATGGTTAAATATCTTCTCAGCCATATCAGGGCTGATCCCGGGAACTTTCTTTAATTGTTCTATATTAGCAGCTTTTACCCCCTGCATGCCCCCTAAATATTTTAATAATGTTTGGCGACGTTTAGAACCTACTCCATTAATTTCTTCCAACAATGATTTTGTTCGCTGTTTTTGGCGCTTATTACGATGCCCAGCTATTGCAAAACGGTGAGATTCATCTCGTATATGTTGTATTAGGTGAAGTGCAGGCGCATCAGAATCCATCGGAATTGTTTTACGCCCCCCATCTATGAGTAATGTTTCTAGGCCAGGTTTACGGCTCGTTCCTTTTGCAACTCCGACTAGCAGAGGCATTTTAGAATGAGACCAATTAGAAAAATATTGCTCTGCACGCCCTAACTGTCCTTTACCGCCATCTATAAATATTACATCTGGGATTTTGTCTTCATCCACTAATTTGTTGTAACGCTTATTTAAAGCAAACTCCATGGCTGCATAATCATCACCACCGGTTATACCGGTTACATTATAGCGCCTGTATTCTTTTGTATTTGGGCCTTGCGAATCGAAAACAACGCAACTTGCTACCGTGTTTTCTCCCATAGTATGGCTTATATCAAAACATTCCATTCGCGCTATATCATCTAGGCGTAATGTTGCTTTTAATTGGGCATAGCGCTTATTAATAGAGTCTTGTGTACTTTGTTTGACAGCAATACTGTTTAACGCATTTTTATTTGCTAGTTGAAGGTATTGCGCACGCTCTCCACGTGTAACCACTTTAAGCGCCACTTTACGATCGCTTATTTGCGTCAGTGCTTCGCTTAACGCACTGCTCTCTTCTATTTCAAACGGGAGTATAATTTCTTTAGCAATGCGTCCTGTTGCACCTGGTGCTAAATAATATTGACCTAAGAATGAAGTTAAAATTTCTTGCTCGCTTGAATCTTTTGGTACTTTTGGAAAGTACGTTTTACTGCCGAGCACTTTATGATCGCGAATCATTAATAAATGTATGCCGTTTAATCCATTTAAATGCGCGAAGCCCACAACATCCATTTCTGCAAAATTACCTGAAATAGACTGCTGCTCCTGCATTTTACGCAGTAGCATTATTTGATCACGTACTTTTGCGGCAAGCTCAAAGTTGAGCTCCGCACTGGCCGCTTCCATTTTTTTTATTAGTTCGGCAATGACTTCATCCGATTTACCCGTCAAAAATTTGCGAACATAGTCAACTTGTTCACTGTAGTCTTGCTCGGTAACTTTGTTAACGCATGGCGCAGAGCAACGCTTGAGCTGATACTGCAAACAAGGGCGACTTCGGGCACGATAATAAGCATCTTCGCATTGACGAACGGGAAATATTTTTTGCATTAAACGCAAACTTTCCGAGACCGCGCCTGCACTCGGAAATGGACCAAAATACTCACCTTTTATTTTGCGGCTACCTCTATGGAACGCTAACCGCGGATGCTTATGGTTTGTTAATAAAATATAGGGATAGGACTTATCATCTCGCAGTAGAATATTATAACGAGGCTGATATTTTTTTATGAGGTTATTTTCGAGCAGTAGCGCTTCGGTTTCTGTGTTGGTCAGTGTGACTTCAATATCATTAATGTTACTGACTAAAACACGGGTTTTGCTGTCGGTAATGTTGGATCTAAAGTAACTGCTTACGCGTTTTTTTAATTGTTTAGCTTTACCAACATAAATAACTTGGTTGTCACTATCAAGCATGCGGTAAACACCGGGCTCGCTTGATAGCGTTTTTAAAAAATGTACGTGATCAAATTCAGACATATAAAAGGGTTAGTACGACACGTCTATGTCAATCATCTTATGACGAATAGCTAAATGTGTAAGTTCAACATCGCCACCTACATTCAATTTTTCAAACATTCGGTAACGATAGCTATTAACTGTTTTAGAACTGAGGTTTAAGCGCTCTGCAATATCTTGTGCTTTTTCACCTTTGGTGATCATAAGCATTATTTGAAGTTCGCGCTCTGATAAGCTCTGAAACGGATTTTCGTCTGTACGACCAGTAACCTGTGCCAGTGCTATTTGTTGTGCAATTTCAGGCGCAATGTAGCGTTGACCTGCATGGACTGAACGAATGGCACGAACCATTTCATCAGAGCCAGCTCCTTTAGTAAGAAAGCCGTGTGCACCAATTTGCATTACTTTAGACGGAAATGGGTCTTCGCAATTAACAGTAAGGACGATAATTTTTACATCTGGGCAATAGCGACAAATCTTTTTAGTTGCCTCTAATCCACCCATGCCAGGCATATTCATATCCATAAGTACAATATTAGGTGTGTGCTGTCGGCAAAACTGAACAGCGGCTTCACCGTCTTTTGCTTCACCTACAACTTTAAACCCACGCACATCATCTAATATGCGTCTGATCCCAGTTCGTACTAGTTCATGATCATCAACTAAAAGTACATTAATCAATGCAATACCCTCATTAACTCAACTACACACGTCTAAATAATTTAATTTGTCACATTAACACAGTTAAAGCGAAACAATAACTAATATTATCGCTCTCACTCAGGCACGTTAACTAAAGTTAAAAGTACTGAAATCAATGTGCCCAGCGATTTAAGAGGCTGACTTTTCACTAAAACGGTCAACCCATAATGCAATAATACCATCACCGGTAACATTACATGCCGTACCAAAGCTGTCTTGTGCTAAGTACAGTGCAATCATTAATGCCACAGCCCCTTCATTAAAGCCAAGCATGCTTGTTAAAAGCCCAAGCGCAGACATTACCGCACCACCCGGTGCACCTGGCGCTGCAATCATCACAACACCGAGCATAAATATAAATGGCAACATGCCCATTAACGATGGCACTTCCATACCTGGCGATAAAAACATAACGGCCATGGCACACGTAACAATCGTAATTGTTGAACCCGACAAATGAATGGTGGCACATAAAGGTACAGTAAAGTTTGCTACGTCTTCTTTAACATTATTTGCTTTACTTGATTGCAACGACACAGGAATAGTTGCTGCACTCGACATAGTACCTAATGCAGTAAAATAAGCCGGTAGCATATTTTTAACTAATTCAAGTGGATTACGCTTCAATAAAATGCCTGTTGCAATATATAGAACACTTAACCATAGCCAATGCATTACAAGGGCTGCAATGAGCACCACGCCAAATGTTTGCAGCGTATCAACCACTGTGCCTGCTACAGTCATTTCAGCAAATACACCGGCAATATAAAACGGTAATGCCGGAATAATCACTTTTGACAATAACGCATCTATTACATCACGACCCTGATCCGATACTTTTTTTAATGTGTCTAATTCAAGCTGGCTCATACCAATACCAAATATGAAAGCCGTAGCAAGCGCAGTCATCACCCCCATTAATGGTGGGATTTCTATATCAATAAAACTGCCTATTTCCGTGGCTACTTCAGCTTCGAATGTAATACCCCCACTTAAAAATGGGATAACAGCACTGACTAATAAAAAAGCAAGCGTGCCGGCAATGACGGTAGAGCTATATGCAAATCCAACCGTTTTACCAAGTAAGTGGCCAGAACCTTTAGGAAGCCCTGCAATACCAGAAGCAATAAAAAACAAAATAATAAGAGGAATAGTGAAGGAAATAATTTGACCAATTAACTCTTTAACCGTAAATAAGAGTTCAACACCTGTCAAAGGCACATAAAAGCCTACCAATATACCAGCCACAATGCCGGCAATTAACTTTAAAATTAACTTCATTTTTATTACTCAATTATTGTTAGATAAACGTTTTTATCATGTTTTGGTTAGCTTGTGTCATAAAACCGCTGAACTAAAGTTTGTTTGCATAAATAATCATCAATAAAAAGTGCATTTGACCTCGGTAAAGTATCATATTCAAAAATCACTCAATTTATTAGCCGTTAGGCCGCATGAGTGTCTGCGCCTATTTAAATATTTAAGCTTCTCTTTATTTTATTTATAGGTAAAAAGCCGACATAACAAACAAAAGCGTCTTATCATTAAATTAAATGTGCGCACCTAATAACAAAAGGCACAGCTAATATAGATTTTTATTTCACTTAGTTATAAGCTCAATAGATATATCTTATAGCCAAACTTTACTTTTATTTTTTTAAACTCTCAGTAAAGTGTCAACATATAGTTAGTAGCAAAGGCTATTAGCACGTTGATCAGATTGTATCCAAAGGAACATTATGTCTACTATTTTTGAAGATAACTCACTTAGTATCGGTAATACACCACTGGTAAAACTTAAACGTGTTACAGGTGGGAATGTATTCGCTAAAGTGGAAGCGCGTAACCCAAGCTTTAGTATAAAATGCCGCATTGGTGCATCGATGATTTGGGAGGCTGAAAAAGCAGGTCAGCTAACTGAGGGTAAAGAACTTATCGAGCCTACATCTGGTAATACAGGTATTGCATTGGCCTTCGTTGCCGCAGCACGTGGTTATAAACTAACGCTTACTATGCCTAACACTATGAGCTTAGAGCGTCGTAAACTTCTAAAAGCGTTGGGTGCCAACCTTGTGCTTACAGACGGTGCTAAAGGTATGAATGGTGCAATCCAAAAAGCAAAAGAGATTCAAGCCACCGATCCTGAAAAGTATATCTTGCTACAGCAGTTTGAGAATCCAGCAAACCCAAAAATACACTTTGAGACTACAGGTCCAGAAATTTTTGATGCTCTTGACGGTAAAGTGGATTACTTTGTAGCAGGCGTAGGTACTGGCGGGACTATAACAGGTGTTAGTCGTTACCTTAAAACAGAAAAAGGTCTAAACGTTAAGTCTATTGCTGTTGAGCCAACTAATTCGCCAGTGATCAGCCAAACACTTGCCGGTGAAGAAGTTAAGCCAGGGCCACATAAAATCCAAGGTATTGGCGCAGGATTTATCCCTGGAAACCTAGACATGAGCCTAATAGATGCTGCAGAGCAAGTATCTAACGAAGATGCGATTGCTATGGCACATGAGCTAATGAAAAAAGAAGGTATACTAGTGGGTATTTCATCTGGCGCTGCTGTAGTGGCAGCAAAACGCATTGCTGAAAAACCAGAAAATGCCGACAAAAATATAGTTGTAATTTTACCAAGTGCCACTGAACGTTACTTATCAAGCCCGCTATTTGATGAGGAATTTAGTGACCAAGAGCTTGTTCAATAATCATAGCTAACCATTTTTTGAAAGGATGCCTAGGCATCCTTTTTTATTATTTACTCTGCAATATCTTTTTATTTACCTTCCATGTCTTTACATATTAGCTAATTCACCACACACTTAAATAAAACTAACTAACAAAAATTAACATGAAAAAAATAACCTATTTAGTCAGCCTTATTCTGTGTTTGTTTTTAGTTGCCTGTGGCGATGATGTAAAAAAACTTGGCGATTCACCGGGTGACACTGCAACAGCCTACTTTGATGCCTTGTACAATCAGCAAGACCTTCAAAAAGCAACAACCATGGCAACACCCAACCTTACGCGAATCATGAAGTCGTACGGTACAGCTAAACAATTTACTCGTAACTTAGTTAACATGCAGTACGATGAGGTTATTATTGAAGTTGATATGACCAATATGAGTGTACGCGAACAGTATGGTGACAATGCTAAAATAAATCTTATTTTCACCGGTTATTTAAATGGTAACAAAATAGATGATATGCGTAGCGTAAAAATGCTACGTAAAAAAGGTAAATGGTATATCGACAAAATAGTTGCAGACCCATACGCACGTTAATCATTATATTAAAAAAAGGCCTTACACATGTAAGGCCTTTTTTATTTACGGTTCAAATAATTAGCTACAACTCGCCTTGCTGAAAGTTATCAACCGCTATTGCTTGCTTACGTAGCTTATTGGCATGGTGCATAGCATCGGCATCGGTTTGCGTTACTAAATCATTGTCTAATGCAAAGTTAATCGCACCTTCAATATCGAGCGTTGCAGGAATATTACCCTTGCGCTGCCATTGTTTTAAATCTTTGAATTGAGCCTGCATATCGTGCATAGCTAAAAATGCATTTTCCATTACCCCTGTACCTGCGTTTTCATCTACATAACACAAATGAGTTAAGCGATTTCTAAACACACCTGGTTGTGTCATATGCTCGCAAATACGTTGTGCAATTTCATCGCTTGGTTTTTCGTAATGATTGCCAATTGGAAATACAATACGCTTAAGCACAAAATTAATAATCGGGTTTGAGAAATTTTTGAAAAAGCCATCAAACGCTTGGCCAATTTCAAATAACGATGTTTCTATCGCATATTTAACAAAAGGTAAGTCTGCTTGTTGACGACCTTCGTCTTCGTAGCGTTTTAAAACAGTAGAAGCTAAATACAACTGGCTCAATACGTCGCCTAATCGGGCAGATATCATCTCTTTGCGTTTGAGCTCACCACCTAACATTAACATGGCTACGTCGGTACAAATAGCTAAGCCTCTGCTCATTCTGCTTAGGTGCTTGTAATAAACTGCTGTTTCGCCGCCAACAGGCGCTTTTGCAAAGTAACTACGTGTTAAACCATGTATAAATGCCATGCTGGCATTACTTACAGCAAATAATATATGGTTCATTAATAAACCATCAAATTGATTCAGAGCAGCATCGTCGTCTTCAAGTGCAGCGGCCTCCATTTCTTTTAGAACAAAGGGGTGACAACGGGTCGCACCTTGGCCAAATATCATTAAATTTCGAGTTAAAATATTTGCGCCTTCTACCGTAATAGACACCGGTATTCCCATATAACCATGTGCCAAATAGTTATTTGGTCCCACCTGAATGCCTTTGCCTGAATGAATATCCATCGCATCATTCATGACTGTACGACCCATTTCCGTCATATGGTATTTGGCAATAGCGGTGACAACCGAAGGGCTAAGTTTTAAATCGATTGCGCCAGCCGTCATTAATCGACATGACTCTAGCGTGTAAGTTAAGCCACCAATGCGAGCAAGCGCTTCTTGCACACCTTCAAATTGCCCAATAGACACACCAAATTGCTGGCGAACTACGGCATATGCTGAAGTCATTTTAGCCGCTAGGTGACCGGTTGCAGCACTTAAAGCCGGCAGCGAAATACCACGCCCTGCACTTAAACACTCCACCAGCATGCGCCAGCCACGCCCCGCACACTCTTGCCCACCGATAATCCAGTCAAGCGGAATAAACACATCTTCACCATAGGTTGTACCGTTCATAAATGCCATATTGAGTGGGTAATGGCGCTCACCTGTTTTAACTCCTGGGTGATCGGTTGGAATAAGTGCGCACGTAATACCAAGCTCTTTTTCGTCTCCTAATAAACCATCGGGGTCATACATTTTAAAAGCAAGGCCTAATACTGTGGCAACGGGTGCAAGGGTAATGTAACGTTTTGACCAGTTTAAACGTAGGCCAATTACTTCTTCACCGTTGTGCTCTCCTTTACATACAACACCAGAGTCTGGAATGCTACCGGCATCAGAGCCTGCTTCTGGGCCTGTAAGTGCAAAGCATGGAACATCTTCACCATTGGCAAGCGTTGGTAACCAGCGGTCTTGTTGCTCTTTAGTACCGTAATGCAGCAATAGCTCACCTGGCCCTAAACTATTTGGCACCATTACGGTAACCGCCGCAGTTAAACTCTTAGTCGAAATTTTTGAAACAATGGTTGAATTAGCAATCGCCGAAAACTCTCGCCCACCAAACTTTTCAGGAATGATTAATGCAAAAAAACCTTCTTTTTTTAAGTAATCCCACACTTCTTTTGGCAAGTCTTTGTCTTTTTGCACTATTTGGTAATCATCTAGCATCGCCATTAGGGTCTCAACCTGATTAGCCATAAATGCGTTTTCTTTTTCACTCAATTCTGGCTTTGGAAAATTGTGTAATTTTTTCCAATCAGGGTTACCACTAAATAGTTCTCCATCCCACCAAACATCGCCTGCTTCCATAGCCTCTCGCTCTGTTTGCGAAAGCGGTGGAAGTACTTTTTTAAACATTTTAAACGTGGGTCTACTGATCAGGTTTAAGCGGATATCTTTAACAGCAAAAATAACCACCATAACAACCAGTAAAATGATAAATACCGACATGCCTACATTCCTTTAACATTAGAAATTAATAACCTAAGTATGACCCATCTTAGTTTAAATACAATCATTGCAAATACGCTGTCTACTAAGCCTGTAAATTAGGGAATAAAGAATAAACTAGTCTGTAATTATTAATTTTGATATGGGTAAAGCAACTAAAAAATAAAACGTATAAGCCTTATCAATACAAAAGCCCGCTGCATGAGCGGGCTTATATTTTAATTAAGCTGAAAACTTAAATTGCGTTATTCATTAAAACTGAAAACGCATGTTTGCAAAGTAAGCATCATTATCAGAGTCATCGGCATTATTCTCGTAACCTACTTTAAGGCCAATATTTTTGTTAATAAAGTGCTGAGCACCAAAGCTGTAGGTATCTTGTTTATCGTAGCTTGCAAATACAGAAGTCGCTTTTGAGAAGTAGTAATTCGTTTCTGCCACCCATTGGTTTTCAGCATCATCAATACTTTCGTATTTACCTTCAAATGTTAAGTAGTTACCTTGCTGTAAATCAATAAAGTATTTAGCAGCAACGGCGCGGTAGTCAAAATCATCATCCGCAGTAACAGTTACACCAACGTAATCGGTACTGTTAAGCATATGGTTATACGCTAAATCGAATAAAGCGAAGTCTTCGCCATCTTTATTTTCAACTAGCGTCACTTTTGCAAGCAAATCTGGGTTAAAAAAGTAACCGCCTGAAATTGTATATGCTTCGTTATGATTGCCAACATCAAGGTTTGTGTATGATGCACCAATAACAAATTCATTAATAAAGTACTCACCACCAACTAACGTTGTATCGCTAAAGTCATCATCAGCGTATGCGCCGTAAATGTTGCTTTGTTTATTAATGTATTCAAATTGGTCGTACGGGCCTAATGTTTTTTTAGGTGATAGGTAATAAATAGAATCTACAGCAACGGTATCGTTATTGTCGCTGTCTTTGTAACTTAAGTTACTGATTGAGTTATAGCTGTCTGCAGCAGCCGCAGTGCTAGATAATAAAATGCTTGAAATAATAACTGCTAATTTTTTCATTGTAAGACTTCCCTATGTACATTGCGTTTTATGCTTTAGCTAAATTACTAAAGTGGGCACATGCTAACGCCGGGAAACTGAATGAAAACTTAATTAAACTATTGTATTTGTTGAGTTAATTGTAAGGAGGTGTAAGAAACTGTAAAATTAAAGTAGTTGCAACATTTAGTCAACAACTACTTAAAGTATATGTATGATTATAGAGCGTGTTGGCTAATTACTCTATAAACTTCATTAATGTTATCGCCTGCTTTAAACTCTTTTGTAAGTGGCGTTGGGTCAGAGCCAATCCAAATTTTAAGTTCAGCATCCAAATCAAAGTGCCCTGCACTCTCTTTGCTAAACTTGGTAATTTTAGAGTAAGCAATACTCACCATTTCCATTTTAGAACCAGTTACACCTTGCTTATCAATTAAAATTAAGCGCTTATTAGTAAAAATGAACATATCGCGAATAACTTTATAGGCTTTTTCGACGTGCTCACCCTCAATTAATGTATTAGCGAGTACTTTTTCTAAATCAGAATCATCAACTTCGCTTGCGTTACCCATTAATCCGCTTAATAAACCCATTATACTTTCTCCTGTTTAAAAATTTGATTTTCTAATGTATGGCCATTAACCAATTGCCTGTATTGCCAATTATGTTGGTGGCAAAACTGTAATAGTGCAATATCAAGTGCCTGCTCAGATTGTGTGTATTCAATAACATACTCTTTGTGTTGGCTCATATAAACAGAGCTTACACCATTGAGTAACTGTAACTGTTGCTCAACGTTTTCATACATCTCGTTTAGCATTAATGTGTAAAAGTGTTTGTCGGTTTGATTTACTTTTGTTTGGTGCTCACTCAATACGCCTTTATCTAAATGCAGCACTTGGGAACATAACCGCTCAAGCTCAGTTAAATCGTGCGAGCTTAAAATAAAGGTTGCTTCAGAGCTCAACGTTGACACCAACTCACGTACTTCTCTGGCATGAATAGGATCAAGTCCTGCGGTTGCCTCATCTAGCATAACAATTTGCGGCGAACCAATAAGAGCCTGCGCTATGGTTACACGTTTGCGCATACCATGAGATAAATCACCTGCACGGTTTTTAGCAATTTCACGCAGCCCAACCAAATCAAGCACGCGCAATGCTTCTGTTTGACTTTGCTTGGTACTCATACCTTGTAATTTGGCGTAAAAAGCAAGTTGTTTATCTATATTAAAACGCGGATCGAGCTGCGCATCTTGTGGTAAAGCACTGACCTTATTAAATAATGCGGCGCTGCCGGGTTTATGGCCGAGTATTTCAAGCTCACCATTGCTGGGCGCTATATAGCCGCATAACAAACTAAATAATGTCGTTTTACCCGCACCATTTGGGCCAACTAGAGCAACAGGAGCACCTTGCTCAATTTCAAAGTTCACATTATTAAGCGCAAGTTTAGACCCATACGACTTACTTAAATTACGCCCTGTAATTAATGGATTCATAGTGAGCTCCTTGCAAAAATACGTTGAGCCACTGCCAGTAACACAGCAGTTTGTACAAGTGGTATTCCCACGGCACTTAATAATGGCAGGTTTTGACCGGCGAGTTGCTCTATTTGTACACCCGGGAATAAATAATCAAGCACGCTTAATGCCGGTATTTGCCACTGTAGTAAACCCACTACAATTCCACCCGCTGTAAAATATAAAATAGCGAGTACAATTGATAACCGCGATGAACGTGCAAAAGTATTAATTAAAGTCATTAACGCCACAAACGGTGCAAATGTAACTATAAGAATTGAAAATATCGACACAGCGCGGCCAACGCCCCCTCCCAACAAACTAGGATCGCGATACCCTAATACCGCTAATGTGGCCACAAGAGTAATTGCGACCAAACACGTTAATACCGCTAATTGCCCAATAAACCGGCCAAACAAAATTTCAAATCGGGTTGAACGCAATGATAAAAACCTAAGTGTACCGCGCTCTCTGTCACCCACTGTTTGGTCACTACAAATAAATAAACTAAACACAGGAAAACTGTACAAAGCAATTAACCAATACATAGCAAACTCGGCTTCAGGCCAATCAAGAAGTTTACTCAAGCCAATTGAGCCTGAAATATCGCGGGCTATTTGCTCAAAGTTTGGGGAGCTAATAATGCTCACAGCTTGCCCTATTGGGTAGCGTAAAATAATTAACCAAACGAGTGCAAATGCCGCAAGGGCTATAAGCCCACGTTTAGTTAAAAACATACGTACAAGCTCAAATCCCGCAATTTGCGTTAATCGCCCTACGTTTATTGGTAATGGTGTTACCATTTACTATCCTTAATGACGTTGCTTATGCTTTAGTTCAAAGCCTAATATAACTACCCTAAGTGTAAACACCTTGAATTACCAGCAAAAAAAAGCCCACGAAGAGTGAGCTTTGTAACAAACCATTTAAATGTAACTAGCGCATAGTTATAAATGCTGCTTGTATACCTCTAACGCTTGGGTTAAGTCAGCTATTAAGTCATCGATATCTTCAAGGCCAATATGCAATCTAATAACCGGTCCTAGATCCCAGCCAGTGGTTGAGCGCAACCCTTTCATGGTTAAATTAGCGGTGACCAAGCTTTCAAAGCCTCCCCACGAAAAACCCATCTTAAAATGCTGAAGGCTATCTAAAAATGCATCTATGGCTTTTTGATTTCCTGTTTTCATAACAATTGAAAACAAGCCATTACTACCATCAAAATCGCGCTTAAAAAACGCATGGCCTGGGCAGGTTTCAAAGGCTGGATGGCGAATATGATCAACTAACTCATGCTGTTCAAGCCATTTTGCCACCTCTATCGCCGCCTTTTCATGCTGATTTAAACGCACGCTCATCGTGCGTAAACCGCGTAATGCTAAGTATGCATCGTCAGCACTTGTACACTGGCCTAATAAGTAAGAATGTTCGCGCAGCGTTGGCCAATATTTTTTATTAGCCACTGCAACCCCCATCATTACATCAGAATGGCCAACAATGTACTTTGTTGCCGCTTGAATACTAATATCTACGCCATGTTCTAGGGGGCGGTAATGAAGACCGTTTCCATAAGTATTATCCAGCATGGTCATTACATTATGTTCTTTGGCTACGTTTACCATGGCTGGTACGTCTTGAATTTCCATAGTTATAGAACCAGGAGATTCTAAAAATAACACCTTGGTGTTTGGCTTAATATAATCTTTTATGCCTGCACCAACTGTTGGCGGGTAATAAGTAGTGGTAATTCCTAGCCCTGCTAAAATTTTATCGCAAAAATCGCGAGTAGGCTCATACGCGTTATCAACCATTAAAATATGGTCACCACTTTTTAAAAACGACAATAGCACTTGGCTAATTGCAGCAGCCCCACACGGATAAAGTGCGCACCCTTCACCGCCTTCTAACTCGGTAATGGCCTCTTGCAATGCAAAATGTGTGGTTGTGCCACGACGCCCATAAAAAAGGGTTTTATCGCCACGCTTCTTCGCCGCTTCTTTAAGTTCTGCAACCGAATCAAATACCACCGTTGATGCGCGCTGCACAACGGGGTTTACTACACCATGGGTGTAAGCTTTTTTGCGCCCAGACGACACAAGCTGAGTATTTTTATTACTGTCACTCGACATGGTTATTCCTTATGGATTAGTACGCCAATGTTCAATTAAATAGCGAGAAATAGAATCAGTACGAGGAAGTTTTAAATGCTCTCCTTCGTCATGCCAATTACCAAAGTTTGCCAAATCTTCACGGCTAAACCACTTAGCATCGTCAAGTTCGTCTTTATCTACGTTAATTTGCTCAGACGTTGCTTTAGCAAAAAAGCCAAGCATGATAGATGAAGGAAATGGCCATGGCTGAGACGCCACATAGGTTACGTCATCAACGTCAATCCCTGCCTCTTCTTTTACCTCACGGGCAACAGCTTGCTCTAAAGTTTCACCTGGATCTACAAAGCCGGCTAATGACGAATACATTCCTGTAGGCCACACTGCTTGGCGGCCAAGCAAACATCGCTCAATGCCATCGGCAAACGTTTTAGTTACAACCATAATTACCGCAGGGTCAGTACGAGGAAAAGTAGGGTGTTTACAGCGCTCGTTTTCACATAAACGAGAATGTCCCGCTTCAACTAAGTGGTTTGTACTGCCGCAACGCCCACAAAAACGATGCGTTGCATGCCAATAGCACAACCCGCGTGCAAGCGCAGCAATAGACCCCTCTTTTATATCAATAAGCGGCCCCTGCTTACGAATGTCCATAAACTCTGCGCCACTTATAATGGGGGTAAGTGTTGTGTCATCAAGAGTAGATACATCGAGGGCAAACACCCCCTGCTGTGTGGTGTTTAAGCCTAAAAATAGCGCATTGGTTAAGTTTAGCTGTGCAATTTTCTCGTACGGTAAAAACTTTATTTGAGGCGTATTTTTAATAAATAATGTCTCGTTGTTTTTTACCAAAAGCCACACGCTTTGCGACGACAATTGACCTTTGAGCCATATTGGGTCTTTACGCACATTGGAGCATCTATCAAGCGGCATATCACTGTAGTTGAGCATGTAAATCCTTAATTACTCGTTATCGCTTAAAATTAACATAACCACCTAGTAAACCCAATTGATTACAACAATAAAAAAAGCCTATATTAGGTTTAAATGAACTATATAGGCTCTGTATTAAAAACTCTCATGTTGCAGGCACTTAGCCTCTGTTTTTTAAGCTTTAAAGTAATAAACTATCATCAATCAAATGAAACTGTTCTGCACTTTGCTTAAGTACTTCGGCGGTTAACTTATCTGCCCCGTATACATCACACGGCACATTATATTGATTTTTTAAATGCCCAAGTAACAGTGCAAAATCGCCATCGCCCGATAGCAAAATTACTTTATCGAGATTTTTTCCATGCTCTAACATATCTATCGTTATGCCTACATCCCAGTCGCCTTTTGCACTGCCATCTCGGCGCTGAATAAACGGCTTTAGTTTTACCTCAAACCCAATCGCTCTCAAAATATTTTGAAACTGATTTTGCTTTTCATCTCCACGATAAATAGCGTAAGCAAACGCACAATCTATTTCGTACTGCTCCTGGATAACTCGCCAAAAAGCATTGTAATCAAAGTTTTTGCTATAGCTTTCTCTACACGTGTAATAAATGTTTTGTACGTCAACAAATATGCCTACACGCGGTTTAATGTTTTGCTGCGAGTTAAATGAAGTCATGTAATGCCCTAGTTAGAATAATAGCTATAGCGAAATAATTTAAACTCAGTGTACCTTGCTATTTGCTTTTAAGTAACCTAAATTAGTTACATAACGCTATGTAACCATTTATGGTTACATTTTAAATAGTAACTAATTTGGATTGTTATGATTGGTGTGATCAGCGGCGATATTATTAAATCGCAAACTATTCCTAAACAGCAATACGATGCCATGCTTTATGAGCTAGAGCAAAGTTTACGTTGTGTATCGGGCGAGAGTACACTTTGGAATATTTATCGAGGCGACTCTTTTCAATTACAAATTAATAACCCTGAGTATATGTTTAAGCATGCCGTTTTAATTTATTTATATTTAAAGGCATCAGGGTATCAAGTCAGACAAAGTATGGCTATTGGGGAAATAGATAACCCGCGCAATGATATAAAAACAGCTACAGGTTCAGCATTTACTCTTTCGGGTCATGGCCTTGATAAAATAGCCAATCAACGGTTTTTATTTAGTACGCCTCCTCAAAGCATCCATGAAAGTTTAAACCTTAATTTAGCCTTTGCTGATGTACTCCTTACTAAAATAACACAAAAACAAGCCAATGCTTTGTACGCCTATTTAACCAGTACAGATAATAGCCATGCAGCTTTAGCAAAAGATCTTAAAACCAGCAGAGAAAACGTAACTAAGCTACTTAATTTGGCCCATTACCAACTTATCGAACGGTTTTTAGAACATGCGAGCAACATCATAAAAAATATAAATCAAGGGAGAAGCTAATGGCTTTTTCGCTTTTACTCGTAGCCCTAATTATTGGCCATTTATTGGCTGATTTTTACTGGCAACCTATGAGCTGGGTTAACGACAGAAACTCCCGCCACTTCAAGGCAACTAAACTGTATTTTCATGTATTGGTCCATGGGGTCACTAGCGCAATAATTATTAGCGCTTGGGAATACACTTATGGCTGGCAACAAATTAGCAGTGTTGTAATAGCAACCGCCGTTATTATGCTTAGCCATTACGCAATTGATATAGCCAAATCTTACTCAAGCAAAGGTGTCGTGCCCTTTTTAATAGATCAATTTGCCCACATAGCCGTAATAATCTATTTAAGCGTATGGCTGAGCGATAATACACACTTTTTAGACACCCTATATTCACTTGTCACTAACCCTAATGTGCTGTGGGTTGTGTGCGGTTATTTAATTATTTTAAGCCCAAGTGCAGTATTTATTAGAATGATGCTAGAGCGTTTAACGGGTAACTTTAGCAGTAAAGGCAGCTTAGTACTTGCAGGGCAAAGTATTGGCATGTTGGAGCGCGTGTTAATGCTGAGCTTTATTTTACTCGATCAATTTGCGGGTGTTGGATTTTTATTAGCGGCTAAGTCGGTCTTTAGATTTGGCGATTTAAGCGCCAGTAAAGATAAAAAGCTCACCGAATACGTAATGTTAGGCACACTACTTAGCGTAAGTGTAACTTTGTTTGTAGGTTTAATGGTAAAGTATTTAATACATTAAAAAACGCGCTACCGTTTAAAGTAAGCGCGTTTTTATTAAAACTAACTAAACCTAGTTAGTCATTATTAGTTGGACGGCGACGGCGCTGACCGTTTCCGCCTACCGACTGACGCTTTGCCCAAGGGTTTTGTGCGTTATCATCTTTTTTAGCAGCAGGCTTTTTAGAGCCACCACGGCGAGGGCCAGTACCGTTGCCGCCATTATTTGGCTTTTTACTATTTGGCTTACTGCTATCAGATTTAGGTTTGTTAAAAGGTTGCTTTTTCTTTGGCTTTTTAGCAGGTAATGGGCGTGCATCTAATGCGCGTTCTGCTACTGGGTTTACTGGTTCAAAGCCCTCTTCTTCAGCACGAGGAATAAGCTCACCAATAAAGCGTTCAATACCGTATAAATCGACTGCATCATCAACTGTAACAAACGAAATTGCATGGCCCGATGCACCCGCACGTCCTGTACGGCCAATACGGTGAACGTAATCTTCATACACATTAGGTAAGTCGTAGTTAACAACATGCGGAAGCTCAACAATATCAAGGCCGCGTGCCACAATATCAGTGGCTACAAGTACACGTACTTCGCCACTTTTAAAACCATCTAACGCTTTTACACGTGCGCCTTGTGATTTATTACCATGAATAGCTGCGCCTACGATATCGTCGCGCTCAAGTTGTTTAACCAAACGGTTTGCACCGTGCTTAGTGCGGCTAAATACTAAAACTTGCTGCCAATCGTTACTACGAATTAAATGGCTTAGTAAAGCTGTTTTACGGCCTTTATCTACCGCGTAAACGCTTTGCGTTACACTTTTAGCTGTGGTGTTTTTTGCAGCGACTGAAATTTCAACCGGATCGTTTATTAATCCTTTAGCTAACGCTCGAATATCATCTGAAAACGTAGCCGAAAACATGAGGTTTTGGCGCTTAGCAGGCATTTTAGCAATAAGGCGTTTAATGTCGTGAATAAACCCCATGTCGAGCATGCGGTCGGCTTCATCTAAAACGAGCACTTCTACGCTATCAAACTTAACGGCATTTTGATTATGTAAATCAATTAAACGCCCAGGCGTTGCCACTAAAATATCGACACCTTTACGCAAGCGCTGCATTTGCGGATTAATTTTAACCCCACCATACACAACAAACGAACTCACGTTTGAATGCTTAGCGTACTCTTCAACGTTTTCGCTTACCTGAAGTGCAAGTTCACGTGTAGGCGCTAAAATAAGCGCACGTACATGGTTACTTTTTGCATTTGGGCCCGTAGATAAACGTTCGATAAGTGGAAGCGTAAAACCCGCTGTTTTACCTGTGCCAGTTTGTGCTGCCGCCATTACATCGCGACGCTCTATAATTGCAGGAATTGCTTGAGCCTGAATTGGCGTTGGCGTTTCATAGCCCTTTTCTAAAACCGCATTAACTAAAGACTGTGATAAACCTAGACCTTCAAAACTCATATAAACTCTCTTTTAAATAAGGCCAAAACGGCCAGTTGCGCGCATTATACCTGTCGTGAGCTAGAATGCATGCCATTATTTAGTTTGCACTCAATTGAAGCCATATATTGCTAAGCCTAAAACGCAAAAAACGGCTAAAAGCCGTTTTTTGTAAATGCTTAAAAACCTAAATTAAGGCTTAATTAAGCTTAGGTATTACTTAACACCTAGCTCGCGTAAACGTTCTTGCAAGTAGCTATCTGCGGTGTAACGCTCTGAAAGTACAACATCTGGGCGCGGGTGTAAAAACAACGGTAATGAAATACGCGACTTAGTAGACGCTTTGCCCGTTGGATTAATAACTCGGTGAATAGTAGACGGGAAATAACCGCCAGATGCTTCTTGCAGCATATCGCCAATGTTAATAATTAAGCTACCAAAATCACATGGTACATCTAACCAACCGCCGTCTGTTTTTTGAACTTGTAAGCCCGGCTCGTTTGACGCTGGTAATACAGTTAGTAAGTTGATATCGCCATGTGCAGCTGCGCGAATTGCGCCTGGCTCTTCATCACCTGTCATTGGCGGGTAATGTAGAATACGTAGCAATGTTTGATCAGAGTCTGCAATCATGTCTTTTAGATCAATCGAAAACTTAGCACGCACATCGGCAGGCGCCTCAGCTTGAACCCAGCTTAAAAGTGTTGCAGCAAACTCGTTTGCTAAGCGGTAGTACTCACGTACATCAGCTTCAAGCTCAGCAGGTACACGCCCTTTTGGATAAACATGAAAGTACTCTTTTATGTCTTTAACGGTAAAGCCTTTAGCTACTTCAGACACTGAAGGCGGAAAGTAACCGTCTTGTGTTTCTTTAGAGTATAAAAAGTCGTGCTTTTGCTCTGAGTTAAAAAAGTCTTGCCAGTTTTTGTAAATAGACTCAACTAAAGACTGTGGAATTGGGTGATTTTTTAAAACACCAAATCCAGTATTTCTTAACGATTCAACAAATTGTGCAGCCGCATCGGGAGCTTTATAATCAACAGTAGGTAATTGCATTGTACGTTCCAGTGAATAGGTTATTTGAAGTTAGGTACTTCAAGTACTTTTATGTATATAAAGTAGCAAGGACTTCATTATAGCGCCATGCGAGGATAGACAAACAGCCCCAAAAACATAAGGACATATGTCCGCAAAGCGCTCCCATCAAAGGGTGCGTTGATCAAGATCAATAAATAAAAGCGATTGAATTTGCACACATTGATGCATATGTATGGTCTAGTATTACAACGTATTTTATTTGTTCAAAAAGGCGACCCATGCGACAAAAAGTATCTTTTAAAAGTGGTAATTTAGAACTTGCCGGACAACTTGAACTCCCCGATGGTGAAGTAAAATTTTATGCCCTCTTTGCCCATTGTTTTACCTGCGGTAAAGACATTGCAGCAGCAACACGTATTAGTCGTGCTTTAACACAGCAAGGAATCGCTGTACTTCGTTTCGATTTTACCGGCCTAGGCAACAGCGATGGCGACTTTGCAAACAGTAACTTTTCATCAAATATTCAAGACTTAGTATCTGCTGCAGATCATTTGCGAGCGCACTTTAAAGCACCGCAATTACTCATTGGTCACAGTTTAGGGGGTGCCGCAGTGCTTGCAGCTGCAAAATATATTCCTGAGGTGACAGCTATTACAACCATTGGCGCACCGTCAGATGCACAACATGTAGCACATAATTTTGAAGCCCATTTAGATGAAATAAACGCAGCTGGCGAAGCAAAAGTGAGTTTAGCTGGGCGTGAATTTACCATTAAAAAGCAATTTATCGACGATATAGCTAAATACGATAAAAGCCACATAAGTAAACTTAAACGCGCTTTATTAGTCATGCACTCACCGGTTGATACAACCATAAATATTACTGAAGCTGAAAAAATTTACGCATCCGCTAAGCATCCAAAAAGCTTTATAAGTCTAGATAACGCCGATCATTTACTGACTAATAAAAACGATGCCAACTACGCGGCAACAATTATTGCACATTGGGCAAACCGCTACGTAAATTACGCATAAGGAAAACTTACCATTACGCGCTGCTAAAGCGGCGCGTTAAACGGCTAATTCATAAAGTTAGCAACTTCATTACTCATTCTATCAACCAACCAGTGAGGACCACCATCATACATATCGTTATGGCGCGATTTTTCTATACGTAATTGAGTAACCGGAAACTCACTCAGCTCTTTTTCGCTTAAGAGCACACCGGCATCTGCCGGGTAATCACTACCTCTAAGGGTAAGTACACGAATATCTTTATTACGAGGCAGTAACATGCGGCGATGATCAAGCGTAATTAAATCACTGACTTCATCAGGATACATTGCAGCATACAAGGCTGAAATATCTCCACCATTAGAATGACCAAATAAAGTGAGCTTTGAAAAATCATACTCTGTGTATTTGGCTGCTAATTCATTAACTAAAAACTTAAGGGTGACCACACCGCGGTGCCAGTTCTCCATGCGAGTTGCCATATAAGGTGGATGCACATTTAACATAGGATCTGTTTTTAATTCATGGCCCACTGCAATGGCTAAATAGCCTTGTTTGTTAAATTCATCACTGGCAAAAGTATAGCTATTGTGACCCATACCATACCCTGCATTAATAAAGGCAACTGGGCATTTATTTTGTTTGCTGCATTTAACGTTATTTGTTGGCAACGAAATGCTAATTGGGATCTCACGATCACGGCTAATGTCTGTAATATATGTTTCGCTGGCATAGGAGCTTACACTTGTGAAAAGAAGTGTGAGGTAAAAAAGTGTTTTATGCATATTACTTAACGTATTGTTTATTATAATTAATGCGGGTTAGTTTAGGCGTTTTATAATATTAATGACAGCCTTAAAAGTAATAGTAGTCTGTGTGGTTATACCAAATTTATTTACATTTAAATTGCAGGTTAATAAATGTTGAAAAAGACTAACAGCCGCAAACGCAAAATTGTGCGATAATAGAGGCAATTGTTCCAATATACTCAGTAAAAGATCCAATACATGAAATCATACAGCACCATTGAACAGCGCATTGAAATTCTAGAAGAAAAGTTAGCCTTAATTAATGATGAAATTAGCACATTAAAAACACCCGCTAAAAACAACAATGAACGCATTATATTTAAGTTTATTGAAACCGGCAGTACCGGTAAAACAAAGGACTTTGTTCGTGAATTAGGAATTAAATCGCCGCGTGATGGACTGTTTTCATCTGGTGATGTTACTGCTTTAATTAAAAATGGCGCTGACGATATTTCGCCGGCGTTACTAGCAATTGCTAGGCAACTAGCCAGTGCACGCAATAAAAATGGCCCTAGCCGATAATTAAACAACGCATGTAACGTTTAGAAGCTTAGGCATCGTCTTTGCTTCTAATGTTTTAGTTAAACTTTTTACTTAACGCTTTCCTCTTCACAATTATCAATGGCTGTAGTCGCCTCTTTCTGGTAAATCTTTTCTTAGCGCAAGCACTGCAATATAAATAAGCCCAAACAATGGAAATAATGCTAAGCACCCGCCTACAAAAGCTAAAACACCTGGGCTGGTGCTTTTTCGCTTGCCAATTTTGTAGCTAATAAGCGCAAAAATAGGAATACAAAATAATATGAAAAATGTTAAAAACTCGCCAAATAAAGTGAGATTAATTGACATGGGAATTCCTTTTCATAGTGGTTAAATTATAATCTGCGCTAAATTTAACCACAAAAAAACCCTTAAGCAAACAACTTAAGGGTTTTAAATTCAATGCTGTAAACTCAGCTCAAATTACTCTTCGCTTGCGGCTGGTTTTTCTACCACACTGATTGCAAGCTCAGTTAACGAATCATTATTCGCTTTGCTTGGTGCGTCGGTTAATAAACAAGATGCTTGTGTAGTTTTAGGGAAAGCAATAACGTCACGAATGTTATCTGTTCCGCATAAAAGCATAACTAAACGGTCTAGACCAAATGCTAAACCTGCATGTGGCGGTGTGCCGTATTTAAGGGCATCAAGTAAAAAGCCAAATTTGTCTTGTTGCTCTTGTGCATCAATTCCTAAAATTCTAAATGCTGCTTCTTGCATATCTGCATTATGTATACGTACCGAGCCACCGCCCACCTCGTAGCCGTTTAATACCATATCGTAGGCATCTGAGATAGCCGCTGCAGGGTTTGCTTCAAGCTCACTTGCGCTAATATCTTTTGGTGCGGTGAACGGATGGTGCACAGCGTGTAATGTGCCTTCGTCGTCTTCTTCAAACATTGGGAAGTCTACAACCCAAAGTGGTGCCCAACTGTTAAGATTAGTGATTTCTAAATCTACACCAATTTTAAGGCGTAGTGCACCCATGGCTTCATTTACGGTGTTGCGCTTATCTGCACCGAATAGAATGATATCGCCAGTTTGTGCATTAGTACGCTCAAGTAACTGTGTGATCACATCTTCGTTTAAGAATTTAGCGATTGGCGATTGTACGCCTTCAGCGCCTGCATCACGGTCGTTTACTTTCATCCATGCTAAGCCTTTAGCACCGTAAATACCAATAAACTTAGTGTAATCATCAAGTTGCTTACGCGAAAGCTTAGCGCCACCCGGTACTGTTAATACAGCAACACGGCCTTTTTCGTCGTTTGCAGGGCCTGAGAATACCTTAAACTCAACATCTTTTACTAAATCAGCAACGTCTACTAATTTCATTGGGTTACGTAAGTCTGGCTTATCAGAACCATATAAGCTCATTGCCTCAGAGTAAGGCATAATCGGGAAGTCGCCTAAGTCAACGTTGAGTAACGATTGCCACATTTCACGGATCATTTTTTCAGTCATACCACGTACTTGATCCGAGCTCATGAACGAGGTTTCTAAATCTATTTGAGTAAATTCAGGTTGGCGATCGGCACGTAAATCTTCATCACGGAAACATTTAACAATTTGGTAGTAACGATCAAAGCCTGACATCATCAACAATTGTTTAAATAATTGTGGCGATTGCGGTAATGCGTAAAAGCTGCCTTTATGCACACGGCTTGGTACTAAGTAATCGCGTGCACCTTCTGGCGTTGCTTTTGTAAGTACCGGTGTTTCGATATCTAAAAAGCCATTTTCATCTAAAAAGCGACGAACAAAGCTGCTTGCTTTAGCGCGTAATTTAATGCGGTCGCTCATTTCTAAGCGACGAAGGTCTAAGTAGCGGTACTTTAAGCGGCGCTCTTCAGAGTTTGTTTGGTTAAAATCAAGCGGCAATGGCTCTGAGCGGTTGATAATTGTAAGCTCGGTACCTAAAATTTCCACTTCGCCTGTTGCCATATCTTTATTTACTTGGCTTTCAGGGCGAGCACGTACAACCCCTTTTAACTGAACACAAAATTCTTGGCGAAGCTTGTTCGCTGTATCCATGAGTCCTTCAACTTCTGGATCGAATACAACTTGTACTAAACCTTCTCTATCGCGTAAATCGACAAAGATAAGTCCACCAAGGTCACGTCGTTTGTTGATCCAGCCACATAGTTCAACTTCTTGATCTACGTGAGTTTTATTTAGCTGTCCGCAGTATATAGAGCGCATAGTTTTCCTGTCAGATAAAAGGCTTCAACGGTAAAAATTATTTGTTTTTATAGGCGCATAATTTAAAAAAGAGCTACCACACTTCAAATAAAGCCGTAAGCAATCTAAGAATATTCAAATTAAGCCCTGCATTATACCCAAGTAGGTTGAAGATGCTAGGCGTGTTTGGTGTGTTGGTGTTAATTTAAAGCAGGCGCTGTTGGTATTTGCTACACTGGCGCCACGATGTAATTTATTAGCTATTTTTTATGTTATATATTGGATGCCCTCAGTGGTCTAGCAGTGCATGGAAAGGCAATTTATTTTCAAGCCAATGTAAAAACGCCGACATGCTAAGCCAATACGCACAGCATTTTAATTCGGTAGAAGGTAACACCAGTTTTTACGCCGACCCATCACCTAGTACTGTTTTGCGCTGGGCACAAAGCGTACCTGACGATTTTAGATTTACCTTTAAATTTCATCGTCGTTTTAGCCACGAGCTAGCGCTTAGCAACGTACAAACAGAGCTTACCGACTGGCTTACATTATTTGCCCCTTTGCTTGAAAAAACAGGGCAAATAATGCTGCAACTACCCAAAGCATTTGGCCCGAACGATTTACCCAAATTGGCACACTTTATTAGCTTACTGCCTAAAGAGATTACCTATGGTGTAGAAGTCCGCCATGCTGATTTTTTTAAAAAAGGTGAATCCGAAATAGCGCTTAATCAGTTATTAATGGCAAATAACATAAATCGTATTTCAATGGATACACGGGCGCTTTTTGCAGTAAAGCCAACCACCGAAGCGCTAATAGACGCCCAACAAAAAAAGCCTCACTTACCTGTACACGCTATTGCTACTGGCTCGCAGCCTATGGCGCGGTTTGTAATCGCTGATTTACAAAGCGACTATCAAGCCTTTTATAAACCGTGGCTGAGTAAAGTAAAACAATGGCTTGATGAGGGTAAATCCCCTTATGTGTTTTTTCATACTGCCGATAATCGTGAGTCGCCACTACTTGCACGTCAATTTTGTAAAGATCTTGGGTATAATCACCCAGTACTCAACCCGTTCAGCGGCGAAAAAGAAGCGCAGCAACATGCCCTGTTTTAAAAATTAAAACAAAAATATAGAGACATAAAAATGAGTGAATACGCCCGTTATTTTACAGGCTACCCTGCAAACATTGTTGAGCAAGTATTAAGTCTTATTAGTAACAATAAGGTATGTGACTACTTACTTAAAAAATACCCGCATACGCATACTATTACCAGCGACAAACTGCTTTACAGCTACGCAACAGAACTTAAAAAGCAGTATTTAAAAAACGCTCCACCTTTTGGTCGCGCTGCGTTTAAAAAACAAGGTGACATGGTAACTAACGCATTAGGTACTCACACCTACCGTATGCAAGGTAAAACCCGTAAACACGATTTAGCCATCAACAGCGATTTATTGCGCGCCCCCGAGCCATTATTAAAAGCGTTGGTTGTGCATGAACTCGCCCATTTTAAAGAAAAAGACCACAACAAAAGCTTTTATAAGCTGTGTTGCCACATGGAGCCACAATACCACCAGCTAGAGTTAGATTTACGGATTTTTTGTGTAGTGGTTGCGATGGGAGAGAATCCGTATAAATAAGCTTTTTGGCACAGCAAATTTCATTAGTAATTAAAACCCTCATAAATGAAAAACGCGATCTAAATCGCGTTTTTATTGTTTACAGTTTTTCAATTCTGACAGCTATAAACTGACAGCTTTGGGTGTTAAAGCCCTAACTCAGCCATAAAGTCGTCATCGGCATCATCTTGCACGGGCTCTTTTTTAGCCTGCGCTTTTTCAGCTTTTTGCTTTGCTTCGTTTTCAATAATGTCATCAGGGTCAATAGCCTCAATAATGTCAAAATCGTGCAGTTTAATAAACTCGGTTTTATCCATTGCCAGTTCTAGGTAAAAAATATTTTGATTACGTGTAGTAAAAGTAACACGTCGTGCTTGTGGGCGATCCATTGTGGTATCTACCGAAATTTGCACTTGTTTATTGATCGCCATCATTTTTGGCTGATTTTGCGTAATAGAGGTATGTAATTGCTCGCGAACCTTAGAAGTAAAGTCACCTACTATTTGGTTCATTAACTCGCCCATTACGTTTGAAACATCGTCTGACAAGTGACTATGTGCAATTTCTTCTTCTGGCATACCCATGTTGCGCATGTAGTCGCCGTAAATTTCCATTGCAGCCTGCGATGTAAAGTTGGTTACAACAAGCCCTGTAAAGCCGCCATCAAACAATACAAAGCAACCAATGTCTGGTCGCATGCAGGTGCGTGTTATTTTTTGAACCATGGCCGAGTAACTTATTTCGTTACCGCTTGCTGATGAAAGTACCCCTGTCACAGAGTGACAAAGCGTTGCTAGTATATCGTCGGTGCTAATAACTTTACTTTTGCTCATTTAACGTTCTCTTTTGTACTTATTATTCATAATTCTAGCCAACCTACTGAATTTATCACTGACTATCCAGCATAAAATGTTAAAATAACCTTATTATTTTTAAAGAGACTGCCTTCGTGACCATAAAAGACAGTATTTACGCCTCTGAGCAACAAGTAAAAGATTTCAGCTTTGACCAAAATGTGGTTGAAGTATTCCCTGATATGATTCAGCGATCAGTGCCTGGTTATGCCACCATTGTAAGCACTATGGGTAAATTAGCGGGCCAATACGCTCAAAGTAATTCTAACTTGTATGACCTAGGCTGCTCATTGGGCGCGGTTACGCTGAGCATGCGCCGTAATATTCGCACCGATAATTGCAACATTATTGCAGTAGATAACTCACAAGCCATGGTTGAGCGTTGTAAGGTGCATTTACAAGGGTTTAAATCGGACGTGCCGGTTACTGTTACCCTTGGCGATATTAACGAGCTTGAAATTCAAAACGCATCGGTTGTAGCAATGAACTTTACACTGCAGTTTATACCCCATGCACAGCGCCAAGCTGTGCTTGAAAAAATTTACGCTAACTTAAAGCCCGGTGGTGTATTACTACTTAGTGAAAAAATTAAAGCCGAAAACGAGCAGTGCGATAATTTACTGATTGACTTGCATCATGATTTTAAGCGTCATAATGGCTACTCTGAGCTTGAAATAAGCCAAAAGCGCACAGCAATAGAAAACGTTATGCGCCCCGATACACTCAGCACACATATTAATAGGTTAAGTGATATTGGCTTTAGCCAAACACAAGTGTGGTATCAATGTTTTAATTTTTGCTCAATGGTAGCAATTAAATAAAAAGAGTAATTTATGTCTCAATGGTTTAACCAATTTTACGCTGCAATTGCACAAAGCCCACTTAGCCACTGGCTAGAAACGCTACCCGCCCAATTAAAACATTGGCAGTTAGAGGCAAGCCATGGTGATTTACCACAATGGCAAAAAGTGCTTAAAAATTTGCCTGAAATAAACACAACTCACGTTGATATAGCCACTAAAGTAGAAATTGGCGCAAAAGGGGAAATGAGTGAAGGCCAACAAAAGCAAACTACACACTTATTAAAGCGCATGATGCCTTGGCGAAAAGGCCCATTCAGTGTGCACGGTATTGAAATAAACACCGAATGGCGCAGTGATTGGAAATGGGATCGCCTGCTTCCACATATTGAACCATTAAAAGGCCGTACAGTGTTAGATATTGGTTGTGGCTCTGGCTATCATTTATGGCGCATGCGCGGAGAAGGCGCCGAGTTTGTAGTGGGTATTGATCCTTCTGACTTATTTTTGTGCCAGTTTCAGGCAATTAAACACTTCAACCCCGACGAAAACGTGCATTTATTACCATTAGGTGTAGAAGCCCTGCCAGAGCTTAAAGCCTTTGATACGGTATTTTCAATGGGGGTACTTTATCACCGTCGCTCGCCAATTGATTTTTTAGCGCAGTTAAAAGCGCAGCTTCGCCCGGGCGGCGAGTTAGTGCTTGAAACCTTAGTTATTGAAGGCGATGAAAACACAGTACTCGTGCCTACCGACCGCTACGCAAAAATGCGCAATGTGTGGTTTATTCCAAGTACTGCTGCATTAAAACTGTGGATGGAGCGCGTTGGCTTTAAAGATGTGCAAATAAAAGATTGCGCAATGACCACGCTTGATGAACAACGCAAAACCGATTGGATGGAAAACGAATCGTTAGTTGATTTTTTAGACCCAACCGACACCAGTAAAACCATTGAAGGCTACCCTGCTCCACTTAGAGCGATACTAACCGCCAAAGCATAGCGGTTAATTTAACGCTTTTAATACTAAAAAAACGCCAACGGGCGTTTTTTTGTTTATTTAAACAACAAACAGCGGACAAGTGTCCTTGTTAATTATTTCAAACCTATATTTACGCTAGCCGCGCAGATGCAATTGTTGTAAAATACGCGCGTTTCTAAGCAACCCAAAACAACTATTTTGAGGAAAACCTGTGAGCGAACAAAAACAGTCTCTTAGCTATAAAGACGCGGGCGTAGATATCGACGCTGGTAATGCACTTGTTGAGCGTATTAAAGGCGTAGTTAAAAAAACCCGTCGTCCTGAAGTGATGGGCGGAATTGGTGGTTTTGGCGCACTTTGCGAAATTCCTGAAGGTTATAAACAACCTGTATTAGTAGCGGGTACTGATGGCGTGGGTACTAAATTGCGTATGGCAATTGACCTTAAAAAGCACGATACCGTAGGTATTGACCTAGTAGCTATGTGTGTAAACGATTTAATTGTTCAAGGTGCTGAACCCCTGTTTTTTCTAGATTACTACGCAACGGGTAAACTAGACATAGACACAGCAGCCGACGTAGTAACAGGTATTGGTAAAGGGTGTGAAATTTCAGGTTGTGCCCTAATTGGTGGCGAAACAGCAGAAATGCCAGGTATGTATGATGGTGAAGACTACGACATGGCAGGCTTTTGTACCGGTGTGGTTGAAAAATCAAAAATCATTGATGGTACTAAAGTAGCTGCAGGCGATCAGCTTATTGCCCTTGCTTCTAGTGGCCCACACTCAAATGGTTTTTCTTTAATTCGTAAAGTACTTGAGGTATCTAACGCCGACACCAATCAAGTAATTGATGGTAAAACATTAGGCGAGCATTTATTAGAGCCTACACGTATTTACGTTAAACCTTTACTTGAGTTATTTAAGCACGTTGACGTGCATGCCCTTTCGCACATTACTGGCGGTGGCTTTTGGGAAAATATTCCACGCGTATTACCTGCATCAGCTAAAGCTGTGGTTAAAGGCGATAGCTGGCAGTGGCCAAGTGTTTTTAACTGGTTACAAGAAAACGGTAACATTACTACGCATGAGATGTACCGCACATTTAACTGTGGTGTAGGCATGGTTTTGGTTGTTCCTGCCGATAAACTTGAGCAAAGCTTAACTATGCTTAAAGATTTAGGTGAAAACGCTTGGCACCTTGGCGAAATCCAAGATGCGGCACCAGGCGAAGAGCAAGTAGACATCGTAGGTGGTGCTAAGTAATGGCACCTACTCGTCTAGTAGTTTTAATTTCAGGCAGTGGCTCTAATTTACAAGCCATCATTGATGCCTGTGAACGTGGCGAGATAAACGGACATATTGCGGCTGTTATTAGCAATAAAGCAGACGCATATGGCCTAGAACGTGCTAAAAATGCAGGCATTGCAACGCAAGTACTCAGTCATAAAGATTTTGACTCGCGCGAGGCCTACGACGCGCAGTTAATGAACGTTATTGACTCTTTTGAACCAAATCTAGTTGTATTAGCTGGGTTTATGCGTATTCTTACACCTAGCTTAGTGCAAAAATATATTGGAAAAATGTTGAACATTCATCCATCTTTGTTGCCTAAGTACCAGGGGCTGAATACCCACCAAAGAGCAATTGATGCAAAAGACGATGTTCATGGCGTAAGTGTTCACTTTGTAACTGAAGAATTAGACGGTGGTCCGGTCATTCTTCAAGCACAAATACCTGTACTCAAGGATGATACAGCAGACACATTAGCAAAACGCGTGCACGAACAAGAGCATATAATTTATCCTTTGGTGGTCAAATGGTTCAGTGAACAAAGACTTACTATGGAAGCAGATTATGCGGTTCTTGACAAAAAACAACTTCCTGCACACGGCGCGCACTACCCACAATAAAAAAATAAGCGCCCTAATGCTATGTGCGGGCGCTTTACTTCCAACAAGCCTTATTGCAGGCGAATTGACTCAATATGAAGCCAAGTATGATATTTTGCGTAAAGGCAGCAATCACGGTAAAGCTATTCGTACTCTTAAAAAAATCGATGAAAACACATACAGAATAAAATATTCCAGTGATATTGACTGGATGATATTTACTGATGTGCGAGAAGAGTCTTCAACTTTTACTTATAAAGAACAAAAGATAATACCATCACATTATTATCAAAAAAGTGAAGGGACTTTGCCTGATGAAGATTATAAGCTAGATTTTGACTTCAAAGCGCAAAAAGTAATGAGTAATAAAAGCGAATACCCTCTAAACTGTGAATGGCATGATAATTATCAAGACGCAATTTCGTACCAAGTTCAGGTTCGTGAGGGGTTAAAAAAAGGTGTAACCAACTTCTCTTTTCCGCTTATTGATAAAAAAGGTAACCGTCGGGATTATAACTTTGAAGTGGTAGGCACAGAAATGATTTCTTTGCCTATAGGTAACATTGAGGCAATTAAAGTTAAACGTTTATACGATACCGACAAACGACAAGCCCTTGCTTGGTTTGCACCTGAAATGGATTACATGCTTGTGCGCATGTGGAAAGGTAAAAAAGGGACTGAGCAGTTTGAAGTTCAAATGAACTCCTTTACCGTGACTGCACCAACCGCAACAGCTGAGCACACTAAAAACCTTCAAGCTAACTAGCTAACGATTTATTTGCAAAATGGGTGAACTATATAAGCTCACCCATTTTAAATAACGAAAACTCGCCTGGCTCCATTTTTTGCCAACGCTCATCATTAGTAAGCGGCCTTGTTGCAATGACAGTCACCACATCGTTTGGGGTTGTCTCTTTTTGAAAATCAACAACCATATCGGCATCAATTAATGTAGCTTTACCAAAAGGCGCACGGCGCGTTATGTAATGTAAGTTATTTGTGCAGTACGCTAAAACAAATACGCCATCGGTCAACAACATATTAAATACGCCCTTTTCACGTAACGTATGAGAAAGCTTGGCAGCGTATCTAAAAACAGACGCCATATTAGAAGGTCGTTTAGGGTATTTTTCACGAATTTTATCAAGCAACCAACAAAAAGCGAGTTCACTGTCAGTATTACCCACTGGACGATAATATTCAGGTTTTAAATCGTGATAGTTTGAAAGCTGCCCATTGTGTGCATAGGTTATTTCTCGCCCCCACAGCTCACGCGTAAACGGGTGGGTATTTTCAAGACATACTCGCCCGCGATTACCTTGACGTATATGACTAATAACCGACACACTTTTTATAGGATAGGATTTAACAAGCTTAGCAATTTCAGATTGATAGCTGGGCTCAGGATCTTTAAATGTTCTACAGCCCTTACCTTCATAAAACGTAATACCCCAGCCATCTTTATGCGGACCTGTATTACCGCCTCGCTCCAAAAGACCAGAAAAACTAAAACAGATATCAGTAGGTACATTGGCTGACATGCCAAGTAATTCACACATTTATAAAAAAGCCCTTAAAAAGTACGGATAAATAGCAGTACATTTTACAAAAAAAATTTTCTAAATTAGTTGCATATTTACTTAAAAAAATCATTATGGCTACCTGAATTATAAATTTTTAACGCTCTGAATTAATAAAAAACATAATGTGTATGGCAAAAAGCACTATCTGTCCCCTTAAAAGGTATTTTGTAAAGCAAAACTTCTGACTTTTTACTATAATTTTACACGCTAATTTACTTGAAACTTGAGCTGACTAGCGCTACTCTAAATGAGGTGGTCTGACCTCTATTAAGGAATTAAAATGACACTCATATTTACACTCGGTTTAATCGTGCTGCTGTGCACTGCGATTTACCACAGAGCGAGTTGGAACACAGCACTTGGTGTTTCTGCTGCAACATTATTAATCGGTACCTTCGCAGGTGCTTTTGGTTTAATTAGCTGGTTGATCTTTTTGATCATCGCAGTGCCTCTTTCAGTTACTGGTATTCGCCAGCAATACATCATCAAACCTATCTTTACGGTATTCAAAAAAGTAACACCGAGCATGTCTGACACTGAAAAGTCAGCTATCGATGCGGGTACAACTTGGTGGGAAGCTGATTTATTTTGCGGTAACCCTGATTGGAAAAAGCTACACCAATACCCTGTGCCTAAACTTACTATTGAAGAGCAAGCCTTTATAGATGGCCCTGTTGAAGTAGTATGTAGCATGCTAGATGATTGGGAAGCAACACACGAGCTAACTGATTTACCGCAAGATGTATGGCAATACCTTAAAGACAATAAATTCTTTGCCATGATCATTAAAAAAGAATACGGCGGTTTAGAGTTTTCTGCGTTTGCTCAGTCTTGTGTACTTCAAAAACTAACGAGTAAATCAACATTACTTTCGTCAATTGTTGGTGTTCCAAACTCGTTAGGTCCAGGTGAATTATTACAACACTATGGTACAAAAGAGCAAAAAGACCATTACTTACCGCGCTTAGCTAGCGGCCAAGAAATTCCATGTTTTGCATTAACATCACCAGAAGCAGGCTCTGACGCAAGTTCAATCCCTGATTACGGTGTTGTGTGTAAAGGACAATGGAACGGTGAAGAAGTTGTAGGTATAAGCCTAACGTGGAACAAGCGCTATATCACGCTTGCGCCTGTGGCAACGGTGCTTGGTCTTGCATTTAAATTACAAGATCCAGATGGCTTATTAAGTGATGTAAAAGAGCCAGGTATTACCTGTGCATTGATCCCAACAGATACTCCTGGAGTAGAAATTGGTCGTCGTCACTTCCCGCTTAACGTACCATTCCAAAATGGTCCTACTCGCGGTAAAGACATTTTTGTACCTCTTGATTACATTATTGGTGGGCCAGATATGGCTGGCCAAGGCTGGCGCATGCTAGTTGAGTGTTTATCGGTAGGCCGTGCAATTACATTACCGTCTAACTCTGCCGGCGGCATTAAAATGATTGCAACCGCTACGGGTGCATACAGCCGTATTCGTCGTCAATTCCGTTTACCGATTGGTAAAATGGAAGGTGTTGAAGAATCAATGGCTAAACTTGCCGGTTACGCATACAGCTCAGATGCTGCAGTAAGTATGTCGACTGGTGCGGTTGACTTAGGTGAAAAACCATCTGTTGTATCAGCGATTATTAAATATCACTTAACCGAACAAATGCGCGATGCAACAATCCATGCAATGGACGTTCTTGGCGGTAAAGGGATCATGCTTGGTCCAAATAACTATTTAGGTCGTGGCTATCAAGGTGCACCTATTGCCATAACCGTTGAAGGTGCAAACATCCTGACCCGTAATATGATCATTTACGGCCAGGGTGCGATTCGCTGTCATCCGTTTGTACTAACCGAGCTAGGTGCGTGCGAAATTGAAGACCGCGAAGAAGCGCTTAACGTATTTGATAAAGCGCTAATGGGTCATATAGGCTTTACTATGTCAAACCTAGTGCGTACTAAATGGCTAGCCCTTACAGGTGCTCGCTTTACAAGTGTGCCTTACCATGACGAAACAGCTGAGTTTTACCGTATAGCGTCGCGCTTTAGTGCTTCTTTAGCACTTATGTCAGATATTAGCATGGCTGTATTTGGCGGCTCTCTTAAACGTAAAGAGCGTATTTCTGCACGTTTAGGTGACTTACTTAGCTACCTTTACTTAGTATCTGCAACGCTTAAGCGTTACAACGACGAAGGCCGTAAAAAAGAAGATTTTGCGCTTGTTCAATGGAGCTGTCAGGATCACCTTTACCACTGTCAACGTGCGCTTGCTGATTTAATTAACAATATGCCTTCTGCACCACTTCGTGGCGTACTAAAAGTGTTATTGTTCCCGTTTGGTCGCCCGGTGCGCAAACCGACTGATAAGTTAGAGCATAAACTAGCTCAAATCTTACAAGTACCTAGCGAAACACGTAACCGTTTAGCAAGTTATGTATACTTAACAAATGAGCCTCTTAATCTTGTAGGTCGTCAGGAGCAAACGCTTAAAGACGTACTAGAAGTAGAGCCGTTATTTGAAAGAGTATGTAAAGAGAAAGGTGTGAAACTACCGTTTTTCCAACTTGATAAAGTGGCGCAAATGGGGCTTGAAGCAGGTATTTTAAGCCAAGCCGAGGCCGATAAGCTAGCTGCTGTAGAGCAAGCTCGTTTAGACGTAATTAACGTAGATGACTTTGACCCTGCTGATTTGCTTGCAGGTAAAGCAGCGCGTGATAGCGTTATTACAAAAGTGGATGCCGCTTAACTAGTTTAGTAAAGCAAGCAACCCAACGTTAGAAATAATCCAAACCAGCGCATAATGCGCTGGTTTTTTTTGTGCAAAATAAACCTGCAATAAACACCACACAAACCCTAGGCTTAGCAAAGTGCTGTTTAATCTCTCAAACGTAATGCTATAGGCTATAAAGGCTCCTAAAAACAAAAGCATACTGGGTATAAACTGGCTAATATAAAACGCTCGCGCCTTTTGATTCATTTTAAAAAACAACCGATGTTGTTCATGAACTTTAGTACAATCAAATTGTAATGAGCTGCTAAAAAGCACAATAAAAGCAACCGCCACACCGGCTATTATATTCACAAGGTCTGGCCGCTTTTCTAATAACTCAGCCGATGCCATAAATACACACAAAAGCAACGATATACGCCATACTAATGTCCAATTATGGTTTATGAAGTAACAAAACCAAAAGCTAAATAAAGACCGAACACTCGTCATTCCATTTATATTAATGACAGGTATAAATGCGCTTAAAAGAAAGATAATTGCAAAACCCAAATGATAAATTAGCGGCGATAACTCAAAAGGAGTAAACAAAAATAAAGTACTTAAAATAAATCCATACACGAGTGTGCTAGGTTTGTATAAACAAACAATGCCTAAACCTAACTGTATAAACATAAAAACAAAAAAGTGCGGTACTTTTATCCACTGAGCCCAGGTTAAATCAAGCGCTATCAACAGACTCGCTATAAGCCAGCCATTACTAATAAGTAATAATTTAATATCTGCTATGTTTAGCCAGCTAGGACAGGCTATTGTGTGTTGAAATAGCCGCTGATTACTATTTTTAATTGCCGGCTTAATCGCGCTTAACATCACACTTTGCAATAACAAATAAAACAAGGCCACTTGGGCACCATATGCAGGTGCATCTGTACTATCTATAATTTTCCCTAGGCCCAAAAAGAGCAACAACACCAAGCCTAAAATGGATGAACCCAACACTACTAAAAATATCAAACCAAAGCTTTTTAACTGCAGTAGCAGCTGCTTAAGCTCAAACGTGTATGCTAGGTACCGATAACTCATAAATGCACGATACTGCTCAAGCTTACCTTTCACGCTCGCGAAACTCATAGCGAAACACACTTAAAGCCATGCTCAATAAATACAGCCGGCTCATGGCAAGTAATAATAATTTGCCCATTAGGCTTATCATTTAAATACACATCGAGTAATTGTAAAAGGTGCTCAATGCTTGTTTGATCAAGCGCAGCACTTGGCTCATCAAGTAGTAAATACGGTGACTTTCGCATTAGCGCTAATATTAGCTGACACTTTTTTTGGTTACCCGAGGACAAAGCATCAAAACGCGTATTTAAAAATGCCGTAAAGCTAAACCCTTTAACCAGCTCATGTGGCCACGGGCAGTTGATAGCACTAACAGACAAGTCAATAATTTGATGGGCTAATAAAAAATCAGGTAACGTAATACGGTCACTGGCTATGCCCACTGTTTTTGTAGGCTCATTCAGCTCCCTCCCCGCAAACAAAAGTGAGCCACTTTGTGGTATATCAAGTCCCGCTAGCATCATAAGTAAAGTGGTTTTACCGTGGCCATTAGGTGCTTCTATGCAGAGTTTTTGATCTGAAAAAACCTGGTTATAATTTTTAAAAACTACATTGTTGGAAAATTGCTTATTTAAACCAATGACTTCAATCATAAAATATCCTTTTAAATTAGCGTTATAGTATAAAATTTTAATGAGAAACAAAGCCCATCACAACAGCTACAGATAATACTAACGACATTAGAAGCCATGAAACCACCTATACCGTTAACAGCGACTACCCTTGTGCTTTTTCAAAATTAAGATAAGTTTAAACAGATAAGGTGCTTTCACTTGGTTACAAAGCACATACACTCTTTTAAAGTAATTTAAATATTATCCTTTAATATTTTAAGTATTAGCGACTTATCGAGTTTGTTGTATAATTGCTTATAAAATTACCTAAGCCACACGAAACTATGGGCTAAACTGAAAGTTAAATGGCGTATTTTTAATTTATATAGTTAGTGTGGGTGGCGTGTTAATTTTGGCTCAAGTACAGCAAGAACCAAACCAAACACAGCAGCAAATATGCCGATAAATTCAAACCAACTATTGCCCGCATGTGACAAGGTCTTTGGGAGTTCATTTACATTATAAACACGTTTACCTCCCTCAACGTCCTCGACAAATGACTCACCGGCATACTCATCAATTAACTTAAAACTTGGTACCCTTCTGGCCTGCATTTCCCGATTTTTCTCATCTCTTTTTTCTCGATTCGACTCAATAATATAAATATTCCAATGAGTAAAAACATTCAGAGGTTCATCTGTTTTGATCACACCTTGTGATTTATATTCGTAAAAGCGCTCATTGAACACATAGTTTTCATGTCCTGCATAAAACAATGCACAACCAATAGATATTAAAAACATTGCGAGATAAATAACCTTACGCTGCGTGGCTGAGCTCTTTACTTCTTTACTTTTATACCACAGCTCTACATCGGGTACTTGCATCAGTCTAACTTTATCGTGACTCGATACTAGTGGCTTCATAAATTCATCAATTGAAAGATTTAATGCTATTAATAAGGCTCTAAATATTTCATTTGAGGGAATTGATTTATCGTTTTCAAGTTTTGATAAATAACTTTGCTCTATCCCTACTTGCTGGGCAAATTCAGGTTGGCTCAATTTTTTATTATTTCGTAGTTGCTTTAATTGCTGACCTAATGTGCTCATCTTAATGCTTCCTTTTTTAAAGTGAGATTAGATTCTTGGTAATTCATGCAGATATATGAAGCTGAAGAATAATAAGGAATATTAGCAGGTTAGTATAAAAGAGTCGATCTGATAGCTGATAGCTGATAGCTGATAGCTGATAGCTGATAGCCAAATAATATTTTATTGAATTATTTAATAAAGGACTTCATAAGCTCGTTATTGAGGAAATAACAAGTGGCGGAGTGGACGGGACTCGAACCCGCGACCCCCGGCGTGACAGGCCGGTATTCTAACCAACTGAACTACCACTCCGCAGTGGTATGTGCATGGGGTAATGCACTTACTAATTTTGTTACGATATCAAATGGCGGAGTGGACGGGACTCGAACCCGCGACCCCCGGCGTGACAGGCCGGTATTCTAACCAACTGAACTACCACTCCGCAGAGATATCTTTTTTACTTGTCATTACTTAATTTGTTGGCGGAGTGGACGGGACTCGAACCCGCGACCCCCGGCGTGACAGGCCGGTATTCTAACCAACTGAACTACCACTCCAGCATACAAATTTTGTAATATAACGTTGTTTAAATAGTTGGCGGAGTGGACGGGACTCGAACCCGCGACCCCCGGCGTGACAGGCCGGTATTCTAACCAACTGAACTACCACTCCAGCGCGTATTTAAACTGTTATTTTTTCTTATTGGCGGAGTGGACGGGACTCGAACCCGCGACCCCCGGCGTGACAGGCCGGTATTCTAACCAACTGAACTACCACTCCATAATAAGAATATGTTTTACAACCATATGTTGTGCAAGTGTTGGCGGAGTGGACGGGACTCGAACCCGCGACCCCCGGCGTGACAGGCCGGTATTCTAACCAACTGAACTACCACTCCAGCGCATACTTACAAATTGTCGAAAATTGGCGGAGTGGACGGGACTCGAACCCGCGACCCCCGGCGTGACAGGCCGGTATTCTAACCAACTGAACTACCACTCCGCATTTTCGTTGCTGTTTAGGTCTCCCTGACAGCGGCGTGAATAATACGAACCAGCCCCTATTTCGTCAAGGGCTTTTTTGTTTTTTTACAGGTTTTTTAGTCATCTGACATCGAAAGGTTTAAAATTTCACCTGATTTGTCATTTTTTGAACCATTTTTGTCTACTTGATTTTTTTCTGTGTCGTCCGCATCTTGATTCGCGTGTTTCTTTTTATTAAAAAAAGGTAACGATAGTTTAATTTTAATCGGTTTTTTTTGCACAAATATTCGAATAGCTAACCAGCCAAGCAGTATAATTAAAATATTACCGCCAATTATTAAGCCCACAATGGTGGATGTGGCCATTTTTTCTTCTTCCGGCTCAATGGGGGTGGCTTGCTCGGCTTCAACAACGGTTGCAGGGTCAACTTCTGGTACCGCTTCTATTGGCCGGGCTATTTCAAATTTATAGGTTGGTAAAGTGGCCATAAATTCACGGCCGTTGTTATTAGTACCAAATACAGACAGTTCGACACTGTAGCGCCCCCAGTCATAGTTTTTAATTATTAACTCTCTTGTCTCACCTGGCGCAGCGTTTATAGTAAACATTTGCTCTTCGTTGTTAGGGTAATAAATCTTACCCTGAAAAATAACGGTCTCTGGTTTAACTATTTTGTTGTCTGTTGTGATCGTTAATTTATGTTCATCAATATTTTCATCTGCAAGCGCGATATTAAAGCCAAAGGGGGGTTCGTGAACAATAATGGTGTCTTGCACGATTCTGCGTTGCAGTAAAGGAGTAGAAATGTAAAGTTCTGGGGTCCACTCACCTTCAGGGAACACAAGTTTAAACTCACCGGTAAATACACCGTCTTTTGGACGTTCATCAAATCCACGCCCGTCGTCTTTAAATTCGGCGACTTCTTGTGTACCTGCGCCAAAGTTTGCAAAGCTATCGTTATTCGTACTTACAAAGTCAACATTAAGACTAACCACATCTCTAAATAGATTAGCGTTAATCGGTTCACCATCATTTAAAATTTGGCCAGTTACTTTTATCGTTTCGCCTCTAAAAAGCATGGGAGGTAATGGCTCTGCCTGTAGTGATATTTCACCCAGTACAACAATTCTGCTATCTGGTAAAATACTCCCTATAACTTGCCAAGGACCTGGCATTGGTTTTTTTATGGTGACAAGGTCATAGCTAAGTTCGTCAAACCATTCAATATTAGTATCCCTAACGGCGTTGGTGGCAAAATACTTACTACCATCAGGCCTAACTAAAATAACGGCAGGTGTCCCTGGTTTTCTGAAAAAGAGTAATGTGATTTCGTCTATTTGGCTGTCAATTCGAAAGCGGTTGTCGAGTAAGGGGATTTCATTTTGTAGGCCATCCCGTTTTAAAACTTCAACTTGCTCTGCGCTATATGCGTTACCTGATAACAAACTGAGTGCACATAACACGGTTACAAAATACATTATTCTCATTATAAGGCCTTATTCAGCGCGCCATAGGCATTGGCCGCCTTCTTTATTTACAAGATCCAATCTGGCTTCGTGTGCGCTTTGCTCTTCATCTGTAGCGCGTAATACTACCAATGGCGCTCTTTCACTGTTTAAACGTCTTATGCCGCCTTGCTGTTGCTCACTACCATCATCTTTATTTTGATTTAAGTTTAACTTTGTTTGTCCGCCTGTCATGGCAAGATAAACATCAGCTAAAATTTCAGAATCCAGTAACGCCCCGTGCAAGGTACGTTTAGCGTTATCTATGTCGTAACGTCGGCATAACGCATCAAGGTTATTCTTTTGTCCTGGATGCAAGTCACGCGCCATTTTAAGCGTGTCGAGAACTTGACAGTAATCATGCGTATTTGGAAAACCTTGATTAAGCAATGCAAATTCATTATCCATGTGGCCCACATCGAACGGGGCATTATGAATTACAAGTTCAGCACCTTTTATATAATCAAAAAACTCTTGTGCAATATCGCGGTAAAGCGGTTTGTCGCGTAAAAACTCATTGGTAATACCGTGAACGTCAATCGCTTCTTCTTCTATGCTACGTTGCGGATTAATATAAACATGAAAGTTATTACCCGTTAAACGACGATTTACTAACTCTACACAACCAATCTCTATAATTCTGTGCCCTTGTTTAGGGTCGATGCCGGTTGTTTCTGTATCTAAAACTATTTGTCTGCGTGCCATATCGAATTAAGCCTGACTCTGGTATCTTTCTATAATCACTTTATTGTACATAAGATCAAGGTAAAACAGTGCAAAAAACCGTAGAGATTTACACCGATGGCTCATGTTTAGGTAATCCAGGCCCCGGTGGTTATGGTATTTTTATGATTTATGACGCCCATGAAAAAAAATTAAGCCAAGGCTATAAGCTCACTACAAACAATCGCATGGAAATGCTTGCGGCTATAGTGGCACTTGAATCACTTAACCGTGCTTGTGTTGTAAACCTTACTACCGATAGTCAATACGTAAAACAAGGTATCGAGTCATGGATTTCAAACTGGAAAAAACGCGGCTGGATAACGTCAGCTAAAAAGCCAGTTAAAAATGTGGACTTATGGAAACGCCTAGATGCAGCTTGCAGCAAACACACAGTAAATTGGAAGTGGGTTAAAGGTCATAGCGGCCATAAGTACAACGAAATTGTCGACGATTTAGCTCGTGATGCAGCTGGCAGCACAGATTTACTCGAAGATGTGGGCTACCAGCCTTAATTTACTTGATGCTAATAGTTATCACTTTTTTGGTCGCACGTTTTGTAATGCTGCTTTGAAGTTTGCCTAAGCCCCGCCCCTTTTACAGGCACAAATTGTGGCCGTGCGTGCCACTTAGGCTTTATGGGTGTAAGGGGCGCAACGCGTTTTCGAGCCACCAGCATATAAACACTGCCCATAGGTTTTAAATACTGCTTGGCAAATGCTCGCCAAAATTCAAACCGTGATAACCTGTTTCCCCTAGCTAGTGATGAATAAATAAACCGCTCGTCACTTACAATTTCAAAACCCAATAAATTCAGCCAATCCTTTACCCTTGCTGGGGTAAAAAATCGTCCTGTCCATGGTAACTTTTGCCCGCTAAACGGCAACATTTGAGCCAACCCACACAGGCTGAGCGGATTAAACCCGGTAATTAGAACGTAACCGCCAGGTATGAGTGTTCGATGAGCTTCGCGTAAAATGTGATGTGGGTCAGAGTGGTACTCTAAACAATGGCTTAAAATACACGCGTCAACACTATGTTCGTAAAAAGGCAATTCATCTATATCGGCCACTACCCCTGTATATGGTCCGGGCTCAGCGACACACACCTGGTGCTTAATAGTACTTAAACTTGTATTTAACTCACCGCTTAAGTTACCTAACTTAAGCATATGGTAACCAAACATGCGTGGTAGCCAATATTGCATTTTACGTTCAATATCAGCTTGCAAGTAATCCCCGTGAGGAAACTGTTGCCACGACAGTGGTTTGGGTCCTTCTTGAAAACTAAGGGCTGGTTTCATTTTATGAGCTCGTTATACTATGCGTTAAATGTCACTTTATAGAGCAATTTAACATGGTGCAAGTCAAAGCAATTAAAGCCTTTTCAGATAATTACATTTGGTGTTTAACCACTGAAGGCAACGCTGAAGCATGGGTCGTTGATCCTGGTCAGGCTGAGCCTGTGCTAGCTCATCTCGCAGCAGAAAACTTAACACTGGGTGGCATTTTAATTACCCATCATCATTACGATCATACCGATGGTGTTGCGCAGCTAGTAAAAGATGACCCAACAATAAAAGTTTATGGACCTAAAAATAGCCCCTTTAAAGGAGTGACGCATCCACTGGTTGATAGCGATAGTATTGATGTTTTAGGCATCAACTTTAAAGTGCTCACAACTCCAGGGCATACACTTGATCACATTTGTTTTGTGAATGACAACATGGCATTTACTGGTGATACATTATTCAGTGGTGGCTGTGGGCGTTTATTTGAAGGTACTAGTGAACAAATGTGGCATTCTCTAAACAAATTAAAAATGCTACCAGCAGGGTGTAAAGTGTTTTGCACCCACGAATATACACAAGCTAATTTAACTTTTGCTAAAGCCGTTGAGCCTCGTAATCCATCGTTACTTGCACACAGTGAGCTGGTAGATGAGTTAAGGAAAGAAGATAAAATTTCACTGCCAACCACTATAAGCCAAGAGCTTAAAATAAACCCGTTTATGCGCAGCGACATTCCAACCATCATAGAGGAAGTACCTAAAGAATTTATCTCGGTTACAAAAAACAATGAACCTTGGCATAACTTTGCTGCTCTGAGAAAGTTCAAAGATAATTTTTAGCGCATATAAGTTTATTATTTTAAATCATTAACTTGAAATACATGAACACTTTCTACTAACTGCTGTAATTGTCATAAAGTGGTAATGTTAGTTTATTAAAGGTAACATTTGCCGAGTTTTTTACCCGATGTATTGGTATTTATGAATAAATCTCCTCTTATACTAACCTTGGCGCTTGCGCTAAGTGGTTGTCAAACATTGACCACCTTAGAATCTGACCCTCAGGTCGCAAATCAAGCTAATAATAAGCTTGAAGGTGCAAGCCCAAATGATATTAACAATGCATTAATGGTAAACGCGCAATATCAACAACTAGATAGCGATGAACAAGATGCGCCGGTATTTGACGATGTATGGGAGCGTATTCGTTACCAATTATCGATTAATGTTCCTCAAAACCGCCCGGTTGTGACCGAGCGGAATTATTATGCGAAGCATCAACGTTATTTAGACCGTATTTCAAAACGTGCAGAGCCTTACCTTCACTTTATTGTTGAAGAAGTGGAAAAACGCGAGATGCCAATCGAAATTGCGCTCCTTCCTATTGTAGAAAGCGCTTTTGATCCCTTTGGCTACTCTCACAGAACCGCCTCGGGGATTTGGCAATTTATGCCACAAACGGGTGAGCGCTTTGATTTAAAACAAAACTGGTGGTACGACGGCCGCCGAGATATTGTGCAATCAACCCGTGCAGCGCTAGATTACTTATCTTATCTTCACAAAACACTTGAAGGTGATTGGCTCAATGCCATAGCCGCCTATAACTCCGGTGAAGGGCGCCTGATGCGCGCAATTAAAAAAAATCGTAAAAAGCATTTGCCTACCGATTTTTGGTCATTAGATTTACCAAGAGAAACCACGGCTTACGTACCAAAGCTACTGGCACTAGCTGACTTATTAAAACGTTCGGATGAATTTAATGTAACGTGGAAACCCATTATCAACGCCCAAGTAGTAGAAGTAGTAGATGTAGGCTCACAAATAGACCTAGCACTTGCCGCCGAAATGGCCGACATGACATTAACAGAGCTTTACAGATTAAACCCTGGGTTTAACCGTTGGGCTACAGATCCAAATGGCCCCCACTCTTTGCTTTTACCTATTGATAAAGCGCAGCAGTTTTCTGAAAAGCTTGCCAATACTGATATTAAAAATAGGCTTCGCTGGCAACGATACAAGGTAAAAAGCGGCGACAGTTTATCTGTAATTGCTAAAAAGTTTACCACTAGCACCAGCGCAATTAGATCTTTGAACAAGCTTAATTCAAATACGATACGCATTGGACAAGAGCTACTAGTCCCGTTAACCGATGGTGCAATAAATAGCGAGCACTTACCAAAGCAAATGCGTATGGCTGCAAATAAAACATCACGCACTAAGCTTTCGCATACCGTAAAAAGTGGCGATACCTTATGGGATATCAGCCGCGAATACGATGTGACCATGGATGAATTGGCAAAGTGGAATAAACTTAAAAAAAGCGCTGTGCTGCGCTTAAATCAAAAGCTCACAGTGTATAAATCACAAAATAAAACCACCAGCGCACCAAAAAGCACTAATCGCACGATTACGTACAAAGTACGAAGAGGCGATTCACTTGCGCGTATTGCGTCTAAGTTTAATTTAACGGTAAGCGAAATTATCAAATGGAATAATTTAGCAGGTCAAAAGTACTTACAACCGGGGCAAAAATTAAAGCTTAAAGTGGATGTACGAAGTAGTTAATTTCAGCTAACAAAAAAGGAGCGCATGCGCTCCTTTTTTGTTGGTATATAAAAATTAATCTGGGAGCTTTTCAAGCCATGCTTTTAACCAAGGCTCTGTCACTGGCCAAGGCTCAAAATCTTCACACGCGTCAATTTCTAAACGGTTACCGACAGGTTTTGCTTGTAAATCACGTAATAGTTCATCAAAGCTTCGACCTGCACCGCAAAAAGTATCACCATAGCTTCTGTCGCCCATAGCCACCACTCCAAATGGCTTATCTGTAAGCATAGGAAAACTACTATTAAGCGCATAATATAAGCCAGCTAGGTTACTTGGCACGTCACCCTGTCCTGTCGTTGAGGTAACAATTAATATGTTTGATGCGTTTTTAATATCGTCAAGCGAAGCCTCTGTGATGACCGCTGCGCTATGACCAGCCTGCTTAATAGTTGCAGCTATATCATCACTTAAACGTTGAGCACCACCATTTACAGTGCCCACAAAAATACTAATATGTGCCATTAATAATCCTTCTCTTCGTTTGGCCAACCAAGTTGCTCACAAATCTGTAGCATATCATGACCTAGTGGCGCTTTTATCGTTATTGCTTTGTTGGTATAAGGGTGCACAAAACTCAGCTCAGTTGCAAATAGCATTAAGCGTCGTAATTCAAAATGATCCCTAAAAAATTGGTTATGTTGATTGTCGCCATGATTAACATCACCAATTATTGGTAATGATAAATGTTTTAAATGCCGGCGAATCTGATGCTTGCGCCCTGTCTTAGGAAAACACTCAACTAATGAGTACCTAACCGTTGGGTATTTGCCTATTGGAATAGGTAATGCAGCTTGATACAAACAATTAAACTGAGTTTGCGCCTCTTGAGGTGCTTTATTCTGATCTGCAAATTTATCGGCAATTTTATCAAGCTCTTCTTTTAAAGGCTTATCTAAAAAAACCGAATCAGGGGCAAATCCGCGCACTAGAGCTAAATATCGCTTAGCAATAGTACCTTCAATGAATAACTGATTCATATCGCGCGCGGCTTCAGAGCTTAAAGCAAATAGCAGCACACCCGACGTAGGTCTATCTAGCCTGTGAACTGGAAAAACGTGCTGCCCTAACTGATCGCGCAACATTTGCATCGCAAATTGAGTTTCATGTTTATCTAAAAAGGAGCGATGTACCAATAGCCCTGACGGTTTATTAATGGCTACAAAGTTTTCGTCTTGATACAAAATGTCGAGTTCGCCGTATTCAGTAGGCGCTAGGCGCTCACTCATGCGGTTCTCCTAATAGTGCATCTAGCTGTGTCAGCACCTCTATAATTTCATTTCCACCTGATTTATTAATCAAGGTCATTTGCGCCATGGGAGCAATTGCAAAGTTTCGCGGTAATTGTTGATTATAAGTGATCAAATGCTGCATTTTTTCAATAAAGACAAACTGTAGCCACTGCTCAAACGCCATCGAATCGTGACAAAAGGGAACACTAGAATTTAGTGCCTCTGTTGAAATTGGCTCACATTGCCAAAGTTGATGCTTTTGTAATAGCGCTTTTAATTGCACTAAATAAGCTTGGGTCTGTTGGAACATAACCACCCTCTTTATAAGTTATGCAGCAATTATACCCTGTTCCCACAAAGCTCGCTATGGCGTATAATTAGCGCAATTTTGCAGTTAAAAACGACCGGGAAAACAATGAGTGATCAAATAGCAACCTTAGGCCAACTTTTAGATGGTGCTGGCACGCAATGGCGGGCTTTTGATATTGGCAGGCACATTACTAAACTCGATAAACAACAGTTTTTAGCTATTGAACAAGCCCAAGTACCTTACCCTTATCCGCTTGCTGGTCATGCGTGGCTAGCAATTCAGTTCTGGGATGCCAAAGCGAGCAAAGAACCCTATGTGTGGTTTTTAAAATTTCCGCTAGATGAGCAAAGTAAATTAGTTAGTGCAAGTCGTGATCACTTTGCCGATATGATTATTCAAGCTCTTGGCACTGAAATTACAGGTGAAAAAGCAGATGGCAAGCTTGATAACAATCCTTATGTGTTTACGCCTAATGCAAATAAACGGGCTGCATTTAACGCGCAAGTTAAAGTGTTACTAAAGCAACCTGCTTCACAATATTACGAATACGCTCAGCTATATTTTAGTGCAAAGTTAGGCTTTGATAATTGGCAAAGTGTTGCACTACAAGGCATTGCTGATTTTGCGCTGCGCCTAGATAACGATCAAAACTTAAGTAACTTACAAAAAGCCTGGGCACATTTACCCATTGAAGTATTACAGCCACTAAGCGCAATGCTTGAACATGTTACAATACCACCAACACTGAGTGAGCTTTTACTTACGCAGGGTCAAACAGCTATTAATAATAGTGATACTATAGCTTTAACCGCTGCACTTCGCTCAATGTCTAAAGGTCAGGCACAAGGTTTATGCGCGCAACTTGTTGATGCAACATTGAATTCAGCTCTTAAAAGCGACTCTGACGTACTTTTAACAATTGCTGGGCGTTGTTTTGTTCAGTTAGAAGACCCTGAACGATTGCATATATTTATGGATAATTGTGCTCAACATCAAAAAATAGAGGCGCTTTTTCCAAGTATTTTTGCTGACTTAGTTGCAATACCGACCATTCGACCTCACCTATTAGGTTTATTACGAAAAGAAGATCGAAGCGAAGCCCTCGCTCGTGCAATTGGAAGGTTATTCTCTTAAATGGCAAGTTTATGGACGTTTATATTAATTGGTAGTGTTATTTATTTGTTTTGGCTAAATAGAAAAGTCGCCGAAGCGGCTAATGTTCATGCTAAACGTCAATGTGAGCAATTAAATGTGCAACTTATGAGTGTTGCGTGCACTAAGCGCCGTTTTGGTTTTCTAAAAAGTGGTAAACCAGGAATAAAAAGTGAGTTTTCATTTGAGTTTTCAAGTGACGGTGAAAATGCGTATCAGGGAATGCTTATTATGGAAAATGAGTTTTTAAAAAGTGTTGTCGTTCCACCACACAAAATCTAAGTGTTCTTTTGCTTTTAATGTATAAAATTATTGCAATTGTGTAGTACAAAAAACTAAGGCGTAACTAAAGTTACGCCCCAATTGGACTGCTTCCTGCTAGATATCCACTATCTATAATCCGTTTTTTCATCCCCTGAACGAGTAAACAACCTTGTTTACCCTCACATTGCCTCATGCAATATCCATCGCCACCTTGGCAAACCCGCGTAAACTAACGCTTGGCTAAATCTATAGCATCATCCATGTTAATCCTTTGAAGTAGCGCCCTGCCACTTTGTGCTTCCTGCGTTGTCCCTTTGCTTTCCAAGCATTCACGTGCAACCTAGTACGTGGCTGCGTCCTGCAGCTTTAATCCTTTATATCCTTGAAGTAGCTCCTGCCACTTAGTGCGTCTTGCACTTCCTATTCATCCTTGCTGTCCTTGTTAACTTGTCCTTTTTGCATCCTGCTAGCATCTGCTATTTTGCCTATTCCTTATCCATGGCAGTAGCTTATTCATTAAGCTATGTCTTCTTGACAAGTTAAAGTTTAGAGTAAACGAGAGGAGGAAGTAGTATGTGAGACAAAATAATTCTTTGTCATAAAAATTAAAAAATCAATAAGTTAATATTAAACATGCACTTAAATAAAAAAAGGCGACCAATTGGCCACCTTTAACTGATTACTCTCACGTTAATGTAAGATATATCGCACGGACACATGTCCGTTTGGGCGCATTAACTTACACACTATAAGTTACGTTTTTAACCCAATGCATTTTTAAATAGTAACTCACCAGCAACTTGGTTAAACGTAAGCTGTTTAAAAGTCAGAAACCCTTCAGATTTAAAAAGTTCTGTATGCTCACTACGCGTTACAAATACTGCCAATCCAGAAGACTCACTATTTGCCTTTACCAGCTCATCAAGCCCTCTGAGTAAATACCGACCAAACCCTTGACCATGAAAATGAGGATCTACTGCAATAAAAGCTAAAAAGTAATAACGGCCTTTTTCTTTTAGTGTATCTCTAATAGTTTGTTCTTTTTCTATTAACTGGTTAGTTTGTAAGTAACCCGCACTCAGCATTAATTTTAAGCGCCAATGCCAATAACGCTGAGCTTGAAGTTGACTTAAAGAATCAAACATACAGGCCACTGCTTTTAATTTGCCACTGCGATAAAGCCCTATTAGTGGTTGCTTTTCTTGCCAAAAACTACTGAGTTCTTCACGTATTAATGCACGTAACTTTTTCTCGTAAACGGCTTTATTTTTTCCATCATAACCAAGCATTGTTTTTAGTACAGGGTCATCATGGTATGCCTGATAAATTAAACTTGCGGCAGTGCTTATATCTTCTGCTTCAATGTATTGTACGCTGAACGTTTCTTCTTGTGCGGTTATACTCATTGTATGTCCTTTATTGTTTTAGCCGTAAATATAATCAGAGCTCAAATACTAAAGCTATACGCGAATAACTGCATTTACGAGTATATTTAATCTAAGAACTGGATATTACGCCGTATTGCCCGCTTAAAGAGAGAAATAATATCAAAGTGTTATTTATTTTTACTATCCTTTATAAAGCGCTAGCAGCGGTTTAGGCAATTTATTATTCAGAACTTAACTTTACTATATACCTAAAGTAATTAACCGACAATTCAGCTTGAGTTTAGCTAGCACAATGTATTGTTGGGCCTTAAGGTAATTTATTGTTTATTTAAAGGAGTCGTAACATGGATACTACAAAACACGATATTCATACATTATTTGCACAACTTGGTTTACCAAATTCAGAATCTCAAATAGATCAATTTATTGCTTCACATGAGTTAAAAGACACAACACTGCTTCAAGATGCAGCATTTTGGGATGAAGCACAGCAACACTTTTTAGCGGAATCGCTTGCTGAAGATGGTGCCTGGAGTGAAGTGATTGATGAGTTAGATGTTCGTCTTCGCCAAGGCAAATAGCATTATTTAGCTAGATAGCTATGTTAAAGCCTTCAAAATTACTAATCCATGACGATTTTTAATGGGATCAAGGCCAATTTACTGATCGATTTTTGACTTGTCTCAGGCATATTTACGCAAGTTAGCGTTGAGGTAAGTTATTAGAAATAAGTTTTTAACCTAAGTATTAGGTTATTTAATGTAGCATACCCATTTTATTGCTACCATAGCACCCGCGCAAGATGTGTATGCTGCGCTTTATTTAATTTAAGAGTTATAAATATAATGAATTCAGTTGTATTTGATGCAATTCAAGTCCTTTTAGATGAAGGCAAAACACCCACAGTCGCATTAACTAAAAGTCGCTTAGCGCAACCGGTTCCAATGCCAATGATTATTGCAGCTGTGAGCCAATACAAAAATAACCCGGATTCTATAAATAACTTTATTAAAACTTCCCAGCAGCCAGAAAACGCTGAGCTAAAAGCAAGCCAACTAGACAGAATTGAGCAAAAACTTGATCAATTACTTTCACTGCTAGAACAAAAATAATTTGAGACTATAAATGTTTGTTGTTGATTTAACATTTGATTGCTACCAAGACACCACCCTAGAACAAGCCGAACAAGCCATAAACCGCTTAGTAAATGCGCTTCGCTTTAATGGCCAAATAATGGGGGAAGAGTTTCCCACCGTTTTAAAAGACGGCTTTTTCATAACCCGTGTTATGTGCCCAACTGAAGACGCTATGCACCCGCTAAATAATAGCCCTTTTGTTAAACACAGCATTGAAAAACTACATAACGCAGGTTTATTGGCCCCAAAAGTAAAAGTGATTGGCCAAGATATTCACTCTAATGGAGCGGATTGCTGCACTGAGCCGTCAAGTTACATTTTATATACTACTTATGTGCATACCTGTAGCCCTCTTTATTGTGGCGACGACTTTTTACCTGTGCCACTATTTCGCATCCCTGCTATCGCCAATGGCGATTACAAAACGCTAATTAAGTGGCAAGAAGATTGGCAAGCATGCGATCAAATACAAATTAATGGCGCAACACGCTGTGAGTTTCCTGCCCTTGAGGAAATATCCAGTACTAAAAGTGACTTATATCGCCGCGGAAAAGACATCACCAAGCGTATTAGTTTTTTAACTAAAAAGCCGGTTTACTATTACTTATATCGAGTTGGTGGTGTGGATAAAGCCTCTGAGCTTGAGCGTAAATGTCCAAGCTGTAATGGCGATTGGAAACTAGATGAACCTTGGTTTGGGCTATTTGATTTTAGGTGTGAACCGTGTGGTTTAGTCTCTAATGTGTCGTGGGACTTTCAATAGCTCCTCTAACGACTTTTTAAAATCAGCTCAGCGATATTGCTAAGCTGATTTATTAATGACGTTTTATACTTTAAGCGCTTTTAAAAACGACTCTATATTTGGTGCAAGTACGTGGTGCGTTTTTTTACCAACGTGCTCAAGGCAAACTTCTCCAGTATGAATTAACACACTGACCAGTAAATCTTCTTTATCTGTTAAACCAATAAACACAGTTTCGGGTTGTTTTAGCTTTCGTTTCATTAAAACATGACCAGTAATATTTTTTTGAAGCATATCGTAGTCGTCGCTATTCCATGCTTGCAACAGTTCAATTTGATGTCCGTCAATAATTGCCAATACGCTACCACCGTACATGTGCCCATAAAGTTCGCTTAACGCTGTTGGAAACTCAAGCTCTAATGCCTTAGCTAAATTGTTTAATGAGCCAGCTGGCTGCTGACGTACGCCTTGCCATTGAATATTTCCTTGCTCGTCAACCTCGCCTAGCTCACACGGACTCGGCCATTGTTCATCGTGTGCTATAAGTGGGTACTTAGCAGTGTTTTTGAGGGTATTTTCGCTAAATTGATGGTGAAGTTGTTCTAAAAGCAATGCTACAGACATACTGTGAAACTCAATTAAATTAGATATAATGCGCACATTGTAACTATTTAAGAGCAAACATGACAGATTACAGCAACTCTCCAGACCTTAAAGGCAGTGTATTAGGACAATCTACTGAATATGTAGACGACTATACGCCAAGCTTGCTTTTCCCAATTGCCCGCAAGCTAAATCGTGATGCTTTAAATATTGATGAAGCCGAACTGCCATTTAAAGGCCAAGATATTTGGACAGGTTACGAACTTTCGTGGTTAAACGCCAAAGGTAAACCGCAAGTGGCTGTCGCCTTATTTACTTTTGCATGCCAAAGCAGCCACATTATTGAGTCTAAATCGTTTAAGCTTTATTTAAACAGCTTTAATCAAACTCGTTTTGAGAGCATAAACACAGTTAAGCAACATTTAATCGATGACTTATCAGGCGCAGTTAATAGTCCGGTACAAGTAACCCTATACAAAGCGGACGATTTTAACTGTTTACCCTGTACTGCACTGCCTGGGGAATGCATTGATGATTTAGATATTGAAATAGATAACTATGATATTGATGCCTATTCACTTAAAGCACATAGCGATGAAATAGTAACCGAAACACTCAATAGCCATTTGCTAAAATCTAATTGCTTAATAACGTCTCAACCAGATTGGGCGAGCATTATTATAAGATACACAGGCGAGAAGATATGCCGTGAATCGCTGCTACGTTATTTAATATCGTTTAGAACACATAACGAGTTTCATGAGCAATGTGTAGAGCGCATTTATAGTGACTTAACCACGCAACTCAACATTAAAGAGCTTGAAGTGTATGCACGTTATACACGCCGAGGCGGATTAGACATAAACCCATACCGTTCTACGCATTATAACGAAACACCGTTTGCCGTTAAGATTAATCGTCAGTAAATACGTTAAACACTCAAACATAAACATTAAAAAGGAGCCTCAGCTCCTTTTTTAATATTTAAATAACGCGCTTTGTTGGGATAGGCATACCACATACATCAACGTAATTATACGATTGGACAAACCAGGGTTCCGTTCGGCTTTTACGTGCATCTATCAGTTGCTTGAACGATCCTGAATTTGTCTTCATTACCTTGAATACTGTTGCATCGCTATTAACATCAGCCAACACTTCAATATTCGTTATTGGATTAAACGCCAGTCCCTCAGTGGGTAAACGCTGCAAACGATTAAAGTGTTCCATACCCTCAAGTACTCTTCCAAACACGGTAATGTTTTTATCAAGGTAACGAGGGCCTTGCCCAATAGTGACAAAAAACTCAGTACTTGCGCTGTTTATATCATTAGCGCGTGCCATTGCAAATACACCATTGCAAATACACCATTGCAATGCACTTGCCATGTTTGAGTCTGTGTTTGGTTTTGCGCAACAGCAAAACCATTTAAAAACCCCGTAACAGGCGCGTATCCATCGCCTTTTAACTCGGTAATTTTTAATGGTTGCGATGTTGGTAAATAAAACTCTGCAGGTACCGTTTTATTCGCTGTTTGTATTTTTTTATTCCCTGAACTGTCGCCGCCTTGTGCTACAAACCCTTCTACAAAACGATAAACACGGGTGTTTTTATAAAAGCCTTCTTGCGCCAACGTTTTAATATGTTGCGTGTGTTTTGGAGCTAGTTGCGGATTTAATGCTATGTAAGCCGAACCAGTAGGTAAGGTTATTTTTAAAATATTTTGAGGATCAACTACTTGCCACTCATCTGCAGTTGCATTTTTTATTACATCATTGGCACTAAGTGGTGTTTGTATATTTATAACGGATTTATTGTTAGCTGTTGTAGCGCAGCCGCTCAACAAAATAGCCATTACATAAATTGAAAAACATGTTTTCATATTCAACCTTTTATTATTATTTAAAAGTAGCTTTTAGTGTTCAATCCCAGTCAAACTTGTAGAGGACATCAACATTTTGGTATAAACCACTGGTTACCTCTATATAGAGTTGCGACAACAACTGGTAACGAATGGCCACTTCACTAAGTGACTCGAATACCCCAACGCTGTATTTAACTTGCAAGCTAGGCGCAACATAGCCTGAAATTTCTACCTTAGTGCTGTCACCACTTCCTGACGAACTTAAGCTAACATCAGAAAGACCAAACGTTTCACCTACCTTTGACACAACCCCTTCACTTCTACTAACCCCTTGAGAAAGTAATAACTGGGCAAGCATAGCGTTGCTTGATGCTCCCTCCCCCTCTCCTAGCGGCTGTCCATTGAGTAAGTATGCTAAGGTTTGCGCCTGATCCATTGCAGGCTCAGAGAACAGCTTTAGAGTGGGTTCTTTAACATTTCCCGTAAGCGTAACACCAGCTATAACACCATTTGCTGTATTAGCTGGGTTTCTGATTGCTTTAATATTCAAATAGGGATGTTCAATGGAGCCACTAAAGCCCACTTGGCCAGTTCTTATAATTAAATCTTGGCCAAATGCTAAATAAGTGCCATTTATTAAATTGAGCTCACCTGTTGCAATGATTGGAACACCTTGACTCATTTTAATCGCTAAATCACCAGCCACTTTAGACTCTAATCCGAACGACTCTACTTTAACGTCATTTTTAACGATCACATTTAAGTCTATGTCGTAGTCAAATGGTACCTTTTCGTTGGTTTCAGTTTTTTGATCAACAATAATTTCATCGTCACTAACCTGCACAGCGCCTTCTGGAAGCTCTTCAATCGTAATACGACCATAAGGTACAACTACTTCACCCGCTAATTTAAGTGCATTATTAGCAAACCCTATTTTTAAATCTGGCGATATTTTAAAAGTAACGCCTTGTTGTGCGCGTACAAAAAACTGCTCGCCTTGCACATTTACATTTACTTCAGGTTGTTCACCTTGCCAATCAACATCACCGTTTAGCTTTACATTGCCACCTTGATTGTCGTTTAAATTGCCCTCTATTGTGGCGGTCGTTTTATCAAATAATATGTTTATATTTGATTTTTGTAGCGCAATAGGAAGCTGTTCACCCTCAAGGTTTATATCGTTTACGTTAAGCTCACCATTTAATAGTGGATCTTTTAACGTACCCGCAAGTGCGACCTTACCGCTAATATCACCTTTTAATTGCTCAAGAGTTTCAAGAAATGGTTGTAAGTCTGAAAGTAATATTTTATCAATATTAATAGTGCCATTAAGCGCCTGCGTATTTTGTATGTCGTCAATATTAATGTATGTATCAATTTTACCTAGTACGCTTGACTCTAAATTAGCTTCGAGCTGCCCCTTTTGAGAGTCTGAAAAAGCACTAATACTGAGTGTTTCTATCGGTAATTTAAAGCGATCTTCTTCTGAGGTTAAAACAGTGGTCAAGTCACTTGCATTTAAACTTGCGCGTAATGTTTTAAGAGCGCCTGCATTCCAATTGAGCGCCACATTACCCTTTACATCACCACGGGTGCGAATGTTATCGGGTAAAAAGTGTTTAAGCTCTTCAAGCGCTAAATTGTTTAACTTAGCGTTTAACTGGCCTAGCGCTTTAGTTTGGGCAAGCGTGTCTATACAAAGCTCGCTTTGCTGAGAAGCCCAGCAGTGCGCACTTACATTAAAATTACCGTTTTGAGAGTTAAACATAACGGCAATATTTTTAGTGTTGCTAAAGCTTAACTTTTTGTCGCTTAGCGTTACATTACTAAACTCACCATTCCAGGTAGCGTTATTAATTTTGCCATTTACTTCAAGCTCTGCACTGCCCTGCTCGGCATCTACAGATGCTGTAAGTTGGTGATCTGTTTTATCGCCGCTAATATCAACTTTTACACTATTAATTTGCTCATCAGCCACAAGCGCCGAGCCAACACTTAACGATACGTCAGTTTGCCAATCAGCGGCTGTATCCAACTGCCCTTTTACCGTCAGTTTATTTATATTGATTTCATTAAAAATGAAGCTATCAAGCATTAACGCTAAATCGACAGAAGGTGTTAGCCTCTGCCCTCTTACTTTTAAATCGGCGTTGCCATCGGCAATAAATGGCATATTTGCCTCTTTATTACTTTTAAGTGTTATTTTACCGTCAACTTTCCAGCTATCATTAACTTGCCCATTGAGTACTAATTTATTAGTGCCGCTACTTAAATAAAGGCTATCAATATTGGCTTTTAATGCATCATCAAGCTGAAAGTTTGACGCAAACTCAAGGGGTACCTCGTTTAATAATCCGCTTAACTTAGTATCATCCATTTGTAGTTGCCACGAGCCTTCTTCCGCATTGAATGAACCTTTAAATTGCCCTGAAATATCGCTGGTTACAGCATCCGTAAAATACTGCGATTTTAGGTTTGAAAGCGAGCCGTTAAAACTCGCTTTAATGCCCTGTTGCCAATCGACATTAGCTTTTATAATCGCACTACTTTCGTGAGCCTTAATACTTAATGTTTTAAGCACAGCTTGAGTTAAACCGCCTGTTAGCTGAGTATTAAGATTAACAGCCGGATAAGCGCCTAATTGGCTGTTTGCCTGCAAATTGAGTTGGTAGTCATCGGCATTACCATTTGCATTAAGGCTTACATTTTTAACTTTTAGTTCGTTACTTTGCGCATCAATAAGCCATTGGTTAATGTTACCGCTTAGCTCAAATGGGTAATTTTTTTGCTTTAAATTAGCATTCGCTGTTAACGTGAGCGGATATTGTCCACTCGTTTGTAAATTTAAATTTAAGTCAGCTAAATCACCGTTTAACTCTAAGTTTGCTTGGTGCTCGTCACTATTTAAAGTCACTAAGCCTTTTACAGGCAAGTTACCTAAAAGCTCTGCATCTAATTGGGTATTAAGCTGCCACTGCTCATAGGTAGCTGAAAGCGACTTCAAATTAATCACGGCATCTTCTACACTTAATTGCAGCGAAATGTTTTCGATATTATGCTGCGCATCGCCCTGCTCAATTGTTACCTTTGCGATATCAAAGGATTCAATGGCCAAATCAATGGGTGATGTAAATTCAATATCAGGAAGTGCTGGTAATTGCGTAAGTGCAGCTTTGTTGCTTTGAGCAGTTTGCGCCTTGGCAGGTTGTTCTTGCTCTTTTAAAGCAACAAGTATACTCGGGATATTTAAGCTTTTTACTGTGAGTTTTGAGCCTTCAGCTTTAGCTGATAGTTTAAAGTTATTAACGCTCACATCTGCACTAGGGTGGTTTAATGTAAACTCATTAACCGCTATATTTTTTATTGAAACATTAAAAGGTAAAGTAATTTTTTCAAGGGGCTCAGAGGGTGTTTCATCTAGCGCTTCAACTGTTTTTGGCAAGGTTAATTTTATAGATTTAGCGCTAAAATTATCAATACAGATACCATCACACTGCCACCAAAATAAATCTATTTTTAATTGCTGAGCATTAAAATCTAAACCATTATTTTTAAAACGAACATTAAACACATCGTTATAAATAAAGCGGCCATCTTTAATTTCTATGTGTAATCCATCAACAACTTTATTTGCCGTATAGGCAATAAATTGATTACCGGGTGCAGTAAATAATAAACAAAATACGCTAATAATTAGCGAAACTAAAATTGCACTTACTGTGGCTGTTATTTTTTTTAATATTGGCATTAAATTTCTGGCCCTATGGTAATACTCAAACGGGTACTTTTGCTATCTTTAGTTAAGCCCCAAGCGTGATCTATTCGTACAGGGCCCACAGGCGTTAAATATCGAAAACCAAAACCAGCACCCACTTCAAATTCATCTGAAAAATCATTCGTAGCAGTACCACCATCAACAAATAATGCTGCACGCCAATTTTGAGCAAACTGATAGTTGTACTCCATAGTGCCAGCAAGCAAATATTTACCCCCTATTAGTTCACCATCATCATTTTCTGGCGAAATTGACTGATAAGCAAAACCACGAACGCTTTGATCACCGCCGGCATAAAACCGCAGTGAATACGGTACATTATTTATGTCATCAACTAGCATTGCGCCAATGTTTGCCTTAAGAAAAACTAAATGCTTATTAAGGTATGTACGAAGCCATGCATGCTGTAATTGAACCCTCAACAAATTCGTGCTGGAAAGCGCATCATCTAGGCCAAACTCTGCTGATATAAGCCATTGCTCGCCCCAATAAGGAGTCGTTCCGCCTTTTAAACTTTTGCGAGCATAACTAATTCCGGGCATTAACATTTCGGTTGATTCTTCTGGATCATCGCCCAGACGATACGTCTCTTGGTCTCTGCGTAAAAACGCTGTTCTTACCCATTTTTCTTCTGTAAGCCACTGCCTTTGTAATTGTGCGGTTAATATCTCGCTGTAGACATCATCTGCAAGTTCGTCTTCCAGTTTATAACCCACTGAAAAACGCCATAAATCATCATTAGGGTCGTCTACAGGAACCGTGTATGCCATTGAGAGATCTTGTTGCTTTTCAGCAATATTCATATTTGTATCAAGGTAATGGCCATCCTCTGTGATCCAAGGTTTACTCCACTTAAAACGGAACCTAGGCTCACTTTCAGAAACACCGCCGCCAATTTCAAAGCTATTTGCAGGCTTAGGAACAACCTCAACTTTGATAGGAACTTGGGCGTTTTTGCGCGCTGCAATCTCAGCATAAACACGCACACTAGCAAAATAAGGTGTGCTCGAAAGCTCAAGGTTATAGTCGGCTATGTAAGTTGATTTATAAGGTTGTCCTTGAGTAAATGGTGACAAAGAACGAATATATTTTTCAGCTGGCGTATCACTGGTAATTTCAATACTGCCATATTGATAACGCACACCGGTATCAATCACAAACGTGACAACGGCACTATTTTTTTTAATTGAAACTTCTAATTTGCGGGCAGGCCATTTAGCATCAAAATAGCCAAGCTCCAAAAGCATAGATTCTATTTTTTTATACGCTGATTCATAGTCACCATGGTTTAGAACATCACCCTGTTTTAAATTGGTGTTTTTAATAATGGTTTGTAATTGTTTATCGTTCTTCCCTTCACCATTTAATGTAATGTTAATGGCGTCTATCCGTGTTGCAGGACCACGCTCAATTTTTACAACGAGTTCACTATCGTCTTTATCAAATTCAACCTCAACTGTTGGGCTGTAGTAACCCAGTGCTTTTATGCTGTTTTGTACCTGACTTTTAGCATAACGTTGAAGGGTTCTTGTTGGTTTTTCACCTGTAAGCTGCTTTAAGTAAAGCGCTACGTTTTTTTCTAAATCACCATTTATGCCTTTAATTTTGTAGTCTTCGATGACTTTTGCTACCGCATAGGAATTTGCAGCCATAAAAACAGTGGCAATACACATGCAACGTAAAAACTTAATAAACAAGCAAATATCCTTACTCTTATATACTACTTAAAATGAGCTAATGTGGCGCATATTAACATAGCCATAATGAGCAACACATTAACTTAATGACAAACTCAGTTTAAATATGAAATGTGAAGAAGATAAAATTAGTACGCGTTAAGACAATATTTTAGTTACAATAGTGCCAACGAACACAAAATTATTTTTAGATGAGTTTTTAATGCAATTTCCAGATGACGAAAACGGCCAGCTGTTAGCCGAAATAGCCGCTGCAGGCGTCGATTTAAGCAAAATGCAGCAAATCGACTTTTTCATTTTATTTGAGCAACAAGCCGATGCTGATAAGTTTGCTAAAGATATTGTTTCTGATGCATTAGTACAAACCGCCGACGTCGAAAAATGCAAAGACACTGGCGTTTGGGAAGTAATTACTCATGTACAAATGGTACCAGAGCACACATTACTAGGCCAAGCTGAACAGTACCTAGAAAGTATAGCGAATGGCTATAACGGTTACGGTGACGGCTGGGGATTAATGGACGAAGACGCCGCTTAATATATTAAAAATCAGTTAAGTTTAACGACTTAACTGATTTGCCTTTCTAAAACTCCCCTTATAATCAAATAGCTTATCTGCTACTTTCCAACCATATTTTTTACTTTTTCGCGCAATCACAAAGTCAGGGGGCACCAAGTCTAACTGCGCTTTAATTACCTGTTCTGCTGCTTTAAAGTCTGTTGGTTTTTGTCCATGCGCAAGCCGTTTGCCAAATTGTTTATTAAAGATAAACTGACCGCCTTTACTGGCAAGGTTATAAACTTCATCACAACTAGTGCCGTCTTCGTCAAAATAAGTAACTTTGATTAGCTCGTCTTTAAGTTGAGTTACTGTTAGCCCACTACAACGAAGCACTAATGCATCTTTTAAGTTTAGCGCATTACGCAACTTGTCGTCAGGATCAGCCATTATAGCGCCGCAGTCGTGGCATTTTCGAGCAGCAATATCGTTTTGCGCACCACATTCCTCACACTCTTTAAATCTAAAACGATAATCGCACTGCTCTTTGCTACCTTCATCGTCTTCTAATAACCCTTGGCAACGTCTACCAAAATGCTCAACAACTTTGCCAGCAGAGTTCGTTTTACCCCAAAATATATTAGCAAACCCACAACCTGGACAAAGCACTTGTACAGGTTCATTATCGCTGTCGCCTTTTTTATCCCCTACTTCAGGGTGAAATAAATTAAAACCATTTCCGGCATAATCAATCACTAAGCAATCGGTTTTAGATTCTGATAATCGTAAGCCCCGACCTACAATTTGTTGGTATAAGCTTACAGACTCTGTAGGACGCAAGATGGCAATAAAATCGACATGTGGCGCATCAAAGCCGGTTGTTAATACAGAAACATTAACCAAATACTTTAACGTTTTACTTTTAAACGCAGAAATGATTTTATCGCGTTCAATATTAGGCGTATCGCCTGTAATTAGCGCGCTTTGGGCTGTTGGTAAGTAGCTTAATATTTCTTGGGCATGCATAACTGTTGCCGCAAAAACCATTACACCTTTGCGCTGTTCGCTATATTCAATCACTTGTTTAAGAATAGCCTGAGTTGCTCGCTCGTTACTTTTTAAAAGCGCGTTCATATCATCGGCAGTGTATTGGCCAAACGCATTCGTTTCTAAAGACGAAAAATCGTAGTGGTTAATGGCAGCATCAACTTCATTTGGTGGGGTTAAATAGTTATTTTTAATCATGTACCTAAGCGGCAATTCAAATATACAACGTTTAAATGGGCTTTCTGTAGTTCCTTTAACAAAACCATGATAATGGTGATGGTATATCCACCCCATGCCTAAACGATAAGGCGTAGCCGTTAAACCCAATACTTTTAAATGTGGGTTATACGACTGTAATGCACTTATAACTTTACCGTATTGGCTTTTTTTATCACCATTTACTCTGTGGCATTCATCAATAATAAGTAAAGAATAATGCTCATTGAGTTTATCCAAATTACGTGAAAGTGACTGCACACTAGCAAAAGTGACTTGATGGGTTAAAGATTTTTCTTTTAAACCTGCGGAAAATATACTCGCCTCTAAACCAAAACTTTTATATTTTTGTGAATTTTGCTCTACAAGTTCTTTAACATGAGCAAGGACCAATATTTTTTGTTTAGCTATACGGGCAAGCTCAGCGATGACTAAACTTTTACCTGCACCTGTTGGCAACACAATAACTGCGGGATCATTGGTTTTTCTAAAGTGAACAACGGTGCGTTCAACCGCCTCTTGCTGATAGGGTCTAAGTTTATAGCTCATAAATGTAAGAGTTCATATTATATATTTACTATTGTACCTTAATATAAAAAGCCCCCTTAATAAAAACTAAGAGGGCTTGTAATTACTTTAAAATGTAATTGCTTTTTATACGTTCAGTTTATGCATCAAAACATTAAACTTAGAACTTATAAGAAGCTTGTAGGTAAGCAAATCGACCAATATTGTCGTAAATTGCCGATCCTGCACCTGTACCGGTAGTGCTACCAGGTAAGCCACGATTAAATAGGTTATCAACACCTAACTTAAAGCCAACTCCACTATCAAACTTATAAGCAACTGATGCATCAGTTATAAAGTAAGAACCGTAACGCATCTGGTTAGATGGGTTTGGATTTGTTTCAATAGACTTATGATCGTACAACTCAACACCGTTAATAAAGCGAGTACTAAAATCTAATACAAGATTTTCGTATGTATAATCAACGGAGATACTGCCTTGCCATGTTTCATCACCTAACACACCTTCATAATCAGTGTAATTTTCAGGCTCAGCTGAGAATGGAAAGTCTTTTGCTTCAATTAAGTATGTACCAATAAAACTAGTACCAAAACTTCCGCCTAGCGCATCAAAATCATAACCAAACTCAAAATCGACACCAGAATTTAAGCTTCGAGCAATGTTCAATGCAAACCCTTTAAGAAGCGTAATTTCACTTGTATTTGGATCACGAGTAATCAGGCCACAAAACTGATTATCAATGCCTGTTGGTGAATCAACACAACGGTCTATAATTGTTTGAAAGCCGATACCGCTAATTGTATCATCAATATCAATTTCCCAGTAATCAGCTGTTACACTGAAACCCTCTAACCACTCAGGTTGATAAACAATACCTGCAGTGATTGATCTAGACTCTTCAGGTTGAAGATCAGGGTTACCACCCACTAAAGTTTCAAGCGTTGCGCTATCGTAGTTTGAATCAAAATCTGCTGGAACGCCTAATGCTGCACAGTTTTGCTCTCGGATAGCACGACCTGAATCGCTTAATTGAGCAAGCTCTGACACCTTACAACTATCGTCAACACCTGCGAAAGACTGGCTTTGACCAGAGAATAACTCATCAATATTTGGCGCTCGCATAGCTTCTGACAATGTAAACCTAGCACGAAGCTCTGGTGTAACAGTCCAATCAAGTCCTAACTTCCAGCTTGTTGTATCACCAATTGTTGAGTAATCAGCATAACGAACTGCTGTATCAAATACTAAGGTATCAATTAAAAATACATCTTCAATAAGCGGAACTGATAATTCAAAAAATGCTTCAGTTACATCATATCCACCATCAGTCTCACCGAGCGCATTAAAGAATGTAGCACCTGTTTTAGCAAAGGCATCTTCAATAGTAACACTTGTTTCATCTCGGTATTCAACACCGCCAGCAAATCCAACCATACCCGCAGGTAGCTCAAAAATAGCAGAGTTGCTAAATGTTGCATTGAACACGGTTTGTTTAATTTCAGACGTACCAATTGAAGTCGTTGTTACATAGTCAATCGCTTCTTGGCTAATAGCGCCGTCACCCATTATATTCGCAGCTACACAGCCATCAGCACGGGCTGCTTCATCACGACAAACAATACTTCCGCTATCATCAAATACAGCATCTATAGCATTAGCATAATTTGCCATAATAACGTTAGCACCGTTAATACGCTCAATTTCTGATTTACCATGTACGAGTGAAATATCCATAGACCAGTCTTCACTGATTTCGCCTTGAATACCAGCTACAAAGCGCGTTGTTTCACGAGTGTTTTCTTCTAGACGACGACCAATATCATTAAACATTTTGTTAACACCAATAAAGGGTAAGTCGTTGTCGTCCATTAACTGAGCAACATCTGGTGTTAAGAATGCATTGTCTCGTTGAATTAAGTTGGCACCACTGTAAAAACGGAAAAACGGCTGTCCAACATTTTCACCCTCAGTTTTAGAGTATTTTGCTTGAAAATAAACGTTCAGTTCATCCGTAACATCATAATTCGTTTTAAAGTTAAAGTTTACACGATCAAATTTTGGTTGAATTTCTGAATATTGTCTTAAATTAATATAATCACAACCAGGGCTTGCACAAAAGGAACCATCCGCAATAGGTCCAGTGTAAACATCACCAAGTGTACTATCACCATTAAACTTACCCATTATGCCACCAGTGAATGGATTCCACACTGTGCCTTGGTTTGATATTAGGTAATAACCTGCGTTTGGTAATAGAAATTTATCAGGATAGTCCTCACTATCAATTTGGTCATCTGGTCGAGTTTGACCTGTAACCACATCATAAGGTAAAGATGCATATGACGTTGCCGTCCATGGATTATCAAGCGCATTCAATGAGTCCTGGGCATTATATTCGACTGAAAATGCAGCATTACCACGGCCTTCGTTAAAATCTGTGCCATATGATAATGTAAATTTCTCATTTTGATATTTACTATTATCTGCATAACCCTTTGTAGCGGTTGCGTTAAAACCTGTAACATCTTTTTTCAATATAAAGTTAACAACGCCAGTTACAGCATCTGCGCCATAAACAGCAGAAGCACCACCTGTAATTATTTCTACTTTTTCAATCCAAGCGCTAGGTATTGTATTGGTATCTACTGATGATGTACCAGGCGCACTAGCAACATGACGCTTACCATCTACCAATACTAGGGTACGAGAGCTGCCCATTCCCCGTAAGTCAAGTAAGCTGATACCAGCCGTGCCTATAAAACGACCTGAGTTAGCAAGCGAGTATGTGGTAGCTAATGCTGGTAATTTATTTAAAACTTCACCAATATTCATTGCACCAGTACTAACTAGATCTTCACCTGTAATAACTGTAACTGGTGAAGGTGCTATTGCCCCCTCACGTAAAATACGAGAGCCTGTCACTTCAATTCGCTCTACTTTTTCGGCTCCTTCTTGCTCTTCAGCAAATGAGTTTACTGAAAAAGCAGCTGTTGATGCCGCACCAAAAGCAATCGCTAAGCGAACTGCTTTTGAAACTTTATTATTTATCATATTGAAATCCCTGTTTGTATTTTAATTATTTTGATTCAAAACAAATAAATTAACATTAGTACCTGTTTTGAATCTATATATTAACCACAAGTTTACAAACTTATCAACACAGATTGCGTTAAGGTGTAGCTTTTATAAGTTATAAATAATGAAGTGCTAAAAAGCTTAGAAATGTTCGATGATTGAATACTTAATGGTACTCGCGTACCGAAACGTTAATCGCCGTTTTAGGAATAAGCGGCTTATTAGATTACTATTAAGTTATAAGCTACGATCAGTATAACTTTGTTAGCAGAAGTGGTATCAAACCAAGGGACTAAGGAATGAGAAAGGGTTATAGTTACTGAAAAGTCATTTGAATACCTAATTAACTTATTAGGTATTCAAAAACTAATTTCTAACCACTAATATAATTATTTAGCTAAATACTTTTCAAGCTCAACGCCTTCAAACGCTTTGGGACGACGACCCCGGCCGGTCCACTCTATTACTTCACCATTTAGTTCCATTCGGTACTTAGGCGCAACTTTAGTACGTTTATCTGAGGTAATATCTTGTAAATCTTCTAACGTAAGTCCTTTTTCTTTTAAAAGATCCAAAACTTCCTGTTTTGCTTTTTGCTGTTGGGTATATTTTGAAATTGCATCAGTAACTAATTGTTTTGCTTTTTCAAGTTCAGTTAAGGATGCGGTCTTTATAAAAGCTCGAACTTCTTTCATTTACTTATCTCATCGAAATTAAATATTCTAAAGTTAATATAGTAGTATAATTGTAGCTGTAAAATATATCATCAGTAAAAAAGAATAATTTTATAATGGTGTATTTTCAGTATCACTCACTAAAATACATAAACAGCTGTTACCTTTGAAGCTAATTCTTATAGCCCTTATAAAGAGTACCTATTTTTTCTCTATTAGAGTCGATTAAATCAGTCTTTTCTATTTCACAAAATTCTGATAAGAGAGAATATACGGCTGAGTTTTTCGCTGCAGCACTTTTTAGGTCTGTTAATCTAAAAATTAATCCTTCTAACTCTGATTGAAATAAAGAAAAAGCTTTGTTTAAATCAATAGAACGATTTTTTAATATAAACTCATAAAAATTGGTCAATAACGTTGCATTTATAGCATGTGGGTTAATTTTTATATCATCATTAATCAATTTCTTTAAATAGGCTGAGTGCACTTTCTCTGTGTCAGATTTATTTTGGATTGCATTGATAATTTCCGAGATAACAGGAACCATAGTAGCTTGTACCCTAATTGCAGATTCTAGGATTTGAACATTAGGAACAACAATGTCAGAGTTTATGTCATGGCATATAATCTGAACCACTCCTTTAGGTTTAAGTACCCTAAGCATTTCTTCTATACTTACCTGAACATCACTATATTCTAGTGCAAACTGAGATATAACAGCATCAAATTTCTCTTCCTCAAAAGGAAGTGCTTCAGCAAATACACCCGATAAAAAAGTACCATGTATATCTTTAGTCGCATCTAAGTTTATAGTCGCAGGATCAATCCCCGTAAAATTTAACCCTTTGCTTATATTTTTTTGGATAAGGTCGATCAGTGCCCCATTGCCTGTCCCTAGGTCTAAAATTTTAGAATTCTCTTTTAATTCGTTACCTAGTTCTAACCAGCAATCTTTGAGTTTCCCCGTATAGTTACCTTTAATATCTTGACCAAATGACGTTATATACCCCTGAGCCCAATACTCACTCCAATAAGATTTCATATCATCTCCAAATAAAAAAAGGGCTGAAAAATCAGCCCTTTTTAAAATTTAAACTAAGGTTTAGAAACTAATTGTGTAGTTAACACGGTAGTCACGACCGAAGTTATTGTAAAGATCTTGGTTATCCCAAGTACCTGCTGAAGAGAACACTGGGTCTTCATCAGTAAGGTTATTTACTGTAAATGTAATCGCACCATAATCACCAGCGTTGTAGCTGTATGTGAAGTTGTGGATTAACCAGCTGTCTAGTTTACCTGTTTGCTCGTAGAAACCGTCACCATCGCTGTCTACTTCTGTTTCTGAAGTGTCAGCTGTGTAAGTTGAGTTCCAAGAGATTAGGTGATCTTCATAAGACCAAGAGATAGTTGCAACTGATTTAAGATCTGGTTGACCAGACCAACCAGCTGTATCCTGAACAACACCACCAACTTCAGAGTCATAAGCAAGTGTGAAGCTGTTCACGTTGCTGAAACGAAGCTCACCAAATTCAGTTTCAAGGTTTGCATTGATAGTAAAGTCGATACCTTCAATTTCAAAACCAGCGCCGTTGAAGTAAGAAGTACCCGCTTCAACTAAAACACCAGACGCTGCACGCTTAAGATAGAATGTTTCGTTTGAAGTATCTGTATCAACACTAACAGCACTGATTAGGCCAGCAGCTTCGTCAGAAATTAGACCTTGAAGAGATTTAGATTGAATTACATCTTCAACTTCTAACATGAAGTAATCAAGTTTAAGACCTAAGTTATCGTTTACATCCCAAGCTACACCTAAGTTGATGTAGTCAGATGTTTCAGCACCTAGCTCTGAGTTAGCTGTGTAGTAAGTATCGTATTGACGTGAAACAGTTGAACCGTTGTTGTAATCAATCGCTGACTCAGCAGAGAAAGTACGAGCTTGGTTTAATAAATCTAAACCAGGAGCACGGAAAGACTCTGAGTAAGAACCACGAAGTACAACACCTTCAGAAACTTCCCAACGAGCAGAAACTGCAGGAGCAACGTTATCGCCAAAGTCTGAGTAATCATCGTAACGAGCTTTAAGGTTTAGCTCAAAAGTGTCTGTAACTGGAAGAACTGTTTCTATAAACACAGCTGTCACATCACGATCACCTGCAGCAGAGTTACCTGCTGAACCACCAATAAGACCAGCTTCAGATTGACCGTCGTAGATGTCTGCGTATGTTTGCTCGAAGTATTCCATACCAACGTAGTGAGCGATAGCGCCGCCATCTAATTCACCAAGGTCAAAACCGATACCACCAAAGTATTGGTCAAACGTAGAAGTAGATTGTTGAAGAGTTGTTGCTTTCATGTTTGCAACGCCCTCATCAGAACCTAGGTCGATATCATTTTGCTCGTTATAAGCTAGACCTGAGTAAGACAGGTAAAATTCACCGATTGATTTGTTATCGGCTTTGTTACGGTGGTAGTAAACTTCCCAAGAAGCGTTGTTCCAATCTAACTCACCACGAAGACCTGTTGTAAGGTCAATGTTGTAATCGTCAACATTACCATCACGAGTACCAATACCTACCCAACGGAATAAACCGTATGCACCATCTACACCGTAAGGGTTATGTTCGTTGTCCGCTGACATGTTTGTCCATGCAGCAGCAGGAGGAGCGTAGCGACCAAATGAAGAGTTTTGAACAAACATTGCTTGAGCAAACCATTCGATATCGTCAGCTACTTCATAGTTAGAGCTTAGGTATAAAGTGTTACGGTCAATTGAAGCTGTGTTGTAAGATACGTTACCGTACGCATACATACAGTACTCAGAACCTGGGCCCCAATCTTCATTTGCGTCTACACGACGGAAAGTATCTTCGCCGTATTCTGCGATTAAGTCATCACACTTTAAAGAAGCAGAAGCAGTTGCGAAATCTGGAGATAAAACTGTAGCACCAAAGTAAGACCAACCAACAGTATCAGCAGTGTATGCTTCGATATCGCCATCACCATCTAAATCGCCAATTTGTGCTTTAGTGTAGTCACGAGCCGCGTCACTAATGCCTTTACGTTTTTGGTGGTCGAATGCAAAAGTAATGTTACCTTTATCGTTTGTAACACCACCAACTACTGAAAACTCTGAAGATGTAGTACCTTCATCTTGGTCACGATGACCAGCACCAACGTTGAAAGTTAAACCTTCGAAGTTATCTTTCAATATAACGTTAACAACACCAGCCATTGCATCAGAACCATAGATTGAAGAAGCACCTTCAGTCATGATATCGATACGTGCTACAGCGGCCATTGGAATAGCATTCAAGTTAGCTGATGCGCCACCAAGAGTTGGTGAACCAGGGAAACGACGGCCGTTTAAAAGAACTAGCGTACGACGTGAACCAGCACCACGTAAGTTAATAGTTGCTTGAGATTGTGCTGAGCTACCTGAACGCTCAGAGAATGAGCCGAAAGAGTTCAGTGAGCTTGAGCGAAGAGCATCAGCAACTGTGAAGTCACCTTCCATACGGATATCTGCAGCAGTAATAGAGATTACTGGTGAAGCACCTTCAAGGTCACTACGCTTGATGCGTGAACCAGTTACTTGGATACGCTCAACTTTTTCTGCAGATTCTTCTTCTGCAGCAAAAGAACTTGCTGAAAACGCAGCTGTAGATGCTGCACCAAAAGCGATCGCTAAGCGAACTGCTTTTGAGATTTTGCTATTTAACATTTGATTCTCCCAGGAATACATTTATTAATTATAATTTTTTCAATCTAGCGGCACATAACTTGTTACGAAACGCTACGATTGTGTGACCAATGATAATACTAGTGAAACAACAAGGTCAACAAGGAATTAACGTTGCATTAATATTTAATTATTAAAGAAGTGATTCAGTTGCAAAAAACTGGAGAGAAAACAATCTAAGCTTCTGTTTATATGGTTAAAAATTGAAACTAAAATATTTTTATTTAACAATCCAAAAGATATCATATTTTAAATATAAAATTATTATCTCTATAAAATTTAACTTTTACGTGATAACTGGCCACTTATTAACCTAAAAGTTGATAAGTGAAAGCTGTCCATTGATAGGTTTTTTTTCTGACCTTGATATTATAGAGTCAATAATTGAATTAGAAATTGGCGTTAATTGGCGCTGCAAATATAGCTGATAATTAAGTGCATTTTTTCCATTAAAAATTTCTGCCCCTGACATTGCATAAACATACTCTATAATTTGCCCGCGTCTTACCTCAAAGTCAGGATGTTCTGCCTTGTGTTTTTTTACCGCTTGTACATGTGGTGGAATATTTTTTTCGTAATCGTTTAAATTTCTACCAAGGCGTTTTTTATAAACAAGCTTTTGATCAAACTCTCCGCTATACAATCGTTTGGTATAGTCTTTTACTATTTCGTCAAGTTGGGCAATTTCAAATTGTGAATCAAATAAGGTCTCAAATAGCTCTTTTTGAAACTCTTGGGCAAATTCAGTCCAATCACTTCTCACGGTTTCCATACCTTTAAAGACGATTTTAGATTCATCACTTTTTACTATTTTACCAACGTAACGTTTTTTAGAGCCCGTTTTTTTATCGCGAATTGTAGGCATAAAAAAGGGACTGTAATGGGTTTCAAATTCAATTTCTAAATAGCTTTTTAAATTAAAATGCCTCGCTATATGCCGCTCCCACTGATGATTAATATGAGTCATCAATTCATTACCAATTTTATTGCAGCATTGGGCAGTTAAGCTCTCATCCACTTTTACAAAAATTGAGTCTGTATCACCATAAATAACACTGTACCCAAGCTCCTCCATCCATTTACGCGTCGTTTGCATAATTTCATGGCCGCGCAGCGTAATAGAACTTGATAAACGAGGATCATAAAATCGACATCCCTTAGATCCAAGTACACCATATAAGCTGTTCATAATAATTTTAATTGCTTGCGATAACATTGGTTGGTTGGTGTCTTTGGCGTTTTGACGGGTTTTAGTTAGGTATTCAATTAACTTTGGTAAATGATGCTCACTACGAGAAAACACTGCATTATTAAAGCCTTGTATTGCATCATTAGGGGCATTTAACCCTTTTATTAACCCTAGGGGATCAATACAAAAAGTGCGCATAATAGAGGGGTATAAACTTTTAAAATCTAAAACCAGAATATTTTTATAAAGCCCAGGCAATGAGTCCATCACGTAACCACCAGGGCTGTCAAAAGACAAACCATGGTCACCTAAATTAGGGGCTACATAACCACTGCGGTGCAGCAAGGGTAAATACAAATTAGTAAAAGCAGCTACAGAGCCGCCCATTCGCTCAAGCTCAAGGCCTGTTAACTGTGTGCGAACAATAGCAAACTCATATAAATTTAATTTAGTAAAAATACGATTAACTAAAATACAGTCTTGACGGTTATAAGCCGCTAGAGTCAGTTTATCCTCATTAAATTGACGGATAATTTCACCTAACCGATTGTCAGATTGTATTAATTTAGCTTCACCTAATACTTTTTCGGCAATGTTCCCTAAAGAGTAATTATCAAAGTGGTAAGTCGCATTTTTTAAAGTGTCAATTCCATCAACAACACATCTTCCTGGCAACGTAAGGCGTGTATAGTGCCCCGTATTGATATTGATTGATTGGTTATCTCTGCCCAATTTAAGGGAAATTCCAAGTGCTTCAGCACGGGCATTAAGTACTGTAAAATCAAACTCTATTACATTCCACCCAATAATAATGTCGGGATCATTACTACTTAAATAAGTATGTAACTTTGTAAGTAACTCAAGCTCATCTAAACACCAGTCAATGTTGATTTGTTCACTATGATTGTGTGGTTCGCCAATCATTAAAACGCAGTCAAGTCCATTACCAACAAGACCAATTGAAAAAAGCACTCCTTCCCCATCACATTCAATGTCTAATGACAGCGACTTAAGCTTGGGCGTGTAATCTGTATTTGCTTTCAACTTTGCGTTTTGTATAAGTAAAAAGCCGTTTTTTTGACTAACATCTCCAGTAACCCAAACACCACCTCTAATAAAGCGCTCCATTAAAAAGCGATCGCTGTGGCGAATATCACCCTCGTAAACAGTTATGGTGTTTTCAAATAATGTTCGTGCCTTATAAATACTGCTGGTATTATTAAAATAGCAGGCAACACAGGCTTTGCCGTTAAAGTGACTCATTTCAATTGTTTTAAAATTAACACTTATACGTGCGCTATCTAATAACTGCTGGGCATGTTGCTGTTGTTCTTGTGAAATAAAAAACACAGCTTGCTGATTTTCAATAACAACTTTAATTGGGCCGTGATCGGATGCAAGCCAATAGCATAGTGTGATCCCCTCACTATGTTTAGACGAATATTGTTGCCTTGATAAAATAAAGCCCTGATAGATTGCTTGTGTCAATGCACGATCCCACTTAATATACACACTGTAATTATATACATACTTTAGGCAAATCATTCCATGCTTTCTGACTCTCTAAAAAAAACTATTAGGCAAGTGCATCAGCATGTGGCTAAAAACCTGAATGATTATAGGCCGCGCAGCAGTCAAAATTACCTTGTTGCAGAAATTGCAAAAACATTGGCTGGTGAGTATCACAAAAAACAACGAATTTGCGTCATAGAAGCTGGCACAGGTACCGGTAAGTCACTTGCTTATTGTTTGGGGGCCTTGCCTTTAGCATTGGCACAAAAAAAGAAGCTAGTAATTTCTACGGCTACCGTGGCATTGCAAGAGCAATTAATTGCAAAGGAACTGCCTTTTTTTAAAACACATTCTGGGCTCGACTTTAAGTTTGATTTAGTTAAAGGACGCCACCGTTATATTTGCGCCCATAAACTACATAATGCTGTTAATGGTGATAGCCAAACTCAAATGGACTTTATGCCAACGCTTACCTCTCCATTAAGTGATATGGAAAGCAAATGCTTGCAAGGGCTATACGATGCTTACGTAAATAAAAAATGGCAAGGCGATAGAGATAGCTGGGCAGATACAATTCCCGACAGAGTTTGGAATTTAATTGCGTGTGACAAGCATGCTTGTCAGCGCCAAATGAAAGCGCATTTGACTTGCCCATTTCAATTAGCTCGCCAACAACTCATGCAAATGGATGTGCTGGTTATTAATCACTCTCTGCTACTGGCTGATTTAGACTTAGGCGGTGGTAAAATTTTACCCGAGCCAGACAACACTATTTATGTAATTGATGAAGCACACCATTTAGCCCATATAACACGCGATTTTTCGTCTGCTGCAGCAACCATTAAAGGCACAATAGAATGGCTCGATAAGCTCACTAAATTCAGTGGAAAAATGGCAAAAGTGCTAGTAGGACAAAGAGCCATAGGTCAAAACTTTAAGCTTTGCGATAGTATAAACGATGCAAATAAAGACCTAAAAGTAGTGAGAGATATTCTTGATAATGCTGACTTTGAATATTCAAAAGACGACACATACCGTTTCGAACATGGTGAAATACCCAAATCGCTACACAGCAAAGCAAAAGATATAAGCGAAGCCACACAAGATGCACTGCGTTGTTTAAATAAAATGCACGACACCCTTACACAAGATGTGAGCGACGGCGACATAAAACCTTATATTGCCGATCCTATTCTTGCTGAAAGCGGTCACTACATTAATCGTTTAGAACAACTAAATAAATTATGGTTTAGTTATGCCAACAAAGGAGAAGGCATACCCCACGCACGTTGGATAAAACGCCTTGAATATAAAAGTCATCATGACCACCTTTTAAGCGACAGCCCCATTGAAGTAGGCTACTACCTAAAAGACAAACTTTGGAACGAGTGCGCCGGCGCTGTTTTATGTTCTGCCACATTAAGTGCACTTGGTTCGTTTGACCATTTTGCTTATGAAAGTGGTTTAGCAAAAGAGGAAGGCGTTAAATTTATAAAGGTTCCCTCGCCCTTTGATTACCCAAAACAGGCAACATTACGCATTCCTGTGTCTAAAGTTGAACCTACCGATAAAGACTTTAGCGATCACTTAGCAACCACTTTGCCAGAGTATTTAAGCACTAAAAAGGCAAACTTAGTCTTGTTTGCCTCGTACTGGCAAATGGACCATGTAGCAAAGTTTCTTAGAACAAAAGGTTTTAACTTATTAGTACAAGGTGAGATGTCGAGAGAAGCACTGCTTAAAAAACACAGCCAAAATATTGATAGCGGTAAAGGTAGTATTTTATTTGGTACGCAAAGTCTTTCAGAAGGTCTTGATTTACCTGGTAAATATTTAGAGAACCTCATTATCACAAAAATCCCTTTTGCTGTGCCTACCTCTCCAATAGAAGAAGCGCAAGCAGAATTTGTGCAAAGCAAAGGCGGTAATCCGTTTTTAACAATTACAGTCCCAGATGCTGCTAAGAAATTGGTACAAAGCTGTGGTAGACTGCTGCGAAAAGAGAGTGACGAAGGCTGTATTACTATTCTTGATAGGCGTTTAGTAACCAAACGCTACGGTAAAGCCATGCTCGACACCCTACCACCATTTAAAAGACAAATAGACTATTAATGTTTGAACTCGCACTCGACCCGACAACTTGGGCAATTTTATGTGCTGTTGCATTGGCAGCAGGCTTTATAGATGCAATAGCCGGTGGCGGTGGCATGTTAACCGTGCCCGCATTACTTACGGCCGGTTTACCACCGCACCTAACATTAGGTACTAATAAACTCGCTGCGAGCTTTGGTTCGTTAACAGCAAGTTTTACCTATTACAAAAAAAACCTTTTTAGCCCCAAGTTTTGGTTGGCATCAATTATTGCAACCGCAATAGGCGCGCTACTAGGCACGGTTATTGTTGATTATTTAAGCATCGATTTTTTAAATAAGTTGCTACCAATTATAATTATTGTTGTTGCCTGCTACAGCTTATTTGGAAATTTGAGCACCACACAAGGTGATGAGTTACCAAAACTCAACAATGCAATGAAAGTAAAGCAGTGGGTCCAAGGCCTAGCACTCGGTTTTTTTGATGGATTAGCAGGCCCAGGCACCGGCACATTTTGGACCGCGTCTAACGGCATGCTTTATAAAATGAACTTGCTTCTTAATTGCGGTTTAGCCCGCTCTATGAACTTTGTGTCTAACTTTATTTCTCTTATAACCTTTGTAGCTTTAGGGCATGTAAACTTTTTGCTTGGTATAACAATGGGCTTTTTTATTATGTTAGGAGCCTGGTTTGGTGCGCACTCTGCAATTAGGTTTGGTAGTAAATTTATACGCCCTGTTTTTAATACCATGGTTATACTTTTAGCATTAAAACTCATTTACGAGGCTTACTTTTAGCATGCAAGTGAATGCATTAGAAAAACTACAACAGCAAGTTACTTCGCTCAAGCAACAAGCTGAGCAATTTGACAGAGCTAAATTGTTTGCTAAAAACCGTTATATGCAAGCACAACCTAGCCTATTTGACCGCGCTGTATTTCAAACTAAAAGCATGAACCTGGCTGATTACGTAAACGAAATAGAAGAAGAAGTAGCAAGCTTACCACCAAGCGATCACCGCCATGCTTATACCTACGCGCTAGAGCGAATTGCATCGCAAGTCCAGGCCGTATTTAATGTCATTAAATCAACACCAATTTGGGAAAAAGAAAATAAAAGTCGGTTTAAACCTCGCCCAAAACAGGCTGTTTATAAGCAAGCTGTAAAAAAAGTGATGCAGTCTTCTCATGAACTTTACGACGAGTTAAAACAAAACCATGAGTTTGAACGCCGCTTAATGCTGATGATAGAAGAGCGTAAAATGCAAATGGAAAATGCATCCCCAGCAAAAGCTCAAAAGCTTAACCTTGAAATATTAAGTACTCACGCACGTTTAGGTCGATGCAGAAAAGCCATTTCAGCCACTGAAGACAAAATACAACAAGTAGAAAAACAGCAACTCCGTTAGGGCTTTGTCCATGCAGCTATACTACCACCCTCTTTATTCAAATTTGCCTTTGCCCGAAAAGCACCGCTTTCCAATTCAAAAATATCAACGGCTTAAAACCGAAATAGAACATTTAGGCTTTTTACCAACCGCATTCAAGCAGCCCGCCAAGGCACGCCCCTCGCAATTAGCCTTATGTCATAGCGAGCAATATATTAATAATTTTTTAACTGGGAACTTATCTGATAAAGCGATAAAAAAGATGGGCTTTCCTTATTCGGCTCAATTAGTTGAACGAACATTGCTGTCTGTCGGTGGGAGTATTCAAGCAGCAGAAGAGGCTTTAAAAAGCGGACTAACCTGCAATTTAAGCGGTGGTTATCACCATGCCCATAGCGATTACGGCAGTGGTTTTTGTATATTTAACGATTTAGCCATAGCGGCCACACACTTATTAAATACTTATAAAGCCAAAACTGTGCTGATTTTTGATTGCGACGTGCACCAAGGCGACGGCACAGCGCAGATTATTAATCAGCAAAGCCATAAAAATATCATTACTTGCTCAATTCATTGCGAGCAAAACTTTCCGCGTTTAAAGCAGCAATCTGATTACGACTTTTCTTTACCTGCTAAATCTGGCAACGATGAGTATATCGACACATTACAACACGCACTTGCGCTGTGTGTAAGTATCCATCAGCCAGATATTATTTTGTACAACGCGGGCGCAGACATTTACATAAAAGATGAGCTAGGTTTATTAAATGTATCTATTACAGGTGTTTATGAACGAGATCTTTTTGTTCTTGATTTTTGTAAGCAACATAACATTCCCCTTATGTGTGGTTTAGGCGGCGGTTACCAACGTAATTTAGACAGCTTAATCAATGTGCATAAACAACTATTTAAAGCGGCTATCGATTTATAACAATCCTTAGTATAGACTTACTTAAATGGAACATAACAAAGCGGTAGGAACATGCGATTACACGACGATATACATAACTATTACGAAAAAATTGTTGTTGAAGAAATCATAAAACGAAAACTAGACGAAAAATATGACGACGACGTTATGGCCGACTTTTGCTGTACCGTGTTAAACCAACTGCCACCTCGTTACATTCGTTACGACGTAGATATGGCGTTTTATTTACCACAAGCTGAACGCATACACATGGAAGAACGTGTTCAAACCGCTATTGATGTGGCTATTAGTCAAATATCTAAAAAGAAAAATTTAAATGACCAACCCTCTTGAGGAAGCGCCAACGCATATTAAGCTCGCTGTTGATTTAATTATGATACTGGAGCAACACGACGTAGAGCCTGAAGAAGTATTAAAAGCGCTCGATATAGTGAAAAGTGACTTTGAAAAGAAGCTAGTTAACAACTAGCTTCATTCAACTGTGTCTACTTCATACACAGTGACCGCTCCGTCACGTTTAGTGCAATCAATTTTAATTTCGCCAAATGTTCTTCTAGCTGATGTTGACCTTCGGCAAGTCATGTTTTGAGCTTTAACACCAAACTGCTTAATGTAGAGCGCAACAATTGCATCTATTTGCTGCTTCTCTTCTAATGTTGCAGCGGCATAGAAAGTATCATATTGATGTGACCAATTTTCAACGCCAGCTTCTGCAGCTACACCTAACCACCCCATGCCAAGTTTGGTTGATTGATCTAAATATTGACCTTTTAAAAACATAAACGCTAGGGTGTATTGTGCGCTTTTATACCCAAGTGCTGCAGGCTCTTTTAAATCATTAAAAGATTGTTCGTACAGCCCGTTTTTATAGGCTTTAATACCGTTGTATTCTTTTTTCTTCATTGTATTATCGCTGTATAAATTAACTGGGGTCGACCCACACCCACTTAATAAACTCACAGCCAAAATTGCTGTAGCCAGTAAATACCTAACCATAACTAGTCCTTTATTATTTTTAATATGCGAGTACCGAATCTGGCTTACACTCTTCGTAAAGCCTGTTATTCTATAACTCTATTCGTATAATTAAAATATTATCATGAGCTTAGCAAGTTTACTTCGATTATTTTTTCTGGCTGCAATTTGGGGCGCGTCATTTTTATTTATGCGCATGGCCGCCACTAGTTTAGGGCCCGCAGTCTTAATAGAATTTAGAGTCGGCTTTGCGGCACTCACACTATTTATAGTTGCGCTGTATTTAAAACGTCGCTTGGCGTTTACTAAACACAAAAAGCACTTTTTTATAATTGGCGCTCTTAACTCCGCCCTGCCTTTTTTACTTTTTGCTTATGCCGCGCAAACTATCAGCGCATCTACGTTATCTATTTTAAATTCTACAACGCCTATTTGGGGCGCAGTTGTGGGTATTATCTGGAGTAAAACCAAGCCAACTAAGAGTATGGTTTTAGGCTTGCTGTTGGGTTTAGTAGGTGTGGCAATTTTAGTTGGGCAAAACCATCTTATATTAAATACTCAGTCACTTATTGCTATTGTAGCAGCGCTAAGCGCTTCATTTTGTTATGCCATTGCATCCCATTACACAAAAAATGCGCCAAAGCTTGCACCGTTTGATAACGCACACGGCTCAATGTGGGCAGCAAGTTTTATGGTACTGCCCCTTATACTTTTTATGCCAATGCGTGAAGTACCAACCACCAACGTTATGCTTGGCGTTTTAGCCCTTGGCGTAGTGTGTACAGCGCTTGCTTATATTTTATTTTTTAAGCTTATTGACGATATAGGCCCAACCTCAGCTTTAACGGTCACGTTTTTAATTCCGCTATTTGGCATTTTTTGGGGACATTTAATTTTAGATGAGCAAATTGGGCCAAATACGTTATTGGGCGCTTTATTTGTTATTGTGGGCACTATGCTGGTTACTGGATTTTTACCGCGAAAAAAGCACCTAGCTAAAACACGCTAAGTGCTTTTACAAAGCGCTTACTTTTGTGCTTTTTTGCTTAAGTTTTCAATTAAGTCTTGTGCGCTATAGCTATTGTCGCTGGGTTTAATGCCTTTACCCATTTTAATATCAATCAGGGTGTGTACTTCTTTGCGTTTATCATTGTTGCTTACCTGTACGCCTACACTGCTTGTTGGGCGTGCGCGTGTTTCGCAAGTTAATAAACCGCAGCTTCGCTCATATTGCTGGCTGTGTGATGCAATAATAGTTGACGCGGGCGCTTGCGATTTAGACTCAACAAAGGTTTCTTTATTCGTTACAACAAACCAGTCGTAGCCTTGCGCTTGGGTAAGCTCAGCCGCGCGTAACAATGCATAGTCACCGGCATCTGCTACGTTGTTTGACACACTTTTAAACTCTACTCGGTATTGATCGTCGCTAATTTTTTGCTCGCTGTAACCTTGCGAGCCATTATTCGCGGCGCGGTAATCAGGTTTAGATGCGCAACCCGCCATAAGTAAAATACTGATAATTAAAATAGATGTTTTCATAATTCACCTCGTTTTATACACATTATTATTTATTTAACTGCCACTTTGCACTAATTGCTTGCTGCTCTTGCGCTCTATCTAGTGGTGCGCCGCTGATCATGCTGTCTATAACAGCATCTAACTGACTGTTATTAGACGCCGTTTGATATTGCGCGCCATTATTACTTTGCTGCGTGGCTGTTTGCGCTTTAATTTGCCAACCGCTTTGCGTTTTACATGCAATACTTGTTTGCGTTGTGTTGTTTGAACTTAGTGCATACTGCCTACAAAGCTCACCTTGCTGATTTTTAAAACTAAGCTGCGCGCTAAATACTGAGCCATCAATTTGCTCATACTCTCCACTACTTAGCTGTGTATTAAGGGCTGAGGCTATGCTACTGGCTACTAAATTTTGCGACTCATTGGGTTGTAAATAACTGGTCATTGCAATACCAAATACCACGGCAACACTTGCAGCTATTGCTAAGCCTTTATTAGCCGAGTGCTTAACCTTTTGCCAAGGCGTTAACGTTACTACATTGCTATTCGACGTGTTTTTTGTCGTTGCTGTATCAAGCTTTGCAACCGTTTTAGCTAATGAGTCACTAAGGGGGGCGTCATCAATACTTGTTGCGTGCTCTTTTACTCGCATGTCTACTTCGCTTAGCTCTGCAAGTCGCATAATTAGTTCATCATCGGTTTCAAGGGCTTTACGCACTTGTTCCATTTCGTGCTCGCTGAGCTCTGAGTCTAAAAAGGCGCTAAGTGTTTCGTCGTTAATGTTCATACTTGCTCCTTTTTAAAGTCGGGTTTTATTAAGTTATAAAGTGTACTGCGTGCACGCGATAATTTACTCATTACACTGCCTATAGGTATATCGAGTGTATGTGCTACGTCTTTATAGGCCATGCCCTGCACTGCCACCAGCGATACAATGGCGCGTTGCTCTTCGGGTAATTGGCCAAGTGCTGTATTTACATTTTTAAGCATTTGTTTGTTTTCGAGTGTTTGGTTCTCATTACTTGTAATTGGCTCTGGTAATATATCGGCCTGGGCCGTATTTTGCCTTACCTTGCGTGAGCGGTATTCGTCTATCCACACATTGCGGCAAATTTTAAACGCCCATTTAGCCGGTTCAACGTCATCCGGAATGCCTTTTACTAATAGTTTTTCAATTGTTATTTGCACTACATCGTCTGCATCTGCTTTACTACCCGTTAGCGAATAGGCAAAACGCCTAAGCATGGGCAATAAGGTTTTTAATGTTTCGTTCATTGATTTTTACCCCTTTTATAAAGAAGACGATTCAAAAAAACATTTATTCCCAAATAATCAAAATAATTTGAATAATGAAATATTTTTATGTGTTAAACGTTAACTAACAAGCATGATAAATTTAATAAAAGTAACCCACTATGAACATGAAAAATTTCCGCGTTAAACACATCATAGCCGCTTCGATTTGCATATTTAGCGCAACGAGTTCTGCCAATATAGTCAAAGTCGATCAAGTGCTTGGGCAGTTAAACCCAATAGAGCAGCGTATTGAACAAACAATAGAGCGCGCACAACGCCTGCCGCTTCCGGTGCCTGTACCACAAGTGTCGATTGATGAACTAAAAGCGCAAATTAGTGAGCCAATTAGTAGTTTACCTAATGTGCTTAACATTAATATAAATAGTCAAAACACCGCATTTGTTGAAGTAGAGCTAGAAAACGGCTTTAGAGCAATAGAGCGCCAATGGTTATTAATGGCAAATAGCCAACAACTTAATACCCTAAAACAGCAAAATGTAACCATTGTGTCGGTAAAAAATTACAACGCACTTAACATGAGCTTAGTGCGCTTTAACGTGCTCCAAGGTGTTAATTCTAAAAGTGAGTTATTAAAAGCGCTTAACTTAGATGAGTCTGCAATACTTGACCGAAACCACATATACCAAGCGCAAACTGGCGAGCCTACCGCAAAAGTAACACCAAATAACTCTATTGCCCCTTACTGCACACAAAGCGTAAAAATTGGCATGATCGACAGCGCCATTAATACCAAACACAGTGCTTTTGAAGGTACAAATATCACTACGCAAAGCTTTTTACCACAAGGGTTAAGCTCGCCAAATTTACACGGCACCGCCATTGCAGGGCTAATTACAGGTAAAGGCGCAAAACTTAGCCCGCTTTTAAGCAATGCCAAGCTTTACAGTGCCGAGGTGTTTTATAGGCAATCTGAATATGCACAAGGGGCTACTTTATTTGCCATAGTAGAAGCACTTAACTGGCTAGTCAGTAATAAAGTACCCGTAATAAATATGAGCCTAACGGGGCCAAATAACGCAGTTTTAGAAGCAAGTATGACTGCAGCAATAAAACAAAACGTGTTAATTGTAGCTGCTGCAGGTAACCAAGGGCCGGCGTCGCAGCCGTTATACCCAGGTGCGTATAAAAGTGTGATAGCGGTAAGTGCTATTGATTCACAAAACCAAATTTATAGATGGTCAAATAAAGGTGATTACATTGACTTTACAGCCTTTGGTGTAAATGTTGTTACAAGCCAAGGTAATGGAAAATTTGGGAGGGAGTCGGGTACGTCAATGGCGGCGCCGCATGTAAGCGCGGCATTAAGTTGTTTATTGTTAAAACATGGTAATAATAAAACCAAAGCACTTAACGAGCTTACATCGCTAGCCATCGACTTAGGCGAGCAAGGCAAAGATACCACCTTTGGTTATGGTGCTATTTACCCACCTAAAAGTGCACTTTAACTGACGCCGATAAAACCGATTGCGTATAGGTATTGCTACTAAGCTTTGATTGGTAATCGCCATATTCAGCCTCGGCTATTAATGTTACGTGCTCAAATAAAGCTACGTTATAAAACGCATTAACGACATTTCGGTGCTCATCTCGCGACGGTATTTGCTCAAAAAAATCATCCGTTGTTTGCTCATCGTAATCTTTGTTTTGATAACGCCAGCCTGCCCCCACTTTGTTAGCCATATTAAAGGCCGTAAATTTGTGCGTAACTTTAGTAGTAAAACCGTAGCCGTTAAAGTCGTATTGGTTGTCGTCGGCGTTTTCTTTATCGGCACTTAGCGATGTCATTAGCATGGTTTGGCCATTATTTATAAAATGATAAAGCGCTACATCGCCGCCTACGCCGTCGGCATTACGTGCTTTTGCAGTAGCAAAACGTTTAGCTTTGGTTTTTATACTCATACGCAAGTACGTATGCGGGTTTAAAAAATGGCCATAGTAGGCGCTGGCTTGATTGAAATGTAAAAATGGTTCGCCATCTACATTTGCTTTTGCCCCATCGTAACGAACCCCTACCTCATGGCTATTAAAGCTGTAGCTGCCATCTAAACCATATTGATGCAGGTCTAAATCGTATTGATCAAACTCATCGTAGTCTTGTTGTTCAAACCTATAGCTTGAAGTTAATTTAGCGCTTTTAGTTACTTGCCATTTTGCATTAACACCGGCTGCGGTTTTTATGCCGCTGTCGCTTTGCGACGAAATATCGTCAAGCTCTTGAACAGAGAGCGCCGAGTTACTTAATACCCCAACTTCTGCATCTGCATTTAGCTCAAAGCTACTTTTAAAGGGCTTATTTTGCTCAGCTGTTTTAATGTGGTTAGTTTGTGCAAGCACCGCTTGAGCACTAAAAACACACAAAGTGGCGGTTATAACTGCTTTCATATTTATTCTCCAACAGGCCGAATAGGTTTCCCTATTCGGCATTTGTGCAAATACTTGGCGTATTAAAGGCCTAGGTCTAAATCGTTAGTAATGTTGGTTACTACTTCACTTGCGGTGCTAAGTGCTACATCGTTACTAATTTGATCAGTGACCGCTGCACTCACCTGCCCACTAACACTTTGCTGTACCGTGCTTTGTAAACTGCTAACCGTACTATCTTGCACACTGGCAATTAAAGATTGCTGAACACTACTTACTACTTCATTACTGGTATTAATTGCATCACCCATTTGCAGTGCAGAGCTCACTGAGTTTGCAGCCGTATTAGTAATTGCTAATTGGTTTGTAAGCTCACCCGCATTAAGCGCATTAGTTGCATTAGTTGCATCAGCTTGTGTTACTGAATCGGTTGCGCTACTTACATTTGAAAGTAAAGAGGCATCGGCAGGTGTATCTGTGGTGTCTGGCTGAGCGCCTTGTTCAGAGGTAACAGAAAGTAATGACGTCTGGCTCACAGCGGTTGTTAAATTACCCGCCGATGAGGTTAACTGCGCTGTTGCATCAAGCGCTGTATTGACTGTGGTATTGCTTGTGGAATTGGCTGTGGCATTTAAAGACGAGGCCGATGCATTTAATGCATTATTTAAAGATGAGCTGGCAGATGCAACTAATGTATTTGCAGGCTCTGCGGCCTCACTGCTTTCTTGCGCTGGAGTTTGCGTGTCACTAGCCATTGAATCTGTGTTTTGCGAGTCATCAGCCGTTACTTGTGTATCGTTAGATACGTTTGACTCGTTGCTGCCACTGGCTGTTAAACCATTTTGTGAAAGCGTAATAGATGTAGATGTTTGTTGCTGCGCCGACGTTGACTGAGATAGTTCAATATCAGCGGCGTGCACTGCACCTGTAAAAGTACACACACCGCTTAACATCATTACGCTTACAATTTTATTTAATTTAGTCATTGTTTTGTCCTCTAGTTTGTCGGATTGACATAAAGAAGACGATTTACTAAAACACTTTATTCCAAAATAAATTAAAAATTTATAATAAAGCTACTTATTATTTAAATTTCAAATGCTTAAAAATAAGATAATAAGCTACTGCGTTAGCGTTTCACTTTTTTGTATCAGCAATAACAGCTCAGCAGTGGCAGTTGCATCAGCCAATGCGCGGTGATGGCTGGTTAAGTTTAAATTAAAATGCGCGCTAAGGTTACCAAGCGAATACGACTTTAACCCTTTAAACGCTCTGCGCGATTCAACCACGGTGCACATTTTTGGCATTTTAAAAAAGTGCCCTGCAATCTCACATTCTTTTTTAATAAAACCGTAATCAAAGTTCACGTTATGGGCTACAAAAATACTGCCTGCAAGTTTATCTAGTAGTGGCTGTGCTATATCGGCAAATACAGGCGCGTTGTACACCATGCCATCGCTTATGCCGGTCAATTTAGTAATAAAGCTTGGGATATGGCGCTGCGGATTAATAAGTGTCGTCCAGGTATCTATTACTTTACCGTGCTGTACTTTAACTATGCCAATTTCGGTAATGCGGTTACCACCTTTTAAGCTGCCCGTAGTTTCTATATCAACCACGCTATAAATACGGTTAGGGTCTACAAACCACTTAACTGCAGCAATATGTACCGTAAAGCCTACATTTTTTAAATTATCAATAGTGGTAAGTTGGTTGCGCCTAAGCTTATCGCCTGGGGCTTTTACCTCTTCAAAATGTACTTGGCCATTATTAATAACCATTAAGTCGGGGTAGCCGTCTTTTAGCTGTAAATAGTGTTTGCTCATAGCCGTTAAGTGCGCAATTAACGCTTCAAGCGGGCTGTTTAAAATAAGTGCCTCTAGTGGCTCTAATAAATTGCTGCGCCATCTAAATAAACCATTGGGCTGCTCAAAATACTGCGCGGCATGCTTACATACCAAATTAAGCAGCGCCTGATTAGTGCTACAGCTTTTTAAACGTGCGTCAATTTGCGTGCTTTGTGCTTCATAAAAATTACCAAGCTGTAAAACTTGCGGGTAAATATCAAATTCATTACACGGCGGGTATGGCGACTCAATAAATAACTCGTGCCAAAATACTAAGCCAAACAAGCTTTGCCATAAGGTGTTTTCGGTATTAAATACCGTTAACCCTTTTTCACTGTAATGCTCATTTACGCCTTGCTCTACATCGCCTCGGTAAATTTCGTCAATTTCAAGCACACACTGGGTATCGGCCAGCATAGTACTTAAGCGCGAACGTGTTTGTTTATTAAACTTACGCATTAAAAAGTCATCAGCAAAGTACAGTAATTCGTCGGTGAGCGGGTTTTCTATAATTTGCTCTAGCTGCGCTTTTACCCACGCTTTATTACCTAAGCGGTATTGCTCTCTTATTTGAATTTCTTGTGCTTCGGCGTAATCGGTGCAGCCTTCAAGTAAGCTAAAAGCAAGTTCGCTATCGGTATTTTTAAGTTGTTTGTACAGCCTAACCAGCAGTTTGTTTTTAATGTCGTGCGCTTGTGCGCCATGCGCCGGTTGCGCTAAAACTAAATGTGCAAGCTCGGTGTAAGGGGTTTTCTCATCAAAGGTTTCATCTTTTGTATTACCGGCTGTTTTGCCGATATTTTTAAACGCTAAACGGTAACGATTTAAAACATAATTAGATTGCGCCTCAGAGAGAGTATTAAAGCGCGACAAGCTCTCGCTGTGCCCTTCGCGGGTAGCGGTTAACCCTAAATCGCGCATAACAAAGCGGTTTTGATGGTTTACATCGCCACTACTTAAGCGCCCTGCAAATAAAAACTCAAAATACTCGTAATAATCTTCACGGTTATTTATCACATATTGGCTATATAAAGGGGCTAAATCATCTTCGCGCTCACTAAAAAATTGGCACGCAATAGTGACCAACTCCCCTTTAGCTGCGCTTTTTTTAAAGCTTACTTGCTCACTGTAATTACTGAGTAACTCCACCAGCATGGGCTTGGTTAAATGCGCTATAAGCTGCTTATAATGCTGTGCGTTTGGCTCATATAAAATACCCGCTGTTTTTAGCGTATAAATAGCCTGATATGGCGAAGTTATTTCTTCATAATTGAGCGATTGCGCCTGCACTAAATAAGGTTTTCGCGAATACACACGCGCCAACATGCATTGGCTTTGCTCATCTAGTTGGTTAATTTTACTAATAAATTGGCTGTGTTTGGGCTCAAGTAAATGCATACATTTACTTGTTACAAACTCAATAAGCTCTCTAAAATGCGCTAAATAATATTTTGCTGGTAATTCTTTTTTCATAACATCGCCACGACTGTATATAAAAACAGTATCTAGCATTTGTACTTATTATTCAATCTTAAACTTGTAACGAAAACACGCTATAGTGAGCGTATAAAAGTAAATTTATTAAAAATAAAGGACTTACCATGAGCGCGCACCCGTACGATGTTTTATCACTCAATAACGGCGCAAATATTATTTTTACGCCTTGCCCTGGTACAAAAACGCAAAACCTAGCGGATTCAATCGCTACATTAAAAGCCGCTGGCACTCACATGCTGCTTTCACTTATGCCGCAAAAGGAGCTTGAAAAAAACAACGTAAAAACAATTAATAGTGAGTGCAAAAAGCACGATATAACCTGGTTTCATTTACCAATAAATGACGACGAAGCACCCAAACAGCCTTTTACATCAAGCTGGAACACCCACAAAACAGACATACTACAAGCCATACAGCAAAAACAAACCATTGCCATACATTGCAAAGGCGGCACTGGCCGCACAGGGTTGGTCGCTGCGCTTATTTTAAATTCGGCAGGTTACACAAAAGATGAGGTATACAGCCTAGTACAAGGTATTCGCCCTAAAGCACTAACTATAGAATTGCAAAAAGAATACTTTGAGAATTTTAACGGGTAATGAAAAACTAACGTAAAACCACAAAGCTACTAATAGTTAAACGCCCATTAATTGGATCGCAGGCATAACCGTTAGCTGCATTTATATTCCCGGAATGCAATAAGTTGCTTGGATATATAACAACCCGGTTTAGCTTTGCCTCTACACTGAAAATTTGCTCAAACAAAGCTGTGCTGCCATTTATATAATGTGGGTTTTTATGAAGCTTTTGTGCCATGGCTTGTTGCTTTATAGCTTGCCTATAAGGGATAAGTCGCTCTTTTGTGATGCGTTCATACCCCAGGGCTTTATGTTTATAAAATGAAGTACCCCCATGTGTTTCATCACATAAAAAATGCACCATAGCAAGTTGCTTCATATTAGGTGTGTCAAAATGGGGAAGCATTTGTATTGGCCTGAGTTTATCAGGTTCAGTGCATGCAATTGAAAAGGCAGAAAGTATTACATCAAACTCGCTTTTATCTGCCATATTAAAGTGTGAATTAATAATTGGCGCCAGTGCTTTTAACTGCTCTATATAACTAAGCGGTGCTGCTTTTCTTACTCCTGGGTAAAAGTCACTTTCTTGTGCGCAAAATGTTTCTCTGGCGTTTTGAGAAAACACAGCAAAATTAATAAGTGCATCTACATTATTAACAAAATCATCAATAACAATTATTGGGGTTTTTTCCTCCCCTACAGTGTGTATGTGTAACACCATATTTTTGTTAAGTGTAAAATCAATCATCGGCTAAATTAAGCACCGCATTTTTACGCTCTATTAATGGGTATATCTGACCAAGTGAGGTTATTACTGTATAAATGGCAGGTAATAAAGCACTTTGATGTAAAAGCGTAATTTGATCACTATTAAGTTGTGAGAGCTTTTCTTGATTAATAGTGTATAGGCCGTTTAACTTTGTTTTTTTGTTATTTTCAAACGTTACTTCAAGCGATAATGGCTGTAGTAGTTCATACTTTAACAACGCATCAATTAACTTTTTATTGTCTATTTCGCCTTGTAGTAAATGCCCTAAACACTGCTTTATTTGTTTAAAATAGCCACTTTCTTCTGCGCTTTGGGTATAAATTGGTTCTAAATTATTTTCGCTTTGCGCAGAGTTATCAACTACTGCAGGGCTGTTTAAATTAATACACACAGGGTATTGCGTTTGCTGCTTATGCGTATCACCAACAAAAAATGGCTGTCGTTGTAACTGAAGCGGTAAATATACGCCCTGCCACTGTGATTGCTGATAAAACAAGTTCTCATGTTGCTCAAAGCCTAATAAAGCATTTAATGTAAACTCGCCTGTTTCTGAGTTTTTTGCAAAAACTATAGGCTGCTGAACGGCAATTTGGCTAAGCTCCGCCATAACTACGGGGATCATATTAAGATTTTTAGCGTGTGATTGTGCTTTTTGTGTATCTATTTTTATATGCTGATGAGCACTTTGCTCTAATGCGACTAAATTTTCCATGCGTGTCTCTTTATTGTTTTTATGTGTAATTTTTTAAACTAGATAGCACTAAAACCATGGTGCTTAATTTTATTAAGCAGCTCTCGGTTACTAGGTAAGTTAGTGACTGCTTGGTTTATCATGCTCTTATTTTTATCAAACTGACTTTTAGCGAAAACAGTGTCTTTAAGCATATAGGCAGTTGTGCTGTAATCACTTTTAAAGCCCATGCCGTATAAAACATATTGATAACTGGCCGCTGGAAACACCTCATTATTACTTGTAAAGTCGTGATCAGCAGGAGCGCGGTATTGCCACAACTTCATTAGATCTTGTAAGCTTTGAGGAATCGTTTTTGGGTCTCTGTTATCACGCCAAAATGCGTTATCGTCACGGTTTGATAAAATATAATGCAGTTTTAAAAAGTCGATTATTTTTTCCCACCTATAGGTAAACGTCTCGTTAAAGCGTTTGGCGGTAATATCCATAATATCGCGGGTCTGGGGGAGTTGTTCGCTTATCATCTGTGCTGACATTTCAACTAATACCAATGCAGAGGCTTCAAGCGGCTCTAAAAAACCAGCTGAAAGCCCAACCGCAACACAGTTGTTCTGCCAAAAGTGTGAGCGGTGGCCGCTTTTAATAGGGATTTTTCTAATTGTTAACGACTCTATTTTATCGCCAACATACGCTTTGAGCTTTTCTCGTGCTTCAGCTTCGCTACTATATTTACTCGAATACACGTAACCTACACCACGGCGGTGTTGTAACCCTATATCCCATATCCAACCTGCTTCTTGCGCTGTTGAGATTGTGTGGGATGCAATGCTCTCATCTTCATTCTCATAAGGGACTTGCACTGCTAAGGCGGTATCGATAAACAGCACATCATCGCAAGGCATAAAAGGAACCCTATAATGCTCGCCTAATAACAATGATGAAAAGCCGGTGCAATCAACAAATAAATCACCGCTAATTTTACCTTGTTGCTTTGTAGTAACGCTTGCAATATCGCCATTTTTAGCATTATTAACCTGTGTTACATCAGCCAAAATATGTTTAACACCAAGTTCCTGCGTGCAATGTTTTTGTAAAAAAACGGCAAATTTTGCCGAGTCTAAGTGGTAGGCATAATTAGCTATAGCAGCATATTCTGGGGTGCGAATTGTTTTAGGGGCAAGCCCTTGCTCACAAATAGCTTCTTGGTAACACACTGCGTTTGAAAAAGACGTTGACTCAGCGGTGTTATTTAACCAGTGGCCAGCCATATCTGTTTTTGAAAAGCCCTGTGGCAAAACTAATGGGTGATAATAAAAATCATCCTCGGAGCCATCTACCCACTTGGCAAATTTTGCTCCTTGCTTAAAGCTTGCTTCACACTCGCGTATAAAATCAGTTTCGCTAATACCAAGTGCTATTAATGTACTGCGCATGGTAGGCCAAGTACCTTCCCCAACACCTATAATTGGTACATTTGGAGACTCAACGAGAACAACATTAAGGCCATCCGGGGTATTACTTTTGTGGTGCGCCGCTAATCGTCCGGCTGTTAGCCAGCCCGCTATACCACCACCAACGACAACCACTGTTTTTATTTTTTTATTTTGCTGGTTCATACTTGTTACCTATAAAGGCATATTGAAAAAGTGGCTATTACTAATTGTAAAAGCCACTTTATTAATTAAAGTTAAAAACTACCGCGAATACCTAACGCAAAACGTCGTCCGCTATCTTCAACCAACAATAATTGATTAGAAAAACGACCACGCTTGTGCACGTATTCTTCGGTTAAGTTAATACCTTCAAAAAATACCGATACATTTTCGGTAATGTCATAGCTGCCGCTAGCATCAAGTTGTGCGTAATCTTCCACAATTGTCACACCATCACCATTTAGCTGTGTAAGTGACTGAACAAAGCTATCGCGCCAGTTATAAGCTAAACGCGCTTGAAATGGCCCATTCTCATAAAAGCCAACCACATTATAAGAGTCGCTTAAGCCTGTTAATGCAAAAACTTGAGTTATATCTGCAGAGTCTAACTCTGCATCGCTATCTACAAATGTTGCATTAACCATAAAGCCAAAGCCACTATCAAAACTATGTTGCAAGGCGACTTCCCAGCCATCAACAATCGCCGATTCGCTATTATTGGGCAATGTATTAGTGAATACAGCCGTCGAGTCGGCAGCATCAGGGTTGTCTACATCGTTACCTGTAGAGGGGTCAGTTAACAATCCGCCGCCAGACAATTCAAAAGTTAAGTCTTCGGTCGTATTAATAATGAAGTTAGCAACATTTTTTCTAAAGTAACCCGCAGATAAATAACTGGCATCAGCGTAATACCACTCCAACGATAAATCTAAGTTATCAGAGGTAAATGGCTCAAGCGCTGGGTTACCAGAGCTTGATGTTAAATTGCCGCCTTGACGAGTTGTTTCAATAACTGTTACAGGCGACATACTATCGAGCGTTGGCCGTGTAATTGTTTGTGATACCGCAGCACGTGCTATTAGCTCATCGTTTATTTCAAGCTTTACACTAAAGTTAGGTAAAATCGCTTCGTAATCTGAACTTGCTGAGATATTTTCTACAGCGCCAAAGTTAGCGAGCATTTCTGTTTTATCTAGAATGGTTAACGCACTAACCGGCTCATCGGTCCCCTTTACGTTTACATCAGTGCTTTCGTATCTAAAGCCCGCTGTTGCGTATAAAGGCATGCCTGCAAGCTCAGCTTCAAAATCAAACTCAGTATAAAACGAGAACGTATCTTCAGTTATCTCAAACGACTTATTACGTTTAACTGCATCAAAACTAATAGGTTGACCATTCGCCGCAGCTATTTGCTCAAGGTACGCAAAGTTTGCCTCGCCATCGTGTGCAAGCCATGACGTTGGCATACGACCGCTGCCGCTTACATCGCCTAAAAAGTCATCACCTGCATCAAATACAAATTGTGCTAAGCCATCCATACTTGGGTTATCCGGGTAACCACAAAAAGTACAGTGAATACCAACACCTTCGTTATCCCAACGATCAAGATTTTTAGTTTCAGTTGAATACATAGCACCAAACTTGACCGAAACTAGGCCTGAGCTACCATCGTTATGCCAAATGCTATCCCAACGAAACTGATCCACGGTATCTTCTACAGCCCAACCACGACGTAGCATTACGTGTGCTCGACTATTGGCGGTATCTAAATGATTTGATACGCCATCAGGTGCAATCGCAGGGTTATAAGCAACCCCATCAAGTTCTTGCTGACCGCTATAAATATTAGGATTAGCAGAAGCAAACTCACTTGCGTAAGGTAAAATACCGCCATCTACTTCAAATCGAACTCGGTTAGCATAGCCAATCAACGATAGCTGATCGCCACCACCGTTATTAGCCTCACGCTCAGCCTTTGAGTGGCTTAAATCAAATTTCATATTTAAATTATCGTTTACATGCCAATCAAAGTTTAAACCTAATGCGCTAGAGCTTGTTAAGCGATCAAACTTTTTAGCGTGCATATCGGTAGCAAGGCCTACCTCTTGATATAAATCAACCACTGTGCCATTTTCGTCTACAGTTGGCCCTGCAGCCCCGCCAAAGCCTTCTAGGTTTGGCGCTGTAAACCAATGCCCATAAGACGTGGTGTCAGCTTCAACATCAAAATCAGAATAAAGCCCATCAGCTGTTATAACTAAATCATCTGAAGGTGCATACTGTATAACTAAATTTGCATTAGTACGTGTACGTGTTTCTGTAGTGACTTTATGATCGTAGTTACGCGGCGAAAAAATATTACCGGTATATGCTTGCCCGCTTTGAGTTTGCGGATTTGGGACGCCCACGTTTTCTAACCAACCGTCTACCTGTGCCTGGTTTAAGCGTGTTTCGCGCTCCTGGCGAGAAACAGCAAACAACACACCTAGTGTGTCATCATTAAACGTATTGCTAATTAAGCCAGAAATCTCAGGTGTAGTTTCTTCACTATTTTCATCGTAAATACCTTTAACACTGCCCGCAACTTTAAAACCGCTAATTGCAAATGGTCGCGCTGTATTTACATTAACTGTTGAACCAATACCGCCTGACTGCTTTGTGGCTGTTGAGGTTTTAAATACGTCTAAGCTTTTAACCAGCTCTGATGCAATAGTATCAAAGCTAAACGCACGGCTTTGATTTTCAGATGCCATTTGGCGTCCATTTACAAGCACTGTATTAAACTGCGGGCCAAAACCACGTACCGTAATGAGCTGCCCTTCACCGCCTGAACGGTCTATTGAAACCCCTGTAATACGCTGTAAAGACTCAGCTAAATTTGTGTCAGGAAATTTACCAATATCTTCAGCTGAAATGGAGTCAACCACGCCACCCGCTTCTCTTTTGGCATCCATAGCTCGGCCAAGCGAGCCTCTAATTCCGCGTACTTCAATTATTTCTGGTTCTTGTGCTGCTGTTTCTGCTATTGCAGGGAGCGTTGCCATTGTGCTTAGTACAGCTAGTACAGCACTCGACACGCCATTTTTTTTATAGTTAGCCATGTTGTCAGTTCTCTCGAAACTTGGGTCTATTAAAATAGATATTTGCCCATCTTCGCTAACTTGCGGTCGCAAACCTGTGCCATCGAGTAAAATCTGTAACGCGTTTATTATTGAATACTCGCCAGCAATAGTATTTGTTTGTAACTGCTGAATTTTATCCAGCGGAAAAAGCAAAGTAATATCGGCTTGCTCGGCAAAATTTATTAGCGATAAATCGGCCCTTTGTCTAGGAATATTAAACACTGCTTTATCGTTTACAGGGCTCGCTTTTACCTCGGTGGTGAATAAGCTAAAAACCAGCACATAAATTGGTAAACAAAGCGGCAAATGCACATATTCCTTGTGTATAGTTTTTGGCCATACACTGAATAAAGACGAGTGACTTTTTATTTTCCTCCATAAATATTTTTTATTTTTTTTAAATAAATTATTTTTTTGACTTGCCATGCTAATTTGTTTTTGCCTTGATTATTTTTATTGTTAGCGTTTTTACTTGTATTTTTAAACGATTAAAAATACAGTCCAAATTGCCATTTTTTACTTATTAATTAAAAAGTTAAAGTTTTTAAAATGAATAATCAGTACCTGGTGAGGTATTTGTAATGAAAAAACTGTAGTACACTTCGCCTTTACATTACAAGCTTTATGCCCCGTGCGGTTAATGAACATTAAATTTATAAAATATAATGCTGATTTATTTTTTAAATTTAATGGCGGATTTTTTCTTACCATTCGTCTTAGTTTGAAGTGGCAAAACAATAACAATAATTGCCGTAAACACACACACGAGACACACACTAAATGACGAAAGACACACTTTTTTATAAGGTCTATTTGGCCTCGCGCAAAAGTCTCTCAAATGTAGTTGCACGCATAGTGCCGCCACATGAAATTGAAGATATAGTGCAAGAAACTTATGTGCGAATTTGTCAGATTAAAAACACTGAAAACATAAGCTCACCAAAATCTTTTATTTATAAAACGGCGCGAAATTTAGCGCTCGATTATCAAAAGCAAGCCAATATACGCCTAGTCGATGGGATCGACAACATGGAAGCGTTAGAGCAACTCTTAGCGGAGCATCAGCAAGACGAAATGTATGAAAAAGCACTAACCGATAGTGAGTTTTCTAATTTTTGTGAAGCCATACGGCTTTTACCCGTGCAATGCCGCAAAGTGTTTGTATTAAAAAAAGTGTATGGTTATTCGCAGCGAGAAATTGCTGCTCAATTAAACATTAGTGAAAGTACCGTGGAAAAACATATAGCAACAGGCATGAAACGTTGTACGCAATTTATGCGTCAATCTAAAAAAAGTGTTTATGAGCAACCAAATACTTCTTCCCAGCTAAATGCAGGAGGTAGGAATGACTAATATTCATCACATAAACGAGCGAAACACTAGCGACGATTTGCGCCTTGATGAAGCCAGTGAGTGGCTGGCTAAACTTGAACGTGGATTGACTAAATCTGAAGAGCAAGCGCTAAAGCAATGGTTAGCACAATCTTATAAAAATGTAGAAGTGTTACTTGAGGTAGCAAAGCTGTGGGATAAAATGGACGATCTCAGTCGTTTGTCAGATCTATTTCCACAAACACCAGTAAAACAAAAACGTCTCCCTATGTGGTTGAGTGCAACAGCTGCTTCTATTTTATTAGCGGTTGCACTTAGCCTTTTTCAAGAAGCATTTAACTTTTCATTTTTTTACCCAGTTAATCAGTCAGCAGTGGTTGCTAAACAACTTAATTTTCAAACCGACGTAGGTGAAAGTAAGGACATACTGCTTTCTGATAAAAGCAAAATCACCTTAAACACAAATAGCTTCGTTCAAGTGAGGTATACCCAACACTCTCGCGTAATAAATTTACTGCGTGGTGAAATTCATATAGACGTAGCTCACGATAAAATGCGTCCTTTAAGTGTTATCGCTGGTGATAAAGTTATTCAGGCTGTTGGTACTGCATTTAATGTAGAAGTAGGTCAAAAGCAAATAGAACTCATTGTGACAGATGGCAAAGTCCTTGTTGCAGAGCAAAAAGCCGAATCGTTACCCAACCTTTCCCTGGGGACTAATAAACAAGGACAGTATTTATCAAATAGTTCAACTTCGGTGTCAAAGGGAGAAAAACTTGATTTAAGCTTTAAAGGTAAAATTGCTAAAGCGGTCGAAAAAGTTGATCCTATGGATGTAGCCGCAAGATTATCGTGGCGCAAAGGTAGCTTAATATTTAGAGGTGAATCACTTGCTGAAGCCATGGCTGAAATCGGCCGCTATACAAATATAGATTTTGAGCTTTCAGAAGATGACCGTCTCAAACAAGTACAAGTAGCTGGCATGTTTAAAACGGGCGATATTAAAGGGTTATTAGAAGTATTAAACAATAATTTTAATATTGATTATGAGAGAGTTAGCCCTGATAAAATTCGTCTAAAATACGCTGCACCACACGTCTCAATTTAGTAAAGTACACAATAATAAAACTAGGACACACAATTATGACATCACCTATCTCGCCGAGCAGTAATAGCTCGGCGCACACATTGGGCACATGCTCTCTTTTTTATGTAATTTTCATCTCTGCAGTGGCTGCTATTGGTGGCTTTTTATTTGGTTTTGACTCGGGCGTTATTAACGGCACGGTGTCGGCGCTCGGCAATGCTTTTAATTCAAGCAGTGTGGCTACGGGCTTCAATGTGGCATCGGTATTATTAGGGTGCGCCTTGGGGGCTCTTGCTGCGGGGCCACTGGCTGATAAATTTGGTCGCCGTGCCATTATGATCATCACCGCGATTATTTTTGCTATTAGTGCGTTTGGCTCAGGCATTAGCGAAAGCTCGGCCGAGTTTATTTTTTACCGCTTATTTGGTGGCTTAGGTATTGGTGCTGCATCGGTATTAGCGCCGGCTTATATTGCAGAGGTTGCACCACCCGCCCTTCGTGGTCGTTTAGCTACACTTCAACAACTCGCTATTGTATTGGGCTTGTTTGCTGCGTTTTTAAGTAACTATTTAATTGCTGATGCAGCTGGTAGTGCGCAAAACATTTTAATGCTTGATATAGCCGCTTGGCGCTGGATGTTTTGGGTTGAGCTTGTGCCTGCAATACTGTTTTTAGTGGGTGTGTTGTTTATTCCTGAGTCGCCTCGTTATTTAGTGGCGCAAGGTAAAGTAGACGATGCAAAAACGGTATTTAGTAAAATTTCGAACGACAGTGCTGATGCGCAAATAAGCGATGTTAAAAACTCTTTGCATAGCGATAAAAAGCCGAGTATTCGTGATTTATTTATTGATGGCAGTAAAAAAGTACACCCAATTGTTTGGGCGGGTGTTGCGCTGAGTGTATTTCAGCAATTTGTAGGTATTAACGTGGTATTTTATTACGGCTCTGAGCTTTGGCAAGCTGCTGGGTTTGACGAGTCGCAATCGCTATTTATAAATGTATTAGCGGGTACTACTAATATTGTATCGACCTTTATTGCTATTGCCCTTGTTGACAAAATTGGTCGGAAACCACTTTTACTTGTGGGCAGTGTGGGTATGTTTATTAGCTTAAGTGCGCTTACTTATATATTTGGCAGCGCAGGCCTTGATGAAGCAGGCAAGCTTGCACTTAGCGATAACATGGGTACGTTTGCGCTTATTATGGCTAACTTATTTGTGGTGTTTTTTGGCTTAAGTTGGGGCCCGGTTGTGTGGGTGTTATTAGGCGAGATGTTTAATAACCGTATTCGCGGCGCAGCGCTTGCAGTTGCTGCAAGCGCACAGTGGATTGCTAACTTTGCCATTACCATGACCTTCCCTATTATGCTGGCTAATATTGGCCTTGCAGGTGCGTACGGCTTTTATGCGTTATCGGCACTTATTAGTATATTTTTTGTTGTTAAATACATTAAAGAGACCCGAGGTAAAACACTTGAGTCTATGTAATTAGCCAAATAAAAAGCGGTGAACCCTCTCACCGCTTTGTGTTTTTTAGTTAAATGATTGATTCAACAGCTGTATGCAAGGATTAAGAAGTTACTGCGCTAAATATTGAATTCACTACCCACCCTTAATATTCCTTTTTACTATAAGTAATCGATTTAAATTCCTTTTTTGAATATATAAAATTAGCTATTGTCCGCCTTTTCCAACTTCGTATGTCTGTCAAAATGAAAAATAAGTTAGTATCTGGTTTGGCCCTAACCTTTACCCTAGGTTCTTTTAACGCACTTGCTACCAATGGGTATTTTACTCATGGTTATGGCATGACCCACAAAGGCATGGCGGGTGCGGGTGTTGCGCTATCGGAAGAGTTGATGTCGGGTGCAAATAATCCTGCTAGCTTTAATGTAAATGACACTGAAATTTCAGTTGGGTTAGAGTTATTTTCACCTGATAGAAAATACACAGCTTCATCTGTAGATACGTTTTATCCTAATGCGCTTTATCTTGAAGCAAAAACCCAAAAAAGTGATAACACGTTATTTGCTATTCCTGAATTTGCCATTGGCCACCAGCTCAATGACAAAATAAATATTGGCTTATTAGTTTACGGCAATGGCGGCATGAACACCGACTACAACGCCGAGTCAGAACCCGAAGGCACATTTTATGCTGGCACGACTGGCGTTGATTTAAAGCAGATGTTTATTAGCCCAACTATTAACTACCAGTTAAATGAGCAAACAAAAGTGGGGGTTTCACCTATTTATGTTGTGCAACAGTTTAAAGCAACAGGCCTTGGAAACTTTGCGCCTTTTTCGCAATCGCCCCAAGCGCTTACAAATAATGGCACCGACACCAGCACAGGTTTAGGTGTACAAGTAGGTATAACTCAAACCGTAGGCACATCGTTTAGCTGGGGTGCCAGTTACCGCTCATCGGTGTCTATGGATGAGTTTGATAGCTATAAAGGTTTATTTGCAGAAAATGGTGGCTTTGATTTACCAAGCTCGATTCAAATTGGTGCCGCTTATAAGTTAACGCCTACAAACCAAGTTGTATTTGATTGGCAAAAAATAAACTACAGTGAAGTTAAAAGCATTGCCAATCCAATGAGTAACTTAATGTCTGCACCTTTAGGTGCAAGCGCAGGTGCAGGGTTTGGCTGGGAAGATATGGATATATATAAACTAGGCTATCAGTGGCAGCGCACTGCAAAGCAAAAAATTCGCTTTGGTGTTTCATACACGCAACAGCCTATTCCATCGTCTGAGGTGTTATTTAATATTTTAGCGCCGGGTGTACAAGAGTGGCATTTTACAACGGGTTTTAGTCATAAAGTTAGCGAAAAAGTACAATTAAACGCTATGGCTTTTTACTCGCCAGCTAAAAAAGTATCGGGTGCAAACTTTTTAGCGCCTAACCAACAATTATCAATTGAAATGCAACAGTCTGGTGTTGGTGTATCTATTGTTTGGGGAATTTAAAATGGTAACCGAATTTACGCCCATTTCAGCCGCTTTAGGCGGTGCTTTAATAGGTATAGCCTGCGCACTATTACTGGTTTTATTTGGCAAAGTAGCCGGTATTTCAGGATTAGTTAAATCGCTGTTCACCCCATTAAAACCCGATAATGTATGGAAAGTATGCTTTATTGCAGGCTTACTAATTGCAGGCGTTGCTACCTTATTTGTTGCACCTGAATTATTAGAGGGCGATTTAAATATACCCTCTTGGTTAATTATTGTAGCGGGCCTTTTAGTGGGTGTAGGTACTTCACTTGCTAATGGTTGTACAAGCGGGCATGGCGTGTGTGGTATGTCGCGTTTTTCTACTCGCTCTTGGGTTTCAACATGTGTGTTTATGCTTGTTGCCGTTATCACTGCTAACTTAATTGGATAAAACATGAAAGCAATTACATCGGTGTTTTTAGGCTTTATTTTCGGCTTAGGCCTTATTATTAGTGGAATGACTAACCCTGATAAAGTACTCAACTTTTTAACCTTTGGCGAGAACTGGGATGGCAGTTTAATTATTGTAATGGCTGTAGCCATGGGAATAATGATGTTGGCGTGGTTTTGGGTTTCTAAAAAAGACAGCCCTTTATTTGGTGAAACATTTAGCCTGAGTAATCTAAAAAATGTAGATCGTAGATTAATTACGGGCTCTGTTTTGTTTGGTTTAGGGTGGGGATTGAGTGGTATTTGCCCAGGCCCAGGCTTGGTTCAATTAGTGTCACTCAAAATGGAGTTTTGGCTGTTTTTTGCCTCGGTACTGGGTGGAATGTGGTTGGCCAAAAAAATATAAGCGACTTTTGCCGAGCTTGTCTCGGCAATACACTTTTTTTATTCTAAACATAGGTACATAACTTGCTGTAATAAATATAAATATATTTATTAGGTTTAAGTTATGCTCAAAAATACGCTTGATGTTATTAATAACACCCCTTGGTTGAGTACAGTAGCTTACCTTTCAATCATAACTATACTCTTGTTTTTTATTCGTTTTTTTATAATGTATTGGTTACAAAAGTGGACATCAAAAACCACTTTTACATTCGATACCCTACTTCTTGACTCAATATCTAAACCACTCACACTTTGCACGTTTATTGTGCTAATCACCATTTTGGAGCACGATACATTCGTTATTGACCCCGAGTTAGCGAAGCGAATTCCGTTCAACAGCATCAATATTGTATTAGCTTTACTTGCACTTATTTTCTTTTTAAATCACTTTATTATTGGCACGGTTAATCACTATGCTAAACAATCAGCCGTTATATTCAATTCTCAAAGTATTATTAAGGGGGTTATTCGCGTTACATTGTTTTCAGTGGGGTTGTTGGTTTTATTAGGCACATTGGGTATTTCAATTACACCTATTATTGCATCTCTTGGTATTACGTCATTGGCGGTGGCACTTGCCTTACAACCCACCCTTGAAAACTTTTTTTCGGGCGTACAGCTCGTTATTGATAAACCCATACGCGTAGGTGATTTTATTGAGCTTGAGTCAAAGGAGCAAGGCTTTGTAGAAAAAATTGGTTGGCGCTCTACGTGGGTTAAAATGCTGCCAAATAATATGATTATTATTCCTAATAGTCAGCTTTCTAAATCGCGTATTATTAATTACTTTTACCCCGAAAAAGAGCTGAGTGTGCCTGTTGATGTAAGCGTTCATTACAGCTCAGACCTAGAATTTGTAGAGCAAGTAACGCTTGAAGTTGCGCGACAAATACTGATTGACCATGAGTGGGGCGTTGATGATTACAATACCTTTGTGGTGTATCACACCTTTGATAACTCAAGCATTAATTTTACCGTAATGCTGCGCGCAAAAGAGTACTTTAATCGGTTTTGGGTTAAATCTGCTTTTATTAAAGCGCTACATAAACGCTATAACCAAGAAGGTATTGTGATCCCCTTCCCTATTACAGCTATTAACACAGCTCAAGAAGCCGCTAATTTTAATAGCGATAAAAAATAAGCGCGAGATAAGCTCGCGCTTAAATTGCTTTAAAATTTATAGGTTACTTGGCCTACTAATTCTCGTGGGCTGCCTGGGAAGTGACCGTTACGCTCACTAAAGCCACTTACTGCGTATTTTTTATCGAATAGATTATTGATATTTACACTTAATAACACATCGTCAAAGCGGGTACTCCAGCTCATGTCAAATACGGTAAAGGGTTTAACTTTTTGGCCGTCTTGGCTTATTTGCTCGCTTACGTAATTTGCGCCAAATGCTATAGACGAGTCGATGCTATCAAGCGCAAAACGCGACCATAAACCAGCTTGATGGCGCGGGGCATTAGCAAAACGAGAGCCATCACCGTAGGTGCTTGAAATAGTATCGCCCGTTACCCCCTCAACAACTAGCGTATCGTTATAGGCGTAGTTAGCAGTTAGCGTCCAGTATTCGGTTAAATCGCCCACCAGCGTTGTTTCAAACCCACGGCTTTCTACCTCACCAATATTTAAAAGTGCTGCAATGCCATCCCCCGCGCCAGTGTCGTCAGGGTTGCTCATTACTACGTTTTCTTTATTAATTTGGTAAATAGCAAAGGTGCTCATAATTTTGCCATCTAGCCATTTGTTTTTCATACCAATTTCGGTTTGTTTACCGGTTTCTGGGGTTAAATTACCCTCGCCCTCTACATCTTCTTGATCGCCTGATGATGCGGGGTTAAAGCTTTCTGAGTAGTTTATGTATACCGATGTGTTTTCAACAGGTTGGTATGTAACAGCCACGCGCGGGGTTACATCGTTATCTGAGTAACTGTAACCGGTTTCTTTGTTTAGCTCTTTAAAATAATCGTAACGCAGGCCGGCAATCACGGTCCATTGCTCATTAATGCTTACAACATCTTGTACGTATAGGCCAAAACGGTCGGTTTCAACACCATCGCGGTTCATGTCTGTCAGGTTATAAGTACGTGGGTCGGTTTCGCCGTAATTTAAGTTAAATATGTTTAAATTAGTCACACCGTCTGCTTCATAGCGGGCACGTAAGTAATCGTACTCGGTATCAACTATGTGGTAGTCGCCGCCAAATAATACTTGGTGTGCTAATTGGCCTTGCTCAAAGCTATAAACAAAGTCGGTGGTTAAGCTTGTTTCTTCATTTGCGCGGTATTGATTACGGTATTCGCGTTTAATGGTTTCGTCATCAATGTTTGCTTCACCATCGCCGTTTACATCTACCCAGCTTTGCGACTCATGGTAGGCTTGGTCGCGTTCGTTATCCATGTAACGAAGTGTGCTACTTACAGAAAAATCATCATTAAAGTAATGCTTTAGCTCGGCTTGCAGCACTAACGCTTCCATGTCTTGGTAGTCAAATGCTTCGTTTGCGTTGTAACTAGGGTCAACTAAAAAGTTGCCATTGTCATCTACCGGTACACCACGTAAACGGTTACCGCCTAAGTCTTGTTTGATGTAGTCAACACTTGTGGTTAGTGTGGTTGAATCTGTTAAATCAAATAATAAACCACCGGTAAACTCACTGTTTTTTGAATCTGCATTATTACGAAAGCTGTCTTGCTCTTCGTAATAACCACCTACACGATACGCCATGGTGTCGGTTAAACTGCCGGTCATATCAAGAGATGCACCACGTGTGTCGTAATTGCCAAGCGTTAGCTTTAGCTCTTTGCTTTGCGTGTACGAAGGCTTTTTAGTCACATAGTTGATCATACCGCCTGGCTCACCACCACCATATAACGCAGAGGCTGGGCCTTTTAATACTTCTACACGCGCTACATTAAATAATTGCGGTACACCAAAGCCCGAGTACGGATCGCCACGTACGCCATCGTAAAATACATTGGCATCGTCTCTAAATCCGCGAAAAGTAACTCCTGAATAACTGTACTCACTTACCCCGGCTATTGAGCGGTATAAATCGGTAATATCGCGCGCGGCTTGGTCAATAATAAGTTGCTCGGTTAATACCTGCGCAGATTGCGGTAATTTAATAAGATCTAAATCCGTTTTAGTGCCAATTTTACTTTCGGTTTCTAGGTAAAATTGCTGAGCACGGCCTGTTACTTCTATTGTTTCAATTTCGTTATTTTGCTCGGCAAATACCACATTAGAAAAAGCAGAAAAAGATGCAGCAATACTGAGCGCCAAATATTTTTGGTTAAACATGTTGATCCTGAAAAAAAGGTGTATAAAACGCCTTAAATGATAACGACTATCATTATCATGTGCAATGTAAATAATTTCATATTCATCCTTATTTTTCGAATGAAGAGTATTTAAGCAACACACTAAATTGGCAGCTCAGCTATGAATAAATTAATTAGCATTACTGGAATACATAATTGATATAATATAACATATCTAAAAATACACTTTAGTAAGATTATTAAATGATAAATAAACTGCCCGTCACAGTGTTATCAGGTTTTTTGGGGGCTGGTAAAACAACCATTCTTAGCCACATTCTTAATAACAGGCAAAGTAAAAAAGTCGCCGTCATAGTTAACGATATGAGCGATATAAATATCGATGCCGCAACAATTAAAAGTGATGTATCGCTCAATCACAGTAATGAAAAACTAGTCGAAATGAGTAACGGTTGTATTTGCTGCACCCTACGAGAAGACTTACTTATTGAAGTGGGCAAACTTGCCAATGATGGGCCCTCGTCATTGAATCTACAGGCATATCTGAGCCCCTCCCCGTTGCAGAAACATTTACCTTTGCCGACGAAAACGGGGGTTCACTTAGTGATCTTGCCAACCTTGATACAATGGTAACGGTGGTTGACGCCGTTAACTTTTTAAACGACTACGAACAAGCAAACGACTTACAAGATACTGGCGAATCGTTAGGTAAAGACGACGAGCGAAGCGTAGCCGACTTACTTGTTGACCAAGTTGAATTTGCCGATGTTATTTTAATTAGTAAAACTGATTTAATTACAAACGATGAATTAAATAGACTCACTGCCATTTTAAATACGCTCAATACCCAAGCTAACATTATTCCTATATCAAACGGGCATATTAATATTAACCAAGTGCTAAACACCGGCTTATTTAATTTTGAACGTGCCCAACAAGCACCGGGTTGGCTTAAAGAAATGCGTGGTGAACATATTCCCGAAACCGAAGAGTATGGTATTGGCAGTTTTAATTACACTGTGCGCCGCCCATTTGACCCTGAAAAGTTTTATAACTTTTTGCACAACACCGAGCAATTTGGCAAGCTCATTCGTTCTAAAGGGTATTTTTGGCTCGCAACGCGCCCTTTATTTTGCGCGCAGTGGAGCCAAGCTGGCGGTATAGCGCATTACGGGTTTGCAGGCATGTTTTATAAAGCAATACCTAAAAAAGACTGGCCCACAGAGCCCGAACTACTTGCTGATATAAACAGTAAATGGGTAGAGCCCTTTGGTGACATGCGCCAAGAGCTTGTTTTTATTGGTCAGTCGTTAGATAAAAAAGCCATGATTAAAGCGCTTGATGACTGCCTTCTCCCAGAAGATGCCGTAATTAAAGGTAAAGATTTTTGGAAAACCTTTAACGACCCGTTTCCTATTTGGGAGGAAGAGTAATGAATGCCCTAGCCCCAATAACAGCCCAAGTAAAACCGGCTGAACCGCTATACCGAAGAGCAGCTAAAGAGTGTGACGCCAATGTATTGCCACAAATTTATAACCAAGATACTAACATTGTTATTTGGCAAAGAAACCTTGAGCAAACATTAACAAGTGCAGTTAATACACTCATTAGCGCTAATGCTTTAAAGCCACTTGAACTTGCGGTATCACCCGATGATGCGTTTGATCAATTAATAAAAGCGCTTAAGCCAGAAGATAATAACAGCGATGAAATTAAAGCTCTGTGTGAAGACATTGCACTGTTGGTTGAAATGTTTTGCTGCCTGTTTGATTTAAAACGCGCCGGTTTGAGGTTAAAAATATTAGATAGACCCATGTGCCCGCGCTTTCACGTAGACAAAATTCCGTGTCGATTAGTGACTACTTATCACGGCGTTGCAACGCAATGGTTAAATCACGGCGATGTAAGCCGCTCAAAGCTCGGTACTGGTAATTTAGGTAAGCCTGATGAGGAGTCTGGCTTAATTAAAAGCCTAAATAATATTAACCAGCTAACTGAAGGCGATGTTGCACTGCTTAAAGGCGAATACTGGGATGAAAACGAAGGCGCAGGTTTAGTGCATCGCTCACCACCGTTGGCTGGAACTAATAGCGCCCCTAGGTTACTGCTTACTCTCGATTTTATATAAAATTAAAGCGCCATTCATAAAGGCCATATTTTGTCTGGCCTTTATCAATTATACTTAACCTATCTTTGTAAGGTTATTAGCAATAACACTATATAACCCCTGAGAGTTAACCGGTTTTGAAATAAAGTCATCCATACCTACATCTAAACAACGCTGCTTATCTTCTTCATATGCATTGGCTGTAATAGCGATAATTGGAACCCTTTTATCTTCCCCTATTTCATTTTCGCGAATGCGTATAGTACATTCATAACCGTCCATATTAGGCATTTGACAGTCCATTAAAATTAAATCAAACACATTATTTTTTAATGCTTTAAGCGCTTCTAAGCCGTCGTTTGCCATTGTAATAGTAACAGCTGTTGGCTCTAACATTTTTGCAATTACTTGGCGGTTTATAGGATTATCTTCTACTAGCAAAATATGCTTATTGATCAAATCTGGTAAAGATTGCTCTTGTACACGCTTTGCTAAATCGACAATTTGCGCTTTAGGTGCATGTATCGAAAACTTAATCGTACTGCCCAAACCTGGCACGCTATTGAGGGTTATTTCACCCTCCATTTTTTTAATCAAACCTTGGCAAATAGCCAGCCCAAGCCCTGTACCGCCATACTTACGAGCTACGCTAGCATCTGCTTGGGTAAACTCACTAAAAAGTAATAGTTGCTGCTCTTTTTCAATCCCAATTCCGCTATCAGACACACTTACCGTCAGTTGCTCATCTTTGTAATCAAACGATAAACGCACAAACCCAGCCTGAGTAAACTTTTGTGCATTTGACAATAAATTAATAATTATTTGATTTAAACGTAAGTCATCTACATTTAAACAATCGGGTAAGTCTGGGCTACGCTGAATAATAAACTCAACATTGTTAGAATGAATAATGGGTGAGAATAACGAGTGTATATTTTCTATAAACGGAGCAAGCAAAGTAGCACGGGGGCTTATTTGCATAGCGTTAGCTTCAATTTTAGAAAAATCTAAAATATCATTTAATATTTGTAGTAAATTTTTTGAGCTTTTTTGTTGTGTTTCAAGAAGGTCACGCTGCTCATCGGTAAGGGTGGAATCACGAAGTAATACCTCACCCATACCTAAGATCCCGTTCATAGGCGTGCGCAGTTCATGACTCATATTGGCCAAAAACTGTGACTTAGCTTTATTAGCTTCATTAGCAGATTTAACTGCTTTTGTTAGCTCATCTGTTTGCTCTGCCACTTTAACTTCCAATTGCTGGTTAAATTGGCTTAGCTGTTTATTTAGATCCTGATTTTTAATATTAGACGCTTGTAAGCTCTCTATTGAGTCCCTTAACGCACTTCCCAGCATCTTAAACTGCTCTTGTAGCTGCAGTACTTCGTACCAACTAGACTCTGTATTAAAATGTTGTTTTTCTGATTTATCAAAATCATGCATTAAATTAGTTAAACCAATAATTGGCTGAACTAATAAGTTAGACAAATGATGTATAAACAACACCACTAAAAATATCAACACTGCACTAAATAATATTGTTGGTAACCAGGCACTTGCTACTACCTTTGTTAAGTGCTTACGATTGTAAAACGTGATGACCTGCCATTTACTAACAGTATCAACATACTGATTGGTATGAAATACTTCATTATTAACAGAACGGAACAGTTGATTATCGCCCAAGTTACTTATCGTAAAATCTAAAGTTTTAAAGTCAGCCAATATGTCAAATTGTGCTAATGAGCTAAAAACAATCCTTTGCTCAGCATCGAGTATAATTAGCTCACCAGTTTGGTTAAACAAATTCGGTATATATTGCTCTAAACGTTCAAGCTTTAACGACCCTTCCACTACACCATAAAACTCATCATTTCTGTAAATAGGCGCAGAAAGTGCAACTATAGGTTCATTACCAAGGCCACGCCCCTGAAACACACCACTGCTATAACCTTGAGGATACTGTTTAGCTTGAGAGAAATAAGGGCGGTCGTTTACAAAGCGTTTTTCTTCACTAAGTCCTTCTAATAATGTGCTGGGAATACTTTTAGCTACATAGCCATTTGGCATTGCATATAAGCTTGTAGTAAAACCTGGGTATAAATTCATTAACTGCGTTAACTGTTGTTGTATAGTAATTCCACCACCTATGGCATTACTGCTCATTACCACCGCGTTTTTATGAAACTGTAAATAGTCATTCAACTGTGTGCTAATTGATTTCGCTTTTTCTTCAAGCTGAGCATTTACCTCATACTCTATGCGTGAGTGATGATCGTTCACTAAAAAAACACTTGTAATAAGGACAACCAAAACAATAATGACGCTGACAACATAGCTAAGAATACGGGCGAGTGGGCGTCCTTGATAAGCACGACTAGCAAAGGGAACAAATATGCTCATCAAATCAACGAGTGCTAAGCTTATTAATGCATTTACCAGGTATTTAAACACTGCAACAATAAGCGTTAGCGATGCTAAATCCATTACAAACTGGCCTATGCCCCAAATGATAGGCAGTCCAACTAAAAACCAAAATACGGCACCTAAGGGTAAAATAGGTTTAGAGCGCCTTAAACAAAAAACATAAAGCCATAAAAGCTCCAACAAATAAACTATGCTGGGCCAACAGTGCCCCCACCTATAGAGTAAAAAGCTTGAGACAATTGCGAGCGTAAGGCAGGAATAACGCAGTCCAGTGAATACTAAGCTGCATAAAACAAAAAATTGTCCAAATAAAAATTCAGAACTATCGAAAAAATACAGGGGTAAAAGGTTAACCAACCCGCCTATTAACCCTAATAAAATAGCTAGTGCCCACTTACTTCTTTGAGACATTACAACAACCCTTGGGCATCTGATTTAACATGTGTAGCGTTAACGTTAACGTATTATTTCATTATTGCGCAATATCTAAGTGTTGTCTATATGGCAGAAATATAGGGAATATCAGAAAATAAACTTGTGTGTATTTGGTTAAAGTTTTTTGAATTGATTAGCTGTAGTCACCCAAATGAGGAATTTGGGTGGCAGTCTTACCAGCCACATCTCGGCACACACGTCACAAACTGTGGCTGCTCCCTTCCGGGCCTGACCAGGTTCGCCTGCTAGTGTTGCGAGAGGACCAATAAGACTACCATTGAGGGCCTTGGTTGGCGCGGAGGAGATTATCTCTACTTTTACTGTGTTATTCAAGGGATAATCAAAAAAGAAGGTGCGATTGCATACTTCATATACAATCGCGGCTTTGAAATTTAATTTGTGACTGTTATTTGCTCTCTAATTGCGCTTTTATATTACGAAGTGCTGCTTTTACTTTTTTCATGTTGTCTGGACCCATGCGTAAAAGCTGTTTTTGAGCAGCAGGAAGTTGCTCCCACTCTGAAAACGCATACTGATAAGTTACTGAGTCACGTAAAAGTGGTAAGGCGCCTTCAGGCTCCGGAGTATCAAGTAGTAAATCGATAGCGTCGTTCAATGTTTGCTTAAACTCGTCATCGCCATAACCAATTTCAGTGTATGCATCGTTAATAAGTGGCTGGTACTCTTCAAACATACGGACTACTTGCGCTGCACTCATGCTAGTAAAAATTTTTACATACGGTGTGTAACGCTCATAACTATTTGGATCAATTGTTAAAATATCCCCTTCGGTAACACTAAAGCTTTCTTGGGGTTTAATAACAGGATTATGTTTTTTAGCTACTTTGCCTTGAGCTAAGTTGTCAATAAAAACAACACCTCGACGAATAACATCATCAGTGACTAATAGGCTCATCACAGAGTCACTTAGGTACTCGTCAATTTTGGCAACAACCATAGTATCACTATCGTTTAAGGCAGGTAGCGTAGCTACTTCTGGTTCGGGTTCAACTATGCGCTGCGCTGGCACTTCGAGCTCTGCCGGCTGTTCAACTGCTGTTGGCTCTTCTGGCTCAATTATATCTGGTTCATTTAATGGCTTAAGTTCCATTATTGGCCGCTCTTTAACGGGCTCTGTTGCTTCTATGCGCGCAACCGGTTCGTCACTTGGTTTAAGTAATACAAATGCAACCACACAGGCAACAACAATTAGCGTAATAATGGCAAGAAGTAAGTTACTGTTTGTTGAGCGTTTTTGAACATCTGGTGAGTCTGACATACGAACTCCATAAAAAAATAAAAATGCGATATCACTTAGAGTGGGCTAAGTGGATTAAATTCATTCTGTTCGAGTTTTTTATTAAATCAATAGTTATCTTAAGTTAGACATGCTGAATTCAGCATTAAATTATACAGTTATAACTCTATGAACAGTTAACCTTTGATTCTTCTAGCTTAAAGACTTACAGTTGATAAATAAAGTAAAGACGTTGAACAGTTTAACCACCAATATGAAAATTAAGCAAATAGATCCCAAAAAACCTAAAACAGCCTTATTACTCACTGGTGGTGGTGCTCGAGCGGCGTATCAAGTAGGTGTTTTAAAAGCGCTAGCTCACAGTATGCCACGTACGGCACCTCTTCCTTTTAGAATAATAAATGGTACGTCTGCAGGCGCAATAAACTCTGCAGCCTTGGCTTGTTATGCCTCTTGTGCGCACTTAGCAGTGCGAAAATTAGAATCTGTTTGGAAAAACTTTTCGACCTCAATGGTGTATAAAAGTGATTTTTTAAGTGTATTTGGCCATATTGCGCGTAATATTTTAACTAGCTTTCAATCAGAGCATATTAACCACCCACCAGCAAGCTTGCTTAACAACCGCCCTTTACGTGGTTTACTTAACGAAATTTTAGACCTGCATCGCATAGAGCGTAATTTACACCGAAACTATTTAGAGGCGCTTTCGATTACAGCCTCAAGCTATACCACAGGTGATTCAGTCGCTTTTTTTCAGTCAAATACACAAACAGCTTGGCAAAGAGCTAAACGAGAAGGCCGCCCAACACGCATTAATGTTGAGCATTTAATGGCATCTAGTGCTATTCCAATGGTGTTCCCAAGCGTGAATATCCACAATCATTACTTTGGTGATGGTTCTATACATCAACTATCGCCACTTAGCCCTTCAATACATTTGGGTGCCGAAAAAATATTTATCATTGGTGTAGATGAACCTAAAGAGCCGCATCCACCGGGATATTCTGCGCATTACCCTGGGCTTTCTGCTGTAGCCGGACACTTGCTTGATAGTGTATTTACCGACACCATGCAGTCAGACTTAGAACGCTTGGGTAGAATAAACCGCACTTTGGGGCTTTTACCTGCGCGAGATAAACACCAAGAGCTAAAGCAAATAGATAGCTTTGTTATTAACCCCTCACAAAACTTTAATGTTATTGCAGCACAGTATTACAACGATATGCCATGGGCGATAAAAGTATTATTGCGTACTATTGGTGTTAAAAAGCACTCTCAATCAAGTTTAACGAGTTACTTATTATTTGAAAAACGCTATACCCAGCACTTAATGGAAATAGGGTATCAAGACGGCATGGCTAAGCTACCTGAAATAAGAGCTTTTTTAGGGCTCGATTAATTTATTATTCAATGCCGTCTAATAAAAAATGTTCTACGCGTTCCACACGCCTTGGTTTACCTTGCAAAACGAGTATATCGTTGGCAAGCAAGATAATTTGATCTGAAGGGGCATCTATTTCTCGGTCTTGGCGTCGCAATGCCTTAATAGATACCTTGCGCTTTACTAAATTAAGCTCATTTATACTTTTATTAACCGCATGTGCTTTATCGGGCAGAGCAACCACATGCAAATACTCTAATTTATCTGAATTACTTTCATCGTTGTTTATATGCTCACCTGTAAAAAAACTTTGCAAAAATTGATAACGATTTCTTCGCTCATCACTCACTCGCCTAATAATTCGGCTCATGGGTACACCCGACATAGACAAAACATGCGAGACTATCATTAAACTTGCTTCAAGCGTTTCTGGTACAACTTCAGTGACACCAAGCTCTCGTAGTTTTTCAAGCTGGCTATCGTCACGGGTACGTATAAGTATTTTTACCTCTGGAGCTATTTGCTTTATTGCATCTATCACTATTTGTGTTTGTTCAAACTCGGTAAATGTAATAATCACCAACCGCGCTCGCTCTACGCCCGCACACTTTAAAATATCTTTTTGTTTAACGTGGCCAAATATTACAGGCTCACCTGCGGCCTTACCTTCTTGAACAAGTATGGGGTTACTTTCAACAGCAACATATTCAATAGCTTCTGGCTTTAAAAAGCGCGCTATAGTTTGCCCTACCCTCGAAAAACCACAAATGACGACATGGTTTGTGTAAAGCGCACTTACTTGTGGCTCACCTTCCCATGCAATGCTTGGGCTATTTAATAACCCTAAACGCCTTAAAATATAGGGTGTTTTTTCAATTAAAAATGGGGTTAACGCCATCGATAACACACCAAGGGCAATTAAAAATGAAATGTGTTCGCTGGTTAATAATTGATGCTGCCTACCCAAAGCAATTAATACAAAACCAAATTCACCCATTTGCCACAGCATAATGCCACACGCTAAAGAGTCCTGCTTTCGTTCACCCATAAGTTGTGCACTGATGGCAACCACGGCTATTTTTAAAACCAATAATCCAAATAATGCGCCAACAATAATAAGACCATTGCTAAACACATAGAGTAAATCGAGCTGCATGCCTACGGTAACAAAAAACAGCCCCATTAAGATATCGCGAAATGGCCGTATATCGGCTTCAAGCTGGTGCCTGTAATGACTTTCACCAAGCATCATCCCGGCCAAAAATGCACCTAGCGCCATTGATAAGCCAAACATATAGGTTAGTAAACCTGCAAACAAAGCAACTAGTAGCGTAGTAAGTACAAATAACTCATCAGTGCGCACTAAGGCTATTTCGCTGAATACTTTAGGCAGTAACCATTTACCAATAGCCCACAGTAATACGCAAACAAAAGCCCCTTTAGTTAGAGAAAATGCTAACGCCCACCCAATTGTTTGTGAATCGCTTGTGGCAAATAAAGGAAGAATAATAAGTAAAGGGACTACGGCAATGTCTTGAAACAACAATACACCGATTGCTAATTGCCCTCTACGCTGATTAAGTTCACCACTTTCTTTGAGCAACTTAACAACTACCGCCGTTGAAGACAGCGCCATAATAGAACCAATAGTAAAGCTGGTAAGCAAACTGAAGTTTAAACAGTACAAAATTATAATAAGCACTAAGCTTGTTACAATCACCTGCAGTGAACCTAAGCCAAATACAATATTACGCATGGCCATTAATCGAGATATTGAAAACTCAAGCCCTAAGCTAAAAAGCAAAAATACAATACCAAGCTCTGCAACAAAGTCTATTTCGTGCGTATGTTCAAGCCATCCAACGCCATGACTGCCAGCTAAAACACCTGTTGCTAGGTACGCCAAAATTGGCGGCAAACCGATGCGCTTAAAAAACCACACAAAAATAACGGCAACGACAAGTAAGCCAAAAAATTGAGCATTAGTACTTTGCAAATTTGGCCTCCGGCTTCAATTAAACTAGGGGATGTAATTTAACTATAGCAAGCAATTGTTTTTAAGCTAATTTTAAAATATGGCACAAAAATCGCTTAATATTTGCAAAGCAACACTCTCGGGGGAGAATTTAATGGAAAATGTCCATATTTTGACGCAACGTGTCTCTGGTCGCGGCGACTTTTTGCCGTTTTCGGCTGAACACACACCAAATAATGAAACAACGGCAACACACGAGTTAGTCGCTGAGCTACAGACTAGTTTAGTTATTGAAGATGTATTAGCCATATACGCAAAATTTACAAAAAAGCTTTTAAACTTTACGGGATTGCAGTTTCAGTCAACGCTTGGCACTGCACAAACGTCTGAAAGCGATACTAATAGCACGCCCTATATTTTTGACTTAACGATTGGAAGAGAGCACTTAGGGCAACTTATATACTTTAGTAAATACCCTTTAGGCAAAGCAATTGAAAGTAAGTTACGCTCGCTTCACTCTGCGCTAGTGTACCCACTACGCAATGCAATGATGTATAGCCGCGTACTTAAATTGGCGACAAAAGACTCATTAACGGGTTTGAACAACCGTAGTCAATTTAATGACATTTTATCTCAAAAGCTCGAAAATTGTCGCCGCTATCAGCGCCCTTTCAGCTTAATGTTACTTGACCTAGATAATTTTAAGCAGGTAAATGACAAGTTTGGCCACAAAATTGGCGACGATACACTTAAAGAATTTGCAACGGTATTAAATTCAAGTATACGCGCTACAGATACCGTATTTAGGTTCGGCGGCGATGAATTCGCAATACTAATAGAAGACCCTGAATTCAAAACTAATCAGGTTGTATCTGAACGTATAATGCAATTTGTAAAGCAATCTAGCTTAATGTCAAAGCATGAAGTTACGGTTAGTATTGGCTATACCTTAGCAATGAGTAATGACTGCGATATAGAAATCTTTTCTCGCGCAGATAAAGGCTTGTACAAAGCAAAAGCGTCTGGCAGAAACTGCGCTAAAGCATATTGATTATAAGGCTTTTTTAAAAGGCTTAGCTTCCCCCGCTAAGCCTTTTTCATGTAAACCGTTGCCCTATTACTTAATAGACTTTGCAGGTAAAAATTTATAAATTGTCAGTGCTACACAAAAACCTAAAAAGTAACCACTCACTAAATTTATTAAGGCTGTGGCGGTATCAAGAGGCGTAAATAACACTAAAACGAGCGGTAAACTCACCCCTAATATAAAAAATATACCGCCTTTACCTAACCAATACGCCATTAATATAACCGCTGATATAGCACCGCCTAAAACAGCATACGCTAAAGTGACAATGTTCAAATCAAGCAATACATTAGCAACTATCGCTATCAGGGCTGTTAATAGTATGCCTAGTGGCGCTTTATTGACTAGCGATAATCCAACATGTGGCTGTTTACTCATTTATTTACACTCCCAATAAATACCATTTTCATCATAATGTTTTTCACTTATAAAATAGCCAACCACTTGTACTAGTTCGTCATTATAAAAAATAAGCGGCACTTGACTTCGAAGCCAAGGCGCTACTTTTGCGTCCTTAAACCAGTGCTTAACGCTATTACTTCCGGGCTTTTTAAGAGGCTTTATACGAGCGCTGTTGTAATTAAATCTTACTGAAACCTGCTCATTGGCATGCGGTGCTCTTATTCCTACACCACTTTGCTTTGTTAATACGCGGCCATCGTTGAGAGTGAGTTCATGAGTGATTAACTCATCATCATTCACAATGTTTTTTTGAGTTACAAAGTATAAATACCCTTGGTGGCGCCTAACCTGCCCATCAACTAAGTCAATTTGAATTTTAGCATCGGCCTGAGCGTTTATTGCCTGATTAATAATTTGTGACAATTGCTTTTGAGATGGCATTACTTGGGTAAATAAGCTAAGCCACGCACGAACCACATTTGTTATGCGCACGTCGCTATAGTGAATTATTTGGCTAATACACAATGCTTGCTGGTCATTTAAACTTTGGCTTAAATCAATTTGAGTGTACTCATCAAGTAGCGCTTGTTGTTGCTGCAATAACTCAATGCTGCGCCCAGCACACTGTTCAAAACCTTTAAACCGCATAGCCAGTTCAGGCACTACACGTGCACGCAAAAAGTTACGATCAAAACGCTCATCGGTATTTGAGTCATCAGTAATGTGCGCAATATTAAACGCTGTGGCAAAGTGCTCTATATCACTGCGCGTAATGTTTAAAAGCGGCCTGTAGCATATTCGCCCGCTTTGTAGTTCACGCATTGCTTGCATTGCGCCTAACCCTTTTAAGCCCGAGCCACGCTTTAAACGCAGTAAAAACGTTTCTATTTGGTCGTTTAAATGCTGGCCTAATAAAATAACACTTTGCGGTGCGCTTAGTTCATCAAGTGCTTTATAACGTGCCTCACGTGCCTGCGCTTCAAGGCTTGTTCGTGTTTGCCGGCTTATTGTTACCTGCGCGGTATTAAACGGTATATCTAGCTCAACGCATAGGTTTTGGCAAAAAGCCTGCCAGTCATTAGCGTATTCGCTTAAGCCATGATTAACGTATATTGCACTTACCTTTAGCTTTGGCATTTCTTGCTTTAGCACGTGCATTACCTGTAACAATACAACTGAGTCGACCCCACCCGAAAGCGCAACAGTAAAATTAAACTGTTGTTGCTTAAAAAAGTGCTCTAGAGCGTGTTTAACGTGTTGATAAATGGCTGATGATTGCATGCAATACGCTATAAAATTTATGTTGGGAGTATTTTAAAACAAAAAAGCCGCATAAGCGGCTTTTTTTAACATTCAATGTAATAGCTACTTTATTAGCAGTAACCAAACGACATTAAACGTTTGTAACGTTGATCAAGCATGTCTTCAAGCGAAAGCGCTTGTAAGTCTGCTAAATCACGTTTTAAACGGGTTTTTAAGTTACGCGCCATCGCATCGTAATTACGATGTGCACCACCTAAAGGCTCATCAACTAAGTTGTTGATTAAATCTAACTCTTTAACACGCTCAGCGGTCACGCCCATAGCTTCTGCAGCAAGTGGTGCTTTATCGGCGCTTTTCCATAAAATTGAAGCACAGCCTTCTGGCGAAATTACCGAGTACGTGCTGTATTGCAACATATTAACTCTGTCACCAACACCAATCGCTAATGCACCACCTGAGCCGCCCTCACCAATAACTGTACAAATAGTTGGCACTTTAAGCGCCGCCATTACTTTAAGGTTACGTGCAATTGCTTCAGACTGACCACGCTCTTCAGCGCCAACACCAGGGTATGCACCTGGCGTGTCGATAAAGGTCATAATTGGCATTTTAAAACGCTCGGCCATTTCCATTAAGCGAAGTGCTTTACGGTAGCCTTCTGGTTTTGGCATACCAAAGTTGCGTTTAATTTTTTCAGCTGTGTCGCGGCCTTTTTGTTGGCCAATAACCATAACGGGTTCGCCATCTAAACGTGCAACACCGCCTAAAATAGCCGGATCGTTAGCAAAAGTACGATCGCCTGCAAACTCGTCAAATTCCGTGAAAATACGCTCGATATAATCTCGAGTATAAGGACGCAACGGATGACGCGCTAACTGCGATACTTGCCAAGCGCCTAAGTTTGAGAAAATTTCCTCTTTTTGCTTAGCACTTTTTTCTTTTAATTTGCTGACTTCCTCTTCTAGCTCAAGGTCTAATTCGCCAGCGCGGCTTATGCTTTGTAATTCTTCAATTTTTGCTTCTAATTCTGCAATCGGAAGCTCAAAATCAAGATAATTGAGGCTCATGCTCTAAACTACCTAATCAGTTAAATTCTAGTTCTACATCTTGTGCCGCCATGAGTGATAACTTGTGAATCAAGTCGTCGCTCGGCGTGACACACCATTCGATCCCTAGGGTTAATTGCGCCAACGCATCTGGGCGTTGGTAATAAACCTTGATCGGACACGTTCCCATTTTATAAGGTTCGAGTACTTTTTGTAATTTATCGAAGAAACCTGCCTCGATTTGCACCATGTTCAGCGTCATTTTAATCGCTTTAATACGTTTTTCACGCGCTTGAGCAATGGTGTTTATTTCTCTGGCGGTCATTGTAATGCCACCGGAGAAGTTATCAAAGCTGACCTGTCCAGATATTACCAAGATATTGTTAACTTGAAGCATTTCTTGGTACATTTCAAACTGTTCTGGGAACAAGCGTACATCAATACGGGCGCTCTTGTCATCTAAAGTTATTAAGCCCCAACGGTTGCCTTTTTTATTAATTAAGGTCCGCGCTGAAATAACTAGACCAGCGGCAGTAGAGAGTACATCACGATTAGTTGGTTGTAAATCCACCAGCTTTCCGCTGGTGTAATACCTAAGCTCCTTGCGATACTGATTTATCGGATGCCCAGTTAAATAAAGGCCTAGGGTATCTTTTTCACCTTCAAGCCATTCATTGTCGGTCAGGCCCGTGGCCTTAATAAACGCTTGCTCTACTTCGTCTGGCTCAGTAGCCAATAAACCAAATAAATCGCTTTGTCCAAGTTGCTCTGCCTTGTTGTGCTGATCGGCCGCGCGCATAGCGTCTTTTAAACTTGCCAGTAATGTTGCACGCCCAGCTTGGGTTTTTTCTGGCCCAAGCTTATCAAGTGCACCGGCATAAATTAATTTTTCGGTGACACGTTTATTCAGACGTTTTAAGTCAACGCGAGCACAAAAATCAAATAAATCCTTAAACGGGCCGCCCTTTGCGCGCGCTTCTAAAATAGCGTCTACTGGCGCTTCACCTACACCTTTAATTGCGCCAATACCATAAACAATTTCGCCTTGCAGGTTAACCGTAAACTTAAACTCACCAGCATTTACATCAGGCGGTAATAAGGTAAGTTTCATGTTTTCACATTCATCTACCAAAATCACTATTTTGTCGGTGTTATCCATATCGGCCGACATTACCGCAGCCATAAACTCAGCTGGGTGGTGCGTTTTCATCCATAACGTTTGGTACGAAACCAGTGCATACGCTGCTGAGTGAGATTTATTAAAACCATAACCTGCGAATTTTTCTACCAAGTCGAAGATTTTTATCGCCAGTTCGCCATCAATACCATTATTACGCGCGCCATCTTCAAATGTTGAACGCTGCTTTGCCATTTCTTCAGGTTTTTTCTTACCCATTGCACGGCGTAACATATCTGCACCACCCAGCGTATAGCCTGCGAGTACCTGCGCTATTTGCATTACTTGTTCTTGATACAAAATAATGCCGTAAGTAGGATCGAGTATTGGTTTTAAGCTTTCGTGTTGGTACTGCGCATCTGGGTATGAAATTTCCTCTCTACCCAGTTTTCGGTCGATAAAGTTATCTACCATGCCTGATTGCAATGGACCTGGGCGGAACAAGGCTACTAATGCAATCATATCTTCAAAGCAATCGGGCTTAAGGCGGCGTACTAAATCTTTCATGCCGCGCGATTCTAGCTGAAACACCGCGGTTGTTTCGGCGCGCAGTAATAGCTCTATGCTTTTTTTATCATCCAGTGGAATAGTGTTGATATCAACAGGGTCTTTGCCTTCGCGCTGCATACGCACGTTGGTCATATCCACTGCCCACTGTAAAATGGTCAAGGTACGTAAGCCCAAAAAGTCGAACTTAACAAGGCCCGCAGTTTCTACGTCGTTTTTATCAAACTGTGTTACCGGAAATTTACCTTCATCGTCACAATAAAGTGCAGCAAAGTCGGTAATGGTGGTCGGCGATATTACAACACCACCGGCGTGTTTACCGGCATTACGCGTACACCCTTCTAGGATGCGACACATATCGATTAAATCTTTTACCTCTGAGTCACCATCGTAGGCTTCTTGCAAACGCGGCTCTACTTCAAAGGCTTTGGCAAGGGTCATCCCCGGATCGCCTGGAATCAGTTTCGAAATACGATCAACAAAACCATAAGGATGACCAAGTACACGACCTACATCGCGTATTACCGCTTTTGCGGCCATAGTACCAAAAGTAATAATTTGTGATACCGCGTCACGCCCATACAATGCCGATACGTGATCAATTACTTCGTCACGTCTGTCCATACAAAAATCGACGTCGAAATCGGGCATTGATACACGTTCAGGGTTCAAAAATCGCTCAAAAAGCAAGTCGAACTCAAGGGGATCCAAATCGGTAATTTTAAGTGCGTATGCTACTAATGAACCTGCACCTGAACCACGGCCAGGTCCAACCGGTATATTGTTATCTTTACTCCACTGAATAAACTCCATTACGATTAAGAAGTAACCCGGAAAACCCATTTGGTTGATTACGCCAAGCTCTACGGCTAGGCGTTCATCGTACTCAACACGTTTTACTTTTCTATCTTCTTCGTCAGGAAACAAAAACTGGAGTCGTTCTTCAAGGCCATCTTCTGACACTTTAACCAAAAACTCATCAATATTAAGAGAGCCTGTTGGATAATCTGGTAAAAAGTATTCGCCTAACTTTACAGTCACATTACAGCGCTTAGCTATTTCTACCGTATTTTGTAGTGCTTCAGGTATATCACTAAATAGCTCAGCCATTTGCTCAGGCGTTTTTAGGTATTGTTCTTCTGAGAAACGTTTTGGACGGCGTTTGTCATCAAGTGTGTAGCCATCAAATATAGCTACACGAATTTCGTGCGCTTCAAAATTTTCAGGTTTTAGAAATACCACTTCGTTGGTTGCAACAACGGGCAGCTGCTCTTTAGCTGCAAGCTCTACCGCCATGTGCAGGTAATCTTCTTCAAGCGGGCGGTTAGTTCGTACAAGCTCTAAATAGTAATGATCGCTAAAGTGCTGCTTGTAAAAGCTAATTACGCTTTCTATAACGCCCGGATTATTTTTTAATAATGCCTTACCTAAATCACCGTCTTTTGCGCCCGAAAGAATAATTAAGCCTTCTTTATGATTAGCTAACCATTCTCTGTCAATTACTGGACGATGAAATACATGACCACGCTGATACGCCTCAGAAATTAATAGCGTTATATTTTTATAACCCACATTGTCTTTAGCTAAAATTGTAATGCGACATGGCTCATCCGGAAATTCAGGGCTGCGCAGCCAAAAATCAGCACCCACAATCGGCTTTATACCGGCATTATGGGTAGCGCCATAAAAGCGAACTAATCCACAAAAGTTCATTTGATCGGTAATAGCAATCGCGGGCATTTCTAGCTCTTGCGCCTTTGCGACTATTGGCTTGGTTTTAGCTAAGCCATCAACCATCGAAAAGTCTGAGTGGACCCTTAAATGTACAAAATCAGGTGCTGCCATTATTTTTCCTCGCCTTTCGCTTGCATAAGTACACGCTGCACGGGTTTAAAACTTTTACGATGTTCATCTATTGCACCGTACTGCTCAAGTGCTGCAAAGTGCGCTTTAGTTGGGTAACCTTTATGCCCTGCAAACCCGTATTGCGGGTGGCGTTTATCAAGTTCAAGCATTTCATCATCACGCGCTACTTTGGCTAAAATAGAGGCTGCTGATATTTCGGCAACCAGGCTATCGCCTTTAACAACCGCTTGAGCAGGCATTGTGAGTTTTGGTAAACGGTTCCCATCTATAAATACAAACTCAGGCTGTGTGCTTAGTCCTTCCACTGCGCGGCTCATAGCAAGCATGGTCGCTTGTAAAATGTTTAAGTCATCAATTTCTGATGGACTACAACGGCCATAGGCATAGCATAATGCGTTTTCTTTTATCTCGGTGGCTAATGCTTGGCGCTTTTTGTCTGTTAATTTTTTAGAGTCGGCTAGACCAGCTATTGGTTTAGTTGGGTCAAGTATTACCGCAGCGGTAACAACGTCGCCAACCAGCGGGCCTCGCCCTACTTCATCAACACCGGCAATTAAGGTTACATTGGGTCGTTCAATTTGCATGTATTAACTCCGCCACAGCATTGGCTGCTTGCTCGCTGGCATTTAATCTAATGTTTTCATGAATTGCTAAAAAACGCGCTTTTAATTGTCTATTGTCTGTTTCTAGCATTGGGGTAAGTGCTTGAGTTAAGTTTTTAACATTACAGTCGCTTTGTAAAAATTCAGGCACTAACTCTTCATCTGCCAATAAATTTGGCAACGAAAAATATTTGATGTTAAAGGTAAACAAGGTTTTAAAAATCCAGTAGCTTAATGGTTTTATTTTATACCCAACAACCATTGGCTTTTTATACAGCATGCCTTCGAGTGTGGCTGTGCCAGACGCAAGTAAAATGGCATCTGCCGCTTGCATTGCTAATTTAGATTGCCCATCTAGCAAGCTAATATTAAGGCTAGGCGCTGTGGCATTTAAAATATCAGTAAACTGCGCTTTGCGCTTTTCGTTTACCAGTGGAACCACAATTTTAAGGTCTGGGTTTTGAGCTTGAAGTTGCTGCGCTGTTTTTATATAGGTTTCACTCAGCAAGCCTACTTCAGAGCCTCGGCTACCTGGCAATAATGCCAGTACTTTGTCATCAAGACTTAAGCCTAGTTTTGCACGTGCTTGGCTATCGTCGTGCTCAAGCGCTATATCGTCTGCTAATGTGTGCCCTACAAACGTACACGGTACTTGGTGCTTGTCGTAAAATTCTTTTTCAAACGGCAATAGTGCAAGCACTAAGTTAGTAGCTGCGCTAATAGTATGAATACGTTTTTCTCGCCATGCCCAAACTGAAGGGCTTACGTATTGAACTGTTTTAATGCCTGCATCTTTTAATGGTTTTTCAACGCGAAGATTAAAATCAGGGGCGTCTATTCCAATAAATACATCGGGTGGGTTATCTATAAAATGTTGAACCAATTGTTTACGAATTTTCAGTAAACGCGGTAAACGCCCGAGTACTTCAACCAAGCCCATTACAGACAGCTCATCCATATCGTATAGAGTTTTACAACCTTGAGCTTGCATTTTTGGTCCTGCAATCCCCTCAAAGGTGGCATCTGGAAAATGTACTTTTAATGCTTTTATTAGGCCTTCGCCTAAAATATCGCCCGACAGTTCGCCTGCCACTATACCTATTCGTAGTTGTTTTTTTTCTTTCGTCATTTGCTTTTTAGTTCATATTTTAATCGGGCGTCATGAGTTTAGTTTACCGCGTTTTGGTATGTGTTTAAACGCTTTAAATAACTCGTTTTTTAACTGTAAATATAATCTCTATTGTTGTTTATTTTTAATACTGATGTAGCATATAAATTATATATTAAGTTTTACTAATATATATTGACAAGTATTGTGCAATTGTGAATAATATTGCAAACTTTCAGTAATTACTGAAAGTTCATTCAATCATTAACTCTGCCAATAACTCATTGCCCAGTTAATCCGTCACATTCAAGGAGCATAAAATGATAGATGAAACCTTTGTGGATCTATCGCGACTACAGTTTGCTGTTACCGCACTCTTTCACTTCATATTTGTACCGTTAACAATAGGTATGACTTGGATCTTAGTTATTATGGAATCAGTTTATGTTATGACTGGTCGCGAAATTTATCGTGATATGACTAAGTTTTGGGGTAAGTTATTTGGTATTAACTTTGCCATTGGTGTTGCCACAGGCCTCACTATGGAGTTTGAATTTGGCACTAACTGGTCTTATTACTCACATTATGTGGGTGATGTATTTGGTGCCCCACTGGCTATTGAAGGGTTAATGGCATTCTTTTTAGAATCAACTTTTGTGGGTATGTTCTTCTTAGGATGGGATAGACTTTCTAAACGTCAACATTTAGGCGCTACCTTTTTAATGGCACTGGGTACAAACTTATCAGCATTATGGATATTAATTGCTAATGGTTGGATGCAAAACCCAGTAGGTGCTGAATTTAACTACCAAACTATGCGAATGGAAATGACCAGCTTTGCAGAGCTGGTATTTAACCCTGTTGCACAGGTTAAGTTTATTCACACGGTATCTGCAGGCTATGTCGCCGCGTCTATGTTTGTTTTAGGTATAAGTAGTTGGTACATACTAAAAGGTCGCGATTTAGCATTTGCTAAACGTTCATTTTCAGTGGCTTCAGGGTTTGGTTTAGCCTCAATTTTATGTGTTATTTTACTTGGTGATGAATCAGGCTATGAAGTAGGCGAAATTCAAAAAGTAAAATTGGCAACTATTGAAGCCGAGTGGCACACAGAAGAAGCGCCCGCTGCGTTTACTGCATTTGGTTTTCCTGACTCTGAAGAGCAAGTAACCCATGCCGCTGTAAAAATACCCTATGCACTGGGTATTATTGCTACACGCTCACTTGACGAAAAAGTTACGGGTATTTCTGATTTAGAGAAAAAACATGAAATACGTATTCGTAACGGCATGATTGCCTATGGCTATCTCACTAAACTAAGAAACGGCGAAGATACGCCTGAAAACATTGCTAAATTTGACGCAGTAAAAGATGACTTAGGCTACGGTTTGTTGCTTAAACGATATACATCTGATGTTGTTGATGCCACAGAAGAGCAAATTCAAAAAGCAGTGAAAGATTCGTTCCCAAAAGTAGGCCCTATGTTTTGGTCGTTTAGGATTATGGTTGCCTGTGGTGTCGCTATGCTTGCTGTGTTTGTATTAGCATTTTACTACAATGCACACCGTATTATTGAGCAAAAACGCTGGTTACTTTGGGCTACAGTATTAAGTATTCCATTGCCATGGATTGCGATTGAATTTGGCTGGATCGTTGCAGAATATGGACGCCAACCTTGGGCTATTTCTGAAATACTACCGACTTTTTTAGCAACATCGTCATTAACGGTCAATGACATTTTAATTAGCTTAACGGGCTTCATCATTTTTTACACTGGCCTTGCTATTGTTGAAGGCTGGTTAATGATTCACTTTATTAAAAAAGGCCCTAGCTCATTACATACTGGTAAATACCATTTTGAGCTGCCAAACAACACACAAGCAAAAGGAGAATAATCATGATTTTTGATTATGAAACATTAAAAATGTTGTGGTGGTTGATCATTGGTATCCTTTTAATCGGCTTTGCAATTACCGATGGTATGGACATGGGGGTTGCTATGCTCCTTCGCCTAGTTGGTAAAACAGATTTAGAACGACGCACTGTAATTAATACAATTGGCGCACACTGGGATGGTAACCAAGTTTGGTTTATCACCGCAGGCGGAGCATTATTTGCGGCTTGGCCAATGGTGTATGCGGCCGCTTTTTCGGGGTTTTACTTTGCCATGATGCTGGTGCTATTTGCACTCTTTTTTAGACCTCTTGGTTTTGATTACCGCTCAAAAATTGATTCTAAGCGCTGGCGTAATAACTGGGATTGGGGATTATTTGCAGGTAGCGCAATTCCGGCTTTAGTATTTGGTGTAGCATTTGGTAACTTGTTTCTAGGTGTACCATTCAATATTGATAATTTATTACGTGTAAGTTACCAAGGTTCGTTTTTTGGCTTGTTAAACCCATTTGCACTCCTCGCTGGTTTAATTAGTATAGCTATGCTTATTGCACATGCAGGTATGTGGTTACAACTTCGCACAGCAGATGCGGTTGCAGAACGATCTGGCCAATACGGACGTTATGCATTGATTGCATTTATTGTTTTATTTGCCGCGGCCGGATTTTGGGTGGCTAATTTAAGCGGCTACCAAATTGTGTCTATGGGCGATACTCAAGGCCATGCTGATCCGCTCGCTAAAGTAGTTACCACAGCAAAAGGCGCTTGGCTAAATAATTACACTGAGCGTGCATGGACAGTAACCTTTCCTGTTCTAGCGTTTGCTATGGCATTGAGTGCATTAGTATTTTCAAAGCTCAATAAACCAGCGTTAGGGCTTATTTCGACTGCACTTATGTTAGTAGGTGTCATTATGACGGCGGGCGTTTCATTATTTCCATTTATTATGCCATCAATTAACAACCCAAATATTAGCTTAACAATTTGGGATGCCGTTTCGAGCCATAAAACGCTTAACATTATGCTTGTAGCCGTGGCCATTTTTGTACCATTAATTTTAGCCTACACCACGTGGTGTTATGTAAAAATGTGGCGCAGAGTAACCGTAGAAGAAATTGAAACTAACACTCACGGCAGCTACTAAGGAGACTGAACTATGTGGTATTTTGCTTGGATTTTAGGTGTACTTTTAGCCTGTACCTTAGGGGTAATAAATGTAATGTGGTACGAATTTCATCAAAATAAAAACAGCATTGCTGATGATGAACAACCGATGCATGATTTATTAAACGAGGCTAACTCGACCAACAATGACGACTAACCCCCGACCAAATCGCGCGCAGCAACAAACACTGCGCGCTTTTTTAAAAACACAAAGTAAACCCGCCTCATTATGGTTAAAGCTCAGTATTGCACTGGGTACTTTTAACGCTATTTTAATGATTGCCGGAGCATATTTACTCGCTCAGGCTATTCATAACGTAATGTTTGAAGGTAGTAGCTTAAGTGAAGTCACTCACTTGCTGTGGCCATTAGCAGGTATTGTTTTGCTTCGCGCTATTTTTTTAGCACTAAGTGAAAGGCTAAGTGCTCTGGCTGCCCTTAAAATAAAATCGGCTATGCGCCAAACACTGTTAACTAAATTAAGCTTGCTGGGCCCTAGTTATATTGAGCAACACGGTCAAGGTGCAACTTTAAATACGTTGCATAATGGTGTAGAAGAACTTCACGACTATTACGCAAAGTACCTGCCTGGTGTTGCTTACAGTGCTCTTATTCCACTAGCAATCTTGGTTGTTATTTTTCCGACCGATTACAAAGCGGGATTAATATTTTTATTAACGGCTCCGCTTATTCCTTTTTTTATGATTTTAGTTGGATCAAAAGCAGAAGCGTTAAATCAAAAGCGTTGGCAACAACTTGCTGTTCTAGGTAATTACTTTTTTGACAGAGTACAGGGGTTAACCCAGTTAAAACTATTTAATGCCACGCAAACCGAATTAAAACAAATAGCTAAAATTTCTGATGACTTTAGGCATACTACACTAGGCGTGTTAAAAATTGCGTTTTTATCGTCTTTTGCCTTAGAGTTTTTAGCCACAATCAGTGTGGCTTTAGTGGCTGTAATTATTGGTTTTAGGCTTTTTTTTGGCACACTTGATTTTTCTACTGGCTTTGTTGTGCTGCTTTTAGCTCCCGAGTTTTATTTACCGCTTCGTCAATTAGGAAGCCATTATCATGCTCGCTTGCAAGGTATTAGCGCCGCTGCTGACATGGTGACTATTTTAAATGCCCCCTTACCCTATCAAGATACTGAACTAGTTAACAATACAACCGAATACACCACGTCTGATACTATTGATTCAATAAACATTAAAAATTTAACCTACATTTACTCTGACAGTAACGAAGGCATACACAATGTCACCTTAAGCCTACCAAAAAAAGGCTTGGTGGCAGTTGTGGGTAACAGTGGCTCAGGGAAAAGTACTTTATTTGATTGCCTGCTGGGTTTTCACCCCCAAGTAATACCTTGTATTTATATTAACGGATTGCCATTAGCAGCAAACGATATTACCCAACTACAGAATCAAGTTGCGTGGATACCACAAAATCCAACACTATTTTTCGATAGCATTGGCGCTAATATAAAATTAGCCAAACCAGACGCATCACAGCAAGAGCTAGAGCAAGCAGCGCAACAAGCAGGCGCCCTTGAGTTTATAAATACCCTACCCTCTGGGTTTGATACGTTAATAGGAGAGCAAGGTGAAGGACTCTCTGGAGGGCAAAAGCAACGTATTGCACTTGCTCGGGCATTTTTAAAAAACGCCCCTATATTAATGCTTGATGAGCCAACAGCGCACCTTGATAGCCAAACAGAGCAACACATTCAACACGCCATTAATATGTACGCTAAAAACAATTTAGTACTGGTAATCGCACACAGATTAAACACTGTAAAACACGCCGACAATATTATTGTAATGGACCAGGGTAAGGTCACTGAGCAAGGTAGCTTTGAAAAAATAAGCACTCAACATGGCGTGTTTTATAATTTGCTAAATGCCGCTAAGCAAGGAGGTTTCGATGAGTAACTTTATTAGATTGATAAAGCTATGCCGCCCTCATTATAAAGCCATGCTACTGGGTACGCTGTTAGCAACAATTACGGTGCTTGCGAACGTTGGCTTACTGGCTATTTCAGGCTGGTTTTTAGCATCTATGGCAGCTGCAGGCATTGCTGGCGTGCAAATGAACTATTTTACACCCGCTGGCACAATACGTTTTTTAGCCATTGTAAGAACGGCTTCTCGTTATGCTGAGCGCTTAGTTACTCATAATGCGACTTTTTTATTGTTGAGTGAAATTCGCGTAAATATGTTTGCAACACTCAGTAAGCTCAACAATGTTGATTTAGCCATGAGCCGCAGCGCTGATTTACTGAATCGACTACAGAACGATGTTGACGCACTCGATAAATTTTACTTGAACGTCTTATTGCCCATGATGGTTGCTTTGTTAAGCGTGCCAATCATTTTGCTTTTCATGTCTGCTTATAATGCAAATGTAGCACTCATTTGCTTTATGGGAATTTTATTAATTGGCGTTGTCATACCTGCGTTTTTAAGTGCTTCACTTACAAAGAATAGTCACAAAGAAACACACCTTAGTGCACAGTTACGGGCCGAATTATCAGATACCTTAACAGGCCTCAGAGAGCTTAGTATTTATCAAGCCGGTACTCAGCAGTTAAATAAATGCGATAGATTAAACGAGCAGTACAACCAACAATTATTTGTTCGTCATAAGGCGTTAGCAAATGCAGATGGGCTGACTCTATTAATAGTACAAATGGCCATGTTAGCTAGCATAGTGACGATAGCCCCATTGGTTTATACTAATTTCATGGTTAACGTAGAACTTGCCATGTTAACCCTTTTTGTATTAGCAAGCTTTGAAAGCGTATTACTTCTGCCCAATGCATTTATAGAGCTGCCTAATGTACTAAAAGCCGCAGAGCGGTTATTTACCCTCCAAGATAAAGCATCTGATCAGAGCAATAATTGTAGCGCTTTAATTGATGCTCAGTTTGATAAAAATAATATTGCGCTAACGCTTAATAACATAAGCTATAAATACGATGAGCATAACGCATTAACTAATGTCAGTTTTATGCTTAAATCGCGGCAAAAAGTAGCCATTGTAGGTCGAAGCGGGAGCGGTAAAACCACCTTAGTTAATTTGCTAACCGGTTTATGGCCACTTCAGCAAGGTAGTATTACATTGGCTGACCATAATAACGCGCAAGACCTTCACTCACTTAGCAGTGACAGCCGAGCAAACGTTATAAATATATTAGCGCAGCAACATCATATTTTTGATGGTACATTAAGTGAAAACTTGCGTTATGCAAAGCCAAGCGCTACAAAAGAAGAAATGCTTGAAGCCATTAACCTTGCACAGCTAGAGCCTTGGTTTAATGAGCTACAAGCGGGTTTAAAAACACGTTTAGGGACAGGCGGCAGAAGCGTATCCCAAGGGCAATCAAGGCGTATAGCGATTGCGCAGGCTTTATTACAAAACCCCGCTATTTTAGTACTTGATGAACCCACTGAAGGGCTAGATAACCAATCTAAGCAAACTGTAATGAACGCCATTATGCACGTAATGAGTGACGCAAGCGTACTTACAATTACCCACGACCCTGCTCTTCTAGCGAAAATGGATAACATTATTTGGCTAGAAAATGGCAAACTTGTAGCGCAAGGTAGCCACAAAGAGCTTAGCGAAAAACATCAGGAGTATGTGTCGCTAACCACCCGTTTTTAATACGCTGATTGAGACATCAATAACGCCGACTTTAGGGTCGGCTATTTTTTTAAACATACCTAACGATAAATCAATAACCCGCCCTCTAACGTACGGGCCCCTATCGTTTATTCTTACGATTACCGATTTATTGTTAGCTAAGTTAGTTACCTTTACCTTAGTACCAAAATCTAACTCTAAATGTGCAGCAGTGGCAGCGTTTTGATTAAAGCTTTCGCCATTTGCCGTTGTGCGGCCATGGTATTTATTAGCGTAATAAGAGGCTTTCCCTAACTGAGTACGCTCTCCATTAGCTGTGGTAACGACAGGTTGGCTACTACACGCAACCAAGATAGACAAAAAACTGAGGGGTAAAATTAACTTCGTAAGAAACATAGCGGTGCTTTAAATATAGTAAATTTTCGCAAAGGTTAACCTTGCCTCGCTGAGTGCATACTGAATTAAAATATTTTAAAAGCAATAAAAAACCACCGTCGATTTCTCTAAGGTGGTTTATTTAAAAACAAAAAGTGCTTATCTTACGATCCCGCGCTCAGAGCTTTTAACAAAATCTATCATAGTTTGTACTGCAGGGTATTTAGCCGCATCTTCACTTAGTGATTCAATTGCTTCATCAACACCTAAACTCTTACGATAAAACGCTTTATACGCTCGGCGAACAGCCATTATTTCATCGCTTTCAAAGCCTCGGCGTTTCATGCCTTCTTTATTGATTGCAGCAGGACCTGCAGGCATACCAATCGTGGTCACAAATGGCGGAACATCTTTGTTAACGCCAGAGTACATGCCAATAAACGCATGTGCCCCTATTTTACAAAACTGATGAACCCCTGAATTACCACCTAAAATAACCCAATCAGCAACATGAACATGGCCTGCAACACTGGCATTATTGGCAAAAATTACGTTATCGCCTATCACTGCGTCATGTGCCACGTGGGTATAAGCCATAAATAAGTTATTGCTACCAATTTTTGTTACGCCTTGGTCTTGAATGGTACCACGGTGAATGGTTGCACACTCACGGATAACATTGTTGTCACCAATGATTAATGTAGTGGGTTCGTTGTTGTATTTTTTGTCTTGGCAAGCCTCACCGACAGACGCAAATTGAAAAATATGATTTCCAGAACCAATGGTAGACGGTCCTTTAACAACAACGTGAGATTCAATAATACAGTTATCACCGATAACAACATCATTGCCTATATAACTATATGGACCAACTGAGACATTGTTGCCTAGTTTAGCGCCAGGTTCGATTATTGCTGTAGAATGGATCACTATTAAAACTCTCTTCTCGCACACATAATTTCGGCACTACATACTACTTTGCCGTCAACTTTAGCTTCAGCAGCAAACTTCCATATATTGCGGCGCTCTTTTAAAAGCTCTACATGCAAATGCAATGTATCACCAGGCACAACCGGTTGCTTAAAACGAGCGTTGTCTACTGCTGCAAATAAGTAAAGCTCGTCTTCGCTGCGATTTTCAACTGTTTTAAAACCAAGAAGACCTGTAGCTTGTGCCATAGCTTCTAATATTAGCACACCAGGGAAAATAGGCTGGTTTGGAAAATGGCCAGTAAAAATAGGCTCGTTTATAGATACATTTTTAATGGCATGCAATGTCTTACCCGGAGTAAAATCAATAACACGATCAATTAAAAGCATCGGGTAACGGTGTGGTAATAAAGCTAAGATTTCTTGAATATCAAGGCTATTTAATTCGTTTGCCAAAATAGCATCCTTTTATGTGTTCAACGTTTATGACTTAGCCAGTGCTTCAAGCGCTTTCAAACGAGACTTCATGTCTGATAGATTACGCAAGTGAGCAATTGATTTACGCCATTCTTTGTTAGTTGTATGGGGCATACCTGATGAATAAATACCGGGCTCGGTGATTGATTTTGTCACCATGCTCATACCCGTAATTATAACACCATCACATACTGACATGTGACCATTAATTGCAGTCATACCACCAATTTGGCAGTTTTTACCTATGGTAACACTACCTGCAAGAACAGAGCAGCCAGCAATTGCTGTGCCCGAGTTAACTTCAACGTTGTGTGCTATTTGACATTGATTATCAATAATCACATTGCTATGAATAATCGTATTATCAAGTGCGCCCCGGTCAATTGTAGTACTGGCGCCTATTTCTACTTTATCGCCTATGATCACAGAGCCTAGCTGAGGAATTTTAAGCCACTGCCCACGCTCATTTGCATAACCGAACCCATCGCTACCAACAACACTATTTGCCTGGAACAAACAATCCGATCCAATTTCAACGTCATGGTAAATAGTCACACTAGGCCAAAGCTTTGTCCCAGCACCTATTTTAACACGTTCTCCGATAAAACTGTTCGGACCAATTTGCGCGTTATCACCAACAACTGCACCAGCCTCTATAACAGCATTAGCGCCTATAGCAGCACTTTTGCTTATATTTGCACTGGGGTGAACTGTTGCACTTGGGTGAATGCCCGAAGAGGCTGAACGCGGTGTTGTATCCATAAATTGCGCAAGCTTTGCGTAACTGACATACGGATTTGAAACAATCACTTTATTGCCATTAAAATGCGCGGCATCTGCTTGGTTAACGATAACAGCACTGGCTTGAGTAGCTTCAAGTTGAACACGATATTTTGAGTTCGCTAAAAATGCAATATGCCCAGTACGGGCATTTGCAAGTGTCGCTATTTTTGTTATTTCTAAAGCGCCATCACCCTGAAGTTCGGCGCCTAGAAGTTCCGCAATTTGCGAAAGCGTATAATTTTGCATAGAGTGATTATTTCTTGCTAACAGCTGTTACTACTTTAGATGAAAGGTCTGTAACTTCTTTAGGGTTAAAGTAAATTGTTGTGTCTTTTACTTTAACTTCATCAAAGTCACCGTCTTTAGCAATCTCTTCAATTGTTTTAATAATTAAGCCCTGAACTTTTGCAAGCTCTTGGTTTTGGCGAGCTTTGATTTCTTGCTCTAAAGGACGACCTACTTCAGCAAGGTTTTTTTGCATACCTTGAATTTTATCACGTAGTGCATCTTTTTGAGCTTGGCTCATCGTTGTGCTCTCACGCTTAAACTTCTCAGCTTCAAAGCGAATATCACCTTGTAACTTTTCAAGTTCTTGGCGACGCTCAGCAAACTCGCTTTGTAGTGACTGCTCAATTTTAGCCATTTGAGGAATTTGCTTGTAGATTTCTTGCATATCTACAACACCTACTTTATGCGCAAGAGCGCTAGCAGAAGTACCCATCATTAACGTTGCTAAAACAGCCACTGCCGTTGATTTAAATAATTTAGTCATAAAAAACTCCTTTAGAAAGTGTTACTAATATTAAAACTGATGGTCTTCGTATCGTCATCTTCTTCTTTTTGCAATGGATACGCAAAACTAATCAGCATTGGACCCATTGGAGAGATCCACTGTAATGATAAACCGGTCGATACTCTAAAACGCATAGGATCTGAATAATCATCCAGCTTATTGCGTTGGTCTACGAGTAAGTTTTGATAACGGTCTACGCTAAACTCGGTGTCCCATACGTTCGCAGCATCAACAAAGAAACTGGTACGCACTGAACTTGTGTTTTCTTCATCCAAAAACGGTGTAGGAACGATTAACTCCATACCTGCCACCGCTTTGGCGTTACCACCAATTCGACCTTGTGGTATTAACTGGTCAAACTCTGACGCACTATTGATAGGACCTGAGGTGGAACCATCTGGGTTTAGTGTCCCAGGAATCGTCGTTGCAATACGTGACACAGCTTGTGGCAATATTGTATTACGGTCAAAGCCACGTAGTTCCATTTCCGTAATACGGAAGAACTCTTGGAATGGAAGCGTTTGATCGTATCCATTTGTTGACCCATAACCATTACCATAACCGAGCGCCGCACGAGCCGAGAATACCCAGCGATGATCGTTAGATATTGGCCAGTAAAAGCGTGAATCGTAATTAAGCTTGAAGTAAGTTAAATCTGAGTTCGGTGTAGTCCCCGTTAAATTTAACGTTTGGCGTGAACCCGCTGTAGGGAATAAACCACGGTTAACCGTTATACGTGACCAACCAACACTTAATTCATATTTGGTAAAGTCAAAGCCTGCATCAGGGTTTTCAGGGTCAAAAAATGTCTCACGTAATACACGCGTTTGCTCGTACTCGGCAATATCTGAAAGCTCTTCTTTTATCCAACGAACACCAAAATTAACCCGGTTGATTGCATCAATCGGAAAACCAATATTTGTACCTAAACCATAACTTTTTGATTTGTAATCTACAAGACTAAACTTACTTGCGTCGTAGTTTCGGTAAAAAATACTGCTGCCTTGTGAAACACCATCTGGTGTAAAATAAGGGTCGGTATACGATAAACTGACACTTTCAGAGCCAGTAGAAGTATTTAAATTTAAACCAATTTGGTTGCCTGTTCCTAAGAAGTTAGATTCAGTCACACCAATATTAAACTGTAGACCTAGGTATGAACCATAAGCAAGGCCCGCATTAAAGCTACCGGCAGATTGTTCTTTTACTGTGAAATCTACGTCAACTTGGTCGTCTACACCTGGCACGGGGACTACGTTAAAATCAACAGTTTCCATATAAGGTAAACGTTGAATTTGTAGCTTTGAACGCTCGAGGTTTTGGTTTGATAACCATGCACCTTCTAGCTGCGTCATTTCGCGGCGCAATACTTCGTCAGCGGTGTTTTGGTTACCACCAACAATTATACGACGAACATAAACACGCTTACCTGGGTTAACGGATAAAGTTAACTGAACTTCTTGCTTTTCGTCATCAATTTCAGGAATTGTGCGCACTTCAGCATTTGCATAACCAAAACGTGCTAAATAACTTTTAATGAACTCTTCTGAAGATGTTACAACAGAACCATTGTAAAGCTCACCAGCTCTGAGTGGGATAACGCTTTTAATTAAATCTTCACGACCGAGTAAGTCACCAATAAAATCAAAGCCTTTAACCTTGTATTTAACGCCTTCGGTAAGGTTGGCCGTAACATATACAGATTCACGCTCTGGGCTTACCGATACCTGCGTCGAATCAATATTAAAACGTAAGTAACCACGGTCTAAATAAAAGCTGCGGATTTTTTCTAAATCACCTTCAATGGTTTGTTTTTGGTAGCGATCGCTACCCATAAATTGCCACCAAGGTAAATCTTGCTGAGACTCAGCAAGTTTTAATAATTCTTCGTTAGAAAAAAGCTCGTTACCCACTAAGTTAATTTGGCGGATAGACGCGGCATCACCTTCATCAAACTCCAGTTTAAGTTTTACGCGGTTACGTGGCAATTTAGTAACGCTGATATCAACCGTTGCATTGTATTTACCAATACTATGGAAAAACTCTACTAAGCCTTTTTCAATATTATCAATTACGGTTTTATCTAATGGTTCGCCTTGGCGAATATCTTGTTGATCAAGCGACTCGTTAAGTTGCTCATCTTTGATATCTTTATTGCCTTCAAACTCAATAAAGCTAATTGTTGGGCGCTCTGTTACTTTAAAAATAACGTTGTTGCCATCACGTAATGCTTTGATGTTGTCGAAGTGACCAGAACGATAAAGTGACTTTATTGTTTTTGAAATTGTGTAGTCATCTACATTATCGCCTACGTTAATAGGAATATGAGTCAATGCAGCACCAAGTGCTACGCGTTGTAAGCCTTCAACTTTCAAGTCTTCAACAATAAAGGAAGTTTGGCCTAGGGCGGCAAAGCTTGCACCCAATAAACTTGAAACTGCCAAATGTTTTTTTATAGCCATTTTATTATCTTTATCCTTTACAACTGTATTACCGCTTAACACCTAAAATACGGGTGCGTTACAATCGTGTTCTAATTAGTAAATGTTGCGCTGCAATTACAAACGCGATACATCATTGAACAAAGCGAAACATGTTAGAAAAATGAGTAGCAACGCTCCCACTTTAAAACCAAATTCTTGTGTCTTTTCAGAGACCGGCTTTTTACGAAAAAGTTCAATTATGTAATACATTAAGTGTCCACCATCAAGCACTGGCAGAGGTAATAAATTAAATACGCCCAAGTTAACGCTTATCAGGGCTAAAAAGCTTAAAAAAGCAACTAAACCATAGCTTACGCTAGTCCCAGCTCCCACTGCAATACCAACAGGACCACTTAAGTTTTTAACCGAAACCTGACCCGTAATTAAATTACCAATCATGTCAAAACTCAGCGTAATCAACCGCCAGGTTTCTTTTGTACCGCGAACAATACTATCAAGTGGTCCAAAACTTCGGGATTGTACATACCCCTCTGGCCATTGCTGAACAACAGGTGCTACACCTAAAAAACCTTGTTCTATACCATTGTTGCCAACACGCCCTTGTGGGGTCACTGTTATGCTTTTTATACTATCTTGTCTTTTTACACTAAATTGTAAAGATTTGTTAGCCGATTGCGTAATTACATTAACTAATTGCGGCCAATTGCTTATAGTTTCACCGTTTACAGCCAAAATAGTATCGTTAACTTGCAAATTTGCTTGTTCCGCTGCTGAATTTTTAGTCACCGCAGCAACCGTTAATGTTGCTTGTGGCCTAAAGGGGACAATACCCAAAGAGGTAAGTGGAGGAACATCTTGTTGGTCGAGCTTCCAACCATCAATATTGAGCGTTTTGACTCGTGTTTGTAAGTTTTCATCGCGAACTGTAATCTCTACACGCTCTTCACCTAATCGCGACATAAAAGCAAACGTCGCGTCTTGCCACGTGGTTATATTATCATCACCAATTTTAATAATGTGTTGGCTTGGCATAAGCCCGGCTTGCTCTGCTCGGCTTCCTTCAGTAATGCTGCCTACGACTGGTTTTACCGATTGCACACCCACCATGTACATCACCGCTAACGCAAAAATAGCAAACAAAAAATTTGCCATAGGCCCAGCTGCTACAATGGCAATACGTGCTTGTACTGACTTTGAGTTAAACGATAAATGTCGCTGATTTGCTGGAACATCGTCCACACGCTCATCAAGCATTTTGACATATCCACCTAGTGGAATAGCTGCTATGACATATTCTGTATTGTATTTATCGTGACATTTAATTAAGGGCTTACCAAAACCAATAGAAAAGCGTAGCACCTTAACACCCGCCTTTCGTGCTACCCAAAAATGGCCATACTCATGCACAGTAACTAAAATGCCTAATGCCAAAATAAATGAGCCAAGATTCCAAATAAAATCAAACATACTAATGAGCCACTTTATTTATAAACTGAGTTGCGTTGACACGTGCAAGCTCATCGCATTGTAATATTTCATCTAAACTCTGTACGTTGGTGTATTGAGCCGACTCTAAGGTTTGTGCATTAATTTTATAAATATCTGTAAAACCAATTTTACCTTTTAAAAATGCAGCAACAGCTATCTCATTTGCAGCATTAACGGTCGTTGTTGCTCCCTGCCCCGCCGAACATGCATCAATAGCAAGTTGCAAATTAGGGTAACGGGTAAAGTCAGGTTTGGTGAACGAAAAATCACAAATATCAGAAAAATTAAGCGATTTAACACCTGCGTCAATTCGTTTTGGGAACGCTAATGCATGGGCAATAGGCGTACGCATATCAGGGTTACCCATTTGCGCTAAAATTGAGCCATCATGATACTGAACCATCGAGTGAATAATGCTTTGAGGGTGAATAACAACGTCAATATCATCGCTATTACAGTTAAATAGCCACTTGGCTTCAATAAACTCAAGGCCTTTGTTCATCATAGTTGCGGAGTCTACTGAGATTTTTTGACCCATAGACCAATTAGGATGAGCTACCGCTTCACTGACGGTCACATCTTTTAAGGTACTTATATCACGCGTTAAAAATGGACCGCCTGAACCGGTAAGTAAGATTTTACTGACACCATTATCTTGCAGGTTTTTATCGCTTTGAGCATTTTGTAGTGAGTGAGGTAGACACTGAAAAATAGCGTTATGTTCGCTGTCGATTGGCAGTAAAGTTGCTTTGTGCTTTTTAACTTTATCAATGAACAATTGGCCCGACATAACCAGCGATTCTTTATTCGCAAGCAACACTTTTTTACCTGCTTCAACCGCACTGAGTGTAGGTAACAAGCCTGCGGCTCCAACAATGGCAGACATAACTATATCTACATCAGGGTGCGCACATAAATCACTCATTGCCTGTTGTGAATGCATAATCAGAGTTTGGCACGCTGCACCCTTTAAATGCAATGACAGTTCTTCTGCTGCACTTTGTGTTGCCATGACAGCATAAAGGGGTGAATGCTTAATGCAAAGCTCAGCCATTTTTTTTGCATTTTGACCCGCTGTTAAAGCAAATACATCAAACAAATCACTGTTTTTTGCTACAACATCAAGTGTACTTAAACCAATTGACCCCGTAGCACCTAAAATAACTAGCTGCTGCTTATGACTCATAAACTTAAAGTCCACGCATAACACATTACAAACATAGGCGCGGCTGCTGTTAAGCTGTCAATGCGATCTAAAATACCGCCATGCCCAGGTAAGCATTTACCACTGTCTTTAAGGCCTGCTTCACGTTTAAACATACTTTCAAGTAAATCGCCAATTGCTGAAAATAGCGCTATAAATGCCGTCATAATGGCGTAAATCGGCCATACGGCTAAATCCACGTCGGTAAAATGACAAAACGCCATAACAAATAATACTGATGCAACAATACCACCGGCAAGGCCTTCAATTGTTTTATTTGGACTTACTTTAGGCATAAGCTTGTGTTTACCAAAACTTTTACCTGTAAAATACGCACCAATATCAGCGCTCCACACAATACCTAACACAACCAAAATCAGCATAGAGCCAAAGTGAGTAGATTCAAGGTATTGCGCACTACGAAGCGTATTGAGCGCAAGCCATAACGGCACTAAAGTCAGAAGCCCTGCAATGCCACGCATTACTAGCCCTTCATTCCACGCTTTTGCCATGGCTGGATAACGCCATACTAAGTAACTAGCAACAATCCACCATGCAAACGCCAAAGTAAATAAATAATTAGCATCGCCCACTAGCTGACCATTTTGCCAAAGCGACTCTATCGGCCAGTGTAAATTGAGCACAGCGAGTAAAGCTGCAACAAGCACAACAAAGGCGCCTCTTTTTATTTTGTCACATAGCCCCATAAAAGCTGACCACTCCCAAGCGCCCATTAAAACGATGGCGGCGGCAAAGTAACTAAATAACGTCAATGGTGTATAAAAAACCAAGGCGAGCGCTGCGGGTGCTAACACTAGCGAGGTTAAAATGCGTTGTTTTAACAAAATTGTGACCCTTAATCTATTTAGGTTTGAGCGAGTAATTGTTTTATTTGTTCGCCCGTACAACCAAATCGTCGCTCTCTGGCAACGTAACATGCAATGGCCTCAGCAAATGCTGCTTCATTAAAATCAGGCCAAAGTGTTTCGGTAAAGTAAAGTTCTGCGTAAGCTGCTTGCCATAGTAAAAAGTTACTAATGCGAACATCGCCCCCCGTTCTAATAAGTAAATCGGGTTCAGGTTGATCGGCCATGCTCATATGCTGCGCAATACGCTCTTCAGTAATATCTTGTGCGTCTATGCCACCGCTTGCAACTTGCATTGCGAGTTGTTTAGCCGCGTTTGCCATATCCCAACGGCCACCATAATTAGCAGCCACGTTTAAACACAACCCTGTGTTATTTTCTGTCAGTTGCTGCGCACTATATACTTTGTTTTGCAACCCTTCAGAAAACCGAGATAGGTCTCCAATGATGGTTAGTTTTACATTGTTTTTGTGAAGCTTTTTAACCTCTTTTGTTAATACAAACAAAAAAAGCTCCATTAACGTATTTACTTCGTCTTCAGGGCGGCGCCAGTTTTCACTGCTAAATGCAAATAAGGTTAACGATTGTACGCCTAATTTAGTACAAAACTGAACAGATTGACGAACAGCGTCCACGCCTTTTTTGTGCCCATACACACGAGGCCTATTTCTAGCTTGCGCCCAACGTCCGTTCCCGTCCATGATGATAGCAACATGCTTAGGTAAACATTGTTGTGAAATTGTATCAGCGTTTAAAGCCATAAATATCGAGTATTCCATAAAAAAACGCCGCCTAGTATAACCCAGACGGCGTTTCAAAACTAATATATTTGTATACACTAGCTCAGCTTATTTAGCTGTTTAGATTTCCATCAATTCAGCTTCTTTCGCTGTTAATTGAGTGTCCATTTCTTTGATAAATTTATCTGTTAACTTTTGGATTGCATCTTCGCCTTGGCGCGCTTCGTCCTCAGAGATATCTTTATCTTTTAATAGTGCTTTAATATCACCATTAGCATCACGGCGAATATTACGAACAGCAACACGGCCGCCTTCAACTTCGCCACGTACAATTTTAATTAAATCTTTACGGCGCTCTTCTGTAAGTGGAGGAAGTGGCACACGAATAACTGTACCTGCCGACATAGGGTTTAAACCTAAGTCAGACGCCATAATCGCTTTTTCAACTGCTTGTGCTAATGACTTGTCAAAAACACCAATGGCAAGCGTACGTGAATCTTCAATTGTTACATTTGCAACTTGATTTAACGGTGTAGGAGCACCGTAGTAAGACACCATAATGCCATCTAAAATTGCAGGGTGAGCACGGCCAGTACGAATTTTAGAAAGTTGGCTACCTAGTGCTGTTACACTCTTTTGCATGCGCGCTTGCGCATCTTTTTGAATATCGTTAATCACGGTTTAATCCTAATTATTTGATTACTTCATCTGAGGCTTGTGAAGAGATAAGTGTTCCTTCTTCTTCACCCATAATTACGCGTTTTAACGCGCCTGATTTATTCATGTTAAATACGCTTAATGGCATATTGTGATCGCGGGCTAAAGTAAATGCCGCTAAATCCATAACTTTTAATTCTTTATCAATAATTTCATTGTAGCTTAAGTGACGGTAAAGTGTCGCTTCTGGGTTTTTCACAGGATCGTCACTGAATACGCCATCAACCTTTGTTGCTTTAATGACTGTATCAGCTTCAATCTCAATACCACGTAGACACGCAGCAGAATCTGTAGTGAAAAACGGGTTACCCGTACCCGCTGCAAAAATAACAACGCGGCCAGTTTTTAATAAGCTTATTGCTTCAGCCCAGTTGTATGCATCACATACACCATTAAGTGGAATAGCAGACATTAATCGACAGTTTACAAAAGCACGATGCAGCGCATCACGCATTGCAAGGCCATTCATTACCGTTGCAAGCATACCCATGTGATCGCCTACTACACGGTTCATACCCGCTTCAGCTAATGACCCACCGCGTAAAAAATTACCGCCGCCAATAACTAAACCCACTTCTACGTCGAGCTCTACTAACTCTTTAATTTCTTGTGCCATACGGTCTAAAACTTTAGGGTCGATGCCGAAGCCTTCGTCTCCCATTAAAGCTTCACCACTTAATTTGAGAAGAACACGTCTAAAAATAGGTTTGCGATTGATAGTCATAGTTTTGGGGCCAACTTTTATTGAATTATGGATAAAAAATAACCGCGCTTATGTTAAACATAAAAGCGCGGTTATTTTAAAGAATTTCTAAGCGTGAAGCAAAAGCAAATAGTACTTTAATTGCATCTAATTTCCTTGTCCTTCACAGTTAGTCAATCTTACTCACCTTTAGCAGCAGCAATTTGAGCAGCAACTTCAGCAGCAAAATCTTCTTCTTTTTTCTCGATACCTTCACCAACTTCAACACGTACGAAGCCAGTCACTGTTGCGTTTTTCTCTTTAAGAACATCGCCAACAGATTTTTTAGGTTCCATGATGAATGCTTGACCAGTAAGAGAAACCTCACCAGTAAACTTCTTCATGCGACCAACAACCATTTTTTCAGCGATTTCAGCAGGCTTGCCTTCGTTCATCGCGATATCGATTTGAACTTGCTTCTCTTTTTCTACAACATCTGCAGGAACATCAGCAGGTGTTAAGTACTCAGGGCTTGAAGCAGCAACGTGCATTGCAACGTGCTTAAGTGTTTCTTCATCAGCAACACCAGCAACAACAACACCAATACGCTCACCGTGACGGTACTCAACTAGGTTTTCACCAGCGATGTACTGTAGACGACGTACGTTGATGTTTTCACCAATTTTAGTTACTAGCTCAACACGGTCTTCTTCAAACTTAGCTTGTAAGTCTTCGATAGAAATTGTTTCAGCGATTGCAGCGTCAGCAACTTTGTTAGCAAATGCTAAGAAGCTTACATCTTTTGCAACGAAGTCTGTTTGACAGTTAACTTCAACAAGTACCGCAACACCCGCATTTTGCTTGATGATGATAGTACCTTCAGCAGCAATGTTACCTGCTTTTTTAGCAGCCTTTGCAGCACCGCTCTTACGCATGTTTTCAATCGCTAACTCGATGTCACCATCAGTCTCAGTTAACGCTTTTTTACAATCCATCATGCCAGCGCCTGTACGCTCGCGTAATTCTTTAACTAGGGCAGTAGTTACAGCCATTAGTAAATCCTCAAATCTGAAATCTGGTTTAGATAAGCGGGTTACCCGCTCTACAAGAATAGCAAGTCTTCATCCTATTAAGATGAAGACTTGATGACAGCTAATTACTCAGCTTCAACGAAATCGTCATTCTCAGCTTGAGCAACGATGTTATTCTCGCGACCTTCAGTGATAGCAGCTGCAACAGCGCTAGTGTAAAGGGTTACAGCACGGATAGCATCATCGTTACCAGGAACGATGAAATCAACGCCGTCTGGATTAGAGTTAGTATCTACGATTGCAACAACTGGAATACCTAGGTTGTTAGCTTCACGGATAGCAATGTGCTCGTGGTCAGCATCGATAACAAAGATCGCGTCTGGAAGACCGCCCATGTTTTTGATACCACCAAGGCTCTTTTCAAGCTTTTCCATTTCGCGGTTAAGCATTAACGTTTCTTTCTTAGTTAATTTCTCGAAAGTACCGTCTTGGCTTTGGATTTCAAGGTCTTTAAGACGCTTGATTGATTGACGTACTGTTTTCCAGTTAGTCAACATGCCACCTAACCAGCGGTGGTTAACGTAAAACTGATCGCTTGCGATAGCAGCTTCTTTAACTGCGTCGCTTGCTGCGCGCTTAGTACCAACGAAAAGAACTTTACCTTTGTTTGCAGCAGCGCCACTTAAAAACTTAAGTGCGTTGTTGAACATTGGTACAGTTTGCTCAAGGTTGATGATATGTACACGGTTACGAGTGCCGAAGATGAAAGGCTTCATCTTAGGGTTCCAGTAACGTGCTTGGTGACCAAAGTGAACACCAGCTTGAAGCATGTCGCGCATTGAAACGTTTGCCATTTTATAGATCCTCTATAGTTGTTTAGGGTTAGGCCTCCACATATCCCATAGCACCAACACCGAAGTATTTAAACTTCTAATGCACCCAAGTGTATGTGACGATACGTGTGTGTGTTAAAATCAAATTGTGTTTGCCTTAAATACAAAAAATCATTTAAGAATTTATTTGTAAAAAGACGGCGCGCTTTATACCATATTAAAATTAAATACTCAACATCGCGTGCAAAAATTATGCAGCGATAAAATGTTAGAAACGCAACTTTGGAGCCTCAATGAGCGCTATTATCAAGACCCCTGAAGAAATAGAGAAAATGCGTGTAGCTGGGCGTTTAGCAGCAGACGTACTTGAAATGATCGGCCCACATGTCGTGCCGGGGATCACCACTGATGAGCTAAATACTATTTGTCATGATTATATTGTTAACGAGCAAAAAGCAGTCCCTGCTCCTTTAAACTATCATGGTTTTCCAAAATCAATTTGCACCTCTGTTAACCATGTAATTTGTCATGGTATTCCTAACGACAAACCGTTAAAAGAAGGTGACAGCGTAAATATCGACATCACTGTTATCAAAGATGGCTACCACGGCGATACATCTAAAATGTTTCACGTAGGTAAACCAAACATTCAAGGTAAGCGTTTGGCTGAAGTAACACAAGAAAGCTTATATCTTGCCATTAAAATGGTAAAGCCGGGTGTACGTTTAGGTGATATTGGCGAAGCAATTCAAAAATACGCCGAGAGCTTCAACTACTCAATAGTACGTGAATATTGCGGCCATGGTATTGGTAGCGAATTTCACGAAGAACCACAGGTTATGCATTACGGTAAAGCCGGTACCGGTGAAACATTAAAAGCGGGTATGTGTTTAACTATTGAGCCAATGGTTAATGCGGGCAAGCGCCAATGTAAACTGCTTAAAGATGAGTGGACGGTTGTAACACGCGACCGCAGTTTGTCTGCACAGTGGGAACACACGTTATTAGTGACTGAAAATGGTGTTGAAATTTTAACGCTACGATCAGATGATACTATCGACAGGATTATCGAACACTAATAAACCTACGCAGTTGATAGTACGTTTATCAATGTGGAAGGTTCAATGAGGAGCCAGCCCACGTGGCATTACCCAACAAAGTAAAAAAGTTGCTTAGCGATGCTGAGCAACTAAGTGACTATCGCGATTGTTCCAGCTATTTTTACAAATGGTTGCATAACGAATTTTCAAAACAACCAGTTGGTAATTTAATTAATGCCCGGGCTGAGTTTATCGACCGCCTGTTGATCAAATTATTTCATGTTTATGATCTATCTCATGAGCCTGATTTAGCGCTGATTGCCGTAGGCGGTTACGGACGTGGTGAGCTTCACCCTTATTCAGATATCGACTTCTTACTGCTTGTAACAGAGCAACCAAGTGAAGCGGTATGTGAAAAAATAGGTCAATTTGTCACTATGCTGTGGGATCTTAACTTAGAGATTGGCCACAGCGTTCGTACAATTGATCAAGCAATAGAGCAAAAACGCGAAGACGTCACCTTTGCCACCAGCTTGCTCGAAAGCCGACTAATTTTTGGTAACCATATTGAGTTTGAAAAGCTTAAAAACTTTATACTCGAAACGCCAGTATGGGGCTCTAACGACTTTTTTGAAGCCAAAGTACAAGAGCAAAATCTGCGTCACCGTAAATGTCACGGAACAGCGTACAACTTAGAGCCAAACATAAAAGAAAACCCAGGTGGTCTTCGCGATTTACAAACTATTATTTGGGTAGCCAAAAAGCATTTTAGAGCCGAAACCCTCCAAGAGCTCATAAACCATGGCTACTTAACCCATGAAGAGTTTCAAGAGCTTTCAGAGTGTTTAGAAAACCTATGGAACATTCGCTTTGCCCTGCACTTAGCCGCTGGACGATCAGAAAACCGTTTACTATTTGATCACCAACCCCTTGCTGCAGAAATACTTGGCTTTGGTAGCGATGGTAAAGCGTCGGTTGAACGTATGATGAAGCGCTTATTTCGTATAATGAGCCGTGTACGCGAACTCAATCAGATGCTGCTTTCGTATTTTGAGCAAAGCATTTCGCCACTAAGCAGCGAAGCCGTTGTTGAGGTACTCGACAGAAATTTTGAGCGTGTTGGCCATCAAATTCGTGTTAAAGACCCATCTGTATTTTTTAGGCGCGATCAACTTTTTGTTCTGTTTGAGCACATTGCTGAAAATCCAGAAATTACCCATATTTACCCAAGCACTATACGCACTATTCGCCAAGTACGCCGTCGTTTGTTGGGTGACCTGCAAGATTACGCGGCCTGCCGTGAAGCTTTCTTACGCTTGGTAAAACACCCTAACGGTATGGGCCGCGCATTCACATTAATGCATAAGCACGGCATGCTGGCAGCATATTTACCGCAATGGCGTAATATTTTTGGGCAAATGCAGTTTGATTTATTTCATGCCTACACGGTAGACGAGCACACCCACAAATTAATCAATAATATTTACCAATACTTTGATAAAACGGGCGTGAGTGAGTTTCCAATTTGTAGTGAAATAGTCACTCGAATGGATAAACCCGAGCTTTTATATTTAGCCGGTATTTTTCATGATATTGCGAAAGGCCGCGGTGGCGATCACTCAGAGCTAGGGTCGGTCGATGCTATTGCATTTGCTAAGTTACATGGGTTCTCATCATCCGATGGCAAGCTTATCGCATGGCTTGTTGGTAATCACTTACTTATGTCGGTAACTGCACAAAGAAAAGACATAAACGACCCTACAGTAATCAAAGACTTTGCAACACGTGTAAAAACAGAGCGCCAACTCGATTACCTTTATTGTTTAACTGTGGCAGATATTCGTGCCACTAACGACAACCTATGGAACGATTGGAAAAACACTTTATTGCGCGAACTTTATTTGCACACACAACGTGCATTGCGTTTGGGCCTTGAAAACCCAATGGACCAACGCGACCAAATTCGTGATAAAAAGCACCAAGCAAAACAACGCTTGCTTAATTTAGGGTACCTTGAAGAAAAAATTGACTTAATTTGGAGCCGCTTTAAAGCAAACTACTTTACTGCATTTAGCGAGCAGCAAATATCGTGGCAAACCGAGCATTTAGTAAATAGCACCGATTTAAGTCAACCGAGTGTAATAGTGTCGAATGCGCCTATGCACGGCGGCACGCAAGTGTTTGTTTACAGTCCTTACTCGGGTGCCCTATTCGCCCGTTTAGTAAACATAATTGGTACTAAAAAGGCACAGATCCAACACGCACAAGTACTGACCACCAAAGACGGTTATGTACTGTTTAGCTTTGTTATTCTTGAAGTCAGCGGCGACCCTATCGCAAGTAGCCGCGCGCAATCGATTAAACGCGGCCTTGAGCAAGCACTTAATGACCCGCGTAAAAAAATTCGCTTTAAAAAGAGTCGCTCACAACGTTTTAAAGACTTTAATATCAAACCCAAAATTGTGCTGCGCCCACATGCTAGAAAAGATCGCAGCTTAATTGAAATACAAGCGGTTGATATACCCGGTCTACTAACCAAAATAGCCGAAGTTTTCCAAGCACATTTACTCCATATTCATGCAGCCCGCATAACAACGGTAGGTGAACGTGCAGAGGATTTCTTTGTCGTATCAAATAACGAATACCAAGCCCTGACTGATGAAGAACAAGCAAAAATTCATCAGGCATTACGTAAAAAATTCAACGCCGAAACAGAATAAGAGGACACACATGTCAGATTTAAAAACAATGATCGAAAACGCATGGGATAACCGTGACAGCATTAGCCCAAGCACTGTATCTAGCGATGTAAAACAAGCTATTATTGACGCGCTAGAACTACTTGATAGCGGTGCCGCGCGTGTTGCTGAAAAAATATCAGGCGAATGGGTTGTACACCAATGGCTTAAAAAAGCAGTTTTACTATCTTTTCGTATTCGCGACAACCAACCAATGAACGACGGCGTTAATCAGTTTTACGACAAAGTACCGCTTAAATTTAGCGACTACACGCCAGAGCAATTTCAACAAGGCGGCATGCGCGTAGTGCCTAACGCAGTAGCACGTAAAGGCAGCTTTGTAGGTAAAAACGTCGTACTTATGCCCTCGTACGTAAACATTGGCGCATACGTTGACGAGGGCACCATGGTTGATACATGGGCCACTGTTGGCTCATGTGCACAAATTGGTAAGAACGTGCATTTATCTGGCGGCGTTGGCATAGGCGGCGTTTTAGAGCCACTACAAGCTAACCCAACCATCATTGAGGACAATTGTTTTATTGGCGCACGTTCTGAAATTGTTGAAGGTGTAGTAGTAGAAGAAGGCGCTGTTATTTCAATGGGCGTTTATATCAGCCAAAGCACTCGTATTTACGACCGTGAAACCGGCGAAATTCACTACGGCCGCGTACCTGCAGGCGCAGTAGTTGTACCAGGTGCACTACCATCAAAAGATGGCACACACAGCCTTTACGCTGCAATCATTGTCAAAAAAGTAGATCAACAAACACGCGAAAAAGTAGGCATCAACGCCCTACTTCGCTCGATTGATGATTAAATAGAAAACAATGGCATTAGTATAAATTATTGATGAAAAAATAAGGCTCTGAACCTTTTTAGATTTAGAGCCTTACATTTTTTTAAAGCGTTCGTTTATATACGTTAATTCCCAAAAGCTACATCTACCATTTTGAATAGTGATCTTCTGCTAAGCCCCACTGCCCGTTGAGTGTTATCACTTCATTAGGAAGCGTTATTTGACCGAAATAACGACCGATTTTTTGTGTGAAATTCGTGGCCACAATGAGTAAATTAGTTTTATCAAAACGTTGGCTTACAGGTTCAAAAGTAAGATTAATCAGGCCGTCGTTTGAGTGGAGTTCCCACTTGTCACAATCAATTTCGATACCATAACGATTAAACTTAAAATCAACCATATCAATTTTGTATAGCTTTCCGTCAAGCCAAATAGCATTTTCAGTAAATCCTGTTTCAATTACACCTGCTGAAAGGTTTAATCCCAAGTAGCGTCCATCAGGTAATTTGCAGGCAAGGCTTGCCCAATTCCAAAATGTTTCACGACGCATATAGCCTGCACTCCAATCTACACAGGCCAATGAGTTCATATGGCTAAAATCGTAGCGGGTATTTTTTAATAGAAGCGTGCCAGAGCAATTTAGCGCGGCCGATTTTTGGGTGAAATGGAAACCAGCATAACCAGCTCGAGCACATACACTCAAAGGAAGGTAATTATCTGACTCGTTAATTATTGCATCAAGGATCAGCGTGGTACTTATTTTAACTGTTACCTTTCGTTCACCGGGTCTATCTGTGGTATTAACGTAAACGCTGTTATCACCCTTTTTAAAATAACTATTGCCAGAATTTGGCAGCGGCTCAATTAATGTGTTTTTAGAAAATAAATTTACAAAGCTGTGCTCGTCTAACTGCTCTGTTTTTAAATTGTAAACATAAACAAAACAGTTGCTGGCAATTTTTAAATCAACGATTGCAAGCCCAATAACTAATTCATCGCAAGTAATGCTTATAAACTGAAACTGGTTAAACTTAAATCTTTTTGCAAGTTTACCGCATGGCTTATCCATTGCGTTTCTTAAATCAAAATCTAAGTAATTAATATGCTCAATCCCCTGTGGGAATAAACCAAAGTTAGCCTGTCCATCAGGGTTAATCAGCTGCAGTTTTTTTGGCATGTAACTATCCTTTCATTTACAGCCTATATTATTCTCGGACACAAAATAATCAACCTAAGAAGATAATTACATGGTAAATATTCGTTTTGTTATCCATATGCTTTTGTCGTAACAATTTTAATAAAGGGTGATAGTTTACCAACACCAATAAAAAAGCACTTATAAAAATAAGTGCTTTTAGGTTTGCTCAATTAATTTTTTAATTACAGCGCGTTAAATACGTCGTCTGTTTTAGCTGCGCAAATAAAGTCGTTTTTGTGCAAGCCTTTAATTGAATGGCTCCACCACGTTACAGTTACTTTGCCCCACTCGGTTAATAAACCAGGATGGTGGCCTTCGTCTTCTGCCATGTCGCCTACTTTGTTAGTAAACGCGATAGCTTGTTTAAAGTTTTTAAATTTATAAACACGCTCTAGCTGCATGATGCCGTCGCGTACTTCTGGTACCCAGTCTGGTATTTTTGTAATAAGTTGTGCAAGCTCTTCGTCAGACACTTTTGGTGCATCTACGTGACAAGCTTCGCATTTTTGTTCACTTAATGAAGACATTTTAAATCCTTACTTTAGCGTTTCTTTTAAATTAAAGTTAACTGGCTAATTTTTCTTTTGGTGGAAATTTGGGGTCATGCAAACCAAGCTCTTTAGCTTGCTCAACCAAAGTCATAATATCCATTTGCGATATATCAAACAGATCATGAATCGAATTAATGGTGTAGTACTGCGGTTGCATAATATCAATGCGATAAGGCGTACGCAGTACATCGATTACGCTCATAGGCGTTATTTCTGGTGTATCTGAATACACATACTGCGTTTCACCCGGGCTTGATAAAATTCCGCCACCGTAAATACGCAGGCCGTTTTCGGTTTGCATTAAACCAAACTCAACGGTAAACCAGTACATGCGTGCAAGGTAAACACGATCTTTTTTCTGCGCTGCGTACCCTAATTGCCCGTATTTGTGTGTGAACTCGGCGAAATCAGGGTTTGTTAGCATAGCGCAGTGGCCAAATATTTCATGAAAAATATCTGGCTCTTGAAGATAATCAAACTCTTCACGGCTACGAATAAACGTGGCAACCGGAAACTGTTTATTTGCTAACAACCTAAAAAACTCATCAAAATCGATAAGTGCAGGTACAGGCGCTACTTGCCAACCGGTGGTGGCAAGGAGTACCTCGTTAAGCTCGCTTAGTTGCGGTATACGGTCGTGTGGAAGATTTATTTTTTTAAGTCCTTCCATATACTCATCGCAGGCCTTGCCCTCTATGCACGCAAGTTGGCGTGCTACAAGCTCAGACCAAATTTTATTTTCTTCATCACTCCAATGTATAACACCATTTTCGTCTGGTGTTTTGGATGTGTATTTACTTGCTTTAGCCATAAGTACCTTCTGGGTTGTGAGCCCTAAATCGGTGTCAGTGTGATACTCAAACCTATTGAATATCGAGTGACCCCATACTATGTAAAAGTGAAGAAAAGTTTAATAGACAAGCTAACATCTGTACTTGGCGCGATCACCTCATTCGTAAAGTTAAAATTACACATGTGACACATTAAAATTACAGCCACGAATATAAAGGCCCTATACGAAGCTTTATGTGTAAACAAATAAATACAGCTAAAAGATTTGAGTAAACGCCTGGTCTAAATCACTAATAATGTCGTTAACATCTTCAAGCCCAACAGAGAGCCTGATCAACCCGTCACTGATACCAGCGGCGGCTCTCTCTTCTGGTGAATAAGGAGAATGGGTCATAGACGCAGGATGCTGAATCAGTGTTTCAGCATCGCCTAGGCTTACAGCAAGTGTACAAAGCTTCATGCTATCAATAAATTGCGCACCTTGTTGTAAAGTGCCTTTTATTTCAAACGCAATCACGCCACCTGCAGCTTTCATTTGATTACCAATAAATTTATTTCCTGGGTGTGATTTAAGGCCGGGGTAATAAACAATATTAACTTTATGATGCGCCTCTAGGTATTCAGCCACTGTTTGTGCACTCTGACAGTGACGCTCCATGCGTATGGCTAAAGTTTTTAATCCACGGTTTATTAGCCATGCGTCGTGTGGGCTTATAGTTGCACCAATGTCTTTTAGTACGGTCATTTTAATCAAGGTAATATGCTCAAGCGATCCACACACAAGTCCTGCCACCACATCGCCATGGCCATTTATGTATTTGGTTGCACTGTGCATAATGATATCAATGCCATATTGTTTTGGTGATTGCAGCAATGGCGTTAAAAAGGTGTTGTCTACCACGCTAATTAAGTTGTGCTGTTTAGCAATAGCGCCAATAAGTGCTAAATCAATCACAGCCATTGTTGGGTTTATTGGTGTTTCTACAAATATCATTTTGGAATTAGGTTTAATGGCAGCCCGTAGTTCGTCCTCGTTGGTCATATCAACAAACGTAACTTCAATTCCCCAACGCGGTAACATGTGTGCAAAAAACGCGAACGTACAACCATATAATGCACTTGATGCTACAAGATGGTCGCCCTGTGATAAAAAACTCAATACCGATGCCGATACAGCACCCATGCCTGTGGCCGTTGCCGCAGCGGCTTCGCAGCCCTCTAGCTGTGCTATCTTTTGTTCAAGTTCGGTGGTCGTTGGGTTACCTAAACGGGTGTAAATATAACCGGGTTCTTCACCTGCAAATCGTGCGGCACCTTGTGCTGCATTTTCAAAATGAAAGGTTGAGGTTTGATACAAAGGCGACGTAAGTGCGCCATGTGGGTCGTTTGCTTTTTGCGGGCCATGGATACATTGTGTATGAAGATGATGCTTGGTCATTATCTTTGTGCTCATTTTTATTATGTGTTGTTAGTGACATAGATAAAAACGTACCACAGTTTAAATCACAAGCATGCCGGATGCTCAGATGGCTATTTGTGCAAAGTTTACCCGTTTACCTGTACACAAATATTTCCATGTTATTGTGTGGGCTCTGTTTTTCCTCGTTTTAAAATTTTACCTGCAATGCTCTGAACGGTCCCTTTCAACAGGCTGCGCTTGTGTTCTAGTTTAGGTAATGGGCGACTTAACTCCATTGCTTTATAGCCAATTCGCGCTGTAAAAATCCCTGCACTCACACCTTGTGCGGCTCGCCCAGAAAGCTTACCAAGCAATTCTGCGCTGAGCGCAGTGGCTGCTAAATCAGAGATAAGCTCTGCACTGCCTACAAACATCACTTGTTTTATAAGCATACGGTAAAGCTTAATGCGGCTTGCGTAACCAAAACCAATGCCATAAATTTTACCTATTTGCTCAATTAACTTAGTACCACGCCAAAGCACAGCCATCATATCCACCAGCGCAATGGGGCTCAGTGCAACTAATAAAGCTGACTCTGTTGCAAAACGGTTTATAAGCTTTTTAGCTTGCGTGTCTTGCGTTATAAGCAAGCTATTTGCGTAAAGCGTCATTATTTCTTTATCACTGTGATGCTGTGCAACTTGCTTTTTAAAGCTGTCAAAATTATTAAGCTTTTGGTGCTTGTTTAGTTTTTCAAGCCACGGTAATGCGCCGCCTACTTGCTCACTATTTAAGAGTCTGTCGGCTTCTTGGCGGTGTAACTGATTACGCTTTAAACTGCGCAGCATTCTATATTCGCGCCATAACATGCGCCCAATAAGAAGCACACCACTTACCACTGCGGTTAAATACACACCGCCTAAAACAACCGACTGTTGAAATGCAAACACTAATGAATAAGCAAATTCAAGTAACACCAGTACTAAAAAGCTTATGGCAAACACACCTTTAAGCGTTTGCCATTTTGACTTTTTATATACTGGCTCTAGGTCTATTTCATCTTCTATAAACTCTTCATCAGGCTCTTCAATGTATTCACTTTGACCCTGAGTAATTATTTTTGCAGGAGCAAGCGTAGGCTCAACTTGCTCATCTGCTTGGGTATCAATTCGCCTACCTGCTTGAAAAGTTTGCTGTGTGTCGCTCATGATAATTTGTCTCCTAATAGATACTGCATCACATGATCAAGGCGAATATGTTTAAGTTGCTTGTCGGGGGTTGGCATAGGCGCAAACGACAAAAACTCAAAACCCTGCGCTGGCCACTCATTTTTATTAAGCATGCGGTTAGGTGGTTGTGGGGGTAAGTAGGTTAGCCAATCTTGCTCGTTAAGTGGCTTGCCGTAAATACACTCTAGCGTTTGGCCTTTATCGGTAACTTGACGCGGCTGCGTTGCAGTAATTGACGACATAGCCATTGTTTCTATTTGTACGCCATCAAATTTTAAATAGTTAGTTTGCTCATGCACTAGCGAATCAAGTAGAAGTGCTAAGTCTTTGTGGTGCTTGGCACTTATGTGATCTGACTTATTGGCAGCAAAGAGTATTTTATCTATGTTGGGTTTAAATAAGCGCTTAAAAAATCCCGACTCGCCGTAATTAAAGTGAGCGAGTAATTGGTTGATTACGCTACTTTGCTCTTGTAGTGTTTCGTGGCCTTCGTTTAAAGCACTTAATACATCAACTAACACAATTTGGCGGTCAAAATGTTTAAAGTGCTCGTTATAAAAAGGCTTAACCACTTCTTTTACATAGGCATTAAAGCGCTTAATGAGATGCTCTAAATTTGACCCCGCAATAATATCATCGCTATTAACCTGCTTAAAATTAACAGGGAAAAACAATAATAGCGGCGCGCCTTTTAAATCACCAGGCATAAGCATTCGCCCAGGTTGTAACATAGCTAGTTTGGTGTCTTTTTTAAGGCCCACAAGCATATGTTGATAAAGTTCAGCAATTTGCGCAAGTACGCTCTCATCTACAGGTGCGTTTAAATCAAGCTGATCAAGCGCATTTAAAAATTCACTAGAGGTGTTCACACGCGGGTGCTGTAATAACAGCGGGTACTGCTGCTCGCACCACTGGCTATAACTTTGCTCAAGCATAGGTAAATCAAGTAACCATTCACCTGGGTAGTCAATAATGTCTAAATACAGAGTAGATTGTGGCGAAAAATGCCCACGTAACCCTGAGGCACTTTGGTATTTAATAGCCAAACGCAAGGTGTTAATACGCTCAGTTGATGCAGGCCATGTAGGCATCCCATCACTTGGGAGTAAAGCATTGAGTGCTCGCGGATAGTCAAAAGTTGGGACCTTTAACGCCTCTTGCGGTACAACTTTAGTGGCTATGTGGCGCTGCTCTCGCATTACATCAAAAAAAGGGAGGTTTTTATCGTTAGCCTGTGTAGTTAACTGCTTGACTAGAGCTGTAATAAAGGCGGTTTTACCGCTACCGCTTAACCCAGTTACAGCCAATTTTACATGCTGATCTAAACTACGGTGGAGGGCTTTTTGGGCATTGCCTTTAATACTTTTAAAGGTCTTTTTAGCAAATGAAGTACGACTCATAATGGGCTAGCACTTCATTGATGCTTAATCACCGAACAAAGTGCTATTAAATCCTTTAAAGTTTGTTGATTTCACGGCTTACCGTAAACTCGCTTGAGGTAACATGGCGTTCCATATCCTGAAGGCGTGTATCTACTCGCGCTAAACGCTCTTTTAAATCTTGTAAAGCGCGGCGCGGTGGCTCACCCTTTTGCCATACTTTAAATTTTACCTCTAACGGATCGTCAGCTTTTGTTGAGCTGCTCGCATGTGCAGTCGTTGGCTCTTTTTTGTCTAATATAAACCACGCTGCAATGTACGCTACCACAAACAATGGGCCACCTGCTAGCAGTACCGCACTAACAAATATAATGCGAACTAACCATAACTCCATATTAAAGTAGTCACTTAATCCCGCACATACTCCGGCTATTTTACCGCGTTGTGGGTCTCTTAATAATTCGCGTTTGGCATTCATACTTTGCGTCTCCATTGTGGTGACTCTTGGTCTAGCAATGCTTCAAGTGTTTCGACTCTATCAGCCATACGTTCAGCTTTGTGTGCTAGTTCTAATAACTGGCGATGTTCGTGTTCACTTAACCCTTGGCTTACTTGTTTTTTGCTACGGTAGTGTAAAATTAACCACAGTGGCGCAACAAAAATCATAAACAAGATAAATGGTGCAACTAGTATCTCTGGATCAAACATAACCCTCTCCTGACAATCCGTTCAAATTTGTTAAGCAGTGGGGCACATTACATGCCCCTGCGTAAATTACTTATCAGCAAGCTTCTTTTTAAGTTCAGCTAGCTCATCATCAATTTTTTCATTTTTTTGTAAATCAGCAATTTCGTCTGCTAACGTTTGCTTACCTAAATCGTAAGACTCTATTTGAGATTCTAGTCCATCAATTTTAGTTTCGTAACGTTCAAAGCGATTAAGTGCATCTTCTACCTTCGAGCTATCAAGTGCTTTTTTCACTTCTAGGCGCGACTCAGCTGAACGCTGACGAAGAATTATTGCCTTTTGACGTGATTTAGCATCAGCTAACTTTTCTTGTAACGTGGTCACTTCTTGCTGAAGCTTCTCAATATGAGACTCTACATGCTCAAGTTCACCTTCAACAGCCGTCACTGCATCTGCCGACTTTTGCTTTTCGAGCAATGCTGAACGAGCTAAATCTTCGCGGTCTTTACTAAGTGCTAACTCAGCTTTTTCTTGCCAGTCACTTACTTGAACTTTAAGTGTATCTAGGCGGCGAACAATTTCTTTTTTCTCTGCCAGAGTTTTAGCTGACGTAGAGCGAACCTCTACTAGTGTATCTTCCATTTCTTGGATAATCAGACGCACCATTTTTTCTGGGTCTTCTGCTTTATCTAAAATGGCATTGATATTAGAATTAACAATATCTGCAAAACGTGAAAAAATTCCCATAACATTTACCTCTGTAATTAAAACTTAGTTAGTCTGCTTTAACTAGTATCAATATGCTTGCCAACTTTTTAAAAACTAAAATACACTGTATTTTCATTAAGTTAAACTAAATATACAAATTACTTTAGTTATTCATAATTATGAAATACACTAACAGTTAGTAAAAATGACTAAGACTTAGGGAATATGAGCCAATATCGCCAACAAGACAATTTACTGGGCCAATCAGACAGCTTTTTATCTGTGTTGGATCAAGTATCGCAACTAGCTAATCTAGATAAGCCGGTGCTTATTATTGGCGAACGAGGCACAGGTAAAGAGCTTATAGCTGCCCGCCTGCATTTTTTATCTAAACGTTGGGATCAAAACTACGTAAAACTAAATTGTGCTGCATTGAACGAGAACCTGCTCGAAAGTGAATTGTTTGGTCATGAAAGCGGCGCATTTACGGGGGCCAGTAAACGTCACGAAGGCCGTTTTGAACGAGCTAACAGCGGTACACTATTTTTGGATGAATTAGCAAATACATCAGCCATGGTACAAGAAAAACTCCTACGCGTTATAGAGTATGGTGAGTTTGAACGTGTTGGCGGCAAGCAAACTGTAAAAGTAGATACTCGCCTAGTATGCGCCACCAATGAAGACTTACCACACCTTGCTGAACAAGGTGAGTTTAGAAGTGATTTACTTGATAGATTAGCATTTGATGTAATAACGCTTCCCCCACTGCGTGAACGTCAAGACGATATTATGCTGCTTGCAGAGCAATTTGCGATGAACATGGCACGCGATTTAGAGTGGGAGCTATTCAGCGGGTTTACTCGAAGCGCTACAGAAACGCTTTTATCGTATAACTGGCCTGGTAATATTCGTGAGCTTAAAAATGTGGTTGAACGTAGCTTATATCGCCACGGAAGTGAACATATTCCCGTTCACCAGATTATTTTAGACCCATTCGAAAGTCCATTTAGACCTAAAGCGCGTATTAAAGCACCAATAACCACTCAACATGTTAGTGCTGAGCCTGTTTCTGTTGCAGCGCCTGTAAACGTTTCTGAGCAAAAAGTTGAAGCCAATATTCAATTTCCTTGTAGCTTAAAAGAACGCTCAAATGAATTTGAAATAAATATGATTAACAAAGCGCTTGAGCACAGCCAATTTAATCAAAAGAAAACTGCAGAAGTCCTTGGTTTAACGTATCATCAATTACGTGGGTATCTAAAAAAATACAATTTGTTGGATCAACAATAGTTAGAGGTTATGCGTGTGCATAAATTTTTACTTGCTTTACTAGCAGGCACTTTAGTTGGCTGCTTAGATAGTGAAGAACGCGTTATTGAAGAAAAAAACCAAGGCTTGGTCTATTGCGCCGAGGCAAACCCTGTGTCGTTTAACCCACAAGTGACAACCACAGGCTCAACTATTGATATTATTGCCAATCAGCTTTATGACCGCTTAATAAGTATTGATCCGGTTACTGCTGAGTTTCAGAGCGAACTCGCAACAGATTGGAAAGTAAGTAAAGATGGTAAATCGGTCACCTTTACTCTTCGAAAAGACGTACCATTTCATACCACCGCGTACTTTACACCTAGCCGGACTTTTAACGCCGATGACGTAATTTTTACCTTTAGCCGCTTATTTGATGTGTACAACCCTTATCATTTTGTGGGTGATGCCAGTTACCCTTATTTTCAAAGTGTAGGCGTTGATCAGCTTATTCGTAAAATTGTTCGCGTGTCTGACCACCAAGTTAGATTTGAATTATTTAATGCTGAAAGTAGTTTTTTAGCTAACATGGCCACTGACTTTGCGGTTGTTTTATCGGCCGAGTATGCAATGAAACGCAAAGCGGCAGAGCAAGAAGAATTTTTTGATCAATACCCTGTGGGCACTGGTCCTTATATTTATCGTGAATATCGACGTGATAATTTAGTCCGCTTTTACCGTAACCCCGATTATTGGAAACACGACGTTGCCCTTGAACAACTCGTTTACGACATTACCCCTAATGGCACAGCGCGCATTGCAAAGCTGTTAACTAAAGAGTGCGATTTAGCTGCGCACCCAAGTAGCGCACAATTAAGTATTTTAGCTCAGCGTGAAGATATTAATATTGAAAAAGAAACCAACCTCAATGTTGGATACTGGGCTTTTAACACAGAACGCCCACCTTTTGACGACATTCGAGTTCGCAAGGCGCTTGCACATGCCATTGATACAGATAAAATAATGCAAGCGGTATATTACGGTAATGGAACACGTGCCGAATCGATGTTACCACCAACCTCATGGGCTTTTAACGCTCAAACAAGTATGCCATCATTTGACCCTGATCTTGCTAAAAAGCTACTCGCTGAAGCCGGCTTTTCTGATGGGTTTGATATGAATATTTGGGCCATGCCAGTGAGTCGTATTTATAACCCCAATGCACGTAAAATGGCTGAACTAATGCAAAGTGACTTACGCAAAGTAGGTGTTAACGTCAGTATTGTAGAATACGAGTGGAATACGTTTATTCAGCGAATTGGAGAGCACAGACACGATAGCGTGCTCCTCGGCTGGGCAGCAGATACGCCAGACCCCGATAACTTCTTTAGCCCGTTATTAAGCTGCTCAGCAACATTTAGTGGCAAAAACCCAGCCAATTGGTGCAACCCTAAATTTGATCTATTACTGGCGCAAGCACTCGATACGACAGACTTAAATATGCGAAAAAAATACTATGCCGATGTGCAGTCGCTTATTATGGATGAATTACCCTTGTTGCCCATTGCTCATGGGTTGCGGTTTCAAGCAAGCAGTGCCGATGTAGACGGCATAGAGCTTGGCCCATTTGGGGCTATTTCGTTAGCCAATGCGAGGAAAAAGTAATGATCCTCGATTATATTTTACGCCGCCTTGGTTTATTACTTTTTATGTTGCTCATGCTCAGCATTTTTACATTTTCGTTGGCGTACTTATTCCCTGGTGATCCATTAAGTAATTTAAGTGGCGTTCCGAGTAATAATTTTTCTCAAAATACGCAATTAGAAGATAAATACTTTTATAACAGTAATTATTTTATGCAATACCTCGCCTTTTTAGGGCGAGTTTTTCAGGGTGATTGGGGATTATCGTTTGCCTCTGGCGACAATGTTTTTTCACATATTCTTGATTTATTACCAGCGACGTTAGAGCTTAGTGTGTATGCACTTATTGTGTCTATATTTGTTGGCGTGCCTGCTGGTATTTTAGGCTCAGCATATTACAATCGCTGGCCAGATAAGCTTATTAATTCAACCACCATTGTGGGCTATTCTATGCCTGTATTCTGGTTAGCTTTATTACTAATTATGATTTTTTCGCTCAAATTGGGGTGGTTTCCTATGTCGGGTAGAATGGGGCTTCTTTATGAAATTCCAGCGGCCAGCGGGTTTATGCTCATTGATATCATGCTTGCCGGCTTTCCGTATAAAGGAATGGCATTTTTAGATGCATTACACCACTTAACTTTGCCCACAATTGTGCTTGCCACATATCCAACCACCGTGCTTGTAAGATTTACCCGTGAATCAATGTTGAAAATAATGGATCAAAACTTTATTAAAACAGCACGCGCGAAGGGGTTAAACCGACGCCAATTAATCATGCATCATGCACTACGCAATGCGCTTTTACCGGTAATTAAAAAAATTGGTTTGCAATTCAGTACACTAATAACGCTTGCTATGATCACCGAAGTTATTTTTTCGTGGCCTGGTATTGGCCGCTGGTTGATAGACAGCATTTACCAGCGCGACTTTCCTGCAATTCAGGGAGGCCTAATGGCTGTATCCTTATTTGTTATTTTAGCCACTATAACAACCGAACTTCTTTATAGTATATTCGACCCACTCTCACGGAACCAAGCCCATGGCAAAGTTTAAGGTATTTTCTGAAGAGTCGAATAAATCGCCACTGGCGCGATTTTGGCGAAAATTTAAAAATAACCACCCTGCCCTTGTTGGTTTATGGGTGTTTTTGGCATTTGCCTTGCTCGCTGCCAGCGCACCATTTTTAGCGCCTTATGGGGTAAACCAACAGCACAGTGATGCGCTACTTATTCCACCCTCATGGCGAGAAATGGGCGATGTGCGTTTTATTTTAGGCACTGATGATTTAGGACGTGATGTGTTGTCGCGTTTAATGAACGGCGCAACCTATACATTTGGTTTATCGGTCGTCGCTGCATTATTGACCACCATAATTGGTGTATTAGTCGGCACATTTGCTGGCATTAGTCGAGGTATGCGTTCTAGCTTTTTGAACCACTTACTTGATATCACTCTTTCAATACCGTCTTTATTATTGGCTATTATCATTATTGCAGTATTAGGCCCGGGCTTGATGAATACAGTATGGGCTATTATTTTAGCCTTACTACCTCAGTTTATTCACTCGATTAGAAACCTAATAGTAGAAGAGCTAAGCAAAGATTACATTACGGCGTTTAAGCTCGACGGCGCTTCAAATTGGCATATTATATCGCGCGGTATTTTTCCTAATATTTACGAACACATAGTGGTTATTTTTACTATGGCACTGTCTACGGCCATACTAGATATTTCTGCGTTGGGTTTTTTAAAGTTAGGCGCACAACCCCCAACCACTGAATGGGGTGCCATATTGGCAGAAAACCTTGGCCTAATTTATTTAGCACCTTGGACGGTTGCCTTACCAGGCGTATTATTATTTTTAGCGGTATTATCGACCAATTTAGTAGGCGATGGACTTAGACAAGTGCTAAAAGAGCGCAAGGCCGATTAAATGCAATTATTAGATGTTAGAAATTTAACCATTGAACTGCGCACTTCAGAAACAGTTATAAGAGCAGTTGATAGGGTCAGCTTTAGCTTAAAAGAAGGTGAAGTGCATGCGCTTGTAGGTGAGTCAGGCTCAGGTAAAAGCCTAATCGCAAAAGCAATAGTAGGTGTATTAAACGAACGCTGGAATATAACCGCTGATAGAATTCACTGGCGTGGTGTTGACCTAATGCGCCTCACTCCGGAGCAACGCAGACAAACGGTTAGCAAAGATATTGCAATGATCTATCAAGATCCTAGCCGTTGCCTTGACCCTACAGCGAAAATTTTTAATCAAATTGCTGAAACCTTACCTGAAGTCGCTCGCAAAGGATTCTTTTTAAAACGAAATCGCGAACGAAAAGACCGCGTTAAAGCACTTATCCATAAAGTTGGTATTAAAAACCATGAAGCGGTACTAGACAGCTACCCTCATGAGCTCTCAGAAGGTGTGTGTCAAAAGGTAATGATTGCAATGGCAATTGCCCGAACACCTAAGCTATTAATTGCTGATGAGCCGACTACGGCACTTGAGAGTACTACCCGTGCGCAAGTGTTTAGGTTATTAAAAAGCCTCAATCAACTCAAGAATATGTCTATTTTAATGATTTCACATGAGCTTGAAGAGATTGCTGATTGGTCTCATGGGATTCATGTTTTGTATTGCGGGCAAATGGTTGAAGCAGGTCCAACTCATAAAATATTTAAGCAACCTCGCCATCCATACACCCAAGCACTTTTGAAAAGCTTGCCAGATTACGAGCAAGGCTTAGCTCATAAAGAACCGTTTTATGCGCTTAAAGGTACTATTCCTACTTTACAACATTTACCAATTGGTTGCCGACTTGGGCCACGTTGCCCACAAGCACAAAAAGAATGTGTAGTTACACCTGCTCTCACTAAACACAGTGGGCACAGCTACGCTTGTCACTTTCCGCTTATAAAGGAGGTGAAGTAATGCAGCCTACTCTCAAAGTACAAGCGCTATCTAAAACATTTGATGTGCGAGCGGGTTTATTTAAACGCAAAAAATTTGAAGTGCTAAAAAACATTTCTTTTTGTATTGGTAAAGGTGAAACCATTGCCGTAATTGGTGAAACAGGCTCGGGGAAAAGTACGTTAGCTAAGTTACTTGCCGGTGCCGATAACGCAAACGCTGGGCAAATATTACTTGAAGGCAATGTAATAGAAGATAACGGTATTCGTGATAACCAATGTCGTCACATTAGAATGATTTTTCAAGACTCAGGGGCGTCGTTAAACCCAGGTTTAACTATTGGCGACATGCTTGATGATTGCTTGCAATACAATACGGACTTTGATGAAGAAGAGCGCTCAGAAAAAATAAATACAACACTCTCTAAAGTTGGATTGCTAGTCGATCACCAACATTACTATCCACATATGTTCAGTGTTGGCCAATTACAACGTGTGGCTTTTGCCAGAGCGCTTATTTTAGATCCTAAAGTGATGGTGCTCGATGAAGCCGTATCGTCTTTAGACCCTTCTATACGTGCCCAAATAGTAAATTTATTACTCAAGTTACAACGTGAAACGGGTTTAACTTATGTCATGATCACCCATCACCTTAGTTTAGTACGCCATATTAGTGATCAAGTCATTGTGCTAGATAAAGGCGAGGTGGTTGAGTATGGTTTAACAGAAAATGTATTTAATAATCCTCAGTCAAAAATAACGCAGCGTCTATTAAGCTGTTAATGCAGTTTTTTGTTATGTAAGTGCATTTTAGAAGGTCTTGTTATTAACTTTTACTTTTTAACAAGGCCACTCCATGCTCAAACACACACTACTTAGTATTACTCCCCTACTGATTTTATCAGCCTCTGCTATTGCCGAGCCCTCTAACAAAGTTAAAAACTAGGTTGGCGGAATCGATCATTTAGGTTTAACTGTTTCAGATTTAAATTCATCTAAAGCGTTTTTTACTGATGTGCTTGGTTTTAAAGTGCTGGGAAATGATCCAACTTATCCTGCGTACTTTTTATCTAATAAAAAAACAACCATTACATTGTGGCGAATTAAGAATAATGAAAAACGTGTAGAGTTTAATCGAGCAAAAAATGTGGGCCTACACCATTTAGCACTCAGTGTTAAGAGTATTGAAAAGTTAAGCAGGCTGCATAAGCACTTAAAAATGCAAAATAATAATACTATAGAATTTGCACCAGAGAATTTAGGTAAAGGCCCTGCGCAGCACATGATGATAAGAGAGCCTAGCGGTAACCGTATTGAATTTATTGCAAGGCCTATCTAGCGCCCTAAAATGATTGGTATTATTACGCAGTAGTATAAACACACTCGAATTTAAAACAATAAAAAAGGCGCTCATAAGCGCCTTTTTTAATAACCAAAATTAACTTATTCAGCAGCTTGTTCAACTACTGGTAAATTAAGTTCAGCTTTAGCTTTAAGCGACTCTATGAAAACCATATAGTTTTTGTTTGCTTGAGCCATTGTAATGCTTTGTTTAGCTTGTGGGTCAATATCAGCCGTTACTGTAGCATCTGTCACCGAGTTAAGTGCAACAATCGCTGCATCACCGTTATTTAAGTCAACAACATCTACCACTGCAGTGTCTGCTGGGTGAGCCATTTTAAATGCCTGAGTAACAATCGCTGGCGAGACAGCAAAACTTTGACGATTTAGTTGTGACTCTTGACGAAGCGTTAAACCTTGCTCAGTTGCAATATCATTCAAACTTTTACCTGCTTGAATTTCAGCAAACAAACTACGCGCTTTATCTTTGGCAAGCTCAGAGGTCTTGTCATTTACCAAGCGTGTTTTAATCTGTTCACTTACATCACTTAAAGGTTTGGTTGACGCTGGCTGATGCTCGTTAATACGCACGATAACAATGTGCTCATCGCCCAACTCAATAACTTCAGAGTTAACTTTGTCTTCAAGTAAGTCAACAGATGTTAGTGCAGTAATAACAGCCGGTGTATTTAACGGCTCAGGTAAAGCGTTCAATGCTAAAAGAGGGGTTGACTGAACTTCTAGTTCAGCAACTTCTGCTGCATCATCTAAACGATCTGAAATTTCAAACGCAATTGCACCCATTTCGGTTTGCTTATCGTAAAATGCATCAATTTTTTCAGCACGCTCTAATTCAGCACGTAAGTCCGCTTTTACATCATCAAATGGTTTAACTTGTTGTGCCTGAATATCAGTCAGTTTAATGATGTGATAACCGAACTCTGACGCAACCACTTCTGAAAAATCACCTTTCGCTTCAAGTGAAAATGCTGCATCTTCAAATGCAGGATCCATTACATCACGTTCAATCCAATCAAGGTCACCGCCCATCTCTGCGCTAACGATATCATCAGATGAAGACTCTGCGAGTTCAGCAAAGTCTGCACCTTGTTGAAGCTCAGCATAAAGCGCATCAACTTTAGCTTTAGCTGCATCATCGTCTTCACTATTATCTATTAATATGTGAGACACACGACGTTTTTCAGGCTCAACATATTGCGCCTTATTTTGCTCATAAGACGCTTTCACATCTTCTTCAGTCACTGAACCAACAACTATATTTTCAGCTTTCAATTCGACATAGTTCACCGAGATAAGTTCTGGTGATAAAAACTGCGATGCATTTAGGTCATAGTAATCTGAAACTTCTTGCTCTGATACTTCAACATTATCTGCAAGTGACTCTTTATTAATTACTAAGTAATCAATGCTACGAGTTTGTTGTTGAAGAGCAATAGCACTTTTAAGCTCGCTTTCAAGCGCAAAGTCTGTGCCTGCAACTGCTGATACTAACTGACTGCGTGTCATGTCTTCGCGAAGGTATTCACGAAAAGTATCTGGTTGGAAGTTCATTTGACGAATTACTTGTAAATAACGATCGTTATTAAATTTATCGCCAAGTTGGAAGTAAGGCAATTCTAAAATTGTTTTACGAACTGTATCATCGCTTACGCGAAGGCCTAATTCTGCCGCTAACTGTGATTGCAATTCTTGTTGTACTAAACGGTCAATTACACCTTGACGAATTTGTGCCATATAATTTGGATCTGCAGCAATTTGTGTAAAGTACTCACCAAATTGTTGCTCTAAACGATTACGTTCGTTTTGGTACGCGCGGTTAAATTCCGTTTGGCTAATTTTAACTCCGTTTACTTCAGCAACAGGTTGTTCCGTGGTTTGACCTAGGTAACTACCGATCCCTGCTAAAGCAAAAGATAAAATCACCGCGCCTAAAATTATTTTGGCTACAGGTCCTTGCGAACCTTCTCTGATTTTCTCAAGCATTTGTTTATCTCTTTTTGATCAAGGCTCAATACCTTGTCACATGTAAAAAAAGCGTATCTTACCAGATACGCTTTTTCACTTGAAGTAACTAGCGGTAAAGTTACTCAATTCAACTGTTAGGCTGATTAAGTAACTTTACTTTCGCCATAACTAATCTGTTTAAACTATTGATTAGTTTACTGCGTCTTTAAGCGCTTTACCGGCTTTGAAAGCTGGAATGTTTGCAGCAGCGATTTGAATAGTTTCACCAGTTTGTGGGTTACGGCCAGCTCGTGCAGCACGTTCACGTACTGAGAAAGTACCAAAACCAACAAGTGCAACTGAGTCGCCATCTTTAAGCGCGCCAGATACAGATTCGATGAATGAATCAAGTGCACGACCTGCAGCCGCTTTAGAAATGTCAGCATCAGCTGCGATTTGATCGATTAATTGAGATTTATTCACAATATCATCCTCTTTCATTGTTATTATCAAGAGCGATGGTTTTTTAAACTAACATCACTTTTTTGAAAATTTTAGAGCAAACTTGTAATGCTCACATGATTATATTTTTCTTGAGCCTAGGCCACATAAGGCCTAGGCTTGAAAACCAGTGCTTAACTTATCATACCGTTTAGATTTGAAAAGCCCTAAAAAGCACTTTTTTTACGTTTTTTACTGCTTTTTCTCTGTTTCGACTGAAAAACTCTCAACAGGATGTACCAAAGCAAGTTTTAACACCTCATCAATCCATGTAACTGGGTGAATATCAAGACCTGCCAGTACGTTATCTGGGATCTCTTTTAAGTCACGTTCGTTAATTTTTGGAATAATAACGGTTTTTATTCCACCACGGTGCGCAGCTAGTAACTTCTCTTTTAAGCCACCAATAGGCAGAACTTCACCACGAAGCGTTATTTCGCCAGTCATAGCAACATCAGCTTTAACTGGATTACCTGTTAAACTCGACACCAGACCAGTCACCATGGCTGCACCAGCACTTGGGCCATCTTTTGGTGTTGCACCTTCAGGAACGTGAACATGAATGTCACGCTTTTCATAAAAATCACTGTTAATGCGAAAAGTATCAGCACGATTACGCACAACGGTCATTGCTGCTTGAATCGACTCTTGCATTACATCGCCAAGTGAACCGGTGTAAGTCAATTTACCTTTTCCTGGCACGGCTGCACATTCGATTGTCAGTAAATCACCACCAACCTCAGTCCATGCAAGACCTGTAACTTGACCAATTCGATCACCATCTTCTGCTTTACCATAGTCAAAACGTTGAACGCCTAAGTACTCTTCTAAATTATCTTGATTAATAGTCACCGTTTTAGTATCTTTTTCAATCAGAATATTTTTAACAGCTTTGCGGCACAACTTAGAAATTTCTCGCTCTAGATTACGGACACCCGCTTCACGTGTGTAATAGCGAATAATGCCGATAATTGCACTATCGTCTATTTCAATCTCGTTGTCTTTTAAGCCATTACGCTTTACTTGCTTAGTGATCAGGTGCTCTTTTGCAATATTAAGCTTTTCGTCTTCTGTATATCCTGACAAACGAATAACTTCCATACGGTCTAAAAGAGGACCAGGGATGTTAAAACTATTCGAAGTAGCGACAAACATAACATCCGATAAATCAAAATCTACTTCAAGATAATGATCAGCAAAATGGCTGTTTTGCTCAGGATCCAGTACTTCTAACAATGCTGAAGCTGGGTCGCCGCGCATATCTGAAGACATTTTGTCGATTTCATCTAACAAAAATAGTGGGTTTTTAACCCCTACTTTTGTCATGTTTTGAATTAGCTTACCAGGCATAGAACCAATATACGTTCGACGATGGCCTCGGATTTCGGCTTCATCACGAACACCGCCTAACGCCATACGAATATACTTACGGCCAGTAGAACGAGCAATAGACTGACCAAGTGATGTTTTACCGACACCTGGAGGTCCTACAAGGCACAAAATTGGCCCTTTAAGCTTGTTAGTACGCTGTTGTACCGCTAGGTACTCTAAAATACGTTCTTTTACTTTATCAAGACCATGGTGTTCGCTGTCTAATATTTTTTGTGCACCAGCCAAATCTTTTTTAACTTTTGAACGTTTTTTCCATGGCACGTTAATTAATGTGTCGATGTAAGAACGTACAACCGTTGCCTCAGCGGACATTGGCGACATCATCTTAAGTTTATTAAGTTCTGTCGTGGCTTTTTCTTGTGCTTCTGATGACATACCCGATTCTTCAATACGCTTTTTGAGCGCTTCAAACTCATCAGGAACATCATCAAGTTCACCAAGCTCTTTTTGAATGGCTTTCATCTGCTCGTTGAGGTAATACTCGCGCTGAGATTTTTCCATCTGCTTTTTAACGCGGGTACGAATTTTCTTCTCAACCTGCAATAAGTCGATTTCACCTTCCATCAGGGCCATTAGGTATTCTAAGCGCTCTGTCACGCTTGAAATTTCTAGCACTTTTTGTTTTTCAGGCACTTTTAACGGCATATGCGCAGCCATTGTGTCTGCAAGTCGCGCTGGTTCATCAATACCTGATACCGAAGTGAGCACTTCTGGTGGAATTTTTTTATTGAGCTTTACATAGCCTTCAAATTGGCTAATTGCGCTTCGAATAAATACATCTTGCTCTTGTTCATCAATTAAATCTGATTCAATAAATTGAGCATCGGCAACAAAAAACTCGTCGTTATCAACGAAGTCTTTGATTTCAGCGCGCTGTGTGCCTTCTACCAATACTTTTACTGTTCCGTCAGGGAGTTTTAATAATTGAAGTACAGTTGCAATAGTACCAATGCGATAAATATCATCTTGCTCTGGTTCGTCTACAGTTGCATCTTTTTGTGCAACCAAGAAAATTTGTTTGTCTTTATCCATTGCCGCTTCAAGGCATTTTATTGATTTTTCACGGCCTACAAAAAGCGGGATCACCATGTGTGGGTACACCACAACATCGCGCAGTGCTAGCACTGGGATTTCGACTTGGTCGGTTCTCTCAAGCGTCATTATATTTCTCTTCGCACTTCATTTATTTAAAAGATTACTCAAGTATATGGGGATAACCACATTAAAGTTCAACAATTTTCCCCGACTCGTTTAAATTAATTATAAAAAAAGGAGCCCTAGGCTCCTTTTTAATGCAAATAGCTTAAAAACTATTCAGATGCTGCTTTATCTTGATTATTATTTTCATATATCAAGATTGGATCAGACTCACCTTTAATTACCGTTTCGTCAATAACTACTTTGCTGACATCATCCATAGATGGAAGTTCGTACATGGTATCTAGTAAAATACCTTCTACGATAGAGCGAAGACCACGTGCACCGGTTTTACGAACCATCGCTTTGTGAGCGATAGCAGATAAAGCATCATCACGGAACTCAAGCTCTACATCTTCCATACCAAACAACACTGAGAACTGTTTAGTAATCGCGTTTTTAGGCTCACTTAGAATCTGTACGAGTGCAGCTTCATCTAGCTCTGTGAGTGTAGCAACTACAGGTAAACGGCCAATAAATTCAGGTATTAAACCGTATTTCACTAAGTCTTCAGGCTCTACGTCTTTAAACGTCTCGCTTAAAGAACGCGTTTCTGCAGACTCTTTAACACTAACGCCAAAACCAATGCCAGTATTTTTATGGCTACGTTGCTCAATTACTTTATCAAGCCCTGAAAACGCACCACCACAAATAAACAAGATCTTAGACGTATCTACTTGTAAAAATTCTTGCTGTGGGTGTTTGCGTCCACCTTGAGGAGGCACAGAAGCAATCGTACCCTCAATCAGCTTAAGTAATGCTTGTTGCACACCTTCACCCGACACATCGCGCGTGATTGATGGGTTATCTGATTTGCGAGAAATTTTGTCTATTTCATCAATGTATACAATGCCACGCTGTGCTTTTTCCACATCGTAGTCGCATTTTTGCAATAGTTTTTGGATGATATTTTCTACATCCTCGCCCACGTAACCGGCTTCGGTAAGTGTCGTTGCATCAGCCATTGTAAACGGTACGTCAAGTAAACGAGCCAGCGTCTCTGCTAGTAATGTTTTACCACTACCAGTCGGACCTATTAGCAAAATATTACTTTTGCTAAGCTCAATATCTTGCTTGGTTGATTGATTACGAAGACGTTTGTAATGGTTGTAAACAGCAACAGACAATACTTTTTTCGCATGGTCTTGGCCGATAACGTAGTCGTCTAGGTGTTTTCGAATTTCTTTTGGAACAGGTAGTTTATCAGACGAGTCATGCTTAGGAGCAATATCTTTGATCTCTTCCCTGATAATATCGTTACACAACTCTACACATTCATCACAAACGTATACTGAAGGGCCTGCAATTAATTTGCGTACTTCGTGCTGGCTCTTGCCACAAAAAGAGCAGTATAACAATTTATTACTTTTGTCGCCGTCTGTAGGAGTGTCAGACATTCAGCTACCTCATCTTATTACGTTGGCCACCAAAATTTATGGTGGCTATTTCAATACGCTTAACTATAACAAAATTTATTGTTTTTCGCATAGTAACTAAAAGTGATTAACAGGTCCCCTGCTCACCAAGCGCTTACTTTTTATCGCGATTTGCAAATACTGAGTCAACTAAGCCGTACTCTACAGCTTCTGAAGCGCTCATGAAGTTGTCACGATCAGTATCTTTTGAAATCACATCTAACGGCTGACCCGTGTGTTCTGCCATTAAGCGATTTAGCTTATCTTTAATAGATAGTATTTCTTTGGCGTGTATTTCAAAGTCAGACGCCTGACCTTGGAAACCACCTAAAGGTTGGTGGATCATTACACGTGAGTTAGGTAAGCAAAAACGTTTACCTTTAGCACCAGCGGTAAGCAAAAATGCCCCCATGCTCGCTGCTTGTCCTACACAAATAGTACTCACATCAGGTTTGATAAAGTTCATTGTGTCGTAAATTGCCATACCAGCAGTTACTGAGCCACCCGGTGAATTTATGTATAAGAAAATATCTTTATCAGGGTTCTCTGATTCTAAAAATAGCATTTGCGCTAAAATTAGGTTTGCCATGTTGTCTTCAACTTGGCCTGTTAAAAAAATAATACGCTCTTTTAAAAGTCGCGAATAAATATCATACGAGCGCTCACCTTTTGGTGTTTGCTCAACAACCATAGGGACCAATGCATTTAGGGGATCTGTAATACCAGTATTCATACTTATTTAATTCCTTATGCGCTTATACTTATCCTTATTATAAGGAAGCATAGTTATCGTTTTTCGCAAATTAAGAGCCAAAAACTAAAAATGGCCCGGGCACGCTGTTTAAACAGTGTAACACGAGCCATTTAATCGTTAGCGAGAGCTTAAGTCAATGACTTATTAAGCACCTTGCTGCGGATTCATGATGTCATCAAATGCTTTTTCAACGTCTGAAACATTTGCTTTAGCTAAAATAGCTTCAACAGCTTGCTCTTCCATTGCAACATTACGCATTTGTTGCATAAGTTGATCATTTGCTTTGTAGTATTCTACTACTTCAGTTGGATCTTCGTATGCAGAAGCCACTGTTGCAATTAATGCTTCAACTTTAGCATCATCAACTTTAATGTCGTTAGCTTTGATTACTTCGCCTAATAAAAGACCAGTTTTAACGCGTGTTACAGCTTGCTCATGGAACAATTCAGCTGGAAGCTCAGGCATGTTTTTAGCGTCGCCGCCAAAACGTTGAGCTGCTTGCTGACGTAATGCGTCAACTTCTTGATCAACAAGTGCTTTTGGCACTTCAATTTCGTTGTTTTCTAAAAGACCTTTTATTGCTTGGTCTTTAACGTTAGCTTTAACCGCTTGGTCAAGTTCACGCGTCATGTTCTTTTTAACTTCTTCTTTAAGCGCGTCTACGCCGCCTTCGGTAACACCGAATTTAGTTGCAAACTCTTCGCTTAATTCAGGAAGCTCTTGCGCTTCTACTTTTTTCACTGTGATAGTGAATTGAGCTGCTTTACCTTTAAGGTTTTCAGCATGGTAATCTTCAGGGAATGTTACATCTGCAACAACTTCTTCGCCTGCTTTTTTACCAACGATGTTATCTTCAAAACCTGGGATCATACGACCTTGACCAAGCTCTAATGGGAAGTCATCAGCTTTACCGCCTTCAAATACTTCACCGTCGATAGTACCTACGAAATCAACTGTTACACGGTCACTTTCGCCGGCAGCTGTATCAACTTCAGCCCATTCTGCGTGTTGCTTACGAAGAGTTTCTAGCATGTTTGCTAAGTCTTCGTCAGTTACTGTTACCGCTGGTTTTTCAACAGCAATTTTGTCTAAACCTTGAACTTCAACTTCAGGGTAAACTTCAAATGTAGCTGAGAATTCTAAGTCTTTACCTGCTTCAAGTGATTTAGGAGCGAATGAAGGCGCGCCAGCAGGGTTAATTTTTTCAGCAACGATTGCTTCAATGTAGTTACGTTGCATTACTTCGCCAGCAACTTCTTGACGAACTGCAGCGCCAAAACGCTTGTTAATTACAGATACAGGTACCTTACCAGCACGGAAACCATCTATACGCTGTGTTTTTGACAGTTGTTGTAGGCGTTTTTTTACTTCGGTCTCAACGTTCTCTGCAGGAACGGTGATAGTTATACGGCGCTCAAGGCCTTGGGTCGTCTCAACAGAAACTTGCATGATTTACCTCAATATTCAATTTTGGCGACTGTTCGCCTTCCTTACAAACAAAGTGATCTGCATGAGTCTTGATAAAGTTTAAGCGATTTTTCACACTTAAAAGCATCCGTCGCTACCATGAGATACCATTGCTGCTTTGCCCTTAGGGCACTATGTTAAACAATAGACGCGGCATTATAACCTAATATTTATGATAGTCGAGTATGGGGGGCAATTATTTGGGATAGATTGGGTACTACAGCACCTAACCGAGTAAAAAACAGGCTAACCGTTGTTTTCAGAGGTTTAAGTGAGTTTTATTTATAGCAATAGAAAAATAGATTTAAAAAAATACAGAGGAGTTGTAAATAAGAAAATGGTCGGCGATGCAGGATTTGAACCTGCGACCCCTTGGACCCAAACCAAGTGCGCTACCAAACTGCGCTAATCGCCGACATTGAAGGCTAAGCTTCTTTTTTCATACTGAACAATTAAACAGAGCGTTTAAAACCACTTTGAGAAAGTGGTCGGCGATGCAGGATTTGAACCTGCGACCCCTTGGACCCAAACCAAGTGCGCTACCAAACTGCGCTAATCGCCGATATTCTTGTAAATGGGGTGACTGATGGGGCTCGAACCCACGACAACCGGAATCACAATCCGGGGCTCTACCAACTGAGCTACAATCACCGCTATATTTACATGTTTTCAAATGGCGCACCCAGAAGGATTCGAACCTTCGACCGACGCCTTAGAAGGGCGTTGCTCTATCCAGCTGAGCTATGGGCGCATCGAAAACTTCATAGTTTACCAATAAGCTATTCGATTATAATTAAATTATAAAAAAATGGTCGGCGATGCAGGATTTGAACCTGCGACCCCTTGGACCCAAACCAAGTGCGCTACCAAACTGCGCTAATCGCCGTTACTTACTATTCTCTACGAGTGACCTCGTTGACAACGGGGTGCATAATAGTGATTTGACGGGGTTAGGTCAAACGTTTTTTTAAGAAAACAAATCAAGTGGTCATTTTTAGCCCACAATGGCTAAATATTATAATAGAAGACTGAAATTTAAACTATTTAATTACTCTAGTACTATATAGATGAAAAGCAACTTGGCGCTGCAATGCTTTTCTGCGAAAATGGCTTGGTAATATTAAATGAAAAATAAAGTTGTTATTTTCTTTATAAGCATATGCCCCTTTTTATTATGCGTTCATTTGTAAAGTATCGGTATCTAGTTAATTAACCCCAATTAAAGGTCAACCATGACGGCAAACATCATTGATGGTAAAGCAATCGCAAAACAAGTACGAAGTACAGTTGCACAACGCGTAAGCGAACGCGTTTCTAAAGGATTACGCGCCCCCGGACTTGCAGTAGTCCTTGTAGGACTTGATCCAGCAAGCCAAGTTTATGTTGGTTCAAAGCGTAAAGCCTGTGAAGAAGTTGGTTTTATTTCAAAATCATTTGATTTACCTGCAGACACAAAAGAAGATGCTCTTTTAAGTTTAATTGATGAGCTAAATAATGATGCAGAAGTAGATGGCATTTTGGTGCAGTTACCTTTACCTGATGGACTCGATGCAGAGAAAATTTTAGAACGCATTACACCACACAAAGACGTTGATGGCTTTCACCCTTACAATATAGGTCGTTTAGCACAGCGTATGCCTGCGCTTCGTCCTTGTACGCCAAAAGGGATTATAACTTTACTCGATTCTACCGGTGTCCGTTATAAAGGCATGCATGCGGTTGTGGTTGGCGCATCAAATATTGTGGGCCGCCCCATGTCGTTAGAGCTATTACTGGCTGGTTGTACGACTACTGTGTGCCATAAGTTTACACAAGATTTAGAAACTCATGTGCGACGCGCAGACCTGTTGGTTGTAGCCGTGGGCAAACCTGAATTTATCCCTGGAGATTGGGTAAAAGAAGGCGCCATTGTTATAGATGTAGGTATAAACCGTTTAGATACAGGTAAACTAGTGGGCGACGTTGAATACAGCATTGCAGAGCAGAAAGCTCACTTTATTACTCCTGTTCCTGGCGGGGTTGGCCCAATGACCGTGGCCAGCTTAATTGAAAATACATTAGAAGCATGCGAAAAATATCATAGCTGAATATAATTCAAATAAAAAAGGGTTGCCATTCGGCAACCCTTTTTTATTACAAGCGAGTAATTTTAAGCCTTACGCCACGTTGTTTTACCGGCTGAATCTTCAAGTATTACACCTAATGCATTAAGCGCATCACGTGCTTCATCAGCAGCAGCCCAGTCTTTACTCGCACGTGCTTCATTACGTTTTACTATTAAGGCTTCAATCGTTGCAACTTCATTATCATCTTGCCCGCCTTGTAAAAAAGCCTCAGGCGCTTGTTGTGCAACGCCTAATACTTCGCCAATAGTACGTAATATAAACGCAAGTTGACCCGCCTGTATTGCATCGCTTTCTTTTACGCGGTTTAGCTCTTTTGCCAGCTCAAATAAAACAGGTAAAGCCTCTGGAGTATTAAAATCATCATCCATTGCTTTTCTAAATTTAATCACGAACTCGTTACTCTCAAGCTCACACTCGATGGGTTTAACGTCACGTAAAGCAGTATAAATACGCTCTAGCGATGAACGTGCTTGGTCTAAGTTTTCTTGCGAGTAATTAAGTTGGCTGCGGTAATGGCCTGATATTAAAAAGTAACGAACCGACTCAGGGTCGTACTCTTTTAGCACATCGCGAACAGTAAAAAAATTATCTAACGATTTAGACATTTTTTCTTTATTTACTTGTACCATGCCAGTGTGGATCCACGTATTTACATACTCACCATTATTGGCACAGCATGACTGCGCAATTTCATTTTCATGGTGCGGAAACTGTAAATCAGACCCCCCACCATGAATATCAAAATGTTCACCTAAGTGCTTTGAGCTCATAGCTGAACATTCAATATGCCAACCTGGGCGCCCTTCTCCCCATGGAGATGACCATGAAGGCTCACCAGCTTTGGCTTTTTTCCATAAAACGAAGTCCAGTGGGTCGTCTTTATCTTGTGCCACTTCAACACGTGCCCCTGACTGAAGCATGGTTAAATCTTGCTGAGAGAGCGCACCGTATTGCTCAAACGTTGAAACATCAAATAACACGTCACCATCAGCTGCTACATACGCATGCCCTTTAGCTATTAAACGCTCAACCATTTCAATAATTTCACCCATGTGCCCTGTCACTGTTGGTTCTACATCCGGGCGTAACATGTTTAGGCTATCAAAATCTTCATGCATGGCTTTGGTCATGCGCAGTGTTAAATCGTTTATTGACTCTTTATTTTCATTTGCACGTTTAATAATTTTGTCGTCAACGTCGGTAATATTACGTACATATTTTAAATTGTAACCAATATGGCGAAGGTAGCGAACAATGACGTCAAAGCCAACAAATGTACGCGCATGACCGATATGACAGTAATCGTAAATGGTGATACCACACACATACATGTCGATTTTACCATCGACCATAGGTTTAAATTGTTCTTTTTGTCGCGTGAGTGTGTTGTATATTTGTACCATTTAGTTGGTGTCCTTCACTATTATCAAGAAAATGTATGTTACCACTTGAAAAGCATGGGCTCTAGCGCTTTGTTAATCTTAGCTAACTAAGATAAAATAGTGCGACTATTTAAACCAGATATAGGAAAGCACATGGTTGTTCTACACACAAACTTTGGTGACATCACCATTAAAATGTTTGAGCAAGAAGCTCCAAACACAGTAAAAAACTTTTTAGAGTATGCAAACGCAGGTTTTTACAACGGTACAATTTTTCACCGTGTAATTGATGGCTTTATGGTTCAAGGTGGTGGCTTTGTTTCAGGTATGGAGCAAAAAGACGTTAACGACCCTATTCAAAACGAAGCTAACAACGGCCTGTCTAATAAAGTAGGTACTTTAGCTATGGCACGCACACCAGATCCACACTCTGCTACAGCACAGTTTTTTATTAATGTTAACAACAACGATTTTTTAAACCACAGCAGCGAAACATCTCAAGGCTGGGGTTACTGTGTGTTTGCTGAAGTAGTTGAAGGCATGGACATTGTAGAAAAAATTAAAGGTGTAGCTACTGGTAGCAATGGTTTTCACCAAGATGTTCCTCTTGAAGACGTGATCATCGAAAGCGTTACTGTTAACTAATAGTTCGCTTACCCACATAACGTGGAGTATCAGCGGGTGTCATTGCAACATGCATGCGCCCGCTTTATTTTTATCGAAAAGATATCCCTATGACTAAAAAAACGTATTTTATCGCTGATTTACATTTAACTGAAAACAGACCTGATATTAGCGCTGCTTTTTTTAAGTTTTTAGAATCTAACATTTTGAATCAAGACGTTGATGCGCTTTACATCTTAGGTGACTTTTTTGAAGTATGGGTAGGTGATGACTACGTCACTGAACTTGCGCGCAGTGTAGCTACAAAGCTTAAAGCAATAAGTGATTCAGGTATTCCCGTCTATTTTATTCATGGTAATCGCGACTTTATCCTGCGAAAACACTATGCAAATTTAGCAGGTATGACACTGTTAGATGAGCAAACTGTTATAGACCTTTACGGCACACCCACTGTTATTTTACATGGGGATGAAATGTGTACCCAGGATATTGAGTATCAAAAATTTCGTAAAAAAAGCCGCGGTTGGTGGTGGCCAAAATTAATGCTTGCCATGCCATTATGGTACCGAAAAAAAATAGCTCGCAATGCCCGTGAAAAAAGTAAGCTTAGCCAAGCAGATAAACCGATAGAAATTTTAGACGTTGTTGATGATGCTGTCCTTTCGACATTTAAGAGGCACAAAGTTGTTAACATGATCCATGGTCATACGCACCGACCAAATATTCATACATACTCACTAAATGGACAAACGCTTACACGCATTGTTTTAGGTGACTGGTACGAACAAGGCTCCTACTTAATTGTAACACCTCAAGAACAAAGGCTAATAAACACACCATTTAAATGAGCTATATAAAGCCATTTTTAGAGCCTCAATCCATAAGTGTAGTCCCTTTAAGGCCCTATATAGCATTTAAGTAATACGTTAAAAGTTAAATGTGGGTACTCACTTAATTTTTAGGCAACGTAATTGTAAATCGAGTTTTAAATTTATCCTCCCATTGAGGATCAGACTCTAAAACCAATTGCCCTTTTAAAATTTTGGTAACCCATTGAGAAACCATATAAAGCCCAAGCCCTATGTTCCCTTTACCGCGCGCTGATGTATGAAAGGGCTCAAAAATAACAGATTGCTGCTGCTGATTGATCCCGCATCCGCTATCTGATACGCTAATATTTATATCTCCCTTATCACTTTCCTCAACCTTAATTTCAATCTCACCAGATTGATTTTCTTCAAAAGCGTGGTTAAGCGCATTCATTATTAGGTTTTCAATAACCTGTGAAATAATCCCAGGGCGACTTTTAAGCGTGCAGCTATCATTAAACAGGGTTTTAATTTTAACCTTTGAGGTTTTTAATCGAGAGTTCAGCGTAATCAACAACTCTTTTATTATTGTTTCAATATTACATTCAATAAACTCTTCATTATTTCTATCTATAGCCATTTTTTTAAAGCTTTTTACAAGCACAGCAGCTTTATCTAGATTTACTCTGGCTAAGCCTAAATTATCATCTAAGCTTGATACGCTGTTCTCTAGCAAAGACTTTGTTAAGCCAGTTTTTATACCTTCATTGAGGCGGCTCATCACCGACTCTGCATTAGTAACAGAAATAATAGCACCGCCTATAGGCGTATTCATCTCATGAGCTACACCCGCAACAAGCATACCTAATGAAGATAGTTTTTGCGCTTCAACAAAGCTGTCCTGCAAAAGTTGCTGCTGCCTAATGGTGTTTGAAAGTTGATTATTAACAGAGTCCAGCTCCACCTTTTCAGTGCGTAACTGGTCAAATAAATCTTTTAGCGTTTTTGTATAACAATACTCTCTATATAAAATAAAGCCACCAATAAACAAAAGAATAATACCGCTAGTACCAGCATAACCTAGTGCCGTAAAGTGTATTTTATTCATCAACTTATCTTTACTTTTGATGTAAATATAAATGACTTCATTAAGGGTTTCATTATGCCTTTTTGAAAAAAGTGCGGGCAGCTTGTCTAACGAATAAATGTTTGAATCAAAATATCTTACTGTATTTTCTTGTTGGTTTTGCATAGACTCCCAGAGTGATGGGTTATAATTAGCAATTGTTAGCTCTGGCAATCCAAGCATAAACCCCCACTCTTTAGACTTATCATTGTTAAAAATCCAATACCCATCTTTGTTTACAATATTAATTTGAGCGTTTTCAGAAGAGTAATTTCTAATTTTCTGAAAAAAGTCAGATAAGTTAAAATTAATTATAATGAGGCCATCAACTATAAATTCGCTTGAGCTAGTTCGATAAGTAACTCTAATGGTGGGTTCGTATGGCTCAACTATTGAACCATACTCCATGTTTAAATCAATTCTTGATAAAAACGAATCAGGTGCCTCTATCGATATACCTTGCCTAAAGTAATAGCGCGACATTTTGTTTTGGAGCTCTTTTTGCTTAACAACTTTTGCCTCACCGTTTTTAAAGTCAACTCTAAAACGTTCGTTCCCGGTAATATCAATCCACCGAATTTGCGAAATGATAGGCGATAATAACCCAAAATTAACGAAGTAATCATTTATGCTTCGTATGGATTCTCGGTCTCTAAACATATACCTGAGCTTATTGCCCCTTTTTAGGTTTTTGTTGTCTGCTAAAACTTGTGTTAGTTTTTTTATACTACTTAGCTCTTTTACAAACTCTGTCTGCACTAGAGATAGTTTGTCGTCTTGATAATCTTGAACAAGCGCAAGCCTTGATTGGTAAATTTGCCAATATACTAAAAAACTAATAACGCCAGCAGCAACCAAAATAAACAATGCTTTAATATATAGCTGTTTATTATTTAAACTAACAGAAAGTCTATGATCAAACTTTTCCATATTGCTTTAACCATGTTGTTAAATCGTCAAAAAACAGTGGTTTTGAAAAGTAATAACCTTGGGCCACATCACAGCCTATTTTTTTAACCCATTCACACTGCTCTAGTGTTTCTACACCCTCAACAATAATAGAAAAATTAAATCGTCTGGCTAAGTTTACAATCATTTCTAGGATGTATTGGTTATTAGCATTGCGCTCAATATCAGTTAAAAAACATCTGTCTATTTTTAAAATATTTGCAGGTATCTCAGTTATGTGTGAAATAGATGAATAACCTGTTCCAAAGTCATCAATGCTTACTTTAATACCCAGCGCCATAAATTCATCTAACGACTCTCTAATTAAGTCGTAATTACTGATCGCTTGGGTCTCAGTAATCTCTAGCTCAAGCATTTCTGGAGGTATATTGGCATCTTTTAACTTATGAAGGATTTTTTTGCAGTAGTCAGAGTCAACCAAATCAAAAGCCGACGCATTAAAAGCAATAGGCAAATTTACGCCCATATCACTTAACTTATGAATAGTCGAAATTATCTTATCGAAAATAACGCTGTCTAATTCACTAATTAAACCTGCTGTTTCAGCAAGTTCAATAAATATCTCTGGGCTTACAAAACTACCGTCTTCTAACTGCCAGCGAGCCAAAGCTTCAAAACCGACAGGTGTTAAAGTTGCTAACTCCATTTTCGGTTGTAAGGCTATTTGTAAAGTACCAGCACCAATTACTCTTCTTAATCGGGCCATTAAACTATATCGGTTAGTTAATGCTTCTGTTTTTTCTTGGGTATGCTTTATATATTTTAAAGATGCGGTTTGGCTATCACTTAAGCTAGATTCAGCAATGCTTATTATTTTTTCGGGTACAATATTTAAGACAGAACTTAGCTCTAAATCAAGAATTCTCAAATCAGCATATTGTTTTACCGAGGTAATTATACATTTTTGCCTTTTTAGGCTAGCTATCATTTCGTCAGTTATATCAAAGTTTGCGTTTATAAGTAATCCAAAGCTGCTGTTATTAATAATGGCAATACGCGCTGAATAACCATCAAAAATAGTCATTAAATTTTTATAAACTTCTTTTAATAGCTTTTGACAAAAATCGTGGCCAAACGAAAAAGCTTTTTCTTCAAATTGCTCAACTTCAAAAACTAATAAACGTGTTTGGTACTGCTCGTGCAGGTTCATATTTTTTATTTCACGAGTGAGCCAGTTACGATTGTGCATGTTTAACGACACATCGGTATATGCAAGTTCAGTAAGCTTGTTAAGCAGTGCTATATTACTGAAGCCTGCGCTTACATTTTCACTAAATACTTTTAATAAGTATTCATTTTGTTCAGATATTTTATTGTCCGATTGAACAATCGTTATATAGCTTTCCCCAGCTATTTCTTTATTACAAAAATAAAATACCGTGTGGTGCTCAGAAAAAATGTGCCTTTTTTCGTCCAAGGCTCGCTCAAAATCACTGTAAATTTGTGGAAGCAAAACCCTATCGTCAATAAGCTTTCCCTCATACCCATCAAAACAACCATTAGCTGTCGAAATATGCGCTCTAATAATTTCGCCATCACTTTGAGTAGAGCACATAATCCCTCCTCCCTCAGTGACATTTAAAATATTACTGATTTCTTCTAAAACAGCTTTAGAGAAAGATCCCATATCGTGTTTACTGTTTATGCTTCTTGAAGCATCTAAAACAAGTTGAAGACCTTTTCTGGCTGAAGATATTTGTGAAATGTATTTCCAGGTGCGTAAGTTGCTTGTAACAATAGATTGTAATTTTTCAGCAGAGACGTCTGATTTATTCCAATATTCGTCTATATCAAGCGTTTTCATTATTTGCTGTTCGGGAGCAAAGCCTGGTTGACCTGTAAGTAAAACAATACGCATGTCTGCGTTACCAATCACCTCTCTTATAGTACTTACAAGCCTGAGACCTGAGTCATCATCTTCCATTACAACATCTATAAAAGTGAGCGCTATATCTGGATGTAAACTGAGCACTAAAGCTGCTTGTGAAACCGAGTTAGCTGTGAGAACTTCTATTTCACAATTATCCTCTGGTCTCATTTCTTTTAAGCTATTGGTTAGAGCAAGCTGATAATTTATATCGTCCTCAACAGTGAGCACTTTTATTTTTTTTATTGTTGAGCTGTCTTCTTCACGCTCCTCATCAAATACAAACAAACTGTTGCTATCGGACATCCTACGCCGCCTATATAAAAAATATACAACTAAATTTAATAGATATAGTTCATAAATTTGTATGTAACTATTTACTTTATATATAGTATAAGGCCATTTAAGTTTGGTCTAATTTTTAGTGCTTTATCTCATCAGTTACGCAAAAAATAAAGCACGTGGGGGATTATGTTGGAGTGCCACTATGAAATTTGAAGTCTTCATCTGCTGATACAATAAGTTCAGCTTCAATTTCACCAAATTCCTTAACCCTTTGCGTAATATCGAAATCGGCAATTTCTTGCGCCAAGGCTAGATAATCTTGATAATGACGTGCCTCTGAGCGCAGTAGCGAAATATAAAAATCACCTAGACGTTTATCTACATGGGGCGCCAACTTTGCAAAACGCTCACACGAGCGTGCCTCAATGTAAGCACCTACAATTAATTTGTCGACAAGTGCATTTGGCTCGAATGTTTTTACATTTCGTAACATCCCTTTAGCGTAACGACATGGTGTAATACTTTGGTACTCTACACCATACTCATCCATTATTTCTAAAACTTGGTAAAAGTGATGTAACTCTTCTTTTATGAGCAACACCATTTTATCAATTAAGTCTTGCCCGTAAGGAGAGTTAGACTTGGGAATGATTGATTTAGTAAGCTTGTTTTTTGCTGCTAAATCACGCCAGTTACCTTCACGTTTATAAATAAGTGTTTCGAATGGTTTAAGCCAAGCTAAAAGTGCATCACCGCTTTCTTTATCTACTGCATACTTACGAATTAAAAACATTGCTGACTGAGCGGCTTTTAACTCACAAAATGTATATATGAGCACATATTATTAACTATCTGTTTTTAATGAAAAATAAATAATATTAAAAATAATTCAGAGCAGTTGGAAGCTAAAGGCAATGACTCGAATACATATCCATGTTTGAAAATAAATTTATTTTTTCAGGTCCCATTTTCTTCGAATCCGCTAAGATTCTTTCTATCGAAATGGACTTTCGATTTAAATCTTTCAAATATGGAGTATTTATGAGTTTAATTAAAAAACTGAAAAACCTGTTTGCAAAAACAGATATTGCAACCGAAGCAACTGAGACTTCTAATCCAGATAAGTCAAAGAAAGTTGATTACAGCAATGGACAGAAGAATTCAGTCATAGCAAAAAAAGCTACCCCCCTCTCTGCGAGTCAGGCACTTAATGACACTAATGATATAGAAGAAAGGATTTTTGAAATTCTGCCTGAATATCGAAATGTGTCATTATCTAACCCGCCAGGGCTAGCTGGAGCAATTTGTAAAGACTTAGACAATTGGGAGCACCGCCCAATACGAGAGCTACGTCCTATGGTCGCATTAAATGTACTATCACTATTATGTGGTTCTAGGCTTAATGGCGACGGCAAGCAAATGAGTTTATTCCTAATTGGAATTGCTTCTTCATCAGCTGGTAAAGGTGAACAGATTGACTACACAAAACTGTTGCTGTCTAAACTTGGCCTTGGTGAATTTATTTACTCTGCACCACGCTCAGATAAGTCTATTTACCTTGATTTATTTGAAAGTGGAAAAGTGCTTTACATGGTTGACGAAGTTCAAAGCCTATTCTCTGGGATGTTAAGTAAAAAATCATCTGAGTTTACGCAATCAATGCTGACATTATTAATGGAGTTAAACACAACAAGCTCAGCTACGTTACCAGGTAACTTGAAGAGGGAATTAGGAGCAGAAAACAGCACAATGCTGAAGCCATTTCTAGGATTCTCTGGTTACTCCACTCCATCTGAATTAGCTTTCATTTTAAATGAAAGAAATATTCATTCAGGATTACTTGGAAGGTTTACATTTTTCCCACCTGGCGAGGTTGAGCGACATGCGAAAAATCACTCAATTAGCAAAGAAATAGGTGAAGATGTTATCACTAGATGCCAAAAAATGCTAAGTGAAACAAATCAAGTTGTCATGTCAGAGGCCGCATCAAATGCTTTAAGACTTCTTGATGATCTTTTTGATGAGAATGAATACTTAAATCATCCTCGACTTGGAGCAATATATGCGCGAGGTGGGGAACATATTAAACGTACATCATTCGTTTTAGGAGCCGAGACAGGCATTGTAGAAGTTCATGATATCTTATTTGCACTTAGACTTTTTTTGAACAGTATTAATGCTTGTAAAGTTCCCAAAAACAAAATGCATAGAAGCGAAAGTATAACAGACGAAGCATTATCTGTTGCTTCAAAGGAGTGTGCTGATGACTGGATAATGAAAAGTGTGTTAGCAAATAAGATGACTAAGAATCGCGCTATATTTCGAAAAATGCACCAAGAAGAGCCTGGCTCTCACTATAAGGTGATCCAATCCTTAATTGAACAAAATTTACTTCTACAAAATGGCAAAAAGGTAAAACTTGCTAATTAGATGGGTGCTCACTAAGTGCGGTAAATCACTAACAGATAGTCATTTTTAGTGTATTACCGCACTTAGTGCGATATGTATTTCAGCTAACTCGTTTGATAGTTCTCTGCGACGTCACTGTTAAAAAGTAGCTTAGCATCTGTCGCTACAAATATAGCTTCTCTAACTTTAGAGTTAGTTAAATCTAATAGTCTGAATTGACCTTTATTATTTGGATCAGCAATAGACTCAATTCGTCTAAACATACTTTTATGATTTTCAGCATATTCAGCTAATCCACGTAATTTTGGCAATGCATCACTTAAATGAATACCATGTGGATCTACGATATCTACAGCAACGCTTCCGTCAGCTTTTCGCACAAAGAATATAAAGTCGGGTCGAAGTAGTTTGTACTCCTCAGCCTCAATATATGCAATGGCTAAACTGTCTTGGCTTGCTCTTTCAGGGTTTCGATACCAAGAATCAAAACCAGAACGACTGATCTCGGTTTCAAGTACTTTCAATTCCCATTGATTTAATTCAACAGGAAATAAACCTTCACTATCGCTCATTAAATGGTTTGAATAAGTCGGTAAAATGGATTCACTACCGTCTGCCTCTAAAGCCTTAGTATGATGCATCCACGTTCTAGGTTTTAGAATATCAATGTCTTGAGGTTCTTTACTCATTTCTCTTATTTGTCTATAAGAGTCTTGACGTTCATCACTCAAATTTTTAATTTCAACTCTATATTCATTTAGCCATTTAGTAGTTAAATCATCTGCTTCTTTATTTAGATATTCAGCAACGTCACGAACAAGACTTAAAGCAGCAATCTCAATATGAGATTCTAATAGGGCTTCTTCTCGACTAAAAGCATCGTCATTATTATCGGCAAGATGCTCAGCATACGTACGCGATAAATCTGGGCTCAGAACCCTAGCAGCCTTTTTATATGTATCCTCGATAACTACAAAATCAGCTTCTTCTACAAATTGATCAAACGACATTTTTTTATCGCCTAGACCTGCTCGCAGACTAACGCCTTCTACTGTCATAACATCTTTACGAGCGGTATTTATTTCATCCTTAAAACGTACCAAAGCAGCATTAAGCACTTTATGCATTTCAGTATGCGCTTTTTTACCGGCGTCAGATAACAGGTTATCTTGAGCAAGTTCATGCGCTAACGCCGTTAGCCTTTTAACTGGTTTAGACATATGTTGAGGTAATAATTGAGATGGAAGCGCAGTAAAAGAAGCCCATACATCTTCTTTAATTAAAGGGTTAGGCTCAAGAGTAGCAGGGTTTATCAATACTCTTCGACCACCTAGAGTTGGTTCTGTTTCTGTCCCTCCACCATGCATTAGCGCTTCAGCAACAGCCTTCACGTTTTCTTTATCATAAAAAGGAAGTAAACAGTGAACAGCATTAAGCCGCTCATTCCCTGGTATTCTTCTAGCTAATGGGGTGCGAACCATTCGACCAAGCAACTGAGTAATATGAGTTTTATCTTTAGCTGGTCTAAAAGAAACCATAACCTCAGCCCTCGGACAATCCCAGCCCGTAGAAATCGCATCTTTAGCAAGAAGTACTTTTATTTCTTGCTCATCATGCACGCGTTGAGGCTCCGTGTGAAAAACAGTGTGATTACCAAGTTTTAAATTCGTTCGTTCACCAAATACATGTGCAATATTGCTGCTTTTTAAATCAGGCCAAGCTTCAAAAAGGGTATCTAGTGCTTTACCAAGATCATCAAAATTTGGCTTATTAGGTACCTGAAGAACCATAAGCGGAACTATTGGTTTTAATCCTTCAGCCTCACAATATGTTTGCCAAGCCTCAGTCGATTCACGTAATTTTTCAACCCCTCTCCGAAGTAGCACGGTATCAAATTGCCCCGTGTCATGAGGTATCTCAAGTACAATATCATCTTTCAATAAACCCGACTCTTGTACTCGTTTAGAATCAACTACAACATTTGCAATAGTATCGCGGCCTTTTGCAATTTTCATTGCCTGATCGAACCGCTCGACTGTTGCTGAAATTCCCCAAACAATTGGTATAGGAGGTACCGAACCAGCACCATTTATCAAACGTTTAACGATTGTTGACTTTTTACTGGCATCAGACGCAGTTGACCCCATTCCTCTGTGTGCTTCATCGAGTACCAGATAAAGAGTTGAATCAGGATTATCAATGGTGTTTTTTAGTACTTCCCAAACAGTATGTGAGCGCAAATCAGGCCTTGCTTGAGAAAGCAAATCTGCCTGTCCGCTTTTTGCTTCCTCTGCATCAGGATCATAACCACGAACAAGTAAACTTTTTTTACTTAACTTCTGTGTGTTTAAAAAATAGATTTTACCTGGTTCAAAGCATTCAGAACTAAATGTATTTTCTACTACCACTAAATCACTATAGTTCAGTTTGTCTGAGGCTTCTAATAATCTAAAACGAGTTTGCTCATTTAGTGAGGGGTCATCACTAAACCAAATAACGGTTGCTGTAGGATCTGGTTCAATATCAAAGTCATCTTCACCATAAAAAAGCGCCTCGAAAACAGCAGCTGCCATAACTGTTTTACCTGCTCCAGTTGTAGCAGTAAGTGAGAAAGCGTTGGTATCATTATCTTCATGCCAACGTTTTTTAGCTTTATGCAAATTTTTAATTACGGAAGCAACAGCCTCAGTTTGGTAATCCTTTAATGTAAACTTCACTTATTGTTCTCCATTTGCAAACTGAAAATTATTTAGATAAGACTCGTAAAGGCGAACTGCTTCAACTCCATCAGGTAAAACACGCGCTACAGACTGAAAACGTCTATCATCATTAGTTACTATATAGGCAAATTTACAAGTAACAGTATTTTTAACCTTTATAATGAACTCACTAGTTTTATCAAGATCTATAAGTACACCATAAGCCTCAACGACTGCCCATCCCTCATTTGGAATAATTTCTATTCTTTTCCCTATGCTACCGGCTCTTAACCAAAGAATTGGAGCAATACGTTCAAAAGCAAGATTATGAGAAACTATTAAAGGGGATTCATAGGTTAAGGTGAAAAACTCAACGTTTTGCTCAAAACCTTCTGAGATTGGAAATTCATCTATAAATTTATAAGAACCCGAGTTATATCCATCAGTTATTTTCCGCCCATCAGAGTTTACACCTGTAATAGCAGCTTTCACTCTCGGCTTTGTTATGTATTCACAAATACCTAAAGCTTCCCATTCACTATCTCCAGGTCTAAACCCCTTGCTGAGCATCTCTAATTGTTCTTGTGCAGCCACTTCATTGTTTGTTACTGATATAGATATTCGTTTCCCTGAATCTTGTTTATTAAGACGCATTACAGCATGAGCAGTAGTGCCCGATCCTGCAAAAAAATCTAAAACATTTGCACTAGGATTATTTTTTACAACAATCCGCAGCGCATCTTCAACGGCATATAAGGACTTTGGAAATGGAAATGCTCTATCAGGGAGGAGGGTCTTTACTAAATTGCTGCCATGAGATTGTGCATTATGAGAGTCTCTATTCCATTGAGTAGTCGGCATTGAAGCCTTCCCCTCTGAATAGGCCAATTCTACAGAGCCGTCTTCTCCTTGACCTGTCACTAGCAAGGCACCACTTTCTATTTCTTCAATTGGTCCGCTTGTTAAATAATAAATAGTTGTTTTTATATTTTTCTTACCAGAACGAACTGCTTTCACGTAACCCTTAGACAACCTTTCTTTAAGAGTTGGGATCGTTAAACCCCAGTTCATTTCGATACCCCCTTTTTCTCTAATAGGGAATATAGTGTCACATCCATCTATTGAAGCAACTGTATTTCTATCCTCGTGAGGTTTAAGTGGTGAGCCGATCTTCACTATTTTGCATGTTTTCCTGTCAACATATATAGGATAGAACTGCTCTGGGCCTCCTTTCTTTGTTCCTCTTGCCGACTCCAAATCAGTTCTCCTTAAACTCGCCCATCTAACTTTTCTAGAATTATCTGAGATAATTTCGGGACAAATCTGCTGTTCGCCAAGTAATACAAAGAAAATAAACTCATTTGTCCTAGAAAACTCATTTGCTCTAATAATACCCTTAGCATTTATTAATGATGAAATCATTTGTATATTTGCCTCAGGAAATATCTGTTCAAGTAAAAGGCCTATCCTTAAGTACTCTTTTTCATCGATAGTTAAAATTAACGCTGAAGCTTTAGGATTTAATAATTCTCTCGCTATTTTTAATCTGCGCTCCATGAAAGCAAGCCATTTGGAATGGCGATATAAGTCGTCTGATTCGACGTAATCATTGTTATATTTCCAATCCTTAGCTCCAGAGTTATAAGGAGGATCTATGTATATCGCATCAAACTTACCACGGTGAGTATAAGTAAGTGCTTTTAGAACATGATAATTTTCGCCATTAATTACACTGTGGAAAGGCTTTGCTTCACTGCGTTCAACTTGACCAGTGCTTATAAGCCCAGGATATATTTTATCCCTAAATTCGGTAACAACAACAAGATTCTCAATCGTTACCTTTTTATTCTCTGGCTCAGTAGAATTGAGTTCAACTAAATTAGCAATCCATTGTTCAGATTTTTTGACAATATTTTTTACCAGCCAAAGTTTTTGATCACTTTTCTTTGTCTCACCTCTTAAGGGGAGAATTCGAACTTTATCACCTTTCCGCACTGGCCGGTTGGGTAGCTCTATAGTTTCAGGGCGATGGCGCTCAAAATTCAATCCAAATGAACGGCGAGAAGATAATGCCTTAAACTCCCTTTCTAGATCAGCTCCCATCTGAGGGTCTTTTGCTTTAGTTTGTGCTATTAAATCAGTAAGACGTGACACATCTTCTCCTTTTTATCATCACGTTACCTCTAGGGTAAATTGAATAGTTATAAATGACACAAATGAAAAAATGAAGTGCCAAAAAAATCACCATAGCATACCTTTTTTGCTAAAAACTAGCTAGATAACAAGCTTCTTTAAAGTAAAAACTAGCTTTATTTATCAGTGTTTTTATTAAACAGTTTTTTTAATAAATTCTTCATATAAATATAAGCTTTTCTCAAATCTATAATTTTATTCTTTAATTTCATAATGATACAAAATCCATTTCGGTTCTGTGTGATATAATCAATGTTATAACGAAAGGATAAAGGGAAATGATATGGAAAATCAAAACATGACTACATTAGCTTTTAACTTTGAAGTACTAAGTGTTAAAAGCTTGAACAATGAGGAGTTACCTTGCTATCAAATTCAATCGACCGATAAATTAAAAGTTATCCTCAAGCAACCTCAATTTATCCAAAAATTTACTGTTACTGATTGCAGTGAGATAGAGCTAACCCCCTCAGAAACAAAAAAAGTATTTACTGGCAGCTTTAAGGAGGAGCCAGTAAATACTCAGGGGTTGAAAAGTGCTGCTGAAATACTCCAAAGGCATCACGAGTTTATTAAGTACCCTTCGGATATAGCACTACTAGCTATGGAGTTTTTCAAAAGTAAACGCATTCGAGCCACTATAAACCCAATTGGCACATACATTGTTGCGGAAGTAGCCATTACTCCACTCAATTGTATAACAACGGCAAAATCACGTATTCAAATAGACAAGGAGAATCGCGTTATACAAAGTCTTATGTCATTTCGTCCAAAGCAGTAGGTGATAATATGGTCAAGAACAATTATGCAATTTTAAGGATTGAGAAACTCAAATCTGAAGCTGCGATTTGTGCGATGTCAGCTCACTGGAGAAGAGAAAACTACACCCCTAATGCAGACCCAAGGAGAACGAAATACAATCGTGTTCTGGTGGGTTCTGCTGACCCATACAAACGATTTAAACAAGAGGTTGAAAAACGAGGCATAACAAAATTTCGTAAGAATGGCGTACTGGCATTAGAAATGTTACTGGCTTTTTCCCCTGAATATCTACGTGATGAGCAGACAGGGAAGTACCTGCCTGACGCAAAAGTTCGGCTTAATAATTGGATAAAATCGATCAAAGCATGGCTTGAGAAGGAGTATGGCGAACGAGTTCTTTCAGCGATTCTTCACACCGAGGAGCAGAATTTTCACGTTCATGTTTGTCTGCATGTGTTTGAGCGTAAAACACGAAAATCTGGTATACAAGAGTGGGGACTTAATGCAAGGGCCATTACAGGAGGTGCTGATAAGCTTAGAAAGATCCAGGACTCGTATGCTGAAGCAATGAAACCGCTGGGCTTGAATAGAGGACTAAGAGGCTCCAAAGCTCATCATTCTAAGGTTTCCTCATTTTATGCAGCACTAAATGAGGCTGATAATCTTGCCGAAAACTTGAACCTTAACCCTACAAAAAAAAATCCTAGGGATTTTAGGGCGTGGCAAAACAAACTTAATTCAATTGTCGAAGGCTTGAAGAAACAGCAAGAGACAGAAATTAGTAAATTAAACCAAATGGTTGAAGAGCTCAGCACAACCAACGCTAAGCTCAAGCAACAATTATGTTCTCAAACCACTAGGCCTAAAATTTAATAGCTTCAGACTAATTGTGTACTCAAAGTAGCGAGCGCCACAATTTAGCGCAGCGTTAAAAATTGTGTAGTGAGTACGCAATTTATCTGAAAATGCTTAAGATGGTACCCCTGAATGAAATTTAAAGTCTTTATCCGGTGATAAAATTAGCTCAGCTTCTATGCCACCAAAAAATTTGATTCGCTCTGTAATATCAAGCTCACTGATTTCTTGAGCAAGGAGCAAGTAATCTTGATAATGACGCGCTTCTGAACGCAATAACGATATGTAAAAGTCACCTAAGCGTTCATCTACATGCGGTGCCAGTTTTGCAAAACGCTCACATGAGCGCGCCTCAATATAAGCACCAATAATGAGTTTATCGACTAAAGCATCTGGCTCATACGATTTGACATGGCGTAACATGCCCTTGGCATAACGGCAAGGCGTAATGCTTTGGTACTCAACACCATATTCATCCATTATCTCAAGCACTTGATAAAAGTGATGAAGCTCTTCTTTAATTAGCATAACCATTTTATCAATTAAATCTTGCCCATATGCGGTATTTGACTTTGGGATCATTGCTTTTGTTAGCTTGTTTTTATCTGCAAGCTCACGCCAGTTACCATCTCGCTTATAAATGAGTGCTTCGAAGGGTTTTAACCACTCCAGGAGCGCAGCGGCACTTTCTTTATCGACTGCATATTTACGGATCAGAAACATGGCAGACTGAGCTGCTTTTAATTCACATACGAGGTGATCCACTAATAAGACCTGTAAGTTTTCACTTTTTTTAGCCTCATCAATCCATAACTCAGGTGTTTCACATTGTAAAAACGAATTTATAGGCGCTAAAAGTTCTTCAATTATAGAATTATTCATTTTCATTTGATTTTTTGTACCGCATTAAATTTTTACTTAATAGTTGCATCATAAAATTAGCGCTACTATCTTCAGGTATATCATTATATTCGTCTAAGGCATCATAAAGAAAGGACTGTAGGTCTTTACCATCAGTTTTTATAGGCTTTGGCATTAAGAAATATTCTGGTGTAATCCCTTCGCTAAGGATAAAAAATGCTCTCGGACTGTTTAACTTACAAACATATGCTTTTTTACTGCGATCATATCTTACATATTCTAGTTTGAGTTTACCGTAAGAAATTGTGTTTTCGTATATGACCATCCTAAATCCCAAAAGGTGAAGATTTAAATTATATTGATCAATATCTTCATCACGGCTTTGTAATATTTCTCTCGAAATAAAAAAGTCGTCACTGCTATTAAGCCGAGAATTCAATGCTTTTTGTCTTGACTCCAAGTTAGCTAGAGCAGAATCAACTTCCGAAATCATATTTAGGATTGTTCTAGATTCGGTTCCTTTTCCACGAGCCGTTTGATAAAAATCTTGTAGCTCTTCAAGCTCACTTTTTTTCTGGCGAATGAGGTGTGCATTTTTAGACAATTCTTTTTCATCGTTTTCGTTTCGTTTACTCTCACTCAAGTCAGCGAGCAGCTCCATCTCTACATGGTTTTTAAAAAAATAGTCTGCAATTATATAAGGGAACGTAGCTCTCGAATCACAACCAGAAAGTTCAGCACCTTTGCGACGTTTGTTACTGCACCTAAGTAATGGCAGCGAATCACCTGTTTGCTGGATGCTATTACCTTTGCCACAGTGACCACACTTTATCAAACCATGCAAAGGCCATTTTCGATCAGGCCTAACGTTTTTATATAAGCGGCCTGCATGAACTTCCTGTACTTTATAAAATATGTCATCATCAACTACATGAGAGTAAAGCTTGGCGCCAAAAATCATACCGATACACCTCTCACTTGTAATTATCCTAATAACAGTTGTTGGTGTCATTCGTTGGATAGGCTTAAAGTTTGGGTATTTGGCTCGTAGTAAATTCAAAATAGAAACTTGACCCATCCCTTTGAGGTATAAATCGAACATATCTTTGACAGCACTAGCAAATTGATTAGGATTACCATTTTTATCTAACCAAAAAGGTTTTCTTATTTTTGGTGCTTTACTTTCGGCTAATGCTATAGCTTTTCTATTTTTATGACTTGCCTTTGCTTTATCCGAGCGCCAAGCAGAATCTTTATGAGCACTCTCAATTTCAACCAATAACCTCATCCATTTACCAAGATCATCAGCTGACTCTGGCGGGTACTCTTGATTATCAGCAATTGTCACAATAGTTACTCCACCCTCCCAGATATCTTGGAGTAACATTTTTGTTTTACTAATTGGTAACCTAGTTAGCCTAGAAAACTGTTCTAGTAATAAAATTGAACCTTTTTCAATTTTCCCTGCTTTAATATCTTCAACAAAGGCGCCCAACTCCCCCTCAGTTAAATTCTTACCTTTGAATCCTGAAAAACCGTCATCAACAAGAACCCTCTCCACCTGCACATCAGTATTTACAGCTAACCACGCGTCTTGAGCAGCCGTTTGCCTAAATAGAGAACTGTTTCCTGCTTGTCTCTTGGAGCTAACACGCTGGTATAAATAGGCTTTACGTTTCAACTTTCTAACCTTTAGAGATAAATAATTTATATGTGCTCACTATATCATTAAGCTCACAAATTAAGTGATCTATTAAAATAACTGACAGATTTTCTTTTTTGATTGCTTTATCTACCCACTGAGTCGGTGTTTTGCACAATAAAAAGTCATGAATAGGCTCTAACAGCTGGCTATGTGACACGTTTGATACTCGTTGCTAATTAAAATTAAAGAACCTGTATTTTAACACGAATTCACGGTTTGATTAAATCAAAGCCAGCTTCATTTATTTGTTAAAAATTAGTTAACTTGACTTTGTACACTATGTGGCCCATAACTGTAAATGAACTGTATAAAAAACACACCGTAACAAAAACAATAATACCTTCCTAAACGGAGTACACACTATGATATTAAACCACCTATGGGGCTTATACGCTCACCCACTTGAAGAGTGGCAAACAATTGATAACCGACACGAAAGCTTGACCTACAGCTTGTCACATATTTTACTCATTGCTTTGTTTCCATCAATAATGGGGTATTACTCGTCTGTTTACTTGGGCTGGAGCATTGGCACTGGTGGTCTAGTATTTTTAACACATGAGAGCGCGCTATTAATAGCTATAGCCATGTATGTAGCTTTAATTATAGGTGTATTTGCACTTGCCTATTTAGCCCATTGGATGGCCGTTACTTTTGGCTCTAAACCCACCTTTACTCAAACGCTTGAACTAGCGGCTTACACAGCAACACCGGTATTTATGTCTGCGCTTGCCGCTTTTTGGCCTGTACTTTGGTTTGTTGTATGTGCTGGTATTGTTGCATTAGCTTACTCGGTTTATTTACTTTATACCGGAGTACCTATACTCATGCACATACCTGAAGAACGTGGTTTTATTTATGCAAGCTCGGTCGTTACTTGTGGGCTTATCCTACTAGTCATCATATTAGCTGCCACTGCGATTCTTTGGACAAATGGCATTGTAAGCCCCATGTTCACATAATAAATTTTAAGTAACTCGATTAAGTAATATTCAACCAACAAAAAAGGAGCTAATTAGCTCCTTTTCTAAAATTAAAATACTCGAAAGTATTAATCAGTCTCGTTTTCTTCTTGGTTATGTATTTCTAACCCTGATGACATCGCTGTTTCGCGTGTGCTTTTAGCTGTATCGTTTCTCAGTTTATCTATTCGGTTTAAATAGTTTTGATCTATGTCGCCTGTTATATATTGCCCGTCAAACACAGAAGTTTCAAATTGAGTTATTTCTGGATTTTCTTGGCTTACAGCGGCCATTAGATCTGTTAATGACTGAAAAATCAATCCGTCAGAACCAATACTTGCGTTTATATCTTCAACCTCACGGCCATGAGCAATAAGTTCAGCTGCAGATGGCATATCTATACCATAAACATTTGGAAAGCGTATTTCAGGAGCTGCTGAGGCAAAGTATACGTTTTTAGCACCAGACTCTCGCGCCATTTCCACAATTTGCGCTGATGTGGTACCGCGCACTATTGAATCGTCAACAAGTAATACATTTTTACCTTTAAATTCACGGTCAATTGCGTTTAGCTTTTGACGCACTGACTTTTTACGCATTTCTTGACCAGGCATGATAAACGTACGGCCAATGTAACGGTTTTTAACAAAGCCTTGGCGGTACGGTAAATCAAGTACACGAGCAATTTCAAGCGCTACATCACACGAAGTTTCTGGAATAGGAATGACCACATCAATGTCTTTATCTGCCCACTCACGTGCTATTTTTTCACCCAGTTTGGTACCCATGTTTACGCGTGTTGCATAAACCGACATTCTGTCTATTGTTGAGTCTGGACGAGCAAAATAAACAAATTCAAAAATACAAGGCGAGTAAGACACTTTATCTGCACAATTTAATGAGTGAAACTGTCCATCTTCCGTCACAAAAATAGCTTCACCTGGGGCTACATCGCGAATAAACTCAAAGCCATCAGGTTTTAGTGCCACACTTTCTGAGGCAAACATGTATTCCGTGCCTTTTTCAGTCTCGCGTTTACCGAAAACAAGAGGGCGAATACCGTTAGGATCACGAAACGCTACAACGCCGTGACCAATAATCATGGCAATGGCTGCATAGCCACCCGTTACTTTTTTGTTTACCTCAGCAACTGCTGTAAACACATCTTCAGGGTCTAGGTGTAACTTGTCTGAGCGACTAAGCTCATGTGCCATAATATTCAGCAATATCTCAGAATCAGACGTTGTATTAACATGTCGACGTGCTTCTGAAAATAACTGTTCTTTTAGTTCTTCAGCATTTGTAAGGTTTCCATTATGCGCAAGGGCGATACCAAATGGTGAGTTTACATAAAAAGGCTGTGCCTCAGATGAACTAGAAGAGCCTGCTGTTGGATAACGTACATGGCCAATACCAATGGTACCTTGTAGTCGCTTCATGTGACGTGTGTGAAATACATCTTTCACTAGGCCGTTTGCTTTACGTAAGCTAAACGTATTATTTTCAATGGTAATTATTCCCGCGGCGTCTTGCCCACGATGCTGCAAAACAGTTAAGCCATCATATATCGCCTGATTCACAGGAGACGTTCCGACTATTCCAACGATACCACACATGTAATTTATCCTCGCCGATTAACGGTTTACTGAATTTAAAAAGCTGGAGTTGTTTTCGAGGTACGAAAAAAACCATTCAACAACAAAGCCAAATTCTGGAATCAAAATAGAATTACCCCACCAGTGCGTATTAGGTGCACCAGTAAAAGCATCAAGAAAGAAGAGTAACGCGCTCACGACCAACACGCCTCGTAGAGCACCAAACACTATGCCAAAGACACGGTCAGTACCCGATAAGCCAGTACGAAGTACAAGCTGACCTAAAATATAGTTTAGTAAACCGCCTAACAGGAGCGTCGCAAAGAAGAGTATGGCAATGGCCGCCGCATTTCTTAAAAGGGGTTCAGAAATGCTTGTTAGGAAGGAAGCTAAATATTGGTAAAATAAACTTGAGATGATAAACGCGCCTGCCCATACCGCTAATGACATAGCTTCTTTTACAAAGCCGCGTATTAAACCGATGATGGTAGACAGTGCAATGATGCCAAGAATGGCGTAATCAACCCAGATCATAATAACCAATTAGTCGCTATTTTGGGGCGCATTCTATACCCAAACATCCTAAGTATGCAAGTTTAAACGGGAGATAACCGCAGCCAACCTGAAACATTTAATTAACATTTTGACAGTTAATAAATTGGCCTAAGTAATTGTGTAACATCAAAGAAAAGGCCTTATTGTTTAAGGCCTTTTTAATTAGTTAGTTACTTCGTATTGGGTTATTTTACCGTTAAGCTTAGTAAGCTTTTTAAGTTCTGGTAATTGCTTTTCCAACTCAGTTTTATCAAGTGACGGACCAACAAATACTTTTGTTAGCGTTCCGTTAGGTGTTTTTATAGGTTTAGTAAACGTATTAAACCCTTTTGAAGTTAATTTAGCCTGTAATGCTTTAACATTTGCAGCATGAGAAAAACTACCTAACTGCACCACATAGGCCATATCAGTTAGGTTTTCGTCACTTTTACGCGGCGTAATAGGCTTAGGTGCCTCTTTAACTACTTTTTCGGGAACCTTAGTCTCTTCTTTCGCTTTAGCAACTTGCGGTTCAGCAATATCAGTTTTTGTAGCTTTAGGTATAACTGACGCTTCAACTATTTTCTCTTCGCTAGCAAAGTTACTTTGTGCAATAGTATCGTCTTGCTCTAAAACGTCATCATCAGGAGAAATATCTTCAATGTTATCTTGCTTTAACGGTTCAGCTATAGCTACTTGATCATTAATTGAGTCTTGCAAGTCAATCGTTTTGAACTCAGGTCGCTCTGGGATCGCTTTAAAGCCTTCCTTGTAATGCACTTTTTCGCCATCAAGTATGTTTGGGATAAACACAATCGCTGCGATCACCACAATACTTGTTCCAACTAAGCGATTTATAAAACTTGAGTTCACCGATATCCTCTCTATTTTTTAAAATAATTAATAGCATCTGCTACTGTAAAAAATGAACCAAATACAATTAAAATAACATTGTCTTGCTGCTTAGGTAAAATAACACTCAGTGCTCGCTCAACGCTTTCAAAGCTTTGTACCTTGTCGTGAGTAGATACGCTTTGTAGGGCTTCTTTTAGGTTATTAGCACTATCACCACGAGGGCCACCTAAGCTAGCAAGAAACCAATCATCAACAAGATGGGTTAGCTCTTTGAGCACCGCTGCTTTATCTTTATCAGCAAGCATAGCGGCTAATGCGTGAACTTTAAAGCATTTATCTTTGTAGCTTAATAACTTATTGGCTAAATAGCGAGCTGATTCTGGATTGTGAGCGACGTCTGTAAATACCAATGGCTCTGTGCTTAATTGTTCAAAACGCCCTTCCACCACCAAGTTAGCTAAGCAATTTTTTATTACATCAACATTGGGTAATAAATTTAAAACGCTTAGCACTGTTAGAGCAGTCGCTGCATTTTGCGCGGGTATTGCAGGCTTATTGAGTGTCAGGTTATGTTTTTCAAACTGCCAATTAAACGTTTTGTCGTGCTCTTTAAAAATAAAGTCAGTGCCTGATAATGTCATATTGGCACTAATCTCGTTACCGTAATCAATCATTGTATGCGGGATACTTAAGTCCCCAATGATAGCGGGGGTATCTTTGCGGAATATACCTGCTTTATCGTACGCCACCAGCTCTCGGGTATCGCCAAGGTATTCTTTGTGGTCTAAATCGATGGTTGTAATCACACTTGCGTATGGCGTTACTATATTTGTTGCATCAAAACGCCCGCCTAAGCCAACTTCTAATAATACATAATCTACTTCAAAGCGCTTAAAAATAGCCAGTGCCCCCAACGTACCGTACTCAAAATACGTAAGCGGTGTGCGACCCCGGCCTTGCTCTAGCATGTTGAAGGCATCAACATGGTATTGATCATCAAGCTCTTGACCATTTATGCGAACACGTTCGTTATATCGAATTAAATGAGGAGAGGCGTAAGTACCTACGCTGTAACCTTGCGCAAGTAGTAGCGACTCTAAGCAACGAGCGGTAGTCCCTTTGCCATTTGTGCCACCAATTAGAATTATTTTACTGGGAGTATTTAGTAAACCAATATTATTGGCAACATCTGCAACGCGCTCTAAGCCCATTGCAATGTTGGCTGGGTGAACACTTTCTAAATAAAAAAGCCAATCATCAAGGCTTGATGATTGGCTAGGGATTGTTTTTGTCATAGCATAAATCAGAAAAGCTTAAATTTACGCTACTCTATGCTCTTGTTCAGTAGAAGGCAAGTTCATAAATTTAGCAAGCACACGTGCTAACGTATCACGCATTTCACGGCGGTCAACAATCATGTCTATTGCACCGTGCTCTAGTAAAAACTCACTACGCTGAAAACCTTCTGGTAAGGTTTCGCGAACTGTTTGCTCAATTACTCGCGGGCCAGCAAAGCCAATTAAGGCTTTTGGTTCAGCAACGTTAATATCACCTAGCATTGCTAATGAAGCCGATACACCACCCATTGTTGGGTCGGTCATTACCGAAATAAATGGCAACCCTTTTTCGCTCATTTTAGCAAGTGCTGCACTGGTTTTGGCCATTTGCATAAGCGACATAAGTGCTTCTTGCATACGTGCACCACCTGAGGCAGAAAAGCACACTAATGGCATGTTGTGCTCTAAACATTGGTCTACGGCATCAACAAACCGTGCGCCAACAACCGAAGCCATTGAACCACCCATAAATGAGAATTCAAAAGCAACCGCAGCAACAGGAATGCCTTTTAAGCGGCCCTTCATTGCAACTAGCGCGTCTTTTTCGCCACTTGATTTTTGGGCTGCGCTAATACGGTCTGAGTATTTTTTAGAGTCTTTAAACCTTAATACATCTTTAGGCTCGTGCTCAGTACCAAGCTCCGTGCGGTCACCTTCATCTAAAAAGTGCTCTAAACGTTTACGGCCGCTCACACGCATGTGATGGTCGCATTTAGGACAGACGTTTAATGATTTTTCTAGTTCAGCTTTATATAAAATTGAATCGCAAGCTGTACATTTAGCCCAAACGCCTTCTGGAATTTCTTTACGACCTGACGACTTAGTCGTTTTAGGTAAGATTTTTTCTAACCAACTCATTTGCAACTCTCTTAATGCTGTTCTGTGTCGCGAGTCTGCTAATAAGTAGCAAACAGATTTTTTCAATTAAAACATGAATTACACAAACACGGTATAAAAAACTGGTCTTAGTAGTTAGAGGAAATTAAATTTAGCGATTAATAATTCTAACTAAATATCAACATCAGGTAAAAATAATGGCCCTAGTGGGGTTTTAGGAATATTAAACTGCTCTGGGTAATCAACATCGACTAAATACAAACCAGCGGCTTTAGCGGTTGCACTCGCTTTAGCACGCTCTTTTAAATCTAATAGCTCTTTTAACCATATAGGTTGGTGCTTGTGTAAGCCAATATCCATTAAACAACCGGTTATATTGCGCACCATATGATGCAAAAATGCATTCGCCTTAATATCAATTACAACGTAATCACCTTGGCGCTGAACAGATAAATGATGAATTGTACGTTTAGCGGTATTAGCTTGGCAGTGTAATGCTCTGAATGATGTAAAGTCATGCTCACCAATTAAATGCTGACACGCCTCTTGCATTACCTTTTCATCTAGCTTGTGATGGAAATGAGTAACACCCTCGTTCATAACAGCTCCACGGTATGGATAGTTATAAATAACGTAGCGATACCTTCTTGCGGTTGCACTAAAACGTGCATGAAAGTCTTCTGCAACAGGTTGAGCAAATCGAATAGCAATATCTTTAGGTAGCAAAGTGTTCATACCCATAGTAAACGCGACCATTTCACGAGATGCATTGGTTTCAAAATGAACAACTTGGCCTGTTCCATGCACTCCTGCGTCAGTTCGCCCTGCACACACAATTTCAACTGGGTGGTTACAGATACTCGACAGCGCCTTTTCTACTTCTTGTTGTACACTATTTACGTGCGATTGACGCTGCCAACCACTATAACGTGCGCCATTATATTCAACCCCAAGTGCTACTCGCATATTTATCGTTTTACCTACTGTACTAATTAACGGCGCATTTTATGCTATCTCGCGGCGCAATAAAAGCGACCGTGATGTAATCATATAAAAACAATAAAAAACCCATAATCAGCATCACCAATTATGGGTTTATCGTATTTAAATTAACACAAAAGCTATTGTTGTAATTTTGCTTGCAAACTAAGCGCTTCTTCTTGAACTTCTTCAGGTCCTTTTGCTATTACGTCTTCAATCACCTTAAGCGCGGAATCAAAGTCGTCGATTTCAATATAGGCACGTGCTAAGTCTAACTTAGCGGAGTAACCTCCACTCTCGGCATCAACGTCTGTTGGATTATCACCAGCAAGTAATGCATCAAACTCACTTAAACCTAAGTCTATATTTACGTCATTGTAAGGCTCATGCTCAAGTTCAGCATCGTCACTTTGCTCAAGTAATGAGTCAATATCTACAAAATCGTCTTCACCTAAAGGTTTTGCGTCTTCAGGGACTGGCTCTTTATGATTGAAGACTTCTTCATCAACTAAGTCTTCTTTCAATAAAGAATCAAAGTCAACATCAAACTCGCTGCTATCTTCTATAGCAAGTTCATCGGGAGCGGCTAACTCATTGAGCAATGAATCGAAATCGGTTTCACTTAAATCAGCCATAAATTCATCATCAAGTGCTTCATCTGATACAAGGTTAGTATCACCCTGAGAATCAACTTGAGTTAGTTCAGCTTCACGATCAACATTAGTTTGTTCATTTATTTCATCGTCCGATTCACTTATAAATGCTGGATTGTCTAGCCCAACGCTACTATCAGGCGCTAAATAGTCCGCATCAGCGTTATTCGACTCTGTGAGTAAATCATCAAGTGTGTCATCGTTTAAGTCGTTAAGATTGTCGAGCACACCATCTAGTTCATTAAATTCATCAATTAACAGGTCGTCATTAAAGTTAGTTCCCGCGCTGTCTATATCATCTTCAGCTGAATTTTGATTATCAGCTTCGTTGTCATTAAGCTCTGGATTTAACGCATCGTCACTGGTTATTTCACTATTATCTTCACCTGAACCTGAGAAATCAGCACCATTATCCGGTCTATTAGGAAGTAGCTCTTCAACTTCTTCTACCGAAACCGAATCATCGTTAACTTGAGCAATTGATCCCTCAACCTCGTCATTGATTTCAAGCTCAGCATCTAGTTCATCTAGTTCATCTAGTTCATCTAGTTCATCTAGTTCATCTAGTTCATCTAGTTCATCATCAACAGTTTGCTCGATGCCTAAATCAGATGATTCAAACTCTACGCTATTAGGTAAATCAGTGCTATCAGCGTCAACATCAGAAACTGGCACCTCATCTATTTCAACAGGTAAAGGATCAAGTTCTAAATCAACACCGGTTTCTGCTAAATCGTTTTGTGAATATTCAAGGTTTTCGTCTAAAATTTGGCTTTCATCAGAAGCTTCAGGCGCTGATACTTCAGTCTTGTCATTAGTTTCTAGCACTAACTCTGATTCATCAAACTCATTATCAATTAATGGTTCATTATCAAAGTCATCCTCTAGGCTATCTAAATCAAAATTTGATGAAAGTGCTTGCGATAGTTCTTGCTCTGTTTGGCTTGGTGATAATTCTCGTTCATGCTCACTGTCGACTTCCTGAGCAATCGCACTGCCGCCATCATCATCTAAATCTTGTTCAAATTCTTTAGTATCCGTTCTCTCAATGTCGTTTTGGGGCGTTTCTAAAACTTGCTCTTCAACGCCTTCGACACCCACAGAATCAAATTCTAAATCAGCGCCTAGTAATGAATCTTCGTCCGTATCCTCTGGGACTAAAACGTTGGCTTCTTCATTAATTTCAGGCTCTAAATTTGATTCATCGAACTCGCTATCAATTAATGGCTCATCATCAAAATCATCTTCTAAGCTATCTAAATCAATATTTGATGAGAGCGCTTGCGATAGTTCTTGCTCTGTTTGACTTGGTGATAGTTCTGGCTCTAGGCTTGCATCTAAAGTTTCATCAATTGTGGTATCACTAACAACTTCATCTAAATTTAATCCATCTAGCTCTTCGTCGTTATCAGTATCACCATCTGGCGTCTCTGAAACAAGCTCCTCAAAGTCTTCTGCATTGACAGAATCAAATTCTAAGTCGGCGTCTAACCCTGCTAAATCAACCTGTGAATCATCAAAGTCCTCTTGCGATAACAATGCTTCATCTGTAATTTCTGGTAGTGGTTCTTCACTTTCTGAATTAGTATCAAGTCCAGAATCTGACTGTTCAAACTCACTATCGATTAACGGCTCATCGTCAAAGTCATCTTCTAGGCTATTTAAATCAATACTTGATGAGAGCGCTTGTGATAATTCTTGCTCTGTTTGACTTGGTGATAGTTCTGAATCAAGTTCTTCATCAGCCAGCACCTCGATATCATTATCCGAAAAATCTGAAACCTCTTCTGCAAACTCTTCGTCATCATCTAATTCATTATGCCCTTCTTTTGTCGCGAATTCTTCAGCATCGCCTACCGCCAATAGCTCATTGTCATCAATTATTGGGACTTCATCAAAATCAGCAGTGGCATGGGGCTCATCATCAAGTTCCTCGTCAAAGTTACTCAAGTCTGCGCCCTTAGAAATAGAGTCAGCTAAATCTTTTTCTGTTTGACTAACAACATTTTCACCTTCATTGCTAGTAGATTCTTGCGTTTCAGCCCCTTGATCTTCAGCTATTTCTAACTCAGGGTAATCGTCTAACTCTTCACTAGGCGTTATTGATTCTGTTTCTAGTAATTCATCCTCAAGGGATAAATCAGAATCTGTGTCTTCTGCTAAGGGATCATCACCTAGATCAACTTCAACCTCTTCAATTTCATCGTCCAGATCATCAAGTGTCCAATCAGGGCTTTCTACGTATTCTGAGTCTTCTGGTTGTTGTAATTCATTTAAGAGTTCGTCTACACTTTGCAACGCATCATCGTTATATTCATCCAGTAAATCTTCTGGATCTAAAAGCGTGTCTGATGTGTCTGTAAAATCATCGGCCCCAAAGTCTTCAAGCACTTCATTAGGCTCTAGCTCTTCTTCAAGCTCTGGCTCTTCTTCAAGCTCGGGCTCCTCTAAAAGCTCAGGCTCTTCTGCAAGCTCTGGCTCCTCTTCAAGCTCTGGCTTTTCTTCAAGTTCTGGCTCTTCTGCAAGCTCTGGCTCTTCTTCAAGCTCTGGCTCTTCTGCAAGCTCTGGCTCTTCTTCAAGCTCTGGCTCTTCTTCAAGCTCAGGCTCTTCTGCAAGCTCTGGCTCCTCTACAAGCTCTGGCTCCTCTACAAGCTCTGGCTCTTCTTCAAGCTCAGGCTCTTCTTCAGACTCATTCTCCGATTCAGATTCAGATTCATCAATCAAAGCTGAAGCTAAAGATTCGACATCATCAACATTTAACTCTTCTTGTGCATCAGCTAAATCATCGACAGAACCGGCCAAAGCAGTATCAATGTCATCGTTTTCTTCGACTAACGACTCTGTTAGCGTTTCATTAGCTGAATCGTCATCTGCTTCATCAATTAAGCTGTCGATGTCATCCAAATCAAAGTCATCGCTTTCTTCTACTGAATTGTCTGTTAATGTTTCATTTGCTGAGCCGTCGTCCGCTTCATCAATTAAGCTGTCGATATCGTCCAAATCAAAGTCATCGCTTTCTTCAACTAACGACTCTGTTTGCGCTTCACTTACGGAATCTTCATCTGCTTCATCAATTAAGCTGTCGATATCGTCCAAATCAAAGTCATCGCTTTCTTCAACTAACGACTCTGTTTGCGCTTCATTTACGGAATCTTCATTTGCTTCATCAATTAAGCTGTCGATATCGTCCAAATCAAAGTCATCACTTTCTTCAACTATCGACTCTGTTGGCGTTTCATTATCTGAATCATCATTTGCTTCATCAATTAAGCTATCGATATCGTCCAAATCAAAGTCATCACTTTCTTCAACTATCGACTCTGTTGGCGTTTCATTATCTGAATCATCATTTGCTTCATCAATTAAGCTATCGATATCGTCCAAATCAAAGTCATCACCTTCTTCAACTAACGTATCCGTTGACGTTTCATTAGCTGAATCATCATTTGCTTCATCAATTAAGCTGTCGATATCGTCCAAATCAAAGTCATCACTTTCTTCAACTAACGACTCTGTTTGCGTTTCATTAGCTGAATCATCATTTGCTTCATCAATTAAGCTGTCGATATCATCTAAACCAAAGTCATCACCTTCTTCAACTAACGTATCCGTTGGCGTTTCATTAGCTGAATCATCATTTGCTTCATCAATTAAGCTGTCGATATCGTCTAAGTCAAAATCGTCACTTTCTTCAGAAGTTTTATCTGATGTGTCTACTGGTTCGGCACTCGTTTGATCAAGTAAATCATCTATATCAAAATCATCGGTCGCAAGCTCTTCGCTCAATGCTGCCATTTCATCGTTAGATTCTAAACTATCACTTTGTGGCTCTTTTTCTGCTGGTGAATCAAACTCAGGTAAGCTGTCATCTTCGTCGAATAGGCTATCTAAGTCATCATTACTTAAAATATCATCAGTGCCAGACGGTTCTTGGTCTAAATCTAAATCAATATCGTCCAAGCTATCATCAGCGCTGTCGTCAAACCCTTGTTGCGTGAAAATATCGACTTCATCGTCTTCGTCACTTTCATCATCAAAAACAATATCGTCGCTAAGAAGGCCTTCTAACTCGTCTTGATCAAGTAAGTTATCTGAATCATCAAGTTCGTCTGAGTCATCTTCTAATAAATCATCATCTGGAAGCATGTCACCTTCGAGGTGATCATCTAATTGAACGCTCAAGTCATCCAATGGATCTGGAATGATTGGGTCATCAAGTGGATCAGTTGCTAAGTCATTCTCATTAGAATAAGTTGGAGTTTGCGGTAAAAACTCATCATCTGCTTGAGGCTCTTCTTGATTGCCTTTTCTTTTGCGAAGAAACATAACAATTGCAAAGATAATCAATAATCCGGGAATGAACATTAACAGCCCCAGCACAATAGGGTTTGACAACAAGGCTAATAAGTCAAAACTGCTTTGAGGTTCAACCTCTTTAGCTTTTTGCTGGGCAATTATTTCATTTTGTTTAAGTATTAATTCCTTTAGCTGCAGCTGTATTTCACTATCTTGCCCTAATTGTTGGCGAACATTTTCGAGCTCTTTAGAAATTCCAGTCAGCTGTTTTTTAAGGTTATTATTCTCAACTAAAATCTCTTCAACATTTGTTACTGAACTTTTAAACTGTTGCTGTAACTCAACTAATTTATTAGTTTGGTCTGTTTTTATTTCTTTTATTTCTTTTTGTAACTCTTTTTTGGCGTCGTCTACATCAACTTTACGCGCTTGTGTAACCTGTGTTTGAGCTGATGTTATTTCAGTTTGTGTAAGTGTTCCGTTTTTTTTCTTTTCCCATAACTCGTCATCTTGCTCGGAACGCTGCCTAGCTAGTTGAGTATTCACTCGTCTAATTTCAGATAAAGTCGGTATTTTTAGATAAGCCCCACTTCGCATATGATTGAGGTTTTGATCTAAAAATGAGTTGGGGTTTTTGTTATACAAGGCCTGCATAACTTGATAAATACTTACAGAGTTATCTGGACGTACTTTTACAGCTATACGCCAAAGTGTATCGGTGGGTTTAATCGGACCAATAGACCGCCCTTGAGCACCATAGTCAACGCCTTTAGGCCCCTTTAATTGGGTACTATCTTGTGTATATACAGGCGTTACTACCAGTGCAGACGCTAATATTATAAGTATAGCCAAACCGCGCATGCTGATCCTTTAATGTCTAAATGTTACAAAGCACTCTTAAATAGGTGCGTAAACATTGATTACTCTTGCCTTATCAGTCTAATGACTGACTCACATTTGTTATTACAATCTATTTTTGTTGCAAGCTCTATTCCAATTACAAACTATAAACCACTTAGGGCACAATATCCATTGCAACACATTGAAAAGAAATGCCTTAACAACACATTTTTAATATTGATTTATTGAGTATTATCAGTAACTTTATTAAATATTATAAAAAACGGCAAAAAAGTGGCGCTCTATTTAAACAAAAAGCGGCAAACACATAGTGCTTACCGCTTTTAAAGAGTGCTTAACATTTAAAATGTTACATATAATTTTCTATTAACTCTTCAGCTATTTGAACACTATTAGTTGCAGCACCCTTGCGGGTATTATCACTAACAACCCACATATTTAAGCCATGAGGGTGTGAAATATCAGCGCGCAAACGGCCAACATATACAGTATCGTTGCCACTGGCATCGGAAACCGCTGTTGGATAATCACCTTCATCGTCAATTAGCTCAACGCCTGGAGCATCATTTAACAGCTGTTTAACGTGTTCGAAGTCGTATTGCATACGTGTTTCAATATTAATAGATTCAGAATGACCAAAAAACACAGGAACACGCACACACGTTGGGTTTATTGCGATTGTTGTATCACCTAATATTTTGTGCGTTTCGTTCACCATTTTCATTTCTTCGCGGGTATAGCCGTTATCTTCAAAGCTATCTATCTGCGGAATAACATTAAAGGCAATTTGCTTAGGAAATATTTCATTATCCATTGGGCGTGCATTCATCAAGTTAGCTGTTTGCTTTGCTAACTCATCAACGGCTTCTTTCCCTGCGCCTGATACCGCTTGGTAAGTTGATACATTTATTCGATCAATACCATACGCATCATAAATTGGTTTTAATGCCAACATCATTTGGATAGTCGAACAATTTGGGTTTGCAATAATATTACGATTTCTAAAGTCTGCAAGACTTGAGGCATTCACTTCTGGGACAACAAGGGGTATTTCAAAATCATTTCTAAAGTGCGAGGTGTTATCAATAACTATACAACCTGCATCGGCTGCAATTGGGGCATATTTTTCTGAGACGCTCCCACCGGCAGAAAACAATCCAATATGTGCTTGGCTAAAATCAAAGCCTTCAACGTCTTGTACTTCGATTGTCTCACCACGAAACTTAATGTCTTCACCTGCACTGCGGCTGCTCGCAAGCAAAAATAGCTGATCAACCGGAAATTTACGATCAGCTAAAGTTTCGATAATTTGACGCCCTACTAAACCAGTAGCACCAAGTACGGCAACGTTATATTTTTGCGACATATTTTTTCCTCTTTAAACGATATTAAAACACCGTTATATTAATAATTAGTTGGTTAGTGTAAAACCAAGTTGATCTAAGACAGCCAACTGCGAGCCATCACCTTTAACGGTTAAGGTGCTAAATTCTCTTCTTACAGGATAGTGTTTACGTAAACTATCAAAACCATCCGACTCTAGATGACGAAGTAAAATCCCATCATCCCTTCTTACATCGTAAATTGTGTGCACTAAACGTGCGATGTCTTGCTCTGTAAAACTCTCAGCAATAGCCACTTGCGTTATAGCTGGTACTGGCAAAAAATCGGTTAGAGATTTTGAAGCCTCAACGCCTTTAAGCTCACACAGTTTTTGGTAAAGCATTTGTGTGCCTCTGGCCTTGCCTTCAAGCGTGTGGCCTGCAATATGCACACTGGCATAGCGTACATGTGCAAGTAAGTCTGTTAAAATATTAGGTTCATTTTCCCACACATCAAGCACTAAATCTAAATCGGCCCCTGCTTCCATTAAATCCAGTAAAGCACTATTGTCAATAACATCCCCTCGGCTGGCATTAATTATCGTAGTACCCGGTTTTAAGGCGTTAAGCCTTACTTTGTCCATCATGTGAAGTGTTTTATGAGGCCCTTTTTTAATAAGTGGCACATGAAAAGTAACAATATCTGATTGTGCAAGTAACTCATCTAACTCTACATGTTCATCAAGTAAGCCTTGCTCATGCTTAAGAGGGTCGCATAGTAGTAATTTTACATTTAATGCTTTTAACTTTTTAGCCAAACAACTGCCAATACTCCCGACCCCTACTATGCCAATAGTTTGGCCTGTTAATGGGCGGGCATTTTCTTGGCTCAATGCAAATAAACTACTAATAACATATTCAGCAACAGCAACAGCATTACACCCTGGAGCACTTGTAAATGCGATGTTTTTGTCTTTCAAAAGATCTGTATCAATATGATCGATACCAATAGTCGCAGTACCAACAAAGCTTAATTTATTCGCTTTTGCTAATAGCTCACTAGTAACATTGGTAACAGATCGCGTGAGTAATACTTCTACGTCTATCAGTTGGTCAGGTTTTAAGTTACGCCCATCAAACCGCTCAACCTCACCAAAATCTGAAAAGTACTGCTCAACTAAAGGCATGTTTTGATCGGCAAGAATTTTCATCACAGAGTCCATTTGGCAATTAAGGGCGCTATTGTATCGAACAACCAGACCTTTGCACAAACTAAAAAGGCCGAATCAAAAACTGATCCGGCCTTTTGAGCTAAATAAAATATAATGCTTAAATTACATTCTATTTTTATGCAAACTTAAGTTTATAACTCAAAATCTTTTTTGAATTTTAAACCAAATTCACTTCGGTCATTACTTCTCATAACACCGACAAAGCCTGATTGTTGTAAACGACCTACATCGTATACTTCGTTCAGTACGTTTTCGCCATAAAGTGTTACTTCCATATCGCCATATGCGTTAGTGTAAGAAATATTAAAGCCAACTAGCTCACGCGAATCAATCGTTTCACTTTGGCTATATACTGACTGACCTTGCATTTCACTACGGTATGAATAATTAGCATTAAGTGCAACAGTCGCACCACTGTCTAAATCCATAAAGTATGATGGGGCAACCATTACAGTCCAGCGAGGTGTTAAAGCCGGTGAATCACCTTTACCAATGCCTTGAACGCCGGCATCAACCTCTGTAATTTCTGAATCTAGGTAACCTACCGCACTTCTTATTGTGAAGTCGTCAGTAATTGCAACGGTGGTTTCAAGTTCTATACCTTGCGCTTTTGATTGGCCCGCATTTTCAACAATAGTTACAAAACCACCACCCGCTGTTGGGTCTGAAAACGGAAGTGCTAAATCAGTGTAATCAGTAACAAATACCGCTAGCATCATAGATACGTTTTCGTGTACTTGGCCTTTTAAACCCATTTCGTAGTTTACGGCTTTAGTTTCGTCGAACGACACAAACTGATCAGGTCCACCAAATGGACGTGGTGGGAAGCCACCAGTTTGATAACCTTTTTGAATTTGACCATAAACGTTCATGTTGTTACTGATTTGGTAAGATGCATTAATATCCCACGTCACCGCGTCAAACTCTGCACTTACGTATTTACGTTCAGCAAATGTAGGGAAAATCGCATCGGCATCTTTCTCATCTTTTGAGTATCGAAGACCACCACCAATACTTAAATCATCTGTTAAATCGTAACTTGTATTAAAGTATACAGCGTATGAATTTGTTTCTTGGTTTATTTCAAAGTCACCATAGCCACCAAATGAAGGTGTAACACCATCGTTTAATAAACCATTAGGTGTGTTGAATGGGCTAAATACAAATGGACCAGAACGAGTGAAACCATCTTCATTAAAGAAGTAAAGGCCTGATACAAAGTCCATATTGTCGTAAGTCGCATTTAGTTGGATTTCAAACGAGTACTGGTCTGCACCACCCTCTTCTGGGAACTCAGATAAGTTAAGAGGTGACGCATCATCATCAAGTCCACCTTCGTATTCAGAAGTGCGGTAACTCGAAATAAATTTAGCCGTGTACGTATCATCAATTGCCCAATCAGCAGTAAATGACGTACCCCACCCTGAGTAAGACGTAGATTCAATACCAGCAACAGTAGTGCCTAGATCGTCAGGGTCTGATGGGATCATGTCCTGTGTTAATAGAGGAAAGTCACCATTAAATACATCATTTGCATCAAGCGGCTCAGTTAATTCAATAGTATAAGGCGATTGACCCGACTCGTTATCAACACCGTCAAGTGAAAAAGTAAACGCTAAATCGCTATTGGCCTGCCATTTAAGGGCTACGCGGCCACTAAACTCTTCTTCTTCACCAATTTCTTTTTCTGGATTCGCCAGGTTTACTGCTTCGCCAACGCCGTCACGTGTTTTGTATGACGCACTTGCTGACATACTTAACTCATCATTTAATGAGTTATTAAAGTACACATCGCCTGCAATACGGCCACGGCTACCTAACTTTGCAGACGTTGTTAAAATACCTTCATCGCCCGGCTGTTTTGTAATAACGTTTACTGCGCCACCTAACGTGTTACGGCCATAAAGAGTACCCTGTGGGCCGCGCAGTACTTCTACACGCTCAACATTAGGTAATGATAGGTTAGACCCCATTTGACGGCCTAAGTAAACACCATCAAGGTATACACCCACACCAGGGTCGGTTGTAATAATGTGATCTTGCAAACCAATACCACGGATAAATACCGAAGCATGTGCTGCGTTACCTACACCGTAACGTGTGATGTTTAGATTAGGGACGTATTTACCAATATCTTCAAGGTTACTCATATTGGCTTTATCAATTAAGTTAGCACCAATTGATGTGATAGCGGTTGGAGATTCAAACAAGCTCTCTGTACGTTTACGAGCTGTAACTTCGATTTTTTCAAACGCATCTTGTTTTGCAGTTGTTTTGGTTTCTTCAGCACTTACTGAGGTAGTCAGGGCAGCAACTATTGCTAGGCTTAACTGTGAGAGTTTGCGTAGTTTCAAAATATTCTCCAAAGGATACCGTAAATTGTTTATTATGCATTTACTGGTGCAACCAGTAAATTTTGGGCATAAAAAAAGATGCGTGGTAGCATCTTTCCTCTGGAAGGGCATTATATTACACAATTGTGAATTTATGTATTTATTTTTTGGTAAAAATGCAAATGTTCCTATAAAGGAAAGGTTAACACGTTGCAGCAATACTTACTTTTTACGCTATTACTGCATAAAACCTCACTCTACAAATATATGTTATCAAATTAAATTGGTTGCAACTTTTCTTAATATTTTTACTTAAAATCATAAACCTGCATTAAAAATATCAGGTATCCCTCTTCAAAAACCAATAGTAAAGTATTAATTTAATTAATTTTTACTACTAACTTGCTAAATTGATTAGATATAGCTCTATTTCACTTCTATAATATGCTCGAATCAACATCTAATTAACTAATAGGAAATACATATGAAAAAGCTATCTGTAGCAGTAGCATTATGTGCGGCTTTAGCAACAAACTATGCTAGCGCCGAAGTTCGAATTAATGGCTTTGCATCAATTGTCGGTGGAAAGAGCCTTGATAGCGACAGTACCTTATATGGATATGATGATGACATTTCATTTAAAAACGAAAGCGTCTTTGCATTACAGCTATCAGCTGACCTTATGGAAAAGCTAACGGCAACAGCTCAAATTGTTGCTCGTGGTGAGAATGATTTCGACGCAGAATTTGAATGGGCCTACGTAACTTATGAATTAAGCGACGAGTTACAAATTAGCGCGGGTAAAATGCGTGTACCTTTTTACCGTTACTCAGATTTTATTGATGTAGGTTACGCTTACCGCTGGGTACGCCCGCCTCAATCTGTTTATAGCATTCCTTTTTCTACCTATGAAGGTTTAAGCTTATTGCACAATACACAACTTGGTGATTGGGATTCAACAGTACAAGTCATGTACGGTAGTTTTGATGGTGAAATAGACGCAATCACTGAAAAAACTCAAGCTGAGCTTAATGATTTTGCTGGCATTAACTGGACGCTTGCATACGACTGGTTCAGTGTTCGTGCTGCATATTTGATTGCTGAATCATCATTTGCACTTGACGGAACAGACCCCAGCGGCGCTGCATTAAATGGATTAGAAGCTGCACTTCGCGCAAACAGCTTAAACACGTTAGCTGACGATATTGCAATAAACGAAGATGACAGCAGCTTTTTCGGCTTTGGCTTCTCAATTGATTATGATAATTTCTTATTTGATGCTGAATATACACAATTTGAAGTAGAAAACAGTATTTTGACTGAGCAAACACAATATTATGCATCTGTAGGTTACCGCTTGGATGACGTTATAGTCCATTTTACGTATGAAGATAATGACGATAAGCATGATGCATCTCGCTTTGACCCTATCGCAGCAGTACCGAGCCTTAATGCAGCTATAAACGGTGCCTTGACAGGTGTTCAAGCGCAAAGCAATGTATACACTATCGGCGCGCGTTACGACTTTCACCCTTCTGCAGCGTTTAAAATCGATTTTAGCCGCTTTGAAGACGATGTAACTGATACAGAAACTGATGTTGTTGCTGTTGGCGTTGACCTTGTATTTTAATTGGAGCAAATAATGAAAAAATTAATTTTAGCTAGTGCACTTTCATTGTGCTCAATTAATACTTTTGCAGAAGTTGCGGTAATAGTTAACGCTGGTAACGCAAATGCTTTAGATGCAGATACAATTAAAAAGATATACCTTGGTAAAGCCAAGTCATTTGGTGATGGTACTAAAGTAAATCCAGTAAACCAAGATGGAACCGCTGCAGCAGATGAGTTTAACGATAAAGTTGTAGGTAAATCTGGCAGTCAGCTTAATGCTTACTGGTCTAAACTTGTATTTACAGGTAAAGGTACACCACCAGAGAAGTTAGGCTCAGATCAAGCTGTCATAGATTTTGTAGCAGCTAATGCTGATGCTATCGGCTATGTAGATAGCGCAAAAGTGAGTGGCAACGTAAAAGTAGTTGCGACCTTTTAACCGTTTAAATCGGTAAATTAAAAAACCACCAAATGGTGGTTTTTTTGTGCCTGTAAAAAGTTATATCAATTAGCTTAATTAACTAAGCTGTTAAAAATATGGGAAACGCGTTAATAAGCAAGGTAAAAGTTTGTTATCCAATTCATCAATGTAAATAGTACAGTTAGCGTCCAGTCTTGCACTTTAAAATGCTCTGTTATTGCAGGTCGGTAATACCTACTAGCCTACAAAACAAAAAAGCCTCCACTTGGAGGCTCTATTGGTGTAAATTTTACGTATATTACTCAATTCTAAATTTGGCTGTTGCATCTAGCAGGTTATCTGATAAGTAATGTAGATTTTTAGCTACATCTCTTACAGCTAGTAATGAATCCATGGTATCTTCAAAAGAAACATGCATATTAGAAACATTTTCTACAACCATGGCTGCAACCGATGTTTGCTCTTCTGTCGCTGCTGCAATCTGAGAGTTCATACCGTTTATTTCTAACATTTGCTCTGCTATTTTTTCTATTGATATACCTGTTTTTTCAGCCGCTGTTGCATTATCTGTAGCCATATCACGAGCAGAAGTCATGGCAGTAACCGAGTCATTAGCAGCCGTTGTCAGTGCTCCTAACAACTCTCTAATCTCATTTGTAGAATGAGCGGTACGTGATGCAAGCTCTCGTACTTCATCAGCTACTACCGCAAACCCACGACCATGTTCGCCAGCGCGTGCTGCCTCAATAGCTGCGTTTAGAGCAAGTAAGTTGGTTTGATCAGCAATTGAAGTAATTACATTCAATATTTGCGATACGTTTTTTGTGTCGTCCGCAAGTTTATTAATTGTTGTTGCCGCTTGGTTAATTTCATCACTCAATGTACGAGACGCATTTACTGACATTTGTACTTGTGTACGGCTTTGTTCTACTTCTTTTTCTGCTGTTTCAGCGGCGTGTGATGCATTTGCTGCAGATTGAGAAATATCACCCACACTTTGCTTCATCTCTTCCATTGATTGCTTAACAATTTCAGCATCTGTTGTTTGTTTAGTTGTTGCACGCTCTGCCTGCTCCATACCTTGTACTAATCGGGTAGAGTTTTCCATTAGAGGTTCACATACAGCAATTACTTCAAGTACGGTTTCTTTTAACAGCGCAATAAAAGAATTAAAGTTGATAGAAACTTGGCCAATTTCATCTTTAGAATTCACGGTTAACTGGGTACTCAAAGACCCTTTACCATTCGCTAATAAACTTAAATTATTTGCTGCATCACTTGCTGAAGAGCCAATATTCTTTGCTATCCATATAGCCATAAATAAAAGCAGCAATAAAGACACGATGGACACAGCAAGCATTAAAGTAAGTGCATTATCAGAACGCGTGTTAGTGCTTTCAACTAATTCAAAAAAACGATTATCAGCTTTTTGTTGCGCTGCTTTAAAGCTCTCTAAAACAGAACCATAAAGACTTGTTTTTAACTGGGCTTGCTGCTGGATTTTACTAAAGTCGGCAGTGCCATTTACCATTCCATTAGCAATGGTTGCTGAGATTTTTTCGTAGTCGGCTAATTCTTTCACTACATCATTACTAATGTAGCCATTACTTATCTGCTTAATTAGATTTATATTTGATTCAATTGTTTTGTAAGTGTCATCAGCTTTGGTTATTAAGTCTTGTTCACCAAATGTCACTGCTTGCGTGTAAAGCTCATCGAGTTTTTCTAACAGCCCTACATTCGCTGATGTTAACTTTACAACTTTATATGAAGAATTCCCCATTTCATCTAAAGAAGCCCTATTATCATCTATGGCAAGAAAATTAATTAATACCATAATTATAAAAGCAACAACTGCAATACATGTTATTGCATGTATTTTTTTAGTTATGCTTAGGTTTTGAAAAGAGAAGCCTGAAGCCATACTATTTACCTTTTTGAGTTATCTAAATATATTATCGGCTCAATACTGATAAGTGTGAGTTAAATTTGTAAAATTTCTAGTTTTTTTTTCATTTTAATCATTAATTAAGCCAAAAACTAAAATTAACACAAAAAAATAAACATTATTGGGTACGCGATGTGTTTTCTGTTAAAAAGATCATCAAAAAATCTAAATTATTGTTATAACACAAACGTTTTAAGTGCAAAAAACAATCAAAACAAATTTTAGAAATAAAAAAACCAGTAACATTACTGCTACTGGTTTTAAATTTGGTGCGGATGGGGGGACTTGAACCCCCACGCCCTAAAGCACTACCCCCTCAAGGTAGCGTGTCTACCAATTCCACCACATCCGCATTTTAAATTTTTGTTCGCTTTTTTTATTTGTTTGAGGTTAACAAATAGCTGAACGTTAAACTGTATTAGTTTGGTACGTCTGAGTTACTTTCTTCGTTAGAAGTAACAGGAACATCTTCTTCAACAGGTACTACTGTTTCTAGTGCAGGCGCTGCTTCTAGGTTTTCCCATTCATCAGTCTGTTTTATTTGACCGGCTGTTAAGTTACCTAAAACTATACTTAGCACAAAAAAGACTGTAGCTAGGCTTGTTGTTGTCTTTGTCATAAAGTTACCAGCACCTGAAGAACCAAATACAGTTCCAGAAGCGCCTGCACCAAATGAAGACCCCATATCAGCACCTTTACCTTGTTGGATTAAAACCATACCAACTAAAGCTAAAGCTACAACTAAATAAACTACTAATAAAATTTCGTACATCTTATACGGTCCCTTTTGCACTATTACAGATAGCAACAAAAGATGCTGCTTTTAGACTAGCACCTCCAATAAGGCCACCGTCAATATCTGGTTGTGCAAATAATAATTCGCTATTTTTTTCGTTAACGCTTCCACCATATAAGATGGTAAGCCCTTGTGCTAAATTACTGTCTAAAGACGCAATTTTGTCACGGATAAATTTGTGAACAGCTTGTGCCTGTTCTGGCGATGCAGTCTTACCTGTGCCTATGGCCCAAACGGGCTCGTATGCTATCACAGAATCTTTCAGCGCTGCTACACCTAATTTTTTAATTACCGCATCTATTTGAGCAGCAACTACATGTTCTGTTTGTCCACTTTCTTGCTCTGCTTCACTTTCGCCAACACAAAGAACGGGTATTAAACCAGCCGATTGAGCTCTAGCAAATTTATCAGCAATAACATCGCTGCCTTCGTTATAAATACTACGACGTTCTGAATGGCCAACTAGCGCATAATTTACGCCAAGATCTTTCAGTAGTTGTGCATCAACTTCACCAGTAAAAGCGCCTGGCGTGTTTTCAGATACAGTTTGAGCACCTGTTATGACACCGCTTGCAATCATTGCTGAAACAAGTGGGAATGGAGGAAATAAAATAACATCTATTTCTGGTGATTTAATACTATTTATAGCATCCGACATATCTTTGACTAGCTCTATTGAGCCATTCATTTTCCAATTGCCAGCGACCATTGCCTTACGTATTGCCATTTTCCACTCCACATTAGAAAGCGGGCGAGATATTAACTTTTATCGCCCGAAGTTACAAGAGGTTATTGTTATCAATCAGGTTGTTTGCTCATAGATTCGACAATCTCTGCAATCTTACGTGCACTGTCTAATACTATTTTTTCTTGCTCTGCTTCAACCATAACACGAACGACAGGTTCAGTACCTGATTTACGAAGTAAAACGCGACCTTTATTACCTAAGCTTTTTTCTACCTCTTCTACAGCCGCAAGCACTTTTGGCGCCGTTGTAGGATCGGTACCCGGTGTATAACGCACGTTAATCATTTTCATTGGGTATTTTGTAAACCCGGCGCCTAAATCTTGAAGCGTTCTATTTTGTGCAACCATAGCAGCCAGCACTTGCAAGCTTGATATAATACCATCACCCGTTGAAATTAAGTCTAGGTTGAGTACATGGCCTGAACTCTCTCCACCAATTTTCCAGCCTTTTTGCTGAAGTAATTCCATTACATAGCGATCGCCAACTTTGCTTCTAGCAAACTCAATGCCTTTTGCTTTTAGTGCATTTTCAAGACCCATATTTGACATAACAGTACCAACAACACCGCCACCTAAAATATGATCGTTCGCTGCCTGACAAGCAATTATATAAACTAAATCGTCACCATCAAATACACGGCCATTATGGTCAACCATCATTACACGGTCGCCGTCACCATCATAAGCTATGCCTACATCGGCTTTATGTTCAAGTACTTTGCGTTTTAACGTGTCTACATGAGTTGCACCGCATTCATGGTTTATATTTACACCATTTGGCTCACATGCATGCGTAATTACGTCAGCGCCGAGCTCACGCATGACTGATGGGGCAATATGATATGTTGCGCCGTTAGCGCAATCTACAACCACTTTTAATCCCTCTAAAGACAGCCCTTGTGGAAACTGACTCTTACAAAACTCAATATAACGTCCATCTGCACTTGCCAAGCGTGTTGCTTTACCTAACTTATCTGAGGCCACACAGGTCATTTGCTCATCAAGCATTGCCTCTATTTCGAGCTCTACAGCATCATCAAGTTTTAAACCTTGACCATTAAAAAATTTGATACCGTTGTCGTAATATGGATTATGTGATGCGCTTATTACAATACCGGCTTCAGCCCTAAATGTTTGTGCTAAATAAGCAACAGCCGGCGTAGGCATTGGGCCAAGCAGAACAACATCAATACCGGCGGCTATTAAGCCTGCTTCAAGGGCTGTTTCAAGCATGTAACCAGAAATACGCGTGTCTTTACCAATAATAACTTTTTTTGTTCCACCTTTTGATAGCACACGTCCTGCAGCCCAACCCAGCTTCATTGCAAATTCAGGGTTGATTGGCGCTGTTCCCACTAAACCACGTACGCCATCTGTGCCAAAATACTTTCTTTGTTTCATTCTATTATTCCTTTTATACACGCTTGGTAAACACCAAGTACATCTGCAGTTTCTTTTACGTCGTGAACACGAATTATTTTTGCACCATTTTGTGCGGCAATAAGTGCGCCAGCTAAACTACCGGCCATTCGTTCGCTTGTGTCTCTGTTTAACAGGTTACCTATCATCGACTTGCGAGAAAGCCCCGCTAATAACGGCAAGCCTAATTTATTAAAGTCATTAAACTTGGTTAAAATTTCGTAATTATGGCTTAATGTTTTTCCAAATCCAAAGCCTGGGTCAAGAATAAGCTGCTGAGCTTTTATTCCCATTACCTCACAGGCACTAACGCGACGTTTAAAAAATTCATTAATATCGCCCATTAAATCATTATATTGTGGAGATGTTTGCATACTTCGGGGCTGCCCCTGCATGTGCATTAGGCAAATTGCGATGTTTTCAAATTGTGCAACAACATTCAGTGCGTCAGGCTCTTGTAATGCGCGAACATCATTTACCATATCTGCACCAGCTAAAATAGCTTGCCTCATCACCTCAGCTTTACTCGTATCGACAGAAATAACACAATCACTCTGAGCACGTATAGCTCTTATTATTGGAACCACTCGTTCAAGCTCATCATCAAGGCTAACTGCCTGAGCACCAGGTCGAGTAGACTCACCACCAATATCTATTATTTTTGCGCCATCAGTTAATAGCTGTAATGCACGCTGCACAGCGATGCTGGGCTCTATAAATTTACCACCATCTGAAAATGAATCTGGGGTTACATTTAATATACCCATAATCACAGGCTCAATTAAATTTAGTTCTCGACCATTTGGTAAATTAATAATGTTGTTCATAATGAGCCTTGTTTGCTTTTCAGAATTCAAACAAATCTAACTAAAAATTTGAGCGAAATTGAAACCGATACAAAAAAGCCCCGAAGTACGGGGCTTTTTGAGTATTTTAACGATTATTCAGCTTTGTCATCAACATTTGTTTCATCTTTTTTAGATGATTCTGTTGTTGATTGGCTTTCATCACTAACAGATTCCTTTACAGAATCTGTTTGTGGTGCTTTTGGCTCATGACGGTCATGAGCATCGCGTGGCTCTCGCACTGGCTGGCGCGCCATTAAGTCGTCAATTTGCTTAGCGTCAATCGTTTCATATTTCATTAACGCGTCTTTCATTGAATGAAGAATATCAATATTCTCTTTCAATATTTTTTCGGCACGCTCGTAGTTTCTATCTGAAAATAAACGAACCTCCGCATCAATTACTTTAGCTGTATCATCCGACATGTTAGATGCACGACTACCGCCACCACCCATGTACATTTCGTTTTGATCTTCGGCGTAAAGTAGTGGTCCAAGTTTTTCACTTAACCCCCAATGTGTAACCATTTTACGTGCTATGTCTGTTGCACGTTCAATATCGTTACTCGCACCGGTAGTCACTTTGTCGGCACCGTAAATAAGTGCTTCAGCGATTCGGCCACCATAAAGGCTAGAAATCATTGATTCTAAAAGCTCTTTAGAATGGCTAACACGATCTTGCTCTGGTAAATACATAGTCACACCTAGCGCACGGCCACGTGGAATGATAGATACTTTATAAACAGGGTCATGCTCTGGCACCATGCGTCCAACAATTGCATGGCCGGCTTCGTGGTATGCCGTCATTTCTTTCTCTTGCTCGCTCATCACCATGGTCTTGCGCTCTGCGCCCATCATGATTTTGTCTTTAGCAGCATCAAACTCAGCCATGTTTACAACACGTTTGTTACCACGTGCGGCGTAAAGTGCGGCTTCGTTGACTAAGTTAGCTAAATCAGCACCCGAAAAACCTGGGGTGCCGCGTGCGATTACAGCTGCATCAACGTTGTCACCTAATGGTACTTTACGCATGTGCACTTTAATAATCTGTTCGCGGCCGCGTATATCAGGTAAACCAACTTCTACTTGACGGTCAAAACGACCAGGACGAAGTAATGCCGGGTCTAATACGTCTGGGCGGTTAGTCGCAGCAATAACAATAATGCCTTCGTTACCACCAAAACCATCCATTTCTACCAGCATTTGGTTTAATGTTTGTTCGCGCTCATCGTTACCGCCGCCCATACCTGCGCCACGTTTACGACCTACTGCATCAATTTCATCGATGAAGATAATACAAGGCGCTGCTTTTTTGGCTTGTTCAAACATGTCACGTACGCGCGATGCGCCTACACCAACGAACATTTCAACAAAGTCAGAACCCGAAATTGTAAAAAAGGGTACTTTTGCTTCGCCGGCAACAGCCTTAGCAAGCAACGTTTTACCTGTACCTGGCGGTCCAACCATAAGTACACCCTTAGGTATACTACCACCTAATTTTTGGAATTTAGACGGGTCGCGAAGGAAGTCAACCAATTCGGTAACGTCTTCTTTTGCTTCATCACAACCAGCAACATCGGCGAACGTAGTTTTGATTTGGTCTTCGCTCATTAAACGTGCTTTGCTCTTGCCGAATGACATAGCGCCTTTGCCGCCACCGCCTTGCATTTGACGCATGAAGAAAATCCATACACCAATAAGCAGTATCATCGGGAACCAAGAAATAAATATGCTTGCTAAAAATGATTGTTCTTCAGGCTTTACACCTTTCACGTTTACATCACTTTTAAGTAAGTCATTTAAAATGTCTTTGTCGTAGATTGGCATAATGGTTTGAAAGCGCTCACCATTATTTTTAGTACCTGTGATTGTTCCACTGGTACTCTCGATTGCCACTTCTTGTATTGAGCCATTTCGGGCATCTTTTACAAACTGACTGTAACTTGTTTGACGGTCGATTTGCTCGCCACCATTAAAGCTCTGAAAGACTGACATAAGCACAACTGCAATGACCAGCCATAGTATTAAATTTTTCGCCATATCGCTCAAGGGGTTAACCTCTTGTATCCAATTAATTTAAATTCAACTAAACGCCAAGCAACTGTACTACAGTTTGTATCCAGTCGCTACTATATATACTTCCCGAGAACGGGCACGTGAGGCATCAGGTTTGCGTATTTTCACTGCTTTAAAACTATTACGTACTTCCTGCAAGTATTGATCAAAGCCTTCGCCTTGGAAAACCTTAACAATAAATGCACCATTTTTCTTTAGAACTTGATTACACATATCTAGCGCAAGCTCAACTAAATACATACTTCCAGCTTGGTCCACTGAGTTATTACCACTCATGTTCGGTGCCATGTCAGAGAGTACCACATCAACATTTTTTCCATCAATGCGTTTTAATAAAGCATCTAACACGGCTTCTTCACGAAAGTCACCTTGTAAAAAATCAACACCCGCTAAAGAGTCCATAGGTAAAATATCACAAGCAACAACTTGCCCCTTGTCACCTACCTTCTCGGCTAAATACTGTGACCAACTACCCGGAGCAGCCCCTAAATCCACCACAGTCATACCAGGGCGAAGTAACTTATCTCTATTTTGTACTTCATCTAATTTAAAAACCGCTCTTGAACGCCAGCCTTTTTTTTGCGCTTCCTGAACATATTTATCATCAAAATGTTCTTTCAACCATCGCTGTGAACTGGCTGACTGTTTTTTATTTGTCATAAATTACACGCAACTAATTAGTAATATTCTCTAGATGGCGTTAGAATACCCTTAATTCAAGCCATATTCAGCAAAATTTGTATAAACATGACATTATCAAATAAACAAAAGCAGTTTTTAAAAGGCGAGGCACATAGCCTTAAGCCTGTAGTTTTACTAGGTTCTAACGGTTTAACCGAAGGCGTAGTGATGGAAATTCAAAGTGCACTAGAAATTCACGAATTAATCAAAGTTAAAGTACCAACTGACGATCGTGAAACCAAAGCGCTTATTTTTGAAGCTATCGTTCGTGAAACAGGTGCGACAAAGCTTCAAACAATTGGCCACACTATTGTGCTTTACCGCCAAAGCCCTGAGAAAAAAATTCAACTGCCGCGTAACTAATTTAATTTCTGAGTAAATTATTGCGCTTAATAAAAAAACCAGCTATAGGCTGGTTTTTTATTATTTATTTAGCCCTGAATTCTAAAAAGTAAAATTCATTTCTAAGTCTTTGAGTAAATATTTTATATCTGCATGATGCTTTTTTTTGCTTAACAAAAAATAGCGTGAAAACTGCATTTCACTCATTGGTTCTATTTCTTCATTTGAAAGCAACGTTGCAAGTTCTGGAGTTGTATTGCTATGACCAATCACAGCAACTACGCCATTCAAAGACACTATCTGGTTTTTTAAATCTGCCAAATCTCTAGCATTGTAAATCTTTATTTCAGAGCCAAAATGCGCAGCAAGTGGGCCTGCTGTTTGTAAAGTACGTTTATAGTTACTACTAAATAAATGTACCTTATCAAATTGCTTAAATAATGTGACTAGCTGCTCTGCCCGTTTATAGCCTTGCTGAGTTAACGCTGGGTTTTTACCTGCTAGTTTTTCACTATGGCGAAAAAGGTATATTTTTTCTGGAGCCGAAAATACATATTGGCTATTAAATAAAACTGCACATAACAAGATAAAAACACCGTATTTGCTCCTCACCCGTTTTAGTGGACACCTCCTCATCACTTTGAGGAGGCTAACATGCCTAGATATACCCAACCTAGAAAGACATGGTTTTACCCCGTTAATTTCAAAATCAAAGCAGTCGAACTAAGCTTACGAGACGATGTCATGTCAAAGGACGTTGCCGAGGCGCTGGATATTCATCCGTTAATGCTTAGTCGTTGGCGAAAAGAGTATCGAGAAGGTAAGTTTAAAAACACGCCGCGCTATCAAAGCAACAACAAAGCAATGAGTAAACTCCCAACAAAAAAAGAGCTAGATAACATTCAAAAGCTTAAGAAAGAAAATGAGCGTCTTAAGCAGGAGAATGACCTGCTAAAAAAGTGGCAACGGTATCTGGCGGAAGTACATCAGAACGATTTGGATTCATCCAAAAGTTCGGACAAGCCTTAGGCGTCAAATACTTGTGTTCTTGGCTTAATGTGTCGCGTAGTGGGTTCTATGCTTGGCGTAAGCGTACAGTGTCAGCTAGAGCGCTGTCAGATGCTAATTTGTTGCTTAAGATAAAACACGTCTTCAATGTCAATCATCAAACCTATGGTAGCCCACGCGTATTTCATGCGCTAAAAAAAGAAGGTGTAAACACAAGCCAAAAACGTGTTGCCCGCTTAATGCGAGAAAACGGTTTAAGAGCTAGGGCGCTTAAGACTTACAGTAAACCGGCGAAGGTTAAGTTCTTTTATAAAGAGATAGAAAATAAACGCAAAGATAGTGAAAAGGCCACAGCAATCAACCAACAGTGGTCTGGCGATATTACGTATTTAAAAGTCGGGGCTCGTTGGCATTACCTTGCAGTGGTTATCGACTTATATTCACGTCGAGTAATCGGCTGGGCATTTGGTAAAAACAAAACAACAGAGCTTACGTTAAAGGCGCTAAGGCTTGCGATAAAAAAACGACAGCCAACAGAAAGTGTATTATTTCACACAGACCGAGGCGCAGAATACCGTGCACACGTTGTACAAAAATATTTGGCTAGCAAAAACATCAAAGCCAGTATGAATAGGCCTGGGTGTTGTACTGACAACGCAGAAGTCGAGTCGTTCTTTCATTCGCTTAAAGCAGATTTAATTCGAGGAAATAAATTTGAGAGTAGCGGTAAACTATTATCAAAATTAAAGGTTTACCTAAATTATTTTTACAATAGACAGCGATTGCATTCGAGTTTAGGATATAAATCACCTGCCGAGTTTGAATCGGCAGTTAATTGAAACGTGGACGGTGTCCACTTTATCGGGTGAAGATCAATTTTACTTTCATATTGTCTGCTCACGTTTGTACTTCAACAAACGATTAATAAACTCGGTTGTTAACTCATTAATTAACCCTGTCTCGGCGTTTAACACTAAGCTAAAGCCAATATTTAAATGGGGAAATACCACCAAATCACTTCGGTATCCTTGCACCCAACCACTATGATAATACAAGGTTTCATTATCGTAATTGTATACTCGCCAGCCTAAGCCGTAATAAGCTTCGTGTAACTGTTTTTTCCACACCCTGCGGTACATTTCTTTTTTAGTGCGTGTATAGGGCCGAGTTTGTTTAGACAAAGCATCGAGTGACAACACTTCAGGGTAGTGACCTAATTGCGCCTTTAACCAGATAGCCATATCGCTTGCACTAGCATTAACACCAGCTGCGGGTCCAACTTTGTAGTAATTTTTTTTCAGCTTTGCAGTGTACCAACGTTTTTTTCCACGTACGTGCGGTAAAGCGTAATTACTATCAACCACCATGGCTTCATAACCCAAGCTAGCATCAACCATATCAAGTGGCTGAAAAATGCCTTCATTTAGCCATTGTGAATAATCTTTATTTGTACTTTTTAAAATAACATCATCAATTAAACTAAACATGACGTTTTGATAACCGTAGCATATACCAGGCTCGCAAATAGGTTTAACCGTCACTAACTTTTGTACTATATCGGGATAATCCATTCGCGACTCAATTAAATTGTCATATGCGTTTGGCACCAAGCCGCTAGAATGGCTAAGTAAGTGATAAACTTTTAAGTTTTTTTCGTATTCTGTGCCTATAAAATCAGGTAAGTAATTACTGACGGAGTTATCTAATTTTATGAGCCCATCACTAGATAATTTTGCAGCCAGAGAGCCTGCAAATGTTTTAGACACCGACGCCAGTCTAAAACGAGTGTGAACATTAACCTTTTCACCATTTCGGGCTTTTGTTCGTCCGACCGCATGGATGTAATCACTATTGCCTAAATTAACTATCGAAAGTGCAGCTCCTGGAATGCCTTTACTCGTGAGTTTTTTTTCTGCGTAACGGCCATACTTTTTTACAAAACTATCCCAATTTGGGTCTTGCTGCGCTGCAAAACTAACGGTTGCATACACAAAACACACTGCAGTTAAGCAATACTTTAAAAGTGGTAAGCGCTTCATTTTTTAATACTTTATCTTTTTAACTGCCTCTGTATGCATAATATCATGAACTTTTCTTTGGACTAACGTACAATACAAAAATTATTGTACTTTTTGTGGGTGTTAAGTATTTATGCGTTTTTTAGTTGTATTACTTTTTGTTTTATTTTCATCAGGTTGTGCCATTACCAAACAACCAGCAGAACCTTTGGCTATGCCGTTAAAGCCAGCATTAACAACGCAAACATATCAGCTTAAATACCAAACAGAGCATGCTTCACCAAAAGTGAAGTCGGTGCAATTGCCTGCACACAAAGTTTTACAAAATCAAACTGTAAAAATAATTACCGATAAAGCAAGTGTAACCGACACTCTACTATCGCAAATAAGCCAAGCACTTAACGATAAACAGCTTAAAGTTACGAGTAAAAATAACAGTGATTACACGCTGACTATTCAAAAGCTCGACTTAACATTTAAAGAAAACACACAGTATTCAATTGCCACACCTGAAAAGCCATTTGTCTTGTTTGAAAATATTGCAAAGCAATACCCAACGCAGCAATGTGCATCTATTTTTGCAGAAGTTAATATGCGTTTAACACACAAAGCGTCTGGTGATGTGGTGTGGTTTGCAACGTCTTCAATAGACAGCGCCAGCTTTCACCGAGAGCCGCTAATTTACAGCTTAAGTGAAGAACAAAGAATTACAAACGAACTAGAGGTTGTTGCATTTATCCACCAGCAAAACACAGAAGAAGCACGTTTAGCTAGAGTGGGTAAAGAGGTGAAAATCCCTGAGTATCAAATGCTGTCTAAATTATCTAGCCTAAGTAAGTTAAGTGGTCCGTGTAGCCGCACAGAAGTCAGTGCTCTAACACCTATGATGCAATTTTACTTAAGCAGTATCTTAATAGATAAAATTAAAGTTCAGTAAAAGTAACATTTGCTACATTTTTTTACAGATTAAGGGTACACCTTAACAATATACTACGCACTATAACAACAAATAATCAGGCTCAACGTGGATGAAATATACCTTACTTAACCGTACTCTTTTTAGTATTGTCTTGTTCAGTTTGGGCCTGATAGCGACCTCAGCCCAAGCAAGTAATCGTTATTATGCAGACAACACCCTTGAGCCAACTCAAGGCTTTGCATGGGACTGGAGCGCAGGGGCAAGTTATTTTGTAGAAGATACCTACCTAATCGGCACCAATGCCTACGACACCGATTTAGAGCTCGATTTAAGCCTTGCTGTATCCTACGACCGATTTTATCTCGACTTTGATCATAACCAACTCAGTGGCGGTCTTATTATCGGCTACAGTATCATTGATAAGTATGATTGGGGCTTGGACATACTAGGCACGAACACCCAAGCAGGCTTTGACGAAAAAGGGCTTGGCTTTTATAACAATGGTGTAATTGCAGAGCTTGATGGCATAAAGTCTCGTCGCTATGATTTTGGTGTTGGTCTTAGGCTTACACGTCGATTCGAAAACTCTCAAATTTCATTTGAATACCTTTATGATGTTTCTGGCGCCCATAACAGCTGGGTTGTTAACACCTTCTTTAGCCAAATTTTACCGTGGCGAAACTGGGAATTTAGATCCGGTGTTGGCGTAAGTGCTTATTCAGCTGATTTTACAAATTATTATTTTGGCATTGACCAAGAAGAAGTAGCCGAAAACCGACCTTTTTATGATGCACATGCAAGTACCAGCCTAATATTTGAATTTCATGCTGAATACCCAATAAGCCAAGATTGGGTTTTTCTAGCTGGCTTTCTTTCCACATGGTTTTCAGCAGAAATCGACGACAGCCCAATTATTTCTCAAGGGTATCAGCATAAAGCCAAGGTAGGCCTACGTTATGTTTTTTAGATGGTTTTGTTTGCTAATAATTTTCCCTGTATCAGCGCTTGCGCAATCTAGCGATACACAAAATACTTTAACCGCGGTTCCTGATACGTGCGTAGCTCTTCGTGAAGGCCGCGATTGTTATGCCGACGTTGTTATTACGTGGCACCAACCCATTATTGGTAATTATTGCCTACGCGATGCAACATCAAAATACATTATGCAATGTTGGCTCAAACAGCAACAAGGCACATTAAATTACGCGTTTGATTCTAAGCAAAGTATCGCATTTGAACTATTTGATAGTAATACATCAAAAATAATTGGCACTGCAGAAGTAAAACTTCAGTGGGTATATCAAAACAGACAAAAAAAGCGTCGCTGGCGATTATTTTAGCCACTGCATTAAGGATAATTTATGGATAATTACGGCACTATTTTATTAGTAGAAGATGATGCATCATTGGCTCAGTGGGTAGCCGAATACCTAACTGAACAAGGCTACACTACCCATGTTTGTCACCGAGGTGATGAAGTTGTCAGTCAGGTAAAAACCTTGAACCCAAACATTGTCCTACTTGATATTATGTTACCTGGTCAAGATGGCATTAGTGTTTGTAGAGAACTTCGTAGCTTTTATAATGCGCCTATTATTATGCTTACCGCACGTGATGAAGAAATGGATGAAGTTATAGGTTTAGAGGTAGGTGCGAGCGATTATATAATGAAACCGGTACGCCCGCGTGCTTTGCTGGCTCGTATAAAAGCAGCACTTCGTCAAAGCAATGAGCCCAATAAATTGGAAAAAGTAGAAAGCACAATTTCGGTCGGATCGCTTAATATCAATACCGAATCGAGAAACGTGAAATTTAACGGCCAAGACATTAATATTTCCAGTGCTGAATATTTACTCCTGCATTATTTGGCAAGTAATGCAGGCCAAGTTGTATCACGTGACGCGGTTTTTAAAGCCACTAAAGGACGTGAATACGACGGACTTGATAGAAGTGTCGATGTGCTTATTTCTGCACTAAGAAAAAAGTTTAGCGACGACCCACAAAACCCTGAAAAAATTAAGACAATTTGGGGGCGTGGTTACTTGCTCGTCTCTACTGCATGGTAACTTACAGCTGTATGCTTAAATGAAAAAGTTTTACATATCACTACTTGGCAGCGCACTGGTATCTATTGTGGTTTTAGGTTGGCTTATAGACGCCTTTAGCCAGCAAGCACACACCCCACAAGACGAATTTAGTGTGCAAAGCAAAATGATGATGGGGTTTAGTAAACAACTGGCAAATATTCCCACCTCTGAACGTGGCGCATATGTTAAGCAGCTAGGTGAAGAGTTTGATCTATCAATCGATTATAAACCTAATGAATCACTTGCTTTACCTCCTTCATTATTACTTCAAATGCATGCTGTTGGCGGATTGATTTTAGAAGATCAGCAAGGTTTTTATATGCTGTATAGCAACCAAGCGCTAAACCCCTTTCATATTTCTATGCGACTTAAAAAAAGCGCAGACACCGATAAACGAAATGATATATTTTTAACTTTGCTTTTTTATGCTGGCTTATGCATTTTAATGGGATTCATTATTGCGCCACTCGCTAAGCGACTAAGTGTACTCAATGAGGCTGCTAAACAGTTTGCATCAGGCAATACACAAGCCAGAATTAACGCCTCGCATTTCACGTATATAAGAGATGTAGAGTTAACGTTTAACCGTATGGCGAGCCAAATTGAAAAACTTGTCGCTGAAAATAAATTAATGGCATCAAGTTTATCGCACGATATACGCACCCCTATTGCCTGTCTTCGCTTTGGCTTAGATGCCGCCTTAGATACCCATGATGAGAAAAAAATAAAAACCTATTTAGAGCGTATGGAAAACGATTTAGATCACATGGAATCCATGCTTAAGAGCTACTTAGCGTTTGCAACACTTGAACAAAACGCAAACAAATTGACGTACTCTTCTACAAATATAAAGCATTACCTTGAAGACATTTTAGTTCAGCTTGCCCCAAAGTTAGAATCACAAATGCTAAGTGTTGACCTTAATAGCTCAACTGACATTATTGTGGCCGACCTTCATTGGTTAGCACGTGCAATTACAAACCTGCTGACCAATGCCTGCGATTTTGCCGAACAATATATCTACTTGAGCGCCAAGGTTCACGAACGCCAACTTATCATAACTGTTGAAGATGATGGCCCAGGGATTGCCCAAGAAAACTTTAAAAATGTATTAAGCCCATTTTTTAGAGAAGAAGATCATAGAAACCGCGCAGATAAAAGCTATGGCCTTGGCTTGGCTATTGTTGAAAAGGTCGCTGACTGGCATAACGGTACTATTTCTGTCAGCAAAAGTAAGCACTTAGGCGGAGCCTGCTTTACCCTTAGTATTACCCAGCATTATAAATCGTAAAGTATAAATTACGCGGTGTAATTAACATTTTTAAAACAAAATCAACCCATTAATTTTAATCTACTCCTAACATTTACTAAAAACAGCGCATTAATCACACCACTGGAAAACTAAATTATGTGGGATCAGCAAATAAGCACTTTTTATTTTTTTACATTTCCAGTAGATTGTCAGCGCCGTTAAAAAACAGAGAAGTATAATAATATGAGCGCAGTTAGAGGCGAGTTTAGTTCTCGCTTTGGATTTATTATGGCCGCCGCCGGCTCTGCCGTAGGTTTGGGCAACATATGGGGCTTTCCCACACAAACAGCCAGTAATGGTGGTGCCGCATTTTTAGTTGCCTATTTAGTGTTGGCTTTCTTTTTAGCTTATCCTGCGCTAATGGCCGAACTCATGATTGGTCGGCACGGGCAAGCTAACGCCGTCGTTTCTTTAACTAAAGTATCTAACAAACCTTGGCAAAAGCACTTTGCATTTATTGTCGGCTTTGGGGGTATTTTATGCGCCGGCTTTATACTTAGTTTTTATGCTATTGTTGCAGGCTGGATGCTCAGTGCAACAGCCCAACCTATCGCCGCCTTGGCCGGAGCTGACGCAGCATCAACCTGGCTAAGCGAGCAATCACTTACTCGCAACGTTATTTTTACCCTTGTTTTTATTGTTTTAACAATAGCAATCATTAGCCGTGGTGTTGAAAACGGTATCGAAAAATGGTCAAAGCGCTTGATGCCCGCTTTATTGGGTATTTTATTTTTATTAATTGCTTATGTACTGACTCAAGAAGGTGCAATGGAAGGGTTAAAAGCCTACTTGTTACCTGACTTTTCGTCTATTTTTGACACCCAGTTAATTGTGAGCGCCTTAGGTCAAGCGTTTTTCTCATTATCGCTTGGCACAAGCGTTATGATTATATACGGCTCGTATATTAGTAAAAAAGAAAACCTAGTCTCTCTCGGTGCATACGTAACGTTAATTGATGTGTTTATTGCCTTTGTTGCTGGTTTACTTATTATTCCTGCTATGTATGTAGCTCAAGCACAAGGTGTTGAGATATTTTCTGCCAGCGGAAAATTGCTCTCAGAAGATACTTTAGTATTTCAGGTATTACCCGCTTTATTTGATGGTATGGGCAGTGTAGGTTTATTTGTTGGCTTTGCATTTTTTGCCCTAATGAGTATAGCTGCGCTCACTTCGTCAATATCAATGCTTGAAGCACCTGTTTCCTATGCCGTAGAACGCTTTGCCTTGAAGCGCATTCAAGCAACGTGGGTCATTGGCGCCTTGATAGCAGTTGTTAGCATTACGATTGTGTGTAACCTAGGCGCATTATTTGGTTTAGTGATCACACTTACCACTAAGGTTGCGCAACCATTACTTGGCTTAATGTGCTGTATTTTTGTAGGCTGGATTTGGTATAGAAATTCATTACTACAAGCCATTCAACAGGGCAATCCCGAGGTACAAACTACGCTATTTTGGAAAATATGGCCTTGGTATACTAAGTTTGTGTGCCCTATCGCAATAGGTGCTGTGTTTGTCCACTCGTTATTAAGCTAACAACTCATATAAAAGCCCACACTTGTGGGCTTTTATATGAGTATAAATTTAACTAGCCTAGTTAATTTTTAGTATCATATCTTGATGCGGTATACCGTCCTCTAAATATGCATCCCCTGTGCACTTAAAACCAAATGACTCATAAAAGTCCAACAAATAGGTTTGCGCACCAATAACTATGTCCCGTTCAGGCCAATGCGTTTTACAACATGCTATTGCCTGCTCAACCAATTTACTAGCGATCCCCTTTCCTCTGTGATGCTCACTCACTAAAACACGCCCAATTGCGCTGTACTGTCCGTTTTTTTCATAACAGCGGGCGTAGCTCATTAACTGCATATTATCTAACGTATAAATATGTTGAGTAGTTTCAGAAGTATCAACATCATCCAACTCAGGGTAAGGGCATTTTTGCTCTACAACAAATACGTCTACGCGCCCTTTCATAATTGAAAACAAGGTATGAGGGGTCAGTTTATCAAATGGTTCACAGTTAAAATGCATGGTAATCCTTAAGCAAAAACCCAGCTGAAGCTGGGTTTAGTATCGCTATAGTACGAAATGAAAATAAAATTACATTCATCGCTGTACAGTATAAAAAGTATTAAGCGAATAAACGCTCTAACTGATCACATAACTGAGACAAGTTTACATGGTCATGTTCAATGGTTACATCAATATACCCATCGCCTCTAAATGCACGGTCAAGCTCAATTAAAACGTGAGTTTTGTGGGCTTCTGGTACAAATGACAACTCGATTTCTTGAATTCCAAATAAACTTCTGCTGTTAGGTTTATATTCAAGCTCTTGGTAACACCCTGAAACAGAAGCAAACGTAGAGGCACGTAAAAAACCTTTTTCAACATCGGCTTTAGATAAACTAAAACCTAATTTATCCATTGCCTGCATACACGTTTTAACTGCTTCATTTGGGTAAATATGAAGATGGTCTTTGTCTGTTGGATCTAGTGCTAAATCAATATCTAGTCCAGTTTCTAACCAAACATGGGACTGGTTGTAACCCGCGTTAATTTCAGTGATCGGTGTTTCTGAATGCAAACGCGCTTCAAAAGGTATGCTTTTTACGTCACCGGGTTCCAACTTACCTATATCGGTAATTCGCCATTGATCAATTACATGATTAGTAAAATAATCACCTTCATCACCAGCCACTTTAACACGGGTCATTAGTAATAAATCTAAGCCTGCAATTTCTTGGCTAACGTCACCTGCTGTAATGACAATATTAGCGTTAAAAAGTTGTCCTGGTTGCAGATGTTCAGTCTCTAAAATAGTGTCAACTTTTGCTGCACCAATACCAACTGATGCTAAAATTTTTTTAAACATATAATTCTCCTTAAGCTGAGCCGCTCTTAAATATGCCCTAACTTAAACGTCTTCGTTACCTCATCTTAACCATAATTAAAAGCCGTTGTCAGTTTAAAAGTAGGATTTAAATGCTTTTAACGGTTAAATATGCATGATTTGTGCGTATATTATCCAAACAACGTGTTAAAAGCGACTAAATAAACAAAGCTCAAGTGGTATATTTAATTTTCATTAATCGCTGTTTTTAGCTACACTGCAGTACCAAATGATGTAATTTTAAGTATTATGGAACTAATCTACTTTGCTACCGCATTTGTGTGTGGTTTTGCCATTTATCAATTAAAACTTCCCCCTCTTATTGGCTTTTTGCTGGCGGGCTTTGCGCTGAATCTAGCAGGTTATAAAAGTACAGAATTACTTGATACAATTGCCGCATTGGGCGTTACTTTATTACTGTTCAGTATTGGCTTAAAACTTAAAGTAAAAAGCTTAATAAAACCTCAAGTGTGGGCACCTGCTTCCCTTCATATTATATTTAGTAGCGCTATTTTTAGCGGTTTCATGTTGCTATTAGGTGTGTTTGCCCTGCCCCTTTTTGTTGACTTAAGCTGGCAAAGTGCCTTGTTGGTCGGCTTTGCTCTTAGCTTTTCAAGCACTGTATTTGCGGTAAAAGTATTAGAAGAGCGCGGTGAAATGGCCAGCCTACACGGTAAAATCGCTATTGGTATACTTGTAATGCAAGATATTTTTGCGGTTATATTTTTAGCTATTAGTACAGGAAAAGTACCCAACATTTGGGCGCTGGCTATTGTTATTGCCTTGCCTTTAATACGCCCTATTATGTATTTTATGCTCAACCGTTCTAAACATGGTGAACTGCTTCCTTTATTTGGTTTCTTTTTTGCGCTTGTTGCTGGTTATAACGCATTTGAATTTGCAGGCCTTAAAGGTGATTTGGGTGCGCTGATCATAGGCATGATGTTTGCCCCACATAAAAAAGCGGGCGAGCTATCAAAATCCTTACTCAACTTAAAAGATATTTTACTTGTCGGTTTTTTCTTAAGCATTGGTTTAAATGCTGAACTAACAGTTGATTCGCTCATCATTGCCATTGTGCTTATTTTTGTACTCCCTGCTAAAGTTATTCTTTATTATGTGTTTACTAACGCGTTTAAATTACGTGCACGTACCTCGCTACTTACCGCATTTACCTTATCTAACTACAGTGAATTTGGCTTGATTGTATGTGCTGTTGCAGCTTCAACAGGTATTATTACCCCTGAATGGTTAGCCGTTATGGCTATTGCGGTATCTATTACCTTTGTTATTGCCTCACCCCTTAACAAACGCTCTAATGAATTATATGTAAAAGTAGAAAGTTGGTTAGTAAAGTTTGAAAGCAAAACACGTCTAGCCGAAGAATTACCAGTAAACCTTAATGATACAAAAATTGTTATTTTTGGTATGGGTCGTATTGGCACCGGTGCTTATGAAACTATCAATATGACTCACCCCAATTTAGTAGCGGGTATAGATATAAAACCCGAAGTTGTCGATAAACATATAAGTAGAGGCCGTAAAGTACTGATTGCCGACGCTACCGACCCTGATTTTTGGCAACGTGTAAACCACTCTCACGTTGAAATGGTCATGTTAGCAATGCCAAAACACATGCAGAACATTTTTGCATTAGAGCAGCTTCAAGCGTCAGGTTACACAGGGCAAGTTACTGCAATTGCAAACTACCCAGATCAACAAAAAGAGCTTGAAAGTATGGGGGTACACTCAACGTATAACTTTTACTTAGAAGCCGGTAGTGGTTTTGCTGAACATGTAAAACAAGAATTGTTTGGTGAAAAATAGTATTTACTATGTGTAAAGGCACAAAAATAATTCTTTTTCATTAGTAAATAAATAAAAAGCAATTGTATTTACATTCCTTTACAAGTGCATGCACCACGTCTGCAAAAAACAGGTAAACTGTCTTCGTTGGTTAAATATAACCCATGTTAAATACAACCTAGTTAGACTCCAGCTAACAAAAGTTGTGTCGGGCTTTTTACACCAACAAAAATTCTTAAATCAGAGGGCCTACTCCCTCACTCAATAGGCTGTTTCTTGCCCGTCACAGCCTATTTTATTACTCTAAAATACCTTACACTAACCCCATTGATACACCAAAAAGCAAACCTATGGATCCGGAACAATTAAAAATTGCCATAAACACTAAAATGCCATTTGGAAAATATTCAGGTCGTCCATTACTATTACTTCCCGAACCTTACTTAGTTTGGTTTAAGCAGCAAGGTTTTCCAGATTCAAAACTAGGCAGTCAGTTAGCTATGATGTACGAGGTTAAACTAAATGGCTTAGAGCAAATGCTTATGCCATTGCTAGAAAAAAAATAAAATTTTACGAAACTATTTTATAAATTGGCGGTCTATTTAATTGCTACTTGTTGATTTTGGTTTTAACCACAAAAAAAGCGCCTTTTGGCGCTTTTTTTATTTTTTAGTTTTGCTCTATGGGTAAGCTAATAATGAACTTTGCTCCACCTAAAGACGAATGTTCAACACGATAACTTCCCTGATGCCAAGCAATAATTTTAGCAACAATCGCTAACCCAAGGCCAAATCCACCTGTTTTTTTGCCTCTACTTTTATCAAGCCGCGTAAAGGGCTTAAATACGTTTTCTCGCTCTATTTCAGCAACGCCCCTGCCATCATCTTCAATTACAAACTGTACTTCGTTATGCTGAGTAACAAGCGATATTTTAACTTGGCTATTAGCGTATTTAATTGCATTGCCAATTAAATTTTGAAAAGCGCGCGCCATAAAATGCGGATCACATTGGTAAATCAAACTACTTGGTAATGCTTCATCCAAATTAATTTTCTTATCAAAATTAAGCTTTTCAACGCTAACTTTTATTAACTCAACCAAATCAGTTGGGTATGGTTGTAGGCTAGGTTGTTGAGAGTCTAGTTTTGCGTAGTCAAGCATCTCAGAAACTAAACTTTCAAGCTCATTAATATCGCTGTTCATATTAGCAATATAAACTTCACTTTTTTCATCTGATAAACGTTCATCTAGCATTACTGTTGCAAACTTTAAGCGAGCTAAGGGGGTTCTAAATTCATGAGAAACCGACGAAGTAAGCTCTTGTTGAGCGTTTAATAAAAAACTGATGCGTTGTTGCATTAAACTGAGTGTTTCAGTAATTGGTAAAAAAAACGACTTGGAAGTATCAGAGAGTTGAAAGTCTTGAGCACCTTCAACGGCTTTACATGCATTACGCAATTTAGAGAAGTCACGCCAAAGTAGAAAGCTCCATAAGCCTACAGGAATCCCCACAATAGTGAGCAATAATACGTATGGCCATACAGAGGTCGTTACGGGGGTATCTAATCCTATAGGCCCTACCTGCAAAAGCTCATTGTCATTGAGGGTAATATACCAAACAACTCGCTGTTGTTTGTCATATAAATATAGATAGTGCTGACTATTTAACTGAGCCAGTTGTTCTTGAGGTAGTGCTAAATCAGTACGATTAATAACAAGGCTTTTGTAGTGCTCCTTTAATTTTGCTAATCCATTGGGTGTTTGTGAAAGCAGCCAAAGCGACTGCCCAAATTCGTCATCAAGAAAAACGTGCTGTTGCGATTCATCATATGGCCATAATTGTTCTATAACACCGCTAACAACAAACAATGAAACCACAATATAAATATATAAACTTGCAAACAGCTTTCCCATTAATGCCTATTAACCTTGTATTTATAGATCCCACGCATCGGAAACAAATAAGTAGCCTTGACCCCATACTGTTTTTATACGAAATGGCTTGTCGCTATTATCACCCAGCTTTTTACGGATACGAGACACTCGAACATCAACGGTGCGATCGAGCCCGTCATATTGGCGACCAATCATATGTTGATGTACATGCTCTCTACTAAGCACTTGGCCAGCGTTTGAGGCTAACAACCAAAGTAACTCAAACTCATGCGACGTTAACACTATCTCTTTGTCAGATAGTTGCACTATACGGCTGGTCTTATCAATGATTAAATCACCAAACTGTAATTCTTCACTCGTTTTTGTCACTGTTTGACCACGGCGTAATAGCGCATTGACTCTTGCGAGTAACACACGAGGCTCAGCTGGTTTAATAACATAATCATCTGCGCCAAGTTCTAAACCCAACACTTGGTCAAAATCTTCGCTTTTAGCGGTTAACATTAAAATTGGTAAAGAAAACTTATCACGCACTTGACGACACACGCTAAATCCATCTTTGCCCGGCAACATAACATCTAAGATCATTAAATCGGCGTGATTATTTTCTAAATAACCAAACACCTCATCACCACGTTCTAAAACTGCGACTTCTAATCCATTATGTTCAAGGTAATCTTTTGTGAGTTGCTGTAAACCAAGATCATCTTCAACAAGTAGAATTTTTGGCATTGATTGCTCCTAAATTAAAAAAAGCTCCATGGTGAACGAAGCCGACGCCTACTTTTTTGTACATGAGTACTTTGTACTTCAACCTGTGCTTTAGCTATTAACACGCCAGATTCCGAATTGATTAAGGAGTATATGGTTTCGACCTGAACACGCGCTTTATAATTAAACTCTCCTGCGCGCTGCTGTTGCCAGCAATGTATCTTTTTACTCTGTTCATATATGCAAACATCCCCCACCACATCGCCCTGCCATTCAAACTTTAAATCAAGATCGCAAAAGTCATGTACCTGAGAAATGACACATACTTTGGGTGACACAGTAAACGACGCAGCTTGCGCATTACTGAGGGGGATAAGTAGTGGCGCTAAAAATAAAATGACCATAAATTGTTTCATATTAAAAAGTGCGTTCGAATCCTATAAATGCAGTCATTGAATAGTCACGCTCTAACAGCGGACTATCATTAATAGCCGAGTAGTCATAATAAGCTAAATGGAAACGAACAGAATATTCATCTCTTAAGGGTAATCGCCCATCAATTTTTGCATAAGGTTGCCAACTGCTGGCAACCTCAACATGGCCCAATAAAGTTTCGCCGTCTTTAAGGCCATAATAATAGGTATTTAGTTCCGCAGATTTATAATTTAATCCAAACGATGGTTTAATATTTACGGGCCCAAGTTGAGTATGGTATTGCCACTGTAATGCACCGCGAACACCGTTATAAACATTTGTCACATCATGTAGTAGTTGAACAGAAAACACATGGTGATCACTCACATAATGATAAGCAAGCCCTGTGTCTAAGGCTAGGTGGCGTTTATGAAGGTCATTTAAATTAACATTTTTTACTGATGAGGCCTCTGCAGCTTGCAAATAAAATGGGCTATCTGCATTGCTGCTTTGCAGCGTAAGCACATTACTTGGATGCCAATCTATAAAAAAACGAGACTCAGTATTAAGCTCGCTAACAACGTTAAATTGGTGTTTAGAAGTTTGAAGTAAAGAATAGCCTAAACGGCCATTATCAAAAAACCAATCTTCAGCATAAAACGCTATTTGAGGAATAACGACTAAAGGAACATTATCACCACCACGCAAAGGGTTAGTGATCACACCGACCCCTGCGTTAATACTAAAAATTAGCTTATGAGATTGAACATGCTGCTCTGAGAACTCTTGATCCGAATACGTATTTGGCTTGGCACTTAATGTAAAACAAGTGAGCAAAAAATTTAAACAAAGAATGGTAAATAGAAAGAAATTAAACCGCATCAGCGTAAATCAGAACATAAAATTATTCATTTACGGATAGTAACAAGGTTACCTAAAACTATCTGTAGCTGATTACAATCATTCACACTTTTTATACACAAAGTAAAAGTTTAAACCCCTTATAAAAATTAGATATCAGGGGCTATTTCTACTCGGTTGCGTCCATGTGTCTTAGCAATATAAAGTGCTCTATCGGCACGCTCAACCAGCACTGAGCTTTTTGTAAACGGCCGTAGCATAGCTAAACCAAAGCTTGCTGATATTGCACGTTTGTTGTTTACATCTTGTTTTTTACGAATAGCTAATTTCGCAATTTCTTGCCTTATACACTCAGCAAAAGCAACTAAATCATTTATGGTGTCAAAATAAGCAGTAATACAAAACTCTTCTCCTCCGTAGCGATACACTTTTGCTTTGTCAGTTAAGTTTTCTTTTACTTTTTTTGCCACTAGCTTAATAACTTCATCGCCTTTTTGGTGGCCAAAGTCATCGTTAAATCGTTTAAAGTGATCAATATCAAACATAATCAGTGCAGCAAGGGAGCTTTCTGTCGTTTGCTCTGAGTACTCACGGCAAAAGTCATTAATATCAGAGTCAAATTTACCTCTGTTATAAAAACCTGTTAATGGGTCTGTGTCGGCAGCTTCTTTAGAAAGATTAAGCGCTTCTTTTAAGTCTTTAATTTCATTATATGCAACCGATAACTTTGTTTGAAATTCGCGAGCAGAGTCTTGCATTGCAATAGACTCATCAGTCAATCGCTCAACACAACCAAGAATATCGTTAAAAGAGTTAGTATCTATCAGGTTGTTTATTTCGTTCTGCGAGTCAATCAGTGAAGTACTGAAACTTTTAGAATGACCAAGTGTGATACTTATATCTTGCTGGATATTTTCAACCGTATTATGAAATTTATCCGACATTTCCTGAAAAAGAGCTAAATCTTCATCACTAAGGTGCTTATCAAATATTTCTTTTGCTTTACTTTGAGTGCATGTTTGGTGCTCTGAAATAACTTGATCTAATTCAATGTTTAAAGACGGTTTATTACCCTGAAAATAGCAATACCAAATAGCATAATTAATAGGCGTTACCGGCATACGGTACTTCACCATCATGGGTACTGCTTTTTTTAAATACTGAGCGGAATGAGAAAGTGATACAGCATTATTCATAAAGAACTCTCAAGCGTCATTTTTATTATTAGCATTCAATGTTAAGTAATAGTAAACCTTTACGCAAGCCATAATAATACTATTTTATGAACTTATTTAACGGTAAAAAAATCTAAATCGCTTTTGCGTCTAAAGTTTGTGCAATATTCCACAAAGCACTAATAGCGGGGTCGTTGAGCTCTTTTCTTAAAACTGCTAAGCCAATGTCAAAGCCTTCAGGGGCTTGCATTTTTGGTGTGAGTATCTGTACTTTATCTTTTAGTGGACTGTTATCTAATACTATTTTAGGAACCATTGCTACACCAAATCCTAGGCTAACCATAGACACCATTGCCTCATGCCCCGCCACTTGTGCATAAATTTTTCCGTGAATATTGTTTTTTCGCCACCACATTTCTAGGCACTGCCTAGAAAAACCCTGTTCAGGCACAATAAACTCTAATTCAGACCAATCAAGCTCTGTATTGTTTGATGTTAATTTTTCAGTAATCGTACATTGAACTTTTGGCCCAATAAGCACTAATGGTGAATGGCCTATATCTACAAAAGCAATTTGCGCGGGTAATTTACCGGGTTTAGCTGCTATTGCCATTGATTCATGACCATCCAGCACACGGTTTATAGCTAACGCAGGGTCGCCCGTATTTAAGGTTATTTCTATATACTGATGCTGCGCTCTGAGTTGCTCTAAAATTTGATGCAAAAAACTATAAGACGCGGTAACAGAGCAATAAATACTGACTTTTCCATAAATATGTTGCTGTGGCTCTTTCACATTAGCTTTAAATCGTTGCCAGTTAGCAAGGGTAGCAGTGGCGTAATCAATAAAAGACTCTCCCTCTTTTGTTAATTTTACACTGCGGTTATCGCGCATAAATAGCGCAACGCCCACCTCTTCTTCTAGGTGTTTAATATTACGACTTAATGTAGGCGCACTCACATGGCAAAGCTCACTTGCTCTAGCAAAGTGCAGTGTTTTAGCCAACGCTAAAAAATATTTTAAATGCTTATGATCCATAGTAACACCAGTATTTCATATTTTGAAATACTTTAATTCAAATATATCATTTTACGCAAGTAACATTTTTAAATATGGTGTTTACAAGCGCAAAATACAGCGCATCTAACAAACATATTTATAGGACACTAACAATGGCGAATTACTTTAATACCTTACCTTTACGCGAACAATTAGCGCAATTAGCGCAATGTGAATTTATGGACGCAAGCGAATTTACAGACGGTGTTAACGCACTTAAAGGTAAAAAACTAGTTATTGTAGGCTGTGGCGCACAAGGTTTAAACCAAGGCCTTAACCTACGCGATTCAGGTTTAGACGTGTCTTATACGTTACGCGATTCAGCTATTGCTGAGCGCCGCCAATCATTTTTAAACGCATCTGAAAACGGCTTTACTGTAGGTACTTACCAAGAGCTAATTCCAACAGCTGACGTAGTACTTAATTTAACGCCAGATAAACAGCACACAGCAGTCGTTAACGCCATCATGCCGTTAATGAAGCAAGGTTCTACACTTGCTTACTCACATGGCTTTAATATTGTTGAAGAAGGCATGCAGGTTCGCGAAGATATCACTGTAATCATGGTTGCACCTAAATGCCCAGGTTCTGAAGTACGTGAAGAGTACAAACGTGGCTTTGGTGTACCAACACTTATTGCCGTTCACCCAGAAAACGACCCACAAGGTCATGGCCTAGCACAAGCTAAAGCCTACGCTGCTGGCACAGGTGGTGACCGCGCAGGTGTGCTTAAATCGTCATTCATTGCTGAAGTTAAATCAGACCTTATGGGTGAGCAAACTATTTTATGCGGCATGTTACAAACGGGTTCTATTTTATGTTTTGACAAAATGATTGAAAAAGGAATTGATGCAGGTTACGCATCTAAACTAATTCAATTTGGTTGGGAAGTGATCACAGAAGCTCTTAAATACGGCGGCGTAACAAACATGCTTGACCGTTTATCTAACCCAGCAAAAGTGAAAGCATTTGAACTTAGTGAAGAGCTAAAAGTTATTATGCGTCCACTTTATAATAAGCACCAAGACGACATCATCGACGGTACATTTTCACGTGTAATGATGGAAGATTGGGCAAACGATGATGCTAACCTTCTTAAATGGCGCGCAGAAACAGCTGAAACTAATTTTGAAAAAACACCCGCTGGTGATGTAGAAATTTCAGAACAAGAATTCTTCGACAACGGTATTTTAATGGTCGCTATGGTTAAAGCAGGTGTTGAACTTGCATTCGAAACTATGACAGCGGCAGGCATTATTGAAGAGTCAGCATACTACGAGTCGCTTCACGAAACACCGCTGATTGCTAATACCATTGCACGTAAAAAGTTATTTGAGATGAATCGTACTATTTCAGACACCGCTGAATATGGGTGTTACTTATATAACCATGCTTGCTTACCATTACTTGCTGACTTTATGAAAAATATTGACACAGATGTAATTGGTAAAGGCTTAGGTGAGCAAAGTAACCAGGTAGACAACAAAGCGTTAATTGAAATTAATACAGCGCTGCGTGAGCACCCGGTTGAAATAGTAGGCGCTAAATTACGTGGCTACATGTCAGCAATGAAAAAAATTGTTTAACGTTATCCTTTAAGTTTCGCTTGTTAGAAACCAAGCTCACATGCTTTGCGTGTGGGCTTTTTTATGCCTTATAGTTTAGTTAAAAAGAGGCTATTTTTTTGTTCATTCGCATTATTTAACTCTAAATAAATTGTGTGCTAACATCATATTCTACTTCGTTGTAAAAAATTATTATAAAATGATACAAAACCTTTCTATTACTCAAAAAATCACAGCACTTGGCAGTGGCATCGCTATTTTTGTTGCAGCACTCATTGGCATTACATCGTTATACAGTTCTGAAGATATAATAGAACAACGCATGATTGAGTCAGAGCTACCAGGTAAGCTGCAAACAATTAGTAACCACATTGGTGGTGAAATAAATATGCTAATTGGTGCTGCAGAGCAACTCTCATCAAACGAATTTATTTTACAATGGTCACAAACTAATAATAACGATGCATTGCTTTTAAAAGAGCTAAACCGCTTGGTAGAACAATACGACCTAGCCACTGCATCGTGGGCTAACCGAAACACCGCACAATACTGGAATCAGGATGGTTTTTTACGCGTATTAAAAAACGATGAAGCCGATGGGTGGTTTTTTGCCTTCAAAGAATCAAGAAAACCCTACTCTATCAGTATTTATCAAGAGTCAGTGAACGACGTAAAAATGTTCATTAACCACCAACAAGTTAATGGTAAAGGTTTAGCAGGACTTGCAAAAAGTATCACTGACATGCAAAAGCTACTGCAACAATTTAAAATTGAGCAAACAGGGTTTGTATTTATTGCTGATAAAAGCGGCCTTATTCAATTGCACAAAGATTCAAATAAAGTAGCAAAAGCAAATATTGATTCGGTGTATGAAGCTAATATCAGTAATGAAATATTAAGCTCAAACGGATTTAGGTTAAAAGAAATCGACCTCGATGGCCAAGCCACCCTTGTAGCAGCAACCCCGATAGAAAACACCGACTTATTTATTGTGGCTCAAGTACCAAAGAGTGAAGTATTTGCAAGTGTAAGCACGCTTCAGTGGCAAATATTTACATTTACTTTAATCATTGCCTTAATTGCTAGCCTAATTAGTTACTTATTAGCGCGTTCGTTGTCTTCGCCGTTATTTAAAATGGGCGAATTATTCTCTCGTTTAGGTTCTGGCGACGCAAACTTAGCATACAGGTTACCCGAATCAAGCCAAGCCGAGCTTAATAACTTAAGCGCGGGCTTTAATCAGTTTATTAGTAAAATTGAAGTGGCCATTGGCCAAGTTGCCACAGAAAGCCACGATATAAAGCGCAGTTCCGACCATGTGTTTGAGCAAGCTAAACGTAATTCTCAGGCTATAGACAGCCAAAAAGAACAAACTATTTCTGTAGCCGCAGCCATTAACCAAATGGGTGCAACTGTGCAAGAGATTGCTCAAAGCGCAGCTAACGCCGCCAAACTTACCGATAGCAGTCGCGAAAACACAATGCAAAGCCACAATCAGGTAATGCAAAGCCAAGCAACTATCTCTGCGCTTGCAAGCGACATTGACGGCATAACAGAGCAAGTGTCACTGCTCTCTAAAAAGACGGTTGATATTGCCAGTATTATTGATGCGATTCGCAGTATTTCAGAACAAACAAATCTATTGGCGTTAAATGCGGCAATCGAATCTGCTCGTGCTGGTGAGCATGGCAGAGGGTTTGCGGTTGTTGCCGATGAGGTAAGAGCGCTGGCAAACCGCACTTCACAATCAACCAACGAAATTCAATCAATGATTGAAGAGCTGACCCAAATATCAGATGACGTAGTAAAAGATATTAGCCAGTCAAAAGATAAAGCGCAGCAAAGTGTGGGGGCCATGCAAAACTCCGTTGAGTTACTTGATGTGATTAGCGAAACATCTAATCAAATAAATGACATGGCAACCCTAATTGCAACGGCTACCGAACAACAAAGTAATGTAGTAGCCGATGTAGGGCGTAACATTGAGCAAATTAGCGAAATTAGCGACAACGCCATGAGTGAGCAGATGAATACTGAGCAAGCTATTCGTGACCTAGCAAGCAGCGCTCAAACATTAGATGCCTTAGTAGCAACCTTTGAAAAACACCGTTAAAATCTCTGAACTATACCAATTCGCTTAATCAATGATCCCAATGGGTTGATATCAACGCGAATTGGTATTAAACACCTCCTCTAAACAAAATTGCGACTACAATTAGTTTGGAGGTGGATATGCAAACTAATCAATTTAAGTTTTTGATCATATTTGTAGGGCTATTTGCGCTGGGCGCATGCAGCTCAACACCGCTTGTCGCACCACCAGTTAAACTGCTCCAAATAAATTCGTTTGAGTTACATACTCTAGAATCACCAGAAGAAATTTTTACTCTCAGCGACAGCCTCAAGCAGCAGCTCAAAAGCCATTTAAAAAGTAAGCAATCTGCCCAAACGCTAGCACACAATATATTGAGCTTTTTACTTAAAAATGGTGATGATTCGCTTTCATATCAATCGGGGGCAACCCTCACCGCATCACAAACCTTTAAAAACTTAAATGCAAATTACTTATCGCTCTCTATTTTAGCGTATAGCCTTGCTGACTATTTAGATATAAAAGCACGGTTTAATAACGTTCATATCCCAGAATATTGGGCTCTTAACAATGGATTTAACCTACTGACAGGCCACATTAACTTAAGTATTGATACCGCCACTGAACCTTCTAACCAGTCGGTATTTATTTACCAAGGCAAAAAACGCTTAATAATAGACTTTGACCCTAATAGCCGTCAGGCTCGCTTTAAAACAACACCTATTAGCAAAAACACTATCACAGCCATGTTTTATAACAATAAAGGGGCTATTGCACTTGTTAATAAGCAGTACGACTTAGCTTATAACTACTTTCGTAATGCAGTTAAAGTCGACTCTAGTTTTAGTGCTGGATGGGGGAATTTAGGCGTGTTGTTTAGACAATTAAACTACTTAACTGAAGCTGAAAAAGCCTACACCCACGCAATATTGCTTAATCAAAACAACAATACTGCAAAAGGTAACTTGGCTGTTTTGTATCAGCTAACAGGCCGTTCGGAGTTAGGCACTGACATCTTAAAAAAATTACACATCAAGCGTCAAAACAACCCTTATTACCATGTATCCCTTGGTAATACAGAGTTTGAGCAATCTAATTTTGCACTTGCATTAGCACATTATAAAAAAGCCTATAGCCTTGCGCCTTCATTACACGAAAGCCACTTTGGTCAAGCTAGCGTGTACTTTAAATGGGGAAACACCCAAAAAGCGATATACCATCTTGAACAAGCAGGTAAAAAAGCTGACTTTTTACATGACAAAAAACGTTATGAGAGTAAATTAAACGCATTACTTTCATTAACAGCAAAGTTATGACCATTAAATACTTTTTATGCTTAATTTTAATATGTGTGTGCGCTAATAGTTATGGGAATGCCCTTCACACTCAGCTTATTGATGATTTAAACCATTTAGCAAGCAATCCGCTCATGGGCCGAAAAACAGCAACAGAAGGTGCAGCAAACACGCGAGCATACCTACATAGTAGGCTTTCTAAGTTTAACCTAAATGTAAGTGAGCAAACGTTTACTTATAAGTCAGGCATTTTTGAGCATGCACAAGGCATTAATATTATTGCAGTGCCCACCAAATCAACACAATGTCAAAAAATAATTATTACAGCCCATTACGATCACCTTGGTAAGCGAGGTGGAAAATATTATTTTGGGGCAAACGACAATGCAACAGGCGTTGCTGCCCTGCTTTACTTGGCGTCTTCGTTACAAAATAAAGAATTCCCTTACGAATTGGTATTTGTATTAACTGACGCAGAAGAAAATGGCTTACATGGCAGTAAACACTTTGCACAAACGCTTAACTCAAATAACGTTTTAATGAATATAAATTTAGATATGCTTGGGGTGAAAAAACATAAATCCCGCGTGTATGCATTAACATCCTATTCATTAAAACAAAAACTTAAGCCCGTATTCACCGCCTTAAATAACACTAAAATAACAATCAAACCTGTCTATTCGTCAAAACAAATGAATCGGCTAATTAAATCACAAAATATTGATTGGCATAAGGCAAGCGATCATTATTCATTTGCGCAAAACAACATACCGTATGTTTACTTTGGAATGGGTCACGACCCTCACCACCACACAACTAAAGACACCGTACAGCACATTGATATACCTAAGTATGTAAGTACCGTACTCGCAATAGAGGGCTTTATTAAAAAGTTAGCGCACCATCATTATGATGATTTAAACGCTGAAACATAAGCCTCTTTTTTTGCCCTTGGTAACTTTTTTATTTTACACTCAAGCTTACTCGCTTCGCTTTTACTCCCAACTTCCTGCTGATGAATAAGTATAAGAGGCCCTTTACCTTTTAAATTTTTCGCCCCTTTACCCGCTTGATGCGTTGCAAAGCGCTTATCTACATTAGTAGTAATGCCGGTATACCAGTGCCCAAACCGTGTTTGCACTATGTACAAGTGCCATAAAGTGCCTGAAGTATGTGTTTTTGGCTCTAGGGTTTGTAAACTTTTTTCATTATTGGTGGTCAAAATATTACCTTAATACCCTTAACTCAAAACAATTGCTTAAAAGGGTTTTACCTTCAGTGACTAATCGGTATCATGCAGATTATAAAAAATAAGGATCACAACAAACAATGCAGTCGTTAAAAACTTTTTCTCTTTGGCTTATCGTCGCTTTAACACTTAGCTCTGCAGCAGGTTGCTCTAGCTGGGTATACAGAATAAACATCCCTCAAGGTAACTTTTTAGAGCAATCGGATGTTGAAAAGCTTCGTGTAAACATGACTCGAGACCAAGTTATTTATGTATTAGGCCGTCCTATTGCCACAGATGCTTTTGATAACAACACATGGCGTTATGTTTACAGCTTTAATAAAGGCCGTGAAAACGAGCAACATAAAGAGCTAGTGATTAACTTTGAAAATGAAAAACTTGTTTCGCTTTCAGGTGACTACGATCAGCCAGAAAATTTCAACACCCCTTTAGAACAATAATATTGTCGCTAAAGTAAAAAGGTAAGCTTTGCTTACCTTTTTTTATACCTAAATTATCGCTCGAGTGGGCGACCACCCGTTATTTTATTTGCTCGGCCTTCTTCTTTTGCCTTTTCAGCGCGTTTTCTTCGTGCATCTTTAGGGTCTGCAATTAATGGACGGTATATTTCAATACGATCACCATCTTTTAATTCGTAGTTTGCCTTAACCGTTCTATTCCATACACCTAATGTAAGTGCATTTGCGTCTATTTCAGGGCACTTTTCAATAATACCCGACTGAATAACCGCTTGTTCGGCCGTGCAGCCTGGCTGCACCTCAATCGATAAACAGGTTGCAGTAGTAGGTAAAGCAAAAACAACTTCAATGTTAATCATATTCGCGCTCCGTATACTTCTTTAGCCCGCGAAGTAAAAGCACTTACCATATTTTTTGCAACATCATTAAAAATTTTACCAAACGCAAGCTCAATAATTTTGCTCGAAAATTCAAATTCAAGCTCTAAATAAACTTTGCATGCATGGGCATCTAATGCTTGAAAATGCCAACGCCCTTTAAGCGTTTTAAATGGACCATCAACCAGTTTTAATAACACGGTTTGTTCGTCTATAAAGGTGTTTTCGGTGGTAAACCACTTTTTTATACCCGCCTTAGATATTTCTATACTCGCGGTCATGTTATTATGCTGCTGCGAAACAATTTTTGAATCAGAACAATTTGGTAAAAACTGAGAATAAGCTTCTACATCATTAACTAGATCAAACATTTCTTTAGTGCTGTACATAACCAGCGCACTTTTTTCAATTTGTGGCATACTCACTCCCAAATGTGTGGGCGAATTTTAGCAAGCTTTGTTCGTTTCCCCAAACTTTCATGACGCATAAATTAGATCTAATTTTTTAAAATCATTACTAAAAATCGATGTAAAACATCTCACATTACGTATATTATAGGGCACTATGGCTAAGAAAAATTCATCAAAATCGACAAGCAATACCATCGCGCTAAACAAAAAAGCGCGACATGAGTATTTTTTACACGATAAGTTTGAAGCAGGTGTCGAACTACAAGGCTGGGAAGTAAAAAGTATCCGAGCTGGTAAAGTAAATATCTCTGAAACTTATATACATCTTAAAAACGGCGAAGCATTTTTACTTGGTAGTCAAATTCAACCATTAAATAGTGCCTCTACTCACGTTATTTGCGACCCTATGCGTTACCGAAAGCTTTTACTAAGCAGACGAGAACTTGACCGCTTAGTGGGAGCAACTGAACGTGACGGCTATTCATTAGTGGCTACAGCCATGTATTGGAAAAAATGTTGGGTGAAACTTGAGTTTCATTTAGCAAAAGGTAAAAAAATGCATGACAAACGCGAAGACGGTAAAAATAAAGACTGGTCGCGCGAAAAAGAGCGCTTAATGAAGCACAAAGTTTAAATAAAACGCCTAACTCAGTTAGGCTTTTTTTTATAAAAAAACCAAGCGCCATTTGTTTTATTAATACACAACAAGACCATTATTCAGCCTAAATATACCTATAAATAATTTATTACAATTTTATTGTGAATCAATTAATTTAATTATTACTCTCAATGAGGTTGTATTTTTTATTTCTAAAATAAAGCATATGCGCCTATTTAAACCTGCTTCAGCGCATAACATCTGCTTTAAAATCATCCCAAATCACACTAAAACCCATACTAAAATCACATTTCAGTCTCATTGCTAACACTTAAGTTACATGATATTAATGTCGTCGCTTGTTATATCAATCCGCTTAAGTATGGGATTTATTTAACAATTTAAAAGGATTGGTATTGAGCAACTAAACTTATTACATATCAACAAGGATTTAAGGATGAAGCAATCAATTGCATTTACGCCAAGTATTATTATTGGCGCAACACTTTCATTATCAGCGGGCTTTACAACAACAACTTACGCCGCTGAAGAAGCAAAAAAAGTAGAACGCATTGAAGTTACAGGCTCGCGTATTAAACGCTCTGACATTGAAGGCCCATCACCAGTGCAATCAATCAGTAAAGCCGATATTGAAAACATGGGTTACGATAACCTTCAACAACTACTCGAAAGAATGCCTGTTGCAGGCAGTGGTACTTTTTCTACACGTGGTAACAACCAAGATTCGACGGCAAATGGAGCTGCCGCTGTAAGCTTGCGAGGCTTAGGTGCCGACGCAACACTTGTACTGATTAACGGGCGCAGAGTCTCAATTAGTGCGTTTGCAGAAGGGATAACTAATTCGTTTGTCGATATAAACAGCATTCCAGTATCGGCTATTGAACGAATAGATATTTTAAAAGACGGTGCATCTGCAATCTATGGCTCTGATGCTGTAGCCGGTGTTGTTAACGTTATTTTGAAAAAAGATATCGATGGCGTAGAGGTAAACTTAGGGTACGGCGGCACTGATGGCCCTAACTATGAAGAAACGACAGCAAGTGTTGTTTGGGGTACCACTAGCGAAAAAAGCAGTGCGTCAGTAATCATTGATTACTTTAAAAACACATCGCTTTCATCAGATGAAATGGGCCGCTTGGGTACCGCAAACCAATCTCCTTATGGCGGTGAAGATTTCCGTTCATCTCGTGGCTTCCCTGGCTACTTTTACGTTGATGGTGTAAAAACAATTGACCCAGATTGCCCAGCAGAAAACGCAACTGCAAGCGGAAGCTGTTTATTTGATTATGGCCCGTTTGGCTACATAGCCCCAGCTGCTGAACGTATTGGCGCAATATCGCAATTTGAATATCGCTTTGACAATGGCATTACGGGCTTTTTAGAAATGGCCGTTCAGCACAATACGTCGGTTGCAGCGGGTGCACCAACCCCACTTGACGAAGATGCAGGCCTAACGGTACCAGCAAATCATCCTAATAACCCATTTGGGCAAGACATCGAAATTGGCCGCTACCGTACTGTAGACGCGGGTGCCCGCCAATGGGATATTGAATCAGACACAATGCGAATTGTGGCTGGCTTAAAAGGCGAAATTAACGACTGGAGCTGGGAAACAGCAGTACAAAAAGGTCGCAGTAAATCAATGCAAACCGGCGACCGCTCGCAAGGTTGGGTTCGTACTGATTTCTTACAACAAGAAATTGACGCAGGTAATTACAACCCATTCGGCGGTACATACAACGACCCGGCAGTTGTAGACAGAATTACCACCAGCCTTGTTCGTCGTGGCGAATCGCATATGACTTCATTTGACGCAAACATTACTGGTGAAGCATTTAGCTTTGGCGACGATGTTGTAATGATGGCCGCTGGTATCGAATACCGTGAAGAAGACGTCAGCGATATCCCAGATGATCAATTCCAACGTGGTTTAATATTTGGTACTGAATCTGTATCTGCATCAGCAAACAGAGACCAGTACGCCGCGTATGTTGAGTTTTCAATTCCACTTGCAGAAACCCTAGAGCTACAACTGGCTGGTCGTTACGATGACTACAGCGACTTTGGCACCACTACCAACCCAAAGGTTGCACTTCGCTGGGCACCAACCGATGAAATTACGGTTCGTGGTTCATGGGCGCAAGGCTTTAGAGCCCCTTCTCTTGCACAAGTTGGTTTAGGTCCATCTCAAGAAAGTCAGTTTTTTGTAGACACGTACCGCTGTCAAGCAACAGGGAAAGACTGTAGCGCACTTGATTACAACATTGAGTTTGCAGGTAACCCCGATCTACAACCAGAAGAATCTGAATCTTGGAACGTTGGCTTTATTTGGGCACCAACAGCCGAATTTGGTCTGAGCGTAGACGTGTGGAGCATCACACAAGATAACAAAATTGACGAGCAAGAATTTGGCCCTATTTACGCCTCTGAATGTAATAACCAAAACAGCACAGTATGTGTTCGTTTATCACCAAATGGTGGCGATGCGTTAGGTACTATTCAAAAAATATTTAGCACCTTTGAAAACGTATCATCGCAAGAAGTGTCGGGCGTTGATATTTCAACAAACTACAATCACTCGCTTGACGATTTAGGCTTATTAAAATTCAATTTAGAATGGGCATACCAAGATAAATTTGAAAAAGATGGCCGCGATTATACCGGTGAATATGGGTACCCAGAGCACCGCTTTATCTTCTCAACTAACTGGGAAATGGGCGCGTTTAACACTAACTTAAACATTAGTTATGTTGGTGAGTTTGAAGATACACCAGATATCGACTTCGATGGTAACTTAGATTTCGATACTAATACATCACGTATGGTTGACTCGCAAACACTGGTTGACTTACAAACGTCTTACCGTGTTTCTGACTCTGCTAAAGTATCGTTAGGTATTAATAACTTATTTGATGAAGAGCCACCATTTGCAATTGGTGACGGTGATTCTGATTTATACGGCTACGCCTCGGGTGTTCATAACCCACGCGGTCGTTATATCTATACTAAAGTAAGCTTTTCTTTCTAAACGCTACATAAATAAAAAAACCGCCAACTGGCGGTTTTTTTATTTAAACAAAAGGGCTAAATTATAGCTCGCCTTCGTTTTCAGAAAGGAACTTAGCAACACCTTCAGGGCTTGCATCCATACCTTTTTTACCTTCAGTCCAACCAGCAGGACAAACTTCACCGTTCTCACTGTGGAACGCTAGTGCATCAACCATACGGATCATTTCGTCAATGTTACGACCTAGAGGTAAATCGTTAACTACTTGATGACGTACGTTACCTTCTTCGTCGATTAAGAACGAACCACGAAATGCAACACCCGCTTCAGGGTGTTCAACGTCGTATGCTTTACAAATTTCGTGTTTAACGTCTGCAACTAGTGCGTATTGTACTTTACCAATACCGCCGTCAGCTACAGGCGTGTTACGCCATGCATTATGAGAAAACTGAGAATCGATAGAAACACCAATTACTTCAACGCCACGCTTTTTAAACTCTTCAAAACGCTTATCAAATGCAATAAGTTCAGAAGGACATACAAACGTGAAATCTAATGGGTAAAAGAAGATTACAGCTTTTTTACCTTTAATTGTTTCGTGTAGATTGTAGCTATCTACAATTTCACCATTACCTAAAACTGCTGCAGCGGTAAAGTCTGGTGCCTGGCGGCCTACTAATACACCCATTTTATTCTCCAAATATTTTGAGTTTGTTTTCAATTGCTTTCGCAATGCTGGTACATATATGGGCGCTAAAAGTTAAAAACCAATAGCACCTACACATAATTTTTTTGTATATTAGATATAAAGTTTTAAAAAAGATAATCGTATTTACCGATGCGGGCAATCGAAAATACCGAACAGAAAATTAAAACACCGCAAATACAAAAAACCTGCAAATGCAGGTTTTTTTTTTAAATGTTTAGTCCATTATATCCGACGGCATATCGCCACGAATTTTTTGCCAAATTTCACCCGTTTGATGACCATATTTACGCATCATCGAAATTGCACCATCGTGCTCATTATTTTGCGCTAATACAGTTAAATCTTTATAAAACTGACGGGCAAGCTCGCGGGTACCCGGATCTGAAAAGTAATGACAACCAATTTTAGAATAGAACCCTCTAAAACCGTTTAAAATTAAAACATAAATTCGGTTATTACCTGCAACGGCCAATTCGTGATGCACTTTATAGTCATAATCAGCAAATGCTTGTGCTGTATCTTCAAGTTCGTGACTTAATGATAAAATTTCAATTACACGTTCAGGATTAAGCTTAATCGCAGCACGGGTATAAATAGCACTTATATTTGTTCGTGCAGACAATAGCTGATCTGTCAGCTCAGGCATTTTATCTTCATCTAAACGTGCTAACGTTTCTAATATGTTTAAGCCCGACGTTTCCCAAAAGTTATTAACCTTTGTTGGTTTGCCGTGCTGAATAGTTAGCCAGCCGTCTCGCGCTAAACGCTGTAACACTTCGCGTAATGTGGTTCTTGTTACGCCAATTAACTCAGAGAGCTCTCTCTCAGCTGGTAGAATTGAACCTGGAGGGAAATCGCCATTCCAAATAGACTCAACTATGTATTCTTCAGCAAATCCTGCTGGGCTTTTCGCTTTAAAAATTCTCATCCAATTCCCACTCGAATTAATCTACAACGTTTCGCTTACGCGAATAACTGACTGATTGTACCAGACGAAACTCAACTAACAAGTAAAGTAAGATATATTGTTAAATTGAACATACACATCAAGGTAAAGTTACTGAACGGCAAGAGCGACTGGCCATTTAAAAGGAACAAAAATCGCTTTTAATAAAACAAATTCATTGAAAATATCAAATTACAATCAGGCTAAACATAGGGGAAATGTTGCAAGTAACGAGACTCAACTTAGTGGCTGAACTAACAGCCAATTGTACACATTGAAGATTTTAAATGTCTGAAGTCAAGATCTGACCCCCTCCCTTCTAATTCGAGCTAAAATAATTGTGGCTTAAAAAGTTAGGCAAGGATCAGTGCGTTTAACTTGACAATGGGAGTCATACCAACACCCGCATAACGGGCAAAAATACGTGGGCTACAATACCAAGCGAAGCGAAGGAGGCCTACGTGTTTTTGTCCCTAGCGAGCATGGCGAGTGGTTAATGCGTTTTTTAGTTTTTATGCTACCACGAAGATTGAATAAATAAACAACCACAGTATTTGAAAACCATAACTTAGCCGCTGATGAAGGCCTGGAACGCTTTTTAGTTCGAGAGCTTTTGCTAATCTAAATGAAAAATAAAAGCAGCCAACAATACAACAGGCTGAAATAAATCGAAGTGGTGCAGGATAAAAACCAGAAAAAGTAACTATCATCGGCGCGATGATGAATGAAAGGAGCATAATTAAGCCTGACCATGTGTGTATCTTGCAACTTTGGGAGGGCGACTTTGTATAAGCGTCGGCATCCATCGGAAAGAAGCCGCAAACCCAAGTGCATATGCCATGAATGATGACCATAGCGCCTATTACTACAGTTGGTACATGAGACTGATATGAATTAATTAAGTAGTACCCAAAAAGAACGAACAGCGCACCTAAAGGGTAATTGTTTATTGCAGGCGACAATTTTTGAGTAGGGCTACCAAAAGCGCCGAGTTCACTACAGAACTGTTTTGAATGGCTGTAGTTTGGATAGAAGCGAGAAGCAATAAAAATACCTAATACAATCCAAATCGAAGCAACGATCCCCGTGTAGGCAAAAATGTTATTCAAACTTAATTCCTCCTTGAAAAACTAGACATAATGACTCCCACACGGTGTTAGCCTCCGCTTTTCGTGGGTTAGCTTAATTCAAAGCCAGAGCCATAATTAGTTTGTCAATTAACTAAACAGCAGAGGCTAACATGAATAAACATAGCATACTTTTTATCGGTCTTGATACACATAAAGAATTCAATGAAGTTGCCTATATTGAAGAACATAGAGGTGCGCAACCTGTTCATCTTGGCCGAGTTTCGTCTTCCAAAATGGCCGTTCAAAAGCTTGTTCGCCAGTTCGAATCGAAATACCCTGGCGCAACACTTCATTTTGTTTATGAAGCTGGCCCATGTGGTTATTGGATTTACCGATTAATTACCAGCCTTGGCCATTGCTGTTATGTGGTTGCACCTTCTCTTATTCCTAAAAAACCTGGTGAGAAAATTAAAACCGATAAACGTGATGCCCTTAAGCTTGCTAAATTACTTAAGTCTGAAGATTTAACACCTATCTATGTTCCTGAGCCTGAAGATGAAGCTGTACGTGATTTATCTCGTGCACGCGAAGTAGCCATGAAGGATTTAAAAGATGCCAAATATCAATTAAAGGCGCTGCTGCTTCGCAATAATATTAATTACAAAGGCACTGCGAATTGGTCACAAAAACATTTACGTTGGCTCACTGAGCTTGTGTTGCCACACCCCGCTCAGCACATCGTCTTACAAGAATTTTTACACACAATTACCGAACGAATAAGCCGACTTGAGCGGCTAGATAATGAACTAACACACCACGTTCACCAGTGGCGTTATTATCCTGTAGTAAAAGCAATACAAGCTATGCGTGGTGTCCGTTTGTTGGTCGCCACTGGCGTTGTTGCTGAGCTTGGCGATTTATCGCGTTTCGACCATCCCCGCAAATTAATGAGTTATCTCGGTCTTGTACCCAGTGAACACTCGAGTGGTGGCAAACGCCATATTGGCGCCATCACAAAATGCGGGAACGGCCGAGCAAGGCGCCTTCTTGTGGAAGGTGCACATACTTATCGCTATGCAGCAAATATATCCACAGATATGCAAAAACGACAAGAAGGTTTACCAAAGGACATTATTGATATTGCGTGGAAAGCACAGATTAGGCTCTGCAAACGCTATAAAAAAATGATAGCCAAAGGGAAACACTACAATCTGGTTGTTACCGCCATTGCCCGAGAAATGATTGCGTACATATGGGCTATTGCAAGAGAAGTGGTGCTTACGCCAGTGAATAAAAAACTTAGATTGGCAAGAGTACCCGCATGATAAAAGAATTAGAGTTAATGCATGGGATCAAGCATCGGGTGTGGCACAACCACCGACGGCGTTAGGATGGCAATGCAGCTAACGCTGCATTGAACCACGAACATAGACTGAAGACAGGTGCCACGACGAAATAAGTAAGGTCTGCTCTGTTACTAGAAATAGTAATAACCAACGAATATCAGCAAGATAACCGACGACATTACTTGCTTCATCCTATGTATTAACTCGCTCTAATTCGAGCTAAAATAATTATGGCTTAAAAAGTTAGGCAAGGATCAGTGCGTTTAACTTGACAATGGGAGTCATACCAACGCCCTGTTAAGGGGCTGATAATGTTTGGCTAAAATGTGTAGCGAAGCGAAACTGAGCCAAATTTTAGCAGTGATCTTCACCCGATAAAGTGGACACCGTCCACGTTTCAATTAACTGCCGATTCAAACTCGGCAGGTGATTTATATCCTAAACTCGAATGCAATCGCTGTCTATTGTAAAAATAATTTAGGTAAACCTTTAATTTTGATAATAGTTTACCGCTACTCTCAAATTTATTTCCTCGAATTAAATCTGCTTTAAGCGAATGAAAGAACGACTCGACTTCTGCGTTGTCAGTACAACACCCAGGCCTATTCATACTGGCTTTGATGTTTTTGCTAGCCAAATATTTTTGTACAACGTGTGCACGGTATTCTGCGCCTCGGTCTGTGTGAAATAATACACTTTCTGTTGGCTGTCGTTTTTTTATCGCAAGCCTTAGCGCCTTTAACGTAAGCTCTGTTGTTTTGTTTTTACCAAATGCCCAGCCGATTACTCGACGTGAATATAAGTCGATAACCACTGCAAGGTAATGCCAACGAGCCCCGACTTTTAAATACGTAATATCGCCAGACCACTGTTGGTTGATTGCTGTGGCCTTTTCACTATCTTTGCGTTTATTTTCTATCTCTTTATAAAAGAACTTAACCTTCGCCGGTTTACTGTAAGTCTTAAGCGCCCTAGCTCTTAAACCGTTTTCTCGCATTAAGCGGGCAACACGTTTTTGGCTTGTGTTTACACCTTCTTTTTTTAGCGCATGAAATACGCGTGGGCTACCATAGGTTTGATGATTGACATTGAAGACGTGTTTTATCTTAAGCAACAAATTAGCATCTGACAGCGCTCTAGCTGACACTGTACGCTCACGCCAAGCATAGAACCCACTACGCGACACATTAAGCCAAGAACACAAGTATTTGACGCCTAAGGCTTGTCCGAACTTTTGGATGAATCCAAATCGTTCTGATGTACTTCCGCCAGATACCGTTGCCACTTTTTTAGCAGGTCATTCTCCTGCTTAAGACGCTCATTTTCTTTCTTAAGCTTTTGAATGTTATCTAGCTCTTTTTTTGTTGGGAGTTTACTCATTGCTTTGTTGTTGCTTTGATAGCGCGGCGTGTTTTTAAACTTACCTTCTCGATACTCTTTTCGCCAACGACTAAGCATTAACGGATGAATATCCAGCGCCTCGGCAACGTCCTTTGACATGACATCGTCTCGTAAGCTTAGTTCGACTGCTTTGATTTTGAAATTAACGGGGTAAAACCATGTCTTTCTAGGTTGGGTATATCTAGGCATGTTAGCCTCCTCAAAGTGATGAGGAGGTGTCCACTAAAACGGGTGAGGAGCATTGTCCTGCTGAAATGACTTATAGTTCGACCAAGCCACTTAATTTAAAAGTAACTGACTATTATATTAAGTGGAATATGCTTCTGTTGGTTACGAATATTGAATGACGAACATCCAATGTTTTTAACAAGACGTTCGAGCCAACAGAGCACCTCGATTTCAAAACGCATACTCAGGGATTGCCGACCAAGACTATCTATAAGACCTGCGAGAAACGAGATTTAAGCACATTCCGTCCTTAACTTTAACCGTAGGCGCTATAAAATGAAAGCATATAACGTTGATAATTTTGCTGCACTCATTGGCATTGATTGGGCCGATAAAAAACATGATATTTGTGAGCATCCAACAAGCACTAATAAATATCATTACACCGTTGTTAAACACAGACCTGAAGCGTTGCATGAATGGGCTATGGATATTAAACAGCGTTATCCAGACCAGAAAATAGCGATTGTTTGCGAACTTAAAAAAGGCCCGCTTATTTATGCATTAGCTAAATACGACCACCTTACTTTATTCACCGTTAATCCTTGTGCTGTTGCTAAATATCGCCAGGCTTTTACGCCCAGTGGCGCAAAAGATGACCCATCAGATGCCTTTCTGCAAGTTGAAATTCTTAAGTTACACATGGATAAGCTCTCTGTCATTGAGCCCGAGTCAGCAGCTATGCGAACGCTGTCTCAGCTTGTTGAATATCGCCGAAGTTTAGTGCAAGACAGTGTCGATTTATCCAATAAAATAACGGCGACATTAAAGAATTATTACCCGCAGGCACTTGAATGGTTTAAAGAAAAGGACACGTATATATTCTGCGACTTCATTCAGAAATGGCCATCACTCACTGCGGTTAAAAAAGCAAGAAAACAGACCTTACTCGACTTTTTTGAGAGTCATAATTCACACTATTGCACGGTTAATAATGCACGACTAGACAGTATTAAAAATGCGATGCCATTAACTCTGGACGAAGGAGTAATTGTACCTAATCAAATGCTCGTTGAAGTGCTTATCACGCAATTTAAAGTGTTATTAAAGGGCATTGAAAAGCTCGATAAAGCAATAAAATCGGCTTATAAAGCCCAGCAGGATAAAAAGATATTTGATAGCTTACCCGGCGCAGGTCCACAACTCGCCCCACGTTTACTTGTTGCTTTTGGGAGTAATCGTGCGCGTTACAATGATGCTGCAGAACTTCAAAAGTACGCTGGTATAGCGCCTGTTATTGAGCGCAGTGGTCAAAAAATGTGGACGCATTGGCGTTATAGTTGCCCCACTTTTTTAAGGCAAACATTTGTAGAATGGGCAGGCTTTTCTATTCGTTATTCATTTTGGGCTAAAGCGTATTATGAGCAACAAAAAGCCAAGGGTAAGCCGCATAACAGCATTATTAGATCACTGGCATTTAAATGGATAAGGATTGTATTTAGGTGTTGGAAAACGAATACACCCTACGATGAATCGACGTATTTAGCAGCATTGAAACGCAGAGGCTCACCACTTTTAAAATTTGCAATTAATAGCTAAATTTTACTAGTCGTCCACCTCAGGGCGTGTTGTTATGTTTTAGCTCGTTGGTAAGCCCCACAATTTTCTCTAATTGGGCACTGAGTATCATAGTGTGTTGATTTACATATGCCACTGTGAATAGTTAATTCATTATCTGGTTGAATACTGCGCATATACCCTAAACCAGTAAAGAAACCGCATAAAACCTGTGTTGGCTCTAAGGGTAGTTCACGGTACAAAAACTCAAATATTTCTTCTTGAAGCAACAAGCAACTTTTATATGTAGTATTAATGTAATCAATAAAATCTTCTATTACCAATGCCTTAGTAGCTTCGCCAAGACCAGTATGCATATATGAAATTTTATTAGTATCACGATCTTTGCTACAAGAGCCTAAGCTACCATGTGTGAATTCAGTTCTGTACTTCCTCAATCTTAAAAACCAGTCGTCATGAGCAGCGGCTAAAAGTTCTTTGATTTCATCTGGAAAACCTTCCCCATAATCATTACTTTTGGCTTTTGTAAAAAGTTTGCTCGTAGATTTTTTCTGAACTCCTTGAACATCTTTATACACAGAAAATATTACATCTTTCATACCATCAAGTGCTGCATACAGCTCATTGATACTACATTCAGCAACCGCGGCAAATTTTCTGGAGAATTTCGCAGGGCTGTAACCATTAGAGTTTAACTCTTTTGCATCATGGTCAAAGCCAGGAATCAAATCATTACCCAACTCTGCCAACACCCTAAACTTTTCAAGGTGATGACTTGTCGTACTTATTCCCCTAGTAAAGTAGAAGTTATCTTGCAGAGGTTTGTATTTGAACGTTCCGAACTTTTTAACTGCGTCCCACTGCTCAGGAGCGAACGCAAGTAAAAAGCCATCATGTCCTGCAGATTTACGCATAACTCTCCCTAAAACATAACATGTTTATAGCGAGCTAATCGCGCGAATTTCTACTACAGCGTAGCTCGTTTTCTTATTGGTTTATTTTTAACAAACTTGCCAACTAATTGCCAGTGTTATTAAAATTCATACATGCGCGTTTTCTTCTCAGTATAAAACGAGCGACTGGGTCGTTTTCTTGACTATGCGAGCGACTGAGCTAAAACTGTATATACATACAGCATCAATTCGATGGATTGAAAATGAAAACTCGTTCTGCGTATTTAAATTACATTGCGGACTATATGCTCACTCGACAGTATTCACTAAGAACTATTAATGCTTATTTGAGTTGGATCACAAACTTTATTCACTTTCACAACAAACGCCACCCAAGCTCAATGGGAAATTCAGAAGTCGAAGCGTTTTTGGACCATTTTGTATTAAAACGTAACATGTCAGCTAAAACACAAAGTGCAGCTTTAAATGCGCTAGCTTTTTTATATAAACATATTGTCAAAAATGAACTTTCGTTAAACTTGAACTTTGCTCGAAGTAAACGACAACCCAAATTACCTGTTGTAATGACACCCGATGAGGTCAAACAATTGATGATTCATCTATCTAAGCGATATTACTTAATCGTGGGGTTGATGTATGGTAGCGGCCTGCGAGTGATGGAAGCTGTGCAACTGCGAGTAAAAGACATTGATTTTGATTATAAATGTATTCAAATCTGGAACGGGAAAGGCAATAAGCATCGTATTGTTACACTTGCAACTGAGTTACTCCCGTTACTTAGAAATCAAATAATGCAAGTTGAAGAATATTTGCAATTAGATTTACAAAACGAACAATATGCAGGCGTATGGATGCCAAACGCTTTAGCTCGTAAGTATCCGTCAGCTAACAAATCACTCGCGTGGCAATACTTATTTCCTTCCTATAAATTAAGTAGTGATCCAGAAACTGGCGAGATACGGCGTCATCACTTCCATCCTACATGTGTTAGGAAAGCGGTTAAAAAGGCATTAAAGCAAACCAATATTACAAAGATTGTGACGCCTCATACCTTTCGTCATTCTTTTGCAACACACTTATTACAAAGTGGAGCAGATATAAGAACGGTGCAAGCTCAGTTAGGTCATACAGATGTTAAAACCACGCGGATTTACACTCATGTTTTACAGCAAGGGGCAAACGGGGTTGTTAGCCCATTAAGCAAAATTTTCTAGCGTAAAACCCGCCATGAGGGAACAAATGGACAAAGCACATATTTTCCAGTAGTAAGAATGTAAATCCATCAAAACCACAATATGCATAAAAACATATCACAAAGTATTTCAGTATAGCCATTTAGAATACTGAAACAATATTTGGAGGATATCTATAAAACTTTTTTATATACCTCTTTTTGTTGCCGCGTACTTTTTCGTGCGTCATAATCTAACGCCTTATTTATTAGCGGACTTTTTATGAACTGGCTTGCGCATTTACCGACTCAACGAACACCTTGGCTTTTATTCACTGCGATTGTTTTTATGCTAGAAGTAACTGCATTGTTTTTTCAGTATAAAATGGGGTTAGCGCCCTGCATTATGTGTATTTATCAACGTACCGCGGTATTAGGATTACTTGGCGCGGGTATTGTTGGGTCAATTAATCCACAAAGTAAAATAATGCGTATAGTTGCTTACATTACTTGGGGAGTATCGAGCATTTGGGGGTATTTAATTGCCCGTGAGCACATAGATATGCAAACAACAACAGATCCGTTTGCGTTTAGCTGCGAGTTTGAGCCTAACTTTCCATCGTTTATGCCGCTGCATGAATGGATACCGAGCTTTTTTGAAGCCACTGGCGATTGCGGTAACATAGATTGGGAGTTTTTATCGCTCAGTATGCCGGCTTGGATGGAAATTATTTTTGGGCTATTCGCTCTAACATTTTTTATTGTATTAGGTAGTCGCTTAATACTAAAAAGAACGGTTTAATAATTATGTTTACCTTTTTTTCTAGCCAACTTAAACAGTTGCAACATTTAAAAATACGCGAGAGACAGCTTGTTATAGCACGGTCTTTATCAATGCTGTCACCTACCGACCGTGTATTACTGCGTATTATAAAGATATTGCTATTAAGCCCGTTGTTTTTAATATTTACACTTTTTGAAGGTTGGATAATCATTCCCTTTTTAATACTCGGAGGGCTTTTTTATCCGTTATTAACCGCTCCGGTCGATATAAATTTTGCCAGAAAAAACTTAGAAGAAGCACTACAACAACATGAAAAGGGCGCTTAGCGCCCTTTTGCTAAAGTTTAACTTTTCCTTCTAACTTACCCATTACTTTTTTGCCAATCCCCTTCACTTTGGCCAAGTCCTCAAGGCTTGTAAATGAACCATTTTCATCTCGGTAATTTACTATTGCTTGTGCTTTCTTTTTACCAATTCCAGGAAGTTTAGCCAACATTTTTGCATCTGCATCATTAATACTTACCGCTTCGATGGGAGACATAGATTTGCTCACTTCAGGTAATTGCGCGTAAGAGGTAGTAATGGGTAGGATACTTAGCAAACTTGCTATAAGTAAAAGTTTAAATATTTTCATTTATTCGTCCTTATTGTCCATTTTAGAACATATTTATTTTAATTATTAGGGAAGACCATAAATGACAAACGCGAGGCTAGCCACTTTGGAAGTACCTAAATGCATTATCACTTTTATCCGAAATCCTTAAAATGCAGCTGGTACAACCAAGTGATATATTAAATAAAGTTAAGTTACCGTTTTTTGTCAAATTTAAGACACTTAAAAATTACAACTCTGCGCTTGCATATTTACTTGCAAACCTTTACTGTATATAAAAACAGTAATCTTATGGTTTTTTATAAACCACAGTGCCAAGCAAGTTTGCAGGAGAAATCATGGCTGTTGTTGTTAAATATGTTGTAGAACGAAACGGAGTCGAGCGTATGACGTTTACTACTAAAAAAGAAGCTGATGCCTATGACAAAATGCTAGACATAGCAGAATCACTTGAGCTGATGCTAGAAAAAGTAGACGTGCCATTGAGTGAGCAACAAATAGAATCGCTTGCGTTAGAAATAGCAAAAAGTAAAGACGACTTTATGTCGGTACTTAAAGGTGCCAAAGAGCCTACGACTAAAGCGGCAAGTAAAAATAAAAAATCAGATAACGTTGCATCTATTGACGATAACAACGCCAAACAAGCAAGCTAAACATTTTGCAAATAAAAAGGGAGCAACTTAGTTGCTCCCTTTTTTTATAGCTTTTATAAAAACGAATATTAATTAAAGCTCTTTTTCAACTTCATCAAATAACGTTGTTATATCTGAGTTAGGCTCATTGGTTGCTAAACTTACAACTACAATAGCAATACTTGCAAGTATAAAGCCTGGGACAATTTCGTACATTACGCTACTTAAACTTTCACCGTTGATTGTGAATGGGCCGTAAATCCATAGTAAAACAGTAACTGCACCCACAACCATACCTGAAAGCGCACCCGCAAAGTTCATACGTTTCCAGTAAAGGCTAAACAATACAAGCGGGCCAAATGCAGCACCAAAGCCAGCCCATGCATTACTCACTAAGTCTAAAATAGAACTGTCTCTATCGTATGCGAGGTAAATAGCAAGTATTGCAACAATAGACACACTAATGCGCCCTACTAGTACAAGCTCTGCGTCACTGGCTTCTTTACGTAAAAATGTTTTGTAAAAATCTTCAGTTAGTGAGCTTGAGCTTACTAATAGCTGAGATGAAATTGTACTCATTATTGCAGCTAATATTGCTGCAAGTAAAAAGCCAGCAATAAGTGGGTGAAACAACAGCTCTGACAGGATCAAGAATATAGTTTCAGGATCATCCACAACTATATTGTTTTCATAAGTGTATGCTGCACCAAAAATACCCGTACCTACCGCACCAATTGCAGCGACAATCATCCAAGACATACCAATACGACGTGCTGTTGGCATATCTTTAACACTGCGCACCGACATAAAGCGAACAATAATATGTGGTTGACCAAAGTAACCCAAGCCCCACGCCATTGCTGAAATAATACCTAGCGCAGACCCTGCGCCTATCCAACTTAGCATGTCTGGATTAACACTGTTTAGGGTTGACTGCAGTGGTTGCTCTAATAAAGAGTAAGCTACAGCGGGTACTAAAATAAGTGCAATAAACATAATACAGCCTTGCACGAAGTCAGTTAAGCTAACCGCTAAAAAGCCACCAAAGAGTGTATACAAAACAACAACACCCGTTGTGATGTATAGCCCCATTTCGTAGCTTAAGCCAAATGAGCTTTCAAATAGTTTACCACCGGCAACAACACCTGAAGAGGTATACAGTGTGAAGAACACAATAATTACAACAGCCGACACAACACGGAGTAAATTTGATTCATCGTTAAATCGGTTAGAAAAGTAATCAGGGATGGTAATAGAGTCATTCGCTTTTTCAGTGTAAACCCTTAAACGCGGCGCGACTAAAAAGTAGTTTAACCATGCACCGGCAATTAAACCAAATGCAATCCATGTGCTACTTAAGCCAGTAACAAACATGGCGCCAGGTAACCCCATTAAAATCCAGCCACTCATATCTGAAGCACCCGCTGAGAGTGCTGCAACACTTGGCGACAAGTTTCTACCACCCAGCATATAACCAGAAACATCACTTGTTGACTGCTTATAGGCATATAAACCAATACCTAACATAACAACAAAATATAGTGACAATGAAATGATCATTCCTGTTTCCAAATTCGCCTCCATAAAACAATTAAAAGTAGCAGGCTTTTGATCCGAATATTGACTCTTAAAATTTTATAATAAAGTCACTATTAGGATAAAAGCATTCCTTCGGACTATATCATGCTTGTAACAAAAATCTCTATTTGTTGTATTTTCTTAGTTTAAAAATAATCATGTTGAAAACAATTGCTAAAAAATAGCCAAACGCTTTTATTTAATAATGATATTTTATTATTTAGTAAAATATACAGCATGCTATTTTGTATGTTTTCTAATATATTATTACAATAGCGACTGACTCGACTGACACGGATTTTTTTATGTATTTTTATGCTGCGCGCCAACCTATTTTAAATCGTGATAAAGAGCTTATTGGTTATGAGCTTTTATTTCGTGATGGCGTAGATAATGTATTTCCCAATATAGATGGTGACGAAGCAACTACACGCTTAATTGAAGGCAGTCAGTTTAACTTTGGTTTAGAAGACTTAACCGATAACAAACCCGCTTATATTAACTTTACACTAGAAACCTTACTTAAGGGTTACCCTACCCTGTTAGGTAAAGACACCATTGTTGTAGAAATACTTGAGACAATTCAACCGGGTAAACGTTTACTTGCGATTGTTAAAAATCTCAAAGACAAAGGCTACACCATCGCGCTCGATGATTACATTCACCAGCCGGTATGGCGCCACTTTTATCCGTTTATCGATATTATTAAAATCGACTTTTTAACGTGTGATTTAGCAACAATAAAAACCATTATAAAAGAGCTAAAGGCGCACCCTCATATAAAGCTTTTAGCTGAAAAAGTAGAAACGTACGAAGCATATAGCTTAGCGTTAGAACTTGGCTTTGATTATTTTCAAGGGTTTTTCTTTTCAAAACCAGAAATGGTACAAAGTAAAGCGTTACCACCATCAGAAATGGCACTTGCAGAATTACTTTACCAAACGTCAAGCGTAGAGATGGACCTAAAAAAAATCACCGATGTATTTGAGCGCGACGTAAACCTATCTTACAAACTACTCCGATACTCAAATTCAGCAGCCTTTGCACGGCGAGCTGAAATAAGCACTATAAAACAAGCACTTATTGTTTTAGGTGCCCAAGAGATCAAAAAACTTCTCTCTTTGTTATTTGCTGCACAAGTATCGGCTGATAAACCGGTAGAGTTAATTAGGCTATCACTTACACGCGCTCGCTTTTGTGAGCTGTTAGCTATTTCACATGGCCAAATGAAAGACACCGGCATGGCATTTTTAACCGGTATGATGTCGTTAATGGATGCCATTTTAGATGAAAGTATGCAAAGCGTGATGCAAAAGCTTCCTTTGTCTAACGATATTAAGGCAGCTCTGTTAGATAACGAGGGGTTATTAGCGCAATACTTGAACCTTGTTAAACATTACGAAAAGGCTGATTGGTCACAAGCAAACGACATTTCAACAGCACTTAATATTGCCGATAAAGTACCTGATGCGTATCACGAGGCACTTAGTTGGGTGAACGAGCAAATGAGCTTGATGGTTAATACCTAATACTTGCTAAGCAATATTATAAAAAACGCCAGCATTAAGCTGGCGTTTTTATTTTGATTTGGCTTATAAACTTTCTAAAAAGTCTTCATCAAAGTCGGCAGGCTCTTCTTTAATTGGCGGGTTGCCATCGTAAAGTTCGAATAACTGACGCTGAAAATAAATATCTTTTACAAATAAATACGGGTCAAGTGAGTCATTTAAAAGTCCTTCTTGCGCCATTAATGAAGCACGCGCTTCTACCGCTTTTAACGCAAATACTAGCACCGTTTGTGGCGTAGTTAAGGCAATTTCAGGCAAAACAAAGTTGTCTACTACGTCACCGGTTAAGTTTCTTGCTGTAGTAGGCCCCATTGCAGGTAGCATTAAGTATGCACCATCACCAATGCCCCACACCCCCATTGTTTGGCCAAAATCTTCATCTACTCGATTTAAACCAAGCGAGCTAGCTACATCAAAAATACCAAAAATGCCCACGGTAGAATTCACTAAAAAGCGCGCAAGGCTTACACTTGCGTTACCCGGTTTACCCTGTAGCCCCGCATTTACCATATCAACCGGTGCAGTTAGGTTATCCGTAAAGTGAACAATGCTTTGACGCACAGGCACAGGAGTCACGGCAACATAACCAACCGCTGCTGGGCGAAGTATGTAAGCGTCTAAAACATCCATATTAAAGTCATACAGCGGACGGTTAATACTTTGCAGTGGATCTCTTTCATCAACTTTGCTTTCTGGTACTTGCGCACAACCGGCCAGTATCAAAAAGCTTAAAAAAGCTAAACTTTGTCTTAACATTTTTCGTCCTTAAGGTATTAATGTATCTATTTTAAGTTGGTATTCACTTACACTTTCACGCTTTAATGAGCCAGAATGCCCTTCTAATTCACCTGAACTTGGCATAACAGAGTCATCAAGCGAAATACGCGCCGATATAATAATATCTTCTGCGCTAGACAAGTTCATACCTTCAACCATGGCAGTGCTATCGTTTAACTCAACTGTAACAGGGAATGAATATGAAGTGAGTTTTACAGCAGCAATCGGCATTGGTGAACCATTTGCCGCTTTTGCAAATACAAATAAAGTCCCCTTTTCAGGCAGTTTATTTATAAGCTCACTGGCAACATTAACGGTAACAGCAATGCTGTTGGCTTTAGTTACTAGCATTACCGAGCCTTCGCTTTGCATTTGCAGTTCAATATCTGCAATACGCTGAGATATTAAACCATAGCGAGAATCATTTTTTTCCATACTGGCTAGCAATACTTCAAAGGCGGCTTTAGCTTGAGGCCAGTCTTTTCGCTCGTAAGCAATGAGCGCTAATAACGAAATAGCATCTAAGTTAGTCGGTTCTGCGTTTAATACTTTAGACAACATACCCGCTGCACGCGTCATATTCGCTTCGCTGCCTTCAAGTAGCAAAATTTGGCTGTAACTTATTAACACCTGTTTATTATCAGGGTTCATGCGCAGTGCTTTATCAAATGATTGCTGAGCCATATCAAATTCATTCAGTGACATGGCAACACGACCAAGTAACATCCATGCCATTTCATCATCGCCTGAACGGCTTAACTTGGTGCGTAACGCCAGAGCAAATGCTTGTAGCTCGTTTTGAGTAAGCTGCTCGCCTTTTTGCATTACAGCGCGCTCACCGTATTCGGTCAGGTTATCCATGGCATCGTGCCATGCTGAAATTTGCTGTTGACTACCCGTTAAACTGTAAAAAATACCGCTTAGTGCAATAACAAATGCGCCGCCTGTCAGGGCAAAAATACGGTTGTTACCTTTGCTAATTAATGATTTTTCTGGTGAAAGCTCATTAAGCAAACGGCGTTTTAGTTCAACTATCGATTCAGAATAGTTAGCATCATCTATACGTTGATTATCTAAATCGGTCTTTAAATCAACCAAACGTTGTTCGTAAATACTTATAAGCTCGGCATTTGCGTTGTGAGTAATTGTTTTAACACGCTCTTTTTGTAAAAAAGGCAGCATAACAAACGCCAGTGCAATCAGTGTGAGTAAAGCAAAACACGCCCACATTAAAATCATTTAATTTTGCTCCTGACGTTTATTTTGTTCAATTAGCTTATTTAAAAGTACTTCATCTTGGTTGCTCCAGGTCTGCTTTACAGACGCTTTACGCTGACGAATTACAATAAAACCAAACCCAACAATAACAATTAATACCGGCAATACCCAAAGCACCAGTGTTGCAGGGGTCACAGGTGGGTCGTAATGAACAAAGTAACCATAGCGGTCAATCATGTAGTCAATTACTTCATCTTTGGTGTTGCCTTCTTTAACTAGCTCTACCACTCTTTCACGAAGGTCTTTAGCAACGATAGCGTCAGAATCAGCAATGTTTTGATTTTGACACTTAGGGCAACGAAGTTCTTTTGTAAGCTCTTCAAAACGAACCGCTTGCTCATCGGTATCAAATACGTAGCGATCAGTCTGCGCTAATGCACTCGTAGTCAGTAAAAGGCTGAGTGAAAACAATAGCCACTTCATTATTTTAGCTCCTGCATCATAGGTGCAAATTTAGAACGCCATACTCGCGGATTAATATCACCGGTATGATGTAGCAAAATAGTGCCGTTTTTATCGATTAAAAATGTTTCTGGCGCACCCGACACACCCAAATCTAACGACAGCGTTCGATGTAAATCCAAAATATTAAACTGATAAGGGTTACCCGCACGCTCAAGCATATCTTGTACTTCAGTACGTAGTGCTTGCATGTCAAACGGACCATCAAAGTCGGCGTCGTAACCTTGCACATAATACAAGCCAATAATTTTAACGCCTTGCTCTCGCAGCTTTGTTAAGTAGCCCAGCTCAGCTAAACAGGTTGGGCACCAAGTGCCCCATACATTTAGTAAATATACCTCGCCTTTTAACGCTTCGTTGGTCCATTGCTTGTTGTCTTGCATTAAATCAGGAAGCGTAAAAGCAGGCATTTCATGGCCTATTCGCCCAGTTTGTATTTCGCGTGGGTTTGCAAATAAACCTTGGTATAAAAACACACACACAAAAGCAAATACTAAAAGAGGCGCTATGGCTAACAATTTACGGTTCATAACACACTCTCCGCTGCTGCTTTTCGAGCTGTTTTTGCAGATGTACGGTAACGTTTATCAAACAAAATCATAAACCCTGCAAGTGAAATTAATACACCACCAATCCATAACCAACGCACAAACGGCTTGTGGTATATGCGGAGCGACCAAGCCCCTTGGCTTAATTGCTCGCCTAGAGCAAGGTATAAATCACGTGTAAAGCCAGCATCAATGGCGGCTTCTGTCATAAATTGCATGCCAATATCGTATTTACGTTTTTCGGCGTATAAACGAGTGACTACATCATCGTTTTTTAGCACCGTAACAACACCAGCATGGCCACTGTAATTAGGTCCACGGATTGTTTTAACACCTTCAAAGCGGTAGTTGTATTGATTAAGCTGCACTATATCGCCCTGCTTCATCGATACATCACGCTCAACAGAATACGCAGAGGTTAACGCAACACCCGCAATAACAAATGCCATACCTATGTGGCCTAGCACCATTGCCCAATAACTAACACCTAAGCGTTTTAACCCTTCTTTTAATGTGCCATGCACTGCGGCTTTAGTGTAAATGTCAATCAAGGTTGAAACAGCAACCCACACACCCAGCGTTGTTGCTAATAGCGTAAGTGGTGTCACTTCGTCGTAAGCTGAGAACAACCATACACAAGTAATCGCCACACTGGCCAAAATACCTACAACAATTTTATTTTGCAAAAACGCCCATTTGTTTTGCTTCCAGCGTAAAAAAGGACCAATGCCCATTAAAATAGCAAATGGCACAAGTAGTATTGCAAACATTTTATTAAAGAACGGTTCACCTATAGAAATACTGCCTAAGCCCATTTCTTTGTGCACCATAGGCAATAAAGTACCCAATAATACAATTAAGGTCGCCACAACTAAAAAGATATTGTTTAGCCACAATGCCACTTCGCGCGATACAAATTTGTAGCGTCCTTCGCTGTGAACTTGCGATACGCGTAATGCATAAAGCGCTAAACCACCGCCAACAACTATTCCTAAAAAGGCGAGTATAAACAGGCCCCTGTCGGGATCAGTTGCAAACGCATGAACTGATACAATAATACCTGAACGCACAATAAACGTTCCCAGCAAGCTTAACGAAAATGCTGCAATTGCCAGTAATACGGTCCACGATTTAAAAATGCCGCGCTTTTCTGTCACGCTTAGCGAGTGAAGTAAAGCGGTTGCAACAAGCCAAGGCATAAGGGACGCGTTTTCTACTGGATCCCAAAACCACCAGCCACCCCAGCCAAGCTCTGCATAAGCCCACCAACTGCCAATAGTAATACCTAAACTTAAAAAACCCCACGCGGTCATTGTCCACGGACGTGACCATTTAGCCCACGTGTTATCAAGCTTACCTGTTAAAAGTGCTGCAATAGCAAACGAAAAAGCAACCGATAGCCCAACATAACCCATGTAAAGTAATGGCGGGTGAATGATCATACCGGGGTCTTGTAAAAGCGGATTCAAATCTCGCCCTTCTACCGGAAAATAAGGAAGTAAACGTTCAAATGGGCTTGATAATAGTAAGGTATACATCATGAAACCAACACCTAAAAAACCAAGCACGCCTAAAACACGGGCACGTAGAACCCAAGGTAATGACTTTGAGCGAGCAGCAACAACAGCAGTCCATCCTGCTTGCATCACTAACCAAAGCAATATTGCTCCTTCATGGCCGCCCCAAGTCGATGTTATTTTGTAATACCATGGCAGTGTGCTACTCGAATGATACGCCACATAAGATACGGTAAAGTCGTCAGTTAAACTTGCGTAAATAAGCGCAGCAAACGAAATTAATACAAACGCAAACTGACCAATAGCTAAAGAGGGGGCAGCACGCATTAAGCGAAGATTACCTGTATGCGCGCCCCAAAGTGGAAAAATACATAATAAAACGCTCAGCACCATGGCAAGCGTTAAAGAAAAATAACCAATTTCTGGGATCATAGCTAATTACCACTATCTAAGTTGTATTTTGGTTTTTCATGCTTAATACCTTTAACCGCTTCAGCAACTTCTGCAGGCATGTATTCTTCATCATGCTTGGCCAGTACTTCAAACGCTTCAATGACATTAGGCTCAATTAAAACACCTTGCGCAACAATACCCTGCCCCTCACGAAACAGATCAGGCAATATTCCCTGATATTTCACAGTCACTAATGGACCTGTATCAATTAATTTAAAACTCACTTCTAAGCTTTGCTCGTTTCTTTCAACAGATCCTGGGACTACCATGCCACCAATACGAAGCTTTTGACCAATAAAAGGTTTTTCTTTGTTTGGGCCTTTGCCATCAATCAATTCGCTTGGGGTATAAAATAGGTTTATGTTTTCTTGTAAAGCATAAAGCACTAAGCCTATGGCAGAACCCAAACCAAATAAAATAGCAACAATCACTAATAAGCGTTTTTTACGTCTAGGGTTCATGATGCTTGCTCCTGCTTGGCTTGTTTTATACGCTCTTCACGCACAATTTGTTGCTCTACTGAAGCCATAATATGCTTAGTATCTCTTAAAGAGCTCACTAAAATACCCAGTAAAATAAGTGCGCATGTGCCAAATGAAAGCCATACATAAAACCCATAGCCTCCCATTGCAATAAAATCAGAAAAAGAGTCAAACTGCATAATTACCCCCTATTAAGCAACTGGCGCACCCATGGGCGATGCTTTTCACGTTGCAAAATTTCATTTTTAAGACGAATTAAAGTGACTGTGCCAACAAACGCTGCAAAGGCTAAAATATTTACCATTAATGGCCAAAACATGCTTGGGTCGACCGCATTGGTATTAAATTTAGTGATGCTTGCTCCCTGATGGAGGGTGTTCCACCACTCAACCGAAAAGTGAATGATTGGTAAATTGATCACCCCTACAATCGCTAAGATAGATGCAGCGCGGCCCGCTGACTTTTTATCTTCAAAAGCGTGGTATAACGAAATTACGCCCAAATATAAAAATAATAAAATAAGCTCCGATGTGAGTCGTGCATCCCACACCCACCAAGCGCCCCACATAGGTTTACCCCATGCAGCCCCGGTTATAAGTGCTATTGCAGTCATACATGCGCCAACTGGTGCAATTGCTATAACGGCAAGTTCTGCGTTTCTGAGTTGCCATACAAGCGCAACAATGGCAGCAATGGCCATAGAGGAATATGCCCCCATTGATAAAATGGCAGAAGGAACGTGAATAAAAATGATACGGTAGCTGTCTTTTTGTTGGTAATCGGCAGGTGCAAAACCAAGCCCCCACACCCAACCAACGAGCATACTAACAACCGTAACTACGGCAAAATAAGGCAGTAACGTATTGCATAACTGGTATGCACGCTCTGCTTTAGCATAGGGATGTAACCACTTCCACATTAACTTATACTCACTTTTAAAGCTGACGATATGGCGATTGGTGCACTAATAATAGCAATGACTAACATAGCACCAAGGATGGCAAGTTGCCCGCTATAATCCAGCGACATAACACTGGTATCGATAGCCGACGTTGCAAAAATTAGAACAGGAATATACAAAGGCAGTACGAGTAAACTCATCAAAATACCCCCTTTTTGTAGCCCAACAGTAAGCCCAGCACCTATTGCACCAATAAAACTTAATAACGGTGTACCCAATAATAACGTTAAAACAGTGGCCAGGAGCGCATTACTATCTAAATTAAGTAATAACGCGAATAACGGGGTCATTAATACAAGGGGCAACCCCGTCACAACCCAATGTGCAGCCACTTTTGAAAGCACTGTAAGTGACAATGGGTACGATGAGGCAATTAACTGCTCAAGAGACCCATCATTAAAGTCATCTCTAAACAGTTTATCTAAGCCCAACATGGTAGAGAGTAAAGCTGCAACCCAAATGATACCGGGCGCCATTCTAGCAAGCAGACCGGGCTCAGGACCTATTGCTAACGGAAACAAAGAAATAACAATTAAAAAAAACAATATTGGGTTTACAATTTCAGCTCGCTGGCGAAAAGCAAGCTTTATATCTTTAGTAAAAACCGCACTGAATAGTAACCAATAAGAGTGTTGACGAGTCATCAGTGGCGGTACTCCAATGTGATTGTTTGTAAATCACTAAAGTGAGTAGTTAGGTCTTGGTGGGTAGTTAATAATATGGCGCCATTATTATTTAGATGTTGAGTAAATCGCTGCTGCAAAAACGCAACACCGCTTTTATCGAGCGCAGTAAATGGCTCGTCTAACACCCATAAATTTGCGTCGCTTAGCCAAAGTCTAACTAATGCAACTCGTCGTTGCTGGCCTGCCGACAGCATTCTAACAGGCACATCTTCAAGACCGACCAAGCCTAGTTTTGCTAAAATTGGGTAAAGGTCAGGCTCATTTGAATAACCGTTGATCCGTAACCAAAAGCGTACATTTTCAACAGCGCTCAACTGAATGTTAACACCCGTTTTGTGGCCTATAAAAAGTAAGTCGTGGGCGAACTCTTCATAGTATTTATTTATTGAGCGTTCTTGATACAAAACCTCGCCTTCATCAGGCGCAGAAAAGCCAGCGATGATACGCAATAACGATGTTTTACCAGCCCCATTTGGACCCGCTAATTGCATGATTTGACCGCTTTTAAGGCTAAAATTAAGGTCCGCAAACAAACAACGTTCTTGCTTGATGCAGGAGACGGACTTAATGTGTAACAAGATGACGATTCTCTCTGCCAAAAATTAGGCGTTAGTCTACCATAATGATAGGGTAATACGAATATTACTTTAAAATCGATTCACTTAAAATAGAGAAAACTTGATTTAAAATAATGAATACGCCAACGCAAATAACATTACCCAATTCATTGGTTATCAATTCATCAACTAATAACCAAACCAATGAGTTACCACAATTACCAAGTGAAGTACTTGCGGCTAAAAACATTCAATTTTCAAAAGACTCTATCACGCTAGAAGTGCTGGTTAATAAGCAATGGCAAACGCTCAGACTAGGCACAAGCAATGCCCCTCAATCTTTAGATAAAATTGCTAGCGCGCGCATACAACTTAGCGCAGACGGAAAGCAGCTATCTATTTTGCCAAATGTAGCAACAATTAAACTTAACCAGCCTGCCCAATTACAACGCTTATTAAATTTTATTAGTACCGGTGCAGAGGTTGAAAGCAAGCCACTTTCAGTTCAGCTTGCTTTAGCGCCTGCACCAAAGCTAATTATTGATAAGCTCAATGCTAGTATTGCCATAAATAAAGAGGTTGCTCAGCTACTCAGCACAGAGCAACCTTTAAAACTAGCCATAAGTACCAACAGTAAAGGCGCACAAATTGATGTTATTAACCGCTTTGCTGATACCGTTCACACCCAGCCGTTAAGCCAAACAAAGCTGGTTAAAATGCTAGCAAGCTTGTTACCCAATGCACAACTACAGGCAACGCCTAAATTAGCCATTTTAACGCATCCGCAAAAATCAGGCTCTTTCACCACGCAAGTATCAAACACGCAGCTTGCTGAACTGCCTAACTCGCCTGTGAAAGTGACTGTTGCAAATCAAGCCGATAAGCTTGTAATAACAACACAAGCTCAAAGCGTAAAAGTGATGCTGAGTAACTCTTTTACTAAACCTTTTAATGAATTACTTACTGCGCAACACGCTAATTTACAAACCGCGCCAGCGCAGTTCAATAACACCGTTAAAGCAAGCCCGCTGGTGAGTACTCATAGTCCTATAAAGTCTTGGCTGCAAACTAGTTTTAGTGATTTTAAAACACGAATCAATGATGCAGTAAATTATTTTGAAAACAAATCGTTTGCAAACGAAAATAAAAATCAAATAGCACCATCACTCACTTTACAAAAACAGTTTATCGCCCCGTCCTCACTAACAAGTAGAATTAACTTAATTGAAAATGCAGGTATACAAGTTGCTAATAGCGCGCAAAAGCCAAGTACTGAACTTGTTAATATTTTACCTAAGCACTTCTCTCAATTGCCCCCTATTGTGCAGTTAACACAGCTAATAAAAGCAAATGTTGCTATTTGGCAGCCTCCTAGTGCCAAAGTTATCAGTAGTCATTTGCCTATACCCAATGCTAATACGACAAATACACCAGAAAATAAGCAGCCACCAATCGAAAAAGCCTCAGCCCACAGTAAAACAGAGGTAGGTACACAATCAGGCGCACTATTAAGCACTCAAATAAAGGCAGAACCCGCAATCAAAAATACAGAGCGAGTATTAAAAAACCAAACAGTGCAAGTTCAATCCACCTTGAGTAACGACCTACAAAAACAAACGACAATTAAAGAGTTAAATTCTCTTCCTGTTACAAAGGTGGGGCTTAGCCACGCTCAACAAGCTAATGCAGATAACAAACTGGCTACACTCCCTATCCTAAAAGCCAATAGCCCAGCAACCCAACAAACACATGCTGTAGCCTCTATACCAGCAAGTAACACCTTATTTAATGCAGAATTTAGTAACACAACGACTATTGCCTCACCAAGCCAAATGCTGCAACCTATTGAAGCTAAAATATTAACGCCGCTTTTAAAGCTGCCACCATCGCATGATTCAACTCACAAACTCACTGAAGAAAAAATTTCATTGAGCAGTCAAATAGCCGATATTCAAGTTAAAGCGACTAAGCAAACACCTGACCTCAATGCGCTGGTTAATCAAGCTTTTAATCGTATGGTATCAAGCAGCAACGTTAGCCCGGCTGCCGTGCAAAGAGAGATATTAGCGACGCTGCAGCCTCACAGCCTCACGCATGACACCCTGCAAAGTAGCTTTACCAAAGGGCTTGAGCAGCTAGCGGTTAGTATTTTGGCGGCACCTATTATTAACCAATCTGTAGCCCCAATTACCTTTGACTCAAAAACAGGCATTGATGCATTACTACAGGTGCTTATGCCTACGTTTAAAGCTGGCAAAGCAAGTTCAAAAATACTAGAGCAACTTCAGCAATCACAAGTGCAAGCGCTTGCTGGAGAGCTTACTCAGGTTAAAAACACGCTCACACAGGTAAGTGTTTCAACACCTAGTCAGCAACCCGAAAGTAACCCGCTGGCACAGTTTTTACTTCCGATGAAATTACCCCCAGAAGCGGCACAAACAGAAATAACACTAGGGCAATATAAAAAACCATCGGCCGATAAGCTAGAGCCTAAAAATGTCTGGTTTGTTAGATTAAATTTTGATTATGCTGATCTCGGTCAACTACAAATTACCGCCGAGCTAATGGACAAATCGCTCGATTGCCAATTATTAGCATCAAGCCAAGAAGTGAGTGCTATTGCCCACCCTCACCTTGATAACCTGCGCTCAAAACTGGCTAAACACGGCTTACAAGTTGCTGAACTAAACCTAAAACGAGGGGAGGCAACCCATGCTGCTTTTTATAAATCCCATGCAATTATTAATATTAAGGTGTAGCTATGAGTGATTCCCCTAAGAGCAAGTCGGCAATTGGCCTTTTATACGAAGCAGGAAGCACGCCTTCAGTGAGTGTTAAGGGGTTTGGGGAGTTGGCGGAAGAAATAATCGCTGCAGCAAAACAAAAAGGGATCATGATCCACGAAGATCCCGATTTAGCTAAAACCTTATCGCACCTCGAATTAGGTGAAGAAATTCCAAAAGAGCTTTATTTTGTGATTGCAGAACTGATTGCGTTTTCGTATGTATTACGTGGGCAGTTCCCACCAGGGTGGCAGGACTTTCAAGGTAAGCTAAATATAAAAGCTTAAAATTGAAAAAGGCGCAAAGCGCCTTTTTCATTTACTTTGGTAAATTAGTCATTTTTTTCTGTTCAAGCATTTCTTTCCAGTGCATTACTTCGCTGGGTAAAATAGGAGTTTTACCTTCAAAGCCAGCCACTTCAAGCATCTCTTCAATACTTATAACACCTTTTTTGCTTTTAAATACGCCACGTACGTACGCAATCGCATGCAAACCACGATCAGAATGAAATTTCTGCTCAATGTAAAAATACTTATGATCCCAGCCCACTAACTTAGTGCTAATAGTGTATTTTTGCATGGGTTTGATATCACGAATGTAAGTAATAGCTGTTGCATTAACAATAGGAAACCAACGTCGTTTCATTATTTGTTTTAGCAAACCTACTCGCTCAGTCATCCACGTACGCGACAAGTCCATCATGGCCAAATAGCGCGAATTAGTTAAATGTAAATTAATATCACAATCTGTAGGAAGTGCTTTGTAATCAATATCTACCGTATCGAGTAAATCTTGATAGTGTTTATTACGCTTAATTTTAAAAAATAATAATAGGAGTCGAATATATAAGTTCACAACAAAGGTCTTACCAGCAAAATTTTACTGAGTGTATCACAAGCACTTGCTAAGACGTATGTTCTCCCTTACTCTTTATTACTCATATATATAAAAATAAAATGCTTATGAAACCTCTACTACATATAATTACGTTTATTGGATTACTCGTACCAAGCTATTCAGCACTCGCTGACTTTTCATTACCCGGCAAAGGCACTATTACCTACTCAACGGGTATACAAAAAGAATTTGACTTTGGTTTTGCTTGGCAACAAAAAGCTGAACAATTTAAAATTGGCGCTAAAAGCTACAATATGCAAAGTATTCCAAGTTCATACTCAGTTGCAATTACACTATCAAAAGATGAAAGCCAGGTATGGGTTCAAGAGTTTAACAATGGTTTTATTGAAGGGTTTAATTGGCAAATTGGTGAGCATACTGTGTCACTAAAAAAACAAAAGTTTAGCGACCGAGTAAAAGGCGACTATGTAATCGAGCTTAACAACCGTAGTTACTTTTTTACGCGCAACAATGCCAGTATTGTTATTAACTTTAATGAAGACGGTATAGAAACGATTGCTATTGATGGTGTTACAAAAAACATGGGGACTAAAAGCTAGTCCCCTGTTTTAATTTTAGAGTCATCTAAACTTTAACGGTTTTTCTGTTTATACCGTAGTCACGCAACTTATTTGCCACTGCGGTATGACTAAGCCCTAAGCGTTTGGCTAGTTGCCTTGAGCTTGGGTAAGCAGGGTAAAGTTTACGCAGCAACGTTGCCTCAAAACGCTTCACAGCTTGATCAAGCGAGCCTTCAAAGTCTGACTCCAAATACCCTAACTCATGTGTAAACGTAGGTAGTTGTAAATGCTCTAAACGTAACTCGCTATCATCTAACAATGAGACTGCGCGGTAAATAGCATTTTCAAGTTGGCGAACATTACCAGGCCACGGATATTCTTGTAAAAAACTCAAACACTCTTGTGATAATAACGGGATAGCATGGCCATTTTGCTGGGCATATTTTTGGATAAAATGCTCTGCCAGAGGACCCACATCGGCTTTGCGATCTCGTAATGGAGCAATTTCGAGAGTTAATACATTAATTCGGTAGTATAGGTCCTCTCTAAACACACCTTCTTGTACCATTGCGGGCAAGTCTTTTTGAGTAGCGGCTACAATACGAACATTAACCTTTACTTCGTTCTCATCGCCTACTTTTCTAAACGTTCCGTCTTGTAAAAAGCGCAAAAGTTTAGTTTGTAGCTGGGTCGACATTTCACCCACTTCATCTAAAAATACGGTACCGCCATCGGCTTGCTCGAGTACACCACGTTTAGGCGCTGCATTTTCTTCGTAGCCTGCATAACCAAAAAGTTCAGACTCCGCTACATCATCAGGTAACGACGCGCACGAAAGCGCAATAAACGGCTTAACAGAACGGTTTGACGCATAATGACACGCTCGCGCAAGTAACTCTTTACCTGTGCCTGTTTCACCCGTGATGAGTATGGGTGCTTCTAACTGTGCCATTTTTCGTGCTTCACGCACAACACGGCGCATAGCAGTACTAAAGTTATGAATGGTGGCAAAGCTTTCTTGTCCGTAGCGTCTAAATGCACTAACTTGCTGACCTAAACGACTTTGCGACTTAATGTTAATAACCGCACCAGCTAAAACATCGCCTTCACTGCCTTGTGGCACGGCAATTGGTAAAATATCTGCAATAAAGTCTTCGCCAGCTACTTCAACCCGAGTGGTTTGGCCTAACACTTCCTTGCCCTCTAACCAACGCGTAAAGTTAAAGCCCTTTAGTAGGTTATTTATGTTAGCGCCAATAACCTCTTTTTCACTTAACTGCAGGTCTTTACAGGCAGCATCGTTGCATAAACGAACCCAGCCCTTAGCATCAATAGAAATAACACCATCAGGTAATGCACGTAACAAGGTATTTAATTCGTTATGCTCTCGCTCAGAAGGGAGAAATGCGGTAGTGCGCACATCATGCACACCATCAATCAGACGGATAGAAGGCATGATTTTTTGAAACTGCTCAAACTCTATTTCTGGAAAGCTCACATACATACGGCAATTGACAGAATCGACCTCAATGCCTTTTAAATCAACACTGTAGTTAACTAAAATATTAAGGATTTCTTGGGCTATACCGATCCGATCAGCACAGTGAATATCTAGACGCATACATCCTCAAAGCAGGAAAAACTAAATTAGCCGAATAATACGCTAAGTCGCTTTGATAAGGTAGCTTATTGTAAACATTTTTGGACAAGTCTGCGTTTTAATTAACACATAAGAATAACAACATAAACACGCTATACAGCAGAGCTAGCCTGCTGCATAGCTAAATTACTTTTAACCTTGAGGGTAAGCAGACCATTCTTCGCCATCAAGTTGTATGTAAGGTCGTTTATTAACATACATCATGATTGTGCCCGCATTTTCAGCAACTTTTGGTGCTTTTGGCAAGTTTTCAACTAAATTGGCAATGCTGTTATTACCCCCAAAAACATTTGTCTCAAGTGTTTTTGCAACAATTTCAGATAAGGCAAAGTAACTAGTCGATTCGTTAATCATAATTTGCGAGTAGCTTTTAACGTCTGGGCCAATAAATTTAATAGCAGCTGGTACAGATACAATAGTAGGGCTTGGTATTTCACGAAGGCCAGCAAACTGTACCTTGTCACCTTTTAATGCTGCACCATGTTCGGGTACTACCATTAACATGACATTACGGCCGCGCTTTTCAAGGTTTTGAATAAAACGATTAATATCAGATAATAAATTAGCGTGCCTGATTGGGTAACTTTCAAGGCTATTCATGCGTTTTTTATTAGCCAACTGGTTACCATCGTGAAGGCTTGTTGTGTTGTAATACATTGCACACGGCTCACAATCTTGCGCTTCATTTTTAAGCCAACTATCTAGCACTGCACCGTCAGAATAAATAGGACTGTCGTCAAAGCCGTATTGCGCTACTGGAAGTGAATCAATATTAAGTGGTTTATCGTTTAGGCCACCAAAGCGATTAACCAAGCCTTTAAAGTCATCGAAGTGGCCATCGTGGTTCATCACAACGCTGCTTTGATACCCTAATTTTTCTAAGTTTTTAAATAAATAACATTGCTCTGGTGCATCACTGAATAAAGCCGTTTGGCTTGTTTGCCCACAGCTTGCGCGTAAAAGTCTGATAGCTGCAGGCCCACTGTATGATGTTGCTGAGTTAAAATCTGAAAACACCACATCAAAATCATTAAACATATCTTCAACACTAACGCCAATAGCGTTCAAGTCATCAATCGCCATTGAACAAATATTTAAAACGATGACATCGAACAGTTCGCCATTAACTTGCGAAGGAAAATGGCTAATTAAATGGCTTTGTTGTTGATAAAAGTCTGACAATTTTTGATCAGGTGTTTGGCTTTCGCGCGTAATGACTTGTGCTTGATTTGTAGGCTTATTTCTAATTGTTGTATTTGTAGAGTAGGCATTTACTACTGTGCCTGATTGTTCACCCTCTCCTTGCCATCCTATCAAAAGCAGCCCAACAATTGTTATTGTTGTAAAACGTAACCACTGAGATGTATACCAAAAACACACGGTAATAACGAATAATGCCAATAGCATATCTACACTGATTACACGTGCTAAAAGTTCAAAAAAATAACCAAAGCTGAAATCTTGAACATTACCAGCTTGCTTTGTCAGCCTATTTATTGGGGGCAACCAAGAGTCTTGGTAAAGTATGACAATCGCAAAAATACCACCAAGTACATGTTTTAACTTTTCAATAATCGCTTTTTTAAATTTGATTGCTAAAAGTGCTGCAAGGGCTGCATTGGTTAATACATTAAAATCAATTGCGCCGTAATAAAACAAGGCAAATTTAGCTAAGAAATAAAGATTCCACGCTCCTAAACCTGATAATTTCACTGCTCATCCTTCTTTTTTTTATTCGGTGTATAAGGTTCAAGTACTTCGTGTTTAAAAGTAAGCTTGTAATAATATGTTTTTACTCTGGCCAATATTTGAGTTGCCGACATACAAAGCACAATACCGACTATAATTGCCAAAATAACAGTAATAAAAAGCTGATTAATACTCATTGGTTAAGCCTTTAATCTCATTACAAATGACACAGCATCGGGGCGCGCATCATTTGTAAACTCAGGTGTGTCTAACGACTCAGTAATCCCTTTTGACACACCGGGTTCAAACTTATAGCTATCATTCTCTGTTAACTGTTTAGAATAATCAGTAACCTGTTTACCGCTATAAAGCCGCCTTAATTGCTTACATTCTTGCTGTATATGAAAATGATCTGAAATAACATTTTGCTGCACAAAAAAGTCACTCGTTTGTAGCTTGAATAAATGCTTAATTGCATTATTTACGTCGTTCTCTCTACACGCATGCAAGTACAAATACACGGTGTTATCTGCAAGGCTAAATACATCCCCTTCACGCTTAATATGAAACAAGTGTAAAGGGTGAATGGGCTCTATGCGGGGTAGTAACTCAAGCTTAACCAACACGCCGCTAACCCCAAGATTAACAGCCGAGTCACTATGAACCTCCACTTGGCGCGTAAATTCATCAAAAGGTAAATAGCCTTTAGAAAACGTATTTTCAGTATATTTCAGAACGTGCTCGACAGATGGCGGTAACGGTCTAGAAAATTGAAACCCTTGAATAGATTGAATTTGAGATAATAATCGCGAAGGTTCAGAAAAGCTATACAAAATAAGGTTAACGCCTAAAGTTAAAAATAAACATTCATCTTGATGGCGAATAACGCCATCAACATTTTGTACTACCAATTTTAACCAACGACCGCAGCTTTTCCTCAGTTCAAAGCACTGTTTACCAAGCAGTGCTAAATCTGTGTAACGCGTAACAGCAAACACCAATGTTGCCGCTTTTAATTTGGGGCCTTTGTCAAACAGCTCATTATTGTCTTTTGCGGTATAATAATGCGTAGGCAATTTTGTACCGATTGGCACAGCGCTTTGTACTAACCAAACATCGTCCTCATCTGGAAAATGCGAGCCATTGAATACTTTTAGATCGTTTACAGTTCCCTCTTGTACCAAAAACTGATTATCTTCAAGCGACAGTTGAAACTGCATATCAGCAAATACACCCGTAGTGTGGTGCCAATAATCGTACTCTAAAACGCGGGTAGCGGAATCATTATCTACAAAAATTAAACCATCAAAAGATTTATTAAGCTGCCTTATTAAAAATCGATAGTGTGTTACTTCTGGACCAGATAGCAAAAATAATAAGGTAACCCCTGTTTTTTTTGCAAACTCACTGTAATCGTTCATTATTGTTTTTGTGCTAGCTTCGGTTGCTGCACTAAGTAGCTCTGTGTTGAAGTGGATAAACACTAGCGCATTTTTTAATTTTTTATACGCGCCTATCTCTTTAATTATACCTTTGTTTATTCGCTCTATTGAGTAATGCTGTGTCTCAGATGAGAGAGAAAATGGATGAACTTTACTACGTTTGTACGCAGTATTAATTGCTGCAGAAAATGACGACTCAAAGAAAGATTCAACGTCTTGAGAAACAATGTAAATATCGTTTGCGCAATTTTGGTTAATTGCATGTAAAGCAAATTCAATTACAAAATTATCTAAAGGGGCTAAAACAGCATAACTTGAAGCCGATTTTAACTCTTTTGCAGCCGGCTCTAAACCCGTTATGTTAAAGTTATGCACTTAAAAAGCCCTCAAAAAAAATACTTTTTTACTAGTTTTGCCTGCTATTCTATATATAATAGCCAAATATTGTCCACTTTTAATAAAAATAAATATTACGCTTACAAAGGTTGTAATGAATAATTTAGCTACAAAAAGCTCACAAATACTCACATCAAGTGACATAGAAAACCTAGCTCGCCGTTTTGGTGGGAAAAGTGACGACTATATAGAAATTATGAATACACAAAAAAATCAAAAAACAATTAACAAGTATGCGCTATTGAAAGAAATTGATGACGCATTAAAAACATCTAGAGAAAAAAAATAAAAAAGGTAAACTCCATTGCAAAGGATTTTTATTAAAGGTATCAAAGGCGGCATAGGTAGCACATCAGTTGTTGCAAACTTAGCGTGCGTTTTGAAAAAATCTGATGTTGATGTGGTTGCCATAGACCTAGATGTTAAAAGTGACCTTGGTTTGCACTTTGGACTTAAATGGACAGCCACAAAAGGTTGGAGCAACGAGAGTACTTTTGACGATGCATTATTACATTTTCGTAAAGACAGCGATGGCGTTCTTTTTTTACCCCATGGCGATAATGAATCAACGTTAGATGAAATTATAACCACAATTAACAATTGCAAAAATCTGGATTATAAAGAATCTGCTTGGATAATATTCGACTGCCCTTCACACATTAATATTTCTCACTACCCGTTAGAAGAAAACGATATTGTTATTGAGCTAGTCACTTGCGATGCAATTTGTCATAGCCTCATATACAAGCGCCTTCAAACTCTTAAGTCAGTAGAGTCAACTTGGAAACACTTTTTTGTTGTTAATCGTTACAACGCAGCCTCAGTGTTAGAATTTGATCTATTTTCTCTTTGGCAATCTACATTGCCATTTATGGCGCCGTTTTTTATTAACAGTGATGAAGTTATTAAAGAGGCCACAGCTAATCGTAATGTAGCCCTTAATTGCGCACCATACAGTGTAGCGAACGATGACTTTGAAACACTGGCTGGTTGGCTTGTAAGTAAGGCGGCTAACTGACGATGAGCTTTACTCTTTTTTACAAAAGGCCCATACACAGCACATTGTATATTCTATTGAGTATATTATTCACTGATAAGCTTGTGCGTTACATTTTATTTAAATTTCATAGTTACTTTAACCAGCACAAGGTTAATGTAATTGAAGCATTTTTAATGCCCTTTATAACTTTGTTCGGTTCATTATTTGTAAATATAAAAAAGAACAAAGAAAACTTTGAGTTAGCGTTATATAACTATTATCCACATTTAAGGTTACCATACAGAACTTATATCTATTCCAATATTATACGCTTTGTTATTCAGAGCATATTTTTGCTTTTTGCTGTTCATAAACCCAGAAAAAAATCAGTGTCCATAAAAAAGCATGCTGTAAATTATTTTTATGACGGGGTCAGTTACAGCCTAAGGCAACTTCGTTGGTACGACCTTAAATTAGGCCGATTAATAAGGCGCCTTTTTTCCAAAAACAACAAGCCTAAAAAAAGTGCTTTTAAAACAATGGCAGACGCTCGTATTTGGCAGAACAAACTTATTAAATACATCGTTGTTGCACTGATGTTATTCTTGCTTGCCATATTTGTTACCATTCCCTTTAGCCTTGAAGCGCAAGCAGTGTTTATTAGCTTTATTTTACTGGTTGCTTACGCGCTCAAACGCGTAAAAGGCCATATGGCCACGATTGTAATGATCACCTTATCTGTCACTACATCTTCTCGATACTTGTGGTGGCGATACACTGAAACACTTAATTGGGATGACCCTTTAGCACTTACATTAGGTGCTGGCTTGTTACTAGCAGAAACATACGCATGGATGGTACTTATTTTAGGTTTTTTTCAAACTATTAACCCACTTGAAAGAAAACCGGTCATGTTGCCAAAAAATACTGACTTATGGCCAACGGTAGATATTTACATTCCTACTTACAATGAACCTTTAAGTGTTGTAAGGCCGACTACCCTTGCCGCATTAAGCATAGATTGGCCAGCAGATAAGCTGAAAGTCTATATTTTAGATGATGGTAAACGTCCTGAGTTTGGTGAATTTGCTAAACAAGTGGGTGCGGGTTATTTAACAAGACCAGATAATAACCATGCAAAAGCCGGAAATATGAATAGTGCTATGCGCTACACAGATGGTGACTATATTGCCATTTTTGATTGCGACCACGTACCTGCTCGTTCGTTTTTGCAAATGACCATGGGACAGTTTTTAAAAGACAGTAAAGTGTGTTTAGTACAAACACCACATCATTTTTTCTCAGCAGACCCATTTGAGAGAAACTTAAATAACCACAGTCAAATTCCAAATGAAAACATGTTGTTTTACGGGCTTATTCAAGACGGGAACGATATGTGGGATGCTACGTTTTTTTGTGGTTCGTGTGCGGTACTCAAAAGAGAAGCGCTTGATGAAATAGGTGGCTTTGCTTTTGAAACCGTCACCGAAGATGCCCATACTGCACTACGAATGCAACGCGCAGGTTATAAAACTGCCTATATAAATATTCCTCAAGCTGCTGGCCTTGCCACTGATAGTTTATCGGCTCATATTGGCCAGCGAATTCGTTGGGCACGGGGCATGGCGCAAATATTTAGGCTCGATAACCCGCTGTTAGGCAAAGGCTTGAACATCCCTCAGCGACTTTGCTACTTAAACGCTATGCTGCATTTTCTATCAGGTATTCCGCGCATTGTATTTTTAACCGCGCCACTGGCACTCATATACTTTAATGCATACATTATTTACGCGCCATTTTTAGCTATTTTTATCTACGTTGTACCTACACTTATTCAAATAAAAGCAACTAACTCACGAATACAAGGTAAGTATCGCTATTCGTTCTGGGGCGAAGTTTACGAATCTGTGCTTGCTTGGTACATATTAAAGCCAACAACAGTTGCTTTGTTTAATCCAAACAAAGGTAAATTTAACGTTACCGAAAAAGGTGGATTAAACGATAAAGAGCATTATGACTGGGGTATTTCTAAGCCATATTTGGTTTTACTCGCTATTAATTTAGTCGGTATGTTAGTTGGTATTTTGCGCCTGTTTTTTGGCGACCCTACGCAAGTTGGTGTACTGCTGATTAGTATGGGGTGGGCGCTTTATAATATTATCATTTTGGGTGCTGCGGTTGCCGTGGCAGCAGAAGCACGCCAAGTGAGGCATTCACACCGCATTAAAGCAAACTTCCCAGCGGGAGTTCGTTTAGCAAATGGCCACACATTAAAAGTAAAAATTACAGATTACTCCGATAACGGCGTAGGAATAGAAACCGACCATGCACATGCTTGTCGTGTAAACGATAAAATAGAATTATTAATGAGCCGCGGTAATAAGCAATTTTCGTTTACTACCCATGTTTGTAATACTCGGGGTAATCAAATTGGCTTAACCATTAAAGATTTATCTCTTGAAAAACAGCGCGCGTTTATACAATGTACATTTTCACGAGCTGATGCGTGGCTTGACTGGCAAAATAACTTTAGACATGACCGCCCATCTTACAGTTTTAAAGAAGTGCAAAAAACAAGCCTCAGAGGGTTTAGTAACTTGCTCTTCCACGCACCAAGAGTGCTTCAACCTATCATTCAGTTTATGACTAATTTAGTTGTATACGTAAACTCATTTACTCCAAAAAGACCAATAGTGCATAATAATTATGATTAAAAAGTTGCTTAATATATCCCTAACATTGTCGCTTATTTGTTGCGCTTACTTTGCGCATGCAATTGAGCCATTACAAAATAAATCAATGTTCATTAATGGATACCCTGAGAGCGCTCAGGTGTCGAGTTTACGCTTAGAGTTTGAAGCGTTAGGCTTTACAGGTTTTAGGCTCAACGGGGTAAATAATAACTCCCGCGTTGACTTTACAAACCGAATAGATAAATTGAGCACCAATTTAAAGCTTAACTTTTCGTATACTAACTCGCCTTCATTAATCGCGAATGTTTCGCACTTAAAAGTATACTTTAATGATAATTTAGTCACTGTTTTACCTATTAACGAACAACTTAGTATTGTAAAGAACACAGTGCAGCATAGCCTAGATCTTAACGCTAAATACATTCAAGATTACAACCAAGTCCGCTTTGAATTGGTTGGTTATTACGACCTTAGATGTCAAGATTATTTCAGCCGCACCATTTGGACAGAAATAAATAAATCAAGCAACATAACGCTCGATCAAAAGCAACTCGCTATCGATAGCCGTTTAGAATACCTCCCAGAGCCGTTTTTTGATGAAAAGGATTACAACAAGCTTAACCTTCCATTTGTATTTGCTAAAACACCCAATACCCAAGCTATTGAGGCAGCAGCAACGCTATCGAGTTGGTTTGGAGCCCAAGCTGATTGGCGTGGATTTAATTTTCCCGTAACGTTAAATAAATCGCCTGATCAACACAGTGTGGTTTTTATTACTAATGATTCAAAACCTGATTTTTTGAAAGATTACCCAGATGTTGAAAAACCAACGATTGAAATTATTTCAAACCCATTTAATCGTTACTATAAAATGTTACTCATACTGGGCCGTGATGAAGCTGATTTAAAAACAGCGGTGACTGGCCTTGCGTTTGGCCACAAAGTAATGACTGGAAGAAGCGCAAGTATTGAAGCCATAAATCAGTTGCCACTTCGAAAAGCGTATGATGCACCACGCTGGCTTAGAAGCGATCGTCCAGTGCATTTTGACGAGCTTATTGACTACCCTACGCAACTACAGGCGCAAGGCCTTAATAATGGTCCAGTAAAACTAAACATTCGCTTTGCACCTGATCTATTCACGTGGCGTGAAAGAGGAATACCTATTACTCTTCAGTACCGTAGCACGCCAGAATCAGAAGCCATCGACTCTCGTTTAAATATGCTAATAAACCAAGAGTTTATAAGTGGCTTTTTACTCGATAAAAACAACGATCTATTACAAACAACGCAAGCGTTGTTGCCACTAGTTGCCAATACCGACACCACACAAAGCACAGAAGGCTTTTCTGTCAATGGCATTAATTTAGCTAACAGAAATGAGCTTAACTTTGACTTTAGGTTTGGTGTACTCAAAAAAGGCGAATGTGCTGTTGCACCTCCTGGCGGTGAGTTTGGTGTTATTGATGGCGATTCAAGCATTGACGTAAGTGAATTTGATCACTATATCGCATTACCAGATCTGAACGTATTTGCTAATAGTGGCTTTCCTTTTACCAAATATGCTGATTTACAACAAACACTTGTGCTTATTGATGAAAACCCAACACCTAATGCTTTAACCGTTTTATTTAATTTAACGGGCCACTTTGGCGCGATCACCGGTTACCCAACCCACAGAATGAGTGTTGCTCATTTAAATGAGGACGCTGATTTAGATGATAAAGACATACTCGTTATTGCTAAACCTAACAGTATTGCTAATGACTTAGATGAAGATGCACAAACAAATGTTTTACTGAACAATAATCAGCGTGCAATTAAACAGGCAATTTATAATGGTGCATACGACGAACAAACGACCGATAAAGTAGAGGTTAGTATTAAAAGTAGTGGCGATATGGCTGTTATAACAGGGTTTCAATCACCGTTTGACTCTGATCGCTCTATCGTCTCTTTTAGTGCTACTACGCAAAATGCATTCACTATACTTGACGATGTTCTAATGAACTCAGAAAAATTAGCCCAAATAAAAGGTAGTGCAGCCATTATCAACTCACAGGGTATTAAAACCATCCAAGTAGATGAGCAATACTTTGTAGGCCATATCCCAGTCCATACATTAGTGTGGTTTCACTTATCTGATCATCCATTTATTTTGGCATTACTGTCTATTTTAACGCTATTGCTGATCTCATTTATCTTATGGCGATTATTACAAGCACTAACTTACAAGCGTTTAGCTGAAGGAGACGAATAATGAAATCACTCGTTAATATGTTTTTTACTGTGATGGCACTATTTGCTTTCAATGCCAACGCACAAGTTGAACAGTGCGAACCTTGGCAGTCGTGGCAAGTGTTTAAAAATCATTTTATAAGCCAAGACGGCCGCGTTATTGACTTGGGCAGTGATCAAAGTATCACAACCTCTGAAGGCCAATCATATGCACTATTTTTTGCGCTTATTGCCAACGATAAAGCCGCTTTTGATTCTGTTTTAAATTGGACCCAAGAGCATTTATCAGAGGGCGATTTAAGTACGCGTTTACCAGCATGGAAATGGGGACTAGATAAAAACCGCGTAGGGGGGATTTTAGATTCAAACCCTGCGTCAGATTCAGACCTATGGATTGCCTACAGTTTATCGCAAGCGGCAATTTTATGGGATGAACGCCGCTATAGTATTTTAGCCGCAGTGCTTGCTCAACGTATAATCAGAGAAGAAACCGCCTACATAACGGGCCTTGGCCTTTCTTTACTACCCGCACCTGCCGGTTTTGAGTTTGACAATGAGCGCTATAAGCTAAATCCTAGCTACTCGCCGTTATTTATTTACCAGCAATTTAAAAAGCTTTATCCACATTCACCGTGGCACCAACTGCACGAAGGATCAGCTAAGTTAATTTTAGATACCGCACAGCAAGGCGTTAGCCCTGATTGGGTTATGTTTGATTCAAACCGCGGTTTTTACTACGACAGAAAAAATACAGATTTAGGTAGTTATAATGCAATTCGTGTTTACCTTTGGGCAAGTATGATGGCAAAAGATGCACCCTACAAACAAGAGCTTCTTGCTCAGTTTGCACCATTTGTGGACACCATTGAAGAGCGCGGCCATGTCCCTTTAAATACGTATGCTCAATCAGGTAAATCTGAAAAAAGAGGGCCTTTGGGCTTTAACGCTGCCCTGCTGCCTTTGTTAGCAGAGCAAGTTAATAATGAGCTGGTAATGGCCATTCAGCAAAAGCTAATGATTGATAAGTCTTTTACACAAACACGTTATTACGACAGTGTATTGCATTTATTTGGTGAAAGTGCTGTTAACAAGCGCTTTAAAATAACGGCTGATGGAACGCTACAACCTACTTGGAGCACTGAATGTCGTTAAGGTTGGCCTTAGCTTGTACATTGGCACTAAGCACTAATTTAAATGCCGCAACAATAAATGATATTGATACACAATCGGTTGATTGGTTATTAAACCAAATTAGTATTGGTGAAGCACAACAAAACAAAAGACTTGTTGAAGATAGCCTGCAAAAATTGGTTGCAATTGCCCCTACGCGAATAGAAACGCAATGTGCGCTTGCACATTACGACTTTACCAATGGCAATACAGACCAGGCAAACTTGTTATTAAGTAAGCTTGATAACCAACTAACACAACAAACACCTTGCGTAAAAAAACTCAAGGTTATGTCTCGTATTCAAGGTAAAGACAAGGCAGTAATTCAAGAAGCAAAGCTGCTTGCTCGTGCCGGTAGATATGAACAAGCACGTCAAATTTACAATAAAATATTTAATGATGTTTATCCTACTTTAAACTTTGAGCTTGAGCATTTAAGCTGGTATGCACAAGACAGCGCTCAATGGCAAGGGGTTAAAAATGGTTACAAGCAATTATTAAAACGCTATGACAACCTAGGCACTATAGAAGTTGCTTATGCCAGACATTTGCTAAGACGTAACCCACGCGATAAAGCAGCTATGCGTATTTTAAGTAAGTATGGATCGACATCGGGTTTTAGTGATGAAGTTGAAGGTATTTGGCTCTCTGCACTAAAAAACATGCCCATAAACAGTAATACTGACAAGCAATTTCAGCAATACTTTATACTTTACCCGTTTAGTAATAAGGGAGAGTTACAGTATCAAGACTTTAAAAAGCAATTAAAAGCACGCCAAAAATTATTAGCCGACCCGGCTTATCAGCTTTGGTTAAAAGGCAATAAGCTACTCGAACAAGAAAGGTTAAATGCAGCAGAACCTCTTCTATTAAAAGCATTAAAAGGCCGCCCTACTGACGGCGAAATAATGAACAGCTTAGGCATACTTTACCTACAATTAGGGGAGCATGGTAAAGCCTATAACTATTTTACACGTGCACAAAAATACACTGCCGACTTTGCAGAGCGAAATACCCTTAAAAGCATGGCTAAAACAGCTAAGTTTTGGCTGTATATTCGCCAAGCAAGAGACGCTATAGACAGCAGTGAATTTAGAGTTGCCAAATTTAAACTCGATTTAGCCGCCGCATTAGAAGAAGAACCTAATACCGTACTGGCAAATCGTGGCACCTTACAATTTGCCCAAGGGCTATATTCACAAGCTGCGCTTACCTACCAAGTGGTGCTTAAAAGCGAGCCGTTAAACGAAGGCGCCCTATTTGGCTTACTTGAAATTGCAAAGCTTGAACAAAGTGAAAAAACGCTCACCTCTTTTTTTAATCGACTTTCATTTTCACAAAAAGAAATATTAAGAGCGTCATATTTAAGCTCATTAAGTAGCGTGTATAGAACTAAGGCAACAAAGCTAACTGAAGCTGGTGAATTAGAAGAGGCTGAAAAAATATTAAAAGAGGCTATTCAAGCAACACCAGAAGAGCCTTGGTTATATTACGACTTAGCGTTTATATATCAACAAAAAGGACTCACCGACAAAGCCCGCTCATTGTTTAATAATGTATTGTGGCAATTTCCGCTAAATTCACAGCTTAGGTATAGCCATGCACTGTTTTTGCGTGCTTTAGACGATTACCAAGGTGCGCTTGCTACGCTTCAGTATATTCCATTTAAATCTCGCGATGCTGACATTGTATCTCTTGAACAACAGTTACAACTTAATGAGTCTTTAGCACAAAGCGAACGTTTTATTAATTCTCAAAATAAAGCGGCTGCTATTTATCACTTAAGTGCGTTAGAAGCACAAAATTTAACGCCACCAATGAAAGCGGAGCTAGCACGAAGCTGGTTTAGCATAGAAGAACAAAACCACGCTTTAAAACTCATGCGTGACGCATTAGCTGAAGACCCCTCATTATCAGCCTATTGGCATATGCTGTATGGAGAATGGCTTTTAGCACAGGGTAATAAAGCTCAGACTACGGATTGGTTCAATCGTTATCGGCTTCCTGAAAATGCCTCTGAGGGTGAAATAGACCAGTTTGTGCAATTACAAAATGCCTATTATTCTGAGTATTTTAGTGGCAGTGATCTTATTGCGAAGCTAAATCAGCTTGATCAAAAATACCCAAGTTCATCAGCAACAACAACTGCGCTAATAAATGCAAACTTAGCACTTGATCAAAACCAATCAGCGATTATTTTATACGAACAAAAACTAAAAAATAATCAGTTAATTGAACCTCAAGCTTTAATGGCAATATCCAAAGCCTATAGAGCACTTGGGGATGATTTCCAAGCAAAAGAGGTCACACAGCTCGCCATTGAACAAAGTACAACGCAAGAAAGTTATTTTCAGCGTCAAATTATGGAATCGTTAAACGATTTTAATTACGCTGGTGATGCCCTTTACTTAGCCGAGCAACTTATTCAAAAAGCACCTAATGATTTAGAGCTTCGTTATTTAGGCGCGCAAGTTGCTGCTAATTTTAATGAAACAGAGCAAGCACAAACGTGGTACGCACAAACGCTTTCACCTAATCGTCAACTAAATGAAAAAGAACTCTACGCATCACTTTCGCGCATTAATGAAAACGACGAGTGGTATATAAACGGTGCCAAACGAGAACTACTCAGCCAACAAAACAAAAACCAAGCCTACATTGCTGTTGGTGTAAATTTTAGCGGACAAGTAAGTACTGAAAGTGAGGCTACATTGGGCGCTGGTTTAGTCCCTATTGAAGCGTACTTTCCGCTTTGGCAGGGGCAAGGCTTTGTAAAAATAGATCCTACAAGTATTAGCGCGCAAACAACACGATTTGACGAGCAATTTGCTGGCAGTCGATACGGTCAAGGCGCTTTGTGTATATTTACCTGTGGTATTGACGAAGTAAGTCCTGAGCAAGATGGCGTTGATATTGGCATTGGTTGGCAGAACGAAAACTGGCGCGTAGATATTGGTACAACACCACTGGGCTTTTTAATCGAAGACATTGTATGGGGTGTTAACTATTCGGACGACTTTGGTGACTTTGGCTATAGCCTTGAGTTAGAAAAACGACCAGTAACCAGCTCAGTACTCGCCTATGCTGGTCTTGAAGACGTTAATACTGGTAAAATTTGGGGGGGTGTTCGCTCAACTGGTTTAACCGCTAATGTTTCTCATGATTTAGGCGGCAATTGGGGGTTTTGGTCTAGTGCTGACTTTACATTATATAAAGGTCAAAACGTAAAAGATAACCAGCGCTACCGCTTGATGGGCGGCACCTATTATCGTGTGATAAGTAATCAAGACCGCGAATTTACAGTGGGTGCAAGTTTATTGCATTGGGCCTATAAATTTAATTTAAGTGAAGAAACCTGGGGCCACGGCGGCTACTACAGCCCACAGAACTATATTGGGTTATCGGTTCCTTTGACCTACGATGCACGATGGGGTGATGACTTTGTATACCGCGTAAAAACAGGCGTGTCGTATTCACAAACTAAAACGCAAGCCATCGACTTTTTCCCTAATGATCCTGACCTTCAAGCTGAAGCCTTTGTTCGCCAACTTGAAACCGGTGTAGATCCTGCCTTTGATTCAGATACCAGTGCGGGCGTATCGTACAATTTAGAAGGCAGTTTTGAATACAGAATAACCCCACATTGGTTCTTTGGTGGTTATTTAGCTATTGACCGTTCTGACTTTTACGAACCTAATTTTGGCCAACTGTATATCCGTTACTACTTCAATCCTGTCTACGGGACCCTTGAGTTTCCGGGTACACCTATTATCCCTTATGCTGAGTTCTAACTTAGCATAAGGTGATACACCGCTCAGTACTTCCCCTCGCCTTGAGGTATATGTATACTTGTGCGCAATTGTAGCTAGGATAAGGGTGTGTCTCTTACCTTGTGGTGTTATAGCCATACAGCAAATCATTATCTTAGATACAAATAATATACTGGTGGTCGAGCACTTTAACCTTATAAACAGGCTAACTTAGCTAAAGCAAAAAATTATAAGGCCATCACAACAATTCTTTAAGTTAGGAAGTAAATATGAGTTCAGCTCCAGATAGTGGCTGGTTTGGCCACCCTAAAGGACTTTCGACATTGTTCTTCACTGAAATGTGGGAACGAATGAGTTATTACGGTATGCGAGCTATGCTCGTATTATTCATGACAGCAAGCTTACAACAAGAAGGCCTTGGCTTTACGGTTGCATCAGCGGCTGCAATTTATGGTTTGTACACAGGTGCGGTATACTTTTTAGGCTTACCTGGCGGTTGGTTAGCAGATAGGTTATTTGGCGGCCAAAAAGCGGTTTGGTACGGTGGTATTATCATTATGTGTGGCCACATTATTTTGGCCGTTCCACATGAATATTCATTTTTTATTGGTTTAATTTTTGTTGCAACAGGTACGGGCTTACTCAAGCCAAATATCAGTGCAATGGTAGGCCAGTTATACAGCGATGCTGATGAGCGTCGTGATGGCGGTTACGCTATTTATTACATGGGTATTAACATGGGTTCTTTAATAGGTTACTACGTATGTGGTTACTTTATGGAGAACGTAGGTTGGCACTGGGCATTTGGTGCAGCAGCTGTTGGTATGGCCATTGGTTTAGTACAATACAAACTTACCCTTAATAACTTACCAGAGCACAGCGCTTTACCTGCTAATCCATTAAGCGCTAAAGGCACTTCACGTACATGGGGTGCTATCGCATTATTTGTGGCTGTTGTTGCGGGCGTTACCATAGCCGCTATGACTGGTGCTATCATTATAAACCCTTCGGTTGTAGCCGGTTATACAGCTGTTGCATTTACTATTATATTCTTTGTGTACTTTGGCCTTATTTATTTTAAAGGTAAATTAACAGGCGAAGAAAAACAAAGAATGTGGGCACTATTTTTAGTGTGTGTTGCCTCTGCATGTTTTTGGTCTGGTTTTGAGCAAGCAGGTTCTTCATTAAACCTATTTGCCCGCGATTACACCGACCGACTTATAGGTACTTTTGAAATTCCAACTACATGGTTTCAATCTTTAAATTCACTATTTATTATTGTTTTATCGCCATTTTTTGCTGCGCTTTGGATAAACCTATCTAAAAAAATGATATCGCCTACTTACAGCGTAAAATGTGCATTTGGCCTGATCATCATGGCCTCAGGCTTTTTAGTCATGTTTATGGCAGCACATTATGCAGCAGAAGGCTTAAAAGTAGCGCCTTACTGGTTGGTTACTACGTACTTTTTACACACAGTGGGTGAGCTTTGTTTAAGCCCTGTTGCATTAAGTGCAGTAAGCAAGTTATCGCCGCGTCGCTATACGGGTCAAATGATGGGTGTGTTTGTTTTAACTTACTCTATTGGTAATATTATCGCAGGTTTACTTGCTGGTAACTTTGATCCTAATAACGTTCAAGAAATCCCTACCCTATACTTACAAATTGCATTATTTAGCATTGGTGTAGGTATTGTTTTAGTGCTTATGAGCTTTAAAGCGAAAATATGGGAAAAACAAGGATTAGAGACCTAATTCGGTTAATCCTTTTGTATTAATAATTATTTACTGCATATTCTAAATGTAGTAACAAATAAAAAATGCCCCCATAATTGTTATGGGGGCATTTTTATACAGCTATGCTCCCATACTTTTAACTGATATTATGCATTAATAAATTGTTAAATTAGACACCCGAGGACTGCTGTATATGTTATTGGACAAGTTATTAAAAATAGCTGCAATACCATTTTTGCTCTTTATGTTAAGTGCATGCGGTGGTGCGAGTGATGCAGTAACGGTTAATCCAAACGATCCTGTTGAACCCGAGCCAACCCTACTTCCTTTAACTGCTGCTAACGGGTTAAACTCAACGCTAGATAACGGCGGGTTTGAATTAATTATCCCTGCAAATATAGCTTCATCAAATAGCGAAATCACTTACGAAAAAACAACACTAGATGATGCCAACGCACAGTTAAACATTATCTCTGATTTACACACCCTTATACCCGACCCTGACATTTCATTTTCAGACTCCTTTACTATTAGAATAAAAATACCTGAAGACTATGTACTCGGTGGGCAATTATTCATAGCCAGACAGTTAGGCCTAAATAGGTGGGAAACGATTACTAACTCAACCGTAAGCGATGATTATGTCAGTGCACAAGTGAATCAAGTCGGCACTTATGCAATTCAAATGCAGCGTAAAGAAGCATTCGCCGATATTGGTCCAACATGTGAAGCGAGCGCAACAACACAATCGGTACGCTTTGTTCATGTAGCAGACTTACATGCTCGTTTTGGGTATGAGGAACAATACTTTAGCCGTATTAAAGCCTATTACAATCAAGTCGCCAACCAAACACCACACACCCTATTTACCAATGGTGGTGACGATTATGAAAAAGGCACGGTAGCAGAGCAACTTTCACAAGGTACAGCAACCGAAGAAGCCATTAAAGCGATGCAGTTTGACATTCGTGTTGTGGGAAACCACGACTATGCATGGGGACCAGAAAAACTACTGAGCTATTCGCAAGATGATAAAGCGATTGTGCTTGCAAGTAACACTCGCTATGAAGGGGAGCAACTTCAAGATTTTGCCGCTGTGAGCTTTGCAAAAGTGCAAGTGGGCTGTGTCACCTTAGGTGTATTTGGCATGACGTCGGTGCCATGGAATGAATTAGATGAGCCACAGCAAGACGATCCAATTCCTGATTTTATAAAACAATTTAAAATGAGCTGGGAGTGGCAACAAGTTGCACAAAGCATTGTAGACCAATACCGTGATGATGTTGATTACATGGTAATGCTAAGCCATTTAGGAGTAGGCCTAGATACAGATATGGCAACTGAGGTTGCAGGTATTGATTTAGTATTAGGGGGCCATACCCATGGCGGCGAAAGCTTTGATACACTAGAAAATGGCGCCATTGTTATTCAACCTGACTTTTATGCAAAAGGGATAACCGACTTAACACTTGAGTTTAATTTAGCTGATAAAACAGCACCTGTTGAGAACTATCAAACGATTGCCACTGAAACCATCACTGAACGTGATGAACCGACAAAGCAAGCCATAGATGAAATTATGGGCCGTTACGCGCCTGATGCACAAACCGAAATAGCTATTTCAGAAAACTACCCTAGTGCAATTGAGTTAGCTGAAATAACAGCATTAGCCGCGCAACACGAAAGCTCAATCACAGCTGCACTTTTAAACCCCGAACTGGTTCAAAAGCGTTGGACACCCGGCACGCTCACACAAGAAGATTTTCACGAAGCATTTTACGTAGAAAGACAGCCTTCAAATACACCCGGTTTTAACGCAATATATAAAGTGACAGTAACAGGTACAGACTTAACATCTATGTATGCAAGCCAACCTGACTGGTTTTTACTCACACCCGAAAACATTCAAGCAACCAGCAATTATGATGTCGCTTTATTTAAAGGCGCAGCGCTTAACCCTGAATTATTTTTTAATGGTGTTACATTTTCAAACGTAGAACCCATTGCCGAAGCATGGTGGTTACTAGATCAGTACGCCCGATTTAGAACAAGCCAGTGCTTATACCTAGATACCAACAATCAACTGTTTTCATGTACAAACGAAGAAAACATAACGGTATGGAATTTTGATAATACAGCAAGCCCACTTAGAGCAGATTTTGGACCTTCAGTACTCAGTTACTTCGATCCTGAAGAAAAAGACTGGGGCCCAGAAGAAACTCAATATAAAACCACTACCGAACTCGGCATTAGTGATTTGAGTGATGGGCCGTCAGGTGTAATGGCATTTTCAAGGCATGCACCAACCGAAGGCCTACATATTAACTTAAACACACCCGCTAACGGCGATTATGCCGCTGATGGCATGGTTTCAGACTACACACTTGTAATGGATTTATACTGGCCAGCAGAAGGCCAAGATATTTACCGTGCGGTTGTTCAAGCGGATACCGTTAACTACTTAACCGACGATGCCGACATATTTATTGACCCAAGTGGTGGTTATGGTAAATCAACCAGCGACAGCGGCTATTTTGGCAATACACAACCAGACTCTTGGCATCGTGTCGCTTTAGTATTTTATACTGCACCTACCAATGGCGTATTTGAAGTGTACATAGATGGCGAACTAGTGGGTGTAAAGGAAGATGGAGAAATAAACAACCGCTGGGCACTCAAAGACGCAGTGCTGCTGTTTAATGATGACAACTTTGAAACCGAGCCTGGCTACTTAAATGCCATGCTTTATGCCGGCCGTGCAATGAGCCGCGACGAAATAAAAAGCTTAGGTAATGCGCAGCAAAAACTCACTTATGAGCAAGCAACACGCGTACTTAATCAAACCATTGAACGCCATTACCAAGCTGCGCCTGAAATAAAACCAAACTTATGGTTACAACAGCGTAGCAAGTTTTTTGGTGAACACGCCAAAAATGTAAACAATTAATTACACTTAACCCTATTTCATACCACTTCAAAAAAGAGAGTTTAGCTACTTAAACTCTCTTTTTTATTACTATAATTCATAAGCTTAATCAAAAAACAGCCACTAAAACTGCTTACTTTTACAACGTAAAAATTTTCTACTGTATTGACTCAAAACAACTTGGCCACAAGCGTCCTATAAAATTTACACACCACTCAATTACTAAATACCTGGCTGCTCTTCCCCTAAATCTAATTCTGGTTAATTATCTTGGCATTAACACAACAACAAATAATCACAGTGCTTAAATTGTGGGAGTAATTAAAATGAGTGAAGTAACTAACTATTTAGGTTTAGTCGGTATTGAGTTTACTGAATACGCCACACCTGATGCAGATTACATGGATAAAGTATTTACTGACTTTGGCTTTTCAAAGCTTAAAAAGTTTAAAGGTAAAGACATTGTTTATTACAACCAAAACGACATTCACTTTTTACTGAACAACGAGCGTGAAGGTTTTTCTGCTGAATTTGCTAAAAGCCATGGTCCAGCAATTTGTTCAATGGGGTGGCGTGTAGAAGACGCACAAAAAGCATTTGAAACAGCTGTAGAGCGCGGTGCAAAACCAGCAACAGACTCTACACACAAAAACCTTCCTTACCCTGCAATTTACGGTATTGGCGACAGCCTAATTTACTTTATTGACCAATTTGGCGATAAAGGCACCATTTATGAAAGTGACTTTGAAGATTTAGCAACGCAAACGGTTGTTGAAGACAAAGGCTTTAAGCGTATCGATCACCTAACTAATAATGTTTATAAAGGCACAATGGAAACATGGGCAAACTTTTATAAAGATGTGTTTGGTTTTACAGAAGTACGTTACTTTGACATTAAAGGTCAAAAAACGGCGCTAATTTCATATGCGCTTAAATCTCCATGTGGCACCTTCTCAATTCCAATCAATGAAGGTAAAGGCAACGACAACAACCAAATTGACGAATACTTAGGTGAATACAATGGCCCAGGCGTTCAACATTTAGCATTTTTAACTGACGATTTAGTTAGCTCGCTAGACAAACTAGATAAATCAACTATTGCAACGCTTGATATTATTCCTGAATACTACGACACCATTTTCGACCGTGTGCCGTGGGTAAAAGAAGACAAAGACAAAATTCGCGAACACCAAATACTGGTTGATAGCCAAAGCGAAAATTGTTACCTACTACAAATTTTCTCTAAAAACTTATTTGGCCCAATTTTTATAGAGATGATTCAACGCGTTGATGATGGCGGTTTTGGTGAGGGTAATTTCCAAGCGTTATTTGAATCAATTGAACGCGATCAAGAGCGCCGCGGCGTTTTATAATCTTTTTGAGTAAATTAAAAGCAGCGACCTTCGCTGCTTTTTGTCGTTTTAATATTTAAAATGTATGGCTTAAAGTGCAAGTATGCTTAAATAAATACTCCATTGTTGCCATACAGTTAAACCAAAGGAAATGTAATGAGCCTAATTAACGAAACCCATGATATTAATTTAACAAGCTGGGTAGAGTCAGCGAATGTCGCCAATTGCGACTTCCCTATTCAAAACTTGCCATTTGCCGAGTTTCGTCGCAAAGGCACTAACGAAGTATTTCGTGGTGGTGTTGCAATAGGTGATCAGGTTATCGACCTTGCAAAACTAAATGAGCTAAATATATTTACAGGCGACTCTAAAATAGCACTCGATGCAGCGAGCGAGTCAACGCTAAATACATTTATGGGTTTAGGGCAGCAATACTGGTCAGCACTTCGTTTAGCCCTTTCAAAAGCATTACGCGAAGGCGCTGAATGTCAAAAAGATATTGCGAGCGTATTAATATCGCAAGCTGATATTGAATTTTCATTACCATGTCGTATTGGTGACTACACCGACTTTTACACCTCTATTTATCATGCAACGGCAGTAGGTAGTTTATTTCGCCCTGATAACCCACTATTGCCAAACTATAAATGGGTACCGATTGGTTACCATGGCCGTTCTTCATCTATTGATGTGTCTGGGCAAACATTTCACCGTCCTAAAGGACAAACTAAAGCACCCGATGCAGATGTGCCCTCATTCGGCCCATGTAAACGCCTTGATTACGAGCTAGAGCTTGGCATTTACTTAGGTAAAGGAAATGCGCTAGGCGATGCAATTGCAATCGAAAATGCAGAAAACCATGTATTTGGTTTTTGTGTATTTAACGACTGGTCTGCCCGCGACTTACAAGCTTGGGAATACCAACCATTAGGTCCGTTTTTAGCGAAAAACTTTGCATCAACAGTGTCTCCTTGGATTGTTACAACAGAAGCACTCGCACCGTACAGAACAAGTTGGACTCGTGATGAAAACGATCCTCAACCTATGGAATATCTAGAGTCTGCCGCTAATCGCGAGCAAGGTGCATTTGATATTCAAATGGATGTAAAAATTCAAACCGAAAAAATGCGTAGCGAAGGGCACTCTCCTACCCGCGTATCTACCTCTAGCTTTAAGCACTCTTACTGGACTGTAGCTCAAATGGTCACTCACCATACGGTTAACGGGTGTAACTTTATGCCGGGTGACATGCTGGGTTCGGGTACGCAATCTGGCCCAACACATGAAGAAGCGGGTTCTTTACTTGAACTTTCTCGTGGCGGTAAAGAAAAAATAACGCTAAGCAATGGCGAGCAACGCAGCTTTTTAGAAGATGGCGATAACGTTATCATGCGCGGCTGGTGTGAAAAAGAAGGCTTTGCGCGTATTGGTTTTGGTTCAGTTGAAAGCACGGTTTTAGCCGCAAAATAATCTCAATCAAACATACTTAAATGAAAGGGCTGCTTTTAAAAGCAGCCCTTTTTTATTAATTTTTGAACAGTTACAATTTTTTTCTGGCTTTTTAAGCTCAGATTGATACATTATTCCGGTTAGTAGCCAGTGTTTATATGCCATGTCAGTATTTATAAAGTCTTACAAAAAACTTTTTCCAGCTCGCCAACTCCTTATTCGTCAAAATGGCGAGGTTAAGCATGTTGTTTTAGCGCCTTGGTTACAGCTTTTTGCAATAGTGCTTATTTTAGCAACACTTGTATGGGTGAGCATTTCTAGCTTTCGTGTATATACACAAACTAACCATATCTCTGACATAGAAAAAAATCAGCTTAACAAACAAGCACTATGGGAACAAAAAGTTAGCGAGCAACAACGTCTTCACGAACAGCAACTCAAACAGCTAGTAACTCTTGAACAAAAACAAGCGCTACTTCAAAGTATGATCGAATCTTTACCTGCTTCAATTAGCCAAGACGTTATTCAGTTAGGTGAAGAGCTTGAGTCACCTATTAACGAAAATAAAAACGAATTTCATGAACCTTTAGTAGATGAAGACCCAAATGCTAAGCAAGTTAATTTAGGTAAGCCTATTAGTTTTGAGGCGCGTTTGGCACATTTAAACGGTCAATACGAACAAAGCTTTAATTACCTAGACAAAAAAATAAACGAACGACATAACGCTATTTTAGCGATGCTTAAAGGCGCAGGCCTTGATGCCGCTTTGGAAGAACACCTAGCAATTAACTCTTTGCATATTGCTCAAGGTGGCCCGTTTGATGTATTCGATGAAACAAATATACCCGGTCATTTTTTGGCTATAGTTGATAAGTTAGTCGCGTTAAATAATCTAGAAAATTTATTAACTGAATTACCTAACACCCTGCCCTTACCCGCTGCAAAATATTATATTTCAAGTAGCTTTGGCTTACGCAAAGACCCAATGAATAATCGCCGAGCATTTCACAAGGGCGTAGACTTAGCGGGTTGGCACAAAACCGAAATTTTTGCTCCGGCCGACGCTGTGGTTCTTCGTGCAGGGCGTAATGGCGGATATGGTAACTTTATTGAACTTGAACACAAAAATGGCTTAGTAACTCGCTTTGGCCATTTAAATAAAATAAAAGTAAAAAAAGGCCAGCACATTGCCAAGCACGATGTAATTGGTTTAATGGGGAGCACTGGTAGAAGTACTAGCACTCATTTACACTACGAAGTATTGGTTAATGGCGAACAAGTCAATCCTCTAAAAATAACAAAGGCGCTTTCTCGTGTTCGGTAGAAAAAAATCAACAAGTACTAATCTAAGAAAGGTTAATCATACCCCCTCTATTATTTCTGAAGATGTGCGCCTTACTGGCACTTTAATAAGCCAAGGTGAGGTTCAACTTGATGGTCGCATAGATGGCGACATAAAAGCCGAGCAATTGGTTATAGGCTCCTCCGGTGTAGTTGAAGGAATTGTTGAAGCAGTAGGCATTGTTGTTAAAGGCACTGTTATTGGTTCTATCAATGCAAGCGAAGTAAAAATACAAAGTGGTGCTCACGTTCATGGCGACGTATTTCATGATTCATTGAGTATAGATGCTGGCGCTATAATTGAAGGCAACTTAAAGCAACGCACTGAAAAAGAGACAGTAGAGTTAACTGCTGAACCAACTGAAAAAGAAGTTAAAACACTGATTGAAGAAGATGACAGCGGCTTGTCGTTTGTAAATAAACAAGCCACGGATAAAAGCGAGCGGTAGGCTATTTTTTCTCAGTAATATACATTGTAATATCTGCAGTGAACACGAGTTCGTTGCGGGTATTATAAAGCTTTACTGGTACTACTAAATCTTCTTTATCAATCCACTGGCGTGGTAAATCAATTTCAGCAATAGCCGTAACGTCTGTATCAACCTTTGCCAAATATTGCACGGTCATTCCCTTGGGTATCCAACGATGGGTTTTTACCGGTACAGTCGCGTCAACCATCACCCCTGCACATAACTCAGCCAAATTACACTGCGCAATTGCATGAATGGTTCCAATGTGGTTATGAACACTACGACGATTTTTAACAACAGCACTACAGTGCCCTTCTCGCAGGTCTAATACATAGGGCTTCATTGAGCCAAAGTAAGGTGCTTTAAAACAAACAGCTTTAGTAAAAAGCCAATTGCCAAAGGGTAAGTTTTTAAATCTATGCCACGTTTTAACTAGTGGTGATTGATTTGCCATTTTTATTATCCAGTTACAGTTACTTTATTAACGCTAACACATCAGACCAGTTTAAAAAAGCCGTTTTAATTACTGCTTTTATTATGTGTTTAACAAAAAATACGAATGACGACGTATGCATAGGCCAAAAGCCCTTTCTTTTTTACGAGTGCCCCCCTAAAATACGCGAAAAAGGAGACTCAATGCATACACAGCCCGCAAAACCTAATCTAACTTTATTACTTATCTTAGCGTTGCTCGTTATTTTTTGCCCTATGGCTATTGATATTTATCTGCCCGCTTTTCCTACCATAGCAGAGCAATTTTTGGTGACTGAGCAACAAGTGCAGCAAACTGTTGCCATTTTTATGTTAACCGTTGGACTAGGTCAATTAATTGCAGGGCCATTAGCAGATAGATTTGGCCGAAAGCCTGTCGCATTAGTGGGTATTAGCTTATATGCAGGCTCTGCGTTACTTGCTTACTGTGCCCCTTCGTTTGAAGTATTACTTTCTGCTCGAGCATTACAAGGGTTAGGTGCATGCGCCACATTTGTTGTCGCTTTCGCTATTGTAAGAGACAAATTTGGTAGCGAACGTAGCGGCCAAATTATTACTTACTTAAATGGCATTGTGTGCTTTATTCCTGCGTTAGCGCCCATTTTAGGTGCTTGGTTAACTGTTAAGTTTGGCTGGGAAATGAACTTCTTATTTTTAACTGGGTTTGCATTGGTAGGCTTTATTGTTACGTTTTTCTTTTTTAGAGAAACACGACCAGCTGATAGCGTTTATCAGGGGCATATTCTCGATTTAAGACGCTTTATACCTATTATTTCAACGCCACTATTTTTATTTAATAGCTTGCTTTGCATGGTTACTATGTCTGTTATTTTAGTGTTTGTCACCCTCGCACCTGGCTGGATAATTACTGAGCTTGGCGGAAGCGTAGCTAATTTTACATTTTGGTTTTCACTTAATGCCGTTTTAAGCATTATTGCCAGTTTTATTATGCCACTGTACATCAAACGCCACCCCAAACGCGCTTTAAAAATAGGGTTACTGCTATTGGTTGGCTCGGGATTACTTATGCTCCTGTTTAGCCAATATAAATCAGCTTTGGCGTTAATGATCCCCATGTTTGTGGCTGCATTTGGTTTTGCGCTAACTCTTGGTTCTGCAGCAGGTAGAGCATTAAGCTTGTTTCCTAAACAAGCGGGCACAGCTTCAGCGTTGCTTGGTGCAATGCAAATGAGTGGTGCAAGTTTGCTGGTATTTATTACTCAATTTTTACAGTTGCAGACCCCTATATTAATTGGCGTCCACTTTTTATTATTGGTCCCTTTTAGCTATTTATTGTTTCGCAAAGCGCAGTTTTCATAACCCCCAACAAAAATTCATCATTAATGGGTAAGTAATTTTTATTTACCCCTTTCACTGCACATTAATTACCCAATCAGAATTATTTCATTTTTATTAACAATTCACTGTTGCAATCTAGGTACAACTGCTCTATCGTTAAATTAAGTTAACAGGTGGTTAACAAAATAATTCTAGGATGTAAAAATGAAAAAAACAAACTTGCCTTCGCATTAATTTTATCTGGTCTATGTACTGCAGGTAATGCAAGTGCACAAAACGAACGTTTCATAATTCAAGTCGATAACAACAAAAAAGGTGTAGTAAAAGCACTTACTAAAAAACTCGGTGGTGATATAAAAGTTGACGGTAATGGGTTTATTGCCGCTAAATTTACTGGTCACGATTTAGCAAGCTTAAAAGGTTTGCTAAATAACCCTCACATAAAACTTATTGAAGAAGACCAAAAACGTGTTCCTTTATCATTATTCAATGATGACGCCGGAAATGCAATGCAACAACAAATTACACCGTATGCTGTTTATCAATCTCAAGCTGATCAGGTAACATTTGACGCGAATGCGGGTATGAAAGTATGTGTTATTGACTCCGGTTTAGACAGCACAAACCCTGATTTCATTTGGGGAAATATCACTGGCGATAATGACAGCGGCACAGGTAACTGGTTCGATAATGGCGGACCACACGGGACTCATGTGGCGGGTACTATAGGTGCTGCAGATAACAACTTAGGTGTTGTAGGCATGGCACCAGGCGTTGCTATGCACATAATAAAAGTGTTTAACGAATCTGGCTGGGGTTATTCATCAGACTTAGCACAAGCTGCTAACTTATGTTCTCAGGCAGGTGCAAATATTATCAGCATGAGTTTAGGTGGTGGTGGCTCAAATAGTACTGAGTCAAACGCTTTTGCTAATTTCACTAACGCTGGAGGCCTTGTAGTTGCAGCGGCAGGTAACGATGGCAATAACGTTCGTTCATATCCAGCTGGCTATCCATCAGTTATGATGGTAGGCGCAAATGATGCAGATAATCAAATTGCTGACTTTTCACAATTTCCAAGCTGCTCATCAGGTAAAGGTAGACGTGTTACAACTGACGAAACAGTATGTGTTGAAGTGACTGCGGGTGGTGTAGATACGCTTTCAACATACCCTGCTGGCATGGCATCCGCAGCAAATATGTCTGCTGACGGCACACCCTACGCTTCATCCGCAATGGAAAATACTGGTCAAGCATCAGCATCTGCGTACTTTATGGGAACTGCACAAAATATTGATAATGGTGCTGCTGGGAAAGTATGTTTAATCGACCGTGGTGTCGTTTCTTTTTATGACAAAGTAGCAAACTGTGAAAACTCAGGTGGAATAGGCGCTGTTATCATTAACAACGAAGCTGGTATGCTTTACGCAGCACTAGGCGATACAAACAATACAACAATTCCGGCTGTGGGTGCCGCATTTGAAGATCGCACTACACTGCTTGGCAGCACAACGATTACAATAGATATTGGCGCATCAGATTATGGATTCATGAGTGGTACATCAATGGCAACGCCTGCAGTGTCGGGTATTGCTGCTCTTGTATGGTCAAATCATACTGACTGTACGGGTACAGAGATTCGTGATGCTCTAAAAGCAACTGCACAAGATCAAGGCGCAACAGGGCGTGATGATTACTTTGGACACGGTATTGTTAAAGCAGCCGATGCTGATGCCTATTTAACTGCGAATGGTTGTGCAGGTAATGGTAATGGGGGCGGCGGTACCGACCCAGAGCCTGTAGGTGACATAACGCTTTCTGCTTCAGGTTATAAATCAAAAGGCACCAAGTATGTTGACCTTAATTGGGCTGGCGCAGCAACAAGCCAAGTTGATGTTTACCGCAACGGAAGCAAGGTGACAAGTACAGCTAATACTAATAGCTTCACTGATAGAATATCTACCAAAGGTGGCGGCACATATACCTATCAAGTATGTGAAGCTCAAAGCACAAGCGCTTGCTCTAACAACTCAACCGTTACTTTTTAATAAAACGTAACTTACTAAAGCGGGCAACAGCCCGCTTTTTATTTATCTAGTTGCTTGATAAACTCACTCATATTTAACAATCAATTCTGATAATGATTAATCCCGATTTTCTCTTCTCCTTTTTAGTTGCTAGTTTTTTAATGGCGGTTGCCCCAGGCCCCTCGAATGCGTTTTTAATGGCACAAACATTTGCAAATGGCCGTACTGCGGGTATGCAAAGTGCGTTTGGTTTTGCATTAGGTGGTGTTGTGCATACCTTTTTTGCCGTAATAGGCTTAAGTGCTATTTTAAAAGCATCACCCGCTGCCTATAGTGCTGTTCAATATGCCGGTGCAGCTTATTTGTGTTATTTGGGCTTTATGATGATAAAAAGCACGCTAAAAAACAAAGCTACTGCCACCCCAACTCAAAGTGAAGATAAGCCACACGTAAGCACTGCTAAAAAGTCTAATGTTATGTTTCAAGCCATGATGACCGAAGTACTTAACCCTAAGGTCGCTTTATTTTTTATTGCATTTATTCCACAGTTTGTAGACCCGAGCTTATCATCAGCCACTTTTCAGCTCGCATTTTTTGGCCTGCTATACCCTATTTTTGCTTTTCCAATAGACTGCACGTATATTTATTTTGGCGACAAAATCGCACAGTTTTTTAGGCAGCATCCAAATAGTCAACTTTGGATTGATAGAGTAACGGGAATAATATTTATTGCTCTCGCTATTAATCTACTATTATAACTTTCCTAAATTTTGCTAACAGTTGGTGTAACTATGAGCATTTAGGCACAAATAAAAAGAATTAATATGGAACAAAAAACGCAATCTCTCCCTGCAAAGAAAAATATTGCCCTTGTTGCTCACGATGGCAAAAAAGCCGCACTAAAGCTGTGGTGCGACAAACATAAAAACACACTGAGCAAACACACCTTATACGGCACAGGTACAACGGGGCATTTAATTCAAAAAAGTACAGGGCTTGATGTTGTTCAGCTTTTAAGTGGCCCAATGGGTGGCGACCAACAACTGGGCGCCAAAATAGCAGAGCATGAAATTCATGTTTTAATATTTTTTTGGGACCCTTTAGCTTCTCAGCCTCATGACCCTGATGTAAAAGCATTACTACGCTTAGCGGCAGTGTGGAATATTCCTGTAGCGTGTAACGAGGTAAGTGCTGATATGCTGTTAAGCTCTCCTTTAATGGAAAACGAGCTTGAGCGTACCTTGCCAGATTACGAAAAATACCTCGCAACCCGACAAATAAGTCTATAAGCCTTTTAAGTTACTTATAAAGCATGCTGGCCCATTTAGTCAGGCCAGCAGTTACGCTACCAAAATGGTCACCATTAACCATATTAATATTACCTAAGTGCTCGCTAAGTGCTGCTTTGATTAGTGGAGACTGCGCACTGCCCCCCGTTAAATAAATAACGTCTGGTGTTGTTTGTGCATCGCTTATTGCTTGTTTTGCCAAAGTGACTATTTGGCTAATACTACTTTCTACAGCTAGCGATAAATCATGAACAGATAAGTTTTTACTAAGTTCGGTATCTAAAAAGCGCAAGTCACAGTTAAAGTCATGTGTTGACGAAAGGGCTATTTTTGCGGCTTCACCTTGTTGAACAAGTTGATGCCCTTGCTTATTTTGTTGTAAGTGAATTAAGCGTTTATAAAGGTCTGGTGCACTTACATCTCGCAACTGTGCATTAAGTTCACGCCCCTGACTTTCACTGTAAAATTGGCTTTGCAAATTAACATCGTTAATTTTACATGCCTGCCAAAACGGCTGATTTGGCAAAGGTAATCCAGACTTAAATGTACTGCCAAGCCCTAATAAGGGCATTAACCCATGAAAGCTCAATGCAATATCTAAATCGTTTCCGCCAACACGTTTACCGCTGTGAGCTAAAAAGTCGTTATCGCGCTGACTATTTCCTCTAAAACTTGGACCCATTTGCACAAACGAACAATCACTGGTCCCCCCACCAATATCTATAACCAACACTTTCTGATCGTGTGTTAAATCACTTTCGTAATCGATACCTGCTGCTAGCGGTTCGTATAAAAAATTAACGTCTTTAAAGCCAGCACGTTTTGCAGCTCGCTCTAAAATACCCACAGCTTGCTGGTTCGACTGTTCACCGCCTACCGCCTGAAAGTTTACAGGGCGGCCAATAACAGTTTGAGTAAGTACTTTTTCTAAAGACTGCTCTGCGCGTTGTTTTATTTTTAAAATCATTGCCGTTGCAATGTCTTCAAAAAAGTTAATTTGGCCTTGCTTTAAACCGGTTGCACCAAAAAACGATTTGGGTGACTTAACAAAGTATCCTTCTTCAGGAAATTGAACGTATTCACTAATTGCTTCACGACCAATAAATAAGGTCTCATCTGAAGGTTGTAAATCAAGGTCTGATTTAATTCGAGGCAGTGAGTTTAAAAGGGCTTGGCGCTGAGATTTAAAATCTTGTTCATGCGCGGTTCCTTTCAAATGCTTAGCAACAAAATCAACCACCAAAGCACTGTGATGCGTATAAAGTGTAGAAGGTAAGTAATGTTTGCCTTGCTCTAAAGGCACTAACTGAACATTATTATTGTCCATTACACCCATAGCACAATTTGAACTACCGTAATCAAAACCTACAAACATATACCACCACACATTACCAAAAAGGCCGCGCAATTTAGCATATTTAAGATCACTTTTAAATTGCTATATGCTTTCCCTTACTCTTAAAAAGCTAGCAAAGCGAGGAAGGCCATTTTTAGTCAATCCATGAAAACGATAGGTAACGGTGCTACCAATGGCCGGTGGGTTTTGACGTTGTGCATCGGTAAATCCTGTACCAATTGAAAATAGCTGCCCAGAGGCTGACTTAACGCGCAGCGCACCAAGCATCCCCGTGTATTTCCCTTTACCCGGCAAATGAGCAATGACAACCGCCTCAGCATCAAGGTAAGGCTTTAACTTTAACAAAGCACCACTTCGTCCACCTTTGTGTTTTGCATCAGCTAAGTGCAACATAACGCCTTCTGCACCCTGCGCAGTTATGTTATTAAAATAGTCAGAAAGCTGTTTGTTATTTTTAAATCGACGCTGTTTAACGGCTTGGATATGGGGCTGATTAATGTGTGTAACAAGTTGGGAATAATTTTTATAACGCTCGCTAAAAGCTAAGGTTTTATCTGGCATATCAAATATCTTGTAAGTGACGGCTTGCCAGTCTTTGTTATTTGGGATTTTAGTTCTTACTATACCGCTTAATGCAGCAAAGTGTTCTCGTTTGCTCCAAAGCTCGCCATCTAACCACGTATTGGGCAGGGATGCAGTAAACCAATGTGGTGCATTAATTATATTCCCTTTGCGAGTAACAAACTGTGTGCCCGTCCATATAGCTCTTACACCGTCAAATTTTTCGCTGACTAAATACGCACTAATATCATTGTGCTTTTCTTCATCATACACTTTGGCTAATAATACAGAAGGCTGAGAAGTATAAGCCGAGCAGCTAAACAAAATAACCGTAATAAATAACATCCATTTTATAGCAATCATTAGCGCATCCAAGCTAGGTAATAGTGACTTACACTATAGTTGAGATTGCACCCATTGCCAAAACTCATCAAGGTTACCCATGCAATAGGTCGCTTTGCTAAAGTCATGATCTTTGGTGTGGCTATTAGCAATAGCAACCACCCTTAAACTCGCATTATTTGCGGCGCTTACGCCTGTAAATGTATCTTCTACGGCTATCGCATTTTCTGGCTTTACGTTTATTTGCTTTAAAGCGAGTAAATACGGGTCGCCTGCAGGCTTGGGATTAATTACATCGTCTTTAGTAACAAGTGTGTCAAACAGCTCATAAAACCCTAACCCTTTTAGAATTGGCATAGCTTCGCTTGTTGCACTACCGGTGACAAGTGCCATTTTTAAGCCGCTATTTTTAACCGCTTTTAATGTTTGCACCACAAAAGGCATAAGGGGCGGTAAATTCGTTTTTACATATTCACCAAATAATCGGTATTTTTCAGCAGCTAAAAATTCAGCACTGACTGATAAATTATTCTCATTTTTAATTTCAATTGCCGCTTCTAATGTAGGGCGCCCTGAAAACCGCTGACAAAATTCATCTTCTAAATAACTTACCTCAAATGGCGCTAACAATGTGCTCCAACATACAAAATGCATCGCTTCTGAATCGACTAGCGTGCCATCCATATCAAATAAAACGGCCTGTAAGCTCATGATCTCTCCTTAAATTAAAGTGCTAAAAAAAGGTGCTAGAGCACCTTTTTTTGTTTTTTCATTATTACTGCGTTAAACCCGCCGGCGGCTCACCAAAAGCTTCTTCACCGGTTTCAATATCAACTAACTCATAGCCACGGGCTTTACGAACCACCTTAAGCACAGGTTTTTCAAAAGCAGTTTTTAAGCGCTCCGAGTCATCTTTTAACTCATCAAGGGTTGTACCAAACGGTGCTGCGCCTGTTTCTGACCAGTTAGTTACTTTACCATTTAGGTTATATTCTACTTCGTGTATTTGATATTGCGCCGCTTCATCTTTTGTTGCTTCACAAAAAATCACACGGTAATTCCAAAATCCAGCCATTATATTTCTCTATCAATAAACCAATTATGCGCTACTTTAACAGCTCTAAAAGGGATCACAAAATAAAAAGCCTGCACAAGGCAGGCTTTTAAATGTAAATTTCTAATCTATTAATTAGAAAAATTTAACTTTAAATTCAGCACCAACATAACGCTCTTCATTAACAATACCCGTGTTATTGTTAAAGTCGATAGCGCCTATTGCTTGTTGCTCATCAAATAAGTTACGAACAAAACCAGCAACTTCATATTCGTAGTCACCTTCTGCCCATCTGTAACCTGCACGAAGACCAACTTCAGTTAAAGGCTTGCCTTCAAACTCTACAGATTCATATAAGAACATGTTAATTTTGCTGCGGTAAGAAATATCACCGTTTGCAAAGAAATCACCATCTTCAAGCTCTTTAGTGTAACGAAGCGTAAAGTTAGAGATCCACTCTGGTGCATGCGGTAAGCTGTTACCGTCTAAAATTGCACGAGCTTCTGGACCAAAAGGACCTGCAACTTGGAAAGTTGGATCTGTCACAGTACACTGGCCACACACAGCTACAGCTAGGTCATTATCTTTAAGCTCAGTTTTGTTATAGCTTAAGTTAAATGTTGCATTAAGCTCATCACTTAATACCCACTCAGTGTCTAACTCAAAACCGTAGCCCGTGGTTTTATCTGCATTGATTAAGCGGTTAAAGTTTGCACCACCACCTACAGCGGTCAATTGCTGATCGCTCATTGTGTAGTAGAACACAGTTGCGTTTACGCGACCTTGTCCGTCTAGCACATCTGATTTAATACCTGTTTCGAATGAAGTCACTGTTTCAGAATCAGCGGTTGTTACTTCATCACCAAACAAAATACGACCTTGTAAGCTTGGTGCACGGAATGTGTTAGCTACACGGCTGTACCAGTTTACATCTTCGTTTACTTTGTAGTTTGCAGATAAATCCCAGCTCACGTGGCTATCGCTAACATCTTGCTCGATAAATAAAGCACCACCGCCAACAGGGCTAAGTGTACGATCTGCAGAGAAGTCTTTTTCATCATCAGAGTAACGAAGGCCCGCTGTTATTTTTAAATCATCAGATACTACATAATCAACAGAGCCGAATACTGCCCAAGCAGTTGTATCTTGTTGCTGTTTAACATACCCATTTAAAGCGCCGGCCGGTGATGAAAACGTGTCATAGCTAAAGTTTTCAATTGTTAGCTCTTCGTCAAAGTAAAAAACACCTACTTGATAGTTTAAGTCGCCATCAAAGTTACTTGATAAACGAAGCTCTTGAGTAATTTGATCTTGCTCAGGAATACCGTCGGCACTTTCTGAAGGGAAAGGAATAAAGCCAGGCCCCATGTAATCAGGAAGGAATACAGCACCGTAACCACCGTCAATATCACCACGAGAGTATATTTCAGCGCTTTCCCATGCAGAGATAGACGTTACAGTGTGGTTTTCAAGATCCCATTCAAGTCTTAGGCTCATACCCTCAGATTCTACTTGTTGAGTAGAACGAGCACCGGCATCTTGGTATACAACATCGTGCTCGTAGTTATCGACTAATTCGTTAGAACCAGACTCAATAACATTTGCACGGAACGCGATAGGTGAACCATCTAAATCACGTGTGTGATAGTTTAATAATGCAGAAAAATCATCGCCTTCGTATAAAAACTGAATACGTGCTGCTTTTTCAGTATAACCGCCCTGTTGATCTTTAGCTTCAAAACCAGGTGCTTGGTTATCAATGTAATCATCTTTATCTTGCCATAATAATGAAACGCGAGCAGATAAACGATCTGTTAACGCACCACCTACAGCACCTTCAGTATCTACAGCGCCACGGCTACCGTATGAAACCGCACCGTAACCGTCAAACTCTTGGCTAGGTTTAACTGAGTCAAATTTAACAAGGCCTGCAGGCGTATTACGGCCAAATAAAGTACCTTGCGGACCACGTAATACTTCTACGCGTTCAACATCAAATACAGGAAAGCCTTTTAAAATCGCATTTTCTTGAACAACTTCATCAACTACTAACGATACAGGTTGAGACGCATTTAAATCGAAATCTGTGTTACCTAAACCACGTACGTAAAAACGTGGGAAAGAACGGCCAAATGAAGATTCGATAGACAAGCTTGGAATTTTTGCGTTCATAAAACGAATATCCATGCCTGCCGAGCTGTATGCATCAAGGTTATCACCTTGCAGTGCAGATACAGCTACAGGAACCTCTTGAGCATTTTCTACACGTTTACGCGCAGTAACTTGAATAACTTCTAATTGGTTATTTTTTTTAGCCGTTTCTTCTTCAGCAGCAAATGAAGAAACAGAAGTGCCAGCAGCAGATAATAGTGCGGCATTAATGATTGTCGCTATTGCAGATTTTTTAATTGCTTTCATGTCGGGTTTTAACCTTTTGTATGCACTCTTGTTCAACGGTTTTTTGTGTTGCGCAATGTATTCATTGCGGGCTCGTACAATTTTTCGCGACTTGGCTATATGCGCGCGGACCTCATTATCGAGAGTACAAAAACGAAATAATAAGGCTGAACGAACGTAAGAGATTATACCACTGTGTAATAAATTTACTGCATAAAACTTTTCAATTTCTGAAACTTTTTTGCAACATTTAACCACAAGATAGCGACTTTTTATTACTTTTTAGATGTAAAAACCCAAATATAAGGACATATGTCCTTATCAATAAAACTACAAATAAAGTAGCAGTTTTAACGTTTTAACTAAAAAAACCTAACTTAGGAACAGTTTTTGCTAAGGTGAAAAAAAGCACTAGCCGGTTTTTTCCTCAATGCTTTATCACGTTCGTTTTAAGGCTATTTCACCATCTATGTGAATGTCTCGTTGAGGGAACGCAATCACTACATTATTTTGCTCAAATACATCGTACAGACTAAAGCGAATATCACTGCGCACGGTTCTAAGCATGGTTTCAGATTCAGCACATACCCAAAAAACAGCGTTAAAAACTAATGAGCTATCGGCAAAGTCGTCAAATAGCACTGCCGATTTTGGTGTTTTTAAAATCGCTTTATGCTCATCAAGCACCTGTTGGATGAGTTTTTTAACTAAAACTACATCCGATCCATAAGCAACACCTACGCTTACCGACGAGCGTGCATTCCCATCAATTAACGTCCAGTTTGTTACGGTGTTTTCTAATAATTGGCTGTTGGGGATCAACATATGTACGCCATCATTTCGACGAATCCGCGTTGAACGTGTATTAATAGTTTCGACGACGCCTTTTGCACTGCCTACTTCTAAAAAGTCACCTATTCGAATAGGACGCTCCCACATTAATATCCAACCGCTTATAAAGTTATTAATTATATTTTGCGCACCAAACCCCACACCTATTGCAATAGCACCCGATACAAATGCAAAAGCCGTCAATGGAATATTTAATACTTCTAGCGAGGTAAAAACTAATATGGCGATACTTAAAATAAAATAAATACGCGTAAATAAATGAACAGCATCTTGGCTTATTTTTTTGGCGAGTAAAGTTCTTTTTATTAACTTACCAATGTGTGTCACCACAAACCACATTGCAAATAAAATAAGCGGCACCTGAATTATTTTTGCCACTGTGAGTTGTATATCGTTGTAACTAAATACAACAAAAGAAAGGATTTCGTTTATTTGTTCTAAATTCATTTATTTTCCAATCAGGGGGTCTTTAATATTATTATAGAGTGAATGTGTTTTAATTAACTAACATTAGCACGCCACAATGCAATTTAACTGACTTTAAAAATTACACTTTGTTATTTTGCAGTACTTGTGCCACCAAAAAACAAACAACACAAGCTACTTTTACCTACCTAAACATCTATTTTTAGCTAATTTGCGTTTAAATCCTGCATAATCTCGATAAACTTTATTGTATATAAATCAAAATTTGGTAAGTTAAGTGGGTTTTTCGACTCGAAAAGCCTATCCCGGCTAATCTTTCTATGGAGTTATTATGCGTAAAACCCTAATCGCCACTACAATTGCTAGTGCATTATTACTATCTGCCTGTTCAGAAAATAAATCAGAAACACAAACAATGGCAAAAGAAAGCGCAGCACAAGTGCAAGACGTAAACGCAAGCAATGTGTTATTCAAACCAAGTCCTTTACAATACATGGCACCTGAGTTTGATAAATTTGGTACTAAAGATTACGAAGCTGTATTCGACGCGGGTATTGCAGAGCATACAGCTCAAATTCAAGCAATTGCTAATAACCCAGAGCCAGCAACATTTAAAAACACATTAGTTGAAATGGAACTATCTGGTGAGTTATTGAACCGTGTATCAACGGCATTTTATAACTTATCGGGCTTAATTTCAGATGACGAATACCAGCGCATTAGTAAAAAAATGGCGCCAGTATTATCGGCTCACTCTGATGACATTTATTTAAACGGTGCTTTATTTGAGCGCGTTCAAACAATCTACGATAACCAAGCAGCACTAAGCGCTGAAGATCAACGCCTTGTTGACTTTTACTACAAGCAGTTTGTAAAAGCCGGTGCTAAATTAAGTGACGAAGAAAAAGCAAAAATGCGCGAAATTAACGCACAACTTGCTAACTTATCTACTGCGTTTTCGCAAAACGTTTTAAAATCGTTTAAAGAAGATGTAATTGTTGTTACTGACAAGTCTAAACTTGCAGGCCTTTCTGAGGGTGAAATTGCAGGTCTAGCAGCTGCAGCTAAAAAAGCAGGCAAAGAAGGCTACATGATCACGCTTGTGAACACCACGCAACAGCCTATTTTATCAAGCCTTGAAAACCGCGAGTTACGTGAGCAAATTTTTACTGCCTCAGCAAACCGTGCAGCACAAACAAATGGCCCTATCATCATTGAAGAAACAAACTTACGTGCACAAAAAGCAGAGCTTTTAGGCTACAAAGATTGGGCTTCGTATGTAATGACCTCGCGTATGGCGCAAACAACTGAAAATGTATACGGCATTTTAGATGACCTTGCCCCTAAAGCAGTTGAAAAAGCAAAAATTGAAGCCGCTGCTATTCAAAAAGTAATTAATGATTCGGGCGAAAGCTTCGAACTTAAACCTTGGGATTGGGCATTTTACGCTGAAAAAGTACGTGCTGAAAAATACGACCTAGACCCTGCGTTAGTTAAACCTTACTTTGAAATGAGCTCAGTAATTAACGATGGTTTATTCTTTGCGATGAATAAACTATACGGTATTACGTTCAAAGAACGTCAAGACTTACCGGTTTACCACGAAGATGTAACCGTTTATGAAGTATTTAACGCTGACGGCAGTGCAATTGGTTTGTTTTACATGGACCCATACGCACGTGAAGGCAAGCGTGGCGGCGCATGGATGAGTGCATACGTAAGCCAAAGCGGCTTAAAAGGCACTAAACCTGTTATTTATAACGCGCAAAATATTCCAAAGCCTGCTGAAGGCGAGCCAACGCTTATGACCTTTGACGAAGTGTCGACTATGTTCCATGAATTTGGTCATGCGGCTCACGGTTTATTCTCAGATGTTAAATACCCAAGCCTTGCTGGCACTGCAACAGCGCGTGACTTTGTTGAATTTCCATCTCAAGCACATGAAGATTGGATGATTGAGCCTAGCGTACTTGCTAATTACGCTAAGCACTACAAAACAGGTGAGCCAATTCCACAAGCATTGCTTGATAAAGTATTAGCATCGCAAAAATTCAACCAAGGTTTTGGTACGACTGAATATTTAGCGGCTGCTTTACTGGATATGGAATGGCACTCATTTGGTTCAGATAAGAAAATCAATGATGTTCAAGAGTTTGAAAACGCAGCGCTAAAAGCTCATGGTATTGATTACTACCCTGTACCACCGCGTTATAAATCAAACTACTTTAGCCATACATTTGCCGGCGGTTACTCTGCAGGTTACTACGCCTACCTTTGGACTGAAGTATTTGCAGCCGATGCATTTGCACACATGGAAAACAACGGTGGTTTGACACGTGAAAACGGCGACAACTTCCGTAAAGAAATCTTATCAAAAGGTAATAGCCGTGACTTAATGCAAAGCTACATTGAGTTTAGAGGTCAAAAACCAACAACCGACGCACTACTTAAGCGCCGTGGTTTAGTAGAATAATAACTTAACTTATTATTTTTAATATAAAAGCCCGCTTGCGGGCTTTTATTGTTTATACCTTAATTTATAACAGATAAACTTAGCCAATTAGTTATTACACAATGATGGTTATGGGCTATTTATTTGCAGTGACCCTGCTTTGGGCATTTTCGTTTAGTTTAATTGGCGTATATTTAGCTGGGCACGTTGATGCATGGTTTAGCGTATTAATCCGTGTTGCGCTAGCTACATTGGTATTTTTACCGTTTATCAAACGCCTTCCTCCCGCCACCGCAATCAAGCTTATGTTAATAGGCGCTGTGCAACTGGGGGTTATGTACAGTTTTTACTACCACTCATTTTTGTTTTTAAGCGTCCCTGAAGTATTGCTTTTTACTGTTATGACGCCGCTCTATATTACTTTATTAAACGATACCCTTAACAAACAGTTTAATCCGCAATTTTTTATTGTCGCCTTAATTGCCGTGCTGGGTGCAGTAGCAATTCGTTATGAAAATCTCGACAATGACTTTTGGCTAGGGCTGTTGCTTGTGCAAGGAGCCAATTTAAGTTTTGCAACCGGGCAAGTTACTTACAAACGGTTAATGCAAGGCAAGCAGCTTGACGACAAGGCGGCATTTAGCTGGTTTTTTATTGGCGCCCTTATTGTTGCAGGCTTATGTTACGCATTATTTGGTAACTCGAGTAAGCTGCCAAGCACAAATACACAATGGGGGATTTTAATTTATTTAGGGATAGTGGCCTCAGGCTTGGGTTATTTTTTATGGAATAAAGGCGCAACGCTTGTCAATGTGGGGGCGTTGGCGGTCATGAATAACTTACTCATCCCTGCCGGTATTATTGTTAATATTGTTATTTGGAATAGAGATGCCGATATTTTTAGGCTAAGTATTGGTGCAGCAATAATGCTTTTAGCGTTAGTGGTTAATCAAATAATGGCGAAAAAATAAGTTCACTTTTCTGTCGTTTAATTGTCATTAAGAGTTACTAAGGTAGTGCAACTTTTATTTTTTAAGGATAAACAATGAAGCGTATTACCTTATCTGCCAGTTGCCTTCTAATTGTTGCACTTACCGGTTGTGACGATGAAGTTAAAGTAGTCGAAAAAGACGTTTTAGTAACTAACACTGAAGTTGAAATTGTAGAAGTACCCACGCCAGTCGTTGTAGAAGTTGCCCAAGGTAGTAATGTTCAACTAGGCACACGCCCTGATTATTTAATTAACGACATGGCACCAAGCGAGTTAAAAACACAATTAGCATCATGCCAAGATGGCCCATTTTATAAGACAGACTTTTCAATTGGGCATCGCGGTGCGCCAATGCAATACCCTGAACATACTAAAGAATCTTATATTGCAGCAGCGCGAATGGGCGCAGGTATTGTAGAGTGCGATGTAACGTTTACAAACGATAAAGAACTAGTGTGTCGCCACTCACAATGTGACTTACATACTACCACTAACATTTTAGCTATCCCAGAACTTGCCGCCAAATGCAGTGTGCCATTTACCCCAGCTGATCCAAATACCGGGACTCCCGCTTCAGCAAAGTGCTGTACAAGCGATATTAGCCTGAGCGAATTTTTAACCCTTGAAGGAAAAATGGATGGTGCGAATCCTAAAGCCACAACAGTGGCAGAATACCTTGACGGCACCCCAAATTGGCGTACCGATTTATACTCAAAAACAGGAACGCTATTAACCCACAAGCAAAGTATTGAGTTATTTAAAGAGTTGGGTGTAAAAATGACCCCAGAGCTTAAGTCGCCTCAAGTTAGCATGCCTTTTGATGGTATGAGCCAAGAACAATACGCACAAAAAATGCTTGATGAGTACACGCAATTAGATGTTCCCGCAAATCAGGTATACCCACAATCGTTTAATTTAGACGATGTTAAATATTGGATTAACACCAACCCTGAATTTGCAGATCAAAGTGTTTATTTAGATGGTCGCGATAATGAAGCTGGTTTTGACCCGAGCAATCCAGCAACATGGCAACCAAGCATGGCTGAACTGGTTGCTGACGACGTTAAAATACTTGCGCCTCCCATTTGGATGATGCTTACCATCGATAACGATAACAATATTGTTCCTTCACAATACGCAATTGAAGCAAAAGCGGCAGGTTTGAAGCTCATAGCATGGAGCCTTGAGCGCTCAGGGCCGCTAAATGAAGGGGGTGGTTATTATTATCAGTCAATTGCTGATGTAATCAATAACGATGGCGATATGATGACTGTAGTTGATGTGTTAGCAAAACAAGTGGGTGTAATGGGTATATTTTCTGATTGGCCGGCCACGGTAAGCTACTACGCAAGCTGTAATAAAATGCCAGCTAGCATTTAAAAACGCATTTCAGCGGTCGTTTATTCTGCTGCGCTCAGTTACCATAAAGAAATTACCAAACCTTTTTAACTGAGCGCTTTTATGATCATCCAACAACATAATACCGACTTACCAACGCCAACAGGCCTAATGCGAACCACAGTGTATCGTCCACAAGCCGATGGGCAGTTTCCTGCCATTATTTTTTATTCTGAGATTTTTCAGCAAACGGCTCCTATTGCTCGAAGTGCTGCACTTTTGGCAAGCCATGGTTTTGTTGTACTCGTGCCTGAGGTATTTCATGAGTTAAACCCTATCGGGACTGTACTTGCTTACGATGATGCAGGTAAAGACAAAGGCAATGCGGATAAGTGGAAAAAACCACTTGAGCATCACGATAGCGACACACAAACATTAATCGATTTTGTAAAATCGCAGCAGTATTGCTCAGGTTCAGTGGGGGCGATGGGTGTATGTATTGGCGGACATTTAGCTTATAGAGCTGCACTTAATCCCCAAATTAAAGCAGCGTTTTGCTTATACGCAACGGATATTCACAGCAATACATTACCAGCTCAAGAAGGAAACAATTCATTTGAGCGCATGGCCGATATACAAGGTGAAATACATTTTATTTGGGGTAAACAAGACCCTCATGTACCACAAGAAGGCCGCAGTAAAATTTATCAGCAATGTGTAACGACAGGCATTAACTACCAGTGGCAAGAAGTTAACGCGCAACATGCCTTTATGCGTGATGAAGGTGAGCGATACGACGGCGCACTGGCAATCGCAATGTACCAACAAGCCGTGGCGCTATTTAATCGCACTTTATAAACACTTTAAAAACGTCTTACTAAGTACTTTTCAGCATACCCAGCGCGGTATGCTGCTTTACAAAGTACGCTTTTAGATAATCAATAAATAACCTAAGTTTTTTAGAGCCTGTAGCACCTGGCGGAAACACCCCGTAAAGCTCAATATCTTTAGTTTTGTAATCGTCTAATATGATCTCTAGTAGCCCAGCTTGCACCTTTGGCCAGGCATCATATAAGGGAATACGGCCAAGACCATGCCCTGCCTCTACAAATGCCGTGCGTGCTGCCGCATTATTTGTGCTTAAACCACCTTGCATTGTAATGTCGTGCTTTTTGCCATCTTTTTGAAGCGTTAAAGTTTTACTCCCCAGCTGATACACAACCCATTTATGCGCTTTTAACTCAGCTGGCGTTTTAGGTTTACCAAAATAGTTAAAGTAATCTGAAGAACCACAAATACAGGTACTCATTGTGGTCAGTTTTGTCGCTTGTAAGTTTGAGTCACTTAACGCAACACCACGAATGGCAATATCAAAACCATTTTTTATTATATCTACTACGTCGTCGGTTAGCTGTAGGTCGATTTCAATTTTTGGATATTGGCGCTTAAACGTATTAATAGCGGGTACAATTAATTGCATGCCTACATTAACGGGGCAACTCACTTTAAGTAAACCTTGCGGCTCGCTTTTTATATTCTCTATCTGTTGATTAGCGGCATTGGCTTGCTCAGTAATAACGCGACAACGCTCGTAGTACGCTATACCGGCCTCTGTAAGTGTCATTGTGCGAGTAGAGCGGTTTAAAAGTGTAACTTCAAGCTGGGTTTCTAATTTTTTTAAGTGATAGCTTGCCACAGCGCGTGTTAAACCTAATTGCTTAGCGGCGGCTGTTAAACTTCCCTGCTCTACAATTTGTGCAAACACCACCATACTTTTTAATTGCTCGAATGACACTTTCATGGCTTTTCCGCCTAGTTAAAATTCAACCCATTCATTGTATCAATTATTAAACCAATAAAGTCAAATTTATCATCGTTGTTTAAAGTAATTTAAATGCATATAGTAATGATACGAGTTTGGTGAATACCAAATACTAATTAACTCAATTATCGAAGGAATATAGTTATGGCTAAAAAAATACTTATGGTACTTACTTCACATGCGGATCTTGGTAACACAGGTGAAAAAACCGGTTTTTGGGTTGAAGAATTTGCAGCACCTTACTATGCATTTGTCGATGCTGGCGCTGAAGTGACACTTGCGTCTCCTGCTGGTGGCCAACCGCCAATTGACCCTACAAGCACACTTGCTGATTTTCAAACCGATGCAACTAAACGTTACGATGCAGACAGCGCAGCACAAGCGCTAATGGCCAACACACATGCACTAAGCGAAGTAAACTCAAGCGATTACGACGCAGTATTTTACCCAGGCGGCCACGGCCCATTATGGGATTTAGTAGATAACACCGATTCTGTATCACTAATTGAAAGTTTTGTTAAAGAAGAAAAACCAGTTGCTGGCGTTTGTCATGCAAGTGCTGTGTTTTTAAATGTTAAAGATGCAGACGGCAACGCATTGGTAGCAGGTAAAAAAGTAACTGGTTTCACCAACAGTGAAGAAGAAGCTGTACAACTGACCGACGTAGTTCCTTTTTTAGTGGAAGACGAGCTAATCAAAAAAGGTGGCGACTACCAAAAAACTGAAGATTGGGGTGTACTTGCCCTAGAAGACGGTTTGCTGATAACGGGTCAAAACCCTGCAAGTTCAGAGCTTGCTGCTAAAAAACTATTAACTAAATTGGGTTAATAGCATTTAAATACTAAAGGCCAACGCGGCCTTAATTAAGCACAGCATTTGAGCTGTGCTTTTTATTTGCTTTTCATTACCAAATACAATTCCTATACTGGCAACTGTTTAAGGTCAATTAGGGAAATTTATGACAACCAAGCCTACGTCTCTGTCATTACTAACAACGACTCGCTTTGCTATATTTAGCATTGTCGCTGCTTGCTTTGTACTTCAAGTTATTAATAGCCTTCCTGGTATAAACCTTAATGGTTTAGGTATTTACCCGCGCAGCATACAAGGTTTAATAGGCATACTTTGCGCTCCCTTTTTACACGGTAGCTGGTGGCACTTTGCCAGTAACATGCTGCCTTTTGCCGTGCTCAGCTGGCTCATTTGTCAATACAGTGTTAAACGGTTCTACTCTGTATTTATTTTCACCGCACTTTTGGGCGGGTTATTAGTTTGGGCATTTGGCCGTAGTAGCCTTCATGTTGGTTTGAGCGGCGTAATATACGGGTTGTGGGGTTTTATTCTCTGCTATGGCGTGGTCAGGCGTTCGCTAAAATCAATCGTAATCGCTATCGTTGTTGCCATACTTTATAGCGGATTTATTTGGGGCGTATTGCCGCAACGCTTTCATATTTCGTTTGAAAGCCACTTATTCGGAGCCCTAAGCGGGTTGTTTTTGGGTTATAAATTAGCAAAAGCAGATAGACAAAAAGGTTTGTAAAAAACTATTTTAAGTGAATCAATCTAACAGTGAGGTTATTTATGAGCGATACAAACGATTACACACCAGCCAAAGTGTGGACGTGGGAAAGTGAAAGTGGCGGTAAGTTTGCCAGTATTAATAGACCCATAGCAGGGGCAACTCATGACAAAACCTTGCCTATTGGCGAGCATTCATTTCAACTGTACTCGCTGGCAACGCCTAATGGCCAAAAAGCCGCTATTATGTTTGAAGAACTTTTAGAGCTTGGCCTTAATGATGCGCAATACGATGCTTATCTAATTAATATTGGCGAGGGAGATCAGTTTGGTTCTGACTTTGTTGATATTAATCCAAACTCAAAAATTCCTGCGTTACTCGATCACTCAACAACACCGCCAACTCGTGTATTTGAGTCTGGCTCTATTTTACAATATTTAGGTGAAAAGTTTGACGCACTTATACCCAAAAGCCTTGTAGCAAAAACCGAGTGCCGTAACTGGTTATTTTGGCAAATGGGCTCTGCACCCTACTTAGGTGGCGGTTTTGGCCACTTTTATAGCTATGCGCCAAGTAAAATGCAATACCCCATTGACCGCTTTACTATGGAAACCAAACGCCAACTCGATGTACTTAATCAGCATTTGAGCAGTAACGATTATATGGCAGGTGATGAATATTCTATTGCCGACATTGCTATTTGGCCTTGGTATGGCTCACTTGTTTTAGGCGACTTGTACGATGCTGCTGAGTTTTTAGACGTTGCCTCTTATACGCATGTTGTTAGGTGGGCCAAACAAATCGCTGAGCGTCCAGCGGTTAAAAGAGGTCGTCGTGTTAATCGCACATGGGGGCCCGAGGAAGAGCAGTTAGCCGAGCGACATAGCGCAGACGACTTTAAATAAAGTGCTAGAATGCATCAAAAAAGCCAGCTTAAATGCTGGTTTTTTATGTCCGCTATAAATATGGCGCTACTAAAATGATCACATTACCCTGCCTGAAAGTAGAATATTTAAACATATAAACCTAGTATAAATTTACTTACCTAAAAGCAGTGAAAAGCCGTGGTCAAACTAACAAAAGAGCAAATTTATAAGCGCCTTAACAATGAAGAAGATGCTAAAGCCTGCAAAGAAATTGATGAGTCTGCATGTAAAGAGGTGCCCGGTAACTTCATTATTTTATTACTAAGCCAGCTGTTTAGTAAGTTTGCAGACGCACTACTCAATCCCAAAGTTACGCTTCCATGGTTAATGCATAGCTTAAACGTACCTGGCAGCTTTATAGCCTGGCTTGTGCCAATAAGGGAGTCTGGCTCTTTACTTCCGCAGTTGGCCATTGCCGATGTGATCCGCAAATTATCTGTTCGTAAATGGGTGTGGGTAATTGGCGCTATTGCGCAATCGATATGTATATTAGCCATGGTAGGCGTTGCTTTTGTATTAGAGGGAAAACAAGCAGGCTTCGCTATTTTAGGTTTGTTAATATTATTTAGTTTAGCACGAGGCTTTAATTCAGTCGCAGCAAAAGATGTACTGGGTAAAGTGATCCCCAAAAAACAGCGAGGCAATATTAGCGGCTTAGCGGCAAGTATTGCAGGTTTGGCAACCCTAACCTTTGGGCTGTTGATGTGGTTTTTTTCACAGCAGAAGGAACAAAACACGGTATTAATTGCCTTGGTATTGGGCGCAATAATGTGGATTGTGGCGGCCTTTTTTTATAGCCGCATAAATGAATACAAAGGGGCCACCGACGGTGGGGAAAACGGGCTACTGCATGCATTTACAAAACTTAAACTCCTTTACCAAGATAAGCAATTTGCCCACTTTGTTGTCACACGTGCTTTTTTATTGTGCTCAGCTTTAAGCGCGCCATTTTATATTATTTTAGCGAGTCGCCAATCGTTTGAGTTTTCGTTACTTGCAACATTTATTGCTGTATCGGGGTTAGCCAGTTTAGTGTCCGCGCCAATTTGGGGGCGATTAAGCGACCTATCAAGCCAACGAGTTATAGTGCTTAGTGCCATGCTTGTAACTCTTAATGGCTTAACGGTATTTGTTATTGCAACGTGGTTTAACCATTTATTGAGTGCTTGGTGGCTGCTGCCTACGCTTTACTTTTTACTCTCTGTTGCTCACCAAGGTGTTCGCCTTGGCCGCAAAACGTATTTAGTCGATATGGCACAAGGAAACAAGCGCACCGACTATGTTGCAGTAAGTAACACGGTTATTGGCGTGCTTTTACTCATGTTAGGCAGCATTGGATTACTTGAGAGCTTTTTATCTACCGCTGAACTTATTTTGCTCTACAGCCTGCTTGGTTTTTGTGGCGCCATTAGTGCATTATTTTTACCTAAAATAGAGTAATTCTAACCATACCAACTTGCACAAATACCTAAAGCAGCTTACTTGATTAAACTGCACTCTGGACAATAAACCTATCTTTAGCAAATATGTTCAGCGCTTAGGTTAATTAAGCTAACTAGCATAAACATTTTATTACAATTACTTACACCCTAACGTTAGTTTTTGCCGTAGGCTGAAAAGAGTTAAATATTCGCCTACTTAAAACTATACAAAGGGATTTACCATGTTAAAACCGTTTAGTGCATTACTTATATTGCTTGCACCTAGTACTTTATTAGCGCAAACCATGTCGATTAAAACCACTGAAGGGTTAGTAACAACCGACTCGACAACGTTATTTGCTTTTAACAAAGAGCTTAAGCAGCTAGAACGCATTGATTTACTATCAGCACAAAACTCTCAGCTCGTTCTGCCTGACAATGCAATTGGTTTTGACGTGGCAACACTTGCTAATACAAGCGATAAGCAAGCGCTTGTGGTAGCTAGCGATGGCATTTACAAAGCGGATAAAGAAAAACCTTCACTTTTATTTGCATATACATCAGTAATAAACCAGTTAGAAGTAACAGAGTTTGAAAAAATAAACTTTATCATTGATGCCAACAAAGATGGCCTGAGTGATATTTTGCTCCCAGACTTAAACCAAACAACCCTTTATATTCAAACTAACAACGGCCAATTTACCCCTCATACTTTTGAAAAAAAGACGCAGTTTACTGGTGATTTTTCAAAAGATGGTCTCACCCTTGAGGTTGATATTAATAACCAACCTACAATTACAGATTTTAATCACGACGGCCTAAATGACTTAGTGTTTTTAAATAAACAAGGCGCCGATGTGCTTTACGCAAATACTAATGGTTACAACAAAGCCATGGCTGACGTTAATTTTAATATTGAGTTGGGCGAGCTTAGTAACGGTGAAAAACGTAAAATAAAGCAGCTTCTTGATATAAACAACGATGGCTATTTAGACTTTATTACCAAGCAATATAAGCCAGTGGAAGGCATGGATTCGCTCGATATTGACATAGCGCATAACCTTTATTTAGGTAATAAAACAGGGTTCAGTCAAACACCTATTAAATTGTTAAATACCAGCGGCCCTAGTCAGCTTGTATTTGAAACAGACTTTAATAACGATGGCTTAATAGACCTGCAAACAATGGACTTAGACATTGGCCTTGGCACTATTGCCTCTATGGCTATGGGCGGTGGTAAAACTGACGTAGATGTAGAAATGAATATTTATAAGCAACAAACCGATGGCTCATTTGCTAGTAAATCAAGTATAGAAATTGACCTTGAGATGGAAATAAATATGAGCAATGGCGATGCAACCCCACCTTTATACATAGGCGATATAAACGGGGATGACAAAACTGATGCGGTATATAAATACAGCAAAAAAACGCTCTATGTTTACTACGGCGAAGAGGACAATTTGCTGAACAAAAAGCGTAAAAAAATAAAGTTAACCCTACCTAAAAAAAGTAAAGATATTTTGTTAGTTGACATTAACCAAGACGGTAAAAAAGACTTTGTATTTAAATTTACCGAAGAAGATGGCACCAGTACAATTAAAACCCGCTTAAACTAACCACCTACACAAAAAGCCCAGTATTACTGGGCTTTTAATGTCAGCTTTTACAAATACTTACGCTTTAATACTGAGTAACGAATCAGATTCAGACAAGCCAAACTTTTCTTGAACAGCCGATAGTATAGCGTCTTTATCTTCATCGTTTATTTGGCTTGAATACTGCTCTAGTAATTCATCAAGGTAACTTACTACATCGTCTGTATTAACTTGCTCTAGTGAATTTTGTGGCGGTGGAGGCGGTCTTTGCCCTTCAGGGCGGCCAGCATCACCAATACTTTTAGCATCAAATTCAAGCTCGCTCATTAATTCTGCCAGCTCTTTAGTGGGTGAAATACCCTGCTCTTCAAACGCAGCTTGAATGCTCTTTGCATCTTCAGAGGTTAAGTTTTCGGGATCAAATTGCGCTAGCGTTTCTTTTACAAAATCACTTTGTTCTGATGTTAGCGATACAGCTTGGCTTTTTTGCTGCGGCATAAAACTAGTAGCGCTATTGTTTATTGAATTGATCATGTAAGTTTCCTTTCAACGTTCACGACGAGGTGGTTTATGTTCACTTAATTCTTGCTCGCTGATTTCCCCATTACCGTCAGCATCAATTTCATCAAAAATAGTCTGTGCGTCACCGTGAGGTGGCTTTTTAGTATTAAATTCATCAAAACTAATTGCACCATTGCCATCGGTGTCGAGAGTTGAAAAGTCTGGCTTAGGCGGTTTGTTATTACTTCCTTTTGCAGCAATATTGGCCGAAAAAACAATGCTAAGTAATACAATCATTGCCGTTGATGTTAAATGCTTCATAGTAATAACCTTATATTTAGGGCGTGTTGATACCGTAAACTTACACCTTAAAAACGCAAAAAATGTGCAAACAATAAGGAAGTATTAAATAATTTAAAAAATTGATGTGTTCTAGGGCGTTCTGGTTGCTCAATTTACAATCAGCAGATAAGCTAACGCAAGCATGTGTAAATGCGCGTAATACTGCCCTTAATTCTCAAAGCTGATATACTGCTTGAGCATATAAAACAACTAATTACAGAGCACTTTCTTAAATAATGATTAATTACCAACTCCACTTAGCAGGCAAGCTGTGAAAACACCAAAACGCTTACAACCCCTTATCGATGACGGTTTAATTGATGAAGTACTTAGCCGACTAATGAGCGGTAAAGAAGCCGATGTATTTGTAGTTCGCTGTGGTGAACACATTCGGTGTGCAAAGGTTTATAAAGATGCTGTTAAACGCAGTTTTAAAAAAGCCGCACAATACCAAGAAGGCCGAAAAGTTCGCGGTGGTCGCCAAGCTCGCGCAATGGGAAAACGCTCAAGTTACGGGCGCCAGTTAGAAGAAGAAATTTGGCAAAATGCTGAGGTTGATGCTCTTTCTCGTTTAGCTAGAGCCGGTGTGCGTGTACCCGATACATATTTTTGTGTTGATGGTGTTTTACTTATGGAGCTTGTGTCTGACAGCGAAGGCGATGTTGCGCCGCAGCTAGGCCATGTAAGTATGAGTAAAGAGGAAGCTATCAAACAACATACACTGATGATGCATTACATTATGCTTATGCTGTGCGCGGGTATTATTCATGGAGACTTATCAGAGTTTAATGTGCTTGTTGACGATAAAGGCCCTGTGATTATTGATTTACCGCAAGCTGTAAATGCGTCTGCTAACAATAGCGCTGAAGCCATGTTTGCTCGTGACGTAAACAACATGCGTCGTTACTATAGTGAGTTTGCACCTGAGTTGTTAAATACCCAATACGCTAAAGAAATGTGGGCGCTATTTGAAGAGGCAAAACTTACACCTAATTCTATACTCACCGGTGAATTTGAAGATGACAGCGAAGAAGCTGACGTTGATTCAGTACTAGACGAGATACAAGCTGCAGCCGATGAAGAACAAGAGCGACTAGCGCGCATTAACTTTTCAGACGAAGAATAAAACGCCAACGTTTTTGTTAATCGCTTTGTTCCCTTATTGCGGGTGTACAAAGCGATAACCTACCCCATAAACAGATTGAATCACACTCTCTGTTTTAGTTAATTCATCCAGCTTTTTACGCAATTTTTTTATGTGGCTGTCAATCGTTCTATGACTCACAATACGCTGATCGGTGTACATGGTATCCATTAAGCTATCTCGTGAATAAATTCTACTTGGGTTATTAAACAAAGGTTTAAACAACTGAAACTCAAAGTTAGTTAGCTCAATGTCGTTATCTTGGTATTTTACTTTATAGGTGGTTTCATCTAATTGCATTACCGATGTTTGTACTGCTGAAACGTTGAGACGCCTTAAAATAGCTTTTACCCGCGCAACCAACTCTGCGTAACTAAACGGCTTACAAATATAATCATCTGCGCCTAACTCAAGCCCTAGCAAGCGATCTATCTCTTCTACTTTGGCCGATACCATAATAATAGGCACATTAGAAAAACGCCTAATCGCTTTACATAATTCGATTCCGCTTTGACCTGGTAACATTACGTCTAGCAAAATAAGACTTGGCCTATTAATTTCAAGCCATGGAAGTACGTCATTCCCATGGTGTATTTGATGAGTATTAAAATGATGATTCATTAAAAAATCACTCATTAAATTAGATAATTTTTCTTCATCTTCAACTATCAAAATGTGTTCACTCATTGGCACCTCTATTCGTAACGTAAATTCAAACCACTTAATAAAGTAGGCAATTTAAAGATTAGGTTTAAACATTGTTAAATGGTTGGCAGGCGTATAATAATAGCTAAACCACCTAGGTCCGCTTTTTCTGCGACTATCTCACCATTATGCCCTTCAACTATATGTTTACAGATTGATAAACCAAGGCCTGAACCACCTTCTTGGCGGTTACGCGCACCGTCAACTCGATACAGGTATTCAAACAAATGCGCTAAATGTGAAGACTCTACCCCAACTCCATTATCCTCAATACTCAGCTGAATAAATAACTGCCCTTTTTTACTTATGTTTTTAGCAGTTATTGAAATAGTCGTGCACTGAGCATAATGAACTGCATTCATTAAAATATTATCAAACAACTGCAGTAGCCGTGCTTTATCAGCCTCAACATTGGCGTATTGAGCGCTATTTAATAGGTAAAGTTTGATTGTATGCTGCTCAAATATAACCTGATATTTTTGCTCGATTGTATTTAACAGTATTGTTAAATCGGTTGGCTGCATGGTGTAATGCATCCCCCCTAATTCGGCACTATTTAGCATATGTAAATCATCTATTAGGCGCTTTAAATGCATCGCCTCATCATTAGCTGAACTAATATTTTTGGTATTAGGCTCACGTACCCCAAGTAACATTGCTTCAAGTTCACCCAGCAAAATACTCATTGGTGTTCTTAATTCGTGAGAAATATTAGCTAACCAGCGTTTACGTACTTGCTCATCTTTAGCTAGTGTAAAGGCCAGTGTATTAAAATCTTCACTTAATTGGCCTAATTCGTCTTTTCTATCAAGAGTCAGCTTAGTAGTGAAGTGACCTTGCGTAAGCTGATGCATCCTGGTTGCTATTTTTTTTACCGGGCTTACTAAATGCCGTGATAGTAAAAAAGTTAACAGCAACGTAAATAACGCAGCAGCGATAGCAATAAACCATAAGTAGTCTGTTTGCTGTTCTAAAAAATCAAGCTCGTAGCCATCAACCAAATTATCTCTTTTTGAAACAGCTAAATAACCAATGACTATATTGTTAACAGTAATTGGCGTATTGATATAGGTGAGTTCATCGAGATAACGCCCTCTTATCGGTTGCTTATTTTTATCAAGTAACGCGTAATGAGCAATATCGTTTGGTCTGGGAGGGCCTTTCATATCAAAGCGACCGCGTTCAGGTGGTGGTGGCCTCATTGACCGGCCTCTAGGACTTGGGCGCTCTGCAAATTCAGAAAATTGGCTGCTTTGTAACTCGGCTTCAACAAGGCGTCTAAAACTTTTATTGTCACGGATGACTTCGTCCCACGAGGCACTGCTTTCATATTGCTTTGCGAGCTTTGTAACAAGCGGCTCAAGTGCTTTTATTTCTTTTGCATTCACATAATCAATAACACCTTGGCCTATGCTCCATTGTATAAGCACCACCAGCCCCGCAATAATGCTAAAGGTAAAGCTAAACAAAATTAAAAAAAGTTTATTGTGAATTTTCATGGGGAAGCGTTCACCTTAAAATTAAACCGCCACTTATAACTTGGCCACATTTAAATAAGTTTAACAACTAAACGTGCAAACAATGTGCACCTACTTAAAAAAATTGTACAAAAAAGGCGACCTAAGTCGCCTTTGTATTATTTAGTTTTTTAAATGTTTATCAAAAAAATCTAAAAAAGCCTGCAGCGTTTTAACGCGATGTGCTTGATGCGATAAATAATGATCGCCATCTTCTAACTCAATATAAGTAACGTCTTTATTTTCATCGTCTAATTCATCTTCCATTTCCCGGCTATGGTAAACAGGCACTACACTGTCATCACTGCCATGAACCAATAATATAGGTCGGTTAATCTGCTTTGCATACGTTACAGGAGAGTTAGCTTCTAGCATATCGTCGTCTGTACCAAACTGCTTTCTGACTATTTCTTTATTGGTAAAGTAACGCGCTTTAAAAACAAGGTGTTCTAAATCACTTACGCCTGCAAAACTGGCAGCACATTTAAATGTTTCAGGGTGCTTAACAACCGCCATTAACGCTGCATAACCACCATAACTTGCGCCACCAATACAAATTTTTTCAGGTTGTGCAATACCTTGTTCAATAAGCCAATTTGCGCCATCTTGTAAATCGTCTTGCATGGCTAAACCAAAACCCTGAATAGATTGCATTAAAAACTCATAACCATATCCGCTTGAACCTCTAAAGTTTGGCTGTAATACAGCGTAACCATGATAAGACAATAATGCAGTCCAATAATCAAAGTTAGCGTAATCTCGCGCCATTGGACCACCATGCGGAAATATTATAGTGGGTAATTTGTCGCCCTTTTTATACCCTACAGGCAACGTTAAATAACCTTCAATGGTTAATCCATCTCGCGCTTTATAACTAATGCGTTCTTTACCGCCGTATACTGTTTCATCAATTTGCGGATAGGCATCGGCAATGGCGCTGACCTGATTTTTTGTTCTGTCTCCTAATAAATAACTACCTGACGACTTTGCTGAACTAACGTAAAGTATGTATTTTTGTTGATCTTTAGTGGTGCTTAAAATATCAATATCGTAGTCGTCTTTAGGAAGCGATACTCTTAAAGAGCGGTGAAGTTTATCTAAATCTGCATCCCAGTAGTTTACCCCGTCCTCTATGTGAGAATCAGTAAACCCTGCAACCTCACCTGTTTTGCTAGAATAAAAAATAGAACCATCAAAGTCGTATTTATCATTGCTGTAAATTAACTCGCGCTCTTTGGTAGTTAGGTTAAGTCTAAACAATGCATCTCGCCCGTTGTGCAAAGCCGAGATATATAAAAGGTTAGGGTTTTTATCAAACCCTAATATAGAAATACTTTGCTCACTAAATACTTCGTAATCAAATAACGTGTCCCAGTCTCCGGTCTCAGCATTAAGTAATTCATAAGTAAATTGTGTTTCGTCCATTTTTTTAGCTATACGAACATTACCTTGCCTGTCGGCAAACCAATCTGTTACGTTATTGCGCTGTCTTTGTACTTTACTTTTGCGCAATGTATTAAGATCTAGCTCGTATACAGCAGGGTTATTTGGCACTGTAAAATCACCCTGTACCAAAATTTTATCTTCTTGTTCTGGTAGAAAGCTCACTATACGGTCTGCATATTGTGGCTGACGCTCATCTCGAGAAGGGACAGCTCTAAACGCTAATTTAATCCCATCTTTATTTGTGAGATTGTACGAGTACAAAAGTGTAGATGTATATTTAGCCCCGCCAAATTGGTACTTAATAAACCTAGCACCCAGCAAAATAACGTTATCATTAGCCCAGCTATACCAATCAAAAAATACAGTGCGGTTGTCTGCATTTAAAATTGCTTTTGTATCTCCTGTTTTGAGATTTTTAACCATTAAAACTAAGGTGCCTTTGTGGTTTCGAACAAAGGAAAGGTTCTCACCATTGGGAGATAGTTTAATTTGGCTAAAGTCTTTTAAGCCCGCAAAGGCTTCTATTGGCAATTTTTTATCTTGTGCGGCGAGAGTATTAAAGCTAATAAGCGTGATCAATGCAGCAGCAATAAGTTTACGCATCAAAAGTCCTTTTATTTTTATGTTTTTAAATCAGGTCCGTATTCTATAACTGAGGGCGCTTAAGAACAAATTTATCTTTTGTCGTACTAAAGTAATCGCCACCCATTTTCCCTACAGCCTCTAATCGAGCAGGATCAATATAACCGTTTACTAATATTTCATCATCAACACATATACCAACAATATCCAATAACATCATTTTTCCGCCACCGGCTTTTTCTGAAACCGTAATTACCTCACGCAAGGTACATTCATAGCGTACTTTAGAAGCCTCTACACTTGGCGGACTCACTAATAAACTTGGCGTCTGTTGTATATTTGCTTCATCAAACTCGCTCACGTTATTGGGGTAATTGGCACAGCTTTGGTTCATTTGTTTAACTAAGCTATGGCTAACAATATTGACCACGCACTCTTTAGTCGCCAGTAAATTAGTTAACGTGTCTTTGTTAGCGTGATCACGCGGATTTACCTGAGTAACACTTAATACAGGGGGATTACAGCTTGCTACGGTAAAAAATGAGTAAGGGGCAATATTCGCAATCCCTGTTTCGCTTAACGTGCTGATCCATGCAATGGGGCGCGGGCTTATACCGCCCACTAAATATGAATATACATTGTGATCAGCATTGCTAGTTAAATCTAAAAACATGTTTTTCCTTTTTATTATTAAAACTAAATCGCAATTTAAAACCTTTACGTACTAACAACTTTAACTTTTTTATTTTAGTGCGTTTTTTGTAGCAAACAGTACCTGTTAATGAAAATACAAACGCAATAAAAAACCAAATAACGTGAACATTAATATACTAATTTAAGTTAAGAGTCGTAAATTAAATGCGTGAAAAAATAAATATAGTGTGGTTTAAACGCGATTTACGCTTAAGCGATCATCAGCCATTAAAAAGTGCGTTTGATACTGGCCTACCTACCTTACTAATGTACAACTTTGAACCACTTCTGCTGGAGGATGCTCATTATAATGAACGACACTGGCGCTTTGTGTACCAGTCTATTGTTGATTTAAACTCTCAATTAGCGCGCTTTAATGCAAAGGTGTATATATTTAATGAAAACATGCAGACTCTGCTTCAAAAGCTTAATGAGCAGTTTGAAATATCATATATTTTTAGCCACCAAGAAATAGGGCTAAATAATACCTTTGAACGCGATTTAGCAATTAAAGCTTGGTGCCACAATAACCATATTAACTGGCAAGAGTCGCCAACAGGCGCTGTTATTCGTGGTAAAAAAAACCGTGACAATTGGAATGAACGCTGGCAAAAAACAATGCAGGCTCCGCTTGCTATACCCAATTGGAAGAAAGTTAATTCCGTCAAACTTAAAAATTATAAAAATCCAAAATTACCTGAAACTTACACTCAAGATGATGACAATTTTCAGCAGGGCGGCCCGCTTCATGCGAGAGAAGTTTTGCAAAGTTTTTTTACCCAACGCGGTAAAGGCTATCAAAAAGGAATATCTAGCCCTAGCTTAAGCCGTACCCATTGCTCTAGACTATCGCCATATTTAGCATGGGGAAATATAAGCCTTAGGCAAGTTTATCAAACTGCGATTGAAGCTTATCATTCAAACCACCCCGATAAAAAAGGTTGGAAGCGCCCGCTTGCTGCTTTTGTATCTCGTTTGCATTGGCATTGCCACTTTATGCAAAAATTTGAAAGCGAATGCACTATGGAGTTTAAAGCATTAAACCCAGGCTATCATTCATTTCCGTATCGTACCGATAAACATGTAAAGCGTGACATTGAGCGCTGGGCGCAGGGGCAAACAGGCGTGCCTATAATAGATGCATGCATGCGCTGTCTAAAGGCCACCGGTTATATTAACTTTAGAATGCGCGCTATGTTGGTGAGCTTTGTAACACACCATTTAAACATAAGCTGGCAGCAAGCAAGCTTTCCGTTAGCTAACTATTTTTTAGACTTTGAACCAGGTATTCATTATCCGCAAATTCAAATGCAGGCATCGGTTACGGGTATTAATACCATTCGCCATTACAACCCGATAAAACAATCAGAAGATCAGGACCCAACAGGCGCCTTTATAAAAAAGTGGTGCCCTGAACTTGAAAAGCTCCCTATTGAATATTTACACGAGCCGTGGGAGCAAACACCAATGGAAGCGCTTTTTAACGATTTTAAACTGGGTGAAGATTACCCCGAGCCTATGCTTGATTTAACACTCGCCTCAAAAGACGCCCGCGAGCGATTATGGCAATACCGAGATCGTCCTGAAGTTAAACGTGCCATAGGGAAAATACTTAGAAAGCATGTTGCAATCACACCAAACAAAAGCAAAGTAAAAAAATAAAAACACAGCTAAAAATAACACTCAGGTTAAGTAACTATGGCGCATAAAAAAATAAACTTACCGCAAAAAATTTGCCCTATCTGTAATAAACCGTTTGCGTGGCGTAAAAAATGGCAACGAGATTGGGACAATGTCATTTATTGCTCAGAGCGGTGTAAACGAAATAAAAAGTGATTGCAATTTACTGGCGTCTATTTTGCAACATCATCTGAAATTAATATTTTTTCGGTTTTATTTAAGCTTTTTGTAAATAACGCTTACCTAATCTGAAAAACTTACATTTAAACAAGGAGAAGATGATGACGATTAAAAAAACGGCAAACTCAACCTGGTCTGGCGATATTAAAACAGGCAAAGGCAGTATTTCAACGCAAAGTGGTGCACTTGATAAACAGCCGTACGGCTTTAATACCCGTTTTGAAGATGAGCCAGGCTCAAACCCTGAGGAGCTAGTAGGTGCCGCACACAGTGCCTGTTTTAGTATGGCGCTGTCGCTTGCATTAGGTGATGCTGGTTTTACAGCCGATAAAATTGATACCAAAGCAACGGTAAGCCTTGATGAAGTAGACGATGGCTTTGCAGTGACGCATATAGCACTTGAGGTAAAAGCACGTATTAGTGACATAGCTAATGAGCAGTTTCAGGCCTTATGTGAGCAAACTAAAAAAGGCTGCCCTATCTCAAAGCTGCTTAATACCGAAATTTCACTTAAAGCAACACTAGATAGCGCCTCATAACCGACTCATAGTTATTTTCAATAATATGCAACTTAAGCCAAGTAAGTTTTTTACTTGGCTTTGCATTCACTACCCAACCCTTTTTGAGTTGTTTAAATCTAATAAATCGTTAAGTAGTGCAATCCCCATACCCAACGCTGGCCATATTACCCATAAATAATTTGGCGAGGTAATTAAATTAATGACTGTTAATAATGCTAATACAGCGAAATAACGCTTTAGATTTTCAAAAAATGTTGATGTATTCATATTTACTCTCCTCTTTGTGTATAGGGTTATTTTTAAGCATAAACAAAACAAATACAGCTGTTAAAAGTCACTCAATATTATGACAAGTGTCATTAATTAGGGCTTACTTATTAGTTACTTCTTACTAGTTAAAGTATAAAAACTCATACTTTAACTTGTTTGTGTTAAGATCGAACTTAAACTAACCTTAAATGCTTATATTAAAAAGGCCGAACTAAATGAATGAAAAATCAACAGATTGCACAAAAGTCACCTGCAGTAACTGTGAAGATGCAAACACACTTGAGTTTGATTTTTCAATGGCGTTTCAACCTATCATAAATTGCCAAAGCAACAATATTTTTGGCTACGAGGCATTAGTGAGGGGACTAAACGGCGAATCTGCTTATTCTATTATTTCTAAGGTAAACGAAAGTAACCGCTATGCGTTTGACCAGCTTTGCCGTATTAAAGCAATTGAACTTGCAGCCAAACTAGGCATTACCTCAATGCTAAGCATTAACTTTTTACCCAACGCTATTTATAAGCCTGAGCGCTGCATTCGTACTACATTAGAGGCGGCTAAAAAGTATAATTTTCCTATTCAAAACATCATGTTTGAATTTACCGAGGTAGAAAAAGTAGAAGATACTGCACATATAAAGCGTGTAGTTGATTATTACCAATCCTTAGGCTTTAAAACCGCCACAGACGACTTTGGTGCAGGTTACTCTGGCTTAAATCTACTTGCTGACTTTCAAACAGATATCATTAAGCTAGATATGGCACTTATACGAGATATAAACAGCGATAAAAAACGCCAATTAATAGTAACCCACTGCCTAAATATGTTTAAAGATTTAAATATTACAGCACTGGCTGAAGGTATAGAAACAGTAGAAGAATACGTGTGGCTTAAATACGCGGGCGTTGAGCTCATGCAGGGGTATTTATTTGCAAAGCCTGGCTTTGAGTGCTTACCCAATGTGAACCTTGATTTGTAAAGTAGAGAATAATCGCACACCTTAAATTTATACAAAGCTTGATTAATGCCGCTCATTGTAAAGCGGCATTAATCTATTAAGTCTAACCTACTGCTTACCTGACCATGCCTGCACTAATTGGGTTAATTGCTGTTTTATATCATTATTAGCAATTGCCTGACTTAGGGTTTCAGTTAACACTTTAATTTCGTCCTGATTAGTATTTTGTGCAATAACCTCACCTAACTGCTGCCCAAACATCGTAATTGTTTGATTAACATTATTAGCATTGAGTGTTTTATTGAGTTCGCTTAAATGAGAATGTGCGCTACTTTTCTCAATGACACTAACTAGCTCTGCAACACTGCTTTTATCTGGCGCTTGGTGCAATAAGCTTTGAAGTGTTTCATTAAGTAAATTAAAGCTCTGACGGTTATCTAAATTGGCCAAACCTTCGCCAACCGTGCCAATTGATGCATTGTAATCATAACTTAAGTTACTTTTACTGAGCTTACTTGCAATGCCCTCTAACGCCTCATGCAAATATCCCATTTGCTCAACCGCCATCATTACCGGGCTACCTGCACCATCAAGTTTATTTAACCTAACAAAGTCACCTTTAATTTGCTCATAGCGCGCTTGTTCTTGCGCTGTGGCGGTACCACGCAGTTCACCTAATTTAAGTAGATTCTCTTCAGAACCTTTACTGAGTGTTTGAGCCTCACCTCGGTAATGATCGCAAATTAAATTCTCGAGCTCTTCGTCATTCATAGCTGCAACAACTTTTTCAGCCATTTTATTCATATTACGGTAGCTACCTTGTAGCTTGAACGGCGGCTCTGTACGGTAGTTGTTGTCTTGCGCAGCTGAAGCAATATATTGCGCATTTACTTTTAATACGGTGTCTCTAATAGTGATCAGTTTATTAATTACCGCTTTAATTTCGTTGGCCTCAGCTTGTGAGTAACCATACTCAAGCTCGTTAAGTGGTATATCTTCACCTTGGCAAATACGCACAAATTTGTATAAATCGTCCATATTTCTGTTTGCCAGCGGTGCAAGCACGGAGTTAGATGTAAGGGCGTTTTCTATAAAGCTCATTGCAAACTCTTGCTCGCACCCTGCTAACGTATCACCTAAATTATAAATATCGGCACGGTTAGCAAGCATATCCGGTATTTTAAAACTCTCACCCGATTCGGTATAGGGGTTACCCGCCATAACCACAGCAAACTTTTTACCACGTAAATCATACGTTTTACTTTTGCCATTCCACACGCCATCAATTCGGCGCGAGCCATCACATAGCGAAATAAACTTTTGTAAAAATTCAGGGTTTGTATGCTGAATATCATCTAAATAAAGCATTACGTTATTGCCCATTTCAAAGCTTTGATTGATTTTAGCAATCTCTTTTTCGGCAGTTGCGTTAATGGCTTGAGATGGATCTAGCGATACTTGGTCGTGCCCTATTGACGGGCAATTTACTTTTACAAATGTTAAGCCTAGGCGGTTAGCCACGTATTCAACTAATGTAGTTTTACCATAGCCAGGCGGCGATATAAGTAATAGCATCCCCATTAAATCGGTGCGTTTGTTTTTACCCGCTGAGCCAATTTGTTTTGCTAAGTTATCGCCAATAATTGGAAAGTACACTTTATTAATAAGCTGGTTTCGCACAAATGAACTCAAAGGCCGCGCTTTAAATTCATCTAATTGTAAGCGCTCTTTTTGCTCAGCTAAAATTTCACTACGTAGAGAATGGTATTGCTCAAAAGCAGGGACTTGTTCAGTAATATACTCTCGCGTGCGTGCATAAAACGACGCATAATCAACTTGAAGTGTTTGCTCACTTATTTGCTTATGCTGCCCCATTAATCCACTAACAGTGTAATCGGCATTTACATCTAAAACGCTGTATTTGAAAGAAGTAGAGGCTGTTAAATGAAGGTAATTCGCAGCTTCAGCTTGAACTTCAGCGCTAATATTACTGTGTTGTAAACAATAGGCATTTAGCCAACTTAAATAAAGTAGACCGCGCTCATCTGTGCTATTAAGTGTGGTATTAGCTTGGGTTAGCTCTTTGCTAAACCCCTTACTATTTGCATCACTATTAAACTGCTCGGCGAGGTTTTTAGCTTGCTGAGATACTATAAACAGAGGCTCATCTGCACTTTTTTGCTGCGCCAATTGCTTAATTAAATATGCTGCGCTGAGCTCAATTGATAAATTACTAAAGTGCACAAGCATACGAGGTATCGTATTTAAAAACTCGCTGATATATTCACTCAGTTGAGATGTTAAAGCGCTAATAAAGTTAATTGCGCCAAAGTGCGTTTCCATCAACAATGCATTTTTTGCTTGGTGATAAAAAGTAGCCAACTGTTCTGCTGACAATTGTGCGCTGTAAAGCTGCGCAACTACCCTACAACTCACTGGGTAAATGAGTAAATCAAGGGTGCTTTTTTGATTAAGTAAAGACTCTATTATTGCGCTTGCGTCATGATCGTGAATGCCCTTTTCGTAACCTTCTTGGTAACGGGGCTCTGCAAATTTTTGCACTACATTTAAAAGCGTACCGTTGTCTTTAGCTTGCTGTAATTGTGTAAATGTAAGTGTATGCTCACTATTTTCGCAGGCTAATAAAATTTGCGCAGCTAAATATTCACCACGATAAATAGCGCTGTTTTCAGACACGAGCGCTTGCTGCCACAAGTGACGGCTTTGCGCTAATGTTTCAACACTTTTTGCGTCGGTAATCGGCTCAAAGTAATCGGTCCCTGTTAAATGCAGCATTAGCTGCTCATCGCGAGGCAGTAACGTTAAATCAAGTAATTGTTTATTAACACTAAATGCGTGTTTACCTATACTTACCGTATTACCGCCATCGGTAAATATATCTTGTTTATCACGTAATGAGCGAATGCCCTGATCTTTGCTTGCTTTTAGTTTTGACTGAATATCATCGGCACGTATTTCGTCGCCAATATCTTTTAACTCTTGCGTAAGTGCTCGTAACTTACTGATCATCGGATCAGCTGCAAAGTAGGTGTTTAACGCATCTAACTCAGTGAAGCTTTGCGAACGTCGATTAACGCCCTGTAAAATACGCTCTGCGGCATTTGCTAAATTAAGCGCACGTCGCTGACGCGCATCAATTAGGCTTTGCTTATGTGCTTCAAAGCTTTCGTAAACGTCGTCTCGCTTGGCTATTATTTCGCTGAGGTATTCATCAAAATCGCTAAATTGCGACTCGAGCTCTTCTAGCTGTATTAGCAAACGCGATAATTGATCGTCACACGCCTCAGGGGTTTTTGCATTATTTAATGCATTAGTAATACTTTGCGAAAACAACTTAAAACGGGCGGCAAACTCAGCTTTAGCCTCAACGCTGCCTAAGCTTTTTTGGCGTATTTCTATGCCTGCTTTTGCCCTATTAACTAACGCATACACACCGCTAATATCTTCTAAAATTTGGGTGCGAATACGGCTATCGTCTATGTCTAAATCAAGCATAGTGTGGTTAAGTAAATCAAGCTCTACACTTTGTTTATCAAGCTCGGCAATATAGGTTTTAAGTTCGGTTACGCTTTCACTCTTAGCGCTTAGCTCTTCGAGCTCTTTTAATTTTTTATGATACGGCTCTAGTGCTGTTGATTGCTGTAAAAAAGCAGCAGTAGCTTGGCTTACACCGCTCAAATGCTCATCTACATCAGCTTGTAACTGGTTGAGCGCATCTGTGTCTATGTACTTAATATCTTCAAGGCTGATTATTTGCCCTTTTAGTACTTTTAACGCGTCTATTGCCGTAACAAATTCAGACACAGCTTTAAAGCTATCGGGGCGAACCTCTCGTGTTACTTCTGTGTACTGTTTAGTTATATCTGCAAGTGCTTGCTTAGCTTTGTTCTGTATTTCAGTTACTTTTTCAAATTCATCAAGTACTTGTTCAGCTGTCTCAAAAATACTGTGCAAGCTTTGCGCTATGTCAGCAAACTCACTTTCGTTGAGCCAATGGTAGCGATCAAATATATTTCGGCTCAGCGAAATCATATCTTCGTAGTGAAACAAACTTGGGCTTTGTTCGTTAATAGCTTTGCATACACTATATAAATCTGAAATACCGCGTACTAAATCGGGGTTACCAATTTTTCCAAAAAAACTCGTTAAAGCAGGTGCATTGGCGGCAAACTCAGCTGATACAAATGGGCTTTGCCATATTTGGATTGGGTGTACGCGTTCAGCTTGTTCATTATCGGCTTTGAAGGTTAACGCTATGCCATCGTTGTAAATACCATAACCGTGACAGTAAATTGGGTTTTGTAAGTTTTTATCAATAATGTTGTAGGCAAATAAAGCATAGCGTCCTTCGCTTGGCTCATAAAATACATACAATACATCTTCGCCATTGGGCGATTTAACTTGGCGATGAAATTCTAAATCATCAATTTGTTCTTCAAATGAGCGAGCCTGTCCCGACTGCAAATAGTAACCACCGGGGAAAATAATACCATGGTCCTCAGGCAGCGTAACACATGCGCTACCAATGGCATCTTGGCGCATTACCTGCAAAGTGCGGCTGTTAAAAATAAAATAGCGCCACTGCTTTTCTCGGTATGGCAAAATTTTAAGTAAGATCAAGTCACCCACTTGCGCGTATTCAACCTCGCTATCAGCAAGCGATTGGTTTTTATCTTCAACAGGTTCTTGATGAATGCCTTCGCCGGTTTCGGTGCTGTTTTCTATTTTTATGGTGAGTGTGCCACCAATGGTTTCAACAAATACGGTATCAGCAATATTTATATGACCGTGACGCCCTTCAACATGGTCACTGCGGTCTGTTTGTTGCCATTCAAAATCATAATCGTGTGCGTGCTTTATATCGCGTTCACCGCGATTATCTATATAATGAATAGTGTTATCTGGGTGTATCTCCCATCTAAACACTCGCACGTCAGAGAGCTTTTCACCAATCTGAAACAACGCAAATAACTTACCGTTTTGCTGATATAGGTGCTGCAGCTTAGTTTGCTTGTAGTAAGTATAAAGCTCTTCAAAATCGCGAATAAAGCGAGTATCGTTTAAAAATAAGGTTTTTTCTGGGTAGGGTTCAATCTCAAAGTGGTCCTCTTGCTGAACCAATTTGTGCACACTAAATACATCTTCAATTGAGGTTTCTTTTTTCAGACCTAAAAACACGTTGTAAGCAAAAATAACCTTGTCGCCTACAATCACAATATCACGAGGCGTACAGTTTTGCTCGGTTCGCGCACGCACGCGCCCTTTAACTTGAAGCTCTGTACTACCAAACTCGCTAATACGCTGCGAATTAACGTTATCTGTTTGCGTTTTGAGTGTTGCGCCAAAATTATTTAAGCGACGCTTGATTAAATCGTACGATCCCTGCTCTAAAGCATGTTGTGTTGAGTCCGTCATTAAACCTTTCCTGCAGTATTACTTTTGTATGTGTGATCAAAAAAGCCGTAAATAAATTACGGCTATAGATTGAGAGGGAGTTAGTCTTGCGGGTCGAGTTTTATTTTCTCGTCAAGGCCGCTGCCCATATTGCCCCCTAGCATACTTAGTAATTGGCTTTTTTCAGCCGCAGTGGTGTTACTCAATTGCTTTAATAATTTACTCATATTGAGGTTTTTCATGGTTTCAGCTGAGCCGTTAGCGCCCGCTAATACTCCTTTCAAATCCTCAATTAAATTGCGATCGCCATTTAAGTGATCTTTAAATACAGTTTGTACTGTTTTGCTTTCATCTACTAAACCATCTATTGATTTACCTAAGCTAATAGCACTCATAAACTGGTTAAAGAACTGGCCATCGCCGCCCATAATATTAATATCGGCATCGCCTAGTGCTTTGCTCATCACTTGAGCTTGATGCTCTGCTATATCTTTGCCTGCCTCAATTTTAGCCAACACTAGCTCTTTTTGCTGGTTTAGTTGTAGTGTAAAGCTTTCGTAATCACGGGCATCTTGGTCCATCGCATTTAGCGCCTGTAGTTTTTCTTCAAGACCTTTCGCCTCAGCAAGCATCTTACGCTCAAGGTTAATGGCTTCAACTTCACCTTGTTTCTCATTCGCATCAGCCATGGCTGTTTGTACTTGTGCTTGAGATAGCCCTATTTCACGGTTACCTTGCGCTTCGGCTTCTAATTTTTGACGCAACACTTTAGCATCCACTTCACCTTGCATTGCGTTTGCTTGTGCTTTAGCTGTAATTACGTCTGCTTCAGCTAAGCCCTGTGCAGCTGTTTCAACTTGGTGTGCCTGGGCAAGTATCTTTTTAGACTCAGCTTGCTGATTAGCAATGCGCAGCTCTGCATTAGCCATTGTTTCAAGTTCACGAGCTTTAAATTCAGCGGCTTGTTCTTGCGCTTTAGCAGCTTCAATATCTTTAACTAGTGCTTCTTCTGCTTCCGCTTTTGCACGGATAATAATGGCGTCTTTTTCACGTTCTGCACCTGCTAAAACCTGCACATCTTTAATACGCTCTTGCTCTTCAGCTACCGATTTTTCTACTATTACGCGATCGCGCACTACATCAGCAATTTCTTTGCGTTCTACTTCAAGTGCTTTTTCTTTGTTAATACGTAAAATTTCAGTTTCTCTTTCTCGTTCAATCACTTCTATTTCACGAGAGCGTAAAACTTTTTCTTCCTCAATACCCAGTACTCGCAGTCGGTTTTGCTCTGCAATATCAAGTTCACGCTGCTTATTTTGCTCGCTAATTCCAATTGACTCTTCAGATTGAATTCGAGCCTGCTCTGATTTTAAACGCTCTTCGTGGCGTACTTTTTCAGCTTCGGCGTGTTCACGCGCTTTAACGGTTTCAATTTCACGAACTTGACGCGACATTGCATCTTGCTTTTGGCGTTCTATTTCAAGTGATTTCTCAGTGGCTTCTTGGTTTTGTATTTCTACTTTTGCGCGCTCATCACATTTTAACTGATTGGTTAATACATTTTGCGCTGCCGTCATTTCGGTAATACGGCGAATACCTTCCGCATCAAGAATATTTTGTGAATCAAGCTTTTCAATCGACGTTTGTTCTAGATAATCAATGGCAACATCTTCAAGTGTATAGCCAGATAAATCCTGCCCTATCACTTCTTTAATGTTGTCTCTAAATTCGTTTCGGTGAGTAAATAACTCAACAAAATCCATTCGCTTACCAACCGTTTTAAGTGCCTCTGAAAACTTAGCTTCAAATAATTCTTGCAGCGTTTCATGCTCTGATGCACGTGCACAACCTACTTGCTTTGCTACACGTAAAATATCGTCTTTGTTTTCATTAACACGAATATAAAACGTAATGGCGATATCGGCACGTATATTGTCTCTACAAATCAAGCCGCCTTTGTCTTTACGTTCAAGTACCATGCGCTTTGTTGAAATATCCATCACTTCCATTTTATGGATAACAGGGTAAACAATGCCACCGGTAGTGGTAACGTCTGGCTCACTTTTCATTTTATTTATAATGAGAGCTTGGCCTTGTTCCACTTTGCGATAAAACTTGCCAACAATTAACAAAATAGCAAAAATGACCGCTATCGCTATACCTACAAACGTTAATATAGGTAGTAAGTTATCTAAAAATTCCATGTTATGTCCTAACGTAATTATCGATTTATTATGTGTTATTTACAGCAAAAACGGAGTTGTGTTACCAAGGTTTGGCAGTAACAATATAACAATGCTGCTTTTTTATATGCTCAAGTAATATTACCGTATCACCTGCGCTGAAGGGGTATTCGTCATGCGATCTAATTTCAATGAGTTGCTCAGTGCCTTGAAAATTAACTCTGCCTTGACCAAACGTTGGCGTCACCTTTCCAGTAACAACCGTGCATTCAAGACCCAATAAGTCGCTACTGCGAGAAGTTTCTACACTTGAGAAAAAGCGTTGTAATGGTTTTGAAATAATAACTGCAATTGGTAAAGCAATAATCGCGCTTACTACCAGCATCGCTAAGCCAAACACATAAAATAAAACACCATCACCAAGTAGGTAAGCAAAAAACTTATGTGCATAAATACTAATTAGCCAGCTAATCATAACCACTAAACTAATTGATACCGTAATAGGAATACTGCCAAAACCAAAGTTTAACGCTGAATGGGCGCTATTTGAATTAGATGAACTGGGCTCTATGTCTAAATCAGATTCAAACATATCAATGTCAGCAAAGCCTAATAAAGTGATCACCCAAAAAAGGATTACAACCAAAAGCAGGGCCGTGAAAATAATGGTAGGAAACGTAAGTGCTAAATTCAAAAAGTCCATATTACTGCTATCCATCTGTATTAATACATTTACACAGTATGATTTTTACCATTTTGAAGAGAGTTTGTTAAGTTTTTTATAATAATTAGCCACTGGTTTATAAAGAATTGTAAATAGCTCACCTCTATTTTAATTACCTCATTATAAACCCACTATTTGTAGGCATTTTTCAACGGTCAATTTAGCTCACTTACTTTTAGATTGAAGTATTCTATCTGCACGTATGACTTTTTAACGATAGCTACTATATCACTGCAAGTTACACCGATAATAATGACGACGATCAATACAATATTCGCTTCGTGGCCCAACTTTAACAGATACAAAAAAGCCGCCTTACTAGTTAAGCAAGGCGGCTTTCATATTAAAACACTTATGAGCTTACATATTACCAAGCTCAATCATCATTGCGGTATACATGCGTAAATTAAGCTCTAATTGCTCAAGTGTAATAAATTCATGCTCAGAGTGGCCTGTATAACGTTTTCCTGGCATTGAAGGTCCAAACGATACTGCATTATCAAATAGTTTTGCGTTAGTGCCTCCACCAATTGATACAAAATCGGCTTTTTCGTCGCCGGTAAAGTGCTTAAATATATCAAGTAGCTTTTGCGCATGCGGCGCATTGTCTAACAGCATAGGATTACCTATCACTGTATCTATACTCTCGAGTGTAACTTTATTGTTAGCTTGCCATTGATTAACGGCTGTCTCTATTTGTTGCTTTAATACATCTTCACTTTTACCAACAGGGCGACGAGCATTAACAGCTAACGTTAGCTTATTCCCGCTGCGCTCAATGACGGTTGGGGCTACGGTCATTGGGCCCATAAAGTCATGCTTATAGGCAATATCGCCAAACTGCTTACCGTGAAGATCTAACCCTATCAGTTGATTTACAAATTTAATAAGCTGTCCATCGCTATTGTTTTCAAGTGCGATTCCATCAAATAGCTCGGCTAAATGTGCAATGGCGTTCACGCCAGATTCGGGCTCAGAAGAATGGGCAGACATGCCCTTTACATTAATGGCAATGGCGTTATTTTTTTTACTAAAGTTAAATTCAACTTGATTTAGTTGCTTGGCTCTTGTTTTTAGTTGGTTAACTAGCGCATTGTTTGCATTATGCAGTACTAAACTTGCATCTTCTGGTATTTGGCTTTTGAAAGCACCACCAGCAAGGTCGCTTACATACACTGCTTTTTGATCTGATATGGCATTAAATGTAGGAGAAATTAAGCTCCAACCTTTTTCAGCAACCACTACCGGGTATGATGCATCAATGGTTACTGCATACTTTGGTTGCTCGTATGTTTTCATGAACTCAGTAAGTGGGCCCCAATCAGACTCCTCAGCCAGATAAATCATCAGCTCAATGCGGTTATCAAGCTCAATACCTTTATCTTTAATCGCTTTCATGGCGTAAAGCGCAGTAGCGATAGCGCCTTTGTCATCTTCGGTACCACGGCCTACTAATTTACCCGGCTCTGAGGTATCAATAATAAAGGGGTTTTGCTTCCACTTACTCGCATTAGCTGGCTGCACATCACCGTGTGTTACCACTGTTACCTTGTCTGTTTGTTTACCCATGCCAATAAGCACAGTGTAACCAAGGTCTTGATAGTCGAACCCAAGCTCTGCAGCTTTCATTTTTAATACCGATTTAAAGTTAATAAAATCTGGGTTTTGTGGTGCGGGTATTGAATCTTTATTTACTGTAGGAAAAGCAACTAAGTTAGTTAGCGTGTGTACTTGTGCATTTTGGTAGGTATCTACAGCGTAATCGGCAACATTATCAATATTTTTATGTAACTGTGCGTGCGCGCTAAACGCGAACAAAAGAGCACTTGCTAAAGCTAACTTTTTCAAAACTTATTCCATTTAATTAATAACTAAGGGCTTTAATTATAGCGCCCACATAGCATTACAAATAGCGCTTTGCGGTAATTTAACAAACTATTAAGTGTAAATATTTATATGGCGGCTTTAATATGGATAGCGGTATAATAGGTGGCTTAAAATAATTGGGGTAAATCAGTGTGAATCGTCGTAAAAAAATAGTCACAAAGTTTCAAAAGAAAGACAAACGCGCTAACGCTAAATTACACAAAAGTAATAAGCCCGCGTATATATCAAAAGCTGATCGTGAGAAGCTAGAACAACAAGCAGAACAACCAACCCAAATTGAACAAAACCAAGAGCAGCCGTAATCTGCTCTTAGTTGTAAATTATATAATCACCTTAAAATGCGACACTCATCCCTATATTAAACGAACGCCCCTGCCCTGCGAGCTGCTCAAAACCCGTGCTTTCGCCTTTTTTAAGCTGCGCAATGCTCACCCCACCAAGCGGTAATTGATAGTACTCGTCAAATAAATTACTCACTTGTGCACTTAACGTTAAGTCGCCCCATGACGCTTTTGAACCTAAATTTACAATGTTGTAGCTATCGGTTTGGTTTTCTAATCGGTTGTTATCGACGCGTGTTTTAGCATCATTCCATTGCCACGACAGCGTATTTTCAAAGCGGCCGAGTTGATGGTTAATTGCAAGCTTGGTATGCAGTGGTTTTATTTGATAAAGCGGCTGGTTGGTATCATCTCGCTTTGCACGTGTATTAGTAATATTGGCATTTAATTGCCAATTACCGAGTGCTTTAGATTGATGAATATTAGCGGCTAAATCTAACTTAACCCCATACAATACGGCATCCGTATTAGTAAATTTAAGTATGTTACGTGTTGTGTTTTCTAAGCCAAATCGATTAAAAGACCTGACGAGGTCTGCATCAATGTAGTCAGATGCATTGGTATACCAAATGTTAGCACTTACTTGCCAGTCGTCGTTTTGAGCCGATTTAATATAAGTAGAGCTTATTGTATGCGCGGTTTCTACTTCTAAATTTTGGTTGCCTATATAGCCATTGCCATCACCGTACCAACCAATCATGGTGGTTGCCATATTGCTCACACCCCAGCTGTATCGCTCATACAAATTAGGTGCTCTGTTTTTGCGAGCAAGACCAACCTGTATCTCGTCAGTATGAGTAAGCTGATAATTAAGTAATACACTGATATCAACCACCGTGTCTGATTTATCGTTCTCTTTGCTATTAAAAGCAGCAGCGGCACTTGCGTTACTAGGCTGCATTGGCATGGCGCTCATAGTCATCATTGCCATACCTTCGCTATATGGCTGAACATCGTCAGCACGAGTATTTACATGCTCAACACGTATACCTGAATTTAACCACAACTGAGTATTTATTTGGCTCTCAAATTCTGCAAATGCTGCAATACGCTTACGCTGACCATTATTTATATTAATGTAATCGTTAGGGCCCATCATGGCGGAACCTTCAACAGCAGACCACCAATCATCAATTCGGTAATCATAAAATGCTTGCCCAAGTAATAGGCTGCTATTGCTATCTAGGTTTAAACGCCATTTAATTTGAGAGCTTATATCGCGCGCATCGGTATTCATTGGCATCATGCCTGTTTTTTCAGCGCTAAAAAAACCCATTTCGTGTTTAACCTCATGCCAATTAAGTTGGGCTTCCAATTCACTGTTTTCCAATACACGCTTGTACTGGGCCGTTGCGCCATAACTTGTGTTATCAGTCATATCCATATACTGATTAGCAAAGCCCTGATAAGGTATTTTTTGATGTGTAAGCTTAATTACAAACTGTTGTTTTTCGTCTCGTATTGCTGCAGAAAGCGCATGGTTTTGAACGCGATATAAGGTATCTAATACCAAGTCTCCATTTCCGTCGTCGTAACTTTTGGCATCACTAAACGCACCTTGGTAATTAAAACTCAGGGTATTGCTCGCAATACGTGCTCCTACCCCCACTTTTCGCGCATTGTTTACGCTATTATATTGAGCAGATACATAGCCTGAGTGCCAGTTAAGCTCATTACTTTGGCTATACTGTGGTGAAATAGTATTTACGCTTATCACCCCTGCAATATTATCGCCACCGGCACTTACCGCTGATATACCCGCAATAACATGATAAGCCGTAATTTGATTAGCAGAAACATACGAAAGCGGAGGGTTCATATGATTAGCACATGCCGCTGTAACATCAGCCCCATCGACCAATACTTTTACTCTATCGCCCATCAAGCCATTTAAAATAGGCAAGTTAGACACCCCACCTGCAGCAGAAAAATCCACACCTAAATCATTTAGTAATGATTCTGCAGAACCAAGTGCAAGATGTTTATTTTGCGAATGTCCATGAACCTCAATAACTTCTAAAGAGGTGTCGTCTGCAAAGGCTGCTGAAGAAAACATGCTGCCTATAAAAAAAGCCAAAGGCGTTAATAAATATGTGTTTGGAGTGTTGCTTAAATCTGCCATTTTATAATTATGCCACTGTAATAGTTGGACTAATTATAATTCGTGAGGCTAGAATAAAAGCGCGACAAATTGTCGCACTTTGCTCATTTTATTTTAAATATGCCTGCGTTATTCATCATCAAAAATATCTTCTATTTTTAATTCAAATAACCGCGCTACTTTAAACGCCAGCGGTAAACTGGGATCAAACTTACCTTTTTCAATTGCATTAATGGTTTGGCGCGATACATCTAATAATTCAGCTAGTTTAGCCTGTGTTAGATTTCGCTCAGCCCTGAGTACTTTTAAGCGGTTTTTCATTCTTCGCCCTCATCACAGCTGTAGCGTTTGTTAAGTATCTAGGTGCTAATTAAATAATATAAATCGTATTTATTTAACTCTATCTAATGACTTAGCCTGTCGCTTCACTTAAACTAATTGCTTCAAGTTTTTCTATATTCATTTCATAAATTTTTGCATTTATAACCCATAGTGCTTTTTTGCTCTGGCGTTACTTTTTTATATTTAAACATCTAATTCAAAGGGGGTTTATGAAACCTGATGTTACATCTATACCCAATCAGCTAAATAAAACGGCTATTTTAATTGTGCTGGCGTTAGGCACCTTTATTTTAGGTTTATCTGAATTTTCGATGATGCCAATGTTGCCCCTTATAAGCGAAACATTTGATACTACACCTTCTCAAAGTGGTTATGCTATAAGCGCGTATGCTATAGGCGTAGTGGTTGGTGCACCTGTGTTAATGCTTACAACGGCTAATATGCGAAAACGAAAAGCACTGCTGATTTTTTTAAGTTTAATGTGTGTATCTAATGGGCTTAGTGCATTGGCTACGTCGTTAGAGCAGTTAATCATATTTAGGTTTTTGAGTGGATTGCCTCATGGCGCTTATTTTGGTGCTGCCATTTTGCTTGCATCTGATATTGCGCCGCAAGGTAAACGAGCCAGCTTTATGTCAAAAGTATTTATGGGATTAACCATTGCAACTATTGTTGGTGTGCCCGTTGTAACATTGGTAGGCCAAAATTTAAGTTGGCGTTACTGTTTAGCTGGTGCTGCAGCGATTGCTTTTGTTGCATTTATTTTAGTTTATAAAGTCGTGCCCAACATAGATAACGCTAAACCCTCTAACTTATTAAACGAGTTTGGTGTGCTCAAAAACAAGCTCGTATGGTCAATTCTAGGCATTGTTATTATTGGCTTTGGTGGTGTGTTTTGTATTTATACCTACATTGCTGACACCATTTTAGATGTAACAAATACAGCGCCTTATACTATCTCAGTGGCAATGGTAATGTTTGGCATTGGCTGTACACTGGGTAATTACGTTTTAGGAAAAGCTGCAGATAAGTCGGCAATAAAAACTACAGGCTTTGCGCTTGTATGCACCATTATTTTTGCATTTGCTTATGTTACGGCAAGTTATAATATTTGGGTGCTTTATGCGGTTATTTTTTTCATCGGTTGTAGTGTCGGTTTAGCGACATTAATTCAAAGCCTACTCATGGATGTAGCACCTGAAGGTCACGCGATGATAGGCGCATTAGTTCAATGTGCATTTAATACAGCAAACGCAATTGGCCCGTGGGTAGGTGGAATCGCTATTGCCAAAGGGGCTGCGCCAAATCAAACTGGCTATGTCGCTGCGGCATTATTTTTAGGTGGCTTAGGAATGTGGTTGCTGAGCTATTTACAACTTAATAAGTCACCCAATTTAAACACAGTTAATTAATCACAACACAAAAAGAGCGACTGATAAGCCGCTCTTTTACTTTCATATCAATAAATTTTTACGAATCTAACGACGCCATATCAATGACAAAACGATATCGTACATCTGAATTTTCCATACGTTCGTATGCAGTGTTAATTTCGTCAATGTTAATCATTTCACACTCAGGTAATACATTGTTTTCACCACAAAAATCGAGCATTTGCTGCGTTTCTGCTATACCACCTATAAGTGAACCTGCAACCTGACGTCGTCCCATTAATAATGGCACTGTATTTAACTCTTCAACAGGCCCCACTTGACCAACAATAATTAATGCTCCATCTATGTCTAATAGCGGTGTATAAATTGATAGGTCGTGCTTAACAGGCACTGTATCAATGATCACATCAAATGCTGACTGTGACTCTTTCATTTCGTCATCATTTGTTGAAACTAAGTAATGCTGGGCACCAAGTTTAACAGCATCTTCTTTTTTAGATTCGCTTCGGCCAACAACAGTTACCTCAGCCCCCATTGCTACGGCATTTTTTACCGCCATATGACCTAAGCCACCCAGGCCTACAACTGCAACACGGCTGCCTTTTTTAACGCCCCATTTATGTAGTGGAGAATACGTAGTAATACCTGCACATAACAACGGTGCTACGCGTGAGAGATCTAAACTCTGTGGTATTGAAAGTACAAACTCTTCACGAACTACAACATGCTTAGAATACCCGCCTTGGGTCATTTCTCCGGTTTCTCTGTCTTTACCGGCATAAGTGCCAACCATGCCCTCACGGCAAAATTGCTCTTCATTATTGTCGCACTGATCGCAGCTTTTACATGAATCAACCATACAGCCTACGCCAACGGTATCACCTTCTTTGTATTTTTTAACATCGCTACCAACCGACTTAACTCTGCCAACAATTTCATGGCCTGGCACGAGTGGGTATTTTACACCGCCCCAATCGTTTCTAACGGTGTGTAAATCTGAATGGCACACTCCGCAGTATAAAATTTCAATTTCTACATCGTTATTTCGTAAATCGCGGCGTTCAAACTCAAACTCTGTAAGCTCAGACCCTTGGCTTTTTGCTGCATATCCTACTGTTTTCATCATAACTCCATAGTTGTTTAAAAATTTAAAACGCATTGAGTATGTACTTTGAGGAGTGAATACAAACTGAAAAGCAGCCACAAAAAAGCCCAAATATTATTTGGGCTCAATCACATACTACTATTTAAGGCAGTGTTACTTAGTAAGCTCTGCGTTAATTTCGTCAATTAAAGTATTAATACGCTCGGCATTTTTACCTAAATCGCTGCGACCAACACGAGATTTACTTCTTATATCAACAAAGCGCTCAGTACCTTCATCAACAATACGAACAACAACATCGTCTTTAAAGCCAAACCACGTTGTGGTGTCTGTTGCTTCTATTAAACCAAGTGATTTATTAGCGCTTACCAATTCCCAGCCTAAATTTTTAATTGCTTGCTCGGTTGCTGCAATTAAATCACTTTGCGACTGTGCAAAGTTAAGTGTTGTTAGTTCTGGGTAAGCTTTACGTTGTTGTACCGCGGTTTCTTCCCCTGCGTATTCAACTGGGTTTGGTGCGTCAGCGCGAAGTGGTGCTATAGCAACAAATTTAGGCGGGTTAACCAAGTCGGTTGAAATATCATGAATTGGCGGCACATTTTTGGCTTTATTCATCATGTTAAGCGGCATAGCAATAGCAACCACAGAAAATACTACAGCAACGATAGCACTACCAAATGAAGAGGTTTTACGCATAAATATTAACTGCACTAGCAGTAAAACAAGTGCTGCACCACCCACATACACGCCGTATCTAAAGCCTGTAAAAGCAAGGCCTAAATCAACGATGCCAAACTTGTATAAAGGGCCTGGTAATACAACCAGTAAAAAGGCGATTAAACTCACCAAGCTGACTAAAATCTTCATTCTTGTGCTCCATTTTGTGTGTAATTGTTATTTTGTAAACAGCACTTATACTGCACGTGCTTGATTTTGGTTTACCATTAGCAACTAATTACATAAAAAAGTCCAATGTTGTGCGATCAAAGTTAGTCAGATTAGGAAAAATATCGCTCAATTCAGATGATGGAACGCCAAACCATTGCGCCAATGAGGCAAAGTATTGCTCATTTGCCACGCTCGGGATGAGCCTGCCACTGCCAACGTCTTGCGGGCCGTCCAAATGCTGCGTTAAAAATTCACCATAGATATCGCCTCCTTTAACTGCTCCTCCCATTACTAGTTGATTGCCCGCCCAACCATGATCGGTGCCATCACCATTTGAGGTCAGCGTTCTACCAAAGTCCGACATCGTAAAGGTCGTTACTTTGTCTGCCATATTTAGCTCTTGCATTGCGCTATTAAACTCGCTCAAGCTTTGCGCTAATGAGTTTAACAAAAGCGGGTGGGTTTCTAATTGGTTGTCGTGGGTGTCAAACCCGCCCATTGAAACAAAAAACACTTGGCGCTGTGTTGCTAAAGTAGACTGCACACTAATTGCTTTTGCCACTGCGGCCAATTGCTGAGAAATACTAGATTCGCTGAATGGTGTTATTAGCTCTGGGGCAGTCTCTAACGCATTGTTCATAGTTTGAGTATTGTTAATAGCCGAATTAAAGCTTTTTGCATAAGCATCACTAAGCGGATGATGAGTATTGCCCATTATACGATTCATAATGTTAGTTACATGGTCTGTGCGTGGTTGATAACCGCCAAATGCATTTATACGACTAATCCCACTTTTATTTAGTGCAAACGCTTTTGTTTGGCTGCCTGTTTGCCACAGATTAGTTCCATCTAACGACACATTGGCAGCAAACTGATCCTGCTGATTTAAACGCTCTAACAAACGTGCTCCCCAACCACTGTTCAGCGACTGTTTTTCACGGCCATACATCCAAGATGCTTGCTGATCATTATGAGAAAATAAGTGCTTAGGTAACACCACTGCATTATTTTTGTAATCGTTATAACTTGTTGGCGCAAGCAAGGTACCCACCCCACCAACAAACGCTAAATTAGATTCATTAAAAACACGTTGAATAGGCGACAATGATGGATGCAACCCTACACCACCTGCAAACTGGGTTGCAGTATTTAAAGTAATTGGCGATGCAACCGCTAAATTTTGTCGGCTTTGTTCGTACAAGCTACGCTGCTCACCTTCAAGGGGTACCAACATGTTGAGTGAATCGTTACCGCCGTATAAAAAAATGCATACTAGTGCTTTGTAGTCGCCTAGTTCAACTGCATTAACAGAGCCTGTAAGCGCTTGTAGTTGCAAACTAGTCAGTGCGGCTGCCGATACACCGCCTTTTAAACATAACGACAAAAATTGTCTTCTATTAATGCTCATTATGTCTCTCCTAGTACTGCAAATTAAATTCAGGTGAAATAGCAATCATATAAAGTAAATACGATACCCGTTCGCGATATTGATCGTCATCAAAATAAGCATCTAAATCTAATAATGCTTGGCGTGTGTCGCTACTCATAGAGCCTGCAAAATACAGTACGTTGTATTGATCGAGTAAGTAGTTAACCCCATTGTTTTGCAAGGTATTCATATCGTTAATGATGTAAACATAAATACCGCTTGGATTTAAATCGGTGTGCGCCTCTGCAGTACTCCACACTAAATCGGCAAAGTGTTCGTTCATGGTGCCTATAAGCGTTGCATCGCCGGCTATTTGTAGCTCAGGAGCCACTAATGAATTTGTTCGCAACTGAGCAGGCTGGTAGTCAGGTCTAAAAAAGTTAAACACCGAACTCGACTGCATAGGCCCTTGCCCATATCGGTCAACTAAATTCCATGTTTTATAATAACCTTCAGGTGACCTTGCGTTTAGGTTTCGCCAAAATTGGACTGTTTTAAGAAGCGGTTCTTTTATTTTACCTTGGTAGCTTAATACACTGCCATAATGACGAGCTTCATCATCTAAATATATAGCTTTTACTACTGCTGCTAGATCACCTCGAACGCCTTCGCCATTATCATTAAATACACTGGCAATTCGCTCTACATATTGCGGTGTAGGGTTTGATGTAATTAGTCGTTGTATTAACTGCTTACTGATAAAAGGCGCTACATTTTGATGGTTAAATAAATTATCAAACGCTAGTTGTAACGACTCTTGCGCACTATACCCTTGGGGAATAATGTCGCCGTTTAATAACGTTTTTTGCTTTTGTGAATGGTACTCTTCAAATGCTTGCATAGGCGCAACATAATCACGACTTTTGCGCTTAAATGTTTCACTGCCTGCAAATGTCCACCTGAATCGCCCCGTGTTTGCCAGAGACTCAATAACTTGAGAAACTGGAACTATGAAAAAATCAAATCGCTATACATCAGAATTTCGTGAACGTGCAATTAGGCTTGTTACCACACAACAGCATGAATACCCTTCTCTTTGGGCTGCGCTAGTATCGATTTCAGATAAACTGGGATGTACCCCAGAAACACTTAGAGCATGGGTCAAGAAATCTCAAGCTCAACCGTCTAAACCCTCTTCTAATACGCAATCAACTGAAGAACGCCTTGCCGTCTTAGAGCGCGAGAATAAAGAGCTCAAGCGAACGAATGATATCCTGAGGCAAGCTGCCGCTTTTTTCGCCCAAGCGGAGCTCGACCGCAAACAGAAGTAATAGTGGATTTTATTGATGCTTGCAGAGAGCATTACGGTGTCGAGTCAATTTGCAAGGAATTGCCGATTGCACCATCAACGTATTATTCTCATAAACAGATACAAAGAGAGCCTGAGCGACTGTCTAACCGCAAAAAGCGTGATGCTGAGCTGATAATACTCATTCGCGAAGTGTGGGAGGATAATATGTCAGTTTATGGTGCAAGAAAAATATGGAAGCAGCTACAGCTTGACGACCATCAAGTCGCCCGCTGTACAGTCGAACGATTGATGCGAGTTATGGGAATTCAAGGTGTTCGTCGGGGTAAAGCACATAAGACAACGATACCTGACGAGCAACAAGATAAGCCACTTGATTTAGTTAATCGTCAATTTACTGCTGAGCAGCCAAATCAACTTTGGGTAGCTGACATCACCTATGTTGCCACATGGAGTGGGTTTGTTTATGTCGCTTTCGTGATAGATGTTTTTTCACGATACATTGTAGGTTGGCGTGTATCAACGACAATGCACACAGAGCTTATTCTTGATGCGTTAGAGCAAGCTATTTGGCATCGTGGCAACCCCGAAGGGTTAATTCACCACAGCGACAGAGGCAGCCAATATTTGTCTATACGATACACTGAGCGACTTGCTGAAGCTGGAATTCAAGCGTCTGTAGGCAGTGTGGGTGACTCTTATGACAATGCATTGGCTGAAACAATAAATGGATTATTTAAAACAGAGATTATTCGCAGAAATGGCCCGTGGAAGAATGTTGATGCTGTTGAATACGCAACGTTAGAGTGGGTCAATTGGTTTAATAATCAACGCTTATTATCTTCAATTGGGTATATTTCACCAGCTCAATATGAAACAGACTACTATGATAATTTAAACGAGTCAGGTAAAGTGGCCTGACTTAAACAAACTGGTCTCCGATGAACTCGGGGCGATTCAACCCTGTAAATACACGAGCAAACCCTTCTATTTCTGCTTGGCCATACGTTGCAATAGTATTACCGTTAGCGTCTAATTTAACGGTACCGTCTTGGTTTAGCTCATCAAGCCCGATAGTAAATAATTGCATAACCTCACGGGCATAGTTTTCATCGGGGCGAATATTAAGTGCATCATCGGCCTTTTCGTTACCCAAATGGCTAAGATAAGTGCCCATGATTGGCGATAAAGTTACCGCCTCAAGTAAATCACGAAAATTACCAAATGCATGAGTAAGCAATAAATCATAATATGTCACCATGCCCTCAGGCTGAGAGCGTAAATCGTTATTGAGATCAGACACTACAAGTATTTCACTCAGCGCAAAGGCCACGCGCTGGCGTAGTTGATCGTCGCTTTGCATTACGGCTTTCCACCACGCGTCTATTCGGCTTATATACCTAAAATCTTCATCATCATTAGTAAACACCATATAGTCACGATGATAGTTAATGGGCAATGCCAGTTGGGCATCAAGCCATTGCAGCTCACTTTGGCCTTGCGCGTTTTGTATTTCTACAAGCGTTGGCCCCATGCTTCCTTGATGCAACAACCGAGCTGCAGAAAATGCATCCATGCTATTGCGGGCAAAAAAATTGACCGTTTTAACGGTAGTGGCCCCTTCGTTATCGGTCGCGGTAACATTAAACGCATACTCTGAAGGCGTGTTAGTTAGTGCATCAGCCAATTTAACGCTAACTGAGCTTGCGTTTACTGGCTCACTTAACACCGTAGGCCCCGAAGTTTGTTGCCAAATTACACTTGCGATGCTGCCGTCAGCATCGCTTGCTGTTGCTTTTAGCTCAATAGTTTGGCTTTTTGTGATATCACTGGGTAAGCCCGACAGGGTTAAAGAAGGAAGCTTGTTACCATTAACGGTTGGGGTATCATCTGAGCCAGAACCACCGCAGGCACTAAGAAAAAAGACTGAGCTTACTATCAAAACTAATTTATAATGCATGTTAAATCGCCATGATATTTTGGTTTAAGTAAGCAATTGCCTACTTAGTTTAATGCATTAATTGAAACACAAAATTTACATTTTTTCCTTTTATTTTTTGTAATCGAAACTTGACTAACGTTCAAAATTGCACAAACTACGGGGGTTAAACAGCCAGAGACTCATACATGAAAACAGAAATTAGTTATCGTTTTGAATCATCGCAAGTGGCCAACCGTTTTTTACATGAGTTAAAAAACTGGCCAGTGAACGATGTTAAAACACGTCTTTTTAATGGAGGTGATAGCGTAAAAGTAAGCTACGATTACGACGAAACAGGCTTCGATTATACCATTGCCGAGCTTGATGATTTAGCCGAGCAACATGGAGGAAAAGAAGTTTAGCGCAACGTAATATGTATTAAACTTTTAGCATTAATAGTAACAATTCGCGATGGTGGTTTAATTATATTGATTTAATTAAGGCTCTATCTCTTCCGGTGTTTTTTGCCTCGTACAGCATAACGTCTGCATCTTTGATTAATGATTTGGATGTGATGCTTTCATTATCCATAGCCTTTGCCGTTGCAAAAGCACAGCCTACACTTATAGTTAAAACATCACTTACTTTAGAGCCTTTGTGAGGTAATTTAAGCGCATTTACATTTTTTCGTAATTGTTGAGATATTAGTTCAAATTGCTCAAACGAAAGCTGGTTAAACAGCAGTATAAATTCCTCACCTCCATAGCGTGCTGCTATACCATTATTTGATTGAGAGGTTTCTTTTAAAACACCACATAGTGCTTGTAAGGCACTATCTCCTTCTTGATGACCATAACAGTCGTTGTACAACTTAAAGTAATCAACATCAATTAGCATTAATCCCAACGTTGTTTTTTGATTGTGGGCATCATGCCATTGTAATGTGTAAATTTCTTCAAAGGCACGTCGGTTATAAATTTGCGTTAGCTCGTCTACTTTACTTATTTTTTCAAGTTGTTCGTTTTGTTTTTTGACCTCTTTTATTAAGGAATTAAAACCATTTATAAGTACACGCATTTCTAAAAACTGATTTTTAAAATGAAGCGGTTGAAGGTCATTTTTAAGTAACATCAAATTGATTGCCGATGCACCATTAATTAATGGTGTAATAAAAAAACGATTAACAACAAAAAAACCTATAATAGAGGCTACAAAAAACATTATTAAAATAATAACTAAATACAAGTCAAATAATACAGGCAACCTTTGATGGTGATGCTCAATATTCATTGTCAGTAATGGGTTACCATTTATGTCTAGCAATATTCTTTGTCGCTCAGTGGCTATTCCCTCATTTTGGATTCCACCATTTAAAACAAGTAAATTTTGTGTTGCGCTATCGTCATTTATTATTGAGTAGCTAAGTTTTACTTGTGCTACTTCTGCCATCATAGCAACTTGTGATTTCCTTACTTTTTTAATAAAAACAATACTACCAACAGGCTCTCCTGTTTTATTTGTTCGTTGAATTACGTGCGATGCAAACATAACAGGGCCATGCTCTGTTCTTAAAAAACCGAAGCGTTCTGACGTATTTTTTTTATAAGGTAGGATAGTACGGTTAGGTAAATGAGTATTTAGATCAAATTCTGGCAGCTCAAAGGATTGTTCCTGAATGTAATCAAAAGTATGCCCATAAACTTGTTTAAAGTTCATGTCGTAAATAAATACACCATCTATTTTGAGTGATTTAAAGGTATCGTCCACATAATTTGACTCAATATAGTCTTTATCAAAGCTCGTCATGTAATCGTAAGAGTCATCCCACACCGCATAATCGTAATTTAGGGTTTTTAAGAAAACAAACTCTCTGTTTAAAGCAATTTCTAGGCTCAATAGCTCTCTATTTTGGTAGTCTTTAATGTTTTCATTTATAGTTGGTAACGTAAAAAAGTATCGATAGCTAACCAATAAACTAGTCACAAAGCACATTAAAATTAAAGTACCTATTATTACAAAAAATCTTAATGTCATTATTAGGCCCTAGGGTGTGAAGTAGCTTAATTCATTTTATAAATAGCGCTTATCTATAGTTTTTTAAGTGTGCTTGGGTTTATTCTGCGCCAATATAATTAGTTTAACGATGATTCCGGCATTAATGTTATTGGCATAGTACAGCGCATTAGCGTACCTTCGCCAAGCTCACTTTCTACCTCAATTGAACCATTATGCTCTTTTAGCACGTTATAAACGATGGCCATTCCCATCCCCGTTCCCTTCCCTACTGGTTTTGTTGTATAGAAAGGTTCAAAAATATGGCTTTTAGTTTGCTCGTCCATTCCACAGCCATTATCTGCAATTTCAATATAAATATTTTTTTCGTCTGAAAATAACTTGATGACTATTTTACCTTGCTTGCCATCAACTAAATCACACGCATACTTTGCATTTAGCAATATATTTACAAACACTTGGTTAATTGCCGATAAATTACAATAACTCAATGGCAGCTCTTCATAATCACATTCCACCTGACAACTTTTTAGCTGATTGGCGAGTAACTTAATGGCACCATTTAATGACTCAGTAATATCAGCCATAGCCAATAAGTTATTTTTCGGTCTGGCAAAGTTAAGCAAATTATTTACTATGGCAGCGATACGTTGAAGTCCCTCATGAGTGTCGCCGAGCAGTTCATCTAAATCTTCTAAAATAAAATCTATATTCGTTTCTTGGTCGAGCTTAACCAATTGTGCTTCAAGCTCTGAAGCCGAGATAGACTTATCTATGAACTGCTTAGATATCTGCATTAATGAATGAAGTGTTGGTTTAAAGTACTTAATGCTTTCTACATTACTCATTACATAAGCAAGCGGGTTATTTATTTCATGTGCTACGCCTGCCGATAACGTACCGAGTGTTGCCATTTTATCGGTTTGCATTATGGTTACCTGCTGGCTTTTTAGCATGCTCAGCTTTTCTTTTAACTCTTGATTAGTGCAAAATAACTTACGTGTTTTATCTTCAAGTAAAACTTCTAACTGATCTCTTGCCGCTTTTTCACGCAAATACGCTTTTTTGTAGTTATAGTCGTCTTCAGCCATTTAAAGCCTCATACTTCACTTCAATAACGCACTTGTCGCAGCCGTCATGCATACATTCAACATGGTTTAAAGAAACATCAATACCGTAGTGCGAAGCCGCACCATAAATAAGCCCTTCTGCGCACATACATAACTGCCTTTTAGAACGGTAATGCATTAAAATAAATCCATCTTCAATCAGTTTAGACTCTATTTCTGGTAGGTTTGGTTCATGGTATAGCTTAGCGACTTCAACATGAATGACCTTATCAATCCCCATTATTAACTCTGCAAAACTATTAAAGCCTTTCGCAACCGTTGGGTGGCTTCTGTTTAAGTGGCCAAACAAATACTCACCAAATGCTTTTAATACTTCGGGCATAGTCATCGATAGGGCTGTCGCTACATCCTGGGCTAAACCAATTATCTCTTCATCTGGGTAACTTTGCGCAGAAATATACACACGGCCATCAGGGGCGTTTTTTTCAAGTAACTCATCCCATGCCGCCATACCGCACTTTTCAATAACCAGTGCCTCTAAGCCTCTAAAAATTATGCCTTTCATGTTTTATCCTTATTTACTTAACCACCATTGCTCTATGTCGGGAAATAGCGCTAAGTCATCTATAAAATCAAACTCTTCAAGATTAAAGTTAAACGCATTATTGCAAAACACATGTTCAACAATCATGTGAATCACGGTTAATGATATGCTTTTTTTTGAGGGTAATTCATCAATCAATTGCGCATCGACTATTTTTTGTTCAAACCCCCAAAGTGCCAGTAAATAAGCACTTAACAAAAACTTAGGTACAACTTCGTTATCTAAGTCGCCATGAGGATCACTCGTTATAATTAACTCACCTATTACACTTAATAACCCTACAGCACATGCGAGTAATTGAGTTTGGCGATCTTGCTTTATATATTTTGCTAACGATTGCGATAACTCTGCTTTTTTATAGCCTTTGTCTATTAAGTGATTAATTGCTTTTTGTTTATTTTTACTAAGTAACTGATGAGATAACTCTGAAAAAACCACGATTGCTCTAAGGTTTATTAAGCCAATCCTTACAATCGCTTCTTTAACACTCGAGGTAGTACTATCAAACCCCATAAAAGCCGAATTAGCAATTTGTAAAACCTTACCAGCCAGTAAAGGGTCGTGCCTAACATCTTTTTCTAAAATAGAAATATTAGGCTCGCTTTTATTGAGTTCATTGAGTAGGTTTTGCGTTACCTCACCTAAAAACGGAAGCTCAGAGAGTTGCCCTAAAATAATGCGATGCTCACCGCTAATAGGAAGTGTTTTTAAAACAATAGCACTATTTATTACGCTCTCTAAATGTGACTGAGCAAAAGGCTTAACTAGGTGAAAATGGATTACATTATTTAATTGTAGCTGGTAATTCCCACTCATATCACCTGTTAATAAACACCTTAGCGCAGATGGACAGAGCTCTTTAGCTTGTTCTAAAACGTTTTTCCCCGTGGGAAGTTGCATCATCGAATCACAAAAAATAATATCAGGTAAGGCGTTGTTATTTATTTGCTGTTCAAATTGAGTAGCAACTTGAACTGTGCACACATGAGCACTGGGGCATAAACGGTTAAGCGTGCGTATTAACGCACGTAACAGCAGTTCGTCGTCATCAATAATAAGAATATTGATTTTTAAATCATGCATCTACTACACCTAAAGCTATAACGTACTAGTTTATAATTAAAGCGTAGTATATTTTTATCAATACCCCTACTTTCAAAGACGCTAATTAATAAAAAGTAAATGCATGGTTTTATTCATGATATTTACGGATCATCGCCACTTTACCGTTTTCAACTTCTATTACTTCCATCATTACTGATGTGTACTCGATTGGCTGCTTACTTTGCGGATGAATGCCCTTAGCGTGGTTTTTATAACGAATCGCAAAACCGCTATCGTTAAATATAAAAGTATTGAGTAGCTCACTTTCATAGTGGGTGTGCGCGCCTAAGTAAAAACTCATGCCCTTACGCATTAGTTTTTTACCCTCTGCTGTGCGAGAGTCATCTACTTGATACGGTATGTGCTGACTGCCAACATCGTCCGTTAATAAGCTAAGGTAGGCTTCAAGCTCTTTTTCACTTGCGTTAGGCGCTTGCGTTGCGGTCATGGCGCTTGCGTTGCGGTCATGGCGCTGTAGTAATGCTGTGCAAATTTGTTTAAGTCCAGTGCCTCTTCAGCATCAACCAAAAAGGTACTTACTAATAGCAAACCAAATGTAAATAGTCGTTTCATCACTTCTTCCTTGTAGTTAAAAGTATTGATTTATTTATAGGTACACTATATTCACATGCTCAAAAATAAAACAAATATTTTTAAGTTAATAAACCTACATTTTGCTTTTTACTCTATTGGTTGCCGCGCTGTTGGCTGGGTCGTCGGGCCAAAAATGTTTAGGGTAACGACCCTTCATTTCTTTTTGTACATCGCGATAACTACTAGCCCAAAAGTGCGCTAGATCTTGCGTAAGTTGTAAAGAACGCTTACCTGGCGAGAGTAATTCCATAAGCAGTGGCAGCTTGCCATTTGCAAGCATTGGCGTACTTGTTAAGCCATACACTTCTTGCATGCGCACGCTAAGTTTTGCGGGACCATCTAACTGGTAATTAATTTTTATATTTGAGCCACTCGGTACCGTTAACCTAAGCGGTAACAATGTTTTTAGGGCTGTTTGCTGTGTCCAGTCAAAACAATTTTGCAGTGCTTCAAAGTAGTTAAACTTTTTAAGCTGCTCCAGCGTTTTTATATCCTGTAAATATACGCCTAACCAATCATCAGCTGTTTTGATAAGTTGCTGCTCGCTTATTGCCGGGAACGTATCAGGCATAAACTGACTGGCTAAACTCATGCGTATTAATAATTGCTGCGCGTCGGGTTGTTCATTAAATAATGCAAAACCATGCTTGGTAAATAAATTAAGCCACGCTTTAGCGCGCTCGGTTTTATCAAGCTTTTGCTTACTTGGTTGGCTTGTAAGCGTAATAGCGCCGAGCTTTACTTCGTCTTGATGAATAAAGCGCGCGGTTTTTTCATCAAACTCACAGCGGGTAAGCGAAGTAAACAAATGCGGTAAGTAACCTTGTAGCTCAAATGGGCTAAGTGCGGTGGCTGCAAAAATACGCGTGCCTTTATGGCCGCCCATGCTTGCAATAGCAAGGTAGTCATCGTTATGCCAGTAATCGGTGTTTAAATCAGCGCCCGCACCATTGGCAAGTAAGTAGCCATTACCGCGTTTTTTTGCAATGCGATCGGGGTAAGCTAATGCCACCAGCAAACCTAAATACTCGGTGTTTAGCTCACTGTTACTGTCGGTTACTTTTAAACGGCTTTGCCAGTATTTTAACTGCTGTTTAAATACTGGGTGTGGCCTTTGCTGTTGGCTATGTAGCGCCAAGCTTAGCTCGTTGGCACTGTTTATTCGGCTCTCAAGCAGCGCCACTAAATAAAGTGCTAAACGGTAAATACCAGGGAGTTCTGTCTCAAGCGCCTGCGCTTTTAAAAGCATATGCGCTAAGCGAATATCCGCCCCAAAACCCAGCATGTTACTGCCCAATTTGGTTAGCTTGCCTTTGCCGTCGATGGCTTCAAGCATAGTTAGTAAGCTCATTGCTTGTGTGCATTGCTGCGTTGTTGGCGTATCAAGCAAGGTGAGTTCGCTAATATTTGCGCCCCACTGCTTTGCTTCAAGCATGAGTTGGCTTATGTCTGATGTGAGTATTTCGGGGTTGTCGTGACTGTTACGTCGCTCAAAGGTTTGCTTTGAGCCAAGCCTGTACACCACACCTGGTTCTATTCGCCCCGCACGCCCTGCTCGCTGCACGGCAGAGGAGCGCGATATACTTTGTGTTGTAAGCTCCGTTACGCCTGTTTTTAAGTTATAACTGGCCGCGCGGCGTTTACCGCTATCAATAACAATGCGAATGCCCTCAATGGTTAAGCTGGTTTCGGCTACATTGGTGGTAAGCACAACTTTGCGCATGCCCTCAGGCGCAGGGGCAATCGCCGCTTGCTGATTGGCTTTATCTTGCTCGCCAAATAACGTGGCAACTAGGCAGTTACTTGGCAAGTCATTAAGGGCCTGTTGTACGCGTGATATTTCAAATTGCCCAGGTAAAAATACTAATGCACTGCCGCTTTGCTCGTTTAGTGCTTGTTTTATTAAAGGTGCAATAGCATCAAGCCAGCGGCTTTCATCTTTTATTGGTATATATACTTCGTCTATGGGGTAGCTTCGCCCGCTTGATTGTATAACTGGGCAATCAAAAAATTGCGTATAGCGCTCTGTATCAAGGGTGGCCGACATAAGTAGTATGGTTAAATCGTCGCGCAGCGCACTTTGGGTTTCTAAAGCAAAGGCCAGTGAGGTATCGGCTGCAATTGAGCGTTCATGAAACTCATCAAAAATCAGTAAATCAATATCGCTAAGTTCTGGATCGTTTTGTAGCATGCGAGTAAGCATGCCCTCGGTGACTATTTCAAGGCGCGTGTTGCTACTTACTTTACTCTCGCCACGTACACGAAGGCCAACGCTTTGCCCAACATTTTCGTTTTGGCACTGCGCTAAGTAATTGGCAATATTGCGTGCAGCTAAGCGGCGCGGCTCCAGCATTACAATACGTTTATAATGGCCGTCGCGCATAAGCTGTAGCGGCAACCAGGTTGATTTACCCGCACCAGGCGGTGCTTGTAATAACATTATAGGGTTACTTTGTAATGTAGTTACGAGTTGTTGATATATGTTTTGAACCGGCAGCACTGCTATTTACCCAAAATTGCTTTGCACGCATTGTAACAAAAAATAATCGTGCGACGGCGATTCATATTATTAGTATTTGATGACTATAGGCGTAAAGCACTATCAAATTAAATAGTAACTAACTTTCATCGACTCTCTCAATGAATGAAAATTTTAGCTTACTAATTTTAAAATCTCTTAAAGTAACATCTCAAAAAAGAGGGCTGCCAGCTCATGTCTCCCAGATACGTCTGCTTTTTTATAAATAGCAGATGATTGATTACTTATAGTTTTTTCTGACTTTTTTCTAATGCTAGCAATTTCTGATGTTGATAATCCTTTTATCAACAATAGTGCAATTTCTTTTTCAGTCGCCGTTAATCCCCACTTTTGGAACTGCATTTTAATTTCATTAAAAAATACGACTTTTGAATTTTCTAATTGCTGATTAAGCAGCCTAATATTTTCTTTCGAAACCGTTAACTGTGCCAAATTTAACTTTTCATTGGTACTACGCCTGTGAATATCAATCATCAAATAAACGAACAAGGCTAGCGATAACACAATTAACATGATCTCTTGCCAAATATGCACAGGTTCCACATTGCTTAAAATATCTATTGATAAATCAATCAATTTAAAAATAACGATCAAAATTAATGTAAAAGAAATCAGTTTGTCTTTATGCATTTTCACCCAGCCATTAAAAAAGCCACAATAATGTGGCTTAGTTATTATAGTACATCTAATTACTCTAGCTCAGCCTCAGAGGCAAGTATGTATTGATTACCGACCCATTGACCTTCAATTTCGATAATACTGCCAACAGTTAATGCCGCCATAAAGGTTGTTAAATTTACATCTCGGTCATTAAGCTCTAATTCTGCATTTGCAGAGAGTCGTACTTCATAGCCATTAATCATAAAGCTGTTTGCAGTCAAAAGCTCAGTGACTGTTCCTTCAAATTCAACATAGCCACCGATATGGTCGCCATTGTCGCCGTCATCACCGTCATCACCGTCATCACCGTCATCACCGTCATCACCGTCATCACCGTCATCACCGTCATCACCGTCATCACCGTCATCACCGTCATCATTCTCAAGTTCAACTTTACCAAGTACAAACACATTATTTGCATCGTATTGACCTTCAATTTCAACACGATCACCCACAACAAGCTGTGCTAAAAATGTTTCTAACGAAACCAATACATCATTAATAATGTATTTTGCATTGGCATCTAGCTGTATTTCAGCGCCGTTAACTGTGATTGAATTGCTTAAAATAGCAGTTACCTGCCCTTTCATTTCCCATTCTTGGTTATATTCGTCTTGATCTTCTTTTTCTATTTTTAAAACACTTAAAAGCGGCGACGTGTTCAAATAAGCTATCTCAACGTAATCGTTAATATTTAAAGAATCAAAATTAAAGTATTGCTCGTCATCGTCTTCATATCGGCTAAATTCGTTAATTGCATATACCACACCATTAACAGTAATCGTTTTATTAACAGAATCTATATCTTCAATAATGCCTTTTACTTTTCCGTCTGACGAGTAGTCTGGGCGTTTTAGTTCAACCGAAGTGACTTGATTGTTATTAATGTAAACCTCAACAAACATACCCACGGTTAAATCATTAAGTAATGTGCCTTCAACGTCAATATTATCAGCAAAGTCAAACACTTGACCATTAACTCCCATAGACGTTGCGCTGATTTGCGTAATTAACCCCTCGATTTCGTATCGTAGTACGCTATCGTCATCAACATCTAATGACTCTTCAACTGTTCTGGCATCAACCTCTGTTGCCACCATAACATCGCCAAGTAAATTACCCTCTACTTTTACGTAGGTATCGTTTGTCAATAAGCCATCAAGTACGGCTGAGCTGTAGTCAATCACTACATTGTTAATAGTAAACTGTAATGCGGCTTCATCTAAATTCGACACAATGCCTGCCGTGTATTCATGATCGTCATTATTTACATCCGTATCGGCCTCAATGTACGATGCTAAAAAAGTACCATCTGCTTGCGGGTAACCACTTATTTCAACCCTTTGACCCACACTAATGAGCGCCTCTGACGTATCAATAAAGTGAGTTAGGTCGTTATAATAGACAACCGTATTAGCTATCAGTAGTTGGCCTGTGCTGCGGTCAATACTTTGTATAGTGCCTTCAATTTCGGTATCGTATTCAACATCTTGGGCAATCCATTCGCCTGAATCATTTTCTTGTGCTGAAAAACTAATTTTCATACCAACACTAAGCGCGCTTAATTGAGTGCTTAAACCATTTTTCATTATGTTACTTGTGTCTGTATTGTACTTAACACCATCAACATAAATACTGCCAAAGCCCGTGATCACACCTTGGGTTACAACAAGCTTAGGTGAAACAGACTCAACCGATGAATTAACAGCATCGAGTATTGGCTGCTCTTTTTGCTCAGAACCACCACACGCGGTTAATATGGTAAGCGCACTAAAAGTGAATATATGTTTATTCATTTTGTTCATACTAATAATCCTAGAGGTTAATTGTATATACTTCATACATACTGCATAGATACTTCAAGTAGAACTATTGACCTATATAAGCCATTAGTAAATAGGTAATTATACCTACCCCTCCTAACATTATGTTTTTAAAAATAAAATCAGATAAAATATTTAATAGTAAAATTAAGAAATAATTACAGACTGCTATGTATAATTTTTAATAAAAACTCAACACCAAAAACAATACTACCTAACATAAAAATATAACCAACTAATAATAAGAACAATAAATTCATTATTATCTCTTGGTACAAGGCTTGCTACTTTATAACTGACAGTCAATTCACTAACCTAAAGTAAGGATAAACTTATGAACAGCGATCGTATGAAAGGTAATTGGAACGAACTTAAAGGTAAGGCGCAACAAAAATGGGGCGATCTTACTGACGACGATTTAGACAAAATTGAAGGTAGCCGTACAGAGCTAGTGGGTAAAATTCAGCAGCAGTATGGTAAATCTAAAGAAGAAGCAGAGCGCGAAGTAGATGAGTTTGAAAAAACTCACTAATCGCTAACTTCTAAAAAAACCGCCATTTGGCGGTTTTTTTGTTTAACGGCTAAAAAAGGACGTTATTTACGCTTTTAATTGGTTACCTATAGGCAGTTGCCTAATGCGTTTACCACAGGCAGCAAAAATAGCATTACACAATGCAGGGGCGTAAACCGGCGTTGCGGGCTCGCCTACACCAGCTGGTGGCGCATCGCTTTGTATTATTTCTACTTCTACCTCTAAAGGTGAATCGCTCATACGCGGTACGCGGTAATCATGAAAATTACTTTGCTGTACGCGACCTTTATCAAAGGTAATACCGTCGCTAATAGCAGTGGTAATACCGTAAATAGAACCACCTTGCGTTTGGTTTTTAACGGTATCGGTGTTTACTACCGTACCCGCATCAATAGCCACCCACGATTTAATCACGTTTAAATCACCAGCGTCCGATACCTCTACCTCAACCACTGTTGCCACATACGTTAAAAAGCTACGGTGTGCTGCAATACCTAACCCGCGACCTTTTGGCAGCTTTCGGCCCCATTTACTTATCTCAGCCACTTTTTCAATAACATGGCGTAATTTACCAATATCTAATGGGTAAACGTCTTTATCGGCGCCATAGTTATCGTACGAGGCATTTTGCTCGGTTACATCTAAAATGCGATCAGGGCCTATGGTTTCAAGTAAATAGTCTTTTTGGTCGCGCCCTGCTTTGTGCGCCGCTTCAGCAATAAATGACTGAATAGCAAAAGCATGAAAAATATTTGATACCGAACGCATCCAGCCAACTCTTGTTTTAGCGGGTGCTTCGCCATTTTCTAACTTTAAGTTAGGTGAGTTTATAGGGTTATCGGTAAAGCCTAAACGCAGTTCAAAACCTGCAGGCGATGTTGCCCCTTCTTGAAAGGTCGACATAATTGGCGAAAACGCCGTGCGATGTAAGTAAGCTTCAATATTACCTTTTTCATCTAATGACGCTTCAATATGTTGAGCCGATACCGCATGATAAAAACTGTGCTGAATATCATCCTCTCGCGTCCATTGAACGCGAATAGGTTGTCCTACTTTCATTGAAATGTAAGCAGCTTCTGCCGAAAAATCAGGTTTTGATTTACGCCCAAATCCGCCACCTAACATGGTGACATGTACGTTAATTTTACTCTCGTCCATACCAAGTAGTGCGGCCACAGTTTTCATATCGGCTTGCGGGTTTTGCGTTGCAGCCCAAATATCTACACGGTCTTTATTGTACATTGCAGTGGCACAAGGTGGCTCCATAGGTGCTTGAGCTAGGTGCGGCGCATAGTAGTCTGCTACTAACTTATTGCTCGATTTAGCCAATACGTTGGTGGTATCGCCTTTTTCGCGCACATGCGCTTGCGGCTCACTTACTGTTTGTAATAACGACTTTTTAAAGTTTTCTGAATTATAATCGCCGTTTTTACCATCATCCCACACTACTTTTAGTGCTTTACGCGCCTGCCATGCAGCCCAGGTATTTTTAGCAACAATAGCAATGCCGCCTTTTGGCTGAAATTGCGGTGCGCCTTTTGGTGCAGGCATTTCAATAACATCAACTACGCCATTTATTGCTTTAGCGGCGCTGGCATCAAACGATTTAACCACACCACCAACTACCGGCGGGCGCTCAATAATAGCCACCAGCGCTTTTGGTTCGCGTACATCGGCAGCAAATGTGGCTTTACCGGTTACTAAATCGGTTAAATCTATGTGCGCCATACCGGTATTTATATAACGCCATTCTTTACGTGTTTTAAGTGTTAACTTGTCAGGCTCTGGCGGGGTAATACCAAGCGCGAGGTCGATTAGGTCTTTATAAGCCAAGGTTTTACCCGAGCTGTGGGTAACCACGTGCTGATTAGCTGTACAGGTTTGTGGGTCAACCTTCCAATATTTAGCAGCTGCGTGCTGCATCATATAACGTACGCTTGCGCCCATTTCGCGCAGGCGCTGCATGTTGTAGCGAATACTGCGCGAACCATCAGTATTTTGATCCCCGTATTTAGGGTCGCCCTTACCTTGAATAACAACCACTTTATCCCACGCGGCTTCCATTTCGTCTGCCACAATTTGGGCAATGGCGGTACGAATTTGCTGGCCCATTTCAGAGCGGTGGCAGGTTATTTCAACCATGCCATCGGGGCGCAGAGCTATAAATAAGTTAGCGCGCTTTGCTTGCTCAGAGGGTTGCTCTAACACGCCAGCAAACGCTCTTGGTGCACTGCCTACAAAATAAGTGCCTAATACTAATGCGCCTATTGCGCTGGTTTTTAAAAATTGACGGCGGTTTAGGTCAAAGTACGTATTGTTGTTTTTCATACCTCTTCCCCTTGTTCATTTGGGTCAAAATATTCAACGCCCGCAATAGTTTTAGCTGCCGACTTAATCGCTTTATGAATACGCGGATACGTGCCACAACGGCAAATATTACCCGACATATTACTCACTATTTCATCATCAGTGGGATTGGGGTTAGCTGCTAATAAGCTTGCCGCTTGCATTATTTGCCCGCACTGACAAAACCCACACTGCGGTACTTTATGCTCAACCCACGCTTTTTGCACGGGGTGGTCACCCTGCTCGCTTAGCCCTTCAATAGAGGTAATATTGCGCCCTACTACAGCCGATACCGGTAATACACATGAGCGCTGCGCTACGCCATCAATGTGTATGGTGCACGCACCACACTGCGCCATACCACAGCCAAACTTAGGCCCTGTTAAATTTAATTCATCTCGAAGATACCAAAGCACCGGCGTTGACGGATCGCCTGTAAACTCATGTTTATTACCATTAACGGTAAGCGTGATCATATTTAACTCCTTGGCAAAGCGCTTTAAAGGAATTCCTTGTTGCGCGAGAACGGTTTGAATAATTGCTACTTTTTTAGCCTACCACTTAGGATTGGTTTATTGAAATTTTTATCGGCGAACCGCCAATTTATAGCTGTTATTAAGTAGCAGCTTTATTAGGTATAAATAAGAAGGGTTTGTTGACTCTACTCAGCACTTATAACTCGCTCTTTTAATAACTGCTCATCATTTTTATATACTTCAAGCCAACCAGGTGGCGATGTATCGCAGCCAATTACAGTAACGTGCAATATGTAACTATAACGTCCGTTTTTAAACGTATAGTGGTGATTCCCGCCACTACCCTCAAAGGTAATATCACCGTTAAATAAAACCATATCAGGCTTGTCCTTTGGCCTTTTATCACTACTCCACACTGCATAACGGTAATTTCTATCACCTAAATCATCAACGCGAATATGGTAGCTAGCCGTTTTCCAATCGAGCACTGGCTCTTCAAATGTATTAATACTTGAATGAAGTGATTGCTTGTCTTGTTCAATTAAGCGTTTAGCAAATGCCTGCTCTTTAGCTGTGTGGCTATTTATACCAATAATTTTACCGTCAGTATTAACCCATACCACGCCGTTATTTAGCATAATGCCGCGCCAACCAACTTTATCCCAATCGGTATTAATATTAGAGCTGCCAATAACGGCAACTAGCTCATCGTCGAACACTTCATCAAAGCGGTTAATAAACTCAGCTTCATTTTTAATGTCGGGCAATGGATATTGCCTTTTTAGAGGGTAGCGAATATGCGCAGCAATCGCAGTTTTATCCTGCATTTTAAAAGCAGCAATAACAGGTAAAACACTCTCGTGATACTTCTGCTCAAGCGCAAATGTGTTCGATGTGAAAAGTAGAAATAGGCAAAGCAATATGTAATTTAGATACTTCATGAATAGACCTTTAATCAGTATTCTTCAAAATAGATTCTATTTTAATCAAATTATTCCAATTTTCTTTATTGAAAAGCGTCTCTGGGTACTCAACTTTGCCTACATCTAAAACTCTATTTAAAATTTGATCTATTGAATCTAACTGCCTCTGTAATTTATCAACTTTTAAGTTCCATTCACGCTCAGCTGCAGAGACCTTTATTTCTCTTTGATATAAAACTTTATCTTTATCTATTTGTTTAACTTCTATTGTTCTAATTCGTTCCAAATAACGGTTAAAACTTTCGACATTTAAAAGTTCATGGTCATATTTAGTATTTACGTGTATTTCTGGTATTTCCCGTATAGTTGCTATCAACTCAAGCGCTTTACTTTCAACCTTAATGCTTTTTAGCAACTTTTTAATTACATCTTCAATATACGTCCATTCTTTATCTAAAACCCAACTGGGCTTATCCTCTAATAAAGCTCTAAGTTTATCTTCATTAAAAGACCAAACAATATCAAATACCTTTTCATGTACTAAATTAAATGTATAAAAAAGCCTTTCAACTCTAGGTTTATCGTAATCTGACAAATAACCTAACTCTCTTTCGTATTCATTTAGCCCAATAGTTCTTATCAAAATTGGCGAAACCATCAATTTGGATACAAGGATAATGGGTAAAGATTGGATTAAAATCTTTTCATGCTCACTATACTCATCTCTGCTCATCCCCTCTAGAGTGCCTTTATCTAAGGTTACTAATATTTGCTTATTAAGCTCATGAAATGAATCATTATTAGGAACAATTTTTTTTATTTGCGTTCTGAGTTCTTTTTTGAATTTAGCCCAAATATCATCAGTGATGATATTTGGCTTATTTAGTTTATAAAAACTTTCAAGTTCATTTAGATTAGTGCATTCACTTAACGCATATTTCATCTCTTCAATAAACTGTTTATTCAACGCACTCTCTAATTTTTTAGTTATTTCATCGTTAAAATGTACTTTTTTACCATCCAAACTATTCATATTCTCAAATGATTTAAAATCAAAAATTGACTTCCTGTAACTTTGGAAACTTGGGACACAGACTATTTTAATCACATATTCTGCTAAGTTATTAAATTCTTTATTTGTTAGAATTAAAGGTTTGCTCTTAAAAAGAAAATTTGCATCTACATTAAAATATAAGCTACAAAAATAAAGCCATCTAAAAAAACTAATTAGGAATAAAATATAAAGGATAGGAAAAGAGAACGCGATAACAGTATCCAGACTATTACTTTTTGCTCCATATGTTGCAACGCCCTCGTCAAAAGAGACTTTTGGAAGAGTAGTAACCTCCTTGTTAAAAAGTATAAAAACTGTAAATTCAGAGCCTGGGTTTAAACTTAAGTAACTTAAACTAAAGTCTCCATTTTGGAACTTTTCAGTAACACCATCAACGGCTAAATGTTTCTCAACTTTAGTTTTAACTACATTACCCTCAACAGAAAATTGAATGTTTTTTGCTGATTTATTCCCTTCATTCCTGATAGTAAAAGATTGCTGATAGTTTCTCGTTTCTGAGCTTACAAACTCCGTAGAGATAATAGGTGATACATAGACCCTTAGGTCTGCCTTATCATTTAAAAACTTTATAGTTACAAATACAACTAAAATGGGAGCAATAATCCCACCTATAAACATTTTTAGAATACTCAACTTAATTTCCTTATTAGTTCACATACCTTTAAAGTAACATACTTAAAATTAAGTTACATTTATCCCTAAGTGCTAAACATATAATTTTCTGAACAAAAAACGAGCCTAATCAGGCTCGTTTTTGTTTTACTGATAGCTGACAGCTAAAAACTGACCGCTTCGCTATTTAACCTTTTCGCTATGATTCCGGCTCATACCCCAAGTTCGGCGATAGCCACCTTTCGGCCTCTGCGAGCGTCATATTAGTTCGCTTGGCGTAGTCTTCTACCTGATCCTTTTGCACAGCGGCTACGGCGTAGTATTTTGCCTCTGGGTGTGAGAAATACCAGCCCGAAACAGCAGCTCCTGGCCACATGGCGTATGAGCTGGTGAGCTGCATGCCAATGCGTTTTTCGGTATCGAGTAACTGCCAAATTTTCTTTTTCTCGGTGTGCTCTGGGCACGCTGGGTAACCCGGCGCTGGGCGAATGCCTTGGTAGTTTTCGCGAATTAACTCATCGTTACCCAGGTTTTCATCGGGTGCGTAACCCCAATACTCTTTACGCACTTGTTCGTGCAGGTATTCAGCAAACGCCTCTGCGAGCCTGTCGGCAACCGCTTTTACCATTATTTTATTGTAGTCGTCTTGCTGTGCGTCGAACGCATTAGCTAGGTCGTCTTCTTCAAGACCGCCCGTTACTGCAAACGCGCCAAAGTAATCAGGTGTGCCTTTTGGCGCGATGTAGTCGGCTAAGCAATAGTTAGCAAAGTCAGTTTTTTCGGTTTGCTGACGTAAATGGCATGAGGTGTTTAACAGCTCTTTGCGGGTTTCGTCGGTGTAAATTTCTATATCATCGCCCACGCGATTTGCAGGGAATAAACCAATTACACCTAAAGGTTGCAAAGTACCTGACTTTTCGAGGTCGTCAAGCATGTCGTTAGCGTCTTTAAATAAGCTTTGTGCTTGTTCGCCAACGACTTCGTCATCCATTATGCGCGGGTATTTACCGGCAATTGACCACGTCATAAAGTATGGCGTCCAATCTATATACTTACGCAACGTGGCTATTGATACATTTTTAAACTCAGTCACGCCCAGCTTTTTAGGTACTGGTGGCGTGTAGTTATCCCAATCAAGCTGTGCTGCGTTATCGCGAGCACGCTGAATGGTAACTGGCTTTGAACGCGGCTTTTTGCGCGCTTGTTGCTCGCGTACTTTTACGTACTCAGCTTTTGTTTTTTCTAAAAAGGCTGGTTTTAGCTCTTTAGATAACAAGCTCGATACCACGCCTACCGCACGGCTGGCGTTATTTACGTACACGACGCCTTTCTCGTACTGTGGCTCAATTTTAACGGCAGTATGCGCTTTAGAGGTCGTTGCGCCGCCAATCATTAGTGGGAGCTCAAAACCTCTACGGGTCATTTCTTTGGCTACGTGTACCATTTCATCAAGCGATGGGGTAATTAAACCCGAAAGGCCGATTATGTCGGCTTTTTCGTCAATCGCGGTTTGCAGTATTTTTTCGGCAGGTACCATTACACCTAAGTCGATTACTTCGTAGTTATTACATTGCAGTACTACGCCTACAATGTTTTTACCTATGTCGTGCACGTCGCCTTTTACGGTGGCCATAACCACTTTACCGTTAGTGGCACCTTCTTCTTTTTCGGCTTCAATAAATGGGTCTAGGTAAGCCACTGCTCGTTTCATTACACGGGCTGATTTAACAACTTGCGGTAAAAACATTTTACCTGCGCCAAATAAATCCCCTACCACGTTCATGCCATCCATGAGTGGCCCTTCAATCACATGAATAGGTTTATCGGCAGCTGCGCGGCATTCTTCTGTATCCTCATCTATAAAAGTAGTAATGCCTTTTACAAGGGCGTGCTCTAGGCGTTTTTCAACAGGCCATGTGCGCCATTCTAAGTCTTCTACCCGCTCAGCTTGTGCCATACCTGAATATTTAGGTGCAAGCTCTACTAAACGCTCACCTGCACCGGGATCGGTGTTAAGTATTACGTCTTCTACGGCTTTTCGAAGTTCCTCTGGAATGTCGTCGTAAACCGCAAGCTGGCCTGCGTTTACAATCCCCATATCCATACCCGCTTTTATCGCGTGGTATAAAAACACCGAGTGAATGGCCTCGCGTACAGGGTTATTACCCCTAAACGAAAACGATACATTAGACACCCCGCCCGACACTTTACAGTGCGGTAAGTTTTGCTTAATGCGGCGTGTGCCTTCTATAAATTCTACTGCGTAGTTGTCGTGCTCTTCTATACCGGTGGCCACGGCAAATATATTAGGGTCGAATATGATATCTTCCGGCGGGAAGCCAATTTCGTCGACTAATATTTTGTAGCTGCGCTCACATATTTCGTATTTTCTATCTGCGGTGTCGGCTTGGCCGTCGGTATCAAACGCCATAACAACAGCGGCGGCGCCAAAACGTTTAATAATTTTAGCTTGGTGTTTAAACGGTTCCTCCCCTTCTTTAAGCGATATTGAGTTAACAATAGCCTTGCCTTGAATACACTTTAAGCCTGCTTCTATTACTTCCCATTTAGAGGAGTCGACCATAATAGGTACTTTAGAAATATCGGGTTCTGAGGCAATTAAATTTAAAAACTTCACCATGGCCGCTTTTGAGTCCAGCATGGCTTCGTCCATGTTTATATCAATAACTTGGGCGCCGTTTTCTACTTGTTCGCGAGCAACATTCAGGGCAGTCTCGTAATCTTCTTCCATGATTAAGCGTTTAAACATGGCTGAACCGGTTACGTTGGTACGCTCGCCGACATTGGTAAATACTGCAATTTGTTGGGTCATTGGCGGCTCCTTAATTTAAGTTACAGGCTTCAAGGCCTGATAAACGCATGCGAACATCAAGCTCTGGCAATGCGCGAGGTTTTACCCCTTCAAGCCCTTTAGCAAACGCACGAATATGCGCAGGCGTTGTACCACAGCAACCACCCACAATATTAATAAAGCCCGATTTGCCCCAATCGATAATCTCGGCAGCCATTTCAGGAGCCTCTAGGTCGTACTCACCAAATTCGTTAGGCAAACCGGCATTTGGGTGTACTGAGGTAAATGTTTCGCATACCCGCGAAAGCTCTTCTACGTATTGGCGCAGTAAATCTGGCCCAAGGGCACAGTTAAGGCCAATTGAAATAGGCTTAATATGGCGAATAGAATTATAAAATGCTTCGGTTGTTTGCCCCGAAAGCGTACGCCCTGAGGCATCGGTGATAGTGCCCGAGATCATTACAGGTAATGTGCGCCCGGCTTGCTCAAAGGCTTCTTCTACTGCGAATGAGGCGGCTTTTGCATTTAGGGTGTCGAATATGGTTTCAATAAGTATTAAATCAGCGCCGCCTTCCATTAATGCAAGGGTAGACTCTACATACGCAGTAACCAGCTTATCAAACGTTACGTTTCGGTAACCTGGGTCGTTTACATCTGGCGAGATAGAACAGGTTTTAGATGTTGGCCCTAAAACACCGGCTACATAACGTGGTTTTTCTGGATTTTTAGCGGTGAACTCGTCACATATAGCACGCGCGAGTTTTGCCGACTCTAAGTTTACTTCACGGCTTATACTTGCCATGTCGTAATCTTCCATCGAAATGGTGGTTGAGTTAAAGGTATTGGTTTCAATAATATCTGCACCGGCAGTTAAAAAGCCGCGGTGTATATCGGTTATTAGCTCGGGTTTGGTGAGGCTTAATAAATCGTTATTGCCTTTTATTAGCACGTGCCAATCTTTAAAACGCTCGCCTCGGTAGTCTTCTTCTTCAAGTTTATGAGTTTGGATCATAGTGCCCATAGCGCCGTCTAAAATTAAAATGCGCTCTTTAAGCGCTTCACTTAGTTCGGCTTGTTTGTTGGCGGCTGTATTATTCGGCATAGTTGTTAGTCCTCACATCTTGGCTAACTAAATTAATATCATACGGTGTGGTCTGATACACGTAGTAATTTAACCAGTTCGAAAAAAGTAAAAAAGCATGGCTTTGCCACGTTTTTGACGGTTGCTTGCTTGCATCATCATCGGGAAAATAGTTTTCAGGTTTTGGCGCATCTGGGCTTTTTTGTAAATCACGCTCATACTCCCCTTTTAGGGTGTCGGCATCGTATTCTGGGTGGCCTGTTATAAATACTTGGCTACCCGATTTGTTTTTTAATAAGTAAGCACCCACTCGCTCAGAGCCTGCTAATACAACGAGATCGTCACACGCATTTATTTTTTTTATATCAATGTGCCCATAACGTGAGTGTGGTACTAAAAAGGTATCATCAAAACCGCGGGTTAATGCCCCGTGTTTAAAATGGCATTGGTGAGTAAATACGCCACACAGCTTATTGGGTTTTAAGTCGCGCTTTAAATTGTAGCTATGGAATAGCGCTGCATGAGCCGCCCAACACGAAAACAACGTAGAGGTAACGTGTTGCTCTGCCCAATCAATAATGACTTTAAGCTCTTCCCAGTAGGCAACATCTTCATACTCTAAATGCGCAAGCGGTGCGCCTGTAACTATAAGCGCATCGTAATTGTTATTTTTTACCTCTGAAAAATAGCGGTAAAAGGTATCTAGGTGTTCTTCTGAGTTATTACTGCTGCGGTGAGTGTCTAGGCGCAGCAGCTCTACGTTTACTTGCAAAGGAGAATTTGCAAGTAAACGAATAAACTGCACTTCGGTTTCTACTTTATTAGGCATTAAGTTTAATATAGCCAAACGCATTGGGCGGATTTCTTGCGTTTTTGCACGGCTTTTTGGCATGACGAATACGTTTTCTTGGCGCAAACGTGCAATGGCTGGAAGCTCATCCTTTACGGTAATTGGCATATTTTTTAACTCCTACTCATAAAAACTTGTGCTAATTATGAACTGAAAGCAAAAAATATCAACCTCTAGATGTATAGATGTCTAAATGAAATTTATTCATTATTACTTAAGTATGTGGCAAGCAATGAGTCACCCCCTTAAAAAGAGGCTTAACTCACTGCATTTAAAATAATGAACTAATTATTGCCCACTAATATTAAATTTTGCTGAGGGGGAATTAAATACTCAGCGCCGTTTTTGGTAATTACAGCCATTTCTTCAACAGAAATGGTTTTAAACTCGGTGTTGTTTAAAGGCCAACTAAAAAAACCATCAAAAGCAAACACCATTCCTTCTTTAAGTTTACGATGAGCAGCAGGCCTTACTTGGGCACTGCGAGAGCCACCTAAATTGGGCCCGGTATCGTGTGCAACATACCCTACTGGGTGGCCGGTACTCCATGGCACAGGCTCTGAGTTGTATTTATTCATTAATACGGTTTGAGCTTGATCCACGTCTATACCCTTTACGCCGGGTTTCATTGCATTAAATGCGGCAAAACCGCTATCTCGGGCATTAACCCAATATTGCTGAATGTTGGCTGGTGCAGAGGTTTCCCCTTCTTTAAGTACATAAGCAAAACGCTGGATGTCACTTACCCAGCGATTGTAGAGCTTTACGCCAAAATCAATTTGAATTACGTCGCCCGGCATAATGACTTTATTTGTAGAATGCGAATGCCCACGATCGGGACCTGAATTTACGTTAGGATTTTGATCGGCAGCCCATGCATCGGTTACACCTCGTGCTTTCATTTTAGCTTTTAAAAATTTAGCTACATCGGCATCGGTGGTTTTACCCGGAATAATAGTTTTATAAGCCTCTATTTGCCACGTTGCTGAAAGCATTGCGGCCTCTTTCATTATTTCAACTTCAGCAGGTAACTTAATTGAAAGCCATTGATAAACAACTTCTTCGGAAGATACGAGCTTTGCTGTTTGCTTTGCGCCTAATAAGTTAGCTAATTGCTTGTATTGCGAGTGCGATAATCCATCTGCCTGTGCATTAAGATCAGAGACATTTATTGCTATACGCTCAAAGGATTGTTTTTTTATAAACTCAGCCGCGTATTTTAACGCAGACACACTGCGTGGCACCGAGATCACTTTTTCATGTATGTTTAGCTCGTCGAGTGCTTTTGCTTCGCTTGAAGGTGAGTAGGCTACCGAATGAAACGCCCCTTTATTAAAATAAAATAAATATGCCGCTGGCGAACCTGCGTTTTCACAGCCAATATGGTCAGCCAATGGGTCGTTGTTATTTTCTCTACAAACAATAAGCCAAGCATCTACCTTAGCTGCTTTTAAAGCGTTTGGCAGGAGTTTATTTATTCTTTGTTTTCTTATTTCGGGCCAAGGAGAATCGACTGCGCTAGCTTTGGGATTTGTGGTAAATAACGTAAGCAAAGCCAACATTGTTATTACTTTTTGTATAGTCATGGGTTTTTCTTATTTTTACTATGGTTTAAATACGTTAGCACACCCAAATAAAACTATACATTTAACGAGATAAAACGATAAAGATATATTCCCACCCGCCATTCGTTGACTGTTTCACCTCTCAACAACTACAATACAACATTAAAATTTTTATTATTATCTGAAGGCTTTCCTCCATGGTTTTACCTGATAAGTTTATTTTCTCGATGAGTCGAGTATCTAAAGTTGTGCCGCCTAAGCGTACAATTTTAAAAGATATTTCGTTGCTCTTTTTTCCTGGCGCCAAAATTGGTGTGCTTGGTTTAAATGGTTCTGGTAAATCATCATTGCTACGTATTATGGCCGGTGTTGACCAAGACTTTGAAGGTGAGGCACGTCCTCAGCCTGGTACTAAAATTGGTTACTTACCACAAGAACCAGTACTAGACGAAAGCAAAACAGTACGAGAAATAGTTGAAGAAGCTGTTGGCGAAGTAAAACACGCCCTTAATCGCCTTGATGAGGTGTACAATGAGTACGCAATGGAAGGTGCTGACTTTGACGCACTGGCTAAAGAACAAGGTGAATTAGAAGCAGTTATTCAAGCGCACGATGGCCATAATATCGATAACGTACTAGAGCGCGCTGCTGATGCACTTCGCTTACCTGAGTGGGATGCTAAAATTGAGCACCTTTCAGGTGGTGAACGCCGCCGTGTTGCTATTTGTCGTTTGTTACTAGAAAAACCAGATATGCTTATTCTTGATGAACCAACTAACCACTTGGATGCTGAGTCGGTTGCATGGTTAGAGCGCTTCTTACATGACTACGAAGGCACTGTTGTGGCGGTAACGCATGACCGTTACTTCCTTGATAACGTTGCTGGCTGGATATTAGAGCTTGACCGTGGTGAAGGAATTCCATGGGAAGGTAACTACTCTTCTTGGCTTGAACAAAAAGACGCGCGCTTACAGCAAGAACAAAAATCTGAAAAAGCACGTCAAAAATCAATTGCGCAAGAACTTGAATGGGTGCGTTCAAACCCTAAAGGTCGTCAAGCTAAGTCTAAAGCACGTATGGCGCAGTTTAGCGAGCTACAACAATCAGATTACCAAAAACGTAACGAAACAAACGAGCTATTTATTCCACCTGGCCCACGTTTAGGCGACCAAGTATTAGAAGTTACTAACTTACGTAAAAGCTTTGGCGACCGCGTATTAATAGACGACTTAAGCTTTACAATGCCTAAAGGCGCTATTGTGGGCATTATTGGTGCCAACGGCGCGGGTAAATCTACACTATTTAAAATGTTAAGTGGCGAAGAGCAGCCAGATAGCGGTAGTGTTAACGTTGGTGAAACCGTACAACTAGCAACGGTTGATCAGTTCCGCGACGATATGGACGAAAGCAAAACAGTTTTTCAAGAAATATCTGACGGACAAGACGTTTTAAAAATAGGTAACTTTGAATTCCCAAGCCGTGCTTACGTTAGCCGTTTTAACTTTAAAGGTAACGATCAGCAAAAGTTTGTAAAAGACTTATCGGGCGGTGAGCGTAACCGTTTACACCTTGCTAAATTATTAAAAGCCGGTGGTAACGTAGTGCTACTGGATGAGCCAACCAATGATCTAGACGTTGAAACACTTCGTGCACTTGAGAATGCTATTTTAGAATTCCCAGGTTGTGTAATGTGTATATCGCATGACCGTTGGTTCCTTGACCGTATTGCTACGCACATTTTAGATTACCGCGACGAAGGACAAATTAACTTTTTCGATGGTAACTATACTGAATACGAAGAGTGGCTCAAAAAGACCTACGGTGCAGAAGCTGCACAACCTAAGCGTATAAAATACAAAAAAATTGGTTAATAGCTAAATTAACTGAAATACCCTTAAAACCCTGCTTTTCGCAGGGTTTTTTATGCCTTAAATAAACTATGTGTGTTTGTAGCTAGCAACTGTGTAATTTAAAGCTATGCTTATACCAATTTTATTTAAAAATATTATGCATTTGATTGATGTTGAATCACTCGCTAACTAAATAAAAAATTATTTACATAGAACAACCATATGCCGTAATTTTAGTGATTATTAATGAGTTGTTTTATTCGCACTATTACTGAACACTAATTTAATGCTATTGATATTACTAAAAAAACAATAAGGCAGAGTCATGCAAGAACGTCGTCAATTTTCACGTGTTTTATTTTCAACCGATGCGCACATAATTTTTCAAGAAAATGAGTATCCATGTACCTTGCTTGATATTTCATTGCACGGCGCGCTAGTCAGTAAATGTGATGTATTAAATGATCAAATAGAAAATGATGCCATACTGCGTTTTATTTTACCCGACAGCGAAATTGAAATAAAAATGGAGACAACGATTTGCCATATAGAAGCCAATCACATTGGTTTAAAGTGTAAGCATATTGATATTGATAGTATTACCTATCTAAAAAGACTCATTGAACTCAACTTAGCGGACGATGAATTACTTCACCGCGAATTAGCCATGCTTATTCACGACTCACAAAAATAGACACTTTGAGGGGAGTTGATTACCATAGGGAAAACTTTATAGCCTGTGTGAATATGACTCTAAACCCTCATTTACCATTAGTTTACCATCCAAACTACTCGTTTAGTTTTGATCATAAGCACCGCTTTGCAATGAGTAAGTTTGCTAACCTATACACACACGTTAAAAAACTAGGCTTAATTGGTAATAACCTCACACAACCTGTTTTAGGCTCTCCCGAGCCTTTAGAGTTAGTGCATTGCGACAACTACATTCACGATTTATGGAACAACCGCTTAGACGATAAAGCCATGCGTCGTATAGGATTACCTTGGTCAGCTCAATTGATGGCGCGCACATTTACTGCCCCGCAGGGCACATTACAAACCGCTCGCTTAGCGCTAAAACACGGCATAGCCTGTCACCTAGCAGGAGGCACGCACCATGCGCACTTTGATTTTGGCTCAGGATATTGCATGGTGAACGACTTAGCCTTTACCACCCAGACCTTGATTAATAGCGGCGAAGTAACCAACGTGCTTATTTTTGATTTAGACGTACATCAAGGTGATGGCACCGCTGCTATGCTTGCGCATCAGCCCTATGCTTATACCTGTTCAATACACTGCGAAAAAAACTTCCCGTTTAGGAAATCGGCTAGCGATTTAGATATTGGCTTAGCAAATCATATGCAAGATGCCGAATACTTAGCCATTGTTGACGATACCTTAAGCTACTTACTTAAAGAACTGAACCCAAGCTTAGTACTGTACGATGCCGGTGTAGATATTTGGCAAAACGATGGCTTAGGTAAATTAGATATAAGTTGGGATGGGATAGCTAAACGCGATCATTTGGTTTTAAGACGCTGCCTTGAGCACAACATACCAGTGGCAACAGTTATTGGTGGTGGTTACGATAAAGATCATCTTCGCCTTGCACAGCGCCATGGCATTGTAGTTGAACAAGCGGCACGCTTTTAATATGAAATAAAAACTTAATATTGTCGTTCTTATTTGCTAACTGGAATAAAAACGACACCACAATGAAACATATTTTTATAGTTATAACACTTACCATTTTTAGTTTTGCGGTATTTGCAGAGCAACCTATTCAAGACTCAAACCATCCTGAACTCCCCCCCTTAACATTAAACATGGCCGATGGTACAAGTATAAAAACACAAAACCTATTAGGCGAACCTTATATTCTGCACTTTTGGGCTACATGGTGTCCTTATTGCAAAAAGTTACAACCCGCCCTTCAAAAAATACACGACATGGGCTTAAACGTAATAGCGGTAAGTTTTAAAGAAGATGACAACGCCTCCCCCGCCAAAGCATTAACCAATAGGGGTTATACATTTAAAACCGCAATACAAGCAGATAAAATTGCGACACAACTAGGAGTACACGGCACACCCACTACGTTATTTATAAATGAAAAAGGGCATGTTGTTTGGGTGACCAATTCATCAAACCCAGATAATGCAAATATACATTTGAAAGCCCGCACTCTACTAAACTCAATTAAAGCTAAATAGCTTAATAATTAAGGGAGTTAATGCGTATTAAAATATGAGTTATATAAACTTTATACTACAATCTAAGCTCATAAATTAATTGAGGTTATTATGCGTTTACTATTTACTTTATTATTGCTTTTGCTAAGTACTACAGCGTTTGCTGAAGAAGAAAAAGTAGAACTTCCACCATTAGACCCTAGCTACAATGCAGTTCACCCAATGGCACTAGTTAATAGAGGGTCTTCTATTTTTGCTATTAATCTTCCTTCTTATAGATCGCCACATGACTTGCAAGTTGTCTACGAAGTTAAAAATTCAAACGTTGCTTTTTTAAACTTTGCGAAAAATGCCGACATGATCACTATTAAGCCGCAAAAGTTTAATATTCAACATTTAATGCGCGGGGATGAAATAACAATTACAGCCGACATTTACGAAGGTGATTACCGCCAAGGGGGCACTTTAATTTATGAAGCTAAACAGCTTGAGCTTGATAAGCAACTGTACGCCAGAGAACTCAATGAGCTAAGCGAATCTTCGCAATGGCATGAGTACGATATGATTGAGCTAAATGGTACAGAGCGTATTTATGTACATAAAATTCAAAAAGCACCAAGCTTCAACCACCTAATTTTTGTGGACTTGGTTAATGCCTGTATGCAGAAAGTTCGCACATCAAAACGAGTTCCTCCTGAAAACGAACTTACTTATAAATTTATAAACTGCGGAACCTTAAAGCCTCTTTTTTACGATGGCGAAAGTTTACTTAAATAAAATAACTATGCCTAGGTATGATTGATAGGTACGAAGTTAATAAGAAAAAATGAAAGAAAAGGTATTTAAAACTGTTACATATACTGTTGATTAGTAGCTATAGGGAACAAAACTTAGCTTTGGGGCAGCAAAATAAAAACGGCTTAAACTCAACATAATTGAATTTAAGCCGTTTACACACTAATAATATCTTCACACACAATATAAAGATTCTGGTTTTAGACTGCGTGGCAATTGTAGGGAAATAAAAACAACCCAAGCTAAGTCACCACCGAACTTGAGTTGCCTTTCACACTGACAACATCTTCACACACAATATAAAGATTCTGGTTTTAGATTGCGTGGCAATTGTAGGGAAATAAAAACAACCCAAGCTAAGTCACCACCGAACTTGAGTTGCCTTTCACACTGACAACATCTTCACACACAATATAAAGATTCTTTGTGTTAGTTAAACACTAACGAATTCTGGCCATTGCCTATAAACACATTTTACTTTGCTAAAGCTACTGATTAAGCTCTTAGCCGTGTCTATGGGTTAACTTTAGAGTTATTACTCAAATTTCACAAGCGATAAAAATAAACCTGATAGATGAAAAAAACTAAACTATAGACCTTAGTCTAATAGCCATGCTTTAAGTAACGAAATATTTGCCTGTAAGGCACTCGGTAAATCTTTACTCTATTAGGCATAGAACAACTCAATGCCCCTGTATGAAACTAAGTAAACCATTATTCTTTAATGTTATTTATGACAAAACCAGTCTGTTTCTTATTAAGTAAAATGAATTTTTTAAGTTGAATGTGTATTCGTTCCCTGAACAGCAGGCACAAAAAAAGCGCTATAAAAGCGCTTTTTGTTCTAAAAAAATATTTAAATTATTTGGTTTTCTTTCCAAGCTTGCTCTTTAGCTAAGCGCTTTTTGCGCTTGTCACAAGGATCATCGCAATCACAGGCTTTATCGATGCCTACCGAGCCTAATCCACCGCAGCTGCTGGCCATCGATTTTCTTTGCACGATCATACCTACAGCCATTGCTGTAACAATTAAAATTAGTAAGCCAAAAGTAAGAAAAAAAAGTGACATTGCTTAGCCCCTATTGATCAGCAATAAATTAAGCCCAAACTATTTTTGGGCAGTTAATATTATATACCCAACCTCTATGGAAATAAACCAGCTTTGAATACTTACAAGTAGGGTTCAAATGCAGGGCTTGAATACGTAACTAAGCCATCAGGCGATTTAGCAATTAAATACACTGCTAAGTTATTAGCTTGTGCATAAGCTTGTGCTTTTTCCATACCCATAACTGTTAAAGCAGTTGCTAAGCCATCTGCGGTCATTGCACTTGGGTGTAATACTGTTACAGAAACTAAGTCGTGCTTAATTGGCATTCCTGTTACAGGGTCAATCAAATGGGTGTATGTTTCGCCATCCATTATATAAAAGATACGGTAATCCCCAGATGTAGCAATTCCCATAGTGCCTGGTAGTAAAATGCGGTGCACTTCACGCTTAGCTGGCTCTGCATCTGGTTGTTCTATTGCAATTACCCAGCCTTGTCCATTTGGCTTTTCGCCAGACATACGTAGCTCACCGCCAATCTCAACCATGTAATTAGTAATGCTATGGCTTTCTAGTAATTGCGCCACTTTGTCTATGCCGTACCCTTTAGCAGTTGCAGAAAATGATAGTTCTAGTCCATCAACTGTTTTTGCTAAGCCTTGTTCATTTAATACAAGCTTATCTACACCAATATTTGCAACCATTGCCTGAAGCTCATCATCAGTGGGTCGTTTGGTCGGCTTTTTATCAGGGCCAAATCCCCATAAATCAATCAATGGTCCCATTGTTACATCAAGTGTATTGGTAGACTCTCCTATACGAATGGATTCGCTTATAACGGCTCTGAAGTCTTCACTTATTGGCATAAATTGATTTGCTGGCAAGCGATTAAATGTATTTATCTCCGAGTCTTTAATGTATGTAGACATAGACTGGTTTACATCGACTAATACAGCATCTATTTGTTCTTGTATTTGAAGAGCAGACATTGCCTCTTGCTCGTCATAATATTTAATATGATAGGTAGTCCCCATGGTTTTACCTTCTAAATAGGTTTCCTTTGGGACCGATTCTGCGCATCCAGATAACAGTAAAGTCAGCGTAATGATAAATAAGGCGATTATGCCCTGGGGAGTATTTACTTTGTTCATAACAACCCTACTTAATAGGTTAAAAATTAATAAATAAGAATAAAAAAGCCTCGTAACACAGAGTGCTACGAGGCTGATATTTTAACCAAAACTAATCTGTTTTGATATGCGTGTTAGCCACCGAAATCATCTAATAAGATATTTTCGTCTTCAACACCTAAGTCTTTAAGCATATTGATAACTGCCGCGTTCATCATTGGAGGACCACACATGTAGAACTCACAATCTTCCGGCGCTTCGTGGTCTTTAAGATAGTTCTCAAATAACACGTTATGGATAAAGCCAGTATAGCCTTCCCAGTTATCTTCAGGTTGTGGATCTGAAAGCGCTGTGTGCCAAACGAAGTTATCGTTTTCAGCAGCTAGGCCGTCAAAGTCTTCAACGTAGAACATTTCACGCTTAGAACGCGCACCATACCAAAAACTCATTTTACGCTTAGAATTTAAACGTTTAAGTTGGTCAAAGATATGTGAACGCATTGGTGCCATACCTGCACCACCACCTACAAATACCATTTCAGCGTCAGTTTCTTTAGCGAAGAACTCACCAAATGGACCTGAAATAGTCACCTTGTCACCTTCTTTAAGTGACCAAATGTACGATGACATTTTACCACAAGGTAGGCTTAGGTTTCTTGGCGGCGGCGTAGCGATACGCACGTTAAGCATGATGATGCCTTCTTCTTCTGGGTAGTTAGCCATTGAGTAAGCACGAATTGTTTCTTCGTCTACTTTTGACTCCAGGTCAAAGAAACCAAAATGATTCCAGTCGCCACGATACTCTTCAGGAACATCGAAATCGGCGTATTTAACATGGTGAGCTGGTGCTTCTATTTGGATGTAACCACCCGCACGGAAAGGCACTGATTCGCCATCTGGAATTTGTAGCTTAAGTTCTTTAATGAAAGTAGCTTTGTTATCGTTAGAGATAACTTCACAGTCCCATTTTTTAACACCGAAAATTGACTCTTCAAGTTCAATTTCCATGTCATTTTTAACATTTACCTGACACGCTAAACGACAACCTTCGCGGGCTTCACCTTTAGAGATGTGATCAAGTTCAGTTGGTAGAATATCGCCGCCACCTTCTTTAATGTGAACGCGACACTGACCACAAGAGCCACCGCCACCACATGCAGAAGATACGAAAATACCCGACTCAGATAGTGCACCTAATAGCTTACTACCTGCTGATGTTTTAATGGCTTTGTCTGCATCGCCATTAATACCGATGATGATATCACCGCTTGCAACTAGTTTAGACTTAGCACCAATGATGATTAAAACTAGTATTACAACGATAGCGATAAAAACACCAACGCCTAAGAAAATATCCATGATTGACCTCGCTATTATTACAGTGAAATACCAGAAAATGACATAAAGCCAAGACCCATCAAGCCAACAGTGATAAAGGTAATACCTAAACCACGTAAACCATCTGGTACGTCTGAATACTTCATTTTCTCACGGATACCTGCAAGTAATGTAATTGCAAGCGCCCAGCCCACACCAGCGCCAATACCATATACAACAGACTCGCCGAAGTTATAGTTACGCTCAACCATGAAGGCTACCGCACCAAAGATTGCACAGTTAACTGTGATCAATGGTAAGAAAATACCTAATGCGTTGTATAGTGGTGGAAAGAACTTATCTAATGCCATTTCAAGAATTTGCACTAGTGCTGCAATAACACCAATGAAAGTTAAGAAACGTAAAAAGCTAAGATCAGCTTCTGGGTAACCAAGCCACTCAAGTGAACCTGGTGCTAATACCGCGTGGTAAACCAAGTTGTTAACTGGTACAGAAATACCAAGTACAACAATAACCGCTACGCCTAGGCCAATTGATGTAGTTACTTTTTTAGACACGGCTAAAAATGTACACATACCTAGGAAGAACGCTAAAGCTAAGTTTTCAATAAAAACGGCTTTTACAAATAAACTAATATAATGTTCCACTTATCGCCCCTTACGCTTTAGCTTCTACTTGGTCTTTCTTATAAGTACGAAGTACCCAAATGAATAAACCAATGATGAAGAATGCACTCGGTGGTAAGATCAATAGACCCATAGGTTGGTACCAACCACCATTTTGTACTAATGGAATAATATCAACACCGAATAGTGAACCCTTACCGAATAGCTCACGAATGAAACCAACAGTAAGAAGAACTACAGAGTAACCTAAGCCGTTACCAATACCATCAAGGAAAGACATTAATGGTGGTGACTTCATCGCGTATGCTTCAGCACGACCCATTACGATACAGTTAGTAATAATCAGACCAACGAATACAGAAAGCTCTTTTGCCGTAGCATAAGAGAAAGCCTGCAGTACTTGGTCAACAACGATTACTAATGACGCAATAATCGTCATTTGTACGATAATACGCACTGACGATGGGATGTGATTACGAATAGTCGAGATAAAAAGGCTTGAAAATGCGGTTACCAAGGTCAATGCGATTGACATGATTAATGCGTTTTTTAAGCTAGACGTTACAGCCAACGCAGAACAAATACCGAGTACTTGAAGTGCAATTGGGTTGTTAGCGAAAACTGGCCCAAACAGGACCGCCTTCATTTCTTTAGTATCAGCCATTATTTCAATGCTCCATTACGTACTTTAGCAAGGAAAGGGCCAAAGCCGTTTTCGCCAGTCCAAAAATCAACCGCGTGATCAACACCGTTAGATGTTAATGTAGCACCTGAAAGACCATCGATTTTATGCTCATCACCGCCCGCAGTTCCTTTAACGATCTGGATTGGTAATTCTTTACCTTCCCACGTTGCAGTCCACTGTGGGTTTTGAATTTCACCACCTAGACCAGGTGTTTCGTTGTGCTTATAAAAGATGATGTCTTTAATTGTTTCACCATCGCTTTCAAGCGAAATAAAACCGTACATCAAACCCCATAAACCATAACCCTGGATTGGAAGAATAATTGCATCTGTAGAGCCATCGTCTTTTTTAGAGATGTAAACAGGTGCACGCTTAGTGATACGTTGTATACCAGCGATGTCCTTAATTCCATTCTCTTTTAAAGATTTGCTCAGCTCTGCATCATATTTGCTTTTTTCAAAGTCAAAGTCTTCTACAGGGTCTGCAAAATCACCGCTTTGCATATCAATAAAGCGTGTTTCGATTTTAGCTTCAAACGTTTCAGCAACGTTATCAACTTTGCTAATACCCGCGGCTGCTAAAATATTGCTTTGAATATCTTTTGCTTTGTTTGCTTTTTGCAAAGGGCGAAGTTGCACTGACGTTAGCGATACAATTACTGCACACACCAAACATAATGAGACAACAACAGCTAGCGTTTTGCCAATTGATTCGTTATTACTAGACATTACGTGCCAACCTCCGCTTGATATTAGCTTGCACTACAAAGTGATCGAATAATGGTGCAAACAAGTTAGCAAACAAGATTGCCAGCATGATGCCTTCAGGGTATGCAGGGTTAACAACACGGATCATGATAACCATAAAGCCAATAAGCGCACCGTATGCTAATTTACCTTTATCAGTAAATGCAGCAGATACAGGGTCAGTAGCCATAAAGAACATACCAAATGCAAAGCCACCTAGCACCATGTGCCAGTACCAAGGCATAGCAAACATTGCATTAGTTTCTGAGCCAATTGTGTTTAGTATTGATGAAGTAATCACCATACCTAGGAATACACCTAGCACAATACGCCAAGAAGCAATGCGCACGTAAATTAAGAACAAACCACCAATAAGTACAGCAAGCGTTGACGTTTCACCCATAGAACCTTGGATAAAGCCGTAGAACGCATTCCACCACATTTGCATGTTAGCGTAACCTAAGTCACCACCTAACGTACCTGCAAATGCTTGACCTAGCATAGTTGCACCAGAGAACGAGTCTACGGCAGTCCATACTGTGTCACCTGAAATTTGCGCTGGGTATGCGAAGAATAAGAACGCACGACCTGCAAGAGCAGGGTTTAAGAAGTTACGACCAGTACCACCAAATATTTCTTTTGCGATTACAACACCAAAAGTAATACCTAGTGCAACTTGCCATAAAGGAATTGTGGCAGGCAAAATTAGTGCAAATAGCACTGATGTTACGAAGAAACCTTCATTTACTTCATGCTTACGCACAGAAGCAAACAACACTTCCCAAAAACCACCAACAACAAACGTTGTTGCATAAATAGGTAGGAAGAAACACGCTCCGTAGAACATTTTTGCGCCCCAACCTGCATCGGCAGTCAAATCACCACCTAGTAGCTGGAACAAACCTACTTGCCAAATGTTAGCTAGCTCAAAACCATTACCAAGCGCCATAGCTGCTTGATGACCGATGTTGAACATACCAAAAAACATGGCAGGGAACGTCGCCATCCACACTAAAATCATCATACGTTTTAGGTCGATGTTATCGCGAACGTGAGTTGAACCTTTGTTTACATAACCTGGTGTGTAAAAAATAGTCGCGGCTGCTTCATACAGTGCGTACCATTTTTCGTGTTTTCCACCTGGTTCAAAATGCGGCTCGATATCTTCTAAGAAAGTTTTTAAACCCATTTTAGCCTTCCTTCTCGATCGTAGTTAAGCAATCGCGTAGGGCTGCGCCGTACTCGTATTTGCCAGGACAAACGAAGGTGCATAACGCTAAATCTTCTTCATCTAATTCAAGCGCACCTAATGAAATTGCACTGTCTAAATCACGAGACAATAAGTCACGTAGTAATAGCGTTGGCAAAATATCAAGTGGCATAACACGCTCGTAGCTTCCAAGTGGAACCATGGCACGTTTTGAACCACCCGTAGACGTTGTCATTTTGAATAAACGACTCGGAGTAAGGTGAGACAAGAATGTACGCGTTACAGAGAATTTATCACTACCTGGTGCAATCCAGCCAAACAATTCCTTTTCGCGACCTTCAAGTAAAACAGATACTTGAACATGGTAACGACCTAAGAATGCATGAACACCAGACGACGTAGCACCTGCAAGTACAGAACCAGAAATAACACGGTTATCACCGTCTTCTAATTCCCCTGCCACTAAGTCATCTAATGAAGCACCTAATTGTGTTTTCACTAAACGTGGATTTTTAACGCGAGGACCTGCAAGAGAAACAACACGATCTGTGTATATTTCACCAGTAAGGAACAGGTGACCATACGCAATAACGTCTTGGTAACCGATATGCCAAACTTGCTTGCTAGCAGATACAGGGTCAAGGTTGTGAATATGAGTGCCTACAAGGCCAGCCGGATGCACACCACCAAACTCATGTACTTCTACTTGAGCAATAGATGAGCTAGGGATTTGGCTGCCAGCTTGCTTACAAACAAATACTTTTCCATCGGTCAAACGCGATACAACAGCTAAGCCTGCTTCAAACGCTTGCGCATTTTCAGCAATAATCACTGCAGGATCTGCAGCAAGAGGATTAGTGTCTATAGCGGTAACAAATATAGAGCTAGGATTTGCATCCACAGCCGCTACTTTGCTGAATGGGCGAGCACGTAGTGCTGTCCATTGACCTGACTGAATAAGTACTTCTTTAGCTTTTTCACGATCCAAGCTTGTAAGCTCAGATTCAGAGAAAGAGTCAAAGGTGATTTGCTCACTGCCGTTTACTTCAATAACAACAGATTGCAGCACACGTTTAGCACCACGATTTATTTCTTTTACAACACCAGAAGCTGGTGCGGTAAACAGGACGCCTGGGTTCTTTTTGTCTTCAAAAAGTACCTGGCCTTTTTTAACTTGGTCATCCATACGAATATGCATGGTTGGACGCATACCTATAAACTCTTCACCTAGCACGGCTACTCTTTTGACGGGTGAACCGTCGTGAATAACTTGCTGAGGTGCGCCATCTAATGGTAAATCCAGACCTTTTTTTATGTTGATCATACGCACTTGCACTACATTAACGGAAAGAAACTGAAAAATCGTACCAACCACGTCGCCATTTAAGCTACCCCAAGTAATTTCAATGTATAAAAGAAAAACTCGCTTTGGTCATTAAACAGGCAGCGCGGTAAAAACTCTTCACATATTGCCTTAATTTTAACACCATTGTGGGTGACTATGCGAGTGTATTTATGAAAATTATACGACTGAAACGCTTATTTGGTTTTGTTAGCTAGATTTAATAAAATTTAAGTTAGACCAAAGTGGTAGCTTAAGCAAAGAATGAGGTTTTTTAATTGATAAAAGTCGCATGAAGCGACTTTTAAATTAGGGCATGTTGAATTTATAGGATTAAAGCTTACTGAATCTTAAGGCGGTACCTGTTTAGCAATAATACTTATTTATGGGCAATAACCACACAACATCAGTTCTGTATTACCGAAATGCCAAACAGGTTACTTAACATTTTACCAAAAAAGACAAACAAGCCCTGACTATTCACTTAATTGATTAATCAATCATATTTGCAATTGCTTGAACTGGCTCTACATCTTGGTCGTAATCAACTGACTCAATGCCAAAACCAAATAAGCGTAAAAACTCATTGTGATAACCAACGTAATCTGTCAACTCGTCAATCGTGCTGGTATCTACTTTGTCCCATACTGCTTGGATACGTGCTTGAACATCGTCTTCAAGTTCTTTGTAGTTTTGAAATAAGTGTCCGCCATCATCAAAACGCGGCGTTTCACCGTACAGGTTTTCGGTAAATAAGCCATGAATTTGCTCAATGGTGCCTTCGTATGTTCCGTCAGCCTTCATTACCTTGAATAAAGCTGAAATATACAATGGCATAATTGGTATAGCAGAGCTCGCTTGTGTTACAACAGCATTGAGTGATGAAACATACGCTTGACCATTTAACGCTTTAGTTGACTCTTTTATCGCAACCGTTGCACGGTCTAAGTCTTCTTTTGCTTTACCAATAGTCGCGTGCCCGTATATTGGCCACGTTAACTCTTTACCTATGTAGGTGTAAGCTGTGGTTTTAAAGTCATCTGCTAGCACGTCAGCGTCTTGAAGTGCATTAATCCACATTTCCCAATCTTCACCACCCATTACTTTAATGGTGTTGTCGATGTCGTCTTGTGTTGCAGCTTCTACAGTAATTTCGTCAATTTCACGCTTTGACGTATTTAAATTTTTTGTTGTAACTGCGTTGCCGATTGGCTTTAACGTTGATGAGTAAACTTCACCCGTGTTTGGGTCAGTACGACGAGGCGACGCTAAACTGTAAATGACCAGATCAACCTTGCCTAAATCTGCTTTAATCGTATCAATTGCTTTTTGTTTTATTTCGTTTGAGAAGGCATCACCGTTGATATTTTTAGACCATAAACCGGCTTCGTCTGCCGCATTTTGAAAAGCAGCCGTATTATACCAACCTGCTGACCCTGTTTTACGCTCGGTGCCTTCTTTTTCAAAGAAAATACCCAATGTTTTAGCACCGCCACCAAATGCTGCCGTAATACGCGATGCCAAGCCGTAGCCTGTAGATGCACCAATAACTAACACATTTTTTGGCGCATTTTTTAATGCACCTTTTTGTTTTACATAGTTAATTTGTTCTTGCACATGTTCACTACAGCCTACTGGGTGAGCGTTTGTACAAATGAATCCACGAATTTTTGGCTTAATGACCATTGATGATCCTATATCTTTTACTATAAAAATTAGCGCTAGTTTAAAGGCTAATACTTAAAACACTGATCTGATCAGTTAAATACGGTTGTAAATAACTGTCAAACCTCAATTAATCAATCTAATTTAGATCCACCTAAACAGTTTGGCGATGCTGGCGCTTCGCTGTCATGTTCAGTGTATTCGTCAGGAGTGTAAGTATGAATAGCCAATGCATGTATATGGTTTGCAAGCTCTTCTTTTAAAATCTCATTAATTTGACGATGGCGCTGCAAAAGGCGTTTACCTAAAAACTCTTCGCTTACCACAATAACCTTAAAGTGCGAGTCAGTGCCTTTGCTGTGCATATGACTTTCGTTAATAACATTTAAATGCTTACACGCAATAGCATTGCTGATTTTTTCTTGGATTTGTTGCTGCATTGACATATAAAAACCATTATTTATAGCTAATTTATGAACTTATCATAGCAAGCAGCCCCGCCCGTTGGCTAACTAAATTACGCAACTAGTCTTGTTTTATATACCTAAAGGTTAAACTTATTCGCGGGTGCACTAAGCTGGTTTGCTTTAAAATAGCATGTTGAAAGTCTCGCTGGCTATTGCCACTCATGACCAAACAACTACCACTGTGTAATTTTAAATCCGTTATTTTATTACTGGTTTTGTCTTTTAGCTTTAATACCCGCTCTGCTCCAAGCGATATACACACTATAGTGGGCTGCTGGCCTAACTCAATTTCATCATCACTGTGCCACCCCATGGTGTCGTTGCCATCGCGATAATAGTTGACTAATAAAGAATTAAATGGCTGGTTTAAATGTGCCTCTAACCTTTTTCGCATTGCCATTAATGTACTAGGCCAGGGTTCAGTTATTAACTTACTGTTTGAATAGCCGTATTCAATTTTATGGTCGCCAATAAAGCATTGCAGGCGTGGGATTGGTCCAGTTTTAGAGTAAACCGTGACTTCTGGCTGCTGCCACTTAAGGTTTTTTTGCAGATAATAAAATAAATCGAGGCTTTTTTGTGCGCTAAGCGCCTTTGTTTGATAAGAAAAGCCATTAGGCAACTGTTGGGGGTTGGCGTTTTGCCGTTGCATGTTAGAATTTACCTACATTAGTTTACTGATACAAAAACCACTATGACGACGCAAGCCCAGCTAGGCGATAAAACTTTTACTCTTGAACGCTTCCCTTTGGATCAAAAAAACCGCAGTTTACAAGCGTGGGATTCGGGCGATGAGTACCTTATCAATTATGTTAACGAACATCATCCTGATTGTCGCTCATTGCTTATTTTAAATGACAGCTTTGGTGCTCTTGCCTGTAGTTTTAATCAATTAACGGTTTGTTCAGTTAATGACTCGTATATTAGCCACCAAGCTGCAGCATATAATTTACAAGAGAATAAGCTGTCTACTGTGCAATTTACGCAATTGGACAGCCTCTCGGCACTTCCAGAAGACGTAGATTTAGTGTTAATCAAAATACCACGTAATGTTGGCTTTTTGCAGTTTCAATTAAGTGAGTTAAGCGAAGTTCTTGCACCAGGCACACCTGTTATTGCAGCTGGTAAAACGAAAGATATTCACAACTCAACAATTAAGGCGTTTGAACAGTTTATTGGTGAAACTAAAACAAGCTTAGCGGTGAAAAAGTCACGCCTTATTTTAAGTAGCGCAAAAGGCGGCTATAAAGCTGCTGATTACCCTGTTTCATGGCAACTTGAAGGCACCGAGTTTAATATTACAAACCATGCAAATGTGTTTTCGCGTGATTCGTTAGATATTGGTGCGCGCTTCTTTTTTAACTACTTGCCGCAAACACCAAAAGCTAAACAAATTATTGATTTAGGCTGTGGTAATGGCGTAGTTGGTGTTATGACCTTAGCGCGCTGCCCTAAAGCCTCTGTAACGTTTGTTGATGAATCGTACATGGCGGTCGAGTCTGCACGACTTAACGTAGAGCAAAACATGGCAGAACGATTTGATGATTGCGAATTTATAGAAAACGATTGCTTAACCGGCTTTGAAAAAAACAGTGTAGATATGGTGCTATGTAATCCACCATTTCACCAAGCACAAGCGGTTACTGATCACATTGCTTGGCAAATGTTTAAACAAGCTAAAGACACGTTAAAAGAAGGTGGTGAGCTGCGTATTATTGGTAATCGTCATTTAGATTATCATGACAAGTTAAACCGTATGTTTGGTAACTGTAAGCTATTAGGTTCAAACAAAAAATTTGTGGTTTTAAGTTCAACTAAAAATAGTGGGGTGTTATAACAATGACAATAATAAACCGTATATTTGGCTGTGCTGCATTTTGTATTTTAGCAGGCTGTGCAAACCAACCAAGCCAAGTCATACTTAACCCGGTTTACCAAAGTGGCCAAGTGAGCACTATAAATAGTAGCCTGAGCACGAGTGTTATTGATGTACGTGGCGATACTTCTACCCTAACTCTAGTTGAGTCAGACAAAACCAAAACATTTGCAAGCCAAGGTATTACTGAGTCGATTAAAAGTGCACTAGACAGTGCACTTAGTCGTAATGGCGCGAGCATTTCAAATTTAGCCACCACTCGATTTGAGCTAGATATAAATGCCTTACAAGCAGTGGTTACTGAAACCTTAGTAAGCCATAAAAGTGAAGCAAAAATTGAACTGAGTGTTCGCGTAATCCGTGCTACAAGTAATTTTACAAAAAAGTATAGCGGTAATGCAGCGCTAGAAGGCCCGCTTGGCCATGACAGAGCTAAAATAGAAGGTCAACTCAATAAGTTGACTGAACAAATGATAACCCGCATTGTGTCAGATCCTGAATTAATACAGTTTTTAGAAGGTTAACCATGAAACGACTTTTTATACTTTGTTTAGCTCTTTGTTTTAGCGCAGCAAGTTTAGCAGCCCAAGAGGGCAGATTTGTACAAAAAGACAATATGTTTCCACGTGTTGAAATAGTGACATCACTAGGCAGTATTATTGTTGAGCTAGACCGTTCTCGGGCCCCTATTACAGTTAATAACTTTTTGACTTATGTATCAGATAAAAGTTATCAGGGTAGTATTTTTCATCGTGTTGAGCGCGACGAAGAAAACGAACGCGATTTTGTTATACAAGGTGGTGGGTATGATAAAGACATGGAAGGCTTACATCAAAACGATCCTATTTTTAATGAAAGCGGAAATGGTCTAAAAAATGATATGTACAGTATTGCCATGGCATACCAAGACAGACAGCCGCATTCAGGTACTCGCCAGTTTTTCTTTAATATGGATAACAATGACCATTTAAATCCTGGAAGAGACTGGGGATTTGCGGTGTTTGGTACTGTAATGGATGGATACGAAACCCTTGATAAAATTATGGCTGTTAAAACAATTTACAACGAAAAAATTGGTTATGACTTTGTGCCAGAAACACCAGTGGTCATTTTAAATATTAAAATGATTGAGCCAACACCATTATAATTAATGAGGTGCGGTATAGCTGCACCCACTCGCCAATGAAGGCCCTATGAGCAACACTCTCTCTTTCAGCGAATACTTTTCGTATTTTAAAGATAAACGTTTAATTAATGTGTTTATTTTTGGTATTAGCAGTGGTTTTCCCTGGGTATTAATTGGCTCTGTAATGTCGGCATGGCTAAAGGATGAAGGCCTGAGCCGAAGCATGATAGGCTTATTTGGTATTGTATTTGGTGCCTACAGCATCAACTTTTTGTGGTCGCCCTTAATCGATCGTACAAAACTGCCTATTTTATATAAGTGGCTAGGCCAACGCCGTAGCTGGATATTGTTTTGCCAAAGCTTTATGTTTTTAGGCACATTACTTCTTGCTGGCCTTGACCTCAAAGCTAACTTGGCGATTGCTGCAGCACTGTGTTTATTAATTGCAATTGCATCTGCCACACAAGACATTGCGATAGACGCATTTAGAATAGATACCCTAAGTGAAAGTGAATCACACAAAGCAACTGCTGCCGCAGCCATGGCCACCTCAGGATGGTGGACAGGCTACGCGTTATTGGGTGCGATTCCATTTTATATGGCAGATATTCCTTCACTCGGTTGGCCACAAGTTTACTACTTTTTAGCCGCTGTAATATTGGTATTAATGGGAGGAGTGCTATTTGCTAAAGAGCCCGCCTCTAATAGAGAAGCCGTTCACGAAGAACTAGAACGTGTTTACATTAAAAAGCTTGCTACTATTAATCAAACACCTCTCAATAAAGTCGTTGCCTGGTTGGTTGTTACAGTAATTGACCCTTTTAGAACATTTTTTGCAAAGAACGGGGTTAAAACTGCACTCGCATTACTTGCTTTTATTTTCTTATTTAAAATTGGCGAAGCGTTTTTAGGACGAATGTCGATTGTTTTTTATAAAGAAATAGGTTTTAGCAATAGCGATATAGCTACTTTTTCAAAAGTTGGCACCGCAGTGCTCACCATTGCCTTTACCTTCGTAGGCAGCTTATTTAATCAAAAATATGGCATTGTGAAAGGGTTATTTGTTAGTGGTGTAGCCATGGCTGCATCTAATTTAGCTTTTTCTGCTATTGCATTAGTGGGCCCTAACTTAGGTTTATATGCTTTTGCTATAGTAATTGATGGCTTTACACAAGCGTGGTCTCTCGTTGCTATGGTCGCATTTATATCTATGCTATGTGACAGAGCGTTTAGTGCAACACATTATGCGTTGTTGGCGTCGCTGGGGAATTTAGGAAGAACATTACTTTCGAGTTACAGTGGGGTTGTAATTGATGATTGGCTAATGGGAAATTGGTCGTTATTTTTTGTATTAACCGCTTTAATGGTGCTCCCCTCTTTACTATTTTTGTATGCAATAAGACACAAATTGTATGAGCTTGAGAAAAACTACCATAGTAGCTATTAAGCTTAATGCATCCATGCATTAATATTTTGCTTAGCACATTTAATATGCCCCTGAATGAACTAAGCAACACACTATTAATCTACTTTAAGCAGGCTTAGTGCTTCATGTGGGTCAACTTCTAGCGCTGTACAATAACGAACAAACTCAACTACATCTAAACGGCGTTCTTGATTTTCAATTTTGCCGATAAACGAGTGAGGCGTTCCAAGCACCTGTGCAAGGCTTCTCATTGTATGGCCTTTTTCATGGCGTTTGCTTTTAAGCCATGTTGTTAACTTAGCGTTCTCTTCTGAAGAAACAGTTTTCCCCATCATTTTACATCTCCTACTAGACGATTAGACAACACCACAAAATCAGCAGTCGTTACCATAGCTGTAGGCAAGTAAGCAGTAACTTATGTTTTAAATAGCAATCTATCGCTTCTCAAAGCACTGGTTGCTACTCACTCCCACCCACATAGCTAAAAACGACGCTTAAAATGTGGTAAAAGGTTTTTGTTATTAGAATGAAATTTTGCCCGTCTCATTCTTGGATGCATTATATACTATTAACACTTTGGTTAAATAGTTAATTGCTCGCCTTGGCCAAAATCAACCCCAGTGAACATTTACAAACACTGAATATTTCAGCTAAGTTATCAAAAACATTAAAAATAATATTTTTATTATAAAAATATAAATAGCCATTTTTATAACAAATTTATTTCATGTTAATGTTATTCGTTTAATATTGGGCAATAATCAACACAAAAAGGGTTACATTATGTTCAGGCTTCTTTTTTTATTACCGATTATTTTATGTGCAGGGTGGTACTTATTCTTGCGCCATAATGGTGTGCCAATTAAGCAAGGTAAAAAAGGGTTTATGTATATTTTAGTACTATCTGCATTTGTACTGGGCTTTTTTGTTTTGATGATGCAGATCACAGAGTATGCCCCCTCTAATTTATAGGCATAAAAAAAGCCGCTAATGCGGCTTGTTTTATTAATGTTTGTTTACACACTAAAACTTGCACCACAACCACATGTGGTTGTTGCGTTCGGGTTAGATACAAAAAAGCGCGCTCCCTCTAAGCCTTCAGTGTAGTCAACTACACCATCCACTAAATATTGAATACTCATAGGGTCAACCACTAGCGTTACGCCATTTTTTACAATTTCTAAATCGCCAGGATTTGCTTTTTCATCAAAAGTAAAACCGTACTGAAAGCCAGAACATCCACCACCCGTTACGTAAACACGCAGTTTTAGTTCCGGGTTTTCTTCTTCATCGATTAATTGTTTAACACGAACAGCTGCTGCATCGCTAAACTGAATTGGTAATTCTTCTGACATTTTTAAACCCTCAATATCGTAATGGCGTGATTATCTAATACCCGAGTGTTTTAATCAAGTATAGTCAATTAACGCTTTGCTCTAAGTTATACCCATAAATACATTAAAAATGACTGTATATCGCTTATATTGACTGAAAAAAACAGCACTTTAATATGCAACTAGTGACATGTTAAACAAATAATTATTTTAACTAAAAAAACTTCGTTTTATTATTTGCCATAAATAGCTAATTTAAGTTAATAATTTTATAAAATCACAAGGACTTAGTGGTTGGCTTTTGCTAAAATACAGCTGAAAAATGCACTGAGGAAAAAATGCATGTGGCTGGAGCAGCTCAGGCGTCGACTCGCACAACCTAAAACATCTGTACAATTATGCCTTTTAGGCGTAGTTGCTGGGTTAATTGCTGCATTTTTTATTATTTTATTCCGCTTAACAATTCTCTTTTTTCAAAGTTTATTTTTAGAAACCCCAGACGACTTTACAACCTTGCCAACTCTTGAACGTGTTTTAATGCCTTTAATTGCAGCATTTTTAATTGCGTCATTTGCCGCTTTTACTGGTTTCAAACATTATCGGTTAGGTATCCCATTCGTTATTCATCGTATTAAGCGTCATTACGGGCAAATGCCTTTATACAATACACTCAACCAATTTGTTGGGGGGGCTTTGGCATTAATCAGTGGTTTTTCGGTTGGGCGAGAAGGCCCATCGGTACATATGGGAGCAACGGGCGCCAGTATTTTAGCCGATAAACTCCACTTACCACACAATGCCATGCGTACATTAAGCGGCTGTGGTGTTGCTGCGGGTATTGCTGCATCCTTTAACACGCCTCTTGCCGCCGTTATTTTTGTTATGGAAGTCGTGTTAAGAGAATACAAAGTTCATATTTTTGTCCCTATTATGCTTGCTGCAGTAACAGGTGCACTTGCTACTCAGTTCGTATTTGGGGGAGGATCAGAACTTGCACTCATAACAATTGCTCCTTTGAGTGGTTGGCACTATCCATATTTAATTTTATGCGGTATGGCACTGGGCGCTATTGCATACAGCTTTAATCAAAACTTAATGTTAATTATTAAAACATTTAAACCTTTAAGTATGTTTCCTCGTTTACTCATTGCAGGTTGTATCGCAAGTTTAATTGCTTATGCCGTTCCCCAAGCAATGGGATCTGGCATGAGCGCGATAGCTATTGCGGTGGAGTCGCCAGATAATGTGCAATTACTCACCACTATTTTAATTGCTAAATTACTAGCAACTTTATTTGCTATAGGTTTGGGTATACCGGGAGGGTTAATTGGTCCTGTTATTGGGTTAGGTGTTTTAGTTGGGACTATGATGGCGTTTTTTGCTCAGTTTATTAGCCCTGGTACTGATATTGCCGGAACTTATGGTGTATTGGGCATGGCGGGGTTAATGGCCGCCACATTACATGCACCACTTGCAGCGTTAACAACAGTAATGGAGCTTACATCGTCGCCAGAGATAATTGTTCCAGCCATGCTTGTGATAACAACAGCTTATGTAACCGCATTACAAGTGTTTGGTAATCGCTCTATATTTTTGCAGCAACTTGATTTTCAGGGGCTTCCCTATCATGTTTCCCCTGCCACAGAGGCGCTACAAAAGGTGGGAATTATGGATGATATGGATGAAAACTTTAAATTGCTGTTTTCAAATGACAAAGAGCAAATAAAAAATACACTCGATGCCATGGACAGCCAAACGCCATTGATTGTATTTGACGAAGAAAACGGGTATCGACTTGCAGAATACGATTTAAGCTTAATGTCTGATCAAGCAATCAACCTGAACTATGTAAACTTACAAGGTATTAGCAGTCAAGCAACGTTAGCTGATGCCTTTGATATACTAAAAGATAAGCGCAGTGGCGCTTTATATGTATACAACCTGTTAGATAATCAACAAATAATGGGACTGTTACGTTGGGATCAAATTCATCATATTTTAACCATTCGTAACAGCTTACTATAAATAATAAGGGTTATTATGAGCGCATTACTGATTTATAAAACGCTGCATATATTTTTTATGATTGCATGGTTTGCAGGCATTTTTTACTTACCACGGTTATTTGTTTACCACGCAATGAGCCAAGAGCGTGCATGTAACTCTATGCTAAAAGTAATGGAACGCAGGCTCCTTTATTTTGTAACGCCATTTGCTATTTTAACGGCTGTTTTTGGTGTACTAACGATTGTGGAATATGGCCGTGAATGGTTTAAATACAGTATGTGGCTGCACTATAAACTAGTGCTAGTTATAATTTTATATTTATACCACGCGTACTGCTTTAAATTACTAGCCGACTTTAAACACGACAGAAATACTAAAACAGATCGTTTTTACCGAATTTTTAATGAATTACCTGTTATTGCATTACTTATTATAGTTGCACTGGCAGTGATTAAGCCGAGCCTTTGAGCTATTTGGTATAAAAAATACCGTATTAATTACACACGACTTAAAATCTAATATGCGCGATTGCGTGCCCCATATTATGGATTATCGCGCCCTTTTGAAAAACTAGGAATAACCCCATGTTAAGTTTCCAAGGTGAACATATTCTGTCTGTTAATCAGTTAGACAGAGACTGCATTGAACGTATTTTTGCAGTAGCAAAAAAGATGGAGCCTTATGCTAAAAAGCAAAAGCAAACAACGGTGCTTGAGGGCGCCATTTTAGCTAATTTGTTTTTTGAACCCAGCACACGTACGCGCGTTAGTTTTGGAACCGCGTTTAACCTGCTTGGTGGAGGCGTGCGTGAAACAACAGGCATGCAAAGTTCAGCTCTTGCTAAAGGTGAATCTTTATACGATACAGCGCGTGTTATTTCAGCTTATGCAGATGCGGTTGCTATGCGCCACCCAGACGCAGGCTCGGTGAGTGAATTTGCCGAAGGCTGTACCGTACCTGTAATTAATGGCGGTGACGGCCCAAATGAACACCCCACTCAAGCACTGCTAGATTTACTTACTATAGAACGTGAGTTACACCGCTTTGATCAAAACATTGATGGTATGCACATCGCTTTGGTTGGCGATTTAAAATACGGTCGTACTGTTCATTCGTTATCAAAACTATTGTGCCATTACAAAAACGTTAAATTTTCAATGGTGGCACCCGATGGCTTGCAAATGCCAACCAGTATTTTAGATGCAGTAGAAAATGCTGGCCATAAAATAGAACTAGTGAACAAAATGGAAGGTAACTTAGCGGCCGATATCGTGTATCAAACACGTATTCAAGAAGAACGCTTTCCATCTCAAGAAGAAGCAAATAAATACCGTGGCGGATTTAGAATTAGCCAGTCAATTTATAATGCACACTGTAAGCCTAATTCAGTGCTAATGCATCCGCTTCCTCGTGATAGTCGTACTGAAGCTAATGAGCTTGATAACGACTTAAACAGCAACGACAATTTAGCTATATTTCGCCAAGTACAAAACGGCGTATTAATTCGTATGGCACTGTTTGCTTTAACACTCGGCGTAGAAAACAAAGTTGAGCAATATGAAGTAGACGTGCCTTGGTTTAGCCGCAAACGCGACAGCTAACCCTTTTTTAAGTGACAATTTATAGGATTTTTCATGACAATTAGCCAAGACTTATTTGAACGCGCTCAAACCTCTATTCCTGGTGGCGTAAACTCACCAGTGCGCGCTTTTAATGGCGTAGGTGGCACACCATTATTTATCACAAAAGCAGAAGGTGCATTCACCTTTGATGCTGACGGTAATCGTTATATCGATTACGTAGGTTCGTGGGGCCCAATGATCATGGGCCACAATCACCCTGCTATAAAACAAGCGGTTCATGAAGCAGTTGAAAACGGCCTTAGCTATGGCGCGCCAACTGAAGCTGAAATTTTAATGGCTGAGAAGGTAAAAGCGCTTGTACCGTCAATAGAAAAAGTACGCATGGTTAGCTCAGGTACCGAAGCAACCATGAGCGCAATTCGCCTAGCACGTGGTTTTACTAATCGTGACAAAATTCTTAAATTTGAAGGCTGTTACCACGGCCATGCCGACTCACTTTTAGTTAAAGCGGGCTCAGGTGCTTTAACTATGGGCGTGCCTAATTCACCAGGTATTCCTGAAGACTTTGCTAAACACACATTAACAGTATCGTTTAATAACATTGAAGAAGTGAAAGCTATTTTTGAAAAATACGCTGACGAAATTGCCTGTATTATCGTTGAGCCGGTAGCGGGTAACATGAACTGTATTCCACCTGTTAAAGGCTTTTTAGAAGGCCTGCGCGCAGTATGTGATGAATACAAATCGGTGCTTATTTTTGACGAAGTAATGACCGGTTTTCGTGTAGCTCTTGGTGGTGCACAAGCGTATTACAACATAAAACCTGACCTAACATGTTTAGGTAAAGTAATAGGCGGCGGCATGCCGGTAGGCGCATTTGGCGGCAAAACTGAAATTATGGATTACATTGCTCCTGTTGGCCCAGTATATCAAGCCGGAACACTGTCTGGTAATCCAATAGCTATGGCTGCAGGTTTAAAATCATTAGAGCTATTAAGTGAGCCTGGATTACACGACAAACTAGAAGCTATTTCAAAAGCAATATGTGAAGGCTTTGAAGAAGGCGCTAAAAAAGCAGGTATCGCACTTACAACAAACTACGCGGGCGGCATGTATGGCTTTTTCTTTACCGATGCTGAAAAGGTAACCACTTACAAACAAGCGACTGAGTGTGACCTAGAGCGTTTTAAACGCTTTTTCCATCTTATGCTTGAAGAAGGCGTATACCTTGCGCCATCAGCATTTGAAGCTGGCTTTGTATGTGCTGCGCACACGGAACAGGAAGTACAAGAAACTATAGCTGCAGCAGAGCGTTGTTTCGCAAAGCTTTAATCGCAAGTATTGCCTAAACGGGGTTTATATACCTACTTTTAAAACAGGCAATCAATACTAAAGATTGAAAAAGCCCTTTAAGGGCTTTTTTATTTGTAAATTGATATAATTGAATGATAATTAAGCGTAACAAGGTCTACTTATCTTCACCCTACTTTATTAAATACAAGAGAGTCTTATGTCTGGATTACGGCAGTTAGCTGCGCCTGCAATGCGCTTAATGGCGAATCTAAAATACAAAACTAAAATAAGCATCACGTTTGGCATTCTCTTGATCCCACTTGCACTAAGCATGTTTTTTTTGGTGTCGTTATTGAGTAAAAGTATTGATGTGTCGAAAATGGAACAGCAAGGTTTAAAAGGCTATCGGGCAATACTTACCAATCAAATACAAGGGACAACCGATAAAAATATAAATGTGGCACGCTCGCTGGGCTTTAAAATTAAAGACAGCGAAGTAGACGATGTACTTGAGCTTGTTTCTATTCAATCTAATTTAGCGCTAGATAGCGAACTTGCCAGCGCCTATTTAAATCGTGCATTGGTAACCCGTGTCCCTGCTTTTATCACTCAAATAAACCTAACTGCCGCGAGCGCAAATACAGTACTGAACAATAACCAATTTACTCCAGATACCTTTATTGCACTTTCAAACCTAACTAAATCGTTACCCCAATTTGAGCAGCAACTTTTAAAAACACTAGCTATTGCAACGTCAGCGGATAAATCGGTAAATAAAGCGCTCTCTCCCACTTTAAATGAACTACAAAAATCAGTCTCAGCATTCAAGAACGCGATAGATAAAAAACTACTGGAACCCGACGACATAGAGTTAACTCAGCGTGAATTTTCAGCACTCACTGACAATGTTCAAAAAAATATTAGCGCTTTAATCAACATCAGTATTCCAACTCTAGAATCGTTAATTAGTAATAAAATACAAACCCAGCAGTGGACCAGAAACACTGTTCTGATCGCCTCTATAATAAGTTTACTGTTTGCTCTTTATTTAATGGTTGGGTTTTATTTTGCAGTCGTTGACACCATAAGTCGCTTCACTAAAGCAGCCACTAAAGCAGCTAACGGTGACTTAAAGGCAACCCTTAACTCAATCGGGAGTGACGAAATGAGCGTTATTGCTGAGCAATACAACGCCCTACTCAATGCCTTTTCACATCTACTTTCAGATGTTAAAGCCAGTACCAAAGAGTTATGCGATGCCACTCAGTCTCTTTCGCATGCCAGTAGTCAAACCAGTGACGACGTAATAAAACAGCAAACGCGGGTAAATGCAATTAGCCATGCATTAAGTGACATGGCGCAAACTGCACATACAATTGAAGAATCAGCCCATCAGGCAACACTTACTGCACAAAATGCCGCTGAGCATGTAAAACAGGGGTCGAGCAATACCATGGAGCTTGCTCAATACATGCAAGATTTAAAAATGGAGTTTACCGAAAGTCAGCAAGCACTTGACCGACTAGCTCAAGATAGCCAAGAAATTAGTAAAGTAAGTAAAGGGATCAGTGAAATTGCCGACCAAACAAACCTATTAGCACTCAATGCTGCAATAGAAGCAGCTAGAGCGGGTGAACACGGACGTGGTTTTGCGGTGGTCGCAGACGAAGTAAGAACACTTGCATTACGCACACAAACACAAACACAAACACAAACACAAGAAATTCACCAAATTATTAGCTCACTGCAAAAGGCATCTGACGATACACAAATTAAAATGCGTTCAAGCGTTGAAAAAATGGAGTTATCTGTCGAAGCCGCAAACCAAACAAATACAGTACTGCAAAGCGCAGAAAGTAGTATGGGGGATATAAAGCATCAAGGCGAGGTCATTGCTGAACGAGTTAAACAGCAAGCCAACGCGACGACTCAGGCACTTAATGACTCGCAAGAAGTTAATAACTTAGCTGATCATACATTAGTGTCAGCGCAATCAACGCTGCAAGACGCCGAGCAGCTTTCACGCTTATCGAATGATTTAACAACGTCAATGCGCTTTTTTAAGTCTTAACTTTTAATATCTATAGCTTTAATATCTATAAATAACAAAGCCGCTAAATAGCGGCTTTGTTATTTGAGTTATCATTTTATACAGCGAGGCCTTGGCTCAAATTCACTCACTCTTAATGGAAGCTGTATCACTTTCCCACATCCTGGAGGAGCTTGTTTACCTGTGTGCTCGTTTACAAAGGCCCAACGGATTGAAGGGGGGCGAGTATCGGCAATAGCTTGTGGGTTGAGTGGTTTTAGATAACGGATATAGGCTTCTAGCGCCCCGACACTGCCAGTTAAACCGGTGCTTTTATTATCATCGCGGCCAAGCCATGCAACGGTTACCGTGTTTTGATCAAACCCTGCAAACCAGCTGTCACGTAAATCATTGCTAGTCCCTGTTTTACCAGCTAGTTGAATAGACGGAAAGTGCAAGTTTAACCGCTTTGCTGTGCCGTCTTTTGTTACACGCTTCATTGCATATTTGGTCATGTACACAGAGGCTTCATCAAAACGAGGCTCTGCACTTACTTGATGTTTATATAGCACGTTACCTACAGAGTCAGTAAGTGCTGATATAGACGTCAACTTCTTATACTCACCGTCATTTGCTATGGTGGTGTAAAGCTGGGCAACATCAAAACTAGATAACTCTAAAGCACCTAAGAGTAAAGACGGGTATTCATCTATTTGACCTTCCACACCGAGTGATTTAAGCGTTTTTGCAACTTTATCCACTCCTATATCTAAGCCTAAATTAACAGCAGGTATATTAATACTATTACTAAATGCTTGATAAAGCGGGATTGCACCACGGTATTGGCGATCAAAATTTTCAGGCTGCCATACATTACCTTCTTCGTTTGTTACCTGTAACGGCGAATCATCAAGTAATGTGGCTAAATTATAATTTGGTGATTGTAGTGCTGTTAAATAAACTGCGGGCTTAACTAAAGACCCTATATTTCTCTTTGTATCCAGCACTCTATTAAAGCCCGAATATCGAACGTCACGCCCTGCTACAAGGGCCGATACGCCACCTTTATCTGAATTTACAGAGATCATAGCAACCTCAAGCTTATCTGTTTTAGGGCGTTTCTCTAAATAAGGTAAGCTTTTCTCAACCGAGTTTTCCATTGCTGTTTGTTTTTGTAAATCAAAGTAAGTAAACACCCTAACCCCAGCATCTAGTATTTGCTGGTCGGGTAGTAATTTATTTAATTCACGGTTCACCAGTTCTAAATACCCTGGGTATGATTTTTGTAAACTTTCTTTCATTGGCGCAATGTCAATTGAGCGCTTAAGGGATGCTCGGTATTCTTTTGTGCTTATTAATTTATTTTCCACCATGAGGCGAAGTACTAAATCGCGACGCTCCATAGTGCGCTCTTTGTAGCGGCGAGGATTGTAATAAGACGGCCCTTTCACCATCGCTACTAGCAACGCTATTTGATCGTATTCAAGCTCATCTACTGGTTTTGAAAAATAAAACTCAGACGCCAAGCCCATGCCATGCACGCCTTGGTTATAAGATTGACCTAAATAAACCTCGTTTAAGTAGGCCTCTAATATTTGGTCTTTTGAGTAACGATAATCAAGAATAAGCGCAATAAACGCCTCATTGATTTTTCGCAGCAGCGAACGTTCACGGGTTAAATATATATTTTTAGCGAGTTGCTGCGTTAACGTGCTACCGCCTTGGACTGTGCGCCCTGCTCTAATATTGGTATATAGAGCGCGTAAAATAGAAAAAACAGATACACCGTGGTGTTCATAAAAATTACGGTCTTCCACCACTAGCAAAGTGTCTTTTAACATAGCAGGAAACTTATCAAGGGGAACAAATTCTCTATCTTGCTTCGAATCGTTACCAATGCGGGCTATTTGAACAGGTTCTAATCGAGCGTTGTTCAAGCGCCTACCAAATTTATCTTTTACAGAGGCTACCTTTTGTCCCGCAAAGCGCAGTTCAACAACCTTAGACTCCTCCAGCCCATCATAAAATTCAAACTCTCGTCGGTAAATTTTAATACTATCGGCCGTTTTTACGTATTGGCCGGTCCGGCTAAGCCTATTAACCGATGAATAATTTAGACGTTCGAGTTCAAATTCTACTTCTTGACGTGATAAGAATTGCCCAGGGTAAAACTGCATTGCACGCGCATACACTTGAGCGGGGAGTTGCCATTTATTTCCTTCAAATACACGTGTGGTTTTTGAATCTAAATAAATAAAGTACATAGCCATAGCAATAAAAACAGCCAAACTTAGCTTCCAAAAAACTGACCATGTTTTTCTCATAAATGAGCGTTTAAAAACAGTAGTTGCCGTTTTTTTTGTAGATTTGGGTTTAGCTTTACGTGACGAACTACTTGCTTTCGTTGCACGCTTTGAAGGGGGTTTACTACTAGGTGTTTTTTTATTATCAGCCATGTAAGTGTAATGTGTTCCAACGGTTTATTTACAAAGTGGAGCTTAGCATATTGGTAATAACCCTAACACCTGAAAAATTAACCTTCCCTGAAACGAAAAAAAGCTCTACCTAAAGTAGAGCTTTGATAAGCACACTATATAAATTTAGTTATTACGAACAGATACAAACTCAGGGTAAGCTTCTACACCACAGTCGTGTTGATCCATACCGTTAAGCTCTTCTTCTTCTGTAACACGTATACCCATTGTGTATTTTAATATAGCCCACACAATAAGCGATGCTACAAAAACAAATGCCAAGATAGTTACTAAGCCGATTAACTGATTAATAACGCTTGCATCACCGTTTGAAAGTGGAACCAGCATAATACCTAGTGCACCACATACACCGTGTACAGAAATAGCACCTACTGGGTCATCAATCTTAATTTTATCTAAAGCTATAATGCTAAATACAACTAATGAACCGCCTAGTAAGCCTAGTAGACAAGCCATTAATGGAGAAGGTGAAAGAGGGTCTGCAGTAATAACAACTAAGCCCGCTAGCGCACCGTTAAGTACCATTGTTAAATCAGCTTTGCCCCATAATACTTTACATACAAATAGTGCTGCAATTGCACCCATTGCCGCAGCCGCGTTAGTGTTAAGTAAGATTTGACCTACAGCCGTTGCGTTTTCTTTATCAGATAGTAATAACTGTGAACCACCGTTAAAACCAAACCAACCCATCCACAAAATAAATGTACCTAAAGTAGCAAGCGGTAAGTTAGAACCTGGAATTGGATAAACTTCACCATTTTTTCCGTATTTACCTTTACGAGCACCTAGTAAAATTACACCAGCGAGTGCTGCTGCTGCACCTGCACCATGAACAATGGCAGAACCTGCAAAATCAACAAAGCCCATTTCAGACAAGAAACCACCGCCCCATGTCCAGTAACCTTCCATTGGGTAGATAAAACCAGTTAAAACAACAGTAAATGCTAAGAAAGCCCATAGTTTCATTCGTTCAGCAACCGCACCAGATACAATTGACATGGCTGTTGCAACGAAAACTACTTGGAAGAAAAAGTCAGACTCTAAAGAGTGGTCGGCATCAGCAGCTTGCGTACCAATTAACGCGCCCAGTGATGGCATAATTCCGCCCTCAGCGTTGTCTACATACATAATGTTGTAACCAACTAACAAAAACATGGTACACGCGATTGAATAAAGCGCGATGTTTTTAGTTAAAATTTCAGTGGTGTTTTTAGAACGAACTAAGCCCGCTTCTAACATGGCAAAACCAGCAGCCATCCACATAACTAATATACCCGATATCAAAAAGTAAAATGTATCGAGTGAAAATTTAAGTTCTACAATTGTATTTTCCATAAGCCCCTCTTAAATTGCCTCTTCGTCAAGTTCGCCAGTACGGATACGAACTATTTGATCTAAGTCGTACACAAAAATTTTGCCGTCACCAATTTTGCCTGTTGACGCAATTTTTGTAATTGCTTCAACAACGCGCTGACAATTTTCTGTACGAGTTGCAATTTCAAGTTTGATCTTTGGAATAAAATCGACTTGGTACTCTGCACCACGATATAGCTCTGTATGACCTCGTTGACGTCCAAAACCTTTAACATCAACTACAGTCATCCCCTCAATTCCTAAATCAGCGAGCGCTTCACGCACATCGTCTAATTTAAATGGTTTTATGATTGCACTAATCATTTTCATAGCGGCCCCCTCGGACTCTTTATTGTTATCCTGTTGGGTAACATAATCCAACCTTTGTGCCACTATTTAATTTAATTTAAAAACAACAATTTAACCTTTAAAACTAAACTCACCATAAAAAAAACGCACCATTTAGGTGCGTTTTTTTAACAACTCCGCTACATTGGTGCACATATAAAAACGCCCCCAAAATTGCGCTATAATATAAACAGTTACCCGATACAGTTTCTGCCTTTGCTTTTTGCTTCGTATAACGCCTTGTCGGCAACACGCATCGCATCTTTTAAATTGGTATTTTGAAACTCTGCAAGCCCAATACTCGCTGTTATCGTGCAAGACTTGTCACTAATAGAAAAATCGTAACTCGCCATTTTTTTTCTAAACGCTTCTAAATATTCGCGTGCTCTGGCTAAATCGATATCAGGTAGAACAATGGCAAATTCTTCACCACCCACCCTTGCTACAGTAAAGTTTGCAAAAGTTGAGCGAATAAGAGACCCAACCTGCTTAAGCGCCTGATCGCCGCCTTCGTGACCAAATGTATCGTTTATATTTTTAAAAAAGTCCACGTCGAGTAGCGCTAGCGTATTATTTTGATTTTGATTTTTTAATAACTTTTCAGCATATTGATAAAAATAACGTCGATTGTATAAACCGGTTAAGTGATCTCTAAAAGCACTTTCTTTGATATCTGCAATCAGTGATAACTGCTCCATTGTTTGCAACACCCTGCAATGAAACTCTTCATTCATAAAGGGTTTAGTTAAAAAGTCGTTTGCGCCATATTTTATAAAGCGTGCTGATAAACCGTGCTTGCCTGCTCCAGATAAACCAATTACAGCTAAATCGTCTCGGCCTCTAAAATTACGAACTGCTTTAACTAGCTCAAAACCATCCATTGTTGGCATAGCGTAATCGGTCATAAGCAGCTTTATATCAGGATCAGCTTTTAATATTTCAAGCGCTTGCTGGCCGTCATTCGCGGTGCTTACATCAAACAATTGCTTTTCGAGCATTTGCTTCATTAACGAACGACTCAACATAGAATCGTCCGCAATTAATGCCTTACAACCTTGGTTTCTTAAAAGTTGAGAAACCAATTTAACGGCATAATGATAAGAATCACGGTTATCTTTTATAACGTAATCCACCACACCATCTTCTAGCATTTGCTGACGTTTGTACTCGTCTATCTTTGATGTGAGCACAACCGTAGGAATTGCTTTAGAAAGTGTATATTTGGCAACTTCGCCATTTGGAGCATCGGGGAGAGTTAAGTCAACAAGTGCTAATGAATAGTCGTACTTTTCTACATGCTCCTGGCATTCAGCCAATGACCAGGCAAAATCAACGGCAACATCTAAATACTGGGCAGTTAAGTGGCGTAAAACCTGCTGGACTACTTTACTGTCTTCAACCACTAATACTCTTTGCATAGACCTTCTCTTTGTTCTCATTACTTTTTGCAACATCTGCTGCAAACACAAAATAATAAAACTTACTGGTACCACACTTTAAGCAGCAAAAATAAGTAAATAAAAAACATCCCAGAGCCATTGTTATTTAACGCTTTAAATATTAAAGCACATTCCATTAACCAGCTTGTAAATCAATAATTGTAATAAAAACAAGCATGATGGCAAATATACCCGATTTTAATTCTTAGCTAAATAATTAAACAAAAATTTACACCATAAATAACTGATTATTTTACTTATCGGCTTATGTTAATTAACTCAACCAATAATATCGGCAGCTAGTCTCATTACTTTTGTTATTTTACTTATTTTTATCTTTAATACATTATAAAATATAATAAGGACTCCCCATGAAGCTTAGTCGTATTTTACCAATCACGGTTTTTGCATTAATGCTCAGCCCGCTTGCTGATGCTGATAATCAACGCCGTATTGATGTAGACAGTAAAGTAGTCACCCAACACAAAGCTAAAATTAATGGTCAACGCTTTAATTATACGGTTGCCACAGGCACTCAACCCGTATGGGACAACAAAGGTGATGCCGTTGCTACACTACAATACACGTATTACACGCGCGATAAAGTTGATGATAGAGCCAAACGCCCGTTGCTCATTTCTTTTAATGGTGGCCCTGGCTCAGCCTCAGTTTGGATGCACTTAGCCTACACAGGCCCTCGCGTATTAAAAATTGATGATGAAGGCTATCCTATTCAGCCCTATGGTGTAAAAGACAACCCTTACTCTGTGCTTGATGTTGCCGATATTGTTTACGTAAACCCAGTAAATACTGGCTATTCGCGAGTTATTGAAAACGAAAAAGGCGAAATGCTTTCTAAAGCTCAACAAAAAGACATGTTTTTTGGTGTTAACGCCGACATTAAATACCTTGGCGAGTGGTTAAATACTTTTGTAAATAGAACAGAGCGTTGGCGCTCTCCAAAGTTTTTAATTGGCGAAAGTTATGGCACAACACGCGTATCAGGCCTTGCACATGAGCTACAAAATAGCCAATGGATGTATATCAACGGTGTTGTATTAGTGTCACCAACAGACATTGGTATTAAACGCGAAGGCCCAGTTAAAGCGGCAAATCGTTTGCCATACTTTGCAGCCACCGCGTGGTATCACAAAGCACTAAATGCCGATTTACAAGCAAAAGATTTAGACGAACTCCTTCCTGAAGTTGAGCAGTTTACTTTAAATGAACTAATACCAGCATTAGCAAAAGGTGGCTTTTTAGCGCAAGACGAAAAGCGTCGTATTATTAAAAAAATGGCTGAGTATGCAGGCCTTTCAGAAACCTTTGTCGATCAAAACAACCTCGATATCCCTACACAATTCTTCTGGAAAGAATTATTGCGTGACCGAGGACAAACAGTCGGCCGTTTAGACTCTCGCTACCTAGGTATAGACAAACGTGATGCTGGTGACTCACCTGATTACTGGGCAGAGCTGACTTCATGGTTGCACTCCTTTACGCCAGCGATTAATTACTACCTACGCGAGGAGTTAAACTATAAAACCGACATCAAATATAACTTATTTGGTAACGTTCATCCTTGGGATAGAAGTGGCAATAATACCGGTGAAAACCTTCGTCTTGCGATGGCTCAAAACCCTTACTTGAATGTAATGGTACAGGCGGGTTATTACGATGGTGCAACTAATTACTTTGATGCCAAATACACAATGTGGCAATTAGATCCAAGTGGAAAAATGAAAGACCGTCTAAGCTTTAAAGGCTACAGAAGTGGGCACATGATGTATCTTCGCCACGCTGATTTAGAAAGCTCAAATAACGACTTAAGGGAGTTTATACAAAACTCACTACCTAAAGAATCTAAAGCTGCCAAATATTAAAATATTGATCAACCACCTATAAATGGCTTACCTGAGTCATTTATAGGTGAACACCCTTCCAGTTTTACAATAACTTATTTAACGGTTAGTTCGCGTAAATTACAGCTTCCAACTTTAATAACCGGTTCGATTGCGGTGTAGCTTTTAGTTTCTAACATTGTCCGTAAATTAACGAGCGTTTTGAAGGTACTTTTAAGACCCTCTTTATTGTATAGCCACGTTGGTATATTTCCCCCTGGTAAAGCGTAAACCTGATATTCAATATTTAAATCTTCGCCCTTTTGTGTAAGTAACCAATGTGCGTTTAGCGTTTTTATTCTAACTACCCGCTTAGTTAATGGTAACTCTTCAGGACGCGATTCGATAGTAAGCTTGGTTTGCTGAGTAGAGAGTCTTGAGTAACACGAATAGGTAACGGCATCACGGTTTGCCACTGGCCAAGGAGAGTCGATATAGCTATAAACGAGGTTTTCTGAAGGGCTTAAAGCTTTAATTACACGTACCTTAGACGTGTTTTCAAGCCAGCTTGAAGCAATACGCGTATCACTTAATAAATCTAAAAAGTCATTGGCTGTTACATCTTCAATATTAAGCTGACCTTTTACAACAAACGTATCATCAGAAAATTCCTGATATTCAATGCTTACTCCTTGCTCGTTTTTGTATAATTGCCAACGGGGCTCAGAGTAAGTATTAAAGCTTAACAAAATAATTAATAAACTAATGCACTTTTGCATAGGGGTTAACTTACAAAAGTGCTTTATCATCATTTTTGCCAATAAGGCTCTATGTCATACGAAGCAAGTCTACTTTGCTCCATTGCACTGACTAAATATTCAGACTTTTGCTCCAGCCAAGATTGAATTTTTGCAAGTTGCTCATCGTCTTGGCCTGCGCATAATTGCTTTAAGTACTCTAGGGTACTGAGTTCATAAACACCATGCGAAATATCTAACCACGGCAACCTAAACTCAAGACGTTCTTCTTTATCGAACATCGATCCTAAGCAATTACCACTTAGCAAGCTGTTTTCAAGCTGCATTCGTAAATTAAGGTAGTCAACTACACCAAGCGTTTGCTCTTTAGGCAATAATTGATGCAGGTTTTTCCAGTCTTTATTAAACAATCTTTCAGCAATAGAAGACACTGGATTTTCTGCAGCTTGGAGCTCTACCTGCCCCCAATCTTTTCGCCATTGCTTGTCAATCAACCACGTTGTTAACGAAAGCAATAAACGATTATAACGAGCACTATGAAAAAGCGCATTAATGTCATCAATACTAGGCTGCAGCTCTTTTAAATCGTTAATAACTTGCGCCAAAGCTGGCGCCGCATTTATTTTTTTATAAAATGCATGGCGTTTTGACGTATAAGTTTTTAACTGAATTGCATTTTCTACCCATGCTAACTCGCTCAAAAGCCATTTGAGCTCAGTACGAAGCTGTTCAGTACTGTCTTTAGAGACTATATCGTCAAACAACCAAAAAGTATGGCGAATTAAACTAATACCATCAGTCACCCTTTTTAAGGTTTTTAAGCTCGGTTTATCGAAGTAACACTGCTCATGCTTTTGCACAAACCGAATACCAAAGTTCATTGCTTCTTTTAAAGCGCTTTCTTGGGTCGCAGAGCGAGGAAGCTTAACAAAGCCAATCGACTTACTAGGCTTAAGCGGATTGTCGTCGGCTAAACGGTAGCCGCGTGCTGCTTTTGAATACAAACCGAGTCGGATACAGTTTTGGCTAACTAAAATATCAGCCAAAGCAAACAGCTCATTGCGGCTGCCTTCAATTAATTCTATTTCCAGCTCGCTGATCATCTCAACTTGCCCAGAGGCTGCGATTTCGCCTTTATCAAGCACCACTTCAATTTTTGCACCAGCTTGCGTTTCAATTAACCACGTACGGCGAATAAAGTTAGTGCTGAAAATAGGATACAAATTTTGTGAAATTGCATCTACTTGCATGCCATGTGGCCAAATATCAGCACTAAACGCCATTAAGTTAGGGCGGCTGGAATCAATAGGTAAGTTATATTCTGGGCGCTGATGAAGGCCCCCTACAACTTCGCCGGCAAGCTTGATAGTTTGTTCGCACTGATTGTCAGAACAACGGGTTCTAAAGCCAATATCAAGAGCTCGTAGTTCACGGCTTGGCGTATCATAATAGGCATTTTGCAAACTACGCGATGGTTTATTTATAACCGTTTTAGCAAATTGAGTAATTAGTGAGGGGATCAGTGGAACAACGGCATCTGATACCAAAAATTTCAGTTCTATCTCAGTATCCATTCGGTCTGCGGATTACCTTTAAAATAAATAAGTGGTCAAAATAAACAAAGCGCTCTAACAATGCAAATTTTTTAGGCTTATTAAGTGCTTTAATCATGTCAGGGTTACAATATCAGCCTTGCTTTTAAAAGGCTAAATCCCTACTATCTTGCATTATATGTGAATTAAAAAACCATGTTCATAACGGACTCAGTAAGAACAACAAGGTAGATAAATGCTAAAACATTGTTTATTCGGGCTACTTTTAACAGCCACTACGTTTATAAGCTACGCACAAGATGAAGCACAAACAGCGAGCCCATCAGATGCAAATACCGCTTACGTTATTGATAATTTGTATACATTTATGCGTTCAGGCGCGAGCAAAAATTATCGACTACTTGGCTCTGTAGACGCGGGAACAAAAATAACCGTACTGTCTGGCGAAGAAAACGGCTTTATTAAAATAAAGGACGATAAAGACCGCGAAGGTTGGATTGAAACTAAATTTATTTCTACTACACCTGGGTTACATCAACAATACCAAACCTTAAGCAGCGAAATGAGCACCATGCAGGAAAATTTACGCCTTGCTCAAATAGAGCTGCCACAGCTACAAAAACAAAATCAAACCTTAACCGATCAAAACCTGCAATTATCAGCGCAAATTACAAGCCTGCAAACAACACTCGCGCAAGAGCGCACGCAAAAAGAAGCCGCTAGTTCAAAAGAAAAACGACAACTACTTACCTACGGCGGTGCGATTGCATTTTTAGGGTTGTTTTTGGGAATCATTTTAACCATTGTTTTGTCGCGCCGTAAGCGTTACGAAGGCTGGGCATAAATTAATTGAATGAATGTTGTTCAATAAAAAAGCCGCTATTAGCGGCTTTTTTATTCGCATATCAAATATTGAGCTATGCATATATAGCACTGGCTTAACTATAAAAAAATAGATTAACTTACGATTTTGACAGCGGCTGTACTTCTTTATTTTCGTTCATCTCTAACTTTGGCGCATTCATTCCCTTTAATAAACGACCGAATATATCAGCACCAGTAATAATACGCTTCTCATCACCCCATACCAGCACAACGTCGTGATCAATAGCACCATCAAACGATTTATCGAGCGAATGATTTGCGCGTATTTTTAAAATAACCTCACTTAAACGCAGTGTTTCATCCGTTACAATAATAGGTCTGTGGCAAAAATGGTAAGGGTCAAAAATATCTGGCTCAAATAATGCTGATCGTAAAAAACCATCTGCATCAACCACTAATAACGGCCACCCATCGTTGTTAGTCAAAATTACCCAGTTATAGCCCGATTTGTGTAATTTACGTAAAAACTCATTATCGGCTGATAATGTCAGTTCAGGAAAAATAGGTAAATCAAGTTTAGTAGGTAAAGAGATTATAGAATCTGGATCAATTATTTCCCCTTCTTTAGTTACACTGATTTCGTCTAAGCTAAAAAAGTTAAGTGCACCAATACCTTCAACATGTTGCACATCAGCTTCTTCTGCCTCAATGTGTTTACGTATTATTCCTCTAAGCTCGCTTTCAGCAAAATAGGTAATACCTTCTTTGCCCAGCCATGCATCAAGTACCAAGGCCGTTGGTTTAGCAACAACATAAAACAAAACTTGATAAAACTTTATTAATGGCGAAAGCATACTCGCCATTTTTAATGCATTACGAGAAAAATAAGCTTGAGGTGTTATCTCACCGATTATCGTAATCGCAATCGTTGAGAATAAAAACGAGCTAGCGCCCATTAATACAGAATCAGAGAGCAACGTGAGTAAAACGTTAATACCCACGTTACCCCACAAAATGGTTGCTAGTAAAAAGTTAGAGTCGTTACGAAGTGCCATAACCTTAATTGCCGCTTCGTTTCTTTTTGAACTTTCCATTTCAAGCTGTAATCGGCTTAAAGAAAAGAACGCCAAATTCAAGCCCGAAAATATTGCCGATTGCGAAATACACAGAGCAATAGCACACCAAATCATGACATCAAACGTCATTTTATTTTCCTGTTAAAAAGTTTATAGCAGCAACAAACTGCCTAAACCTAAAAAGGTCACAAACCCAACAATGTCGGTAACCGTTGTTAAAATAACAGAGCCAGATAACGCTGGATCTATTTTCATTTTGTCTAAAATCGATGGTATTACAACGCCCGCGAGCGAGGCCGCTACTAAGTTTAATAAAATAGCGACTGTAATCGTTACACTTAACATCAAATCGTTAAACCATAAGTAGGTGAGTAAACCAATTACAAATGCCCACACTAAACCGTTAACAGCCCCGACTCTTAGTTCTTTTTTAAGTAACGCATTGCGGTTTGAATCAGTCACCTGCCCCAAAGCCAAACCACGCACGATAACGGTTAATGTTTGACTACCCGCAATTCCTCCCATTGAGGCTACAACCGGCATAAGCACCGCTAAAGCAACCACTTGTTCTATAGTGGCGCCAAATAGACCAATGAACCACGATGCTAAAAATGCAGTGGCCAAGTTTATACCTAGCCAAATACCACGGTTTTTGGCACTTTTTCGTACACTGGCAAATAAATCTTCGTCCTCTCGTAAACCACCCGCCTTTGCGGTGGCTTCATCGGTTATTTCTTGGCGAAGTTCGTAAGCAGAGGCAATTGTTAATCGCCCTAATAATTTATTATCTGAATTTACAACCGGCATAGCCATTTGCTCAGAGTGAATCACCACTTCAGCAGCTTCATATAAATCATCGTCTGCATGCAATGATGAAAAATCATGATTTGCCAGTGTCATTAAATTATCGTTATCGTGTGCTTTAATAACATCGTTAATGGCCACTTCACCAATCAAACTGCCTTTGCGGGTCACTAAATAAATGACTTCACTGTATTGCGGTACACCTTTAAATAAAAGCTTTTTTGCGCCACCAGCGGTTAACTTGTCAGACACCTTTAATATATCAAAACCTAGCCAGTGACCGAGTTGTTCTGGTGGGTATTGCTGTGCTAAATCGTACTGCTTGGTTTGCGCTTCATCTAATTGCTTTTTTGCATAGTCGACAAACCGCTCAGGTATAACTTCTTCTAATTCGAGTAGCTCTTCTACATTTACTTCATCAAGTAATTTAAATGCATCACTGTCATCAAGTGTTTGCAGTAACCATAAACAACTGTCAGGGCTTAAATTTACAAAAATTTCATGCTGTGTATCTTCGTCAAGCAATTGCCAAATTTCGAGTCGCTGCTCTTTGGGTATTGCTTCAAACAATAAAGATAGATGCTCTGTAGAAAGTGTGCTTTGTGCGTCGATCAACAGTTTATTCTTACGTTCTGTGGTGTCGCATTGCAGTAAGTCGTTTATGAGTTGTGGAAGCTGATCTACCGGATACTCAATCATTAAAAAAACCTTAAAATTAAAAAGCACATTATTTACAGTTTACCTTCTCAATTAAAAATTGCAGAAAAAACGGTACTTTAATTAAAGATGTGCATGCTATTTTGCGCATTGTATGGGCAAAACAAAGGCAGTACTATTTATTTTTATATAAATTAAAAGTATGAAATTAAAGTATTAGAAAATAAAAAGGGAAAGAAGTTGGGCAACTATGAATACTAAAGCATACAGGCATTATTTTGTATGCTTTAAATATGTGGGATTAAATTTCGATTAATAACCCTTTGTCTTTTTTTACTTTTTCAATAACCATATAAGTATGGTGTGTGCCTACACCGGGGATATCAACTAAGTCACCCAACACTTGCCTGTACTCTTCCATGTTAGATACACGTATTTTTAATAAGTAGTCGTAACCGCCTGCAACCATGTCACATTCTACAACTTGTTCCATTTTTAATATGTGTTCTTTAAATACTTTAAATACAGCAGTATTTGAGGTAACCAACGACACTTGAACATGAGCCACTAAGCTTTGGTTTAACTTAGCTTCGCTTAATTTAGCATAATAACCCTCAATATAGCCTTCTTGCTCTAATCGCTTTACGCGATCAAGGCATGGGCTTGGGCTTAAATTAACTTGTTTTGCTAAGTTAACGTTAGAAATTCTGCCGTTTTTTTGCAAAACGTCTAAAATTGCTAAATCAATGCGATCTAGCATGCGTAATCTATTTGGATTTGTCATACAGAATTTTATGCGGATAAGTTAAATTTATGCCCTGTAAATTATCGTAAATCGACAAATTTAACCAGCATATTCTGCTGAATTTTATTTAGAATGCACTCTCAATATCACTGGTATTTTATTGGTAATTAAATTTACTTTAAATCTTAACACTGCTAAGGGTTGCTTATGTTATTCAACGGCGATTTAACAACTGACTGTCCTATAAGACAAAAAATCCGTGACTTTTACCGCATAGACGAAAATGCGGTTATCGATCATATTTTACCGCTTGCAGAAGTAGGCGTTAAAGCACGAAGCCGTGCTTGGGAAAGAGCCCGCCAAATTGTTTTAAACATTCGTAAAGAACAAGATGGTCAAGGCGGTGTAGATGCGCTACTGAATGAATTCTCGCTTTCAAGTGAAGAAGGCGTAGTGTTAATGTGTTTAGCCGAAGCGCTGCTTCGTGTACCAGACAAAGAAACCCAAGAAGCCCTTATTCGCGACAAGTTAGCAAAAGGTGATTGGAGCTCTCATTTAGGCAGTAGCGACTCTTTATTTGTAAATGCATCATCTTGGGGCTTATTAGTAACCGGTAAAATGGTTAACTACACAGATAAAACCAAAGACCAACAGTTTGGTATGCTTAAAAAGACCATTGGTCGTTTAGGTGAGCCTGTTATTCGTAAGTCTGTAAACTTTGCAATGAAAATTATGGGCAAGCAATTCGTTATGGGTCGTACCATAAACGAAGCAATTGAACGTGCTGCCGACACAGAGCAAAAAGGCTATGTATATTCTTACGATATGCTAGGCGAAGGTGCGCGCACAAGTAAAGATGCTAAACGCTACTTTGACAGCTACATGAATGCCATTCACTCAATTGGTAAAGCGGCAAATGGCCGTGGTCCCATTAAAAGCCCTGGTATTTCTGTAAAGCTTTCGGCTATTCATCCTCGCTATGAATTTACGCATAAAGACCGAGTAATGGCTGAAATTGTACCAAAGCTAAAAGAGCTTGCTCTGGCTGCAAAACAGTACGACATTGGTTTTACCGTTGATGCAGAAGAAGCTGACCGTTTAGATATTTCACTGGATATTATCGAAGCCGTATTTAGCGATAAAGATTTAGATGGCTGGCAAGGGTTTGGCTTAGCTGTTCAAGCGTATCAAAAACGTGCGATTTTTGTTATTGAGTGGCTAACAGAGCTTGCTACGCGTGTAGGTCGTAAACTAATGGTGCGCTTAGTTAAAGGCGCATATTGGGATACTGAAATTAAAACTACACAGCAAGATGGTTTAGATCACTACCCTGTATTTACCCGAAAAGCGACAACCGACGTATCATATAAAGCATGTGCAATTAAAATGCTAGAAGCACGTGATGTGCTATACCCACAATTTGCAACCCACAATGCATACACTGCAGCAACTATTCTAGAAGTGGCTAAAGGCGATAACACAGGGTTTGAATTCCAACGCTTACACGGGATGGGTGAATCGTTATTTGACCAAATTGTAAATGCAGAAAAAATTCAGTGTCGTGTATACGCTCCCGTTGGCCAACACGAAGACCTATTAGCCTATCTTGTTAGACGTTTACTAGAAAATGGTGCAAATTCATCGTTTGTAAATGCCATAGTTGATACCTCTAAACCGGTAGAAACACTGCTGCCAGATCCGGTAGAAACGCTGCAAGGGCTTCGCAACAAATACAATACGCAAATTAAAATGCCAATTGATTTATACGGCGAAGAACGCGCTAACTCTAAAGGCATGGACTTAACCGATATAAACGTGATTACCCCGTTTAAAGAAAACCTAGACAACTGGTTTAACGAGCACCTAATAGATCAAAGCCAAGTCCCTGATGGATCACTTGCTGTTAAAAACCCAGCAAACCATAAAGAAATTATCGGCCATGTAAAACTACAAAGCGGCGATGAGATGAAAACACTACTTGCTAATGCAGAAGCAGCGTTTGAGTCATGGTCGCAAACCCCTGTAAAAGACCGCGCTAATTTATTACGCCGAATTGCTGACATTTTAGAACGTCATCACGACGAGCTCGTTGCTATTTGTATCAAAGAAGCGGGTAAAGTAGCACAAGATGGCATAGACGAAGTACGTGAAGCAGTCGACTTTTGTCGTTACTACGCAGCACGAGCCGAAGAACTCTCAGAAGATGAGCGCTTTGAAGCACGGGGTGTAATTCTGTGTATTAGTCCATGGAACTTCCCACTCGCTATATTCTTAGGGCAAGTGGCTGCTGCCATTGTGACGGGTAATACTGTTATTGCCAAACCGGCTGAACAAACAAGCTTAATTGCATTGCGTACAATTGAACTTATGCTATCTGTGGGTTTACCAGAGCACGTCGTGCAACCTGTTATTGCACGCGGTAGTGAAGTGGGTAAAACAATTGTTCCTGATGAACGTATTCAAGCAGTTATGTTTACAGGTTCAACTGAAACCGGCACATTAATTTCTCAAACGCTTGCAGCAAGAAACGACATACAAGTGCCATTAATCGCCGAAACAGGTGGTCAAAACTGTATGATTGTTGACTCTACAGCACTGCCTGAGCAAGTAGTTGATGATGTTATAAGTTCGGGTTTCCAAAGCGCTGGTCAACGTTGTTCAGCACTGCGAGTATTGTTTATCCAAGAAGACGTAGCCGACGGCATCATTGAAATGCTTAAAGGTGCTTTGGCCGAATTACATATTGGCGATCCATCATTGTTATCTACCGATGTAGGACCTGTAATCGACGAAAAAGCACTTAAAAACTTAACCGAACATGTTGAGTACTTAAAAGGCAACGCAACACTTCATTACGAATGTAAAATTCCGGATAACAGCGAAAATGGTGCGTACTTCTTTGCACCACGTCTTTACGAAATAAAAGACCTTTCTGTACTTAAGCGCGAAGTATTTGGTCCATGTGTTCATATTATTCGCTTCAAAGCGAATCAACTTGATGACGTAATCGATCAAATAAACAATACAGGTTACGGCTTAACAATGGGTGTACATTCACGTATTGAAGAGCGTTGCGAGTACCTTGCTAAAATGTCTCGTGCTGGCAATGTATACGTAAACCGTAATATGATTGGCGCAATTGTTGGTGTGCAGCCATTTGGTGGCCGAGGCCTATCGGGTACAGGCCCTAAAGCCGGTGGCCCTAACTACCTACAGCGTTTGGTGAAAGAAAAAGCATCGCCAGAAAACGTACAAATGACAAACCTAACGCCAGATGAGCTTGATTTACACCACTACAGCGGTGCAAATGCCCAAGTAGAAAAGCTAATGGCTAATTCAATGCGCGATGAAAAAATTTGGCGAGCAACCCCGCTAAATGACCGTGTATCTGCTGTTCGTCAGCTACTAGCCAAAATTGCTACGGTAGAAATTATTGATGACCTTGCTGACGATTTAGCTTTAACGCTAGCCGATGCGCGTGCACAGCTAAACCGCCTTGAAAAGCATATGCGTAAATTTACAACGTTGCCTGGGCCAACGGGTGAGTCTAACACGCTTCATTTAGAAGCTCGCGGCTGTGTTGTTTGTTATGCAGATAAGAGTACCTCTTTTAACTTTTGGGCGTTGTCTATTATCACTGCATTAGCTGCGGGTAATACGGTAATTACAGTTGCCTCTGAAATGTTTTACGAAGAAGCCGAAGCATTCAGAGAGAAGTTTATTGCTACAGGTGTTGCTGAAGGGGTATTCCAAGTAGCTAAACCTAATCAGTTACAAGCTATTTTGGCCCACCCTCATTTAGCAGGCGCAGTTGTTGCAGCGCGTTCGTCTCGTTTAGGTTACTTCAGCCAGCAACTTGCACAACGTAAGGGCGCTATATTACCGGTGATCAGTTCTGAATATTACGACACATTAATCAAGCGTCTTATTACTGAAAAAACAATTAGTGTAGATACAACGGCGTCAGGTGGTAATACATCCTTGATGACCTTAGTTGAAGATGATGATTAATTAAGCTAATACTAATTACTTATAATGTTTATTAAAGGCACCTTTTGGTGCCTTTTTTCTATTTAAAGTACGTAAAGTTTGCTATTTTCAATATAGATTTATTAGTTAAGTAGTTAAATTGAAAAAGCTCCCTGTTTCTAAATTACTCCCTGGTATGTTTGTGCAAAGCGTCACAAAACAAACGGGCAGAGTAAAAATAAAAAGCCAAGGCTGGGTAAAAACCCAAACGAGTATTGATAAGCTTATTAAGGCGGGTATTTTAGAGGTCGAAATTGACCCAGATAAAACACTCACCGAAACAGTGCCTGAAAAAGAACAAACCAAAACACCTGCCACAAAAATAAAACGCGATCCTTGGCAAAAAACGCATAGTGCAGCTCAAGAAATGAATAAAGCTAAAAAGCTTTATGACGAAGCTAAAACGCTGCAAATAAAAGCATTTAAAGATATAAAGTCCGGCCTGAACATTGATATTGCTCCATTTAAAGAGCTTGCTAGCGGTTTTATGGATTCAGTTTTTAGAAACCAAGACGCCCTAGCCTGCCTCACGCAAATGCGCCAAAAAGATGCATACTTACTAGAGCACTCTATAAACGTATCTATCTTAATGGGTATTTTTGCAAAACACCTTAATATTGAAAAAGACATTATTGTAGAGCTCACCACAGGTGCGCTGCTGCATGATATCGGTAAAATAAAAACGCCAGATGAAGTCCTCAATAAGCCTGGGCGCTTAACCGAAGCCGAATTTGAAATAATGAAGCAGCATGCGGTTTACTCTAAACAAATTTTGGAAGAGTCAGGTTTAACTGGTATTGCTGTAGATATTGCAGGCATGCACCATGAACGCATAGACGGAACTGGTTACCCTTTTGGTAAAAAAGGAAATGAAATAAGCCAGTATGTTCGCATGGCTTCTATTGTAGATGTATACGACGCCCTAACAGCAGAGCGAGTTTATAAATCGGGCATGGAACCCATTAAGGCATTTAAAATATTAAAAGAAGGCTGCCCAAATAGCTTTGACGGCGAATTACTAACTAAGTTTATTCAGTGTATTGGAATTCACCCTGTGGGCACATTAGTAAAGCTTTCAAGCCAAAAAGTCGGGCTTGTGACAGAAAGTAATCCCGCGATGCCATTAAAGCCGATTGTTAAAACCTTTTATAGTGCAAAGCACAGCCGTTATACAGAAGTGCTCGATATTGATTTGTCGAACAAGCGAATTGAAGACTCACTCGAAACAACCGTAAAAGCCGGCGACTTCAACATTGATTTAGAGCGTTTTTACAAAAACTCCGTATTACCTTAAATAGTCAAAATAAGCTCAATGTTACTCATTGAGCTTATACTTTTTGTTACTCTGGCCAATCCTGCAAGGCTTTTAAACTAAACTCGTAACCGTCAAAATCTATTACGCTTTGCTCAGGTGTAATTTCTTTTACCATTAATGCACCAATACTATCACCTTCGTGAAGCTCTCGCCCATTTAGCTTTATCCAGCGTTTATCTGCACTTGATGAATAAATATGTGCTTGATACTTTATCCTAGGTAGCATTGCTTGTAGGCCATCTGGTAACAATTCGATAGGCTCTACCCGAGATGACGATTTAGAGGCCTGAGTTACCTCATAATCTTGGTTTTTATCGACATCTTGCACTGCCTGCGCAAACGCATTTTTAAGTGTAGTTGGCACAGCATCAAGCTCAGGGTCACTTTTAGGTTCAGCTTGCGTTACACCACTAATTGGCTTACCCAACACTTTATATTTACTCATATCAATAGTTGCTGACGACGTACTTTGAGTTTGTTCAAAACCGCCTTGGTTATAAGTTAACTGTGTATTTGAATTAAGTTGACCTTGGTTTGGCTGATTATAATTTTGCGTATTTACAAGCGAAGGTTGATTAAAAGTTTGTTGGATGCCACTAGCTGCACCTGTTGATGGCATTGGAATATACTGCCCAGTTGGTGTTAACAACATTTGCTGAATACCCGTGGGTGTTTGCACGTGCACTAACTGCCCTTCAATAGTTGCGGTGTTGCTTGGCGCTTTTTCAGGTTTAGGCTTTACATTCACCTCAGCTTGTTCAGTGGCAGGTAATGCTGCTGTCTGTAACTCAGTCGTTACTTGTTCATTACTTTGAGTGCTAACTACATTTGAGGGTTCAACAGAACCAGGTGATTGGACCCATTTACCAAAAGTAAATCCGGCCGCCACCGTTACAAAGGCAGCCAAGCTGCCCCCCAAAACAAAGGCGATACGGCGGTAGCGAGCGAGTGCTTGTTGCTGTTTTAACTGCTCCGACTGTAAATCGTATTGCTCGGCGCTCATATCAGCTTGTTGAGATTGCTTTAATGCATCTAATAAATAAGACATAAATCACCTAACTATAAAATAAAGGAAAGCCCAATACCTGCGGCAAACAAAGCGCCGAAAGCAAAGCAATAAATTAAAATCGATGGCGACTGCTCAGGCTTATTCGTTGTTGCAACAAAGTCAGAAGGTAGTGATTCTTGCGCAGATTGTTTAACAATTTCAGCATCTACAACAAGTTGCTGCTTCGAAAAAGTACCCACTAAAGCTCGTTCACACACTAGGTTCATCAAGCGAGGTATACCGCCTGTCATTTTATGAACCATCTGCATTGCATCCATCGAAAACAATCCTTTATCGCACCCAGCAATGTGTAACCGGTGCTTGATATACGCCACTGTTTGGCCTTGTGTTAAAGGTAATAAGTGATAACGCGCGGTGATCCGTTGAGCAAGCTGCCTTAACTCATTACGTTTTAATAAATCTTGAAGTTCTGGCTGACCTACAAGCACGATTTGCAATAGCTTTTTGTGGTCGGTTTCTATATTAGTTAATAAACGAAGTTGCTCTAGCACATTGGGGGCAAGTAGCTGCGCCTCGTCAATAATTAAAATAGTATGGCCACCCGCCTTGTTATTACTCTCTAAGTGTTTTTTTATTATATCGGTTAAACTTTTAAGCGTCGCATTTTGTGCGTCATAACTAATTTTCAATTCATCGCAAATACTGGCTAACAACTCAAGTTCTGACAGCGCAGGATTATGAATCATCGCTACTTGTGTATTTTCAGGTAATTGCTCTAGCATGCTGCGGGTGATTGTTGTTTTTCCGGTGCCTACTTCGCCCGTTAGTAATACAAAACCACCGTCTTCACCCAATCCATAGGTTAAGTGTGCTAAGGCTTCTTTATGGCGCTCGCTTAAAAATAAATAATGAGGGTTAGGCGAAATCGAAAAAGGTTTTTCGTTCAGGCCAAAATAGCTTAAATACACCGTGATGTTCCTTCGTAATTAAATCACCGCCTATAATGGCAAAAAAACGCGCACAGTAACATCGTTGTAAGCGCTTTATTGTTGAAATAAAGTAAATTTATGTAAAACCAAAAAAGCGCAACTACCGGAGTCACCTCCAATAACTGCGCTTTTAATCAAACTTATTTGGTCTTTATTTTTCGTAGCGAACTAGGCGTAAATAAACATCACTGGTTTTAGGACGTAAACTATTTAGCCCGCTGTCAAACTGATACACCCAGGCCGAACTCATACTGCTAACACCCGATGTGCTAGACCAATAGTTTTGAGATTTAGTGCCTAAAAAAACAACTTCATTTATGCTTGGCTCTGTACAACTGTGCTCTAAAATACTGGCTAGCTCTTTAATATTAGGCACCTGCCAATCATCATAATTTGCAGTTGTATCGTTAGTCGCGCCTCGTAAAGCTTCTTGCCACGTCACTGCAGGCGTAGACCCTTCGCACAGTAATGTTTCTGTATTATAGGTTTGAGAATAACTACAACGCTGCCACATTAGGCCAGTTTCAGTGTCAGATACTGTACCATCGGCATTAACGGTAAACCTATCGGTTGGGGTTGTTGTGTCAGCACCGCCATAACATGTTTGCGCAGCTACATTAAAACTAAAGCCAAAAACTATAAACGTATTTAATAATTTTAATTTCATAACACTCTCCTATCGGCTTCTGACTAAACGAACATACGCGTTGTTTTCTTTTGGATAGGCAAGGTCATTACCATTGCTCATATCAATAATATAAGCTTGCGATAAACTGGTGCCATCTGCTGCAGTTTGAGATGTCCAATAAGGTAAATTAACATTATCAATAGCACCCGCTTCTGGCATATTTGGAAAGAAAGCTAAGTCAATTAAAACGCTTTTCCCTTGTTTACCATAATCTATTAACCCCAAAAGCTCTGTGTAAGTTGGTACCCGCCAATTTGTTCCTCCACAAAAATCGATAGCATTAACTTCATTTATATAGGTTTGTAGGCCACAGCTTGTGTCGTTAGGGCATGTTGTATTTGCTGTGCTGTCTGCATCGGTAGTTGTGTCGCCAATGTCCCAATAATAGCTGTTTTGTGCATCCCGTAACGTTGTGTTTGGTAAAGAACCAGACGAAGGTGATTTAACTTCCCAAACAAGCCCTGTTACGTTGTCACGAATACAGCTAAAGTCTTCACTTGAGTCATCAACTTCATCGGCAAACTGATTAAGTTTTGTATAATCAAACGCGAGATTACCTATGCCTGCTTTATCTATGCGGTTAGCAAAGCTATCTCGACCGAGCTCTGCGTCTTGCTCAGGAAAGTCGTCACTGCCACAATTTATGCGCTGCGTATTGTTGTAACATTCTCCCATACCACTATCGTTTATCAGGCCAAGCGCCTTTGGCGTTATATCAATAAACACCGTATCTGTATCGGTTCGTCCTTTCGAATCGGTAACGGTTACTTCAAAGCTAACTGTGGTGTTGGTGTCCACATCGGAGGCAAAAAAGCTAGATACACACTGTTGGCTATTGCTGAGTGTTTCGGCATTTCCGGTTAATTGTTGCCACTCACACTGGTATGTATCAGTAACTGTTTCACTATTGCTTGCATCTAATGTTACCTCGTCAAATTCTTCAACATTTTGATCATCCCCTGCATTTGCCGCAACTAATTCATTGGTTTTATTAAGGCTCATCGTGAATTGAGTACTGGCTTCGCCACCCTCATCGTCTGTAACCGTTAAACGCCAAAGCAATGTCGTGTTTGCTTCTAATAAAGGGTGAGTAAAACTTAATGTTGAACCATCAAAGCTGGAAATATCTAAGTCAGGGCCTGATATTAGTTCCCAAAAATAGCTATTCACCATCCCATTTTCATCCGGATCACTAGAATCAACACCGCTCAGTATAACGGTATCTTGGTATACAGAAGGGAGTGTATCTGGTGCTGTTTGTGTTATTACAGCAATAGGGAGCTGGTTATTAGAACTAACCGAAATTAAAAGGTCGTCACTTACTGTGCTATTGCCAGTGCTTTGATAACTGACCCTTAGTACAATTTCACTGTCTGCTTTAACATCAGGTGCCGTAAGTGTTTGCTCTGCGCCTTCAAGTGGAAAGCCGTCTATACTTGGCCCGCTTACTTGCTGCCACGTAAATGTACCGTCAGCAGGTGAGCCTTGGGCGGTAATGGTAAAATCAATTTTTTCGATTACTTGTATGTCCGGACCAGCATTCACAGAGGATTCAATATTTGTGGTACTGTCACCACCGCCGCCACCGCCGCATGCTGTAATAAAAATGCAGGAAAAAAGAGGGATTAACGCTAACGCTTTCATTCGTAGCACCTTGTGTGTCAAATAATTACCATGAGGTAATCACAAGCAAAAAAGGTGCCACTAAAGCTTACATGTAGGCGTCTTGATGGATACGAACGAACAATTTAGTGCCAACTTTGCTGTAATCAACTTTATATTCACGACCATCTAACGACTGAATAAATACTAACTGTTTTTCTTCACCAAATACTTCAGCGCTGCTTATATATACCATTTCTAGGTAACGGTCTTTTGCGTCGCGTCTATTTTTTGGTAGCTCCTCTTTAAACGGCTCTAATCCGTTTTGAGTCACTTTAATTCGTGGCTGATTTTCAGCGTTAACAATCACTAAATCAAGTTTTTTGTCTTTATGTATTATGGTATTACGACCACTTTTTAAAAAGGCTCTTTCTTGGCTCATTGTCTTTTCCTACAGTCGCAGTTTAATCTTTAAGCTGCGACGCTATAAACTGATGTGGCTCGCGCTTCCACTTATTTAAATTAGCGCTAAAAGCCCAAATATCTGTATCTAGTACACTGGCAGGTAGTAATAAATCATACCCTGTTAGCAGCTTGAGGTGCTTAGTTCTGTTTGCAAACATTGCTATTAAACCATTATAGCTAATTCCGCGCGCAGATCGATGTTGTGTATCTTCTACTAACCATTCTGATGGGCAATTGCCATTTTTGCAATGATTTTGAACAACCTGCATAAAAAAATGTCGTTGTTCTATAAGTAATTTACCCGCAATTCTAGGAGTTATACTCATTAAAAACTCATCAATATCATTTAGCTTTAGCCCAACCGCGTTTAGCTCTAAATGCTCTGAGCCTTTTTCTACTTTTGGAACACCGCAAGAATGAAAGTTTTTATAAGATAAACACCAGCCCCCATATTTATGCCTATATTCAATAGCAGACTCGCTCAAAATTAAGCTGTAATAAGGTTCTTGGGTTTTTAAAAAACCCACAAAAATAGCTCCAAGGCAGGCACTGACCAAAAAAATTTCAACAATGCTAATAGTGCCTGATCTTAGTAAATTAAATGCCATAATAAATACTAAGCCAATAGCGCCTACTATTAATATTTCAATACCATTGCGTGCACCTTTCGCACGGTAATTAATAAGCTTTTTAGTATGTTTATCCATATTGATAAAAAACCATATAAAATATAAACATAATAATAGCCCATAAAATCACTTTCCTGGCTGTCATACAGGCCTTGCAAGATGTTTTAAAATTCATATATTTATCGCTTTAATTAAACAAAAACCGGTACATATATTTAATATTACTTATTTTTACGCTTAACGCACAAAATTATGAGACACATAACAGACTTTATCCGGTCTTATTTCGTACAATACTTATAATTAATTTTCAGGTATGAAAACGATGTACTCTAGACAATCAGGCAAAGCTCTTTTTCCATTCATTATTACACTACTTTTAATATTTAGTGTTTATTTATACTTACCCTCTAGCCATGGCGAACAAGCTAATTTTTCTAACATGTCTACACAGGTTTCTGCACATACAGTCACTTCGCAAGAAAACGCTGTAATGATAGAAGCAATTGGTAGCGCACGCGCAAATCAAGCTATTTATATCAAAAGCGCACAAAACGACTACGTTACCGACATATTTTTCAAAGATGGTGACTTAGTGAGTAAAGGTCAAAAACTTGTGCAACTGCAAAGCAGACAAGAAGAATTGGCCGTTGAAGAACTCAGTATCAATTTACAAGAAGAAAAGCGTCAGCTTAACCGCCTTACAGAACTTTCACGTACACAGTCTACAGCTAAATCGCTTTTAGAAGAGCAGTTATCTGTTGTAGACGCAACCAAGTCACAATTAGAAAGTGCTAAAACAACGTTAAGCGAAATGACCATTCGCGCACCTTTTTCAGGTTTATTAGGAAAACGCGAAATATCTGTAGGCGCTTATGTTAATAATGCAACCATACTCACTACCCTTGATGATATTAGTATTATAAAAGTAGACTTTAAAGTTCCTGAAAAATATTTAGCGCAACTAGCCATTGGCATGAAAGTATTAACGCAAAACGACGCTTACCCTGGCCAAACATTTACAGGCAAGGTCACGCATATTAGTTCGCGAATCGACGCCGTTACACGCAGCATTGAAGTAACCGCTAGTTTTGCCAATAAGTCTGGCTTATTACGCCCTGGCATGCTCCTAAATACCGCACTTGAGTTAAGTACAAGCCAAGCACTTATGGTGCCAGAAAAAGCCGTTATACCACTGCAAGATAAACACTACGTGTTTAAAATTACAGATGGCGTAGCCAACAAAATAGAAGTACATGTTGCAAGCAGAAATAACGGTTGGGTAGCTATTGATGAAGGCTTAACCGATGGCCAGCAAATTATTACTGAAGGGCTGATTAAAATTCGCTCGGGCAGTAAAGTTAGCGTTAAGGGGTAATACGTGAAAATTACCGACACTAGCGTTAAACGCCCCGTTTTTGCGATTGTAATTAACTTATTGCTACTAACCTTTGGTTTAGTAGCATTTAGTATGTTACCGCTACGCGAATACCCTGACATTGAAACTCCGATTGTAAATATTAGCACCTCATATACCGGGGCATCAGCGGAGATAATCGAAACTAAAATAACCCAAGTTATCGAAAACCGTATATCGGGTATTGAGGGTATTAAAAGTATTAATTCGTCGAGCCGTAATGGTCGCTCAAACATTACTATTGAATTTAATATTAGCCGCGATATAGATGCAGCATCTAACGATGTACGTGAACGTGTTGCACGTGCACTCGACAGCCTACCTGAGCAAGTTCGTCCGCCTGAGGTATCTAAATCAAACAGTGATGAAAGCCCTATTGCATGGTTTGTGCTTAATAGTGAAACCATGGACTCATTACAGCTTTCTGATTATGCACAGCGCTTTATTGTTGACCGCTTAGCCGTTGTGGATGGCGTATCTAATGTGCGAATTGGCGGCGAGCGTCAATACGCTATGAAAATTTGGTTAAACCGCCAAGCAATGGCTGCGCGCGGCATAACTTCAAGCGACATAGAAAACACTCTGCGCACAGAAAATGTTGAGTTACCTGCTGGTGAAATTGAATCAATTGATCGCGACTTTACGGTACGTACGGCCCGAAGCTACAAAGATCAGCGCGACTTTAAAAATTTAGTTATTAAACGCGGTGAAGATGGCTATTTAGTTCGCCTTGGCGAAGTAGCCGATGTTCAACTAGAGGCCGCCGACGACGAAAGTTTGTTCCGTGGTAACGGCCGCAACATGATTGGCCTGGGTATTGTAAAACAAGCTAAAGCAAACACATTAACCGTGGTAGACAACGCACGAAGTGAGCTTGAAAAAATCAAACGAAACCTACCTGAAGGCACAACAATTCAAGACAGTTACGACTCGTCTGTATTCATTAAAGAATCGATTAGCGAAGTATATAGCACGCTTGCCATTTCAATGGGCTTAGTTGTTTTAGTGATATTTTTGTTTTTAGGCAACATTCGTGCAACGCTTATTCCCGCTGTTACCGTACCGGTAGCTTTGGTAGGTAGCTTTATGTTTTTGCTCGCTATGGGGTATTCAATCAACTTGCTAACACTACTTGCGTTAGTACTTGCCATTGGTTTAGTTGTTGATGACGCTATTGTAATGCTTGAAAACATTCACCGCCGCATAGAGCTTGGCGAGCCACCATTACTTGCAGCGTATAGAGGCGCACGAGAAGTTGGCTTTGCAATTGTAGCAACTACACTTGTGCTTATTTCGGTGTTTGTTCCTTTAGTATTTATGGATGGCCGGATAGGCGCGTTATTCACCGAATTTGCAATGGCTGTAAGCGCAGCTGTTTTTTTCTCAAGTGTAACCGCGCTTACGCTTGCACCAGCATTGTGTTCAAAAGTTCTAAAAAGCGCCGACAAGCCTAATAAATTCAGCCAATGGATGGACCACCAGTTTACTAAATTAGAGCGCAGTTACCGTAATTCACTTTCAACAAATATGACCAAAAAATGGGGCTTGTTAGTCAGCTTAGTTTTAGCGGGTTTTGTGAGTTATTCACTGTTACTGCAAGTGCCATCAGAGCTAACACCTAAAGAAGACCGCGGCACCTTTTTCATTATGATGAGCGGGCCTGAGGGTGCTAGCTACGAAAATAATGCCGCCAATATGGCAAAAATTGAAGAACGCCTTATGCCTTACTCTGAGTCTGGCGAGCTAAGCCGTGTGCTTGTTCGTGTTCCTGGCTGGGGCGGTAGCGGCGGTGTTGCTATTGTTGGTATGGCTGATTGGGACAAACGCAAGCGCTCTACGTGGGAAGTAATGGATGAAATTAGTGGCAAAATGCGCGAAGTCACCGATGTACGTGCGTTTGCTATTATGCGCCGAGGTATTGGCGGTGGCGGTTCATCTCGCCCTATTGAATTTGTTCTACAAGGTAATGATTATGCTCAGCTTGCCGATTGGCGTGACCGCATTATTAAACGTGCAGAACAAAACCCAGGCCTTGTTAGAATCGATCACGATTACAAAGAAACATTCCCACAGTTTTTAGTAAGCATTGATAAAAATAAAGCGGCCGATCTAGGGGTGTCTGTGTCTGATGTTGGTCGTACACTCGAAACCATGCTGGGTCAGCGTCGTGTGACAACCTTTATAGATAGAGGTGAAGAATACGATGTCATTTTGAAAGGTACAAAAGAAGACTTTAATAACCCGACCGATATTTCAAATATATACCTTAAATCACGCAGTGGTGAGCTGGTTCCGCTAGACAGCCTAATAAGCTTAAAAGAAGAGGCTACAGCCTCACGCTTAAACCGTTACAACCGTATGCGCTCAATAACCTTAAGCGCAAACTTAGCCGATGGTTACACACTCGAACAAGCACTTAACTTTTTAAACAATGTTGCCGCAGAAGAAAACGACATTGACGGCGCAATAGACTACAAAGGTGAATCTCAGCTTTATTACGAAGGCGCATCAGCAATGACCTACGTATTTGTATTAGCGCTAACAGTTACCTTTTTGGTATTGGCAGCACAATTTGAAAGCTTTATGCACCCATTTGTAATCATGCTAACAGTACCGCTTGGTTTAATGGGCGCGATGTTTGGTCTTTGGTCTACCGGACTTACGCTTAATATTTACAGCCAAATTGGTATTGTTATGCTCATAGGTTTAAGCGCTAAAAACGGGATACTCATTGTTGAATTTACCAACCAATTACGCGACAAAGGTGTAGAATTTAGCGAAGCAATATTACAAGCGGCTACACAACGTTTACGCCCAATAATAATGACATCGCTAACAACGGTTATGAGCTCAGTGCCATTGGTATTAGCATCAGGCCCTGGCGCTGAAAGCCGTATGGTAATTGGTGTTGTGGTATTTACCGGGGTTATTGTTTCAACGCTACTTACTTTATTTGTTGTGCCAGCAGCGTATTATGCGCTTGCTCGTAACACACAATCGCCTGAATATTTACAACAAAAACTTAATAAACAAGCAGCCGAAAAACCGCTTGAAGAGATCTAAGCAAGCTAACGCGTCGTAACCTTGTTGTTATGGCGCTAAGCTTTATGCTTTGCGTGACCTTTGTCAAATATTAGGAATAATTATGAGTTCAACAACGCAAGTAGCAACCTTTGGTGGTGGCTGTTTTTGGTGTATTGACGCAGCATTTAGGCGTGTAAATGGCGTGTCTGATGTAAGCTCGGGTTATACCGGTGGCAATACTGACAATCCAACATACAAATCAGTATGCAGTGGTACAACGGGCCATGCCGAAGTAGTAAAAGTTGAATTTGATAGCACCATTGTAAGCTTTGAAACATTGCTCGCTATGTTTTTTACTTTGCACGATGCTACGCAATTAAATCGCCAAGGTAACGATATTGGCACACAATACCGAAGTGTTGTTTATTACCATAATGACGAACAACTTGCGCTTACTAACACTATGATTGAACAGCTACAAACCCATGTTAGTGAGCCTATTGTTACCGAAGTCAGCCCGGTGACAACTTACTACCCTGCTGAGCACTATCATCAAGATTACTACAACGAAAACCCACAACAGGGTTATTGCAGTATGTTAATCGCACCAAAATTACATAAGTTTGAAACCGTATTTAAAGAGTTTTTAGCTGAGTAAAAACACAAAAAAGCCCGGTAAAACCGGGCTTTTTATTTAGATTATTTAAAACTGGTAATCTATGCCAGCAAAAAAGCGGCGCTCTGGCGTGTTGTAGTAATACACCTGCCCTGTTGTAAAATCAGCGTTAGAATCAACTGCGTTGTATTCCTTATCGAATACGTTTTCTATACGAAGCGACACCGTAATTTCATCATTTACTTGGTAATTGCCTGCTAAATTCCAAAGCGTATACGAACCCAATTGCGAAACCGCCCCTGCTCGCTCACCGCGATATTGCATTGCTATGCTTGTATCAAATGCACCAAACTGTTTTGCAAGCTCCCAATTAAAGGTTCGTTTGGCAACGTTTCTAAGCGCTTCGCCTGTTTCTTTATCTTCGGCACTTAGGTAAGCAAAATTCACATTACTATCAAAACCCAAAATTTGATTGGCTAAACTAAATTCAACACCTTCATATTGGGCCTCATTAATATTGGTGAGTGTAAAATTAGCGTCATAATCAATTTTATCCTCAATTTCATTTCTAAAAATAGCGACATCGACACGCACAGTATCAAAGTCGACGTTTAAGCCAAGCTCACGATTCACTGACGTTTCAGGTTGAAGATTGGCATTGCCGTAAAGAGGAAAGTACAAATCATTAAATGTTGGCGCTTTAAAGCCCGTGCTTTGGCTTATTCTGAAAGTTGCGTCTTCAGATAAGTGATAGCCAGCTGCCGCTGTGTACGTTGTTTCATTACCAAATTGCTCATCGTCATCTTGACGAACAGTTAAATTGGCAAGCAACTCATCCGCATCGTAATATGCGCCAACAAATACAGCTAATACATCGCGCTCTTGCACTTCAAACGTGGTTGAGCTTTGTGATACGTCATCATTGTACCAATTAATACCACCACTAATGTTTAACGTGTCGTTTAAGCGGTATTGGCCGTTGTAGTCAATTTGTGAGCGCTTAGTAACAAACGTACTTGTTGTTGGCCCTTGAGAAAAATCAACATAACGGTTGTCTGAGTCATCCGTTACAAATGCTATATCAAGGCTGTGTGTTTGATTGTTATAGTCTTTATTCCAACCAGCCGAAAGCTGGTAATTTTTAAAATCACCTCGCTCAATCGTACTATCGGCAGGACTAAAACGGCTGTCGTAATCAGCAAAGCCTTCACTGTATTGCCCTAGTAACTTAAAGTCGCCGTAGTGCGCATCGGTATAGTTTACTTTAAAGCCAAGGTTTTTGTTTTCAAAACCGTCTTCATCGGGTGCTGCCCCTTGAAGTACATCAAAGTTGTCCGTCTTTTCAAATCCTGCATTAAAGGCCGTTGTTACATCGCCTGCTTTTACAGAACCAGCAATCTGGTAGTCTTGGTACGCGTCAGATCCAAACGTAGCACTGACCGAAAGGTTATCTGACTCGCGCGTTATAATATTAATAACACCCGCTAGCGCATCAGAGCCATACACTGCAGCACGTGAACCTTTTATTATTTCAATGCGCTCAATACTATTTAATGGCACATTGCTTAATGCTTTTTGACCAAGCGTTGCCGAACCGGTGCGCACACCGTCTATTAAAATTAGCGTATCACCCGATCCCGTACCGCGCAGTGAAACACCGGCATTTTGACCAAAGCCGCCATTAGGGTTTACCTGAAAGCCAACTTGAGACGTTAATAGCGTTGGTAAGTCGCGAACATTACTGGTTTCAATGTCATTACGAGTTATAACATTTACACTCGCTAATACATTAGTAATTGATTGTTCAAACTTATTAGCGGTTACCGTAATGGTTTCGATTGATTGCTCTGCAGCAGATACAGATAGTGACAGCGCAGCAGTAATTGCAACGCCAAGAGTTGTTTTTTTTAACATGAAGTTCCCCTTCTTTGCCCACCGCAAAGAACTAAGTAAGATTACATCAAGGCCGGTCTCCGGACTCAGTAAATACATAGCTTTATGTACTACTTTACCGTTGCGGGGGCAGTGTTGGGATTGTAGTCATCATGAAAACGCACCAACTTCCCGATTATCTTATTAAAAAAATCAAACCATTGAAAAGATTAATAAGCACCTTGAAAATAGGCCGCTATTGTGAGGAGTTTAATAAAAAATGTCAACGGACGTCTATACAGCTAAAAAGAAAATCAATTAAAAACAAAAACTATGCCGCGTTCATAAAAAAAGCCAAATAACCTGCGCGGCTATTTGGCTTTTTATTTATAAAGCGCCCAAAAGGCTTTTATAATTAATCGCGGAAGTTTTTAAACTGAAAAGGCTGACCTAAATCGGCAGTACGCACCACTTGCATAGCAGCTTGTAAGTCATCACGCTTTTTACCCGTTACGCGTACTTCCTCGCCTTGAATAGCCGCTTGCACTTTTACTTTAGAATCTTTAATGGCTTTTACTACTTTTTTAGCCACATCTTTTTCAATACCTTGCTTTAGCGCAACATTACGAAAAACATTTTTACCTGCACGGCTAATATCTTGTAACTCTAAGCTCGCTACATCCATACCACGCTTAGAAACTTTACCCGCTAAAATATCAAACAATTGCATAACCTGTGAATCAGCTTCAGCTTTTAGCTTAATTGTTTTGTCGTTTAGCTCAATAGATGCATCAACACCTCTAAAGTCAAAGCGAGTCTCAAGTTCACGGTTTGCATTATCTACCGCATTTTGTGCTTCGTTCATTTCTACTTCAGATACAATATCAAATGAAGGCATTGGTTTTCTCCTAACTATTCAATCTTAATTTTATGGCGCAATTATAACGCTAAAATTATAAATCTTTACATTTTTCTGCATCTTGTTCAGGTGCGATACTAATTTAGTTTGATATACTTAAGCTTCTTTTTTAAGCGACTCTAGGATTTTACGTGACAAGGCGTGTTTACCAAGCTGTTTTTTTGCTCAGCATCGTAGCGTTTACTTTTTTATTTGCCAAAGAAATAAAAGGCGCAGCTAACCTATTTCCACACATTGATAAAGTAGCTCATTTTGGGATTTTTTTTGTGCTTGCTATTATTATGGATAAAGCGTTTAAGCTTCCTTTGTACGCACAAATTTTGTTATTGGCCGGTTACGGCGCATCAATTGAAATAATGCAAGACGCACTCCCCTACAGGCAGGCCTCTATTGGCGATTTTATAGCTGATTTTGCTGGTGCTGCTAGTTACTTTTTACTAAGAGTTATTTTTACACCTCGAAAAAAGAATCCCTATGACTAATATTTTAATTGTAGGCGATGGCGCTATTGGCTTGTTACTAAGCCACTTTTTAAGTCACAAAAATAATGTTCATGTTTTAACACGCAAACCAACCTGCAATACGCGTTTTTATAGCCGTAAAAACGCTCCGTCACATAACATTAATGCACGCTTTATTAATTTAAGCGATCTGGCGCAACAACCTAGTTATGATGTTGTTATTTTTACAGTTAAAGCTTTTCAGGTCCAAGATGCGTTTTCACAAGTAAAACCTTATCTTGCTGCAAATTCAATATTAGTCGTTTCTCATAATGGAATGGGAAATATTGAAGAGCTTATTCCTCAGCTAAACACTCAGCAAGCACTATACTTTTTAACCACCAGCATGGCCGGATTTAAGTCTACCCAGTACATTGTGCAACATACCGGTGAAGGGCAAAGCGTGATTGGTGGCTGTAATAAACTTGCAGCTAAAAACTCACAATTTATATCACCACTACTTCAAGCAGTTCCCAATTTAAAAGTGGTCAATAACATTGAGCAACTTCGCTTTGAAAAGCTGTTGGTTAATGTGGCTATTAACCCGCTAACTGCACTTCACAATATAAAAAACGGCCAATTGCGTGCCCCTGTATTTAGCGCAACGATAATGAGTTTACTCTATGAGGGCTGCAGGGTTGCTAACGCAAAAGGGTTGAATATTGCTTTAGCTGATGCGTTAGATAACGCTTACACAGTAATGGCGCTTACCGCTGAAAATTATTCTTCAATGCAGCAAGATATTGCTAATAACAGGCCAACAGAAATAATGGCTATTTGTGGGTATATTAGCGATCAAGGCAAACGTTACAACATCAAAACCCCAATTAATAATGAGTTACTTGCTAAAATTCAGGCAAAAAAAAGCGTGGTTTAAACCACGCTTTATAAACTATTAACGTATTTACTTACCCTTTAAGGACGATACACTTTTACAGTTGTAAAGCCTTGCTCGTGTAAAATAAGCGCTTGCAACTGGCTCATTACACCTCTATCACAATATAGGTAGTAGTCTTTATCTTTTGGTAGGTCGCCAAACTTTGTAGCTAAGCGGAAAAACGGTAGGTGGATTACTTCAATACCTTCAATCTCAAGCGGCGCCGCGTCTTCTTCTTCTGGAGAGCGAATATCAACAACAACTGAACCTGGCGGTAAATCGGCAACCGATTCTGCCTCTTTAAGCTCTTGCTTAGCTTCTACGTCGATATCACGAACATCCATAACGCGCGCGTTATCAATAACGGTATCAAGTACATCAAAGTCGAACTTTTCTTCTTCGCCTTTAATCACGTCTATTTTTGCTTTTACCGTTGGCTTTTTAGATATAACACCACAGTATTCTGGCATAGTTTCGGCCATTTCAGCGGTACCGATTTGGCGCGCAATGTTTATAATCTCTTGCTTATCATGCTGAATTAGCGGGCGTAAAATAAGGGTTTCGGTTACGCGGTCAATTACACTTAAATTAGCCAACGTTTGGCTGGACACCTGCCCAATACTTTCACCCGTTACAAGCGCTTGAATATTTAGCTTTTCGGCCACTGCGCTACCGGCACGCATCATCATACGCTTGAGTACAACGCCCATTTGGCTGTTCTCAACGTTTTCTAAAATTTCGGCAACAACAGGTTCAAAGTCGACCGTAATAAATTTTACTTTATGAGTAGAGCTGTATTTTTTCCATAAAAAGTAACTCGCTTGTTTAACGCCAATTTCGTGGGCAGCGCCACCTAAATTAAAGAACAAAAAGTGCGTACGCGCGCCTTTTCGTATCATTTGGTAGCTAGCTACGCCTGAGTCAAACCCACCCGACATTAACGACAGCACATCTTCTTGAGTTGGCAAAGGGAAGCCCGCCATACCCAAATGTGTTTGCGTTACAATGTAGGCTTTGTCATCTTTTACTTCTAGACGAATAGTCACCTCTGGGCGGCTAAGTTTTACGCGGGCACCTTCAACGTGTTGGTTTAAACCACCACCAACGTAACGCTCTAAATCAGTTGAAGTAAAGTCGTGTTGGCCTATACGTTTTGCACGTACACAAAATGTTTTACCCGCAATTGTGTGGCCAATTAACTCAAAGGTTTTTTGATAAATTTCGTCCAACGTACTAAATTCGACTTCGGTCACTTCAATAAATTGCACTATACCTGGAATGCGTTGCAAACCATCAATAAAGTCTAACCGAGTTTGTGCGTCAGTTAATTTGGTGACAACTGAAATGTTATCCCAGTTGTTTCTTACTTGTACTTTTTCGTCAATACGACGCAATACAATTTTAATGTTATTTTCTAACACTTTAGTAAAGCGTTTACGTACCGAGCGGCTTTTGATAGCTATTTCGGGGTGTAGTTTGACGATAAATTTAAGCATAGTTCACTCTTAGACTGCGGGAATTCGCGCTCCCAGGCATTTGGCGCGCGATTATAGCAAAAATTTTAACGTCTAGGAAACAGCCAATAAATGAAGCGTTATGCTACTGCCGGTGCTTGCTGTGCAAGTGCCGTGTACTTTTCGCGAAGTTGGTTCATCTGTACACTGCTTTTTTCTGTGCTGTAGGCCCTAAATAAAGCCAATACTTTTAAAATACCATAATAAATGTCTTGCTCAGCAAGCGAACCACTGGGTCTTCGTGCTTTTATGTAAGGTGTCCAAAAGCTAACAGTGAGTTTAAGTGTGTGGGCTAATTCGGTCACGTCTTGTTCGTCAATGGCGATCATGCCTTTATCGCGCAATCCCAAAATAACGTTACGAACTTGCTCTAATAACTCAAGCTGAAAATCAATATACGCTTGTTTTAAGTCGGTATCTCTAGAGAGGATATCGCCAAGGTTGTCGTAAAAAAAGTGAAAACGCCACATAAGTTCAAATAGCGAGTCGAGATAAGCAGTTAAATGACTAAATGCATCGTCGTCTTTATCAATAGGTTTAAAATGTGTACTTAAGTGATCACGGTAAAGCGCAAAAATATGGCGAATAATGTCTTCTTTATTTTTAAAGTGATAATAAAGATTACCCGGACTCATCCCTAAACTCGATGCAATATGGTTCGTTGTGATTGCACGCTCACCATTTTCATTAAACAACGAAATACTGGTGTGTATTATTTTTTCCTTGGTATTCATATGCTAATACTCAAATAGTCTATTGGCTACATTACACTCAAATTTGGATAGGCAGTATAAACAAAATTAACAATTAAAACACGCCCTAAACAAGGCTTATAATTACCGCTAATGGCAGCACTAGCAACTGGGCTGATTTGTTCTGTAAACACTGTTAAACTGCTACAAAATTATAATTTGTGAACCTTATGAACGTTACTGCAATTTACCCCGGCACTTTTGATCCACTTACTAATGGGCATACAGACCTAATACAGCGTGCTGCCAAAATGTTTGACACTGTTTTGGTTGCTGTTGCTAATAACCCAAGTAAGCAGCCATGTTTTAACCTTGAAGAACGTGTGGCGCTAGCAAACACAATATTAAGCCACTTAGATAACGTAAAGGTCATTGGTTTTTCTGGATTACTGGCCGATTTAGCACGCGATCACAATGCACACGTACTTATTCGCGGTATAAGAGCGGTGTCTGACTTTGATTATGAATTTCAATTAGCAAACATGAATCGCCGCCTAAACCCAGATCTTGAAAGTGTATTTTTAACACCTGCTGAAAAAAATTCTTTTATTTCATCTACTTTAGTTAAAGAAGTGGCGCGTCATCATGGCGATGTAAGCGAATTTGTAGACCCTATTATTGTAAAAGCACTCAAAGAAAAAGTAGGCTGCAATACTAATTAAGCCTAGTGAGTGCTTTACCAAAGCAAAAAACATAGAGGTATTAAGCCTCTAATAATACATTAAGCACGTGTGGTTAGTTTTTTAGTTAACCACACCAGTTTTAACAAATCTTTATTAGTAACAAGTACGACAGCCATTGTTATATCAACAAGCGGCATCACTAACCCGTAAACTCCCCATAACCACCAATAACCGCAATATGGGTTTACTATAAAATCAACATGCATTGCCAGAAAAAGCGTGGCGTTAATAGACAACCCCCCTACCAAGTAGTAAAAGCTGACAGGGATCACTTTTCCTAGGCTGTAACGCCAAATAATAATAGTCGCAATCGTAACCGCATCAAAAATAAATAACTGTAAATGCCTAAGTGGTGTATACATATCTATGTATAAACACAAAGTGTACGAAACCATCATAATGAATGAGAGTTGAGTTCGGCTATTATCGGTTTTATTAATAGCCGCAGACAAGTTATATAAAAAGGTGAAAACAAATAGCCACGTTATAAAAATACCAAAAGGTTCAGCTATTGAAACCATCATCCAAAAGTAATCTTCCAAAAAACTACCCATTAAACAGAAACCTGTTTTTTACGATTGAGTACACTGTTTTTTAATTTAACCAACCCTAAAATATCTTTATTAGCAATAAGTACTACTGCCATTATGAAGTCAACAATAAGTGTTGAGATACCGTAAACCATCCACAACCACCAATACCCGCAATTTGGGTTTATAATACTATCAATATGCATGGCCATAAAAAGCGATGCATTAATACACAGCCCTACTATTAAATAATAAAAGCTAACAGGGATGAATTTACCTAAGCACAGCCGCCAAATAAAAATAACGGCAATGGTTGCGACATCAAAGGCAAATAATTGAAGATAAGGCGCTGGAGTATAAGCGTCTATGTATAAACTCAACGTATAAGAGACCATCATAATTAATGACAGTTGAGTTCGGCTATTATCAGGTTTATTAATCGCTGCAGAAAGGTTATATAAAAAAGTAAAAACAAATAACCACGTAATAATTATACCTATGAGCTCGCTTATTGCAGCGAGACTCCACATAAAGTCTACCAAACTACACTTTCCTTATTTCACCGGCTTTGTTTTATGATTTAGTACAGTATTTTTTAACTTAACCAACCCTAAAATATCTTTATTTGTAATAAGTACTAGAGCCATTATGAAATCAACAAATGGCACTACCAATCCGTATACCCCCCATAACCACCAATATCCACCATAGAGCTGTATTATTGTATCAATATGCATAGACATAAAAAGCGATGCGTTAATACACAACCCTAAAATTAAATAATAGAAGCTAATAGGAATAACTTTACCCATGCACTTCCGCCAAATAAAAATAACGATAATGGTAGCGACATCAAAGGCAAATAATTGTAAAAACACCGATGGCGTATACGCATATATGTACAAACTCAACGAATAAGAAACCATCATAATGAATGACAGTTGAGTTCGGCTATTATCAGGTTTATTAATAGCCGCGGATAAATTATATAAAAAAGTAAAAACAAATAGCCACGTAATAAAAATACCAAGAGGCGCACCAATCTCAGCAATGCTTAGGAATATACTTTCCAAATTACTCCCCATTAAATAGCTGCCGATGTTTTACGATTCAACATAATGTTTTTTAATTTAACCAATCCTAAAATATCTTTATTTGTAATAAGTACTAGAGCCATTATGAAATCAACAATAGGTGCTGAGAAGCTATAAAGCATCCACAACCACCAAAATTCATGTGTTGGATTTACTATAGTATCGATATGCATGGCCATAAAAAGCGATGCGTTAATACAGAGCCCTACTATTAAATAATAAAAACCAATAGGGATCACTTTACCTAAGCACAGCCGCCAAATAAAAATAACGGCAATAGTGACCACATCAAAGGCAAATAATTTTAGGAACAGGAATGATGTATACATGTCAATGAACAAACTCAACGTATAAGAAACCATCATAATTAATGACAGTTGAGTACGGCTATTGTCTGATTTATTAATGGCCGTAGACAGATTATATAAAAATGCAAAAACAAATAAACATGTGATAGGTATACCTAAGAGATTACTAATTGCAGCGAGACTCCAAAATAAGTCCTCCAAAAAACTACCCATTACCTAGCCACCGGTGTTTTACGATTCAACACAGCATTTTTCAATTTAACCAAACCTAAAATATCTTTATTAGCAATAAGTACTACTGCCATTGTGAAATCAACAATAAGTGTTGAAAAGCCATAAAGCATCCACAACCACCAAAATTCGTAATTTGAGCTTACTGTTCGATCAATATGCATGGCCATAAAAAGCGCTGCATTAATACACAGCCCTGCTATTAAATAATAAAAACCTACAGGGATGACTTTACCTAAGCACAGCCGCCAAATAAAAATAACGGCAATAGTGACTACATCAAAGGCAAATAATTGTAGGTACCGTAATGGTGTGTATATGTTTATGTACAAACTCAACGTATAAGAAACCATCATAATGAATGACAGCTGAGTGCGGCTATTGTCAGGTTTATTAATAGCCGCAGACAAGTTATATAAAAATGTAAAAACAAATAACCATGTAATAAGTATGCCTAAGAGCTCGCTAATTTCAGCGAGACTCCAAAATAAGTCTTCCAAAAAACTACCCATTACCTAGCCACCGGTGTTTTACGATTCAACACAGCATTTTTCAATTTAACCAAACCTAAAATATCTTTGTTAATAATGAGTACTAAAGCCATTATTATATCACTAGAAACCTGTCCAATAGCATACAATCCCCAACCCCACCAATAATCATAATTAGCCAAAACAGCATAATCGTAATGCATAACCAAAAACAGCATAGCGTTAAGACTCAAACCAAGAATAAGATAATAATATGCAATTGAGTAAGGCGCTTTGTAAAAGTGTGAAAAGGTCACGATTGCAAAAATAGCAACCACGTCAGATAGAGCAAAATCTAAATAAAACGAAGTCGTAATCATTAACTGCGCTTTTCCTATTATTAAGGTTAGCGTATACGACACCATCATTATTAAAGACAGAAACATAACGCTTCTGTTTTTAACATTTATGCTTATTGTTAAATTATAAAGAAATGCAACAGCAAAAAACCATGTGATAAAAATACTCAAATGGTCATTGATTGAACCAAGCATTAATGTGGCATGTTCAAGCATTTATAAACTTCGACTCAATTGTTTGTATATGTATGATTTTGCTTTAACCAAACCCAAGAAGTCTTTTTTAATGAAGAAAACAGCAACCATGGCAAAGTCGTTAAAGTTAACTAGCCAAGAGTAAAGTACTGTAAAAAGCCACGGTTCGTAGTTTTTATAAACCACGGTATCTAAATGCATTCCTAAAAATAGGATCGCATTCACTGAGAGCCCCGTTAATAAATAGGCGAATATAAGCCTTTCTTTAATAAATAAATTAAGTATCACAAGGGCAAAAATAGTAGCTATATCAAAATAAAAAAAATCGAGGTACTGAATTGTTTGAATATCTATAAAAAGGCTTGATAGATATGAAACCGTCATCACTAGAGATAACCAAACACGCTTTTTGTCAGGTGTATTAATGCTAGAAACGAATGAATACAAAAAGGCCATTAAAAAACCCCACTGTACCAATGCTCCAATATAAAAACTTACATCTGGGGTTAACATCAGATCATCTAACATAACAATCTATAATGTAATAAGAGCAGGTCATTCTGGCAGGTAAGTACATATTTAATTGGATAGGTTTGTATATGCTTGAAACCAAGTAGAACAAAAAGTCATTTAAAATACCCATTATTAAAATGCGCTAATTTACATAGATAATTGGGGCTAGTTTTAAAGCGTTTCATGATTTAGTTGTTTACCAAGTTTTAGGAGTATACTTTTATTTTACAGTCTAAAGCTAAGTGACATGTGGCTTAATACTTTATAATAGCTGGTAGTCGTACCGTAGTCACTTTGAGTAAAGTTACCGCACTTTAATTTATGCTTTGATGTTTGTTCGGCGTAAAAATAAAAATGAATTTTAATCTAGGGCATTCTTGAATTAGCGCTTGGATTTAGTAAAGTGCGGATTGCATTTTTAAGTTTATGCAGCCCTAAAATATCTCTATCAACTATTAAAGCTACAATCATTGTAATATCTATTAAGTTTACAGAGTACATATATGCATCCCATAGCCACCAATGTTCTTTGTTCTGATATATGATAAGGTCTAAATGCATTAATAAAAAGAAAGTGGTGTTGATGCTAAGCCCTAATACTAAATATAAAAAAGACGGCGTGGTTTTTTTTACTATTTTGTATAAGCACAGAAGAGCGGTAATTGTAGCGATATCATATAAGGCGAAATTTAAGTAGAATGAATTTTTAAAAGAAAGCCAAGTAAAAAAGTAATCTGACAGGGTGTATGAACACATCATTACAAAAGAGCTAAATAAAAGAGTCGTCCCTTTTTTTAAACCAATTGAATAAACAAATATATTAAAAAAAAAAGCCATTAAAAATCCCCACATAAAAAATGCAGAGAGTGAAAACAGCCCAAATAACTCTTGTAAAAACATTTAACGCCTTAAAATATCACTTTGGTTTAGCTGGTGGTACCCAAACAACACCAGCACGGCTTAAATCAGCACTGGCCGCACTTAAACCTTCTTGCGAAAAACTAACTGTATCAGATTGTAGGGTTTTAGTGCTAGCAGTTTGTTCAGCCGCAGGCTGTAATTGTTGTGTTTTGTTGTATGCTTGCATTTGCACTTGGCTATTAGCTGAAATTTGCATGTAATTGATCCTTATAAAAGTTTAAATTTAATTGGCGTAAAACTAAATCACACCATTGTGTAGGTATATGCACTACTCATGGCGGTAGTTGCTATTTATAACTACATAGCTATTTGCAAGCTATGTACCAACTTTTATTTAAATTTTATTTTTAAGTAAATTACTAGGAATTGACACAATCAAAACACCTCCGACCAGATATGCTAAGGCATAAAAAAACGCACAGGGGTAACCGTACGTTTTTTGTATCCAGGGAGTTTAAGCCACGAATTTACACGGGATCGCCGCTTTATTACTTGGCTTTAAAATGTATTCCATTGCTACTTCGTCGCAGTTTTCTTTACGAAGGCACAATTCACAATCTTTCATTACTTTTTCAGGCAGGCTGTCTTTACTGCAAAAAACAAAATCTTGTTTTTCAAAAAAGTCTGGCACGCGAGTAAGTACAATTACGCGATTAAGTGCCAATTTTTTGGCTTTTATTAGTAAATGGTCAACTAATTGCCGCCCTTGCCCAGTTACCGCACTTTGCGGGTCAATACCCAAAGAGCGTATTTCTGCAAGGCCAGTATCGTATATATACAACGATGCACAGCCCGACACCTTGCCGTCTATTTCGGTTACAGCAAATTCATTAATCGAATGCACCATGTCGCTTTTAGCACGCGGCAAGTTTTCGCCGACCGTTGCCCAGTGTTGAATAAGTTTTGCAATTGATTCAACGTCGTCTAGGTTGGCATCACGAACCGTTATCTGCTGTTTTTTTTTGGCTGCTTTAATTGCGCTAGTGACTTGCTCAATGGAGGTGCCGCCAACTGCTTGACGCGCTTTAATACAGGCGTCTATTTCAAGTACCGGATAAACATCGTCTTCAAACACTTCATTTACTGATTTATATTGTTCAAGTGAGAGCTCCTCAAGGGTTTTATCTTCACTTATTGCAAGCTGTACCAACACACCTACAATATGATGCCCCTCTCTGAAAGGTACCCCCTTAGCAACTAAGTAATCAGCCAGCTCGGTTGCATTTGCATGGCCGCCTTTTGCCGCAGCCAATGTACGCTCACCTTTTACTTTTACGCCTTTAATACACGCTTGTGCCATATGAATACACGCAAGCCATGTGGGCATCGCATCAAAAATGCCTTCTTTGTCTTCTTGCATATCTTTATTGTAAGCAAGTGGTAATGCTTTAAGGGTCATCATCATGGCGCTAAAGGCACCAAATACACGGCCTGTTTTACCACGAATAAGCTCAAGTGCATCTGGGTTCTTTTTTTGCGGCATTAAAGACGAGCCAGATGTAACATTGTCGGCAAGTTCAATAAAGCCCGCTTCACCTGAGTTATAAAAAATTAAATCTTCAGACATACGCGATAAGTGAATCATTGAAATTGAAGCGCAACTTAATAGCTCAACAACAAAGTCACGGTCTGAAACGCCATCAAGGCTATTTTTTGTCGCCCCTGTAAAGCCTAAGCCTTGTGCAAGTGTTTGGCGGTCAATTGGGTAAGCAGTGCCAGCCAATGCGCCACTGCCTAACGGGCAATAGTTCATACGGGCTTTAGCGTCCTGCAAACGGCTTTCGTCGCGTTCTAGCATTTCAACATACGCCATACACCAGTGGCTAAATAGTACGGGTTGTGCACGTTGCAAATGGGTATAACCAGGTAAAATAGTACCTAGTTCGCGTTCAGCCAACGCAACAAATTCAGCCTTTAATTGCGCAATGGCTTTTAAAATATGATCGGCAGTATCACGGCACCATAATCTAAAGTCGGTGGCTACTTGGTCATTTCGACTGCGACCTGTGTGTAACTTTTTAGCTAAGTCACCCACTTTCTCAATTAGAGCCGCTTCAACGTGCGAATGAATATCTTCAGCACCTGAGGTAGCTACAGCCATTGGGTCTGCTTTTACCTCTTCGAGTAGCTCGTATAATACCGATACTAATTCTTTGTGCTCATCGTTTGATAGCACGTTAACTTGTTCAAGTGCGCCAGCCCATGCAACAGAGCCAATAATATCTTGCTCTGCTAGTTGGTAGTCAAATGGAAGTGAGTCGTTAAATTGTTTAAACGCCTCGTCTGGACCCGTAGAAAAACGTCCGCCCCATAATGCCATGAAATATCTCCAAACCCTGAAATGCCCCTTTTACAAGGGGCGTAAAATTTACTTTTTAGACAACGCCGAAATTCTGCTTGAAAGCGAGAATAAACGAATAAAGCCTTCAGCATGTGATTGGTCATACACATCATCTTCGCCAAAGGTCGCAAAGTCTTCGCTGTATAGGCTGTTAGGTGATTTTTTCTGAACCGCAGTCACTTGGCCTTTATAAAGCTTAAGTACCACTTCACCCGTTGCTAATGTAGATAACGCCTCGGCGCCCGCTAAAATAGAGTCTTTAAGCGGCGTAAACCAACGTCCGTCGTACACTAGGTGCGAAAATTCGCCGCCTAATACTTCTTTCCACTTACGGCTTGATTTATCAAGTACTAGCTCGTCTATTGCTTGAAGGGCCGCCATGATCACCGTACCACCTGGGGTTTCGTAACAACCACGAGATTTCATGCCGACTAAACGGTTTTCCACTATATCAACACGGCCAACACCATGCGGTGATGCAATGTCGTTTAATTTAACTAAACAATCATAAGGTTTAAGCTCTTCGCCATTGACGGCAACCACTTCACCTTCAACTACTTTTAATGTTACTAGCTCGGCTTTATCGGGTGCTTGCTCAGGAGAGTTAGTCCAAGTCCATACTTGATCGCTAGGCTCACACCATGGATCTTCAAGCTCGCCGCCTTCGTGCGAAATGTGCCATGCGTTAGCATCACGGCTGTAAATTTTTGTTGCTGAAGCAGAACACGGAATATCACGCTCGGCTAAGTAATCTAGTAGTGATTCACGGCTTGATAAGTCCCACTCTCGCCATGGTGCAATGACTTTTAAATCGGGTGCAAGCGCTGCAAAGCACGATTCAAAACGTACTTGGTCGTTACCTTTACCCGTACAACCATGCGACAGCGCATCGGCACCTACTTTACGTGCAATTTCAACTTGCGCTTTAGCAATGATTGGACGCGCCATTGAGGTACCTAGTAAGTAAGTACCTTCGTAAATAGAGCCCGTTTTAAGCGTTGGGTAAATGTATTCACTTACCATTTCATCTTTTAAGTCAACTACGTAACACTCTGATGCACCTGATGCGATGGCTTTTTCTTCAACGCCTTCAAGCTCTTCTGCGCCTTGGCCTACATCGGCAACAAACGCGATTACTTCACAGCCGTAATTTTCTTTTAACCATGGCACGATAGCAGATGTATCTAGACCACCTGAATAGGCTAAAACGACTTTTTTAATTGAACTCATAGGTGTTCCTTAACAAAATTTGGATTTAGTAATGTAACTAGCAGAGCATTTTGCGCATGCATGCGATTTTCTGCTTGTTGAATAATTTTTGATGCTGGGCCATCCATTACCTCAGAGGTAATTTCAAACTCACGGTGTGCCGGTTGGCAATGTAATACCGTAGTAGCCCCTGTTTGATCTAGCAATGCTTGGTTTAACTGATAAGGCATATATTTTTCTTTAACTTGCTCAAGAGGCGTATCATCGCCCATAGAGACCCATGTATCGGCGTAAACAACGTTTGCGCCAACCGCCGCTTCTACACGGTCACTCACCATTACTGATGCGCCATTCATAGCTGCTATTTGCTCTGCTTTTTTAAGAATTTGCGAATCCGGAGAGCTGCCTTTAGGCGTTACTGCCACAAAATCGGTACCCAGTGTTGCAGCAAGTAACATAAGTGAATGAGTTACATTATTGCCCTCGCCTAGGTAAGCTACTTTAAGCTCGCTCACATCGCCATGTACTTCTTGAAGCGTTAAAAAGTCTGCCAATGCTTGGCATGGGTGATACAAGTCACACAAGCTATTAACCACAGGAACAGAAGAGTACTCACCTAATATGGTTAACGTGCTGTGCTGGTTTACACGCGCTACAATACCGTCAGCCCACGTTGAAATATTTAGTGCAAAATCTTTTACTGATTCACGTGCGCCCATAGCGCCATTTTGCTGGTCTAAATATACAGCGTGACCACCTAAACGGTTAATACCAATATCAAACGATAAACGTGTACGTAAGCTTTGCTTTTCAAATAGTGTAACAACTGACTTGCCCGCTAGTACTTGACTGTATTTTTCTGGCTTTGCCTTTAAATCACGCGCCAGCTTTAATAAATTAAGTGCGCCTTGTTGGTCTAATTCTAGACCCGTTAAAAAATTCTCTAACATGGTAACCCTATGGTGTAATCTTTGTTCCGACATGCTCGCCTTGCAGCAAAGCAGTTAAATTTTCTGGCTTTTGCCAGCTGGAAATATACACACCGCGTCGTAAGTGTAGGGCAGCGTGAAGACTGGTCTTAACTTTGACCTCCATCCCGCCCACAATTACTCCCTCTGCAATTAAAGTCTCAATGTGTTTTGTATCTAATTGATGTAATGGCTGCTTATTAGCGTCAAGCACGGCCTCTACATCAGTCATAAAAATAAGTTCTGCATTTAAATTATTGGCGATAGCTGCCGCTGCCTCGTCTGCATTAACGTTGTACCAAAGCCCTTGCTCGTCAAAACCTATAGAGCTAACAATTGGTAAGCGCCCGACGTTTAGTAAATCGTTAATAATAGAGTCGTTGTTACTTTCGCACTTTCCTACTAGGCACAATGCTTTGAGCTTTTGCGATGCCGTTACGCCTGCTTCGTAAAGGCTTAACCCAACAGGTTTATGGCCAGAAGCAATAGCTTGAGCCATTAACTGCTTGTTTGCACAACCTGCAAGTGCACCAACTATGTGGGGCATTTGTTCTGCAGGGCTAATACGTAAACCTTGATGCTTAGCGCTAACAAAACCGGCTTCTTTTAACCATGTATCGACTAATGCCCCGCCACCATGCACAATTACAAAGTTATGACTTGGCTGATTAGACAACACATCAAATAACGCACGAGCTGCGTTTTCAGTGTTAAGTACAGCGCCGCCAAGCTTAATAACCCACGTTTTTTTAGCCATTAAAACGCTCCTTTTAAGCCTGTGGTGTGGTCTAAATTCATTGATAAATTAATACACTGCAGAGCTTGCCCTGCAGCACCTTTTAGTAAATTATCAATGGCTGCCATAACAATGAGCTGAGAGCCTTGCTGCTGCCAACCAATATCAACATAAGGCTGCTTTGCAACTCCCTTAATTGACGGGATCTTACTACCTAACAAGCGGATTAAAGGCTCGTTTTCAAGCACGCTGTAGGCCTTAGCCACTTGCTCACTTGTAACATTAGGTTTTAGTTGCACGTAAATGGTTTCTAAAATACCGCGAGCAAAGTTCCCTAAATGAGGTGTAAATAAAACCTGGTGACCAAGGTGTTGCTCTATTTCTGGTCCGTGGCGATGATTAAATAAACCATATGGCGCTAGCGACACTTCACAAAAGTGAGTACCTACACTGGCTTTACGCCCTGCACCAGTTACCCCCGACACTGCATTAATAATAATTTTGTCGTCGCTTAACAAACCTGCTTGCTGTAGTGGCTTTAACGCATTCAGCGCTGCAGTAGGATAACAGCCGGCAACAGCCACTAAATTTGCATTTGCAATGTCGTTGCTATTCCATTCAGCTAAACCATAGGCCGATTCATTTAATAACTCAGGGTGCTTATGTTCAAAGCCGTAATAAGTAACGTAATCATCATTGCTTGCAAGGCGATAACCACCCGATAGGTCAAACACCTTTTTGCCCATCGCTAAAAATTGCGGGGCTAAATCTACACTTACTTTATGGTCGGTACACAGGCATACGTAATCTGCATTCGCATTAATGTCGTCGAACGCTGACTTTGTAAGAGGAAGTAAAGGAGTATCAAGCAAACCTAGGTGCTCTGGATATAAATCACTCAGTAATTTGTGTTTATCTAGGCTTCCTTCAGATACATAGCTACCTGACAGTTTTAAATTTGGGTGTTTAGCCACAAGGCTTGCTAGTTCTGCGCCGCTGTATCCGCTTGCGCCAATAATCGCTACATTCATTATTTACTCATTATCTTAAAATCTATTACTACTTATTTGTGTGTTCGCTTACACTAGCTTAGGTGCTAAGTAAGTCTTTTTTGTTAATGAATTTTGATTATCGTCGCATTATCATCATTGTGTTACTTAATATATTTATGCTTAAAAAGTGAATTGATATTCATCATAAATACTTTTATATTGTTATGCAATTAAATTGAATAGTTATTTTGGAATTTTTTATGTCTTTGCCTTCGTTTATTTCTATGTACCAGCAATTAATTGCAGCCCCGTCTATCAGTGCAATTGAAGACAGCGAATGCATGAGTAATAAAAGCGTTATCGAGTTACTTGCCATCTGGTGTGAAACGCTCGGTTTTACTTGTGAAATAATAGAACTGGAAGGTAAAAAAGGGCGTTATAACTTATTAGCTAAACGTGGCGTCGGGGATGGTGGTTTAATGCTTGCTGGGCATACCGACACAGTGCCGTTTGATGACAGCCGCTGGAATCATGATCCGTTTAAATTAACAGAACTCGACAACAAACTGTATGGGCTAGGTAGTATTGATATGAAAGGATTTTTTGCTTTCGTATTACAAGCTATAAGCGAACTAGATGAAAAACAACAAACACAGCCAATTTTAATACTTGCCACTGCAGATGAAGAAACCACCATGGCAGGCGCACAGCAAATTTGCAAACATCCTAACTTAAAGCCGGCACGCTGTATTATTGGCGAACCCACTGATATGACACCAGTATTTACACACAAAGGGCATATGAGTACTGCAATAAGAGTTGTCGGTCGTTCTGGCCATAGCTCCGATCCCGAACGTGGTCTTAACGCCATTGAAGTTATGCATAAAGTGACTTCAAAATTACTGATCTTAAAAGAGCAATTAAAGAATAAGTATTCACTAAGCCACTTTGAAATACCTTATCCTACTTTAAATTTTGGTAATATTCATGGTGGTGACAACGCAAATAGAATATGTGGGTGTTGTGAAATGCATATTGATATGCGCCCATTGCCAGGGTTGAGCGTACAAGAGCTACAAGCACTGCTGCTAGATGCAACAAAAGACATAAACGAGCAATACCCAAACTCAGTAAGTGTTATTGACCTACATGACCCAATACCAGCATTTACTGGCAGAACCGACAGCGCGCTAGTTCAACTTGCGGAAAAGATAGCGGGCCAAAAAGCCATTGCTGTTAATTACTGCACAGAAGCACCTTTTATTCAGCAACTGGGTTGTGAAACCATAGTTATGGGACCAGGTTCTATTAATCAGGCGCATCAACCTGACGAATTTTTAGCAATGGAAAAAATAAAGCCTTCACAGCACATCATTAGCAATATTATAAAAGCCTGTTGCTTTTAGCTAAGCAATAAAAAAGACGCTTAACAGCGTCTTTTTTATAAATGCTAAATTTACTATTTCATGTATTTGCTTAAATACTTTTTAAATACTGGGTCTGTTTTAGCAAGCTCTTTTTGCTCAGCTAATATCTCTTTTAAAATCACACCCGAGGTAAGCGGGTTAGCCAGTACAACCCTAAACACAACCGTAGGTTGATTATCGTATTGAGCTGGGGTCAAACGAGTACGCGATACAAACGAGCGTCCAGACTCACGCTGGCGTTTTTGCATACTGGCTGTAAAACGATTTAGTGAAGCAAAAATATCAATCCGTGTTTTTTCATCAGCCTCAGCAATCGCTTGTTTTATTTGCTTAGGCACATAGCGATAAGTAAGCAAACATAGCTCAGGCTCTGAAATAAGTTCAAAATCTTCGTCTGCCTTGATTAAATCAGCAAAATACTTTGCCTTTTTTATACTTCGATCGATTAGCATTTCATAGCCTTTACGGCCAATAACACGTAAGCAAGCATGCACTAACATAGCCATACCAGGGCGGCTACCCTCTAGTGTGTGGCTACCTAAATCTTTAGAGCCCTTACGCAATATATACTCAGCATGATGCTCTATTGCATCGGTTGCAGCGGGATCTTTAAACAGCACTAAACCTGCACCCATCGGGACATACATTTGTTTGTGGGCATCAATTGTTATTGAGTCTGCTCGCTCAATACCATTGAGCAGAGGACGATAAGTATTAGATAATAACGTTGCCCCACCCCAAGCAGCATCAACATGAAAATGACAGTTAATCTCTTGCGCTAAATCAGCCATTTCGTTGAGGGGATCAATATTGCCGGTTTCGGTTGTGCCTGCAACACCAATAATTGCCATTACTTTAATGCCTTTAGACTCAAGCTCGCGGGCTTTGTCTCGCATGGCATTTACATCGACCTTGTTGTCATCAGTTGTTTTAATACCAACTAAGTTGTCGCGCCCTATCCCTAATAAATCAACCGATTTACCTAATGAATAATGACCACGTTCTGAAATTAATACCGCAAGACCTCTGTATCCATAGTGCAGCATACCTGCCACAATTCCTTGCGATGCAATACCGGTAAATTCACCATCGGCTTTTAACAAACGATTTCGAGCAATCCAAAGCGCAGTAATGTTTGCAACCGTACCACCAGAGCAAAATGCACCTAATGACGTTTTAGCGCTGTGCATCCATTTAGAGTAAAACGCATCGTTTTGGCCATAGGCTAAATGATGCATCATACCTAACACCTGTCGCTCAAGGGGGGTAAACGCCTTAGATGTCTCAATTTTTACTAGATTTTGATTTAGTCCCACCATCAACTTTGAAAGTGGCAGTAAAAAATGCGGTAAAGCTGATGTCATATGACCAATAAAACTTGGTGCAGCCGTATGCACAGAATGAGCAACAAGTTGCTCCATTATGTCTTGAGCATAAGCAGATACAAACGTTGGGTTTTCTGGGATCACCGCAGCTTGAAAGTCTTTTTCAATTTCATGTAATGGTTTTTCGATTGCCGCTATATTTTCGTTTAAAAAACCTGCTAAATTACTCGATATTTCAAGCTCAATTTTGCTTAAAGTTGAGTCAGGCGCTTCAGGTACAGTAAATATACGCTTGAGGCTTTCTTTAGAGGCGACGGCACAACGCTTTTGATCCATCTTAATACCTAGTGTGTGTGTTGCTAAAACACCTGTTTAACTAGTAAAAACGCCCAAATATGGCGGTAAGTTAAGCAATAGTGTTTCTAAATAATTGCTCTAACTGTACTGCAATATAAGTAAAATGTCTCGTTAAAAGCCTTAAAAGCAACACCACGCATGACAAAAAAGTGTTAATTTAATTAAAATTTTATTTAATCTAATAAATACTAATTATTTATTGGGCAATTTTGTATTTTAAGTATAATCATTAAAACAACAAAAAAGGGACAGGCAATGCTTAAGGGAAGAGTGAAAGTGAGCTGGTTAGTGGCTGGTTTTGCTTTATTTTTAGTCAGCTTAGTGGTCTATATTTACTACACCTACCACACAACCCGCGCTGAAATTATGGAATCTGTTGATGCGCGCCTTCTTAATGCCGCAGCCAGTGTTAAGCATATACTCGGTGATGACTACCTAAATACCATGAATCAAAACGGTCAAATTAATTTTTTTGACTATGAAGTCAAAAGCAGGCAACTTTCTGAGTTTGCACAAGCGCTTGATGTGGCATATGTATATGCAATGATATTAAAAAACAACCGCGTATACTTTACTGCATCAAGCTATACGCAAGACGATATGAACAATGGCAAAATAACGCAATATTTAGATATATACCCAGAAGCAACTGATCTCAACATAAGCGCTTTTTACTCCACTGAGCCGGTATTTGAAGTGTCGGCCGATCAATGGGGACACTTTAAAACTATATTTATCCCTTTTGTTGACGATAAAACTGGTAAAACTTACCTTACTGGCGCTGATATAACGATTCTTGATCTTAACCAAAAGCTAAGCGAAAGCGTCTCCAAAGCAGCAGCTATGGCAAGCTTCTTCTTTTTTATAGCTATCCTTGTTGCCGCTATTTATGTTTACTTACTTAAGCGCTCATTAGCAACCGACTCCAGTACTGGGTTTGAAAACCACATTGCGTTGGAGTACTTACTTAAAAAAAGTAACAGTCATCATATGCAGTTAGCTGTTGTCTGGGTTAATGGAATTGAAGATATAAATAGCTTTTACGGCACCGAAATTGGCGATAAAGTAATGAAAAACTTGCTTATGCATTTTAAGAGCCGCTGCTCTGCCAACTGTCATTTATACCGCTTAGCCACCAATAAATTGGTGCTGCTATCACCTAAAGAAACACCTTATGAAGAGCTGAGCGATTTAATCGAAACCTATAATGCCAATACGCCTTTATTAACTGATCCATTTATATACATTACATTGTGTGCTGGTATTGCGACGGGTAATAAATCGCTATTACTTGAAAATGCTCATATTGCTGCACTACAAGCAAAGCAAGGTAGGCACACAGTTATTAATTATTCTAAAGCACTTCACGATGTTAAAACTCAATATCAATATAATGTAGAAATGGCCAAAGAAGTGCATGATGCATTTGATAACAACCGTATTGTGCCTTACTTTCAGCCAATAATAGATACCAAAACAAATCAGATAGTTCAGTACGAATGTTTGGCGCGAATGGTTACTGCAAGCGGAGAAATTTTAAAACCCGATGCGTTTTTAAATGTAGTTACTCGCTCCAGAATGGACGGGTTATTAACCCGCACTATATTTTCACAGTGCATTAGCCGCTTTAGAAAAACAAACATTTGTTGGAGCTTAAATATAACAGCGCAAGACATGTTAGACCCAAGCTTGAATGAATTCATCACAAACGAGCTTAAGCGCTATCCGCACCCAAGCAATATCACTTTAGAGTTAATAGAAACCCAAGCGATTGCAAATTATTCTGAAGTTAAAGCATTTATTTCTATGGTTAAAAGTAAAGGCGTTAAGGTAATAATTGATGACTTTGGTAGCGGTTATTCAAATATTTCAAATGTCCTAAAACTTGAAGTTGACGGTATTAAGTTAGATGGCGGATTGATAAAACAGATAATACACGATAACGACATTTACTTGTTTATTGAGCATATAGCGGCATTTGCTAACCAATTAGATTTACTGCTTATAGCTGAATCTGTCGAAAATGCAGCCATTGTAAATGCGTTAGAAAAAGCAAATGTGACGCTCATGCAGGGTAACCATTTTGCCCAACCTGCGCCACAATTTGCTACACCAGAAAATGCTGACTTAATCAGTTAATTAACCAAACGTTAGTGATAAAGCTATTTTTAGCCGATAGAAAAACGCTTAAACATAACTTAGGTTAAATCAATAACAAGCCGGTGACTTTGTTGGCCACTGGCCCAATACTTTCGCTCAAATGGGGTGATTGCATCGTCGCTGTGATAAGGCTGCACTTCGCAAATATGGCTGGTTAGTTCAAGCGCCCTTGCAAATTCTTTAACATATATATCCCAGTTACTGCGTATTTCTAATAAGCCACCTAACTTAACAATATAAGGAAATATAGCTGCTCCGTGCCATCTGCGTTGAATATGTTTAGATTTAGGCCATGGATTTGGATACAACAAATAGTGGTGGCTAGGCTGCCAATTTGCTGCAACTGCTAAGCGCCAAAAATCATTTAAATCAGCCTGTACCAAAATATACTGACCACTGTCGCTTTGCTTATATTGAACGTCGTGTTTATCAAGCCTATGCGACGACTTATCAATCCCGACCACAAGAGCTTCAGGGTGAAGCTTAGCTAAGTTAGCTGTACTTTCACCTACACCACAGCAAGAGTCTAAAATAAGAGGGCCATTGAATGCCTTAACTTTTTCATTAACCTCATCAAATGCCGCTTGCGTGTGTGCTGCAATGGGCTTTTTAAACTCGGCGCTTAAATGCTTATTTACTATTTCATCAAGCTTTTCGTGAATACCGGCCTGATTAGATACAATACTTCGAGAATTTGCATCACTCATTAGTGTCTTAGCCCCACACCTTTTTTGATTAATGTAAGCGCAACAGTAAATAGCACGGTAATAAACACTAAAATAACACCTAATGCGACGGTTAAATCAACATCCGATACACCTAAAAACCCGTATCTAAATGCGTTAACCATATATATGATGGGGTTTATTTGCGATACATTTTGCCAAAACTCAGGTAGCAAAGTAATTGAATAAAATACGCCACCCAAGTACGTTAGCGGAGTAAGTATAAATGTAGGAATAATACTAATGTCATCAAAGCTATTAGCATAAATAGCGTTAATTAAACCACCTAGCGCAAACACCGCCGAGGTTAAAATTACCGTTGCCATAATTACAAATATATTGTGTATTTGAATATCAACAAACAACAGCGATACACAGGTAACAATAAAGCCCACCATCATGCCACGCGTCATACCACCGCCCATATAACCAAGTACAATTATGTAATTAGGCACTGGCGCAACAAGCAGCTCTTCTATACTTTTTTGAAATTTAGTTGAGTAAAAACTAGAAGCTACATTAGAATAAGAGTTTGTAATAACCGACATCATTATTAAGCCCGGTACAATAAACTCCATATAACTAAATCCACCCATTTCACCAATGCGCGAACCTATGAGGTTACCAAAAATAACAAAATACAAACTCATTGTTATGGCAGGTGGTACTAGAGTTTGCACCCAAATACGTAGAAAACGAATACACTCTTTAATCCATATACTTTTTAGCGCTACGCCATATTTAAACATTTATTCGCCCCGCCCTTGCTCTAGTAATCCTACAAATAGCTCTTCTAATCGATTGGCCTTGTTACGCATACTTAATACAGTATTGCCTTGCTCTGTAAGCGCACTAAACACTGCATTTAAGCCCTGTGATTTAGCCACTTCAACCTCAATAGTGTGATCGTCCGTCATGGTAAATTTATAACCTTGCAACGTGACTGGCTTAGCAGGCATTTTTAAATCAAGTACAAACGTTTCTTTATCAAGCTTTGCAAGCAGTGCTTTTATCGTCGTGTTTTCAACAATGCGACCGGTATCGATAATGGCAATGTTTTTACACAACAGTTCTGCTTCTTCTAAGTAATGGGTAGTTAAAATAATCGTTACGCCTTGTTCATTAATTTTGCGTAAAAACTCCCACATAGAGCGTCGTAACTCTATGTCTACACCCGCTGTTGGTTCATCAAGTATAAGTAGCTTTGGCTCGTGCATCAGTGCGCGTGCAATCATTAAACGACGCTTCATACCGCCTGATAAAGTACGCGCTTGTTTATCTTTTTTCTCAAGCAAACCAAGCTGGGCTAAATATTTATCAGCACGCTTATGTGCTTCGCTACGCGGTACACCATAATAACCGGCTTGGTTAACTAATATTTGGGTCAACGTTTCAAATTGGCTGAAGTTGAATTCTTGTGGTACTAAGCCTAAATGCGCCTTGGCAGCTTCAAGATGGGTATCTATATCGTAACCAAATACCTCTACTTTACCTTCAGTTTTATTGACCAAAGACGAAATAACACCAATCGTTGTTGATTTACCTGCGCCATTTGGTCCAAGTAATGCAAAAAAATCGCCCTCGTCTACTTGTAAATCAACACCTTTAACAGCCTCTACGCCGTTTTTGTATACCTTGGTAAGGCCTTCAATATTTAATGCAATACTTTGCTTACTCATTACTTACCCTCACCATAACCCCAACGTTTTGTTAGTGTATGCTCAATGTTTAAATGATCTAAAATGCGAGCCACCATAAAATCGACTAAATCTTCTATGCTTTGCGGCTTATGATAAAAGCCCGGCGCTGCAGGCATAATAGTAACGCCCAAACGCGATAGCTTTAACATGTTCTCTAGATGAATCTCGCTAAAAGGCGTTTCACGCGGTACTAAAATAAGCTGGCCACGTTCTTTAATCACTACATCGGCCGCACGCTCTAGTAAATTATCAGATGCGCCTACAGCAATCGCCGATACTGACCCCGCACTACATGGACACACAACCATTTTTTTAGGCGCTGCAGAGCCAGAGGCTACAGGACTAAACCAGTTATCTTTACCAAATACTTGTAATTGTTGTGGCTGTGCATCAAATAGCGTATTTAACTGCTCAGTAGCTTTATCTTCATTTGCCGAGAGCTTTATGTTTGACTCAGTATCAAGCACAACGCGGGCTGCGCTCGAAATAAGTACATACACTTGGTATTGCTGCTCGAGTAACACTTCAAGCAGCTTTAAACCATATGGTGCGCCAGAGGCACCACTGAACGCTAAGGTGATTTTATCTTTAAATTGCAAATTATTCTCCGCTGAATTTATCAGCCAAACCATCTACTAGTTGCTGATGAAGGCCGTTAAAACCGCCATTACTCATAATTAAAATATGTTGATCAGGCTGCACATTTTCAAGCACCGTATTTATAATAGCTTGCGTACTATTAAAACATTGCATGCCCGCTTTTTGAGCTTGCTCGTTAAGCGACCAGCCTAAGTTATCTGGTTCAAACAAAAGTACGTCATCAGCATCAGCTAATGAAGCAAGAAGCGTATGTTGATGTACACCCATTTTCATGGTGTTTGAGCGGGGCTCTAAAATAGCAATAATTTTTTCATCGCCAACTTTAGCGCGTAAACCCGCTAAGGTTGTTTTAATCGCTGTTGGGTGATGAGCAAAATCGTCATAAACCTTAATACTGTTTATGTCGGCCTTGAGTTCCATTCGCCTTTTCGGACTTATAAACTCGGCAAGTGCCTCAATACTGTGGCTAACAGCAATTCCTACATGGCGCGCTGCAGCAATTGCCATAATCGCATTTTTAACATTATGTTCGCCAATTGCGCCCCAATTAACCCTACCTTGCCGTTCATTATTCAAAAGTACATTAAACTCGCTACCATCGGATTTAATTAGTTCGTAACCCCAATCAATGCCTAGCGTTTCGCTTTCACTCCATAACCCTTGCAATATAACGTCTTCAAGTGCTTTGTCTTGTTTTGGCCAAATTACTTTACCGCTGTGAGGTAGTGTACGCATTAAGTGGTGAAATTGTTTTTTAATTGCGTTTAAATCATCAAAAATATCGGCGTGATCAAACTCTAAATTATTCAAAATTAATGTACGCGGTAAGTAATGGACAAACTTGCTGCGCTTATCAAAAAAAGCGGTATCGTATTCATCTGCCTCAATAACAAAAAAAGGGGTTTCACCTACCTTTGCCGACACACCAAAATTTTGCACTATGCCGCCAATTAAAAACCCCGGTTTTAAACCAGCATATTCTAATATCCAGGCAAGCATACTCGCTGTGGTTGTTTTACCATGCGTACCAGCTACCGCAAGCACCCACGAGTTTTGCAATAAGTTATGCTTTAACCACTCTGGACCTGAGGTATAAGGTAAGCTGTTGTCTAACACATATTCAACACACGGATTACCTCGGCTCATCGCATTACCAATTACTACCATATCGGGTTTTGGCTCTAATTGAGATACGTCGTAACCTTGAGTGAGCTCAATACCAAGATCTTCAAGCTGGGTGCTCATAGGTGGGTAAACGTTTTGGTCTGAACCTGTTACTTTATGGCCAAGCGACTTAGCAATAGCTGCAATACCACCCATAAACGTACCGCAAATGCCCAAAATATGAATATGCATATACTTTCCTTAAACCGTATGCTCACTTTGCAGCTGTGCAAAGTTTAATGGCGCTATAATGCCAAATTTCGCGCTTACTTACCATTATATGTAGGCATTTTACTAATGCTTAAAGTCATTATCACAAACAAAAAAGCCTTCTAAATTAGAAGGCTTTTTTGCAAAGTAAATTAATCTACATACTTAAAAAAACAATTAAACCTAAGCCTAAAACTAACCGGTAAATTACAAAAGGTAACATTCCCATTCGTTCAATCACTTTTAAAAATAAATAAATACACGCATAAGCAGATAGAAAAGACAGTACCACACCTAGCAACAATGTACCCCATTCAACAACATGATCACCCAATGCAAGTTCTATTGTGTAATAAAGCCCCATCATTGAAATTACAGGAATAGCGAGTAAAAACGAAAAGCGCGCTGCACTTTGCTTATTCATGCCTAGCATTAAACCCGCTGTCATTGTAATACCTGAACGAGAGGTACCCGGGATCATAGCAACGGCTTGCGCTAAGCCAATCATTAAAGCCGACTTCCAATTAAGTTGATAAATTGTTTTAACTTGTTTCCCTTTAGCATCAGCGTACCAAAGCAATAGGCCAAAAATAATCGTCGTAGCTGCAATGACCCATGCACTTCGAAGGTATAACTCAACAAAATCCTTAAGTAACAAACCAAATACAGCAGCAGGTATTGTCCCTAAAATAATCCACCAGCCGAGTTTACTGTCGTCTGTTTTGCCTTGTGTGCCAAACGATTTAAACCACGCACTCAGAATGTCAGCCACCTCTTTACGAAAATAAATAACAACCGCTATTAATGTCCCTACATGCACTGCAACATCAAAAGCAAGTCCTTGGTCTTCCCACCCTAATATTTGTGAGGGTAAAATTAAATGTGCCGAGCTAGATATGGGTAAAAACTCAGTAAAACCTTGAATTAGCGCTAAAATTATTATTTCTAAAATACTCATGGGTTAGAAAACTCCACCTTCCATAGTTTTTGTTGAGGGTTATTATATGCATTCCATAATTGAGCAATTGTTTGCTTAGCTACAGGGTGATAAAAACCGGGGGCAACCTCACTGAGAGGTTGTAATACAAATGCATTCTTAGTTATTTCGTCACGTGGTAATTGCGCGGGGCTATCGCAAATAACATCGTCGTAAAACAATAAATCTAAATCAAGGGTTCTTGGGCTGAACTTTTTATCGTTTGGTGTGCGACCATTATCACGCTCTATTTTTTTTAGTAATGCACACACTTCAGCTAACGGCTTGTCTGTTTTTGCCCCAACGACCGAATTATAAAAGTTATTACCTACGAAACCGACAGCTTCACTTTCAAAAACAGACGAATGCTCTATATTTTTAAAATGCGTTTTAAGTGCTTTTAAGGCACTTTGCATATAGTGCTCTTTGTTGATATTTGACCCAAGGCTAATAAATATTTGCGCCATTTAAACGCTTGCCTTATTACGTGTTATTTCTACTCCAACAGTTTGCGCTTGCGCAACTGCTGCAGGTTTACTCACTCTAATTTTAACTTGAGTTGTATTAAACTCAGTTAAAATAATTTCTGCCAATTGTTCAACAAGTGTTTCAAGCAACTCAACAGGTTTAGCTGTGCTATGCGCAATAACACGCTCGCTTACTTTTGCGTAATCAAGTGCTAGATTAATGTCATCATTTGCGGCGGCTGGTTTAATATCACTTAGCATTTCAATATCAAAATAAAGGCTCTGTTTACTTTCTTTTTCAAAGTCGTACACTCCAATAATAGTGTCGACGTGCAATTGAGATATAAATACCTTATCCATTGATACTCCAAAAGACCAACAACTGTTCTAACCACATAAACTAATTATAAATTAATATTGTATATGCTTTAATCAGTGTTTAAATATGTAAAAATTCCTTCTACAATAGCAAAATAACGCGTTTAGCTAAATTTGGTAGAAGTATATTAATTTTCACGATAAATTTTGCCGCCAATAATAGCCCAAAAACGATGTTAATTGCATTAAATGTAATGGGTATAACGATAAAAATATAAGGAACTATGTGTTAGCTATTTTGATGTTTGTTCTAGCGTACCTACTTGGGTCGATTTCATCGGCTATCTTAGTGTCGCGTCTATTTAAACTTCAAGATCCCCGTACACATGGCTCAAATAATCCAGGCGCAACTAATGTTTACCGCTTAGGTGGCGCTTTTCCTGCTGTTTTAGTTCTTGTTTTTGATATTTTAAAAGGCACGATACCCGTGTGGGGGGCTTATTTTTTACAACTTGAGCCTTTGGTACTTGGCTTAGTTGCCGTTGGCGCCTGTTTAGGCCACATGTACCCTGTATTTTTTAATTTTAAAGGAGGTAAAGCCGTTGCAACAGCATTTGGGGCTTTACTCCCAATAGGTTTATCCCTAGCTGGGTTATTAATTACTACTTGGCTAATTATAGTCGCAGTGAGTCGCTATTCTTCTCTTGCCGCCCTAGTCACCGTTCTACTCGCACCGCTTTATACGTGGTTAATTAAGCCACTCTACACGCTGCCAGTGGTTTTTATTACGGTGCTTATTATTTTTCGCCATCGAACAAACATAGTGAGACTATTTGCTGGTGAAGAACCAAAAGTGGGGGCTAAAAAAGCCCCCACTGATGAAAACAAACCAACATAACAAAGTACTTAAATAGGCTCGAGGCTATCTATTGGCCACCGAGGCTTAGTTTTCATATCAAGGGTTGCAAACTGCCCTGCTTTTAAACGTTGCATACCGGCATAAGCAATCATTGCACCGTTATCAGTACAAAACTCCGTACGCGGATAATACACTTCGCCCTTCATACCCTGCATGACTCTTTCAAGCTGAAGCCTAAGCTGGGTATTTGCACTTACACCGCCCGCAATCACTAAACGCTTGATACCTGTTTGCTTTAGCGCTCGCTTACATTTAATAACCAAGGTATCAATAACAGCGGTTTGAAATGCATGCGCAATGTCAGCTTTAGTTTGCTCGTCATCGTCATTTTCACGAATGGTAATCGACGCCGCAGTTTTTAATCCACTAAAACTAAAATCAAGCCCGGGTTTATCTGTCATTGGGCGAGGAAAGATAAATCGCTTTGGAATACCTTGCTCTGCTAATTTTGCTAAGCGGGGACCACCCGGGTAATCAAGACCTAATAACTTAGCTGTTTTGTCAAAGGCTTCACCTGCAGCGTCATCAACAGACTCGCCCAATACTTCGTATTGGCCAATTCCTTCAACTTTTACCATCATGGTGTGGCCACCAGAAACAAGTAAAGCAATAAACGGAAACTCTGGCACCTTGTCTTCAAGCATGGGAGCAAGTAGATGCCCCTCCATATGATGAACCGCAACAGCAGGGATATCCCATCCGTAAGCCAATGAGCGACCAATTGAAGTACCCACTAATAGCGCCCCAACTAAACCAGGGCCGGCTGTGTAAGCAATACCGTCTAAGTCTTCAGGACCACAACCCGCTTGAGCAAAAGCTGCATCAATAAGCGGAAGCGTTTTACGAACATGATCGCGTGACGCCAGCTCGGGAACCACGCCACCGTAGTCAGCATGTACTTTTACTTGGCTATATAACTGATGAGCTAATAAGCCTTTCTCGTCATCATATATTGCTATACCTGTTTCATCACATGACGATTCAATGCCTAAAATTCGCACTGTACTTCTCCTGCTTTTTTATCACTACTTAACCAAAGTTCAAGTTACTTAATTTGTTTATAACGCCAAACCAATATTTGTTTGACCATCAACAACAGCAAATTTTTTCAGCGCCTTTACACTTTCTGAAGTAATACGCCCCATACTTTCAACAAAGTCAATAAGCTCGGCTAGCACTTCAATTTCGTACTGCATTAAAGGGTGCTCCCTAACAGCCGTGTTGTCTGCAATTTCACCTTCAACTGTCATCTGGTATTCAATAAAGCGCGCAACGGTTGCTTGCGAAATTTTACTTACACTTACAAACTCTTTATCGTCTTGTGCCATTAAACCATGCATCAAGCTCAGTAATGACGTTGCCGCATCAATAGCTGGGTATGTACCAAACATATCAAAATCAGCGAGTTCTGGAACATTAGGTTCCACTTTTTCAACTTGCTTTTCTAAGTCAATCTTACTTTTTGGCAGTAAGATTTTTTCCCAACAAACATTAAGCGCATTACGAAGTAACGTTTCATCACCAAACCCCGTAGCCTCACTAAATAAGCCATAATTTGGCAACATACGTTCAATTAGCGCACTTGCCAAAACCGCTTTTTGTAAATAGTTTAGCTCTCTAATACGCTGAAAATTATTTGCTTTAGTCATTCTTTAACGTCTCACATGACCAACAAAAATCAAATGTTGATCCATTATGCTCATTACAGTTAGGACAAACCCAATCTGGAGCGGATTGTTTTACTTGCTGATAGTTTACCAATATTTGTCGCGCATGGCGCTCTTTTATCGCATAAACCTGCACACTCACTTGCGCCTGATCGAAAGGAATTTCCCCAAGTGCACCTTGAAGCATTTCTCCTGCAACTTTACACTCTATTCCACCCGCTTGAATTAACCCTTTAACAATATTAGCCTCTAACGTGTTGGCTGCCTTGTAAATTGTTATCCAATTAAATGCACTATCTGTTGTGTTTTTATAAGTTTGCAATATCGACCTCGATTATTTTGTGTGTACAATACCTTAAGGTATTGAGAAATTTATTAAACAATATTTAAAAAGGCGCAAGCATGACACTTACAACTCCGGGTCTACTTTTTCCAGCTATATCTTTGTTACTTCTTGCTTATACAAACCGATTTTTAGTACTTGCGCAATTAATAAGAGAGTTAAATGCCAGAGAAGGCGAGTCAATTCGCCCTGTGGTGGTTGCGCAAATTACCAATTTAAGAAAGCGCATAAAGCTCATAAGAACCATGCAAGTTTACGGTGTAGGCTCTTTTTTATTATGTACCTTGTCTATGTTTGCTCTTTTTATTGAGTTTAATACCACAGGAATTATTTTATTTGGCGTAAGCCTAACCTGTTTAAGTTTATCTTTACTAACGTCTTTATTTGAAATTCATATTTCATGTGATGCAATAGAAATTGAACTTCAAAATATTGAAAACAAACCATTAAGTAACAGAGCAAACAAAAACTTTGATAATAAAACAAGCTAAAAGACTAAAATTCGTGCAAATATTTTAATTATTGCTTAATCAATGCCCTACTTTGTGGCATACTTTTTCATTAATTAGCATAATAAATTTACCTAATATTTTTATTTATAGATTTATACCTGCTTTTTAGTATTAACTTTGCCAGATAAGGATGTTAGGTAAATAAAAAATTATTAGTCTTTAGTCTAAAGGTTAATACTTTTTAACATCTTTACACTTTTATTATTGTGCAAACAAATATATTGTGTAGTTTATCTTTTTTAAATTTACATATATTTATTAATAGCTTAGACAGACAGAAAATTGATGTATTAGTACATCACAACTTACTTATAAAAAGGGACTATAAAGTGAGATTTGACCAATTAGAACAATTTGTAGCACTGGGTGTGTTACGCCACTTCAGACAAGCCGCAGAAAAAACAAAAATTAGTACTTCTGCACTTACCCGCAGTATTCAGACCCTAGAAGATGAAATGGGCTATGAGTTAGTTACGCGCTCAACCCGCTCAGTAAAACTGACTCCTGAAGGCGAACTATTTTTAGATTACGCCAAAAATACACTTAGCGAATTAGAAAACACCAAAAAACGCTTGTTTCAATCTGTTCATGGCAATGCCGATGAAAAACTCATTATTGGTTACACTAATAAAGCAAGTAACATTGTGCCTATTTCATGCGGTCAATTTTTAGCGCAATACCCACATGTAAAAATCGAAATGCAATTGCAAGAACAGCATGAGTTAACACGCAAGCTTCAGGAAGGTGAAATAGACATTAGCGTTTATTCTCAAGCTGTAAATAGTATTGGTAGTGATATTCATTTGCCTGATCAGCTTATTTTATTTGTATCTAAGCATCACCCGCTTGCCCAAAAAAATGACATAAGCAAACACCAACTAGACTCCTATTCAGCCTTTGGTTGTTTCTCTCAATCAAAACAAGTTCAAAGCATGCTGAACGAGGCCATTGATTCTTTAAATAAATCATCAACTATCAAAATGGGCAGTATTGAACAGGTTATCTCTGGCATTATTAAATCCGATAGTTTTGCAATCGCCAGCATTGAGCATGCAAACACTGTGGCAGAACACACCGACCTTGTTCAGTTAAAAACAAATAAAGATTTAAGCCATGAGCAACTAATTGTTCAAACAAACCAACAAACCACGGTTACGGAGCACTTAGCACATTTGCTTTCACTTATTAAAAAAGCAGCCACAACCCTTAATTAATTCAGCGTTCTTTTTTGAGACAGGTGCGACACAAAACAATAGCTTTTTACTCTTTTTCGGCTAAACTGGCGCACCTTCAAAAAAAGAACCTCCTAAATGATCAACTTTTCAGCCGATGGCCCGTTTTATAACGACATTGAAAGCCGCGGTTATACAGTTATTCCTAATGCATTAAACAAAGAATTAATAGCTGATTTAATGGCTGATTGTTATCGCATAAATCCGCATTTTAGCCATGCTGGTATTGGTCGCTTAAATCATTTACAAATTGACGATAATATTCGAAAAGATCAAACTTATTGGTTTGATGGTTCATCCCAAGCACAATTAACCTACCTAGCTGTTATGGAGAGTATTCGCACAACGCTCAATCGCACTTTTTTTATGGGGCTGTTTGATTACGAATGTCACTACGCAAAATACACTCACGGTGATTTTTATAAAAAACATGTCGATGCATTTAAAGGGCGCTCTAATAGGGTATTTACTAGCGTTTTATACTTAAACACGCCCAATGAGGGCGGTGAGCTTGTTATTTATAAACCCAAAAGCAAAGTGGTTGAGGTGAGCATTTCGCCAAAAGCGGGGACATTAGTTTTATTTGAAAGCGAACGCTTTGTTCACGAAGTATTACCAGCAGTAGATAATCGGTATTCAATTGCTGGCTGGTTTAGAAAAAACGCATCCATTAGCGGAATAGTTGATCCACCTCGTTAATATAACTAAATGCTAATGGGGTACGAGAGCAATAAACCAATAAAAATAGCCATACCCACATAATGATTATTTAAAAAAGCTTTAAAGCATGCGTCTCTATCACGTTTTAAAATTAATACTTGTTGGTAAGCGAGTAATGCTGTGGCTATAAGTAATCCAGCCCAAAAAGCCATGTTTAACTGATTAATAAACCCAATATAAGCAACAAGTGCGATAAATAGAGCATTTAATATAAAAATGATATGGCGGTCAAAACAACCAAATAAAATAGCAGTCGATTTAACACCAATTTTAATATCATCATCTCTATCGACCATGGCATACATGGTATCGTACGCAACCGTCCAGCATACATTAGCAACAAACAGCAACCAAGCCTGAAGAGGTAATGCATCAATAGATGCCATATAAGCCATAGGAATTGCCCAACCAAATGCTGCACCCAACACTACTTGCGGCAACTGGGTATATCGCTTCATAAACGGATAGCAAAACGCGAGCGCAAGTGCTCCAACAGACAATAAAATAGTGTTAACGCTCAGCATTAAAACCAAAATAAACGCTAAAGTGATCAGTAATAAAAATAGACTTAGCGCTTCGCCGCTTGCGACCGTACCAGATGCAAGAGGACGTTGGGCTGTGCGTTTTACAGAACCATCTATTTTTCTATCTGCAAAATCATTTATCACGCAGCCTGCACTACGCATTACTACAACCCCCAAAGTAAACACTATAAAATTAATTAAGCTCGGCATCCCACTATTTGCGAGCCATAAAGCCCAATAGGTTGGCCATAAAAGCAATAAAGTACCTATGGGCTTATCAACACGCATAAGCTGTAAATAATAAGAAAAATGTTTTGCTTTTAAACCTGCTAATTTCATGAGTAAAGGTACGCCCCAGGTAAAAATACTTCCGCCACCAAAAATTGGTAATCATTTAACGAAAACACGCTACGCCTGCCTAATAGAGTTTGAGTTGGTAAATTTAGCTTGGTAACCAAATTCTGTAATGAATGTTTGCTATCAAAACGCGCAATTTCAATATTTTGACGAACAAGCTCAGGTTGTTGAAAAATAACATCGCCTAAAGGGCGCTCCCCCATATTATGAAGCGAGTTGTGCGTTTGGTTATTTGGCAGCCAACTTTGAGCGTAAACCATGGGGTTATTATCGCACAACAAAAGCACCTCTCGGTTTAACGCCGATGACGTTTTACAGCCTAGTAATTGCTGTTGTTCATGACTTAAATTAAACGCCTGTTCGCTGAGTACTTTTACACTAAAAGAGGTTGCTTTACTTTTTAGCTTAGCGGTTAAAGAATGCGGCTCAAAAAGCCATTCTTGCTCTGTAGGTGTTAAGTCATCGGTTTGTATATCCGATAGCCAGTTAGCTGATAAAGATAAAGGAAAAGTTGTCACAATAACTCAATAAAATATAATCCAAGCAAATGATAACATTGCCTAAGCATTTGAAAAAGTGCCTATTCACCAACCTAAGTAACTAATATAAATAATTGCTTGGCGCTGTTTATTACCTATTATTAAGTATAAACTATTTACAACAGGTTTTCGGAAACGCTTTAAATATGAAAAAAATAGTATACGTAGGTCTTCTTACATTAATTATGAGTTTAGTGAGCCTAAGTGCCCGTGCAGAGTCAACGGTTGGTTATTTTGGTTTTGAACCTGACATAATTACTAATTATATTGGCGCATCAAGTAAAAAAATGGGTTACGTGCGCGTTACCGTTGACCTAATGCTTAGTAACAATTCAGACATAGCCATTGTTGAACATCATACTCCTTTATTAAGAGATGCTATTGTAGAGATTTTTTCGAAAGAGCCAGAAGAAAAAATAAAGTCATTGACTGGTCGAGAAGAAATTCGCGCAAAATGTATAGAAAAATTAAAAAGCCTGTTAAAAGAAGAAACAGGCCAAGAAATTATACGTGAAGTACTATTTACAAAGTATTTGTACCACTAAATTCAACTATTTGTATGCTTTTTAGTAAACAGTTGAGCGGTGTAGGCAAACGCCATTCCGCTCACTAGCCCCCCTAAATGTGCCCAATTAGCCATTCCAATAAACAACACATCAGCAAAACCAAGTACTAACCAAACAAGCATAAAACCTATAATTGAGGTACTCACCAATGCGGGTTTTTCTGGATTTAAAAAGCTATGGATCCAGCAATACCCCAGTAAGCCGTATACCACGCCACTTAGCCCACCAAAATTAGGCCCAACAATTAAATATTGCGCCCAACTACTAATTAAAGCAGTAATAAAAAACAGGCCAATTAAGCTCAATTTTCCGCATTGTTTTTCAATATTGTCACCAAGCGATATCCACCAAATTAAGTTAAACACAATATGTATAGCACTAAAGTGAACCAAGGCTGGCGTAAACCACGTCAATGGGTATGAGGGGTTAAACTGTAATGCAGAATAAATGCTCTCGAAACCACCCAGTAAAAATGCAACATAAATAACAATACTGAGTACACTTACCGATTGATTAAGCCAACTCAGCGCTTTGAACCGCGCTTTAAGGTTAAGCGATTGCCCTTGGTATTTTAAAGGTGATTGCGTACTACCTACACTCCAAGAAGCTTGCTGGTAACGAGAATGGCCTGGGTTTTGAGTAAACTCAGCCCAAAGCGGCTGTACCTGATGAAAATGCTCTTCAGATACGCTAATAATAACGTGGCTACCATCAGTTGAATGTAAGTGCCCGTCTAAACCTTGGCTTTTTAAATAATCTATAAAGCCTTGTGCGGCACGCGGGTTATTTAAACTGCCAAGCTCTATCATCGTTCAACTTTCTCGCTGTAGGCCGCTTCCCAGGCTGTAAAGCCACCATCCATGCTATATACATCCTCAAAACCTTGCTCAACTAAGTAACTAGCAGCACCTTGCGAACTCATGCCGTGGTAACAAACAATAATAATGGGCTGATCAAACTCTTTTTCCATCATAAACTGGGCAATGTTTGCGTTCGATAGTGCCTCTGCCCCCGGAATATGGCCTGCTTGATATGAGTTAGGATCGCGTATATCTGCAATTACTACGTCTTCTTTGTCTAATAACTCATGCGTTTGCGCAATAGATATATGTTTAAATGCCATTGAACTCTCTTTAATAAATAAAATAAAAAAGGCGGCCATAGCCGCCCTTCTTGCAATTTTTTTGGAATTAATCCCAGTTTAAAATTACTTTTCCTGACTGACCTGAAATCATCATATCAAAGCCAGCTTGGAAGTCATCTACAGAATATTGATGTGTAATGATTGGGCTTAAATTAAGACCTGACTGTATTAAACTTGCCATTTTGTACCAGGTTTCAAACATTTCGCGACCATAAATACCTTTAATCACTAAACCTTTAAAAATAACTTGGTTCCAATCTACTGCCATGTCTGATGGTGGAATACCGAGCATGGCAATTTTGCCACCATGGTTCATATTGTTCAGCATTGAATTAAATGCACTTGGCACACCCGACATTTCAAGACCAATATCAAAGCCTTCTGTCATGCCTAGGTCGGTCATAACATCTTCAAGCTTTTCATTTGCAACATTCACCGCGCGAGTTGCGCCCATTTTGCGAGCAAGCTCTAATCGGTACTCGTTAACATCAGTAATTACTACATGACGCGCGCCTACATGTTTTGCAACAGCTGCAGCCATAATACCTATAGGACCGGCACCAGTAATTAGTACATCTTCTCCTACTAGCTCAAACGAAAGTGCTGTGTGTACAGCATTGCCAAATGGGTCAAAAATAGAGGCTAATTCGTCAGATATATTGTCTGGAATTTTAAATGCATTAAATGCTGGAATGACTAAGTACTCAGCAAACGCGCCTTCGCGGTTAACACCAACGCCTGTGGTATTACGGCATAAATGCACACGCCCAGCACGACAATTTCGACAATGCCCACAGGTAATATGACCTTCGCCAGATACCCGGTCACCCACTGAAAAGCCGCGAACTTCTTGACCCATATCAACCACTTCACCAACGTACTCATGACCAACAACCATTGGTGTAGGAATTGTTTTACTCGCCCACTCGTCCCATTTATAAATATGAACGTCGGTGCCACAAATCGCTGTTTTACGTATTTTAATTAACAGATCGTTATGGCCCACTTCAGGCTTAGGTGCATCTGTCATCCAGATACCCGGTTCTGCTTTTAATTTAGATAATGCTTTCATAATTTACGCTCACAAAAACCAAGTCATTTCTTAGTTTTAAAAATTAAATAACGCCCATTTCTTTACCAATGCGGGTAAAGGCTGCAATCGCTGTATCTAGCTGCTCTATACTGTGCGCTGCTGATATTTGCGTACGAATACGTGCTTGGCCTTTTGGTACAACAGGGAATGAAAAACCAGTCACATAAATACCTTCTGCAAGTAATTTATCAGCCATAAGTGAGGCCACTTTAGCGTCACCTAGCATCACAGGAATGATGGCATGATCTTTACCTGCGCAGGTAAAGCCTGCCGCTTCCATTTGCTCACGGAAATATTTAGCATTAGACCAAAGCTTAGCGCGAAGCTCGCCACCATTTTCAAGCATCTCTAGTACTTTAATTGATGCAGTTACAATTGAAGGTGCTAATGAATTTGAGAATAAGTAAGGGCGCGAACGCTGACGTAACCACTCAACAATTTCTTTTTTACCTGAAGTGTAACCACCTGATGCGCCGCCCAGCGCTTTACCCAATGTACCAGTAATTATATCTACACGGTCAAGTACGTTACAGTATTCAGGTGTACCCTTACCATTTTCGCCAACAAAGCCTACAGCGTGAGAGTCATCAACCATAACAAGCGCATCGTACTTATCTGCTAAATCGCACACAGCTTCTAAGTTACAAATTACGCCGTCCATAGAGAACACGCCATCGGTGGCAATTAACTTTGTTTTAGCGCCCGCTTCGTCTGCGGCAATTAATTGCTTTTCTAGATCAGCCATGTCGTTATTTGCATAGCGAAAACGCTTAGCTTTACATAAACGAACGCCATCGATAATCGAAGCATGGTTAAGTGAATCAGAAATAATTGCATCTTCAGCACCTAAAATAGTTTCAAACAAGCCTGTATTAGCATCAAAACAAGAAGAGTATAAAATGGTGTCTTCGGTTTCTAAAAATGCACTAATTTTTTGCTCAAGTGTTTTGTGAATGTCTTGCGTACCACAGATGAAACGCACAGAGGCCACACCAAAACCGTGGTCGTCTAAACCGCCTTGCGCTGCTTTAATTAACTCAGGACTATTTGCTAGACCTAAGTAGTTGTTAGCACAAAAGTTAATAACTTTATCGCCAGATGCTACTTCAATTTGAGCTTGTTGCTGCGAGGTAATTATACGCTCGCTTTTATAAAGGCCTTGGGCTTTAACGTCTTCAATTTGCTCTTGTAATTGGCTAAAAAAAGCAGATGCTCTCATCTGTAGTCTCCATTTAATTGAACGGGTAAACAACAACGTTGATGCCACTGTTTATGATGGTGTGTATTGTAAAAGTTTAACGAGAAAAATGCACGGTTTGCAGTTCGTCGCAAACGCGCTCAATGTAAGGAATATGTGCCAGTTTACACGCTTAAATAAAGCGTGTTTTTATAACGGTAAACGTTTAGTTAAATCATCTATTGAATCAATCACTAAATCGGCATGTTGCTTTGCGCTTTCGTCAAAGCTTTGCCCCGAGTGCACTAATACTTGGGTTGCAATACCGGCTTTTTGAGCAGCTTGCATGTCACTGAGCTTATCACCAACCATAATACTCTGCTCAGGATCGATATTATGCTCCTTAATGCCTTGCAGCAACATGCCTGGGGCTGGCTTTCTGCAATCACATTGCTTTAAATATTCTGGTAAAGCCTTTTTAGGGTGATGAGGACAAAAATAAACATCGGCAATTTCAATGTTGTGGTTACTAAATTGCGTTTTCATCCACTGAGTAAGCGCTTTAAATTCAGCCTCAGTATAATAACCACGCCCAATACCTGATTGGTTAGTCACTACTATAATTTTGTAGCCTGCATCATAAAACTTTTTACAGGTGCTAAAAATGCCTTTAATAAATTCAAACTTTTCACTTTGATATACATAGCCGTGGTCTACATTTACCACGCCGTCACGGTCTAAAAAAAGCGCTTTATGTAGTTTAATACTCATTCAAGCCCCTCTTTGTTCACAACATGGTCAAACATTGTTTTTACGCTATCTATGGTTATTTGGCTCATTAAATCATCCCCTTTAACTCGGGTACCCCAGGGGACTTGCTGCGCAGTTTTACCCGTTTGCTCAAGTAAATTTTGATGATAAACCTCTACCACATAATCTTGATATAAATAAGGGCCAGTGCGTGCAGGGTTCGAGTGGGCATATAAACCAACAACTGGTGTGCCAACCGTTACTGCCATATGAGCAGGGCCAGTATCGGGGGCAAGGACTAAATCAGCTCTTTTTAAAACACATAGCAGCTCTTTAAGCTTTGTTTTACCAACTAAATTTAAAATTGGGCTATTGCTATGTTTTATAATGTTATTCGCTAAATTTACTTCAAGCTCAGTAGGCCCGCCGGTTAAAGCAACATTAAAACCTTGCTCGTGCGCGTAGTCAGCAAGTACAGCATAACGTTCAGGCAACCAGTTTCGCTGAGCTTTACTAGCCGCTGGCGAAATTACAAATAGCTTGTTGGCTAAATACTCTTGCCCTAGTAACTCATCTGCTTTGTTTTCATCTTGTGCGCTGTAAGGCATTTGCCATGTAGGCGTGTAATCATCTACACCAATTGCACCCGCAAACCCTTTAAATCCCTCTAGCACATGTGCTTCTTTTTGTGGGGCTATGCGTTTATTTATAAACAAACTGTGTAGTTCTTTTGAGCGTGCCCAATCAAAGCCTATTTTTACTTTTGCAGGTATACAGCGCGCTACAAAGCCTGCTCTTAATGCCACCTGCATATTAAGAAGCACGTCAAACTGCTTACCATTAAAGGTATTTTTTAATTTTTTAAGCGCTGCTCTACCTTCTTTTTTATCAAATATTACCAGCTCTACGCCCGGTAAATCAGCAAGTAACATAGCCTCTATTTTACCCATTACCCAGGTTATTTTTGCATTAGGGTGCGCTTTTTGAATTGCTTGAACAGCACTAACAGCATGACATACATCACCAATAGCAGAGAGTCTTAAAATACAAATAGAGGAGTAGTTAGGCACTTGAGTCACGCATTCCGTTAGGCTTTAAATAGTATGCTGGGATCTTAAATTATACTCGCGTTAATGCAAGCACTTATCCTGCGCCATAAAACACGTTAATATATACCTATTATTGAATTATTTTAACGAGCTATGTTTAAAACACTAACGCAAGGCAAACACACTATTTTAAGCCATCCAGATTATTTTAACCTTGTTGATATAAGCTGGTTTGATGCAACTTATTGGCAAAAGCAAAATAAAATAGTAGGCGCTAAAAAAGGCCGCGCTACAGCATGGTTTTTTAAACATGATGATTTAACTGCTGTACTCAGGCATTACTGGCGTGGCGGTTTGGTTGGTAAGGTATTGAGCGATCAATACCTCTATCTTGGCCTTAAAAACACCCGCGTATGTAAAGAGTTCAGCTTAATGATAAAGCTTATTGAACTCGGTCTAAATGTACCCAAGCCAATTGCAGCCAGAGTAAGCACTAGTGGTTTGATTTACCGCGGCGATATAATTACACAAGCGGTTAGCGGTGCTAAAAGCCTGCTCGACGTTCTAATTGAGCGCCCTTTAAATAGTAGTGAGCTTGAAAGCATAGCCAACACTATTGCGCTATTTCATAACAAAGGGGTGTATCACGCCGATTTAAATATCAATAATATTTTATTTAATGAAGACGGCGACGTATATATTATCGACTTTGATCGCGGGGAGTTAAAAGTTCCTAACCCGCAATGGCAACAAAGTAATATAGCGCGCTTAAAGCGTTCATTTTCAAAAGAGCAAGGCCGTAATAGCGTCTTTAATTGGCAAAGCAATGATTGGGAAACGTTCAATGCCCTTTATAGCCAAAAACTATCTGCGTAGAGCCAAATACTGCTGAGCTACTAGCTTAGCATCCACTTTTTGCAAAATATCGGCGTTTTCAACACTCGGCTTATTTGCTAAAACGTGTTTTATTTTAGCCGCTAGCTCTTCGCTATTTCCTATAGGTACTAAGTAATTAGCCAGTTCGCCTGTTAATATTTCGCTAGGCCCAAACGTACAATTAGTACTTACTACCGGCGTGCCAACAGCTAATGCTTCAATTAATACTGTTGGCAACCCTTCAAAGTCAGAGCTCAACACCAATGCTTCAGCCTGCTTAATCCAATTATACGGATTTTGTTCAAACCCAGGGACAATTAGTTGCTCTGCGATGCCATACTCTTTTGCAAGCTTAAATGCTTTACTAGGCTTGTTACATAAAAGAACCAATTTGTATTTTTTATCAAGCTTGGCAAATGCCGCAAATAAAATATCGTGGCGTTTTTGCTTAGCTAAGCGCCCTACATGAATCAAATAAGGCGACTGCGGAATAGCTATATTAACGTCATCAGATTGGCGTTTTATTTCGGCTAAATTAAAGGGGTTATAAATAGTGGTTATTGCACTTGGCGTAATTAAATTGCCTTGAGTGATTTCTTGCTCTACACCTTTAGATACACAAACAAGTGACTTACCATTTAAGTTTTGCTTTGATTTTTTAAGATAGCGATAAGAGAACGGACCTAACTTTTTTTGCCTAGCAAGCTCTGAATTTACTGAGTTATGCACAACAAAATGCACATTTTTAACCGTGCTTTTAGCGAGTAAATTATTACTTCTATCAAGGTTTGAAAGTACTAAATCTATAGTACCTATATCGCTTTGTTTATTGTTAAACCAGGCTTCTAACTTCGCAATGCTTTTATTTATGTTCCAAAAGCGATCGACTTTTGAAGCCCTATCAGGAAATAAACTATCGACATTAATGCATTCAGGGATGTCATATTCAATGGAGCTTGCAATTGACAATAAAGTAACGTGATGCTCAAGTTCAACAAGTTGCTCAGCTAAAGTAAGCATAACTTTTTCTGCACCACCGCCAACAAGGGAGTCAATAACAATTACAATGTTCATGCACGGCTTCCTGCAAGCATATTTTTTACCGCACTCGTAATTACACTATAACTTTGAGGACTCTCTAATTTACGATATTTAGCCAAGAGAGGCTTATAGTGCCTATCATCTATTACGTATTCAATTTTAGACACTATATCATCAGGATTAAGACTTGCTTTGATGGCTACGCCGGCATTAACACAATTTTCTAGGCGGGTATGTTGGTCTTTTGAAATAGCACAAGCTATCACAGGAGTTTGCAATGCAATAGCCTGCAACAAAGTATCACCAGCACTCAATAAAGCTAACTTTGCTTGACTCAATAAAGCTAAAAAATCAGTTCCCTCTAAACTTGTTAAACAAATAATCTCGCTTGTTTTTGGTAATATTTTTGTATAATTAGAGCCAAACACGACCACTGTTTTTAAACCCGTTTTTTTACCCGCTTTGAGCGCGGTATCGAAATAGGTATCTGCACAATTTAAATTATTAAATGTATGCCCACCAGAACCTGCATTTACTAGTAAGTAATTATTCTCTTCAAGCCCGTACTTGTTCAACACTTGCTTTTTTTGCTCCTCTGATGCGTGTGCAACAAAAGGCCCAACATTACGTGGATAAGCAAGGGGAAACATGTCTAGCTTTGTAGTTTCCACCCAACTTAAAGGCGCAATACAATAGTCTGGCTGTACAACCCAATGTACATCAATTAGATTTGCACGATTGAGCTTTAATCCTTTTGCGCGCTTTTTTTCATGTTGAGAAATAAAAACAACTTTAGCACCCACCTCTTTTGCCGCTTTCATATGTGCTGCGCGCCCAGCACAATCAAAAACAACAACGTCGGGTTTGTATGCAGTGATAAAGTCACACACTAATGCAACTTCTTTGGTTGCTGAGCTCTCAAGTAAAGTGGTATCAAAGGGGCAAACATCGGCGTAAGTTGTGTGCTTGTTTAAAATAAAATGAATATCAAGCATCCCAGCAAACTCAGCGAGCAACCCATTAGCCAACAACAACGAGCGCATATATTCACCAATTCCTTCTGGTGACGATACTGGAATAAATAAAAGTCGTTTGTTGCTCATTGCATTCTCAATTTCCTATTTGATCTTTAGTATATCAATCAGGCCTTTGTTACGATAGATAGGTTACATTTTTATACATTTAATTGACCCTATAAATTTGAATATTTACTGCAATAACATACTTAGATTGGTAAACTTGCCAGCAATCTTAATCACAAGGACCTGAACTTTGCGACACAGAATTTTTATTCTTTCAACATTATTTAGTGCTATCAATTTATCTGTTAATGCTGAACCATGGGTTAAACCAGATGACTACGGACTAAAAGCTGACATACAACAGCTAGCCGACGCCGGTATTATTTTAGCGCCGGTAACAACATACCCATTAATGTGGAAGAGCTTTATTAATGATGTTAACAGTATGCCCATCGAGCAATTATCTCCAAGCTTGCAAGACGCATTACTGCGTGTAAAGCATCGTTATAAATCTGAAAACGCAAGTTCACATAGTGTGCAATTATCAGCTTATGCAGCCACAGATCCAATACATACAACAAGCTTTGGCGCGACCAACACTCAAAAATCAGCGCTTTCGGCAGCGTATGCCTACCTAGGTGATAATTTTGCCGCTAAAGTTGCACTAAGCTCTAGAAAAGACGGTAAAAAATGCTTCATTAACGGAAAAACTAGCGATGACATTGTAAAAGATGAGCAAGCATTAACTGATTGTGACGATACCTCATTTGATGGTAGTTACGTAGCCTATAGGCTAGGTAATTGGATATTTAGAGGCGGTGCTGTTGAGCAGTTTTGGGGACCTGGTATCGACAATAGCTTGATAATGTCTGGCAATGCAAAGCCGCTTCCCGCTTTAAGTATTACGCGTGAACAAAGCACCGCCTTTGAAACACCTTGGTTAAGCTGGATAGGCCAATGGAGTTTTACAGCACAAATGGCCAAGCTCGAATCAACCAGAGTGATTCCTGATGCATTACTGTGGAGTAGTCGCTTAAATATACGCCCACTACAACAATTAGAAATTGCAGTAAGTTGGTCGGCGCAGTGGGCAGGTGAAGGTCAGCCAAGTTCTGCTGGTGATTTTATTGATGTCATTACAGGGCAAACAACTTGCATTAATGGTAATGAAAATTGCGACAGTCAGCTAGAGTCTAAAATTGGAAATCAACTTGCAGGCCTCGATATTCGCTGGTCTGACACATTGTTTAGCCACCCATACGCCATTTATGCCAGCACCATAGGTGAGGATGCCAGCTCACAATTTAAACCTGCTGACCGAGCTTACTTATTTGGTGTGCAAACGACCCAACGTATTTACAATCAAAATTTATTAGTGAATGTAGAGTACATAGATACGGGTGTTTCGTGCGCAGCGGAATCAACCAATGAAAACTGTTATTACGAACACTCAGATTATAAATCAGGTTACCGTTACCATGGCCGCACCATAGGCTCAACGTTTGATAACGATGCGCAATCAGTGGTGTTAACAATACTTGGACAACTTTCAAACGGCGATGATTGGCAAGTAAAGCTACGCAGCGTGGATTACAATAGCGACAACAGTGATTTATACCCGAACAATCCTGACATTGGTAACTCAATAACCAAGACGGGCTACAGTTCTAAACAGCTTGAGCTTCGCTATAGAAAAATCACTATGGGTGGGCGTTTAACATTAGGTGCTTTTGCATCTCAAAATGACGATGCAGAAAATGACACATCTGCCTTTGCTAAATACGAATATAACTTTTAGCCAGTATTTTAAATACACTATATTTAGGCTTTAAAAAAAGGGATGAAAGCAACACTTTCATCCCTTTTTTATTCGCAAAATATACTTATTGCTTTATTTTGCTAATCACTTTTGACGTTGAACAGCCATCTAAAAATGTCAGCACTTCTACTTTGCCGCCATGGCGCAGTACATGATCGGCACCGGCTATTTGCTCTACGGTATAATCGCCACCTTTCACTAAAATATCAGGGCTTATTTGCTCGATTAATTTAGCGGGTGTATCGTTTTCCTCAGCGCTGCCAAAGGGAATCACCCAATCAACAGAGGCAAGTGCACTTAATACCATTGCACGCTCATCAAGCGGGTTTATCGGGCGTTCAGGGCCTTTTAAGCGAGTGATTGAATCATCATTATTTAGCCCAACAACGAGTCGATCGCCACGCGCTTTGGCTTGTGCCAAATAGCGCACGTGACCTGCGTGTAAAATATCAAAACAACCATTGGTAAATACAATGGTTTCGCCGTTTTGCTTTGCAAACTCAATATGCTGCAGTACATCATCAAACGGAGTTTGGTAGTGTTCTCCATTGGTGTGTAAGTATTGGCCTAACTTTTGGCTTAACTCTTCTGGTGACACTGTAGCTGCCCCCAATTTACTTACTACAATGCCCGCTGCTAAATTAGCAATTTCTACCGCATCTTTAGGCTCCATACCTGCCCCAAGCATTACAGCTAAAGTTGCAATTACGGTATCGCCTGCGCCAGTTACATCGCTCACTTCTAATTGCTGAGCTGCAAAGTCGTGTTTTTCATCGGCATTAATTAACGACATACCTTGCTCTGAGCGTGTAAGTAGCATGGCTTTAATACCATTTTTACTAATAAGCTCACGGGCACTTTGCGCTAAAATGTCCTCAGAGCCGGTTTTACCACCTGCTAAATTAAACTCATGCAAGTTAGGCGTAATGTAGTCTGCGCCCTCATACAAATGTAAGTCTGGCGATTTAGGGTCTATAAGCACGGTTTTACCCGCCGCTTTGGCAACGTTAACCATTTCTTTAATCAAGCTCAGCGAGCCTTTGCTGTAATCAGAAAACACCACAAAGTCGTATTCATCAAGCACCAGCTCTAAGCGATTTAATAACAGTTGGCTATGCTGCTCGCTAAAGGTTTCTTCTAAATCAAGGCGTACAAGTTGTTGATGGCGGCTAATAACACGCATTTTAGAAATAGTCGGTAAATCACACACACTAACAAGTTGTGAGCTTATTTTTTCACCTTTTAAAATTGTTTCTAAAATTTGCCCGCTTTCATCTTCCCCAATTAAGCCAAGTAGCCCTACTTTGGCATCAAGCCTAGCAATATTTTTAGCAACATTGGCGGCACCACCCGCTTTGTCTTCAAACTTGCTTACCTTAACAACAGGTACTGGCGCTTCAGGCGAAATACGCCCAGTGTCACCATACCAGTAGCGATCAAGCATTACATCGCCCACCACTAAAATACGCGCTTTAGATAAGTTTTTTAATAGCGATAAATCCATTACTGCTGCTCCGCAACAACCATATCTATGGCTTCACATAACCAGTGGCCAATAAACATATGCGCTTCTTGAATGCGTGCTGTTTCATCGTTTTTGATAATAATTGGCAGCTTGGCAATGTCTTTTACTTTTCCGCCATCACGGCCTGTTAATGCAACTGTAAATGCGCCAATTTTATTAGCGGCTTCAAGTGCTAAATTAACATTTGCACTGGTACCTGAGGTTGTTAAACCAATGACTAAATCTTCTGGTTTACACAGTGCCTGAACTTGGCGTTCAAACACGGTATCAAAGTGGTAGTCGTTACTGTGCGCAGTAAGAATTGACGTATCGGTTGTGAGTGCCATAGACGCAAGCGGTCCACGCTCTAATTTATAACGTACTACAAATTCGGCCGCCAAATGCTGAGCATCCGCTGCACTTCCGCCGTTACCAAACCAAATAACCTTACCACCAGCTTGTAATGCACTATGGCATACTTCTAATAACTGCATAGACTCTTGATGATAAGCCTCCATCGTTTCAAATAAGGCTTGATGACGGTTTAAACTTTCAACGTAGCTTGTTGCCACAGAATCGATAATTGACATGAAAAATTCCTCTAGGAACTGAAATGGCAGGAAAAAATTAAATCCATTATTCCACAGTTTTATTTAGTTGTGTGTATTTTATAGGAATATAGCTGAACTGGAACATAATTTAGTGCTTCACATGTTCAGAAATTATCACTTTCGCGTTAAACTAAGGGCACTTACCTCAATAAAAGTTCAGTATGGCACGCATTTTTTACTCATTCGCTTTAATTTTAATTAGCCCGCTGATTGTATTTTACTTATATGTATTAAGAGGTAAAAAAAACAAAGGCTACCGCGCACACTTTAAAGAGCGTTTTGGCTTTGTGAGCAAAAGCTTATTTACAAGCAAAGGCAAACCGTTAGTTGTGCACTGCGCCTCTGTAGGTGAAGTACTTGCAGCTGCACCACTTATTAAAGCGCTGCAAAAACAACACCCACAGCTTAATATACTTATTACCTGCAATACCCCTACAGGTCGCGAGCAAATAATTAATCAGTTTAAAAATACCGTGGCGTGTAGTTATTTACCTATGGACTTCCCGTTTTCGACCGCCCGATTTTTAAAACGTATAAACCCACAAGCGCTATGCATATTAGAAACCGAGCTTTGGCCAAACTTAATGGCAATAAGCCATAAAAAGAATACTCCGGTACTGGTACTTAATGCTCGCTTGAGCGAAAAATCGCAACAAGGGTATCAAAAGGTTGCCAAGTTAACGCAAATAATTATGCGTTCAATCACGGTACTTGCAAGTCACAATAAAAAAGATGCCGAGCGGTTTATTGAGCTAGGTTTAACCTCCTCAAAAAGCCATGTTACAGGCTCAATTAAGTTTGATATAAGCCCAAGCAATGAGCAGCTAGCCTCAGTTGAAGTTCTTAAAGCACAATATAAAACCCAAGAGCGTTTTGTATGGGTAGCAGGCTCTACTCACCCAATTGAGCACGAAATGATATTAAATGCCCACCAGCAACTATTAAAAAAACACCCTAATTCGCTTTTAGTTATTGCCCCTCGACACCCTGAGCAATTTGATAAAGTAGCCGATACGTTAGCTCAAAGCACGCTTAGCTTTAGTCGTCGCAGCAACAACAACTATCAAAACGAGCACGTACTATTAGCTGATACACTTGGCGAGCTGCAATGTTTATATGGGGCTGGTAATGTAAGTTATGTAGGCGGCAGTTTAATTCGCCGCGGCGGGCATAACCCACTTGAAGCGGCTGCTTTTTCGGTCGGTGTTATAACTGGCCCACATACGTATAATTTCGATCATATCTACCCTGAGCTTATAAAATTAAAAGGCGCTGTGGCTGTTGAAAACACCGATGAACTTGCTACACAATTAATTAACTTAAGCCAAAACACTAAAGCTTGCCAAACTTTAGGGAATAAAGCGCAGCAGTGCGTATTAAAAAACCAAGGCGCCATTAAAAAAACATTAACCATAATTAATCAGTATTTAGAGCCACAAGCATGACCAATTTAGCTATTACTCAAACCCGTGAGTGGGTATCGTCTGTTATTGTAAAATATAACTTTTGCCCATTTGCCCGCAAAGAAGTTGAGAACAACTGCATTCATTATGTACTTAGTTCAGCAGTAAAAGTTGATGATGCGGTAATGGATATGCTTGAGCAATGCACACAGCTTAATCAAAATCCAGAGCGCGAAACCACATTAATACTGTTTGATAACGGCTTTAGCGATTTTGAAGACTTTTTAGATTTAGTTGATTTAGCCAATGCACTACTGGTTGCACAAGGCTTTGAAGGTAAATATCAAATTGCTAATTTCCACCCTGACTACGTATTTGCCGACAGCGAGGAAGATGATGCCGCAAATTATACAAACCGAGCTCCCTACCCTACATTGCATTTAATCCGCGAATTAAGTATGAGCGAAGCGCTTGATAACTATAACGAGCCTGAATCTATACCAGAGCACAATATAAAACTTGCAAGGCGCAAAGGATTCGACTTTTGGCAGCAACTTTTAGAAGGCATAAAAAAACCGAGCGCATAACGGCTCGGCTTTTAAGTATCAAATTCAATGTTACTTTTTAACCCAGCTGCCATTTACTTCAACATAATGACCACTTTGGGTTTTTTCGATTGTTTTAGCCGCTGCGAGTGCTTCTACTTGGGCGAGCGATAAATTGTTCTTTTTAGCTAGTTTTAAATACTGAGCTTTACGCTTTGCGTTAATTTCTTCAACAACGGCTTTAGCTTCGCCATTTTGTACTACTAAGCCTAAATAACCCGAACTGTTCTCACCCACTAATCCTTGGCTTTTAGCATCATCTAAACTAATCGCCCACGCCGAAAACGACATACACACTGCACCAATTAAAGTGGCAATACTTAATTTATTTTTTATAGTCATCATTTAGCTCCTAAAATAATTCGCTGTCGTCACTGAACAGGGTATCGAGTTCTTTATCTACCTTTACACGAATTTCGTGATCAACCTTTACATTGAGGTTGATAGTTATTGGCTCTTTAGCTGCTACTTCTACTCTGTGTGTACATGCGCTCAATGCGCTGATAGCAGCAAGGGCTATGATTGCCTTAATGCTTAACGAATTTTTCATCATTAGTTTCCTTTTTGAGAATATTGCTGCTCAACTTTTTGTGTTATTTCGTCACTTAATCTTAGCGCTCTTAGTAGCGTAAACACGTTTTCTTCGTGATTATAATTAAAATTAACTTGCTGCTGTTGTGGCTCATTAAAGCCTTGTAAATTAACACCTAAATTTAACCAACCATCACTGTTAAGTGCTACTGTACTATTAAGTTTTTGTATATCAAGGTTTTTAAGTAAGCTCAGTACAGGCTGTAATTCTTGCTGCTGTTGCATAACAGAGTCAAACGCTGTGTTATTGCTAATAATAAGCTTACCTTCACCTTGGTTTAATAAGTTGCCGTTTGTAACCTCTACGCCACTGTCACTAAAATGAAGTGGCAGCCACCCTTTTAATCGGCCTGCTAAGGTAATTCCCGACTTATCATCAAGGGTAATGAGTTGACTCGCATCAATATCTTTAAAAGTAACATTGGCTGTTTGCTGCGATTTTAAAAGCGTGTATTTATCTAATTCAAATACCCCACCAAACACATTACCGCTTATATCAAATGCTTGCGCGCTGTTATTAACCACTTTTATTTTACCGTTGATATTATTAACTACTGCGCCAGCTCTTAATTCACTGAGGTTAAAGGTAGTTGGCTCAACATTAAGCTGCCCTGAATCATATTGCCCACTAAGTTGCGCCCTAAACTGATTAGCTAAGTAATCGTTATAAAGCGCGCTGGTATCATCAATAGTTAAATTAAAATTGGCTTTTTGTAAGTTAACATCGCCACTAATACGCCCACCAAACTCGCCTTGAGTGAGTTGAGCTAACGGTTCAAATTGGCTAACGAGTGAATTTAACGAAAGCACACTTTGCTGCGGTATAATCACTTCAAACGGATGAGCTACCTTTGAAACATGGTGATTGGCCACCAGCTCAACACCATTTACAAACACATGATGAGACGCTTTAAGCGCGCGACTTTGCAGCCCGGTTGACGTTACGTTTATTGTATTTAAATCGACATTTGGGCTTGTCAGTGTATTTATTTGGGTGTTTGCATTTAAGTGAGCAAATAACTCTCCCACACCTAAGTTTGCCCTTGCACTGAGGGTGTTATTAATACCGGTGAGTTTATACTCTTCGTATTGAGCGCCTTTAAACTCACTTTTTAAAACCACGCTTGCATCTAGCTTTTCACTCATACTTGCCACTAGTTTACCTGTGTAAGTGTTAATAGTAGTGCCATAAGCAACGGCTTTATCAAAGCTAAATGTAGTACTTACTTTACCTACGGGTTTAGAGTCAACAAGTTGAGTAAGTGTAAAGTCGCCATGGGCTTTAATATTATTAGCCTCAGCCGGTAAAAATTCAGGCAAAGCGGTAAGCGTAATATCGTAATTACCGCTTAATTGAGCGTTTTTAAGCTGCGCACTTAGCGTTATAGCGTCTATTTCATCCGTATTTAGCTGTGCCTTTAGCTGTATGCGTGCGCTTTGTAACGGTGCAGCAGTATTTATAAACGTATCTGTAACCGTTATATCTATATTTTGCTTGGCTTGCACTGCACTTTTGAGCGTTATTAACGGTAAGGTTAGGTTGTTATGTGCAAAATTAATTGGTTTAGCTAAAGCCCATTGCCAATTAAGTGGAAGCTGCTTTATGGCAAATGACTTGTAGCCACTTTCAGGAATAAGAGATTGGCAGTTATTACTAAGTTTCACATTGTTTTTAAGCTTGCTTAGGTCAAGCTCAAGGTTTTGGCTATTTAAATTATAGGTAGCACTTAGCACACCTTTGGAGCTGTTTGTTATATCACAGCTTTGTATTTTGTAGTCATACTGGGCTTGTAGATCACCAGTAAGGCTTGCCTCTACCCCGTTAAAGCTAAATGCCTGCGCTGTATTAAAACTAAGTCCATTTAATAACTCATTATCTGTTTTAAGTAATTGCTTTAATGATCCATCATTAACTTTAAGCTGCCCTTGTACCTTATTACTGTAAAGCGTTGCGCTTATGTTTAAATCACCATTGACTACAAACTGGTTAAGCGTTGGCTCAATAATATTTAGCATAAGCGGGCGCTTTAAAAATGCACCATGTATAGTTAAATGCTCAACTGTAATTGTTGGCCTTTTTTCGGGCAGGGCTAAATCTAAAATTTTTGCAGGGCTGCTTACTTTATCACTTTGAGGAAGTGGATTTATATTAAGCGCCGCATGTTTAATTTCAACATGGCGAGTATTTGCGGTAATGCCTGTAACAACAAGCTCTTGATTTTGGTAACTCAAGCACGCTTTTTGTACATGTACATTTAGCTTGCTGGTAAGCGAAAAGTCTAAACAACTTAAAGTAACGCCCGCTTTTTCAAGCTGAGGCGCTACAGCCCATTGTAATAATGGCAAACGAAATACATAACCAAGCAATACTATGCTTAGTAATACAAAACCAACAATTAAACCAATGCGCTTTAACATACTATCCTTATAAGCTTTTATTCATACCTTACAAACTATCGTAATTTTAAATCTACGCAATCAAAAAAGGCTGCACAGTGCAGCCTTTTTTATTTTACAGCTAGATTATGAATCTAACTTGTATATGTCGTTTTTAACCTACATTTTTACGTGCGTTGCGGAACATACGCATCCATGGGCTATCCTCTTTCCACTCATCTGGGTGCCACGAGTTAGCAACAGCGCGGAACACACGCTCAGGGTGCGGCATCATTACAGTGGCACGGCCATCAGTAGAGGTAATACCGGTAATACCTTCTGGTGAACCATTTGGGTTAGCCGGGTATTGCGTTGTCGGATTACCGTAGTTATCTACAAATTTAACCGCAACAGTGCCGCTTTCAAGCGCAGCTTTAGTGGCGGCATCGTTTGCAAATTCTGCATGGCCTTCACCATGAGATACAGCAATTGGCATACGCGAACCAGCCATTCCATTAAAGAACACAGACGGGTTTTCTTGTATTTCAACTAAGCTAAAGCGTGCTTCAAAACGCTCTGACTTATTTGTTACAAAACGTGGCCAATGCTCAGTACCCGGAATTAACTCTTTCAATGTTGATAACATTTGACAACCATTACACACACCTAAGCTAAAGGTGCCTTCACGGTGGAAGAAATTTTGGAACTGATCGCGTGCCATATCGTTAAACAATATAGACTTAGCCCAACCTTCACCGGCGCCTAATACGTCACCATAAGAGAAACCACCACATGCCACTAAGCCTTTAAACTGCTCAAGGGTTAAACGCCCTTCGAGGATATCGCTCATGTGCACATCAACAGCGGCAAAACCAGCGCGGTTAAACGCAGCAGCCATTTCTAGGTGCGAGTTAACGCCTTGCTCACGCAAAATAGCCATTTGTGGTTTAGCACCCGTTGCAATGAATGGCGCAGCTATATCTTCGTTTAAGTCAAAGTTAAGTTTCACGTTTAAGCCTGGGTCTTTTGCATCAAACTTGGCATCAAACTCTTGCTTAGCACAATCAGGGTTATCACGACGTGCTTGCATTTGGTACGTTGTTTCGGCCCAAATAGTACGTAACTCAGTACGAGTATGATTAAGTACTGTTTGCTCACCACGGTTAAATACAATGCTATCGTCGCTATTAAGCGAGCCAATCACGTGGCTAATTGCAGCAACACCGTGTTGCTCAAATACAGCATTTACAGCACCTAAATCGCTGTTAGCCACTTGAATTACCGCGCCAAGCTCTTCGTTATAAAGTGCTTCTAGGTCTGTTCCGGTTAAACCAGCTAAATCAACAGTCACACCGGTGTGCCCAGCAAACGCCATTTCAGTTACAGTAGTAAATAAACCACCGTCTGAGCGGTCATGATAAGCAAGTAACTTGCTATCAGCGACAAGTGCTTGCATGGCATTGTAAAAGCCTTTAAGTAGCTCAGGGCTGTCTACATCTGGTGTAACATCACCAAGCTGTTTATAAACCTGTGCAAGGCTTGATGCACCCATGCGGTTTTTGCCAGCACCTAAATCAACTAAAACAAGCGAAGTGTCGCCTTTATCAGTGCGTAACTGTGGCGTTACTGTTTTACGTACATCGTCAACACGGCCAAAGGCTGTAATAATAAGCGATAACGGCGACGTTACTGATTGCTCAGCACTATCGTCTTCGTTTTTCCATGTCGTTTTCATCGACATAGAATCTTTACCTACAGGTATAGTTAAACCAAGTGCTGGGCAAAGCTCTTCGCCTACCGCTTTTACGGCTTCGTAAAGGCCGGCGTCTTCACCTGGGTGACCCGCTGCAGCCATCCAGTTAGCAGATAGCTTAATGTTCTCAAGGCTGCCTATGTTTGCACAAGCAATATTAGTAAGTGACTCAGCCACAGCCAAACGCGCCGAAGCTCCATAATTTAATAGTGCCGCCGGCGTGCGCTCACCCAGAGACATAGCTTCACCGTGGTAAGTGTCGTACGTTGCCGCAGTAACCGCACAGTTAGCCACAGGTACTTGCCAAGGGCCAACCATTTGATCGCGTGATACTAAACCGGTAACCGAGCGGTCACCAATAGTAATTAAGAATGTTTTTTCTGCAATTGTAGGTAAGCGTAACAAACGCTGCGCGGCATCAGCTACGTTAATATCGTTTGCATCAATGGCAGTGCCCGTTACTTGCTGAGATGTTACATTGCGGTGCATTTTAGGCGCTTTACCTAATAAAACATCAAGCGGTAAATCAACAGGACTGTTATCAAAGTGGTTGTCTGCTACGGTTAAATGGCGCTCTTCTGTGGCTTCACCAATTACTGCGTACTGTGCGCGTTCGCGCTTACAAATGGATTCAAAACGATCAAAGTCTTCAACCGCTACAGCCAGCACATAACGCTCTTGCGATTCGTTACACCAAATTTCATGTGGTGCCATGCCAGGTTCATCGTTAGGGATATCACGTAGTTGGAATTTACCACCACGGCCACCATCGTTTACCAGTTCAGGAAACGCATTTGATAAACCACCGGCGCCAACATCATGTATAAATGCAATTGGGTTTTCATCGCCTAACTGCCAACACTTATCGATTACTTCTTGGCAACGACGTTCCATTTCTGGGTTTTCACGTTGAACAGAAGCAAAGTCTAGGTCTTCGTTTGATTGGCCCGACGCCATACTTGATGCAGCACCACCGCCTAAACCAATGTTCATAGCAGGGCCGCCTAGCGCAATTAGTTTTGCGCCTACTGGAATCTCGCCTTTTTGAACATGATCAGCACGAATATTACCTAAACCACCGGCAAGCATAATTGGTTTGTGGTAACCACGTACCTCTTCACCATTGTGGCTTGTTACTTTTTCTTCATACGTACGGAAGTAACCCAATAAGTTAGGACGACCAAACTCGTTATTAAATGCAGCACCGCCCAGTGGGCCATCCATCATAATATCAAGCGCGTTGACTATACGACCAGGTTTACCAAAGTCGCTTTCCCACGGTTGCTCGTAACCCGGAATACGCAAGTTAGAAACCGTAAAGCCAACTAAACCGGCTTTTGGCTTAGAACCACGCCCTGTTGCACCTTCGTCACGAATTTCACCACCTGAACCGGTAGCCGCCCCCGAAAACGGTGCAATAGCCGTTGGATGGTTATGCGTTTCTACTTTCATTAATATTTCTATGTCTTCTTGATGATACGCATATTCACCTTGCGCGTTCGGGAAGAAGCGACCCGCTTTTGAGCCCTTCATTACTGCCGCGTTATCTTTATACGCCGACAATACATTTTCAGGGTTGTGCTCAAATGTATTTTTGATCATTTTAAACAGCGATTTTGGCTGTTCAATGCCATCAATTGTCCAATCAGCATTAAATATTTTATGACGACAATGCTCTGAGTTTGCTTGGGCAAACATAAATAATTCGATGTCGTTAGGATTACGACCTAGCTTTTTAAAGTTTTCTACTAGGTAGTCAATTTCGTCATCGGCAAGAGCAAAACCTTGCTCAATATTTGCGGCAGCTAATGCTTCGCGTCCACCACCTAAAATATCAACTGATGACATTTCACGCGGAGAATCATTACGGAACAACTGCGCTGCTGCTTCAAGCTCAGTATGAGTTGCTTCAGTCATACGGTCGTGTAATAAAGCTGTTACTTGTGCAAGTTGCTCTGCTCCTAGTTCACCTTCTATATAATAAGCAATACCACGCTCTACACGGTGAACCTGTTTAAGGCCACAGTTATGCGCTATATCGGTTGCTTTAGATGCCCAAGGAGAAATGGTACCAGGGCGAGGTGTAACTAAAATAAGTGTGCCAGCTGGGGTATGCTCGGCAATAGTAGGACCGTAAGTTAATAGCTTTTCAAGCTTGGTTTGCTCATCAACACTCAAAGGCGATGTTAAATCGGCAAAATGAGCATACTCGGCATATACGTTGGTGACTGGAAGTTGCGATTGTTTGCAACGCGCTAAAATTTTATTAACTCTGAACTCTGACAGTGCTGGTGCACCACGAAGGATCAACATAGATAATTTCATCCGGGGTTAGGGATTGAACGATATTTTAGGCACGCATTATAGTCCAATTAGCCATCATATTTAACTCCAAATTGCGCTTTTCATAAAATTAACTTTTTAGCTTTATTTATAATCCGTTTTAGCTAATAAAATAAAAGGGAAAGTGACGAAATGGCTAAGTTTTGTTATAACGGGTGTTAGCGTGTTAAAGGGGCACTCAATGTTCAAAGAAAAGCTAATAATAATCATCACTTTAGTTATGCTGTTATGTGCATGTAATATGCAAGAACAGCCAACTCAACTTGCCCACATCAAAGAGCAAAACAAAATACGTGTTGGCACGTTAGCAAGTGCGAGCAATTACTATCAAGCAGTTCAGGGCGAGCAAGGCTTTGAATATGAGCTTTCTCAGGCTTTTGCTGATTACTTAGGTGTTGAACTTGAAATAGTCCCCTTTTTTAATTTATCTGATATGTTTGATCGCCTTGAAAGTGGTGACTTAGACTTAATTGCCTCAGGACTTACTTACAACAAAACGCGTGCGGAGCAATATAGGTATGGCCCAACTTACAGAACAATCAGTCAAAAATTAGTATATAAACAAGGCCGCGTTCGTCCTCGTAAGTTTGACGATCTAGATGGAAACTTTACGGTTATAGCAAAAAGTAGCCACTCACTTACCCTGCAAAAAGCTCAAAAAAACAACCCATCACTCAGCTGGATAGAAAGTGAAGAATTTGACGAAGAAGAACTTTTACAAGCGGTTATAGATGGTGAAATAGACTACACCCTTGCTGATTCCCACACTCTTTCGTTATTTCGCCGGTATCACCCTAATTTAAGTATTGGCTTCTCAGTAAGTCATAATGATCCAATTGCGTGGATACTTCGCAAGTCAAAAGATGATTCTTTATATGCGCTGCTCGTGCCATTTTTTGGTGAAGTAAAACAAAACAACCAACTTTATGTACTCGAAGAAAAATATTTTGGTCATGTACGCCAGTTTAACTATGTAAATACATTGGCTTACATAGAAGCAATAAAAGAAACGTTACCTACATATCAGCCATGGTTTGAACAATATGCAGGAGATCTTGATTGGCGTTTATTAGCTGCTTTAAGTTACCAAGAGTCGATGTGGAACCCTCGCGCTAAATCACCAACGGGAGTTCGCGGTATTATGATGCTTACACGCATTACAGCTAAACAAGTTGGTGTAACAAATCGTCTCGAGCCTGAACAAAATATTCGTGGCGGTGCTCAGTATCTAAGCAAATTAATAACTCGTATTCCTGATAGAATTCCTCAACCAGACAGGACATGGCTTGCTTTGGCTGCTTATAATGTTGGTTGGGGTCATGTGAACGACGCGCGGATTATCACCCAACAACAAGGGGCAAGCCCAGATAAATGGGCCGATGTAAAAAAACGCTTACCGCTATTAATCAAAAAGCGATATTACCGTAATACACGTTATGGCTATGCCCGTGGCGATGTGGCTGTAAAATATGTTGATAATATTCGCAGATACTACGACGCGCTGGTATGGCTTGATGAAAACAATGCGATGACCGAAGAAAATATCACTACAGAGCGTGATGACACCAGCAATATAAAACAAGATGAATCGCCATAGCGGATTATGGATTAATGCGATATTTATTAATTATGAAAGTTTACGGCTTCAAAGTAGTGGGTAACTAAAATATCTGTTTACTTGTCATTAAATGATCACTAATGTGTGGTAATTGTATATTTCAATTTTTTCAAAGATATATCTTGTGCCTTTCTCACTCTCACGCATTAGGAGAACACATGCTAAAACGTAGACGCACACAAAAATTAAAAAGAAACGTTATTTATTCAACGGCGACACGTCGTCGTATCATGTTACGTGGTTTACACAAAAAAATAATTTGGCGTCGCCGTATGTTTGCTATGCAACAAATGGAAGCACAAGACACTATACCAGCGGGCAATTAATAATATTTCTAAGCCCCACGAGCAGCCTTTTTGGCTGCTTTAATTTGCGCCCTTCTTCGCTTAAAAAATTCAGATATAGTGTTACCACATTTGTCGGCTAATACCCCTCCAACAACTTCTACTTGATGGTTAAGCCTTGGCTCCTGCAGTAAATTCATAATAGAGCCAGCTGAACCAGTTTTTGCATCTGGAGCTCCAAATACTAAACGCTTTATTCTGCTATGCACTAATAATCCTGCACACATAGAGCATGGCTCAAGTGTTACATATAACGTGCAGTCAATTAAGCGATAATTATTGAGTGCTTTGCCAGCTTCTCGTACTGCAATCATTTCGGCATGAGCTGAAGGGTCATTATCAGTTATAGAACGATTGTATCCAGATGCTATAAGTTGATTATCTTTTACTAAAACAGCACCTACTGGGATCTCATTAAGCTGCTCGGCTTGTTTTGCATACAAAAGCGCTTGTCCCATCCAATAAACGTCGTCAAATGGCTTGTTCATTATTTCTTCTTAAATTACGTTTTATACTTTAATTATACCTAGTTAACATCCTAAAGCGCGGCAATGATTACTTTATTGCAAAAATAAAACACTATTTAGCTGTTAATAATGGCTCACTGACGCTGATTTACGTTATAATCTCTCGCTTTTTTTATTTAGCTCACAACACGGGTAGCGAATGAAATTTCCTGGACGCCGCAGGCATAAACATTATTTTCCAGTGGAAGCCAAAGATCCACTAACTAATCAACTTAACGCAACAGATAGATTACAACGTAGCTATATTACGGGTATCGATCAAATCGTTGTTGATATAGAAGCAAAAGTTGATCAAGCTTTCCTTGATGAGTTTCAACTACGCAGAGGTATGTCACAGGTTATAGACAGTGACATAACAAATGCTCTATACGACCGCTTAAAATTAAACGAAATGGTTGATTATGAATTTGCAGGTGGAACCATTGGTAACACAATGCACAACTATTCTGTACTTGCAGATGATCGCTCTGTTTTATTAGGCGTAATGAGTGAAAACATTAAAATTGGCAGTTACGCATACCGCTTTTTATGTAATACCTCAAGCCGTGTAGACTTAGATTATTTACAACCTGTTGATGGTCCAATAGGCCGTTGTTTCACTCTTATTGATGAAACAGGCGAACGCACCTTTGCAATCAGTGCGGGTTTAATGAATTACCTACGCCCAGAATCAATAGATAAATCGTTGATAGAAAACTCATCGGCTTTAGTCATTAGTGCATACCTTATGCGAACACAAGATGACGAAACCATGACAGATGCAACTATGCAAGCAGTTAAATATGCTAACGATGCTGGCGTACCTGTTGTTCTTACACTCGGCACTAAATTTTTAATTGAGCAAGACCCTGCTTGGTGGGCAAACTTTGTTGAAAAGCATGTAGATATTCTTGCTATGAACGAAGAAGAAGGCTTTGCTATTACAGGGTTTGAAGACCCGCTTTTAGCAGCAGACAAAGCACTAGACTGGGTAGATCTTGTTATATGCACTGCAGGTGAAAAAGGGCTATTCATGGCAGGCCATGTTGACGACAGCTTTAAACGTGAAACCGAATACCCACTACTGCCTGGTGCTATTGCAGACTTTAATCGCTATGAATTTTCACGCGCTATGCGTAAAGCTGATTGCGAAAACCCTATAAGAGCATACAGCCATACAGCTCCTTTTATGGGCGGACCCGACTCAATCAAAAATACCAATGGCGCTGGCGACTGTGCACTCGCTGCTGTACTACATGACTTATCAGCAAATGTTTATCATAAGCTTAATGTCGCTAACTCAGCAAAGCACGATCAACAAGCTATTACATACTCATCTCTTGCACAAATTAGTAAATATGCAAACAGAGCAAGTTATGAAGTACTTGTTCAGCACTCTCCCCGCTTATCGCGTGGATTACCTGAGCGTGAAGATTGTTTAGAACAGGTTTATTGGGAGCAATAAGCTCCCTTCATCTCTCTAAAAGATAGAAATATCAAGCTTTTTAGATAGTAGCTCTAATGCTGCTATTCCTGCTACTGAGTTACCAAACGAATTAAGCCCTGGGGAATAAACGGCTACTGTAAACTTATTAGGTAATACCGCAAGAATAGTTCCTGATACCCCTGATTTACCTGGCATACCGACCCTATACCCAAAATCACCCGCAGCATCATATAAACCACTGGTAAATAATAGTGAATTAAGCTGTTTATTTTGACGACTACTTAAAACCTGCTCACCAGATGGCTGATCAACTCCTTTATTTGCTAAAAAGCTATATGCCTTAGCGAGTTCAACACAATTAAGCTCAATAGAGCAAAAGTTGAAATACGACCAAAGCACATCATCAACGTCATTCTCAAAATTACCAAACGATTTCATCAAATGCGCCATAGCAGCATTGCGGTGTCTAAATTCATACTCAGAATTAGCCACTTTTTTATCAATCACAATGCCGCGATTACCTGATAGTAATCTGAATGTTTCGAGCATCGAATGCATAGGTGCAGACAAGCGGCTATAAAGCGCATCACAAGTAACAATAGCACCCGCATTTATGAATGGGTTACGCGGCACACCTTTTTCAAATTCAAGTTGCGTAAGCGAGTTAAACGCTGTACCAGAGGGCTCCTTACCTACCCTGCTCCAAAGTTCGTCACCATAACGCTGTAACGCCATGGTTAATGTCATCACTTTAGATACTGATTGAATGGTAAATCGCTGAGAACAATCACCTGCGCAAATGATTTCACCCTCAGTAGTGTATATGGCAATAGAAAACTGCTCAGGGTCAACCTCAGCAAGTGCAGGGATATAATCGGCTACTTTCCCTTTAGACAGTAAAAGGGCGACTTCTTGAGTAATTTCATTTAATACACGTTGGTAATCTGTAGTAGGCAATTAACACCTCAAATAGATTTAGCTAAATGAAAATTTTACCATGCCTCAGATTAAACGAGCTAGTTTAGTTAGATGAAATTAATTGTATTGTGAATTATGTTCACAATAAACAATCTAACGTGAGGATAAACGACAAGAAAAACAATTAATGATAAACACCACTAATTAGCAAATTAAATAACCTATTAATATTATCTAAACATAAGGCTATTATTAACCAACCCTTAAACTCTTTAACAGTAATATTTAATCAATCCCAGGTAGAAAAGCTGACGCTAATAGGGTTAAAGGTATCAGTTATTAGACAGAGATAAATAATATAACCTTGTTGTTTATATTATTACCTTACTTATAACTAGATCTTTTAATTATACGAATTAGTAAAGCTCGCCTTGTAATTGTAACTTAATTGATTTACTTCATTTCAAAATACAAAAAGCGTCACTTTACTGCAACAGGCTTCGCTTAATTAAAGTCGTTACACCACTCACTTGAATATCCGAGGGATAAAAAGTCATATTGCTGATAGCATACTTTAATTGTGTTGGTCGGCATTATATAAGCTCACTTTAGGATTGGTATTATTACTGAGCTGGGTATGCTTAACGCCAATTCACTAAACCCCAGACAGCAAAAAACCCGTTACATTGCTGTAACGGGTTTCTCTTAATTAAATCCTGGTAATGTCCTACTTTCACATAGCAAATGCTACACTATCATCGGCGCTGTTTCGTTTCACTACTGAGTTCGGCATGGGATCAGGTGGGTCCAAAACGCTATTGTCACCAAGAAAATTCTTTTCAATTTTCTTATTTTTATTAAGATTAAAGTCCTTCGACTGAATTTGAAGCCTGGTAATGTCCTACTTTCACATAGCAAATGCTACACTATCATCGGCGCTGTTTCGTTTCACTACTGAGTTCGGCATGGAGTCAGGTGGGTCCAAAACGCTATTGTCACCAAGCAAATTTGGTCGTTAATCCGTATTTCTACGCACTAACTGAATTTGGAAAATATCTGATAATATTTTTTAAGTTTTTCTGTCAGTAATATCTACTTTAGTTATTAACTTCTGTCTTAACTGTCACACAAAACGCGTTTGGCGTTGTATGGTTAAGCCTCACGGGTAATTAGTACAAGTTAGCTTAATGGCTCACACCACTTCCACATCTTGCCTATCAACGTTGTAGTCTTCAACGGCCCTTCAGAGACTTTAAAAGTCTAGTGAGAACTCATCTCGAGGCCTGCTTCGCGCTTAGATGCTTTCAGCGCTTATCAGTTCCGAACGTAGCTACCGGGCAATGCCATTGGCATGACAACCCGAACACCAGCGGTTCGTTCACTCCGGTCCTCTCGTACTAGGAGCAACCCCTCTCAATTCTCAAACGCCCACGGCAGATAGGGACCGAACTGTCTCACGACGTTCTAAACCCAGCTCGCGTACCACTTTAAATGGCGAACAGCCATACCCTTGGGACCGACTTCAGCCCCAGGATGTGATGAGCCGACATCGAGGTGCCAAACACCGCCGTCGATATGAACTCTTGGGCGGTATCAGCCTGTTATCCCCGGAGTACCTTTTATCCGTTGAGCGATGGCCCTTCCATTCAGAACCACCGGATCACTATGACCTACTTTCGTACCTGCTCGACGTGTCTGTCTCGCAGTTAAGCTGGCTTCTACCATTACACTAACCGTACGATGTCCGACCGTACTTAGCCAACCTTCGTGCTCCTCCGTTACTCTTTGGGAGGAGACCGCCCCAGTCAAACTACCCACCAGGCACTGTCCGTAACCCCGATTCAGGGGCCAACGTTAGAACATCAAAACTACAAGGGTGGTATTTCAAGGACGACTCCAACAAGACTAGCGTCTCATCTTCAAAGTCTCCCACCTATCCTACACATGTAGGTTCAATGTTCAGTGCCAAGCTGTAGTAAAGGTTCACGGGGTCTTTCCGTCTAGCCGCGGGTACACAGCATCTTCACTGCGATTTCAATTTCACTGAGTCTCGGGTGGAGACAGCGTGGCCATGGTTACACCATTCGTGCAGGTCGGAACTTACCCGACAAGGAATTTCGCTACCTTAGGACCGTTATAGTTACGGCCGCCGTTTACCGGGGCTTCGATCAAGAGCTTCTCCGAAGATAACCCCATCAATTAACCTTCCGGCACCGGGCAGGTGTCACACCGTATACGTCATCTTGCGATTTTGCACAGTGCTGTGTTTTTAATAAACAGTCCCAGCCACCTGGTCACTGCGGCTCCCGTCCGCTTAGAGAGCAAGTCTCATCACAGATAGGAGCGTACCTTCTCCCGAAGTTACGGTACGATTTTGCCTAGTTCCTTCACCCGAGTTCTCTCAAGCGCCTTAGTATTCTCTACCTGACCACCTGTGTCGGTTTGGGGTACGATTCGGTATAATCTGAAGCTTAGAGGCTTTTCCTGGAAGTATGGCATCAGCAACTTCATCACCGTAGTGACTCGTCTCGTGTCTCAGGTTTAATGTTCGTCCGGATTTACCTAAACAAACGCCCTACTCACTTTCACATGGACAACCATCGCCATGCTTGCTTAGCCTTCTCCGTCCCCCCATCGCAATTATACCAAGTACGGAAATATTAATCCGTTTCCCATCGACTACGCCTTTCGGCCTCGCCTTAGGGGTCGACTTACCCTACCCTGATTAACATGGGATAGGAACCCTTGGTCTTCCGGCGTGCGGGTTTTTCACCCGCATTATCGTTACTCATGTCAGCATTCGCACTTCTGATACGTCCAGCATACCTCCCGGTACACCTTCAACCGCTTACAGAACGCTCCCCTACCACTCATACAAAGTATGAATCCGCAGCTTCGGTGCATAGTTTAGCCCCGTTACATCTTCCGCGCAGACCGACTCGACCAGTGAGCTATTACGCTTTCTTTAAAGGATGGCTGCTTCTAAGCCAACCTCCTGGCTGTCTGGGCCTTTCCACATCGTTTCCCACTTAACTATGACTTTGGGACCTTAGCTGGCGGTCTGGGTTGTTTCCCTCTTCACGACGGACGTTAGCACCCGCCGTGTGTCTCCCGGATATTACTTTACGGTATTCGGAGTTTGCAAAGGGTTGGTAAGTCGGGATGACCCCCTAGCCTTAACAGTGCTCTACCCCCGTAAGTATTCGTCCGAGGCTCTACCTAAATAGATTTCGGGGAGAACCAGCTATCTCCCGGTTTGATTAGCCTTTCACTCCTAGCCACAGGTCATCCCCTAACTTTTCAACGTTAGTGGGTTCGGTCCTCCAGTTGATGTTACTCAACCTTCAACCTGCCCATGGCTAGATCACCGGGTTTCGGGTCTATACCTTGCAACTATTCGCCCAGTTAAGACTCGGTTTCCCTACGGCTACCCTAATCGGTTAACCTCGCTACAAAATATAAGTCGCTGACCCATTATACAAAAGGTACGCAGTCACAGAACAAGTCTGCTCCTACTGCTTGTACGTACACGGTTTCAGGTTCTATTTCACTCCCCTCACAGGGGTTCTTTTCGCCTTTCCCTCACGGTACTGGTTCACTATCGGTCAGTTGGGAGTATTTAGCCTTAGATGATGGTCCACCTATATTCAGTCAAAGTTTCACGTGCTCCGACCTACTCGATTTCACTTAAAATGTCTTTTCATGTACGGGACTATCACCCTGTATCGTGGCACTTTCCAGAGCCTTCCATTAACACATAATAAGCTTAAGGGCTGTTCCGATTTCGCTCGCCGCTACTTTCGGAATCTCGGTTGATTTCTTTTCCTACGGGTACTTAGATGTTTCAGTTCTCCGCGTTCGCCTCGTTAACCTATGTATTCAGTTAACGATACCTGCAAGCAGGTGGGTTTCCCCATTCGGAAATCCTAGTCTCAAGTGCTTTTTACTAGCTTGACTAGGCTTATCGCAAGTTAATACGTCCTTCATCGCCTCCAACTGCCAAGGCATCCACCGTGTACGCTTAGTCACTTAACCATACAACCCAAACGGGTCTTTGTTTTGTGACAGTTTAACTTCGCCAGAAGTTAATATTGAATACTAAAGTAGATACCAATCAATCAACTCAAAGAGTGATTAAATGGCACTGAATGATACTGCTATCATTCTTTTTTACTTTTGAAAACTCTGTACAAATAACAATGTTATTCATACGAATTTTATTATCAGCTTTTCCAAATTTTTAAAGAGCATATTAATTAACTAAGCCAGTGGCTTAACTAATTAACAATCATCTGTGTGGACACTACGAACAAATAAGTTCTAAATCGTATAAGGAGGTGATCCAGCCCCAGGTTCCCCTAGGGCTACCTTGTTACGACTTCACCCCAGTCATGAATCACTCCGTGGTAAACGTCCTCCCGAGGGTTAGACTATCTACTTCTGGAGCAACCCACTCCCATGGTGTGACGGGCGGTGTGTACAAGGCCCGGGAACGTATTCACCGCGTCATTCTGATACGCGATTACTAGCGATTCCGACTTCATGGAGTCGAGTTGCAGACTCCAATCCGGACTACGACGCACTTTAAGTGATTCGCTTACCTTCGCAGGTTCGCAGCACTCTGTATGCGCCATTGTAGCACGTGTGTAGCCCTACACGTAAGGGCCATGATGACTTGACGTCGTCCCCACCTTCCTCCGGTTTATCACCGGCAGTCTCCTTAGAGTTCTCAGCATTACCTGCTAGCAACTAAGGATAGGGGTTGCGCTCGTTGCGGGACTTAACCCAACATCTCACAACACGAGCTGACGACAGCCATGCAGCACCTGTATCAGAGTTCCCGAAGGCACCAATCTATCTCTAGAAAGTTCTCTGTATGTCAAGTGTAGGTAAGGTTCTTCGCGTTGCATCGAATTAAACCACATGCTCCACCGCTTGTGCGGGCCCCCGTCAATTCATTTGAGTTTTAACCTTGCGGCCGTACTCCCCAGGCGGTCTACTTAATGCGTTAGCTTTGAAAAACAGAACCGAGGTTCCGAGCTTCTAGTAGACATCGTTTACGGCGTGGACTACCGGGGTATCTAATCCCGTTTGCTCCCCACGCTTTCGTACATGAGCGTCAGTGTTGACCCAGGTGGCTGCCTTCGCCATCGGTATTCCTTCAGATCTCTACGCATTTCACCGCTACACCTGAAATTCTACCACCCTCTATCACACTCTAGTTTGCCAGTTCGAAATGCAGTTCCCAGGTTGAGCCCGGGGCTTTCACATCTCGCTTAACAAACCGCCTGCGTACGCTTTACGCCCAGTAATTCCGATTAACGCTCGCACCCTCCGTATTACCGCGGCTGCTGGCACGGAGTTAGCCGGTGCTTCTTCTGTCAGTAACGTCACAGATGTGAGGTATTAACTCACACCCTTTCCTCCTGACTGAAAGTGCTTTACAACCCGAAGGCCTTCTTCACACACGCGGCATGGCTGCATCAGGCTTTCGCCCATTGTGCAATATTCCCCACTGCTGCCTCCCGTAGGAGTCTGGACCGTGTCTCAGTTCCAGTGTGGCTGATCATCCTCTCAAACCAGCTAGGGATCGTTGCCTTGGTGAGCCATTACCTCACCAACTAGCTAATCCCACTTGGGCCAATCTAAAGGCGAGAGCCGAAGCCCCCTTTGGTCCGTAGACATTATGCGGTATTAGCAGTCGTTTCCAACTGTTGTCCCCCACCTCAAGGCATGTTCCCAAGCATTACTCACCCGTCCGCCGCTCGTCATCTTCTAGCAAGCTAGAAATGTTACCGCTCGACTTGCATGTGTTAGGCCTGCCGCCAGCGTTCAATCTGAGCCATGATCAAACTCTTCAATTAAAAAGTTTTGTGTCTTTCGACAGCTCAATGAATTCTGAATTTATTTAATATCTTTCGATATTGAATTGACTGTGCTGAATAACTACTAAGTAATTATTCTGTTGGTCACTCAGTTTCAATTGAGACTCTAATTTGTTTGCCTCACTACCTAAGTAGCTTGGCTGTTAGAACTCAATCTGTACGAGTGCCCACACAGATGATTGCTTTATATTATTAAAGAACGTTTGAGTTGCCTTAGCGACTCAAGGGAAGCGAATCTTACGCTTTCCTGTGTTTTTGTCAACACTTAATTTTAAATTTTATAAAAATCTAAACTCAAGTTTTACTCGACTCACTAAGAGACTTGCTTGCAGCTTAAGCGTTGCCTGCTCTGCCGTCTCAGTGGGGTCGCATTATAGGGAGCCGCGAATTTAACGCAAGCCTTTTTTAGCTAAAAAAGTAATTTAAATTGCACCCCAAGCAAGCGCACACCCTAAACACAAGTTACTCACAAAACCCTGTGTATAACTTTACTTTTTAAGCTGATTTTCTCTGCTTTAACATCTAAGAGTCATCAATAAAAAAGCACCTTTAATAAAGGTGCTTTTATTTAGCCGAACTTATAATCAGCTTTTAATATAAAATACTGTATAGCTTTCTACGGTATTTAGCTGCGAGCGCATCGCCATCTGGTAGAGAAGCTATTATAGCTAAAAAGCTCGGTTTAGCTTCGTTATAGTTAAGGTCCTTTTGTAGTACTTTGAATAGCACTTCTAATGCCTCTTCTTTTCTTCCTGCTTCGTTTAATAAAGCACTGAGCTCTTCTTTAAGTTCTAAATCGTTCGGATACTTATCTACTTGCTGTTGCTTTTGTTGTATCTCTGGAGAATCTTTTGCATCTAAAGCAGCTTCGCATTTTGCTTTGATGTTATTGAAGTACGCATCTTGATCTTGCGAATCAATCGTTTCTATTAATGCTTGAGCTTCATCTAATTTGTGAATTTGAATACAAATATCAGCAAGCACTAATTTAATACGTACATTAGTATTATCTATTTCGTATGCTTGCTTTGCATAATTAAACGCTGCATTGAGGTCTGACTTAATTAAAGCCTGCTTAGCTTGTTCTAATAGCAAATCCTGTTGAGCAGGTAAGTGCTTAGATAGAGCTTCCCGTATTTGTGACTCAGTTTGGGTACCTGCAAGCAAATCGACAGGGGCAGAGTCTTTTAATAGCACAAGCGTAGGCAGCGTTTGTAAGCCAACCTGTTGTGCTAATTGTGAAGCTAGTGCTTGCTCTGCATCACAATCTAAATTCGCTATTACTATATGGCTTGTATATTCAGCTGCTATTTTATCTAAAATTGCAGCCTGCCCAATACAATCAGGACTTTGAGGTGAGAAAAAGTTAAGTAATACTAATTTTTGTTGTGATGTTTCCCCAAGGACCTGCTGAAGGTTTTGTGCATTAATACTTACTATATTACTCATTGAATTGATTGCCATACTTATCTATTTAGGGTTTTATATGGTGATTAACATAATAAATACAAGTCGTATAACTAAATCACTCGGCATACATAACCAATTAATGAGGCAAATCATGAAACTATCTTACCTTAGCGCTGCATTTTTATTTGCAGCTCCGCTTTTGCAAGCTAAAGGACTTGACCTAGACCTAAACAAAACAATGCCTAGTATTGAAAAGTTTTACCTCGATTTACATCAATCGCCAGAACTTTCATACAGCGAAAAAAAGACAGGTAAAAAAATAGCTAACCAACTTAATATGCTTGGATTCGAGGTTACAGATAATGTAGGTGGGTATGGTGTTGTTGGTATTTTTAAGAATGGCAATGGCCCAACAGTTATGATACGCACAGATACGGACGGCTTACCTATTACAGAGCAAACAGGTAAACCCTACGCTTCAACTGTAAAAGTTGTTGACGAGCATGGTGCAAAAGTTGGTGTTATGCATGGCTGTGGCCATGATATTCATATGAGCTCATTTATAGGCACTGCCGAGCAACTCACTACTCATAAAAATAAATGGAAAGGTACATTAATGATGGTTGCACAACCTGCAGAAGAGGTTGGAGGTGGAGCTAAAGCGATGTTAAATGAAGGTTTATTTAGTAAATACGCAAAGCCCGACCACGTTATTGCATTGCATGTTAGTGCCAGTGTCCCTGCTGGTAAAGTAACTATGAAAAATGAATACACCATGGCAAGTGTGGATTCTGTTGATATTAATATAAAAGGTAAAGGTGGCCATGGCGCGTACCCTCATACCACTATTGACCCGGTAGTTATTGCTGCACGCACAGTACTTGCTTTACAAACGATTACAAGTCGCGAACTTTCACCTTTAGAACCATCTGTTATAACAGTCGGCTCTATACATGGCGGCTCTAAACATAATGTTATTTCGGATGAAGTGAAACTGCAACTTACACTGCGTAGTTACAACCCAGATGTACGCAATGCACAAATTGCTGCAATAAAACGCATAACCGCAGGTATTGCGCAAAGCGCAGGGCTAGATGAAAGCGATTACCCTGCTGTTATAGTCCATGAGGATGAATCAATTCCATCTACTTATAATAATCCTTCGCAAACTAATATAGTACGAAGTGCTATTAAAAATGCGATAGGCGACACAAACGTACTTGAAACCCAAGCCGTAATGGCAGGTGAAGACTTTGGTCTTTATGGCCGTACCGACGAAAATATCCCAATTACATTATTTTGGTTAGGCGGAGTTAACCAACAACAATATGTAAAAGCGATGAAAAATAACGAAACACTTCCTTCATTGCACTCAAGTAAATTTGCACCAGATTATAAAGTAGCTTTACCTACTGGTATAAAAGCCATGAGTAATGCGGCAGTTGCATTATTTAATACAAAATAAATCCCACTTAAGGGCTCAGCCATTAAACTGTTGTTGAGCTCTTTTTATAATTAGATTTTTTAAATGGTGCTTTTTTACTGCGCTTGGCAAAACGCTTTTTAGGCGGTGTTTGGGGCAGTTTTGAAAATACATGGCTATCGCAATTAGCTGCTTGCATTACAAAGCCTTCAAGCTCCACCAGCAGCGGTTGTAAAAATTGTTGGTAGCTCATTGCTTGTTGAGCAATGCTGCCTAAACTCGCCTCCCACTTTGCTGTTAAGTCAGGACTTGCTAAACCTTCAGGCAAAACACTAATTAATGCAAGGCCTGTTTCGGTAGCTTTGATTGTTTTGCCTTCACGCTTTAAAAAACGCCGTTTAAATAACAACTCTATAATGCCTGCACGAGTAGCCTCTGTGCCTAAACCATCAGTATCTTTTAGTATTTTTTTGATATGTGGATCTTTTACATAACGGCTAATCCCCGTCATAGCACCTAGTAAAGTTGCATCAGTAAAATGAGCGGGAGGTGAAGTAAGCTTTTCTACTACATCACCTTGTGTACATACCAGGTCCATCCCTTTTTCAAGGTAAGGTAAAGTAGCCTCTTCTTTTAATTCTGATTTACCCATTAATACCTTAAACCCCAAACTGACTTCTTGTTTAGCGTTGGCTTTAAATAAACCACCAGCAATTGTCACCTCTGCTTTAGTTTCGTTATAAATATAGTCTGGGTAAAACTGGATCAAATAGTGCCTACAAATAAGCTGATACACTTTTGCTTCATCCTTGGCTAAGCTAGCTGACTTTAATTGCTTTGCCGTAGGTACTATAGCGTGATGCGCAGCTACTTTTGAGTCATTAAAGCACTTACTGCGCTGCTTAGTATTTGCACCATTTACTAACTCCACTTTTTGACCGTCATTAGTTGCGATTGCTTTTAAAATTGAAGGTGCATCTAAATGGTGTTCTTTAGGCAAATATCGATTATCTGAGCGAGGATAAGTAATTAATTTATGGCGCTCATAAAGTGTTTGGCAAATATCAAGCACCTGTTGGGCAGCCATACCAAATGCCTTTGCTGCATCTATTTGCAGTGCTGATAGATTATAAGGTAGAGGTGCACTTTGCTTTTTTTGTTTTTGTTCAAGCGATGTCACCTCTCCTGTTTGATTAGTGATACGCGAAGCCACGTTTTCGGCCAATGCTTTATTTAGCACTCGCCCCTCTTCATCTTGATAAGGTTCGCAAGCTTTACTCGGTACCCATTTTGCTTTAAATACCTGCTTCTCAGGAGTAACTAAACTAGCTAGCACCTCATAAAATGGTTTTGATATAAAATTAGCTATCTCAGTATCACGATTTACCACTAAGCCCAAAATTGGCGTTTGTACGCGCCCAACTGAGAGTACATTACCAAACCCTGCTTTTTGTCCCGCTAAAGTATAAGCCCGAGTGAGGTTCATACCAAAAAGCCAATCAGCTCGTGAACGTGCAAGTGCTGATACACTTAATGGAATAAATTCCCGATTAGAGTGCATACTACTAAGCGCTTTTTTAACTGCAACTAAGTTTAAATCGCTTATAAGTAGACGCTGAACACCTTGCTTTTTAGCTTTGCTTATTTTGGCTTGTTCTATCACCTCATCTACAAGTAACTGCCCTTCACGGTCGGGATCGCCAGCATGAACTAACGTTGATGCCTGTTTGATTAGCTTTTTTAGAATAGTTAATTGCTTACGAGTTTTAGGTTTAGCTTTTAACTGCCATTGCTCAGGTACTATAGGGAGATGTTCTAATTGCCATTTTTTATAGCGTTCATCGTAATCATCTGGTTCAGCTTGTTCTAACAAATGGCCAATACACCACGAAACACAATCACCATTGGCGACTTCAATGTAACCGTCGTGTTTTTTATGTGGTTTTGGGAGCGCATCTGCAATTGCACGTCCAAGTGATGGTTTTTCTGCGATGTAGAGTTTCATGCGCTGGCCTACAACTGGTTATATAAACAGTAGTTTAGCATAACTATTTTAAAGAGGGGGAGTTTTTGATTTATTGTCAGGTTCAATAAATAGATGCTGGTAATAATTTGCAAAACTCAAAGCTGGGCTACTAATTAAGCCCAGCTTTATAATTTGAGCATTACCTCACATCAATAGGGTCAGACTCTTTCGCCTTACCTTGTAATATAGATATTTCAACTCGGCGATTCCGGCGTCGGTCTTCATTTGTCTCGTTAGGCACAAGCGGCCGAGTTTCTGCTCGCCCTACAACCATCATTCGTGTTTTATCAAACCCTTGAACTGTTTGCAATTCGCTAGCAACAGCCACTGCACGCTTAGACGACAAATCCCAGTTATTTACATATAACTCATTTGATACCTGAAAATCATCTGTATGCCCTGATACTGTAATTTCACCTGGTACGTCTTTTAAAAGTTCGCCAATGTCTTGAATAATCGGTTTAAACTTAGGTTGTAAAAAAGCACTGCCCGAAGGAAACGAGCCATTTTCTCTAATACGAATAATAATTTGCTGACCTAATGATTCAAGTTCTATTGCACCATCTATTATTTGCCTTTCTAACTGCTGCGCTATTTTTTTAACTAGCTCATTTGTTTGCTCTTGATCTGCAGCGGATATTGCTTGTTCTGATGACTGCTCTTGTGAGGTACTTCTAGATTCACCGCCACGTTTATCGCCTCGCTGTTCTTGCCTGCCGCCCGCTGAACTTTCATCACCAGCCTGAAACTCTAGCATTTGCTGGGTCATTTCAACGGTTTGCTGTTGAATAGTTTCAATGGGTGTAGGCTCTGGCTTACCTGGGGTAAATTCCATAGCGATAACCGATGTCCCTTTTGGGATATCTTTAACTTCAATTTTATTTTGCACACCAAAAGCAAACTTCATTGAACCTGCAATTTGTTTAAATTTAAGTACATCCATTTCTGAGAATGCCAATAAGAGTACAAAAAAGCACATCAATAGCGACATTAAATCAGCAAATGTACCCATCCAAGCAGGCAAACCGGGGGGTGGGCATTTGCACTCTTCATCAGACATGGTTACTCCTCGGTATCAACTTTACGCTTAGACTCAGCCAAGTAGTTTTTCAAAATACCTTCAATAACTTTGGGGTTTTGACCATCTTGAATTCCTAAAATAGCATCGAGAATCAAACGCTGATTCATCGCTTCTTCGTCTTTACGCAGCTCAAGTTTTACCTGAATCGGAATTGCTACTACATTCGCCAAAAATGCACCATACAGAGTGGTCAATAGTGCCACGGCCATTGCAGGTCCGATAGCTTTGGGGTCGTCCATGTTTGATAACATGGCAACGAGGCCTATCAATGTACCAATCATTCCCATTGCGGGAGCTATGTCGGCAAGTGCTTTAAATAAGCCAGCACCTAGTTCATGACGGGTCGTGGTTAGGGAAATATCCTTTTGAAGTGTAGCGCGCACAACATCTGCGTCATGACCGTCAACAAGCATGTCAACGCCTTTACGCATAAATGGGTTTGGGATTTCAGCTTCTTCGAGTGCTAAAAAGCCACCTTTACGGGCAGAATCCGCAAGCTCTACTGCTTTTTCTATTAACTCTTCAGGCGACTCAATTTTAAACATGAATGCCTTACCAACAACCTTACCTATCCCTAAAAACTGAGACATAGTGAAGTTTGATAAAACAATAAACAGCGAGCCACCAAATACAATTACACTTGAAGGCGCATCGGCAAACATGCCCATTTCACCGCTACTACTCATAAACATAGACATGACAATTAAGCCTATTGCGCCTAGGATCCCTATTATGGTTGCTAAATCCACATTTCCTCCAGAGATTTCATGTTTAAATGCCTTATCATAAACTTTTTATTATTAACTGCTTATCGGCAACATACTGAATTGCTTAAGTCATTTTTGTAAATAAACATAAAAGTTATATTTATTATTTTATATCAAGTTAGGCGCACTGCCTAATTATCGAGTTTTCCTGACTAATAACACTGATTAACACGCGATTAATCGCGCTAAATGTAAAAAACTCATATCATCCTTTGACCTAGTTTAGCATTCCCCCTAAAATTGGCTCCTAAATTTATCATGTAAGCTGAAATAAAGATGGCGACTAAAAAACCTGAAAACTTAAGTTTCGAAAAAGCACTAGAAGAATTATCAACAATTGTTAGTGAAATGGAACAAGGTGATTTATCGCTTGAACAATCATTAAAGCAGTTCGAGCGTGGTATTGCACTCGCTGGTGCGTCATCTGAAAAACTACAGCAAGCAGAACAAAAAGTATCTATTTTAATGGGTAATAGCGAAAAGTCAGCACTTACAAACTTTAATAATGATATGGAATAGTTGTGAGCATAAAAGACTATATTGAACGTGCTCAAATAGATGTAGCCACTACACTCAATAGCTACTTTGAACAACCGCTCGATAGCGATAAAACAATAAAAGAAGCCACTCATTACAGCTTATTTAATGGTGGAAAAAGGCTGCGCCCTTTTTTGGTGTACGCTGTTGGTGAAATGCTAGGCGCTAAAAAAAGTGACTTAGACGTTTTGGCTGCAGCCATAGAATGCATTCATAGTTATTCATTAGTACATGACGACCTACCAGCTATGGATGATGACGATTTACGCCGCGGCTACCCCACTTGCCATATTGTGTATGGCGAAGCGCAAGCCATTTTAGCGGGTGATGCATTACAAACTCTTGCCTTTGAACTTATAGCCACACATAACTTTAATTGCTCAGCGCAATCACAAGTAAAAATGATTGCTGCACTTGCACATGCATCAGGTATTGAAGGGATGGTGGCAGGACAAGGTTTAGACATTGCCGCAACTGACAAAGTTGTTTCTGTACAAGAGCTTGAGCGCATCCATAAGTTAAAAACCGGTGCACTAATTAACTGTGCTATAACACTAGGTGCACTGTGCAGTGAAAAAGCAGATGAACAAACTTTAGAAAACTTGAGCGTTTTTGGGTATGCTATAGGGCTGGCATTTCAAGTACACGACGATATTTTAGACGTGGAAGGTGACACCTTTATACTAGGTAAACCACAAGGCTCAGATATAGAAGCGAATAAAGCGACATACCCGGCGTTATTAGGTATGCTAGGCGCTAAAGAAAAGGCGCAAAATTTAATAACACAAGCCCACGAAGCGTTAGCACTTATTGATGCAGATACTACGCTTCTTGCGTCGCTGGCAAATTACCTTATTGAACGTGACCACTAGTCACAGTTTAAGCGTATTGCAAATAGCACTGACATTATTACTTAACATTCGTTGTTCACTCCCATTTGAAAGCGAATGTGATCGAAGGATATAAAAAAGCCATGACACTTGATAGTAGCAAGTATCCATTACTTAACTTGGTTGACAAACCAGCTCAATTACGAGACTTAGCGCAAGATAAACTTCCCGAGTTTAGCAATGAGCTACGTGAGTATTTACTTAACTCTGTATCGCAAAGTAGCGGTCATTTAGCGTCTGGTTTAGGCACAGTTGAGCTTACAGTTGCACTTCATTATGTATATAACACACCAGAAGATCGTGTAGTGTGGGATGTTGGGCATCAAGCCTACCCGCATAAGATCTTAACGGGTCGCCGCGACCAAATGCATACTATTCGCCAAAAGGATGGTCTGCACCCATTCCCATTTAGAGATGAAAGTGACTACGACACATTCAGTGTTGGCCATTCTAGCACCTCAATTTCTGCAGCTTTGGGCATGTCAATTGCTGCACAAAAAGAAGGCGCAGGGCGTAAAACGGTTGCTGTTATTGGTGATGGCGCTATTACTGCGGGTATGGCATTTGAGGCGATGAACCATTTAGGCGATGTAAAATCAGACATGCTTATTATTCTAAATGATAACGAAATGTCGATTTCAGAAAACGTTGGCGCATTAACCAACCACTTTGCGCGTATTCTATCTGGTAGCTTTTACACCAACATTCGCGAAGGAAGTAAAAAGTTACTGTCTGGCGTACCGCCTGTTAAAGAGCTTGCCAGCAGAATGGAAGAGCACCTTAAAGGCATGGTTATCCCTGGTACGTTTTTTGAAGAGCTTGGCTTAAATTATATTGGCCCAATTGATGGGCACGATGTAAACATGCTGGTTGATACATTGCGTAATATGCGTAATTTAAAAGGCCCACAACTTCTTCATATAAAAACGCAAAAAGGTAAGGGTTACAAGCCAGCTGAAGCCGACCCTATTGGTTACCACGGCGTTCCTAAGTTTGATCCAAACACATCTAGCTTGCCTAAATCAAAACCGGGCGCCCCTACTTTTTCAAAAGTATTTGGCGACTGGCTATGCGACATGGCGCAGCAAGATGATAAGTTAATGGCTATCACTCCTGCCATGCGTGAAGGTTCGGGCATGGTGCGCTTTTCAAAAGAACATGCTGATAAGTATTTTGACGTCGCAATTGCTGAACAACATGCCGTAACTCTAGCCGCAGGTTTTGCATGTGAAGGCTTAAAGCCTGTTGTTGCTATCTATTCAAGCTTTTTACAGCGCGCATACGATCAGCTCATTCACGATGTTGCATTACAAAACCTCCCTGTATTATTTGCCATTGACCGAGCAGGTATTGTTGGTGCCGATGGCGAAACACATCAAGGCGCATACGATCTCAGCTTTATGCGTTGTATACCTAATATGGTTATTATGGCACCTAGCGATACTAATGAATGCCGCCAAATGTTGTACACCGGTTACAAAGCTAATTGCCCGGTTTCTGTTCGTTACCCTCGCGGAAGCGCTGGTACGGCAGATATTCAGAGCGATATGCAACTTTTCGAAATTGGTAAAGCAAATACAATAAAAGAAGGTTCAAAGATTGCCATTTTGTCATTTGGTACATTGCTTGAAAACGCACAACTTGCTGCAAATGAACTTAATGCAACGCTTGTTAACATGCGCTTTATAAAGCCGCTTGATACTTCACTGTTAAACGACATTATTAAAAATCATGATGTAATTGTTACACTTGAAGATAATGCCATTGCCGGTGGTGCAGGCTCTGCGGTTAACGAATACTTAGCTAGCCAGCAGGCCAATGTTAAAATACTTAACTTAGGTATTCCTGATGAGTTTATTAAGCACGGCACGCAAGACGAAATGCACAATGAAATGGGCTTAGGCGAGCAAGGTATTTTAAGTTCAATAAGGTCATTTACTGCTTAGTTAATTATTTTAACTGTTTATAAAAAGGAGCCTGTTGGCTCCTTTTTCGTTTTTAGCATTATTTTTTGCATCCAATTTAACTTTTAAGCCGTTATTGCTGTGAGGTTAACATGTAAATAATCAGTGCTGCTTAGTCTGTGCTTTATAAGCAAGCCCTTTATTTACCTAAATTTAATGGAATATTTAGAAGGTAAAAATGATGAATAAAGCTAATTTAACAACTCATACAGCACAAAAAAACACATTGAAACATACGCTTAGTTTTTCAGCGTTAACACTTGCAGTATTAATCGGCATTACAGGCTGTAGCTCAGACGATGGTAAAAACGGCGTAGATGGTATTGCAGGCATCGACGGACAAAATGGTACTGATGGAACAAATGGCAACCCAGGCTTTGCATCAGCCACATTTATTTTGGCAAACAATGGAAAAACCAACACGGGTACCATTGATTTAATTGACCAAAGTGCTTCTAAATTAAAAACTTTTAACACAACAGCTAACGAAGGCGTCGCTTTTGATAGCTTAGGTAATTTATTACAAGCAAGCGACAGCGAAAGTGGCAGTATTAAAACTATCTGTCAGCTTGCTAACCGTGCTGATGGCAGCAGCTATGATGCAAATACTGATCGCGAAATAACAGGTGCTAACACTACGCTCGTAAACCCTAAAGGAATTGCCGTAGCACAAAAAAGTGGCCTTATTTTTATTGCTGACTTTGGCGCGATGCAGGTAACGACTTTTGGCGCTACAGCAGCGGGTAACGCAGCCCCTTTAGGCACAACCATCACAGAAGCTGCACCGTGGGATGTTGATTATGATGAAACAAATGACCGTCTTTATGTAGCACTTACAAATGGTGATGTAGCCGTTTACGATAATTTTGTTGGTGGTGAATTTGCCGCTATGCCAAGTCGTACAATTACCCCTAGCAATAATGATGGTTTGCAAATATCTGTAAATATTCATGGTATTGTTTATGACTCAAATACGAATAAACTTGTTTTATCTGATGTAGGCAGTGCATCAGATGCAACCGATGGTTCGTTATTTGTAATCAATAATGCATCAACCGCAGATGGCTTAGTGAGCGTTGCACGCAGTATTGCCGGACCAGCAACAATGCTTGGTAACCCGGTTGATATTAGCCTTGAAGGGAGTGATTTGCGTGTAGCCGAAAAATCAAATGATGCTGTTCTTGTATTTAGCAATATTTTTTCAGGTGAAAGCGGCGATATTACTCCTGACTTAATCACTTCAACTATTAAACCTGAGTCAATTACTAAAGTGGGTATGCAAAATGTAATGGCTGACATTTCAGATAGCGATACCGCTAATGTGGCGCTTTTAGGAGTTGCCGTTAGCAGTAACCCGGGTACTACAGGTGAAACAACTGGGCAAATTAGTCGATTAAGCTCTCAACTTAACACTGAAATTGGCAACTATAATGCGGGTCAAACTATCGAGAGTGTAACTTTTGATAAAGCGGGTAATAGCTATACAACGTTCGATAACAGTACAACTTCTATTGGCGGTATTGTCATTTCAAATAAAGTGGCAATGAACAGAGATGGGCAAACGTATAATACAAACCAAGACAGTGTTATTACAGGGGCAAATACAGGCCTTATATCTCCTAAAGGTCTTGATGTAGCTTCTGATAGCGGTATGATTTTAGTTGCAGAAAATAATGCAGATACACCAAGTATCTCAATATTTTCAACGTGTACCACAGGAGATGCAAGCCCATTAATGACCCTTACTTTTGCTAACGGTGCGCGTCCTTGGGATGTTGATTACGATGCAAACACTGACCGTGCTTTTGTCGCACTCACAAATGGCACCGTTGCTGTATTCGACGAAGTCAAAAGCAAGCTTATGGCCGGAAATGCAAATATTGCTGTTGAAGACAGACTTATAACACCTGCAAATGCTGGAACCGCAGTAGAAGCGCCAACTAATATACATGGCATAGACTACGATTCGCTAAGTGGCTCGTTAATTCTCTCTGATGTCGGTAGCGCCGCTGTTGCTGATGATGGAAAAATATATGTATTAAATAACGTGGCAATGGCATCGGGGTTGGTAAATATCAGCACCACAATTAGCGGTCCAAATACCCTACTGGGTAATCCTGTCGATATTATGTATACCGGGACAGATTTATACGTAGCTGAAAAATCAAATAATGTAGTTATGCGTTTTAACAATATTTTAAGTATTGCCGGCGGTGATATTAGCGCCGATGCAAGCACTGCATTTACGGCACCTGAGTCAGTCGCAATATTACCAGCTTGGCTTAATCAATAGCGTTAACCTCACCATACCTGACCAATCACTTTGGTCAGGTATTATCGCATCCACACTTTTATATCGGCCAAACCATTTCTCTGTAGCATACCCAGTTGCTGCTCTACATTAGAGTTTTGTTCAAACTCAAATGCATCTAGCTGCTCGTCGAAAGTAATATGCGCTACACCGTCTCCACCGCGTTTTTTAACTTGATGAAGCGAAATATCAGCTAAATTAATAGAGGTTTCCCAACTAATTACTTGCCCACCAAGTAACGGTAATGGGTAGAAAGACCAACCAATTGAGGCTGTTATATTTGTCATATTTCCGTTAGGTAATTGGAAAGAGTACTCTGCAATCGCTTTACAAAGCTCTGAAGAGTAACTGTCTATTTTATTGCACTTAAAATCACGTAAAAGTAATAAAAACTCATCGCCACTCCAGCGCGCTACATAGTCAGAGCCCTGCGTACGCGAGTTTAATAGCGCAGCCATTTGCTGCAAACAGCTGTCACCAGCAATTGGACCAAAGGCATCATTTATACGGCTAAAGTTATCTAAATTAATAATAACCAGTACAAGTGATTTCCCTTGGGCCTGTAATGACTGTGAATTACGTTGAAAATGCTCAATATCTTTTGGTAATTGATCAAACAAGAAACGACGGCTACGCAAGCCTGTAAGCTCATCGGAGTGGCTTACAAGTTTAAGTTGTGAGTTAACTTGCCCAAGCTTATCATTCGCTTGTCGAAGCTCTAACGTACGCTCTGTAATTAAACCTTCAAGCACTTCTTGTTTTCTGCGTTCTTGCGCTTTAAGCACCCAAAATACTAAGTAAAGAAGTAAAATAAAGCCACTGGTGATCAGTAACCTAAAGTAAATTGTTTCATCAAACCGCTCTGGCACAATAAACCCATATTCTACGTATTGCGCCTTTGACCAATCTTCACCTTGGCGTTTTGCCTCTAACTGAAATAAAAATGCCCCAGCTGGTAAGTTGGTATAAATAGCCTCGCGGCGCGTGTTTGCATAACGCCAATCATTGTCCAAACCACTTAACTGATACCTAAACTCAATACTGTTTGGCGCATAATAGTCTATCGCCGTATAGGTTAGTGTTATGTCTCGCTCGTCAGTTTCTAAAGTCGGCTTTTTACCTAGCGCAGCCGTTGTTAAATTTCGCTCAGGAGTTGTAATTGTTTCAATAGTTGGTTTTAACGACAGCACCCCAAATAGCTCTACATTTTTAGGTATCTCAACAACACCTTGTAGGCTCGGATACCACATCGAGTTGCCCATATTGACAACTGCATCATGACCTAAACCGCTACAACATTGGTTTGCTTTGCCGTCAAGCTGGCGATCGAATGATGAGATCACCTCTTCTACTTTTAAACTTTCTATGTTTGTTTTGAACTGCTCCGCTGGCATTCTGTAAACACCTTTCATGGTGCTCACCCACACGTTATTTAATTTTTCGTCGTACTCCAAGCTAAATATAGAGCCATACGGTAACCCATTTGCGGCATCAAGCTGTCGCCATTGGCCCTGCGTGCTTCGGTAAAATAATCCATCATTAAGCGAGCCTATTAAAATACCCACGCCATCAATATGCAAAACACTTGTAATATAAGCACTTTCAAGTGAAGTTTGATCCCCGACCTTTTCGATACCGCGATCAGTAAAGTAATACGCACCTTTACTGGTACCTATGACACCAAAGTTTCCTTTGTCTAGTACATAAGTTATAAATTTACTGCCTAAAAAGGCGTTATAAGCAAAGGGAGTTAAACCTGCAAAGTTGAGCCTGTAGAGCCCACGGCCGGTGCCAATCCAAAACCCGCCTTTACTAGAGCGACTTATAGCAAAAACGGGATTATCACGCAGTGCACGCCCAGGCACACTAAAGAGTTTATCGTCTTCGTATACGAACAAACCTCGCCCTGTGGCGATGTATACGCGCTCTCCATCAAACTGTAAATCGTGTACTGAGGCACGCCCATACTGACTACTTGGAATTAAGTTAATATAACTTTTATTCAAGTCAAAATAACCAACACCACTTTTATTAGCGACCCATAATTTACCATCTGGAGCTTGGCTCAGCGCCATAACCGCTTCAGTCATTTGTGAAACAGCAGCGTGCCTTTCTACTCGCCCTTCGTGAGCAAGCCACAACCCTTCACTGAAGCTTGCTAACCAAATATTATTTTTATCATCTCTAAAAATATCAGCAAACCAAATACTTTGATCTAGCTGGCTCGGTTCAACCCATTGCCATTGGCTAGATTTATCTCTGAATAACAAGCGCCCATAAGTAGAAATCCATAAACCACCATCGCTATCACTCATAAATTTATACACAGCAGAGTTATTCGCGTTGGGTAATGGAAAGGGCCTTAACTCGTCGTCTAAATCTAAAAAGTAAGCGCCTAGCTCTGAAGCTAAATATAAATTCCCATTTAAAAATGCAAGATCATGAACGATCGTTTGAGCTAAACGCTCGGGTAACGATATTTTAGCAGTAAGCTCTAAACGCAGTTTGGCAAAATCGGAGGAGTTTTTAGTTAAGCGTAACAAGTGACGATCGTTTACAAGCCAAATACCTTCTGGCGAAAGCGCCATTTGGCTCACTGAACCCACTATTTGAGTTATAACGGTTGCATTAGCCGTTGGTAAAATGGCTTTAGATTGACCGCGTAAGTTAACTTGACCACGACCAACGTAATATAACCCGTTTGCGGCTATCCAAGTGCCCCCTTTGGAGTCTTCTAGAATATCTCTTACAGGGCCTTTAATGTTAAATGCCTGCGCTGCAAAGGTCGCTGGATTAATAACCACTAAACCACTTCTAGTACCAACCCAAAGTAATCCATTCGAATCGATTAAAAGCTTATTAATGCCATTGCTTGGTAAAAAAGCGCTATTTTGGGTATTGTAGTTTGTGAACGTAGTGCCATCAAAACGGCTCAAACCAAACTGTGTGCCTAGCCAAGTGTAGCCTTGCTGATCTTGCACTACGCTTTTTAATGATTGTGACGGTAAGCCGTCTTTAATATTCCATTGTTTAACAACATAGTCAGTAATTGAAGCCCCACTTGGCATTGCGCACAACATCAGTACACACACCAGTAAAAATCGCATCATACGCTGCCACCTAGTTAAACTAATCAAATATAAACACTAAAAGGGTAGTAAACCTGCTTTTATTAACGCTTGCAAACAAATCAATGAAAAAATACCCGCTAACACGTCATCCGCCATAATCCCAAAGCCACCATGTACGCGTTTGTCTAACATACGAATCGGGCCTGGTTTTGCAATATCAAAAAAGCGAAAAAGTAAAAAGCCAACTAATAAAGTTTGCCAATTTAATGCTGCACCTATCATGGTAATGTAGTAACCAGCGACTTCATCCCACACAATAGCAGGATGGTCATGCACACCCAGATCATCAGCTGTTTTACCGCATGCCCAAATACCAAATACACTGATCACAACTGCAAATACTATTTGTAACCAGATTGGATAATGCATTGTTATAAATATAAATGGCAATGCTGCAAATGTGCCAAATGTACCCGGCGCTTTTGGTGCAAGGCCAGTACCAAACCCTAAACCAAAAAACTGGTGTGGGCGTTTTAAGTTAAATAATCGGTTCTTATTCAAACCTGCTCCTTTGTAAAATGCTCAAAGCCCTGTTGCTCGAAGTTAAACATTTCACCATTTTGTAAAAGCTCAATCTTACCGTTACCACTTTTTATCTGCCCAATACAGGTAATATCCACACCATATTGGCTTAGCTTTAAATCAAGCATACCTTTATTGTTATCGGGAACAGTAAAAATTAATTCATAGTCATCGCCGTAGCTAAGAATAAACGGTAATTGCTTATTAAAATCTAAGCTTGCTTTCATTGCCTCTGATGTAGGAATACTCTCAACATTAATCTCTGCATTTACTTGGGACATTTCAAGAATATGTGTTAAATCGGCAAGTAATCCATCTGATACGTCAATAGCTGACGTTGCAAGCCCACGGATGACCTGACCCGCAGCAACGCGCGGTGTTGGGTAGTCAAATCGATTGTTTAAGTATTCTAAATGCGTAGGATCTATATTAATACCTTGCTTCCGTGCTTCAATAGCAAGACCCGCGTCCCCTAAAGGACCCGTAACATAAATCCAATCACCTACTTTTGCACCACTTCTACGAAGTGCCTTACCTTCCGGCACGGTACCTTTTGCACAAATAGTAATGGTAAGTGGCCCTTGAGTGGTATCGCCACCAATAATTTGTACATTGAAGTATTCTGCAATTTCATGCATGCCTTCAGTAAATTCTGCAATCCACTGAGAATCTATTGTCGGTAACGTTAGTGCAACAGATACCCACGTAGGTTCAGCACCCATTGCAGCTAAATCACTTAAATTAACAGCAAGCGCTCTATGCCCCAATGCGCGAGGAGAAATATCTTCAAAAAAGTGCACGCCTTCAACCAGAGTATCGGTTGTGACTGCAAGTTGGCAGTTTTGTGGAACAGTGACAAGCGCGCAATCATCCCCTATACCTAGGTTAACATCACGACGAGAAATACCGCGACCTTTAAAGTAGCGGTTAATTAATTCAAATTCCTTCATACACAAAAAAGCCGACCTATGCCGGCTCTCCTTTTAACGGTTATATAAAGTAAATCTCTGAAAGCAAAGTCAGAGAAAAATACTATTACTTGCGTAAATGCTTTACAGCTTTATCAAGTACACCGTTTACAAATTTATGACTATCTTCTGCGCCAAATATTTTGGCAAGCTCAATACCTTCGTTGATAGCAACTTTGTAAGGTACATCTTCACGAAACTTAAGTTCGTAGCTGCTTAAACGTAAAATTGCTCGCTCAACCATATCTAAGTCATCAAATGGACGCGTTAAATGAGGTGATACTGATTCATCAAGTAGCTTGTAATTTACAGCTACACCTGAGGCTAAATCTTTAAAGTATTCAACATCAATTTTAGTAACGTCGTTTTCGATCAACATTTGTTGCTCGATGTCGGCAATTGCATTACCGCTTAATTGCCAAGAATAAACGGCTTGAAGTGCTAAGATACGTGCTTTACGTCTTGCTGCTGGTTTCACAAAAATTCCTTAAACTTAAATTTTATCTAACACATTAACCATTTCAAGCGCACCCAAAGCAGCTTCGCCGCCTTTGTTACCCATTTTGGTACCTGCGCGCTCAATAGCTTGTTCAATGCTTTCAGTGGTTAATACGCCAAATGCAACCGGTATATCATACTCAAGTGATACTTGCGCAAGACCTTTGTTTGACTCGCCAGCAACTAGGTCAAAGTGTGGTGTTCCACCTCTGATCACTACGCCTAAAGCGATGATTGCATCATACTCTTTTTTTGCCGCAACGCGTTTTGCCGCTAAAGGTAATTCAACTGCACCCGGTACATAAATCACAGTAATGTCGTCATCAGATACACCACCGGTACGTTTTAGCTCATCAACAGCACCTTCAAGTAGGCTGCTACCAATAAAGTCATTAAAACGAGAAATGACAATGGCAAATTTTTTGCCCGGTGCGTACTTATTACCTTCAATAATTTTCATTTGATAACCCTAAAAATAAGTTCAAGCGGTTGCGATTGCGCAAAAATTGCTGCGCATCATACCATAATAATAATAAAATAGCCTAGTTTAAGCGTTTGCCTATTGTGGCTCAATGTAATCAATAACTTCTAAATGAAAGCCCGAAAGTGCATGGTATTTTTTAGGGCGACTCATTAATCGCATTTGCTCAATTCCTAAATCTGCAAGAATTTGTGAGCCTACACCAACAGTACGAGAAGTACCTTGAAATTTACGCGGTGTAACATTTTCACCAGCGTCTGCAGCAGCAAATGCCTTAACTGTTGCTTCAAGCTCTTCAGTACTTTCTTGTTTACCTAAAATGACTAGCACACCGTCATTTTTAGCTATATATGCCATTGCATCCGATAAGCCCCAGCTTCTATCTGCGCTTCTATCAGAAAGTAAAATATCGTTAAACGTACTTTGTAAATGCACACGCACCAAGGTTGGTTCTTGCGCTTTAATTTCACCCTTGAGTAGTACGTAGTGTAACTGACCGTCAATCGTGTCTTTGTAAGTGACTAAGTCAAATTCCCCATGCTCTGTTGGCAGTTTACACTTAGCCACTTTTTCGATTGTGGTTTCGTTTAAATTGCGGTATTCAATTAAATCAGCAATTGTGCCAATTTTAATGTCGTGCTCTTTAGCAAAAACTTCTAAATCAGGGCGGCGTGCCATGGTGCCATCAGCATTTAAAATTTCAACAATAACAGAAGACGCTTCAAGCCCTGCTAAGCGAGCTAAATCACAACCGGCTTCTGTATGACCTGCGCGTGTTAATACACCACCTGGCTGTGCCATAATCGGAAAAATATGACCCGGCTGTACAATATCGCTAGGAACAGCACCTTTAGCGATAGCTGCTTGTACCGTGCGTGCTCTATCTGCTGCTGATATACCTGTGGTTACGCCTTTTGATGCTTCTATCGACATAGTAAAGTTAGTTGAAAACGCAGCGCCATTATTTTTAACCATTAAAGGCAAGTCTAGTTGCTCACAACGCTCTTGTGTCATCGTTAAACAAATTAAACCACGGCCATGAGTAGCCATAAAGTTAATTGCTTCTGCGCTAATATGTTCCGCAGCAATGATTAGATCACCTTCATTTTCTCTGTCTTCATCGTCCATTAAAATAACCATTTTACCGGCTTTAATGTCATCTATAATTTCTTGTGCGCTGTGTAAATTCATAAATTCGCTCGTGTAAGTTGTCAGTTTCGTTATTTAATAAAGCCCGCTTTTGCGAGTAAGCTCATTGATATATCTGCGCCGGTTGGCTGCTCTGCGCCTTTGATAAGACGCTCTAAATAACGTGCAATTTGATCGACTTCTAAATTAACTTGAGTGCCTACTTTAAAGTCGGCAATCGTTGTTTGACCGCTGGTGTGCGGCACAATTGTTAATTTAAATTTATTACCTTCAACAGCGTTAACTGTCAGGCTTATACCATCAATACATACCGACCCTTTGTACGGTATGTATTTCATTAAATTTTCATCGGTTGTCAGCCAATATTCAGTAGCTCTTGCATTAGCTGTAATCGCCGTTATTGTTGCAATACCGTCAACATGGCCAGACACTAAATGTCCACCTAAACGCGAAACCGGTTGCATTGCTTTTTCAAGGTTAACTGTTTGCCCTATTGAATAATGTGCAAAACCAGTTAAATGAATTGTTTCGTTAGATAAATCAGCGCTAAAACCATCAACATGTTTATCAACTACCGTTAAACACACGCCATTTGTTGCAATACTGTCACCCAGCTTTACGTCACTCATATCAAGGTCGGCGCTTTGAATACGAATGGCTAAATCGCCTTGTTTTTTTTGTAATAAAGCAATTTTGCCTGTGGCTTCTATTATCCCAGTAAACATAGCGCTACTCTTCTTTGTTAAATGATTTTAATGCGTGCGTTTTTAACGCGTTGATACGTAAATCGTCACCAATACGAACACACTCATTAAAAGATAAATCGATAGTATCTTGCATACTCGTCAATTCAGGGAAGTTTACTAAACTTTTAGCATCATAACCCATCAGTTTTGGTGCGATATAAAAAACATACTCGTCAATTAAATCAAGCTCGGTCATTTTCCCCACAAGGGTTGCCCCAGCTTCCAGCCATATATTATTAAACTGATGCTTTGCTAGTGTTTGTAATACATCGGTTAAATCAACCTTACCCTGTTGCTCGCGCACCGCTATGTGCTCAACAAAATGCGGCCACTGCATTGAATTATCAACCTTGGTAGTAAATATAATTACCGGGTGCGCTATTTTAAATAGCGCAAGGTCAGGTGTTAATCTGTTTTGCGAGTCTATTATAACACGCACCGGCTGACGTAGCGGTAAGTTGGTTGGTAATGAATACGGTAACTCACTTGCTCGAACATTAAGTTTTGCATTATCAACAAGAACCGTATCGGCCCCCGTTAAAATGGCACAGCTTTGAGCGCGGTATAGCTGCACATCTTTTCGTGCAGCAGGGCCTGTGATCCACTTACTTTTTCCGTTTTTTAGCGCTGTTTTGCCATCTATACTGGCTGCTAATTTACAGGTTACGTAAGGAAGCCCTTGCTCCATACGCTTAAAAAAGCCAAAGTTTAATGCGCGCGCCTCTTGTTCAAGCAACCCATGAGCAACTTCTATTCCGGCGTCACTCAATATTTTAAGGCCTTTACCTGCCACTTGCGGGTTGGTATCAACCATGGCTGCAATCACCTTTTTAATACCAGCAGCCTTGAGTCCTTCAGCACAGGGGGGCGTGCGCCCGTAATGGCTACAAGGTTCAAGTGTTACATAGGCAGTTGCACCCTTTGCTTTTTCGCCTGCTACAGCAAGTGCATTGACCTCTGCATGTCCTTGCCCTGCTAACTGATGAAACCCTTCACCAATTATTTGATTATCTTTTACAAGTACACAGCCAACATTCGGATTAGGTGTTGTGGTAAACCGACCTTTTTTAGCAAGCTCAATAGCACGCGCCATATATAGTTTATCGTGCTCGGTAAATGCTGATTGGCTGCTCATGCTTATTCCCCTAAACGGGCAATTTCTTCGCCAAACTCTCGTATATCCTCAAACGAGCGATATACTGACGCAAACCTTACATAAGCGACTTTATCTAACTTTTTAAGCGCTTCCATAATGCATTCACCCACTAAATGGCTTGAAATTTCTCGCTCACCCGTTGCACGTAATTGCGACTTTATTATATTGACTACTTCATCAACTTGTTCTGTACTGACGGGACGCTTCTCAAGTGCACGATTTAAACCATTTAGTAACTTATCTTCGTTAAATGGTTCGCGACTGCCGTCTTGTTTTACAACACGCGGCATAACCAGCTCTGCCCCTTCAAACGTGGTGAAACGTTCATGGCAATCGTTACATTCACGACGGCGGCGAACTTGATGGCCACCGCCAACAAGGCGGGAATCTATAACTTTGGTGTCTTTTGCTGTACAAAATGGGCAATGCATAACTAAAGGTATCCGTTTTAAAAACAAAAAAGCCGCTAAAAAGCGGCTTTTATAATAGCATGATTGCTTATGTGATCTAAATTACCGTTTTACTTTATTAAGCGTAAACAGGTAGTTTTGCACAAATTGCTTTCACTTTTTCTTTTACTTGCGCTTGAACAGACTCATCAGCAATGTTGTCTAGTACATCACAGATCCAGCCAGCAAGCTCTTTAGATTCAGCCTCTTTGAAACCACGGCGCGTGATTGCAGGAGAACCAATACGTAAGCCAGACGTTACAAATGGAGAACGCGGATCATTAGGAACTGAGTTTTTGTTAACCGTAATGTTCGCATTACCTAATGCTGCATCAGCATCTTTACCCGTAATATCTTTATCGATTAAATCAAGTAAGAACAAGTGATTATCTGTTTTACCAGAAACAACTTTGTAGCCACGCTCTTGTAATACGCTAACCATTGCTTGCGCATTTTTAACAACTTGTGTTTGGTATTCTTTAAATTCTGGTTGTAAAGCTTCTTTGAATGCCACTGCTTTTGCAGCAATAACGTGACATAAAGGACCACCTTGGCCACCAGGGAATACAGCACTGTTAAGCTTTTTGTAAATTGCTTCGTCACCACATGCAGAAATAATTAAACCGCCACGAGGGCCCGCTAATGTTTTATGCGTTGTTGTAGTAACAACATGTGCAAATGGTACTGGGCTTGGGTAAACACCCGCAGCAATTAAACCTGCAACATGCGCCATATCAACAAACAAGTAAGCATCTACTTTGTCTGCAATTTCGCGAAACTTAGCCCAATCAACAATACCTGAATAAGCAGAAAAACCTGCGATAATCATTTTTGGCTTGTGCTCTAGTGCTAACGCTTCAACTTGTGCGTAATCAATTTCGCCAGTCTCTTCGTTTAGGCCATACTGAATTGCGTTATATGTTTTACCTGAAAAGTTTACGTGTGAACCATGAGTTAAATGGCCACCGTGTGCTAGGCTCATGCCAAGTACTGTATCAAGCGGGCTTAATAAGGCTTGGAAAACAGCTGCATTGGCTTGCGAACCTGCATGCGGCTGAACGTTTGCGTAGTCAGTACCAAACAATTCGTTTGCGCGGTCAATAGCTAATTGCTCAACCACGTCTACGTGCTCACAGCCACCGTAGTAACGCTTGCCAGGATAACCTTCCGCATATTTGTTAGTAAGTTGAGAACCCTGTGCTTCAAGTACGCGTGGGCTACAGTAGTTTTCAGATGCAATTAACTCAATATGCTCTTCTTGACGTGATGTTTCTTTACTCATCGCGTCAAATAACTCTGGATCAAAGTCCGAAATATTCATGCTACGTTCTAACATTGGGGGCTCCTGGGCAACGTGTATGGTATTTTTTTAGAGGCTATATTGTACGCTTAAAACCGCACTTTGCCTACGTTCTTAAGTTGAGGATATTTAATCAGGGATTGAAACTATTTCACACCCTTTTTAAGATGATATTTTTAAATAACTTACATAATTATTTTAAATGTTTTTTATTTATTACATTTAATTAGTTAATTAAAAAAGCTATTTCACGGTTTAAAATGTGCAAAAAAAGCGGCCATAGCCGCTTTCGTGTTTACTTAATATTTAAGCTAACTTAGCCAGTATTTCTGTACGCAAAGCGTCGTAATCGGCGTTTATGTCGCTTGCAAGACATGGTTTAGCCAATGCGTCGCTCAATGGCTTTGGCATATCTAGTTCAATATTTAGTATACCTTCTACACTTTCTTTAAACTTAGCTGGATGTGCAGTTGCTAAAAAGATGCCCGCAGCACCCGGTGCTCGGTTATTAACTAAACCTTGATAGGCAATTGCTGTATGTGGCTCTGCAACATACCCTGTTTGATGAATATTTTTCATCACCGTTTGAGTGTTTTCTTCGTCAACACTAATTGAGTAAAAGTTGTCGTAACTAAACCAGTTGTTGTCCAACATAGTTTGCACACGTGGCCAGTTATTCGGCTTACTCACGTCCATCGCATTTGAAAGCGATTCAAGCGTTGCATTAGGCAACCAATTTTTATCAAGTATAAAACGAGGAACGGTGTCGTTTTGGTTTGTTGTTGCACTTAACTTTCCAACCGGCAACCCTATTACAGCGCCAATCATTGCGGCGCATACATTACCAAAGTTACCACTTGGTACAGAAATATGCGCTGTTGCACGCTTTTCTTTTGGCAGTTGTGCAATCGCTTCAAAGTAATAACACACCTGAGCGACTAAGCGGCTTATGTTTATCGAATTTGCTGAATTTAAGCCAAGTGTAGATTTAACTTCATCATCTAAAAACGACTTCTTAACAAGTTCTTGGCAATCGTCAAAACTGCCATCAACCGCGTAACAATGAATATTGCCACCTAAGGTAGTAAATAGCTTTTGCTGAGCAAGTGAAATTTTTCCTTTAGGATAAAGAATAACCACATCAATGTTTGGTTTATTGTAAAATGCATGCGCAACCGCTGCACCAGTATCACCTGATGTTGCTGTTAAAATAGTCACTTTTTCACCTTGGTTAAACTGCGCTAAGCATTCAGCCATAAAGCGCCCACCAAAATCTTTAAAGGCAAGCGTAGGACCATGAAATAGCTCCAAACAATAGGTATTTTCTTCTACCTCGACTAACTTAACTGGAAAATTAAACGCATTTTTAACCATGTCGGCAACAGTGCTACTTGGCAACTCATCACCAATTAAATGGGATAAAATTTTGCTACTGCGCGTAACAAAATCCATATCAAGTAATGCGTCAACATCAGCCATGGGCGCTAACGATTCAGGAAAAAACACTCCTTGATTACGTCCAAGTCCTGTTTTTACTGCTTCAACGAACGACACTTTTTGTGAGTTATCTTTTAAATTATGTAATTGCATGACTTCTAATCCTATAAAACATTTAATTGACGCGTGCCGTCGTTGTCTAACTTACAAATATGGCAAAAACCTTGCTCATTTATATAATTATTTTTTAACCATTTAGCGCATTGCTCGGCCGCTTCAAGTGTTTTACATACAGTAAATAAGGTAGGCCCTGCGCCTGAAATACTAACTACCTCAGCTCCAAGTGCGGGTAAACTTGCTTTCGCCTCGCTAAAACCAGTAATAAGCGGTGCACGGTAAGGTTCTGCTATTTCGTCTTTCATTATGCTTAATGCATCGTCAAAACGTGCTGTTAATAACAAGCTACTAAAAGAGGATAAACGCTGCGCAAACTCAACGCTTGCATGCATGCTAAGATCTTTTGGCAAAACAGAACGCGCTTTTGCTGTATTAAGCGAAAAGCCTGGAAACGCCGCAACGTAATACCAGTTTTCATCAACCGGTAGTTCTATAGATTTATTAGGAATTAAATCGCCAGTTAGCTGCAAACCGCCCAAATAACAGGGCGTAATGTTATCGTAATGGCGTCCGCCACTTACAACTGCTTCAAAATCTGCCATCAACTCAATTAGCTGTACTTGACTTAACTGTGTTTTTGCAAATTTATCAAGCGCTGCAAATGTAGCAACCACCGAACAAGCACTCGATCCTAATCCAGAACCAATTGGCAGGTTTTTTTTAAGCTCTAGCTTTACCGTTGGCATATCTGGTGCGACATGAGCTCTAAAGTGCACTAAACACTGATATGCTAAGTTTTCTTTCGCATCGCTTGGTAATTTATGAGCATATTCGCCTGAACAAACAAACTCATCACAAGGGGCTGCGCTAACAAGTGCTACATCTCCCAATAAACTACCATCAATTGGCGCAAGAGCAGCACCTAGCGCATCAAATCCAACTGCAAAATTACCAATAGATGCAGGCGCATATACTTCAATCATTTTCGACTCCTAGCGCGATAATGTTTTTAAAACGTCTGCAAATACACCTGCAGCAGTTACTTCAGAGCCAGCGCCGTAACCACGAATAACAAAAGGACGTGGTTGGTAGTATTGACTTAAAATTGCAAGCGCATTTTCACCATCGCGAATAACATTAAGCGCATGTGATGAATCAACAGCCTCAATACCTACTTTACAGTGGCCTTCTTTAATTGTGCCAACGTAACGAAGAACTTTCCCTTCACTTGCCGCTTGCTCAATACGTGCGTTAAAGTCAGCGTCTAAGCTAGGTAATTTTGCCATAAACTCATCAATACTGTCTCCTTCGGCAAACCCTTGTGGTAATACCGACTCTACTTCAATGTCGGTTAGCTCTAATTTCATACCTGCTTCACGCGCAATAATTAACAACTTACGCGCAACATCAGTTCCCGATAAATCATCACGAGGATCTGGCTCTGTAAAACCACTTTCTTTTGCTTTAATGGTTGCCTCTGACAGTGATAAACCATCTTGCAAAGCGCCAAACATGTATGACAATGAGCCCGATAAAATACCGCTAAATTCAAGTAATTCATCTCCTGCACCAAATAAAGATTGCAAATTATCGATAACAGGAAGGCCTGCACCTACGTTTGTTTCGTATAAAAACTTGCGGTTATTTTTTTGTGTAGCAGCAATTAAATCTTGGTAATACGTATATGAGCTGGTTGTTGCCTTTTTATTGGCTGCAACAACATGAAAACCCGCATTTAAAAAGTCAACATATTGCGCTGCAAGTGCATCAGACGATGTACAATCCACCAGCACAGGATTAACTAAGTGATTTTGCTTAACAAATTGCTCAACGAGTTTTAGGTCAAATGACTGCTCTGATACTGCTAATTTTTGCTGCCAATCACTAAAGGCAATACCCTCGCTATCAAGATGTAACTGACGAGAGTTAGCAACGCCGTACAAATTAAGTTTAATGTTACGCTTTTCAAGCCATGCTTGTTGGCGCTCTAATTGAGATATCAGTTCTTGCCCTACTAAGCCACACCCTAGTAAAAACACATCAATTGAAGGTACATGCGTGAAAAAGTTCTCATGGCATATTTTCACTGCGTCGTTGCATAACTCACCGTCAATTACAGCTGAAATAGCACTTTCAGTAGAATCTTGTGCAATTGCCACAATGTTTACTTGTGCTTGAGAAAGGGATGCAAAAAACTTAGCGGCTAAACCACGATGTGCCCGCATATTATCACCCACAAGCGTTACTATGGCTAAATTACGCTGTACTTGAACAGGCTCAATTAAACCTGCTTGAGATTCAAGCTCAAACGCTGTTTGTAAAGCCGTTAAAGCAAGGGCTAAGTCGCTCTCATGTACACAAAAGCTAATGCTAAATTCACAAGACGATTGCGTGATCAACACAATAGATACGTTATCGTGAGCAAGCGCATTAAAAACTTTAGAGGCCATGCCTACTTTGCCTTTCATTCCTGGACCCGAGACAGTCAGCATAGCTAAATCTTGCAGGCTTGAAATTGCTTTTACAGGCTCGTCTGATGAAAAGTCATTTCCGATTAGCGACCCTTGGGCATCAGGGTTATGCGTATTTTTTATTTCACACGGCACGCCCGCTTTGGCGCAAGGCAAAATAGTTTTTGGGTGAAGTACTTTTGCGCCAAAGTAAGAAAGCTCCATTGCCTCTTTGTATGACAAAAAGTCAACTTTAGTGGCTTTTTTGATATAACGAGGATCTGCGCTGTAAACACCATCAACATCAGTCCAAATTTGGCAAACATCTGCCTCTAAACACGCCGCTGCAATAGCCGCTGAGTAATCAGATCCATTACGCCCCAGTGTTGTAAGCTCGCCTTTATTATTGCTTGCTGTAAAACCGGGCATAATATAAATCGTGGCTGGCTTTTCTTTTAATGCCGCTTGAAAATGCGCTTTACTTGCAACTAAATCAACCTCAGCATCAATAAAACCACCTGTTGATGCAACGCAACTTGTCGCCTCTAAATAAACCGCCTTATGTGAGTTTAATAAGCGCTGCATAAGCGACACACTCACTCGTTCGCCAAAGCTTATAACAAACGCACGCACTTGATCGGGGCAGCACTTAATTAAAGATACACCATCAAGCTTATTTTTTAGTTCTTCAAAATTTGGCCAGTGGTCAATTGGGCCATACCCTTTTTCTACGGCTGCTTTTAGCTCGTTACAACGACCCGTTAAAGCCTCCCACAAAGAGCTAAAGTCTTGGCCTTGTTCTGCCGAACTCGCAAGAGCAACTAATGAGTCGGTCATTCCACCGGGCGCCGATAATACCAAAAGCATTTCATCTTTTAATTGTGCTTTAACTAATTGAGCTACCTGCTCTAGGCAGGCAAAGTCGGCAAGTGATGACCCACCAAATTTTAAAACGCGCATTGTTTATGTTCCTCATCCCATAAAACGAAAAAAGGCCTGTGCTCTAAGTGAACACAGGCCTTTAAATTTGTTGCACCGACCTATGCCACTATCCAGAAAGAATGGTGGTTGTAATAATAATGGTCAGTACGCGATTAATTGTTTTCATGGGGTAAGACTGCCTTAACAAAGGCTATGCTGTCAAGTGCAAATTAAAAGATAAAACAGCCTTTTTTGATATAAAAAAACCTAGTGAATGCCAAATTTATGCAAAATATTGTCCATTCTTGTTTTATCTATTGGTTTATTAATAAAATCGATAGCACCTAACTGAGCTACACGTAATTTCATTTTCTCTTGTATATCAGCAGAAATAACAAGTACAAAACACTCAATCTTGTTTGTTTTTATGTATTCAAGAACGCCAACGCCGTCAATCTCAGGCATAGTTAAATCCAAGCATAGCAAATCAAAGCGGTTAGTATTTAGTAATTCAATAGCTTGTGCGCCATTTGTAGCTTGCTGAATATCTGCATCTATACACTGTTGCAAACATCTGATTACTTGTTTTCGTGCAACTGTTGAGTCATCACACACTAAAATAGAAAAATTCATATTATAAAACTACTAAATAAGCATAATTAATGTCGTTAAGGGCGGCTGTCGTTGGTAAGCTCATATCCCAATGTAATAGTACCTATATTTACAACATAGTACCTGGGCTTTTTGTCCACATTTTGTAACAATCTATTATTGAATAAGCTTAACAAGCCAAAAGGGATAGTTTATTATCACTAGAAAGTATAAAAAACAAACAAAAACTAGTTAATCAATAATATACAAACACTCTAAAGCAGTTAGTATGTGGCAAATAAAAGCAAAAATCAGCCCTTATTTATCATAAAATAAATCATTTATTATTTGTTTTTAAGCATTTATTGACTAAATTTTAAATAGTAGTGTAAATACTTAATTATATCTCAAGGAATTGTTGACCTCTCATGCTACAGAAAAGCCTTTCTAAAAGATTACTGACCAGTGTGTTATCGGTCTATTTTTTGCTTACCTTTGTAGTGACATGCGGGCAGGTGCTTGCTGAGTATTTAAACACTAAAGATTACATAAAAGATGAATTAGCAACCTTACAAAAAACCTTCAGCCGTAGCTTAACACGAGCTATTTGGGAGCTTAATACAAAACAAACAATCACCACCGCAGAAGGGCTACTCGCTATCCCCATGATAGAAGGGATCATAGTGCGTGATGACAGTGGTGAAGTTATTTCGCAGCTTGGTCGCTCTTTAGATATCCATAAACTTTATAGCCAGCAACTTGTCCAAGAAGAAGCCATGCTAGAAGACTCTAAATCAGGCTTGTTTGGGTATACATTCCCACTTATATTCGAATTTTCAGGACGAGCCACACAAGTCGGTGATGTTACGTTATTTTCAAGTCGAGAAGTTGTATTAAGCAGAATAATGGTATCAATCTACTTTTTGATTGGTAATGCCATGATCAAGACTACATTTTTAATAATCTTATTTTTAATGGCCTTTAGAAAGCTACTTACCGACCCGCTTTATCAGCTCACCGAACAAATTGAAAACCTGCAACTCGATGAGCTAGAAGGGCAGCACATCGAAATTGAAACTGAAGAACACAATGAGCTTAAGGTAATGGAACACTCTTTTAATAACTTAATCGATAAGGTGGTTCAGTACAGAAAAGAGCTTGAACGAACTCAGAATAAATTAATTGTTAGCAACGAGAAGTTAGACCAACATAACATACAATTAGAGCAGGATGTTGCTCGTAAAACGTCTAACTTAAGTCAAGCAATGATGGAATTACAACAGCAAAAATATGAATTAGAAAAACAAAAAATAGTATTAACAGATGAGGTAGACCTTCGCCGCAGTACCGAAAAAGAACTGATCACCAAACAAGCGGAATCTCAACGCTATATTGATGAATTAAAACTGGCTCAAGAGCGACTCGTTGGTACAGAAAAAATGGCGGCATTAGGTGGCCTAGTTGCGGGGATCACTCACGACATAAACACGCCTATTGGCATCGGTGTAACTGCAGTATCATTTTTAGAGGAGCGTTTAAATAAGTTAGAAAGTGCCTATGCTGAAAAAACACTTTCGCCCAAGGCGTTGGAAGAGTTTATTAACGAAGCCAAACAAAGCACAAGCTTGCTTACAACAAATTTAGATAGAGCCTCTGACCTTATTGCAAGTTTTAAGCAAATTGCTGTAGACCAAGCCAGTGAAGCTGTGCGTACCATAAACTTTAAAGATTATGTAAATGAAATAATTCGATCGCTTCACCCTAAATTGAAAAAAACATCACACACTATTAATCTACAATGCCCTGATGACCTAGTATTAAATTTGCCAGCCGGCGCCATAAGCCAAATATTTACTAATCTCATCGTTAATTCGCTTATTCATGGTTTTGAAGGTAAAGACAATGGTGTTATGGACATTAACATCACAAGTGACGAAACCAACCTAACCATTAACTACAAAGACAACGGCAACGGAGTCACCGCTGAGCAGCTTGAAAAATTATTCAATCCGTTTTTCACCACAAAACGAGATGAAGGTGGCAGTGGTTTGGGCACTCACATAATGTTTAATTTAGTTAAACAGACATTAAGCGGCTCAATTGAAGCGACAAGCGAACCTGGCCAAGGATTGCACTACTTTATACAATTTCCTAAAAATATGGCTAAGCCTCTGTCTATATTCAATCAAAGCTAATTCAAATAGTCGTTAATCAGTCATTTCGAGGAACGACTTTTATTGCTATGATTGAGCAAATTTTTCAGATGGATTATCTCCCCTATGTGGTTTAGTAACCTTATTTGTTACCGCTTTAAACAAGATGTTTCGTACACACAAGAAGACTTTGATAAAGCATTAGAACAAGATCTATTTCGTCCTTGCACAGGTCAAGAGCTCTCTACGTTTGGCTGGACGAAAGCATTTGGAAAGCATAGCGAAGCACTTTCTCACTTCTCTCAAAAAAGTATTTTAGTGTGTGCTAAACGCGAAGAAAAAGTATTACCGGCATCAGTCATCAACGAATTAGTTGCCGAAAAAGTTGACCAAATCGAAGCTGAAGAAAACCGACCCGTTAAAAAGAAAGAAAAAGACGAACTTAAAGAAAATATTCTTCACACCCTACTTCCGCAAGCATTTAAAAAGTCGAGCTTACAATTTGCATTTATTGACCAAGAAAACGGTTGGGTTGTGGTTAATAGTGCAAGCTTTAATAAAGCTGAAGAGCTGTTAGCACTGTTACGTAAATCGTTAGGTACGCTTCCAGTTGTTCCTGCATTTGCAAATTATGACCTTGATGTATTTTTAACTGATTGGCTAACTAACTTCAGCACACCTGAAGGCTTTGCAATTGGTTCTGACGCTGAGCTTGAAGAAGCTGATGATAGTGGCGCGCAAGTTAAATTAAAAGGCCATGACTTGTCATGTGATGAAGTTAAATCACATCTTGAAAGTGGTAAACGCGTTACTAAGCTTGCACTTGATTGGCAAGAACGTGTTAAATTCATGCTTCAAAATGATGGGTCAATTAAACGTCTAAGTTATTCAGATACACTGAAAGAAGAAAACGCTGACATACCTAAAGAAGATATGGCAGTAAAACTTGATGCTGACTTCATTTTAGCATCAGAAGAAATTAAACAATTGCTAGAAGAGCTAACTCAAGGTTTAGGTGATGCAGATGATTTAGCCAATCCATAACCGAAAGTTTAATAGCAATAAAAAAGCACGATTAAATCGTGCTTTTTTATTGCGCTAAATTTAAGGCTTAATTAGCTAAACATGTCTTTTACATCTACAAGCATCTCGTTGTATTCATCGCTTGAGAACAACTGCATAGATGAAATAACACCTTTATCTATATACGTTTGTAAAGCAGCTGATTTATCAGATACCTGTAAAGTCCCCTCTAAAATAGCCCCAATTCGAATAAAATCTACATAACTTATTTGTTCTGGTTTATAGCTTGGATCTGCCCAACTTAGTGCTACATCGGAGAACTCTGCAGGAAATTCCCACGCATCCATGATTGATGAGCCAATTTTACCACTTAGTTTTTGAATGGCATGTGCCAAGAAGCTAGGATTTGCAAACACTTCAGGGTGACGCTCAGCCTCAGTTAAGATAGGCAGCACACCAATATTATAAACTAAGGCAGCTAAGGTAATTGAGTCGCGATTTAACGAGGTACGTTTATTATTTTGTAAGTAAAACTCCATTAGCGTAATGGAATGACTCGCCACAGTTAATGTTTTTTGCCACGCCTTACCCATATAGCCTTTAATAAGGTCGTTGTTAGAAACAAATAGTTGTTCCATTGCCATCGCTGTCGCTATATTTTTAATTTGGCGCAATCCAATACGAGTGACTGCTTGATGTAAGGTAGATACCTTAACCGCACGTCCCATGATTGCACTATTAGCCACTTTAATCATACGAGCAGATAACGAAGGGTCTTGTGAAATAACTTCCGACATTTGCATCAAATTAACTTCAGGATCGTCTGCAGCTTGGCGGACTTTAATCGCAACCTCAGGGAGTGTAGGTAATACAAGTGTATCGTTATTTATTCTATCAACTAATATTGTTAATAATGCATTCTCTGTAGACATAAAGCAGTCATCCTTTTTAGTTGTAATATTACTACACGCTACAACAGTTAATTTTTATAATAATAAACTTACAATCAGTATTGCCTAACTTACCGTTAAAGTTAAGAAAATTTTATAACTTTATTTCTGCCCCTCATTTTCAACGACACTATTGCCCATACACCGCCTAATACTTGCTATTTACTGTTTAGGTTTGCTTTAATGCTGGCACAATATAGTAGCGTGCCGTCAACGAGCCTCCCAACAAGCATCTACTTATCATTAAATTAACTTTTAAATAGGCAAAATAATGATCTTAAATAAAATTAGCCAAGCCATTTTACTCTCTGGTGTTGTTTTTCTGAGTGCGTGTTCAGATAAACCTTCGTCACCAGCCGAGACCACATCGCAAACACCCGTAAAAGTAATGGGGCCTGAGCTTATTAATGTTGATGAACAACGCTTAAATATATACACCGACTTTAGCTTACAAAGCGATTTATCACACTTGAGTGACAATCAAAAAGCAATGATTGCCATCCTTATAGATGCGTCAGAAATAATGGATGCCTTATTTTGGAAACAAGCATTTGGTGAAGATAAAGAGACATTTTTAGCAAAGCTAACCGATCAACAAATTCGCAAATTTGCTGACATAAACTACGGCCCGTGGGATCGTTTAAATGGCGATGAAACGTTCCTTTCAGGTTATAAAGAAAAGTCATTAGGTGCGCAGTTTTACCCAGCGGATATAACTAAAGAAGAGCTTAACAACGCAGACGTTGAAGACAAAACAGGCTTATACTCAATTATCAAACGCGACGAACAAGGCAAGCTTTACAGCGTGCCTTACTCAAAAGAGTACGCAACAGAACTTGCAAAGGCAGCCGACCTTCTTCGCCAAGCCAGCAAACTTGCCGACAATAAAGAATTTGCAAATTACTTAAATCTTCGTGCGGACGCGCTGCAAAAAGATGACTTTCAGGTTTCTGATTTTGCGTGGATGGACATGAAAAATAACCCCATTGATGTTGTTATTGGACCAATTGAAACTTACGAAGATCAACTATTTGGCTACCGTACTGCCTATGAATCTTATGTATTAATCAAAGATTTAAAGTGGAGCGAACGTCTTGCCAAGTTTGCAGCCTTTTTGCCTGAACTTCAAAAAGGTTTACCTGTTGATGACAAATACAAACACGAAGTACCTGGTTCAGATGCTGACTTAAATGCCTACGACGTTGTTTATTATGCAGGTCATTCAAATGCAGGCAGCAAAACCATTGCAATCAACTTACCTAACGATGAACAGGTACAGTTAGAAAAAGGCACGCGCCGCCTACAACTTAAAAATGCTATGCGCGCTAAATTTGATAAAATTTTAGTGCCTATTTCAGAGCAGTTAATCGTGCCTGAACAACGAAAGCACATTACCTTTGATGCTTTTTTTGCAAACACCATGTTCCATGAAGTAGCGCATGGTTTAGGTATTAAAAATACCATTACGGGTAAAGGAACGGTTCGCCAATCATTACAAGAGCACGCAAGCGCACTTGAAGAAGGTAAAGCCGACATTTTAGGTTTATACATGGTTGAGCAATTATTAAATAAAGGCGAAATCAGCGAAGGAACCATTGAAGATTACTACATTACTTTTATGGCCGGTATTTTCCGCTCAGTGCGCTTTGGCGCGTCAAGTGCACACGGTAAAGCAAATATGATTCGCTTTAACTTTTTTGCACAAGAAGGCGCATTTTCTAAAAATGAAGAAGGCTTCTACCGCGTTAATATGGAAAAAATGAGTATTGCTATGGCAAAGCTTTCTCGTCTAATTTTAACTTTGCAAGGTGACGGCGATTACCAAAAAGTCGACCAGCTGATTGCAACCCATGGTGATATTAAAGAGTCTCTAACCAAAGATTTAGAAAAACTAAGCCAAGCAAACATCCCTGTAGATGTGACCTTTAAACAAGGTAAAGACGTACTTGGTCTTAACTAAAACTAAAAGGCGTTACAGTTAACCTTGTAACGCCTTTATTTTTATTTGCTCATAACATCACGCACTTTAGATTCAAGGCTTTTCATCCCCCAACGTCTTCCTTTTTCGAGTGCTTCGTCAACGCTTAATCCGTCTTCATGGGCTGATATAGCGATTAAAGCACCGACCCGATTACTACTTGCACAATGAACCAAAACTGGCTCACCGTTTAGCTTTTTAAGTAAACTGGCTAAGTTGCGGGCATTTTCTACTGTAATATCTTGCGCGCCAGAAATAGGTAATGCGTGATAATTCATACCAAGCGCCTGAACAAACTCGCCTTCATCCCAATCTTGTTCATTTGCTCCACGTAAATTTATAACGTGCTTCACATCTGCTTTAGACAATTGCTTTAATTGCTCTTTACTAGGCTGCGCAGCCGAATACACAAGGTTGCTATGAGCAGCAAAGTTCTTTATGTCTGCCTTTTTTACAACCTCAGTATTATTTAGCGGCTCAGTAGCTGCAACATAATCGCCCGATAGCGCAATAATAAATAAGCTAGTACTTAGAGTTTTAAGTAATTTCATATTAATCCTCACTTGTGTAAATGTTTTCGCTTTTAAAAACGTGCTTTTATTTTTTCTATTTGTTCTTCAGTGTAAGGGACCGCCGCAAACTTACCCCATATTGGCGCAGGCCACGCTATATCAGTTTTAAATCGTGCAATATGATGAATGTGTAATTGCGGCACCATATTCCCTAAAGCTGCGACGTTTAATTTATCTGGGTTAAAAACCTCAATAAGTAACTTACTTAGTTTTGCAGACTCTTTTAAATACACCACTTGATCGTCTTCAGATAAGTCGATGATTTCTTTTAAACCAGCTTGCCTTGGCACTAATACAAACCACGGGTACAGGCTATCGTTTAATAAAAGCACCTTGCACAGTGGCCAATCGGCTAACTCTATACAATCTCGTTTAAGTTCAACGGCCAGTTCAAAGTCGCCATCTGTCATTGTGTTTTTCCTTGTTAATCTTTAATAATTGCTACTTTATAGCATTTAGTTGCAGTTGCACACGCTTGGCTTTACCATTCAAAATAATATTTATACTGAGCTAAGGTAACCTTGTGCTAAAAAAAATAAAACACCTCTCACTCGCTGTACCACTTATTGTGGGCGCTATCAGTGTTCAAGCAAAACCTTTATCGCTAGAACGCATTTTTGATGATCCAAGCCTTTCAGGTAAATCTCCCGTTCAACTTAAATTCTCACCTGATGGAAGCCGTGTAACTTACCTACAGGGTAAAACTGACGACTACAACCGCTACGATTTGTGGGAATACAACTTAGAAGATAACACTAATCGTGTATTGGTCGATTCAGCCGAATTATTTTCTGGCCCTGAAAACCTATCAGACGAAGAAAAAGCACGCCGCGAACGCCAACGTATTTTTGGCAAAGGTATTCTAGAGTACACATGGTCAACCGATGGCAAAGCACTTTTATTTCCGCTTAATGGCGATCTGTACTACTACGACTTAGCCTCAGCTAAAAGTAAAAAGCTAACCAACACAGATGCATTTGAAACCGATGCACGCTTTTCGCCAAAAGGAAACTATGTATCGTTTATACGCGAACAAAACCTATACGCATTAGCTCTTAATTCAGGTAAAGAAATTCAATTAAGCCAAGACGGTGGCGGCGTTATTAAAAATGGTATGGCCGAATTTGTAGCGCAAGAAGAAATGAGCCGCATGACTGGCTACTGGTGGTCGGGCGATGAAACTAAAATTGCTTATACACGTGTTGATGAGTCACCTGTTAAAGAAGCTATTCGCAACGAAATATACGCTGACGAAGTAAAGCTCTTTAATCAACGTTATCCATTTACCGGTACCGACAACGTTAAAATTCAACTCGGTGTGGTTAAGTTAAACAATCAACATGTTGATTGGATTGATTTAGGTAAAGACGAAGATATTTACATTGCTCGCGCTAAATGGTTAAAAGACAGCAAAACACTTTCTTACCAATGGCAAAATCGTTCGCAACAAACACTCGAACTTCGCTTTTATGACTCTGAGTCTAAAAAGCAAAAAGTAGCCCTAACAGAAAACAGCGATACATGGATCAACCTACATTTTGACCTCGTTTTTTTAAAAGACAAAAAACACTTTGTGTGGGCTTCTGAGCGTGATGGGTTTAAGCACCTTTATCTTTACCGCACAAATGGACAATTAGTTCGTCAAATTACATCGGGGGACTGGGCTGTTGATAGCCTAAAAGGCATTGATGAGAAAAAAGGCATTGTGTACTTTGCTGGCAGAAAAGACACACCACTTGAAAGCCACTTATACAGCGCACCTTTATTTAAAAAAGGTGACTCTAAACGAATTACTGAACAAGGCCAGTACCACAACGTAGTGCTAGCAAAAGATAATAAAACCTTTATTGACACAAGTTCTTCTGTTAATAAGCCTAAATCGGCAGCACTGCGTAAAGTTAACGGCGAATTTATTACTTGGCTTGAAGAAAACAAGCTAGATAACAGCCACCCACTTACACCTTATTTGAGCAATTTAGCAACACCTGAGTATGGCACGTTAAAAGCTGACGATGGACAAATAATGCATTACCGCTTATTCAAACCAACTAATATGAGTGCAGGTAAAAAGCACCCAGCCATTGTTAACGTATACGGCGGCCCGCATGCTCAACGCGTTACAAACAGCTGGCGCAGTAAAAATTTATACTTTCAATATATGGCGCAGCAAGGTTATGTAATTTTTCAACTTGATAACCGTGGTTCGTACAACCGTGGTAAAAAGTTTGAAGACGCTATATACAAAAACCTAGGTGACGTTGAAGTAAGCGACCAAATTAAAGGCGTTGAATTTTTACGTACACTTGACTACGTAGATGCTAAACGCATTGGTATTTACGGCCATAGCTACGGTGGCTATATGGCGCTTATGACCATGTTTAAAGCTGGTGACTACTTTACTGCCGGTGTATCAGGTGCTCCGGTAACTGATTGGGCATTATACGACACTCATTACACAGAGCGTTATTTAGGTCACCCTGATACAAATGCAAAAGGTTATGAAGCTAGCGCAGTATTTCCATATACCGATGGTCTTAAGGGACCACTAATGATTTATCACGGTATGGCAGACGACAATGTATTGTTTACTCATGCAACTAAACTATTTAAACAACTACAAGACAGTGAAAAACAGTTTGAAATGATGACCTACCCAGGTTCAAAACATAGCTTGCGCGGTAAGCAAGTTCAAACTCATTTACACCAAACTATTACAAATTTCTTTAACCGTCATTTTGATGTTAAATAACAAACAGTAACTAACTTATTAAGGCTGATTTTTTAATCAGCCTTTTTTATTTAAAAAGAGTCTTAAACTCAGCCTTAGTTAAATGCCTCAAATACAGCTTTAAATTTAACCTCGAAATATAAACTAGCCCTAGATTAAACGCATATTTTTACTAAACTTATTTGGTGCACTTTTTTGTGCAAATAATTAAAGGATACGCACATGCTTAATCTTCGACGTTTTAGTATTTTTCAGCGTTTTGCTATGTTGGTTGGCATTGTTATTTTTGGCTTGATTGTATTGAGTGTTTCTAGCTTAAACAACCAATATAAAGCCCTTAAATACGAACAATACCTAAAAACACAAAATGTAGTGGAAACTGCTTATAGTATTATTGAACACTTTCACACACTTGAACAAAACAACACACTCACACAGCAGCAGGCACAAACGCAAGCAATGAATGCAATTCGTGCTTTACGCTATGACAAAACTAATTATTTTTGGATAAACAACTACCAACCAGAAATGGTAATGCACCCAATAAAACCCGCCCTTGAAGGTAAAGATTTAACTAACAATAAAGATCCAGACGGTAAAGCGTTGTTTGTTGAAATGGTTAATATTACTAAAAAAGATGGCGAAGGCTTTATTCCTTACAAATGGCCAAAACCCGGTGAAGAACAACCCGTTGATAAAGTTGCCTTTGTAAAAGGGTTTAACCAATGGCAGTGGATAATTGGCTCAGGTGTATATTTAGATACCATAGATGCTGCATTTTCGTTTCAACGTAACCTTATTATTTTAAACGCCGTAGTGATGATCATAGCTGTTATTGTGTTTAGTTACTTTATAGGGCGCAGTGTATTACTACCAACACGACTTGCCGCCAACATGATGAAAGATATTTCGCAGGGTGAAGGCGACTTAACCCGCACTTTAAATGAAGAAGGTAACGATGAAATTTCGAAGCTATCACATTCATTTAATTTATTTGTTTCAAAAATGCGTGAATCGTTGGTACATGTATCGCAAAGCGCAAACGATGTTAACGAACACGCACACACAGTTGATGACTCAACAAAAACTAGCCAATCATTCATAGAGCTACAAAACGACAGCTCGACACAAGTTGCAGCGGCAATGGAGCAAATGACCCATCAAATACATGATGTGAGCAGCAACGCAGAAGCCGCAGAGCAAGCCGCTAATGATGCGGCACATAACGCATCAACGGGTAAACACGTAGTCGCAGAAACAATAACCGCCATAGAAACACTCTCGGCAAACATCGAGACAGTAAGTCGTGTAACAGAAGACTTAGCAAATGAAAGTCAGAACATAGGCTCTGTACTGGATGTAATTAGAAGTATTTCTGAACAAACAAACCTACTCGCGCTTAATGCTGCGATTGAAGCCGCACGTGCTGGTGAGCATGGTCGGGGCTTTGCAGTCGTTGCCGATGAAGTACGTACGCTTGCCAGTAGAACAGGACAAAGCACTGACGAAATTCAATCAATGATCAGTAAACTACAAGAAGGCACCCGAGCGGCTGTAGACGCAGTTAAAGCCAGCCAAACGCTTTCTGTATCAACCGTTGAACAGGCATCCTCTGCAAATAACTCACTCAATGAAATTGAACGACTCGTATCTGTTATCACTGAAATGAACAGCCAAATTGCACGTGCAACAGAGCAGCAAACTCAAGCTGCAGATGAGGTGAACCTGCGCATTAACGATTTATCTCAATCAACTGAGCAATCGTTAGATAATACCAAGCAACTCAATAGCGCCAGTGATAAGCTCAAACAAAGTAGTACGGAGCTTTCATCTATTGTTAATCGATTCAAATTAAATTGAGTATAAAAAAAGCCCTGTTAAACAGGGCTTTTTCATTTAAGTAGTTAACTTTATAAGCAGTAACAGGCAAATAAACTAGCAACAGAAGCTGCTGTTGGTTTGCCATGTTGCCAATCACCACCTTCAACACCACTACCGGCAATATCCATATGCACGTATGGCAACGGCTGTGTAGAGTCTGTTCCGTGCTTGTCTAACCCGCCAACAACAGCTAAAAACGCCATCGGGAATTGGTGACCACGTGCCGTTACCGCAGAAGCTGCGTTATTACTTGAAAGCACATCATCCGCCAGCGTACGTGGCTTTATAAAGTCGTAATCTTCACGGCGCGATCGTGATACTTCTGCACCATCAGCCCATAAATCGCCACAATCAGCAATTTGGCGCGAAACTTTAGCAAGCCTTGCTGGGCCATTTTCTACATAGGCACCATAAGGACCCATTGCTCGTGCGGCATGACCTGTAAGCGTTGCAACGGTAAATAATGTAGGGTTAACCTCTGTTTTAGCTAAATCTTTCATTTCGCTTAGTAGATCACCCATTGCCAAGCGCCCTTCAGCATCCGTGTTACCAATACGTACGCGTACACCTTCGCGGCTTGTAATTATCTCATCAGGTACAAAACAGTCAGACCCAATTGAATTACGCACAACCGCTAGGTAAGCAATAACCTTCACACCTTCTGGTTGGTAGTCAGCCACGGCTTTCATAAACCCTGCAACCGAGGCAGCACCGCCTTTGTCACGGCTCATACCCGCCATATAACCACCCACTTTTAGATCTGCACCGCCGGTATCGTAAACTAGGCCTTTACCAACAAACATAAGAGTGCGGGTAACTTCGCCCTCAGGCACATACTCAAGCTTAACAACTCGTGGATGATGACGCTCAACCGCATAAGATGCACGCGCAACCGTACTTAACATGGGGTAATGTTTATCAATAGCCGTAATATCATCTATTACATCAACGGCTATATTTGTGCCTTTAAATAAATCAACACAATAATCAGCAAAGCGAGGTGGCGCCATGCGCTCAGGCTCGGTACCACATAAATCACGAGCAGCATACTGGCCAGCCGCAATAGCATTAACAGCTTTAACTGTTTGTGAACTCGCATTAATTAACCCAATAGTGGCTATCGGCTCAATCTCTTCGCCGTGGTACTCACGCGCTTCTAAAGGCTGCCAAAGTGCTTGGCACATACCTAAAAATGAAACTTCTAATGCATGCTGATAACGGCTATCGCCTGACAAACTTGGTAAAAACAAGGCTGGATTAACACTACCTGATAACTTGGCTTCATTGATTGCCAGTTTAGCGGCATCAAAGTAACGACGAACATCGTCGTAATCTCTATTTAGCGGCCCCGTTGGCGCTAAAATTACACGCTTATTTTCAATAACAAGTAAGGTTACCTGCTTGCCAATGCGCGCATCAATTTTTGACTGAGCTAAAACGGCATCGCGAAGAGAATTATTAGGTAATTTAGAAAAGTCATCACTTATGATGATCAGTGCGTCATGTGATGCACATTCAAGACTAGCGCTTGTTAATTGAGCTAACACAGCTTTAGGGTATGCCATAAATACAGATCCTGTTAAAAACATAGACCTTTATTATCGTCGATTTGTATATTGAAGACCAGTAAGATGCGATAAGCGTTTAATTTATCTAAAACGCTTTGTAAAAGCGTCACGCATCAATCCAAAATACTCAATTGTAAATTATGCTCAGGCTGGCTTTTAATACCAACGCCAATACCTAATAACCTAACAGGTTGCTGCAAACCACGTTGATACGCTTTAGTGAGTAACTGAACAAAAATTTCGGTATTTAATTGATGATAAGCCTGATCGGCTGAGGTCACCACAAAATTAGCAAACTTCACTTTCACACTTAATTTATTTATACGACTTTGTAATTGTTGCTTATCAAGCCTACGAGTTAATTCATCTATTAAGCTAGGGATCTGATCCAAACATTCTTGCAGACTGGTTTTATTGTATTCGTAGGTATGCTCAACACTTAAAGACTTACGTATTCTCTCGGTTGAAACGCTACCAATGTATTCTCCCGCACATTTTTGATAAAGCGACACACCAAAATTACCAACGTGTTGCTGCATCCAGTTCACCCCTTTTTCACGCACATCTTTCCCTGTATAAAGCCCTTTAAGATTTAATCTCTCTAATGTGACTTTACCCACACCGGGAATTTTTCCTAGCGGCAGCTGTTCTAAAAATGGGTCAACCTCATCAGGCAGTACAACAAATTGGCCATTTGGCTTATTTTCGTCACTGGCTATTTTGGCTATAAATTTAACTGGGGCCACACCTGCAGAAGCGGTTAGCCCTGTTGCGTTGTATATATCAGCTCTTATTTGCTGAGCAATGAGTGTCGCACTGCCTTTACACGCTTTGCTGTCAGTAACATCAAGGTAGGCTTCGTCAAGAGAAAGTGGTTCTACAAGGTGGGTGTAACGACTAAATACTTCGCGTATTTGGCTCGATATTTCTTTATAAACAGCCATACGTCCGGGCACAATAACCAAATCGGGACATAATTGCTTAGCATGGTAATTAGACATCGCAGAGCGCACGCCGAACTCTCTGGCTATATAGTTAGCGGTAGATAACACGCCACGCCGACTGTTGCCGCCAATAGCAAGCGGTACATTTGCGAGCTTTGGGTTGTCTCGCATTTCTACCGCCGCATAAAAGCAGTCCATATCTATGTGTATAAACTTTTTCATCACCACAATAAAGACTGTTTATTTATACAGTCATTATTATGTAATCCCTATTTATAATCAAGCTCAGTGGCAATTAAAAAAGACGTTTAGTGCTTTCTTGCTCTTTCATACTTCGTAGCCAAAGCAAAACTTCAAAAAAGAACCCTGCCAAAATAAGAATAATAGCACCAGAGGCGTTACCCATTGCATAACAGGTAAACGACGCTATAAAAACTAAACTAGCTAATAACCAATTAATTATATTTTGCATGTGTGTGCTCCTGTGTGTGTTTTTTAACTGTATACCAAAATCAATTGGTTACAAAGTTTTTAAAACCACCTAATTATAAATTCCCTTGAGCTCACTAGTTCATATTGATAATCTAAGTGCTTTAAAGTTAAGAGCTATAAGTACATGCAAAGGTTCAAAGATAATCACCCTATTCATACCGACATCACTGTAGCATGGGCCGACATGGATGCCCTTCAGCACGTTAACAACGTGGTATACCTGCGTTATTTTGAAATAGCCCGAATAGACTTTTTAAATAAACTAAACTTATTCGACACCATTAAACCCGGTGGAGTTGGCCCTGTTATAAGTGAAAATACTATTCGCTATAAGCGCCCCGTTACCTTTCCCGACACTCTAACTGTTGGGGTCACTATTTCAGATATTAAAACCGACCGGTTTGTAATGAATTACAGTGTATTTAGTCACGCACAAAGTGCGATAACCACCACGGGCACATCAAAAGTAGTGATGTTTGATTTTAAAACGGGTGCAAAAGCCCCCATTACAGAACCACTTTTATCAGCATTACTAAAATACGCACAAGACGAGTCATAAGGAATTCCTATGCAATACAGCCCACTTGGTAGCAGCGGGGTTAACGTTTCAAGAGTCTGTCTAGGCAGTATGACTTGGGGCGTTCAAAACACTCAACGCGACGCAGACGATCAAATAGCCTATGCATTAGAGCGTGGCGTAAATTTTATTGATACAGCTGAAATGTATGCCGTACCTCCCTCGCCTGAAACCTACGGTAAAACAGAGCAAATTATTGGCGACTGGCTTTCTCGTAATCAACAAAAACGAAGCGACATAGTACTGGCAACAAAAGTAGCGGGTAATGGCCTATCGTGGGTACGAGAGGGTGGCGATATAACCCGCCAAGCAGTTATAGAGGCGGTTGATAATTCCCTTAAGCGCTTGCAAACCGATTATATTGATTTGTACCAATTACATTGGCCTAATCGTTCAACACCGCATTTTGCAAGACAGTGGCCAGGAATACTTAAATTTAGTGATGTAGATACACAAGCTCACCAAACTGGCATGCTTGATATTTTAGAAGGCCTTAACGACTGTGTTAAAGCGGGCAAAATTAAACACTGCGGACTGTCTGATGATACACCTTGGGGTATTAGCCAGTTTGTGAGTTTGGCAAAAGAGCACAACTTGCCACGCATGGTGTCTATTCAAAATGAATTTAGCTTAGCTCATGCTAAAGATTGGCCTTATTTGATTGAGCAATGTGTACATGAAGATATTGCTTACCTGCCTTGGTCACCTTTAGCAGCCGGTTTGCTAACAGGTAAATATTTAGAGGGTGCTCGTCCAAAAGGCTCGCGGTGGAGCTTCGCACAACGTAATGGTATTTTTAGAGATACCCCTAATGCCCAACAAGCAACCAAGCTATATGCAGAGCTTGCACATGCAAATAATATGACGCCAGCACAACTTGCTCTTGCGTGGTGTAATCAGGTAGATGGAGTAACGTCTTCTATAATTGGCGCCACAACTATGGCGCAGTTAAAAGAAGACATAGACGCGTTTAATATCACTTTAAACGACGAAACCTTAACGAGCATAGGGACTATTTTCAAAAACTACCCTATGCCTTACTAACTTTAGTTTTTTAAAAGTATAAAAGCAGGTAAATCACTACCTGCTTTTTTTAACTAATAAAAAAATGATTGTTTATTATTGTTAATTACTATCTATACTAAAAGTATTACTTTTTAAAGAAAGTTTATGCAATGGTAAAACGCGTATTAATAATTAGTTTGTTATTTTCATCGTTCACGGCACTCGGTAATACTAAGCAAGCTGAGCCCATTAAAGAAATAATTTGGCTACAAAGTTACACACCTCCTTTTCACATAACTAAAAGCGATAAAGCGCCACAAGGTGGGCTTTGTGACAACTTAACAGAGCAACTAATTAACACAATTACTGATGTAAAGCATACACGGCTTGTTGTGCCACAGCAGCGTATAAATAAATATTTAAATGAAGGTAAAAATGTATGCTTTCCATGTGTTATTTATAAAAAACAAAATAATCACATACTCAAACTATCAAACCCAACCACTGTCTACCCGCCATTCTCCGTATTAACAACCACAGAATTAGCCCCAAAATTAACAAAAAAACACGGCTTACCAATTAATTTAATTAATTTATTAGCCGATCAAAACTACATTTACGGCCAAGCCGCGGCACGCAAATTTTCAAATAGAATAAACACAATTATTAGCAATACAAAACTTAATAATAGCTCGTCATTTAGCTGGAGTAGCGAAAACGAAAGCCAAGCCGTGATTGCGCGCTTAAGCCGTGGCTTTTTAGACTACTCTATTGATTACCCATTTATGGCTGACTACTTTAATAAACAAGGAAGGTTTAATAACATAACCAGTATCCCTTTGGCTGAAGAGGAAGATGGCTTTATACGAGGTGCAGTGGGTTGTGCTGTAAAAGCAAAAAATAACTTTGCAACTCAAGCAATAAAAAGGATTAACAATGCATTAAAAACAACCATTTTACAGTCACCTGAGTACATAAAAAGTCAGCATGCTTTTTTAAACCCTAGTTTTGCTGACTTCAACAAACACTATCAACAGCAGGTTATTAACTTTAAGCTACCTGCCACTGATGCTCAATCAAACACTGTTCATTAGCGTACAGAGCAACAGAAAAAGTACTGTTTTCAGCCACTTCACCAACACCTGAAGGCGTACCAGTCATGACTACGTCACCATCGTCTAAGCTCATAAACTCGCTGATTTCTTGTAAAATAGCCTCTGGTTTATTTAGCATGAAGTGAGTATCGCCTTGCTGAATAACGGCGCCGTTAATTTTTAATTCAAATTTAAAGTCATGTACGCTGCCACTTAATGCAACAAACTCACTAAAAACAACTGAGCCATCAAACGCCTTTGCGCGCTCCCATGGTAATCCTTTATTTTTTAGTTTACTTTGTACGGTGCGTTTTGTTAAATCAAGCCCAAGACCAACACCTACAAATTTTCTGTTTTTTACTACAAAGCATAACTCTGTCTCGTAGTGCAAAACATCGCCATTATGCTGGGCTCTTAGAGTGTGTGTAATTGCGCTGTTAGGTTTATTAAATAACACCATTTCATCGGGAGTTTCGTTATTTAACTCTGCAATGTGGGCTGTATAATTCCTGCCAACGCAGACGACTTTTGAAGGCGTTAATCTTTCAGAGTCTAGTGTTATAAACTGCATATAATTTAAACCTCACGCTTTAACTTATAAGTGTTTCTAATAAGCCTAAATTAATAGGTTTTAATAAAACACGATCAATATTTAAATCTTTTATCTCTTTTGGATCAGGTTCCGCACCACTCACAATAACTAATCGCAACTCAGGGTATCGCTCGTTAACCTGCTCACCTAAGTCAATTCCGCTGCCATCTGGTAAATGCATATCTAACAATACTTTATCAAATTGCTGATCGTGGTTAAGTATTTGCAAACACTGCGCACAGCTTGACGCTATTACCGTCTCTACTCCTAAGCTTTCTAAAAGCAACTGGGTTATTTGTGCAGCATCGTCATCATCTTCTACCAATAAAAAGCGCTGCCTTTTTTCACTTAGCGCTTTAACTTGAATATCTTTTGCCTGAGGCGCATTTTCAGGCGAAACTAAGTAATCCTGAAGGCATTGATATAACGCACTGCTGTCAACTGGTTTTGGTATTACGTCATTAAAACCTAGTGCTGCAAGCTCTTCATGTATTCCTTTCATTGTGGCAGCTGTAAGCGCAATTATTGGCCCTTTGTAGCCCATTTTTCTAAGCTCAATGGTTGCTTCTTTACCACCCATTATTGGCATATGAATATCAATAAAAATAATATCGTATGGCGCTTTATAGGCGTCGGCTATACGCACTTTTTCAAGCGCTTGCTGGCCATGCTCTGCATAGTCTACTCGCGCGCCGCAGCTACTGATCATATGCCCTACCAGCATTCGTAAATCGCGCAAGTCATCAACGACCAGTACTCGCCCGTGGACTTTACTGGGTGTTAATTTACTTTGTAACTGTGGGGCACTGCTAAAGTTGAGCACTTGTCGCTCAACATCACTTATGTCACCTGGGTATACCGAAATAGTAAAGGTCGACCCTTTGCCTATTTCTGAATGCAAACTTATATTACCTTGCATACGAGACAATAGCTCGGCACATATTGCCAAGCCCAAACCTGCACCGCCAACTGAACGCGACTCTACATCGGCTATTTGTTCAAATGGTTTAAAAATAAGTTGCTGCTTTTCAGGTGCAATCCCCATTCCTGAATCTTTAATACTAAAAAAGAGCATCTCTGTGCCGTCAACATGCTGCGTCCAAGCCTTAACAACTATCTCGCCTTTATCTGTAAACTTAACGGCGTTATTAATTAAATTTATTAGTATTTGACGAACACGCGTCGCATCAAGGCGGGCAACTAGCGGGAGCGCTTGGTCTGATTCAAACTTAAGTGCTAACCCTTTATCAAGCACCGATACACGCATTAGCGTGTATACATCTGCAAGCATGCTATCGAGGTTTACTTCACTGGGTGTGAGCTCTAGTTTATCTGCGGCTATTTTTGATAAGTCTAATACGTCATTAAGCAGGCTAAGTAAGTGTTTACCATTTCGGTAAATAACCCCTAACTCGTTTTCGGCTTGTTGACTAAAGTCGCTTTGCATTAACAATTCTGTGTAACCTAAAATTGATGAAAGCGGTGTACGTAACTCGTGGCTTAAATGTGCTAAAAAACGGTCTTTTGAGCGGTTTTCAGCTTCCGCTTTTAAGCGCTCTACGCGCTCCCCCTCTACATCTTTTCGGGCAAGGGCGTAACGAATTGCACGGGCAAAACGGCTTGAGCTCATTTCTCCTTTAATCAAGTAATCAACAGCTCCAGCGTCAAGTGCCGCAGAATCTAGTTCATCATCCGATTGCCCAGTAAGCATAATAATAGGCCCGCTAAAGCCATTAGCTATCGCTTCTTTTAAAACATCGAGCCCATTAGATGCCCCAAGGCGGTAATCAAGCAAACAAATGTCGTGTTCGTTTTTACTTAGCGTTTCTATTGCTTGCTCTGGAGAGCTTACCCATTGAACGTTAAACGTATGTGAGTCTAATTGCTCCAAATAGTCGCAGGTGAGTATGTAATCATCTTCATCGTCTTCTACAAGTAGCAACTGAGTCACTTTATCTAACATACAATCTCCATTAATCGTTAAACGTACTTGGCAACTCTACAAACTCAACCCAATATTTCCCAAGGGTTTTCATCAAATCAACTAAGCCATCAAAAGTAACAGGCTTAGTAATGTATGAAGCTGCACCTAAGTTATACCCTTTAACCATATCTTCTTCTTGTTTCGATGTGGTTAAAATAACAACTGGAATCCCTTTTAAATTTGGGTTTGCTTTAATCGCCTCTAACGCCTCGCGGCCATCCATTCTTGGCATGTTCAAATCAAGTAAAATTAGCCCAGGACGCGGCGATACTTCTTTATCAGCAAACTTTCCTTTGCGCTCCAAATACTCAAGTAACTCAACACCATCTTCTACAAAGTGCAGCTCGTTAAGTACTCGGCTTTCAGCAAGTGCATCTTGCGTTAATAAACGATCATCTTCGTCGTCGTCAGCCATTAAAATAGTAATTGGTTTAACTTTTGTGTAGGGCATTTAAGCCTCTCCTTGCAAGGTGAAAAGCGCAGCTTCCACTGGTAGTTTTATAATGAAGGTTGCACCTTCACCGTCTTTACTTTGAGCTGTAATAGTACCGCCATGGCGCTCTACAATCCGTCTGCACACAGAAAGACCAATACCTGTCCCTTTATATTGTGAGCGACCATGCAAACGCTGAAACGGTACAAATATTTTATCAGCATAGTCTTGAGAGAACCCTATGCCATTATCCTTTATGGTAATTACTTGAAAGCTTAATTCTGCATTGTGATCTTCATTAAAAATAGCCTCATGTTCGTAACTAATTTTTATATGCGGACTCACATCTTGGCGTCTAAACTTAACCGCATTCGAGAGTAAGTTTAAAAAAAGTTGCTGCATTTGGCTTTTATCTGCTTGAATAACAGGCAACTCTGCCACTTCAATTTGTGCATCTGACTCTTTTATTGCAATCTCTAAGTCGCTAAGAATATCGTCAACTACTTCATTTAAGTTAGTATCATCAAAGTCTTTACCACGCGTAGTAACACGCGAAAACTCTAACAAGTCGTTAATTAAGTTCGACATTCGCTGTGCGGCGTTTTTCATACGGCCAATATAATCTAAGCCTTTTTCGCCTAAATCATCTTTGAACATGGTTTCTAACCGGTCACTAAATGCTTGAATTTTACGAAGAGGTTCCTGCAAATCATGGCTTGCCACAAAAGCAAACTCTTCCAACTCCCGGTTACTTCTGCTTAATTCGTCTGAATACAAGGTTAGCTCTTGCGTGCGTTCAGATACTTTACTAGCCAATGTTTCGTTTTGTTTCTCAAGATCAAATCGATATTGAGCGGCATTTCTGAGGTTTAAGCGTGTCATTACAAACATGCCTATAATCAGTATTGCACTAGTAATCGCGGTAATCGCAAACGTAATTTTGGCCTCGTTTTTGATTTGAGCAAGCTTTGAAAAATGGCTCACTTTAAACAGTAATTCACGGTCTTGAATATCATTTACGCGTTCACGAATTTGCTTGTAAAGCTCTCGGCCGTCGTGGGTATTTAAAATAGCTAAAGCACGGCGCTCTTTATCATCAAGCGCTAAGTTAACTGTTTTTTTAAGCTCTTTAATTTTACTTTGTACTAAAACAAGCAGCTGGGCTATTCGTTCAGACTGACCATCAATTTCCGAATGCAGTGATTTAACATGGTCTGTTTGTGCTTCTAACTGGCCAATTGCATCGAAGTAAGGTGTAAGGTAATCATCTTCTTCCGTTAATAAATAGCCACGCTGCCCAGACTCAGCCTGTACAATAGATAAATGCAATTGCTCTATTGCCGAACTTAGCATGCTAGTGTTGTCTAAGCTTTTTTGTGTTTGGGTTAACCCTTGAATTGTATTTAATGCCAAAAAAGCATTACCCACAATAATAGATAACACCACAACTATAAAAGCCGCCCACGTAACATTCGCTTTACCTTGTTGTTTTTGCATGCTTATTTAGTTTCCTGTTTGCGCATAAAACACGCTTTCATCATTGTGAATCAACAATTTTTTGTAAGCTTTCACTGCATTGTTGGCAATTGCTAATAATTTTATTTAGTGCCTCGAGTGCCTTTTCTTTTGGCATATCGTTTTCAAGTACTAACTTAATTAGTTCAGCATTCATTGAAATACGATTTAAAGGGGCTCTTGCGTCATGAACTAATTTATTAAGCGGCTCCGGTTGATTGTTCTGTGTCATGTTACCTCTCAACTTATTTATACTCGCCAATACCACCGTAAGCATTAAGGCGGTTATAAAGTGTTTTAGTGCTAATTCCTAGCATTTGTGCAGCAAGTGTTTTATTCCCTTGCACCTTGTCGAGCGTTGCATGAATGAGCTCTTTTTCAACTTCTTCTATGGTTTGTCCAGCCGACACTGCGTTATCAGCACTTTGATTATTTACACGTGAAAATGGCGACTCTAGATTATCTGGCAGTGTCACTTCGCCTGATTTAGGGTCACTCATGATAAAGGCACGGTGAATAGCATGGCGAATTTCACGCACATTGCCCGGCCACTCATAACTTTGCAGCTCTTTAAGCTGTGCAGCAGTCCAACTAAATGCGGTGCCATTCTCATCGTTTAGCTGATCTAAAAATGCTTTTGCTAACAATGGAATATCGTCTTTTCGATCTCTTAAAGGCGGTATATCAATAGGAAACACTGCGAGCCTAAAGTAAATATCTTCACGAATAACGTTGTTCTGAGCCAATTCTTCTAACGTTCGGTTAGTTGCAGAGATTACTCGACAATTGGTTGGAATTTCTTTATTGCCCCCTACACGCGTTACTTTTTTAGTCTCAAGAACTCGTAATAAATTAGGCTGCATATCAATTGGCATTTCGGTTACTTCATCTAAAAACAAAGTACCGTCGTTTGATTGCTCAAATACCCCTTCTTTACGCGCAATTGCACCTGTAAATGCGCCTTTTTCATGGCCAAATAATTCACTGCCAATCAGCTCTTTCGAAAGTGCACCACAGTTACTAGCCACTAATGGGCCTTCGCACTGGCTTGCATTGTGTATTGCCTGAGCCACAACTTCTTTACCTGCGCCACTTTCGCCCATTAACATGACATTGGCATTTGTTTTGGCTACTCGCTCAATCATATTGTACAGTTTGTGCATTGGCTCTGACTCGCCAATTAAGCTGCCAAAATGACGCGTAATACCACTGGTTTTTGCCTTTTTAACGGCTACTTTTTTAGGGCCATTTAAAACAAGCTCTAAATCTTCGCGTTGAAGGGGTTTTAGAAGGTGCCCAATATTAGGCTCACACATATCAGCCAATATTCCCTTCACTGAAGGGTGGCCCGATATGAGTGTAATTTTTGGAGACTGGCCAATTATTTTTAAATGGTCAAGCAAATGAAGTCCGCTTCCATCAGGTAACATGAAATCAAGTAACACATGATCAAAGGTATTATTTTCAAACCATTGGTGTGCTTCTTTTAAACTGGTTGCGGTGCTTATATTGTGGCCGAGGAATTCGACTATGTGGCAAACAACGTCACTAAATTCAACGTCATCATCTACTAAAAGTATGTTTAACATGATAAATCCCTGTTCTTTTTTTTTATTCTACGCATCCTAAGAACTAATTTAAAGGTACGTATTGAGCTAATCTTTTAAAATAACTTAAATGATTTATTGTCCTATTATATCAACCCTCTATTTACGTAAGCTGAAAGCATAACGATCACAATAAAAACAATTTTTATTTGCAAGTAATACTTATACAGCTGATATACTCGTATGTTAATAAAAGGAGATGAAATGCAGCAATTAAAAACCTTAATCCACTCTGGCATTAATATAAACCAAGGCACTCATTTCACACGTATTACCGCTCGTGCCATTGTAATAAAAAACAATAAAATATTACTTATGTACACAAATCGTTATGAAGATTATAGCCTACCTGGCGGTGGTGTAGATGAGGGTGAAAGCGTTGAACAAGGCTTAATTCGCGAGTTGAGCGAAGAAACCGGCGCTAAAAATATTACTGTGGTTAAAGATTTTGGTCTCTACGAAGAGTATCGCCCTTGGTATAAAAACGACTTTGATATTATTCATATTAAATCGTATTGCTACGTGTGTAATATTGCCGATGAATTTGGCAAAGCAAAATTAGAGCACTACGAACAGCAAAATGGCATGACCGCAAAGTGGGTTGATATAAACGATGCAATTGCACATAACGAACGCACATTAGCCAATAGTGAAAAACAAGGCCTTTCTATTTTACGAGAAACCTACCTGCTCAAACAAATTGTACAAACGCTATTTTAAAGCCAAGTATAATTTATTAATCAGTTTGTAAATTTTGCACTGACCAGTACTTTTTACTTTATCTAATTTACAAAATTATAAATTAAAAAAGTAAAACAAGACTTTAAAAATAAAATAGCCAATAACAATCAACAAGTTAAAACAAAACCATTCCTGCGATTATATTGGCCTTTGATTTGCACCTATCTGCTTACATAAATTGTAAGGAGATAGGAATGAGCAATACAGTTAAAACGATTAATCCGGCAACTGAGCAAACCATCGATACCTACACGCTACTTTCTCAACATGAGGCAGAGCAAGTAATCGAAAAATCTCACGAAACATATTTAAAGTGGCGTTTAACGTCATTTAGCGAACGCGCAAAACATTTAAATGCCCTCGCAACACTTTTTGAAGAACAAAAAGAAGCCATTGCTAAATTAATGACCGAAGAAATGGGTAAAGTGTATGAGCAAGGCTTTCAAGAAGTTGAACTATGTGCCGGAATTTGTCGTTATACAGCTGAAAACGGCCCACAAGTTTTAGCGGACGAAGAACGAGACATGGACGGTGGCCGCGCCATTATTAGTTACCAACCTACGGGCGTTTTATTAGGCATTCAACCTTGGAACTTCCCGCTTTATCAAGTTATTCGCTACAGCGTAGCTAACATTATGGCCGGTAACACGACCGTGCTTAAGCACGCAGGTAACGTTTTTGGCATGGCTGAAAAAATCGAAGCCCTATTTAAACAAGCCGGTTTCCCGGAGCATTGCTTTAGCAATTTACTTATTGATGGTAAAACAGCAAGCAGCCTAATTGCCCACAAAGCAATTAGCGGTGTAACCTTTACAGGCAGTGATGGTACGGGTAAAAAAGTAGCCGAAGAAGCCGGTAAACACGTTAAAAAAACAGTACTGGAGCTTGGCAGTAACGATGCCTACTTAGTACTGGATGATGCCGATTTAGAACTTGCCGTTAAAACCTGTGTAACAGGACGTATGATCAATAACGGTGAAACCTGTGTATCAGCAAAACGTTTTGTTGTGGTTGAGTCACTTTACGATGACTTTAAAGCACAAATTAAAGAACAATTTGAAGCCCTTAAAATGGGTGACCCCATGGCCGATGACACAGACCTTGGCCCAATGGCACGTGAAGATTTACGCGACGGTATTCATGACCAAGTCATGCAATCGGTTAAAGCAGGTGCAAATATTGTAACGGGTGGTGAAATTCCATCGCAAACGGGTTACTACTACCCGCCTACAATTCTCGATAACTTATCGCCGGGCATGCCTGCATACGACGACGAATTATTTGGCCCTGTCGCTTCACTTATTAAAGCAAAAGACAACGACGATGCTATGCGCATTGCCAACGACTCTCGCTATGGTTTAGGCGGTGGTATTTTTTCAAAGGATGAGAAAAAAGCCATTGAACTGGCTAAAAAGCACTTTGACACCGGTATGATCAACATTAACGGTTACGGCCTTGCACAGCCTAACCTGCCGTTTGGTGGTGTTAAAGAAAGTGGCTACGGCCGAGAGCATGGTGGCTTTGGTATGCGCGAATTTGTGAATATTAAGAGCATTATGATTGCCAACGCATAATAAATGCAACATACCTGTTATTGAATAAAATAGCAGCAATAAATATTAAGCCTAAAAGCGAACTGCCGCTTTTAGGCTTTTTTATGCTTAACAAATAAAAACTCGCTAAGCGCTAATAATCAAAAATAGTTTAGCACACATACACTGTTACAAATTTAGGGTTTTAAGCCAGCTTAATGGCTGTTAACTTATTTACTACTCATTCAATATTTCATAAAAAGCTGAATGCCTTAACTGCAAAAGTCTCAATAAAGTGCAGCAGCATAAAGGATTAAATATGAATAAAACGATAAAAAAATTAGTCGTTATTGCAGCGGTTGCATTATCAGCAGGTGCTTTAGCACAAACCTATAATGTATATAATCACAAAAAAATGGCTGCCATTGAATGCGGTGGTGAACAAAACATAAAAAGCATTACAAGTAAAAAATTTGAATGTATTGAGCAAGCTAGAAAAACACTATAAATGCGACAAAATCTAAGCTTAAAAATCAGATAAAAACCCGAGGGTTGGCCTAAAAGGCAACGATGAATTCACAATGCAAAGCAACCTTTACCAAGGTGAGCGCTAGTTTGGGAATAATAAGAGGAAACTTTCCTTTTTTCTACATGCTTAAATAACCTACATTAAGAATAATATTTATATCTGGCAATAAGTTACACTATTTGCTAATAATAGAAACTCATAAAATAAGGACCTTTTTACGCAAATATGGGGAAAGTGTCCTTTGATTAAATTGTTATGTTTTACGAGTAATTATGAGTAAAATTTTTATTGTTTTCCTTTTTATATCAGGTGTTGCATTGGCTGAAAAATATCCAGAGTCTTACGATTCCGTTGAGTTGAAATATCAACTTGTTGGCATCGATGGTTTGAGTGAAAAAGAAAAGGCCATATTTGCTATTTGGTGGTTGGAAGCTGAAGTAAGCAACGGAGGGTTTCATCAATATTTTTGGAATTCCGCAGGTGATAATGCAGGGTTGGCTTTGGATTCATTGAATAAAATAGGCGCTACCGAGACAGCAAAATTGCTTAAACAGGCTATCGATATTGCTTTTTCTGGTTCACTACCTCTAACTCGCACTGATAGACAAATGGAATTGGAAATTGAAGAAGACAAGAAAATTGATGAACTGGGTAAGTTAGATTCTAGCTTTTATGAATATCAAGAGGACTTTTATAAAATGCTAAATAACTTTAGAGTAAAGTAAAACATAACAATCCATTCAACCGGCCCCATACTCGCGGCCATTGTTCGTGCCTCACAAAGTGTAGGCCACAAGTCTGTGCCGTTTAATAGGGGCGTTAGGAGTGCTGATGAGGCTGCATATTTTTTTACTATCGTTGCTAATGTCAGGTACCGTATTTGCAGAAGATAAAAGCAAATATACGCCAGAGCAATTGTTCGTGATCGGTACAGAGCTATTTAAAGAAGACAGAAAGGAATTTGATCCTAATTTGGGACTTGAGTTCCTACTAGAGTCAGCGAAATTTAAATACGAATTCGCTCCGTTTGGTTTGTGTGTTTCATTATCAACTGAAAAACCAATACTAGACTTACAAGAAGCTTATGCATGGTGTTATGTCGCGCAAAAAATTGGGAATAAATATTCAAACATGGCTTCTCAAAGAAGCGATGAAATATTAGGTAAAATCCTTTTAGATAGTGGTGTTGTAGCAGTTGAGAAAGCTAAAAAACTCGCTATCTCTAGATATCAGGAGTAGGCACTCCTAACAAACGCATTAAAATGGACGCCTAACAGTTGGCTGGCGCTCATTCTTCGCTAAGTTTAGCCAACTGTTATCCGCCATTTATGCGGAGCGTTATATTTACAAGGAGGTTTAATGTTTTATTTTAATTTATATGATGACAAAAGATTAAAAGGTCTCAAGCAAAGTGAAAAAATAGAGATCGTAAATAGCGCAGTTAAACAATTCAGAGAAGACAAACCTATAAATATTTCTCGCCGGTTGCTAATTATGTTTCTTTGGTGCGGAATACCAGCTTTAGTCTTCTTAATACTTTTTAATTTTGGTTTCGCTATTGGCTGGTTTGCTCTTTCCATACTCATTCTTGGGATAAAGACCGCTAATGATGAAAGTGCTGAAATCGAACCTTACTTAGATAAAGTATTAAAGTGACATAAATATAACAACACGCCCTGAGGTGGACGACTAGTAAAATTTAGCTATTAATTGCAAATTTTAAAAGTGGTGAGCCTCTGCGTTTCAATGCTGCTAAATACGTCGATTCATCGTAGGGTGTATTCGTTTTCCAACACCTAAATACAATCCTTATCCATTTAAATGCCAGTGATCTAATAATGCTGTTATGCGGCTTACCCTTGGCTTTTTGTTGCTCATAATACGCTTTAGCCCAAAATGAATAACGAATAGAAAAGCCTGCCCATTCTACAAATGTTTGCCTTAAAAAAGTGGGGCAACTATAACGCCAATGCGTCCACATTTTTTGACCACTGCGCTCAATAACAGGCGCTATACCAGCGTACTTTTGAAGTTCTGCAGCATCATTGTAACGCGCACGATTACTCCCAAAAGCAACAAGTAAACGTGGGGCGAGTTGTGGACCTGCGCCGGGTAAGCTATCAAATATCTTTTTATCCTGCTGGGCTTTATAAGCCGATTTTATTGCTTTATCGAGCTTTTCAATGCCCTTTAATAACACTTTAAATTGCGTGATAAGCACTTCAACGAGCATTTGATTAGGTACAATTACTCCTTCGTCCAGAGTTAATGGCATCGCATTTTTAATACTGTCTAGTCGTGCATTATTAACCGTGCAATAGTGTGAATTATGACTCTCAAAAAAGTCGAGTAAGGTCTGTTTTCTTGCTTTTTTAACCGCAGTGAGTGATGGCCATTTCTGAATGAAGTCGCAGAATATATACGTGTCCTTTTCTTTAAACCATTCAAGTGCCTGCGGGTAATAATTCTTTAATGTCGCCGTTATTTTATTGGATAAATCGACACTGTCTTGCACTAAACTTCGGCGATATTCAACAAGCTGAGACAGCGTTCGCATAGCTGCTGACTCGGGCTCAATGACAGAGAGCTTATCCATGTGTAACTTAAGAATTTCAACTTGCAGAAAGGCATCTGATGGGTCATCTTTTGCGCCACTGGGCGTAAAAGCCTGGCGATATTTAGCAACAGCACAAGGATTAACGGTGAATAAAGTAAGGTGGTCGTATTTAGCTAATGCATAAATAAGCGGGCCTTTTTTAAGTTCGCAAACAATCGCTATTTTCTGGTCTGGATAACGCTGTTTAATATCCATAGCCCATTCATGCAACGCTTCAGGTCTGTGTTTAACAACGGTGTAATGATATTTATTAGTGCTTGTTGGATGCTCACAAATATCATGTTTTTTATCGGCCCAATCAATGCCAATGAGTGCAGCAAAATTATCAACGTTATATGCTTTCATTTTATAGCGCCTACGGTTAAAGTTAAGGACGGAATGTGCTTAAATCTCGTTTCTCGCAGGTCTTATAGATAGTCTTGGTCGGCAATCCCTGAGTATGCGTTTTGAAATCGAGGTGCTCTGTTGGCTCGAACGTCTTGTTAAAAACATTGGATGTTCGTCATTCAATATTCGTAACCAACAGAAGCATATTCCACTTAATATAATAGTCAGTTACTTTTAAATTAAGTGGCTTGGTCGAACTATAAGTCACTGAAGAAAGACTCGTCACGGCTTGAGCGAGTTCCTTCGTCACATAAGTTTAGCAAGCCTAGACCGCTTCTTGATGAAGCGTTATATTTCAAACGAATTGGAGCATTAAATGAATTCAGAAGTTAAAATCGATATCTTATTTGCTGGGCTATTATTGATTCCAGTATTGATCCTTGCAATTCCTTATATTAAAAATAAGCTAGTGATCCTTTCTCGCGGTAAAGCTTTTTCAATTATCTCATTACCAATATCAGCATATTTAATTTATGACATATCAATTGAAAGCAATGTTTTCGGCTTAGTCGGTTTGTGTGTAGCGTATATCGCTTTCTTTTCTACTTATGCCGCTTCAATATCACTATTGGCTGTTTCAACCAAAAAAGAAGACTTGGCGCAATAAAAATATAACAATGCACTCAAAAGGGTAATTACTCCTCACCCGTTTTAGTAGACACCTCCTCATTACTTTGAGGAGGCTAAAATGCCCAGATATACCCAATCTAGGAAGACATCGTTTTACCCCGTTAACTTCAAAATTAAAGCATTCGAACTAAGCTTACGAGACGATGTCATGTCAAAAGACGCTGCCGAGGCGCTAGATATTCATACGTTAATGCTTAGTCGTTGGCGCTTCGCTTATTCGACCTACACAACCTAATAACAATTACTATTTTTCAAACCTGGGGACTTTTCGCTTATCGGCTTTGCTCATGGTAAGTTCTGCTACTTCTTCTTGCTTTAACTTGTCGGGTTTGTCCTCTAATGACTGCTGACTGGCATTTTCATAAGAAAGCTCGGTAAGCAGCGCAAAGTGGTCTGAGCCATATTTAGCTAAGCGCTCAATACGCTTAACCTTAAAACCCTGGCTATGAAATAGGTGGTCGAGCGGCCAGCGCATAAAAAAGTAACCCGCGTGGAATGTATTATAAAAGCCGCGACCTTTACGGGGATCTAAAAAGCCACTTATTTGCATAAATAAACGCGTACTGCGCGACCATGCTACATCGTTTAAATCACCCGCTACGATTGTTGGACGAGTTGGGTTTTTAACTGCTTTGGCAACCATTATTAGTTCTGAGTCGCGTGGGCGCGATGAATCTTCTTCAGTTGGGCTTGGTGGTGCTGGGTGAATAAAGTGCCCTTGCATTTCAAGGCCTTCGTCGTTTTCAAATAAAATATGAATTGAAGGAATATCATCTTCAATGAGCTCACATATTTGCGCATCGAGTAATTTAAATTTGCTGTATAAGTGCATGCCATAGCGATTGTCTTTAGGGCATTCGATATAATGAGGGTAGTTTTTTTTAAGCACAGATAGCTTTTCTTCCCACCAGCTATCGCTTTCAAGTGTAATAAGTAAGTCAGGTTTATGCTGATTCACCAACGCTATTAGTTGCTCACTATTGTGGTTTGACATAAGCACATTAGCCGACATAATTCTTATACTGTGCTCGCTGTTTTTGCTCGCGCTTTGTACTTCTTTTTTTGCAAGCCAAGTATAAGGAAAGATCCACTTACCTTGTAAAACCATAATAATTACAGATGCGAGCGTAATATAAATATAGTGCGTATCACTATTTAGCCATAACAAAAATAGTGAACTAGCAAATATAAAACCAGCAATATATAACACTTGCAAACGAACAAAATCGCAACTTCTAACCAAGTAATGCTGGCTGTATGACATGGGTAGTAAAGTTACCAGTAAAAAAAAGCCAGTAGTTACAGCCAACAATGTAAGCATTACTTAAATCCCTTTAAATTAATTTAGCGACTCAAAATTGATAATATTTCTCGTGTATCGTGTACTAAGTGGATAATTTTACGGTCGATTTCGATACTTACAGTACCATTATTTCTAGAACGTTCAACAACCCTACCACGTTTGTATATATCAACTTCTAAAATATCACCAGTATGGTAACGCTTATTTTTACCTGGCGGAGTCCACCCTGCACGAAGTAGCTGCTTTTTCTCTTTTTTAGAAAGAGAGTTGTGATCATGATGCTTGTGCTTTTTATGGCCAACCTTTTTACCTTGGTGCTGGCCATGATTGTCTTTGTTTGGGTTAGCTTGTGCCCCAACAGATGACAGCGCAAGTGTGATGAGTGTGATATAAATAGCTGCTTTCATAAGTATCTCCAGTGCTAAAAGTCATCTAAGACTACCAAGCTAGGATGAACATCAAATGAAATAGCGCTTAAATTTACGGTATTAACGGTGTTTGTACTGAGTTTTACAATGACTGCGCATAATAGCGGGATCGCGTAACTTTAAGTGCTTAGTTTTACGCCCTGCGTGGCGCTTACGCCACACTTTAAAGCTCCCTTTAGAGATGTGCTCTCGCATAAAAACGACGAGCTGAGGGTATTTTAATCCGTATAGTTGTTCAATGGCTTCGAATGGCGTTCTATCTTCCCACGCCATTTCAATAATGCGTGATTGCTGCTCTGCGTTAAACATGGTGTGTTCCAAAAATTAATCTTATACGCGACTTAAAAGCGCGTAGATCATCAATTTCATCACTCACTTTAAAATTAAAAAATAGCTTATATACTTAAAAGAAAATGGATTTGATAGTCATGCGTTTTATTTTATTAATCTTAGCTTTAATGGCGCCATCGTTAGCAGTTGCCGAGTCAAGTAAAACATTACGCTGCGTTACAACTCACTACCCGCCTTATACTATTTTTGATGAGCAAAAAAACATTTTTACCGGTTCAGACATTGAACTGATAAATTACTTAAATCAAAGCTTAGGCTTAAACATTAAAGTAATACACTTACCATGGGCACGCGTAAAAAAAGAAATGACCCTTAACTATTACGACTGTTATTTCTCTTTAGCAACAAATACCCTACGTAAAAAGCATTTAGAGTTTACTCAGCACCCTACACATGTCACCAAATTTGGATTATTTGCTTTAGATAAAAGTACCCTAAATAACAAAGACTTTTCTAGCACTAGAATAGCTATGCTCCGAGGCGTTGCCTTACCTAATGAAATAGCTGATAAATACAAAATATTGCCTAAAAATATAATGCATGCACTTTCAACGTCAGATTCTTTCAAGTTATTAGAAAAAAAGCGTGTTGATTTTATAATCACTAATTATCAAGCTGGGCTTTGGTTTGCAAAAAACAGTGTCGGCATTCACGCTCGTCAGTTCCATGAATCCAGCTTACCTGTTTATATTGCATTTAAGCCGGGTGTAGTCGATATAAATTTAATTGATAAGCAAATAAAGCAATATTACGAACAATAATTTACGGTTATACATGCACTTTAACGCAACAAGTTTAAAAGCCTATAAAAACCACATATCATTTAACCAAGCTATTTCCCCAAACGTTTTAGGTATGTATGAAATATTATTGTTTGCCGCTCATTTTGCCGTTTAGCCAAGCTGTTGTTGCTGATCAGAAAAGTACAGACTCAATTGAAGTTATTACCACCACAGCATCGAGGGTCGAAGCGCTTTCTACACCCCTTCCATTGTCTATTTCTACCCTAACCGAGGCGCAACTTAAGAGCATTGCACCCACTCACATTGAAGAAGCCCTGCAACGCGTTGCTGGTGCTAATGTACAGCGCGGCAATGGCCAAGAATATTTACCTGCGCTTCGCTCGCCAGTTTTGTCTGGGGCTGGCGCATGTGGTGGTGTGCTAACTTTAGAAGATGGAATAGCGCTTCGCGCTGCGGGTTTTTGTAATATTAACGAGCTATTTGAATCGCATAGTGAGATGGCCCAACGCATTGAGGTGTTAAAAGGGCCGGGCTCTGCTTTATACGGCTCAAATGCTGTGCATGGTGTTATTAATGTAATAACACCCGACACAACTCAAGGCGGCGGTTTATTGGGCGTAGATTATGGCTCATATGGCTATGCACGCGTTAAATTACGTGCAGGGCAAGACTATGGGAACAGCGGAATTGGCATAAACGCCAGTATTACTGACGATACAGGGTACCGTGATGATGAAAGTGTTAAACAACAAAAAGTAAATATACGCCATCGTCTAGAGCGCGATAATCTATTGCTCACATCAGGTATAACTTATACACATTTAGATCAGCAAACAGCTGGTTTTATTACTGGGTTTGAAAGCTATAAAAATAAAGATATAGCACAGCAAAACTTCGATCCTGATGCATTTAGAAAGGCAACATCTTTGCGAGCGTGGAGCAATGCAACATGGCAATTAGCCAATAACGATTTACTTTCTACCACTGTGTATATGCGCGATCAAAGTATGGACTTTTTTAAGCACTTTTTACCAGGTACACCCCTTGAAAAAAACAGTCAAACAGGTATTGGTGTTCAATCGCTTTATAAGCACAGTATAAATAACAATGTAACTCTGAACTTAGGCTTAGATGGCGAGTACACCCAAGCCGACTTTTTACAAAGTCAAAACGAGGCAACGCAAGGTTCGGCATTTTTAGTGGCTACCGTGCCAAAGGGTAAACATTACGATTACAACGTCAATGCCACACTTTATGCACCATTTGCATCCGTGAATTGGCAATTAAATAAATGGCTATTAACAGCCGGGGTTCGTTACGAGCACATGCAGTACGACTACACAAATAATATGCTTGCGGGTAGAACAAAAGAAGATGGTAGCGAGTGCGGGTTTGGTGGGTGCCGATACAGTCGTCCTGCTAGCACTAAAAATAGCTTTAGTAATGCCTCACCTAAACTTGGAATAAGTTACCAATACAACAGTAATAACACGTTTTACGCTAACTTTTCTCGCGGTTACCGAGCGCCACAAGCTGCTGAGTTATATCAATTACAACGCGAGCAAACCACCGCTAACTTAAACCCAGAAATAGCTAACAACGCTGAGTTTGGTATAAAAGGATTATACAGTGCATTTAATTACGGCTTATCTGTATATGCTATGAGTAAACACAATACTATTTATCGTGATAGCGACTTTTTCACTGTAAATGATGGCAGCTCTCGCCATCGAGGGGTTGAACTTGAGCTTAATTATCAATTACCCAATAACGTGTCGGTTAACTTTGCAGGTACACATGCTAAACATAGTTACACTAACAACCAAGTTATTAACGGCCTAAACATAAATGGCAACGACATAGATACCGCACCACGCAACATTGCTAATATTGATATTACGTGGCAAGCACGTAACAACACCCAATTTGCACTTCAATGGCATCATGTTGGCCATTACTACACAGACCCTGAGAACTTAAATGAATACGAAGGCCATTCGGTTCTTAGCCTACGCGCCCAGTGGCAAGCAACAAAAAATCTTGAAGTTATGGCTCGTATTATAAATGTGACCAATAAAGCGTATGCAGAGCGAGCTGATTACACTAGTTTTACAGGCGATAGATATTTTCCGGGTAAACCACGCAATGCCATGTTATCGGCATCGTATACTTGGTAAATAAAGCTATTAAAATAAAGCGGCTTATATACGTATAAGTCGCTTTATTTACTGCAGGAATGAGGTTTAAAGCATTTATAAGACTAATTCTTTGGGGTGCTATCAAATGCATCAACATGATGTAAATCATCAAGCCAAGGCAATGCTGACTTTGTCCAAATTTGTATTGAAGGTTTAAACAAATCGCGCTGATCAATCGAACCTAAACGCAACCCATATATACGATCGATAGAAGACTCATTTGTTGCATAAAGTGACGTACCGCAATTTGCACAAAAACCTTGCGCTCGCTTATTGCCACTTTGCGCTGTTTTTACATACTCTTTCGGTTGTCCTTTTGTAAAATCAACCGAATTAGGATCTGCAATTACAACGGCTCTAAATGGTCCACTCGACATCCGTTGGCAATCACTGCAATGACATACTACTACGTTATTATTTTGTGTGGTGGCCTCATAAGTTATATCGCCACAAAAACAGCTTCCTGTGATTTTCATATAGTAATCCTCTAACATAGGCCTATAGAGCCTTCACACACCTTTACGTACTACGCTTAAAATACATTGAGTTAGCTTATGACTTTTACTAACTCAATTGTTAGCAGCCTACTTTTTACTATCTAAGTAATCTACAGCGAGCTGGCTTAATGCCTTAGTCCCTACTTTAAACGATGATTCGTCAGCATAAAAATAAGGTGAATGATTACTTGGTACCGTTTTTAAATCTTGGCTACTTGGCGTACCACCTAAAAATACAAAGACACTTGGGACTTCTAATGCATAAAACGAAAAGTCTTCTGCACCTGTAATCTTATTCATTTCCACTACGTTATTTTTACCCGCCGCTTTTGCGAGGGTTGGCAGCATTTGCGCAGTAAGCTCAGGGTTATTCACCGTTACTGGGTAACCTTCATGAATATGCACATCGGCAGTTGCTCCCGACGACTTAGCAATATGTGTAGCCGTTGTTTTTATTTTTTCAAAAATCTGTGCTCTATTATTCATATCAAAATTGCGAATTGTACCTACCATTTCAACTTTTTCAGGAATTATATTATTGCGCACTCCACCTGCTATTTTGCCAAACGACACAATTGCGGGCTCTTTGGTTATATTTACTTGGCGGCTCACAATATGGTTAACACCCGTTACAATTTGTGCAGCCGCTGCAATAGGGTCAACCCCAGTCCACGGTGCTGAACCATGTGCTTGACGACCATTAACAGTAATTTCAAACCTATCAGAACTGGCCATAGCAGGGCCGCTTCTGTAACCAATTTTGCCGCTGTGTAAGCTCGATGTTATGTGAAGACCAAATGCCACGTCGGGTTTATATTTGGTAAATATCCCCTCTTTGAGCATCAATTCTGCACCGCCTTCCTCGCCAATAGGTGCGCCCTCTTCTGCTGGCTGAAACACAAACATAATATTACCGTGCAGCTCGCTTTTCATATCGGCCAATACTTGTGCTGCGCCCATCAACATGGCTACATGCGTGTCGTGCCCACAGGCATGCATTACACCCACATCTACACCGCGGAAATTTGTGGTTTTGGTTGATTTAAATGGCACATCTGTTTTTTCTGTTACCGGTAGTGCATCCATATCGGCGCGTAGCATTACCGTAGGACCAGGCTTTGCGCCTTTTAAAATACCCACAACACCAGTGTAAGCAATATCGGTTTGTACTTGCATACCTAACGACTTTAAGTGTTTAGCCACAATGCCTGCGGTACGTGTTTCACGATTACCAAGCTCAGGGTTTTGGTGAAAGTCACGTCGCCATTCAATTACCTGCTGCTCTACATTTTTAACGTGTTGATCAAGGTTTGCCTGCGCGTTAAATGTACCAAGTGCAGCAAAACCTAATACCACTGAAAGTAGTGATTTTTTCATCCTGTTTTCCTTTATTATTTTAATGAAGCCCAACAACCGATTTAGTGTTATCGAAAAGTGCTGTTGAGTTATAGCCTACACCATTTTAAATGCACTATCCTTAAATCGCACAGACGACATAGATTTACTCTGCGATACTAAAACTTAATTTAAATGGTAAATGTAATTAAAAAAAAACCAATCGCAAATACGATTGGTTTTAAAAATAAAGCTCAAATTGCTTTTGCATTAATTAGCTTGGGCTTTATAAGCGTTTGCATTTTTAATGCTGTTAAAATCATTAAACCGTACATTATGCTGGCGCATTACGTCGAGTATTTTTTTGCTTAACATTTGGCGTAAATAAAATGGCTGATTTGGTACAAAGTGATGGATGGTATGCGTTTTACCAAAATTAAAACAAAACAAGTGAAACGGCATAAATAAACGGCTTGTTAGTACATGAGTTTGCTCTAGCATGTTATTAACGCCGCCATAGTAATGCATGCTTGAGGTAACAAAGTTAAGCGAGCTTGAGCGCACTATATTTGGCACAATTAACACAATCATCATAAATTCAAACACATTTAAAACCTCTAACGCTAGAGCCGGGGTGCTTGCTTCAATGGGTACAAATAAGTTAACTGTATGGAATATAATTACACTATACAAAATAATAAAATATGTAGTTGTTACTGGAAAGCCCGCATTAAACACGCTTAAAAAACTAAATCCTTTAATTTCTTTACTAAAACGTTTGGTATTAATAACTAAACCGAGTAAACCGTCCACAATAACAAGCGCACGCATAAATGGATTTTTAATGCCATTGCCCACTAAGCGCTCTTCGAGATCTTGCTCCGTACCTGATGTTTTATGATGATGTAAATGCATTTTGCGGCGATACCATGGGCTAATGGTGTTTGGCCTCATTAACCAAACAGTTAACATCATAAAATTATGGATTAAAGGCTGGTTACTAAAATACTGTTTATGAATGAGATCATGCTCAAGTTCGTGAGAAATCGAAGCCGCCATCGCTGCCAAAATAATACAAGCCCATGCAGGTATAATGGCAAGGTAATACAAAACCCCAACACCAATTAAAGCACTCAACGAGAGCAATAATATAACAAGCCCAATGGTATTTTGATGAGCAAGCAAAGGGTATTTTTGGCGAAGTACTGCCTCTTCGGCTTTTATAGCTTTAACAATTGCTTGAATATTTTGTTTGGCACTTAGCTGAGTCATATGAACGTTCTTAAAACCGTGTTGTAAACATGATACTTAATTACATTATACGCTAAAACATTTAAGTTGGATTTCATTGTATTTAAGCAAAAAATCAATTTTTAAATGTGAAGCCACATTACTTATCTAAAAGAGTTAAATACTTAATTTATAAAATAGTAAACACTATAAAAGAGCGTTAATTAAACGTAACAAATGTGGATTTACCTGCATTTACCCTATAATCTATATTATTAATAACATAGCTGTGCGGGAAAGCCTTTAAATTATGAACACTTTTCAATCTATTTATAAAGAAGGCAAATGGCAAACGTCGCTACCTAAAAAATCTGATGCTGCATTAGTATTTGCTTTTGGTGACAGACATGCCATGGCAACATCACACATGTTGCCTCAATTAAAATCATCTTTCCCTGAGGCTGAAATTGTAGGGTGCTCTACCAGCGGAGAAATTCAAGGTAGTGAAATACACGACGAAAGCATAGCGCTGACCGCCGTCCACTTTGAGAAAAGTCATGTTGTTGCCAAGTCAGATAACATTAGTAACTATGCCGACTCAAGCTCTTTGGGCACCGCACTTGTAAATCAATTAGATCATAATGGCTTACGTTATGTGTTTGTTGTTTCTGATGGACAGCTTATAAATGGCAGCGAGCTCATTGAGAGTATTACTGGCGCATTACCTAAAAACGTACTTGTAACTGGTGGCTTAGCGGGTGATCAGGCTCGCTTTAAAGAAACCATAGTATGGCACAATGATAACGTAACTAAAGGCTTAGTCGTTGTTGTTGGGTTTTATGGCGAAAAGTTAAATATTAGCCATGGTACCATGGGCGGGTGGAAACCATTTGGCCCTATACGCGAAATTACCAAATCAACTAAAAATACCCTTTATGAAATAGACCACAGTCCTTCACTGGAATTGTACAAAACGATGCTAGGTGAATACGCTGACGGGCTGCCAAGCTCTGCTTTATTATTCCCGCTATCTATGCAAGAAGTTGGTGAAGAACAATCCGTAGTCAGAACCATTTTAAGTATTGATGAAGATAAAAAAAGCATGACCTTTGCAGGTAATCTTCCTGAAGGGGCTAAATGCCAACTAATGCGCGCAAACTACGAAAATCTAATTGATGGAGCACAACAAGCGGGTGAAGCCGCCATACAAATGATGGGCAGTAACCAGCCTAGCCTTGCGCTTTTAGTGAGCTGTGTTGGTCGACGAATGATACTTGACCAATTAATTGAAGAAGAACTTGAAACAATCGCAGACTTACTTCCCGAGAACTGCACTAGAACCGGGTTTTACTCTTACGGCGAGTTATCGCCTCATGTTCCTTTTGGCCCGTGTCATTTACATAATCAAACCATGACACTTACCTTGCTAACTGAAGACTAAGAGGTTTACAAGTTGCACAAACTGCTAGCACGCCAGTTAAAACGTAGTAAGGTTGATGAAAGCTTTGTTCAAGAGTATGCCGATATTATATCGCGGGTATCTGATGCTTATGAACTGAATGAGCGCGAAATTAATATTTTAGAGCGGTCATTATTTATTACGTCTAACGAATTAAACGAACGCAATGATTTACTTAAAAACCAACTCAATGAGCTTTCAGATACACAGCAACAATTAGAACATTCAATTAGTGTGCTTAACGCAACATTTGACGCTATAGGCGAACAAGTTACTGTGCTAGACCTAAAAGGTAACGTTGTGAGCGCCAATATAATGGCCAGAGAGTTCTTCGAGCGCTTTAATTTAGACGCATATAATTACTTTAGCCAAATAGATAAAGTAATAAAAAAAGGCAACAAAAGCGCCGATATTATCGCGCAATTAAAAGCAGACTCAAAACAGGCATTGAGTGGCGAGTTTGAATCTATCGACGACAAACATTATAGTTACCGCTCACTCCCTCAGCTTAAAAATGGCCAACTTATTGGTCGTGTATTTTGTATTCGTGATATCAGCGTTGAAAAAGAACATGAAGAAATCATTCATTTTCAAGCCTACCATGACGCGCTAACAGGATTAGCAAACCGTCAATTATTTATGGACCGTCTTGAGCATTCACTTACACTCGCAAGACGCGATGATTCGATGACCGCAGTGCTCTTTTTAGACCTAGACAACTTTAAGCGAGTTAACGACACTGAAGGCCACAAAGGCGGCGACGAACTACTAATCAAAATGGTAGAGCGTATTAACCACCGTTTAAGAGAGCAAGACACACTTGCCCGAATAGGTGGTGATGAGTTTGTAATACTTGTTGAGCTTGTAAAGTCAAAAAATAATATTGAAAACTTGTGCGAGGCGTTGTTAGAGACAATAAGTAAAGAATTTTTTATAAATGGTCGACCTCAATATGTATCATCAAGCATTGGAATTGCGTTATATCCACAAGATGGTATTACACCCGACTCCTTGCTTAGTAATGCCGATATGGCGATGTATGATGCCAAAAATAATGGCAAAAATGCCTACCGTTTTTATCATAGGAAATTAGAAGCTCATGCCCGTGAACAAATGGATATTGAGCGCGAACTTCGCAAAGCAATAAACAACCAAGAATTAGAAATATACCTACAACCTAAAATAGGTTTAGACTGCAATCAGATTTTGGGAGCTGAAGTGTTAATGCGCTGGTTTACGGCTAGCGGAGAGTCTATACCGCCCGATTTATTTATTCCTATTGCTGAATCAACTGGGCTAATAAAAAAAATAGGTGAGTTTGCTATTAGCTCGGCTATATCGCTATTAGAGCAATGGCAACTAGAGGGCATCGCGCCTTTAAAGCTTGCGGTCAACCTATCAATTATTGAATTTCAGGACGAACATTTTATTGATTACATTATTGAAAGTATTTCAAACTCATCAATTAGTGGCGATCAATTAATTATTGAGTTAACTGAATCTATTTTTATGGAAAATAAAGAGAAGATGAGTAAAACCATGCATAAGCTCAAGCACTATGGTGTTGCGTTTGCATTGGATGACTTTGGTAAAGGTTACTCGTCGTTTAGTTATTTACAGTTATTGCCTATCGATTACTTAAAAATAGACAAATCGTTCTTACAAAATGTCATTACTGATGAACAAAGCGCTGCCATTGCCAAGTGTATTATCGATATTGGTCATAACTTAGATTTAGCTATTATTGCAGAGGGAATAGAGGATCAAGAAACGCTTGATTACGTATCAAAGACTCACTGCGAAATAGCGCAAGGATTTTTTATGTACCGCCCTATGCCCTCTGATTCATTTACAAAGCTAATACGAAAAAACAGCCACGCAAAGTGATATGACTATTTAGAATATCACCTTGAGTGACGCTCGAGCCTATTAGTAAAAGCCCCATTATAGAGTAATTAATTCGTCCATGAAGCTACATCCATCGTTCATCCATGAACTCACTTCGAATAACTGCGAAACTTCGTTTCGGTTTAATCTCACCCAGCTGCCGGACTTTAACTTATAGCAGCGCATTTGAGTGCCGCTCGAGTCCGTCATCACAAATTTTAGACATAAAAAAACCTCTGCTAAATCTAGCAGAGGTTATAAAAGTTGGTACCAGCGGCCGGACCTTAACTTATAGCAGCGCACTTGAGTTCCGCTCGAGTCCGTCATCACAAATTTTAGACATAAAAAACCTCTGCTAAATCTAGCAGAGGTTATAAAAAGTGGTACCAGCGGCCGGACCTTAACTTATAGCAGCGCACTTGAGTGCCGCTCGAGTCCGTCATCACAAATTTTAGACATAAAAAAACCTCTGCTAAATCTAGCAGAGGTTATAAAAAGTGGTACCAGCGGCCGGACCTTAACTTATAGCAGCGCACTTGAGTGCCGCTCGAGTCCGTCATCACAAATTTTAGACATAAAAAAACCTCTGCTAAATCTAGCAGAGGTTATAAAAAGTGGTACCAGCGGCCGGACTTTAACTTATACCTGCGCACTTGAGTGCCGCTCGTGTCCGTCATCACAAATTTTAGACATAAAAAAACCTCTGCTAAATCTAGCAGAGGTTATAAAAAGTGGTACCAGCGGCCGGACTCGAACCGGCACTCCTTTCGGAAGGGGATTTTGAATCCCCCATGTCTACCAATTTCATCACGCTGGCATCATTTTTCTTTAACCTTCTAAACACGAGAAGATAAAGAAAAACCACTTTAGAGCTTAGGATTATTTATGTGCCTTCGTCTCTATGCCAAGCATTATACAAACAATAGGGTTAGCAGCAAGCCTTTTATTACATAAGCATGATCAACCGCTTAACATTTAGGCAACTCTTAACATTTAAAAAAATTAAAGCGTCATGTAAATAAAGCACTTTAAAATACAGATATTATTTAAACCAATAGTTAAATGATACCAACATACTATAGCGCTTAGTATTTTTGCGCTTTTTTGCTAAACTAGCCACACATTAACAGTGAGAGTAATTTTATGTCGGGTGAGTTTCCACGTGCTGGTTTTTGGCGCCGTTTTGCGTCGCTAATATACGACTCTTTAGTCGTCATTTCATTATCTATGCTAACCGCTATTTTGTACTTTGCTGCAATTCAAGTTTTAATTTCTACGGGCCTTATTGAGCAAACCGAAGGTCAAGACCCTGCTGCATTTATAGAGAATTCACCTTTACTAGATGGCATTCGCAGTGCTTTGTTTGTGGGCGTTAATGTTATATTTTTTAGTTACTTTTGGACCAAAAGCGGTCAAACAATTGGTATGCGAGCATGGCGATTAAGAGTACAAACTAACGATGGCAATTTAATTAGTTGGTCGCAATCAGTTATTCGCTGCATGGGCGCGTTACTTGGTTTAGGTAACTTAGTTGTGTTAGTTGATTTTAAAAACAAAAAAGCGTTACAAGATTACTTATCTAAAACAGAGGTTGTTGCTCTTTCAAAAGAAGAGAACAAACGTATATACCGCGAGCTCGATTAATGTATACACACTAATAAAACCTCTAAAAACAAAAAAGGGTGACTTACTAGTCACCCTTTTTTGTTTTTAGATATAATCGCTTATACCCGTTTATTCATTAAGTAGGTCGCAAAGCCTATAAAAATAACACTAGGCAGCACGGCGCCAATTATGGCAGGTATTTGGTAAACCATTACCACGGGACCAAATATCTCGTTTGTTAAATGAAATACAATGCCTGTTACAACACCCATAATTATTCGTGCGCCCATAGTTACAGTGCGTAATGGACCAAATATAAAAGAAAGCGCAACCAATAACATAACCGCAACCGACACGGGTTGCATGAACTTTCGCCAAAGAGCAAGATCATAAGTACTGGTATCTTGTTCATTTTGCTCTAAGTAGCTTAAGTACGACCATAACCCTGTAAACGAAAGCGACTCAGGCTTTACAGATACAACGCCTAACTTTTCAGCGGTTAGTTGCGATGGGTAAAACTCTTCTGGGTGTAGTTCAGTCGTAATTAACTCATCCGTAATAATTACTTTGTTTACATCACGTAAAAGCCATCCATCTTTTCGGCTAATTGCCTCTTTAGCTTTAGTAATTTGAGTAAGCTCAAGTGAGCTATCAAAATAGTACATGTGCAAACCGTTAAGCTTACCGCTTTCATCCACATCTTCTATATTTATGAAGTTATTTCCATCTTTCGCCCAAACCCCTTTTTGTGCGCTAAACACATCTCCGCCATGTATAGCTTGGTTTCGCATTTCTTTTGCACGTAACTGTGCCTCTGGTGCTCCCCATTCGCCAAGCGCCATCATACAAATGGCCATAAACATGGCGGTTTTCATCACCGAACCAATAATTTGCAACCGCGACATACCCGCAGCTTGCATAACCACTAATTCACTATTTGAAGCAAGCGCACCAAGCCCTGTTAAGCCCCCAATGAGCGCAGCCATAGGGAAAAACACCACTAAATCACCAGGAATACTGTACAGCGTATACAGCATGGCGGTAATCAAATCGTAACTACCACGCCCTACCGATTTTAACTGTTCAATAAATTTAATTAAGGTACTGATGCCAACTAAAACCAACAAAGCAAAGCCTGTTGTTTGTAAAATGCTGCGGCCTAAATACCAGTCGAGTGTTTTCATCATGAGCTTAACTCCCGCTTAGTGACAACAGCTTTAAGCAAAGCGCCTATTGGGCGGCCTTTAATAATTAATAAGCCACCAATAAATAAGGCACTCAAGTGAATCCACCAAAGCCCGATTGACGGCGGTATTTTGCCATCTTCTATCGCGAATTTTGCGGCATTTAATAAAATAAAATACCCAAGATACAAACTTATAGCGGGTACCAATTTAGCAAATTTGCCTTGGCGAGGATTAACCACACTTAACGGCACTGCTAGTAAAGTAAGCAGCGGAATAGAAAGAGGAATAGCAATACGCCACTGCCATTGAGCAATAGACTCAGGCGTATTAATAGCAAGCAACTGATTAGTCGGCACAGCTTCTAACTTACGGCGTTGATGCTCTATTTCTTGTTCACGAATTTGTACACTGTAACCATCAAACTCGGTCAGGTTTAATGCTGGTGTTGTTGCGTCGGTTTCGTACCGTTTCCCATCGGTTAACACTAACTGTTGCTCACCGTTTTGCGCTTCAATTACCACGCCTTGCTCTGCGTATACTAGTCGAGCTAATTCATCGTTATCACTATTTGGTAGCTGTGCAACAAACACTTTGTTTAGCTCTTTGCCACCATTTTCAATATTATGAATAAACACCACGGCTTTTTCGTTCCCTGTTTCTTGAAAACGACCGGCTCTTAATGCTGACAGCCCTGCGTCAGCTTTAGCTTGTTCTTTTAATTGATATTCTTGCTCACTGGCCCACGGTGCTAGGTACATAGTTAATGCGCCAGCCAAAAGCGCCAAGCCTGCGCTTGATATTAAAGTTACACGCACTACATACCATTCGCTCACACCACACGCTTTTAATACCGTCATTTCGCTGTCGGCGTAAATACGGCTGTACGCTAAAATAATGCCTAAAAATATACTCAATGGAAGAATTAACGAGGCAAGTTGTGGTAACTTTAACGCAATCATCGACAGCACTAATTGAGCAGGAATGCTTCCCTCTGATGCGTCACCTAAAATAACCACCAGCTTTTGTGATAAAAAAATGGTCATTAAAGTTAAAAATACGGCGACCTGCGATTTTAAAACCTCAGCGGTCAAATAACGAAAAATAAGCAATGCTCGCCCCTGTTAAACTTAGTATTTCACTACAATAGTGAGTGTCGAATAGTTAAATAGCTATTTTGCACAGTTTATACCGACAAATAGGCTATTATTATAAGCCATCAAAATTAATTATCCTACCTAAGTGCAAGATATAATGTTGCATTAGTAGCCCTTAAGCATATAAAGTTCAATTACACAGTAAGAGTCGGTAAAAATCAGCTAAAATGAGTATTATCTCTACATAAGCTTAGCTACTAAGACTAGAAAATATTATTTTTGGCCTTATTTATTAGCTTAAATGACTCACAACCAGGAGCAACAATGGAATTTAGCGTAAAAAGTGGTAGCCCAGAAAAACAACGCAGCGCATGTATTGTCGTTGGCGTGTACGAACCACGCAGGTTATCCCCCATTGGTGAACAACTCGATAAAATCAGTGATGGTTATATTTCAAATTTACTTCGCCGTGGCGACCTAGAGGGTAAACCTGGCCAAGTTTTATTATTGCACCATGTCCCTAACGTATTAAGCGAGCGTATTTTGCTTGTAGGTTGCGGTAAAGAGCGCGAGCTTGATGACAAGCAATACAAACAAATTATCTCTAAAACAATAAATACCTTAAACGATACAGGCTCTATGGAAGCGGTATGCTTTTTAACAGAGCAACACGTAAAAGGCCGAGATACTTATTGGAAAGTACGCCAAGCCGTTGAAACAACGCAAGATTGCTTATACACGTTTAATCAACTTAAAAGTAAAAAAGTAGACCCGCGTCGCCCACTTCGTAAAATTGTATTTAACGTACCCACGCGCCGCGAACTCACTATTGGTGAAAGTGCGATTGAGCACGGTTTAGCTATCGCTGCTGGCAGCAAGTTGTGTAAAGACGTTGCCAACATGCCACCCAACATTTGTAACCCAGCGTATTTAGGCGAACAAGCGCAAGAGCTTGCTACTAATTTTAATAACATCACCGTTGATATTATTGGCGAAGAAAAAATGGCTGAGCTGGGTATGAACTCATACTTAGCGGTTGGCCGTGGTAGTGATAACGAATCTGTTATGTCGGTTATTAACTACAAAGGTGCAAGCGACGAGCAAGCGCCAATTGTGTTAGTTGGTAAAGGTTTAACCTTTGACTCAGGCGGTATTTCAATTAAACCTGGCGAAGCCATGGATGAAATGAAATACGATATGGGCGGTGCTGCAGGTGTTATAGGTGCAATGCGCGCTTTGGCACAAATGCAATTACCTATAAACGTAATAGGTATTTTAGCTGGTTGTGAAAACATGCCAAGTTCAAATGCTTACCGACCAGGTGATATTTTAACAACGATGTCGGGGCAAACGGTTGAAGTACTTAATACCGATGCTGAAGGTCGTTTAGTATTATGCGATGCGTTAACCTACGTGGAGCGTTTTGACCCAGATACCGTCATAGATGTAGCCACCCTTACAGGTGCATGTATTGTTGCATTAGGTGCTCATGCAACAGGCTTGCTTGCAAACCATAACCCCCTTGCCCACGACTTATTGAAAGCGTCTGAGCAAAGTGGCGACCGTGCATGGCAGCTACCACTGTGGGACGATTACCAAGACCAACTAGAAAGCCCATTTGCTGATTTTACTAACTTAGGTGGGCGCGCGGCAGGCACAATTACCGCAGCGTGTTTTTTATCTAAGTTCACCAAAAAATATAATTGGGCGCATTTAGATGTAGCGGGTACTGCATGGCGAAGTGGTGCAAATAAAGGCGCAACAGGACGCCCTGTTCCTATGCTAACTCAGTATTTATTGAACAGAGCGGGTGTAAGCGAAGCAGCACACGATTAATTATCTGTTTAGTTCAAAATAAGGCGCCGTTAGGCGCCTTATTTATTTGTGTATTAATTGAAGCAAACCCCGTTATATGGCAAAATCTGCCTCTTAATTTATGTGTATTAACCTAGTGCACATTCAATGTCATGGGAAAGCCCGATACAATGAACATGAACGCTAAATTTTTCGTTCTAAAGCAACAAGATGAGTCTAAAGCCCAGGCTGATGATCATTTTGCTTTGGCTGCACAAATAGCGGCCGATCAGTATCGTAATGGGCAACGTGTATTTATTTGTGTAAACGATAACGATACAGCCTGTGCCATTGATGAAATTATTTGGGCATTCGACCCAGACAGTTTTGTACCACACAATTTACAAGGTGAAGGCCCTAAAGGCGGAGCCCCTGTTGAAATTGGTATTACGCCACCTGTTGGCAACCGAAAAGTTTTAATAAACTTGGCCACTCAGCTACCTGATTACATTCGCCGATTTAACCAAGTTTTTGATTTTGTCCCCGTAGAACCTGTTGCTAAACAAGCAGCCCGCGAGCGTTTTAAAAAGCTACGCCAACTCGGTGCCAATCTCACCACGCAAGATATTAATAGCTAGCCACTCAGGCAAACTAACCAACTAATTTAAGTACTTATTTAAGGTTCTGTGTAATGGATAAAACCTACAATCCGCAAGATATTGAACAGTCTCTATATCAAGACTGGGAACAAAAAGGCTACTTTAAGCCATCTGGCCAAGGCGTACCGTATTCTATTATGATCCCGCCGCCAAATGTCACGGGTAGCTTACACATGGGCCACGCTTTCCAAGATACAATAATGGATACCCTTACGCGTTTTAAACGTATGCAAGGTAACAACACATTATGGCAAGTAGGTACTGACCACGCAGGTATTGCAACGCAAATGTTGGTTGAGCGTAAACTGCATGCTGAAGAAGGTAAAACACGCCACGATTTAGGCCGCGAAGATTTTATTAATAAAATCTGGGAATGGAAAAACGAATCGGGCGGCACAATTACTAAACAGCTTCGTCGTCTTGGCGCATCAGTTGATTGGGACCGTGAACGCTTTACGATGGACGATGGTTTATCTGAAGCGGTTAAAGAGGTATTTGTTCGCCTTCATAAAGAAAACCTAATTTACCGTGGTAAACGCCTAGTAAACTGGGATCCAAAATTACACACTGCTATTTCTGATCTTGAAGTTGAAAACAAAGACAAACAAGGCCACATGTGGAACTTACGTTACCCACTAGCCGATGGCGTTAAAACACAAGACGGTAAAGACTACATTGTCGTAGCCACAACTCGTCCAGAAACTATGCTAGGCGACTCAGGTGTTGCAGTAAACCCAGATGACGAGCGCTACACAGATTTAATTGGTAAAGACATTTTATTACCTATCGTTAACCGTCGTATCACCATTGTTGCTGACGAACACGCCGATAAAGATAAAGGCACAGGTTGTGTAAAAATAACCCCAGCCCACGACTTTAACGATAACGAAGTTGGCAAGCGTCACAAAATGCCAATGATCAATATTTTCGATAAAGACGCCGCTATTTTAACGCAAGGTGAAACTTACACCTTTGATGGCAAAGAGCTTGAGCTCGATGCGCCAATTCCAGCGCGTTTTCATGGGCTTGATCGTTTTGCAGCGCGTAAAGCGATTATCGCTGAATTTGAAGAACTAGGCCTACTTGAAAAAATTGAAGACCACGGCCTAACCGTTCCTTACGGCGACCGCTCTGGTGTGGTCATTGAGCCACTACTTACCGACCAATGGTATGTACGTGTTGCGCCACTTGCAGAACCTGCTAAAGATGCAGTTAAAAACGGCGACATTCAATTTGTGCCTAAGCAATACGAAAATATGTACTTTTCGTGGATGAACGACGTACAAGATTGGTGTATATCACGTCAGCTTTGGTGGGGTCACCGTATTCCTGCTTGGTACGACAGCGAAGGCAACGTATACGTTGGCCGCGATGAGGCGGAAGTTCGCCGCGATAACAACATTGCAGATAGCGTAGCACTTAGCCAAGACGAAGATGTACTTGATACATGGTTCTCGTCAGCGCTTTGGACATTCTCAACGCAAGGCTGGCCAGAAAACACCGATGATTTAAAAACCTTCCACCCGTCTGACGTGTTAGTAACAGGTTTTGATATTATTTTCTTCTGGGTTGCGCGCATGATCATGATGACGCTGCACTTTATTAAAGATGAAAATGGTAAACCACAAGTGCCGTTTAAAACAGTGTATGTTACTGGCCTAATACGTGACGACAACGGCGATAAAATGTCTAAGTCAAAAGGTAACGTACTTGACCCGCTAGACATGATTGACGGCATTGAACTTGAAGACTTAGTACAAAAACGTACTGGCAACATGATGCAGCCAAAACTTGCCGCTAAAATTGAAAAAGACACGCGCAAAGTATTCGCAAATGGTATTGAAGCACACGGTACCGATGCGCTTCGCTTTACCCTTGCAGCAATGGCATCTACCGGTCGTGATATCAACTGGGATATGAACCGCCTTGAAGGTTACCGTAACTTCTGTAATAAACTATGGAACGCGAGCCGTTACGTATTAATGAACACAGAGGAGCAAGACTGTGGTTTTGCAAACGATGCACAAAAAGAGTACTCGCTAGCAGATCGCTGGATTTTAGGCCAATATGAAGCCACAGTTAAAACGTACACTGAACACCTTGATAACTACCGCTTCGATTTAGCTGCTAACACACTTTACGAATTCACTTGGAACCAGTTCTGTGATTGGTACTTAGAGCTAACTAAGCCCGTATTATTTAAAGGTAATGAAGCACAGCAACGTGGTACACGTAATACACTCATTACGGTACTAGAAAGCCTACTGCGCTTAATGCACCCAATGATGCCATACATCACAGAAACTATTTGGCAACGTGTTGCACCACTTGCAGGCCTTGAAACAGCGGGCACTAGCATTATGGTACAAGGCTTCCCTGTTTATAATGAAGCAAGCGTTGATGCACAAGCAATGGAAGACTTAGAGTGGGTTAAACAATTCATTTTAGCTATTCGTAACATTCGTGGTGAAATGGATATTAGCCCAAGCAAGCCACTGAGCGTATTACTTGCCAATGCATCGAGCGAAGATGTGCGCCGTATTGAAGAAAATAAATCGTTCTTGGCATCATTGGCTAAGCTTGAAGAGTTTACAATGCTTGAAAACAAAGACGACGCACCAGCGTGTGCAACCTCTTATGTTGGCAACCTTGAAATTATGATCCCAATGGCGGGCTTAATTGATGTTGAAGCAGAGCTTGCACGTATCAACAAGCAACTCGAAAAAGCAGAAAAAGGCCTAGCGCAAGTGCAAAACAAACTTGCTAACGAAAAGTTTGTAAACAATGCACCAGAAGCTGTTCTTGCAAAAGAAAACGCTAAGTTAGCTGAATTCACCGATGCTAAAACTAAGCTGCTTGAGCAAAAAACGAAGATTGAAAGCTTATAATTTTAGTCACATACCTGCTAAAGCAATTTAGCAGGCATTAAAAAGCCGCTCACTTTAATTAAAGTGAGCGGCTTTTTTGTGCCTAATGACTAAGCTAAAGGCACTTCTACATTAAAACGTGTAGTTGTACTGCGCGCCAATAAGCGTAGCATGACCTTTAGATTCAAAAGACCACTGCGAGCCTAAGTTATCTTTTTCAGTGTAGTTTTGTGTTTTACCACGAATAATACTCACGCCTAAATCAACGTTTGAGTTTTTATCGATGATGTAGTTACCACCAAAAGAGAACCAAAAGCGGTCAGTGTCTGGAATCGAGATTGATAAATGCTGTTGTGATACAGGCGACTCGTCAAACGCAATACCTGCACGTAACAATAGGTTTTCGTTGTACTGGTAGTCAGTACCTACTGAGTAACGAAGTGCATCAGAGAAATCTTCTGTTTTTTCAAATGCGCTAAACTTATCACCCGTTGGTGCTGTTACTTGTGCTTCCAATGAATCAAAGCTGCTCCAGCCAGTCCACAATACGCTGTAATGTAAGCCTAATTTTTCGTCTAACTGATGTGAACCAGAAAACTCAGCAATAGCAGGTAGCGTTATTTCAACCGAACCTGGAAGTTCAAGCTGTCCGTCTAATCCACCAGGAATAAATGCAGAAGGAAGCTCGTTTGAGTATTCACCTTCAAACGTGATGTCAGTTTCTGTACGGTAGTTAAAACCAAAACGGCTGTTTTCGTCTAATTGGTACATTAAACCAACATTTAAGCCGTAACCAATATCATCACCTTCAAGGTTTACTGCATCTGTTGAAGCAGGGATTGGTAAAGCTGAAGCACCAAACTTACGAATAATTTTAGCTTCTGCATAAATTGCATTTAAGCCAATACCAAAGCTGAACTGCTCGCTTACTTTATAGGCAACGCTTGCGTTCATATTTACAGTTACAATTTCTGTTTCGCCCGCAATTTGACCTGCCGCGTAGTCGTCATCAAATTTTGTTGCTAAACCAAAGTTAGCAAATGCGCCAAAACCAACTGATACTCTGTCGTTTACTGGCATTGTGAAATAAGTTGCTGGAATAATGGCGCTAGGCGCAATGCTGTCGTCATCTAATGCATTCGGGTCGATGCCATTGTTTGTACCAGTGCCTTCAAGGCTAACATCTGGAACAACGGCTATAGCAGCAACACTTAGTTGCTTATCTTTAAATAAAGTCATTAAAGCAGGGTTACGTGCAACAACAGACGCGTCGTCTGCGATAGATGCTTCACCAGCATAAGCACGGCCTAAACCTGATGCGTTTTGCTCAGCTAATTGAAACGCAGCTGCAAAAGAGTCAGCTGAAACAAATGCAAGCGAGGCTGCGATAAGCGTTTTAGAAAATTTCATTGTTGTGTCCTTAACCAAACTCACTGTTTGGGTAGCTATGTGTGTTGTTACTTATATTCAAAACCCGGCTACACTACATTAATTTTTAGAAAAAAACTTCATGATCACACCAAAAACACCTAAAAAACACGTTTTTTAACTACATTTTAACAACTATTTAAAACTCATCGGACAAGAAATATGTTATTAGAGTAATTGCTCTAAATGTAATTAGTTATCATTTAGATTGACATGAATTACGCCGCATTTTAAACTCTTTTTTAAAATAACCAAAGGGTTAAAACTGTGCTGATTGTTCTAATTATGGTGGTTCTTATTTTTTGTGGAGCCAGTGTGTTTTTCTTTTGTAAGGCAAATTACTGCGCATGCACACAGGCCGGACAATGCGACAACCCTGTTAATCGTTACTGGCTAGGCGCTATGTTAAATGCTGTTGTATCGCTCATTTTTTGCTGCACAGCTTTACATGTAGAGCTTGGCACTTTGTTGTGGTTGGTACTAATGGGAAGTTGTTTTTTAGGCGCGTTTATATCAGCTCAGGCAAACCAAAAGCGACAATGTATTAAGGCTAAACGAGAAGATGATCTTTTAACAAACGAGATAAGTTAATTTGATAATCCATTGGCTTTACACTCGCTAAAATTTTAAGCTCTTGGTTGTCGGTACTCAAATCTATATCTTTAGGCGTTACGTGATGATTATGCTTTGCATTATAAAATAATTTAACTTTTGGCTTAATAGGGTTTTGGGTATTTCCCTCTAACACGATTGCTAAACGCTCGTTAGTTAATTTAACAATACTTCCCACAGGGTGGACACCTAAACACTTTATAAAGCGCTGCACTAACTCAGCATCAAATAACTTGTTGCTAGCCAATAAGTAACGTAATGCATTAATAGGCTCATCGCCTTCTTTGTATAGCTTATCAGCGGTCATCGCATCATATACATCAACAATAGCCATAATACGGGCAGCACGACTGAGCTTTTGATCACTTACACCTCTGGGGTAACCTGAGCCATCTAATCGCTCATGATGATTTACTATCATGTCCAACATGAGTGGCGTTACACCCTCTTCCTCTTTTGCTAATATCAACCCTTGAGATACATGCTTTTTTACCGCACTCATTTCAAATTCGGTCAGCTTAGAGGGTTTTGATAGTATACCTTGTGGTATTTTAGCTTGGCCTAAATCATGGAGTAATGCGCCCATTGCCAATTGTTGAACAACCCCTTGCTTGTAACCTAAATACTTAGCAAACACGGCGGTAAAAATGGCACAATTGATCATATGTCGCCAGTTATAATTATGCTTGTCTTTTACGCGCGTAAGTATGGTCATAGCGTTGGTATTTCGAAAAACGGAGCTAACTATCTCACCGGCTATTTCATCAAGTACTTTTACATTAACCGCCATGCCTGCGGTTATATCTCCATATAGCGACTTTAATTTTTTACTATGGCGCTCGTAACCTTCACTGGCTGCAGCAAACTCTTGCTCAAGCGTTATACTTGCAGGTGTATTTACGAGTTTTGATTTATCCTTGGCAGGCTTTGCCTTTGTTTGATCACTTAGTTTTGTAGACGCTAGATTTTTATTTTTTTCAGGGGACTTGGAAGTTGGCTTGTACTTAGCGGGGATGGCTACATCGCCTTTAGTAAAATCAATTAATAGCTCAAGCACGCCTTCTGTCGCTAAACGTTTTATAATCGATTTTTCACGAACCAAACCACTGGTTTTAATTTTTATTCCATTAACACCTTCATGTTGCTTAGTTACGCTATCGACATACATGCCGGGAACAAGTTCAGTGATAGGTAGAGTAATAAGCATAAAGGTATTTAAAATAGGGAATTAAACACCATTGATAGCATTTTACACCTGTACAAGTCTAACATTTGTTTCATTTACGTTAATAAATGACTATAAAGGATTGCTTATCACTCACTTAAAAATGTACATTTAAATAAATTTACCACGCTATTAATTAGGTGGCTTTAATCTAGTTGCTCGAAGCTAAATGTGTTTATAACTTAGAAAAGCTCTTCAATTGGCTGCGGTTTATGCACTGCATAACCTTGCGCGTAATCTACGCCCATTTCTAATAGAGTTTGCTTAATTCGTGAAGTTTCGACAAACTCAGCAATAGTTTTCATACCCATAACGTGGCCAATCTCATTTATTGATTTCACCATTGCATGATCAATCGGATCGACCGCGATATCTTTAACAAAAATCCCATCTATTTTAAGGTAGTCCACCTTGAGGTTTTTCAGGTACCCAAATGATGATAACCCACTTCCAAAGTCATCTAGTGCAAAACAGCACCCTAGCACCTTTAGTTGGGAAATAAACTTACTGGCAAGTTCTAGGTTTGAAATGGCGGCTGTTTCGGTTATTTCAAAACAGATCTTTTCACTATGCTCACCCAAAAGGGTAAGTTGCTCTGTAACAAATATTAAAAAGTCCTCATTAGTAAGTGACTGTCCTGAAAGGTTAATAGACAAGAAGTTAACCCCTTTGAGAAAGTTAGGGTTATTTAGAATCATCTTAAATGCGTTTTCAATCATCCAACTATCTACTTTAACAATCAGTTGATAGCGCTCTGCAGGAGGTAAGAAAGCACCCGGAGGAATTATACCTCCCTGATCATCGACCATGCGCAATAGCAATTCATAATGTTTATTTTTATCGCAAGCGAGTGGCTCAATTAATTGTGCGTATATTTTAAAGCGGTTTTCATCTATTGCATCTTGAACTCTATTTACCCACTGCATCTCGCCTTGGCGCACTGCGAGCTCTTCGTCATCATCATAATGAACATGGATTCTATTTCGTCCCTTCTCCTTTGCTATATAACAAGCAACATCAGCTAACTTTAGCACCTCTGTAAAATCCACATATTTATCGGTAATTTGGATCAACCCCATGCTTACACCTATACGAAAGCTGCGACCTTCCCAAACAAATCTATAATCCTCAATTTCTTTTTGAATTAAGCTAGTTACACGATGGGCGTTATCAAATGAGCAGTTTTCCATCAATACAGCAAACTCATCCCCCCCGAGGCGTGCTACCACATCTGTTTTTCTTACTACTTTTTGCAATAAAGAACCGAGCTGACGAAGTAATTCATCGCCAGCTAAATGACCACAGGTGTCATTCACTACTTTAAATTGATCAAGGTCCATATAACATAAAGCATGATCAACTCGTTTTTCAGCAGCAACTGACAATAAAAGCTCAACGCGACGCTTAAACTCTCTTCTATTTGCTAAACCAGTGAGTGAATCATGAGATGATTGGTAGCTGAGTTTTTCTTCTGATTTTTTTCTTGCTGTAATATCTACATGAGTGCCCACTAAACGAGTAATTTCACCTTCCTCACTTTCAACAACAAAAGCACGAGAAAAAATATTTACATAGCTACCATTTTTATGGCGCATTCTAAACTCAGCCTCATAGTGCTTAGTTTTAGATTCCATAAACGAATGGATTTTAGCAACTGCTGGAGCTAGATCGTCAGGGTGAACAAGCCTTTCCCATGTAGCAAAACTATTTGTAAGCTCGTCTTCTTTATACCCCAACATCGATTTCCATCGCGGTGAGTAATACATTTTTTCGTTAGCAATATCCCAATCCCAAAGTCCATCATTAGCGCCCTTCATGGCTAAACTTAACCGCTCTGTGTTTACTGAGGCTTTTTGTTTTTCGAGTATGAGGTCGTTTTTTTGCTGTTCTAAAGAAAGGGTTAATTCAGTAATGATATTAGATAGCTCACGTATTTGGCCATTTTCATACTCAAGTTCAGTAATATCATAAAAAATATTTAATATAATACTGGCATCCCCATTTTTTAAAGGAACGGCACTGCCAAGTACAGTACGTTTACGCCCGTCTTTGCACTGTATAGTTAGCTGCATTGGCACAAAGCGAGTATTCATTTTTTTTGCATCGTTTAATTTTTTGTGCCACAAGTTCATCACACAGTCGCGATAATGGCTATTAGGAAGTACTTTGCCCCACCATTCATCTACTGTGGGTATATCGCTTGCTCTATAACCAAACATATTAACAAACGTATCGTTAGCATGGACAATAGTGTTATGAGCGTCATTCAATACAAATGGGACAGGGGAAGAGTTAAATATATGTATAAATAAATCATTACAACAGGCGTTTTTTTCTAGCTCAGATATTTTGGCATCTGCCTTTGCCAGATCAAATTTAAGCTGCTCAATACTATCCATTCACTGTGTTTCCCAAAAGTACGAATGTATTAATACACCTTTGTTCTATTGATGTATTTGAGTAACACAAACACAACGCACCAATGGCATAATTAGATATCTATCATAATCAAAACAATAGGCAGTAAAGTCTATTTAAGCAAGGTGGTTAATAATTAGAAAGGGAGTAAAACACAGGTAAGTTTTTGGCCTAGTTAAATCAAATGGCGCTCTCGGTAGGGATCGAACCTACAACTCAGCCTCCGGAGGGCCACGTGATATCCATTTCACCACGAGAGCACATTTGCTGCCGCCACATCAACTCGCGATATCAATGTGTTAGCATACGCTAATGATAAAGCCATCTTTACACAAATGCTAGCGACATTAGTTTATATGATTACTAATTAGGCACTTTTGAATAAAACATGTGACTATTTTATAAAAACGCGTTATTTATTAATATTCGATAAAAATAGTTACGCTTTAGCAACATTTTAACTATCATTGTCACAGTAATGAAAATATTTAAAAGAGGAATTAATAATGAGTTTGATGTCTACGGAGCAAGTTGCAGAATTTTTAGGTGTAAAAGAAGAGCGCGTAAAACGTCTTGCACGTGAAAGTTTATTAATCGCTAAGTCAGAAGATGAAAACGGCGAACCGCAGTTTGATGCAGATGAAGTAGCAAAATATAAAGAGTTAGCAGCGCGTTTTGGTGGCCTTTAAAAGCCACATGCTGCAATAAGTTTTAGCAGCTGCGCGCGTAATTTTTTTGCTGGAGCTCTTATGTCGCGCTGCTCATACCAACCAATACTTAAAACCAAAAATAACAGCTTATAACAATTAAGCTTATCGGTTGATGTTACAAACCCTACCTTTTTATCTTTATATTTAGCGTAACTATTTAATAACGCATCATCATTATTTTTATTTAGCTCAAAGCTAACACTTAGCGCCGCTAAATCAAAATACACGTCGTTAGTTTTAGCGTACTCAAAATCAATTAAGTAGCTGCCTGACTCATTCACTATTAAATTATCTTTAATTAAATCGTTGTGGCAAAAACCAAGCTCGATAGGCATGGCCGTAATAAAGTTAACCGCTGCACTAATTAGCTGCTGATGCTCCAAATACACTGGTGAACATTTATAACAGCTTAGCTCTTGGGCTATGTTCATTGGCTCAGTGCTAACTGAGTAAGCATGGACAGTGACAAGCTTTTTAATCACGTCGTCAATTGATAGACTATTTGCGGTACTACCGTCAAAGTAATTAAACACAGCCAGTTGATTTTGTTTATCAAGCCATACAGGCGAAGGACATATATTTGACGCACTCAGGCGACGCTGTGCCTCTAAGGCGTATTCTGGCCAATGGTCTTTGTAACGCTTTAATAAATACTTCTCTTGAGTCGTATTTATTAACACATTTTCGTTACTTAAACCTTGTGATAAAGGCACGCATGAAATAACGCTACTTGGTGCTATAAACGCACGGCATTTGTTTATAAGTGCATTGTAATCACTCATAAATTAAAGCTGTGCGAGTGGCTTAGCTTGGCTTTGCTCGTATTCTTCATACCAGGTTTTAAATCCCCACCCTGCCATAATGGTGTAAAACACAAAAAGCGCTAATGTTGGGTAGTAGCCTTTTTCGTAATATAAATACATAGACGCTGCGTCTATGACTATCCAATACAACCAGTTTTCAAGGATTTTTTTGGCAACTAAGTAAGTCGTCACAACGGCAAAACAGGTTGTAAAGCTATCGAGGTAGGCAAAATCAGCATGCGTATAGTTAGTCATAAAATACCCAATGCCTGTTGCCGCAATAGAGGTAAGTATGATTAAAAGCGCATGACGTTCCATAGACCAAGAACTAATACTCAGGTTGTTATTATTAGCTTTGCCTTTTCGCCACACAACCCAGCCAAATACAGCCATATACATGTAATAAAAGTTGAGTAATGACTCCATTAGCAATGCGCCATTCCAATACATAATAGTATAAATTAGCGTACTAAAAAACGCAGCAGGCCAGCACCACAGGCTTTCTTTTATCGCCAACAATAAATAAGCAATTGATAACACAACCGCAATATATTCCCAGTGCGACATGGCAGTAAAACCGCTTAACGTTTTTGTTATAAATTCCATAGTGTGCTGTTACCGTTAAATTGTGGCGAAAAAACTACTGAGGCGATAAATCGCCAGACAAAAACTTACACACAAAAATAGCTTTGCCAAACTCTTCGTATGAACGTTTAATTTCGGTATTGAGTACTTGCATCACTAAATCATAATCGCCAAAAATTTGTGTCGATAGTGTATTAGTAATCACTTTTAAACCATCGTATTCGTTTAATCGATCAATAAACCCTTTGATAAAAGGAATGTAATCTTGGTGAAGTGGGTACTTACTAATCTCTACTGATAATTTCATTATTAACCCTATGGTTTGAGTGCCTAGTTATATCGTGTCATTCAATGCTAGAGCCGCTACTAAATACAGTGTAAAATCGCTTTAATACTCAATTACAATGAGCGTAATATGGCACGCAGAATAACCTATAAATTTAAAAACCAACCGCGCGAAATAAATTTTGCTAAAGATAAATACCACGACATGTATCAAGCAATTGCTGCTGCCGAAGGCATTGATTTAACGAATTACTTAAGCATGGTACAGCAAATAGAAATGACCTCTAAAGGGTCAGCTTCTGTTCGTAACTTTCGTGATCAAGAGTTTGCCCGCATGGGCTTTAGTGATATTTACTTTATTAAAGAGTAACTACCACTATTTAATTATGGCTGATACTCATAACTTACGCGCGGTGTAATATTACACAAAAGCTCGTAAGGAATGGTATCGGCGCACTGTGCTATTTCTTCTACTGGTAGCTCTGGGCCCCACATTGTGACTCTGTCGCCTACTTTTATGTTGTGCTCGTTTTGGCCTATGTCTACGCTAATCATATCCATTGCCACACTACCTACAATACCATAGCGCTGCTTGCCAATAACCACTGGTGTACCCTCTTTTGCATGTCGCGGGTAACCGTCACCATATCCCATAGCAACCACAGCTAACTGAGTCGCTTTATCGCTTTTCCAACGCCCACCATATCCTACGGCCTCGTTAGCTGGAACATGGCGCACTGCTATAACACGTGTCGTTAAACGCATAACGGGTTTAAGCTGGTGCTGCTCACCCAATGCGTTTGCCATAGGTGATACCCCATATAACATTAAACCAGGGCGTACCCAATCGCCATGAGCATTCGGCCAAGCAATAATGCCTGCCGAGTTAGATAAGCAATGTGCTTGGTTAATATTATTTACTAGGCAGTCAAACTGTGAAATTTGCTGTGCTGTCTTGGTGTTATTTACATCGTCCGCGCATGCAAAGTGGGTCATTAAATTAACGGTGTTATTGGCATTGGGTGTTTTTTGCAGGCGCTTATAAAATTCATCAAACTGCTCTGGGGCAATACCCAGGCGATGCATGCCGGTATTTACTTTAAGCCAGCACAATAAAGGCGCTTCAAGCTCAGCCTCTTCCAAAGCGGCAAGCTGATACTCATCATGAATAATAGTTTGAAAGTTATTGGCCAATAAAATAGGTAAATCGTCTTTATTAAAAAAGCCTTCAAGTAACACAATCGGTTTTGTTAACCCGCCAGCTCGAAGCGCTAAAGCTTCATCTATACGTGCTACTGCAAATGCGTCTGCATCATTTAAATGTTGTGCAATTTTAACCAAACCATGGCCATAAGCATTGGCTTTTAATACCGCCATAACTTTACTGTTTGGTGCAAAACGCTTTACCTGCGCTAAATTATGCGCAAGTGCCGTTAAATTAATTTCAGCAGTAGCTAAGCGCATTAATACTCGTCATCCATCGCAGGACCTGCGTAGTTATCAAAGCGAGAAAACTGCCCTTGGAACGTCAAGCGCACCTTACCAATTGGACCGTTACGCTGTTTACCTATGATGATTTCGGCTATGCCTTTTTCAGTACTGTCTTCGTTGTAGACTTCATCACGGTATATAAACATGATTAAATCGGCATCCTGCTCTATCGAGCCAGATTCACGTAAATCTGAGTTAATTGGGCGTTTATCAGCACGTTGCTCAAGCGTACGGTTTAGCTGCGAAAGCGCAACAACCGGGCATTTTAATTCTTTTGCTAGTGATTTAAGAGAGCGTGAAATCTCTGCTATTTCAAGTGTTCTGTTATCCGACAAGCTCGGCACACGCATAAGCTGAAGGTAATCAACCATGATCATACTGATACCACCATGATCGCGCGCAATACGACGTGCACGTGAGCGAACATCGGTAGGTGTTAACCCTGATGCATCATCAACGTACATTTTACCTTTTTCCATCAACAAGCCCATGGTTGATGAAAGACGCGCCCAATCATCATCGTCTAGCTGACCAGTACGTACCTTAGTTTGGTTAATACGACCAAGTGATGCCAGCATCCTCATCATGATTTGCTCAGAGGGCATCTCTAATGAGTAAATAAGCACAGGCTTGTCTTGTGTCATTGCCGCATGCTCTGCAAGGTTCATCGCAAAGGTGGTTTTACCCATTGAAGGACGCGCGGCTACAATAATTAAATCTGAAGGCTGTAAGCCTGTGGTCATTTTATCTAAGTCAGCATAGCCGGTACTTACGCCTGTTACACCATCTTGCGGAGATTGGTATAGCTCTTCTATTTTATCAACAGTTTTTTCGAGTATGTTGTGTATGCTTTGCGGACCTTCGGTGCTTTTTGAACGCTGCTCAGCAATTTTAAATACTTTACTCTCGGCAAAATCTAATAAGTCATGGCTTGTACGCCCTTCGGTATTAAAACCGGCCTCGGCTATTTCATTTGCTACACCAATCATTTCACGCACAACCGCACGCTCTCGCACAATATTAGCGTATGCATCGATATTAGCGGCACTCGGTGTATTTTTGGCTATTTCGGCTAAGTAAGCAAAACCACCAATTCCTGCCAGTTTATTATTTTTTTCAAGGCTTTCAGAAATCGTAATTAAATCGATTGGATCACCCAACTCTGCAAGCTCTGTCATTGCTTCAAAAATAAGCTTGTGCGTACGAGTATAAAAATCTTGAGATACAACAAGTTCGGCTACGCGGTCATATGCTTGGTTATCAAGCATTAAGCCACCTAAAACAGATTGTTCAGCTTCTATTGAATGGGGAGGAACTTTAAGGGTATCGACTTGCTTATCTGGTTTGGCCATAACTTCACAGTACTAAAATTGAATGGCTCTATTCTATCGACTTGCCGGGGTTGTGCAAATAGCAAAGCAGGAAATCTTTTCCTGCTTTTTGTAACTCAAAAGTTTACGATTTACTTTTTAAGCTCAATACGGCCACTTATAGTATCCATTTCAACGTCTGCATTGCCGCCATTAATAACAAACTCAAGCTCACTGGCTGGGCCATATTTGGCTTTTTTTACTTTGTCATCGCTAAGCTCATTAATAATTTTACCATTGGCATGGGCTTCAATCGCAAATTTAGCCGATACATTAGTAGGGAAGAAAAACTCTGCATCGCCACTTACTGATTCGAAACGTACATCTGCACTGTCCAGTAGCTCACCAATACGAACTTCAGCTTCACCATTTACAGTGTTTATACGTAGGTTTTTGATGCTAGCCAGCTTAAAGTTTATGTCACCGTTCACATTTTCAAGACGAACATCGCTCGCGCTTGATGACGACTTAATATCACCATTCACAGCGCTAAAGCGTAACTCACCACTAGACTGTTCATCATTTATTTCGCCATTTACCGTTTCAAATTGAATATTACCGCTCAGGCTTTGTGCATTCACATCACCGTTAACGCTGGTTAGCTTAATATTACCTGCTAAATTTTGTGCGGTAATTTCACCATTAACCACATTTACTTCTGCACCATTTTTAAGTGCTTTAGCTATTACCGATACATTAACACCACGAAAGTCTAATGCGCTGCTATGCGGCATAAAAATAGTTAGTTTAGAGCCATCGCCATTACTGCCCCAGCCCATTTTACGTGGCATTTTCACAACAAAATATGTATTGTCGCCTCTTGTTTCGAGCTCAAAACCTTCTGCCTTATCGTCAAGCTCGCCCACTACTTTAAACTCGCTTTTATCCCAACCAGCAATACTTACATCACCACGCTGATTCTCAATAAAAACAGTACCCTCTTTTGGCACTTCTATTTGTTTATCAATTTTTTCTCCTGCAAATACAGCAAGTGGAAATAAGCTTAATCCTAGTAAAATTGCTTTCATGTTTTTCTCCTAAATACTTTGCCAACGAGGTGCATGCACCTTATTAATCAAATCAAGTTGTTGTTGATAAATCTGCGCTAACATTGTTAGCAATGCTTGGTTTTGGGGTTCGTTTTTAAGTGCTTGCTTAATGGCATATTCTGCCTCTTCAAGTTCTTGTAATTGTGTTTGCCAATTATCGGTTAAGGCGTCTTGATTTTTATACTGCACCAGTAAGCTTTGCTTTTGCTGCGCAAAATAGTCACTTATGGCCACAACCGGTTGTGGTTTAGGGTTTATTACAAACATATTGAGCGCCACTAGTGCAGCAACGGTACATGCCGCAATTGCGCTTAACTTTGGCCATAAAGTAACGGCTGATTGCTCAGGCTCATTGGTATTTACAATGGCTCTTTCTATGCCTGCCCACAGATCTTTTTGTGGCGTTATCTCTTTATCAAGCGTGTTTAATGATTTATCTAAAAAGTCGTCAAAGTTTGGTTTATTCATTTTCATACCACTCTTGTAATAACTGCCTTGCTCGATGATATTGTGACTTGCTTGATCCAACGGCAATACCCAACTGCTCTGCTATTTCTTCATGTCGATAACCTTCTACTGCAAACAATACAAACACCATGCGTGCGCGCTCAGGTAACCTAACAATTAGCTTATCTAAGCCGTTTAAGCCTTTACAGTCTTTAGCCGATTGCTCATCCATACCGTCTTGTTCAATGCTAACGACTTTTTGTACCCAGCTTTTTTGTTTACGTAAGTAGTTAATCGCAATATTACTCGCCACACTGTATAACCAAGTAGAAAACTGCGAACGACCATCAAACATTGCTATTTTGTGCCACACCTGAACAAACACTTCTTGCGCAGCATCCTCAGCGTGCGACTGATCAGCTAATAAGCGCAAGCACAAACCGTAAACGCGCTTTATATGCAATTGGTAAAGCATTGTGTATGCACTTTGATCACCCGACTTTACGCGCTCAATCAATGCATTTTCGCACTCAGCGGGTTGATCGGGTTTAACGTGTAACATCCGTGATATCACCTTTTAATTATTATGGTATTGGTACCATTTCCAGTGTATTGATAAGTTAGACGCAATAACAGCGGTAAAAGGTTTGAATGAAATGAAAATAAATTTAAAGAATTTAAATTCTAAGTAAGAAGAGTATTAGGAGGCAGTACCACATTAATAAAAAAAACTGAATTTTAGGCACAAAAAAGCCGTGCTAAAAGCACGGCTTTTGTCGCTTAATTTAAAATTAAGCTTCAGCGATTACGATTACTTTGATAGTAGCCGTTACGTCTGTGTGAACAGAAATTGATACGTCAAATTCACCAGTCTCACGGATAGTACCTAGAGGCAAACGAACTTCTGACTTAGCAACTTCAACACCAACAGCTGAGATAGCGTCAGCGATGTCACGAGTACCGATTGAACCGAATAACTTACCTTCGTCACCAGCTTTAGATACTAAAGTAACTTCTGCTAATGCTTCTAGTTTTTCAGCGCGTGCTTGTGCAGCAACTAACTGTTCAGCGATTTTCGCTTCAAGTTCTGCGCGACGAGCGTCAAACGTTTCAATGTTAGCTTTAGTCGCAGGAACTGCCTTACCTTGAGGGAAAAGGAAGTTACGTGCGAAACCAGATTTAACTACAACCTGTTCACCTAGGCTACCTAGGTTAGCGATCTTATCTAGTAGAATAACTTGCATGTTTCTACACCTTTTAAAAACTGTTAATCCGCTGCTTACTTATGTAAGTCAGTGTATGGAAGAAGGGCTAAGTAGCGAGCACGCTTAATAGCAGTTGCTAGCTGGCGCTGGAATTTAGCGCTAGTACCTGTAATACGGCTAGGTACGATTTTGCCACTTTCTGTAACATAGTTTCTAAGAGTAGCTAGATCTTTGTAATCGATTTGTTGTACGCCTTCCGCTTTAAAGCGGCAGAACTTACGACGTCTGAAATAACGTGCCATGAGATTAATTCCTCAAATAATTCTTTCTATATGCTGAGCATGCAAAACCAATTGGCTAAGGCCGTTACGACCTTCGTGGCGATTTAAAAAACCACTCACTTGCAATGCCTGCCCAACGTGCAAATGTTGAGTCTGTTGTTGCATTTGCTTTCCACTGGCAACAACCTGAAGCTTTACATAACTATTACGGTTAAGGTCTGCTTCGGTTTGCATCGATTTATGTTCTAAAACAAAAATGCAATGCGGGATGCCAGCAGGGCTTTGGCTTAACTTGGGTGTTTTACAAACTACCCCAGATAAAACCAGCTGATTCATAAAAGGGCTAACCATTTATATTTACCGCCAGTTAAACGCCATGCTTGGACTCAAAACAATTAAGCAGCTGGTGCTTCTTTCTTCTCTTCTCTTGCAAGAGGAGACGCTTCAGTTACTGCAGATTTAGTGCGGATAACTAAGTTACGAAGCACTGCATCGTTGTAGCGGAAAGTAGTTTCTAGCTCGCTGATTACTTCAGTAGGTGCTTCAACGTTCATAAGAACATAATGAGCTTTATGAAGCTTGTTAATTGGGTAAGCCAATTGACGACGGCCCCAATCTTCAAGACGGTGGATTGAACCACCAGCTTCAGTGATAGAACCAGTATAACGTTCGATCATACCAGCAACTTGCTCACTCTGATCTGGGTGAACCATGAATACGATTTCGTAATGACGCATGGATATTCCTTACGGTTAATAGAGCCTTCTACCGTTTCGGCCGGTCGGTTTAAGGCAAGGAATTAATAGTTTAAAAGCCGAAATGAGCGCGCATTTTACGCTTAGTAGGATAATTAAGCAAGCAGGTTTTTTAAGCTTTAATAGATAAGTGTTAAAGCTATTGGGTGATGGTACTCGATGCCCCGCTATCAATAAGTAAATTGAAAGTAAGTGCCTTCGTTTTTTGGAAGTCGCTGAGCTTGCTCGCACAAAAAAATCAAAGCTTTTAATTAATAAAGCCCTGTATGTGCTCCTAAAATATAAACGTTTACTCAAGCCTAAAGCCGTGCAATTATTAAGCAACACATTATTAAATAAGGATATTTATGAAGCTTTTATTATCGCTTGCCTTGATACTTACTTTTAGCACCTCTTTTTTTAGCTATTCAAACACCGCTACAACCGACATAACCGTTGGTAAAAAAGTTATTCTACAATCAAAAATACTTAACGAAGATAGGCCAATCAGCATCTTCATACCTGACACTGTAAAAGACGACCAGCCGCTTTATGTTATTTATTTACTTGATGGTATTGAGCACTTTCATACGGCGTCTGGCGTTATAAAATCCCTTGTTGATTACGAGCAAATACCTAATGCCATGCTTGTTGCTATTGATACAACTAACCGAGTTCGTGATTACTTACCTCAAGTAGAGGGTGAGCCTAAAACGGAGTTTCAAACCTTTGTTAAAAATAAATGGCCTGACGCTGGGCAAACCGACAAATTTTTAAAGTTTGTGTCTGATGAACTCATGCCATACATAAACAATAATTACTCAACTAACGGCTACAACACTTTAATTGGTCACTCTAACGCTGGTACATTAGCGCTTTATACTTTAGTTAATCAGCCTGAATTGTTTAACAACTACATAGCTATTAGCCCAAATAGTTGGTGGAGTGACGAAGAGTTAAAAAATAATATTATTAAATACACTAGAAACCCTAAAGGTGCTCAAGAGTTATTTATTAGTGTAGCGAGTGAAGGCGCACGTTTTTATACAGGCGCATTAAATACGTTAGTAAATTTAGAACAACAAATGCCCACACAGCTAAAGTGGGAATATAAGCATTACCCTACTTTAAGTCATATGGGCACCATACTTCCAGCAATTAGCGATAGCCTGATTCACTTGTTTAGCGACCTAATATTTAAAGTAACAGACGAGCATGGAAAATTTGCTGATGTATCGCTTATTACCGGTTACTACCAAGCACTGAGCGATAAGTACGGATTTGAGCTTAAAATTCCACAAGATGTGTACGTAGAATTTGCCCACCGCCAGCAAAAGTTTGGTAATACTAAAAAAGCGATAACGACGCTTAAACACTTTACTCGCGGTTACCCAAATGCAGCCTACTCCCACATGCGATTATCACAAGGGTACACAGTTGACAAACAATTTAAAGAAGCCGTTACCAGTATGAAACACGCACTAAAACTTGCTAAACAAAATTCTCGCGACCAACTGTTAATTGATGCGCTCAAAGATATGGTCAATGAAGCCCAAGCCAATTTGTAGCTGATTTTACATAAAGCGCTTTTTAACTAACGATAGTAATTACGATCTATGTTTGTCGCGCCGCCAAGCTGCACGCCTACAGGTAAAATTAAGCTTAGTGTTAAACTTTGCATGAAGACGCAGAGCTTGCTCGCGTAAAAAAGCGCAACTTTTAATCTGTATAAAGCCACTTAAAATAAAAAACCGATGTTTAAACTAAACATCGGTTTTTCTTTTCTAAAAGCTGACAGCTAAAAACTAACCACTTTACCTGTTGGATTTCGCTTCGCTCTATCCAACCTACTTATTTGCCTATCGCTTCTTTGGCGAATAGGTGTTTTATTGGGCCTAGGTTATCAACGAGTGACAGCCCGACTCCGCGTATTAGCTTTTTAACCGGGTTAGCACCTTCAAATAACTCTTTTAGCCCTTGCATCATGGCTATGTGCTTTTGCGCGTCGAGCTTGCGTGTACGCTCGTAATCACGAAGCGTGCGCGTGCTGGCAAATTCTTTACTATCACTTGTCAGTAGCTCAATTAAATACGCGGCGTCTTTTAGGCCTAGGTTCATACCCAGCCCTGCCAATGGATGAATAGTGTGCGCTGCATCGCCCATTAATACTACTTTGCCGCTTACCCATTGCTGGGCGTAACGCATTTTAAGTGGAAATGCCGCGCGTTTACTTTGCACTTCACACAGGCCGCATTGGCCATCTATGGCAGCCATTACGGCTTTATTAAAAGTAGTGTCGTCCATTGCTAGCAATTCATCGCAATGGCGGGGGCTGGTAGACCACACTATTGAATGAGTGTTAGCGTCACTCAATGGTAAAAATGCCAATGGCCCCGTAGGTAAAAACACTTGTCGCGCAGTATTTGAGTGTGGCTCTTTTGTTTTTACTGTAGCAACGAGTGCATGGTGATCGTAATCTTTAAAGGTCAGCGCCATATTAAATTGTTTACGAATCGCTGAATTTGCGCCATCAGCCGCCACCAGCAGCTTAGCAATAATAGGCTCGCCGCTTTTAAGGGTTATAAATACGTCTGATTCACTTTGGTGTATTTGTTGATATTCGGTATCAAACATTAACGTAGCACTGCTTTGCTGCTCTAGCTGTTTGATAAGTGCAAAGCGAATAATATCGTTTTCAACTATATGCCCCAAATGGTCGAGCTCAAGTTGTTTGTTATTAAAGGTTATTTTACCAAAGCTGTCGGCATCGCGAACATCCATATGGGTATATGCACATGCACGCTGAGCAATAATTTCAGGCCAAACGTTTAATTGCTCTAATAACGTTTGGCTTGCAATACTAAGTGCGCTTACACGTAAACCGTATTCATCAGTTGGAGGGGCTTGTGTTGATGCTGCATCAAGTATCACAACACTAATATTAGCCTTAGCTAGACCAAGGGCTAACGTTAGCCCCACGCAACCACCACCAACAATACACACCTGTGTTTGCTTCATAAACGTGAACCTTGTTTAACTTGCCCCATTAATTGTTTTGCTAACGGGGCTTTTAATGCGGGGAATAAATCCATTGAAGACAAGCCAATGCTTCGCCCAAGCGCTAATACTCGAGATGAATTTGAAAATAACCTTACTAAGGTATCTGTTAAAGTCATCACTGTTTTTATATCTTGGCTGCGCAACTGGCCATACTCGCGTGTAAACGCATAGCTCCCTAACTCATTAGGGCTATTGGCAATTAAATCACTCAGTACTTGTACATCACGCAGGCCTAAATTAAAGCCTTGCCCTGCAATGGGATGAATAGCATGAGCAGCATTACCAATAACCACCGTTCGATGAGCTATTAACGATTCGGCTTGCCCATATACCAGCGGGTAGCTTGCGCGCATACCCACTTTAACAAATTGCCCTGCGCGGTAACCAAAGACTGATTGTAATGCACTTAAAAACTCGATTTCATTTAAGTCCATGTATGAATTAATTTGCTCTTTTTCCATACACCACACCAATGAATATCGGTTATTGCTCATAGGTAATAGTGCCATAGGGCCATGCTGAGTAAAGCGTTCAAAGGCATGGTTATTATGCCCTTCGGCTACTTCTATATTGGCAATAATAGCGCCTTGCTCATAAGGCTGAGTATTAAAATTAAGGCCCAGCAATTGGCGTGTAGGAGATTGCGCGCCATCGGCTACAATAAGTAGCTTGGCATTAAGTTGTTCGCCACTTTGCAAAGTCAGTGCGTTGCTATGCAACGTTTGTTTTATTTCGATTACGCTATCAGGGCAAAATAAGCTAATGCTTGATTGCACTAGCCGCTGATGAAGCGCGCGCCCAAATGGATTAACCTCAACTACATACCCTAAAGAAGGTTTTGCAAATTCAGCGCTTTGGATGTGGGTTTTACCAAAATGACCTCTATCAGACACGCTCACTTTTTTAATAGCAGAGGTGTAAGGGGCATTTTGATCAAATAAATTAAGTGTTTGTAAATACTCTACTGATTGCTGAGCAAGCGCAATACTTCTGTCGTCAAAGCTTGGGTGGTATTCATCGGTTACTTGGCTTGCTTCTACCACGGCAATGTTTATTGAGGGGTTTATTTTAGCAATACTAAGTGCGCAACTTGCGCCAACTAAACCGCCACCAATTACTACAACATCAAATTGCTTAGCCATTGTGCTCTCCACCCGTTATGCGCTTTTAGTTTGTTGCATAAGTGCTTGAATATCGCCAATGGTTTTAGGCACGCTTAAAGTAAGGTTTTCATGGCCTGACTCGGTAACGAGTAAATTATCTTCTATACGAATACCAATACCTTTGTACTTTTGTGGCGCGTTTGAGTCTTCGCTTATATAGAGTCCTGGCTCTATGGTTAAAACCATACCAGGCTCAAATGCTCGCTCAACGTTATTTATTTTATAATCACCTACATCATGCACGTCTAACCCCAGCCAATGCCCGAGGCCATGCATGTAATATTCTTTACAGGCTTGTTGCGCCATTAGTTCAGTAAAGTCGCCAGTTAAAATACCTAAGTCAAGTAAGCCTTGCGTTAATACTTCCATTGCTAATTTATTAGCGTGGGACAGGTAACCACCGGGTTTAATTTCTTCAAAGGCAGCCAGTTGTGCGTTAAGAACAATATTATAAAGCGCGGATTGTTCTTCACTAAACAAGCCATTTACCGGAAATGTACGTGTTATATCGGCTGCGTAGCCTTGTAGCTCACAACCTGAATCAATAAGTACTAGATCGCCATTTTTAAGTGCATCGCTATTTTGCGTGTAATGCAGAATATTAGCGTTATCGCCGCTACCTACAATTGTGCCGTAAGCCGGATGAGGTGCGCCGTTCATTGCATAATGATGATGAAGCTCTGCTTCTAATTGAAACTCAGTTGCTCCTGCATGTGAAAAGCGCATAGCTCGCATGTGGCCACGGGCGCTAATTTCACAGCCTTCGCGCATTACCTCTATTTCGCTTGGCGATTTAAACAAACGCATTTCATGGATAAGGCCGCGAATTTCTTTTAACGTACTCGGTGCTTTAAGGCCTTTGCGAGCCCCGCCACGAAGTGTACCTAAAAGAGAAAAAACTTTACTATCAAATGAATCATAAGCGCCTTGTGCAAAATAAATCGCATTTTTACCATTTAGTAGCTCAAGCAGTTGCTCTTCTAAATCACTTAATGGGTAAGCCTCGTCAAATAAGTAGTCGCTTTTGGCTTTATCAAAACCAACGCGTCGGCCATGCCAAATTTCGGCTAATTTGTCTTTATCAAGGCAAAATAGGGTGCTGGGTGTATCGCTGTTGTTACAAAGCACCAATACAGCATCGGGTTCGTTAAAACCGGTTAAATAAAAAAAGTCGCTGTCTTGTCTAAAAGCATAGTCAGTATCGCGGCTTCGCGTTACTTCGCTAGCAGCCGGAATAAGCGCAATGCTGTTATCGTCCATTTGTGCAAGTAAGCGTTCTCTGCGTGCTTTAAACTCTGACTTTTTTATTTCAACCATTATTAGCTAACCCGTTGTACTTTTTAATTAAGTTTAATGAAGCGTTTTTTTATCACTTTGGCTGCTTTGCTCTTTACCTAGCTCAGCAAAACAAAGTAGTGCCGATACACGTACATATTCAATAACTTCGTGAAGTGCGTTAGCATCTTCTTCGGTTTCTTCGAAAGTGGTATCTAGGCGTGTTATTTCGCTAAAGTCGCTAATTACTTCTTTCACGTCAGCCGACAGCTTACCGTAATCTTTTTGCTTTAAACCAAAACCAAGCATAAATCCCGATACCCATGATACGAGCCCATTAGCCTGATCGATGAGTGTCTCGTCATCACTTGGTAAAAATAAATCAAACTGAAACTCTTCATCATTAAAGCTTGCAACAACTTGCTTATATATAGTGCCAAAAAATGCTTTTAAACCATTACCGAACGATTCACCATCGTTGAATACATCGCTTAAAAGGCCTAGGTACTCCTTGTCGTCAATACTTAGTCCACATGCTAATAAACCACTAATAACACCATGCGCTTCAGCAGGGGAAACAAATATTTCGTTTTTTTCTAAAAGTAGTTGAGCTTTTTCGTAATCTGGTAAATCGTTCATAATCAAGCCTTCGCTTTGCTAGTTAAAGCAATGCTACCACTCGATAAAAAGCAACTCCAATTAATTGTATGATCACGCTCAAAAACTACGCAATAAAGTAAACAGCGAGTTAAAGGTGTGGGAAAACTAAGCGAACGACTTAATTTTTTACGTTTTGGGTTTAAGGATTGGCATATGTCTTATATACTTAATTTGTTCCCTGGGATACTGGAGCTGGGTTAAGTCCCTGAGCCGATAAATTTTATACCAGGGTTTCTGTTCGTTTACTATTGTGCAAGCTTGGCATGTACCGAGAAGCCTACGGTAAACCGCAGATTCCCGCCCTGAAACCTTCTGGTTTCAGGACTGAAACCGAGTACCGTATCTTGGGGAACACTATTATCTACTCGCGTTTTAACACGCACAATCAAACCTCTTTATATATCCACGTTTATCTATTTAACACCTTAAATAATTTTCAATTTTGCATAGCTAAAAACAAAAAAGCTGCAGGCAATTGAATACCTACAGCTTTTGTATCAACACGTTTTTGTATTATTTAAACCAGCCTTGAAATCGTTCCATCAACATATAATTGACTGGTACTAGCAATAAAGTAATAAAGGTCGCAAAAATAATCCCAAACCCTAAACTAACGGCCATAGGTATTAAAAACTGCGCTTGTGTGGCTTTTTCAAACAGCAGCGGCATTAAACCTATAAAAGTGGTTAAACTGGTGAGCATAACTGGGCGAAAGCGCGATGCGCCAGCAAGTTTAACTGCCTCTATTAAATCGCCACCTTCGCTGCGTTTTTTATTAATAAAATCAACCAATACAAGCGAATCGTTCACTACGACACCTATTAACGCAAGCATACCTAGTAGGCTCATAATTGTTAAATCCATACCCATTATCCAGTGCCCTACTACTGCGCCAATCATGCCAAATGGAATAACACTCATAACAATAATTGGTTGCATGTATGACTTAAACGGAATGGCCAATAACGCATAAATTATAAAAAACACAAACACTAACGCCCAAGCCAATGAGCCAAACGACTCTCTTTGCTCTTTGGCTTCACCTTCGAGTTTGTAATCAACACCTGGGTATTGCTGCATTAACTCGTCTAAATATTGTGCTAGGTCGGCTTGAAGCACCGTCATGTTGGTGTTGTTTTTTTCAATATCAGCCGTCACGTTTAGTGTGCGATAACGATCAATACGGTTTATGGTTGATGGGCTTTGTCCTGCCGTAAGTGTTGCCACGTGCGACAATGGCACAGAGCCGCCATCGGGGGTGTTTATTAGTATATTTTGTAAATCAGCTATCGAGCGGCGCTCGTCAATAGGTAAACGAACCATTACACGCACGTCGTCTCGTCCGCGTTGAATACGCTGAACCTGCGAGCCAAAAAACGAATTACGCACTTGTCCTGCCACATTTACACGGTTTAAACCAAGCGCCAAACCTTGTTGCGTAAGCTCTATACGCAACTCTTCTTTACCGTCAGACATACTGTCGGCAATATCAAACACCGTTGGGTACGTTGTTAAACGATTTTTAATATTATCAGCTACATCTTGCAGTATTGTTAGCGAGGTGCCACTTAGTTGAACGTCTATTGGGTCTGAACTTCGGCCAATTTCAGCTCTAAATGTTAGACTTTCAGCGCCAGGAATAACACCAATTAAATCGCGCCATTCACTTGCAAGCTCGCGTGAGCCTATGTCTGATTCACGCTTTTCTGCAGGTGTAATCTCAAAGCGTACCGCTCCGGAGTTGGATACACCACCGCGCCCGCCTGTAGTGGCTAATATATTTAAAATAACGCTTTCGCCTGTATTAGGATCGCGATATTTGTCTTGTAATTGCTGCGCTTTTTCGGACATATCAATCACGTATTTATTGGTTACTTCAAACGGTGTACCTGTTGGCAGTGTTAGGTTAACCCGTACGGTTTCGCTAGGAATTCGTGGGAAAAAGATAAACTTAGTCCAACCGCTTGTGATCATGGTTAAAATTATAAAAAATACCCCAACAAATAAACTTACCGTTGCTAATTTATGGCGTAAAGCAGTATTTAAGATAGGTTGATAATATTTTAAAATTGCACTTTCAAAGCCATCTGCAAAGCGTTGTTGAATTGCTTCAAGCTTCGATGGTTCACCTTTTTGGTGGCGTAATTTTATGTATTTTAAATGTGCTGGCAACACAAATTTAGACTCAATTAGCGAGAACAATAACACCGGAATGACGACTACCGGAATTTGCGCAAATAAGGCGCCGCGTGCCCCTTCAATAAATGCTAAAGGTAAAAAGGCAGCAACCGTAGTCAGCACACCAAAGGTAACGGGAGTAGCCACTTCTTGAGTACCCAATATAGCAGCCTGCTCACCCGATTTTGCCGTTTTTAAATGGGTATACACGTTTTCGCCGGTTACTATGGCGTCATCTACTACAATACCGAGCACTAAAATAAAGCCAAATAAGCTCATTATATTTAGCGTTACACCAAAAATTGGCATCGCGATAAATGCGCCCATAAACGATACTGGAATACCAATAAATACCCAAAATGCAATTGCTGGGCGCAAAAATAGCGTGAGCAGTGCCAGAACTAAAATACCACCTTGTAGAGCATTACTGGTTAAGGTTGCTATACGGCTTTTAACTAACTCTGAATCGTCATCCCAATAGCTTAGTTTAAAACCTTGTGGTAGCGTGGCCTGCTGTTCTTCAATATAGTTTTTAACATCGTCTGCCACGGTTATCGCGCTTTGCGGGCCAATTCGGTAAACGTCTATAAACGCTGCTTGCTTACCATTAAAACGGGTACGCACTGGCGTTTCTTCAAAGTCGTCTTTTATTGTAGCAATATCACCTAGGCGAATAATTGTTCCGTCGGCTTGGTTCTTTACTACTATGCTAGCAAATTCGTCTTTGCGGTAAGCCTGCCCTTTTGAGCTGATCAGTACATCGCCACCTTCTGTTTTTAAGTTACCGGCAGAAATATCAGAACTTGAATTAGCAATCGCACTCGATATTTGCGCAAGGGTTAGGTTATATTGGCGAAGTGTGTCTTGGCTAACTTCAATGGCTAACTCATAATCTCGTACACCACTTAGCTCTACCTGCGTTACATTAGGCAAACGCAGTATTTGATCTCGCACTGTTTCTGCGTATTCACGCGTTTCTTTTTCGCCGTAATCACTTGATACAGTAACAGCTATTACTTCTCTTTTGCGCTCAGCCAGCGCAACAATTGGTTTTTCGGCATCGCCAGGAAACGTATTAATCGCATCCACTCGGCTTTTAATATCAGCCAACAGTTCACGAGGATCGTAACCACTTTCAACCTCAATGGTTACAGAGCCTGAGCCCTCTGACGAGCGGCTAAATATTTGTTTAATACCCTCTAGGTCTTGTACCGCTTCTTCTATACGAATTGTTACGCCCTGCTCTACATCTTCAGGGGTTGCACCACGCAGGCTAACACCTACGCTTATCATGTCTGTTTCGAAAGACGGAAACACCTCAAGTGGTATTTTACTCGATAAACTAAATAGCCCCGACAACAACAAAGTTACTAACAATAGATTGGCAGCAACATGGTTTTTGGTAAACCAAGCAATCATGCTTTATCTCCTTGATTGGCTGCGCGACGTTTTTTTATTAACTCTTCAACACTGATACCAAGCTCTTTTGCTTTTTGCTCAAGTTGCTCTCGCGACGGGCGCATACCTTTAGGTTTTTTTTCCTTTGGCTCTTCACCTAAAATACTCACTTTAGTGCCCGAACTCACTTGACCAAGTGGCGTGATAACCAACTTGTCGTTTGCTTTTAATCCTGTTTTGATCATTGCTTGGTTTGCGTTTTGCCATGCAAAAGTAACGTCTTTACGTTTTAGTGCATCACCCTCAACTACGTAAACATAGGTGCCTTGATAAATTGTACTGTTGGGAATGATCAACGCATTTTGTACCGTTTTGCCTGCAATTTGTGCCTTAATGTATTGCCCTATTTTAATTGGGTATTGGTTACTCTCGGTTGATTTATATGGGTCGTCTATTTTTGCTACTACGTAAAGTTGTTGCGCGTTTTCGTCAATTGCGCCTTCAGTGCGTGCAAGTTGGCCTTGCCATGTTTGTTCGCCCACTAAATCAGAGCTAAATTTGACTAACGAACCGGCTTGGTTTTTAGCACCATCACGGTATTGCTCTGGCAGGTTTACAAACGAAAGGTCTTTATTTTTTATTGGTAAACGAATTTCTACGCTATCAATAGCGTAAATAGTGGCAAGTTGGGTATTGTTACTCACTACTTGGCCTAAATCGACACTGCGACTTAGTATGCGCCCAGCATAGGGTGCAGTCACTTTTGTACGCTCTAAATCAAGCTCTGCTTTTTCAAGAGTAGCTTGTGCTGATAACACTTGTGCCTGTGCCGCTGCCAATTGTGGCTCACGTAGTACCAAGCTGCTGGCTTGGCTTGAACCACCAAGACGCTTCCAATCAGTCAGTGCTTGTTGCCCGCGGGCTTTTTCTTCCAGTAAGCTTTGTTCTGCTGTGAGTAAGTTAGCTTGTGCAGATTTAACCTCTGCCTGATGATCTCTATCATCAAGCTTTAGTAACACGTCGCCTTTTTCAAAAAAACCACCTTCTCTAAACTCATCACTCACGTCGATGATTTGCCCTGATGCTTGAGCAACAAGTAAGCTTTGTGTGCGAGGCTTTACTGTACCGTAGCTGTCTATCATTACTTGGTAACTTTGAGGCACAACCTCTAATACCGACACGCTAATAGCTGCTTTTGGTGCTGAGCCAAAACGCCTCGCTTCTGGCGGGTTACTTTTGATAAAAAACACAATTAAAAGAGCGGTAACAACAACCGCGGCTGGAATAATAATTTTAGCTGTTTTAGTTTTCATCGTTGTTACTCTTTAGGTCGCTTGATGGTTTTTCAAAATCACCACCAAGGGCAACATGTAGGTTGATTCTATTTGCAATTAATTGATTCTTAATTTGTATTAATGAACTTTGCGCATCGAATGAGCGATCTTGTGCATCCAATACTGTGGTGTAAGTGACTAAGCCACTTTGATATTGCTCAAATGATAACTGCTCGGCAGCAAGTGCATTTTTTTGCGCTTCAAGTGTGCTTGTATATTGAGCCTTTAAAGATTGCTGCTGCGAAATCGCGTTTTCTACATCGCCAAATGCATCGTACAGAGTTTGCAGATATTGCTGTTCTTGCTTTTGTGTATTTAGGCGTGCAATTTCTTCATTGGCTTGTAAACGTCCCCCCTCAAAAATAGGTGCCGAAATACTTCCTAGCAAAGACCATGCAAGGCTTGAAGGAGAAAATAAATCACTCACTCTGTCTGTGCTATCACTTAAGCTTGCAGTTAAATTTAAACTAGGAAAGCGCTGTTTATGTGCGTAAGCCAATGACGCATCGGTCGCCAATAGTTCGTACCAACTAGCAAGTAATGCAGGCTTTCGGGTAATAAGTTCAGATGGAATTCCCAGTGGAATTTCTGTGTTAATAACCGGTAAGTCATTACTTGCAGAAATTGCTCCTTTTGGGTACTCACCTAATAAACGCTCCAGTAGTCTTGCAGCACTGGATAGGCTGGCTGTTTGAGTAGCTATGCGTGAACGTTCGTTATTTAGCTCATTGCGGGCTAAATAAACATCGAGCGCTTCGTTTATACCTTGGCGGTAACCCGATTCAATTATATCGAGATTTTGCTTAGCATTTTCTTCACGGCGTTTATATAAATCGAGTAGCTGCTGTGCAGACACAACATCAAACCATCCTTGAACAACATCCGAAACAAGCTGCTGTTTAGCCTGTTCAAAACGCGCTTTTTGAGCTAAATATGAAAGGTTAGCTTCACGTTTTGAATCTGACAGTTTGCCCCATAAGTCAACTTCATAATTTAAGTTTAAGCTTACGGAGCTAGCATTATTATAACTAACAGGCCGATTATCTTTACTTCGACTAGTACGCGTAGATAAATCTAAGCTAGGCCAAAGGTCTGCCCCGGACGCAATAAGTTGCTGCTTAGTAATGGCAACATCGTAGCTGGTTTGTAATAGTTGCTGATTGTTTTTAAGCGCTTGGTTAACATATTTTTTCAGCAATGGCGTGTTTAGTTGCGTTAACCATTCATCATCCACTTGCAAAACTGAACTTGCTGCTTGTTGTTGCCACTGCTTAGGAACATTACTGGGTGCTTGTTGGCGCTCCTGTGGATTTATATTACTCGCACAACCACTGAGCAGAATCACACTAAGTGCCAATAACGTTGGCTTGTATTGCCAAATCATAATTTAACCTGAATTACTGCTATTTATGAATGTAATTCAAGCACCTTGGCTAATTTTGCTCAACTTACTTTACATAACATTACATAGCTAGCGATGAGTGAACTAATAAGTGAGTTATACGGCAGGTATAGTTAAATGATCAGCAACTTTGTAAATATAAACACTATCAGATCACAACATTATTTATGTAGATTAAAATTAATTTATCAGGAAAAAATAAAGTGTTGTACACGAGGTAGTGCAGCCTAACCAAATCGAATGGGTAACTTATACAGACTACTGATTCAGTGTTTTGATAATAGAAATAAGTTGATAAATGGTGCCGACTAACCGAGTCGAACGGGTAACTTGTACAGACTACTGATTCAGTGTTTTGATAATAGAAATAAGTTGATGAATGGTGCCGACTAACCGAGTCGAACGGTTGACCTACTGATTACAAGTCAGTTGCTCTACCAGCTGAGCTAAGTCGGCACACTAAATTATTTGAAAGCTAGTTTTGAACACTGGTCAAAAACAAAAAAGCCCTGCATAAGCAAGGCTTTGTATAAATGGTGCCTCGACCCGGAATCGAACCAGGGACACGAGGATTTTCAATCCTCTGCTCTACCAACTGAGCTATCGAGGCACTTAAACAGTGCTAATTAAATGTTGTTAAAACACTTAATTAAAATAAATGGTGCCGACTAACCGAGTCGAACGGTTGACCTACTGATTACAAGTCAGTTGCTCTACCAGCTGAGCTAAGTCGGCACACTAAACTGTGTGCTAAGGCACTTTATCAATTTTAAAGATTGATAAACTTATAAATGGTGCCTCGACCCGGAATCGAACCAGGGACACGAGGATTTTCAATCCTCTGCTCTACCAACTGAGCTATCGAGGCACTTAAACAGTGCTAATTAAATGCTATTAAAACACTTAACTAAAATAAATGGTGCCGACTAACCGAGTCGAACGGTTGACCTACTGATTACAAGTCAGTTGCTCTACCAGCTGAGCTAAGTCGGCACACTAAACTGTGTGCTAAGGCACTTAATCAATTTTAAAGATTGATAAACTTATAAATGGTGCCTCGACCCGGAATCGAACCAGGGACACGAGGATTTTCAATCCTCTGCTCTACCAACTGAGCTATCGAGGCACTTAAACAGTGCTAATTAAAAATCTTAACCGATTTTTAATGTAACTCCCAACAACATCTACTAAGTCAGCTGTCTGGGCGTGCGGCGTATTAAACGAGTTTTGCCCTTACAAGTCAACTTTTTTTTTATCCTTTACGACTGTTTGAACGGTTTTCAAGCAACTCAGTACATTTTTTATTGATAACGTACATTTTTACCACAAACCAGTCTATATATATGAAATATTATAACTAAATCAGACTAAAACCGTAGTGAATTATTTTTGGTAAATGGTACGATTAGTTCAGATACCTATGCTAATAGCTAAAGTAGCAAAAACACATCAATGGGAACATTCAATGCAGAGTAAATTCTCTTCGCCGGTAAAAGGGTTATTACCACTTTTTTTTATATTTAATATTGCAATTACCGCACTTGCTGTATTTGGTTACTCGTTCTACATCAAAAACGATACACAAACAGTTAAACCTGAGCCATCGGTAAATATTAAAACACTCGCATCTACATTAAATCAGCCTATGATCGACGCGCTAACAATGTATGGCCAAGACAAGGTTAAGCAATTACTCGACTTAACATCCTCTTTAGATGATGAATTTGAATATACTCTTTATCGTTTCAGCGCGACTTCTGATACACAACTCGTTTATAGCAATAGCGAGACCGCACCTGAGTCCATCAAAATTGCACAATATAATGAGAGCACAGGTGTATTGCATCATATTCTCTTGCTTAACGATCAGCCAATTGGTGAGCTAATTATAAAACAAGAGTTAGCTTCACCACCATTAAGCATGCAAGACTCTCAGGTAATTGCATATGGTGTTGCAATCGCAACTGTTATTTCTTTATTTATCTTCGCGTTACTTTTTAACGTATACATTAATGGCCGTTTACGTAAAAGCACTGACTCACTCTCGCAAGAACTTCAGGCTATTACAGAGCAAGGTAACTACAATAGTAATGTTAATGAACAGCTAGATATTGGTTTAGGCTCTGTAGCACAAAGTATAAATGTACTACTTAAGCAAGTGCAAACAGCCCTTAGCGATAACGAGTCGGTACAAAAAGAACTGAAAAAACTACAAAATGGTTTAGAGTCAGAGGTGCAAAACCGCACTATTGCACTCGAGCGAGAAACCTTAAAAGCTCAAAGAGCTAGCGAAACTAAAACTACCTTTTTGGCTACTATGAGCCACGAAATCAGAACGCCTATGAATGGTGTTATTGGTACTATCGATTTGCTTCGTCAAACAGACCTTGATGGTGCTCAGCATCGCTTAAGTACTATTATTCGCGAATCAGCATTCTCACTACTGAGTATTTTGGATGATATTTTAGATTTTTCTAAAATTGAAGCTGGTAAGCTTAACATAGACCCAATCCCTTTTTCAGTGAGCGATACCCTAGAAGAAGTAACTCGCGTTTTATCGTCGGTCGCTAAAAAACGAGAACTTGATTTAGAACTATCAATTGCGCCAGATATTCCAGTAAATCTAGTCGGTGACAGCGTACGTGTGCGCCAAGTACTTTATAATTTATGCAGCAATGCAATTAAATTCACAAGCACCGATGAAAAAACCCAAGGCCATGTGAGAATTTCGGTTGAGGTTGCGCATAACACCGCCGACCACTTTACCTTGCGCTTTTGCGTAACCGATAACGGCAAAGGGATGACACAAGCTCAGCTAAGAGACATATTTAGCCCATTTGTTCAGGCTGAGAGTTCAATAACCAGAGAGTTTGGTGGCACAGGGTTAGGGCTTTCTATTTGTAAGAGTCTAACAGAGTTAATGTTAGGTACTATTCATGTAAATAGCCATGCAGGTATTGGCAGTGAATTTACCGTTGAGCTGCCTTTTAGCACCTCTGGTAAAATAAAATATGCTCATAAAAATGCCTTAGACGGCAAACCAATTATTGTTGTAAGTAACAACCTTCAACGCGAAAAAATAATGTACCGTTATTTATCGTTTATGGGTGCAAAAGTTATTTACGCGCACACAGAAAAAGAAATTGAACAACACCAAAACACAGAGGGTGCTATTTGGGTTGCTGACGGCATAGATAATATTGATGATATTAACTCTTTATTGAGGCGGTTATTGTACTCACTTGAGGATTACAATCAGCAAGTAGTCGTATTAAGCAAACTAGATGAAGCGGCCATTAATCATAAAAACATATTTTACATAAATGCGTCTCCACTTTGTAAGTCAAACTTTATGCTTTCTATTTTGGTTGCCGCAGGCTTACATCAACCAAAGCAAATTAAAAAAGCAAAATCGCTAAATAACTATTTAAATATTGAGCAAGCTCGAGAATCAAATAAATTAATTTTGCTTGTTGAAGACAACCTTCTAAACCAGCAAGTTTTAACCGACCAATTGCATATATTAGGGTATGGCGTAGAGGTTGCCAACAATGGCGAAGAAGGCCTAGATATGTGGAGAAAGAACAATTTCTCACTTATTTTAACCGATCTACACATGCCAAAAATGTCGGGATACGACATGGTTGAAAAAATTCGTAACGAAGCTGAATTACTAGAAGCTATAGACGCACAACCTTATATAGTTGCAGTTACCGCTAACGCTCTCAAAGGTGAAAAAGAACGCTGTTTAGCAGTAGGTATTAATGACTTTATTACAAAGCCTATAGAACTCAATGCGCTTGAAGATACTTTAAAACGCTGGAGCGACAAGCAAGCTCCTAAGCAAGCGCTAGCTCCTCAACAAAACACTGCATTGCCAATAGATATGGATGCAGTCGCCAAATACGTAAATGGCGATAAAGCAAAACAACTTCGCTTTTTCAAAATGTATTTAGAGCAAAGTCAAAGTTTAATTAAATCAATAAATTCAGGCGTTATGGTTAACGACCTAGCAGAAATAATTGAGGGTTGCCATCAACTCAGATCTATTTCTAAAACCATTGGGGCAGAAACAGTTGGTAAGCTTGCCGGTGCATTTGAAGATAAATGCAAAGCGGACGAACTAACAACTGATGAATTAATTGATTTACGCGACCAGTTAGAAATTGAATATTCTAAAGCGGCTCAGTTTTTAAAAGAGCAAGTTAGAAAGGCTGAGGAACAAAACGAAGAGTTTTAGCAGTTAATAGCTAAATAATTAGCAATAAAAAAGGGGCTTTTAGCCCCTTTTTTAATAAGTTATTTATTTTTCTGGCGGTCTATAGCCTTCAATTTCTACGTCTTTACCTTCAAACAGAAAGCCAACCATTTGCTCTTCTAAAAATGTACGATGCTCTGGGTCCATCATATTTAAATGCTTTTCGTTAATTAGCATAGTTTGTTTATGTTGCCATTGAGCAAAAGCTTCTTTAGAGATGTTATTAAAGATCTTTTCACCAAGCTCACCCGGGTAAAGTTGAAAACCAAGGCCTTCGGCTTCTTTTTGTAACTTTTGACAAAATACAGTACGTGCCATAATTAATTTCTCTTAAGCGTTAAATGCAAACAGTTTAACCTATTGGTGCAATTTGTTTAACCAACTTTTTAGTTGGTGCAGCCAAACCCACTTCTACTGATTGATCTAGCGGGTACCAAACTAGCTGGCGTTCGTTAATCACATCCGGGATTTGTTTAAGATTTAATATATGTGGGTTAATAGTCAGCTCAAAGTGAGAAAATACATGGGTGAATGGTACCAATGGCTCAAGTTCTGATTTAAAGCCATGTTGAACTAAAAAGTCATTTAGCTGTTTACGCTCAGCAAACTCAAAAAAACCAAACAATCCCCCCCAAATACCAGAGCTAGGGCGTTTTTCCATAAGGACCTTATCGTCACATTTTATAATTAGCTGATGACAGCTTTTTTTAGGCACTGCTTTTTTTGGCTTCGAATGAGGAAATTCTTTAACCTTACTAGCATTAAACGCACCGCAGCGACTGTTTAACGGGCACGGCTCACAATCAAAGCGGCTCCGTGAACATAAGCTTGCACCTAAATCCATCATAGCTTGGTTGAATTCAGTCACATTATTTTTAGGTGTTAATTGCGACGATAAATGCCAAAGCTGGTTTTCTACTTTTTTTACCCCATACCAGCCCTCCACCATAAAATAGCGTGCCAATACTCGCTTTACATTACCATCTAAAATAGGGTGATGCTGACCAAGCGATAATGACAATACAGCCCCTGCTGTAGAGCGCCCAATACCGGGCAAATCCATAACTTCCTCAAGCGTTTGAGGAAACAGCCCGTTGTATTTATCGCGAACTATCTTTGCTGTTTTATGAAGGTTTCGCGCGCGGGCGTAATAACCTAAACCAGTCCAGTGGTGAAGAACCTGATCTTCTTCGGCATTCGCCAAAGCGATAATATCAGGAAAGCTTTTCATAAATTTTTCAAAGTATGGGATCACAGTAACAACTTGAGTTTGCTGGAGCATAACCTCAGAAACCCACACTTTATAAGGTGTTTTACCCAATTGCCACGGCAGTGTTTTTCTGCCATGAAGGTGATACCAATCAACTACTTGTTTTGAAAACCAGTGAGACTGCTCTTTATTTAAGTCCAACATATTATACTTTTACTCATGCTCAATGGCGGGTCAGTCTATTGCAGTGAGTAAAAAGATCAAGCTATAGAGGCTGTAAAACCAGCTAATACTTGTGATTGAGGCCATCGTCAGGGATAATATGCAACCATTTTTAAACACATTGTTTTGTCAGGCCAATTAGATATGAGTGAATCAAGCAATACCAACCTAGAGCAAGCTAAGCAAGAAGGTAAATACATCCGCACCATTCGCAGTTTTGTAAAACGCGAAGGTCGATTAACCAAAGGCCAAGCCGCTGCAATCGAAAAATGCTGGCCAACAATGGGCTTAGAGCATAAAAACGGCATGCTTGATTTAAGCCAAGTATTCGGCAACAACAATGATGTAGTCCTAGAAATAGGCTTTGGTATGGGCAAGTCGCTTGTCGAAATGGCTAAAAATGCTCCACACCTAAACTTTATTGGTATTGAAGTACACCGCCCAGGCGTTGGTGCATGTTTAATGGATGCCGACGAAGCGGGCGTAACTAATTTACGTGTGTTTGAACACGATGCTGTAGAAGTGCTTGCTGATTGCTTAAGCGATGAGAGCCTAACTACATTGCAATTATTCTTCCCAGATCCATGGCACAAAAAGCGCCACCATAAACGCCGTATTGTACAAACTGAATTTGCTGAAAAGCTTCGCTCAAAATTAAAAATAGGCGGTGTTTTTCATATGGCTACTGATTGGGAGAACTACGCAGAACATATGCTAGAAGTAATGCAAGCGGCTCCGGGTTATAAAAACCAATCAGAGACTAACGATTACGTGCCTCGCCCTGATTTACGCCCTCTTACTAAGTTTGAGCAACGCGGCCACCGATTAGGTCACGGCGTTTGGGACTTAATGTTTGAGCGCACCAAGTAATTACACTTTTATATTAATTTAACACATAGTAAGGCAAAGCCATTTATGAGCGTATTAACCAACCCAAGTTTACTGTTACTTCGAAATAGCGAGGCATTAACGGGTAAATCTATATTGGTGGTCAACTTTGTTCAAGATGGCTTTTTAGCTGAGCTTAAAACGCTGAATCCAAATAGCAAAATTACAGCGTTTAGCTATAACCATGCTAATGGTGAATTTGCTAAAAACACTCATGGCGTTGATGTGAGCGTTAACCACACCATTACCGGTAGCGATTATGACTTAGTTATTCTTTATTACCCTAAGTCAAAACCAGAATTGCTAATGGCGCTTGATAACATACGCGCGGTAATAACAAGCGATGCCGAGTTATTAGTGGTTGGCGAAAATAAGAGTGGTGTTAAATCGATTGAAAAACAATTAGCAGGCAAAGCTCAATATAGTAATAAGATTGATTCGGCTAAACACTGCGTACTTTACTCATTTTCTCAAATTGAGCTTAATGCGCAATTTGATATTAGCCATTACCATAAAACATTTACCGTTAGTATTGCCGATACATCATTTTCAGCTATCAGCGTACCTGGCGTGTTTAACCATGGCTGTTTAGACGCTGGTACCAAAATGCTACTCGAAAATGCCCCTTCAACCAAACAAGGTAAAGTACTCGACTTTGGTTGCGGTGCTGGCTTAATTGCGACCTTTCTGGGTTTAAAAAATACAGCTCTTGAATTTGTATGTAGTGACGTAAGCGCACTTGCAACCTACGCAACAACTCAAACTTTAAAGTTAAACGGGGTAACTGGTGAAGCAATTCTCAGTGATGGCCTTAAAAATATTAGTGGTAAGTTTGATTTAATAGTGAGCAACCCGCCGTTTCACACAGGAATTGCAACAGACTACAGCGTTGCTGAAACGTTTTTAGCTAACGCAAAACAACATTTAACTAAAAACGGAAAACTGACCATTGTGGCAAACAGCTTTTTAAAATATCCGCCAATTTTAGAAACACAATTTGAAACTTATCAAACTGTTTTCAAAAACAATAAATTTGCCGTTTATAGTAGTTAAATTTTTTATATTTTAAGTTGAGCATTCTGCGTGCTCAACTTAGCAATAAAATATTACCTATTATTTTTATTTTTTTGCACCACAGTGTTTCTTCTTTGCTAGACTAATAAAATAATAAAACTCAATGACTCAGGCGACACTCAAATAATGCCTAGAAAAGTTCATCAAAGCAGTATTCGTAAAGCACTCATAAATCTAATAATGCTTATAACTGCTATTTGCTTGTCATTATCGATTTCTATATCAACTTATTTAAGTGTTAAAGAACAAAAACAATTAATAGTGAGTAAGCTCGTTATTTTGGCGGAAATAGTTGCTTTTGACGCTGGAAAATCAGTTTTTGAAGATGACAGAGAAACAGAAGAGAAACGCCTTAAATACTTTGAAAAAACTCCTTTAGTTAAAAACATACATGTATATTCTATTGAGCAAGCATCTCAAAAACCTGTTTTTTTTATAAGTTTTAATGCAAAAAAAACGCCACCAGTCCCCCTCAGAATCGATAGCATTGAAGAACTAAAAACACCACGTATAACCCACGAAGATATCGAACTAATAAAGCCAATTTTTCATAATGAAAAGCTTGTTGGTCATGTATACATGCGCGGGAGTCTTGAGAGCTTAGACGATTATATAAAACAAAAAATAGTTGTAGATATCTTACTGACTTTACTGATACTTGTTGTTGTGTATTTTATCGCAATAAATGTTCAAAAAAGAATAGCTCGACCGATAGAGCGGCTTAGCATGCTATTACAAGACGTATCAAAGAATCATAACTACGATGTACGCGCACCAGTAACCGACGTAAAAGAAATATCAGCGCTTTCTAACAGTTTAAACATCATGCTTACACGCACCCAAAAACAATTGACTCGCCATGAAAAAGACAAAGAAGAAATTAAACAGCTTAACCAAGGGCTAGAAGAAAAAGTAAACCAACGAACCATAGCCCTTCGAGAGGCAAATCAAGAGTTATTATCAACCCTTGAGCGTATGCATCAGTATCAAACGCAGATTGTTGAAAATGAAAAAATGGCATCACTTGGTCAAATGGTTGCCGGTGTTGCACATGAAGTTAACACCCCAATAGGCCTTGGTATTACAAGCTCTACTTTGCTGCGCGATAAGTTAGCCGATTTACAAATTAGCTTTGATGATAAAAAACTGACTTCAAATCAATTAAAACGCTTTATTGACGACGGTATTGAAAACCTAGATTTGATTTACCGTAACTTAAACCGTGCAGCCGACTTAATTTCAACCTTTAAAAAGGTAGCGGTTATTCAAGATGATGACGTAACTACCTACATTAATATTCATAAGTTAATAACAGATGTTTTGACATCAATAAGCTCAGAGCTTGAAGAGAAAAAACCGGTTATAAACATAAATTGTGCAACCGATTTAACCGTAGAAAGCAAGTCAGAACCATTACAACAAGTACTTATACAACTAATAACAAACTCACTACTACACGGGTTCGTTGGTAATGAAAATAATGAAATACAATTTGATGTAGAGTTAACAGGAAAAAAACTCACTATTATTTACAGCGATAACGGCCAAGGCGTAGATAAAAAAATTAAACACAGAATATTCGACCCATTTGTAACCTCAAAAAGAGGACAGGGGGCAAGTGGCTTAGGCATGCACTTAGTTTACAATTTAGTAACCCAAGCTTTAGGCGGCCATATATTAATTGATTTAGAAAAAAAACGCGGTGCGCGATTCATCATAACCATCCCTTAAAAGTGAAGTAACCAAACACATATATTTACTTGTATTCCTTGAATTACTACTTATTGACCCTATTTATGCTTCATGTGGTAAACAAGTGTAATAGTTATCGTTTATATAGCGCAATTTTTTGAACTTTATTACTTTTGCGATATCACATACATTGATGAAAGATTAGATAGTGATATAATTTAACTTTGAATTAGTCTGATTATTTAACAGCTTTGCGTAGTCAGCCGGTCCATAAATTATCAAAGTAAATGAACTTCATACGTGTATTGATCGATTTAACAGTAGTTTTTGCACGGGCTTTTTGAGCAAACTTTGAACTCTTACTGTTTTATTTTTATCCAACTTGTTTTTTCTTGTTAACAATTGGATATAATCCTATAATCTCTAGTAGTCGGATTTATACTAAATACCGATTTTTTGTAAATAAAATATTCCAAAAAGGTTAATTAATAATGCAAACGCCAGTCATTCTAATCGTAGAGGATGAAGACGTAACTCGACTAAACCTCGTTAGTTTATTTGAAGCTGAAGGTTACAAAGTTATTGAAGCCATTGATGGCGATGACATGCATGACAAGCTTACAAATAACGACGACGTTAATCTCGTAGTTATGGATATCAATCTTCCAGGCAAAAACGGCCTTATATTAGCCCGTGAATTACGCCAAAAACGCAAAGTAGGCCTTATCTTCTTAACAGGTCGTGATAACGATGTTGATCGTATTTTAGGGCTTGAAATTGGCGCTGATGATTACATTACTAAACCATTTAACCCTCGTGAATTGACTATTAGAGCGCGTAACCTTATTACACGTACTGGCCTAAGCGATGATGAATCAGCGCTTGAAACTAATGGTGTTATTACATTTAACGGTTGGGAATTAGACGAAAATAGCCGCTGTTTAACATCTCCTAATGGCGATGCTAAGCGCTTGCCTAAAGGTGAGTACAGAGCACTGCGATTAATGCTTGATTCTCCAGGTCGTATTTTTAGCCGTGAACAACTAATTAAACATATGACAGGCCGTGAGCTACGTGCAAACGACCGTACTGTTGATGTAACTATTCGCCGTATTCGTAAGCATTTTGAAAGCGATAATTCTACATCAGAGCTTATCAGCACCATTCATGGTGAAGGCTACCGCTTTATTGGTAAAATCGACAGCTAGTTAGCGTTTATTCTAATTGCTGTAGAAATAAATGAAGGGCACGTTGTCCTTCATTTATTTTATCTGCCAACACCAGCAGCCACTCCTCAAGCACTTCATCACTCTCATCTATCGCGCCATATTCCATTACTTTTGCATGCAGTTGAACATCGTTCAAACCAACAGAACCTGCGGCACCTTTAAGCTTATGCGCAACCGATTTGTACTCTTCCCTGTCGCCTGTATTTAATGACGTAAGCAGTTCTTGTTGATATTGCGGATTTAGCTTTTCAAACAACTGACTGCTGCGCCTAAACACAACTAACCCCATAGAATTAACAAAGTCTTCTATTGTTTCAATATCTAGCAAATGCGCATCAATACTTTTAAGTGCTTCGTCGGTTACTTTTAGCTGTGGCTCGTTGCATTGAGCTTGCTTAATATCAAATAAGTCAGCGAGCATTTTATCAAGCTTTACTGTATTAATAGGTTTAGCTAAAGCGCCTTGAATAGAAATACCTTCAAGCTCTTCTTCTGCACTTCTCACATTAGCGGTTAGTGCAACAATAGGCAGGTTATCAAAGTGGCTATCAGCACGGATTTGCCTTGCAACTTCATCGCCATTTATATCGGGTAGCTGCATATCAAGTAATACTAAATCTAGGTCGTCTTCGGTATCAACAAACGAAAGTGCATCTTCGCCCGTTTCAGCCCATAGCACTTCATGTCCGCGTTGCTCCAATAAATTAGTGGCTATTTCGGCGTTAAGTGGTACGTCTTCAACGAGTAAAATATAAAGCTCTCGGCCAACATAGCTTTGCTCTGTAGGCGCAATACATAAGCTCAGCGGTATTTGCACTGTAAAGCAACTGCCCTCACCCTCTGTACTGTTTACTGTAATACTGCCTTTCATTGCCGTGACTAGCGCTTTAGTTACCGCAAGCCCAATACCTGAACCTATTGCATTAGTGCCTTGTAAATCAGGTGCTTTATAGTACATGTCAAAAATACGAGAAAGCTGCTCTTGTGGAATACCTTGCCCTGTATCTGAGATTTTAATAACTAACCATGGGCCTTCAGGGCGATTTTCACGGCTACATTCGAGTGTGACTTTGCCATGCTGGGTAAATTTCACTGCATTGTTTATCAGGTTCCAAACCACTTGGCGTAAACGAGTAGGATCAAGCAGTGCATATATATCAAGCATGCCATTTCGCTCAATATCAAACTCAAGCCCTTTTTGCTCAGTTATTAACCCTGCAAAATTCACAACATCGTTTATAAAATCAGATACATTAATAGAGTTGGCGGCAATATCGAGCTGCTCTCTGTCTATTTTATCTAAATCTATAATGTCGTTAAAAATATTACCGAGCGTTTCAGCACTTGAAAAAACCGTGTTACACCAACTGCGTTGCTGCTTATTTAGATCGGTATCGAGCAACATACGTGTTAAGCCCACAATACCGTTAAGCGGGGTACGCAACTCATGGCTTAACGTGGCTATAAATTTCCCTTTATCTTTATATGCGGTTTCAAGCGCCTCAGCCGCTTCTTTACGGCTCGTAATATCACGCCCAAAACCAAGTAAACCTATGTAGTCGCCTTCATCGTTTATAAAGGGAAGTTTTCGTAGCTCAAACCAGCGCGTTGCACCATCAACTTCATAACCTACATCGATGGTGAGTGCTTTGTGAGTTTGCTCTACCTCTTTATCTGTGCGCAATACTTCAGATAAAAAGTCGTTTGGGAATATTTGTTCAACCGTTTTACCTATAAGCTCACTGCTTGATTTACCCATTACTTCTTCAAACATTTTATTGCAGCCAGCAAATACCCCATTGTTATCGCGGTAATAAAATAGATCGGGGGATGAATCAACAATTGAGCGTTGCAACATGCTTTGCTGAGCAAGCTCTTGCTGTGTTTTTTTACGCTCAGCAATTTCTCTACGCAGTTCTTCAATGGCGCGATGCTTAGCATGAAAAGCCATTTTACGTTCATCTATTTCAATATTAAGCCGACTAATATTATCTTTAAGTGTTTGGTTTAATAGTTTTTCTTGTTTAGTTGCGCTATCTAAGTAGGCGTAGGAAGCATCTAACTGACGAATTGAATTAATAAGTACGCTTATAATTAAAGGTGACACAACAGCTGAAAAAAATACCACGGCCAAAATATCTACAAGAAACAATTCGCCTATAGCTACGTAGTAAAACATGCTCGATAAAATAAGAGACGCCGCTAAAAATAAAGCGTAACAAATGGCAGCTGTTTTTAACTCACCAAATCGCGCTATTGAACTTGAAAGCACCCGAACCCAAGGGCTCAAAGAATAATCGGTCATACGTAGTTTTATCTCTTTGCTGTTTGCTTAAATATAAGAAAGGCAATGCTATTTACAGATTTTAGCATTTTTCTATTCGCTATTTTCATGTTGTGCGACAAAAACAGAAAATATTCATACGCAATTTTAGCGGGCAGTAAAGTCCTCGTTTCAGCCATTGATTATTTCGTGTAAAATAATGCGCCTTATCATTGCCAATAACGAGTAACATAGCATGCAAACCAATATGCCCGATATAGCTGACACCGCTCCTGCATTACAAACAGGTAAATTAGACTGGGTTGGCATGGGTGAAATTGAACTGCCATTTATTTTTGAATCGCGTGATTTAAGCCCTGTTACTGTTAATGCCAAAGCCCGCGCATTTGTTAACTTGCACAAAGAAGACGCCAAAGGCATTCATATGTCACGCTTATTTTTAGCGCTTGATTTACTCTCAACAGAGCAACAAGTAAATCCTCAAACAATTAGCCAAGCACTAAATACGTTTATATCTAGCCATGAAGGGTTGAGTAATAAGGCACAGATTGAGTTTAAGTTTGAGCTACCACTTCGCCGTAAGTCTCTATTGAGTGGCAAAGCTGGCTGGAAAAGCTATCCAATCACACTTACAAGTACAATTGAAAATAATATCATTAGTTACGAGCTAACCGTTGATGTTACCTATTCATCAACTTGCCCTTGCTCGGCGGCTCTTGCACGCCAGCTAATACAAAATGCATTTAGCGAAAAATTTAACCAAGACACGCTCAACCAAAAAGAGGTACTTGAGTGGCTTGGCACAACACAAGGCATTGTGGCAACTCCTCACTCGCAGCGCTCAATTGCTAACGTAAAAGTTAAACTTAATAGCAACATTAATGAGTTTGATGTAGTTAACTTAATAAATACCCTTGAAGGCGAGCTTAAAACGCCAGTGCAAGCGGCAGTAAAGCGTGAAGATGAACAAGAGTTTGCCCGTTTAAATGGGCAAAATTTAATGTTCTGCGAAGATGCCGCGCGTAAAATTAAAGCAATATTAGAAACAGACGGTTACGCAGATTACTGGCTACAAATAAACCATTACGAATCGCTTCACGCCCACGACGCTGTGGCGGTTGCTGTTAAAGGTATTAATGGCGGGTATAAGGCATAAAACACCTGCGTTAACTTAAATCACCATTCGGTAAATCATATACAATATTTGGGCACGGTACTTGCTTTAACAAAACAGTGTCAATTTGTTGTTATGGAGTTACCGTATGGAATTCGCTTTATTGTCGATTTTAGTATTAGTGGTAGGTGCATCAATTGCCGCGTCAAAATTTAGTGACGACGGCGGTAATCCTTATCCTTTTAAACGTAAACAAAGTGTATTTACGCAAGTAGAAAGCGCCTTTTTAAACCTGTTAGAACGCGCTATTGGCGATCAATATAAAATAGTGAGCCGAGTTAAGCTTATTGATGTGATCGACTGTAAAGAAGGTTTATCACCTAAATCAAAACGTGCAGCCATTGCTAAAGCCAAAAATAAGCAGCTTGATTTTGTGTTAATCGACAAAGAAAAAATGACCATCGTAGCAGCTGTTGATTTAGTAAATAACGCAAATAAAGATGGCCACAAAGCCCAGCGCGACTGGTTTGTAAATGGCGCCTTAGAAGCTGCAGGCATTCCACACATTCGCATGAAGGTAAAAGCGGGCTATCGCCCATCAGAAGTACGCGATGCCATTATGTTCAAACTGGGTAAACCAGCACCAACAGCACAGCGCCCATTACGTAACCGAGTTCACAAACCTGCTGTTTTATCTCCCTCACAAGCTAAAGCCCATTCAACAGCATTAGCAGAAATATAATTATCAGGTGACTAAATTTGCATTAAAGCGAGCATTTTAAATGTCTCGCTTTTTTGTTTTTTATTGCTAACTTCACGTATAATCAAGCTATTCAAACTCAGGAATCAAACACTATGAATGTTGGTATTATTGGCGCAATGGAGCCAGAAGTTAAAATTTTGCGTGAAGCAATGCAAAACCCAGCTATTTTAACTAAAGCAGGTTTTACATTTTACACTGGTGAATTAGCGGGCTGCACAGTAACTCTTGTTCAATCAGGTATTGGTAAAGTAGCATCAAGCATTGCAACTACATTACTTATTGATAATTTTAAGCCTGATTGCGTAATTAACACCGGCTCTGCTGGCGGTTTTGATCCATCATTAAGTGTTGGCGATGTCGTTATATCGTCAGAAGTTCGTCACCACGATGTTGACGTAACTGCATTTGGTTACGAAATTGGCCAAGTACCACAAATGCCTGCAGGTTTTGCTGCACACCCTAAATTAGTTGAAGCAGCCGAGCAAACTATTGCACAAATTAGCGAAGTTAAAACGTTAGTGGGCCTTATTTGTACTGGCGATACCTTTATGTGTGATCCTGTTCGTATTGATAAAGCCCGCAGCGACTTTCCTTCAATGCTTGCTGTAGAAATGGAAGGTGCGTCTATCGCGCAAACCTGTCATACGCTTGAAACTCCTTTCGTTGTTATTCGTTCAATGTCTGATATTGCTGGCAAAGAATCGCCACAGTCGTTTGAAGAATACTTAGAAACAGCATCAATCAACTCATCTAAAATGGTTGTTGCTCTGCTTGAAAAGCTAACAGCTGTAACACTGTAAATGCTTAGCAATATTGTTCAAAACCATTTGGACTTTATTGTGTTTATAATAGCGCTCCTTGCTGAGCGCTTTTTACCACTCGTTAGTTGGTACCATCCGAATACCGTTTTAGTGGCCGTATTTAGCGCCATAGGCAAACGTATTTATAATAAACAAAATACAAACAGCTACCACTATTTAGCAGCCATACTTGCAAGCGTACTGGTGCTCAGTGTTGTTTTACTAATTGTTATATTGCTACTTGAATTTGCATTTTACCCAGAGCTACTTGCAGGCCTTATTTTATACCTTTGCCTTGAAAGCCAAAGCCTCAATAAAAAAGCCCTTCGTATTGCAAAGCTCACTAAACAAAACCAAAAGTCAGCCGCACGCGAGCTATTAAAACCACTGCTTGCTCGTGAAGTCAGCAAGCTTTCGACCACAGGAATTATTAAAGCCCTCATTGAAAGCTTAATACTTCGTACTGCTCGTTATTACTTTGTGGTTATATTTGTTTTTTTACTTTTAGGGCCAGTTGCAGCACTTGGTTACCGACTACTTACCTTGATGCAGCAAGCATGGCGTGGTGATATTTCACCAAACAGCGAATTTTTAAGACCATTAAAGCTTGTTTTATTTGTTATTGAGTATATCCCGGTGCGTTTACTTACACTCACAATTGCTGCGAGTAAGGCCACAAAGCAAAGTGTTCACTACATAAAACACTATGGCCAACACTTCTATCAAACAAATACAGGCTGGTTACTCAGTGCATGCTCTGCATCACTTGGCGTGCAACTAGGTGGACCCGCTATGTACTTTAACAAGCGGCATAACAAAATGCGAGTTGGTACTGATAGGTTACCTAATGCTGACGATGTACCAGCCGTATTAAATCGGCTTAATCAGGCGCGCGCCTTTTGGGTACTAGTTATTGTGTGTATTGAAATTCTAAAAAGCATTTGAGCTTTACTTAGTAAAAATTGAGTATAAAAAAACCAGCCTAAGCTGGTTTTTTTTATTACCCACACACTTAAGCTACGGTAATGTTTGCAAACTTACGTTTACCTACTTGATAAATAGCGGTTGTGCCTTTTGCTATTTCTAGTTTGGTATCAGTGATTTTTTCTTCACCGTTCAGTTTAACTGCACCTTGTTTTATCATGCGCATCGCTTCTGATGTGCTTGCAACTAAATTAGCTTCTTTTAATAAGTTAGCGATTAAAATAGTGTCTTCTGCAATGGTTACTGTCAGCTCAGGAATTTCATCTGGCAGCGCTTTTTTCTGAAAGCGTTGAATAAAATCGTTGTGCGCAGCTTGTGCATCTTCTTCACTATGAAAACGTGCAATTAGCTCTTTAGCAAGTTCAATTTTGATATCGCGCGGGTTAGTCCCCTGCTCTACACGTTCTTTTTGTGCTGCTATTTGCTCAATCGAAAGGCCACTTAGTAAATCGTAGTAGCGCCACATTAATACATCACTAATCGACATAACTTTACCAAACATGTCATTTGGTGCATCAGTAATACCGATATAGTTACCTAAAGATTTAGACATTTTTTGAACGCCGTCAGTACCTTCAAGTAATGGCATCATTAAAACAGTTTGTGGCTTTTGGCCCTCAACTTTTTGAAGCTCACGACCCATTAGTAAATTAAAGCGCTGATCGGTACCACCCAGTTCTACGTCAGATTCTAATGCAACCGAATCCCAACCTTGCACTAACGGGTATAAAAATTCATGTATTGCAATTGGCTGCCCGCCATTGTAACGCTTCTTAAAGTCATCACGTTCAAGCATACGCGCAACTGTTTGGTTTGCAGCTAATTTAATCATGCCTGCAGCACCCAGCTTTTCCATCCACGTTGAATTAAAAGCAACGGTTGTTTTTGCCGGATCTAGAATTTTGAAAACTTGTTCTTTATACGTTTCAGCATTGGCAAGAACATCTTCGCGGGTAAGCGGTTTACGCGTCACATTTTTACCGGTTGGATCACCAATCATTCCTGTAAAATCACCAATTAAGAAAATAACTTCATGACCTAAGTCTTGAAAAGTTTTCATTTTATTAATTAGTACTGTGTGCCCTAAGTGTAAATCTGGCGCTGTTGGATCGAAACCCGCTTTGATTTTTAACTTTTTGCCCGACTTTAGTTTTTCAACTAACTCGTCTTCAATTAATATTTCTTCTGCACCGCGTTTTATCTCTGCAAGAGCGGTTTGTAAATCCACAGTCTATTACTCCAAAATTCTGCCAACAAAGAGGGCTACTAGTTGTTTTGTATAACCTTAGTTTAACAAGGGCTAAATCAAACTTATATGTGCAACTAACATAACAAATTTCTACCTAATTAAAACAACTTTTTAAGTGATTAATGCAACTAAATAAAATGCGCACAGTCTGAGATAAATTAAGCGCTAAAAAGGCATATAAAGCCCGATTTTAGCGTAATTCAGCGCGATTTAAAATCTACAAAGCACTGGTATTCACACAATATTAGGTATATCCTGCAATATTATGTATTTATTATCTTGACAGCAGAAAAAGGCACGTTATGGTTCACGTGGTTAATACCCTCCCCAAAAAACACAAATTGCTTATCTTATGTTTGGTTTCTGCTATTGCCGCTTTAACGTTTCTTCCATCTGAGAAAGCAACAGCGTCCAAAGACAACAATGCAAATGCATTAGAGATTGGCAAACGCTACGAGCTTCAAGTTAAAGTCGATGACAACGAAAAACTTACCGAGTTAAACTCAGAGCAAGCAGCAGAAAAGCTTCCAGAGTATGATTTAGTCGACCACAAAGTAAAAACGGGTGACAACTTAGCAATTATATTTAAACGCGCGGGCTTTTCAGCGCAAACGCTTCATAAACTAATCAACACAAACGCAGAAACCCGTAAGCTGACTAAAATTCACCCAGGCGAAGTACTGAGCTTTGCAACAGGTAAAGATGGCGCACTTGAACAATTGCGTTACGTTATTTCTAAAACAGATACGCTGTATGTAACCTTAGACGACGAAGGTAATTACAATACAGCGATAGATAGTAAAGAAATAGAAACCCTGACCAAAACAGCTGGCGGCGAAATTTCTAGCAACTTTTGGACTTCTGCAATTGCAGCGGGTTTAAGCGAACGCCAAATTATGAACTTTGCTGACATTTTTGGCTGGGATGTGGATTTTGCTAACGACATTCGTAAAAACGATCAATTTGGCTTAATTTACGAGTCTCACTATGTTGAAGGCGAATTTATAGGTACTGGTAAAATTATAGCGGCTGAGTTTATTAACCAAGGGCAGCGTTTTACAGCAATTAGACATACTGATGGAAACTTCTACACCCCAGAAGGCCGCAGTATGAAAAAAGCATTTTTACGTGCCCCCGTTAATTTTAAATATATTAGCTCGAGTTTTAATCCACGTCGCTTACACCCAGTTACTGGGCAAGTAAAAGCACACCGTGGTATTGATTACGCGGCACGAACTGGCACACCTGTTGTTGCATCGGGTAACGGTAAAGTCGTTAAGGCAGGTTACAGCAAGTACAACGGCAACTACGTATTTATTAGCCATGGCACACAATATGTCACTAAGTATTTACACCTTAATAAAAAGCTTGTTAGAACAGGTCAAAAGGTTAAACAAGGTGATAAAATTGGTACTGTAGGTGCTACAGGTCGTGTAACTGGCGCGCATCTACATTATGAGTTTTTAGTTAACGGTGTTCACCGTAACCCTAAAACGGTTAAATTACCAAAATCAGAGCCTTTACCACGCTCTGAGCTTGCTAAGTTTAAACCTATTGCTGATAACTTTATTGCTCAGTTAGAGCGTAACCGCGAGTTACAACTGGCACTTAAGTAATCAGGCTATCACTGTATTAAAAAGCCCTTACAGGTTTAACCTACAAGGGCTTTTTTGTGCTTTTTATTTATTAACAATAGTTAGCTCACACAGGGTGCTCTATATTAAAGGCTACTAATCTTAATTTTCCTACAATAGCGATACACGCCTAATTCATTAACACATAAATAAGCTGGATAACTAAAGACCCCATCACTAATGGCCAAATATATTTGCTGTATTTTGTTGCCCCTTCCAGCCCCATTTTGCTTTGATACTTTTCAAGTAATGGGATCAGTATTGCCAATGCTACAAATAAACAAACTAAAATAATAATTACATTCATTGAAAAGCCTTTTTATGGTACTTCGCAGCCTTTAGCGCTTTCGTATAAGGCATACCAATGCTCTCGGCTTAAATGAACATTTATAGCCTCACACGATGCCTTAATACGCTTAGCATTAGTAGTGCCAATAATGGGTTGAATCGACGCTGGGTGGCGCAGTAGCCATGCAAGTACAATAGCCTCTGCAGAGGTACCATAAATTGCAGCAAGTTTATTTACTAAAATACTTGTGTTGATATCGGCTTGCGACGCATTTGATAAATCACCGCCGGTATACAAACCTTGGCACAAGCTCCCCCAACTTTGTATTTGAATGTCAAAGCTGCGGCAATATTCAATGTTACCAGGCGTAAAGTTAATGTCTTTCCCGTCGCTATTACCAGCATACAAGCCTTCATCTATAAATTGATGTTTTTGTAAGCTGGCCTCTATTTGGTTAGCTACAATAGGCATATCAAGAGCATGCTGCAAAAAGTTCATTTGGTGTTGCTGCATGTTTGATACGGCAAAATGTTTTACTTTGCCACTTTCTTTTAAACAGCTAAATACACGTGCAACTTCATCAACTTCCATCAAAGGATCTGGGCGATGTAACATGAGTACATCAAGGTATTGCGTATTTAATCGCTTAAGTGAGTTTTCTACAGACTGTTCAATCCAATCGGCTGAAAAGTCATATCGCTTAGGCCCTTTTTCATCAGCAAACTTTATACCGCATTTAGACTGAATGTATATGTGCTCTCTCAGCTCTGGGCGCTCACTGAGTGCTTGACCAAATACCTGCTCTGCTTTGCCAAAAGTGTATATATCTGCGTGATCAAAAAAATTAATACCGCCTTCAATCGCGTTATCAATGCACTCGTGGGTTTGTTTAAGGTGCGTGCTGGTAATCGGGTCTTTATTCCAACCGCCTCCCAACCCCATACATCCAAATACAAGTTTACTAACATTAGGTAAGTAGTGAGCTAATGGAGTGTGAAGCATAATGACTATCCTTAAAATTGCGAAGAGCCACCACTTTAAACAAAAACTTCAAAACAAGAAACCATTAACGAACAGAAGTTTCGGACAAAAAAAAGCGCAGTAAACTGCGCTCAATGGTTGGTTGAAATTAAATCTCAATTTAGCCAACAAGTGCCAACAAAATACCTGCAGCAACAGCACTGCCTAATACGCCCGCCACATTAGGGCCCATTGCATGCATAAGTAAAAAGTTATGTGGGTTATTTTCAAGCCCTACTTTATTAACTACACGCGCAGCCATAGGAACGGCTGACACACCAGCGGCACCAATTAACGGGTTGATAGGGGTTTTTGATATTTTATTTAAGCCTTTAGCCATAAACACACCTGATGCTGTACCAATACCAAAAGCAAGCGCACCCAGCACTAAAATACCAATAGTCTCTACTGTCAAAAAGTCATCTGCAGCGAGCTTAGAGCCAACCGCTAATCCTAAAAATATAGTTGTTATATTGATAATTTCGTTTTGCGCACTGTTGCTTAAGCGGTCAACAACACCCGATTCACGCATTAAGTTACCCAAACAGAACATACCTACTAGCGGTATTGCCGCTGGTAAAAACATGGCTGTTGCAGTAAGTACCATAAGTGGAAAAATAATTTTTTCCTTTTTAGATACTTTACGTAGCTCAGGCATTTTAATTTGGCGCTCTTCTGGTGTTGTGAGTGCACGCATAATAGGAGGCTGAATAATTGGAACTAGCGCCATGTATGAATAAGCAGCTACCGCAATGGCACCTAATAAATCAGGCGCTAATTTTGAGGCTAAAAATATTGCCGTTGGGCCGTCAGCGCCACCAATAATAGCAATAGCCGATGCATCTTGAAGGGTAAACTCAAAACCCGGAATAAAGTTAAGTAGAATTGCGCCAAATAAGGTCGCAAAAATACCAAACTGAGCCGCAGCTCCCAGTAATAACATACGAGGGTTTGCTATTAACGCACTAAAGTCAGTTAGTGCACCAACCCCCATAAATATTAATAGTGGAAAAATACCGGTATCTATACCCACATAGTAAACTGAGTACAAAAGCCCACCAGGATCTGATAGTCCAGCAACCGGAATATTAGTTAATATCGCGCCAAAGCCAATTGGTAATAAAAGCAGTGGCTCAAAGTTTTTAGATATCGCTAAAAACAATAACAAACAGCCTACTGCAATCATCACCAAACCAGGAAACGTAAAGTTAGCAAGACCAGTAGCCTGCCAAAGGTTTAAAAGACCTTCCATTTACATTTACTCCTTAAGCCAGCGCAATAATTGCGTCGCCCGTGGTCACTGAGTCACCCTCAGACACAAGCACTTCAGCAATGGTACCAGTATGCATTGCGCGAACTTCAGTCTCCATTTTCATGGCTTCCATAATCACAACAACATCACCTTCGTTTACAACTTGGCCGGCTTTTACTTTTATTTTAAAAATATTACCTGCTAAAGGTGCATTTAACGTTTCACCCGAAGCCACTGAAGCAGACTGAGGTAAGTGCTCAGAATCTTTTAACGTTACCTCTTTAAGTTCACCGCCTTGCGCTACGACAACGTCGTAAACCTTACCGTCTACCTTAACGCTATATTGCTCAGCCTTAACACTGTTACCTTTGGCTGACACCTTAGCTGGTGACTTACTTGAATTATCTTCTACGCTAGGGACTGGTTCAAACGCATCTGGGTTGTTACGGTTTTTGATAAACTTCAAACCAACTTGCGGGAACAGTGCATAAGTAAGTACGTCGTCAATTTTATCATCAGCGAGTGTTAAACCTTGTTCTTGCGCTTCTTTTAATAGCTCTGCTTCAAGCGTTTCAAGTTCAGGCGCAATATTGTCAGCTGGGCGACACGTAATAACGTCGCTACCATCAAGTACTCGCTCTTGTAGCTCTTTATTCATTGGAGCTGGAGTTAAACCGTACTCACCTTTTAATACACCTGCGGTTTCTTTTGTGATTGTTTTGTAACGCTCACCGGTTAATACGTTAAGTACTGCCTGCGTACCTACAATTTGCGACGTTGGCGTAACAAGTGGAATAAAGCCTAAATCTTCGCGTACACGCGGTATTTCAAGTAACACTTCGTTAAGCTTATCGGCTGCACCTTGCTCTTTAAGCTGGTTTTCCATGTTAGTTAACATGCCACCTGGTACTTGAGCCAATAAGATTCGTCCATCAACCCCTTTAAGGCTACCTTCGAATGCAGCGTATTTTTTACGTACATCTCTAAAGTAAGCAGCAATTTCTTCAAGTTGGTTTAAATCGAGTTCGGTATCGCGTGCGGTACCTTCAACAATCGCTACAATTGTTTCTGTTGCTGAGTGACCGTAAGTCATACTCATAGAAGAAATAGCGGTATCAAGCATATCAATACCGGCATCAATAGCTTTTTGATATGTAGCGGTGCTTAAACCTGTTGTAGCATGGCACTGCATAGCGATTGGAATAGACACCGTTTCTTTAAGCGCTTTTATAAGCTCTTCTGCATCGTACGGTTTTAATAAACCCGCCATATCTTTAATACAAATTGAATGACAGCCAAGCTCTTCTAGTTGCTTAGCTAAAGTTAGCCACATATCAAGTGTATGAACAGGGCTTACCGTGTACGAAATAGTACCTTGAGCATGAGCACCTACTTTTACAGCCGCTTTAATCGCAGTTTCTAAGTTACGCACATCATTCATTGCATCAAAAATACGAAAAACATCAACACCGTTTTTGTGTGCGCGCTCAACAAACTTTTCAACAACATCGTCAGCATAATGGCGGTAACCTAATAAGTTTTGACCGCGTAATAGCATTTGCTGCTTAGTATTTGGCATCGCTTTTTTAAGCGCACGAATACGCTCCCACGGATCTTCACCTAAATAACGAATACAAGAATCAAAGGTCGCACCGCCCCACGATTCAATTGACCAGTAACCTGCATCATCTAATTTACTTGCAATCGGTAGCATGTCATCTAAGCGCATACGCGTGGCAAGTAATGACTGATGCGCATCACGAAGAACCAATTCTGTTAATTTTAATTTAGCCATGTGTGTGCCCCTTATTTGTTATTTGATTTGTACTGAGCAATGGCAGCACTAATAGCAGCGATGTGCTCATTTGGCACACCTTGAGATTTAAACGATGGTGACTTAACTGGAGTCGCAACTTCAGCAGGGCTAAAACGCGCCACTAAGTTAGACATTATTGTAACTGCGCCAATTAATATCGAAAGAAAGACAAACACTCCAACCATACCTGTTAGCATTAAGCTACCAGCGGTTGTAAGTACAGCACCTATATCCATTTTTCTCCCCTTGAAACCCATATCGAAAATAAAAAGTCGATTTAGTTAAATATTTATTCACTAGATAATAACAAAACAAATATCTTTGTCTAGCCATTGTAAATTGGTAAAACCAATTAAAATAAAAATAACATATAACCAAATTTATTAACCACAGTAAAAACCCTTACTCATCAACACCCCATAATACACAAAAAAAATACTCACTATATTTTTAAGCTATGGCTGAATTTCTAACAAAGCCGAATTCCCCGTACTTTACTGAACCTAAAATCACTCATAATATGTAGAAAAAAACAAACTTGTTAATTGGTCTTACCAAGAAGGGCTTTTTTAAGCACCCTTTAATTGCAACCTGCACTTGTGTGTGAATAAGTTACACAACCCAACGTAAAAGTTACCAATCAAGCAAACTCAAAAACACAGAAAAAAACATAAACAACTGATATTAAACAAAAATATATCATGGCACGCAACTAGCATTAACTATTGTGTACAAATTTGATAACCAAGGAGAAAACAATGTTACGCTGGACAATCACATTTTTAGTTATTGCTTTAATCGCTGCAGTGTTAGGTTTTGGTGGCATCGCGGGTGCCGCAGCTGGTATAGCAAAAATTATATTCTTTATTTTTATAGTACTTTTAGTTATTTCGTTAGTTTCAGGTGCGCTGCGTGGTAAATCGCCCAGGTAGGCATATACTCAACTAACACTACAATTTTATTTATTTACAAGGAATTACACTATGAACTCTACAACTTTAAAAGCAGCACTAATTGGTCTTTTCGCAAGTTTTTTCATCATGGGTTGCCAAGATAACAACGCAGAAGAAGCCGGTGAACGTATTGATGAAGTAGTAACAGATGTACAAAACTCTGTTGAAGATACGTGTGAAGAAGTAAAAGAAGGCGTAAACGCTGAAGAAACTAACTGTTAATAGTTAGTATATTAAAAAAACGGCCACCTGGCCGTTTTTTTGTGCCCGAAATAAATGCACGCATTATAAAGCTGCTCATTTATAAGCGAACTTGCTAAAATATATAAAACGATTTTTAAAGCAAGGCACTATGTCATTTTCAACAACCTACACACTTGATAAACCCTACTTTTATGAATGCTTTGACGAGTCACTTCCTTACAGTAAACGCGCTCAGCCTAAGTATTTTTTACTGGTACTATTAGTTTCGCTTGGTTTATTTAGCATTTACGGTTTAGCTGATCATTATTTAGGAACATTTTTGATCATGGTTGCTGTACTCGAATGCGTTGCTTTTTATTATCGCAGGCCATGGTGGGTAACCAGACAAATGTTTAGCAGAGCATCAGGCTCAGAGGTTACGCTCACTTTTGATGATGAAGGCATTAAATCGGCAAACCATTACAAAAGCTATCAGCTCGCTTGGCAAGACATCACTGACGTAATCGAAACACCACAGGGCTTATTGATAAAAAATAAAAACAACATGCAATATATCTCTAAGCAAATACTCACAGATGAAATGCTCGACTTTATAAACAAAAAAGCCACTCAATGAGTGGCTTTTTGGCTTAGCTAAATAAATTATTTAGTTAAGTATACGTGTTGATTAAGCATTGCCCGGATTAGGGTTAGACTTTTCAGCTTGTATACGCATGTAAATCTCTTCACGATGCACTGAAACGTCTTTTGGTGCATTTACACCAATTCGAACTTGATTTCCTTTAACTCCTAAAACGGTAACTGTTACTTCGTCACCGATCATAAGGGTTTCACCTACTCTACGAGTTAGTATTAGCATTCTCTTGCTCCCATGTTCCAATAAAAATTATAAGATTCCGCTTATCCATATTAATGAAAAATAGACTAAAAAGTAAGTAAAAACTCACTATCTATCTACTTTCCGTTAAAAATACTTTGTGTAATGCACGAACAGCCAGTTCGAGGTACTTTTCATCTATTAAAACTGAAATTTTAATCTCTGATGTAGACACTAAAACTACATTAATATTTTCATTTGCTAAGGCATCAAAAAATAAACTAGCAACACCCCAGTGCGATTTCATTCCCATACCAACAGCAGATACTTTTGCAATGGTTGTTAGCCCGATTATATTTTCAGCACCTAAAGACACCTTTTGCTCGGTTAGTAACTCAAGCGCTTGCGGGTAGTCGTTCGAATGCACAGTAAAAGCATAGTCTATTTTTTCAAAGATATGATTAACTTGATTAATCATATCTATTTCGATGCCGTTATCAGCAAAAAGTTTCAATATTTTTACAAGATTTTGAGTGCCGCTTTGCACACTCTGTACCTTAATTAAGCACTCATCTGCATTAAATGCAATACCCGAAACAACTTTACTTGGCATATCGTCTTCCTCAAACGTAATCAATGTTCCTTCATCGGGATTAAAGCTCGAAAGCACCCTTAATGGAACATTGTGTTTACTTGCCGCCTCAACAGAACGAATATGCAATACTTTAGCACCTAAGCTTGCTAACTCTAGCATTTCAGCAAAGGTCACTTGGCTCATTCTTCGTGCGTTAGGTTCAACCCGAGGATCTGTAGTATATACGCCGTCAACATCAGTATAGATCTGACATTCATCAGCTTTTATAGCCGCAGCTATTTCTACAGCCGACGTATCAGTACCGCCTCTGCCAAGGGTTGTTATATTGCCTTCAACATCACGCCCCTGAAACCCGGCAATAATAGCAATACGGTTATGCTCAAGTTCATGCTTTAAACGTGTTGCTGCAATGTCTGTAATGCGGGCTTTACCGAACATATTATCGGTTTGAATATTAACTTGATCAGCTAATAGGCTAACGGCTGAATGGCCGCGTTTGATAATAGCCATAGCCAATAACGAAACCGATACTTGCTCGCCGGTACTAATTAGTACGTCGAGCTCGCGGTTACTAGGACGGGAATCTATTTGTTTGGCAAGGTTAATTAAGCGGTTGGTTTCTCCCGACATAGCCGAGAGCACTACAACCACTTGATGACCTTGTTGCCTAGTTTTAACAACAAGGTCGGCGACCGCTTCTATTCGCTCTATTGAGCCAACCGACGTGCCGCCATACTTCTGTACAATTAACGCCACTTAGGCTTAAGTACGCTCAATTAACCAAGCAGTAACGCTATCAAGTGCAGCAGCAAGGTTTTGTGGCTCAGAACCACCTGCTTGTGCCATGTCTGGGCGACCACCACCTTTACCGCCTACTTGAGAAGCCATGTGGTTTACAAGCTCACCGGCTTTTACTTTGCCAGTTAAGTCTTTAGTCACGCCCGCAATTAGACTTACTTTGTCACCGCTGGCAACACCGAGGGCAATAACACCTGAGCCAATCTTGTTTTTAAGGTCGTCAACCATACCGCGAAGCGCTTTAGACTCAGTGCCTTCAACATTTGCAACCAATAGCTTAACGCCATTAATTTCCACAATCGAATCAAGTAACGATGCACCTGCAGCGCTCGCTAGCTTATCGTTAAGCTGAGCAATTTGCTTTTCAAGGCCTTTAGACTTCTCAAGAAGCGCAGTTACTTTTTCAAGTACCGATGCGCTATCGCCTTTAACTAGCGCTGCTACATCGCTAAGCTGTTGCTCTTGCTCACTTACATAAGCAACCGCATCTGCGCCAGTTACTGCTTCTATACGGCGAACACCTGCAGCAATACCACTTTCAGATACTATTTTGAATAAGCCAATATCGCCCGCGCGTTCAACGTGTGTACCACCACAAAGCTCAATTGAGTAATCACCAATGGTTACTACGCGCACTTCGTCGTCGTACTTTTCGCCAAACAGCGCCATTGCACCTTTCGCTTTAGCATCATCAATAGCCATAAGCTCAGTGTTAAGTGCAAAGTTACGGCGAATTTCGTCGTTAACTACACGTTCAATGTCACGAAGTTCGTCTTTAGTTACCGCTTCAAAGTGCGAGAAATCAAATCGTAAACGATCCGCTTGAACTAACGAGCCTTTTTGGCTTACATGTTCACCTAATAACTGACGTAATGCTTCGTGTAAAATATGCGTAGCTGTATGGTTTTTCTTGATGTTCTCACGACGAGCATCATCAATAGTGGCATCCACTTTATCGTTAACACCAATACGGCCTTGTACTGTACCGTGGTGCGCAAATGCATTACCTAGTTTAGTAGTGTTAGTCACATTAAACTCGCCACCAGCCACTGTAATTGTACCGGTATCACCCGTTTGGCCACCCGATTCTGCGTAAAACGGTGTGCGATCTAGTATTACAATGCCTTCTTGGCCATCTTCTAATAACTGTACGGCCTCACCACCGGCAAACACTTCAACCACTGTCGCACTGTAGTGCGTGCTGTCGTAGCCTTTAAAGTCAGTGTGTTTATCTGATTTTAACTGCTCGTTGTAATCGGCACCAAATTTACCAGCTTGCTGCGCAGTTTTACGCTGTACAGCCATGCATTCTTCAAAGCCTTTATGATCAATGGTCATTTGGCGCTCACGCGCAACATCGGCGGTTAAATCGGCAGGGAAACCATACGTATCGTAAAGTTTAAATACTAAATCGCCAGGGATCACATCGCCCTTAAGGTCGCTTAAGCTTTCTTCTAAAATAGCTAAACCACGCTCAAGTGTTTTACCAAATTGCTCTTCTTCAATACGCAGTACTTTTTCGATAATTTCTTGTTGCTTAGCAAGCTCTGGGTACGCTTGACCCATTTGCTCAATAAGTGCAGCAACTAATTTAAAGAAAAACGCGCCTTGTGCGCCAAGCTTATTACCATGGCGTACCGCACGGCGAATAATACGACGAAGTACGTAACCACGTCCTTCGTTAGATGGCATAACACCGTCGGAGATTAAAAACGCACAAGAGCGAATATGATCCGCTACTACGCGAAGTGACTTATCGTCCATATCTTGCGCGTTAGTGACACTCGCCGCCGCTGCAATTAAGCCTTGGAATAAATCGATTTCGTAGTTTGAATGCACGCCCTGCAAAATAGCAGAAATACGCTCAAGGCCCATGCCCGTATCAACAGATTGCTTAGGTAATGGCAGCATAGTACCGTCGCTTTGACGGTTGTACTGCATAAATACGAGGTTCCAAATTTCGATAAAACGGTCGCCGTCTTCCTCTGGAGAGCCCGGAGGACCACCCCAAATATGCTCACCGTGATCGTAAAATATTTCAGAACACGGACCACACGGGCCTGTATCACCCATAGACCAAAAGTTATCTGAGGTAGCTATACGAATAATGCGATCTTCACTTAAGCCAATATCTTTTGACCAGTACTCAAATGCTTCTTCATCATCGTGGTAAATAGTAACAAGCAGTTTTTCCTGAGGTAATTTAACAACCTCAGTTAAAAACTCCCACGCAAACTTAATTGCTTCTTGCTTAAAGTAGTCACCAAAACTGAAGTTACCTAACATTTCAAAAAATGTGTGATGGCGCGCCGTGTAACCCACGTTTTCTAAATCGTTATGTTTACCACCGGCACGCACACAACGCTGCGAGCTTGTTGCACGTGTATATGGGCGAGATTCTGCGCCTAAAAATACATCTTTGAATTGCACCATACCGGCATTGTTAAACAATAACGTGGCATCGTTACCCGGAATAAGCGAGCTTGAAGGAACAACTTGGTGTTGCTTGCTGGCAAAAAAGTCTAAAAACTGTTGCCTAATTTGTGCGGTAGTCATGTGCTGCATGTGAAAATCTCACCTGTATTTACTGTGATTGCATTGCAAAATCGATTTGTTCGTAGCTAAAACCTCGATACATTAAGTAGCGCACGCGCTTAGCCTTGTCTTTGTAATCGAGGTTTGCCGGTGTATTTGAATATTTTTTGTTATACGCATCCTGCGCAAGCTCAAACCAGTCTATTTCAAGCTCTTCAACTACTCTTTCGAGTAGCGAACGGTCAATCCCTTTACCCATGGCCTCGCTTTGAATTCGCTTAAGCCCATGGCATTTAAAAATGTGTTTTCTTACAAAGCCTTCACAGTAACGTTGCTCGTTTATAAAATTGTGCTTTTCGCACCAATCAAGCAAGTTTTCGATAAACTCATCTGTGGCTTCTTTTTGCTGTAATTTAAAGGTTAACTCACGACGCGAGTATTCTTGGCGCCCGAGTAACCAAAGTACATAATTTTTTAATTTTTGTTTTAACTTATCATCCATTAAGCGTCAAAGCGTCCGCTTGTTTCACTGCTTAGTGGCTTAACATTTTTGTCGTCACTTGGTGGGACAATCGGCATAAAAATCGCCTGATAAGAAACAAAAAAACTAATGTAGCAAATCGGCATTAAAATCAACAGTGGTAAGAACGATAAGAACATAGAAACCGCCATAAATAGTACGCAAATAACGCCAAAAACACTCAACGGAAACAAATTATGATAAAAAACCATAAGCGATTGCTTAAGCGCCGTTAAAATACGTTGCTCTTTATTAAAATAAACAAGCGGTACCGCATAGGCAAAGGCCGTTAAATAAATAAGCATGGCCATAAAAAATAAAATAACACTCGCACCCGAAATACTCGCAATAGTTTGCTCAAGTGCAGCTTGAGGTTCAAGCCCTGGCTGGCTCATAATTGCCACGGCATCGGCAAATAAACCGTTTGCTAATAACGCCATTAAAATACCCGCACCCATTTGGTATAACGCCAAACGTACCAAGCCTAAACGGTTTCCTTTAGCTGAAAATGGCTTAAGAATGTCAGCCAACATTATTTTACCGCCTTGCTGTTTGGTCAGCACTGCTTGGTAAAAGCCAGCAGTTAAAAAAGGCGTAGCCAGTGCAGCAACCACTTGCAGTAAAGGTAAAAACAACGACAGTAAGCCCACAATGCCAATAAATAAATGCATAAAAATAAACGTCATTGGCTGGGTTTTAAAAATAAGCCATCCCGCTTTTAACCACTTTAGCCCGGCATCTGCTTTAAATACTCGTAATTGTGTAGACATACTTGCTCTTAATTTATAACGAAACACGCCAAGTATAACTTGGCGTTGGGTGGGATCACAGAGGCAGACCAGTAATATTAAGGTTTTTTAATTTTTTTAATATCTAGCATATGTGCGCCATGCTTTATTTTGGTTTCTAAGTAGGCTTTGTTACCTGCTACACCCGCCTTTATGTGTGCGTGTGTACCAATAACTGTATCAACTTCAATACCCGCATCTTTCAAAGCATTGAGTTTTTTAGGATTGTTGGTCATTAATTTAACGTGCTTTAAGTTAAGCGCATTAAGCATTAATACCGCATCCGAAAAGTCGCGTAAGTCGTCTGCAAAGCCTAAATAGTTATTGGCCTCGTAGGTATTCATACCTTGCGATTGCAATACGTAAGCATCAATCTTATTGTATAAACCAATACCACGGCCTTCTTGGCGTAAGTAAAGCAAAATACCGCCTTGCTCGTGCATCATTTCAATACATTCGTTTAACTGTTCGCCGCAATCACAGCGTGACGAATGAAAAACATCCCCCGTTAAACACTCCGAATGCATACGAATAAGCGGTACATCTTGCTCGGTATCGGCGTTGTTAAACACCATAGCAATATGTTCTTGGCCATCTTTTAGGTCAGTAAATGACACTATTTCTGCAGGGATATCACTATTTTTGCCAACATTAAGTTGGACTCTTGCTCTTACTTGCGCCACGACAAATCCAAATATTTAAATAACTACGACACGACAATAAAGTGATAATATCACAAAAGAGTAAAATTAGATCGTAGTACAACATTGTTTATCGCAATTATATGGCGACGACAGCGCCTGTTTTCAATGACTAACCTTAATTAACCCGAACTCGGGATAATAAACCTATCTCTAGCAGCTATTTTCAGCGCTAACTGCGTTGAATGTAATTGCAATAGGCCTGCTATTAACGCGTAAATTCGCCTTGTTTTCATTGAAAATCTCTGACTAGATAAAAATCTAAGATATCACTCTTATTCAATATGTTAGCAAGTCTCTTAACCAGCGTTCTTGTTAAGTAAAAAACACATTAAATCAACATATAACATTGGCTTTTCGTACCTATTTAATGACAATAGCTATCATCTGTAGTAAGTTATTTTTAGTTAAATTTATCTGAATTTTAAATAAAACGTTTAATAACACGAGAGTAATGACATTTAAGTCTACTGCTTTTTAACCAACGCTTTTAGTGAATAAAATTTAAATCTACTTGTAAAATTACATATCTTTTGCAAATAAATTTAATGTAGTTAGCGCTGTAATTACCACTTAGCATAGAGTTATTATTCAAAGTTCAGGTTCACAATTAATAAGGATCATTATGAAGCCACAACACCTTGCACTATTTGTTGGATTAAGCTTATCTGCCTTTACAAATAATACACTTGCTAGCCAAACTGACAACGCTAAAGCGGCTTTTTCAACTGCCTATCAAAGTTACCTAAACGCAGTAGAAACAAAACACGATATTGAGCAAGCCGCAAAACGAGCTTACACTACAGGCCTTACTTTTTACGGCGATAAAAGCGACAACACAGCAAACCTTGCTATTAATTATGCTAAAGCCATTACACCGCCAAGCACAACAAGCAACAAAAAAAACATAAGGCAGCAGCGTTATAGCCTATACTCGCAAGCGTATACAATTTTAGCTGATAACCACGGCAAAAATGCATTACAAACGCTCGACGCACTTTTAGGTAAAGCCGAAAATGCTAAATCAGCGTCTTTGGCAGAAGATCATCTCGAACGTATAATCGATATTGCTAAAGCACAAAATAAACCAAAATTTGTTGCCGATATGCAATTTGAAGCCGCGTCGTTGTTAGCAAGTAAGTTTGCACATAAAAAGTTTCGTGCAGCGCAAAAGTTATTGAACGAAGCCGATGAATACTACCGTGAAAATTTAGACGAAAACACGGTTGAGCGAATCAAAACAGACTTTTTAGTCGCCTCGTTTGCGCAAAGTAAGAGAAAATATAAAAAAGCGATTGAGCGTTTAAATCATGTTGTTTCGGTATTTGATAGCAACCTAAGCTTTGATCATAACGCCGAACTTACCGCGCACTCAAAACTTGTAAACCTTTACGAAAAAACAGGTCAAAGCGAACAAGCAACTAAACATTGTTTAGCTATTGCCGAAATGGTGCCATGGAAAGACTCACAAGAACAAACACCGGTATACCGCCAACCACCTAAGTACCCAGTAAATAAAGCACGCCAAAATACAGATGGTATTGTTGTTCTTCAGTTTGATGTAGACACTGCCGGGTTTGTAAAAAACTCATCAGTAATAAGCTCAGAAGGTGGCCACGCATTTGAAAAGTCAGCATTAGAGGCACTTAAAAAATGGCGTTATGCCCCCAAATTTGAAAACGGAAGCCCCGTAGTAGCAAGCACCCAGGTGCAAATAGATTTTAAAATAAACCGCTAGCGGTTTTACAAATAAAAAAGGCGCTATTTAGCGCCTTTTTTATTTTTATTCACGACGCCCTAAAATTCGTAACTAATACGAATAGCACCATCGGCTCTTTTTTCGTTGCTGTCACTTGTTTTACCATAGCCCGCATCAAGTATTAGTCTAAAACCACTATTATTTAAGCCGTTAAAGTTATAACTGTATGTAAGCCCAATACCATTTGTGGTTTCATCATCAAATATTTGCCCTAGCGCACATCCAAAAATATTACCTAGCTCGCTAGCAATATCGTCAGTGTTTGTGCTTTCACATGGTTGGTCGGTATCACGTGCGCCAATAGCCCCAACTAACACACCCAATGCGTGTTTATTGTTATCACTAACTGCGTGTTCAAAACCCACTGAAAAGCCATCATCTAGGCCAATTTTATAGTTTGCGTACCAGCGTTGAGAATTGTTATCTGCCGATAAAGACACTTCAGGTACAACCAAGTAAGGGTAGCCACCCCCAATCGAAAAGCTCACATCATTAGCAAAAGCAGAACCCGAACCAAGTGATAGAACCAGTAGTAATATTTTTGTATTCATAATATTCCTTTTGAGTAAGGATAAATCGTACTCAATTGAGGAACAAAGGGCAATAAAACAAATGTTCGTTAATGTAACAAACTGATAAGAGGCGCTTACATTTTAGCAAGTATGTTATCGCTGGCCGCTTCTATTAAATCAAGTACGTTTTCAAAGCCGTCGTCACCACCGTAATAGGGATCAGGTATGGCACTTGTGCTTTGCTCCCCGTACTCTAAAAACAACGCTAACTTATAGTGTAAATGCGTTGGGCACTGCTCTTTTAAATCAGTTAAATTTTGTTTGTCGGCTGCTAAAATTAAATCAAACTCGTTAAAGTCGCTAGTGCGAACTTTACGCGAGTGTATTCCTTTAAAGCTATAGCCGCGCTTTTCACCCGCCGCCATTGAACGGCTATCGGGGGATTTTCCTTCGTGATAGCCAATTGTACCTGCAGAATCGACCACCACCTTTACACCCAAGGCTTTTGCACGCGCTTTTAAAACCGCCTCAGCAGTAGGTGAACGGCAAATATTACCTAAACATACAATCAGTACCTTTTTCATAGCGGCTCCTTAAATTAGGCTTTAAAACTGTTTTAATATGCTCTCTTCGTAATCGTCAGCATTTAGCGTTAAATTAAACTGCGCAGCAACCGAATCTAACTCAGCTTGTTTAATGGCTAGGTCTTCCATTGTTATGAGGTTGTCGTCTAGCTGCCACAATAAACGCGAGCCCGCATAACTGTAATGAATGGCTAATAGTGCAGCGGGGTTACCTTCGCGCCCAGCAGCTTTTAACTTTGGCATTTTACGGGTTATTTTATTAAGTGCCTGTTTTAGCTTCCATACATAAACCACTTCGGTCATGTAAGGATGAGTGCGGTATTTATTTAACAACCACCCTATGGCTAAACTTGTAATAACCACACCAGTTAAGTTCCAATGAAAATGGCTTCCGCTTTCATCCGGAAACAACGCAATCAGCGTTTGCGATATAGCTAAGCTCCCCGCCGCAAGCGAGGCCGCACAGCCCACAATGACACGATTTAAATGCTTACGATAACGCGATTTATTTATTTCAATGAGTTGCATAACAGCCTAAAAAGTTAATAAGTAAAAGAATGCGAAACGCTATTGTAACTAAACCCCGCATTTTTTATAAAAATATTTCACCCCTTTTTGATTTGCCACCCGTTATAGCTCTGAAAACCACATAATGAGTTAACTAGGAGCGGCTTATGCACACACTTGAAACCCCAAATAACCCAACATTTATAAAAACATCAACCGCCGTTATTGGTGGTGCAGCAATGACCTTTGCCGCCTTTGCATTTATGCAATACCTAATCAGTGGCGACCAACGCGCACCACTAGACCCTGGCAAAGAAATAACGGTTGAAATATTTAAAGTGCCTGAAGATTCAAAAGTAAGACACATAGATAAAATGCCAGAACCACCTACACCAAAAATGCCGCCTAAAGCGCCACCGCGTGTAACACCTAGCGCCGACCCCGTTATGGCAATCAACACGGCGCCGCCATTAATAATGGATGACTTTGGTGACGGCATTAACAATACCCTTAATCGCCCAACGGGAGATGCCTCACCCATTGTGCGTATAAATCCAAAGTACCCAACCACCGCTGCGCGTGATGGAATAGAAGGCTGGGTACAACTTAGCTTTAATATTTCGCCCACTGGCGAAGTAATAGACGCGGTAGTTTTAAACGCCGAACCAAAACGTATATTTAACCGCGAAGCACTACGCGCTATTAAACGTTGGAAATACCGCCCAAAAGTAATTGAAGGTGTGGCACAATTACAAACAGATCAAACGGTTCAACTTGATTTTAAATTAGATAGCTCTATTTAACGGACTAAACGCCTATGCTAATGAGTATTAAAACCTGGTTATTTGAAACGCCCAGCAAAGACTGCATGGCGCGTTATGCAAAAAGTGGAGAAAACCGTCACTTAGAGCAGCTTATTGCACTCTACAGTAACGATTTATACCACTACCTAGTTACGCAATCTAATACTCACTTAGCATACGACGTAAGCCAGCAAACATGGCTAAAAGTAATTGAAAAGCGCCACCTTTACCAAGCGCAAACCACGCCTAAAGCGTGGTTGTTTAAACTCGCACGTAACACGCTAATAGACGAATACCGAAAACAGCAACACTTTGTGGAGCTTGACGAAAACAGCCTACAACCTTTGCAAAGTGCCAATCAAAGCGAATTAACACGTAGTGACTCGCACATAGGTGACACACACATTAGTTACGAAGCATTCAACACGGCGCTCAAGCAACTGAGCTTTGTGCAACGCGAAGCCATCACCTTACAACAAGAAGGTTTTAGCCTTGCCGACATAGAGCTTATAACGCAAAGCAACGCCCAAACCATAAAAACAAGACTGCGCTATGCCAAACAAAACCTAAAACAATTATTAGGAGACAATAATGAACAAGCCTGATGAGCAGTTTGATGAAAAGCTTACAAACCACTTTAAAGCGCGTAAAGCTCGTACAACCCTTTCGCATGCTCAACAACAGGCGTTAAAACACAGCGTAGCTCAAAAACAACCTAAAAAGTTAGGCTTTGCCCTGCAACTCACAAGCCTTACCTGCGCTCTGGGCTTACTGGCCTTTATAGTGCTCAACAGCAACAACGTAATAAATACCGCCCCTAAAACCGTATTAAACACCATAGATATACACGACTACTCGTTTATAACAACGCATGAAATAGATCAAACAGGTAGCTATACAAGCGTCATAACGCAACAAAAACACGCGCTCGACACCCAATTAGCAAACGATTTACGCCGCCACCAGCAACGCCACATAGAATACGGCACGCTCGTAAAGGTCGACAACGACTGGTACATAGCCAGTTGTCATTACGAGGTGCTAGTGCAAATTAAGCAGTCGCTATTGAGTGATTTAAAGGGAAGGCACGCAGTAGAAAGTAATATCAATACCGGTGATATGCTCGCTATGGCGCATAACGGCAAAGGGGAAATTATTGCCCTGAAGCATGCAGGAGTTGGGGTGAGGCAGTGCAAGGCTTAGGTTATTTTTAGCATGGTGGTAATTTAAATAAGTAATTACCACCGAGAACACAGAGGCGCTTCGCGCTGCACAGAGATAGTTAACTATCACCCATGTAATCTAATGGTGAAGAAAGCTCTATAAAATCACGGTAGTGTTCTTTTATGATTTTGTTGTATTCATCTTCGATATAAATATAGTCAAGCCATAATAAAGTAACTTCTGGAGAAATTTCTATTTTATGCTGTGCTAACGCCTTTTCTGCGTTTTGCAACTGAGTTAAACTGTAATCGCTATCAGGAATCCAAACATCATAAGGGTTTAATTCTGAGACAAAAGCACGAAAAAAAATATTCTTAATAAATTTTGATAGTGAAATAGGATAATTCCCCGTGGAATAGCTATTTTCTTTTGAACCAAAATTGTCATTATAAAATGTACTTATATATCTCTGTGGCTCAATAAAATAAATTATCTCGGCTGATAAATACTCTTTTGATATATCCTTTTGTAAGAAGTCAGCTAGGCTAATATCTATGATCTTATTTTCATCACCTCGTTCTGTTCTTTTGAACCTACCATTTATTATCTCCTCATAAAGTGGGTGGTCTTTTTCATGGATACAAAACAAAATAGCGAGCACAAGAACATCTACTTTTTTGCCACTTGGTAAATTAATAATAATGGCTGTAATACGTTCAGTAATTTGAATAGCTGCTCTTGCTGATACCTGAAAGGCATCTAATACAACTGAGATATTAGCTAAAGTGGTTTCGGACGTTTTGGTACGAGGGAGCAGCTCAATATTTTTACTTTCTAAATACGCAGTTTCAAATTTAGTTGTATCGCTATGTACTGATAAAAAGTCTTTTAAAACAGGACGCTTTAAACTGTAACGACTATTAAAAAAACGGCCTAAATAAACCTTAGCGTCAAACCCTTCACCGTATATTGATTTTATTGTATGTTGTAGCTGCTCGGTATCCGTAGCCACAACAAATACGATACCTTTTACATCAAAAATATGTTTAATTGTCTCAAGCATTTCTACTGCATAACTTGGGCGACAACGGTCTAATTCATCAATAAAAATAAATATGGGTAACGATTTACCTTCCTGCTCTTCAAACTTACAGACCCAATCAGCTAACTTAGATTTTATTACTTCAATGCTTTTGTTTTTAGCTTCATGATCTTTAATTAAGTTTTGTGCAAGCACCTTTACTGCGGGCGAAAAGTCGCTGCCAGTTAACTTGTTAGAATTTTGCTTTTGATCATCTTCAATTTCTTCATCAGAGAATAGTAATGTGTGTAACTCATCTAAATCTATGCCTGATATTTTTTTAGTTAGGCCTTGTGCAATAGCAGGTGCAACAGCCTTAAACATAGAAACTGCACTCTTAGGAATAGTTATATTAAACTTAGCCTGACGTTGAAGCTGCTTGATGATACCTGCAATTACAGTTAAAAATGGATCGTCCGAATAGTCTTGCTGCCATGCATCAATATAAACTACAGGGTAACCTACTATTAATTCCTGTGACCAACGCTTAAGAAAATAGGTTTTACCTGCCCCCCACTCAGCGTTTAAGTTTAATACATAGTTTTTCTTTTGCTCTTCATCAGGCCTGCTTTCGTCAAATCCCTCTTGAGCCAATAGCCTTGATAAAAATGTAGCGTAGCGAGCACGATCTAATTTATCTGCAGGAAAATACTCTTCTAATGGAGGATTAGTTGCTTTACTCCAATTGAATTCTTTAATGTCGTGCATTTAATTTCCCTTTAAATCATTCTTTTTCACATAATGCCATACAACATTCAATGAACGTAACCTATTAATAAAAAGCTATTATTATTTATCTCTGTGTAGCGCCTAGATGTGCTCGATGGTGATCAATCTTAAATAAAAAAGCCTGCGATTAAGCAGGCTTTTAAATATTTAAATTCCGAGTTTTTACAGCACAATAATGCTAATAACCAAATAAGCAATAAAGGTCAGTGCGCCACCAAATAACGCGTACGGTAGCTGGGTTTTAACGTGAGTGAGTAAGTCACACCCCGATGCAAGCGCCGACACCGCGCTGGTATCGGATATAGGCGAACAGTGATCGCCAAATATACCGCCGCCCAAAATAGCACCGACCACCAATGAAGGTGGTAAACCCAGTGCTTGTATGAGCGGTACGCCAATGGGGATAAGTATGGCAAACGTGCCCCACGATGTACCCGTAGTAAACGACATAACCGCCCCTGTTAAAAACAGCACGGGCACTATTAAGTAAATAGGTAAGTAGTCGCCTACCAATGACGCAACAAACACACCCGTACCTAGCTCTTTTAAGCTTGCACCTAACGTAAGCGAGAGCAAAACAATACTTACCAATGGAAGTAATTCACCCATGCCTTTAAAGCCAGTATCAACCAATTGGTGGTGGGTAAATTGGCGCGAACTAATCATTAGTAAGTAAGCAACCACAATCGCGAGTACAGTTGCATATAATACCGATTTAGAGCCGCTACCTTCTGCCAACACACCGTTACCAGTGTAAAACATAAAGCCTACCATGCTGGCAATTAGCGTAAATAATGGCACTAACATAAAGCGCGCTTTAGAGCCTTTTACTTCTTCTTTTAGCTCGTTTGTTTGTAGCTCTAATTTTTGTTCGGCCTCTTTCATTGGGCCATGTACTTTATCAAACGCAATGGTGTAAAAAACAATAACCAAGGTAATTATGGCGTAAAAGTTATACCCAACGCTGCCCCACAGTACCGATACCGCCGATTCGCCCAATTCGTAATTACCTAATAAGCCCAGCACAAATGCACCCCAGCCGTTAAGTAGTATTAAAATACACACAGGGGCACTGGTACTATCTATAATGTAGGCAAGGCGTGCACGGCTCATTTTAAATTTGTCGAACAGGCCACGCGACAAAATACCCGACGTAAGCACGCTTAGGTTTGACTCTATAAACACCGCAACGCCAGTAAACATAGTTAAAAAGCCAACTTGGCGCTTACCTTTTGCAACCCCTTTGTTCATTAATAAGTTAACCGTTGCCGCCACACCGCCAGATTCACGAATGTAGGCAAGTAAGGCTCCTATTAAAATACTAAATATGAGTATGCGGCTGTTACCCGGCGAACTTGTCACCGAGATAATACGCTCTATGGTATTTAAAAATGTTGAAAATACGCTATTTCCTTCCCCTTGTAAGGCAAGTAAAAACTCAGAAGACGCCACGGCAACTAGCAGCGCCATAATGACTTCTTTGCGCCAAAACACGATAGCAATCGCAATTAGCGGCGGTAAAATAGAATACCAATGCATAAAAAGTTAACCTTAATTATTAACAACCCGCGCTTAAACGCTTATATGTTAAGCCCAAAACTTAAAAAGTGGCTTAATGGAGTAAACCGCTTAGCTTAATGGATTGATGTTGCCAAGTCACCTGCAAATAAGCCATTGGGCGTAACTGTATTAGCCCATTTTAACCTATACGATAATTTATTGATTTAACAGCGCTTCGTAAACAAGCGATACCACAGATCCGTATTGCGCGGTTTCGAATTGTTTGCCTGTAAATTCATAACGTTTTTGTGTGCCTTTAATTGCAGTGTGGCGCGCGTTAGTAAGCAAAACAATGGCCAAGTCGTAAGCGGGATCGATTACTGTTACGGTGCCTGTCCAACCGGTATGGCCATACGCTTGTGCGCTGGCATAAGGGCCAAAGTGCCAACGCCGTGCTTGGTTATTACCTGCAAGCCTAAAACCTAGGCCGTACGTTTCGTTAGTGCTTTGCGGCGTTAAAAACTGCGCTAAGGCACTTGCACTAAATAATTGTTGGTCGCCGTAGCCACCATTATTTAATAATAGCTGGCAAAGCACAGCTAAATCGTGAGCGTTACTAAATAACCCGGCATGCCCAGCAACGCCGCCAAACGAGTAAAATGCGCGTTCGTCATGAACTTGGCCTTGCAACACATGTGTTCGAATATTATCAAAAGTAATACGCCCATCGCGGGTGTTGCCGCTAAGTTCGGTGGCTGCAAATTGACTACGCTCAAAGCCTTTTTTAAGGGGGTTAAATAGCGTGTTACTCAGTGCAAGGGGTTTATAAACGTGCTGCTCTAAGTACTCGTCTAGTGGCAGCCCTGTTATGCGCTCAACCAATACACCTAAAATCATGTAATCAATATCAGAATATACATGTTGCATTGGTTTTTTGTTATTAAGCGGCACTTTGGTGAGCAAAAGCTGTTTAGTGGTTTGGCTATTTTGAGAATAAAATGCATCGCCTTGCTGTGTATCTTTTCGGTGAAAATCAAACACAGGTGGGTAGCCTGCGCTATGAGTAAGTAACTCTTTTACTGTGCGTTGCTCTCGCCCACCCCCTGTGTATTCTGTTAAATAACTTTGCACGGGGTTGTTTATATTGAGTTGCCCTTCGCTTATTAGTTTCATGAGTGCAAAGTTAGTGGCAAATATTTTAGTGTTTGAGGCTAAGTCAAATAGAGTATTGGTTTGCATAGGCTCTGGGCGCAGTAGCATTAGATCGTTTTGCTGGTACTGCTTTGCATCACCATAAGCTGTGAGTTTTATTAGCTCGCCATTTTTAACAACCGCCAGCACTGCACCAGGAAACCCCGCTTTAATATCACGCTCAATAAGTTCATCAACGTCAGTAAAATCAACTGGCTTGTTAGGCGTTAAATTTAATGTAGGAAATGCAAAACGCAGCGTTAAGCTTGCGCCTTTAGGTAAAATATTTTCTACCTTAAATGTGTTTATCCCATTATGAGTATGCGCCGCTAAGCTGTAATTATAAAGCGTATTAGTGGTTAACGTATTGGTAGCAAGTTTTTGATTGTTTATGTAAATATCGGCACTTTCGGCACTGTGGTTTTGTATTAATAATTGGCCGCGACCTTTATACGCTTTAAATGTGCCACGGTTGTTTACATAAAACCGGCTACTTGGATTTGGCTCAGGAAAGCTGGCTACAACTTGTGCGTTTGGCAGCTCTATTAGCTGACTTTTAGTCAGCAATGGCTGCGATTTTAATGAATTATATGTACTACTGCAGCCTATAATAATTAAACTCAAAGCGGCTAACCATGCGTTTTTTATGGAGCGAGTATTTTTTAAAATAAATAACATGGTTAAGCCTTACTCATATAACAAATAAGGCGCTCGTTGCGCTTTAAATTGTGTGAGGCCGCGTTGCCAGCTTTTCTTTATTTGCGCAGCCGACTGCCCTGCCTCTATAGCTAAACGCAATTTATTAGTACCTGCCAATTTATCCATAAAACCAGCGCGTTCAAAAAAATCGACGTTATCTTTATTAAGGGTGGCGTAGGCGTTTATTAAGTACGTTAAATTTAGCCCTGCGGCGTTTACTTGCCTTAAATCAAGGCCATGTATCGTTGTATTTTTAAATTTAGGGTTTAAAGCAGCGCCTTTAATAGCCCGCGGTGTAAAATTAAAATCCCCTAATTTTACCGGCGAATAACCAATAACCTGAAACGCAAAATCGGTGCCGCGGCCAATACTCACAGGGGTTGCTTCAAAAAAGCACAGCGATGGGTAAAGCGCGATTGATTGATCGTTTGGTAAATTAGGGCTGGGTTTTACAGGTAAGCTATAACGAGTTGTGCGTGTGTAACGATCAACCGGGATCACGGTGAGCTTTAGATCGGTGGCTTTATTGATCCAGCCCTCGCCTTTGATCATGTTAGCCAGCTCACCTACCGTCATTCCATGTAGCACGGGTATTGGGTGCATGCCTACAAACGATTTAAATTCGCGCTCAAGAATTGGCCCGTCAATATAGGCAATATTGGGGTTTGGCCTATCAAGCACTATAAATTCAACACCTTGCTCAGCCGCAGCCTCCATCATGTAATGCATAGAGCTTATATAGGTATAAAAACGTACACCCACATCTTGAATATCAAAAACAATAACATCTACATTGCTAAGAGCTTCAGCGCTTGGCTTTTTGTTTTTGCCATAAATAGAAATTAGTGGAATGCCGGTTTTGCTATCTATGGCGTTTTTAACATGAGCACCGGCGTCGTGATCGCCTCTAAAACCATGCTCGGGTGCAAAAATTTTGGTTATGTTTATATTTTTACTAAGCAGGCTGTCAACCAAGTGTGCTTGCCCTACTAAAGAGGTTTGATTTACCACTAACCCAACACGTTTATTTTGTAATTGCGGTAAGTACACTGCCGGCTGTTCAGCCCCTACGGTTACTGAATGCTTTGCTTCATTCGCGTGTGTGGTAATAGTAAAAAGCGCACTTAAACTCAATAAAAATATAAAAAATACGGTTTTAAACATACAGCAAGATCCTTTTAAACAAGGTGTTTAAAATACCACAGCTTAAGTTAAAGAGCAGCGAATGCTTTTGAGTCGATACATAAGTAATTAGAAGCTACGCTTCTCACGTGAGCACGTTCTACGTCTACGACGATTTAAGCTTCAGCGTTTAATTACTCATAGTGGTTTTGAACTACTCATTTACTCCTCTTTTATTTCTCTTTGTGCAGTTATTTTTAAGAGCGTTATTCACAAAGAGGTTTAGAGACGCTGCGCTTTTAGAGAAGTGACTAAATGGAAGATTTGGCAGTATGTATCATTAGGTTTAACTGATATCTGAAAGCTTTCTCAAATTTCAGGCACAAAAAACCGACTTAGCATCGGCTTATGTATGAAAGTGGTGGGCGCAGGACGTACCTTCTAAGAGTGAACCTCTGACCGTCGGGTTCGTGGCTTGCTATTTTCCCATATTCACTTTATTTCAGGCACAAAAAAACCGACTTAATGTCGGCTTATTTATGAAAGTGGTGGGCGCAGGAGGATTCGAACCTCCGACCGCCTGGTTCGTAGCCAGGTACTCTATCCAGCTGAGCTATGCGCCCACTTTCATTCTTTTTTACTTGTTTATACTCTAAGTAGAGTGTGTAAAAGTGGTGGGCGCAGGAGGATTCGAACCTCCGACCGCCTGGTTCGTAGCCAGGTACTCTATCCAGCTGAGCTATGCGCCCACTTTTACTATTTGCTTTTTTATACTCTAAGCAGAGTGTGTAAAGAGTGGTGGGCGCAGGAGGATTCGAACCTCCGACCGCCTGGTTCGTAGCCAGGTACTCTATCCAGCTGAGCTATGCGCCCATCTTTACGTTTACAAGATTTCGCCATTTAAAAAATGGTGGAGAGGGAGGGATTCGAACCCTCGATAGAGCTACAAACTCTATACTCCCTTAGCAGGGGAGCTCCTTCGGCCACTCGGACACCTCTCCGTCTTGTGGGGCGTATAATAAAGATTTCAGAAAATATGTCAAACACTTTTCTATCAAAAGTGTCTATATGGTTACAGAACACACATATGTTATGTTTTTATATTAAAGAAGCCTAATTTTTAAGCTAATTAACTCTCTTCGTTAGGCGTATGTGTGTCGTCGGTTGGTACGCATTTATCTTTTAAACTAGCTAGGTACTGCTCTTGATAACCTAGCTGTTGAAACTCTGCAATGCATGCTCGGTAAAAAGCTTCTCGCTCTCGCTCTGTTTGACTAAGTTCTTCCGACTCTTCGATAGTTTTATCTGTCATTTTATTATTTTGTAAATCCGTTTTTATTATTTACAGCACCTAAAAGTTAGGTCGTTTAAAATTTGGCCGTATTGTAGCTAACAAAGTTACAAAAATACAACATAATGTTTAAATGTTACTCATTAATTTGTTATATGCACATAAAAATTTTCATAAAAAATTACAACTAAATATCAACAGCTTAATATATGAATAATGATCTTATTAGCTATGAATAAACAAAGTAAAAACAAAAACGCCGCAATTAAGCGGCGTTTCAAGGTGTTATTTTCGTTAAGCTTAGTCAGCTTGCGGACGCATATGCGGGAATAAAATAACATCTTTAATTGTAGATGAGTCAGTAAATAACATTACTAATCGGTCAATACCAATACCCTCACCAGCAGTAGGCGGTAAACCGTACTCTAGTGCGCGTATGTAATCTTCATCGTAATGCATTGCCTCATCATCGCCTGCGTCTTTTTCTTCAACTTGGCGAGTAAAGCGTTCTGCTTGGTCTTGTGCATCGTTAAGCTCCGAGAAACCATTTGCAAGCTCACGTCCGCCAACAAAAAATTCAAAGCGGTCGGTAACAAATGCATTGTCGTCGTTACGACGTGCAAGCGGCGACACTTCCCATGGGTAACCTGTAATAAATGTAGGTTGGATAAGCATGTGCTCAGCCGTTTCTTCAAATATTTCACATAAAAACTTGCCTGGGCCCCAAACACAGTTTTCAGGAATTTTAACGTGCACTTGTTTCGCGTACGCTTTTAATTCTTCAAAGTGATTTTCTGGGTCATTAAATACCGCAGCATCAAACTCAGGGTTATATTTTAAGATAGCATCAGCCATGCTTAGGCGCTCAAACGGCTTACCAAAGTCGTACTCTACTGAGTCGATTACTTCGCCGTTTTCATCTTTCGTTGTATTAACAACAATTGGGCTGCCTAAAACATTTGTTGCAACTGTACGTAGCATGTCTTCGGTGATGTTCATCAGATCGATGTAATCGGCGTATGCTTGGTAGAACTCAATCATAGTGAATTCTGGGTTGTGACGCGTTGATAACCCTTCGTTACGGAAGTTACGGTTAATTTCAAATACGCGGTCAAAACCACCTACCACTAAACGCTTTAAGTAAAGCTCAGGCGCAATACGTAAGTACATATCGATATCAAGCGCGTTATGATGAGTCACAAATGGACGCGCAGACGCACCGCCAGGAATAACCTGCAGCATTGGCGTTTCTACTTCCATAAAGTCACGATCTGCTAAAAAGCGGCGAATACCTTCAACTACTTGTGAACGGATACGGAACGTTTCGCGCGTTGCTTCGTTAGTAATTAAATCAACATAACGTTGGCGGTATTTTGTTTCTTGGTCTGAAAGGCCATGAAATTTTTCTGGTAATGGGCGTAATGACTTAGTAAGTAATTCGTACTCGGCCATATCTACGTATAAATCGCCTTTGCCTGATTTATTAAGTGGACCTTTAACACCAATAATATCGCCAATATCAAGCTGACCATATTTTGCTTTTAAGTCTTTTTGTACGTCTTTTGATGCGTAAACTTGTACACGGCCTTTCATGTCTTGAATAGACATAAATGGACCACGCTTAGCAAGAATACGACCAGCAATTGATACTACGTGCTGTAGCTCAATTAATTCTTCTTTTGTTTTATCACCAAACTCAGCTTGCAAATCAGCCGTGTAATGTTCACGACGGAATTGGTTTGGATGACCGTTGGCTGGGCAATTTTCGCGAATAGCATCTAACTTGCCGCGACGCTCAGCGATTAACTTGTTTTCGTCTTGGATTTTATCAGTCATTTTTTAGCTCTTTATTAGCTTGGTGGTTATAGGCCAGATTTAAGGCTGGCTTCAATAAATTTGTCTAGGTTACCGTCAAGTACCGATTGGGTATTGCGGTTTTCAACGCCGGTGCGTAAATCTTTAATGCGCGAGTCATCAAGAACGTATGAACGAATTTGACTGCCCCAACCAATATCTGATTTTGCATCTTCTTGCGTTTGTTTTTCAGCATTTTGCTGCTGTAGCTCAAGCTCAAATAATTTAGCTTTTAATTGCTTCATTGCTTGGGCTTTATTTTTATGCTGCGAACGCTCGTTTTGACATTGCACTACCGTGTTTGTAGGCACGTGAGTAATACGCACTGCCGATTCGGTGGTGTTAACGTGCTGACCACCTGCGCCCGATGCACGGTACACGTCTATACGTAAGTCAGACGGATTAATATCAATTTCAATGTTGTCGTCTATCTCTGGGTATACAAACGCAGAGGCAAACGATGTATGACGACGGCCACTTGAGTCAAATGGGCTTTTACGAACTAAACGGTGTACGCCTGTTTCTGTACGTAACCAACCGTAAGCGTATTCACCAACAAAGCGAACTGTTGCGCCTTTTATTCCGGCCACATCGCCATCGGTTGCTTCTACTAGCTCAACTTTAAAGCCTTTTGCTTCGCCCCAGCGTAGGTACATGCGAAGTAACATGTTACACCAGTCTTGAGCTTCAGTGCCGCCTGAACCTGATTGTAAATCAAGGTATGCATCATTTGCGTCGTGCGTGCCCGAAAACATACGACGAAACTCTAAACCCTCTAATTGCTCGTTTAGGCCTTCAAGCTCTGCATTTGCTTCGTCAAAGGTGTCTTCGTCTTCCGCTTCTATTGCAAGCTCAAGCAAGCCTTCAACGTCATCAGCGCCAGCAACTAAGTTGTCGATTGTTTCAACAACCGCCTCTAATGCTGACTTTTCACGGCCAAGTGCCTGTGCGCGTTCAGGTTCATTCCATACAGCTGAATCTTCAAGTTCGGCGTTAACTTCTTCTAGGCGCTCTTGTTTAAGAGCGTAGTCAAAGGTACCCCCGAAGCAGTTCAGTACGATCGCGAATTTCCTTGATTTGATTAATCACAGGATTCACTTCAAACATGTACATTACTCCAAAATGGCTAGATTATTACGGCCCGACTTGAGGAATATCCGCAATAAATTATCGTCAAATGATAAAAACGCCCGATTTTAACAAAAAATCGCGCGCTTTATTAGCCTTTTATGCATGTATTGTGCATATTTTTTAGTGCACTTTTTCAAGCTCTCGTACAATTAGCTGCAAGCTAAATTTACCTCTAAACTCGTTTATATCAAGTTGATAAGCCACTTTAACAAAGCGTGCTTCGGTATCTGGCCACTCTTTTATGTCTATACCAAAAGCAATAGCGTCAACTAATCGCCCTGATTGATGTTTAAGCACCAGTTTTAAATGCTTCTCACCAACAATACGTTGCTGAATTAATTCAAAGGTATGTTCAAACACAGGCTCTGGAAATTGCTGCCCCCATGGGCCTGATTGCTTTAATAGTTGGGCAAACTCCATGGTAAAGCAGTCGTTTGGCAGCTCGCCGTCGGTAAATACAATACAACGCTTACTTTCTTCGCTTAATTGCGCACTGACTGCGGCATCAAACGCGTTTTTAAAGTCGTTAAAATTTTGCTCGTCTATGCTTAACCCCGCCGCCATTGCGTGGCCACCAAACTTATTTATTAAATGGGGCATAGCGGTATTTAACCCTTCGAGTAGGTCACGCATATGCAGCCCTTCAATAGAGCGGCACGAGCCTTTAATTTCGCCATTTTCACCACCCGCAAAAATAACGGTTGGGCGGTGGTACTTTTCTTTTAAACGGCCAGCCAAAATACCAATTACGCCTTGGTGCCAGTCATCTTGAAACAAACAAATAGCATCGGGAATGTTATCGTCGGTAAAGGCGAGCCTATCAAGCACGGCTTGTGCTTCAGCTTGCATACCTTGCTCTATTTCACGCCTTGCATGGTTTAAGCTGTCGAGTTCGCTTGCGATACGCCTTGCTTGGTTTATATCGTTACTCAGTAAACACGCTATGCCCAAACTCATGTCGTCTAGTCGCCCTGCTGCGTTTAAACGTGGCGCAAGTGAAAAACCAAAATCGCTGGCGCTTAAACGCGCTGCATTTCTGTTGGCCACTTCAATAAGTGCTGTAATACCTGGGCGTGTTTTACCACTGCGAATACGCGCTAAGCCTTGGTGTACTAATGTTCGGTTATTTGCATCAAGTGCAACTACATCAGCGACTGTGCCCAGTGCAACTATGTCTAATAAGTTTGCTAAGTTAGGCGGTGTTTGTTGCGTAAAGTAACCTTGTTCGCGCATTAGGCTTCTTAGTGCAATTAATAAGTAAAACGCAACGCCTACACCAGCAATAGACTTTGACGGAAAGTTACATTCGTGTCTGTTTGGATTTACAATGGCATCGGCATTGGGAAGCTGTTCACCTTGTAAATGGTGATCTGTAACCAACACTTTTATACCTACCGATTTTAAAATATCAATACCGGCAATACAGGATATACCGTTATCTACGGTGATCACTAAATCGGGCTTTATTTGTACTATTTGTTCGGCCAGTGCGGGGCTTAAGCCATAACCTAAGCTAAAGCGGTCTGGAATGAGGTAATCTAAATTTTGAAAACCAAACATTTGCAACCCCTGCATTAAGGTTGCAGTACTGGTTGCGCCATCGGCATCAAAGTCGCCCACAATTAAAATGTGGCTTTGCGCCTTAAGCGCATCGACTAGTAACGCACTAGCTTTGTCGATGTCTTTAAACAATTTATAATCGTGAAGCGTAGCAACACCGTTATCGAGCTCTTGGGCATCAACCACACGACGAGTCGCGTAAATTTGTTTTATTACCGGATGCAAATGACTCGGTAAGTGCGAGTCGTTAACGTTTTCGCGCGCAATGATCAGTTTTTTCATGCAGTTTTTTTAACTTATTAAGTCGTATTAAAAAGACAAAAAAAGGCCATTAAGGCCTTTTTGTAAACGTAAACACGTTATTAAGATGCTTTATTAGCATCTAACGCTGCTTTTAATGCAGCAGCAGGTTGGTAACCTGGGATCATTGTGCCATCGTCTAAAATAATGGCTGGCGTGCCACTAATACCAAAGCTTTGGCCTAGCTGGTAGTGTTCAGCAATGGGTGCACTACAACCTGCAACTGCCGTGGTACTCTCACCAGCTTTAGCTTCTGTTAACGCCTCTTGCTGATCTTTTGCACACCATACATTCATTAAATCTGCATAGCCTGAACCTTGAAGGCCACCACGCGGAAAAGCTAAGTACTTAACGGTAATACCCGCATCAAGTAAATCGTTTAGCTCACGGTGTAATTTACGACAATAACCACAGCTAATATCGGTAAATACAGTGATGCTGTGTTTTTCGTTTGGTGCTTTGTACACAATCATCGACTCTTCGTATTCTGTAATACCTTCAGCTCGTACGCTATTTAAAGCTTGTTCTGTTAGGTTATTACGGTTGTCTAAATCGATTAACGTGCCTTGCATTAAAAACTGGCCGTCTGGGCTTGCGTATAACACGCCTTTATTTGTAATTAGCTCTTTTAAACCAGCTACTGGGCTTGGATTTATTTGCTTAACCGTAACGCCAAGTGCCGCAAACTTAGTAACAATAGGATCATTAGCATTTGGCGTTACTGCAACGTCATTTGCCAATGCACTCATACTTGTGCACAACATGGCACCTGCTAACATTAATTTTTTCATAACTTCTCTCTATCCTAAAAATACTTAATATATTGACCGGCTTAATACTATTTAATTTCAAATTAAGCGCGCGGATGATGCTGCGCGTGTACCGATTTTAACCGTTCATTAGCAACATGAGTATAAATTTGCGTTGTTGATAGGTCGCTGTGTCCCAGCATCATTTGCACAACACGTAAATCGGCCCCATGATTTAATAAATGCGTAGCAAATGCATGGCGCAATGTGTGGGGTGATAATGGCGATTCAACCGATGCCAAAATAGCATAGTGTTTGATTCTATGCCAAAAGGTTTGTCGAGTCATGCCTACACCACGTTTTGACGGGAATACAAAGTCGGTGGCGTGTTTGATCATTTGTGCGCGGCCCACTTTTAAAAAAAGCTCAAGCCAATGCATGGCTTCTTCGCCCAATGGCACTAAACGCTCTTTGTTGCCTTTACCTTTTACAAACACAACCGCTTGGCGTAAGTTAATTTGCTCCATACGTAGCCCAACCAACTCACTGACACGCAGGCCTGTGGCGTAAAGTAACTCTAGCATGGCTTTATCTCGTAACCCCATGGGTTCTTCAGTATTGGGGGCGTTAAGAAGCGCTTCTACTTCGGTTTCAGAAAGTGTTTTAGGTAACGATTGCCCCGCTTTGGGTTGAGCAATATTTAGCATTGGTGTGTCGATAATCAGTTTTTCACGCACAAAGTACTGATAAAATCGTTTTAGCGCACTGATACTTCGCGCTGTACTGCGCGGCTTTAGGCCTAAATCAACCCGATGCGCTAAGTAGCTTTCAATGTCGTGCCCTGTTACCGCCATTAAGTTTTCGCCTTTTAAAAACTGGCAAAACTTATCTAAATCGCTTCGGTAAGCACTTAATGTGTTTTCGCTTACACCTTGCTCTAAATAAAGGCTATCTAAAAAGGTTTCTAGGTAGTCGCTATTGGTGCTCATACTGCTTTTATTTTCTGAAAAATCGTCAGATAGCGTTGTCACATTATGCTCTCATGTTTTGCTAAGGTATCAATTAAAAATACCTTACGGTAAACTTGAGCCTATCATATCAGGCAATTACACAGTGATAAATACGATGCAAATTGGTTTATTTTTTGGCTCTACTACGTGCTATACCGAAATGGCAGCAGAAAAAATTCGTGACCTTATTGGTGACGATATAGTCAGCCTTCACAATATTAAAGACGAACCACTAAAAAATGCAGAGCAGTACGACTTTATCATCTTTGGTATTTCAACATGGGACTTTGGCGAAATACAAGAAGACTGGGAGTCAAAATGGGACGACATAAAAGATGTAAACCTAAATGGTAAAACCATTGCTTTATTTGGCATGGGCGACCAACAAGGTTACGGACAGTGGTTTCAAGACGCTCTAGGTATGCTGCACGACGAAATAAACACACAAACATTTACACAACTTGGCTTTTGGCCGAACGACAGCAGCTACGAGTTTGAAGCCTCAAAGGCACTCACCCCAGATGGCAAACAGTTTGTAGGGCTCGCCCTTGACGAAGACAGCCAGTACGAGCTGAGCGATGAGCGCATAGCCAGCTGGGTTGAGCAAGTAATGACCGAGTACAGTGAAACGCTTTAACTGCTTAAGCGTAATACTTGCCACGCTATATAACAGCGATTTAACACATTACCAATATTGTTTATGGTAAAAAGCCAAACACGCTTAGGTGTTTGGCTTTAGTAATAATGCAAATCGCTAAATTTAACGAATAGGTTTAAAAGTTACGAATATCTACATTTGAGCTATTAAATTCAAACATATTTATTTTTCCACATTGTGCCACATGGTTAGTGCTGGCAAAGGGTGTATTGGCTTGGTTTATATCGCTTTCCCAGCCTTGGCCATTTTTAACAAATGCTTTTACCTCAAACCACCCATTTACTGCTTTGCTGCAATCCATGTCTACATCTAGCATCCAATAGTGTTCGCCCCAAATATTAAGCGGCGTAACGCCAAAGCCGTCGTTAGTTACTGTTTTTTGGGCACCATATGTACTTGGCCACACGTTTGTAGTCCAATCGGCTGCGGTACCTTCTGCCTGGGCGCTTTGCCCGCTTTCAATACCGTACCAATCTAGATAGTTATCGTTTACTTTCCATGGGCTTGTAGTGGCATTTTTTAAATTGTTATGACGAATAGGCAACGCACATTCCACATTAGTTGTTTGACAGTTTCTACCTAAATTTGTATTTGCATAGGTATGATCTATTCCGCCGCGTACAAACATGTCTTGCCCACTTTGAGTTTGTGCGTTAATAAAAATGACGGTACGCTGCCAATCACCACTCGGATTTGAAGTCGAACCTTGTGATAACTTAACGTTTTTATGAATTGCCATCGCATCCCAAGGTGCCACATTTAGATCAATAGTACCGTTACTATTAACTGTAATAACCTCACCGCTACAACTTTTAGCATCGCCCGATAGTTCACCTTTTAATACATTACAATATTGGCCAGGCGCCATGTCTGTTTGCACAGTTGCATTGAGCGCTGCGTCTTCTTTGTTAATGGCCATATGACCTGAGCTACCGCGGCCAAATGAAATCTGATTATTAGTGTTATCCCACCAATTTGTCACAGCCCAGTTGTCGGCGGTGTTATTTCTAAAATCGACGCCACCCGCTATGTATGACCAACGATGCTCACATTTCCAATTGCTTGCAAAACATTCTAAATTACCACTGTTATGAACGGGCACACTCGGCCCGCCCGCATCGGTATCACCATGGAAATCGTAACTCGACATTACTTTTGGATAGCCATACGGATACGCCAACATAAATACGTTAGCTAGGTCGTATAAGCGGCCATCTTCAAAGGTAATTACGTTACCCGCACCACCATGCCCCCGCTGATTATCATGATTATCTACAAATACGACCGCTGACGAGCTTGGCATAAAGCCCCACCCTTCACCAAAATTACTTAACCATGCAAGCGAGCCGTTTCTAAATGTATTACCGAGTTGTGTACTGTATTTAAACTCGGTAACTAGCCCTGTACTTAAATACTCAGAGGCATCAACGGCTTCTGTTCCCTGATCAATCACTTCATGAAACACTAACGGCGAGCCATTTATTTTAGCCATAAGGCTTTGAATATCGCTAGCTGCTACGTGTTTAGCCGCATCAAATCTAAAACCTTTTACTCCAATAGCCTGAAGGTCGTTAATATAAGCAGCGAGAGTATTTTGCACGTAATTTGAAGACGTATTCAAATCAGCAAGTCCTACTAACTCGCAGTTTTGAACGCGGTAACGATTATTACCGTAATCTTCTGGATTTATACTACAGCTTTCATGAAAGTCTTGTGGGCTATAAATTGGGTATTGTTTATTACCAAACGTGCTACCCGCAACGCCATTACCACTGCCAGCCGCCATGTGATTAATTAAGGTATCTACATAAATATCGACCCCTGCACTTTTACAACGGTTAACCATATCTACAAACTGCGTTCGGTTACCGCCTCGGCTTTGCAGTTGGTAGCTCACAGGTTGATAGCGAGTCCACCATTGGTTGCCTGTAATATGCTCGTTAGGCGGAGACACTTGTACAGCAGCATACCCTTTTGGCCCTAAAAACTGCTCGCATTCTTGTGCAACATCGGGCCAACTCCATTCAAATAAATGAACAAACGTAGTGGGTGCAGCAGCTGCAAGATTAGGCAAAAGCAAACCTAGGCTTAAACCGGCGGTGGTGACCATTTTATTCAGCTTCATAGTGTGTGTTTCCAAATGTTGGCGGGCTAAACAACATGCCCAACGTTATTTACAAGTGGTTAACACTAGTCTTGAGATTGATTAAATAACAACTGAATACGTATGCATTATGGGTAAACTATCCTTTATTATTAGATAATATCCCTCACAATTACGCCATCTTTAAATAAAATGCCTTACACAAAGTAATGTAATCAGTAGTGTAATTATTGTTTAACTCTCTAATGCATAGCGTTGAATTGTCGCTTTGTGATTCTAGATAACTAAACGTCATTAAACTGCGGCTTATGGGTTTGCTAGGTGTCGCTTTTACTTGGCAATGTGCATTTAAATAAAGCCCTTTTTGAGTAGCAAGCTCAATAAATACTATAGCCTCAGTGTTTGGCAGTATTAAACTAAACCGTGACTGTGAATGGCTAAGCCGCTTAAACGCATTAATTAGCTCCTCAAAGCTCAAACCATCGGTGTGACGAGCAGTGTTTCGGGCGGCATTATTGCCTTTTAAACTATGATTAAAGTAAGGCGGATTAGAAATGATGACATCAAAGGGAGCGTCACTATTAAAGCTTTGAATAGTTTGATGCTTAATAGCTATATTGGGCCACGGACTATTTGCTACGTTTTGTAATGCTTGATTGTATGCGTTTTCATCTATTTCAACCGCAGTAATACTCAATGCTGGCCTGCGCTGTTTACACATTAACGCCAATAACCCCGTGCCTGTACCAATGTCTAGTAACGAGTTTGCACCAGCTAAGTTTGCCCACGCACCAAGCAAAATACCGTCGGTTGAAACCTTCATTGCGCAGTGGTCGTGTTCAACCTTAAATTGTTTAAATGCAAAACCAGACATTTTTTCACCTTTTCATTCACCAAGCGCAGCATAGCGCGTATAATCAAGGTAATTGTCCACTATTTTAGACACTCTATGCAATTTTCTGAATTTGATCTTGATACCAAATTACTCGATGCCATTGATAAAATGGGCTACGAGAAGCCAACCAGTATTCAACAACAAGCTATTCCTGAAGCTCTTCAGGGACGTGATATTTTAGCGTCTGCGCCAACTGGCACAGGTAAAACAGCGGCATTTTTAATTCCTGCGATTCAATACTTATTGGATTTTCCGCGCCGTGAACCTGGTTTTGCCCGCGTATTAATTATGACGCCAACACGTGAGCTGGCTTATCAAATTCATGAGCAATGTGAGTTACTCGCCAAACGTACACACCTAAAAATAGGTGTCGTGACCGGCGGTATAAACTACGGAACGCATAAAGAAATTTTTGAAAAAAATAACGACGTGTTAATTGCCACTCCAGGGCGATTAATGGAATACCTTGAAACTGAAAACTTTCATGCTGAACATGTCGAAATGCTTATTATTGATGAAGCCGACCGTATGCTAGACATGGGTTTCAAAAAAGAAATGAGCCGTATTTGTGACGAAGCTAAAAATCGCCGTCAGTGCTTTTTATTCTCAGCAACCCTTGAGGGTGACAGCGTAGAGCGATTTGCAGAAACCACATTAAACGATCCAGCTTTGTTAGAAGCTGAGTCGTCTCGTAAAGAAAAAGCTAAAATTCACCAGTGGGTTCATCTTGCTGATGATTACCACCATAAACTCGAGCTTTTAGTCAACACCCTTAACGGCCCTGACGTGAGTAAAGCCATTGTATTTGTTAAAACCCGTGAACGTTTAGAAACTCTCATTGGTGAATTAACTAATAACGGTGTAAAAGCCGCTTGGCTGCGAGGTGAAATGCCACAAGACAAGCGCATGAAAGCAATGGAAAACTTTCATAGTGGCCGCACTAAAATATTAATTGCAACAGATGTAGCTGCTCGCGGTATTGACGTATCTGACATTAGCCACGTTATTAACTTTGATATGCCACGTACCGCCGACGTATATGTTCACCGTATTGGCCGTACTGGTCGCGCAGGTAAAAAAGGCATCGCTATTTCATTAGTTGAAGCGCATGATATTGGTATTTTGTACAAAGTAGAACGCTACATTGAACAAAAGCTAAAACGCCGTGTAATTAAAGGAATAGAGCCTCAGCATAAAGAGGCTAAGCCACCGGTTAAAAAGCGCAAAGATCCGGTAAAAATGAAAGCAAAGAAAAAAGCGAAAGTTAAAAAGAAAAAGTAACTTAGCATATTTACCAAAGCCGGCGTATGCCGGCTTTTTAATGCGTGTAACATATGTAACCGGTGCATGTAACACCTACCCATTTAAATGTAATTATTGCCCACCTGAATTCCCACTTAATAAAATAACCTTATATTTCAATAAATTAAAACTGGCACTGAACTTGTAATATTAAACACAGAATAGCCAGAATATTTAATGGTTTGGCTAAATTTTTAATTGATATAAAAGGATTGAGTTATGAACCGCTTAAAGTTAACTATCGCGTTAGTTTCGTTTTGTTGTTTATTTTTGTTAGCCTGCGCTACCAAAGTGAGTGCAGCAACACACCTAGCCGTAGTCAGCAGCGTAGCAACTCAACCTAACCTTCAGCAAACCATTACAAGCACGCTTCGTACTAACCCCAACTTTGCATTAAGCAATATTCGCGTACAGGTTAAAGATGGCGAGGTAGTATTACATGGTCAAGCGCAAACCGGTTTTGAACGTGCGCTTGCTCAAAAGTTTTTAGAAAATATGGATGGTGTTAAAATCATCCGTAACAAAATTAGTGTTATTTGAATCGCATTTTTATTAACCCAATTGATCCTAGGCGCAGCATGTTACTCCAACACATGCTGCGCCTTTTTTGTGCCAGTATTTACTTGCAACTCACATTAACTACAATAAAAAACTCGCTTTAATTACCTCTTACTTACCGCCTAATACCAATTGTAAATTGCATACATTACAACCTAATATTTGCCAAAATAATCCGCTCTTTAAATAATAAATTTATATTAAGCCTAGGCCTGTTTAACTGCCATTACTAAAGCGTGTTTTATCAAGGAGCAACATAATTACGGTGCGCGATTTGTGACCCAGTAAGCTAAGTACCTACTCCTGAATTATTTTAATGACTACGCCTATGTACGTATAACTTAAAGTCGTATACAGCTTATACGCCCTACTTGCTCCTTATTACCTATTATTTAGGCAACAAGGAAGAGCAACCTATGAGGGGACCACAAAAGTTATTGCATGTTTTATATTTATGTTGCGTTATCGTCGGTTTCGGGAAGTAACCACAAAATAGGCTTAGCCTTATCGATATATCACATAGCCCGGTTCTAATTTCACCCCAAAAGGTAAATAGACCTTAGTCAATAATCAATTAACGTTGCTCTCACCTTCTCAAACACTTAAATAGCCATAAAAAAATGCAGCTTTATAAAGCTGCATTTAGTCGTTGTGAACCATAAGTCATTTTTATTTAAGCCCACAACGCGCATTTAAATGTAAAATTGCGTTGCGAGTGAGTAAATAATTCCCACTGGTATTAATGGCTCATTTATTCGTTTTGGCTTGAATCTGCTCCACCAGCGTTGCCTTTATTTGATGATTGCTGGTTAATTTTATCGCTGATCATGGCATCGAGTTTTTCACCGCCTTTAATACCAAAATCGAGCGTGCGAATAGGGAATGGAATACTAATATCAGCTTCATCCAACGCTTGTTTAACAGCAACTACGCCTTTATGACGCACTGTCATAAAGTCTGGTTCACCTGGGTATTTAATCCAAAACCACACCAGTAAATTAATGCTACTGTCGCCAAAGCCTTCGGCATAAACATCGGTTTCGTTTTTACGAATGACAAAGTCCAAATCGTTAATTTTATTTACAATAACTTCTTTCGCTTTTTCTATGTCGTCACCATACGAAATGCCTACTGGTACCTCTATGCGTCTAACTCCAAGTGTGGTGTAATTTTTTAACACATTTCTAAATAATACTTTGTTTGGTACGAGTATTAGTTGCCCGTAAAAGCTCTCTATTAGCGTGTTACGTAGGTTTATAGAATGTACTGAACCAAACACATCGTCGGTTTCGATTACGTCTCCTGTTTTAAAGGGTTTGCGTATACCCATTGCTATGCCCGCAATCAAGTTTTCGGTCATATCTTGAAACGCAAAACCTATGGCTAAACCAACAATACCCGCACCGGCTAATAAAGAGGTAACCGTGCCTTTTAAACCCACAAAATCCAGCGCTATAAATACCCCAACGCACAGTACAATAACCTTAAATATTGACGCCATTAAATCGGCTATTTGTTGAGAGTCGAGTGAACGGCGCAATATATTTTTCATAAGGTTGCCAGCAAAGCGCGCTAGCATTGAAAATATAATGGCAATAATAACCGCCACTATAAAATTAGGAATGTGACTTATAACAACATCAAACCAACCGCCGAGTTTTTCTTCGATAAGTTTTTCGGCTTCTGTTATCGAGGGTATGCTGATCATTTTTTGCACCTATGAGTAAATAATAATGTGAATACTTAACTCATGTTTGCAAGTTTAGCGCCAGCATATAAAAAGCCATGCAATGCATGGCTTTTTGGGTATATGTTTAGCTTTAATTAAACGCGTTAGTTTTGCTCTTCGCGCATAAATACCGGCTCTAACTCTTTCGTTGTTGCCTCAGCGCTAAAGTAATACCCCGCAACGGTAAATTCTTTTAACTGACTTAACTGCGTTACTTGGTTTTCTATAATGTAACGCGCCATCATGCCGCGCGCTTTTTTAGCATAAAAGCTAATTACCTTGTATTGACCATTTTTGCAGTCTTTAAAGTGCGGCGTAATAATTTGCGCGTTGAGCGCTTTTTTATCTACCGCTTTGAAGTATTCGTTTGAGGCTAGGTTAACGAGATATTGTGCATCTTGTGCTTTTGTTACTTCATTTAGCTTATCAGCAATAATACTGCCCCAAAACTCATACAGGTTTTTACCACGAGAGTTTTCAAGCTTAGTGCCCATTTCTAGTCGGTACGCTTGCATTAAATCAAGCGGTTTTAACAGGCCATATAATCCAGATAATATACGCAAATGACTTTGCGCGTAATCAAGGTCGCTTGCAGTTAAAGTGCTCGCCTCTAACCCACCGTATACATCACCATTAAAAGCAAGCGCGGCTTGTTTGGCATTATTAATGGTAAAGGGTTGCGACCATTCGCTAAAGCGAGCAGCGTTAAGGCCAGAAAGCTTATCGCTAATTTTCATTAAACTGCCAATTTGCGCAGGTGTTAGTTCACGGCATACTTTCATGAGTTCCTCGCTGTGCTCGAGTAATTCAGGCTGAGTGAACTTATCGGTTGCCGGTGGCGTGTCGTAATCAAGATTTTTTGCAGGTGAAATAACAGTGATCATAGTTAGCTATTGACTTGTAAATTATTTAATGTCAATTTCAACATTAAATGAAACGAAAAGCACGTTTTGTTTATATAAATCCTCCCTTAAAAATTCATACATTGCCGTTTTTTAATTGATAAGGACATAAGACCTATCAAGCATTGTCACACTGTTGCAGTATGGATGGTATATATTAAGGGTCGATTTTTCTTTTAACTTGCTTGGAATGAGGAAAGCAAATGACTTCAGCTCTACAAAGGCTAAAACAACATTCATCTATCGTAGCCGACACTGGTGATATTGAAGCGATCAAAAAGCATCAACCAGAAGATGCAACCACAAACCCGTCGCTTTTATTAAAAGCGAGCGAGATTGAAGCTTATAAGCCTTACCTAGATAAAGCTTGGAGCTATGCAAAAGAAACCGAGCAAGATCCAGCTAAACAACTAGAACTTGCATGTGACTACTTTGCTGTTTTACTTGGTAAAGAAATTAGTGAGATTGTACCGGGTTATATTTCTACAGAAGTAGATGCACGTTTATCATTTGATACTCAAGCAACTATTGATAAAGCACACACATTACTTAGCCTTTACGAAAAAGAAGGTGTAAGCAAAGACAAAATTTTAATTAAAGTTGCGTCTACGTGGGAAGGTATTAAAGCCGCTGAGCAGTTAGAAAAAGAAGGGACTAAATGTAACCTTACTTTATTATTTAGCGACGCCCAAGCCCGTGCATGTGCTGATGCAAATGTATTTCTAATCTCGCCATTTGTGGGCCGTATTTTAGATTGGCACGTTGCTAACGGCATGGAAAAACCAACGGATCCACTACAAGATCCAGGTGTTCAATCAGTACGCAGCATTTTTGAATTTTACAAACGTCATGACTACAAAACAGTAGTGATGGGCGCAAGTTTCCGTAATACGGGCGAAATTATTGCCCTAACAGGTTGTGACAAGCTAACTATTAGCCCTAACCTTTTAGAAGACTTAGGTAACCTTGAAGGCGCACAAGAATATTTACTAGAAAGTGATATTCCTAAAGAGCCGAAACCTGAGCCGCTTACAGAAGCTCAGTTCCGTTGGTTACATAACCAAGATGCAATGGCAACTGAAAAGCTTGCTGAAGGTATTCGCTCTTTTGCTGATGCACAAGAACAGCTAGAAGCACGTTTTAAAGCAATGTAATTGGTTTGAACGTACTTTAAAAAACGTCGCAATTGCGGCGTTTTTTTATGCCTGTAAAGTGCGGACTAATAACCCGACCTCCCTCATACATTTTAGCTGTAAACAAAATAACTCTCATCGACTTAAATTTGTTTGTAAATTTTATACAAAGTGTTTTTGTATTTAAAAGCAATACTTTACTTGTATAAACCTTCATTTAAACATCACAACTTTGTAACATCTCTGTCACTTTTTTATTCTATTTTAGCTGGGCCTGTGGTATAGGTACTCTTGAGGTCAATAAAATCAATAGGAGAAGTTCATGGATAGCCTAAACGATATATTAGAGATACTAGAAGGTCCTGATGAAAAAAGAAAAACCTCTCAGAAGAACAAAAAAAGAAAATGGCGCGAAATAGAAGCAATAAAAGATAAACAACGTCTACGTAAAGAATTAGAGGAATTTGATTACTTTGCAGACACAATTGCAATTGATGAGCTAGATTATTAATTTCTATACCCACCAATTACAAAAAAGCCCTCATTTATGAGGGCTTTTTTAATGCTTAAAACTTATTAAGCTAAACCTGCCAATTTATAGGTTTTTTACCTTGCGCTAACAGCAGTTCGTTAGTTTTCGAAAAGTGCTTACAACCAAAAAAGCCTCGGTGAGCCGACAGCGGCGAAGGATGCGGCCCAATCAAAATAGAGTGGCGAGTGCTATCTATGTCTTTTCCTTTTTTTTGCGCATGTGCGCCCCATAAAATAAATACTACACCTTCGCAGTTCGCGTTAATATGGTCAATAACATTATCAGTAAATTGCTCCCAACCTAAATGTTTATGGGAGTGGGCCTGCCCTTGCTCTACCGTTAAAACAGTATTTAGTAAAAACACGCCTTGTTCTGCCCAGCTTTGTAAGTAACCATGCTCAGGAATAACAAAGCCATCAATATCTGTAGCTAGCTCTTTGTACATATTTTTAAGCGAGGGTGGGAGTTTTTTTACCTCGGGCATAACAGAAAAACACAACCCATGAGCTTGCCCTTCGCCGTGGTAAGGGTCTTGCCCTAAAATTACCACCCTAACATTGTTTAGCGGCGTGGCATTAAATGCATTAAATACGTGCGACTCAGGAGGGTAAACAGCAATACCTTCCGCTCGGCGGTTTTCAACTGCATTTAAAGTTTGCTGCATATAAGGGTGCTGTAGCTCGTTTTGTAAAAATGTATCCCAGTCGCTCATTACATACTCTTTATTATTTTTCGTGACGTGTCTATTTTATCACACATATCAGCAAGCCCATCTAACATACGCGGTGTAAAACGGTGAAGTAAATCGGCATTAACGCGAATAAACTGGTTATTTGTAACCGCAGGCACTTCTGGCCATGCCTGCCAATTAACATTAGGCTGCGGGGTATTAGATTTTTCGTCAGGAATAATAATAATTTGAGGCTTAGTAACAATGACATTTTCAATGCTGATTTGTGGATACGGGGTCGTGCTATTAGCAAACACATTATTTACGTGACAGGTATTTACTAGTTGGCCAATCCATGTACTTTCACTGATTGTCATCATAGGCTCAGCCCATAACTGATAAAAACCAGATATAGGCTGCTTCCCTTGCTGGTTTTTAATAATAGCGGCTAACTTTTGCTTAAAAGCTTTAGCAACCTGTTGGCTTTGCTTTTCGTACCCTGTTAGTTTACCAAGTGTTAGTAGCTCAGTTTGCACGGCTTCTATGGTTGTAGGGTTACTTAAATGAACTTTAATACCCAAGCGCTCTATTTGTGCGATATCTTCCTGCTGATTTCCGCTTTTCCAAGCAATCACTAAATCAGGTTTTAAGGCTAATAATTTCTCAAGAGAAATACCATAGTACCCGCCAATGCGAGCTATATTTTTTGCTTCATATGGGTAATCGGCATAGTCAACGGTGCCCACAATATTGTCACCTGCACCAATGGCAAATAGGTTTTCGACTATGTGTGGGGCAAGCGCAACTATACGTAGTTTTTTAATCTCAGGCGCTGAGTTCGCCACAGCATTGCCTTGTAAACTAAGCAGCATTAAACCTATAAAAAGCAATTTAAACACTAGTAGTCAAACCCTTCTAACGCTTTTACACCTGAGTCGAATGCGTGTTTTACATTACGTACTTCGCTCACTGTATCGGCAAGGTCAGTCAATGCTCTGTGCGCTGCGCGTCCTGTGATAATGACCGACTGCATAGCAGGGCGATTATTAAGTGCGCTTAGTACTTCGTCTAAGTCGATATAACCATAAGTCACCATATAGGTTAGCTCATCAAGTAACACTAAGTTAATACTGCTGTCAGCAAGCATGCGCTTTGCCTCTTGCCATGTTGCTTGTGCTGCTAAGGTATCGGCTTCTTTATTTTGTGTATCCCACGTAAAGCCAGTATTCATTACAGCAAATTCAACCCCTGCGCCTTGTAATAAATTACGCTCACCACACTCCCATGTCCCTTTTATGAATTGACACACAGCGGCTTTTTGACCGTGGCCAACACAGCGTGCTACCACGCCAAAACCAGAAGTCGATTTACCTTTACCATTGCCAGTAATAACCTGAAAAATACCTTTAACCTCTTGCGCGGCTTCAACACGGGCATCTACGTGTTCTTTTACTTTTTGCTGGCGCTGTTTGTGTTTGTCGTTTGTTTGTTCAGTCATTATTATGCCCTTTATAAATCGAGGTAACTTGCGCTATATCTAAATGTGTTTCGCACATGGTTGCTAAACGCGCTAACTGCTGTTCGCGGTGTGTATCAATACTTATTGGATCAATATTTAAATCTGGCTTTACCCATTTTAAAATTTCCATCGTGGCGTTGGGCTCATCAAATAAACCGTGTAAATAAGTGCCCGCAATTGCGTTATCGTCACTTATAAAACCATCTGTTTTAAACCCATTTGGATGCTGACTAAAGGTAATTAAAGGGGTCTTTAATGCATTGCCTTTACTTACTCCCGCATGGATTTCATAACCACTACATAAAGTTTGTCGATTATTTAGCTTTAAAGTGGCCGTCACTTTACTTAATACTTTTTGCGATGTGAGTGTGGTTTCAAAATCACATAAGGCTAACCCACTCACACTTTTTAATGACGACTCAACACCCTCGGGGTCGTAAATTATATTACCCAGCATTTGCATTCCCCCACAAATTCCAAGTACTTTTCCACCATAGCGTAAGTGGCGTTTTATCTGATTATCCCACCCTTCGTTTATCAAAAAATTTAAATCGCCAAGTACGTTTTTACTACCAGGCAATATAATAAGATCAACATCAGGAATGACCTGCGTATGGCGTATATAGTTAACATTAATATTTGGGTGTAAACGCAGTGCGTCAAAATCGGTATGATTACTAATATGCGGCACTAATAATATTGCAATATTGATAGTTGCATGGGTAACGTTATTGTTTATTGCAACAGCATCTTCCGCGTCGAGAGTTAAATCGTGAAGGTATGGCAGTACTCCTAAAACAGGCTTACCCGTGTATTGCTCTAACCAGTCAAGCCCTCCTTGAAGCAAACTTATATCACCTCTAAAACGGTTAATTACAAAACCCTTTACACGTGCTTGCTCAGATCCGCTAAGTAATGCCAATGTCCCCACTAAATGAGCAAATACACCGCCTTTATCTATATCAGCAATAATAATCACTGGGCAGTCTACTTTTTCAGCGTAGCCCATGTTAGCTATGTCGTTTTCACGCAGGTTTATTTCAGCGGGGCTTCCCGCACCTTCCACCAATAAAAGATCAAACCGTTTTGCTAAACGCTCGTGTGATGTAATGACAGCGTCCATGGCGACTTTTTTATAATCGTGGTACTTGCCGGCTTCCATGTTGCTAATCGCTTTACCATGAATAATAACTTGGGCGCCTGTATCGCTATTGGGTTTAAGTAATATCGGGTTAAAGTCGGTTTCGGGCTCTACCTTAGCAGCAATAGCTTGCAAGGCTTGCGCACGACCAATTTCGCCACCGTCGTTTGTCACTGCGCTATTAAGTGCCATATTTTGTGGCTTAAACGGTGCGACTTTTATGCCTTGATTTGCAAATACTCGGCAAAGTGCAGCCACTAAGGTGCTTTTTCCCGCATCCGAGGTAGTGCCCTGTATCATGAGTGTTTTCATGGCTACACCTTAGACTTTCTAAAAAAGAGTAAACTTAAGAAAAACGCACTCCCCATAGCGGCCGTGATCACCCCTACTGGCAACTCTTGATTTTGAAGTAAAGAACGAGACAGTACATCGACCCACACCATAAATGTGCCTCCTGCTAAGCTTGTTATTAATAGCCCTGCTACGGTGCCTTGTGAAATAAAAAAGCGCACAATATGTGGCACCATTAATCCAACAAAACCAATACCGCCACACATTGCCACCAGCACAGCGGTTATTAATGAGCTTAAAATTAGCATCAGCAACCTAAATCGATGCACTTTAACACCAAGGGTTATGGCACTTTCGTCACCTAATAACATGGCATTAAGCTGGCGCCTAAAACTAATCATTACGCAGGTGCACAGTGTAATCACTAAAAAGGGTATCCAAAGCGTTGCCCACTGCGCACGTGCAAAACTTCCTAAGGTCCAAAATAAAATAGCTGCAACGGCTTGCGGCTCGCTCCAATAAAGCAACAAACTCGTAAATGCACTAAATAAAAACGAGAGTGCAACACCAGCAAGTAACATAGACTCAACTTGCCCGCCCTGCTGCCTTGTGGCAATTAATATAAGTAAGCTCATTGCTAATAAGCTACCAAGCAAGGCTGCGGCCGAAAGCATAAAACCCGCGCTAATTCCCACAAATGCCATAAGTACAACTACACCAAACGAAGCACCTGACGATATACCGAATAAGTAAGGATCGGCTAGTGGGTTACGTGTCACGGTTTGTAAAATTAGCCCAGCGATAGCTAACCCGGCACCGGCTAAAAACGCCAATAATGTACGGGGCATTCTTAATTCAAAAATAATACGGCTGGTGAATGAAGCATCATTTAAATAAATAAAACTGTTAAATACATCCTGTATTGAGGTATCTGCAGCACCAAAGCTCAATGCTAAAAATAAACTTACTAAGGCAATAGTAATGCAAATAATCAGTGCAACTGAATGGCGTACATGCATTGCTAACATATTATTTGTAACCATAAAAGTAGGTAATATGAGGCGTAACTTTACCCAATTGAGATTCTTGAGGATGGTTACTAACCTGAGCGCATACACCAAATACATCATCAAGCATGTGCTCAGTCAGTACCTCTGCAGGAGAGCCGGTATGCGTTATTTCTCCATTTTTAATGACGACAAGCTCATCACACATAGCGCTAGCCAAATTAAGATCATGAAACGAAGCAAATACTGTAACACCAAGAGACTTTGCCAGCTCCATTACCTGTATTTGATATTTAACATCAAGGTGGCTAGTGGGCTCATCCATAATTAACAGCTGAGGTTGCTGAACAATAGCACGTGCAATGAGTGCCCGCTGCTTTTCGCCCCCAGAGAGCGATTCAAAATTTTGATTTGTGTGCAGCTCAAGCCCTACCGTTTTTATAGCTAGAGTGATTTGTTGTTTTTCGCTTTGCGATGTTGAACTAAATAACGATTTATGAGGCGTTAGGCCAAGAGCCACAACATCAAATAACGACAAATTAAAATGCGATGGCGCCTCTTGTAAAACAACAGCAACGCACTTTGCATATTCATCACTTTTAAGCTGCCAAATATCATGGTTATTAAACTCTATAACCCCTTCATTAGGCTTATTAAAACGATATAAACAACGCAGTAAACTCGACTTACCTGCGCCATTAGGGCCAATTAAGCCCACAAATTTACCTTCGGGTATTTGCACATTAATGTGTTTGAGAATAGGTTTATTTGCTATTCCCCACGAGAGATTTTGAACGTTTAATATTGGTGCTTTAGTTTGCAATACTCTGTCCTAGACACGAGTACCCACTTGTAATGCAACCACCAAAAAGGAGTACATTAAAATTAGCATGAGTAGGCCCGCTCATTAAAAATTGATTTGTATCTGACTTAAAGCATAGCGCTAATTACAGTTGCGGGAACAGTTGAGGAATTGCACCTCATTCCAAATGAAGCTCTATTATGGGCGGGTAAGTAAATAATTTAAAGCAAAAAAAACCGCGCTAATTACAGCGCGGTTAAAAAGGGAGTGTTTTAACTCGTCGTTAAAACTTATATTCCATACCTAAACCTAAGTAATCTTGGTCTACGTTGTTGTCCATATCAAAGCTTGAGTAAAAGCCAAATACTTTAATGTTTTTGTTAAGCTTGTGATCAACACCCACTGAAATAGCTGTTTTATCATCACTATCGTCAAAGTCCATTGCTTGGTACTGAACTTTAAACGTGTTTTTACCCATGTTGTATGCTGCATTTAATAAGTAACCGTCACCTTCAGCTGAACCGTCTACTTTTTCTTGAGTTTGGTACATAGCACCGAGTTTAAAGTCTTCAACTTTACCTTGGATTGACGCACGTACTACATCGTAACCATTTACTTCGCTGTCAGCTGCAATTGAGGCATATACCGCGCTCTTTTTAAGTGCTGAATCACCGTATGTTACAGCCATTGAATAACCGTTATCTGCATCTACATCGTCTTCAGCAATAAAAGTAGCAAGTACTTTAAAGCCTTCGTATGAGTTAGAAGTATACGTGATTGAATCACCTAAACGGTTTTCACCCTTGAATACGTTTTTAATATCGCCTTCAAGGTCATTAAATAAATCGAGTTTACCTTGCGCTTGTTTAAACGCCGTGTCGTTACGACCCACTACTACCTGACCAAACGAGCCTTTAACACCAACATATTGGTTACGCGCAGAAATATTATCGTCGTCGCCTTTTGAGTCTGCATCTGTTACATCAACTTGAAACTCAAACTTATAAACTGCTTCTAAGCCATCGGTAATTTTTTCTGAACCTTTAAGGCCAAAACGAGATGCATTACTTTTAATTTCAGTGAACGACCCTTCGCCGTCATCTGTAGACTGAACAGTCACATTTGCTTTACCGTAAACATCAACGTCAGCAAGTACATTAAAAGATAAACCACTTAGCAAAGCGACACATAAGCTCGATTTTACAAATTTCATGTTATTTCCTCGATAATCACAAAAGACTAATTTTTAAAACGACTGCAGTTTGTCACCACTAAATGACAGAAATATTACAAATGAAATATTTTTGACTTTTAAAGTTAATAAAACTGCATTATTTATGAAATCAAAAGGACATGAACATCAATCATACAAATATGTCCCCACTTAAAATCCAATTACTAAGCATGTGCCTTAATAGTAGGTAGTAAATTTATGAGTGTTTCTATTAGTTCCTTTTGTTCGTTATCTCTATGGTAGGCTACAAATATATCTCTTGACGTATTTTCTACATTTTTTACATGAAATAATTCACCATTTTCTAAATGTTGCTCAACCAAAACATGTGGAATAAATGCGCTACCACCACATTGTAGTATTAAATCTAACGCAATTCGTCCGGTACTTGTTCTAAAGTAAGGAGGCGTTTTACCGGTAAACTGGCGTGCATGCCAAAGTGAAAATGTCGTTCCCCAGTCAACATACACGTACTGATTATCAAAAAAGTTTTCGTTTGTTGCAGTGTCATACCCACTTACAGGAATAATAGGCAGTTCACAAATACGCTCAACAACTAACTCATCTACTTTTGGTGGATCAAATAAAATGGCTAAATCAAGCGTGCGCTCAAGCAATAATCGCGTGCTTTCTTGCTGGGCTTTAACTTCAGCAACCAAAGAGACTCCCGGCATAGCCGACACAATATTAGTAATACCAAACTGCAAAAAGGCATCCCAAATATTAGGCGTCCCTGCCAAGCTAATTTGTTTATGCATATTATCAGCAAGGGCTACATCTACTTTGGCGCGCTGCATACCAGTTATGATCATTTGCGCATGAGGCAACAACCGTTCACCAGGCGCTGTTAATTGAATATTATTACGCTGGCGAATAAATAAATTAACACCAAGCCCTTGCTCTAATTGACGAATACGAAAACTGACCGCCGACTGCGTTATATAGAGGTTCTCTGCGGCTTTACCGAAATGACGCGTGCGCACTACTTCAACAAATGTTTTTAATAAATCGATATCCACTTTTTTATCCTCACGATAAAAATAACTTGTTTAAAAAATTGCCAAACTTGCATCATACTCCAACTAATTAATAGGGTATGAGGATATAGCTATGAGCATTAACATTTCACTACTACGCCAAGCATTTGTTAGCCAACGTCAATTTTATGATGATCAAAATTTTCCACGTGGTTTTAGCCGCAGCGGAAATTTCACCTTATTAGAAGCCAGTATACTAGAACAACATGGCATTGTTTTAAAAGGTTTATATAGTAAGACGATTGAACCACAAAATGAGCACCAAGAAAATTTTGTAGCCGTAGTAACTGGCTCACAAGAACCCACTAATCCGATTGAACGAGCATGGCTGAAATACCTAAAGCTCACTACTTGTAAAACGAAGTTTCATACCTTATTTGGCCGCTCAAAAATATCGAGCCCTGCGCCAATAAATCATGAAAGTTTTTCAGAATCAGATACCCTATAACACACTCAGCTATTTGCTTTTTGGCGCTTTTACGGTTACAAAGTGTATTAAGCAATTTTTTTGCATAATATAAACTGGGTGTTCCGTGAAGCGAAAAATATTAATAGTTGAAGATACACCTGCTATAGCGCTTGTGCAGAAACATATAGCGCTAAAAGTAGGCTACGAAGTAGATGTAGCAGAAACGTTAGCACAAACAAAAATACTAATTAGTCAAAATAATTACTTTTGCGCTGTTGTAGATTTTATTTTGCCTGATGCGCCTAATGGTGAGGCAGTACCGTGCACAATTAACGCAGAAATCCCTACCATTGTCATGACGGGTAGCATTGATAAAAAAAACACGTGATACTGTTGAAAAATTCCCAATAATTGATTACATAATAAAAGAAAATAAACAAGCCTATCAATACCTTGAAAAACAACTTAAGCGTTTGCCTCGCAACGAAAGTGTAAAAGTATTAGTTGTTGATGATTCTATATCTACCCGCCACTATATTGTGAGCTTATTGTTACGTCATAAATATCAAGTATCTGAAGCTGAGGATGGCAAGCAAGCACTTGAAATGTTGGCAAAGTCACCCGACATTTCAGTGATCATCACTGACAACGAGATGCCCAACATGAATGGCGATGAGTTATGCAGTGAAATTCGCAGATTATACAATAACGACGAAAAAGCAATTATTGGTATTTCAGGCGCTGACTCGTCGGAGCTATCTACTTTATTTTTAAAAAATGGCGCAAATGACTACCTCCATAAACCCTTTAATAACGAAGAGTTATATTGCAGGCTAAGCCAAAACGTCGACATGCTTCAACAAATAGCCACAATTAAGCGCCAAGCGAATACGGATTACCTTACTGACCTACCTAATCGTCGTTACTTTTTTGAGCAAGCAAATACGTCTTTAAAAGCGCTCAGCCTTAAAAAGGCAAACGGCTCACTGGCTATGATTGATATAGACCACTTTAAATCTATTAACGACACATATGGCCATGATGCAGGCGATCAGGTTTTAAAAGGGCTGGCTATTTGCTTTAAAAAATACTTTGAAAAATATTTAGTCGCGCGTTTAGGTGGCGAAGAATTTGCCGTTTACTTTGCTGATGAAAACACCCCAGAAGCACTGAAGAGACTGGAAGGGTTTAGGTATTTTGTAGAAAATAACAGCCAAGAGTTTAGTAAAGAAAAAATAAAACTGACCATTTCAATAGGCTTTTCTGGCGGGCCCGTTTATCAAATGGATACATTATTAAAACAGGCCGACCAAAAACTTTATGAGGCTAAAGAAGCTGGTCGCAACCAAGTAACTAGCTAAATAAATAGTTAAGCAACTTCGGCGGCTGTAATGGCCGCTTTTTTACGCTTACGTGATTGATGATAAGAATCCCAACTAAAGATAGCCAGAGCACTCCAAATACATGCAAAGGTAATAAGCCTTTCTGTATCAAATACCTCATCGTAAAACACCACAGCAAGTATAAACATTAAACTAGGCCCTATATATTGAAAAAAGCCTAGGGTTGTATATTGCAAGCGCTTAGCGGCACCTGTAAAGCAAAGCAGCGGCAATGTGGTAACAATACCAGCACTAATAAGAAGTAAATTAGTAAGCCAATCGTTATTTGGCAGGCTTGAAGTAGCAGAAGGTGCCATCATCCACCAATAAACCAACGCCACTGGTAGTAATATTAACGCCTCGAGCAAAATGCCCGGCAACGCCTCAACAGGAAGCTTTTTTCGTAACAGGCCATAAAGTGCAAACGATATCGCGAGTGAAAAAGCAACAACAGGGAACGAGCCAAAACTCACCAACTGTAATATCACACCCGAGAACGCAAGCCCAACAGCCACACCTTGAAATTTTCGGAGGCGTTCACCTAAAAAAAGCATGCCTAATAAAACATTTAACAGAGGATTTATGTAATAGCCTAAACTTGCATCGAGCATATGGTTATTGTTAATCGCCCATATAAATAATCCCCAGTTAAAACCAAGTAGCCCCGAGGTGACAACCAGCATTAGCATCAGTTTGGGCTGTATTATAATGTGCTTAATTTTACGCCAGTACTTTAGAACACTCACCACTAAAATTAAAAATACGACTGACCACACAACACGATGCATTAATATTTCAAATGCAGTCACATGTTGTATTAACTTGAAGTAAATGGGAGCAAGACCCCACATAACAAAAGCAAGACAGGCAAATATTGCGCCTTTACGCTGCTCGGTAACAATTGGCATAGTAAACACTTAGTGATTTAAAAGGTCGCCAGTTTACTCGCCAAATAGGTTTTATCCAACTAAATACGTGCCCGTGCCAAAAGCGATTTGTACAGATTGCTCATTATGTAATTCCATTCGGCACACGCACACTTTATTACCCGAACGAATAAGCGTGGCACTGGCGGTAAACACATCCCCTTTTCCTGGGCGCAAATAATCGGTGCGTAAATCAATAGTGCCCAGTGTTGCTAATTTTTTTTGTACACTGTTCATATCTAAATCGGTCAGCTTATCTATCACACTCGCCGCTGCGAGCATACCACCGACGTTATCGAGCACCGCTGAAATAATCCCACCATGAAGAATTTTTTGGGCTGGGTTACCTATAAAAACATCCTGCCACGGGAATGTAATTTTAGCTTGTTCTGGGCTAAGTGATTCTACCGATATATTTAAAAATTGATTAAACGGCATACCATTTACGAATAGCGCTCCCATTTGTTCAATTAACATTTCTTTATTCATTATTATTCTCTGATATTAATAGGTACATCGAGTAAAACATACCTTGTTTAAAACTACGAGCGTAAAGCTAAAGACATCTTATAAAAAAAACACTAAAATACCCGCCAATGAATACATCTACACTACCTTCAAGCACCTTAGTGCGAAAACCCGAGACTGTCCTCAAGCAAGTGTTTGGTTACAGCGAGTTTCGAGATGGCCAAAAAGCCGTTATTGATGCCGCTTTAAATGCTCAGGACACACTTGTTTTGCTACCCACTGGTGGCGGAAAATCTGTGTGTTATCAAATTCCGGCGTTAGTTCTTGAAGGGGTGACCATTGTTATATCGCCACTTATCTCGCTTATGCAAGATCAAGTCGCGCAGCTTCAAGCTTTGGGTGTAAAAGCGGCATATGTTAATAACAGCCTAGCTCGCGAAGAACAACAACGTGTTTATCAGCAACTTCACCAAGGGCTAATTAAACTATTGTATGTAGCCCCCGAAAAAGTATTACAACGTGATTTTTTAGAGCGATTATCGCATTTAAAAATTAGCTTATTTGCGATCGATGAAGCGCATTGTGTGTCGCATTGGGGTCATGATTTTAGACCGCATTATTTTCGCTTAAACGAACTTAAGCAACGCTTTGCCCACGTGCCTATGATGGCCCTTACAGCGACGGCCGATAAAGCCACACGCTTTGATATTGTTGAACAGTTAAAACTTCAGCAGCCTTACATTCATACTGGCAGCTTTGATAGACCTAACATTCGTTACACCATAGAAGAGAAATTTAAACCTATGGTGCAACTATTACGCTACTTGAAAGAACAAAAAAACCAAAGTGGCATTATTTATTGTACTAGCCGAAAGCGTGTTGACGACATAGCAGAAAAACTTGCCGACGCAGGCCTTAATGCAGCCGCTTACCATGCAGGTATGAGCAACGAACAACGCCAGTTTGTGCAAACAGGGTTTGCCCGTGACGATATTCAAATAGTGGTGGCAACCGTGGCTTTTGGTATGGGGATTAATAAGCCCAATGTACGTTTTGTTTTGCACTACGACATTCCCAAAAGTATAGAAGCGTACTATCAAGAAACAGGAAGAGCAGGACGCGATGGCTTAGCCGCCGAAGCAATTATGTACTTTGACCCTGCCGATATAGGCCGTGTAAGGCGCTTTTTTGAAGATATTGACGACGAACAACGTCGCCGTGTAGAAGAGCAGCGCTTTAATGCCATGGCAAGCTTTGCTGAGGCACAAACGTGCCGCCGTCAGATACTACTTAACTACTTTAGTGAATACCAACGCGAGCAATGTGGTAACTGTGATATTTGCTTAAACCCACCAAAAAGCTTTGATGGTACGCTTGTTGCCCAACAAGCGCTTTCGTGTGTATACAGAGCTGAACAGCGATTTGGTTTAGGATACATTGTAGAGCTATTACGTGGCGCCAATACGAGTCGTATTCGCGATAACAACCACCATCAGTTGAGCACTTACGGCATAGGTAAAGACAGAAGCAGTGAGTTTTGGCTAAGTATTTTACGCCAATTAATCCACCAAGGATTACTAAGCCAAGATATAACACAAGGCGCCTCTTTGCGCTTGACCGAAGCCGCCCGTGCTATATTAAAAAGCGAATACGCGCTGCAATTAGCTGAACCTCGCTTACAAGCAAAACACGTATATCAAGATAAGCTAGCGCAATTTAATTACGATAAAAAACTATTTGCTCGCTTGCGTTCATTACGTAAAGAACTTGCAGATGCCGACGATGTGCCACCGTATGTGGTATTTAATGATAAAACGTTAGCCGAAATGGCGCAGCTAATGCCCACGAACGACAGTGAGTTTTTAAAAGTGTCAGGCGTTGGTTTTACCAAGTTAAACAAATACGGCGGAGCTTTTTTAACAGCAATTCGCAACTACTTAGCCACACAATAAGCCAATTATGAGCAAAATAGATTACGACCACACGCACCAATGCATCATCATTACCCCAACAGAGCCGCCACACGATGAAGACTTTGAGCTGTGGAGTACCTTATTCCTACATTCAGACGATATCGCTATTAGCGAGTATTCGGCGGGAGCGGATAGGCATCAGGTACGTTTTTCTTATAGCCAACAAACGTTTAATTTAAATTACGAGCATTACAGTCAAAGTATTTGGATTAACGGCGAAGGGCCTGAAGCTGAGCACTTATTAGCAGCGCTGGCCTATTACTTAAGCTAAATTAATTATTTTGTTAACACCCATGCTTTTTACTTACAATTAAATAACAATGATGTAAGCTGATATCACGGTAGTCGTTTGCTACGCAGTAGATAAGAGGCTTAATGGTTAGTAATACGTGTTTTTCGCCCTATAGTGTTGGGTTATTTTGTCTTTTTATATTAATGCCTTGCGCCTTTGCTGAGCAATTTCCTTCAAACATTGGTAGCTGCCCTCTTGAATCATCAATACATTTGAGTGAAGAAAAACTACGTCGCCAACTCAGCGATGAAACGCTTCTCGTTGCTACAAAACCAAATGCAAAAATTGCCACTATTACGCTAGAACAACTCAATGTATTTAATACTGCGCTGGAAGAAGAAAATAACGCACTGTTTAGATTTGCTAACCGCGCACACATTCAAACTGAGCCTGAGGTAATTAAAAATTTACTGCTTTTTAACTCTGGCGATATTTACGATGCTAAAAAGCTTTCTGAATCGGAGCGCCTGCTGCGAAAAGAAAGCTACCTATACGACGCACAAATTAGCGCAACAGAAAACTGTGATGGCGATATAGATGTTAAAGTAATTACCCGTGATTTATGGACACTCTTGCCAGAAATAAACTTTAGCCGCAGCGGTGGAGAAAATAAATCGAGTATTGGTTTTAGAGAATCAAACTTGTTTGGCTGGGGTAAAAGGTTGTCTTTTTCTCGTACAACCGACAGCGACCGCAGCGGTTATTTATTTGTTTACGACGATCCTAATATTTTTTCTAGCCGCTACCGTGGTCGCGTAGAGTATGCCGATAACAGCGATGGAAAGCGTCATTTACTTGAGCTTACTTATCCATTTTATGCCATAGACACACCTTACAGCTACGGTATTTTAAGCTACTCAGAGCAGCGAGAAGAATCCTTATATCGGCGTGGTAAAGAAATTAGTGAATTTGATCAAACAACCGAACTCAATCGCATTTTTATTGGTCATTCAAAAGCACTCAGTAATAGATGGACCCAGCGAATTAGCTTAGGTTATGTAGATGAGCAGCATAAATTTAATGCTATTCAAACCACGTTTGAGCCTATAGCTAAAGATAGAAGCTACAGTTATCCCTATATTAGCGGCCATTGGTTTGAGGATAATTTTATTAAGGTGCGTAATTTTGACAGCATTTATCGCACTGAAGATTTAAACCTAGGTTGGAATGCACAAGCATTACTCGGTTACTCAGATGAGTCATTAAGTGATGACGATAGCCGCTTGGTGTATTCGCTTAATGTTAAAACAGCGCATTTTTCTGGCGATAATACGCTTTGGCGTTTTAGCACGAACCTAGAGGGGTTTTGGAACGAAGAACAAAAGCAACTCGAAAACTTTAAAGCGACCTCGCAAGTACAATATTATCTAAATACAAGTGTTGATCAATCCTGGTATGTAAAAGGTCGCGTACAATATGCAAAAAACCTAACAGCCGACCAACAGCTTACCTTAGGTGGCGAGACAGGCCTGCGTGGTTACCCTATGGATTATCAACATGGCGACCGTAGCTTTTTAGTGAACCTAGAAAAACGCTATTACTGGGAGTACGATTTGCTACAATTATTTAAAGTAGGTGGCGCAGGCTTTATAGATATTGGTAGGGCATGGTTTAATGACCAAACAAATGGTGAAAATAATCATGTTCTCAAAAATGTAGGCGTTGGTTTGCGCCTAGCACCAAGTAGAGCAAATGCAAGAACTATGATCCACCTTGATATAGCCGCCCCCATAGATAGCGCCGACGATGTCGACTCTGTACAGTGGCTTGTCAGTGTAAAAAAATCTTTTTAAATAGCTACTTAGCACCAAAATAACACGCTAAACTAAGGCCTTTAAGCTAGTTAAGACTCATCTAACACGTTGCTTTATTTACTACTTTTAATTGTCACATAACTGCAAAAGGCGCTCTTTTGAAATTTTTAGATGTTTTAGAATTAATAACCGATCAATATAAACTCATCGTGACCGTTATTGCCTTGTTACTTTTCCCAGTGCTATTAAAGCTAACTAAAAAGTTACTTGAAAAAGCCATTAAAGGTAAAGTTGATTTGCACCGTAAATACCGCGCAGAGTTACTTCTTAAAATTATTCTTGCCTTTGTCATGTTATGTTTAGTGCTGGTATTTTGGGGTATTGAACTAAGAGGATTATTGGTTCTAGGCTCGTCACTATTTGCAATGTTAGGTGTAGCGCTATTTGCAGCATGGTCATTATTAAGTAACCTGACCGCGTTTTTATTAATGTTTATTCAAAACGACTGCCGTGTTGGCTTTTGGGTACGCATTATCGATGGCGCAAACCATATTGAAGGGCGAATTGTCGAAATGGGCTTAATGAATGTCGTACTTGAACATATTGATGGGCACCGCGTCATTTACCCTAATAACTTATTTGTTACCCGCCCTGTTTTGGTTTTAAACGCAGAACCTAAACCATCAAAAGCACCTGCTGTTAAACGTATTATAGGCCCTAAAAAATCATAATTTTTATATAAAAAAAGCCGCTTTAATGATTAAAGCGGCTTTTTACTAATTGCTTAAGTATTAGTTATTTAGCTCTGCAGTTTTTAGCTCATCTTCTAAATCATTTATTCCATCAATAAATGTTTCTAGCTGCTGCTCAACCACGCTATTGTCGTTTGCAAAGTAAGCAATGTGGAATACAGCATCGCCTTCATTTACTAATGGCATAGTTTGCTGACCTATAATAATCCCACTTCGTGGCGCACGCAGTTCTAGCTCAGAATCACCAAGTGGACTACTTATAAACGCCAGTACTTGCCCTTTTGTCACACGCTCTCCTAACGAAACTTGAGCGCGCACAATACCATCTACTTCAGCACGCACCCAACTAGTTGAACGCGCAATGATAGGCTCAGGTATTTTTTTAGGGCGTTTACCACGCATCATTTTTAAATGACGCATTACATAATCAACACCTTGTACACCTGCGGCTATTGCTATGGGATCAAAACGCAGCGCTTCACCCGCTTCGTAAGTAATAACCGGTATGCCTAAATTCGCCGCTTCACTTCTTAATGAACCATTACGCAATGACGCATCTATTACTGCTGGTGTGCCAAAGGCTTTAGCCATCTGCGCCGTAGCCTCATCCGCCAAATTTGCACGTATTTGTGGCAAGTTTGTTCGGTGTATAGCCCCAGTATGTAAGTCAATAATATGTGTGCAATGCACTGCAACTTGATTGAAAAACATATACGCCATACGACCCGCTAGCGACCCTCTTTCAGAACCTGGAAAACTGCGGTTCATGTCACGACGGTCGGGTAAATAGCGCGACTTATGAATAAAACCAAACACGTTAACAATGGGTACAGCGATAAGCGTGCCACGTAGCTGGCTTGGATCTATTTTAGCCAGTAATTGACGTACAACTTCTACCCCATTTAATTCATCACCATGAATAGCGGCACATACCATCAGTACAGGGCCTTCCATTACGCCATTAACAACCTCTATTGGTATATTAAGGGGTGAGTGGGTATAAAGCTTTGCAGCTTCTAAAGCTAACGTTTTGCGTTCACCAACACCAATGCTTTCACCTAATAAAGTGAAAGGACGGTTAATTTTAACCTTTGCCACGAGTTGCGGTTCCTTTGATTGAGGCATTTTTTTCGATGAAATCAATCACCATGCCAGCAATGTCTTTACCTGTTGCTATTTCTATACCTTCAAGACCTGGTGATGAGTTAACCTCCATCACTAAAGGCCCACGAGATGAGCGAAGTAAATCTACACCTGCTACATTTAAGCCCATAGCTTTTGCTGCAGCAACGGCGGTTTTACGCTCTTCAGGCGTAATACGAACTAGTGTAGCGCTACCACCACGGTGAAGGTTTGAACGGAACTCACCTTCTTGCGCTTGGCGCTTCATCGCTGCAATTACTTTATCGCCTAACACAAAACAGCGAATATCCGCACCACCCGCTTCTTTAATATATTCCTGAACCATAATGTTAGCTTTTAAGCCCATGAAAGCTTCAATTACGCTTTCAGCCGCTTTGCGCGTTTCAGCAAGTACAACACCAATACCTTGTGTGCCCTCTAGTAACTTAATCACAACCGGTGCACCGCCAACCATTTCGAGTAAATCTTTCACGTCATCAGGTTTGCTCGCAAAACCTGTAACAGGCATGCCTACGGCCTTGCGTGACAATAACTGCAATGAGCGTAATTTATCGCGCGAACGAGAAATAGCCACAGATTCGTTGACAGGGTATACCCCCATCATTTCAAATTGGCGTAAAACTGCACAGCCGTAAAAGGTGACTGATGCGCCAATACGCGGCACAATTGCATCAAAATCTTTCAGATTTTCACCACGATAGTGAATTTCCGGCTGTTCAGAGTTTATATTCATGTAAGAGCGAAGTGCGTCTATTACTTTCACTTCGTGCCCACGAGCCTCTGCAGCCTCGATTAAACGACGTGTTGAATATAACTTTCTGTTACGAGATAAAATACCGATTTTCATAGTTAAAACCTTAACTAAATTTTACAGCATTAGTGCTTAATGGCTGCTTTTTTGCAGCATAAGCCCAATACTTTTTATAATAAATGAGATAAAGCCGTGTCAACAACGACACGATTCTCCATGGCTGTTCGACCTAGCAACATTCTAAACTTCATGGTTGCGCGGCTTGTGAGGGTGACTTCAATAGGCCAGCTATGTTCACCCGCGTGTAATGTTGTTTCTATAAAATAACGCAATTGCTTTTCACCACTGGAGCTGGTTACGTATTTCATTTTTTTCACTTTAGCATTACAAGTAATTTGAGTTTCTTCGTCATCTTGTAATGGTTGAGCTATAAATTTAACCCACTTTTCGCCATCAACTTCGTATTCTTCAATGTTAATAGCATGAATACATGAAGTACGCGCACCAGTGTCAACTTTAGCCTTGATCCGCTCAATACCAAGCTCAGGTAAACTTAACCACTCACGCCAACCTATTGTTATTTTTGTCGTCATAAATGTGCCCTTTGTAAAAAAGAGGTTTATACGCTATAGAAATAAAAAGACCAACAAAATAAATTTATCTTACTGATGAATCAATTTGATTGATCTTTAATGTCTATTAGTCTCACAATGCACGTCTTGCTGCAATATAATCAAACCAGCATTTAAGCTAGACCAATAATTTAAAAAGTACCTTAACTTATTAAAAGTAAATATGTTTTGGTCAGTTAGATACACTATAGTTTATAGTATTAAAATTACACTATTATGAGACATTATTATGATTAACGGTTTGCTTCACGCCCTAGTGCTTGATGAAAAAGGCGGTGCTCGCGCTATACAAAGCAGCGAAGATCTTCACAACTGGCAACCTGAGCAAGGCAAATTATGGGTCCATATGGATTATAGCCAACCCGATGTTGTGAACTGGCTCAAACACTGTGAGCTTTTAACCGATTATGAGCTAGAGTCATTTACGGCAGATGAAACACGCCCACGTATCACTCAGTCTACAAATGGGCACTTGCTGTTTTTGCGCGGTGTAAACTTAAACCCGGCGCAAAGCCCAGAAGACATGGTGTCGGTACGTTTATTTATTAACGAAAATATAGTCATCACTTCGCGTAAGCGTCGCCTTTTATCTATTGACGATGTACTTTGTTCGTTAAAAGACAATAAAGGCCCGTGTTCTATATCAGAGCTTGTGTGTGCTATTACACAAAAGCTAACTTCACGTATGCAAAGTGTTATTAACTCGTTAGATGAAACACTTGATGGCTTTGAAGAAGAAATAGACGAGCCAAGTAAGCGTTTTGACAACCAAGCGCTATCGCAGTTACGCCGCCAAACTATTGCGCTTAAGCGTTATTTAAAGCCTCAAAAAGAGGCGCTCACTACAATGGTAAACGGTCATTATGAGTGGCTTTTAGATGACGATAAGGCAAAGCTAAACGAAACCACTAACTTACTTATTCGCTACCTTGAAGAGCTAGACAGCTCAATAGAGCGTGCACAAATTATTCAACAAACAGTTACTAACCATGTTTCTGAGCAGCTAAACCAACGTATGTATGTGATGTCGGTAGTAGCTGCCTTGTTTTTACCGCTAGGCTTTTTAACAGGTTTGCTTGGGGTAAACGTTGGGGGAATTCCTGGTACAGACAACCCCTATGCATTTACGCTGTTTATTGTTTTTTTAGTGATACTTACTGGTGGTATTGGTGTGTATTTTAAAAATAAAAAGTGGCTCTAATAGTATTAAATAATCTATCTGGAGGCTGAAAAATAATGTCGATGACAGGGAAAATATTTTGTTATTCTAAATACCTAAGTTTAAACCATTGCCTCCCAGGTTTAGCCCTTCTAGTTTATTAAGTATTGATATGAACCTTATATAGCCATCAATTAAAAACTAAAAAGGCGCGCATTATTAAATGCTCGCCTTTTTTATTTTTCATACTTGAGTCGCTAATTACTCTTGAAAGTAAGTGCCCCAACCGTCGTACTCAACGTCGCATTCGACAGCAAGTGCTGCTAGTTTATCAACGTCTTCCATAATGACGTCTACGTCTAGCTCAGCTTCTACGACTATGTCGAAGCTCCAAATTTTGCTGCCGTCTTCAAGCTCAAGCTCTGCTGGCTCTTCAACATCGTAGCCTAATTTAAAAGCAGCCAATGCGGCTTGCTCTAGTTTAGGGAAGTCTTCACACACAAAGTGGTGCTCTACTTCATAAAGTATTTCAGGATCTGATCCATCTTCAAGTAGTGAACTTACGATGTCTTCACTTATTTCGCGCCAGTTTTCCATTATTTCTCTCTCACTTGAGCATCTAATTCGTTTATTTTAGCAGCCATAACAGTATGTACGTTTTGAGCGTGCTCTCGCGCACTTATACTTTTATCAAGTGATATAGGCGCTAACATTTCGATGTAAATTGTACCATTATCCCAACGATTTAGCTTAATGGTTTTATGCGTTGTATTCATACACACGGGAACCACTGGCACGTCCGCACTCATCGCGGTATGAAAAGCACCTGTTTTAAAAGGTAATAAACCGCGCCCATAGCTTCGTGTACCTTCTGCAAATACCCATATAGATAACCCATTTTTCTTAATTTTTTCAGCTGCTTTTGAAATAGTACCAGCCGCTTTTGAACGATTCGCTCTATCTATTAAAATATTGCCCGACAGCCAATAAAGTTGGCCAAAAAATGGGATCCACTTTAGGCTCTTTTTACCAAGGCTTACACAGTTTTTTGGTACCATTGCTGGTACTGTAAATAAATCATAGCTATTTTGATGATTTGCAACGTACACTGCAGGGCCAATATTCTCAGCATCTTGATGGCGTGTCAGCACTAATTTAACACCGATCATTTTGGCCATAGAACCAAACCAACCTGCAATTATGTGAACATTATTTGGGTGAAAAGGCCTGACTAATGAAAGTAATAAACCAAAAATACAACTCAATAATATAAACATAAACATAATAAAAACACGTATTACAGCTAACAAACTCGTTCTCCAAATCAATTGTGTGCGGTGCGCATGTCATTACGCACTATGACACTATTATAGCGTTATTTTGTGACACAGACGAGACAATAGCGAACAACTGTACGCTGAAATAGAGTCAATGCTAAAATTAATTGCTCAACACATAACAATAAAATGGTAAAAATTGGGCTCTAAAAACAAAAACGGCCTGCAATTGCAGGCCGTAATACGTGAGCTCAGAGCTTATGATTCATCTGCTGTACTTTCAACAGGCTCTTCATCTTGAGGCGTTAGCTCAACAACGGCTTCATCAACACGCTGCAAGCCTCGCGGTAACTTGTTACCTCGACGACCTCGTTCACCATGGTAATGCTCTAAATCTGTTGGTTTAAGGGTTAGCTTGCGTTTACCGGCATGCAATGTAACGCTACTTCCTAGAGGGACAACAGCCAGTACTTTCACAAACTCTTCACGAGCCTGTACCTTTGCAGCAGGGATAGAAATAATTTTATTCCCCTTACCTTTACCTAGTTTAGGTAAATCGCGTAGTGGAAATAAAAGCATGCGTCCTTCATTAGAAATAGCCATACAGTAATCGCTAGCTACATCGCTCACTCTAATTGGTTTGAGTAAAATACCGCCTTTAGGCACACTCACTAACGCTTTACCGTTTTTGTTTTTACTCACAAGATCTTTAAAATCAGTGATAAAACCGTAACCCGCGTCCGATGCCATAAGTAATACTTGGCTATCTTCAGCCATAACAACGTGCTCAAAATTTGCACCTGTTGTTAAGTTAAAACGCCCAGTCATTGGCTCGCCTTGGCTACGTGCCGACGGTAAACTATGTGCATCAGTTGCAAATGCACGCCCTGCTGAATCTAAAAATACGGCGGGCTGATTACTCTTACCGCGAGCTGAAGCTCTGTAGGCATCGCCTGAGCGGTAACTTAAACCTTCTGCATCCAAGTCATGACCTTTACCAACGCGTGCCCACCCTTTGTCAGAAAGAACAACAGTCACTGATTCTGATGGAATTAAATCTTTTTCATTAAGGGCTTTAGCTTCCGAGCGCTCGATAACAGGAGAACGACGATCGTCGCCATACATTTCTGCCGCTTCTTGAATTTCTTTTTTAAGCAACGTTGACATACGGCGGTCTGAACCAAGCGTGAGTTCTAATTTATCACGCTCTTTAGCAAGCTCGTCTTGCTCACCACGAATTTTAAACTCTTCAAGTTTAGCTAAATGGCGAAGTTTTAACTCTAAAATAGCTTCTGCTTGTATATCGGTTAAATCAAAGCGCTGCATTAAAATAGGCTTTGGCTTATCTTCACTACGAATAATTTCAATCACTTCATCAATATTTAAGAATGCTGCTAATAAGCCTTCTAAAATATGTAAGCGTGCGAGTACTTTATCTAAACGATACTGCAAACGACGACGAACAGTTTCGCGCCTAAACATGAGCCATTCACTTAAAATACTACGCAGGTCTTTGACTTGCGGGCGGCCATCTAGCCCGAGCATGTTTAAGTTAACACGGTAGTTTTTCTCTAAATCGGTGGTCGCAAACAGGTGAGCCATTAATGGCTCAGCTTTAATACGATTAGAGCGCGGTATAATCACTATACGTGTTGGATTTTCGTGATCTGACTCGTCACGTAAATCAGCAATCATAGGCAGTTTTTTCGCGTTCATTTGCGCTGCTATTTGCTCAAGTACTTTACCGCCTGAACACTGATGCGGAAGCGCGGTGATCACTATATCGCCTTGCTCTTCGGTATACACCGCACGCATTTTAATTGAGCCTCGACCGGTTTTATATATTTTATGAATGTCGGCTTTTGGGGTAATTATTTCTGCATCGGTTGGGTAGTCAGGTGCGTGTACTAGCTCTAATAATTCATCAAGCTCTGTCTTTGGTTTATCGAGTAATAAACAACATGCACTGGCTACTTCTCTCACGTTATGAGGCGGAATATCAGTTGCCATACCAACAGCAATACCAGTAATGCCATTAAGTAAAATATGCGGTAAGCGTGAGGGCAATACAACCGGTTCGTCTAGTGTACCATCAAAGTTTGGTGTCCAATCTACTGTGCCTTGGCCAAGCTCTTTAAGCAGTACTTCAGAAAACTTAGATAAACGCGCTTCAGTATAACGCATTGCAGCAAATGATTTTGGATCATCAGCAGCACCCCAGTTTCCTTGACCATCGACAAGTGGATAGCGATACGAAAACGGTTGCGCCATAAGTACCATGGCTTCGTAACAAGCACTATCGCCATGAGGGTGATATTTACCGAGTACGTCACCCACGGTACGAGCTGACTTTTTGTATTTAGCTGCGGCCGATAAGCCTAATTCGCTCATCGCGTAAATAATACGACGCTGCACTGGTTTTAAGCCATCACCAACATGTGGCAAAGCACGATCCATGATGACGTACATGGAATAGTTTAAATAGGCGTCTTCAGTAAAGCGCCCCATTGTTTGTTGCTCTATTCCTTGCATTAGCAAGGTATCTGTATCACTCATTAAAGCTTACCTAGTTTTTCTTATAGCTTACGCGGTAGATTACATTGGCGTAATCGTCACTTACTAACAGACTGCCGTCACCTAACTCTGCAAATGCAACTGGGCGTCCAAATGTTGTTTCGTCTTTCATAAAGCCGGTAATAAACGGCGTGTATTTAGTCACACGGCCTTGCTCTATTGTGGCTATAGCTACTTTGTAGCCTGCTTTTTTACTACGATTCCATGAGCCATGTTCAGCAACAAATAACTGCTCTTTGTAGCTTGCTGGGAATTGTTTTGCGTTGTAAAAATGAATACCTAGTGGTGCCACATGGGCAGGCAATGCGAGCGCAGGAGACGTGTAATCAGCAATATTTTTTCCCTTACCAAATTCAGGATCACTAATCGCACCGGCATGAATATAAGGGAACCCAAAGTGCTCCCCTTCTTTACTTACGCGGTTTATTTCATCTGGTGGAATATCATCGCCCATCATGTCGCGGCCATTATCACTAAACCACAAAGCCTGAGTACTTGGATGAAAATCAAAACCAACGGTATTTCGAACGCCCTGCGCTATTGTTTTAATTTGCTTGGTTTCTACGTTTAGTGAAAAAATACGACCAAAGCGCTCGTCTTCGGCGCAAATATTACAAGGTACACCGACAGGAATAAGCAATTCGCCTGTGGGTGTGAAGCGTAAAAACTTCCAGCCATGGTGGCGCTCTGAAGGCAATGCGTTGTAGATCACATCAAACTTTGGATCTTTTAATTGGGTGTCTATATTTTTAAAGCGAATAATACGATGCACTTCACCTACGTATAAATCACCCTCTTTAATAGCCAGCCCTGAGGGCATATTTAAACCCTCTGCAATCACAATTTTTTTATCGGCTACGCCATCGCTATTATGATCGATAAGCGCATACACATTACCTGCTTTGCGCGAGCCTGCGTAAACAATGCCTTTTTTTGATACTGCAATTTGGCGCGCATTTTCAACGTCGTCTGCAAATAAACTAAGTTCAAAACCAGGCGCAACACTAAGCTTGTCTAGTATGTTTTTAGCCATTGCAGGCGCACTTATTAAACACAGTAACAATACACTTGCTAGTAGTTTATTCATTTCTATCTCCTAGTGGCCAACACGTATCATTATACTTGTGCCTTGTTACCATGATCTTCTAACCATTGGCGCCTGTCTGGCGAACGCTTTTTAGCAAGTAACATATCCATCATTTCCATGGTTTGAACTTCTTCATCAAGTGTTAGCTGAACTAAACGTCTTGTATTTGGATCCATGGTGGTTTCGCGAAGTTGCAGTGGGTTCATTTCACCCAATCCTTTAAATCGCTGTACGTTTACTTTACCGCGTTTTTTTTCTGCTTCAATACGGGCCAAAATACTGGTTTTTTCATCTTCATCTAGGGCGTAATATACCTCTTTACCAATATCTATTCTAAATAGTGGTGGCATTGCTACGTATACATGACCTGTTTTTACTAACTGCGGAAAGTGTCGAACAAACAAAGCACATAACAGTGTGGCAATGTGAAGACCATCAGAGTCAGCATCGGCCAATATACAAATTTTATTGTAGCGTAGCCCGCTCATGTCGGCTGAATCAGGATCGATCCCTAAAGCCACCGAAATATCATGCACCTCTTGCGAAGCTAATATTTGCCCTGACTCAACTTCCCACGTATTTAAAATTTTACCACGCAGCGGCATTATTGCTTGAAACTCACGATCTCGCGCTTGCTTAGCCGAGCCACCAGCAGAGTCACCCTCTACTAAAAATAGTTCAGTACGGTCGTTATCTGCTGCACTACAGTCGGTAAGTTTACCTGGTAATGCAGGGCCCGCTGTAACGCGTTTACGCACTACTTTTTTAGCGGCTTTTAAACGACTTTGTGCGTTTGATATACACAGCTCAGCTAACAACTCTGCTGTATCTGTATGTTCATTTAACCAAAGGCTAAATGCATCTTTTACAACACCCGAAACAAGTGCCGCACACGTGCGTGAAGACAGTTTTTCTTTTGTTTGGCCGGCAAACTGAGGGTCTTGCATTTTAACCGAAAGCACATAACTACAGCGCTCCCATATATCGTCTGGGGTAAGTTTTACACCACGAGGTAATAGGTTTCTAAATTCACAAAACTCGCGCATGGCCTCAAGTAAGCCTTGGCGTAAACCATTAACATGCGTACCGCCTTGCGCAGTGGGAATTAGGTTTACATAGCTTTCAGCAATAGATTCACCGCCCTCTGGCAGCCATACCACAGCCCAATCAACACCTTCAATAGCGCTTTTAAACTCACCCACAAATGGGTCTTGTGGCAGCGTTTCGAAACCTTTAACCGCTTCAATTAAATAATCTTTTAAGCCGGTTTCGTAAAACCATTCTTGCGTTTCTTTTGTTTGTTTATTAACAAATTTAATACGCAAACCAGGGCAAAGTACCGCTTTGGCTTTTAATAAATGATTAAGCTTGGTAATAGAGTAATTAGCAGAGTCAAAATAGTTGGCATCGGCCCAAAAGCGAACGGTAGTCCCGGTGTTACGTTTACCGACAGTGCCTATAACGTTTAAATCTTCAACTTTATCACCGTTTTCAAAGGCCATTCTGTATTGCTGTGCATCACGGCGAACCGTTACTTCTACACGTGTAGATAATGCATTTACAACTGAAATACCTACCCCGTGTAAACCACCTGAAAACTGATAGTTTTTGTTTGAGAATTTACCACCGGCATGCAGCTTAGTAAAAATAAGCTCTATACCTGGAATACCTTCCTCTGGGTGAATATCTATGGGCATACCACGACCGTCATCACTGACTTCAAGCGAGTTATCTTCGTGTAGAATTACGTCAATCTTAGTTGCATGGCCCGCCATAGCTTCATCGACACTGTTATCGATTACTTCTTGGCCTAAATGATTTGGGCGCACAGTATCGGTGTACATCCCGGGGCGTCTTTTTACCGGATCTAATCCATTAAGTACTTCAATGGCTTCGGCGTTATAATTTTGATCACTCATAGTTTTTATCTTTATATGCGCTAAGGCTATGCTTAACTAGTTTTACGTGATTTTAAGAAAATCTACAATACTTGCAAAGGTTTGTTCAAAGCCAAGATAGCTATGATCGCCACCAAACTCGATCCTTTGCTTACATTGCGAATAATAGTTTACTGCGTGTTGAAAATTTAACACTTCATCGCCTGTTTGCTGTAATAAATACAGTAATTCAGGGTGCTTTAGGTCATCAACAGCCAACGCTTTTAAAGCCGCTATGTGGCTGCTATTCAATTCATAATGATAATCTTGATACGGATTATAATTTAAACCAAGCAACGGCTTTAATAAAGTGTATGGCGCAACCGCGGGATTTATAACCACAGCAGGAATTTGATAACGCTGCGATAAATACGTGGCAAAAAATCCGCCTAATGAGCTTCCTAATAAAACAGTATTAGGTGTAAGTAATTGCTCAAGCGCTATGATGGCTTGTATGGGCTCATGGTTTAGGCACGGTACACAATAGTCAACGTCATAGTGTGCCATAAGCTCGCCAAAGCGCACAGCTTTATATGATTTATCTGAGCTATTAAAACCATGAATATAGATTACCCGTTTAGCCATACTACTTCCATATCTGTGCTTATATTCTCTTTATTCGTGCTTACACATATTAGCCTGTATGCTGGCCCATGGTCTTGCTGTATCCATTGGGGGCTGTGTTTTTTAAACTGCACTGAACTGGCTGGGGTCGCGTAAATGGGAAGCGCTCTAAACGTTTGCATGTATTCATTATGCACATGACCATGAAACAAGCCTAAAACGTTTTCGCTATTAACTAAAATATTAAGTAATTGCGGCCCGTTTTCGAGCATGTGTTTGTCTAGGTAGCCATCAATGGGGAGTGGGTTATGGTGACAAAACATAATTTTGGAACTCGCCGAAGCAAACAGCTGTTCGGTAATTTCATTCAAATGCGTGCCTGTTACCCACCCTGCAGGCGTTGGCCCTTTAGAATTAATAAGAAGTAACTCAACGCCATTTGCCACTATATGTTTAGCGCGATTTATTTGCCCACCACTCATTCGGTTAAGCTGAGCAATGTCATCATGGTTACCTGGAACCCAAAAAACAGGGCATCTTAAATCACTTTGGTTAATCAGCTCACTAAATAAAAAATAGGACTCTGCGCTATGATCTTGTGTAAGGTCGCCGCCAAATATTACAAAATCAAGGGATTGCTTAGCCATATGAGCCAGCGCCTGTTCAAAGTAATTCGCCGTATTTACGCCAAAGTACTCACCTGCTTTATTTGAGAATAAATGACAATCAGTAATATGTGCTATGCGTAGCGACGACTTATCAATGAGGTAAGGTTCATCAAACCAAGCCATTATTTACATCCCAATTCAGCGTTGCTTGTCCGTGTTCTACACAGGCTACAAGCCAGTCGTATAAAAATGCATTAAGTTGATATTTTTCATCTTTTTGATGCATTTTTGGATTAGGGTAACCATAAGAAGGCTTAATACGCTGATGATAATCGTGATGGATAATTTCAGCCACTTTAGCATCGTGATACAACCTCACAGTTAAATAAAGCGGTGCAATCCCCTTTACCATGCCGCTTAGCTGCTTAATAGAAATATCCATAGTGTATTTTGCACTGCCATCAATCGTAGTCGCAAACTCACTGTTCCCCAACTTCACTTCTCGGCTGCAGCCAATCGCTCGTTCAGCCGGTAACAATTTTAAAAGTCGTAAGTAGTTGTGCTCACAAAGCGTTAAATACTTTGGGAGGCTTTGGATATATCTATTTGTTGCTAATTGTACTGTCAAAATACCACCATTATACTGTGAGCCAATTTGTGGCTATGAAGAAGAGTCTGTCCACTTGTGTTTCATTTTTTCATGGTTAAGTGCAAGCCACTGCATGCAAATAACAGTTGCAGCATTATCCATTTCACCATTGTTGAGGCGAGTTAGCGCATCATCAACGCTGAGTACATGAGTTTTTATATCTTCACCTTCGGTTTCAAGGCCATACACACCAGACTCAACGTCACTTAAATCGGCTCGTGCTAGGTATAAATGTAACCGCTCTGTTGTACCTCCTGGGCTTGAAAGGTACGAAAGCATAAATTCAAGCTCTGTTAAATTAAGCCCAGCTTCTTCGTACGCTTCTTTCTTTACGACCGATTCATAATCGTCACTGCCGTCAGTCATTCCAGCAATACATTCTAGTAGCCAAGGTGAATGTTTACTTTTAATAGCCCCTATACGTATTTGTTCTATTAAAAGCACAGTGTCTGATATGGGGTCGTAAGGCAACACAGCAATGGCGTCTCCACGCTCTAAAATCTCGCGACTAATAAGTTCTGATTTACCGCCCGCAAACAAGGCATGTTCAAACTGATACAAATCAACCTGAAAAAAGCCTTTATACAAATTTTTGACCGGCTTTACGCTGACATCTTTATGCGTAAACTGAACAAGTTTTTTATCTGGCACGTAAGCATCCTCTACTTATTAAAAACTTTGAAGTACGTTAATATATTCTGTTACATTTCGACGCACTGTTTTACTCTTTTTATTTTTAGTTATTACGTAAAACAGGTTACCATGGTTTTAGTATAAAAATTGTCTAAGGACCGAACAACACATGAAAAAGAACATTCTTGCGGCGCTAGTTAGTTTATCATGCGCATTAGGCACAACAGCAGCAAACGCTGAAGATTTACTACAAGTTTTTGAAATTGCAACGGCCAACGATCCTACCGTTTTAAAAGCAAAAGCCCAAGCAGACGCACAATCTTACCAAGCAGATACTGCAATGGCTGCATTATTGCCGCAAATTGGTTTAACAATGGGTTATACAAAAAGTGACTCAACCTCTTTTCAAAGTGTGACGGATTTATCAAACCAAGTTAAAGTCGAAAGCGACTCTGATCAGTTCACCCGTGGTCTTAGCTTAAGCCAAACTTTATTTGATTTAGGCGCATGGAACTCATTAGACATTGCAGACAAACAAGCGTTGCAAGCAAATGCTCAATACGACTCGGCTAAACAAAACTTAATTGTTCGTGTTGCGGAAGGCTACTTTAACGTTTTAAGTGCGATTGATAACCTTGAATTTATTAAAACGGAAAAACGCGCCATCGAACGCCAGCTTGAACAAACTAAACAACGTTACGCTGTTGGTTTAACGGCAATTACCGATGTACACGAAGCACAAGCACAGTTCGACAACTCTGTTGCACAAGAAATTATTGCTAATAACTCAGTAGAAACAGCGCGTGAGCAACTACGAGAAATTACGGGTAAATATCACGCTAAGTTAGACTTTTTAAATACAGAGACATTTTCTACAACTAAGCCAGCTCGAGACTCTAGCGACTTTTTAAATATTGCTAAAGATAAAAATATTAGCTTGCAAGTTGCTAAAGTAACCGTAGATATAGCGCAAGATCAAATTAAACTGGCAAGAGCGGGTCACTATCCAAAGCTAACCCTAAGTGCAAGTTATGGCGACTCTTTAACAGATACAGATATAAATGGTACAAGCCTAACTAGACAACCTCGTGCAGACTCAACCTCAGTAGGCCTTAACTTTAGCCTGCCTTTATACTCTGGAGGTGCAACAGTTGCAGCTACTGATCAAGCACGTGCATTTTACGTGGCAGCTAGCCAAGATTACGAAGCCAATTACCGCGCAATTACCCGCACGGTTATTACGTCTTACAATCAAGTAGTGTCTGACATTGCAACCTATAAAGCGTTAGAGCAAGCTGTTGTATCTGCCCAAAGTGCTTTAAAAGCAACAGAGGCAGGCTTTGAGGTCGGTACGCGTACAATTGTTGATGTACTTGTAAGCACACAAAACCTATACAATGCTAAACGTAACCTTGCTGATGTACGTTATCGTTATGTCCTGTCTACTCTGCGCTTAAAGCAAGCGGCGGGTACACTAACAAGCAAAGACCTAGCAGCTATAAACCAGGGTTTAAAAGCAGTCTAAGCAGTCAAAAAACACATACAAAGCCAGCTACATGCTGGCTTTTTGTATTTTACAGCGCTTAGCGTTAAACTAGCGTTTTTAATTTTAGAGCAATTTTTGTGGTCACCTCATCTCCTTTTAAAGCATCTTTTTTAGGCCCTCGATACTGGCTAACGTGGATTGGCGTTTTTTTCTTATACCTAATTTCTTGGCTTCCGCAAAAACTTCAATTAGCCCTAGGCAAACTACTTGGCCGTTTAGTTCATAAATACATGAAACGCCGCCGACACATTGCCGAAGTAAATATTAAACGCTGCTTTCCTGATATGAGCGACGAAGATCAAAAAGCATTGGTGCTAAAAAATATGGAAAACACTGGCATTGCGATGGTTGAAACCGGAATGGCATGGTGGTGGCCGCAGTGGCGAGCGAAAAAAGCTTTAGGGTCTTTAAAAGGGCTTGAACACTTCGAACGAGTGCAACAATCTGGAAAAGGCGTACTGTTACTAGTACCTCATGTTTTACACCTTGAAATGGCAGGCCGATTAATGGGGTTGGGCTGTATGGGTATCGGTTTTTACCGCCCGCACAACAACCCACTAATGGAGTACTTTACGACTAATGGCCGCCTTCGCTCTAATGAATACTTGGTCGGTAAAAAAGACGTAAAAGGCTTACTAAAAGCCTTAAAAAATAAAAAAGTGTGCTACTACCTACCCGATCAAGACTACGGCCGTAATCGCTGCGAATTCGTCCCTTTTTATGCAGTGCAAGATACCGCAACTACAACAGGTACACTGATGTTTGCTGGCAGTAAAAATTGCGAAACTATGAGTTTGATTACCCGCCGAGACGAAAGTGGAAAGTACCATTTAGAAATTATTCCAGAGCTTGAAAACTTCCCAAGCGGTGATGACAAAGCCGATGTCACGCGTGTTAATCAACGCATGGAATTATCAATTAATGCCGCACCAGAACAATACATGTGGCTACATCGCCGTTTTAAAACGCGACCAGATAAAAATACTCCTTCATTTTACAAATAGTAATGGTATAACAATAACAGGAACAAATAAGGGTGGTTGTTGTAATGTGGTTTTGGATTAGGTACTTGTCATTTGCAGTCATATTAATAGCGCTTGCTGCGTACTTTTTAATGGGAAATGTTCCAACATTAGATTTAAAAGAATCTAAAAATGCCGCTGCCGAAGGGTTATCTCGCTTTTATGCCTCGATTCGAAATCAAGTTAAAAGCAACAAAGAGCGCGACCAATACGTATTGAGTTTAAAAAAGCCAGATCAAACTGTCGATAGAGTTTTAGAACAGCGTACGCGTACTGTTACCCCCATGCCAGCAAGTTGGACAGGAAGTGTGGAGCCTAGGCGCTTCGAAAACGGTTCAACATTGAAAGATGTTTTAGTTGAGTATGCTAAAAGCGAAGGCATTGAGCTCTATTGGTACTTAAGTAAAGACTATGTCGTTAAAGATCATTTTAGGGTCGACAGTAATTTCACCTCAGCCCTGTACCAAGTAGGCAGAGCTATAAATGATGACTTTGAACACGAGGTTTACACCTACTTTTGTAATAAGCAAAGAGCGGCAGTAATTACTGAATTGCCCTCTGAGTTTGTGCGTGCTAACTGCTTAAAACTCAACATATGAGTTAGATAAAAAATCACGCTTTTGCGTGATTTTTTTATCAAAGCACATCACTTAGAGTGTGTTTGCTTATAAAGCAAATAAATGTGATTGAACAAATCCTACAGCTCAAAAACCGCTTTCCAAATGGCAGTCACATTATTGATGTCTTGTAAAAACTGCTCGCGTTCAACTAACTTTCCTTGCTGATCTAAGCTGAGTACGTGGTAACACGAACGGTAGTCAATATACGCTTTAATTAACTGCTGCTTTTGCTCTTTTGTAATACAGCCTATTTTAGCAGCATCAGTAAGTATTCTTACATTATCTGAAAATACACTTAGTTGCTCGCTATCGTGTGCATTTTTAAGAACAAGGTATTGTGTAATAAATTCAATGTCGGCCATGCCACCAGCATCTTGTTTTAGGTCAAATAACTGCGTGTTCCCTTTTGCAAGGTGGCCGCGCATTTTCTCTCGCATTTTAATGACATCATCTTTTAATACAGCCGTTTCACGCGCTTGGCAAAGTATATTTTTACGTATTTGCGAAAAGCGTTCTTCTAACTCATTTTGACCTAAAATAATACGAGCACGAACCAGCGCTTGATGCTCCCATGTCCATGCTTGTGTTTGTTGATAGTGATTAAAGCTCTCTAAATTGATAGCAAGTAAACCCGAAGCACCCTCTGGGCGAAGACGTGTATCTAACTCGTATAAAATACCCGACGCCGTTCGCGTATTAAATAAGTGCATTAAACGTTGGGCAAGTTTTAAATAAAACTGCCGAGAATCAATCGCTTTATCGCCATTGGTTTGACTCGAGCCATCGTGATTGTGAACAAACACAAGATCTAAATCTGAGTCGTAGCCCACTTCAAAACCACCCGTTTTACCATAGGCAATAACGGCAAAACCCTTGTGTTCATTGTCAGTGTTTGGCGGCATGCCAAAACGCTTTACCGTGTTATGCCATGCAATGTTTACAGCCTGCTCGACTATGGCTTCTGCCAATGCGGTTAAGTGATCGCTTACTTTCATAACATCCAAAACGCCAGTGGCATCTGCGGCAGCTATCCGTAATTGATGAGTTTGTTTAAACTGCCTTAACGACTCCATTTGTAGCTCTAAATCGTCGTGCTCTATGCGTAAAAAATATTGACGTATTTCGTCTTTATAAGCGCTAAGTGGTGTTGGTTTATAAAGCACGGCAGGGTCAATTAATTCATCAAGCAAAATTGGGTAACGAGAAATATGCTCGCCAATCCACTTACTATGACAACACAAAGAAACTAACTGCTTTAACGTGCCAGGGTTTTCATATAGCAATTCTAAGTAGGCAGTACGCGAAATAATTTTATTAAGAATTTGGCACACAGTACCAAATACTATGGCACTGGCATTAAAGTCGCTTAGCTGTTTAAGCATGGCTGGCATGAGTTTATCAAGAATCTCACGCCCTCGATTTCCAACTTTTACTTTAGATAAACGTAATTTAAAGTCTTGCAATGGTTCTTGCCATTCGTCTTTAGGTTCATTTAAAAAACTGACATCACAATGATCCCACGCACTTATAAATGTACCTTCACACGTGTCTAGAGGCTCTGTTTCTTCCCCTATTACCTGTATAAACTCATTGTGCACCTGCGCCATTACCTGCTCAATTTCATTTACTGACGCTGCAAAGTCTGATTGCGATAATAGGTAATTTAATCGTTGTTGGTTTATTTCATCATCAGGCAAAGTTTGTGTTTGCTGATCGTCGAATATTTGCAGGTATTGCTCTACTTTTCGTAAATAAAGATAATTACCTTTCAGCTCTTTTGCTTCGTCGTCATCAATAACTTGGTTTAGTGCTAACTGGTTTAACGCATTAAGTAATGATTGCGTCTGTAAATTAGCCTCTCGCCCGCCGCGTACCATTTGTAGTGCTTGAACAATAAATTCAACTTCTCGTATTCCGCCAGCCCCCAGTTTTATATTATTGGTTAAACGTTTACGGCGAACTTCTTGCGCAATCATGAGTTTCATTTTACGAAGCGATTCAATAACTGAAAAATCAATATAGCGTCGGTATACGAAAGGTTTAAGCAATTGATTAAATTCATCCCAATAGTGATTGGGCCTACCAATTAAACGACTTTTAAGCATGGCGTAACGCTCCCAATCACGCCCTTGCTCTTGGTAATAATCTTCAATAGCGTTAAAACTCATGACCAATGGGCCACTTTCACCAAATGGCCTAAGGCGCATATCAACCCTAAATACCTGCCCATCCCCTGTTGTTTGGTTAAGTGCTGCTATTAACTTTTGAGCCACTTTTGTGTAAAACACCTGCGCCTCAATACTTTTTCGGCCGCCTTGAGTTTTAACACTTCGAGGGTATGCAAATATAAGGTCGATATCTGAAGAATAGTTAAGTTCTTTGCCACCTAACTTGCCCATACCAAGTACCATTAAAGGCAAAGATTGCCCTTGCTCATCTACAGGCTCACCATTAAGTGTGGCCACCTGCGCATGGGCCCACTCGTTAGCGCTTTGAATTAACTTATCAGCGAGCTGGCTAATATACTCAATACTATCTGCAATTGGGTTTTCACAACATAAATCTAAAAAAGCGACTTTAAGCCAGTATTTTTCACGATATTTGCGAAGTATTTGATGACACTGTGCTTCGTTTATATCTGCCAGTGTTAAGTTTTCGAAGGGGGAAAGTATGTCTCTACTTTTAATTTCGTCTTCACATAGTAACCCGCTTTTTAAATCAGGCTGAGACTGAATACAGCGCCAAGCAAAGTCGCTTAACGCTAATAACCTTACAACTTCGTTTTCTATAGGATGCTGCGGGTACAGCTGCTCATAGCGCTTTAACCCAAGTTTTTGTAATTGAATAGGAAGTTGTATTGCGTTACTCATCAATCCTCTCTTTTATATCATCAGTAACCGTACTAGAATGATTAAAACCTTTAAGGTTAACTCTAATTAGGACAACCATGTCATATTTATCTTTATCTAACACTAGTTTTGTTGCGATTACTATTAGTTTTGTTGTTATTTGCTTAACTATTTTTTCATTAAGAATAATAACTCAAATTAAATTAAAACAAGCGCTTAAAGATGAATTAGCCCAGCATGATAACTTTGCCATGGGGATCAATTTTGCTTCAGAGATTTCGGTTGTTATTGCAACTATTGCCTTTTTATTTGATGAAATAAGTGTAAGTACCGCACAATCTAATCCACTTAAAGTAGCGATATTAGTGTTGCTGTTGTTTTCATTTATAAAAGTGGGACATTTGATTCACCGTAAGTGGATTTTGCATCGTTTTAACGAAGAAGCGGCCATTTTAAAACAAAATGTATGCGCCGCCTTAGTAGACTCTGGCATGCTAATAGCTAATTTCATTATGACCTTAGGCCTTTACACATGGACCCACACTCAAGGCTTCAGTAACTTATTAATCGCGTTAGTCAGCTTTTTTTTACTGCAAGGTATGTTTGCACTTGATAGTAAAATACGCGAACATCGTTTTGCAAAAGCCAATCAAGGCGCTTCGCTACAAAGTAATTTTAATTTAGAAAATACCTCTATTGGTATTCGCTATGCTGGTAAATCAATTGGTTTAGCGCTTGCCTCGTATGCAGGCTTGTCGAGTGCTACGTTTCAAAACGGTAAAATGGTTGAAAACCTATTTACACTGGTAATGCATTGCGGTGTAATGTGGATACTGTTGTATGCGTTAACATTTATTGTAAAAAAAATATCACTACCCAATATTGATGCAGCACTTGAAGTTGATCATCAAGACAACATAGGTATTGCTTGTATTGAATTTGCTGTTTTTTGTGCAATAGGCTATTTACTAATTAGCATGTTTTCTATTTAACATTAAACACTTTTCGCTTGGGCTTACACAAAACTTGCTTACAAAACACTTTGCTTAATTGCACTGGGACATTATGCCATTTGAAGTTACTAACTATCTATTAATCGATATAGATAACGAATTTAGCAGAGCGTTTGCTGGTCACTATTTTAATAGTGCAAAGCGAGATGCCCCAAGTACCTTAGTCATTGCAGGTGCCAATACTCGCCAGTTAGTTAAAATGATGTTTGATGAACTCATTAAAGATTATTGTTATTGCGATTTTGAAAACGAAATTAGCGTTTCTGAGCTTGCCAGTTATTTGCATGAACATCACGACATTAAAGGTGTATTGTTTAATCAAACCGATTATTTACTGGCTGATGAAAAACAACGTTTTATTTATAACTCACTGCATGAAAAACGTTTTTTAGTCACTCAAGATGAAAGTGGTTTTGCTTTTAGCCCTGTAAAAGACGAAGGCTTTTCAAACCACCTATCTTGTCACACCGACATAGCCGATACATCAGTCGATATAATTGAGTTAACAGAGTTACTTAATAAACAATAAACAATAAACAATAAATAATTGCACCTAGCTCGCAGCTTACTTAACATAGTGGTATATAACTTTATCGCCAACTTATAAGTGAAATCACATGCGAGTTCCTCATATTTACCAAGCGTCTTCTATTACACTAAACACTCCCGTGTCACTCGATGACGATGCAGCTGGCCACATAGGCAGAGTACTTCGCATGAAAGTAGGCGAACATGTGTCTATTTTTAATGGCGAAGGTGGTGAATACCTAAGTGAAATTATAGAAGTGAGTAAAAAAAATGTAGTGGTTATGCCACAGCAGTTTAATCCTCACGACGTAGAATCACCATTAAAAATTCACTTAGGCCAATGCGTATCGCGTGGTGATAAAATGGACTTTACAATTCAAAAGTCAGTTGAGTTAGGTATTACCGAAATCACCCCTATTTTTAGTCAGCGCTGTGGCGTAAAGCTCATTGGCGACCGCCTTGATAAAAAGCATCAACAATGGCAAAAAATAGCGATTGCGGCAGCCGAGCAGTCGGGGCGAAATTATGTACCGGTTGTTCACCCCCCTATAGACATAAAACAGTGGCTTGAGCAATCAACTAACGCGATAAAGCTCACGCTTCACCCTCGCGCAGAACACAGCATTAAAACCATTACTGTACCTGAAGATGGCGTTCGGTTTTTAGTCGGCCCAGAAGGCGGCTTTACTGACGAAGAAATGGCACAAACTAAACAACAAGAATTTGTTGATATTCGTTTAGGGCCACGTGTTTTACGAACTGAAACCGCCGCTTTAACGGTCTTAAGTGCATTACAGCTACAATTTGGTGATTTAGCTAATTGAAATAGCTAAAAACACCCTCATATCAAAGCTATTAGTAAACTCTAGTAGTAATTACACATAGATTAAGGCACAGCGCATGGCAATTAAATTAGGTATTATTTCAGATCCTATTAGTGGGTTTAACATCAAAAAAGACACCGGCTTTGCAATGATGATGCAGGCGCAAGAGCGTGGCTACGAAATTTACTATATGGAGATGGATGATTTATCACTTCGTAAAGGTAAGTCTTATGCCACCGCTGCCAAAGCGCGTGTATTTAACAACGAAGAAAAATGGTACGAACTAGAAGAAAAAACCACCATTGCCCTTGCCGATCTTGATGTAATTTTAATGCGCAAAGATCCGCCGTTTGACACTGAATACATTTACGCAACGTATCTTTTAGAGCGCGCTGAAGATGAAGGCACGTTAATTATTAATAAACCACAAAGCTTGCGTGATGCTAACGAAAAGCTGTTTACTGCATGGTTTAGCGAACACACGCCAGATACCTTAGTTACGCGCAGCCAAAAACAAATTCGTGAATTTTTAGCTGAGCATAAAGACATTATTTTAAAGCCACTTGACGGTATGGGCGGCGCATCTATTTTTCGTGTTAAAGAAGATGATGCAAACATAGGTGTTATTTGCGAGACCCTAACCGAGCATGGCAGCCGCTATGCCATGGTACAAAATTATGTTCCTGCTATTACACAAGGCGATAAACGCGTTCTTGTGGTTGACGGTGAAGTCATTCCCTACTGCTTAGCGCGTATTCCACAAAACGGTGAAACTCGCGGAAATCTAGCCGCAGGCGGTCGTGGTGAAGCTCGCCCATTGAGCGAGTCAGATATGAGAATTGCACAGGCTGTTGCGCCCACGCTTAAAGAAAAAGGCCTTGTATTTGTTGGCCTTGATATTATTGGCGACAAACTAACCGAAATTAACGTAACAGCACCTACGTGTGTGCGTGAAATTGAAGCCGCGTATGATATATCAATCACAGGTATTCTTTTTGATGCTATTGAGAGAAAATTAGCTAAATAGTCTAGCCTCAGGTTAAATAAATTAAAGTGACTGAACACAATGCGTTTAACGTTTAAATATTAATGCAGCACTTGCTGTATTAATATTTTAATAAAATCAGTTAACTTATTTAGTTATAAAATACAGGGTTGTGCCATACTCAAAATTCATTAACTGAAAGGGTGAAATCTATGCAGTCATTAGAAAATCATTTTTTAATCGCCATGCCGTCAATGCAAGACCCTTTTTTTAAACGTGCTGTTACGTATATTTGCGAGCACAATGAAGATGGGGCAATGGGATTGGTGATAAACCAACCCATCAACGTAACCGTTGGTGAGCTACTTGATAAAATAGAAATCGATAACGACAAAACCCAGCAAGCAGCTAAAGTGGCTGTGTTTGCAGGTGGTCCAGTTAAAACAGATAGAGGTTTTGTGCTTCACTCCCCTAAGCTCGGGTATACCTCAAGCCAAAAGCTCAGTAGTGATATTATGATCACCACCTCCAAAGATGTGCTAGCAAGTTTAACGACAGCACATGCCCCTGAGCAGTTTATTATCACCTTAGGGTATGCAGGTTGGGAACAAGGCCAATTAGAACAAGAACTGCTTGATAACAGCTGGCTAATTATAGAAGCAGATCCGGCCATTATTTTTAACACGCCCGCTGAAAAACGATGGGAAAAAGCCGTTTCAATGCTTGGCTTTGATATAGGCCAACTAAGCCCTGAAGCCGGGCATGCTTAAATATCCCCTTTCTAAATTAAGTTCATAATATAAATTCACTTGGAAATAGATACGCTATTACAAGTGAATTTTTTTATGTAAACCTTTAACATAACGGCTTGAAAAGCAGCCTAAGTAAAACATTATCAATGACAAAAAGAACATTTAAGCCACAAGGCGAGCGCACCGTAATGGGATTTGATTTTGGCACTAAAAGTATTGGTATTGCCGTAGGGCAAGAACTCACCGGCAGCGCATCAAGCCTTAAGGCCGTAAAAGCGCAAGATGGTATTCCAAACTGGGATCATATCGCAGTACAAGTAAACGAATGGCAACCAGATTTAATGGTGGTCGGTTTACCGCTTAATATGGATGGCACTTCACAAGAGGTGACATTCAAAGCTAAAAAGTTTGCTAACAGGTTACATAATCACTATGGCATTCCTGTACAAACACAAGATGAGCGCCTAACAACTGCTGACGCAAAAGCCCGTTTATTTGAGCAAGGTGGTTATAAAAATTTAGGTAAAGGAAATGTAGATAATATGTCTGCGGTAATTATTTTAGAAAGTTTTTTTGAATCATTTTACGGTGAGTAACGCTGTAATTAGGTGTGTTAAATACTAAAAAAGCGCGGCTGGAAAGTCGCGCTTTTTTAAAAACAATAACTAATTAGTTATCGTCATCCCCCATTCCATCAATAGTGACACCTTGTAAAAAGCCCGCACCTTGTTGTTCGTTATTGCGCAGTTTAATCATCAAGCGTAAGTCATTTGGTGAGTCAGCATGATGCAATGCATCTGCATAGTTAATACGTTGCTGCCTGTATAACTCAAAAAGGGCTTGGTCAAAGGTTTGCATGCCCATATCGTTAGATTTAGCCATAGCCTCTTTAATGCCGCCAATATCGCCGTTTTTAATCAGCTCTGCCACCATAGGTGAATTAAGTAATATCTCTATTGCGGCAACGCGTCCTTCGCCATCTGAGGTAGGTATTAATTGTTGAGCTACAATGGCACGTAAGTTAAGTGCTAAATCGTATTTAAGCTTGTCATGCTTTTCTTTTGGTACCAAATGCATAATACGGTCAATGGCTTGGTTGGCATTGTTGGCATGCAGTGTAGCCACACATAAATGCCCTGTTTCAGCAAAGCTTAATGCGTATTCCATGGTTTCTTGCGAGCGTATTTCACCAATTAAAATAACATCAGGAGCTTGACGTAATGAGCTTTTAAGCGCCGACTCAAAACTATCTGTATCGAGCCCTACTTCGCGTTGGGTAATAATACTTTTGCGGTGCTCATGAACAAACTCAATAGGATCTTCAATTGTTAAAATATGACCTCGTTGGTTTCGGTTTCTGTAGCCAATCAGGGCTGCTAATGAGGTCGACTTACCGGTTCCTGTTCCACCAACAAACAAAACTAAACCGCGCTTAGCCATAATGACGTCGGTGAGTGTCGAGGGTAGGCCCAAATCACTGATATCAGGGATCTGTGTCACAATTCGGCGAATAACCATACCTGCTCTATCGCGCTGCCAAAACGCAGAAATACGAAAACGCCCTTCGTCGGTTGCAATAGCAAAGTTACATTCTTTAGTAGCATGAAACTCCGCTTTTTGCTTTTCGCTCATCGCAGACTCAACCAACTGCAAAGACTCTTCGTCAGTGAGTTTGTCATCGTCCAATTGAATTAGTTCACCGTTTATTTTTGCACTAACAGGTAAACGGCTAGATACAAATAAATCAGAGCCTTTTTTCTCAATCATAGTGATTAAGTAACGGTTTAAAGATAAAGTCATTCTAATTCCTTAACCACCAAATTGTGTTTTGTCTTGCGCTTTAGCTTGCGCTGCGGTGTTGGTCACAATGCCTCGGTTAACTAAGTTTGTTAAACATTGATCCATTGTTTGCATACCAATTGATGCCCCCGTTTGAATAGACGAGTACATTTGTGCAATTTTGTCTTCTCGAATTAAGTTACGTATGGCGGGTACACCAATCATAATTTCATGAGCAGCCACTCGCCCACCGCCAATTTTTTTAAGGAGTGTTTGTGAAATAACCGCACGCAATGACTCAGACAACATAGAGCGTACCATTGCTTTTTCTTCACCAGGGAATACATCAATAATACGGTCAATGGTTTTGGGCGCTGAGGTTGTATGCAACGTACCAAACACTAAATGACCGGTTTCAGCAGCGGTCATCGCTAGGCGAATAGTTTCTAAATCACGCAACTCACCCACTAATATAACATCGGGGTCTTCACGCAGCGCACTACGTAGTGCGTTTGAAAAACTGTGTGTATCACGATGTACTTCACGTTGGTTAACTAAGCTTAACTTGTTATCGTGAACAAATTCGATTGGATCTTCAATCGTTAAAATATGATGATGCTTATTTTGATTTATGTAATCAACCATGGCCGCAAGTGTTGTTGATTTACCCGACCCTGTTGGCCCGGTAACAAGCACTAACCCACGCGGGTTGTCTGATATTGTTTTAAAAATATCTGGCGCGCCTAAATCATCAAGTGTTAATACTTCACTCGGTATAGTACGAAATACTGCCGCGGGACCGCGGTTTGAATTAAAGGCATTAACACGAAAGCGAGCAAGATTAGGAACCTCAAACGAAAAATCCACCTCAAGGTTTTGTTCGTAATCTTTGCGCTGAGTATCATTCATAATATCGTAAACTAAACTGTTTACGTCTTTATCTGCAAGGGCTGGTATATTAATGCGGCGAACATCACCATCTACGCGTATCATAGGTGAAACACCCGACGATAAATGTAAATCGGATGCATTGTGTTGCACACTAAACGCTAATAATTCGGTAATATCCATTTATGACTCCACAACTGGCTGATAATTATATGGTTACAATAGCAGAACGACTCACTTGCGCCTACGCAAGAATTTCAAACGCGGCAAAAAACACGCACAGAAGCAAAGATGAAATAACCTTGCTGGCGGTGTCTAAAACCAAACCTAGCGACGATATCGTTGCTGCCTACGATTATGGCCAACGCCAGTTTGGTGAGTCTTATGTTCAAGAAGCTGTAGATAAAATAGCTCAACTGCACACATATAGCGATATCATTTGGCATTTCATTGGCCCTATCCAGTCAAATAAAAGTGCTTTAGTGGCAGAAAATTTTGATTGGGTACAAAGCGTCGATCGAATCAAAATAGCCAAACGCCTCAACGCTCAGCGCCCAACCAGTAAACCACCACTTAATGTACTTATTCAGGTAAATATTAGCGCCGAGGAGGCAAAGTCGGGCTGTCATCCGGATGACATCGCTAGTCTTGCTGAGTTTATTAGCCAATGTGATCAGTTAAGATTACGTGGTTTGATGGCTATTCCTGCAAAAAGTGACGATCCAACTACACAAACTCAATATTTTGAGCAATTACAAACTTGCTTTGATAAACTAAAGACCCAATATCCACAGTTAGACACTCTATCTATGGGTATGAGTAATGACGTTGAAGCCGCAATTAGTGCAGGCTCAACTATGGTGAGGATCGGAACAGACATTTTTGGAACACGAACTTAAAAGGTAAAAACAGATTTATGTCAGATAAAAAAATCGCATTTATAGGCACAGGTAACATGAGCTACGCTATTATTGGTGGCATGGTAAAAAACGGCTTTGACGCAAACAACATCATTGCGACTAACCGCAACCAAGAAAAGCTTGCAAAGGTAGCAGCCGATTTCAAGGTGCAAACCACCAGTGACAATAACGAAGCCCTACGCGATGCTGATGTAATTGTTTTGTCTGTAAAGCCACAAATGATGGGCGATTTATGTAAATCGTTTCAAGAGTCTGGCATCGATTTCAGTAATAAACTATTTATCTCAGTAGCTGCTGGTTTAACAGTAAGCCGCTTGCGCGAAATGTTAGGGCAAGATGTAAAAATTGTACGTTGCATGCCTAATACGCCGTCTTTATTAGGGCGTGGCGTGTCAGGCTTATTTGGCGCTGGCGAAACGCAGCAAGAACATGAATTTGTTCAACAAGTATTTGAGTGCACAGGTATTGTGGTGTGGGTCGAACAAGAAGCGCAAATTAACGATATCATTGCAGTAACAGGTTCATCACCAGCTTACTTTTTCTTATTTATGGAAGCCATTGAAGAAAAAGCAAAAGCGCTTGGCTTTAATGATGAAGATGCTCGTCGTTTAGTACAACAAACAGCACTTGGCGCAGCAGAAATGGCATTAAGCCAACCAGAAATTAGCATTTCTCAGCTACGCGCAAACGTAACATCTAAAGGCGGTACTACACATGCCGCAGTTGAGCATTTAAAAGACGAAGGCTTAACTAAAACCGTTGGCGATGCGATGGATGCGTGTATTGCTCGCGCGATGCAAATGGAAAAAGAACTTTAAAACTACTTTATTATTAAAGGTTACACTATGAATGCCATGCAATTTTTGATCAGTACTCTGTTTGATTTGTTTTTAATGGTGGTACTACTGCGTTTTTGGCTACAGTGGGCAAAAGCCGATTTTTACAACCCAATGAGCCAATTTGTGGTTAAAGCAACGTCGTTTGCAGTCAACCCTTTACGTAAAATTATACCCGGGTTAGGTGGGCTTGATCTAGCCTCACTATTGCTGGCATTTATTGTAGCTATTGCCAAAATTAGTACTTTAATGTTGGTAATTTACGGCGCATGGGCTGCGCAACCCGTGTTTATTCAAGCTCTAATTACCGTAATAAAAGAAGGCTTAAACTTAGTATTTTGGGTATTAATTATCCGCGCAATTCTCAGCTGGGTAAGCCAAGGCTACAACCCTATTGAAGCGGTTTTCCACCAGCTTACTGAGCCAATGCTCAAGCCACTTCGTAAAATTATTCCACCAATGGGTGGGTTAGATTTATCAGTACTTGTATTAATTATTGGTATTCAGTTTTTGCAAATGCTGTTAATGGACTTTTTAGCTTAAGCTTTTGTTTTAAGTAAAAGAGGCCTTATGGCCTCTTTTTTATATTTTTGGAGTGAACAATGAATCGATTAATTAAATTTTGTTTTATTGCTTGTTTAACATTCGCATTTAACGCACACAGCGAACAAACATTGGGCGGGCAATATAAAGAACTTGGCCCGTGGCAAGTACATTACATTGCTTTTCCATCAACCTTTATTCAGCCACAAATTGCCAAGGCTTATGGGCTTGAGCGCAGTGGATATAAAGGGATTGTTAATATTTCTGTGTTAAAAAACAATACAGGCAATACAGCTCAAAAGGCCAAGTTATCTGGCACAGCCAGAAACCTACTTGGCAACAAACAAACGCTTAACTTTAAAGAAGTAATTGAAGGCGAGTCGATTTATTACCTTGCCCAAGTCGATTTTACAAACGAAGAAATACTGCGCTTTGAAATTGAAATACAGCAAAGTAATCAATTTCAAACACTGCAATTTCAGCAAAAATTTTACGTAGATAAATAATATTATGAACAAAACTTTAGTCCTTGCCACGGGTAACCCTGGCAAAGTAAGTGAGCTGGCCAACATGTTAAGCCCACTTAATATTAATGTAGTTCCACAAAGTGATTTTAACGTTGGCGAAGTAGCCGAAACAGGTACTACCTTTGTTGAAAATGCTATTATTAAAGCCCGTCATGCAGCTAAAATTACGGGTATGCCAGCCATAGCTGATGATTCCGGCTTAGAGGTTGATGGTTTAAATGGTGCACCGGGGGTTTACTCTGCTCGCTTTGCTGGTGAGAGCGCAAGCGATCAAGACAACATAGATAAACTACTTAATGATTTAGGTAATAACCCAAATCGTAAAGCGCGTTTTTGGTGTGTATTAGTATTAATGCGCCACGCCGATGACCCTACCCCGCTTATTTGCAGCGCAAGCTGGGAAGGCGAAATTACACAAACCCAACATGGCGAAGGCGGGTTTGGTTACGACCCGGTATTTTTTGTTGAAGAGCAAAACTGTACCAGCGCCGAGTTAACCAAAGAGCAAAAAAATGCTGTGAGCCATCGCGGTCAAGCACTACAAGCTTTGCTAAATGAGCTACAACTAAAAGGCGGCCTGTGACTCTTCCTCCTCTAAGTTTATATGTGCACGTACCTTGGTGCGTTCAAAAATGTCCTTACTGCGACTTTAATAGCCATGGACAAAAAGGCGACATACCAGAAGCCGAATATGTTCAGCATTTAATAGACGATTTAAAAGCCGATTTACACTTAGTTGAAGGGCGAAAAATTCACAGTATATTTATTGGTGGCGGTACCCCAAGTTTATTGACCGGTGATGCTTATACACGCCTACTAAACGAAGTAGATAGCCTTATAGGCCTTGCCGATAACTGTGAAGTAACCCTCGAAGCAAACCCAGGCACAGTAGAAACGGGCCGATTTAAAGAGTATGTAAAAGCAGGTATAAACCGCATTTCAATTGGCATACAAAGCCTGCAAAGCGACAAGTTAAAAGCGCTTGGCCGCATTCATGGTGCTAACGAGGCGACCCATGCAGCAGAGCAAGCCAAGGAGGCTGGTTTAAATAGCTTTAATCTTGATTTAATGCACGGCTTACCAGGGCAAACCCTAGACGATGCATTAAGTGATTTAAAGCAAATTATTGCCCTCGATCCGCCACATATTTCGTGGTACCAACTTACCATAGAGCCTAATACTCAGTTTGCATCTAAACCGCCAACACTTCCTCAAGATGAAACTCTGTGGGATATTCAAGAACAAGGCCAAGCACTACTTGCAGAAGCAGGTTATATACAATACGAAATTTCAGGGTATGCAAAACCGGGCTATCAATGCCAACATAACTTAAATTATTGGCGGTTTGGCGATTATCTGGGGATTGGCTGTGGTGCTCATGGTAAGGTTACCAATGCAAAAACCGGCATAATTACCCGAACTGAAAAGGTCAAACATCCCCGTGGCTACATGGATATGGTAAAGCCTTATTTGTATAAAAGCTGGCACGTTGAGCAAGACGATTTAGCTTTCGAGTTTTTTATGAATCGCTTTCGCCTTGTCGAACCATGCCCGATTGAAGACTACAGTGCGCTAACTAATCAGCCATTGCAAAGCCAACAAGCAGCTTTAAATAAAGCCATAAACACCGGTTTATTAATAGAAAAAGACGGTCACTGGCAAGTGAGCCTTAAAGGGCATCGCTTTTTAAATGACCTGCTAGAATTGTTCGTATAATGCATTGGGCGTTATACGTCATGTAAGCGAATACATGAAAAATTAAAATACCCTAATGGGTTTCTAACAACAAAAGGGAAAACAATGCGTAAACTTACCTTTATTGCAGCAGCTGTGAGTGTTGCACTCCTTGCTGGTTGCCAACAAGCACCACAACAATCTGTAACCACCCCAATTGTACAAGCGCAACCTGTACAAAGCGAAATTGACAAAGCCAATGCGTTTTTTGAAGATACCTTTAACCGTGATGTGATGAGCAGCCCGGTTTACCAAACTTACATGGGTATTAAAAAAGATTACGATAAGTGGGATGACGGCAGCGAAGAGCAAAAACTCAAAGACCTCGCTGAAACTAAAGCCGACTTAGTTGCCCTAAACGCGATTAACCGCGACCTGCTAGACGATGCAACTAAAGTAAGCTACGACTTAAAAAAACAAGACTTAGAAAGCTCAATTGCTGACTTTAAATGGCGTTACCACAACTACCCTGTAAACCAAATGTTTGGTACACACTCTATGGTGCCTGCATTTTTAATAAATCAGCATTCAATTAGTAATGTTAAAGAAGCAAAAGACTACATTTCGCGTTTAAATGGGGTGCCTACGGTATTTGACCAATTGGTAACTGATTTAGAAACACGAGCAGACAAAGGCATTATTGCGCCTAAGTTTGTGTTTCCACATGTTATTGATTCAAGCAAAAACATTATTCAAGGTGCACCATTTGAAAAAGGTGACGATTCAACACTTTTAGCAGACTTTAAACGCAAAGTAACGGCACTTGAAATCAGCCAAGACGAGAAAGATGCACTTATCAATGAGGCAACTGACGCGTTAAAATCGGCAGTTAAACCAGCTTACTCAAAGCTTATTAACTACCTAGCACAACTTGAAAAACGTGCTGACGACCGTGATGGTGCTTGGAAATTACCTGAAGGTAATACCTTTTACAATAATGCACTTAAACGCACAACCACCACTGATTTAACTGCAAAAGAAATTCATGCAATTGGCCTATCAGAAGTAAGCCGTATACATGACGAAATGCGTGAAATTAAAGATAAAGTAGGCTTTAAAGGCGACTTAAAAGCGTTTATGCAGTTTATGAAAACTGATAAGCAATTTTACTACCCAAATACAGCAGAGGGTAAACAGCGCTACCTTGACGAAGCAACAGCTATGATCGACACAATGAAAGTGCGTCTTGATGAGCTATTTATTGTTAAGCCAAAAGCCGACCTTAAAGTAAAAGCAGTTGAAGCTTTCCGTGAAAAAGCGGCGGGTAAAGCATTTTACCAACAGCCTGCGCCAGATGGTTCACGCCCAGGTATTTACTACGCAAACCTTTACGACATGGAAGCGATGCCAACGTACCAAATGGAAGCACTGGCTTACCATGAAGGTATTCCGGGTCACCACATGCAAATAGCTATTTCGCAAGAACTAGAAGGTGTGCCTAAGTTCCGTAAATTTGGCGGCTACACAGCCTACATTGAAGGTTGGGGTTTATACTCTGAACTTGTACCTAAAGAAATGGGTATGTACTCAGACCCATACTCAGACTTTGGTCGTCTTTCTATGGAATTATGGCGCGCGTGCCGTTTAGTGGTTGATACCGGTATTCACGCAATGAAGTGGACTCGCCAAGAAGGGATTGATTACTACGTGAATAACACCCCTAATGCCACTTCTGACGGCGTTAAAATGGTTGAACGTCACATTGTAATGCCTTCGCAAGCAACGGCTTACAAAGTAGGTATGTTGAAAATTTTAGAACTACGTGAAGACGCTAAAAAGCAACTTGGCGACAAGTTTGATATTCGTCAATTCCACGATGTAGTGCTAAAAAATGGCCCAGTACCACTTAACGTACTAGAAAACTTTGTAAATGAATGGGTAGCAAGCAAAAAAGCTTAATCCCAATTTATAAAGCTCACTAAAAGGTCGCTTATGCGGCCTTTTTTGTATTTTGTACCAATTGGCAATAATAGGTTAAGCTAAACAAAAAGGTATTTAAGAGGCGCAAAAATTATGGAGTTATGCATACAGTTACTTAACGCACGTATTTCAAAGCATCAATTAAATGAACTTGATAATGACTTTAAGCAGTTAAACCAATCACAACAAACACAGCAGCTTAATCATCTATACGAAAGCGCTTTGCGTATGAGTATTAAGTACGATTTTATGCAAAATGTAGCAACACGTATTTTAGCAAGCAATACCCCACCTGCACCTTTTATTAATCAGTTAACAACCACAGATGCCTTGACGTTTTTTACTCCTGCGCTTAGAGAAAATAAGGGCTTCTTGGCACAAGATACCCAAGGCAATAATGTGTTACACACTGTATTTAAACACGCTAATGCCCAAAAGCTGGCATTTAACTATATACGCTCATTAATGTTATTTGAGTCTAACGATGACTTAGTAAAAGCGCTTGCCCAACCCAATGCTCGTGGCTTAACACCTGTTGCTTGTTATATTGCGTATGCAAATAAACCAAGCACGCCGGTTAAGCATGAATTTTCAGCACTGTTAGCCTTGATGGAAATAGAACAAAAACAAAACCCAACAGCTAAACAGCACTTGGTAAATATATTAAAAGGAACAGATCTTAACGAAACCAGTATTTTACTTAGTGCTGCATACCTGCAACGTTCAACCGCGCAAGTTGCACATTTAGTTAAAGCGGTTTAGGACGTGAGAACCTTGATAGATTAAGCGTTGGCTAATCGAGTAACTATTTTACCAAGGTACCAAATTTGTAACCTAATGAGTTACATAAATACTAAACACACCGCTATAAATTTAACCTAGAATAATAAATAGATCCTAGTCGTTTAAGTAGTATTCAACAGTGGTTACTACTCTTACGTTTTTTATTTGTGGTGTATTTGAATCGCGATTAGTAATACTAAACTGCCCTTGGCGAGCTGTTTTTATTTTTCCTAGTTTTGAATTGGAATCCCTAGCAAACTTGTTAGCTACTTCGCGGGCTTTTTCAGTTGCTTGTTGAACCATGGCCGGTTTCACATCGTTTAGCCCTGTAAAAATATACTCAACACGTGTTTCGTAACTATCTTGTACTATGGCAATATTTTGTTTAGCTAATTGGCTTACTTTGCTCAGCGCATTTTGCACCTTGTCTACAGCGCTAGAATAAACGGTCATATTTGAACGAACAATGTACCTAAATTGCTGGTTTTCATTGCCGTACTCGCGCGCCTGTTTATCAACAATAGATTGGCTACCAAGTGATATTTCGGCGTCATCAAAACCATGCAGTTTTAAAAATGCGATCACGGCAGCGTTTTTTTTCTCAACCCTATTTACCAACTTTTCAAGGTCGTTATCTGCATCGCTAAATTGCAAAGGCCATATAACAGTATCGGCAATCACCTCTTGCTCTGCTAATCCTTTAACTTGTACTGTACGCTCCATTTCTTTTACATTTAGTGCTGCACTTTTTAAAATAAACCCTAAGCTAATTAAGCCTAGGCTTAAAAAAATAGCCGCCAGCACAGTGTGAAAACCAGGTGTTTTAATCACAGTAAACTCCTTGATTGATATCAATAATACGTATCTATAAACTCGAAATAACCTGTTAAACAGGGTACATTGAGACAATGTATAACGCAAAATTTTAAAGCTAAGGAAACGCAATGAGCCTAAAGCGAATTAGTCAGTTTTTTAATCCAAGCTCAGTGGCAGTGATAGGCGCGTCAAATAATGCCTCTCGTGCCGGTTTTGTCGTTATGCGTAATTTATTACAAGGCGGTTTTAAAGGACCAATCATGCCTGTAACGCCAAGCTATAGCGCTGTTCATGGCGTACTTGCATACCCGTGTATTAATGATCTACCTAAAGTGCCTGACCTTGCCGTTATTTGTACCAATAAAAATACCCTGTTCGACATTATTAGCCAACTAGGCGAGCTGGGCTGTAAAAGCGCTATTATTATTGCCGATGGCTTAACGAACGATCAAAAAAGTGCGCTAAAAGCATGCGCCCATAAACACAACGTTACTTTATTAGGCCCTAATAGCTTAGGGCTATTAATTCCCCATATTGGCTTAAATGCCAGCTTTTCTCATACAGTGGCAAGCCCAGGTAAAATTGCCTTTGTGTCGCAATCTGCAGCAGTTTGTTCCACTATTTTAGATTGGGCTAAAAATAAAGATATTGGCTTTTCGTACTTTGTTTCTGTGGGAGGGTGTTTAGATATTGATTTTGATGAGCTGCTCGACTTTTTAGGGCGTGATTCAAAAACTAAAGCTATTTTACTTTATATTGATAACATTGAAGACATCCGTGGCTTTATTTCGGCCGCAAGAGCGGCTGCATTTAGTAAACCTGTTATTGCCATAAAAACAGGAAAGACAAATGCTGGCGCTCTTGCTGCAGAGATCCATTCCGGTGGAAAACAAAGCTCTGATGCCGTATACGATGCGTTATTTCAACGTGCGGGTATGCTGCGCGTTAACGACCTACGAGAGCTATTTGCTGCAACACAAACGCTCGCCATGCACCCAAAATTATTGCAAGTTGAACAGCTCACTATTTTAACAAATGGAGGAGGTCCGGGTGTTATGGCGGTCGATGAGCTAATTCAACGATCTGGGAAATTAGCAGTTCTTAGTAGTGAAACACGCAGTGCGCTTAATCATGTTATTCCCCGCTCAGAAGCAACCTCCAACCCGATTGATATTTTTGGTGACTCGGCACCAGCGCGTTACAAACAAGCATTAGAAATATTATTGCATGCAAAAGAAGTAAAAAACTTATTGATAATACATACCCCATCGGCACTGGCTCCAAGTGAAGACTATGCCAGTGTTATTGTTCAAGCGCTGCAAACGTTGCCCAAAATGGCTCGCCCTTATGTGTTTACCAACTTTATGGGTGAAGATGCTTCATTCGCAGCCAGAAAAATATGCGCTAACAATGCAATTCCTACTTATCGAACACCTGAAGGCGCTGTCGGTGCGTTTATGCACTTGGTATCGTATCGTCGAAACCAAAAACATTTAACGCAAACGCCAGAGTCTAACACTGACGATGGAAAAATAAACAAAGCTGCTGCCACAAGGTTAATAACTGAATATTTAGATGAAGAACAAACCTATCTACCCACTCATAATGCAAGCCAAGTACTAAGCCACTATGGTGTTGAATGTATTGAAACTAAAGTGGCGTACACACCCACTGAGGCAAAAGAGCAAGCAATAGAGCTTGGTTTTCCCGTTGCGCTTAAGCTTATAAGCCCAAGTATTGCTTCTAAGTCTGAAGTCGGCGGCGTGGTTTTAAATCTAAACGATGCCAATGAAGTTGAGCAAACCGCATTTGCGATGCTTATTCGTATTAAAAACACTTATCCGGATGCCACTATTGATGGGTTTTCACTCCAAAAAATGGCACCGCGTGCAGGTGCAAACGAGCTGCGGATTGCAATTAAAACAGAGCCTAATTTTGGCCCCGTTATTTTACTTGGTGAGGCAGGTACAGGGCTTGAGTACGCTCAAGCGGCAGTGGCTCTCCCTCCACTTAATATGAACTTGGCTAAATATTTAATTGCTGCCGCACATGATAAAGGCGTATTAAAAGATCGCATTTTACCTGAAAAGGTCGACAAATATCGTTTATGTGCGTTGCTCACGCGTATTTCACAGCTCGTTGTGGATCAACCCGATATTAGCGCAATGGAACTTAACCCAATACTTGCAAGTAACGGGCAATTTTTAGTACTTGATGCCACCATAACGCTAAATCGATACCAGTCAAAAAGTAACCGCAAACGGTTATGTATTCGCCCCTACCCTATAGATCTTGTAGAAATAGTAACGCTAAAAAATAATACTCAAGCAACGCTTAGGCCAATAAAGCCTGAAGATGAACAAGCCCATAAGGCATTTGATCAATCACTCAATAAAGATGATCGTTACAAACGCTTTTTTGGCGAGTTACCTCAATTTAACCACGATCAACTTGCTAAAATGACTCAAATTGATTACGACCGAGAAATGGCGTTTATTGTTTGCCAACGCTTAGAGGGAAAAACACGTACCTTAGGGGTGTCGCGTGTGATTATGGATCCCGACAACGTGCATGCCGAGTTTGCTATTGTGGTTCGTTCTGACTGCCAGGGCTTAGGGCTAGGTCGAATTTTAATGAATGCTGCAATTAACCATTGTAAACGCCAAGGCGTTGAATGGATTGAAGGTATAACACTACCAGAAAACACAGGTATGATTGAACTTGCCCGCAAGTTGGGCTTTAAAGTAAGCCGCGATTTTGAAGAAGGCAGCATTAACATGGTGCTCAACACAAAATAAACTCAGCCCAATAACTTACGTTATGTTCAGAGCGCCTAAAACCAGTAAGGCGCTATAATATTGCTTTAACAACTTAACGTGCACTGTGCTCAAAAGGGCTAATAACACCATTTTTGATATTTATGACCGCTTATCTATGATCTGCGTGTAGGTTACTACTAAAAATATCTTGCCAGTCACGTACTATAAGCGCTGGTACATCTTCTCTTGGAACAGGCTTACTAAATAAATAGCCCTGAAAATGCTTGCACCCTAACGCGGTTAAAAATAGAAGCTGCTGCTGGCTTTCAACGCCCTCAGCCACACACTCTTTGCCTAAACTGTGTGCCAATGTGAGTGTTGATTCAATAATTGCCTCATCATCAGAATCAATGCCGATGTCTTGAACAAAACTTCGATCAATCTTAAGCACATCTATAGGAAAACGCTTTAAGTAAGTTAGCGATGCATAGCCGGTACCAAAGTCGTCCATATAGAGTTTACAGCCTAACTCTTTTAGCTTTTTCATACTTTGCAGTGCAAGGTTTGAGTCACGCATTAAAATAGATTCTGTTATTTCAAATACAATAGCCTCTGATGGCACGTTAGCATTAATAAGCGCTTTTTTAATCTCTGGCACAAGCTCTATAAATTCAAAATCTAATGCCGATAAGTTAATCGATAAATACAAATCAGGAGATGCTTTTCGCCATTCGTTAAGCTCATTTAATGCTCTGCCAAAGGTTTGTAGCATTATTTTAGTTATTAAACCAACACCTTCAGCCGCCAACGAAAACTCCTGTGTTTGGATTCGTTTATTTTCAGGCCAGCGAAGTAATACTTCAAAGCCTTCAGTTTGATGTGTGTGAGCATTTATAATAGGTTGGTAGTAATTACAAAACTCATGCTCTTGATAGGCTTTTGTTAACTGTGATTCTAAATGAAGGGCTTTTTGAACATGCTGATTCATTTCTTGTTTGTAAAATTGATAATTACTTTCAAGCGCACCTTTGGCATGATAGAGCGCAATGTTTGCCGCCTTCAGTAAGGCACCACTTTGTGTTGCATCATCAGGAGAAATAGCAACACCAATGCTTAAATTAATATTCACTACTTGGTCGTTAATACTTATATTTTGATTCACGCAATCCATAAGTTTGGTACAAATAAGTAATACCTCTTCTATTTGGTGAATATCTTCAACCAGGACCACGAATTCATCACCACCAAATCGTGCAATACTGTCTGATGAACGTAGTGAGCATTTTAATCGCTCTGCAACTTTTTTAATAAGTTCATCGGCGACTTCGTGGCCTAATGAATCATTAAAATATTTAAAGCGCTTAATATTAATATGTAAAAGCGCAGCTTTGCATAAGTGCTTTTGGGCTTGCTCAAGGGCATGCTCAACTCTATCATTAAACAACGTACGATTTGGTAAGCCGGTTAACACATCAAAGTTAGCGAGTTGGTGCAGTTCACTCTCTGCCAGTTTTTGTGCGTGTATATCCGTTAAAATAATCACGTAGCTGCTTAAGCGTTGTTCTGTATCAGCAACCGCACTTATTTTAACTAGCACATGGCGCGACTCTCCATTGTGAAGGCGTACCATATCTTCACAAGAAAAATGCTCCCCTTCTGAGAGCTTTTTCATAATACGTAAGTAATCAACACGGCTTTTAGGCGACATACCTAAGTTTAACGCCCTACTTGAAATGGGCTCTGCAGCAAAGTTAAAAGCGGTTTGCAGTGATTTATTAGAGGCACGAACATTAAAGTTTTTATCGAGAATAAAAACCCAATCACGAGTTTGTTCAAATGCAGCAGTAAATAAGCGTGCGTGCTCTTCAAATACCATTTCACGGGTCATGTTAGTGTATGTACCCGCTACTTTTTGAGGCGTTTTTTCATCCCACTCAACCACTTTGCCAAAGTCTTTATACCAACGCCAATAGCCTTTGGCATGACGTACACGGTATGTACAGTTAAAGTAGCCTTTATCGGTCGACAAAAACTCTAACCACTCTAAACGAAATAGTTGTTTTTCTTGCGGATGTATTTTAGCCAAGTATTCATCAAGGCTTACAGTATCGTGCTTATAACCCAGCTCATTAATTAAACGAGGCTGATAAATACTTGGATTACTTGACTGCCAATCCCATACGCCAGACTCACTGCCTTCAAGGGCAAGCTTTAAACGGGACTCACTGTCTTTACTTTCTTTATGCGCAGCCAATAAGATACGTTGAATTTTATTTCGTCGCCTGACCCACATTGCAATAAAAAATAAAAATAAAGCGCCGTATAACACCATAAAATAAGGCGCACGCCAAAGTGGGTATTTAACCTTTATTTTTAATGTAGCTGGCTTGGTAAAAATTCCCGTTAAGGGGTCTTTAGCCCAAACTTTTAATGTATAACTACCAGGGTTTAACTTAGGAAATAGTACTCGGTTGTTATTTCTTGCGTAGGTTTTTTGCCCGTTATCAAGCTGGTACTCATAAATAATACGTTCTTGATTACTAAAAGCCATTGCAGAAAAAGCCACTTCAAGACCAATGTCATCGTGGTTTAAAACGACTTCATTCAGAGGTTGCCTTAAATCGCGAGATAACTCTCGAGACATTAAATTTACCCGCGTTATATTTACATGCTCTATAAGCGGCTTATAACTTTGGTTTTCCATTGGATGAAAATACGTTATTCCTTTTAACCCCCCATATACAATGCGGCCATCATTAAGCTGCGCCATTGCTGAGCTATTAAATTCAGCCGATAAAAGCCCCTCGGCTGTACTAAACTGCTGAAAGTGGAGCGTTTCTGGATTTAAACGCCAAATTCCTTTATGGCTACTCATCCAAATCATACCGTCGTCGTCAAGCACCATACTGTAAAGTAATGTACCTAGTTTATTCTTATCAAGATCAATAGTATGAAGGTGTTCATACGTTGATGAATCAATACCAATTAAGCCAAAGTTAGAAAGAGAGATCCACAACACGTTGTTATTATCAATTACGTATGAAAGCACACTAATTGCAACGTTTTCATGTTGTTTGGGTACTTTATAAATCATTTCTAACGCAAGGTTGTTAGGGTTTAATTGATATAAAATACCGGCATTAAAAAAGAGTGGCCAATCAGGCTTATTCGGTAAAGCGGGTAAAAAACCATGCGCTAAAAAAGGGTTAAATTGTGCCAACTCACCGCCCAATCGTGTCACAATTTTGGTGTCTATATTATAAACAAACGCGCCATGGTCACGATGCATAAAATATAAATCGCCATTTGGCATTAAAGCAACACCGTGTACCCACCCTGAGATATGATCTTGGTTTGCCGCATTTTTTGTTATAGGTTCAGTGACTTGGTACGTATTTGGATCAAAAATATACAAGCCTCGATTTGTATTAAGCCAAAGCATATTTTTATAGGGCATAATTTGCCAAACACTAAACTCGCGTGTGTAAGCGTCAGCTTTATAATCTTTTAAATATACTTTGCTGGTATTGGTTTTTAAATCAACCTCAGTTAAGCCATTATTGGTTGCAAGCCAGAGCTTTTCGTTAAATTCAGTTATTCCCCATATTGAATGGTGAGATAAACCTGCGCCACCCAGCACACTGCTATCAACATTGTTAAAATGATACGTATCTTTTGATAGGTAAAAGGCACCATCACTTTTTGTGGCCACCCATACGCCACCAGACTTATCTTTGGCCATATCAATAATACTGGTGTCGGCTAAGGTATATTTACTTTGAGTGATTCGTGTATTTTTGATTAACTCACCACTGTTTAAATCAAATTTGAATAACCCTTTGTCTGTCGCAAGATCGATTTCACCTTGGTTGTACTCTATTTTCCACACATTTAGGTCGGCAAGTAGCACTTTATTTTTGAATGCGATATCGGGACGTTCAAACATGCTTGGTAAATCACTAATATCAACCTGATACATACCTTTGACCGTACCGACTAATAATTGGTTATTTTCACCCAACTCAAACGACTTAACATTATTTTGGTAAACATGCGCCGCCTCGCCTTTTAAATGCTGTAATGGACGAGTTAAATCATTAGCAATATCATGAACGTAAGCACCGTGAGAGGTCGCTATAAAAATGTAACCGTTATAATGAAACAAGCTTCTTACTAATGTATTTTTGTATTCTTTAGGCAGCTCAAAAACAGATTCAATCACACCGCTTTGAATATCGAGCTTCGCAAAATCTCGACCTCGTCCAATCCATAGTGTTTTTGAATCAGCCGCTAGCATGGTAAATACTGATTGATTAAAAATTTGCTCTTCGTTGCTTGGAGGACTTAAAAATTGCTTGTAAGTATCAGTGGCTGGATCATATCTAAAAAGACCCTCGAGTAATGAGGCAATCCAAATATAACCGTCTACGTCTTGGTATATTCTGTCAATAATTGCTTCTTCTAGCTCTCCATTTGGGCCATTAATCGGGGTTACTTGATACCCATCGTAACGGTTTAATCCCCCTTCGGTAGAAAGCCACAAATACCCGTTATTATCGATGAGTATGGTATTAACGTAGCTTTGTGATAGGCCTTCACTGGGTGATAAACGCTTAACTTGTGCACCAGCCTGGCAACTCACTATAGTTATTAAAACTAAGCAGCAACTTAAAATCCAATTAACGCCCTTACTCATGGTCATTCCATATGGTTTTTTATTTTTATGGGTACTCTAGTGCGACAATATTACGGTGCTTATACATATCAAAAAGTACGTGTAGCTCAGCAGTATATGTTAACACTTGGTTAAAACCAATACTGAGGTATAAATCGACTATGTTTTTAAATGCAAAGGTATAAACATGCATGTGTTGATGCTTCAAAAGATCAGTTATTAATTGCTTTGCTAGCCCTTTTGAGCGGTGTTCTTTGGCAACATAAACCGTGGATAAAAACAAAAAATTGGATTTATGTTGCACCCTACATGCAGCCACTATTTGCTCATCTAAGTATATAACCCATACTTGATCTTGCTTATTAGCGCGCCCGCTAGCCCCATGTAGTTTGTAAAATTTATTTACTAAGGGTGTTTTTACTTTATCTAATAATTGGGTGGTATACATTTTTAACTAAGCATTAGTGCCAAATATTGCTCAAACTTTTGTTTTAATACCGTTTGCTCTGCTATTGGACGGCTATGGATTGTATTATAAACTTGCTCGCGTGTTTTTTTATTACGCTTAATTTGGTATGCCCAAAATGAGGCTTCATAGTCGAGCTGGATTTGGTACTTATCTTCACGTGGTAATAAACATAGGTTAAAACTCACAGGATTTCCTCATTCTTTATATGGCTTAGGGTGTAATACATAGCTTGCAGTGCTGGGCAAAAAGCAAGCACCTTGTTATTATACGCGTCTTATTAATTTATCTCAGCAGTAATTGGAAATGATAATGCAAAGTCGCTTTAGTGTATTGTTTCTATTAACGTGTTTTATGTTGAGCACGGCATGTTTTGGCAATCAAAACACGCTCACATTTAACCGCCCTGATAACGTACCGCAAGCAAATTATGTTCTTGAGCTTCTTACACTCGCCTACAAGGACATAGGCTACGAAATACACCTTATCGATTTTAATCCCCAAAATGCTCTTCGCGCTGCTAATAATGGCACACTAGACGGACAGTTGGGTCGAGACAACAGTATAGAGGTAGATTTTCCTAATTTGCTGCCTGTTAACTACCCATTGTTCAAGTTTAAATTAATACTGTATAAAAACTGCCAGCAAAGCATATTAAACCGGCTCGATAACGTCGCTATTTTAGCTGATTGCCCCATACAAGCACAGTACATAAAAAATACGCAATTTGATGGTAATGTAATTGAAGTAAAAAATATAAGTACGCAACTAAACCTGCTTACTCAAGAAAAAGTAAAAGGTATATTGCTACTCGATTTTGCATCTGACAGTCTACCAATCCAGCATCCTGATGTTTGCTACCAAAAAGAGACACTACGTGTAACACCTGTTTATCATTACTTAAACAAACAAAATGCGCACCTAATTGAAGGCTTAGAAGCGGCACTCAATAAACTTCATAACAATGGTACGGCTTATGCGCTTAAAGCTAAATACAATATGTATGATTAAAAATCGAATCCGTGCTGCTTTGCCGTGTTAGTTGCACTTTCAGCTTGCTGTTTTTTGAGAAGATATCGCTTGTAGCGCTGCTGACATAGGCTCAAAACTTTTTTCTTTTGTGCATTGGTTAAAGAGTTCCATAAAAATCGCTCGTCACGACTACGGTAACACCCTTTGCAATACCCTCTATTGTTAACTAAGCAAATACTTTTACAAGGACTTGGAATATCAAATATTTCAATTTGTTGCATAGCATACACCGCTTAGTTAAGGTCATACTTGCAGTATAGCGTTATTTTTAAACAAAAAAAAAGTAGCAATACTATTGCTACTTTTTACTTTATTTACTTAATGCTAAAGCGATTCAGGGCTTTTAACATTTATTTGTGCTTTACGATGAAATGGTTTTGCATACATAGCCAATACAAGTGGCTTAAGCTCTTCAGGTACCTGCGCAATACGTTGTTCAAATGTTGCCGTATCTGGAGAGTTAATTACCGACTCTTTACAACCACCAGCAATATAATTGCCTGGATGTAAGTAAAATGAATCTATTATTTGCTGGTCAATAGTGTTAGCAAGTTCCTCAGCGCTATCGCATTGTGACTCAATAGGCTGCCCAAAAGCTAAATGAACATGGCCCTTTGCCGTACTAAAGCCCTCAACAATGCTTAAAATATCTTCACCCACCGACTTAACATATTCACCATGTTGTTGCTTATGATAAAGCTCTTTAGCTTTTGCTATAGCACATGGCTCATATTGATAAGAAATAGACACAGGCACAACTTTTAACTCTTTAATGTATTCACCAAACTCTTTCTTTTGCTTACGGCCATTAAGTTGCAACATTTTTAGTAATGCAGGATCGGTTTGATCAAAGCCATCTTTAGCGCGCCCTTCTTTTTGTGCAATCCAAATGGAGTGCCCGCCCATTAGTGAGTCATAAATATACGATGACAATTGCGTAAGGGCTTTTAGCATTTCTTTAGGGGCTTTAGCTGAGCGCTTAACAATAAAGCTTTTATTTAAACGCATCAGCTCTGTTATGTAGGGTATCTGCAGTAAATTATCGCCAATAGCTATTCGTACCGTTTTCATTTTATGTTGGTATAACCCCCAGTTAACAAGCGCAGGATCAAGCACTATATCGCGGTGGTTAGAAACAAATAAATAAGCCTGATTAGGATCTAATTTATCTAAACCTGAAAAGGTGACTTTTGACGTGGTGCGTTTTATAAGTTTATCTAAATACTTAGCAACTTCATTTTGAACATCTTCAACGCTCGTTACTTTTCCCCACTTTTTGCGTAGTTGGCTTCTTACCAATGGGCGGGCAATAAATGGCACTGCTGATAGAAAGCGCGGTAGATTATACTTAGCAATGACATCTATAAATGCATCATCACTCATTAAACGCGCTAATGATGCGTTAACCTCATTGTCGTTGTAAGGTCTTATGTCTGCGTACTTGTCTTCTAATTCACTCATTACTGCATCTATAAAGTTAAAAAACGGCACGTAAAATACGTACCGTTTGTTTTATTGGTTTGAGTATAACTCAGGCAAACTGAAATGCGAACTAAGTCAGGCTATTGCATTTTTATAAAAACTAACAAGCACTCTAAAAAGTACATATATAACAAATAATTAAGTAATGCTCTTACCAGTTACCTTTCGCTTTGCTTGTAATGCTATGACAACTAAACGCAGAATAAGTGCGATTAAAATTACACCACAAATAAAGCTTAGCCAATATGGCAGCACCTGATGCTCTTCACCAAGTTGCGGGGAAACAACAAAGCCAAACTCAGTTACTAAATAATCCGTTAAAAACCCAAAAATCAATGCAACCCCAATAACCCCTGTCAAATAAGCGAATACAGCACGCTTGCCAAGCTCATTAGCTACAACACCTAACGTAGCAATATTTGTTGCCGGCCCTGCGAGCATAAACACTAACACCGCTCCAGGCGATACTCCACTCAATAACAAGCCTGCAGCAATAGGCGTAGAAGCAGTGGCACAAATATACATGGGTATACTGATCAAAATCACCACAAGCATGGCAACAATGCCACTGCCCCACTGTGTTAAAAATGACTCTGGAACATAGGTCTGTACCAACGCGGCAAAGAATAAACCAATCATTAACCAGACCATGGTATCCGACAGAAGTTTATTGCAGCTAAAACTTATCGCTTGTTGTACTTTCTGCCATTGACTTTGTAGTGCCTTGTTTGGTTTATCACAACAACTGGTTTGAACTTTAGGCTCCGCCGTTTTAGACGCACAACAACTGGTTTGAACTTTAGGCTCCGCCGTTTTAGACGCACAACAACTGGTTTGAACTTTAGGCTCCGCCGTTTTAGACGCACAGCAACTGGTTTTTGTTTGAGCACCTGCCGCTGGCTTAGTCTGCAGCCTATCGGTATCTCGCCCAACTAACACACCTGCAACAATAGCACTGCAGATAGCAGCTATGGGACGAATAATAGACATAAACGGACCTAATAACACATACGATACTGAAACAGAATCAACCCCTGTTTCAGGCGTCGACACTAAAAACGCAGTAGTGGCACCTTTTGAAGCACCGGCGCGTCTCAATCCTATTGCAGCAGGAATAACACCACATGAACACAAAGGCATTGGCGCACCAATTAAAGCCGCTTTCACTGTGGTCAAAAAGCCTTCTTTACCTAAATGTTTATTTAAAAAATTTGTCGGTAAATATACATTTAATAACCCAGCAATCAGCAAACCAAGCATTAACCAAGGGGCAGATAATAAAAATAACTGCCAAAAATTATTAAGTAAGTCCATCGATGTCCTCCAAGGTTGTTAATATTGAACAGTTATAAGCGGGTTCTTGTCCACCACAGCACTTATCTGCCAGTATCGATAGCGATTGATGAAAACGTGTTAGCTCAGCAATACGCTCTGCAACTAGATCGCGTTTTTGTATCGTTAAATCTTTCACTTCACGGCACGAATGCTGGTGTTTTTTAAATTTAATTTGCAGTAACTCTCTGATCTCTAACAGGCTAAAACCAACATTTTTAGCACGCAAAATAAACTTCATTTGTTTGAGAGCTGCCTTATCATAATCGCGATAACCTGCCTCGGTTCGACTTGATGGCGTTAACAAATTGTGTTTTTCATAGTATCTTAGGGTATCTGTTGAGACACCTAACTGATTTGCAAACTCACCTATTTTCATTTGTTTCTCCAATGAGTATATTCTCAACTGATGCCAACTATAAACCTTAGAGCACACACCAAGGTCAAGTATTAAAATTTATTTTATTTAATTAGGACACATCATGAAAATTACTGTTCTCGATAACGCCACATTAGCAAATACATCACTTGCCTGTTTAGAGCAACTAGGGAGCCTTAAAACCTACGAACTTACTAGCCCTGAGCAAGTTGTTGAGCATAGCCAAGGGGCTGATATTTTAATTACCAATAAGGTCGTGTTAAACCGCGAAACAATTAGCCAACTAAAAAATCTAAAACTAATATGCGTGAGTGCTACGGGAACTAATAATGTTGATCTAGAGGCTGCAAAAGATCACGGCATTGCAGTTACAAACGTTGCAGGTTATTCAACACCTTCGGTTGTTCAACATACCTTCTCTTTAATCACAAACCTGCTAGGTAATACACACCGATATCAAGCTGATTGTCAGCAAGGTGCTTGGCAGAAAAGTGAAATGTTTTGCCGTCTTGACTACAGTTTTAATGATTTACAAGGCAAAACACTAACAATCATAGGCGGTGGTACACTAGGACACGCTGTTGCAAATGTAGCCGAGGCTTTTGGTGCAAATGTAGTTATGTCTGAGCGCAAAGGCGCACCATGCCGCGATGGCAGAACGCCTTTTGACGAAGCCATAAAAACCGCAGACATAATTAGTGTGCACTGTCCGTTAACAGAAGAAACGCGCAATTTAATTACCCTAAACGAATTTAAAGTCATGAAACCAAGCTGCATCATAATAAACACAGCACGAGGCGGTATTATTAATGAGGCGGATTTAACCAGTGCACTAGAGCAAAATATAATTGCTGGCGCAGGCGTTGATGTATTAACAAAAGAGCCTGCTGAGCTTTCAAATCCACTGGCAAATTATAAAGGGAGTAACCTATTGCTAACGCCGCATATTGCGTGGGCAAGCACCGAATCAATTGTGCGATTAGTCAAAGAGGTAAGTTTAAATATTAAAGCATTCAAACAAGGGGAGTCTCGTAGCCGCTTAGTTTAATACTCGCATTAGCGAAGTAACCTGAGCTCTGAATAGTAAATACCTTAATCATTGCTTGGGTTAAATAAACTAAAAAGTGGCTGTTTTTACCAATTTTTTTATTTTTTAAAATTAACGAAATACCCCACACAACGTAAGCAATTGATTGTAAATAAAATTTAAACTTGGCGTATACTTTGCGTTACTATCATTAATAATTAAGTAAAAATGATTAAGGTACATACAAAAATGAATAAATCTCTACTAGCAGCGGCACTTATTACTCCATTTTTAACGGGTTGTGTTATCGCCGTATCTGATGGTGAAGCAGAAACGCACTGGGCAGGTAATGACTCAACTAGCTGGCAAACTAAGCACAAAAATAATCGCGAAGCGATTTCTGAATTAAAAATGGATAGCAGCTACCAGTCGGTATTAACAACACTTAAAACCCCTAATTTTACCGAGTTACTAAAAAAAGGGGATGATGTGTATCAAGTCTTATTTTATGCAACTCATAGCATTCATTCTGATGGTAAAATGACTAAAGATGAGTGTACGCCACTTGTATTCAAAAACGATAAACTTGTCGGTATTGGTGACAGCGCATTAAATATGATTAGCCACTAAAATACAAAAAGGCCAGTAACGTTACTGGCCTATTTTATTAGTGAGCGACCACTCTATTACGGCCAGCCTCTTTTGCTTCATACAACCCTAAGTCAGCTTCTTCTAATAATGAATGCTCTGAGGTTGAGCGGCCATCTTCCATGGTTGCAACGCCAATACTGATAGTTATACATTGTGCATTTAACGATGTTTTGTGTTCTATATTTAATTTGTTTACAGCGCTTCTAAGCTTATTTGCAAACGCAATTGCTTCCTCTTTAGATACATCAGGTAAAATAGCCGCAAACTCCTCCCCACCGTAGCGGGCAATAAAGTCACTTCCACGTTTACATTGTGCCAATAAAGATTGTGCTACTTTTTTTAAACATTCATCACCGGCTCTGTGGCCATATGTGTCGTTGTATCGTTTAAAGTAATCTATATCCATTAGCAGTACAGATAGCACCGAGCCCCCTCGTTTACTTCTTCGCCACTCTCGAGACAAATTTTCATCAAGGTAGCGTCTGTTGGGTATTTCGGTTAATCCATCAATGGACGCTAACATTTCAAGTAAATCGTTTTTTTGTTTTATCAGTAATTGATTTCGTACTCGCACTCTAACAATAGAAGCGCTGAATGGCTTAGTAATATAGTCCATCGCGCCTAGCTCTAATCCTTTTGATTCATCAGCATGCTCTTGATTAGCAGAAATAAAAATAACTGGAATAGCCTGGGTAATAGGATTTTCTTTTAACTTAACAATAAGCTCAAAGCCGTTCATAACGGGCATTACAATATCAAGCAGAATCAAATCAAACTGTGTAGTTCTTACAAAAGCAAGTGCCTCTTCTGCACTTTTAGCTAAAAACACGTCATGCTCTTCACACAACGTTTTTTCAAGCACTAACCTGTTAAGTGGATCGTCGTCAACTACAAGCACTTTAGCTTTTTTTGACATCCACCGCCTCCAAACCTCTAATAAATACAATAACCTGCTTCAACTGCATAATAAGCTCTTTTATGATTTGATCTTCAGGGTCATTGGTTGCTTTAAGACTTTGTTCGCACTGAAGCGCACAAGACGATAACCGCTTAAAACCCAAGTTACCCGATACTCCTTTGATACTATGCACTAAACGTACCAATTCACCTTTAACAGTACATTCGTCAATTTGTTGTAATTGGGTCTCACATAGGCTAGAAAATTTATCAATCATAGTATTAAGTAACGCCTCATCAGCGCTAAATTGAGCTAAGGCAAATGCCCTATCAAAAAATACCGTTTTAGTGATCTGCATATCTGCAATAGCATCAAGTAGTACTTTTGCTACAACGGGCTTTGTTAAATGTTTATTCATACCGCATTTTAACGAACGCTCTATATCCGCAGGCTCACAATGCGCTGTCAATGCAAATATAGGCAATTGCTTATCGTCAAACTGTTGACGAATCAACGTAGTAGCTTGACAACCATCTATATGCGGCATTTGCACATCCATTAAAATCAGATCTGGTTTTAAAACTTGTAGCAGCTCCATACCATCAGATGCATTGGTTGAGGTTACAACATTTACATTAGCTTTTTCTAAAACACTACTTATAATTTCTAAGTTTAGTTTATTATCATCAATTGCCAAGATCAGTAAACCTGACACCTCTCTACTCGGTTGCTGTGCCTGTATATTAGCGTCACTTGCAATTTGCTTTAATGCAAAACCACTACTTAAATCAAATAATCGCTGCCCAAGTGCAGATGCTTTAACATGCTGCGCTAATAAGCCTTTGCTCATAGATGAACTAAAGGTTAGCTGATGATTAACGATAATGACCGATACAGTGTGTGAAGTAAGCGAGTCATATATTGCTTTTACACTTAATAGCTCAGGTAAATCAGCTTCATCAACAATAAGCTGATTATATCCTGAAAGTTTGATTGGGTAATTCAATGCTTCATCTAAATCAATACTGGTCAACTCTGAATAGGCTGCTACAGCGCGTTTTAAAGCTCGGCTTCGCTGGGATATAATAGCCAGAGCATCAACAGGCAACAGCTGATTTTTTGTATCGTCTACCTGTAAACTAATGCTGAAATAAAACTCACAACCAAGGCCTTTTTCACTGTTTACGGCTATCTCGCCGCCCATGAGCGATACAGCATGTTTTACAATAGCCAACCCTAACCCTACACCTTGATGGGCGCGTGTTGATGATTCATCACCTTGTGTAAAGGCATCGAATAAACGTAATTGGTCAGCCTCATTAATCCCGCTGCCAGTATCTTTTACACTAAAACAGATCGCTTGCTCGTTACTATCTCCCTCAATTAGCTCCATTTTTAAGGTAATACTGCCATTGTGAGTAAACTTAACAGCATTAGTTAATAAATTACCCAACACCTGCTGTAGTCTTATGCTATCGCAAATCAAACTAGGTGCAATTAAAGGGTCAACATCAATAATAAATTCAACCCCTTTTTGCTCACACAAGGGCCCTGTTAAGCTATCGCAAATATCAACAAGTTCCACAACCGTAAATGGGGCTAGTTTTAACTCAGCCTGTGCGCTTTCAACTCTGGCAAAATCAAGCATGCGGTTGAGCATTAATAGTAAACTTTGCGCAGCTTGCTTAGCTTGATCTGTTTGCTGAATTTGTCTTTGCGTAAGTCCTTGCTCTATAAGCATGTCAAGCAAACCTAACACCGCATTCAAAGGGGTACGTATTTCATGACTTAAGTTAGCAATAAAGCGGCTTTTAGCAAGGGTTGCGCGCTCAGCATTGTGCTTAGCTTTAGTTAATGCACTCACATCTTGTAAGTGGATAACATAATACGAAGGATCTCGCTTTTCATCCCACACGAGCGATACACTGAGTTGAAGCCAGCTAGTCAAATTTCCTCGTGCTAATGTTAAATGATAAACCTCTTTCTTATCATCAAGCAGCTGAGCTAGTCTTGTTTTAATTTCTTGCCACTGACTATCATCAAATAGCAGTTTAAGTTGCTCACCTACCAACACATCTTGCTCAGTAAATAGTTTTCTTGCTGCTTTGTTTACTTGCAATATAGTCTGATCAAGCGAAAGAAGCACAACACCGTTTGCAGCAAATTCAATAGCACTTCTAAATTTAGACTCAGACGCTTTTAGTGCATGTAAAGTTTGCTGCTGTTCTGTTATATCTCTACCGATCCCCATTGTGCCTAACAAGTGCTGCTGCTCATTGTAAAAAGGCGCAATCGTCAGTTGGTAAGACTTATCATCTGTATCAACGCGTTGCTGAACATTACTGCGATTTTGTAAAACCTGTTTTTCAAGAATACTTATTTGTTCGTATTCGTCAGTTATATCTTGTATACGCCTACCCACTAGCGCGCTTTGATCGCACCCAATGTACGCTTCAAATGCCTTGTTACACCCTAAAAAAGACCCATCAATATTCTTAAAATATATAAAATCAGGAACACTGTTTAACATTGTGTTTAGTAAAGCTAAATGTCGCTCTTTAGCTTGATAACTGCGTGTTAGTTTTTCTGATTGCAATTGCAGCTTTTCGTCAAGCTCTCGGTTTACATCTTGCAGCGAATCGACTAGTTGTCTGTTTTTAGCAAATACTAGTTTTATTTTAGTGAACCATGGCTGCCAATTAATAGGGATTTGATAATTAGACTCTTTGCTGTTATCGCTATTGCTTTGCTCTAAGTAATGCATAAGATGTGTCATAGGTTTTAAAAATATGCGCTGACTTAACCAAAAGAACACGCAAAACATCAAACTTAAAAACAGCGTTAAAAATATAAACTCGAGTAAAATTTCATACCGAATAAGATTTACAAAATCGGATTTAGGCTCATAAAATGCTGCATGTATTGGGAGGTTGCTTTTTGGCTGCATAAAAAAGTTTGTGCCACTGGTTAACACCGTTAATTTTTGTTGTGATGCCGCCATTTCAGGCCAGTATTCTTTAAGTGTGATCCCCTCAGCTATCGCATTTTTTGTGCTTGCAACAACCTGATCAAACCGATTAACAAATATATATTCGCCCTGATTTGGCGTAACTTTTTTTAGCCAAGCAGAAATAACCTCCACATCGTAAATAACGATAATATAATCACGCGAGCCAAGTTCTCGCTGGCGTCCGATTGAGTAGTAAGCCTTCCCGTCTATATTTACAATCGGGCTTGAAGATAAAAGGCTGCCTGAAAAGTCTGGTTTAAATCGCCCTTCAAGAATCTCTGTTAGTAATAAACTCTTGCTCTTATTACGCCTAGCTACAAATGCAGCGCCATTTTCATCAACATACGCAACGGCGCTAAGCGACTGCATAAGTGCCAGAGTTGTATTAAACGAAGGACCTAATTTAACTAACTGTTGCCACTTTGAAAGTTCATTTGGTGAAAGATTAAAATCTCCTTTACCTACAATCTCGGTGCCTTGTTGAGTAAAATGGCGATAGTAATAACCTTCATACTGATTAATACCTTCAAATAAATTACGATTAGCAAGACTCAGTGCGGGCTGCTCGTATAAGTTAAGCATATTAGCCATTAAATCACTGATTGATTGCATGCCATGATTTATTTGGGCGGATATATTAAGAAAATCAGCGTCACGTTTTTCTACTGTGCGCTCAAGCTTGATATTGTAAAGATGTAAACACAGTAAAAAAGCAACGATTAAAGGCACCAACAGGGCAACAATTAAAGAGCGATAATAATGTTTGAGAGGTAAAAAATTCAACGTGCAGTCTGCCATTTGGCCCGAAAATCAATCATTAGACTATCGAGCCAAATAGTTAAGCGCAAGTTATAAATTCTCTTCTGCAAATGAAGCCAACCGACTCCTTACAACACCATTAAGATTTATAGTTGCACTGCCTTCAAAGTTTTTAAAACGCTCTACTATGTAGGTTAAACCTGATGTGACTGGCGTTAAATAATTACTGTCTATTTGCGCTAAATTACCGGTGCAAATGAGCTTGGTGCCTTCTCCGCATCGAGTAATAATTGTTTTAAGTTGAGACGCTGTTAAATTTTGGCTTTCATCTAAAATCACCACCGCATTTTGAATACTGCGCCCACGCATAAAATTAACCGACTTAAACTGTACATTGGCCTTTTCCATGATGTAATTTCGGCTCGATATTGGGTTCTCGTCACCCTTATGGAGCACTTCTAGCGTATCGGTAATAGCAGCGAGCCACGGCGCCATTTTTTCCTCTTCCGTACCGGGTAAAAAACCAATAGACTCTGCAATTTCAGGGGTATTTCGGGTCACAAGCACTTTATCGTAAATACCTTTTTCTATAACCAACTCAAGTGCACAGGCAAGCGCTAATAACGTTTTCCCACATCCAGCGGGGCCCGTTAAAATCACCAGCTCAATGCTAGTATCAAGTAATGCATCAAGCGCCATACCCTGATAAATATTTTTGGGCTTAACGCCCCATGCATGATGATGCATTAACCGCTCAACACTAATATCTTTTATAGTAATGTGCTTATCATCAAACGACTTTACCCTAGCTGCAAAGTGATTACTCTCGTCAAGTAAATACTCATTACAAAATACATCGGGTATTAAATTTTTAGGCACATGATGATACGTATCTCGCCCGTGCTGCTCTGTATTGCATTGCCCTACATGTTCCCAAAAATCACCCTCTACTTTTTTATATCCGCTAGTGAGCAAATTAATATCATCAATAAGCTGATCTGTTCGGTAATCCTCTACATATTTAAGCCCTGCACCTTTAGCTTTTAAGCGCATGTTTATATCTTTGGTAACCAATATCACTTTTGAATCGCTATGCTGCTTTTGTAAATATACAGCACAGTTAATAATTCGATGGTCGTTTTCATTGCCTGGCAAACCCGAAATTGAGTCTGCGAATAAATGGTCGTTAACAATAATGAGCGTACCGGCAGAGCTCGACTTTGCTTTTTTATTACTGGGTAAGGCTACACCTTGTAGCATTTGTTCAGGGGTTGCGTTTTTGAGTACCTCATCTAAACCACGAATTGCAACGCGGGCATCGCGGCTTACATCGTGTTTTCTATCTTTAATATGATCAAGCTCTTCAAGTACGGTCATCGGAATAACCACGTTATGTTCTTGAAAAGACAAATAAGCGAGGGGCTCGTGGAGGAGTACGTTGGTGTCTAGCACATACATTTTACTTTCAAGGTTCGAAGCTTTTTCCATAGCACTTTCCTTACGTTTTATGATTTTTATGCTATACCAAAATAACTAAGTAAAACGGGCAAAAATCAAAACCTGCAATACTTAATTGCCAAGGCATATTGAAAGTTTAGTCTATTTGTCATAAAAGTCCGTTTTATTACAACCTGAATTTAGTTTTTATTTACCTTTTTAATAGGTTAAAAAATGGCGGTTTTATTCTTTATAATTAACACTTATAAAATTAATTAAAAGTGAGCTAAATAGCGCCTTGCAGTGGTGTTAGCTTACAGGTAACATAGCCGCCCTTTTCATCATAGACGAGACATACATGAATTTTTCCTTAGGTCAGCGTTGGATCAGTGATACAGAGTCAGATTTAGGATTAGGCACCGTTGTTGCCATTGAAGGCCGCCAGGTCAGCATATTATTTCCAGCCAGTGGTGAAAACCGTGTTTACTCTACAGCAGAAGCACCCGTTACCCGTGTGGCATTTAATCCAGGCGATGTGATCAAAAGCGTTGAAGAATGGGAATTAGAAGTCGAATCTATTGAAGTACAAGGTGAGTTACTTTGCTATGTGGGCACCCGTGTTGATAACGGCGAAGAAGCAAAGTTAAAAGAAACCTTTTTAGATCATTTCATAAAATTTAATAAGCCACAAGACCGTTTATTTGCCGGCCAAGTAGACCGTTTTGATCGTTACACGCTTCGTTACCAAACATGGCAACATAAATTTGAACGCGAGCAATCACCTATAAAAGGATTGATTGGTCAACGCGCTAACCTTATTCCGCATCAGCTTTACATTGCCCAAGAAGTGGGTAAACGTTTTGCACCACGCGTATTATTATCTGACGAAGTAGGCTTAGGTAAAACCATTGAAGCAGGCATGATTCTGCATCAGCAAATTATTAGTGGCCGCGCCAGCCGTGTACTTATTGTTGTACCTGAAAACCTTCAGCACCAGTGGTTAGTCGAAATGCTACGCCGCTTTAACCTACGTTTTTCTATTTTTGATGAAGAGCGTTGCGACGAAGCCTTTGCCGACTCGCCAAATGTATTTGATACAGAGCAGCTAGTCCTTACTAGTCTTGAGTTTTTAACCAAGAAAAAGCGCTGGTTTGAACAAGCCACATTGGCTGATTGGGATCTATTAGTTGTTGATGAAGCGCACCACTTAAGCATTAATAACGGTAAACCAAGTACTGAATATCAGCGCATGGCTGAGCTAAGCCAAGATATTCCAGGCCTTATTTTACTTACAGCAACGCCTGATCAACTAGGCCATAGCAGTCACTTTGCACGTTTACAATTGCTCGACCCTGACCGTTTTTACGACTACGACGTATTCAAAGAAGAAGAAGCCAATTACAAAGATGTAGCGCAAGCTGCAAACCAGTTATTGCAAGAGCAAGCTCTTGACGACAATGCAAAAGCAACGCTTATCGAGCTATTAAAAGAAACCGACATTACCGTCATTCTTGAAAAAGCACAGCAAGGTGATTTACCAGCGCGTAAAGAAATACTTAACATGCTACTCGACAGACACGGTACTGGCCGTATATTGTTCAGAAATAGCCGCAGTGGCATTGATGGCTACCCAAGTCGTAAATTGCATGCCTATCCAATGGCATTACCAAAGCAATACAAAACGGCCATGTCGGTATTAGGTAACATGAGTGGTATTCAAAACGCTGAGCTGAGCGCGCATCGTGCTCTTTTTCCTGAAAAAATATTCCAAGAGTTTGAAGGTGAAAGCGCAAGCTGGGGCGCCTTTGACCCTCGCGTAGATTGGTTAATCGAAACACTTAAAACGCTTAAACACGAAAAAGTACTCCTTATTTGTGCCAAGGCCGAAACGGCTATTAGCCTTGAACAAATACTGCGTGAACGTGAAGCGATTAAAGCCTCGGTTTTCCACGAAGGTATGTCAATTATAGAGCGTGACCGCGCGGCCGCCTTTTTTGCAGACGAATACGATAACGCACAAATATTATTGTGTTCAGAAATTGGCTCAGAAGGTCGTAACTTTCAGTTCTCACATCACCTAGTGTTATTTGATTTACCATTAAACCCAGATTTACTAGAGCAACGAATTGGTCGATTAGACCGTATAGGGCAAACACAAGATGTAAACATTCACGTGCCATATTTTGAAAACACGGCGCAAGAAGTGTTACTGCGTTGGTACAATGAAGGCCTGGATGCGTTTGAAACCACATCAACAACTGGCCAGCTATTGTATAAAGAATTTCGTGATGACTTACTCGAGTTTATTTCAGCCCATAACTGTGATGAAGACGAACTTGACCCACTCCTTGAGCAAGTCGCTCAGCAAAATACTGTGCTACGTAAAAAAATGGAAAGTGGACGAGATCGTTTATTAGAACTGCACTCATCGGGGCAAGGCGCCGCCGACTCATTAGTTGCTGATATTGAAAAGCTCGACAACCAGTTTGAGCTGCCCAGCTACATGATTAACGTGTTCGACACCTTTGGTGTAAGCCAAGAAGACAAAGGCGAAAATACAATTATATTAAAGCCTACAGAGCATATGTTAAGCGCGTCATTTCCATCGCTTAAAGATGACGGCATGACAGTGACATTTGACCGTGATACTGCACTTTCGCAAGAAGATGTACATTTTATCAGTTGGGATCATCCAATGGTGCAAGGCACGATGGATATGATTTGTGATGATGACTTTGGTAGCGCATCGGTTGCTTTACTCAAAAACAAAAAACTCCCTGCGGGCACCTTTTTTGTTGAGCTTATTTTTGTAGCCGAAGCAATGGCGCCTAAAGCATTACAAGTGGGCCGCTTTTTACCTCCAACGCCTATTCGTATATTGCTTGATAAAGCCAGTAATAACTTAGGCGAAAACGTCGCATTTGACGGGTTTAACCAACAGCTTTCAGCCGTTGGTCGTCAAACAGCAAGTAAACTTGCGGGTGCGTTACAAAGCGCAATTCACCCTATGATCACAACTGCAAAAGACATGGCACAAGAAAAACTCGAGGTTATTCGTGCACAGTCGCTAGCTAAAATGCAAACGTCTCTTAGCGAAGAACAAGAGCGATTAAGCGCGCTTAAGCAAATTAACCCTAATATTCGCCAAGAAGAAATTACCTTTTACGATAAGCAACGCACCGAGCTAACTGCACACATTGAAAAGGCGCAGTTACAACTAGATGCAATTCGCTTAATCGTGGTTTCTCACTAAGGTTTTGAGCTTTTAGTTGTTAGTAAAAATTGCAAACAACAGCAGCTAAGTAAAGCGTGGTATTTATACCGCGCTTTTTTATATTCAAAAAAGTATATAAATTAGAAGCCTTCGTACAGGCTATCAATGTTTTCCTTGAGCCTTTGCCCTTGCTACCCTAAAATAGCGTCCTTCAAAATCATTAAGGTCGGCCGTGTTAGTTAATTACAATCCCCCAATGAACCCGTATTTAACCATACTTTTTCAAGACGACGACTTGCTCATTGTTAATAAACCCAGCGAATTATTGACCGTACCGGGTAAAGATCCTAAGCATGCCGACAGCTTAATTAACCGCGTTAATCGCGTATTTCCAACTGCAAGAATTGTTCATCGTCTTGATATGGCAACGTCTGGCATACTCTGCCTTGCTATGAATAAAGCTGCACACCGACATTTAAGTATGCAATTTCAAGATCGCGAAACCGCTAAGCGTTATATAGCTCGCGTTTTTGGTAAGCTTGAACAAAACAATGGCTCGGTTGATTTACCCCTTATTTGCGACTGGCCTAATCGCCCAAAGCAAATGGTAGATCATGAAAATGGCAAGCCATCACTCACTCATTTCAAAGTACTTGAACGAGAAGAAAACGCCACACGCGTAGAGCTCACTCCAATTACGGGGCGTTCACATCAATTGCGCGTACACATGCTAAGCCTTGACCACCCTATTTTAGGTGACCGACTCTATGCTCATAAAGAGGCGCTTGCAGCCGCACCGCGTTTACAACTCCACGCACAAATGTTGCAACTAAAACACCCAGTAACCGAACAAGTAATGACCTTTGAAGCAAAACCCGAGTTTTAATGGGCTCAATTACTTAGGAAAAATTAAACTTTTAAACAAGCATGCCGATACCTAACTAATGACGACTGGTTGAGCGTGTTATGGTGTTTTTGCAATTATTTAAAAAGGTTCTGTGTTACATGGCGTTTAGCTGTGTAGCCCTTTTAGGACTCTGTACAACGGCTGCAGAACATATTGCCCCGCCTTCTTTATCAAGTATTGAAAATAGCGATATTAAACGCCTTTTACCTACCGACGAAGTAAAAACAATGCTAGCAGGTGAAACTGAATTTTTAAGTTTACGTAGTGAATACATGAGCGCTGATTTTAGAGGGATTGTATTACTTATTCCCGATTGGCAATCAACCCCTACCAACAATGCTGGAATGAGTTACTTACGCAAAGAGCTTAACAATTTAGGCTACACCACCTATGCGATGACCACCCCTGATATTGATTGGCAAGCGAGTAAAATAGCTGAGTCTGCTGCAGAAACAGCACCAAGTGCCGCCACTGAAACAGAGAGTCAAGCCAACAGTGAATCAGAGCAGCCTGATGCTTCAAGTAAAAATGAAGCGCCTCATCATGTGGATGCCATTGAAGCCATCAGCGACGAAATACTCGATAACTACAAACTAAATTTACTTGCTCGCTACAAAGCGCTTTACCAAACCGCGATGCAAGAACCCACTAATATCGTTGTAATTGCGCAAGGCACCAGCGCAGGGGTTTTAACTGAGTACTATGCAGACTTTCCACAGGAGCGTATTGATGCGTTTATTAGTGTAAGTAGCTATCTGCCCAATGCAAAGCGCAATAAAAGCTTAAGCCAAACAACGTCTCTTGTTACGCCTGCATTTTTAGATATTTATTACGCCAGCGACAACCGTGATATTTTAATTAACTTAAAAAATCGCCAGCGCTGGGTTAACCGAAACGCCAAGTTTGACTACCGCCAGCGCCAGTTATTTGGGCTTCGTGATCAACCTCAACAACATGCTCGGCTAACAAAAGAAATAGACGGCTTTTTACGCCGCCTTTTTTAAATACTCATAGGCTGCTTGAATGTCTTGGCTTTTTTTAACCGCCAATTCCATCATATGTTTTGGTAAACCTTGCGATACTAATTTATCAGGGTGATGTTGCGCCATTAACTTTCGGTACGCTACTTTTACTTCCCGCTCGGTTGCCCCATCGTTAAGTCCTAAAAGCCCAAGCGCTTGCGCACGATTCATATTATTGTTGGGGGGTACATGGTGCCCTGAGCCTTCTTTATAACTGCTACTTTGCCCTTGCTGCTGTTGGTAACGCTGTTGCTGTTTTCTAAAGTTAAATTCAGCTTGATAGCGTTTAAGTACAAACGCAAAATGAGTTTTAGAAATACCTAACTGCTTGCTTACTTCACTTAATAACTGCTTTTCTTGGTCAGCTAAAACGCCATCAGAAAACGCCATTTGAATTTGTATTTCTAAAAATAATTGCAGTAAATCATGACGCTTAGCAAAGCGTTCTTTAAAATCATAGACGGTTTCTTTTAATGAAAAGTCGCTTTGTTTACCCGCTTGAAATGCATGCTGTGCTTCACGGCGTTCTTCGCCTTTCAAACCCATTTCGTCCATAAATAAGCTAGCGGCTTTAATGTGTACCTCGCTTACTCGGCCATTAGACTTTGCAATATGCCCCATCACTGCAAAGCAGCTTGAAAAGAATAGCGCTTGACGCTCGTGGACATCATCACCATTAAATAAACTTGAAAAACCACCCGCCTTATCAAAATTATTTTTTAAGCTTTTATCAAATAAATGACCAAGGTATAACCCTAAAATAGCACCAAAAATTTTGCCAAACATAAAACCAAAACAAAATCCGAGTATTTTTCCCCACATGTAAACGACTACTCCTATTAATTATGTGTCGGCTTACGCCAAGCGCTCATTTAATGCCATTAAACGCGCTGGTGTGCCTATATCATCCCAATTACCAATATAAAGCTCGGTAGACACTAAATGCTTACTTAGTTTTTCTCGCAATAACGGCCCAAGCGGACGAATGCCCGGCTCTAAACCATTAAAAAAGTCAGCCTGATAACGACTAATACCCGAAAACGTATATTTTTGACTATCTGGCGATAAATGGCTCAATGTAAAATCCCCACCAAGATTGTGTGGGGGATTTTCAATAAGCACCAAATGTGCCTCTCCTGGCTGTAAATGTAATTGCATAAGCGAGCTTACATCGTAATCGGTAAATACATCGCCATTTATCACAATAAACGACTCACCCAATAAAGGAAGTGCTTGAATAATACCACCGGCGGTCTCAAGGCCGCCTTCAACTTCTTGGCTATAAACAATATTTACACCAAATTGACTGCCATCTTTAAAGTACGCTTTAATTTTATCACCCTGCCATGCAAGGTTTATCACTATGTCGGTAATGCCAGCGGCCTTTAAGTTATTAACATGATGCTCTATTAGTGGTTTATTTTGCACTTTAAGCATAGGTTTAGGCATAGTTTGAGTGAGCGGCATCATGCGCTGCCCACGCCCTGCGGCTAAAATCATGGCTTTCATAAATTTACCTGCTCTAATCTTTTAGTCACTTTTGGCACTATCGTATTTTTAACCCAGTCACTGAGTGCATTGAGTTCAGGATAGCGTTCAGCAACATCTACAATATATTCAAGGGTAGGCAAAATATTAGCTAAATAACCGGCCTTACCGTCACGCAAATACAGGCGACAAAATATACCTGCGGCTTTTAAATGACGCTGTAAACCCGTTAAGTCAAACCAAACTTTAAATTCTTCAAACGACGTGTTAGTGACTAAGCCTTCGCGTTTAAACTCGTTATATCCAAATACTAGTAACTGAGCGAGTTCATTGTTAGGGAGCTTAAAATAGCAATCGCGTAACAACGAAACTAAATCGTAACAAAGTGGCCCGCGTACGGTGTCTTGGTAATCAATTATTGCCCACTGAGAATCGCTGTGCATAATATTACGGCTGTGGAAGTCGCGATGAACTGTGACCGTGGGTTGTTCAAGCATGGTTTTAGTGAGTAGATCACAGCTCAACTCCCACATTTTAAGTTGGTTTGTATCAACGTTTTCAGCAATAAACTCTTTTACTAACCATTGGCTGAATATCGACAATTCAAGCGCTATAAAGTCTTTACCATAGGCCTGCATATCTGAAGCCTCAGGCGTTTGTGCCCACTTGGCTGATAAACTTATTAACTGTGTGTAGTAGTCGGTTCTATTTGCATCATTAAGCATGTCGGCTAAGTGTGTGCTGCCTAAATCAGTTAAAATAAAAAAGCCTTGTTGTTCATCACTTTTAATAATATGCGGTAACAAAAAACCCTGGTCAGTAAAAACTTGATTCAAAGATAAATATGGTGCGTTATTGACCTTTTGTGGATCGGAGTCCATTACAATAAAGTGCTGATTATTAATTGTTAAGCGAAAATACCGCCTAAAACTCGCATCTCCGGTTATCGCCTCAAGGGTATCTGGCTGTTTGCCAAAGTGGGTCGTTATGAAGTGTTGTAAATTATCAAAGCGTGTCATTTTATAAGATATCTATTTTTAACTAAGTTAATTAGGTCAATTACTGTATTTGCCATTATTTTCCTTTATTATGTGTAAATTATATTTATACACACAGTATTAGGGTCAATAAATGAGCAAAACCTGGGGCATTTTGATGCTAAGCGTAGTTAGCGCACCATCGCTTGCCGAAACTGAACTGACACACAAACTTTGTGGCACTTCAATGCAAACCAGAGCTTGGCAACCGCTACCTGGCGTAAAACTCGGTAATGTTGACATTAAAGCTGATGATGTAGAACTCCTTGGTACTCAAAGCGCCGAATTTACCGGCAATGTTGATATTAACACCGTTAATATGAGTTTGTCCGCACAAACTGCATTGATAGACAAGCAACGTGGTTTACTTAATGCCACAGGTCCTATTGTATATCGCGATGCTGTTAGTAACGTAAATAGCTCAGGGTTAAATGCCGATTTAAATAATTCAGAAATTAGCCTGTTAGGTGCTGATTACAAGCTAACAGAACAACAAGGTAAAGGCGGTGCTGAAAAGCTCACTATAAACGATTCTGGCTTAGTACTGATGAATGCAAGCTTTACTGCTTGTCCGGGCGAAACCCCAGCTTGGGAAATTGAAGCCGACGAGATTAATTTATCTCGCGAAGAAGGTTGGGGTGAAACTCACAACGCCATACTTCGAATTTTAAATACCCCTGTTTTATATTTACCTTATTTTACTTTTCCATTAGACGAGCGCCGTAAATCGGGATTACTCACGCCTAGTATCTCAAGCTCAGACAAGTATGGCTTAGAAACCATTACTCCTTATTATTGGAATATTGCGCCTAACTTAGATGCCACCATCACGCCGCGTTATATGGCTAACAAGGGTTTGCAATTAAAAACAGAGCTTAGATATTTAACCAAGCAACATGAAGGCCTAGTGGGTATAGAATACCTAAACAAAGACGACTCAGAGCCAGCGCTTGGTGAGCGCTACATGTTTCATTGGCAGCAAAAAAGTTACTTAAACGAAAATTGGCGAGCAAGTGTTGACGTTACCAATGTAAGCGACGATAACTACATTACTGATTTAGAATCTAATTATGCAAGTAAAACCGACACCCAACTTTATCGTACCGGCGTACTGACTCATTTAGGAGACACATGGCGGACCGATATAAAAGTTCAAAACTTTGAGGTACTGGGTGATCACTTAGAGTCGTACACTGCTATACCACAAATTAATTTCACACAAACAGCACCATGGAAATTTGATCATTTTGATTTTAGCGTGTCTGGTGAGTTGAGCCATTTTACCAACAGCTCTGCAATTATAGATCAAGCAACTCGAGTTCATATTGAGCCAAAAGCACGGTTTGATTACGACCAATACGCATGGTCATTTTTATCTGAAGTAAGCTTATTACAAACAAATTACGATCAACAAGGTGACCTATCTGGCACACAGTTTAAGCAAAGCGTATCGCGTACTTTGCCAAAAGTACGTTTATATTCACAGCTTAATTTTGAGCGCGATACGTCCTACCTTGTCCAAGACGGCATTCAAACACTAGAGCCGCAAATACAGTATTTATATACGCCTAATAAGGATCAATCTGATATTGGTTTATACGATACAACCAAATTACAAGACGATTATTACGGCTTATTTAGAGACACACGCTTTTCTGGTGTTGATCGAATAGCTGCTGCAAACCAGTTTACGCTCGGTGCAACAACGCGCTTATTTGATAAAAAACAAGAAGAGATTTTTAACTTTAGTGCCGGACAAATCTTTTATTTATCTGATGATGCCAAGCCAACCGAGCAAAGCTTAAACTCAGATACCAATTACAATGCATTATTTGCAGCGCAAACCATGGTACATTGGCATCGTCGTTGGTATTTTTCTGCGGGTATACAGTACAACACTGATAGCAAACAAATGATTCAATCAAATGCCACTTTAGATTACAAAGGTGATAATAATCAGCTAGTGCAATTGAACCATCGCTATGCAAATGATGTCTCAGGAAATACAATCGAGCAAACGGGTGTGTTTACAAGTATTCCAATAAGTGACGAATGGCAGTTTATTGCAAGCTATCATCGCGACCTTGAAAACAACCGAAGTGTCGAAATATTAAGTGGGTTGCAGTATGAATCGTGCTGTTGGGCGTTTCAAATTACTGGTCACCGCCAAATCGAAACTGATTTAAATCAGTCAATAGGTACAGAGCAAGCCACCTTTGATTCAGGTATTAGTTTTAATTTTGTACTAAAAGGACTGGGAAGTAAAAGCCGCTATGATGCACAAAAACTATTACAACAAGGTATTTTTGGCTATCGTAGACCGTATTTTCTTAATAACTAGTATCACAAACGTACTATTAGCAAGAGTAGTAAATAGAACATGACTTTAAAAAAATTATTAGTATCAACCGTTTTAAGTATCAGCCTGTGCCAAAATGCATTTGCTGAACCAGTAGAAATTGACAAAGTTGTTGGCATTGTAAACCAAGGTGTTATTTTACAAAGCGAAGTAAACTCCATTGTTGATCGCGTAAAAAAGCAAGCCCAAGAACAAGGTCAACAATTACCTAAAGACGAAACTTTACGTGTGCAAGCCATGGAACGTTTAGTTAGCCAAGCACTGATGATGCAAATGGCTGAGCGCATGGGTTTACAAATTTCTGACAGCCAGTTAGATCAAACGCTTGCTAACATTGCAAAAGAGCAAGGCGGTACAATTAGCGATTTACGACGAACGGTTGAAGCATCTGGCGATAGCTTTCAAGCATACCGTGAAGAAATACGTAAAGAGATCACAACACAACAAGTTACCCGCGCAAACGTTGACCGCCGCATTTATATTAGTGAGCAAGAAGTCGATAATTTATTAAAAATAATGGCTAGCCAAGGTCAAAGTGCGGAAGAGTATGATATTGGCCACATCCTGATCGATATTCCTAACGAAGCAACAGCAGATGAAATATCAGCGGCTAAAACCCGTGCTGATAAAGTTATTGAATTACTTAACGACGGCCAAGAATTTAAACGCATTGCAATTTCATCATCAAGCGGCTCAAAAGCACTTGAAGGCGGTCAATTAGGTTGGATGGGTATAAATGAGATGCCTTCTCTTTTCGCTGAAGCTGTAAAGAGTAAAAAGAAAGATGCTATCGTAGGGCCACTTCGCTCAGGTGCTGGCTTTCATATTATTAAAGTTCAAGATGTGCGTGGCCTACAAGTAGTTGAAACAACAGAAGTGCGCTCACGCCACATACTTATTGAACCTTCAATTATTCTAAGCGAAGAAAAAGCACGTAATATGCTTGCTGGTTTTGCTAAAGACCTACGTGCTGGCAACGCTGATTTTGGCGAGCTCGCTAAAGAATACTCTGAAGATCCAGGCTCTGCACTCAAAGGCGGTGAATACGATTGGACTGATCCAACTACCTATGTTCCTGCGTTTAGAGATACATTACTATCGCTCAAACAAGACGAGATTAGCGAGCCTTTTAGAACCCAGTTTGGTTGGCATATAGTACAGCTACTCGACAAACGTGTTGCTGATAAAACTGAGTTAGCAAAACGTAACCGCGCACATGGCATGCTATTTAACCGTAAATTTAAAGAAGAAAGCTTCAACTGGCAGCAAGAAATGCGCGAACAAGCCCATGTTGAAATTTTCCCTACAGACGAATAAATATGACCTTAAGAATAGCAATTACACCAGGTGAACCTGCCGGTATTGGTCCAGATTTGCTCATTACGCTTGCTCAGCAAGCGTGGGACGCACAACTTGTTGTGCTTGCTGATGCCAAACTATTAAAAGAACGTGCAAAACTTTTAGGTTTACCTATAAACCTCATTGAGTTTGATGAAAACGCCCCCGCAAAAACAACACCCGCAGGCAGCGTGTATATTTATCAAGTCAATTTAGGTGATGATGTAGAGTTAGGCGTACTTAACGATGCTAATGGCCAATACGTGTTAGACACCTTGCGCATCGCAAGCGAAAAAAACATGGATGGGACGTTTGACGCTGTCGTTACAGGCCCTGTTCACAAAGGGATTATAAATAAAGCCGGCATTTCGTTCAGTGGCCACACAGAATATTTTGCACAACAATCAAACACTGCAGATGTTGTCATGTTATTAGCCACAGAAGGGCTCCGTGTTGCACTTGTGACAACACACATCCCGCTGGCTTATGTATCACGTGCAATCACCGAAGATCGCCTGACTAAAGTTGCCACTATTTTAGATCACGACTTACGGACTAAGTTTGGTATTGAAAGGCCACGTATATTAGTTTGTGGGTTAAATCCGCACGCTGGTGAAGATGGTCACTTGGGCCGTGAAGAAATAGACACAATTACCCCTACCCTTGATATTTTAAGAAACCAAGGGATGAATTTAATTGGTCCACTACCTGCCGATACATTATTTCAGGATAAATACCTTTCTGAGGCCGATGCCGTACTTGCTATGTATCACGATCAGGGTTTACCTGTGCTAAAATACAAAGGATTTGGTAAATCGGTGAATATCACACTGGGTTTACCTTTTATTCGCACTTCAGTTGACCACGGTACAGCGCTAGATTTAGCTGGTACAGGTACCGCCGATGTTGGAAGTTTTGAATTAGCGATCCGCGAAGCAATTAAGCTCGCCCATGAAAAAGCACAAAATCAATGACCGATAAAGTACACTTAGGACACCGCGCCCGAAAACGTTTTGGACAAAACTTTCTATTTGATGAAATGATCATCGATAAAATAGTTTCAGCAATCGATCCTAAACCAGAAGATAATTTAGTAGAAATAGGCCCAGGCTTAGGTGCGATCACCGAACCTGTGGCTGAACTTAGCGGACACCTAACAGTTGTAGAGCTAGATAAAGACCTTGCAAAACGCTTAATTGAACACCCATTTTTAGGGCCAAAATTAACGGTAAACCAAGGCGATGCAATGAAGTACGACTTTGCAAGCTTAGTTAAAGACGACAAAAAGTTAAAAGTGTTTGGTAATTTACCTTACAACATCTCCACGCCATTGTTATTTCATCTTTTTGAGTTTGCCGATAACATTGAGCACATGCACTTTATGCTTCAAAAAGAAGTTGTAAAGCGCATGGTTGCAGGTCCTGGCAGTAAAACATTTGGTCGTTTAAGCGTGATGACGCAGTACTACTGTAATGCAATGCCTGTAATTGAAGTGCCGCCAGAATGTTTTAAGCCCGCTCCTAAAGTTGACTCTGCAGTTATTCGCTTAATTCCTAAAAAGCCTGAACAACGAACAGCTAAAAGCGTAAAAATACTTAACACGGTATGTTTAGAAGCGTTTAATCAACGCCGTAAAACATTACGAAACAGCCTTGGCAACTTACTTACAGCCGAAGAAATGGCAAGCATAGGTGTTGACGCTACATTACGTGCTGAAAGTTTATCTTTACAACAATTTATTGATATAGCTAACTGGATTTATGACAAAGAGCAGTAATATTGGATCACCTGTAAAGGTGTCTGTAGAGACATTTTATGTTGAAGGTCAATCACAGCCGGAAATAGAAAAATACGTATTTGCCTACTCTGTAACAATAAAAAATCATAGTTTATGTAGTGCTAAGTTATTGCATCGTTATTGGTTAATTACAGACGCAAACGGCAAAGAAGTTGAAGTTGAAGGCGAAGGCGTTGTTGGCGAAACCCCCACAATTGGCCCAGGTGAGAGTTACAAATACACCAGTGGTGCTATCCTAGATACGCCTGTCGGTACAATGCAAGGCCACTACACGCTACGCAACGAGTTTGGTGCAGAGTTTGAAGCACCTATTAATGTATTTCGTTTAGCTTGCCCTAATATTTTGCATTAGTAAAAACGCTACATGGCCGATTATGCAATAGGTGATTTACAAGGGTGCTTCAAAGAGTTCAGCACCTTGTTACAAAGGGTTGATTTTAACCCAAGTAAAGATCACCTATATTTAGTGGGTGATATTGTTGCCCGTGGCCCTGACTCACTTGCCTGCCTTGATTTCATCTATCAACATCAAGACAGCATGACAATCACACTGGGTAATCATGATTTGCACATGATTGCTTGTTATTTTTTAAATAAGCCGACTAACCCAAAAGATAAATTAGCTCCTATTTTTAAAAGCAGCTTACTCAAGCGTTATATCTCTTTTTTACAAACCCAACCACTCGCTTTATATTTAAAAACACATAATTGCTTTATCTCTCATGCAGGCTTAAACCCTGATTGGTCAATTGAAGATGCATTGCAACACGCAAAATTTGCTCAAGATTGCTATCAATCAAAGAATGCAAAAAACTTTTTTAAGCATATGTACTCTCCCCATCCTAAAAAGTGGTCAACAACACTCAATGACTACGAAAAGTTTAGATATATAGTTAACTACTTTACCCGCATGCGCTTTTTAACCCATGACCATAAGCTAGACCTTAATGCAAAAGGTGCAATAGCAGATAGCAAAATGTTAACACCGTGGTTTATGCACAAGAACATTCTCACACTTAAGGATGAGCTTGTTTTTGGTCACTGGGCATCACTTGAGGGTAAAACAGGGGTTAACCATGTTCATGCTTTAGACACAGGCTGTGTATGGGGTAACGGGATGACGTTAATGGAACTTAAAACAAAAAATCTATTTATAGAAAAATGACTCTTTTTACCTAAATAACCTGAAAAATTCCAATACATCTGTTAGATTTATAAACTAATAGTTAAAATTAATTAAAGTAATTGATTTTAATTACTTAACTTATCCGAATAAAAGCCGATAAGTTTTAATTAAAGTATCTTTGAGTGGAAATCCATATGAATCTAACAGTGAGCCAACGTATTTGGGGTGGTTTTATATTTATCACGCTATTACTTTTAATTATTGGCGGCAATTCGTTAATTAAAATAGCGAATATAGACCGTTCTACTCAACAGGTGAACCAGCTATCATTACCGGCATTAAACAAAAGTTCAGAGCTACAAGCTGAATTCATATTAATGAGTAAGGCAGCACAAGCAAGTTTTTATACTTCATCCGCAAGTGAGCTTGAACCCATTAAAAAAAGAGTATTCGAACAAAAAAAATCATTCAACGAACTCCATGCACAGCTTCAGAGCGTTGTTAAAAACGACCCTGAACTAAGTAAAAGTAGTCAAAGTGTTGAGCAAACCTATGAAAACTTTTTAAGTATTGTTGAAAACTTACTCGAAGATAAAAATAAACAACTTGCATTAAATAAAACACTCACTGCACAAATTGAAGCCATTGAGCTTAGCGCAGAAGATGCTAACTCAGTAGTTTTAGACATAATTGATATAGATGGTTTTGAACAAGACCACCCTCGTGCTTTCCAAGCTGCGAATAACTTGGAAAATAACTTTATGTCGGTGGTTACCAACAGTACCGACATGTTAACAGTAAAAACGTTAACCACATTAGATATCGTTAAAAGCGAGCAAACCTACTATCTTGAAGAAGTAACACGCACTGTTGCTCTAATTAAACCGGCTATTGAGCAAAGCCATAGCGACTTGTTTAATGACCTCAAAGAGCATGTTGAAGCACTTGAGAGTAACGTAAAAGGTAACAACAGTTTAGCCGCGAATAAAAAACGTTTAATTGATTCAATTGCGCTCACTGAAAAAGAGCTAGCCGACTCAGAAGCCGCAACAAAAATAGCACTTAATCAAATTGACGAGTTAGTTTCGCAAGCAAGTAATGTTGCCTTTGAGCTTCAAAAAGGCGTTCGTAATGACGTAGACTCAGCAAACTTATGGACATGGGTTGGTATGGTTATCGCAACTTTACTTGCCATCGCCATTGCATATATAACCGTAAGCCGTATTACCAAGCCACTTGCCGAAGTAAACAGAATTTTAGATATTGTAGCCAGTGGTGATATGACTCAACGCTTGGATGACAGCGCTAAAGACGAATTTGGCGAGCTATCAAAAAGCTGTAATACTCTAATAGACAGCTTACGCAGCTTAATCAAAGGGATTATTTCTCGCTCGACCCAACTAGCGGCTGCATCAGAAGAAACTTCGGCAATTACTGCAGAATCAAGCCAAGCTATTAGTAACCAGCAAGCACAAGTGCAGCAGGCAGCAACAGCAACGACTGAAATGAGCAGCACATCGCAAACAGTAAGCAATAGTGCACAGCAAGCATTAAGCGAAATTAAAAACGCAGATAAAGAAGCTGAACGTGTTAAAGGTATTTCCAACAATAACAAATCAACTATTGAGCAACTTGCTCGCGAGGTTGATGATGCCTCTCAAGTTATTAATAAGCTTCACCAAGATAGCGCATCGATTGGCAGCATACTTGATGTTATTCGTGGCATTGCAGATCAAACTAACTTACTCGCGCTTAACGCCGCAATCGAAGCCGCTCGTGCAGGTGAATACGGCCGTGGCTTTGCCGTTGTAGCAGACGAAGTACGCTCACTGGCAAGTAAAACTCAAGAGTCGACACAAGAGATCCAATCAATGATTGAATCGCTACAAACGGGCGCAGAAGCGGCTGTAACAGCAATGACCAAAGGTAAGCAACGTGCGGTATCGTGTGTAGAGCAAACTGACTTAGCAAGTACAGCGCTTGACTCAATCACCTTTGCGGTATCGCAAGCCCATGACGTGAGTGAAGAAATATCTACAGCAGCACTTGAGCAACAACAAGTGGCTGAAGAAATTAGTGAACGTTTGGAGTCAATTGTTGCTATTGCAGAACAAACAGCTGAAGGCGCAAGCCAAACTAATATCTCAAGCTCTGAAGTAGCAAAACTAGCCGAAGAGCTGCGTTTATCGGTAGACGAGTTTAAAGTTTAAAACGCTTTGTATATACTAAAAACCCCGTTAGCACCATGTGTTAACGGGGTTTTCTTTATAGCATTAGAAAGTAAAGGTAGTTACTTTTGGCAATGTGAACAAAAAACGGTACTACGCTGCCCCAGCCTTATTTCTTCCAGCTCATTATCACACGTTAAACAGGGCTTTCCTTTTCGCCCATATACCAATAGCTCTTGAGCAAAATAACCCGGCTTACCATCACTTTGTGCAAAGTCTTTAAGCGTGGTACCACCTTGAGTGATAGCGGCAGCAAGCGTGTCTTTTATTATAGGGATAAGTGCTTGATAGCGCTTAAGTGACACCTTCCCCGCTTCGCGCTTTGGATGAATCCCAGCTTTAAACAGTGACTCGTTAGCGTAAATATTCCCAACCCCTACTACCACAGCGTTATCCATAATAAACTGTTTTACAGGTACTTTTTTATTGCGTGACTGCTCGTATACGCGCTTTGCGAAAAAGTTATCCGTTAAGGGCTCTGGGCCAAGCTTTGAGAGTAACTTATGCACCTCACCTGGCTCTTGCCATAAGCAACACCCAAAGCGGCGAGGATCGTTTAAGCGCAGCGCTTTATCATTAGCAAATACAAATTCAACATGGTCGTGCTTTTTTAAAGGCTCACTCTTATCTACAACCCTTAGGTTACCTGACATACCTAAATGTAAAATAGTGCTACCAAGCTCACAATGCAGCAATAAATATTTTGCACGGCGCTCAATATTGGTAACAGTTAACCCCTCTAGCTGGTAAACATCGTCAGGTACTGGCCAGCGCATACTCGCATTATAAATATTAACCTTGGTTACAACTTGGTTTTTTATATGAGGAGTAATGCCCATTCGGCTCACTTCTACCTCTGGTAATTCAGGCATTAATTAGACCCACTTTGTGAAAAATCAAAACTAGGAAACAACTGTGTAGCTATAGTTAGATCAAGTGCAAATACGCGCTGAGTACTTTTTTCGAGTAAATAATACTGATTATTTCCTTTGTAAAGTAAATATACCCAAGGCAAACTTTCTCCAGCTAATTCAAATGTGGCAACAAACAAAGGCGCATTTGGGTTAAAAACCACAGACTCATTAACCACTGGCAACTGTATTCCTTGCCAAATATTAACAAGTTCTTGTAGTTGTTGCTCTGATGGTTGCCAAAAAACAGGCACATCTTTCTTTATTGCAGTTGTACGCCAACTAGTACCAATACGCTCAATTTTTTGATCAACAAAACTAAGGGTTAAAACAAAGCTTTGTGTAGGTAACACCGCTTGCAATGTGGGCTCTTGTTCACCACTTAAAAACTGCTTATGCCAACCATTTAAAAAGAAAATCATAATCAGCATCGAGAAGATTATAACGTTATTCCACCCCTTACGGCCCAGTCGCATATTTATACACCTAGTAAATTCAATATTTTAAAGTGTAACTAAAACTTAATTGCACTGTCTATATGTTAAAGGGCGCAGACTTTGTTAGAATATCGGCAAATTTAAAGGAGTTCCGTCAATGTCTATGTATGTAGTGGGCCATAAAATCCCAGATTCAGATTCTATTTGTGGTGCAATTGCACTGGCTTATTTAAAAAACCAAATTGATGAGCCGGCAATACCAACTCGTCTTGGTGAAGTTTCACCAGAAACTCAATTTATCCTTGATAAATTTGGCTTCGAAGCACCTGAGCTTAAATTAAGCTACGCGGGCGAAGATGTGTATATTGTCGATCACACAGAAAAAACACAAGCACCTGATGATATCGACCAAGCCCGCGTTGTTGGCGTGGTAGATCACCATAAATTAGGTGACTTAACATCATCTACTCCGCTTGAATGTTGGATCCGTCCTGTTGGCTGCTCAAATACCATTATTAAAATGATGTACGATTTTTACAGCGTAGAAATCCCTAAAGACATCGCAGGTATTATGATGTGTGCAATTTTAAGCGACACCGTAATATTTAAATCACCTACATGTACCACTGCCGATATTAAATGTGTTGAAGCACTTGCTGAAATTGCGGGTGTTGAAGACTTTAAAGAACTAGGCATGGATATGTTCCGCGTTAAGTCTGCAGTAGAAGATACACCTGCACGTGACTTAGTTATGCGTGACTTTAAAGATTTCAACATGAACGGTAACCTAGTAGGTATTGGCCAACTAGAAGTAATCGACCTTGCTGTGTTTGACGATATTAAAGCTGACCTTGAAGCTGATATTGCAAAGCTTAAAGCCGAAGGTAATCGTCACTCAGTATTTTTGCTGCTTACCGATATTATGAAAGAAGGCTCACAAATGCTAATTGTATCTGACGATGCAAACTTAGTTGAGCAGGCTTACGGCGTAAAACCAGAAAATGATAAAGTATGGTTAGATGGTGTATTAAGCCGTAAAAAGCAAGTAGTACCTCCACTACAAGATGCCTTTGCTAAAGCCTAATAGCTTTAATAAATAACACTAAAAAGCCGATATTGAATATGCATTATCGGCTTTTTTGTTTTTAAATTTAAAGAGCAAACTAGCATTAGATTTTACTTTTTATTTCATCATAAACTTTTGCATGGTTTTTTGAGAATTCCACATTAGTTCTATCTATTTTATTTAACCACAAAGCCGCTTGTATTTTGTTACCCAACTCCCAATACGATTGCGCTAAACGTAAACTATAGGTTGCTTGGTAAATGCTATCCGGTTCGATGTAGTCGAACGCAGTTTTATAATATTTTACTGCGTTATTAAAATCATTATGCTTAAAATATGAAAAAGCTAAGTTACCTAGCGCAATTACAGTTTTAGCATGGTGTTTTGTTCTTTTTATAGCGTTGTAGGCTTTTAAATTACTTTCTATCGCTTGAGGGTACTGTTGCCAATTGTAATAAATGTGCCCTTTATTGATGTGCAGCTCAAAGTGAAAAATAGCATCACTACTTTTTGCATAACGCTTTTCGGCATCAAGCAATACCCTTAGTGCCTTTTTTTTATCGCCAAATATGTGCTGTAAATTAGCCAGCTCTACAAGCCTTAAAGGATCACCAAATACATTATAAATTTCATCAAGTTGAGCAAATGCTTTTGCCGCATAGGCTTTCGCTTGTTGCTTATCACCCAAGTAATTAAGCGATTTAGCATAATAAAAATAAACTTGTATTTTAAATGCGCCGGGTAATTCTTCTTGGTCAACAAAGGGGCTTAATGCGCTATGAAGATTATCGAATTTTTGATAATCAAAATAATAGTCAAACTCGTAAGTTTTCAATTTATACCAATTAGAGGAGTTCTTTTGTGTATTTAAAAGGCGAGATTGAATGTAGGTTAAGCAATCTTGGTCTGTTTTCATACAAAACACTTCATGATCACTTAAGTTTTCAGAGGCTTTTGCACCCATGCTTACATATAAAAGCAAAAAAACAATTAAAACATGCTTCAGCATTAGAACACTCATATTAGCCACATAAGCTTTAAGTGTAATATGAGTGTGCTCTATTTAACAATGGATAAAATAACTACGCGTATTGCCCGGCTGCAAATCCACAGCTCCAAGCGTACTGAAAGTTATAACCTCCAAGCCAACCGGTTACATCGGTTACTTCCCCTATAAAGTACAAGCCTTGTGATTTTTTGGCTTCAAACGTTTTAGAGCTTAGTTCGTCTGTATTTACACCACCTAGGGTTACTTCTGCAGTTCTATAGCCTTCGGTTCCGTTGGGTTTTATTTGCCACGCATGAATGTAGTTAGCAAGGTCTTCAATTTGACTATGGGTAAGCTGATTAATATTGCAATCAGGTATTGCATTGCTTTCATGTAATATTTCAATGAACCGTTTTGGCAATATTGTCGTTAGGCTATTTTTTAGTGATTTTTGAGGTTGCGTTTCTCGCCAGTCTGCAAGCTGCTGTTTTAAATCTAGCTCAGGAAGTAGATTAATAGTAACAGCCTGCCCTGCACGCCAAAATGAACTTATTTGTAATATAGCGGGGCCAGATAAACCACGGTGCGTAAATAATATATTTTCTTTAAATGTGGTGCAGTCTTCACTTGTTACTTCGCACGGTATGCTAACGCCTGATAACCCTTCAAAGCGTTCTTTGTCGTGTTGGTGAAGGGTAAATGGTACAAGCGCGGCCATAGTAGGTAGTACGTTTAAACCAAACTGCTCAGCAATTTTATAACCAATAGGTGTAGCACCAAGCTTGGGCATAGTAAGCCCACCCGACGCAACCACTAACGACTCGCAATGAAAGGTCTCTTGCTCTGTGGTAACGCTATAACCCGACTCTGTTTTTTGTACATTAATCACTTCACTGCGCAAGGCTATATTTACACCTGCCCACTCGCATTCAGTAAGAAGTATATTAACAATATCTTGCGCACTATTATCACAAAACAGCTGGCCTAACGTTTTATGATGGTATGCCAAACCGTGGCGGTCCACCAGCTCAATAAAGTCATATTGCGTATAACGGCTCAAACATGATTTAACAAAATGTGGATTGCTGCATAAGTAATTTTCCGTTGCTGCATTCTCATTTGTAAAATTACAGCGCCCGCCACCACTAATTAAAATTTTACGACCCGGCTTTTTACCCATATCAAGTACTGTAACACGTCGGCCTCGGTATCCAGCTTGTGCTGCACACATTAATCCAGCCGCTCCCGCGCCAATTACAATTACATCTACCTGGGTCATCTATTTATCTCACTTAACAATTTGCTCGATTATAGCAAAAATTAGTTGCCAACAATGCTCCAATTTAATTATTACAAATAACACAATAAATATACTTTCTACTTTTTAGAAGTATTAAAAACACAAACCAAAAAGCAATACCTTTATGTCATTTTTATTTTATATGATAAATACAAAACAATGAAAAAACCCTTTAAAACGCTCGTTATAACTAAATGAAATAGGGACATAATGATTTAGTATTTTAAATTTATTAACACATAATTTACCTTTGTACCTGCATTGTGACAATCCATCACGATATAACTAATAAAAAAATCTAGGGAAAATTATGACAACAAGTAAAACATTTAATAAGTGTGCAATAGCACTTACCATTAGTACGCTTTTTGCTACTGCATCAAGCATGGCTAACCCAGCACAAGCAATTGGCCCTTCAGTGGCTGATACAACAGCTAAACTTCAAAATCAAAGTGGCTTTGAAACGCAATTCATCATTAAATATAAAAATAACAACGTTGATGCACTGAGTTACTCTACTGCAGATGAAAGCCCTGTAAACATGAAAGCACGTGCAAAAAACTTTGTTAAAAACTTTGCCTCTAAAAAAGGAAAAGTTAAAGCAAAGTACATTCGCGCAATGGCACTAAATAACCACCATGTTATGCGAGCAGATAAAAAACTTAGCGCAGCAGAAGCACAAGAGTTTATGCAAGAAATGGTTGATTCAGGCAACGTTGAGTACATTGAAGTTGACCAAATGTTAAAACCTTTTGCGACACCTAACGATCCGCGCTATGGCGACCAGTGGCACTACTATGAGCAAGCTGGCGGTTTGAACTTACCAACAGCTTGGGACACCGCAACAGGTAGTGGTGTAGTAGTGGCTGTTCTTGATACAGGTTACCGCCCTCATGCCGATTTAAATGCTAATATTTTGCCAGGTTACGATATGATTTCTAACCTATCAGTTGCTAACGATGGCGGCGGCCGTGATAGCGATGCACGTGATCCGGGCGATGCAGTAGCAGCCGGCGAATGTGGTAATAATGGTGCGCAAGGGTCTAGCTGGCATGGTACGCACGTTGCGGGTACTGTTGCAGCCGTTACAAATAATGGTGAAGGCGTTGCCGGTGTTGCTTATGACGCAAAAGTAGTTCCAGTACGTGTACTTGGTAAATGTGGTGGTTTAACGTCTGATATTGCCGACGGCATTATTTGGGCATCTGGCGGTAACGTATCGGGCATCCCTGGAAACCCTAACCCAGCTGATGTTATTAACATGAGCTTAGGCGGAAGTGGCTCTTGTAGTTCTACAACACAAAATGCAATCAATACAGCTCGCAACAATGGCGCTGTTGTAGTTATTGCAGCAGGTAACGATAACGATAACTCAGCAAACTACAACCCAGGTAACTGTAACGGTGTTGTTAATGTAGCATCAGTTGGTCGAAATGGTGGCCGTGCTTATTACTCAAACTACGGTAGTAACATTGATGTTGCTGCACCCGGTGGTGCACAAAGCTTTGCTAACGATTCTGAAGGTGTTCTGTCTACGTATAACTCGGGATCTTCTTCTCCATCAACCGATAGCTATTCATTCTCTCAAGGTACATCTATGGCCGCTCCGCACGTAGCGGGTGTAGCTGCACTTATCAAGCAAGCAAAACCAAATGCTACGCCTGATGAAATTGAGAGTATTTTAAAATCGTCTACTCGCTCATTCCCTGCAACATGTAACAACTGTGGTACAGGTATTGTTGATGCAGCAGCTGCTGTTGCCGCAGCAAGTGGCGGTACAACACCACCTACAACAGGTGATAATGAACTTGTTGATGGCGAAGCTAAAACAGGCTTAAGCGGTGGTGCTAACGCACAAGATTTTTACACCATGACCGTACCAAGCGGAGCAACCAATGTGACGTTTACAATGAGCGGTGGTACAGGTGATGCCGATCTATACGTTCGTGCTGGCAGCCAACCAACTACATCAAGCTACGACTGTCGTCCGTACAAAGGCGGCAACAGCGAAGAATGTTCTATCGATAATCCAACGGCAGGTACGTACCATGTAATGCTTCGTGGTTACTCTGCTTACTCTGGTGTGAGTTTGGTAGGTAATATCACAGGTGCATCTTCTGGTGGCGGTTCAGGCACACCTGAAGCTGGTGGTGGTACTGTTAGTGACGTAAGTGCCAGTGCTGGTCAGTGGAAACACTACACACTAGATGTCCCTGCAGGTATGTCTACATTTACTGTAACTACTTCTGGTGGTACAGGTGATGCTGATTTATTTGTGAAGTTTGGTAGTCAGCCAACATCGTCTAGCTACGATTGTCGTCCATATAAAAATGGTAATGCTGAAACATGTACCTTTAATAATCCACAAGCCGGTACATGGCATTTAAGTGTAAATGCTTACAGAACCTTCTCTGGTTTAACTATTAGCGGACAATACCAACCATAATAGTAATTTCATAATCTTTGGGATAGCAAAGGCCAAACTGACTGTTTGGCCTTTTTTTGTGAGTAAGGTAATTTTTAGTCTAATGAGGCTTAATGCTAACGAGCTATTTTAGACAACTAAGCCTCGTCAATCACTAGAGGAAGCTTTGTTATATACCTGTTTTATATAAAGATTAAACATACAATATCGGTTTTATTCCCTAAAACTGGTTAAGTATAGTTGCTAATGAATATACGTATTAGTTCAAATATATTACTAACTTATCACCAGAAAACAAAAAACCCAGCCTAAGCTGGGTTTTTAAATTCTAAAAAACTAAAATTACTTGATTTTAGCTTCTTTGAAAATCACGTGTTTACGAGCCTTAGGATCGAACTTTTTGATTTCCATCTTTTCAGGCATGTTACGTTTGTTTTTGTCAGTAGTGTAGAAAAAACCAGTACCGGCAGTTGAAACTAAACGGATTTTATCGCGCATGATTCAGTTCCTTAAACTTTTTCGCCGCGAGCACGGATTTCTGTAAGAACCGCGTCGATGCCTTTTTTATCGATAATACGCATACCTTTAGTAGTAGTGCGTAATGTTACAAAACGTTTTTCACTTTCAACCCAAAAACGGTGTGTTTGTAGGTTAGGTAGGAAACGACGTCTAGTCGCGTTTCTCGCGTGTGAACGGTGGTTACCAACCGCTGGACGCTTACCTGTAACTTGACATACTTTAGACATGTCTATATATCTCCAATAACTTCGCTCGAGCTTAATTTAATCTAAGGCCGTGTATTTCTGCCCTAGATAAATCGAAGGGCGCTCTTTATACAGCTTTTACAGGCAAAGATCAAATACTGATCTATCCAACCAGCTCATATGTAAATTTGATAGCGGCCAATTATAAAGATCGAATGCCCTTAGGGAAAGTAAAAACTGCATTTAAATTAAACTAATTTACTAAAATGTATTAAACCGCTCATTTTTAGCACATTTCTATATTAAAGAGAGTCAAATAAGGCCACGCTCGGCAAACGAAACACACGTTTCACCTCCCACAATGATATGGTCAAGCACATTTATGTCTACTAATTGCAGTGCTTGCTGCAATTTATTGGTAATAAGCTTATCTGCTTGGCTTGGTTCAGCAATCCCACTTGGATGGTTATGAGCAAAGATAACAGCCGCTGCATTATTTTTAAGTGCCGCTTTAACAACCTCCCGCGGATACACACTTGCGGCATTTATTGTGCCGTAAAAAAGAATCTCATCTTTTACTAAGCGGTTTTGACTATCAAGATAAAGCACCATAAATACCTCTTGCTGTAGACCCCGCATTTGAATGGTAAGGTAATCGTATACTGAATTAGGGGAGTTAAACACGGCATCTCGTTGGCAGCGCTCCTGCATATAACGCTGACTTAATTCAAGTACCGCTTGTAATTGAACATACTTCGCCGTTCCCAATCCTTTTTGCGAACAAAATTCGTCCATGCTGGCATTAAACAAGTTATGTAATGTTTTATTTTCGTTCAGTAAGTGCTGAGCCAATTCTATTACGTTCATCCCCGGCAACCCGGTACGTAAAAATATGGCAAGGAGCTCTGCATCACTTAGCGCTTTAGCGCCTTTTTCGATAAGCTTTTCACGTGGGCGTTGAGCATTGGGCAGTGAAGTTAGTTGCATTTTTTCATCCTTGAATAACTCATGTGTCTTATAAATGTAATGCAAAATAAAAATTTAGCTTGTAATTTTAAATTAAAAGCTTAGCTGAACGAGTAAAGATTTGTTATTTTAGGCGCCATATTTAATAAGATTGACAGACAACCATGATGACGTTAACAAACAAAAAAATTGTACTGGGTATTAGCGGTGGAATTGCAGCCTATAAATGCGCTGAGCTCGTAAGACGATTAAAAGAGCATGGTTGTGAAGTAAAAGTTGTCATGACTGAGTCAGCCAAGCATTTTATTACGCCACTCACAATGCAAGCCGTTAGCGGCGAGATAGTATCGGATTCATTGCTCGACCCTGCCGCTGAAGCCGCGATGGGACACATTGAGTTTGCCAAGTGGGCTGATCTTATTTTAGTCGCTCCTGCAACATGTAATATTATTGCCAAAATGGCGACCGGCATTGCAGACGACTTACTGACGACTTTACTACTTGCGACTCCTGCAAAAGTTGCGGTAGCCCCAGCTATGAACCAGCAAATGTATGCACATGCTGCAACGCAAGCAAACCTAGCCACTTTAAAAGCGCGTAACGTTCTTATTTGGGGCCCGGGCAAAGGAGAACAAGCGTGTGGAGATGTCGGCTCAGGACGTATGCTTGAACCACATGAGCTTGTAGCGTTATGTGTTGAAAACCAACCTCCTCAAATTTTAGCTGGTAAAACAATTACTATCACCGCAGGCCCAACCCGTGAGCCGCTTGACCCTGTTAGGTTTATATCAAACCATAGCTCTGGAAAAATGGGTTACGCACTTGCAGAAGCCGCGTTGTTACTCGGTGCTAACGTTAATTTAATTTCTGGCCCTGTAACTATCAAAGCCCCTATTGGTGCAAATCTAATAAATATAGAAAGCGCAGAGCAACTATTAAATGAAGCACTAGTATATGCACCGCAGTCGGATGCGTTTATTGGCTGCGCAGCTGTTGCCGATTACAGAGCTGGCGAAGTAGCAACTCAAAAAATGAAAAAGCAAGGCGACGAGCTAACACTAACGTTAGTTAAAAACCCAGATGTCATTGCAGCGGTTGCTAATATAGAAAAAAACCGCCCTTACACTGTGGGTTTTGCCGCTGAAACGCAAAACGTTGAGAGTTATGCTAAAGGTAAATTAGTTAATAAAAACCTAGATATGATATGCGCAAACGATGTATCGCAAAGTGGTTTAGGGTTTAATTCTGATCAAAACGCGTTGACTCTGTATTGGCAAAATAAACAGTTAGAATTGCCCGTTAGCAGTAAAAGTACAATTGCTTTAAAAGTGATCGAACAGCTGGCTAAACATCTATAAAAGGCTGGAAACAAACTGAATAAAACATTAACATATGCTTTTCATTTGAACAAAAAATGATTAACCCCAGCCAAGAATAACTAATAAAAAAGGAATGTTCATGCCTGCGACAAAAAGAAGTAATCGCAAAGAGCAAATACTGCAAGCACTCGCACAAATGTTAGAAACAAGCCCTGGTCAACGAATCACCACAGCTAAACTAGCTGCTGAGGTTGGTGTATCTGAAGCGGCCCTGTATCGTCACTTTCCTAGCAAAGCGCGTATGTTTGAAGGCTTAATCGAGTTTATTGAAGACACTCTTTTATCGCGCATCAACCTTATTTTAGAAAACGAAAAAGAAAGCCAAACCCGTGTTTATAATATTTTACTTTTACTTTTAACATTTGCCGAAAAAAACCCTGGTATTACCCGTATTTTAACCGGTGATGCGCTGCAAGGTGAACAAGAGCGCTTACGTGAACGCGTTCAAAGCTTTTTTGAAAAATTAGAAACCCAACTTAAACAAGTACTTAGAGAACGCAAGCTTCGTGAAGGAAAAAACTTCCAAAGCGATGAGCTTACACTGGCTAACTTTTTACTTGCCTATGTTGAAGGAAAAATGAATCAATTTGTGCGCAGTGACTTTAAAACTAAGCCAAGCGTCCAATTTGAAAAACAATGGCCTGAATTGCAAAAAATTTGGCTCTAACATAATTATACCCGCTGAATTAATTTTTAAATAAAACGACCAAATGGTCGTTTTATCGTTTATACCTGTTACTTATCGCCACCACCTGCCTTCTATCCTATCTGGTCGAAATATTAGTCAAACTCGTTACAATAAAATAATGTTAAAAAACGAGATTCAATAATGAAAACAAAGCTCACCCTACTAAGTAGCGCACTTATTACTGGCTTAGTCAGCACCGCGCCTAATGCAAAAGAGGCATTAGAATTCACAGATGTATTTAACTTTAAATCAGCCAAAGGCACACAACTATCTGAAGATGGACGTATTTTATCTTTAAGTGCCACGCCATACCGCGGCAATGCTGCAGGTCAGGTTTACTCTTTAACCTCAAATAGTTTAATCAGCGAAGTGGACCGCGGCACCAAGCCGTTTATAAACAAAGCAGCCAACTGGACTGCATTTACACAAGTACCCACATTACTCGAAAAAGAAACCACCAAGAAAAAAAACACGCTTAAAAATAACTTAGTGCTAGTAAATACAGAAACAGGTGAGCAAAAACGTTTTGAGAATGTAAAAGACTACGCATTATCAAACGACGGGATATGGCTTGCGTATCGCTTAGATAAAAAAGCAGATAAAACTGATAATGTAGAAAAAAACACCAAAAATGAGAGTAAAGAGGAAGACAGCAGCGCCATTTCACCTGACAAAAAAGACAAGGTTTACTCGCTCGTTATTGTTAATTTAAAAAACCAACAAAGTGAAACTATTGATAATGTTTTTAGTTACAGTATAAGTGCTACCAATGATCAGCTTTTGCTAAGCCAAAGTTACCCTGATGGTAACGACAACCAAATAAAGCTAATCACACTAACATCTTTTAAAAGTGAAGTGCTAATTGATGAACCCGGTGTTGTTGCTAATAAAATAGCATGGCACCCAATCGAAGCAACCGTAGCATTTACTTTGGGTAATTATGTAAACGAAGATACCCGCCGTCGAAACCACTCACTACAATTATGGAAAAACGAAACACTTTCAACTATTGAATCTACAAACAAAGAGTGGACTATAGGCAAAACCGCAAAACTAAGCTGGTCAGAAAACGGCGAACGCTTATACTTTGAAAACCGACCAAAACTTGCAGCGAAAGTAAAAGCCAAAGAATTCGTAGATGAAACCTCACTCTATGACATTGCCACTATTCGCGAGCAAAAAGGCTTGGATGTTTGGCATAATAAAGACCCAGAAATAAAACCACGAGAAAAACAGCAATGGAACGCGGTTAATAAGCACCGTCACTACGAAGCCGTATACCATGTAAATTCACAAAAAGTGGTTCAACTAAGTACCCCTGCAATGCCGAGTGTTGCTCTTAATACAGAACGCGATACTTCCTTACTGGGCTCGTCAAATACTCCCTATTTAGAAAAAATAATGTATGGCGGCTTTTTTGCAGATTACTACGCTGTAAACATTAATACAGGCAAGCAAACTCCTATTGTGACTAACAGCCCTTTTAGACCTTCTCTTTCTCCTAATGGCTTATTTGCGGCTTACTTTGCTGACAACCAAATACAACTAAAAGAATTAGCTAACAATAAAGTTACTCCGGTTACAAAAGCCATAAAAGCAACTTTTGCCGACGACAAACACGACTACCCATCAGATCAACCAGGCTATGGTTTTGCAGGCTGGATGAGCGATAGCAGCCAAGTACTTGCTTATAGCAAATATGATATTTGGGCGTTTAATGTAAACACCAATCAAGCTAAACGCTTAACAAATGGAAAGCAGACTAATACACAGTATCGCGTCATTAATCTTGATAGAAACCAGGTAGGCTTTAAACAAGATGAAACACTGCTAGTTACTGCTGTTGACCTTCAAACAAAGCAACGGGGGATTGCAAAGCTTGATTTAGAAAACACGACCATTACTGAAGTACTCAGTGGTGATAAACGTTTTGATATTGTTAAAAAAGCCAAGAAAGCAGATAAATACCTATTTACAGAACAGACTTATCATCAGTTCCCAGATTTTTATCAAACCGACTTAAGCTTTTTAAGCACACAAAAAGTAACTGATTTGAACCCTCAAACCGCAAATTTTGCTTGGGGTGAAAAACCTGAACTGATTAGCTACAAAGGCTTTGATGGTGAAGACTTGCAAGGTGTTTTAATAAAACCTGACGGTTACAAAAAAGGCGATAAAGTGCCTGTTGTCGTTTATTTTTATCGTTACATGAGCCAGCGTATGTTTGATTTTCCTAAAATGGAGTTAAATCATCGCCCTAATTTCCCAATGTTTACATCAAATGGCTACGCCATCTTTTTACCTGATATTCGTTTTGAAATAGGTCACCCGGGCAAATCGTCAACGCAAACCATGATCAATGCTACCCAAAAGTTAATAGATCTTGGTATTGCCGATCCAAACAAAATTGGCTTGCAAGGTCACTCATGGGCCGGGTACCAAAGTGCATTTATGATCACCCAAACAGATATGTTTAAAGCGGTTGTATCAGGCGCGCCGGTATCTAACATGACCAGCGCATACAGTGGTATACGCTTAAAGTCAGGCCTTGCTCGCCAGTTTCAATACGAAACAGGACAAAGCCGCATAGGTAAAAACTTATTTGAGGCACCAGAGTTATATATTGAAAACTCACCCGTATTTTTTGCTGACAAGGTCAATACGCCAATTTTAATCATGTTTGGAGACAAAGATGATGCGGTGCCATGGCACGAAGGCGTACAGTATTATTTAGCACTTCGTCGTGCAGGCAAAGATGCCACTTTTTTACAGTATGAAGGTGAACCGCATCACCTTAAAAAATTCCCAAATCAGGTCGATTTTTCAGTCCGTATGATGCAGTACTTCGATCATTACCTAAAAGGTCAGCCTGCAGCTAAATGGATGATTGAAGGTGAAGCATTTATAAGTGAGTGAACTGAGACATTCATAAATAAACATGATAAAAGCTGATCAGGGTACTCTGACAGATAGAGGCCGATATTACTCAGTAATATCGGCCTCTAAATAGTCAATTATTTTTCCAGCAACAAAAAAGCCGCGATAATCGCGGCTTTTTTTAAATTACTAATAATTACAAACCAGCACGGTCTTTAATTACAGGAATAAGCGCAGAACCTGCGTGATTGCCTTCAGCCCAGGCTATGTCGGCACCGTCTGACAATGAACTTTTAGATAAGTTTTTAACAATATACTCACCTGCATCTACAGCATTGCTGGCAACAGCATGACGCAATAAGTTATTACCGTTACATTGAATAGAATCATATATGTTACGAATTTTTACACGAGAGCTTTTTAACTTACTACGTAAACGGTTTTTATCATCTGCTGCGATATACTCGCAAATAGATATTGCTAGTTGATCATCAGCTTTTACTGGAGCTGTGTAAGAAAGTGAAACTGCAGCGATAGCAGAAATAACAACTAACTTTGATAATTTAAACATTGTCGACCCTTGTTTGGTACTTTATTCCTACGTTAACTGGTTAATATTGTACCAACCTAGTTAACCTTTCGCAATAATGTTAGCAGTATTTATATAAAGTTACGAATTTATAACTATGTTTATTTTTTTCGTCTGGCTGTTTAGATTGCTCTTCTTTCACTTCCCAATTTGCAATAGCTTGGTAATCAGGGAACTGTGTATCGCCTTCAACATCGAGATCAATAAAGGTTAAATATAAGCGCTCAGCTTGTGTTAAAAACTGCTGATAAACATTTCCACCACCAATAATCATCACTTCTTCAACATCACAAACCAAGCTCAGCGCGGCCTCTGGGCTTGTTACCGTTTCAATACCTTCGGCCTTATATTCAGTGTTGCGCGTAATAATAATATTGCGTCTACCAGGTAAAGGACGGCCAATAGACTCAAAAGTTTTACGACCCATGATCACAGGCTTGCCTGTAGTAACGGCTTTAAAATGTTGGAGATCTGCAGGTAAATGCCACGGCATTTTATTATCAAGACCAATAACACGGTTATTTGCCATAGCGGCAATCATTGAAATAATCACATTAAATACCTAATACTTTACTATTAAAAAACAAAAAAGGAGCCTACGCTCCTTTTTATATTTAATGAAAATTAACGTTCGTAGACTACTTCTACATCGTAATCATCTTCATCCCAGTCATCCCAATCATCATCATCGCCTTTGGTGGCTTTTTGATGGTAGGTATCCCACTTAAATTCTATTTCTTCATCTTCAACTTGCTCAAACTTCTCTTTAGGCATGCTATCAAGCAATGTCATAATATCGTGTATAAGCGGTTGAGTATGCAGCTTGTTAATAGCTGAGATTTGATAAATATTTTCAGACTCACCTAGCTCTTGTGCAATCGCATCGCATAGTGCTTGTGCTTCATCTTCAGGTAACAAATCTATTTTATTAAATACTAACCAACGCGGCTTTTCTGCAAGTTTAGGGCTGTATTGATGCAGTTCGTTTATAATTGCAAACGCATTATCGACTGGGTTTGATCCATCTACAGGCATTACGTCAATAATGTGCAATAACACACGACAACGCTCTAAATGCTTTAAGAAGCGGATACCTAAACCGGCACCATCAGACGCACCTTCAATCAACCCAGGTATATCAGCTATTACAAATGACTTGTTAGCTTCCGGACGCACTACACCTAAATTAGGAATAAGCGTTGTAAATGGGTAATCAGCTACTTTTGGTCTTGCTGCTGACACACTGCGAATAAAGGTCGATTTACCAGCATTTGGCAAACCTAGTAAACCTACGTCAGCTAGCAATAGTAACTCTAATTTTAAGTTACGTACTTCACCGGGTGTACCTAGTGTTTTTTGACGAGGCGCTCGGTTAGTACTTGATTTAAAACGTGCATTCCCCAAGCCGTGGAAACCACCTTTTGCAACCAAAATTCGTTGACCATGTTGGGTCAAATCACCAAGCCCTTCTTGCGTATCAACATCGGTTATACGCGTACCCACAGGGACCATTACAAACAAGTCGTCTGCTTTTTTACCTGTACAGTTTCGGCTACGTCCGTTTGTACCGCGTTCAGCTCTGTGAAAGCGCTCAAACTGATAGTCAATCAGGGTATTTAAGTTTTCATCAGCTTGTAGATAAACACTACCACCGTCTCCACCGTCACCGCCGTCAGGCCCACCATCTGGGACATATTTTTCACGTCGGAAAGACACGATACCGCTTCCGCCGTCTCCGGCCTCTGCGCGAATTTCTACTTCATCTACAAACTTCATGATTACTCACTTTAGGGATTGGCTTGCTAATTTATACATTATATACCGAAGCCAAGCCGATTGCAGGCTTGGCTTTGGTATATATTTTTGTCTCAAAACAAAAAACCCCGCAAAGGCGGGGTTTTTTAACTACCTTACTGATTACTCAGTTACGATAGTTACGTATTTACGGTTTAAAGGACCTTTTTGTTCAAATTGAACTTTACCATCTGCTTTTGCAAAGATAGTGTGGTCTTTACCGATACCTACGTTTGTACCAGGGTGGAAACGTGTTCCACGCTGACGAACAATGATGCTACCCGCTAGAACTGATTCGCCACCAAAACGCTTAACACCTAGGCGTTTGCTTTCTGAATCGCGACCGTTACGAGTACTACCAGCTGCTTTTTTATGTGCCATTTCTAAGTACCTCTAATTAAGCGCTAATGCCAGTGATTTTAACTTCAGTGAACCATTGACGGTGGCCCATTTGCTTACGAGAATGCTTACGGCGTCTAAATTTAACAACCTTAATTTTCTCACCGCGACCATGTGAAACAACCTCTGCTGTTATCTTACCACCGTTTACGAACGGTACACCGATCTCGATCTTCTCACCATCAGCAACTAAAAGCACTGAATCAAATTCAACTGCCGCACCAGTTTCAACGTCTAATTTTTCAAGACGAATCGTTTGACCTTCAGTCACACGATGCTGTTTACCACCACTTTGGAAAACCGCGTACATAATTAACTCCGTCTGTGCACCCTCAAATCGGCGCAACTAAAATATTCTTCGATAGGGCGCGAAGTTTACGCTAACGCGAAATAACTAGCAAGCCTATTTTGTAATTAAAATGAATAAAAAGTAGCTGCTTTGAGAGCAATTCAATATTTTCTCTATTTTATATTAATTAAGCCTTTTGCCAAGCGCTTTTTAACTCTTTGCAAAAATAACCCTACTAATAAAATTACAACCTGCGTCGACCATTATTCAAACTCAAAAACCATCTTTCATCGTCTAGTAATTAAACACATTTGTGATTGAATTAAGCACTTATTAAGCACTTTAGGTAGGTTTTTTAAATCAATCGTCACAAAATATCGAGCTAGTGCGTTTTTTGTTGTACAATCTGCGCCGTTCACACATAAAAATTGGCTCGGAGATCAATGGATATAAAAGCTATCCAGGCGTTAATAGAAAGCGATATGAATGACGTCAATCAACTTATACATGCGCAAATGCGCTCAGAGGTGGCGTTAGTAAACCAACTTGGTTTATACATAGTTAATAGCGGCGGCAAACGCGTTCGCCCTATGTTGGCTATTTTAGCTGCCAAAGCGCTAGGTTATACTGGTAAAGACCACATTACACTTGCGACCATTGTTGAGTTTATTCACACCGCGACCTTATTACACGACGACGTTGTTGATGAGTCAAACTTACGCCGAGGCACCCCGACCGCTAACGCTGAATTTGGTAATGCTGCTAGCGTATTAGTTGGCGACTTTATATACACGCGCTCATTCCAGTTAATGGTTGGTTTAGGCAAAATGCAAATTATGCAAATACTCGCCGATGCTACCAATATCATTGCTGAAGGTGAAGTGCTGCAACTTATGAATTGCAACGATCCAGACACAACCGAAGCCAGCTACATGCAAGTTATTTACTCTAAAACGGCTAAGCTGTTTGAGGCTGCTACCGGGCTTGCTGCTATTATTACCAATAATGATGAAGCCACGCTCAATGCATTAAACTTATACGGTATGCACTTAGGTACGGCATTTCAACTTGTTGACGATGTGCTTGATTATAACGCCGATGCAGACCAGCTAGGTAAAAATATAGGCGATGATCTAGCCGAAGGTAAGCCTACCCTACCACTTATATATGCAATGCAACACGGTAATGCGCATCAAACACAGTTAATTCGTGATGCTATTGAGCACAGTAATGGTATGGAACATTTAGAAGAGATTTTATCTACGTTAAAACAAACCAATGCGCTTGAGTTTACAATGCAAAAAGCAGAGCTTGAAGCCGATAAAGCAATTGCTTGCTTAGATTTTTTACCAGAATCTGAATACAAGCACGCATTGGTAAGCTTAGCCCGTATAGCCGTTGACCGTGATCACTAGCCTTAACGAGCCTGTTATTTAACACTAATAGTAAATAACATTCGAGCAACAAAAAAGCCTGCAAATGCAGGCTTTTTTAATGCTCATTCTGGCTATTACGCCATGAAATCAACACCTTCTTTGATGTCTTTTTTCAGTGTCTCAAGCATATCGTTCTTCGCTTTTTCTTCAAATGCGCTTAGTTCGCCGTAAGAAAGAATTTCTTCAACGCCGTTTTTACCTAAACGTACTGGGTGTGCAAAATACTCTGCATCACCATCTTCAACAGCAACGTATGCGTAATCTACAACATCTTCACCTTGTAGGCCTTTAACTAAAGACATACAAAAACGTGCTGCAGCAGCACCCATTGATAATGTAGCTGAACCACCACCTGCTTTAGCATTTACTACTTCAGTACCTGCATTTTGGATACGTGGAGTAAGTGCAGCAACTTCGTCTTCAGTGAAAGTTACGCCTTCAACTTGAGAAAGTAGAGGAAGAATAGTTGTGCCAGAGTGACCACCAATTACTGGTACTTTAACTGTAGCAACGTCTACGCCTTTAAGTTCAGCAACAAATGCTTCTGAACGAATCACGTCAAGCGTAGTAATACCAAATACACGGCTTGCATCGTATGTGCCTGCTTTTTTGAACACTTCAGCAACAATCGGTACTGTGCCGTTTACTGGGTTAGTAATGATACCCACAAGTGCTTTAGGACAACTAGCTACAATGCCTTCAGCTAGTGTTTTGATGATACCGGCATTTACGTTAAATAAATCTGCACGATCCATACCTGGTTTACGTGGCATACCCGCTGGGATTAAAACAATATCAGCACCGTCAAGCGCTTTGTTTAAATCGTCTGCGCCAAAACCTGCTACTTTAACATCAGTTGGGATGTGTGATAGGTCAACAGCAACACCTGGTACAACTGGTGCAACATCGTAAAGTGATAATTCAGAACCAGCTGGTAAGCCTGTTTTTAATAGTAAAGACAATGCTTGACCGATACCGCCTGCAGCACCTAATACAGCAACTTTCATTGGAATTCTCCGTCATTTGAGGTAGGAAATACTTGTGGCCCTTAAGATAATGAAATTAGCGCCTAAAAACAAATTTATCGGACCTATTTTGCGATATTTTCGACCATAGTTGTAAACTTTGGTGGTTTATCGCATCAAACTGTCAAGTTGACTAAACAACTGCTGCATAATTATTCATTTTTGTGTACTATTTACAGCATAAATAACAATAATGAATAAAGACTATGCAACCTCAAGATAAACAAGAAGCATTGGTAAAAGCGTTTAAATCACTTTTAAAAGAAGAAAACTTTGGCTCTCAAGGCGAAATAGTTGATGCGCTTAAAGAGCAAGGCTTTGACAATATAAGCCAGAGTAAAGTGTCACGCATGTTAAGTAAGTTTGGTGCTGTGCGTACCCGCAACGCTAAACAAGAAATGGTTTACTGCCTACCCGCTGAAATGGGAGTGCCGACCGCTAAAAGCCCATTACGCCAGTTAGTCATTGATATTATGCATAATGAAATGATGATCATTATTCGCACCAGTCCAGGCGCTGCGCAGCTTATTGCCCGCTTACTTGACTCGTTAGGAAAGGCCGATGGTGTATTAGGTACTATTGCCGGAGACGATACTATATTTATTGCCCCAGCTAAAATTTCTGAAATAGACGTTACGCTTGAACGAGTACGTATTTTATTTGATACGGTTTAAATTTGCTTTAAAAACCCAACTGAGGGGGCAAAAAAAGCAGACCCCATATCGGCTTGAGTAAAATCAAGCCAATGGTCGTAACACTCCCCCTCTCCTAAACGGCTATTTAATACAGCCTCAAATGCAGTACCAGTACTTGCGCAGCTTATGCATAACATACCTTGCTCATAAACATCGCCATAAGGCATGCTTTGATTCAACAAAAGGGGTTGCCCCTCTTCATCTTTTAATTCGCTACGCGTGGCATGACTGGTATTTAATGCTGGGGTTATAAGCGTATTATCAAGTCGTGTACGGCCCATAATTTGCTCTTGCTCACTGAGCGATAAGTGCTGCCAAACAGTTAAGTCGTGTTTATAGCGCTGAACATGAATATAACTTCCCTGATCTTCAAAACAACCAGGTTTATTAATTAAAGCAGTTGAACGCTTTTTTCTTCCGTGTGGCATATCACCACCATAAATAAAACCATTAAAATCTCGGCCATCTAAAAAACGAAAGTTACGTATTTGCTCCACCAGCTCCACATCAGGTGCAAAAAGCTTTAAAACTTGCAATGCAAATAAGTGGTTTACGTCTTCTCTGTCTGAACGCACCTGCACAAACAAGTCGCACGGCTGAACACTCATTTGGTGATCTGCATGATTTATATTAGGAAAGCTTTGCAGCTCACTAGGAATATACTCAGGAAGAATATGAGGCCAATATTGGGCGCCAATGGCAACAACGCACGACAACATCGACTCTGAAAACTGATCATTAAACTCTTCTTCAATTGCGCTTACTTGTTTTAATTTAGCGCGCAATGATTCGTCTTGACCATCAAACACATTAAAAAATAAATGCAAACCATGCAGGTTTGCTTCAGCACAAATCCCAGATTGCGCTTGCGCCATTGTTATTCCTCAGTTTTACAGATATGTACACAGTGAATCACATTAACTATGATTCAAAAAAATTCACTGTGTGGGGTTTTATTTTTATTATAACCTGCTCATTGATTTCAAATGATTGGCCATATTGCGCTTCAACTTCAAGCGTTTGTTCGGCTATAACAACTTTATAAACATACGCAGAGCCAATAAAGCGACGACTTAATATTGTAGCCCGTTTACTGAGTTTGTCACTTTGACACTCTTGCAAAAGTTCAATTTGGTGAGGTCGCACATATAACTCACCACTACATGGATAGCAGCTCGTTTGCATATCTGACTCAACGGTGCCAAAAGGTGTTTTATATTCAGTAGCCGTTAATGCTTCTGCGGATAAGTATATGCCTTGACCTAGAAACTCTGCAACCACCTTTGACCTAGGAGCTGCAAAAAGCTGCTCTGGCGTACCTTGTTGGGCAATATTACCGCGGTCCATAATGGCAAGCGTGTCAGAAAAAGCAAAAGCTTCTTCTTTTGAATGGGTAACAAATACCGCTGATACTTGTTGCGCCTTAATAATACGGCGAATATCTGCAATTAATTCAAAACGAACTTGGGTATCTATATTTGAAAACGGCTCATCAAGAAGTAGTAAACTTGGTTTATAAGCCAACGCACGGGCAATTGCAACGCGTTGCTGCTGCCCACCAGAAAGCTGGTGAGGAAATCTATCTGCGCAACCAGACAAATGCACTAACTGAAGCATTTCATCCACACGCTGTTGTTTTTCGGATTGGCTCATTTTACCTAACCCAAACGCAATGTTATTTGCTACGCTTAGATGAGGAAACAACGCGTAATCTTGAAACATCATACCTATATTTCGGTGCTCTGGTGCAATAAATGTTGACCCATCACTTACCAGCTTGCCATCTATAAATACACTTCCGTGCTTGGCCTCAACTAAGCCTGCAATGGCTTTTAATGTGGTGGTTTTACCGCAGCCACTGGCACCAAGCAAGCATACAATCTCATCTTTACCCACGGTTAAGTCTAAGTTTTCGATCACCTTTGTACCGTTATAGTGATAGCTGACACCTTGCAAAATTAAACTACTCATTTAAGTGTGTTGCTCCATAGAACGATTAATAAAATACAAGGGGATAAATCCAACAATAACAATAGATAAAGCAGATATAGAAGCCAGCTCTAACTGCTCATCACTCACGTACTGAAAAACATGCGTTGCTAGACTTTCAAAGTTAAATGGTCTGAGTAATAACGCAGCAGGAAGTTCTTTCATGCATTCAATAAAAACGAGTAAGGCAGCTGTCAGTAAGCCTCTTCTTAATAAAGGTAGGTGCACTAAACGCAATGTTTGGCCTTGGCTTTTACCCATAGACTGGCTTGCCATATCAAGTGATGGACTAATACGCACAAAGCTCGACTCTATCGCTCCGTGAGCAATGGCATAAAACCGAACGACATAAGCAATCACAATAGTAAACACACTGCCTGTTAGTAACAAACCTATGTCTAAATTATAAGGCTCTAATACATTATTAATACTACTTTCTAACAGTGTTAGAGGTAATAAAACGGCAATTGCTAATACGGTGCCAGGCAGTGCATAGCCCGTACTCGCTAGTCGCCCAGGAACGAGAGGGTAAGACTGTGTTGCTATACGCTGATAAAAAACAACAAAAACACCTAATGCAATTGTTATTACGCTCACAACGCCTGCCACTTTTAGGCTTTGCCACGCATAATTAAAAAACTCAGCACTCCATGCTTTTTCAAAGTAGGTAATGGCGTAATTAAGTAATACTGCAATCGGGATCACAAAAGATACAAGTAAAACCGTGCCACAAAATGCCGTTGCTAACCAAGCCGACTTTCCCTTTAAAATATAAAGTGCTTCACTATTTACGCCCGATTGGCGTTCAAATACAGCTTGATTACGACGACTAAAGCGCTCTGCCATAAGCGCTAAAAAAAGTAGTAACAGCATGACACCTGATATTTTTGCAGCAGCAGTCAAGGAGTAATAACCAAACCATGTATCGTATACCGCGGTTGTGAGCGTGCTAACAGCAAAATAACTTACTGTTGCAAAATCGGCCATTGTTTCCATACTAATGAGCGCAAGAGCAGCAACAATAGAACCACGAGATAATACAAGACTCACTTTAAAAAAACTTTTAGTTGGGGAAAGTCCCATTAGTTGACTTGCCTGTACCAATTTAAAAGACTGCTCTCTCAAAGCCGTTTTAAAAATTAAAAATAAGTATGGGTAAAGCACCAAGGCAATCATGACTATTGCGCCCGGCAGGGTACGTATATCAAAAAACCAATAGTCACTGGGAGATTGCCAGCCAAACCACTCCCTTAGAGTAATTTGCACGGGTCCTGCATAATCAAGTAAATCAGTATACACGTAGGCAATAATGTAAGTAGGCATAGCAAGGGGCAGCATGAGCGCCCATTCAAAATGTTTTTTACCGGGAAAGTTACAATAAGCAGTTAGCCAACCAAGTGGCAACGCTATAACACTACTGAGTGCACACACACCTAATATAAGTAGTACAGTATTAGAAATGTAATCCCAAAGCACAGTGTCCCAAAGGTGAGTAAAAACCTCTGAGTTGCCTTGTAGCGATTCAAAAAGAAGGAAGAACAACGGGGCCGACAAAACTAAACCTGTCGACCACGCGAATAGCTGCCATTTAGACAGCTTAAATTTATAAGTCATTAAAGATCGAACTTCACCTCATCAATTAACTTAAGCGCTAACGGACGATATTTACTGATCTCATCAAGTGGCAAGCTATCTTCTTTAAAGCTGCCCCATGATGCAACCAAACTGGATAATTGCACACCAGGCTTAACTGGGTATTCCATATTAAGCGATGCATACATGTTTTGCGCTTTATTGTCGGTCATATACTCTATGAGTTTCAAGGCATTTTCAGGGTTTTTAGCATATTTAGTGATAACAGCCCCCGAAACATTAATATGTGAACCACGATTAATTTGATTAGGGAAATTAATGTGTACCGCCTCAGCCCATGCTTTTTGTTCTTCGTCTTGCAACATTTTACCCAAGTAGTAACTATTGCCTAACGCAAGATTACATAGCCCCTCTTTAACGGCTTTAACTTGAGCACGGTCATTGCCTTGTGGTTTACGTGCTAAATTAGCCTTGACGCCTTCAAGCCATGTTTTAGTTTGCGCTTCACCGTGATGCGCAATCATTGAAGCAACTAACCCTAGGTTATACGGATGTTTACCTGAACGAGTACAAATTTGCCCTTTATACTTTGGATCGGCTAGTTCTTCGTAAGTGAGCTTTGGTAATGCGCCCAAACGATCTTTCGACGAATATACATTTCGCACGCGTTTTGTTAGCGCAACCCATTGACCATCTCCATCTCGAAAAGCAGAAGGTACGTTAGCATTTACATTAGTGCTATTAATTGTTTGAGTTAAGTTTAAATCTTCCAATTGAATGAGTGCACTAAAATTAGAAGTAAGAACTAAATCAGCTTTACTATGTTTACCTTCGCGTTTTACACGCTCGATTAAGCCTTTTTTAGCAAACACAACATTTGTTTTAATACCGGTTTGTTTTGTAAAATCGTCTAAAATAGGTTGTATTAAAAAAGGTTGGCGAAAAGAGTAAATATTAACAACATCATTTGCAAAGGCTGGCGCCGATACGATAAACCCTAAAGCGATAGCGAGTGTTTTCTTCATTATTCCACCTAAATAGTAATTATTATCAATAATTCTACCGTGAACAGTTAAAAAGTGCACACCCTAAATACCCATAAATACTAAAAAAGCGTCCAAAACAGAAATACCCTGTAAGAGATATCTCACGGAAGTGGCAGCTTATAAGTAAAACGCCGATTAAATACCTAGCAAAAACAACATAAGCCATTGATATTTAATACCTATATAGTATTTAACAATAATAATACATAAACTATTTAGGGTTTTTGCCCTACTTTAGTTGGACCATTCACCTATAATTACCTCATCAACTAAGCAATGATGCTTAACGAGTGAAAGGACAGGGATCAATTACTCGCAAACCAGTGATTGGTTATGAAGGATAACACGGAGTTAGGACAGGCTCAGGATGAGCATCGCAACGGAGTGTTAATAAACGGACAGCATCAGGAAGATGCACACAGGAGTGCAACATTGGAGTGTTGCTTAACAGGAAGTTGAAGGAATATAAAGGACAGGCCTTAACAGGCAACACAATGGACTGATAACAACACGGAAGCACTAGGACGTGCAAATGAAGGATTTGGTAATAGGTTTTACCGCAACAGGACGTTTAGGAATAAAGGAGATAAGCCCGGATTGGCTTATATTGCATAGAACTAAAAAGTAATATAGCAATAAACATGGAACAGTAAAAATTGGAGTTGATTAAGTTCAATTGCAGGATGCAGAAAATTAGAAGATTCCGCAAGCGCGCCTAGAGATAGAGCGCGCTTTTCTTTGCCCTAAATTTAATACTCAATACAATCGGTATTAGAGAGACTCGGGTCTACCTTTATTTCGTTTTCCCATAAGATACGCATCTCTAAACTTTATAAAGTGATCCTCAAGCTTTTTAGCTGCATCCATTTCACCCGCGAGTGCTAGCACTAAAATACCTACTTCAGCTGTGCCTAATTGATGCGCATGAGGCGCAACTCGTAAGCGATAGTCTGATAACTTATCAGCTGTAATAGACAATACGGGCAAGTTATCTAAATATGGGCTTTTACGAATCATTTTTTTCGCTTCACGCCATGTACCATCTAAAAATATGAATAGCGGCTTTTTATTAGGCTCAATATTCACTTGCGTAATAGCTCGCCCCTCTTCTACATCCTCAGCAGGAAAAATAACCATTGGCTGATATTGCTCATCATTAATAAGCGCTATTAGCGCATCATCTGGATTAGTTCTATCCCATTTAAAAGCATGGTTATCGGGTATAATTTCGGCAATTAAACGCCCCGTATTTGAAGGTTTAAAACTTTCGTTATGGTACATCAATAAACACACTGCAGCATCGCACTGTGCTTTCTCTACGCCTTCACAAATACAGTAGTGCTTTGCAATTAAGCATTGCTCACAACGTGCTAACTTAGCGCCACGGGCATTAAATTCGCGACGAGACTCGCTAATTTGCTGAGCGCGTAATACCAGTACTGAATTATGGGAAGAGTGAGTCACAGTGATTAATTACCTTAAATTTGATCGGCGCATATTGTAGCTAAAAACGTGATGAATAGATATCAGCTATCAGCTATCAGCTATCAGCTCAAAATAAAATGGCATTTTATTAAAGCAAGTTTTGTTTATGTTTGGATTAACAGCTATAAAACAAAAAACCCAAGCCGAAGCTTGGGTTTTAAAAAAGCGTTGCTAGTTAAAAGAACTTACTTCTTCTTTTTAACTGCTTTTTTGTTTGGTAAATCAGTGATTGAACCTTCAAAAATTTCAGCTGCAAGGCCAATTGATTCGTTCAATGTTGGGTGAGCATGAATAGTAAGTGCTAAGTCTTCACCATCTGCACCCATTTCAATACCTAAACCGATTTCGCCAAGCATTTCGCCCGCGTTAATACCAATCATAGCACCACCAATTATACGGCCGCTTTCTTTATCAAAGATAAGCTTAGTAGAACCCTCAGTACGAGAAGATGCAATTGCACGACCTGAAGCAGCCCACGGGAATACCGCAGTTTCAATGCTTAAACCTTGCTCTTTAGCTTCTTTCTCAGTAACACCTACCCATGCAATTTCTGGGTCAGTGTAGGCAATTGAAGGAATACATTTAGGGTCGAAGAAATGCTTCTGACCAGAGATAACTTCTGCAGCAACATGACCTTCATGAACCGCTTTATGCGCAAGCATAGGCTGGCCAACTAAGTCACCAATTGCAAAAATATTGCTTACATTAGTACGTAACTGTTTATCAACGTTAATAAAACCACGCTCATCTACATTTACGCCTGCTTTTTCAGCATCAAGTAAATTACCGTTAGGCGTACGACCTACTGCAACAAGTACTTTATCGTAACGTACTGGCTCAGCTGGTGCATTTTTACCTTCAAATGTAACGTATAAGCCATCGTCTTTCGCTTCAACAGCAACAACTTTAGTTGAAAGCATAACGTTAAACTTATCGCTTACGTATTTTTGGTAAATTTTGATAATATCTTTATCAGCTGCAGGAACTAATTGATCAGCAAATTCTACTACATCAATGGCAGAACCTAATGCGCGGTAAACACTTCCCATTTCAAGACCGATGATACCACCGCCTAAAACAAGTAGTTTTTCAGGAATATCTTTAAGCTCTAATGCGCCAGTTGAGTCAATTACACGGTCATCTTCTGGGATAAAAGGTAAATTAACTGGTTTTGAACCTGCGGCAATAATAGCATTATCGAATGTGATAGTAGTTGTACCGTCAGCACCTTCAACAGCTAAAGTGTTGCTACCAGTAAATTTACCATAGCCTGGTACAACTTTAACTTTACGCATTTTAGCCATGCCGTCTAAGCCGCCCGTAAGCTGACCAACAACAGACTCTTTCCAAGAACGGATTTTGTCTAAGTCAATTTGCGGTGCACCAAAAGTAACACCATGAGATGACATTTCTGCAGCGTCATCAATTACTTTAGCTACGTGTAAAAGTGCTTTTGAAGGAATACAACCAACATTAAGACATACGCCGCCTAATGTTTCACGCGATTCTACTAATGTAACTTCTAAGCCCAAGTCAGCAGCACGGAAAGCCGCAGAGTAACCACCAGGACCACCGCCTAGTACAACAACTTGAGTTTTTAATTCGTTGCTCATGCTATTACCTTAATTGTTTGAACGGGACACTGCCCTAAAATTTAACTGCCATGTTTCTGCATGGGCAGAAAATCAGAGCAATTCACAAATAGTGCAAAGATTGTATCATTGCATATAGTAAAAATCCCAGCTAAAAACAACTGGCTGGGATTTGATTTTGTTCATATTGTAGCGATTACATCACTAATTGACGTATGTCGCTCATGTAGCTAGCAAGCGTTGCTGTAAAGCGTGCAGCTAGAGCACCGTCAATCACACGGTGATCGTATGACATAGACAACGGAACCATTAATTTAGGCTCAAAGTCTTTACCGTTCCACTTAGGTTTCATTTCAGATTTAGATACACCTAAAATAGCAACCTCTGGTGCGTTAACAATTGGCGTAAATGCCGTACCGCCAATACCGCCTAAACTTGAAATAGTAAAACAACCGCCTTGCATATCAGATGACGTTAACTTGCCTTCACGCGCTTTTTTAGATACTTCCATTAGCTCACGAGATAGCTCAATAATGCCTTTTTTGTCCACGTCTTTAAATACTGGAACAACTAAGCCATTAGGCGTATCTACTGCAACACCAATATTAATGTACTTTTTAAGAATCAAGCTTTCACCATCTTCAGACAGCGACGAGTTAAACGTTGGGAACTCAGCAAGTACTTTAGCCGCAGCTTTCATCACAAACACTAGTGGTGTGATTTTAACGCCAAGCTTTTTCTTCTCGCTTAAAACGTTTTGTTCTTTACGGAATACTTCAAGGCTTGTGATATCTGCTTCGTCAAACTGTGTAACATGCGGTATTTGTACCCAGTTACGGTGTAAGTTTTTACCCGATAGCTTTTGGATGCGAGACAGTTTTTTCTCTTCAATTTCACCAAATTTAGCAAAATCTACTTTTGGCCAAGGAATTAAGCCAAGCTCACTGCCACCAGCATTACCTGCTGATGCTGAAACTTGACCAGACTCAACTTGCTTCACTAAGCTTTTAACATAGTTTTGCACGTCTTCTTTAACCACACGGTTTTTACGACCCGTGCCTTTTACGTTCGCTAAGTTAATACCAAACTCACGTGCTAAACGACGAACAACGGGCGATGCATGAGCATACGCGCTATTGTTTTCAAAACTTTCGTTGCTAACTTTAGCGGCAGGTGCAGCCTGTGCTGGCGCAGACTCGGTTTTTGCAGGTGCCGCCGCTGGCTTTTGTTCAGCAGGTGCTGAAGCTTTTGCAGGTGCACTGCCTGCAACTTCAAATACAAAAATAAGTGAACCAGTTTTTACTTTATCGCCCGCTGCTACTTTAATTTCTTTAACTATACCTGCAAATGGCGCGGGTACTTCCATAGCCGCTTTGTCGCCTTCAACGTTTAAGATAGATTGCTCTTCTTCAACGGTATCGCCAACAGCAACCATGATTTCAGTTACTTCAACTTCGTCGTCGCCAATATCAGGGACGTTTACTTCTTTTATGCTTGGCTCAGCGCTTTGAGCAGGCTCTGCTGGTGCAGACTCTTGCTTAGGTGCATCTGATGCAGATGCGCTCGAACCTGCAACTTCAAAAACAAATACTAATGAACCTGTTTTTACTGTATCGCCAGTGGCTACTTTTATTTCTTTTACAGTACCAGCAAACGGTGCAGGTACTTCCATAGCTGCTTTGTCGCCTTCAACGTTTAAGATAGATTGCTCTTCCTCAACGGTATCGCCAACAGCAACCATGATTTCAGTTACTTCAACTTCGTCATCACCAATATCTGGTACGGTTACTTCTTTAGTTGAAGAACCTGAAGCGTGAGCTGGTGCCGCCGATTCAGCGGGGGCTTCAGGTGCTGAATCAGCACCTGCGCTTTCGCCTTCAAATATAAATACTAAAGAGCCCGTTGTTACTGTATCGCCAACATTTACTTTAATTTCTTTTACGGTACCCGCTTGCGCAGCAGGTACTTCCATTGAGGCTTTGTCGCCTTCAACTGTCAGTAAAGATTGGTCAACATCTACTTTGTCACCAACGCTTACTAAGATTTCGGTTACTTCTACGTCATCGCCACCGATATCTGGAACATTAATTTCAATACTCATTACAAACCTCTTATGCGTACAGTGGGTTTAGTTTATTTGTGTCGATGTCGAATTTCTTAAGCGCGTCAACAACAACAGACTTTTCAACTTCACCGCGTTTAGCAAGTTCAGATAACGTAGCAACAACAACGTAGCTTGCGTTAACTTCAAAATGACGACGTAAGTTTTCACGGCTATCAGAACGACCGTAACCATCTGTACCTAACACTTTATAGTTGCTGCTAGGAATAAATGAACGCGCTTGTTCTGCGTAGTTTTTCATGTAATCGGTAGCGGCAACAGTTACTGAGTCGTTTAATACGCTCGTGATGTAAGCTGTTTTTTGCTCGCTTTCAGGGTTAAGCATGTTGAAGCGCTCAACATCTTGACCATCACGCGTAAGCTCATTGAATGACGTTACAGAGTAAACATCTGATGCAATGCCGTAATCATCACTTAGAATTGCAGCCGCTTTACGCACTTCAGTCATGATAGTACCTGAGCTTAATAGCTGTACGTTGGCTTTTTTACCTTCGTAGCTTTCAAGCTTATAAATACCTTTACGAATACCTTCTTCAGCACCTTCAGGCATAGCTGGCTGATGGTAGTTTTCGTTCATTAGCGTTAGGTAGTAGTAAATATTTTCTTGGTCGTCACCGTACATACGACGAATACCATCTTGTACAATTACGGCAACTTCAAATGCGTAAGTCGGGTCGTAAGAAATACAGTTAGGAACCGTGTTTGCAAGAATATGGCTGTGACCATCTTCGTGCTGTAAACCTTCACCATTTAGCGTAGTACGACCAGCCGTAGCACCTAACAAGAAACCACGTGCTTGTTGGTCTCCCGCCATCCATGCCATGTCACCAACACGTTGGAAACCAAACATAGAGTAGTAAATGTAGAATGGGATCATTGGTAAATCATTCGTGCTGTATGATGTTGCAGCAGCAACCCATGACGACATTGCACCTAACTCATTAATACCTTCTTGAAGTACTTGCCCTGATGTAGCTTCTTTATAATAAGAAACAATATCACGGTCTTGAGGGGTATAGTTTTGGCCATGTGGGTTGTAAATACCAATTTGACGGAATAAACCTTCCATACCAAAGGTACGCGCTTCATCGGCAATAATTGGTACAATGTTTTTACCAATGCCTTTGTCTTTTAATAAAATATTAAGTGCACGAACAAAGCCCATTGTGGTTGAAATATCACGTTTTTGCTCTTCAAGTAGTGGCTTAAATGCTGCTACTTCTGGCAACTGTAATTTTTCAGAAAACTTAGCTATGCGAGTTGGTGTATAACCTTCTAAGTCTTTACGACGAGCGTGTAAGTATTTGTACTCTTCAGAGCTTTCATCAAGCTCTAAGTAAGGTAAGTCTTTAATTGCTTCTTCAGAGACTAAGTCTTGTAGGCCTAAACGGTCACGTAAGTGTTCAACATGGCTCATGTCCATTTTTTTCACTTGGTGCGCAATGTTTTTACCTTCAGCTGCTTCACCCATGCCGTAACCTTTTACAGTTTTAGCAAGTATCACAGTAGGACGGTCGTTAGTTTGCTCGGCCTTTTTAAACGCTGCGTAAAGTTTTGATGGCTCATGACCACCACGCTTAAGCGCAAAAATTTCGTCATCCGTCATATCAGCAACAAGGGCTGCTGTTTCTGGGTAACGACCAAAGAAATGCTCACGAACGTACGCGCCATCTTTTGCTTTATATGTTTGGTAATCACCGTCAATTGTTTCGTTCATCAATTGTAGTAATTTACCTGTTGTATCTTTAGCTAGCAGAATATCCCAACCGCTTCCCCATACAACTTTAATTACGTTCCAACCAGCGCCTTTAAATAGGCCTTCAAGTTCTTGAATAATTTTGCCATTACCCATTACTGGGCCATCTAGACGCTGTAAGTTACAGTTAATTAAGTAACATAGGTTGTCTAACTTTTCACGTGCAGCAAAAGAGATTGCGCCGCGTGATTCTGGCTCATCCATTTCACCATCACCTAAAAACGCGTATACACGTTGGTTTTTAGTGTCTTTTAAGCCACGGCCGTCTAGGTATTTTAAGAAACGCGCTTGGTAAATAGATGCAATTGGGCCTAAACCCATTGATACCGTTGGGAACTGCCAAAATTCAGGCATTAATTTAGGGTGTGGGTACGATGGTAAACCTTTACCATCTACTTCTTGGCGGAAGTTGTCTAGTTGAGCTGCGCTTAAACGCCCTTCAACAAATGCACGCGCGTAAATACCCGGAGAAATATGGCCTTGGTAATAAACTAAGTCACCACCGTCTACCTCGTTTGGCGCTTTAAAAAAGTGGTTAAAACACACTTCATAAAATGCTGCTGACGATTGGTAAGACGCCATATGGCCGCCTAAGTCGAGATCTTTTTTAGATGCACGCAGAACGATCATAATCGCGTTCCAACGAATAATTGAACGAATACGACGTTCAAGGTTCACATCACCTGGGTAAGCAGGCTCTTGATCTACAGGAATAGTATTAACGTAGTTCGTGGTAATACCCGTTGGCATATCAACGCCGTCTAAGCGGGCTTGCTCTAATACTTGCTCAAGTAAGTACTGAGCTCGTTCAACACCTTCTTCACGCACAACTGATTCAAGAGCTTGTAACCACTCTTGTGTTTCTAGCGCGTCTACGTCAATTTTATTGACTTCAGACATATGGAGGTTTCCTTATGTTTAAAATACGAATGTTGTTAATTTAATACAACTGATACTTAAGTTAGTGTGTTCAAGTAATAGAGTATTAGCTTAATTTTGTTTTGTGCGTCTTAAACTACGTTCAATTCGCGAATATTCTTTGCCCGCTTCAAGTAATGCTTCCTCAATAAACGCTAAATGCGCATTACTTGCTAAACGAGCTTGTTCTGGATTGCCGTCAATAACCGCATCCATTAACAAACGCCTGTGCTCGGCTAACTGACTGCTAATATCAGGTTTTTCTAATAAAACCGTTAAATTTTGCAATACGTTTTGCTCAAGCAACGCCTGCATACCTCTCACCAAGTGCAATAACACAACATTATGTGAGGCCTCAGCCACACTAAAATGAAAGGCATTAATTGCTTTTGCTTTTTGCTGTAAGTCATCTTGCGAAAGCGCAATTTTATCAAAGCTTTGTTTTACTTTAGTAAAATCGTTACTTGTACCTCGCAGTGCTGCGTAGTAAGCAGCAATACCTTCTAAAGCATGACGAAATTCGAGCAAATCAAATTGTGACTCAGGGTGTTTACTTATCAGTTCAAACAACGGATCAGTTAACCCTTCTTCCAGCTGATTTTTTACAAACGTACCACCGCCTTGACGACGCGTAACTAGCCCTTTTGCTTCTAGCTTTTGAATGGCCTCGCGCAGCGAAGGACGAGACACTTCAAACTGTTTTGCTAGTTCACGCTCTGGAGGCAGCTTTTCTCCTGGTGCTAACGAGCCCTCAAGAATCATATTTTCGAGTTGCTGTAAAATAACATCAGATAGTTTTGCTGCTTTAATCTTTAAAGACATGAATCAACGTCCGCGTTGTATAAATACCAAGCCCTAAAACTGGAGCTCAAAGTTATAAGATTTACCCAAAAGGTAAATTGGTCATACCAAGAATTTGCAATACGTTATCAAAAACCCATATAGCTGTCAATTTACAGGTTACTTGTACGGGAATATTAGCGTAACGCATTTTTAACGAAGATCAAACAATACACAATATAGCTTAGTTTTGAGAGGCTAGTAAGCTGGTCATTCAAATGGTCTGACCAGATAGATTTAGAGTTTTAACTCTATTTTAAAGGAGGGGCTAATCGCTATGTTTAAATAGAAAAGGTAACCAAAAAGCAAAGCTCTTGGGCATCAATAAGTGCTTTGCTTTTAAATTGGCTGTAAAAATAAATAAGGTGTTAAGACAAACCACCAAACAGGGTAAGTAATGCAATTAAAACTAAATAAAAGAGCACATTACGCTTAACTAATTTAATCATACACGTTGCCTCGTAAGTACAACCATAATAACGCTTTTCTACTTGCTCTGCTGCAAGCGCAGTATAGGTGACGACCTTTCGGTTAGGGCTTGAAAAATCAAGCGCGTAGTGTAACCAGCAGCTAGTGCCTTTATTAAAGTTACCAATCACTAAATAACCAAAACTCGCTATACGTGCGGGTAACCAATCTAACCAAAACAGTAATTTATGTATTAACTTAAAATGTTTAGCAAATATTACTTTGTGGTTGTCTCGTACTAAATCAGCAAAGGTACGTACAAGGGCATATAAAACAGCACCCGGCGCACCTAAAACAACAAACCAAAAAATAACTGCACAGTAAAACCTAAAATTTACCCAAGCAAGTGTTTGCCCAAAGGTTTCACCGCCTTTTTGATCTTCAGTACGTTTTTGCCCCATTTGCAATGCATATAAAGACGCCGCGGTACCATCATCGCGTGTAAGTGCGTTTAAATACGCTTTATATAAAGCACGTTGCTTTGCACAACCAAAGCAAACAAGTAAAACAGCAATATTAATGGCCAACTCCCACAAAACAAATTCCGACAAGTTGTAAATACACGCCATAGCTACTACAGGTAAAAATAGCCAAATTAAAAAACCAATTGCCGAACTAAATAAACCGTTACTGGCAAGTAAGCGGTTGGAGCGTTTTAAATAGCCATTAGCGTAATAGCTTATTTGCCAATAGTTAGCTCGCGCCCCTAAACGCTCTAAAATTAACGCTAAAATAATAGAAACTAAAATCATGATAGTGACTCTCTCAGCTTGGTTGCTCAAGCATATTTAAAAATAATGGCCAGTTAAAACTACTGCCGGGGTCTGTTTTGCGACCGGGTGCAATATCGCAGTGCCCCACAATACGCGAAGAGGTAATTTTGGGATAGCGCTGCATTATAGATTTACTTAAATTACATAACGAGGCGTACTGAGCGTGAGTATAAGCAGCTGTATCGGTGCCTTCAAGCTCAATACCAATACTGTAATTATTGCACGCAGTTTGTCCTTCATATTCAGATACGCCGGCATGCCAAGCACGCTTGTTAAATGGCACGTATTGAATAACCTCACCAGTGCGTTTTATAAAGCAATGAGCTGATACGCGCAGCCCTTTTAAATCACTAAAACTTGTATGGGCATTGCAATCAATACACCCCATAAATAAATCATCTACAAAGGGTGTGCCAAACTGCCCTGCGGGGAGTGAAATATTATGAATGACCAACAAGGTAATATCTGTGTGTTCTGGGCGCTCATCATAGTGCGTGCATGCGCGCTGTTGCGCCGCTAATAACACTCCATTTAAATCTATTGTCATCACATTTATACCAAACCATTCATAACCTTGATGCTAAAGGATTTATAAAAATAATGATAGTAACCAAGCCTCATCTAGGTAGGTAGGGAATTATAAGCTGCTTATATTTTAGTATTAAAGCTCTCAGCTATGATCTAATAATTAAAAGCGCTTCTATTCATTATTTAAACATAGTAAAATTTTCTTTAATTTATTAATGCTTATGAGCTTTTAGCCATGTCTATTTCGCACACTTTACTTAGTCAACTTGTTACCCTTGCGCTCGACGAAGACTTAAACTACCAAACCGCAGCCGATGGAGATATTACCGCTCAGCTTATCCCACAAAACGAGCAAGCAAGTGCCAAAGTGATAACCCGTGAAGAATGCATATTTTGTGGTAAAGACATCATTATTGAAGTATTCAAGCAAGTAGACCCAACAGTACAAGTGTCAGTACTGGTAAACGATGGTGACGTTGTCACTGCCAATAGCACCCTATTCACAGCAAAAGGGTCCGCCCGCGCAATTTTAACCGCAGAGCGCACCGCACTTAACTTTGTACAAACGCTTTCTGGCACAGCAACAACCACAGCGCATTATGTAAAAAAGCTTAGCGGCACTAGCACACAGCTACTCGATACCCGCAAAACAATTCCAGGACTAAGAGCCTTACAAAAATATGCAGTAAAATGCGGCGGCGGAGCAAACCATCGCATTGGGTTGTTTGATGCGTTTTTAATAAAAGAAAACCACATAGCAGCCTGCGGAGGTATTGAAAAAGCCGTTGCTCAGGCAAAACTAAACCACCCGAGCAAACCAGTTGAAGTTGAGGTTGAATCGCTGCAAGAGCTAAAACAAGCCATAGACGCTGGCGCCGATATAATCATGCTTGATAACTTTAGCGTTGAACAAATTAAGCAAGCAGTAATCTTAACTAACAAGCGCACTAAATTAGAAGTGTCTGGCAATATGACGCTAGAAACACTTAAAACGTATTCACAAGCGGGTGTAGACTTTATATCTAGCGGCGCATTAACAAAAAACTTACAATCAATCGATTTATCGATGCGTTTTGAATGATGCATAGCCAAAGTAATAATTTAGTTCTACATTTAATAAATGCTAAAGCGTTGACAAGTTAAAATAAAAGTAATTTAATAGTTAAAAATAACTAATTGTAACAATTTGTTAAATTAATTAGCTGTTTTAGGAAAAGTAGCGTGCTAACAACTAAAATAAAATGAAACACTTGTACTGCTTTATTATAAAAGCTCATCATAAATAATTAGATGCTTGATTTTTAGTTAATCCTAACAAGCAATCCAAGTTACTTATGACTACACTTTTTATTAGCTGCTGGTAGCAATTATTTGTATCCAGCCTATAAGCAGCCAGTTAAGTATAAAACATAATGAATTCACACCTAGCTTTTGTTTTCATACCCTAAAGCTAAAGTGCATATATAGCGCGGATTATCTCATTCAAACCGGAGATAGCGCAAAAAGTTTATTTTAAGCAAAACTGTAAAGTAAATCAGTTAAATTAAGCTCGGCATAATGCCAATTAAGTGATTTAACTTACACAATCTATCCTTTAGGAGAGGAAACATGAAAACAATGACTCAAAAACAACAGGGTTTCACCCTAATTGAATTAATGATTGTAGTAGCAATCATCGGTATTCTTGCAGCGGTAGCATTGCCTGCATATCAAAATTACACCAAAAAAGCATATTTTTCAGAGGTAATTTTAGCAACTGCGCCTTATAAAGCTGGTGTTCAAACTTGCATATTAACTAATGCAATCGCTGACTGTGATACTGGTTCTAATGGTATACCTGCAACTACAGCAACAAAAGTTGTAGCATCTGTTTCAGTTACTGACGGCGTAATACTAGTAACACCTAAAGCAGTGAATGGTGTTTTAGCAACAGATACATATACATTAACGCCTGTAGGGGCTACAAATGCAGGGGATCAGATAACTAGCTGGACTGAAACCTGTGCTAATGGTATCTACTGTTAAAATACAGGCACTTAACCTTAGAAGGCTGCTGTATTGCAGCCTTTCTTATTTAATCATAGAAGTTACCTATGAAAAAAAAGAATGAAATTAAAAAAGGAAAAGACACTTTCGAGTGGGTTGGCGTAAGTGTCAGAGGCAAACGCCTTGAAGGCGAATTAACCGAAACCAGTATCGCGTTAGTAAAGGCGCAACTTCGCAAACAAGGTATCACACCCTCTAAAGTAAAACGCAAAGCCAAACCTCTATTTGGCGCACGAATACAAAAAATCACACCGAAAGATATTGCCTTAGTTACGCGTCAAATTGCCACTATGCTGATGGCAGGGGTACCGCTTATACAAGCTATTGAAATGATAGGTTCTGGCTCTACCAATAAAAGCGTTGCTAAGTTAATGGAGACTATTGGCGATGAAGTAAAAGCAGGTCAGCCTTTATCACAAGCACTTAGAAAGTACCCTCGTTATTTTGACGACTTATATTGCGACTTAGTGGCGTCGGGCGAGCAATCGGGCGCTCTTGATAAAATATTTGATCGTGTTGCTTTATATAAAGAAAAATCAGAAGCGTTAAAATCAAAAATAAAAAAAGCCATGTTTTACCCTATTGCAGTTTTAGTAGTAGCGCTTATCGTTACCTCTATTTTGCTAATATTTGTAGTACCACAGTTTCAAGATATATTTGCAGGCTTTGGCGCTGAACTTCCCGCATTCACTTTGTTTGTAATTGCTATATCCGAATTTATGCAAGAGTATTGGTGGGTTGCACTAATTATAATAGTTGGTAGTGGTTGGATTTATAAAGAGGCACTCCTAAAAAGTTTAAAGCTCAGAGATGCAACCGACAGAGCCATACTAAAACTGCCAGTTATTGGCATGATTTTAAATAAAGCAGCAGTCGCTCGCTATGCACGAACGCTTTCGACCACGTTTGCTGCAGGCGTACCATTGGTTGATGCACTTGACTCTGCAGCAGGTGCCTCCGGTAACGCAGTGTACCGTTACGCTATTTTAGATATTAAAGCCGAGGTAAGCTCGGGTAATCAAATGAACTGGGCTATGCGTAACTCCAAAATATTCCCTGATATGGTAATCCAAATGGTGGCCATTGGTGAAGAGTCTGGCTCACTCGATGGCATGCTGGCAAAAGTAGCGACTATTTACGAGCAAGAGGTTGACGATGCGGTTGATGGCCTTTCTAGCTTACTAGAGCCCCTTATTATGACGGTACTTGGTGTGCTTGTGGGTGGATTGATTATTGCTATGTACTTGCCAATTTTCCAGCTAGGCTCTGTCATTTAATTAATAAAAATTTATAGGAACTAAAGAGAGCCTTGTTTTATGAGGTTGGTGGTTTAGTCTTCTCATTTGCTCTCTTTAACTTCTCTTTGTGATAATTATCTCACTTAATTTTTGCCCTCTAATTTTTAGAAAAGTTTTCAGGTATATATGCAAAGTATTATTGAAGTAATGCAAAGCCAACTGTGGTTTTATTTAATCACTGTTGGCTTAGTTAGTTTATGTGTAGGCAGTTTTTTAAACGTGGTTATTTACCGTTTGCCACTTATGATGCAACGTGAATGGCAAAGCGAGTGTAGGCTATTATTAGATGATGAGCTAAATACTAATATAACTAAACCAAAAAATACCAGCGAGCCTTTTAATCTTGTAAAACCAAATTCTACCTGCCCTAAGTGCAAAACGGCCATTAAGCCTTGGCAAAACATTCCTATTATTAGCTGGTTAATACTTAAGGGTAAATGCGCAAGTTGTAGTAATCCTATCTCTATTCGTTACCCTGCAGTTGAGGCTGTTACGGCTCTATTAAGCTTAGTGGTTGCTTATACCTTTGGCGCAACAGAACAAGCATTATTATACATAGTGATCACATGGGCACTTGTGGCACTGACCTTTATTGATATAGACCACATGTTACTGCCTGACCAGCTAACTTTGCCGCTTGTTTGGCTGGCACTTATTGCCGCTGTTGGCGGAGTTACAATTACACCAAGTGATGCCGTTATGGGTGCCGCTTTTGGTTATTTAAGCTTGTGGAGTGTATTTTGGCTATTTAAGTTATTAACCGGCAAAGAAGGCATGGGCTATGGCGACTTTAAACTGTTAGCTTTATTTGGTACGCTATTGGGTTGGCAGTCGTTACTTACCATAATACTGCTTTCAAGTGTTGTTGGCGCCATTATTGGCATCGCTTTGTTAACTATTCAGGGTAAAGATAAAGCAACGCCCATCCCATTTGGGCCTTACCTAGCAATTGCTGGTTGGATCACGTTACTGTGGGGTAACCAATTGCAAAGCGCGTATTTTAACTTAATTGGTTACTAACTTGAGTGCGCACTAAAATGAGCAAATCTGATATTAAAGCATCGCCTTGGGTACTTGGCTTAACAGGTGGTATAGGCTGTGGCAAAACAGCGGTAAGTAATATGTTTGAGCAGCTGGGTATAACAATAGTTGATGCCGACATTATTGCGCGCCAAGTCGTAAAGCCTAAAAGCGATGGTTTAAATGCCATTGTAAGCAAATTTGGACAAAGTATTTTATTGCGCGAAGGCACACTAAACAGAAGCGCTTTACGTGAACGTATTTTTACTAATAGTGCCGACAAAGAGTGGCTAAATAATTTATTGCATCCACTCATTAGAAACAAAATACATAACGACCTTACTGCCGCAAAAAGTCCATATGTAGTACTTGTAGCACCACTTTTGTTTGAAAACAGCCTAGATAAATTGTGTAATCGAACGCTACTGATTGATATACCTCAAAGTGTACAAATAGAGCGCACGGCTTCGCGTGATAACGTAAGTGTTGAGCAAGTAAAAGCGATTATTGCAGCGCAAATGTCACGCGAAGACAAACAAAAAAAAGCAGATGATATTTTAAATAACGACCGTGCACTTAACGACGTTAACCACGACTTATTAACGCTGCATAAACGTTATCTGCACATGGCACAAATGCAAGCAACTTAAATAGTAAAAACGAGTCAAAACAAACTAATCTCCTATATTAATTAATAAATTTAGCCTAGATTGTGAAGAGTAATGTAATCCCCTTCTTTTTTCTGATAAATTACTCTCTCTGAAGGATTAAAAAGGTGCGCAATGAATATTAACTCACCGTTATTAAGAAAGTTTCTTACGCTTGGGCGTATTGATGCCGATACGGTAAAAGCAAAGCAGCAAGAGTTTGCCTCAACCGCTGAACTGATTTCTAAATGCGGAAAAATAGACAGTAAAGAGTTAGCAGAGCAATGTATTGATTTGTTTCGTGTTCCCTATTTTGATTTAAAAGACTTTGATCCTGCATCTATTCCTGCCGATCTTGTAAAAGAAAAACTGATCCGCAAACACCATATTTTACCGTTGGTACAAAAAGGCCGAAAAGTGTATGTGGCGGCCTCTGATCCAACCGATTACGGCGCCTTCGAAAACTTTGAATTTAGTACCGGCCTTTCATGTGAAATAGTCGTCGTTGATTACATTCAGCTCGATAATAAAATTGAGCAATTGCTAGATGCAACCGGCAGCCTAAATTTAAGCGATGATGAGTTTAAAGAATTTGCCGACCTAGAGACAGAAAGCCAAAAAGAAACCGCCCCACAAGATGACGACAAAGACGATGCCCCAATTATTGTGTACATTAATAAAATTTTAATGGACGCGATAAAAAAAGGCGCATCGGATCTACATTTTGAACCTTACGAGCATAAGTACCGAATTCGTTTTCGTATTGATGGTATTTTGCACGAAGTGGCAAGCCCGCCTAATACATTAGCAACCAAGCTTTCTGCTCGTATTAAAGTAATGTCGCGACTTGATATTGCCGAAAAGCGTAAACCACAAGATGGCCGAATTAAATTAAAAATTACTGAACGAAAAAGTATCGATTTTCGTGTCAGTACTATGCCCACGCTGTGGGGCGAAAAAATAGTAATGCGTATTCTTGATTCATCAAGCGCTATGCTAGGCATTGATGTACTTGGTTACGAAGAAGAGCAGAAAAAGTTATACATGGATGCACTTGGTCAACCACAAGGCATGATACTTGTTACAGGTCCTACCGGGTCAGGTAAAACGGTATCGCTTTATACGGGTTTAAACATATTAAACCAACCTGAGCGAAACATTAGTACCGCTGAGGATCCAGTTGAGATAAATCTTGAAGGGATAAACCAAGTACAAATTAACCCTAAAGCCGACATGACCTTTGCTAATGCACTGCGTGCGTTTTTACGTCAAGATCCCGATGTAGTTATGGTAGGTGAAATACGTGACCTTGAAACCGCAGAAATTTCAATAAAAGCGGCGCAAACAGGTCACTTGGTTTTATCTACATTACATACCAATTCAGCGCCAGAAACCATTACCCGACTATTAAATATGGGCGTACCCGCCTATAACGTAGCCAGCTCAATTAGTTTAATTATTGCACAGCGACTAGCACGTCGTTTATGCCCTAAATGTAAAACGGCAGAACAATTGCCAAGCGAAGAGCTCTCTCGTCAAGGATTTAGTACAGCGCAAATTGAAGATATAACTTTATATGCACCTAAAGGGTGTGATGGCTGTACCGATGGTTACAAAGGCCGTGTAGGTATTTACGAAGTTATGCAAATCACACCAGAAATTGCACAAATAATCATGCGCGGTGGTAACTCACTAGAAATCGCTGAGGTATCATTAAAAGCCGGTTTTAATAATTTGCGCCTATCGGGTTTACGTAAAGCCGCTGATGGTTTAACGTCACTTGCTGAAATAAACCGCGTAACTAATATGTAAAACTATTTAGCGCTTTGCTTGCTTTAAATACAGTAAGCGCTAATGAGTAACCTGTTAAGAGTAAAACATGCCTACTGTTGTAAATTGTCCAACCTGTAAAACAAATGTTGAGTGGTCTGAGCAAAGTCCTCACCGCCCATTTTGTTCTAAGCGTTGCCAACTCATTGATCTGGGTGAGTGGTCGTTTGAAAATAATAAAATTTCAGCGCCAATCACATCGGCTGATCAAATAAACCAAGACATGATTGAAGACATAGAAGCCATGATGGCTAAAAATGAAGATGACTTTTTTAAGTAATGTCATCTAGTTTTTATATAAACAAAAGCCAGCTAAATGCTGGCTTTTTAGTACTCACTTAAAAGTTAACCTTAGGGTCAGTTAGCTTTTTTGCTTACGCTGCTTTTTACTTTTACGCTTTTGAATTTTAGCAAACTTTTCTTTTTGCTCTGCGTTAAGCAACTGCATTACTTGATGCTGCGTTTTTAGCTTAATTAAGGCAAACTCTTCACCTTTACTTTGGCGCTCACTTAAAAGCTCTTTTGCTGCATTTTCGTCAAATGTTGCTGCTGATAGTAGTACGTCCATTTTTGCTTTGTGCGCTTCACGCATTGCTTTACGTGCTTCTTTATCGTCGCCTCGTAAGGCTTTCATTTGTGTTTTTTGTGCTTCAAAAATAGCTTTTAGCTTAGTTTGCTGACCTTGCGTTAAATCAAGTTTTTCGGCGCCGCGTTCAGAAAGCAAAAAACGCGCTGAAGAATGCCCTTGTCGATCATGCATACCGCCTTTAGCTAGTACGCTACCTGCACCAAGTGTGGCTGTTGCTAAGCCACAAATAAGTACTAATTTTGAAAGTGTATTTACTTTAGTCATAATCATCACCTTAACTGTTGGGTTGGTTGTGGTTGGCTGTCGTGTAATTGCCTAGCCAGTGAGTTAACTATAACTAACTCAACGCAAAGTAACGCAAAGCAGTGTAAAGGTTGTGTAAAGATTCACTTTTGAGCAATTAAGGGCGTAAAATAAAGAAATGAAATATTGCCTAAGGGTTTGTAAATGAAACTATTAATGATTGACGACGATACGGGTCTTTGTGAGTTACTAAGCGAATACCTTTCAAGCCAAGGGTTTGAAATACAAAGCGTACACGACGGCGAACAAGGCCTAAAGTTAGCACAGGCAAACGACTACGCATTAATATTGCTTGATGTCATGCTACCTACGCTAGATGGCTTTGAAGTTCTAAAACAACTTAGGCAAACCAAACTCACCCCAGTTATTATGCTTACAGCTAAAGGTGAAGACTTTGATCGTATTTTTGGATTAGAGCTCGGTGCGGATGATTACATACCAAAACCATTTAATCACAGAGAGTTACTTGCCCGCGTAAAAGCGATTACACGTCGTATAGAGCATATAAACAGCTTAAATATCAACACAACTAATAAGCTGCTTGTAAATGGTGTAACTATTAACCTTGCAGCACGAGAAGCCTCTATTGATGAAAATACTCTCACGCTTACTGGCACAGAGTACGAAATACTGGCACTTTTGTGTAAAAACGCCAGCCAAGTTGTTAGTAAAGAGCAAATTAGTGAAGAAGTGCTAGGCAGGCGTTTAGCATCGTTCGACCGCTCTATTGATATGCATGTAAGTAATATCCGAAAAAAAATAGCAGAGCACATTAAAACAGAACGAATTAAAACAATGCGAGGCAGCGGTTATGTTTTCATCCAAGGCGAGTAAATCAGGCGCTTTATCTTGGCTTAAGCACCCTAGGCATTATTTATTTTTTAAAATATTTGTTTGGTTTTGGCTAACCATTATTGGCACCGTTACTGCGCTTGTTTTTTTAAGTAATATCAGTGTACTGAACTTAGTAAGTAATGAACCCTTACATGGCCCGATGGAAAAAAACCTAGCTTATACCGCAAGAAGCATTGAGCGCTCTGCATATAAGCATAAACGTTCGCTTGAGAGTATTCTTTCGCATCCACGCTTATCTAAACGTAAGCTTTTATATTTAAGCGCTGAGCAATCTGATATTTCTTTTACTAATAAAGAAACACCTATAAACATAGACCTAAGCCTTCTTAATTTTACCAAAAACATGCCACCGCAAATTGTTTTCACTGAGCAATATCAAGCCTTTGGGCCAGTTCAATTAACCGTCCCCGAAGGAGTATTTTATTTATATGAAATAGACATAAACAATCAGCCACCTCTGTTTATACGCTTAAAGCTAATGCCCGGCTGGATCAAAGTATCTATTGCAATTATTGCCTCTTTAATTTTGAGCTTTTTGTTTAGTCGTAACTTAATTGCACCAATTAACAGCCTTAAAAAAGCAGCTATAAAACTATCTTCTGGCAATTTAAGCGCACGTGCTGCTATTTCAACTAATAGAAAAGATGAGCTAGGGGTACTTGGTCGAGACTTTAACAGTATGGCAAACCAGCTAGAACTATTAATAAGCTCACAAAAACGCTTGCTTGCTGATATATCCCATGAGTTACGTTCGCCACTTACTCGCTTAAAAATGGCAACAGGCCTTGCACAAATGCAAGCAAATGAAGCAAGTCAGTCTTATTTATTACGAATAGAAAAAGAGGCTAATCAACTCGATCAAATGATTGCTGATGTGCTTCAAGTGTCTCGTTTAGAAGCAAAAAGCCAAACCCTTGCAATGCAAAAGCAATCACTAAACGTTATTGTTGAACATGTTTTAAACGATGCAAAATTTGAAGCAAAACAATATGATAAGCAGTTAACAATAACAGGCGATGCAAGCGTAACCATTAGCTGCGATGAAGCCCTGATTGCCAGCGCGCTTGAAAACCTACTTCGTAATGCCATTAAATATGCAAATAACACAATAAGTATAAAACTATCGCATGGTGATGCCGTGCATATTGAAATATGTGATGATGGCCCAGGCGTTCCAAATAACCAGCTTGATAAGCTATGTGAGCCGTTTTTTAGGCAGTCTGATGCAAGAGATAGAGTCAGTGGTGGAACCGGTTTAGGCTTAGCTATCGCAAAAAATGCAATTACAGCTCATAATGGCACCTTAGTTTTATCGAACAAAGATCAGGGCGGCTTGTGTGCTAATATCACACTGCCAATAATCAAAGAGTAAACCATGTTTTATAGTAGTGAGCGCGAGCTTAAAGGTAACCAATCAGCCATTAATGATTTTTATCAAAACACATTAGTTAAAGCGTATTTAAATACGCCTAATGGGCAGTTATTTTATGCGCATGCCCAGCCAGATAAAGCTCATGTTGCCATAGTTATTAGCTCAGGCAGAATCGAAGGGCTCGATAAATACAAAGAGTTGTTATGGGAGCTTTATACTAATAATTTTGCTGTTTTTATTGTTGACCACCAAGGACAGGGTCGCTCTTACCGCTATTTAAAAAATAAACATAAGGGCTATGTAAATAATTTTGGTGACTACAGTGCCGACCTTAATTTATTTAACACCCAAATAGTCGACACCGTTTGGCAAGGTAAAAAGCTATTAGTGAGCCACTCAATGGGAGGTGCAATTGCATTTGATTATTTGGCAAACTATGAGCATAGTTTTAGCGGTGCGTTTTTATCAGCCCCAATGTTCGATATACACACCAAAGGTATTCCAAAGCCTTTAGCCCGAATAATTGCAAGTAATGCCGTGCGTCTTGGTTTTCAGTTTAGCTATGCCCTTGGGCAAACCGACTACACCCCAGAAGAGTTCCCTTTAAACGTATTAACAAGTTGCGAATTACGCTACAGCCTATTTAGGCAAACATATAATGAGGAGCCTTTGCTACAACTTGGCGGGGTTACTTATGGGTGGCTAAATTCAACCTTTACTTTTTTATCATCAATAGATGAGCTTACTGTTGATATTCCACTTTATATTGCAAGCGCAAAAAACGATGTAGTTGTCGATAATGAAGCGCACTATAGACTAGCTAATAAGTACGCGAATATTACCCTAGAAAGCTTTGCTGACGCCAAGCACGAACTATTCTTTGAATGTGATGAAGTACGCCAGCCAGTGCTTAAGAGTCTGTATAAGTTTTGTGAGTCGGTGACGGCTTAGTTAAAACAGAAAGCGGGTCAAGGTGGATTAGTATATCAACCTCAGATTCAAAACGAGCACCAATCATCGCTTCAACCTCATCAGCCACAGTATGGGCTCGTATTAGACTTAAATGGTCATCAAGCTCTAAATGCATTTGAATAAACTTAATTTTCCCCCCCTGGCGAGTACGGATCCCGTGTACGCCATGCACATCGCTGTGCTCTTTAGCAATATCAAAAATGCTTTGCTTTTCATCGTCTGGGAGTTCTTTATCCATTAAATGATCGGCACTATCTCTTGCAATATCCCAACTGTTATAAAGTAAGTAACCTGCTACCCCTATTGCAAAAATAGGATCGGCATACATCATTCCGTAATAAGATAGAGCAATCGCAATTAAAACAGCAGCGTTTAAAATCAAATCACCTTTGTAATGCACCGAATCTGCTTTTATAGCAATCGACTCGGTATGCTGAATAACCTTAGTTTGTACAAAAACAATGACCAGAGTACATGCAATTGCAAAAGCACTTACCCATACACCTAATAATGAATGTGTAAGCTCTATAGGGTTAAATAAGCGCTCAACACCATGAAATGCCAGTAAACAGCCCGAGCCAGCAATAAACGCAGCTTGCCCAAGCCCTGCTAATGCCTCGGCTTTACCGTGGCCAAACCGATGATCATCATCGGCTGGGCGCAGTGCGTAGCCTAAAACTAAAAAACTCATAAATGTAGCGGTAATGTCCATTAATGAGTCTGTTAAGGAGCCAAGCATTGAAGCAGAGCCTGAAGCAAGCCAGGCCCATGCCTTTGCCCCAATCATTAAACTCACCATTACCATAGTAATAATACTAGAGGCCTTAACCCAAAATTCGTAACTGCGGTTATGCACAATTTCATCCGCTAAAAAGAGTATTCAATACCTTGAGTATATCATTTTTTTTAAGGGTTTCGTGTATACTGCTTTCGTCAAATACCATTATTAAAAGGCTAATTATGCTGGATATTGTTTTATACCAACCTGAAATTCCACCAAACACAGGGAATATTATCCGCCTTTGTGCAAATACCGGCTTTTCGCTGCATTTAATTGAGCCTTTAGGGTTTGAGTGGGACGACAAACGTGTAAAGCGTGCAGGCCTTGATTACCACGAATTCAGCCATGTTCAGCGTCATGCGTCATTTGAAGCATATCTTGAAAAATGTAAACCGAAAAAAGTGTATGCATGTACAACCAAAGGCAGCCAATTTCATCATGAAGCATGTTACGAACCCGGCGACTGTCTAGTATTTGGTCCAGAAACACGCGGGCTACCCGATGAGATGATTCAAGCTCTACCAAACGAGCAGCGCGTGCGTATCCCAATGCAACCAAATAGCCGAAGCATGAACCTATCAAACGCAGTCGCTGTATTTGTTTACGAATCATGGCGACAGCTGGGCTTTCCTAACGCGCAGTAATACGCGTATTATTAAAGCTGACAAAAAAACCGACATGATGTCGGTTTTTTTAGTTTTTATCACAGTAGTGAATACTATTCTGATCGTTGCTCTCTGCCTAACAATGCCATGGCAGCAGCTTTCATATCTTTATTTTCATAAAGTACTTTGTAAATCTGTTCAGTGATAGGCATTTCAACGCCTGCACGCTGGGCAAGTAAATACACTTCTTTGGTGTTTCTAAAGCCTTCGACTACTTGACCTATCGACTCAATTGCAGCTTCAACACTTTCACCTTTACCCAGTGCTAAACCAAAACGACGATTGCGTGATTGGTTATCGGTACAGGTTAAAATTAAATCGCCAAGGCCTGCCATTCCCATAAAGGTTTCTGGCTTTGCGCCTAGAGCGCAACCTAACCGAGTCAGTTCAGCAAGACCTCGTGTGATCAAGGCTGTGCGAGCATTGGCTCCAAAACCTACACCATCTGAAATACCCGCGCCAATAGCAATTACGTTTTTAACCGCACCACCTAGCTGTATGCCAATAAAATCGTCATTGTTATACACTCGAAATGAACGACCACAATGCAGTAAATCAGCCAATTGTTGTGCAAACTCAGGTGAGGTAGACGAAACAGAAATAGCTGTTGGTGAACCCATTGCCATTTCTTTCGCAAATGTAGGACCCGAAAGTACCGCAAGTGCGATTTCATCACCCAACTCTTGCTGCGCAACTTCTTGTAATAAACGCCCCGTATTTGGCTCAAGGCCTTTAGTCGCCCACGCGACTTTAGCATCGATTTGCAATGCAGGTTTTATTTGCGCAAGTGTGTCGCCAAATGCATGGCTTGGCACAACAACAAGCACAATAGCACTGCATGCAACTGCGCGTTGTAAATCGGCTTCTAGTACTAGAGAGTCTGGGAAGGGTGCATCTGGTAAGTAACGTTGATTTTTCCGCTCAGCTGCAAGCGTAGCAACGTCGTCGCTATTGCGTCCCCAAAGCGTCACTTTATGACCATTTCGGGCTAAACAAATAGCAAGGGCGGTGCCATAAGACCCCGCCCCCAATACAGTAACAGCTGAAGTTGCTGTACTCATAAGTTATGCGTCTGCTGTAACCTGGTCAGCTTGCGCAGTACGTTGTTGCATATACTGTGCAAACAATGCGTCAAAGTTTACTGGCGCAAGGTTTAACTGTGGGAAAGTGCCACGGTTAACTAGGTTAGATACCGCTTCACGTGCATATGGGAACAATACGTTAGGACAAAATGCACCTAGCATATGAGCAAGCTGTACTTCTTCAACCTCAGCAATAGTAAAAATACCCGCTTGTTGAATTTCACATAAAAACGCAGTTTCTTCGCCAATTGATGCTGTCACAGTTAATGCTAAAACAACTTCAAATACACCTTCGTCTAACTTGTTAGAGCGAGTATCTAGGTCTAGCTTAACTTCTGGCGTCCATTCTTTTTGAAAAATTGCCGGAGAGTTTGGCGTTTCAAACGACACGTCTTTAGTGTAAATGCGTTGAATAGTAAATTGTGCGCCTGCGTCTTGTGCCGCTGCTGCGTTTTGAGTTTCTTCGTTCATTGTTATTCCTAACTTGTTCGTTATTATAATTAAATTAAGCGTTAAGCTTAGCGTCAAGTTTACCTTGAGCCTCAATAGCCATCATGTCGTCACAGCCACCGATATGTTCATCATTAATAAAAATTTGCGGTACAGTGCTTGCGCCACCGGCTTTAGTAATCATTTCATCGCGAAGTTCAGGTTGTACACCAATATCAAAATTAGTGAATTCAACGCCTTTGCTTTTTAAAAGCGCCATAGCGCGCTGACAAAATGGACAATATGCCTTGGTGTATAAAACAACGTTACTCATAATAAATCCTCTATCGGTTTAGCTAAACGAGATTAGCGACCTGTTATCGTTGGTAAGCTAGCAGATTGCCATGCACCCATTCCGCCCGCTAATACATAAACCTGTTCAAAACCAGCTTTATGCATTGCTGTGGCCGTGCCTTGGGCTGTCATACCTGTAGTACATACCAATATAATGGGTTTAGTCTTGTACTTTTCAAGGCCTGAAAAGTCAGATTTTTTGGCATTTTCAGGGCTTAAGTGTTCAGCACCCGAAATACGGCCAGACGTAAACTCTTTTTGTGCGCGCATATCCACTACTTGACCATCTTCACGGTTAACAAGTAGCGTTAGTTGCTGAGGGTTTATTTGACGAATAGCTGAAAATTTACTTTTTATCCAACCACTGACAATAAGAAAAACAATACCAACCCAAGCAAGGCTTAAGATAGGGTGATTGCTTATAAATTCAATATATTGATCCATTCGACTTCCACTATAAATTACATCCTAAAACGCAATGTTTTAGACATTTTAGACTTTAGCCACGCAAGTATACCCAAACCAACTTAAAATGCGAGTTTACACAGAGTTTAAAAGGAGGAAAAACACCCCATATAAAGGTTATTAACCGCACATCAGCATCAATACGATATTCAATTAAGTGAAAAAAATTAATATGCTGTTTTGTATGCTGATTCAAGTAACAAAACACGGTATGCTAAAGCAAAACAGGTGCTAACTTTTAGGAGTGACTATGACTGAACATAAAAAACCACTGGTATTAATGATTTTAGACGGTTGGGGATATCGTGAAGACGAGCAAAGCAATGCAATACTAGCAGCGAATACCCCCGTGTTAGATAACTTATGGGCATCTCGCCCTCGCACATTAATTTCAGCATCTGGTTTTGATGTAGGTCTTCCTGATGGACAAATGGGTAATTCTGAAGTTGGGCATGTTAATTTAGGTGCAGGACGTGTTGTATACCAAGACTTTACTCGAATCACAAAAGCAATAAATGACGGTGAATTTGACTCAACCCCTGCACTTGTTGATAACATTGATAAAGCAGTTAATGCCGGCAAAGCCGTTCATGTTATGGGGTTATTGAGCCCGGGTGGCGTTCATAGTCATGAAGATCACATTGTTGCAAGCATAGAGCTGGCTGCAAAACGCGGTGCTAAGGAAGTCTATTTTCATGCATTTTTGGATGGTCGTGATACACCACCGCGTAGTGCCAAAGAATCGATTGAACGTATAGAAGCGTTGTTTGCAAAACTTGAATGTGGTCGACTAGCAACACTGGTTGGTCGTTATTATGCAATGGATAGAGATAACCGCTGGAATCGTGTAGAAAAAGCCTATGACGTAATGACCTCTGGCATTGGAGAGTTTAACTACAGCGATGGCGTAACCGCATTAAATGCAGCTTATGAGCGCGACGAAAACGACGAGTTTGTTGCTCCTACAACCATTACACCAGCAGGTAGAAAAGCTGCGCAAATTAATGACGGCGACACCGTTATTTTTGCAAACTTTAGGGCAGACCGGGCACGTGAAATTACACGCGCCTTTGTTGAGCCTGAGTTTGACGGCTTTACCAAGAAAAAATCCCCCGCTCTAAGCGCATTTGTCATGATGACAGAATATGCAGCCGATATAGACGCACCCGTTGCATTTGGCCCAACGCCTCTTACTAACGTATTAGGGGAATGGCTTGAAAAACAAGGGAAAACACAACTGCGTATTTCTGAAACAGAAAAATACGCACACGTTACCTTCTTTTTTAGCGGCGGACGTGAGGACGAATTTGAAGGTGAAACGCGTGAATTAATCCCTTCACCGCAAGTGGCTACCTACGACTTGCAACCGGAAATGAACTCAGAAATGCTAACTGATAAGCTCATAGAAGCAATTAAAAGCGGGAAATACGACGCCATTATATGTAATTACCCCAATGGCGATATGGTTGGCCACTCAGGTGTATTTGATGCCGCTGTAAAAGCTTGTGAAGCCGTTGACACCTGTATTGGCCGTGTAGTTGATGCATTGAACGAATTTGGCGGTGAAGCGTTGATCACAGCCGATCATGGTAATGCAGAACAAATGGCTAACCTTAAAACGGGCCAAGCACATACCGCGCATACAAGTGAACCGGTGCCCTTTATTTATGTTGGTCGCGATGCGACACCATCTGAAGGTAAAGCATTAAGTGATGTTGCCCCTACTATGCTGCACTTAATGGGCATGGAGCAGCCAAGTGAAATGACTGGCACACCTATCATGACGTTGAAATAACCCATGATTAAACGTGTTAACCGATACTTTAAGTGCGGCTTAATACTCGCCTCATTGGTGACTGCATCAGCAGTTGCCAATGAAGATCGCACTAAAAAAGATCTCTCACAGGTGAAACAAGCACTTGAACAAAGCCAATCTGAGTATAATCAACAACGAAAAAAAATATCTCAACTTCAAAAAAATCTTAAAAGCCATGAGCTTGAAATAGCTAAAAACGCTAAAGCACTTAATATGGCTGAGCAGTCTGTTAAAGAAACCCAACAACAGCAAAATCAACAACAAAAAAAAGCTGATGAACTCGATAAAAAACACATCGAATTTCAACGTATTCTAGGAGCGCAACTTAAAAGCGCTTACATGGCAGGTGGTGATGACTACTCTAAAATGTTGCTGAATCAAGAAAACACAGCGCAATTTGAGCGAACACTGAGCTATTATAATTACCTAAACAAAGCACGAATTGAACAGATAGAAGAATTAAAAGAACTTAAACAACAAATCGCGTTAAACCAAGTTGCACTCAATAAAACAAAAGAAAAACTTTTAGCTTTATACGACGAGCAAAAAAGGCGCCAAACAGCCTTAGTAAATGCACAAAGTGAACGCCAAGCTAACCTTAGGAATCTTCAAGCTCAGCTTACGAGCACTAAAAGTTCTATCGATTACTTAAAAGAAAACCAACAAACCCTTGTTAATACAATTGAAGAATTAGAAAAAGAAAAAACAAAAAAAATAGAATTACTTGGCCTCAATAAAAATAAAGGCAAATTAAACTGGCCTAGTAAAGGTAAGTTAAAACACAAATTTGGCCAACGAAAACATGGCGGCATTGATTGGAAAGGCGTGCTAATTGGCGCTAAAGAAGGCGAAAATGTTAATAGCGTGCACAATGGCCAAGTTGTATTTGCAGATTGGTTAAAAGGTTATGGCTGGGTAATTGTAGTCGATCATGGTGAAGGATTTATGAGCCTATACGGCCATGCACAAACACTACTGAGAGACGTAGGTGACATGGTACGCCAAGGCGAAACTTTAGCGTTGGTTGGCCAAAGCGGCGGACAGGCAAGTTCTGGTCTATACTTTGAAATACGACACAAAGGACGCGCAGTAAATCCCGTAAAATGGTGCAGACGTATTTAATTGAATAAACCGCTGCTCCGCTGAGGAGTAGCTGATGAAAAACAACAATGTAATACCCGCATTTAAAAAAGCAGGCTATGTTTTCAGCCTGCTTTTATTCACCTTTACTTTAGTACTTAACAATGCATTTGCCAGCTCAGTAAAAAACCTTAAAAGCCAACAAATAGATGAAATTTTATTTAACATACACGCCTATTATGTTGACGATTTAGATCTTCAAAACAGCCATTATGTGCAATACAACAACAAACAGTTTGAGCGCTTATACTCAAAGCTAGACCCCTACTCTAAATACCTTAACGAACACGAGCTCGATGCCTTATTTGATAATACCAATGGCCAATATACGGGCTTAGGTATTGAAGTAAAAAAGGTCGATACTGACATAAAAATAGTTAACGTGGTAAATAACTCACCAGCGAAAGAAGCAGGTATTTTAGCTGGCGATATTATTGTTAGTGTTAATCAAAAAACGGTTAATTTACTCAGCGTTAGCGAAGTCGCAACTTTAATAAAAGAAAATAAATTTACAACAATTAATCTCACCGTTAAGCGAAATGAAAGCCCAGAAGTTTTGTCATTTAACGTAGCTCGTACGCAAATACAATTAGAGAGTGTAACCAGTGAAGTTTTAGAGTCCGGCATTGGCTATTTAGCTATCAATAGTTTTTCTAATTACACGCTACACGAAGTTGCACTGCAAATTGCAGCGATGCAAAATAATTATGATTATCCATTATTAGGGCTTGTAATTGATTTACGTGACAACCCCGGAGGCACCCTTAAAAGTGCGATTGCCGTCTCTGATTTATTCTTAGAAAGCGGAACTATAGTAACAACGAAAGGCAGATACTTTGACGCTAACCAAGCCTTTTATGCTAAAAGGGGCGACATACTCAAAGGCGCCTCAATTGTTGTACTTATTAATGAAAATTCAGCCTCTGCGGCCGAAATTTTGGCCGGCGCCTTAAAAGACAACAACAGGGCAAAAGTGGTTGGAAGCCAATCTTTTGGAAAAGGGTCAGTGCAATCACTTATACCATTAGGTGATGGCAATACCGCTTTAAAACTCACTACCGCAAAGTATTTTACACCTTCTGGTGAATCAATAGATGGCGTTGGAATAAAGCCCGATGTGACGATTAATCAAACAACACTTCCACAAAACAATAAAGCCGTTATAATAAAAAATGAGCAAGTAAAAAATAATCAACACCAGCTTGTTAACACCTTAGCTGATTTACAGTTAGTTAAAGCAAAACAATTACTCAGTATGCAGTAATCTATTTTGTTTGAGCGTTACTGGGCATAAAAAGATAATAAAAATTATAAACGTGAATACTATTAACAAAAAAATACGGATGTGGCTTTTTTTCAGTGTATGTATTGCTTGCTTTAGCGCTAATGCTAAACAAATAGCGATAGTTATTGATGATATAGGCTACCACCAAAGAGACTTAGAGTTTTTAACCTTACCTGGGCAATTGACCTATTCAATTTTGCCCCACACACCCTATTCGCAAGTTTTTGCAACACGTGCTAGCAAAGCAAATAAAGAGCTGCTTTTACATGTGCCTATGCAGGCACTTAACGGCAAAGCACTAGGGCCTGGTGCGCTTACTCTTGATATGGACAAAGCTCAACTTCAACAAACGCTAGGAACAGCACTAGCAAGTTTACCGCAAGTTAGAGGTGTTAATAATCATATGGGCTCTGCATTAACTCAGCAAAGCCAAGCCATGAAATGGACAATGGAAGTACTTAAAAAGCGCGAGTTGTACTTTTTAGATAGCCGAACAACTGGCTTAAGCCAGGCGCAAAATGCTGCAAACTTTTTTGGGGTTGAAAATATTGGTCGCCATGTTTTTTTGGACAACATAACAACAGCAGATCAACTTCAGTTTAGGCTCGATGAACTTAAACAAAAAGCAACAGATCACAATTTTGCCATTGCCATTGCTCACCCTTATCCTGAGACCATTGCTTTTTTACGTAAAGCCCTGCCTGAGCTTACTCAACAAGGCTATGAGTTAGTACCTGTTTCTCAGTTAGTACAGCGTAAATATATTCAGTTAGCGCAAGCTCAAGGGAAAACGATTAGCGCGCGATAATTAAATAGGGTACTTATTCTTTTTTGCTTGTGCCTGATAGTATTTCAAAATACTCTTTTGGCCGTCTTCACTAATTGGTTTCAGTGTTATTTTTCGTGTTTTTAGCTTTTCATCTTCCATCAATGTAAGAACTATGTGTTCATCTAGCTTTTTTGCACTTACAACCGCGCTATTAGCTATTAACCAACGTGAACGAATTAAGCCTTGTTTAACCTCTGAATATTTAGAATAAAACCTAACCACTTCAATATTGCTATTAACAAAATACATAGTAATGAGTAGTACACCATAAAATGCAGCCATTGGTATAAAGAAGGCTAAAGGTAAAATTAATATACCTACATATAATTGTATTTGCAGTTTTCCTTTATCAACTTTAATAATACCTGTAGGTTTATCGATGGTTTCTGTTGTCATTTTTCAGTGTCCTTTTGAATAGTAATTTAGCATGATCATCCATCATGTTTCTTATTGCGTAGATACCTATCAGGCCAATAGGCACAAAAAAAAATAAAGCCAAGCATTGCTACAAAGCCAAATATCTTCTTATTAGTTAATCTATATATAAAGCCAAATATAGTGAGCAAAAAAGCAGGGATTAAGATGTAGTTTACTTCGTAATAGTCTGGGTCATGCCCAATGCTAATAATCACTCCTAGGGCGATAATTAACGACATTAAGTAGTAATTCAAAGCCAAATATCCTTTTAAAGCTTTTTTATAATCACTAGAACCTACATGAATGCGCATAAATTTTCAACAAAAAAGCCCTGCATTTTAATGCAGGGCTTTTAAAAATATTACGCTTTTAGAACGTATCAGCTCATAGCGCTTTGTAACTTTTTCATTGCTGTTTTTTCAAGCTGGCGAACACGCTCAGCAGATACACTGTATTTTTCAGCAAGCTCTTGCAGTGTTGCTTTATCATCAGACAACCAGCGCGCACTTACAATATCTTGTGAACGTTCATCTAGTGTTTTAAGTGCACTAAACAAACGAGTATGAGACTGTTCTTGCCATTGTTGCTGTTCAATGTCATCAGCTAAATCAGCAGAACCATCCGTTAAATATTGTACCGGTGAATAAGTGCTTGTTGGTGCGTCATCGTTATCATCACCCGTTAAGTCAAAGCCCATATCTTGACCGCTCATACGAGATTCCATTTCACGCACTTCTTTTTCGCTTACACCCAGCTCACTAGCAACAGTGCTAACCTCTGCTTGGTTAAACCAGCCTAAACGCTTTTTATTTTTACGAAGATTAAAAAACAATTTACGCTGTGCTTTTGTAGTAGCTACTTTAACTATACGCCAGTTCTTAAGAACAAATTCGTGTATTTCGGCTTTAATCCAATGCACTGCAAACGATACTAAACGAACACCCACGCTTGGGTCGAAACGTTTAACCGCTTTCATCAGGCCTATATTGCCTTCTTGAATAAGGTCAGCTTGTGGCAAGCCGTATCCCGAGTAGCTTTTAGCTATATGCGCTACAAAGCGCAAATGCGACATAATGAGTTGCTTTGCAGCACTAAGATCACCTTCTTCCTGAAGTTTTTTAGCAAGTTCTTGCTCTTCTTCAACTTTAAGCATAGGGATTGTGCTGACCGCTTGAAGGTAGCCATCCATGCTTGCGCTTTGTTGTCCAACTGTAAGTGCCATTGCGTATAAATCTTTACTCATTTTTCACCTCGGTGATAAACATTTGAAACCATCTTAGCACTCTTTCCTGAAGAGTGCTAACCCCAATTTAAAACTTTTTTAAAGTATAAATCAAGCGGTTTTTTAGCGTTATTGAAGTCTACTATAAGCGACTGAATAAGCGATGAATTAAGGGATTGCAGGTGATTAACGTCAGTTTTTCACTCTATTTACAATTCATGCTTGATAAGGAGGGTAGTAGATAAATGTGACAGTTTTTATAGGACCTGAACAACCTAACCCAATAACATACGCGCTAAGCATTGAGTTAGTTCACTTGTATTAGCTTGCGCGAATGAGGAAGAGATAAACACGCTTATAAAGTTAAATGTATATTCACAAAGTTTACTTTGAAGCGAATAAAGCGCCAATAGCATAACCTATATAGCTCGCTTGATTAACAGCGAGCTATATAGGTGCGTATTACACTTTGTCCGGCTCTATTTCTTTAATGTATCGATTTACAGATAAGTAAGAGCCAACAAACCCCAAACTTGTAGCAAGTAAAACTAAAAAGCCAAATTCGCTAAGCGTTAAACCAATGAGTAAAAAGTTAGTTTGATACACACCAGCCACACTGTTTACGGCTGAAGAAAGCCACCACATCATCAATGCAACTGATATAAAAGCAAATAATCCACCAATAACGCCATACCAAATACCAGTCCATAAAAATGGTGCGTGTATAAACGTATTTGTAGCACCTACAAGTTTCATTACTTGTATTTCTTCTTTTTTATCCATAATCGATAGGCGAATAGTATTACCTATTATGAGAGTTACAGACGTTAATAATAATAAGGTAATGGTTATTACACTTTCTTTTAGCAAGCTAAGCAATGCATTTAAGCGCTCTAACCAGGCTATATCAAGTTTGCCAAAATCAACCTCACGTTCCGCTTCTAACTTAGTCATAAGTACCTTGGCGGCATTAGGCTGGCGGTGCCGCTTAGTAGGTGTAACTAGCACAACATCGGGTAATGGATTGCTATCTAAATATTCTAGCGCTTGCCCAAAACCTGACACTTCCTGAAATTCTTTTAATGCTTGCTGTTTTGAAATAAACGTTACACTCTCTACTTCAGGATATAAGGCTAGGCGCTTAACTAGCGTCGCTGTTTCTTGTTTCGTCATTGTTTGTTTTACAAATAACGATATTTCACTAGCCTCTTCAAAGCCACTACTTACTTGCTGGACATTTTTAACCACTAAGTAAAGTGTGGCAGGAAGCGTTAAGCTTAATCCAAGTACCGCAATTGTCATCATAGATGCCAGTGGTGTACGCCACATTTCACCCAGGCTATGAATCCCTTGGCGAAAAATATTAACGATAAAAAAGTAGCTATTTGAAATAAATGATTTTTTTTGTTTTTCGTTTTTGTTTTGGCGGCTTTTAAACAGTAAACTCATAATGCCCCCTGCGCTAATGGATCTTCAAGCATTCTGCCATCCTTTAACGTTAAGCTCCTATACTTCATGCGTGCAACAAGGCCTAAGTCATGGGTAGCAATAAGTACGGTTGTACCATGCTTATTAAAGTCTTCAAATAATTTAAGTATTTCCATTGATAGTTCAGGATCTAAGTTACCCGTTGGCTCATCGGCAAGTAAAATTGGCGGAGAATTAACAATAGCGCGTGCAATACCGACTCGCTGTTGCTCACCACCCGACAACATAGATGGATGACATTTAACTTTATCGATTAAACCCACTTTATCGAGCGCACCATGAACACGCTTTGCAATTTGATTACGATGAGTACCTTCGATGATCAGCGGTAGCGCAACATTATCAAATACAGTGTATCGCTCTAATAATCGATGGTTTTGAAAAATAATACCAATATCTCGGCGAGCGTAAGGGATTTGTCGCGAGTTAACTTTATTTAAATCAACACCATTAATAAATACGTTACCAGCAGATGGACGTTCCATTAAGCTGATAAGCTTTAAAAGTGTACTTTTACCCGCACCACTATGGCCTGTCAAAAAGGCCAATTCGCCAGGTTTTATATGAAAATTAACTTTTTCGAGGGCACGATGCCCCCCTGGATAGGTTTTACTTACTTGCTGAAAATTTATCATTTTTTATTATGCCAACCTCATTAAAGTGTTAATGCAATTGGTATTCCTCGCAATTAAGAAGGGAGCAAGCTCCCTTCTTGGTAAATTAAGCGTCGTCCTCATCTTGGCTAAATAATGCATCAATAAAGTCATCGCTTTTAAATGAACGCAAATCATCAATACCTTCACCAACACCAATATAACGAATTGGAATGTTAAACTTATCAGCTACAGCAAAAATAACCCCACCTTTTGCTGTACCATCAAGTTTTGACAAAGTAATACCCGTTAAACCTACACATTGGTTAAACAAGTTTACTTGGCTAATCGCATTTTGCCCTGTACCTGCATCTATTGTTAGCATCACCTCGTGCGGTGCATCAGGATCTATTTTTTTCATTACACGAGCTATTTTCTCAAGCTCTTGCATCAAATTATCTTTATTTTGCAGACGACCTGCTGTATCAGCAATTAACACATCGACATTACGCGCTTTTGCGGCCTGAAAAGCATCAAATACCACCGATGCACTATCGGCGCCGGTATGCTGTGCTATAACTGGAATACTATTGCGCTCACCCCATACTTGAAGTTGTTCAACCGCAGCGGCTCTAAAAGTGTCACCCGCAGCAAGCATGACCGACTTACCTTCATTTTGGAATTGCTTAGCGAGCTTACCAATCGTAGTTGTTTTACCAACCCCATTTACGCCTACCATTAAAATCACAAACGGTTTTTTTTCTGCTGGTATTGTTAATGGCTGTTCAGCAGTCTTTAGCATCGCTGCCATTTCTTGCTTCATTAACTCATATAAAGCATCACCATCTTTAAGCTGCTTTCTATTTGCACCGTCCGTTAATCTATCGATTAACTTCATGGTGGTATCTACGCCTAAATCAGCCGTCAATAATTGAGTTTCAAGCTCTTCAAAAAGGTCATCATCTATTTTTTTACCACTAAAAATAGACGAGAACCCTGCGCCAATGTTAACGCGGGTTTTTAGTAATCCTTTTTTAAGACGTGAAAAAAAGCCTTCTTTCTTAGGCTTTTCTTCTTTCTTAGCTTGCTTTGCTACAATACGCTCTTGTTCTAAGCGCTGCGCTTCTGCTTGCTCTGCTGCAATACGTTCTTGTTCTATGCGCTGCGCCTCTGCTTGATCTGCTGCAACACGTTCTTGTTCTAAGCGCTGCGCTTCTGCTTGCTCTGTTGCAATGCGTTCTTGCTCTAAACGCTGCGCCTCTGCTTGCTCTGCTGCAATGCGTTCTTGCTCTATGCGCTGCGCTTCTGCTTGCTCTGCTGCAATGCGTTCTTGCTCTAAACGCTGTGCTTCTGCTTGCTCTGCTGCAATGCGTTCTTGCTCTATGCGCTGTGCTTCTGCTTGCTCTGCTGCAATGCGTTCTTGCTCTAAACGCTGTGCTTCTGCTTGCTCTATGCGCTGTGCTTCTGCTTGCTCTGCTGCAATGCGTTCTTGCTCTATGCGCTGCGCTTCTGCTTGCTCTGCTGCAATGCGTTCTTGCTCTATGCGCTGCGATTCTGCTTGCTGTGCTGCAATATGTTCTTGCTCTATGCGCTGCGATTCTGCTTGCTGTGCTGCAATATGTTCTTGTTCTAAACGCTGCGCCTCTGCTTGCCGTGCTGCAATACGTTCTTGTTCTAAACGCTGCGCTTCAGCTTGCTCTGCAAGGCGATTTTGTTGCTCCACTCTCTGCTGCTCGGCTTCCGCTTGTTCTTTTGCTAACAGCTCAGCATTTGCTCGTTCTATTGCTAATTTTTCCGCTTGCTCTGCAGCAGCGCGTTCTTGCTCGGCTTTTTCAGCGGCAACGCGTTCTTCTTCTAAGCGTTTAGCTTCTTGCTCTGCTAAAGCTTGTTGTTTATCAGCCTCTGCTTTTTGTTCGGCTTGTTTTTTATCTGACTTACCAAAGCCGAGCCAAGACATTAATTTACTTTTTTTTGCCATACTTGCTAATAACCACTTATAAAAATCTGATAAACTAAAATTTGAAAATAGCTTGGAAGAGCCAACACACTTTGCCAGCCAAACAACCATTCAAAACATAAGTGTTCAATAGTAACACTTTTAATGCGGTTGAAAAATGAAGCTATACGTAATCTACTACAATATTATCTGAGCTAGATCCCAGATACCATTTTTTAGTGAGCTAAATGAGAAATAAAACAACTAAAAATAAAGCAATTACCAAATCTACTGATGGCTTTATTAGAGTGATAAGTGGGCAATTTCGCGGCCGAAAGCTTCCAGTAAAAGACGTACAAGGTTTACGTCCTACTACAGACCGAATTAAAGAGACAGTATTTAACTGGTTAATGCAAGACACGCGTGATGCTAACGTTCTAGATTGTTTTGCAGGTTCTGGTGGGTTGGGGTTCGAAGCTCTTTCGCGTTTTGCAAGTACTGCTATTTTTATAGAGCTTGACCCAAGTGCAGCAAAGCAGCTAGCGCAAAACATAGCAACACTAAAATTACAAAATGCACAGGTAAGGCACACTAACTCTCTTTCATTTTTAGAACAAAAAAATAGTAATACGCCTTTTGATCTTGTTTTTGTTGACCCGCCTTTTCGCAAAAATTTAGCTCAAACTAGCTGTAACTTATTAGAAATAAATAATTGGCTTAGCGAAGAAGCACTAATTTACCTCGAAGTAGAGAGCGATCTAAATACGTTCAAACCACCTAGTAACTGGCTGTTAATTAAAGAAAAAAAAGCAGGCCAAGTATTTTGTAGACTCTACCAACGCCAGCTAAATTAATACTGTTTTACACTATGCGTTTCTGTTAATATTATCCTTTACATGTGGTGTTGCTTCGGATTACAATACCGCACCATTTTTGAACCACTTGATCAATGTTTGATCAACTTGAGCAACGCTCATAATTTAGGTAGGTGAATTTTTAATGCCAGTAATTAAAGTAAGAGAGAACGAACCGTTTGACGTAGCACTTCGTCGCTTCAAGCGTTCATGTGAAAAAGCAGGTATCCTTTCAGAAGTTCGTCGTCGCGAGCACTATGAAAAGCCAACAGCTGAGCGTAAGCGTAAGAAAGCTGCAGCAGTTAAGCGTCACATGAAAAAACTTTCTCGTGATAACGCTCGTCGCGTTAAATTATACTAATACATTAGGTCTTGTATAAATGAGCCTTTTAATAACGCTAAAAGATGCGCAAAAAGATGCGATGAGAGCTAAAGACAAACAACGTCTTAACCCTATTCGCATGGTACTTGCTGCAATCAAGCAACGTGAGATTGACGAGCAAATAACACTAGACGACGCAGGTATTACCTCCGTTATAGTGAAGCTTGTTAAACAACGTCGCGACTCTTACACTCAGTACAAAGATGCTGGGCGTGATGATTTAGCTGAAATTGAAGCCAATGAAATAACAGCACTTGAAACCTTCTTACCTCAACAGTTGAGTGACGAAGAAATAATTGCTCTCATTGACGCGGCTATTGCTGATACTAACGCAGCAGGTATGCAAGACATGGGTAAAGTGATGGGTATAATCAAAAGCAAAGCTGAAGGTCGCGCCGATATGGGTAAGATCTCTGGTTTAATAAAGCAAAGATTAACCGCCTAACACTCCCTATACGTAAAGTATAATTGAAGTAAACCGAGCCTAGTGCTCGGTTTCTTTGTTTTTACGTCACTAAAAAGTAAACGTTATGCCTATATTCAAAAATGAAATTATTCATACTGACTCTATTTATTTAGCCGTCATTTTGATAAGTTAAGATCCAATTATTTATACCTTACGAGTATAAATTTTAAGTTTCACTTTCGTTATTCTTCTTAATATTTCAGGACTGTATTTTACTAATGGCTGGAAAGATCCCACGAAGTTTTATAGATGATTTACTTGCCAGAACCGATATTGTCGACCTGATAGACTCTAAAGTTGGGCTTAAAAAAGCCGGTAAAGACTATCAAGCGTGTTGCCCTTTTCATAACGAAAAGTCTCCCTCGTTTACGGTATCGCAAGATAAACAGTTTTATCATTGCTTTGGCTGTGGGGCGAATGGCAACGCAATATCATTTGTTATGGAATACGACAAACTAGAGTTTGTTGATGCCATTGAAGAGCTTGCCAGCATGCTCAACTTGGACGTGCCCCGCGAACAAGGCGGTAGCTCTGCGCCAGAACGTACCGCTGCGCAAAAGCGTTCAGATTACGATTTGATGCTTCATACAGCTCGCTTTTATCAGCACCAACTAAAGCACCACGCTAACTCGGCCGCAGTCATTGACTATGTTAAAGGTCGAGGACTGAGCGGAGAAACCGTTAAAAAGTTTATGGTTGGCTACGCCCCTAGTGAATGGGATGGCTTATGTTTACAACTTGGCCGTAATAAAGAACAAAAAGAGCAACTCGTCGAATTAAAGCTCGCCTCAGAAAAAACACCAGGCAGGCAGTTCGACTTTTTTCGCGACCGCTTAATGTTTCCTATTCGTGATAAACGCGGCAGAGTTGTCGCCTTTGGCGGTCGCGTTATGCAAGCTGATCAAGGGCCTAAATATTTAAACTCTCCAGAGACTCGAATTTTTCATAAAGGGTTTGAGCTTTATGGCCTTTATGAAGCTAAACAAGCACACAAAAAGTTAGAGCACATTCTTATTGTTGAAGGCTACATGGATGTTGTTGCACTTGCAGAAAAAGAGATTGAATACGCTGTTGCAGCACTGGGAACCGCCACAACAAGCGAACACATGCATACGTTATTTAGAACGACCGATAAGGTCATTTGTTGTTACGATGGCGACCGAGCTGGACGCGATGCAGCTTGGCGAGCACTTGAAAATGCGCTCCCCTACTTAAATGACGGTAAAGCATTGAACTTTGTATTTTTGCCTGATGGAGAAGATCCCGATTCATTAGTGCAAAAAGAAGGTAAAGAAGCATTCGAACAGCGTTTAAGTGAAGCCGATGACTTTACTAAAGTCATGTTTAACAAATTAAGCCAAGAAATTGATTTAACACTCGATTCGGGTAAAGCAAAATTACTCAGTGCAGCCCTACCGCTCATTGAAAAAATTCCGAGTGAATTTTACCAAGAAAATATTTTAGAGCAATTAGGCAGACTAATTGGGCGCACGCGTGAACAACTTAATAATCGATTAAAAACACCAAAGCAACAGCATTCTATTGAGCGAAAATTTAAAATAACCCCAATGCGACAGGCTATTGGTATTTTAATTCAGCATCCAAACCTAGCTAAAAGTGTTCCTTATTTGCCAGAACTTGCACAAATGAACATTGCAGGTATTGGTTTATTGCTTCGCTTGCAGCAACAAGCACTTGAAAAAGAGACTATCACTACGGCTCAGATACTCGAATTTTTTAGAGATACTGACGATTATGAGCCTCTTATTAAGCTCGCTACTTGGCAACATGAAATAAATGAAGAGCGTTTAGAGACTGTTTTTAAAAATACTTTTAAATTTATTGAAGATCAGTGTTTAAATTATCGACTAGAGACCTTATTAATAAAAGACAAGACACAAGGTTTAAATAGCGACGAAAGACTAGAATGTCATTTACTAATGACAGCGTTAAAAGCGACTAACAGCTAGTCAGATCTAGTTTTGGATGTTATACTGTGCTATTCACTGCGTCACATTGTTCTGGTTGGCATTAATGTAAACCAAGTGATGGCGCCTGTTGTATCAACTTATCAGAGTGGAAGAAACAATCTCTATGGATCCAACTCCTCAGTCACAATTAAAACTTCTGATTCAAAAAGGTAAAGAGCAAGGCTACTTAACTTTTGCAGAAGTAAATGATCACCTTCCACAAGACATAATTGACTCAGATCAAGTAGAAGATATCATAAGCATGATTAATGACATGGGTATTAAGGTTAGCGAAAACGCGCCTGATGCCGATGAACTAATGATGCAAGAAACAACGACAGACGAAGACGCAGCTGAAGCTGCCGCTGCTGCACTTGCTACGGTAGAAAAAGAAATTGGCCGCACTACCGATCCGGTTCGCATGTACATGCGCGAAATGGGCACTGTTGAACTTCTTACACGTGAAGGCGAAATTGTTATCGCTAAGCGTATTGAAGAAGGGATCAACCAAGTACAAATTTCAGTTGCTGAATACCCTGAAGCAATCACTTACCTACTAGAGCAGTGGGATAAGTTTGAAGCAGAAGAAATGCGTCTAAGCGATATCATCGTTGGTTTCATTGATCCAAACGAAGATGAAGCGCCAATTTCAGCAACTAATATCGGTTCAGAATTAAGTGAAAAACAACTTGATGACGACGATGAAGACGATGACAAAAGTGACGATGATGAAGATGAAGAAGAAGTAGATACAGGCCCAGATCCTGAAGAAGCTCGCATTCATTTTGAAAACTTACGTGATTTATATAATAAAGCACGTGATACGTTTGAAGCTAAAGGTCGTTCGCATCCTGACTCACAAGCCGCTATTTTTGAAATTGGTGAGCTTTTCAGAACCTTCAAGCTAATTCCTAAACAGTTTGATCGCATGGTTAACAACATGCGCGAAATGATGGACCGCGTTCGTGTTCAAGAACGTCTAATCATGAAACAAGCTGTACAAATTGCTAAGCTACCTAAGAAAGCATTCGTTAAGCACTTTGCTAATAACGAAACAGATCCTTCGTGGGTTGATTTAGAAATTTCAAACAACGAAAAATACTCAGCTAAACTTGAAGAAGTTAAACCTGAAATAATTCGTTGTATCAATAAGCTATCTATTATTGAGCAAACAACTGGTTTAAGCATAGAGCGTATTAAAGACATTAACCGTCGTATGAGTATTGGTGAAGCAAAAGCGCGCCGTGCGAAAAAAGAAATGGTTGAAGCTAACTTACGTCTTGTAATCTCAATTGCTAAAAAATACACAAACCGTGGTTTACAGTTCTTGGATTTAATCCAAGAAGGTAATATTGGCTTGATGAAAGCGGTAGATAAGTTTGAATACCGTCGTGGTTATAAGTTCTCTACTTATGCTACGTGGTGGATACGTCAAGCAATTACTCGCTCTATTGCCGACCAAGCAAGAACTATCCGTATTCCGGTACATATGATCGAAACGATTAATAAGCTTAACCGTATCTCTCGTCAAATGTTACAAGAAATGGGTCGTGAGCCAAATCCAGAAGAATTAGCTGAACGCATGATGATGCCTGAGGATAAAATCCGTAAGGTACTTAAAATTGCTAAAGAGCCAATTTCGATGGAAACACCAATCGGTGATGATGAAGATTCGCACTTAGGTGACTTTATCGAAGATACCACCATTGATTCGCCAATCGATTCGGCAACAATGGAGTCGCTTCGTGGTGCAACTAACGATGTACTAGCCGGCTTAACAGCGCGTGAAGCAAAAGTACTTCGTATGCGCTTTGGTATTGATATGAATACCGACCACACCTTAGAAGAAGTAGGTAAGCAGTTTGATGTAACACGTGAGCGTATTCGTCAAATAGAAGCGAAGGCACTGCGTAAATTACGCCACCCTTCTCGCTCAGATTTACTAAAAAGCTTTTTAGACGCTAAGTAATTTAGCGCTTAATATAAACTAAAAAGGCCGCTGTAGCGGCCTTTTTTCTATTTCAAGGAAATAAAGATGGCTTGGATCCAAATCCGTATCAATGCCAATGCTGCAACCGCAGATGCAGTAAGTGACCTATTAATGGAAGCAGGCAGTGCGTCTGTTACCTTTATAGATGCTAAAGACACCCCTATTTACGAGCCAAAAATTGGCACTGTTGAATTTTGGGCTGACACCACTGTAATTGGTTTATTTGAAGCTAATCACGATATGAACGAAGTGATCGCACTATTAAAACGCCACGACGAAATAAATGAATCACTCGTTTACAAAATTGAACAGCTTGAAGATAAAGACTGGGAACGTGAATGGATGGATAACTTCCACCCTATTCAGTTTGGTGAAAAGCTATGGATTTGCCCTAGCTGGCGCGATATTCCTGATCCTGATGCTGTTAACGTTTTACTTGATCCTGGCCTTGCGTTTGGCACAGGCACACACGCAACAACAGCTCTGTGTTTAAAATGGCTAGAAAGCCAAGACCTTACCGGTAAAACCGTCGTGGATTTTGGTTGTGGCTCGGGCATTTTAGGTATCGCTGCTATTAAACTGGGTGCTGAGCGCATGATTGGGATTGATATTGACCCACAAGCACTCGAAGCAAGTTTAGATAACGCTAACCGTAATGGCGTTGCTGATAAACTTGAAGTGTACCTGCCAGAAAACCAGCCAGAGTTTACAGCCGATATTGTTGTGGCAAATATTTTAGCGCAACCTCTGCGTGAGCTTCACAGTGTGATTTTAGGATTGTTAAAGCCAGGTGGCAAAATTGCGATGTCTGGCATTTTAGAAGAACAAGCACAATCGGTTGCTGACATATACGCGCCCTTTATTGAGCTCGATGAAATTGCCATTGAAGGTGATTGGACCCGTGTTAGCGGTACAAAAAATAGCTAAGCATATACATTATAAACTTTAGAGTATTAACTCAAAAATCGCATGTAAAGCCTGTATTTAACAGGCTTTACTATTTTTTTACAAAATAAAAAATAAACATTATTTATTATAAAAACATCATTCGTTCAAATTTCACACAAATAAACCCTTCCGTCATACGGTTATCAAATGTCAATACGAAAAGTGCAAAAAAAAGTCACTTTTGTTCAATTTATAGCCTTTGATTTTTGTCAAAAAAGCCGTAAACTTAGCGCCCCTTGAAAAGAGGCCTATTGAATACAGTGCGTATCGGTAAATACCAACTTGAGAATAATGTAATTGTTGCGCCTATGGCCGGCATTACAGACAGACCATTTAGACAACTCTGCCGTCGCTTAGGCGCCGGGCTTGCTGTGTCTGAAATGTTATCGTCAAACCCAAAGGTTTGGAAAACTGAAAAGTCGATGAATCGTATGGATCACAGCGGTGAGTCGGGTATACGCGCGGTGCAGATTGCAGGAGCTGATCCTGAGCTTATGGCGCAGGCCGCACAATTCAATGTTGCTAACGGTGCACAAATCATAGATATCAATATGGGGTGCCCAGCAAAAAAAGTGAACAAGAAACTCGCAGGCTCTGCTTTATTACAGTTTCCTGAACTCGTGGAAGAGATTATTGATGCAGTGGTTAATGCTGTTGATATACCTGTAACACTTAAAATCCGTACAGGATGGGATCCGGATAACCGTAATGGTGTAGAGATTGCGAGAATAGCTGAACGTTATGGCATTGCATCACTGGCTGTACATGGGCGAACGCGCGCATGTATGTATAAAGGTGAAGCAGAATACGCCACGATTAGGGATATAAAACGTTCAGTGTCAATTCCTGTTGTTGCAAATGGTGATATTACCTCGCCAGAAAAAGCAAAACAGGTTTTAGACTATACGGGTGCAGATGCCATTATGATTGGTCGAGCCGCCCAAGGTCGCCCTTGGATATTTAGGGAAATAGACCACTATTTGCGAACTGGTGAACACATGCAGCCACCTGCTATTGCAGAGGTGCGCAGTATTTTAATGGAGCATTTAACAAACCTCCATGCGTTTTACGGTGAGCCAATGGGCGCGAGAATTGCTCGCAAACATGTATCTTGGTATTTGCAAACCCATGACAGTGATGGTCAGTTTAGGCGAGTATTTAATGCGCTCGACAACTCAGAAGCACAGGTCGTCGCATTAGAGCAATACTTTAAAACACTAGCAGCTAACTAAGAAAGAAAGAGACTTTATAATGTTCGAACAAAACGTGACTTCTCCATTTATCACAAACCCTCATGTTCAGTCACACGAGAAACCGCAGCCATTGCGTGATGCAGTAAAAAAAGCTGTTCACCACTACTTAAAACAGCTTAACGGTCAAGATGTGCAAGACGTTTACGACCTTGTTCTTTCAGAGCTAGAAGCGCCATTACTTGAAGAAGTAATGACATACACACGTGGTAACCAAACTCGTGCAGCTATTTTACTAGGTATCAACCGTGGTACTTTACGCAAAAAGCTTAAAAAATACGGCATGAACTAATATGCTGGCTGTGATAAATCACAGCTGTTTATTAAAAAAGCACCTTAGGGTGCTTTTTTTATGCGTACAATTTAGTAGAGATGTTGCAAAATGCTCACGCTTATTGGCGCTTTATAAGTCGTTTTTTAAGTTGTAATCAGTTAAAATGCCCGCTTCTAAGCTAGCTCATTAACTGAGGAAATCAAACTACAATGGATACTCATCGTCCCATTCGTCGCGCACTTTTAAGTGTGTCTGATAAAACCGGTATTGTTGAATTCGCCCGCGCACTAGAAGCACAAGGTGTAGATATTTTATCAACTGGCGGTACGTGTAAACTCCTTGCTGATAACGGCATAAAAGTGACTGAAGTTTCAGATCACACCGGTCACCCTGAAATCATGGATGGCCGCGTAAAAACCCTTCACCCTAAAATTCACGGCGGCATTTTAGCCCGTCGCGGACAAGATGAAGATGTAATGGCAGATAACAACATTTCTGCAATCGACATAGTTGTAGTTAACTTATACCCCTTTGCGAATACTGTCGCTCAAGAAAACTGCAGCCTTGAAGATGCCATTGAAAATATTGATATTGGCGGCCCGACAATGGTTCGTGCAGCTGCTAAAAATCACAAAGACGTAACGATTGTTGTAAACGCAAGCGATTACGATCGCGTTATTAGCGAAATGCAAAATAACAATGGTTCAACTACGTATAAAACACGTTTTGATTTAGCTATTGCCGCCTATGAGCACACAGCTCAATACGACGGAATGATTGCTAATTACTTTGGCAAAATGGTTCCTGATTACACTGAAGAAGCCGTTGAAGACACTAAGTTCCCACGTACTATCAACATGCAATTCACTAAAAAGCAAGATATGCGTTACGGTGAAAACTCACATCAAGATGCTGCTTTTTACGTTGAAAACGATGTAAGTGAAGCATCAGTTGCAACTGCTACTCAGTTACAAGGTAAAGCATTGTCGTTTAATAACATTGCAGATACCGATGCAGCCCTTGAGTGCGTTAAAGAATTTGATGTACCTGCGTGTGTTATTGTTAAACACGCAAACCCGTGTGGTGTTTCAATTGGTGAAGATATTCTTAGTGCTTACGAGCGTGCATTTAAAACAGACCCAACATCAGCGTTTGGCGGCATTATTGCCTTTAACCGCGAGCTTGATGCAGCAACAGCACAAGCCATTGTTGACCGTCAATTTGTTGAAGTGATTATTGCCCCGAGCATTTCAAGTGAAGCTGCAAAAATTGTTGAAGCTAAAAAGAACGTACGTTTATTAGCGTGCGGACAATGGAGTGGCAAAGCAACGGGCCACGATATTAAACGTGTAAACGGCGGCGTTTTAGTACAAGATCGCGACCTAGGTATGGTTACTCAAGGCGACTTAAAAGTCGTCTCTAAGCGTCAGCCTTCTGAGCAAGAACTCAAAGATTTACTGTTTTGCTGGAAAGTCGCTAAGTTTGTTAAATCAAACGCGATTGTGTATGCCCGCGACGGTATGACTATTGGTGTAGGCGCAGGCCAAATGAGCCGCGTTTACTCTGCTAAAATAGCGGGTATTAAAGCTGCTGATGAAAACCTAGAAGTACCGGGTTCTGTTATGGCATCGGATGCGTTTTTCCCATTCCGCGATGGCATAGATGCTGCTGCAGAGGCTGGTATAACAGCGGTTATTCAACCGGGTGGTTCAATGCGCGATGAAGAAGTTATCGCGGCCGCGGATGAAGCGGGCATGGCTATGGTGTTTACTGGCATGCGTCACTTCCGCCACTAATCACAAAAAGGGTTAAGCTCAACGTTTAACCCTTTTTGTTTGCAAGCAATTCACGTATTCTGATTATTCTAACTCCTAATTTTAATGTGAAGGAACAAACGATGAAATTTGCACTAAAGTCTCTACTTGTTGCTAGCCTAGCACTTACTTCAACAATGGCATTGAGCCATAACCATGAATCAAGCCTAAGCCACGCAATAAAAGCAAGCGAGCGAAGCGCTAAAAATAGTGCTCGTGATGAATATCGCCACCCTGAGCAAACATTGGCATTTTTTGGCTTTAAACCGTCAATGACCGTTGTAGAAATTGCGCCAGGTGGTGGTTGGTACAGTGAAATTTTAGCGCCAGCATTGAAAGAGCAAGGCTTATACTACGCTGCTCATTTCCCTAGCGACTCATCGGTTGGTTACTATCAACGCTCATTAGCTGCGTTTAAACAAAAAGTAGCTGAAGACGAACGCTTTAGTAATGTTAAAATTACAGAGTTTGCCCCTTTAACCCACCTAGATATTGCGCCTGCAGAATCTGCCGATATGGTACTTACCTTCCGCAATGTGCATAACTGGTATATGGGTAAAGATACAGACGGTGCATTGAGCGCATTTAAAGCGTTTTATAAAGCACTAAAACCAGGTGGTACATTGGGTGTGGTTGAGCATCGTTTAGCTGAAAACCGTGCTGATGAGGATCAAAAAACATCAGGTTATATGAAACAGAGTTACGTGGTTGACCTTGCAAAGCAAGCAGGATTTGAGCTAGCAGCAACTAGTGAAATAAATGCTAATCCAAAAGATACAGCCGATCACCCTAAAGGGGTGTGGACGCTACCACCTAGCTTAAGACTTGGCGAACAAGACGCTGAAAAATATAAAGCTATTGGTGAAAGCGACCGTATGACGCTTAAATTTAAAAAACCGCTTTAAATAGGAATAGTACGCCATGAATGTATTAGTCATTGGCAGCGGCGGCCGCGAACACGCACTTGCGTTTAAGGCCGCTCAAAACAGTAAAGTAAATACCGTGTTTGTTGCTCCAGGTAACGCAGGTACTGCACTTGAGCCTAAACTCGAAAACGTTGCAATTAACGTTGAAGATTTAGATGGCTTATTAAAATTTGCTCAGCAAAACAATGTAGAGCTCACCATTGTAGGCCCTGAAGTACCGCTCGTATTAGGTGTTGTGGATAAATTTCGTGAACATGATATGGCTATATTTGGCCCAACAGCGGGTGCTGCCCAGCTTGAAGGCTCTAAGTCGTTTACGAAAGACTTTTTAGCTCGCCATGATATACCAACCGCCGATTACCAAACATTTGAGCAAATTGACCCGGCCCTTGCTTATTTAAAAGAAAAAGGTGCGCCAATTGTAATTAAAGCCGATGGTTTAGCCGCAGGTAAAGGCGTTATTGTTGCAATGACACATCAGGAAGCTGAAGGCGCTATTCGCGATATGCTTGCCGGTAATGCCTTTGGTGATGCTGGTAGCCGTGTTGTTATTGAAGAGTTTTTAGAAGGCGAAGAAGCCTCTTTCATTGTAATGGTAGATGGTAAAAACGTCCTTCCGTTTGCAACAAGCCAAGATCATAAACGTGCTTATAATGGCGATGCCGGCCCAAATACTGGAGGTATGGGTGCATACTCTCCTGCGCCAGTGGTGACAAACGAAATCCACCAACGCATTATGGATGAAGTGATCACCCCGACAGTAGAAGGCATGGCAAGCGAAGGCCACCCGTACACTGGCTTCTTGTACGCAGGTTTAATGATAGATAGCTCAGGTACACCTAAAGTTATCGAGTATAACTGTCGTTTTGGCGACCCTGAAACACAACCTATGATGCTACGTTTACAATCAGATTTAGTTGAACTGATTGAAGCGGCTAACCGTGAAGAACTAGATAAAACCACCATCGAGTTTGACCCACGCGCAGCGGTAGGCGTTGTACTTGCAGCTAAAGGCTACCCGGGTGACTACCCTAAAGGCGATGCTATTTCAGGCCTTAAGGTTAACTACCCTGCTGATGAAAAAGTATTTCATGCGGGCACTAAACAAAGCGGAGATGATGTTGTTACTGCCGGCGGCCGTGTTTTGTGCGCAACGGCATTGGGTAATAGCGTAACAGAAGCACAACAACGAGCCTACGAGCTGGTTAAACAAATTAGCTGGGATGGTATGGAGTATCGAACTGATATTGCTTATCGTGCCATTGCTCGCGAGCAGTAAGCTAATAAAAATTGATTGGTATGACCAATTAATTTAACTAAAAAAGCGCAGTTCGCCTGCGCTTTTTTAGTGCTACACTAATTAAAAGTTTTTAAAAAGTAAGCATACATTGGAACTTAGAACTTTACGTTATCATTCAGTTGCTGTTGCCATTTTGATATTTATATTTTTTATTATCAATACATTGGCTTCAAACCTAGTAGTGCCTACACGTTACACAATTGATAAAACATCACCAATGTATCTCAATCACGCCTACTACATTGATGAAACCAAAAACCAAACATTCGATGCAATTATCAAGCAACCTAATTTACTTACCCATGCTCCTTTTTCAGAAATTCCTTGGAGTTTTACTCAGCAAAATTATTGGTTATTTCTTGATTTAGAAAACAAGAGCCAAGAAAGTCAAAAAGTAGTTGCTCACTTTGATAACCCAATGGCAGATCACCTCACAGTTTATCGTTTAGATAAAAACAACCATATATTAAAAACTTATAAGTTGGGTGATAGAGAAAAAAAACTGACTTTGTTTCAGTACAGCGTGCCACACATCAACTTTTTGATGGAGCAAAAATCAACCCAGCGCCTCGTTATTAAAATAGACACCGTGGGCATTAGCAAAACACCTATCAATTTATACCGCGATAAAGAATTTGTAGATTTAATGCGTTCTCAAACTGGTATTTGGGGAATATTTGCTGGCGTATTACTCATGGCTGCACTTTACAACCTAGTACTCTATTTTGGTATAAAAGACCGGGTTTACCTTGTTTATATTGGTTACATAATTAGCGCACTGATACTAATGGGTATTGTACTTGGGTTTGGGTTTTACCTTTGGCCTTTAGAGTGGCAACTATTTTTTCATCACAAAGTCATTGTGAGTAATTACGCGGTTTCGTTTTTTACTCTCGCCTTTTGTACTATGTTTTTGCGCTACCATAAAGATAAGTGCTGGCGATACACAATGAGCAAAGCGCTGCTTTCTCTTATGTTTGTTATGGGTATAGCTAGCTTTTTTATTCCTGAAAACATCGCTGCGCCACTTTTTTTCTGCGTATTAGCGCTGCTATATATTGCATGCACTATATTAATTTATAAAAAACTGCTTAGTGGTTTTAGATGGGCCAAATTTTACGTTTTTTCGTGGGTTCCCCTTATTTTAGGTGCTGTAATACAACCACTGGAGCTCACCGGCGTGATTGATTACAGTTTCACTTCGCGTCACGCCTTTTTGGTGGCGATTTTATGTGAAATTGTTTTAATGGCCATGGCGTTGGCTGATCGTGTACGCTATCAACGAGAGCGCGCGCTTTACCATGCAACTCACACTCAACAAACTAAGTTGCTTAATAGCTCTAAGCTCAAACAAGCATTTATGTCCCTGCAAAGCCAAAACCGTTCTACCACCTTGTGCCTAATAAAAATATGTCATTTTAATTCGCTTAATACCATCATTACATCGACTCAAGGTTACACCCTCATAAAGCACATTGCTGAGCGACTAGAGAATGAATTAATGCACGAAAGAGAGTTTGCAAACCTTGAAACCGATTTAAATAACAGTCCTCGTCTGGCTGATTTAAACAGTGGTGTATTTGCTTGTATCTCAACCAAAAACCAAAACCAAGACACACTCAAAACACTACTCACAAAAGTCATTAGTAACCTCCCCAAGCAATATGAAATTAAAGGTTTGAGTCTGCAACTCAACTACACAATTGGCATTAGTAGTGCAAACCAAAGTAATGATTTTGAATATTGGTTAAAGCGCGGTTACTTAGCCTTAAAAGATGCAAAAGGACGTGCAGATCGCGTTGCGTCGTCTGCAATTAATAACAGTTTAATAATGGATGTTGGTTTGGCGGCTCATTTGCAAAAAGCAATTAAAACAAACCAGCTTGCGCTGTATTATCAACCGCAAATAAGTTTAGTTAATAATCAAGTAATAGGCGCTGAAGCGCTACTACGCTGGCCTGATCCCACCTATAAAAACATTTCGATTGAAGAGCTTGTAATTTTGGCAGAGCATACCGGAATAATTAATGAGCTGACCTTGTGGGTTATTGAACAAGCTTGTAAAGATCTTGTAGAGCTAATTAACAGCGGCCATAAAGAGCACACAATTAGCGTTAACTTAAGCGCTAAAAACTTAGCCATTAATAACTTAGCTGAAAAAATAGAAAATATATTAATTAAACATCAAGCACCCGCTCACTTACTTAAGTTTGAATTAACTGAATCTGCCTTTGTAGAAAGCCAAGACGTGCTCATTAAATTAGTTGATGAATTATCAGCATTAGAAATAAAAGTTGTACTCGATGACTTTGGCACAGGTTACGCATCATTGAGCTACCTTGTTAACTACCACTTTAGCGAGCTTAAAATAGATAAATCATTTATTTTTGACCTCGTTAATAACCCCGCTCACCAAGTCATAGTTCAAACATCAATAGATATGGCGCACCAGCTTAACTTGTCAATTACTGTAGAAGGTGTTGAAACTCAAGAAATCCACCAGCTACTAAAACAAATGAATGCAGACCGCGCACAAGGTTATTTATATGCTAAAGCGTTGCCTTATCCTGAGTATGTTAATTTCTTAAAAAGCCAATACAGTTTAAAAATGTTAGACTCTCCTTTTTAAACATCTTTAGGGGCTATGTGAAGATGCAAGGCACACTGCGTAAATTAAAATCGAGCTTAACAGAACCCGTTCAATATCACCTTCCCGTTGGCGATGAGCTAGTTAATTTAAATGCTTTTATAGGTAAAGAACTAACGCTTACATTTAGCGGCACTATTTTGTGTTCTAACTGCGGTAAAAAAACCAAAAAAAGTTATTCTCAAGGCCATTGTTTTGTTTGTATGCGTAAGCTCGCTAGCTGCGACATGTGTATTATGAAACCAGAAACCTGCCACTACGATCAAGGTACATGTCGAGAGCCACAGTGGGGCGAAGCTAATTGTATGATCCCACATTACGTTTACTTAGCTAACACCTCGGGATTAAAAGTAGGTATTACGCGCCATACACAAATACCTACACGTTGGATTGACCAAGGCGCCACTCAAGCTTTACCTATTTTTAAAGTACAAACACGTTTGCAGTCGGGATTGGTAGAGGTTGCATTAGCAGAGTTTATTGCCGATAAAACTAATTGGCGCAACATGTTAAAAGGTCAAAACGAAGCTATAGACTTAAAAGCTGCCGCCGCTGAGCTTATTCCACAAATTAGCGATAAACTAAACGAGCTTAGTGAACTATTTGGTGCCACAGCCATAGAACAACTTGATGAAGACGTGGTTGATTTAAACTTTCCAGTCACCGAATACCCAACCAAAATTAGCTCGTTTAACTTTGATAAAAATCCCGTTGTAAGCGGTATTTTACAAGGTATTAAAGGCCAATATTTAATATTTGATAACGGCGTTATTAATATACGTAAATTTACTTCATACGAAGTAACTGTAGGCTAACCATGTTAAACAGCTTTCCACAGTTAATGGTTATTTATAATGAGCTTGAAATGGTGCGAAACCAGCAAGAGCAAAATGAGTGCTTACACGGTGTTGCATCAAGTGAACTAACTAATGTGAGAGTACTTAATAAACAAGGTGAATACCTTAACCTACAAGCTCAACCTTGCTTAGCCTTAACCGAAGAGCAGCTAGCACACCTTGTTACTGCTTACCTATTAAATGAAGGGCATTGTTGCCTAGGTAAAATTAAAACGCTAAGTACTTCACAGGCATTTGATTTACTCGGGCTTTAAACATACTTTTAATAACTATTGCTCGCTAAGCACTTTAATATGCGCTACTGCACTTCTACCCAATGCTGATAGCGCATAGCCCCCTTCCAAATACGATATAACTCCCTTACAGCCACTTTCTTTTGTTACTTTGCATAGCTGCTCAGTGAGCCAAATGTAATCGTCTTCCACAAAATTCAGGCTTGCCATGTCATCTTCTACATGTGCGTCAAAACCTGCACTTATAAATAACAGTTCAGGCTTAAAATCTTTTAATTTTGGTAACCATTGATTATTGAATACCTCTTTCAAATCGCCCCCATTGCTTGCAATGGGTAAAGGCGAATTAACAATATGGCTATTATTTTTAACCGCTGTATTTGGGTAAAACGGGTATTGAAATAACGAGCAAAGCAGTACCCTTTCATCATCAATAAAAATGTCTTGGGTTCCGTTACCATGGTGTACATCAAAATCGGCAATTGCAATACGTTTGATGCCTTTGCTTTGTGCATACTTAACAGCAATCGCTAAGTTATTAAATACGCAAAACCCTGATGACGAGTGCTTATTGGCATGATGCCCTGGCGGACGCACAGAACAAAATGCCGCGTCGAGTTTATCATCAAGTATTTCATCTACCGCTAAAACCCCGGCCCCCACCGCGCGCTCAATTGCTTTAAATGAGTCAGGGCAAAGCCACGTATCGCCATCGAGATTATTTAAGCCCTCTTGAGGAATTAATCGCTCAACCAAATTAACCAGCGCCTCATCATGCGCTAGTAAATAATGTTCTCGATGAGCTTTAGGCGCTTGTAAATGCTTTAACCCCACGTCGATGCCACTGGCAAGTAAGCGATCAGTTATCGCATCTAAACGTTCTGGGCACTCAGGGTGGTCGTCTATCATTTTATGCTTACGGCAATGTGGATGTGAGATAACTGCAGTACGCATAAAAACTCCAAAAACCAAATAAGTGAAAACTTAATATAACAAAGCCACCCGATGGTGGCTTTGCGACTTTGGTGTATAACTATATAACTTGAGCGTTAATCATTTAGTTTTTAAATTTAAATTTCTAAAGTCAAAGCTAAAGTCGGTCACGGCTGTTGAAACTGCACGCATGTTGGCGCTATTAACACGGTTAGCTGTACTCATTTCAAAACTAATAAACGCATCGGCTTCGAGCAGCTTTTCGTCCCACTTAACAATAAACGTATTGCCTGTATAGTGCTCAAGTGTGCCTTTTAAGCGTTTTGTGTGCGTAAAATCAATTCGTAATTTACCATCAAGCTCTTCAATAATAACGTCGCCATACCAATCATCGTTTAGTGTACCAGTATAATTTATACTAGGTAGCTGTGGCTGATAATCCGCAGGGGTTGGTGGTGTCGCATTTGCGTACGCTTTTTGCTTACCTTCAAAATGCTTTTTGGCTAAATCTTCAACCCAATCTTTATCCTCTAGGTTGAGCACATCCTCAAGTACTTCGTGGGTAACAGCACTTAAAGCACTAAATGCTTGCTGATTAGACAAAATAACAATACCGAGTTTTTTTTCTGGTAGTAACGTAACTTGCGACACCATCCCTAAAATACCGCCACCGTGACCTAACTTTTTAAAGCCGTGGTAGTCCTCTATACTCCAACCTAAACCATAACCTCTAAATTGTTGATGGTATGCCTCAAAGGCACTTTTAGATGCCATAGAGGTAATCTGCGGATGCCACATTTGCGCTTGTTGTTTTTCACTAAACAATTGATCGCCATTAGGCATTTTGCCGCCATTCAATTGAGTGCGTAGCCATTGGCTCATATCCTCTACACTCGATGCAATAGCACCTGCACCTCTAAAGTCTTCAAGGTAATTAACAAAAAATGGGTGTAAGCTTCCTTCCATTGGAATATGCCCTATTGCCCAGTTTTTATTACTTTTTGGAATACGCGAAAAACCTGCGCGTGAATTGGTCATTTTTAGCGGCTGTAAAATATGTTTTTCAACGTAATCGTTCCAGCTTATGCCAGATACACGCGCTACAACTTCCCCAGCGGTTACAAACATCAGGTTGTTATAAGCGTATTTACTACGAAAACTGCTGGCTGGTTTTAAGTATTTTAAGCCTGATAAAATATCAGAAACTGATTTATCTGTGCTTGGCCAAATCATTAAGTCGCCTTGCCCAAGGCCTAAACCACTACGGTGGCTTAGTAAATCGCGCACTCGCATTTCCCGGGTTACATATGAGTCGTATAATCTAAATTCAGGTAAATGGTCGATTACGCGGTCATCCCAGCGCAATTTCCCCTCATCGACTAATTTAGCTAACGCGGCGCTGGTAAATGCTTTTGTATTTGATGCAATACCAAATAACGTATCTTTATTTACTTCAGCCTTTGTATTTAGGTTTGCGATGCCAAACCCTTTAGCGAGTATAACCTCGTCATTTTCAACAATAGCAACGGCCATACCTGGCACATCAAAGCGCGCCATAGAGGTTTTAATGACCTCTTCTATTTTGTTGGTATCAACCTGTGCCCAAGTATTAAAAGTAGCACTGGCCAGTAGTGTAAAAGCCGCTAAATTAGTCAGTTTCATGTTAGTCCTTTTATTATTGATGCACTGCAAATTCAATTGCTGCGCGTTCTTTATTAGGATCGCTCTTTTGTGGGCGATTAAGTATTGCATCACTGTAAGCCTTTGGTACGCCCGCTTCAAGTGCTCCGCGATGAACATGTTTAACGTACCAATCGTAGGGTAAAACGTTCTCGTCGTGTGTATTTGCAATATAACAATGGGTATCAATTGTTTGCCCATTTAACAGCTCAACCGTTATATCTACACAATCGTAACCTGGGCCTTCTATCACATCTAAAGTGAGTTTTTCGTCAGTGTTAACCTCATAGACCACACCGTATACTAAGGCATCTGCTTTATCAGTTTTTTGAATACTGCATTTACCCGAACCATCAGAAAAAAGCATATCAAAGGTTAGCTCATACCCTTTAAGGATTGCTGTGCCCACACGCTTTGCGTTTGGCAAACGTGCTAACAAACGATTAGACGACATGTTAGATCCAAACGAAAAATTATATAAAGGCATGTTTACTCCTGCTTGTATTACATAAATTGAACAAGTTAAATAACAACACGTACAGCCAACGCAATTAAAATAACGCCAATACCTCGGTCAAACCAGTAGCCGCGTTGCTGAAAAAAATCACGCACGCAGGCTTTAGAAAGTACCAACGAAAGCGCAGAAAACCACGCCCATGTTGCAAGCGCCATATAAATACCATAACCAATTTGCACACTCACTGGCGTTGTTTGACTTATTACCAAGGTAAATAACGACATAAAAAAGAGCGTGGCTTTTGGGTTCAGTGCGTTAGTGAAAAAACCGCGTCTAAAAGCAACCCAAATAGACTCCTCTGGAGCTGTTTGGTTATCAATATCATTGGTTGATGATGCGCCCGGCTTAGCCGCTCTTAGTGCTTGTATTCCAAGATAAGCCAAATAAGCGCCTGCTACATATTTAAGTGCCATAAACAAACTAGGCGATTGAGACAAAATAAGCGCCACACCCATTACACAATAAGCTATGTGCAACAAAATAGCGCCGCCAACGCCTGCACTTGTCCACAATGCGTTTCGCCTACCTTGTTGCACACTTTGCTTTAGCACAACAGCAAAGTCAGGACCTGGGCTTGCTACTGCAAAGAAGTGAGCAATAACAATTAATAAAAATTCATCTAAATAGTCCACACTTATCCCTGCTAGTTAGGTGCATACGCCAGTAATAACGGGTTTGCCGATTCACTCACCAGCGCTTTAATTTCTTTTTGCGCTTTTTTGAATTGGCTTCGTAAATGGGGCTTTAAATGTTTTTTAGATACGTTGTCTTTTTTGAAGTAGCAAACCAGTGCATGCATAAATACCGTATGTGTTTCGCTCAATTGTGCTTCACGGTTAGCGTACGGGTTGTAACATGAGCCGCACCCGCCTTTAAACTGATACACCGTATTGCTCATCATGACACCAAAACCTAAAAAACAGGCAAGCGCATCAGCAGCTTGGGGTAAAAAGTCCTTCCCCCCTGGAGGCAATACACCAACATGATGAATCATAATAGTAGCCAGTGTTCCGGCAAAACTGGCAACTAAATCTTGGGGCTGATTTATTTGATTAGGGTTAAATGAAATATTAATAGCATGGCTCGGCGGCACAATTAACTCACAGCGCTCACCACGTATTACACTACTAAACTCAAAACGAGGAAACACTTGTGGCTGTAATTGCTGAGGCGCAACTAATTGAATTGGCCATGCACTCATTCCCGCATACGTAGTTACTCGCTTAAATACGCTGGTGGCCATTTGCTCAATACTTGATACCGAATCAGGAAAATATTGCCCTGTAGGCAATATTATTTGCGTATGTTTAGTAAAAAACTCAGCATCAAAATTTTCTACAGCCCAAATAAAGGTATCAATAAGCCATTGCTGCTCTTGTTGCTCTAACAAAGGCGCTGATTTAAATAACGCTAACATAGTGTACTCTTAATTTAATTATTCTTGCTCTTGTGCCCACTGCCATGCTTTCGTGTTATATAAAGGCACAGTAGATAATGCATGGTGATGACTGCCGCTCGACTCTTTTGTTGAATACGACAAATATAATAATGTGCGAGTTTTAGCGTCGTATATTCGGCGCACCTTTAACGATTTAAATAAAATGCTCTTTGATGACTTAAACACCACCTCACCAGACTTACTACGATCAATTTCTTGTAATTGCTCCGCAGTGATTGGCCCTGTTTGACGACACGCAATCGACATGTCTGACGGGTCAGAAAAGTCTAAATCGGCCTCAACATGACTAATATGACACGTCACTCCTTTAATGATCGGATCTTGTTGTGAGTTCACCACCACATCTTTTGTAGTAAACAAACCTAAACTCACCGACGCCACATCATCAGAGCAGGCACTTAACGTAATTACTGCGCCCATTAGCACGGCTAAATGTTTTATTTTTTGCTGAAATTTCATACTCATCCTTAATATAAGCTAGGTTTTTTTACACGCTTATTTTAATAAGCTTGGGTTCACCTGTGTGTTTTTATACTAACATCAAAAATCAGCACAACTAAATTAGTTTAAAACAAACATTTTAGCCGTATGGGGTTTAGCGAGCCGTCGTGTATTTGTTACAATTAACGACACGCTTAATGCCGTAACCAACAGGAACCACCCGCATGCCGCACATTATTATTGAGCACTCAGAAGACCTCCCTGTATTACCTCAAGTACTGGTAGAAAAAATCCATAAATGCACATTCGAAAGCGGTTTATTTGATTTAGAAACTATAAAAACTCGCGCAGTTGCATATCAGCAGTATCAATTGGGTGTGGGTAAAGAAGGGTTTATACATGTGCAAGCACACATTATGGCAGGGCGAACAGTAGAGCAAAAGCAAACTCTGAGTGAGCACCTACTTGCGTGTTTAAAAACCTATTGCAGGGAGTCTGACAGTTTAAGCGTTAATATTTACGACATGGACCACGAGATATATCGTAAAAATTAACACAATTCAGGCCTTGTACCATCATCACAAGGCCACTCGTCTTCAGTCAAAATATGCTTTGCCAATAGCGATGCCCTAAGAGCCATTATTTTACTTTTTAACTCATCACGTATCAGCCTTATTGCAGGCGAAATAAACTGCCGGCTCGGAAGCACTAACCACATTTCTGTTAAGGGTATTTTATAATCGGGTATTATTCGTTTGAGCTTTCCGCTAAGCAAATCATCTGCTACATCAATGGCTGACTTTTTTGCAATCCCAGCACCATCAACACACCAGCGTCTAACAATATCACCATCGTTTACAGCTCTATCGCTGTTCATTTTAACTTTGTATTGCTGTGTATTATCATAAAACTCCCAATCAGCGTGCACTACTTCGTAAAGTTTGTAGAGTAATGCGTTGTGCTCGCTCAAATCGTTCGGCACTAACGGCTCGCCATTCAGTTTTAAGTAACTAGGTGAAGCGCACACCACGTGTGGAATATTACAAATTTTAAATCCATATAAATTAAGCTCCTCAGCTACACCTTTTTTCATCGCTCTTAATGCAACATCAACTCCATCACGATAAAAATCAGCACGGCTATCACTTGCATGCAATCTCAAAGTTATAGAACTATGAATATCCATAAGCTCATTAAGCAAAACACGCATTAAATTACGTCCCATTTCAGACGACACAGCCATTCGCACTTCGCCTGTAATACACTCCTGCTTTTCATTAATAACCGCTGCCCTTGCATTAGTAGCCCAAGCGCCTGTTCGCATAAGGGTAAGTAACGCTCACCTTCAGCGGTCAATCTTATCTTTCTAGTAGTGCGAACAAATAGTTGTGTACCAAGAGCTTGCTCTATTCGTTTAATAGAGACACTCGCTGCCGACGAGCTCATATCCAACTGATGCGCAGCCGCTGTTATTGATTGAAGCTGCGCAACTTTTAGTAATACGCGTAAATCTGCAATTTTCATATCCGCCCCTTTATAAAACTATTCGTTGATGCTGCCAATTATCCACGTTTTAACGAAACTGTATTAAACATTAGCCTGTTTATGGAATGAAAAATACTCGCTATTGTGTCTCTATCCCAACGCAAAGGAAAATATTTATGAAATGTAGAATTGTCCTATCAGCTTTAATGCTCACAACTTCGCTTATATCTGTACCTACTTTTGCAGACGAGTACGAATCAAAAGTAATACCTGCGAACAAAGTCAAATGGGGCTATTTAAACCCATTAAGAGGCGATCAAAGTCCCGGTGCAGCCGATTTATGGGGCGATCGTACCGCAGATACCGCAACAGGTATGCTAGTACGCTTTAAAAAAGGGTTCGAGTCCCCGCCGCATATTCATAACATTACTTACCGAGGTATCGTAATTGAAGGCCAAATGCACAATGACGACCCCACAGCTGAAAAAATGTGGATGCCTGCAGGATCATTTTGGACACAACCTGCCGGTGAAAACCATACTACTGCAGCCAATGGCACTACAAATCTAATTTACCTAGAAATAGACTCAGGCCCTTATTTAGTAAAACCAACAAACAAACAAACAAACAGTTTGATAATGGTGAACGCCCATTAAACGTTCATAAAGACAACTTAGTTTGGCTAGACAAAAGCGACGTAAGCAATATTAATGCTAAAGGTGTACAAACAACCTACCTTTGGGGAGACACCGGGACAATGTACGGCTCAATGATAAAACTACCAGCCGGGTTTAAGGGGGAAATTAGCACAGATGCGGATGAGTTTCGAGCAGTGATAATTGCAGGCAACGTGCAATACAGCTCAAAAAGTAACTCACAAAACTTAAGTGCAGGTAGCTTTGTAGAATCTGGGGGTAAATTCATTCACTCGCTTGAGAACACAAGCGATATACCAGCAACTATTTACATTCGCAGCAATGGCTTATACCACGTAAATTAGCGTGTTATAGCTACGTAAAAACTAAAAAGCGCACTAATAAGTGCGCTCATTTAACTGCTTGTGATCAAAAGCTGTAACGTGCAGTTAAGCTAATATAATCTAAATCATCTATTGTGGTGTAGCTAGTACCTACAGAGAAATTTGTATTCACATAGTAACGAGCACCTAAAGTGATAGCTGTTTCACTGTCATCTGCAATATCAATGTAACTTAAGCGGCCATCAATTTCGATGCTATCAGTTAGCATTGATCTAACACCAACAGATAATCCATAGCCATTTTCATCATCCGACAAATCAGTACCGCTGAACGATACTTCAGTTTCAATGTTTTCGTACGTTACTAAACCATAAAAGTCAGTGCTTTCACTAATTGCAGTACGGTAACCCACGCCTGCGCTCAACCAATTTAGATCTACATCCAAACCATCTTCTGAGTCGCCTACAGTCTTATATTGACCAGACACAAAAAAGTTATCGCCTAGTAATTTACTACCATCAAGCGTCCAACCGTTTAAATCATCGCCATCAAGATCTGCATTTAAATAACCGCCAGAGACATAATTAAAGTTAGGTGTTTCTGCAAATGCAGCAGGGGTGACAAAAACTGAGCTTAATAATAAGAGTGCGACTTTATTCATTTTCATGGTACTTCCTTTTAGATATATTTTAACAACATATTGTTGTACCCAATAAAATACACAGCTATATATTTGATTGCAATTAGAAATTTTATAGATTAATTAAAAATCAATATATCAACCAATAAAGGATAATAATGTAGAGCTTTGGATTTTAAGTGCGTAAAAATTTAATAGGGATCTACTTGGAAAGTGGTGGCCCCTCCCAGTATAAATACAGCTGTTTTTCAGCGTTTTCAGGGTGGTTTTAGCACTGTTTTTTAAAGAAAAAGCATCTTTTTTTACACCTTTTCTCAATGTAAAAAAAGGTGTAAAAAAATGACTCAACCAACAAAATTCAAATTTACTGACCGACGTATAAAGATGTTATTACCAGAAAGTAAAACGAGAACATACTCGGACATATCTCTAGTTAATCTAAAGTTAACGTTAACACCATCAGGTACAAAAACATTTTATGTGCGCTTTAAAGTGAGTGCACAAGATATTAATCATAAGTTGGGTAATGCAGAAAAAATTACTGTAGATGATGCTAAGAGTAGAGCGATAAGCTTTATGAACTTAAAGTCAGCGCAAAAGCTCGAACATAATTCAGGATTAACAATCAATGACATCTTTAAAATTTATAAAGAAAATGAGCTTTCAGCAAGAAAGACTTTGGCAGGAAGAACGCATCCACTAGAGGTATCATATCGAACTCACTTGAAGCCGAAAATTGGCAAGACACCCATTGAAGAAATTACCAGAAAAGAAGCAAGAAACTTATTTTGTGAGATGGAGAAACTAGGTTACTCAGTACACAATAGGTGTTTAACTTCAATTAAGTCTGCATTTACTTATGTTATTGACTTTGAAGATGATCTAAACATCGGACTTAACCCTTTTATTGGTATTAAGAAGATGCGCGAAGTCCAACGAAATCGCTATCTAACCGAAGACGAAGCCAAACGGCTTTTAAAATCTTTGGATCATGAGAGTAATCAGGATATGGCTGATATCTACAGGGTCGCACTCTTTACAGGTGCGAGGCTATCGAATATTAAAACGCTTAAGTGGCATGAAATAGACTTCTCTAGCTGTCAATGGTTAATACCTGCAACCAATACTAAAACGAGTAAAGTTTATCAAATACCATTACATAGCTTTGTAATAAATTTACTAAAACAACGTAGAGAGCAAGCATCCGACTCCCCTTTTGTATTTGCATCTGAGCGTTCTAAATATGGCTACATCACAGGTGGAGACAAGGTGTGGAAGTCAGCGATTAAGCGAGCTGGCTTATATCACGAAAATCCAAACATCAGGCCGAGGCCACATGACTTGCGAAGGACGTTTGCAACGTGGCAAATTCAATCTGGAGCTGACATTAGTGTAGTGTCAAAAGCGCTCTGTCATACATCACTAAAGCATACAATGATCTACGCACAACTTAACGTTGAACAGGTTCGTAATTCAATAGAAGAGGCATTTAGAATGTTCAAGTAATTTGAATTTAATAATTACAAGTAAAGAGGGGAGAATTCTCCCCCTTTTACTGTTGAGACACGCCTATCGAGGCGTTGCCAGACTTAGTAGCAAATATCGGAAAACTACGTCAGGCTATTAAACGACTAAGTACAGAGGCTGGGCATAGTACCCATGATTGAAAGAAAGGCCCTATACCTCTATTGAGCAACCATTTATCAATAGTTAACTTGGAGTGCCTAGTCAAAGTTAATGTCTTTCCAGACCAAGAGTAAACTTTAAAACTACCGTCATTAGGCATGAAATAACACTGTATCATTTCTCCTTTGCTATTGCGTGAGTTTCGGTAATCAGCTGGTATATGCGCCACAAAACAATCTGTATTGCTAGAAACTAATTCAGATATCAGAGGTTTTAACTCGTCGTAAACCGGGTAGCAAATTATATTTACGTTCTTGAAAGTAGCATTATCCGGGTACTTGCTCAGTAGCCAACATTTGCCAGCAACTACTCTGTGGTTCCCATTTGTACATTCGTAAATTGAGCTTCCATACTGGCTAAACTTTAGCTCCCCTAAAGCCTCTGGAGCAGGAAACTCTTTACCTGCTAAATCAGATAAGTAATAGTTGAAGATATCATCAGACCAGTCTTTTCCATGTATTTTTTGAAGTACTTGGCGCCAATTTTCACCACGTCTCCAAAAATCACCTCGATTCAGAACCATGACGTTTCCAGCACTCACGTCTGCTGTCTTAGATGTCCATGCATCTACATCAGTGAATGACATCAGCCCTAGGTTGTTATCCAAGTATACGCTTTCATTTAAAGCTGCTTCATCCGACTGACTTGTCGATAGCTTTATTATATCAATTGCTTCCATGCTAACCTCTTTTAGGAAATCCTTTTATGTGAATTAATATGCTATCACATTAAAAGCATATCGACGGATTGCGTTTAAAATATTTATCTCGCTCATGTGCTTGTTAAAAAATATACTCATATATAACCAAGCTAATATTAAACTGAACTTTTAATTTCCTTAATTTGAAAAGTTCACCTTTTACATACTGCGCTGAACAGTCCGCAATTTAGCACTGTGTTTCTCTACCCAATACTTAAAATCAAAAAGGACTGAGTATGCCTGATAACCATGTTTTACCTACTAGCTTCGATATACACTTAATCGACTAGAGTCTTCAACATTGCCTGTATATTATTGACCATAAATTTCTAGCACTTACTTTAAAGTTAACCGTAAAGATAAGAAGTTTATTTTTTAAAATGGCTTCTTACTTTATCTCTAAATGCTTTACCAAATTTAGAATGATCATTGAGCTCATGGCGAACTCTACCGGCAACAATACAAGGGGAGATACTAAGGCTACTCGCAAATTTACGGACTGAACTAGTATCTTGCATTTCTAAAGGGTTCAAATAACCTGATGGAATTAAGCTTTCTTGAGCCAATGCATCTGCTTCTTGTTCAACTTTATCGCCACCTTCTGCATCTAAATTATCCAAATACCAAGTCTCGGTGCCATCTAAATGCAACGCGATATGAGCTAATTCATGCATCAATGAAAACCAAAAGTTATCTAACTTATCGTGGCGTAATGTAAGTGCAACAACAGGGTTCCCGCTTGCACAAATACATACAGCACCGTCCAAATACGTTTTTGGTAAATGACCCTCAATAACTAAATGAATACCATGGCGGTTTAAAAACTCTTTAGCTAATTTAGGCCCCTGATCCGACCATGACAATTGCGCTAATTTTTTCATCCAATTAGCATCAACAGTCCCTTTTACATATTTTACTGGGAGCTGCTCTAATTGCGCTTTTTGCAAAACCCTAACTTGCCAAGCCCATAGAGCATAGCTATCAGTCTCTTTGTCATTTGAGCGTAAATGAGCTGTGGTTCTTAATAATGCTGGTTTTAAAGAAAATCCATTAGGTACAGACGATAAAAACTGATTAAGCTTCTCAATTGAATACTCTTTCAATTCATTTATTGAGCCTTTGAATCCTTCAAAATATCCACGAGATCGCATTTCAGCTATAGGAAAGGCATCCCAATTAATATCTTTTGAGATAGCGCTTTTATCGCAAGGCTCTTTTATCAAAATGTCAGCAGATATTCCTAAGCCCGCGCTTAGCTTACGAATCATATTCAGGCTTAAACTTCGTGTGCCGTTTAGTACTTCACTCACTTTAGAAGCAGATCCAAAATAAGGCACTAAATCTTTTTTAATCAAGCCCAGTTGTTCCATACGAAATTTTATCGCTTCAATTGGATCAGGGGAGTCAATAGGAAACGCTTCTTCCTCGTACTTTTCAATTAAAAATGCTAGTAAGTCCAGCTCATCACTTTCAGCTGAATCTGGTGCGGGATCAAAATCCATTAATGTCATGACACGCGCTAAAGCTTGCTCATGATCTTGAGACGATTTAATTAACTTAATGTGGCCCATAATACCTCCTTAAAAGCGTTGCTTGTCATACTCCGAATGGGTTCCAACCCATTCAATCACAGCAATACCATTTTGATATCTCACTTTCACAACTAACCTATAATGGTTACCTTTTACATTAAAGATCACCCTATTATCAGCTAAAAAATCTGCGCTTCGATATCGGTTCTTTATATCTTGGGGTGTTTTCCAGTCAGCTTCATTAGCCTCTGAAAACCAAGCTTCAAGTGCTTTTTTTGCATTAGCATGCTTTTGACTAAACTCTGTAAGTTTGTCTCTTCCTAAGACCTTCATTTCGCCTCAAAGTTCCCAGCAAGGGAATTATAGTTGTTATTACCAAAAAGGGAAGTTAAGTTTTTTCTTACTTCAAATACTTAACAGCTATAACATTTAGAGTATGCTTGCTTCAAAATTAGTTTATCACTAAGTTAATTAAGAGTACTATTAATTATCAAAAGGGTATATTTACTAATAATCAGTAAGTTAAGAAAAGGAATTTCAATTGTTAAAGCGTATTACGTTGGTTGGTGAACAAAGAAAAGTTCTCACATTAAATCATGAAGGCCCAATACAAATTAAGGGGGCTGCCGGTAGTGGAAAGACTACCGTGGCTGTTTACCGTGCATGCCATTTAATGGATACCCATGCTGATATGTTTGAACCTAGTAAAGTCGCTATTTTCACTTTCGGTACAACTCTATCAAATTATCTATCTACGCTAACCCATAGCCTTAACGAAAATGATTACTCTAGTATGAAAATAATAAACTTTCATAAATGGGCTTTTGCTTTTATCCTCCAAAATGGTAAAAATTTGTTTGGGAAAACACTTTTCGATAATCAAATACAGTCAATATTGGCTCAAATAATCCGTTCGATTCCTAAAACTACCGAAAATTCACGAATTCTGAGTAAATCCCTAGATTTTTTCACGGATGAAATTTCATGGTTGAAAGGTAAGCTTATTAATTCTAAAGATGAATATATATCAACAGTTCGCTCTGGAAGAGGCACAAAGGACAGGGTTACAGCTAAAGATAGAGAAACTATATGGGAAGTTTTTACAAAATATAATCAAGCGTTGCTAGCGCAAGGTAAGGTTGATTTTGATGATTATGCCTTGCTAACTCTTAATATTATCAAGGAAAAAGGCAATGCCTTTGATCCTCCTTTCACTCATTTAGTGATAGACGAAGCGCAAGATTTAAATAAAGCTCAAATGGCAGTATTAGTTAAAATTGTATCTAAAACAACTAATAGCATCACAATAATTGCTGATGCAGCCCAGCGTATTTATAAAAGTGGTTTTAGTTGGAAAGAAGTCGGTTTAAACGTGGCAGGTGGTAGAACAGTCGAATTTAAAATAAATTACCGTAATCCCCAACCAATAGCCAAAGCGGCATTATCATTATTAGCCAAAGACAATGACTCTGAAGAGTTTACGAGTGTGGAAGTTAATACGACCGACGGTGATAAACCGGTTATTAAAAAATGTAATAGCTTATTTGAAGAGTACGCATTTATTGCTGCAAGCATCCAAAAAATAACACGTAACTCACCGAATGAAACAGTTTGTATATTACATCGCACCAATAGAGGTGTAGATAATGCAGTTAGACAATTAGCTGGGTTTAACATTGAGGCAGTAAAAGTAAAAACTAATGATAGCAATAGTTCCGTAGTTAAAGCGTTAACTATGCAGGGAGTCAAAGGGCTACAATTTGACCATGTCATTATTTTAGATTTAAATGACGACAATTTGCCTATTCTGTCAGGCTTTAGCGAGCCTGACGACGACCTTCACTTAACGACTGAAAGGCGCTTACTATATACTTGTATGACACGAGCAATGAAATCATTACTCATTACCTATTCCGGCAAACCCTCTCGATATATCGCTGAGATAGACCCTAGTTTGATTGAGTTGCAATAGTCAATGACAATCGCACAACGTATTAACGAAAGAAAAATCGATAGCCTCTATCATTTCACTACTATTGAAAATCTATTTAGTATTTTAGAGCGGGAATTTATTTATTCCCGAACTTTAATCGATCAACTTAAACTAACAAATGATGGGTTTTACACTGGGGACTACGTTGATCATATGGACCCTGAACGGCTTGATGGTTTAAGAAACTACATTAACTTAAGCTTATCTCGACCTCATTGGTATTTATTAAATAAGTATTCTAAACGCCCAGAATTAAAACATTTTGATTGGTGTATTTTGCAATTAAATACTGAACCTTTATTGCGGCCAGACACTTTGTTTTCAGTCTGTAATGCTGCTTCAAATGCAGCAAAAAATTATGGTATTTATCCAGGGTTAAATGCGTTCGACAACATGTTCAAAGAGCAAGTTAAAACGCCATCAAAAACATATAGTAGACAAAACCTACCGTCGCATTTCACCACTGATATTCAAGCTGAAGTGTTAGTCAAAGATCAAATTTCGATTCAAAACATTAAAACTGTTCATCTCCCAAGCGAAAAAAAATTAAAACAGTACCAAGCAGCATTTAATTTACTTTCTTTAAAGTCTGACTTATTCGCAGTAAACGAACCATTATTTACTGCGCCTATCCTTAGATAAGATTCTTTTGTACAGGCTTCTGTGTAGTTTCTCCTACGTCTTGCATCATCAGTTGCTTATATTTATTCGAGTCTTCTAAAACGGATTGTAATTGACCTGAGTTAAATAAAGCAATATACAGCGCAACAGAGCGAGCCTGACAATTAAAGCTTTTAGCCGGATTGAATTCTATATCGGTAAAACTATCAAACGCTAAAACGGCTGAGGCTAATTCACTTTGACGATGTAATGCGTTTATGTATATCCAATCATAAAATAAGGTTTTAGGCTCCAAAGGCCACACACCTTCTTTTCCTCTAAAACCGACCATATCACCTGATTCTTTTAATCGAATATCACGTTTCGCCTCTAGTGGTGTTGTTTTTAACAAATCTTTAAATGGACCTCCCTGTTCAAATATCTTTGCTGCTTGAAAAATGTTTTCTACAGCCACGTTTTGGCCATTGCCTAATTCAACTTTTAAATTAAATGCACTAAGGGCAGTGCCTATTTCCAAACTACTTTTCGAAGAAATCTCTAATGACGACTTCCCTAGCCCTAATGCATCAATAGCTTCATGAAACTCCACAATTGACTTTTGTTTCTGCGAAACGGCAAAGCCAGCATGCCACTTAAATTCAACCATAACTTCCTTAACAAATGGGAAGTCCTTTGACGGGATAAAAACAGGTCTACTGGCCATTGTGTGTTGTTCCCTTTAATATTCTCATATTGTTTTTATTTTGCCTTTTTCACTGCTTTCTTCTTGGGTTTCTTTTTACTTGAAAGCGTGTCGCGTTCAGCCTTAATCTTCGCTAGTAAAGCTTCCGCAGAATTTTCGCCACTAATTAACTCAGGGCTCTCGGCGCGCCAATCGGCAGTGAGTTCACCACGAAAGGCTTTGGCTAAAATGGATTGCGTCAGGTTATTTACGCGCTCAAGGGCGGCATTGGCTTTTTGCTCGATGCTATCAGCAAAGGCGAACAGTTCTTCGACTTGACGGACGATTTCGGCCTGTTCTTCAAACGATGGCAATGGAATTGGAAGCGAGTTGCACGAAGTTTTATTTAAGTAGCTTACTGTTGTAGATGTGGCTTGTGCTTCAAAATATTTAACATTTGCCCTAATGCAATATGCTAAATATTCAGCTTTAATAGAACTGTTAATTATAAATGCATGAAGTTGCTGGTTAATTACAGAATCTTCTTCCAATACAGCAGATAAACCTACTCGACCAACACAGGACATTATTACATTACCTGATTTTATAACCTTTGCTTTATATTCCAAAACTTCTTGCTCACTGAGACCATTCTCAATTTTTGAGTAATCAATCCAAATTGAGTGTTCTCTAAAGTGAGGTGTTAAAAGCCAATGATAGCCACCACTAAATTTCTTTGGTTTATCCCTATTAGGAACAATTGACTGACAGATTGATCCAACTCGTACCAATGGCCACCCTTCGATATGTCGAACTACTAAATCAAGCTCATCTGTTCCTATAGAGGGTGCTTTAGCTAATTTTTTTCCAAAATTTCCATGAGTAACCCCTTTTAAGAACAGCTCATCTTCAAAATTACTCGTATCAATATTATGTGAGCTACACTGTGCTCGCCACTCTTCAGTCAATTTGCCACTGACGGCGGCGGCGAGGACGGATTGGCGGAAGGTTTTTAGGATTTGGGGGATGCGGTCGAGGCGGGCTTTGCTGGTTTCCACCTGCGCCAATAGGGTGTCGAGCTTATCGGCAATCACTTTTTGTTCGGCTAGGGGGGGGAGAACACAATGAAAACCAGCTAAAGATTTAGGAGATAAGTTCGGCTGCAATGTTTCAGAGAGACCAGCCTTTACTTGCTTCATAAATTCTTCAGTTCTAAATTGATAGAGAATAAAGCTTTCTGGTAAACATTTATCTGCTGTTAGCTTTGCTACACGTTGATTCAGTAACCCTTGATTGCGACTCTTTGGATAACGGCATATTTTCAATTTTTCATTTGTTATTGGCCGAGTCAGAGCAATTAATAGGTCATCACCTGAAACGATATAATTAGAATAATCATCTAGGTATTGGCTAGGTAAATACTCTTGATTTTTCTCAACATATTCACCGTATTGAACATTCGAAATTTTTACAACTGGAACACCATCACTAACAAAGTCTTTGCTCTTAAATGCATTTCCAGAAAGTACATTACAAAATCCCTGAAGCTCGGATCTCACCCATTCTTTCGGTATCACATTTGATTTCATGATAACTCCAACGCCGCCAGCAGCTCATCAATTTCACTTAACGCCGCTTGCAATTCGTCTTTGGCTTCCCTCGCTAATACCGTAGGCTCTGGTAAATCAGCAGCATCAACACTATCTTTGTCTTTTAGCCAGCTAATATCTAACGAGTCGCCTTTAGTATTGGCTATCCAGTCGCGGCTAAAACTGCGCCAACGGCTATGTAATAACTTATCGTCAACATTTTCGTTTTCAACTGCGGCCTGTTTGTCTACTGCGATTTGTTCAGCGCCAAAGCTGTATTCACCTTGTGTGCGGGCTGCGAGTATTGTGGCAATATCTTGTTGTCGCGATAAATCACGACCTACAGGATTGTATACAGCTTCAAACGGGGCTAAGTGGCTATCGCCAAAGGGGGTGCGTTTGCCAAAGCTGGGCATGTTAGTACGCAGGTCGTATACCCATACATTTTCGGTGCAATTTTCTTGCTGGTATTTGTCGGTCGCACTGCCCTTGGTAAAAAACAGCACATTGGTTTTTACCCCTTGGGCATAAAAAATACCCGTCGGTAAACGTAAAATAGTATGCAAGTTACACTTATTCATTAAATCGCGGCGTACGTCGGTGCCCACGCCAGCTTCAAACAATACGTTGTCGGGCAATACTACAGCGGCGCGGCCACCGGGTTTTAAATTGCGGTAAATGTGCTGTAAAAACGCCAGTTGCTTGTTGCCTGTTTTATAGGTTAAATCGTCACGGGTATTGCTAGCCTCGCCTCCTTTGCTGGTACCAAACGGCGGGTTAGCCAAAATTATATCGGCGCCTTTTAATGCTTTACCCGCATCGCCCAGTGCGTTCCCTAAATGTATTACGCCCTCGTCGTCGCCTTCCATACCGTGTAACAAGCAGTTCATTAATGCTAAACGGCGCGTGTTAGGTACAAGCTCTACACCCACAAATGCGTCGTTTTTTTGAAATTCAGATTGCTTGCTGTTTAAGTCAAAATAATCATCTGTTTGCTCACGCATGTATTGATCGGCAGCCACCAAAAAGCCTGCGGTGCCCGCAGCGGGATCTTGTATTACTTCGCCAACTTGCGGCTTCATGCAACGTACCATGCTATTAATTAACGCACGCGGGGTAAAGTATTGACCAGCGCCCGATTTAGTCTCACTGGCATTTTTCTCTAATAAACCTTCGTATAAATCGCCTAGGCCGTCTTTAGCGGCACTAAACCAATCAATTTGATCCAGCGTTTTAATCATTTGCTCTAAATGGCGCGGCTCACGTAAGCGCGTTTGCGCATCGGCATAAATGGCGCTGATTAATGGATCTTCGTGTACTTGCACTTCTTTGGTTTGGCCTGGGTTTTCTGGGTCGGCCTCAAGGCGTTTACCGGTTGAGAGGGCAAATAAAATGGCCTTGTAATCATTTAATAAATTGATGCCTGATTTGTCACTGATATCCTGCCAGCGACAGCCGATTGGCAACGGGTGTTTTTTTAAGGTGCCAGCTTCGGTGTTTTCGTGCACCATTTTAATAAACAGCAGTAGTACCAGTTCGGTAACGTAGTCACTGTAGTTAATACCGTCGTCACGTAATACGTCACACAGGTTCCAAAGTTTTTGTACAATGTCGTTATTCGTCATGAAAGGTCTCGTTAAATAATCTGCCAAAACGGGTCTTGCTGCCAATCATTTGGCAAACCCATTCGGGCTAATGGTGTATTCGGGAATTCATTAAAAAGCTCGGCTAAGCGTTGCTTCCAACTCGCGTGTGGCGCGCAATAAATCATGAAGTGTTGCAATATTGGCAAAATAACGGCCGCACGAGTATGCAAATTTACATTGCCGTTTCGTAAGTAATCTGGCCATGCAACTCGTCTACTTTTAGGCACGGCTGGTTTTATGCCTAGCTCTCGATTCCATAATCGACTGTGGTGGGCACAAATATTTCTCACCGCAGTTAGGGTGTGTAACCAAGATTCCAGTAACGGCGCCTCTAGCCCTAGCCCTCTGGCAATAGCTTTTTTATCGCTGTCCTTACTTAAATTTTTGTATAAATGAGATAAAGTGCCTAAAGTAATTTCTTCCACCATGGCCCAATTAGGCATGAGTTGAGGTGTTGAATAAGTTAGCGCGTAGTGCCGCGCATAGCTTTCTTGTTGGCGCTTTTGTTTTAATTTTGCTTTGCGCGTTGAGTCAGTTTTCAGTTTATCTATGCGCTGGCATTCTCTATGGTAATCGCGCAGTTCATTGTCTTGCTTGCGACGGATCTCGTCTAGTAGGCGGTTATGCTGATCATTATTTTTAAAATGCTTAGCATCTAAATACCAATGGCTTTCATAGGTAGTGCCCATATGATTGCTTATGTGGCCACGAACCGCAACTTCTGCCCGCTCAATGGCGTCTATCACCAATAAACGCAAACGACGGTCAAAGTCATATAGCTCTGCTAACTGACGAAACCCCGTACCCGCGATAAAGTTATGCTGTGCATTGACCTGAAACGGCCGCATATAAGGTGTAAGGCGAAAGAAACTGACTGATTGTAAAAATGCCAAAGCTCGGGGTCGATCAAGGATGCTCAACCCACGCTGTTGCAGCAGAGTAAGCTGTTGCTCTGGAGTAATTGCTGGTTTATTAAATGCCATCATTGCCTTATCTCATTTTCGTGCAGGCAGATTGCAGACATAAAAAACCCGCACGATTTGAGCGTGGCTACAAGAACCATAGGCTTGGCGGGTATATTGCGGGAGATTATAGGTAGTAAAGCTAACTTAATCAAGCAGAACATGTGCAGCGTATAAGTGTAATAACAGCTCATTTCTATACATATATGCTGATATATATATAGTTTTTCATCTTTTTTATACATATTACCGCTCACCTTTTGCTAACCTAGTTTAGGCCATATGGCTTCACTAAGTTCTTCTAATACAGTATCAAGTTGATTATTCAATACTTTATCAAATTGCTTTGCGCCGCCATGCTCGCCAAAGCGGTTATTAACAAAGTCACGGTCAATAATGACTTCATGTACGAGTTGTTTAGCTAATCGGTCTAACCACTTGCGCTGGTTAGGGTTCCACTGGTGGCTTTGGTAAATGCGCGCCATAGCCTGCGCAACTCTTTGTTCAAACGGAACCAGTGCCTCTCCTAATGCCGCACGACGAATATGGCCAATAATGCTCGCTGCAATATCTTGATTAGTTTGGTTACGCACTGCACTTTGCAGCTTAGGCTCGGTGTAACCTGCACCATCAAGCAGCAGCTTAATATCTTTGAGCTGGGTGCGATTTAAATCGCGCGGCTTGTTAACAACCGCAGCAAGCGCTGCATTTTGATTTAATTGTTCTTTAACGAACTGATTAAAACTATCGAGGTAATCTTCTGGTTTTTGATGCGCACCATAGCTTTGGCTGCGATCGCGGATTTCATCGTGATGCTCTGAAATAACAGGTTGTCGCTCGCTGCCTAGCAAGCTATTTACTTCTGCTAATTGATTTAATAAACCACTGTGCTGGTTTATAAACGTTGCCGCTTGTTTTGGCCCTAGCTGGTTTAAATGGGTGTGCAAGCTTTTTGGTTCTACGCCCCATGACTCTTGTAACTCATCTAACTTTTGCTTGAGGGCTGGTTTATTTTCTGACTTTTTCTGTGCCTTACGTAATACCCGCATCACCTTTTGGCTTAGTTGACTCAGCACGACGTCAGCATGGCTTTGTTCTGGCGTATCGCCTGGAGCACTAAGCGCTCGTTCGAGTAGATCAGGATTGGTAATTTCATCCACTAATTGGTCGAGCGTAACGTTCGGATCTCTTACCAAGGGCTTCATGGTATTAACATCTTGCAATGCAGCATAGATATCTACTGGGTCATAAATGCGAAATACGGTTTTACCTATGTCATCACAGCGGCGGGTTGCACGCCCAACCATTTGCTCGTATAAAATGCGAGATTTTACTCGGCGCATAAACACTAAGTTACAAATTTTAGGCACATCAATGCCGGTCGTTAATAAATCAACGGTAATGGCAATATTAGGGTATCGCTCGTTTTTATATTGGCGGATAAGCTGCTCTACCTTATCACTTTGGCCAGTTACTTTAGCCACGGCAGCCTGATTATATTCGCCGTTATAAAGATCTTTAAAAGCCTCATCGAGTAAGCGTTTTACCATGTCGGCGTGCAAATCGGTGGCACAAAAAATCATGGTTTTCTCGTCACCAAAGGGATCTAGCTCTTGCACAAGTTGCTCACAAATAACACGGTTGAAGTTTTCGTTAATAACTCGGCGGTTAAACGCGTCAACTTCGAAACTTAGTTCGTCATCGAGTTCGGCGCTTTGTACTTCACCAGTTTGCGTGTTAATAGCGCTAACTTCCTCACCTTTGGTAAAAGTAATGCCATTTTGTGTCAATAAGGTTTCATAACGAATCGGTGGTTCGTGATCGATTAGCCAGTCGTCAGCTACTGCTTCTCTGTATGAATAGGTATAAACAGGTTTGCCAAAAATATCACTCGTGTGTTTTGCCGGTGTCGCCGTAAGTGCAATTTTTACTGCATCAAAATAATCTAATACTCGGCGATAGCTCGACAAGTATTGGCTGGTGTCGCGAGTAGCCAGTTCACCCTCTGTCATTTCTTGATCGAGTGTATAACCTCGGTGGGCTTCATCAATTATAATGCAATCAAACTGATCTAGCGGTGGCGGGTTATCACTCATAAAAATACGCTTAACCATAGCTTGAACAGTTGCAACTTGTACGCGGGTTTCTGCCTCGGCCGCCATATCACCTAGTTCTGCCACATTGTATATCTTTGATAATGTGTGATTTTGTTCAAGTGGCGCTTCGTTAAAAGCGTCTATTGCTTGTTGCCCTAGAGCTGTTCGGTCGACTAAAAATAAAATTCGCTTGAAGCGTTCAGCTTTTAAAAAGCGATACATTAAACCAATAATTGTACGGGTTTTTCCGGTGCCTGTTGCCATTGCTAGCAAAGCATGACGAATATTTTTCGCTAAGGTATTTTCAACAGCGATAATCGCTTTTTGCTGGTAATCACGCACTTTTAAGTAGCCAAAAGGCTCATCTTTTAGTTTTTGTTGGGCGGCGTCTTTGCTGCGCTTAAGTAGATCCAGCAATCCCTCTGGGGTATGAAACTTTGGCAAAGCGCGTTTAATATTCGCAGGCTCGCGTACATCACGAAACCACGTACCTGATTGTTCAGCAAGTTGAGGTACATACGGGCGACCGTTACAGGAATAAACAAACGGTACTTTATAGTGGCCATCCTCTTCATCTGGCCATGCTATGGTCAACCCTTGTAGCTCCCAAGCAGGTATTAAAGAGGATTGAACATTCAAGCCTTTACTGTATCGCTCTGCTTGTGAAATTTTACCTGCAACATTGGTGTTTTCTTTTTTAGCTTCAACCACAGCAATAGGTGAAAGGCCTGCAAAAAGTACGTAGTCAGCACGCCCTTTTTTTCCTTGATATTCAGTAGGCCACTCAGCAATGGCGATGTTTTTTCCTTTCTCTGGGCGAGTGCCATTTTTATAGGTAAGTACTTCAGTATCGACCTCCCAGCCAGATTCTTGTAACTGTTGGTCGATTAGAATACGCGTTAACGCTTCATCCAGGACGATATGCTGAGTTGCAGCTTTTGAACTTGTACTTAGCTTTTGCTTATATGAGGTGTTTGACTCTTCATCTAGGTTTGAAAGCTTAGTTTGTAACTCTGCTATCTTCTTTTCGTAGTTTTGCTTTTGGTCAGCAAGCGCTCTTTCATGTTCTTTAGCTTGCTCCGCTAGATCTTTGGACTCTTGGTCCATTTCAAAAGCTAGCGATTCATATTCTGTTTTTTCTTTATTTATTAGTTCGTTGAGCTGTTGGCTGGAGTCAAGATCGAGATTTGCTTTTTGTAGGTCGACTTTTAAGTTATCTATTTCACTTTGTAGACTGCGTAATTGCTCACTAGGGTCATGAGGGGGAGTAAAAGCTCCCGGTTTAAATGATGTCCCCTGCTTACCAAATGACTGATGAAACCATATTGCTAACTTGCGTGCGACAACTAAGCCGTTGATGGCTTCTTTATGTTTTGTTCTAAATTTGTGAGTTGCTTTATTCCCTTCAACCCTTAGCGTATGAAAAAGGTCTTTAACGACCTGATCTAATTGAAGCTCTCTACTGATTCTGTGTATTAATTCAAGCTGCGATGTATTGTCTTCAAAGTTAACTCTTACTAATACAGCAATGTGTTGCGCAATCGCCTCGCCTAGCTGTCTCAATTTAATTAATGTGGTATTAGGGTCACTAGCAAACGCTTTTTCAGCCGCACCCGCTAGCTCGACAAAAAGGTCGTCGTGTTCAGAAAGAAAGTAAAAATTTCCCGTTTTATTATCCACAGCTAACTCCATTTAAGCACTTGCTTTAACTTATTGGGCATCTACTTATTCAACTTATATTTTTATTGTTGAATACCATTAAGTTTATTACTTTCAGCCATAATACCAATATAAGTTAAAAATTATACATTCTTAATCAAAAAGATATACATACAAAAAACGGCCACTTATTTGTGGCCGTTTTAGTTGCATACTTTTTAGATTCATACTTAAGCGACATTTATGGCTAAAATAAGAATCAAGGAAAATTAAGGGGTACAATCATAAAGAGAGATTTAACTCGCTAAATGATAAATTCTTGCTCCATAACTTTCATCTCTTTATTTAGAGCAATCTCAAGCTCCTTCTGAGATAAATACTCAGAAGCTAATTTAGGACGATTATCACTCGACATATTTTTCGATAAAGCCTCGCGTAAACCTCGCTCACGAGGTGCATGTTGAAAGTTATCAGGAATATCTTCTTCTAGCTCTTGTGAGTTAACAAAAATATGAGCCTTGTCTTTATGGCGGGAACAAGCAACATAGGAGTGAGCACGATCCATGTATTGTGTGTAGTAAACAAAAACATCACCATCAATGGTTAATCCTTGTGAGCTATACACCGTCTGTGCGTATGCCTGCGTAATATATGTTCGCCCCTCATCATTTGAGTATGAAGATGACATAAACTGAGTTTCACGCCCTGAGTCTAATTTAACACGAATCCAAATATCGCCATCATCCATTAATTTAATTTTGGTTACTGTACCTATATCACCGTTGGTATAATTTCTGTCATAATCATTTTTGGTAAACCTAATACGCTCACCTAAAGATATGAGCACATCTATATCGCGATCACTTACAACACCTTTCACCAATACGTTTTCGTTACCTACCAATCCTTCCGATTGAAGCTGAGACCGCATTCCATTGTTTAGTTCAACTACATCCACCCAGCTTTGTGCGATAACCATGGAACGCTTTGTTGGCTGTTTATGTCTGAATGAGGTCCATTCACTAATAATCTTTTCTTTTGCTATTTGTTCATTGTTTTCAAAATAAAGCTGTCCATGTTTATCGTATTGAGCCAATGCTTTATTAGCATGCCCATCACGAAAGTCTGCAACCGCCTGTCGATCCCATGTATTACTCTGCCGGCGAATCGTTTCAACTCTAGCAGCTCCGATCACTTCAGGACTTGATAAATAGCGTAATACGCCGCCATGTTCGATCGCATCTAATTGCTTATCCTCACCCACAAGAATTATTTTAAAATCTAACTCCTTTGCAAAGTTCATTAATTGTTCAAGCTGGAAAGTACCAACTTGACCTGCTTCGTCAATGATTAGCACACCACCATTTGAAATAGGAGGCCTATCAGTATCTAACCATGCGAGAAGTCGAGTAATTGTTAATGACTTGATATGTGCTTCATTTTTAAGATTTTTGGCAGCAGATTGGGCTACAGATGCGCCTAAAACTTGCTTACCGATTGATTCGTAGATATCTCTTACACATTGCATTGAAGCTGATTTACCTGCACCGGCCGAACCTTGCAATATAGCCAGCTGAGATTCCATACAAACGCTATACACGCCAGATTTTTGTTCATCACTCAACTGAATTGATTGATTGTGGATATGATGCTCAACTGTCTTTAATGGTATGTTAGCCCAATTACACCCAGCTAAATACTTGGCGCTTTTAATTAGTGATTGCTCTTTTTCTAATACATTTCTGGTGGTAAAAATCTCGTTGTGTTTTCTGTCGGTACCAAGCTCAATGGTTGATTCGTTGTCGATTAAGTTTTTGATCACTGCGTGCAGTGATTGAAGCGACTGGCCAGACTCTATGGCCTTAACACCTCCAAGGAAAAAGGCTTGTTGTCTCGTGAAGGTAGACGATTTCTCAGTAAGAAGGTTAACAAGCGCTTCTTTGTCAAAAATTCCCTTAGGAAATAAACTTGCATTATCTATGGTCTTATCCAGAAGTTTTTGAACATCTAATTGTGATAGGCCAAGCGTTGATAATTCTGTTTGCCACTGTTGAAAAAAATCAGCTCTGTTGATTTCACCTTTTGCATCACGCGTACTTAATGAAGCAAGATCTCCCGAAACGGAAGAACGATTTTTAATACCACGCTCTTTTAGTGCATCTTCAATTTGTGCTGAACGTTTTGAAAAGTGTTTGCATATTGATTTAGGTATGCCAATAACTCTGAAGGCATCACCATCTAACTCTGTTTCAAAACCTAAACCTCGAATGGAATCAGCTAGGCTCACCTTGTAAACCATTCCAATTGCTTTTTGCCAAAGCATAATGGTGCGTGAGTCTATAGATCCCCATGTTCCATCTTCTCTTGGAGCTATGTTTGCAACAATTACATGCGAGTGTAAGTGGGGGTCAATAGCTCGGCTAGTGCTATGCTCAAAAGCAGCTGCTACCAATCCTGCGACTTTTTCTCTGTAACAACCTGCTTTACCCCTGCGTGTAAATGCGGCGTACTCTTCGATAATAGCAATAGCCTTTTTTACTGCTCTTAGTTGGGCAGTTTGTATTTTTTTTCGCAATTCTGGATCAGCGGCAGCCCATAAGACTGAGACTGATTTTGGCGCATTAAGTGTAAGATCCCAACCCAATGTATGGTTCTTACCGGCATTCTGGCACAAAGCTGTTTTGCCACAGGGAGAGTAACCTTGTAACAGGTTGCTTAACACATCAGATGTGACGGGCCCTTTAAGTTTTAGCAATAATGCAGCTGAGCCACACCATTTCCCATCTGGTTCGCCGCCCTTCAAGTAGTAATCCTCAGTAGCTAAATCCAAGTAATATTCAGCGCTTCCAATCTTTGCAAATGTCATCATTTGGCTCCCCTCCTATTTAATCTGTTCTTGGTCTTTACTAGAGGAGTTCGCTCGCGAGTTGGTTTTATGATGACAGCTTCAGCTACCTTCTTATATTCATTAATTGGCCAATTAAGACGATAAACAGCATTTGTTCCACTTATTAATGCGAAACCTTCGATTCCGCTTCTTAAGGTGGGTTGAGGCAGATGAATTAAGTCTTCGGGTTTAACAATAGCTATATCTTCTTGATGCAGAGAATTAGACTTTTCTCCCTTTTCATTAGTTGTTGCAGTCTGATATTCGACCCTTCTTTTACCTAAGGAGTCTGATGCTTTTTCAGCTGAATCACCAGTTGGAGCGAGCTTGAATGTAACTACATTGCCAAATAGCCCTAGCACTGTATTTGCGTCTTCTTTCCCGTATATCGACTCAAGTTGGGAAAGTAGTTGAACACCAGCAATCGTTTTACACCCTTTACTTCGTCCTAATGCTAACCAGGTTTCTAACCGTTTAGATTTATTCAATGTAGCAAGCTCATCCAGAATAAGCCAAATTGACTCTGTTTGGGTATCTGGCTGGGATAACACTTTATTGGTCAATATTGCGAGTAACGTGGTTATTAACGCTGAACTCATCAAGGGTGAAGTAAGGTCTCCTTGGACAATGAGTGTTTTTTTTGCTCTCGCCTTTAACCATTCTCCAATTGAAAATACATCGCCGCTATTTTGGTTTAGTTCTCCAAGTGTTTTTACCCAGGAAAGCTGAGTTGCAATCATGGAACGAATCGATGCAGTAGTTTTATCTTCTGGTTTAATAAACGTCGCAGCCTGAGGGTAAGAGCCCAGCCACTTTAGTAACTCTTCATCTTTACAGAACAAGTGTTTTGAGAGTTCAGCCCAAGACCAAGGTTTACCAGCTTTAATAAGACCAACAATTACACCAATCAGCACAACCCGAGCAGAATCGACCCAAAAAGTTTCCTTGGTTATATTGGATGAGATAACTGCTTCGGCAAATACTTCAGCAAGTCCAACATCAGTTATATCCAAACCTAAATTCCAATTTAAGCTGCGCTCATCTTTAGGGCTCAACAATAAGCAATCGTTCACCAAAAATAGTTCGGTATATTCGCCTTTGATGTCGTAAATCAGTGCACGATCTTTACGCTGAAGTATCTGTTTTATTAAAGACTTAATTAAGTTCGATTTACCCGCGCCTTGCATCCCCCAGATAAGAAAATTTCCAACTTCTTTTATCAAGGGGATTTGAAATGAGGGATGTATAAATAGTCCTCGCGTACCTTCTCGTTTTGTAGCACATTTAAAATGATATGTTGCTCTCGCACCTTTAAGTAAGCGCGGACCACGTATATGAAATAAGTCAGTTTGGTTAAAGTGCTTAACTCGAAACTTCCAAACCATTATAGAAGCGATAAGTGTTGATAAAATTAGTATAGATAAGCTACCAAACATAGCTGTTGATGGCACAGAAAAAACAGTGGGTGCTTGTTGCAAAAGAAAAGCTGATAGTAGTAAATTTTTGCCCCATACAACTAGCTTAACTAATACGGATGAACCCCCAAAGCTTTCCATAATTGTTATTTCTGAAATCAAGAAAATGATGCAAGAGAGAATCAAGGCAACAGTAAGGTGACTCCACTTTTGCGATAACTGCGATTGCCTCATCTTGCTCTCCTTGCCAACTTATTACTGATAGAGTCTTTAGCAGCATGAACTTCATCAGGATTAAGCCCTGCAACAACAGAGGTAATCACAAATGTGTTTTGAGCAATTTCAGCTCGCAGATTGTTGATCAAATCACGCAGCTCAACCTGTTTCTCGGCGCTCTGAATTCGTTGACGTGCAATTTCTGCTATCGTCGCTCCTTGATTTTCAGCTTCTAAAGCTAAGCGCTCGAAGTCTTGAGCAGTTAGGCGCACACTGATTTGCTTACTAGTTTTTAAGCTTTTCATTTTTGTCTTCCTTGAATTTAATGAAACCATTTGTAAATATTTGGGTTAGCAAAGCTATTTACTTGAATTGATCTCAGTTTAAATTTTGTCTCTTTCAGTTAAAAATATTGGCTTTACACGAATTCCGAATGTGACTTGGTAGCATCATAGGTGCTGGGGTGTAAGAGCATTTTTTTCACTTAAACAAACAATCCTTTCAAAGTGTCAATGAGCCAAACTTTTAATCCTGAACTCATGCACACTTCCAATATCATGACAGGTTTTTCTGGATCGGGCAGAAACAAAGTAAAATATTTTTTATATGTAAAAAATATACTGTCATCTCAAGGATTTAAATAATCTGTTAAAGAATAAAGTGAACAAATTTAATTTTTTACAAAAAATATCACTGAATAAAACCAATTAAAAAACAAACCTAATACATTGATAAATAATATTTATTTTTTTATCGGTCCAGTTCTGTCTAATACGCTAACATCTACATCGCCTCCAGGAAGGGGTGTTATAAAGGATGAATGCGCATGGATGCGATAGAGAATTTAGTGCTCAATGGGCACGTTGCAAATCAAAAAGTTCGAGCAGCTAGAAACAACGTACTTGCTTTAGGATTAAATAAATCGGAGTTAAATCAGCTAGTTGCTGAATTAGCGCTAGCCGCCACTGATTTAACTAATATGAATGAAAACGCGAATCTAGGTAAAAATTGCAATGTTGTGAATATTGCAGCTGGTACTGCTGATAGCCAGATAAAATTAAGCTCTCAGGTTATTACCCGACTACCGAATGAAACAAAAGATTTAAATATAAAAGAGTTTATTCAGACGTTTGAAGGAAAGCCTAAAGTGTTAAAAGGCTACCCTGGTATGTCAATCAAAGTATCGCGCAAAGAAAAAATCATTCAACTAAGAGATGATGGTGATGGTCAATATTTTAAGCTGATTTCATATCCGGTAGAGCACCAATTCACTAAGGAGGACATACAGACGATAATTGATGCTCATAAACGATTTATGGATAGACGAAAAGCCAAAATGCCATGGAGAGAGCGAGGTTACCTTCTAGGTGGTAGCTATCGTGAGTTGAGCACATTCCATGACTTGTTCGAATTTTATAAGGAATTAGCTTCAAAAAAACGTGCTGGTGCGATTAACCGTATTCAAACACGATATTTTTCTGGTCAATGGGGAGAGAAAATAATGGCCAACTACAGCATTGCAACATTCAGAACTGATTACTTAGACAGGTATGTTTCTTCTCGCCGTAAATCCGATCGTAATGAAATTATTAAAATGGTAAGAGCCGCTGTTAACAAAGCTAAAGCTAGTGAAAGTATCAAAATCAATGTTCAGGAATTAATCATGAGGGGGGAGCGCTCTAGGGCTGATAAAACAGATAAAACGATACCTAAGATGTCGACGTTAACTCAATTTATAATTGAAGCTTATAAGAGCGGTTACAACTCATTGGGACTAAAACTAATTATTCAGTTTATGGCATCGACTCGTGAGGCGAATACTAACGAACGGCAGTGGAGTCGCGTCAACTTAGATGACCTGTCTATTGAAGTGCCAACTCATGAAAGTAAAACTGGGTTTAGACGACACCCTATCCCTGAGCGACTAGTTGGTATACTAAGTACAGAAAAAAGTAAACAACAAAGGGATATGAACGTAACTAAGGATTGTAATGGTGAGCCCTTGTTCATGTTTGAAAGTCCATACAACCGCGGTAAGGTTGATACAACTCTAAACAAACAATTTCGCAATGTGAAAGCTAGCCTATTAGCTAAAAAGGAGCGATTAGGATCAACTAAAGAAGATTTAAAAAGCATAAGTAGCTTCACTCAGCACAGGATCAGAGATTTAGTAGAGCAGGCACTACTTGATGTTTCAGCCTCAGAAGGGCAAAAAGAAAAATGTTTGGGCCGTTTACCCAGAGAACAGGCAGAATCGTATGGAAATCACAGTATTGAAAAGCTCAGCGAATTGAAAGACCGCATGGTAGAGAAAGCAGAACTGGAATTCCCAGAGCTAAAAGCATTATTTCAACGTCTAATAGACAAAGAAATTGAGCAATGATAACTTATAGGGGTGTAAAAAAAGGTGTAAAAAAATTTCTGAATATACCTTAACTATCTGATATTAATTAAGTTAAAGGTTAAAAGTGGTGGCCCCTCCCAGACTCGAACTGGGGACCTAACGATTATGAGTCGTGTGCTCTAACCAACTGAGCTAAGGGGCCAACTTTATATAACTGCAAGGCAGTTAATTTTTGAAGCGTTCAGCCACAGAGCGACTAAAGCGGGTTGCAGTATAAAAACTTTTTTAGGGCTTGTCACTACCAAAAACCTTTATTTTAACAATCAATAAGCTAACTGCTTAAATTGTAATCTTTTAAAGAGTGTGAATGGGTAAATTTGGGGAGTTTTAGGAAAATAAAGTAAAAATGATTAAAAATAATATTTATTAATAGAATGCGCTGAGCGATATTTACTTACAACTGGCGTAAACATAGCTCAGCTGCGCATTATTTTTTAGCAATAATATAAATTGCATGTATTAACCCAGGGAAGTAACCCAATAGCGTTAATAAAATATTAATCCAAAAATGCATACCTAAGCCCACTTGTAAAAAAACACCTAGTGGTGGTAGCAAAACAGACAGTATTATGCGAATGATATCCATTATTTAGCTCCTTCAAACAGTTAAAAACAAAAAGCCCAGCAATGCTGGGCTTTGAGTATAACGTTATTCAGCTACGATAGATAAGTTATCTACCACATCACGTACGTCTTCAGCATTTTTTGCAATTTCGATTGCTAATTGCTTTTCCGCTGATGATTCAACTGAGCCGTTTAATGTAACAACACCATTATCGGTATCTACATCAATATCGGTTCCACCTACTTCAGAATCAAATAGGAAACGTGTTGTAATAACCGTGGTGATTTTAGCGTCCGTTAGGTCGTTATCATCATCCATCATTTTAGAATCTGTGTGTTTAGCGCTCATGTTTTTAACAACGGTTAGGCTGTTTTCAACGTCCATGACGCCATCTAGACTAAGTACAAGCTCTTCTGCTAGCTCTTTCTCTACTTCGCTATCAACTTTACCTGTAAGTACTACCTTGCCATTTGTTACATCAGTGTTTATGTCAAAGTTGTTTAGGTCTGTGTTCATAAGAAGCACAGTTTCTGCCTTGCCATCAATCCAAGCATCTTTACTTTCGTTTTCCCAGCTGTTTGCTTGTGCACCCATTGCTGTTGTACCAAGAACTAACGCGGCGATAATAGATTTGTTAAATGTTTTCATAATCTTTCTCCTTTTGATTAAAGACACTTTAACTAATGCGAACATCAAGCCAACTTTATTTACCATTAAAAATCATAAACTTAACGAGAAGCATAGACTCTTATAGGTTTAACGCATTCCCCTATTTACAGGCAAGTGAGTAAAACTTTCTCAAAGTGTGAAAATTACTAGATTATTGCTATTTTGGTTAATGTATCGTTAATATAACAACTAAACAAAAAGCCTTTAAAAATTAAACTATTGATAATAAACAAAATTAATTTTGGTATACGGTTTGCTAACTAGTTAACTAATTGCAAATACAATTAAGGAATGCCCCATGTCTGTAAAAGTTGAAGACCGCCCAATAGAGCAAGTACGCGAACAAGTGATTGATCAGTTAATTTATAACTATAGCCATGGCGTTATATCGGTTGAGGCATTTGAAAGACGATTAGACAAAGCAATGGATGCAAAAGACAATTCTGTGCTGCTTACGTTAGTAGAAGACTTAACACTTAATACCGACAAGCAATACAAAGCTGAAAAGCAATCGCAGTTTACGCCTAATTACAGTGCTCAACAAAATAGCGATGACGACATCACACTGCGCAGTATTTTGGGTTCAAACGAGCGAAGCGGACAATGGGTGGTTCCTAAAAATATTTACCTAAATAATTATATGGGCTCTGTGGTGCTTGATTTCACCGACGCTATCTTTACGCATCAAAACGTGACAATTCATGTTAATTGTATTTTTGGTAGCGACGAAATTTACGTACCCGAGCATGTTAATGTTGTGTCCAAAATGTTTTGTATTTTAAGCACGCTAGAAAACAAATCAGTAACGTTAAATAAGCGTCAAGGTCCTACTATTCATATTGAAGGCAAAGCGATACTAGGGTCGGTTGAAGTAAAGATAAAACGTACCATAAAAGAAAAGTTCATGAGCTTTGCAAACGATTTAAAGTCACAGCTAGGAGTCAGCAGTAAATAAGTGCAACTGTATTTGCTTTAATATGGCTGCTTTTGGCAGCCATATAGTGGTGGGCTTAAAGATCATTATTTCGTTCTGCAGGTATATCCGACAAGTACTCTACAAACTCAACTTCAAAGCCCGAAGGGTCTCTGAAGTAGATATTTTTTCTAAATGGGTTTTCATTGCCTTGCTTATGAACTGAAAAACCCGCTTTATTTAAACGAGACACCGTATTATCTAAATTAGCCGTCACGTAAGCAAAGTGAGCAAACCCAACTTGATGCCCTGAAAGCGATCTATTTTCACCCTCACCATGATCGCTCATTGCTATGTATTGCGTGTCGTCACCAAAGTGGACCCAACGCCTTGGTTTTCCATACCATTCACCCCGCCCTTCACTTCGTATTACCCAGTGGGGAAAAATGGCTTGGTAAAAGCGAATCATGGTACCAATGTTTTTAACAACTAAATTTACGTGTTCTAAATACATACTGTTTCCTTGTGAGTTAATTTAGACACACAATAAAACCTCAAGTTAACTTTAGGTAAAGCGCTTTTTTTAAATTTTTAGTGGGTAATTAAAAATACACTTTTGTTTTAATTAAATGTGCAACACTTTCAAGGCTGTACAAAAAACACTCACAAGTATTTAGGGTTTATTGTTTACTTTATGTCAAAAGTCGCTAAAATACGCCGGCTGAAAATACAAACGTTCTTTTACAACCCAAAGGTAACTCCATGCATCCAATGTTAAACATTGCGGTTCGCGCTGCGCGCAACGCAGGCAAAATTTTACTTCGCGCTGGCGAAGATTTATCAAAAGTTGAAGTGCAACAAAAAGGCGCTAACGACTTAGTAACTAATATTGATAAAGAAGCCGAAGCCGTAATCCGTGACACTATTTTACAGTCTTACCCTACTCACTCTGTTGTGGGCGAAGAACTAGGTGAACACAAAGGCAAGGATGATGATTACCAATGGATTGTAGATCCTATCGATGGAACAACAAACTTCATCAAAGGTATTCCACATTACGCAATCTCTATTGCACTTAAAGTTAAAGGTCGTTTAGACCAAGCCGTTATTTATGATCCGATTCGTGGTGAGCTTTTCACTGCATCTAAAGGTCAAGGCGCACAACTTAATAGCAAACGTTTACGCGTGAGTAAAACAACTGTTCTTGCTGGTACAGTTTTAGCAACGGGCTTTCCTTTTAAGCATAAACAACATACAGATGCATACACTGAAGCGTTTAAAGCGTTATTTGTTCACACTGCAGATATTCGTCGCGCAGGCTGTTCTGCATTAGACATGGCGTACGTTGCTGCTGGCCGTGTTGATGGCTTTTTTGAAATTGGCTTAAAACCTTGGCACTCTGCTGCAGGCGAGCTTATGGTTAAAGAAGCGGGTGGTATGGTTGTCGATTTTGCTGGTGGTAATAACTACAACCACAGTGGCAATATCATCTGTGGCGCGCCAAAACTGACTCAAGCTATTATTCGTGAAATTCGTCCAGTGTTAACTGAGTCGTTACTTCGCTAATAAATTGCTTTTACCAATATAATTGGTACAACAAAAAAGGAGCCTAGGCTCCTTTTTTGTTGTTAAAAATATGGGTTTATTAGCTTAATCTCTATAGTTTCCCATTTTGTATAAGGAAGGGAATTTAAATCTGTAGCAAAGTATTCATAAAATAACGCATCAAACTCGCCGTTTTGCTGCATTATTTTAATTCCCTGCTCAAGCGCTTTAGCCAACTCAGGCTTATCCTTAGACACAAAATAATATAGCGCTGTTGGGTAGCTAATATATAAATTAGGCACAATACGTAAATTTTTGTGATCTCGCTCTAAAAGCTCAGAATTGACTTCAATAAATGATCGCGGAAAGTAATCTATGCGGCCTTGGCTAGTAAGCGCAAACATGGCTTTTAAGTTTGATAATGGTCTCACGTTTAAACCGTTATTAACCAATATGCGCGTATCAGGCCAATCATGCCCCTGTACCGATCTCAGTTTTGATAATTGCTCAAGCGTTTTTATATCTTTAAATTTATCTAAATTCTGTTTATTTGTAACTAACGCTCTTTTGCCTATATACCCTTTGAACAATGGAATTTTAATGGCCGTGGCTAATGACTCTCGTTCAGGGCTGCTCATACTCCAAAATAAATCAAGCGAGCTATCATCAAGTGACATTAAATTGCGTTGCTGATGCGGGTGTACAGCAACACGTTCTATTTCGACAGGATACTGGGCTCTTATCAATGCCTTGGTTAGCATGTCATTGAGGTAATCATCACGGGCAAAATGCGCATGTTGATCTTTCGGAATTTTTACAATATTAACTTCGCTTGCTACAACACTTCCAATAAACAAGCTCACTACACATACGATACACTTTAATGGCAACATCATGATCACCTATAAGTAAATTACCTTTTTACTATTTGCTAATCGCTACTACTGGAGGCGCAGGGCGCCTTCGCTTGCATGTAAAAAGATAGCTATGACGAAATCGTTTGGCTTCTTTTTTCGCATCCGTTGCTAATGCTGCAACCTGATGGCTATTTTTGCACTGCTGTAAATCGGGTTCAACTAATCCTATTGATAAGGTAAGTAAAGGTACAAACTGCTTTTCACCTTCACGATTTGTAGCCCAATACCCTTTGCTAGCTATGTGATTGGGCGTAAAAAAAGCACGAGAACGATGTTCAAACTGTTCAATAATACGGTTACAAATACTTACCGCATCGCTTTGGTCAAAAACAACCATAAAGTCGTCACCACCAATGTGTCCTACAAAGTTAGCACTATTTGTACAGGCTTGCACTGTTACATCAGCCAATAATTTAATGACACTATCACCACTCGCGTAGCCATAAAGATCGTTAAACTGTTTAAAGTGATTCAGGTCAATATAAGCAAGATGAAATTTATTTTTATTACGTAACCTATGCTCTATAGCTTCGTTAATTGCAACATTGCCTGGCAACATTGTTAGCGGATTTGCATGTTGTGCGTGGCGAATTTTTTCTTCTGTTATATGTTTTAAAATGTCTCTTAGTGGCGCAAGCCCTAAATAATTGCCGCCTCTAGTAATAACAATATGGCGCCTAATATCGAAGTCTTGCTCAGTTATTTGCTTACTCACCGTATCTAGCTTTTGGTCTTCATCAACAATTAGGGGTTGTTTATCCATTAACTCTATAACAGGGCGCTTATCATAAAGAGCATGACCATAGGGTGCTGCAAATACCTCGGTAAGTTGGTCTTTATGTAGTAGGCCCACTGGCTGACCCTGTTGATTAATTACAGGTATGCTAATAATGGCTTTGTCTTGCTCAAAGAGTAAATGAGCGTCTTTGCATCGGGTATCACTTGCTATGGCCTTTTGTGGTTGGCTTAGCGCGCCAATCGCCATTGACTGGTCAAACTGATCACATAATTTAAATGTAAGTGCTTGTATTTGAGCAGAGCTAAAATCACGACTTGGTTGCAAGTTCGGTCGTTCAAATAAAAAACCTTGTACATTATTAATGCCTAAACTTTCAACCAGAGCGAGTTCCTCAGAGCGCTCAATGCCTTCTGCAATCACTAAGGTGTTTGTTGCTTTAGCTAAAACAATAATTGATTTTAAAAACTCCTTTTTAACCTCACTCTGATCGCAATGATCGATAAAATAACGATCTATTTTTACATAGTCAGGACGCAGTGCAGACCACTGCTTTAAGCCAGAGTACCCAGCTCCTAAATCATCAATTGCAATGGTAAAACCGAGCTCTCGGTAATGCGCAATGGTTTTAAGTAATAAGTCGTCGTTATCTACTTTGTCTTGCTCTGTTACTTCTATAACAACACGATTAGTCGCTAAACCAAACTGCTCGGTTAGGTGGCGTGTTTCGCCTTTTGGGTGGCAAGGGTCTAGTAGCGTTTTTGGACTCACATTTAAAAAAAGCTTACCTTGTAAATTTAGCTTAACAAAGTTTTCTATTGCCTTTGAGCGGCATAGTAGCTCTAGCTCAGAAATAAGGCCCTCTTGATGCGCAGCTTTAAAGAGCATATTGGGCATTTCTAATAAGCTCTTTTGTGGACCTCGACTAAGCGCCTCGTAACCAAGAATGAGCTGACCAGATATATCTAAAATAGGCTGAAATAACGTGGTTACTTCCCCGCTATCTAAAATAGCCTCTAAGGCTTGTCGTTGAAGGGTCACTACTGGCTCAATTATTATTTCAATTAGAGCAATAAAATAGCAATTCTGTATGACATATTTATTTCAAACTCCTATGTTATAGGCAATAAAAAACCGCTCATAGAGCGGTCTTTTTAATGCATTTAAGATTATGGCATTGCCATCGGATCTTGATCTGCACCTTCTTTTTCTATCACTTCTGGTATTAAATCTTCTTTACTTACTCCCATTGCAAGTGCAACCGAGCTTGCAACATATACAGAAGAATATGTACCAATAAATACACCAAACAATAATGCAGTAGCAAAACCATGAATGGTTTGTCCACCCCATACAAACAATGCAATCAATACCAAAATTGTGGTGATTGATGTAACAAGTGTACGGTTAAGTGTTTGCGTAAGTGAAATATCAATAATTTCAACGGTATCGTCGATGCGTACTTTTCGGAAGTTTTCACGAATACGGTCAGATACAACAATAGTATCGTTGAGTGAGTAACCGATTACCGCCAATATTGCCGCTAATATAGTTAAATCAAACTCTAAACCCAGTACTGAAAACAAACCTAAAGTGATAATTACATCGTGTAATAGTGCGCCTACAGCACCCACAGCAAAACGCCATTCAAAACGAAATGCAACGTAAATTAAGATACAAATAAGTGCAGTTAACATGGCTAGGCCACCCTGCTCTTTCAAGTCTTCACCGACACTTGGGCCAACAAACTCAATACGACGCATGACTACGCTGTCGTCCGCTTTTTTCAGTGCATCAATTACTTGGTTACCAATCACTTCAGCTTTAACATCGCTACCACGTGGAGCTAAGCGCACTAATATATCTTGGCTCGAACCAAACAGCTGCACTGATGCATCAGCAAAGCCATTTTCACCAAGTACATTACGCACTTTTTTAAGATCAGCCGGTTGAGAAAAACCCACTTCTACCGCGGTGCCGCCGGTAAAATCAAGACCAAAATTTAAGCCCTTCGTAAACATTGATACTATCGACGCTACAATTAATAGCGTAGAAAAGCCCATTGCCACTTTTCGAAGAGACATGAAACGAAGGGTTCTGCTACCCAAACTTAAAATTTGCATGTCTGCTCCTTAAATAGAAAGTTTATCAATGCGTTTACCACCAATAAATAAGTTGATCACCGCTCGGGTACCAACAATGGCTGTAAACATTGAAGTTAAAATACCAATAGCTAATGTAACGGCAAAGCCTGCAATTGGGCCTGTGCCCACAGCAAACAATATAACTGCCGCAATTAACGTAGTGATATTGGCATCAAATATAGTGCTGAATGCGCTATCGTAACCAAAATGAACGGCTTGTTGCGGGCTACGACCATCGGCCAGCTCTTCACGAATACGTTCAAAAATAAGTACGTTAGCATCAACCGCCATACCAACTGTCAGTACAATACCTGCAATACCCGGCAAGGTTAACGTAGCGCCTGGAATAAGTGACATTATGCCAACAATAAGCACCAAGTTGGCAGCAAGCGCTAAGTTAGCCACTAAGCCAAACCCTTTGTAATAAATAAGCATAAAGGCAAGTACAAACGCAAAACCAAGTGCAACCGCAGTCATACCTGCTTCAATGTTTTCTTGGCCTAAGCTTGGCCCCACTGTACGCTCTTCAACAATTTGAATTGGCGCAACAAGTGCACCTGCGCGAAGCAGTAAACTTAAGTTATGTGCTTCAGCTGGGTTATCAATACCTGTAATACGAAAAGAGCGGTCTAAACGAGCTTGAATTGTTGCCACGTTAATAACCTCTTCTACCTTAATAGGTGGAAGTGCTTTACCGTTTTCGTCTTTTTTACCTGATGGTTTATATTCAATAAATACCGTTGCCATGCGTTTGCCAATTGCACGCTTAGTAAAGGCATTCATTTTTGAACCGCCTTTGCTGTCGAGTGAAATGCTTACTTGTGGGCGTTGGTATTCATCTGCGCCAGATTGCGCGCCAGTGATATGGCTACCTTCAAGAATGATGCGTTTTTTAAGTACCACAGGGTAACCGTCGCGGCTCATGATCATTTCAGTGCCGGCAGGGATACGGCCTTGAGCGGCAGCGCTTGGATCGGCGTTTTCGTCTACTTCACGAAATTCAAGCGTTGCTGTCGCACCTAAAATTTCTTTAGCACGAGCGGTATCTTGCACACCGGGTAATTGCACAATAATACGTTCAGCACCCTGGCGCTGTACGTTTGGCTCTGCAACACCAATTTGGTTGATTCGATTACGAATGATTGTTTCGTTTTGCTTGATGGCGTAGTCACGAATCTCTTTCAGCTTTTGCTCACTCATGGTGGCAAAAAATGCATTATCGTTACTGCTGTCATCAATGTATACGTTAAGTGGGTAACGAGATTCTAAAAAGCGCTCTGCAGCATTTTTATCTTCTTCATTACGCATTTCAACACGCATACGGTCAGAGCCAGCCACGCGACGAACGCTGCGATAACGAAGTTTTTCTTCGCGTAGATCGCTACGGAAATCTTGCTCCATTTGCTCAAGCTGGTTATCAACCGCTGTTGCCATGTCGATTTCCATGGTGAAATGTACGCCACCACTTAAATCTAGACCTAACTTCATTGGATTTCCGCCAAGGGATTTTAACCAAAGAGGTTGAGCCGGCGCCATATTAATGGCTGAAATGTAATCGTCACTTAGCGAGTCACGCAATAAATCTTGTGCTTTTAATTGCTCTTCAACATTTTTAAAACGAACAAGTATTTGCCCGCCTTCAAGCTTGGTTGATTTAACTGCTACGTTATGTTTTTTAAGGGTTGCGTTTACTTTGTCTACTACACTGAGATCAACATCAGCACCTTTAGCGCCCGAAACTTGTATAGCCGGGTCACGGCCATACAAGTTTGGAGAGGCATATAAAAGGCCAATGGCAACCACAGCTAAAACAAGTAAATACTTCCACACTGGAAACTTGTTTAACACGGGGTCGTCCTTATTATTTTTATAGCGACTTCATTGTGCCTTTTGGCAATACAGCAGATACAGACGCTTTTTGAACTGTAACTTCTGCTTGCTCATTTAAAGAGATAACGATGAAATCTTTATCTTCTGCAATTTTAACAATTTTACCTACTAAACCACCTTGGGTTAGTACTTCATCGCCTTTAGCCATCGCATTCATTAAGCCTTTATGCTCTTTAACACGCTTAGCTTGTGGGCGGTAAATTAAAAAGTAAAAAACTAAACCGAAAATAGCTAACATGATTAGCATTTCCATGCCGCCACCGGCTGCAGGTGCGCCAGCTGATGCGTGTGCGTTTGAAATAAATAAACTCATAATACTTCCTCTTTAAATTTAAAGTTTAATTTTTTATATCTGCAAGCTCTGGCACTTCTTGGCCGCGGCGAGCGTAAAAATCTTTTACAAATTCTTCTAGTTTACCTTCGCTAATTGCATTGCGCAGGCCTTCCATAACACGCTGATAGTAACGTAAGTTATGTATTGTGTTTAGTCGTGCACCTAAAATTTCGTTACATTTATCAAGGTGATGTAAATAAGCACGCGAGTAATTTTTACACGTATGGCAATCACAATCAGGGTCGAGTGGACCGGTATCTGTTTTGTGCACTGCGTTACGTATTTTAATAATACCAGTGGTAATAAATAAGTGACCATTACGTGCATTACGCGTTGGCATAACACAGTCAAACATATCTATGCCACGACGTACCGATTCAACCAAATCTTCTGGCTTGCCAACACCCATTAAGTAACGCGGCTTATTTTCAGGCATTTTGTACGCACAATGATCAAGAATATTCATCATTTCGTTTTTAGGTTCACCAACTGATAAACCACCCAATGCATAGCCGTCAAAGCCAATTTCTTCTAAACCGGCTTGTGATTGTGCACGTAATTCTGGGTACATACCACCTTGAATAATACCAAATAACGCAGAAGGGTTATCGCCGTGGCCTTCTTTTGAGCGTTTAGCCCAACGAAGAGACAGCTCCATAGAGTCCTTAGCTTCTTTTTCAGTAGCAGGGTATGGTGTACATTCGTCAAATATCATTACAATATCTGACCCTAAATCACGTTGCACTTCCATTGATTTTTCTGGTGACATCATTATTTGGTCACCGTTTACAGGTGACTGAAACAAAACACCTTCTTCGGTAATTTTACGCATTGCGCCAAGACTAAATACTTGGAAGCCGCCTGAGTCAGTTAAAATTGGGAAGTCCCAATTCATAAAGTCGTGCAAATCGCCGTGCTGCTTAATAATTTCAGTACCAGGGCGAAGCATTAAGTGAAAGGTATTACCTAAACAAATTTGCGCACCTGTTGCTTTAACTTCATCAGGTGTCATGCCTTTAACAGTACCGTAAGTACCTACTGGCATAAATGCAGGTGTTTCTATTACACCACGGTCAAAAATCAAGCGGCCACGGCGCGCTTTACCGTCGGTGCGGTCTAATTCAAATTTCATATCATCCTCAATGTCGGAAAAACAGTCCAACAAGCTATAATTTAACCGCTCGATTCTACCCTTTTTGCACTGCTAATACTATTAGCTGCGGTAAATTCGCTCGTTATAATCATATGCAACTAAAAACCCCAGCAAGTATGCTGGGGTTGAGTGTTAGTTATATTTGATAATAAATAAAACAGCGCTATTTACGTGTTAAAAACATAGCATCGCCATAACTAAAAAAGCGATATTTTTGTTCTATTGCTGTGTTGTAGGCACCCATTATGTTGTCTTGTCCGCTGAACGCACTCACCAACATAATTAACGTTGACTCAGGTAAATGAAAATTAGTGACCATGGCATCAACGACATTAAATTGGTAACCCGGAAAAATAAAAATATCGGTATCGCCAAAGTAAGTATCTAATTTACCGCCATGTATTTTTGCAGCTGATTCGAGCGAACGCATAGATGTGGTACCAACAGCAATCACTCGCCCACCGCTCGCTTTAGTCTGTGCTACAGCGTCCACAACATCTTGTGGTACTTCAATGTATTCTGAGTGCATGACGTGTTCGTCAATGGTCTCTACACGTACCGGCTGAAATGTACCTGCGCCTACGTGTAACGTGACAAAGGCCATGTTTACACCTTTATTTTTAAGCGCAGCCATAAGCGGCTCGTCAAAATGTAAGCCCGCTGTAGGTGCTGCCACAGCCCCTGGTTTTTCACCATATACTGTTTGATAACGTTCGCGGTCAGCTTCGTCATCTGGTCTATCGATATAAGGCGGTAACGGCATATGGCCAATATCGTTAAGTGTGTCGAGTACATTTTTGCTGTGATCAAATTCCAGCTCAAATAAGGTGTCGTGACGGGCAATCATAGTGGCTTTAGCTTTGCCTTCTAAAATAACCTCATTGCCTGGTTTTAATGATTTACTTGCACGAACATGAGCAAGCACACGGTGTTCATCCAATACTCGTTCTACAAGTACCTCAACCTTACCGCCCGATGCTTTTTGGCCAAACATACGTGCTGGTATTACTCGCGTATTATTAAAAATGAGTAAGTCGTTTTCGTTAACTAGCTCAAGAATATCACTAAATACTTTATGGCTTATCTCCCCTGTTGGACCATCGAGGCTTAATAAGCGGCTACTCGTACGATCTTTTTTTGGAAAGCGAGCAATTAATTCATCGGGTAAGTCAAAACTAAAGTCAGCTACGCGCATAGTTGGTAATCCACATCATTAAAAATCGCGCCAAGTGTATATCTATCGTCAATTAAGCTCAAGAAGCCAATCCAACTACTGTAAACCTGAGCATCCTTCTATTCGGGGGGATTATTCAAATCTACTTGTTCTTACTAACAAAACTTATTACCCTTAGTAATGGTAGTAAATTACGATTTTTAGGATCTCCTGCGTGGCAGAACAATTAAATTTGCTGATTTTAAATGCAAGCCGTGCTGAGCGCAGGGTGATTAAAGATACTTTAAAAAAGCTTAACGTATTTAGCTTTATTGAAGCAAATGATAGCCAGGAAGCTCTTAAAACTCTTAAGCAACAACCGGTTGATATTATTATCACTGGATTAAATGTGGGTAAAATAGACGGTTGGCGTTTTTCTCGTATGATTCGCTCAGGGCTATTAAAAACCCCTAAAAACACCCCTATTTTGTTGATGCCACCGACTTACTGCGAACGAATTGCAGAAACAACCGCCCGTAGTTACGGAATCGATGCTGTTTTGCCTTTTGAAAACCAAGATATGCTACCGCAAGTTCTGGCTAATGTTTTATCTACACATTTAGAAAAAAGCAGTCGACTAAACCTACTTTTGTTAGAGCCCCACGCAAATAAGGCGGAGTCGATAACTGAAGAACTAAAACTAAATTTTGCTATTACACATGTCACAACGTGTAAAGCCGCACTGAACCAGTACAACCAACAACAGTTCTCAATCGTACTGCTTGATACCACTCAAGAAAAAACCGATGAATCTAGCCTACTTGTCGAAAATATTTTACAACATAACCCAAAGCAAGCCATTGTTACTATTATAGATAGCGCTGATGCTGATTATGCCGAACAGCTTTTGTTATCGGGCGTAACCGATTTTATTCGCGCCCCTTACGAACCTTCATTTTTAAATAAAGTATGTGATCATGCCGCTCGTCGAGAAGACTTTATGGTGAGCTACGCTGAATTTGCTCAAAAAGTAGAGCAGTTAAGCGTAAGCGAAGTGAGGTATAAAGAACTATTCTCAGCTCATCAGCGCATATTATTGCACCTTAATACTGTTGTTCTTGAGCTCGACCAGTTAGGAAAAATTCGCTTTATAAATCCAGCCTGGGAAACCTTAAGTGGTTTTGGCGTTAAAACAAGCCTGCAAAAAAGCCTAACGCAATTTTATACTGGTGAATGTCAGATAAAGCTCAAAGCAACCATCGACGATATACTCGGTGGTGGGAACGATCATCAGCAAATAGAAATAAAACTCCAACATAAAAACGGTGGCCAAATTTGGGTTGAATGTAGGTTGCAGCTAATTAAAAACAGACGCAATAATGCAACGATCACTGTCACTATTGATAACATTCACGAGCGTAAGCAAGCCGAACTTCAATTACGCCACCTTGCGCTGCATGATCCATTAACTGGTCTACACAACCGATACCACTTTGACCAAGAGCTAAGTCGTATTTGTAAACCCAAACATACTCACAGCGATGTTGAGCATGCCTTGATTTACATTGACCTTGATCATTTTAAAATTATTAATGATAGCCAAGGCCATCATCAAGGCGACTTGGTGTTAAAAGATGTGGCACAGCTGTTTAAAGACAACATTGAAAAAGAACACTTAGTATGTCGCATTGGTGGCGATGAATTTGCCGTCATTCTAAAAAATATGAACCTACTCGATGCGCACCTTATTGCAGAAGGTGTCTGTAGTGCCATAGAGCAGCATACCTTTAAGTCAAACGAGCAAAGCTACACAATAAGCTGCTCTATCGGCTTAACGCAAATTACAGTAAACAATAACGACCCTAATGAGTGTTTAAAACAAGCCGACATTGCTTTGTATATTGCAAAAAACTTAGGCCGTAACTTAGTACATTGCTATTCAAAAGAAGATGCGCACAACAATACACTTCAAACAGGTCTTGAGTGGGGACACGAAATCCGCCAAGCACTTCAACAGAATAATATTGAATTGCATTACCAGCCTATATGGGATTTTAAAGCAGAAAAAGTTGCTTACTTTGAGGCACTATTGCGCTTAAAGCATGAAGGCACTCTTATTTACCCTAATCAGTTTATTCCGTCTCTAGAAATGCTTAACGACACCTTTTTAATGGATCAGTGCGTAATTAGAAATGCAATTGCCAGTGTTGCAAAATACCCTCAACTTAGCCAAGTTGCTATTAATCTATCTGCACAATCATTCTTAGATGAACGGCTGCTACCACTCATTGAGTCGAACCTTGAAAAGTACAATGTTCCCGCCACACGGATTATTTTTGAGATCACCGAATCCGCAAGCATAAATAACATACAAGCTACACGTAAGATGATTGATAAGCTTAACTCTTTAGGGTGTCACTTTTCAATAGACGATTTTGGGACTGGCTTTAGTACCTTTAGTTATCTAAAACAACTGCCTGCTCAACATGTAAAAATAGATGGCTCGTTTGTTCGCGACATGCTTAATGACCCCATTGACCTTGCTTTAGTAAAAGCAATTAACGACATTAGTCGCTCACTCGATAAATATTCTGTTGCGGAATACGTTGAAAATAAAGAATTATTTACTACTTTAAGAGACATTGGTGTCGACTACGGGCAAGGTTACTTTATTGCTCGCCCCGTTCCTGTTGAAAAAATAAATGATGAGCTTGAAAAAATTTATCAAAATAAAAGTATTTACCAACAGTAGCCTAGCTTAAAACTAACAAATTCGAACAATTTAACGTCACTTTTTTCTTCCATTATTTTCTTTCTTGCCTATACTTTCTTTATCAGATAAAGAGGATGTCATGTAATTTAAAGGATTACGCTGTATAAACATGACATCAACCCCCAATCAATACATGGTTGATTACAAGCTACAAGGGTTTTAGGGAGGAAGGTATGGCGCAACTAGTTATATTATTACTGATAATTCACTTTATTATTGCGTACCAATGTTACAGATATTCAAGTTTAAAAGGTTACCCCGTCAAAGTGTTTACCGTATTAGGGTGCGTGCCCTACTTTAATGTAGTGGTATGGATTTACTTACTTTTTTTACCTGAACTGGAGCCATTTGAAAGCCATGTTCAAAGTCAAAAGCAGCCATTGTAGGCTGCTTTAATTTTTTAATAGCGGTTAACTTTAATTGCTTGGCTCATTAAAGTTTAAACTACATTGGCGTTGTAAAAACACCTCAAGCTGCTGGCTAAACAATTTAAAATCGCGAATACGTCCAGTAGTTTTTCGCCAAAGAATACCAATATCTCTGTAAGCATCGCTTTGCGACGGTGTGGCTACCATCTGTTTATTTTCTAAAATACCGGCATTAATGGCCATTTGTGGTAAAAAGGTCACCCCGAGCTGGTGTTCAACCATACTGAGTAATGTATGTAAGCTGGCCGCTTCAAATGGGTTAATACAACTAGAGCGGTTTAAATGACACGCACTCAGCGCGTGCCCCGTCATACAGTGCTCTCGCTCTAACAAAAACACACTTGCATCAGGTAATAGATTAAAGTCTTCTACGCCCTTTGCAGGCATATAATCTTTATGGTGCACTAAGCTAAAATGATCTTTTGCTAAAATTTGGGTATGAAACTTGTCGGTTGCATACGGTAATGCCAGTAACGCTAAATCAATGTGTCCATGCTCTAGCTTATCCAGTAATTTGTCGCTGGTATCCTCAATTAGTACCAACTCTAATTCACAAAAAGTTTGCTGACAAAAGTGATACAAAGGCGCTGCAATAAAGCTTGCAATAGTAGGGATTACGCCAACGGTTAACTTACCGCTGAGCGGCGTTAAAAAGCTTTTTGTGAGCTCTTTTAGACTGATAGTGTCGTTAATTATTTTTCGTGAACGCTCAACAACCTCTTCACCTATGCTTGTAAACATAAGACTTCGGTTTTCACGCTCAATAAGTTGGCAACCTAGCGTTTCTTCAAGGTTTTGAATGGCACTGCTTAGTGTCGACTGGCCAATAAAGCAGGCACTGGCTGCACGGCCAAAATGCTGATGCTGATGAACAGCGAGTAAATACTGAAGCTGTTTAATACTTGGAAGATTGGTCATTTTTTCTTTCCACAAATAAAAAGACCCCAATACCTAGGGCATTGAGATCTTTTCAAGCTAAAAGTCTTTTAGTACTTTTTTGTTAAACCCCAAATGCGGTTCTCAGTACGTAGAAGATAACAATAGCAAGGGCAGCACCAACTGGCAACGTTATTACCCAAGAAACTACAATGTTTCTGATAACGCTCATGTTAAGTGCACCAATACCACGTGCCATACCTACACCTAGTACCGCACCCACTAAGGTTTGAGTAGTAGAGATTGGCATACCAGTTCCTGATGCAATAACAACAGTAGAAGCAGCGGCAAGTTCTGCAGCAAAACCACGGCTAGGCGTTAAATGTGTAATGCCTTCACCAATTGTTTTAATTACTTTTTTACCTAAAATGGCAAGACCTGCAACAATACCAAAGCCACCTAGTGGAAGAATCCACCATGCAATTGCTGCTTTCTTAGCAATTTCACCGTTGTTTTCAACAATATTTACAACAGCAGCTAGTGGACCAATTGCATTAGCAACATCGTTAGAACCGTGAGCAAATGCCATACAACAAGCCGTTAACACCATTAATACCGCAAATACTTTTTCTACGTTATTAAATTGCATTTGTTTGTCAGCTTTAGGATCGATGTTTAAGCGAGAGATAGCAATTTTACCAATAATGGCAACAACCACTGCAACACCAATTGAAAGCGCATAGCCTTCAACAGAACCTAGGTTAATACCAACGTGCTTTAAACCTTTTTTGATTGTAACTAAAGCCATGATAAAACCCGCTAAACCCATGTAGATTGGTACGTAGCGTTTAGCGTTCTTTAATGGTGCATCTGTATCAAATATAAGCTTTTGCGCGCTCATGAATATTAGATACGCAATAAAGCCGGATATAGCTGGTGTAATGATCCAGCTTCCTACAATGCCGCCTACTTTATTCCACTGGATTGCTTCTGTACCCACTGCAACTAGCGCAAAACCAATGATTGCACCAATAATAGAGTGAGTTGTTGATACTGGCCAACCTAAGAATGAAGCGATTAGTAGCCATGAACCGGCGGCAAATAGCGCGGCAATCATACCTAAAACCATCAGTTCAGGAATATTCGCAAACGGTGCAGCATCAATTATTCCTTTACGAATAGTTGATGTAACTTCACCACCTGCCAAATAAGCACCAGCAAACTCAAAAACCATTGCTATTAAAATAGCTTGTTTGATTGTTAATGCTTTTGAACCTACAGATGTACCCATGGCGTTCGCAACGTCGTTCGCGCCAATACCATAAGCCATGAAAAAACCAACAGCTGCGGCAATTAAAACTAATACCGTGCCGTAAGATGCAATGATATCCATTGTATAACCTTAATCTTTCGTGTTTGAACTGATTTTAAATTAACGAGCTAACATCAGCTCAAGACGTGATCCTACGCGCTCTGCAATATCTGCAAGCTCACCAACCCATTCAATAATGCTGTATAAAAACATTACATCTACAGGGTTAAGCTCACTTTCTACTTCACGTAGTTGGCGGCGTACTTTAATTTGCATGTCATCCGTGTCTTGTTCTATTGCATCCAATTCAACGAGCATTTTTTCTACTAAGGTCACTTCGCGACCTTTAAAGCCTGTTTCTAATAGCTCTTCTAACTCGTTTATTGCTTTAGATGCTTGTTTTGTCGCATCCACACAACGAGTTAAGTAAGCCAAGAAATCAGCTTGCATTACTGCTGGTATGGTCATTTCACGACCGATTACGCGCCCAGCAATGTCTTTTGCTTTATTAGCAATTTTGTCTTGTTGGGTTACTAACTCGAGCAGATCCGTACGTTCTACCGGCATAAATAAACCGCGTGGTAACTGTAAACGTATGTCTCTTTTCATGTCATCGGCTTCACGCTCTAAATTACGAATAGTGATACGAAGCTCTTCTGCTTGTGTCCACTCTTCTTTAAAAACGTGATTAAAAAAAGGTATCAAAGCTTTACTAGCTTGATGAACTTTTTTGATGTGATCTTCCATTGGTTTGAAAGGAGATTTTGCAAAAACTCCTAAAAACGCGTTTGTAGGCATAACTGACCCTTTAATCAAATTACATGCGTGCAGCATGCGATTTTACAGTATTCACAACAATTGTGAACGGTTTTTATTATTTAACTTATAGCTAAATAAACAAAGCGGCTTATAGCCGCTTTGTTAAAATGCGCTAATGAACTTTAAAGCGATTTTTCAATATCTTCCTGTGATATATGGCGAATATCTTTACCATTTACAAAGTAGATAATGTACTCAGCAATATTCTGACAACGGTCGCCAATTCGCTCTAATGAACGCACTGACCAAACTAAATCCATGATTTTTGGAATAGAACGTGGATCTTCCATCATGTACGTCATAATTTGACGTGTTATGGCTTCATATTCACGATCAACTTTAGCATCTTCTTTGTGTACTTCAAATGCGCGCTGCACATCCATACGTGCAAACGCATCAAGTACATCGTGTAACATTTTTAAAACCTGACGACCCATATTTTCAATATTCACTAACAAATCTTGTTGATCTTTAGTGAAAGAATCGAGAGCTACTTTTGCAATACGCTCAGCTTCATCGCCAATACGCTCTAAATCAGCAATAGTTTTTGCAATAGCAATCACCAAACGTAAATCGCTAGCTGCGGGCTGACGACGCGCAATAATGCGTGTACATTCTTCATCAATGCTCACTTCCATGGCATTAACTTTGTAGTCGTTTTTACGCACTTTTTCTGCAAGTTCTGCATCGTTTGTGCTTACCGCATCAAGTGCACTACTTAGTTGCTGCTCAACTAACCCACCCATGCTTAGTACATGGTTACGAACATTTTCAAGCTCTTGATTAAAGCGACCAGAAATATGCTTATTAATATTATGTTCCATAATTACCTTCTCTCTAAATCTTGTACAACACGGTACTGTTAATTATTTAGCCGTAACGACCTGTAATATAATCTTCAGTCTTTTTCTTTGTTGGTGTTGTAAATAAGGTATTTGTATCTGAGTACTCAATCAGTTCACCCATGTACATAAAGGCTGTTTGGTCAGACACTCGCGCTGCTTGTTGCATGTTATGCGTAACAATAACCACGGTAAATTTATTCTTTAAATCGTTAATTAGTTCTTCAATAACTAAAGTCGAAATTGGATCAAGTGCAGACGTTGGTTCATCTAGTAATAAAACCTCAGGCTCTATCGCAATAGAACGAGCAATAACTAAACGCTGTTGCTGACCGCCTGATAAACCAAATGCACTGTCATGTAGTCTATCTTTTACTTCATCCCATAAAGCAGCGCCACGTAATGACTGCTCTACTACTTCGTCTAACTTACGCTTTTCTTTAATGCCTTGTAAGCGTAGACCATAGACTACATTTTCATAAATCGATTTTGGAAATGGATTAGGACGCTGAAACACCATCCCAACGTTACGGCGAAGCGCCGCAACATCTACATTTTTATCGTAAATATTTTGTCCATGAAGGAGTATTTCACCTTCAATTCGACAAATATCAACCAAATCATTCATGCGGTTAATACAGCGTAATAGCGTTGATTTACCACAACCTGATGGGCCGATAAACGCCGTTACTTGGCCTTTTGGAATATTCATATTCACTTTACTAAGCGCTTGTTTATCACCGTAGTAAAGATCGAGATCTTTAATCTCTAACGCTTTTTGCTCGTCTGTTAAATTGTCTAAATCTAACTTCATGCCCAAATTGGCTTGGTTTACTTTTGGAGCGACTGTAATCATGTTTGTTACCTATTAAATCTTTACTAATTAGTGTTCAAGCGATCTGAATTTTTCACGTAAATGGTTACGTATACCAATGGCCGTTATGTTGAGTGTGATAATAACCGACACAAGTAAAAATGCCGTTGCATATACCAGCGGGCGTGCCGCTTCAACATTCGGGCTTTGGAAGCCAACATCGTAAATATGAAAGCCTAAGTGCATGAACTTTCTGTCTAAGTGAAAATACGGAAAGTTGCCGTCTAATGGTAACGTCGGTGCCATTTTAACAACACCTACCAACATCAGGGGCGCAACTTCGCCTGCTGCACGTGCAACAGCCAGTATTAACCCCGTCATAATTGCAGGGCTTGCCATTGGAATTACAATACGCCATAGGGTTTCAACTTTAGTTGCACCCAATGCTAATGAACCGTCACGTACAGTGCTTGGAATACGTGATAAACCCTCTTCCGTAGATACAATAACCACGGGTAACGTTAGTATTGCCAATGTTAGTGCAGACCACATTACACCCGGCGTGCCAAATACTGGTGTTGGTGAAGACTCTGGGTAAAATAATTGGTCAATACTGCCACCAAGCATATATACAAAAAAGCCTAAGCCGAATACGCCATAAACAATAGAAGGTACACCCGCTAAGTTAATTACCGCGATACGAATCATTTTAGTGACCGCATTTTTAGCCGCGTATTCGTGCAAGTAAATAGCAGCAACAACACCAAACGGCGTTACTATCACAGCCATCAACATAACCATAAATACAGTACCAAATATAGCAGGGAATACACCGCCTTCTGTATTTGCTTCGCGTGGATCATCAGACACAAACTTGCCTAGTTGACCAAAGTAGTGGCCTAGCTTTGCAAAAAAGCCCATGTCGTTCGGAAACCACACATCAAGTACTTGATACATAGGGATCGTGACTATTTCGCCGCGCATATCTTTTACCGTAACATGGTCACGTTTTGCCTGTTTACGCAGTGCAAATAACTCTTTTTCAAGTTCGCCGTACTCTGCACGTAATTCGGCACGCGTTTTTGCAAGCTCTGCAACACGTTCATCTGTTAACTGGTTATCAAGTAAGTAGCTTTTCTCTTTTAAGCGTAAGCGCTCAAGTTCATAGTTGATATGACCTATATCGCCATTTTGTAAATCCAGTGCTTCATCATTTAAATCTACAGCACGCTCAACAAGGTCATATAAAACCTCTACTTTATCGCCCTCTACTGGCTTGCCATCTTTAAATACACTTTCTACATACCCGTAAAAATTACCATTTTTACTACGTTCAAATACTGCAAGCGTAGCCGGTGTAGACTTTGCTTTTATGTCGGTTTCAAGTATCCAACGAAAATCTAGAGCTACGTATTCACGGTTACCTGTTTTTATAAGTAAACGTTCAAATTCTTCTTTATCAAATGCTGAAACATCAACACCTGTCGCTGCCAAACGTTCTTTTGGTACGAGTTCACGGTCGTAAACTTCACCAATAACGGTTTGCTTGGCAATCGAGCCTTCAAGCTCAAACTGTACAACTTGAGAAGGCCAGAAAAAACTCAATCCCTTCCAGGCTATCATCGCTAATATACCTAAAACCGAAATTAAGCTGATGCTCACTGCACCGCCGGTCATCCAAATCCAAGGAGAACCAGACTTAAACCACTGCTTTACCATGTCGTGTCTCTCCACTTACATTGAGCTGTATTTTTCACGTAACTGCTGACGAACAAACTCAGCTAACGTGTTAAATACAAAGGTGAATATGAATAGTACAAAGGCGGCTAAAAACAATATTCTGTAATGCGAGCTACCTACTTCTGATTCAGGCATTTCTACCGCAATATTAGCTGCCAGCGTTCTCATGCCTTGGAAAATACTCCAGTCCATAATCGGTGTGTTACCTGTTGCCATGAGTACAATCATGGTTTCGCCCACGGCACGGCCTAGGCCCATCATTACCGCAGAGAATATACCTGGGCTTGCAGTTAATAGCACAACACGTACGAGTGTTTGCCATTGAGTAGCCCCTAGTGCTAATGAACCATTTGATAAGTGCTTAGGTACACTAAATACGGCATCTTCCGCAATAGAGAAGATAGTAGGAACCACTGCAAAACCCATTGCTATACCGACTACCAATGAATTACGTTGGTCGAATGTCATGCCTAACTCGTTTGTTAGATACTGGCGAACATTACCGTCAAACATCCACAGCTCTACTGTTTCGCTCATTGCGAACGAAAACCAACCAACAACTAATACAACAGGAATCAAAATAATTGAATGAGACCCTTCAGGTATTTTATGGCGAATACTTGCTGGTAACTTCGTCCACGCAAGTGCTGAACCTAAAATACCAATAGGTAATAAAATGAGTAAGCCAACAATTGCAGGTAAGTGCTCTTCAATTAAAGGCGCTAACCAAAGGCCCGCTAAAAAGCCTAAAATAACCGTAGGAAGTGCTTCCATTATTTCAACGGTTGGCTTTACAACTTTACGTAATCCACTCGACATAAAGTACGCAGTGTAAATTGCCGACGAAATCGCAATGGGTACTGCAAATAACATAGCGTAAAAAGCCGCTTTAATTGTACCGAACGAAATAGGCACTAGCGAAAATTTAGATTCAAAGTCATCACTTGCAGATGTTGACTGCCAAATGTATGCAGGCTCTGGATAACCTTCGTACCACACTTCTTGCCATAACGCAGACCATGTTACTTCAGGATGTTCGTTGTGAACCTCTAATACCGTTAATTTACCATCCGCTAAAATTAACGCAGCATTTGAACGTGGAGCAATTGCAAAGTATTTAATTTCGCCTTCACTTACTTTACCCTGCCACAACTTAGCTTCGCTTGTTGTGTAGTAAACACCAAGCTCACCGTTGCTGCTGGTAGTAAAGAAAGTACGACGATAAAATTCTGTAAAAATATTTAATTTGCTTTGTTTGGTTGTTTCAAACGCACGAATTTTTTGGAACTGACGACCAGCGTCTGTGTTTACTTCAAACCACTGCGATACTTCACCGTTATCATTAGCAAGCATTAATGAGTTTGCACCCGCAAGTAACTGAGCAGACACTATATTAGCGTTTTCTTCATTAGCCGATAATAACTGGATTTGCTCTACTTCACTCGGATAGCGCGTATCATAAACGTAAATTTGATTAGCTGAACGAATAAACGTACGTGTTGTATCTGGCGAAATTAAAAGCTCATCTACGCGACCTTCAACATCAAGCTCTGTTCGCTCAACAACCCACTCTACTTCACCTGTAAACATGTTTTCTTCAGCAACAAAGCTGCTAAACAAAACGCGCTTATCTGCGGTTAATGCAACAACCGCCGTTTTATCTTCATAGTGAGTAAACGCAAAACGCTTAATAGCAGCGCCTTGAGCATCAACTTCTAACGCCATTTCACCAAGCGGGTAATCAACGCGTGGCGTTAATTTGCGTTCGTTATTTGGAAAGGTAACTAAAAATTTAGGTACAACCACCATTACAGTGCCGTTTTCTAAACCATATGCGTATTGGCCCTGAAACGGTGCACTCGTTGCAAAGCTTGTTACTTCGCTTGGAAGAGCAACATTAAGCGTCTTGAGTTTTTTACCAAAACTTGCTTTTTCTACATTGTAAAAATCAACTTGGCCTTGTTGGCTTAGTAAATAAGCAACTTCGGTTTGCTCTTCAACACCTAAGCCAACTATTTGATCTGCGTTACTTACTGTGAAGCTGTCACGCTTTTCAACTTTAGCTGACTCAAAAATTGGCTGTACTACATAAAGAAGGTAGAAAAATATTAACAACAGCGCTATTAATACCATTACTCCACCGGCGGTTATGCCAAATTTGGCAAACCTGTCTTTAAATAGACGGCTTCGATCCGTATTAAAAGACGGTTTATTCGGATTGGAAGTCATCAAAACACCTTTAAATCTTAACGTTCTATAAATTATATTTCATCAAGATGACAGTAATGTTACAACGGTCATAATAAGCACTCTAATTAAAGGTATATCTAAGGTGGCATAAGTTATTGTATTAATTAAGCGTTAGATTAGTCATTTAGAAGGGAACTAAATAACAAAAATAATTGGACAAAGCATTTAACGAGGTTAATACTCAAATGGTAAATTAAGGGATGCGCTTACCTTTCTTTCATTCACGTTAAATTAATTATTAACATAATAAAATCATTAACCTATAAAAGCGCGTCAGCATCAAAACATATTTTATTTAATGCCTACGCATTTACATTCTTCGGGCTTAAAAAGAGGCACAATTTATGAAACAGTTGGTAATAACTATTTTAGGAAAGGATCGTCCAGGCTTAGTAGAAGATATTTCATCGGTAGTTTTAAAAAATCACGGCAACTGGTTATGTAGTAACCTTAGCCATTTATTAGGTCATTTTGCAGGGATTATTCAGTTAGAAGTTGCTGAAGAGCATTTTCAGGAACTGCAAAACGCGCTTACCGCTTTACCAAAACTTGAAGTGCGTATTGAAGCTGGCAATACTGAAATTGAACCTTCACCACGTGAACAAATCAATTTAGTGATCACAGGAAACGATCGCCCTGGTATTGTCCAAGAGCTCGCGAGCGTAATACGACACAAAGGAGCAAGTATTACTCATTTAAATTCTAGACAACAAAGCGCACCTAATTGGGGAGTCCCTATTTTTAGCGCTGTTGCAACCGTTACCTTACCTAACGGAATGGATAAAGACGAAGTAATTGATGCGCTTGAGTCAATAACCAGCGACTTAATAGTAGACACAGAAGAAGCATAATTTTTTATTGCGTGTCATACAAGTGACACGCATGTCATTTTAATGTCATTAAATTGTTCTATATTTAACTCAGCGTTAGATAATGGAATATAATATGAATGCCCACATAGAACATACTCAAACCGTTGAATACTTTGCTAAAGAGCTTAGTTGGCTGTCATTCAACGAGCGCGTTCTACAAGAGGCTAAAGACAAAAATAATCCAATAATTGAACGCATGCGGTTTTTGGGGATTTTTTCTAATAACCTTGATGAATTTTTTAGGGTGCGTGTTGCCGACGTTAAACGCCGTATTTTATTAAACAAACTTCCCGATGCTAATTTTGAAGAAGACGAAGCTTTATTAAGTCAAATTCAACAAAAAGTTTTGCAGCTAGGCAAAAAATTTAACCTAATACACCAACAAATTTTAAACGATTTAACCACTCATAATATCCATGTAGATCGCCCCGAAAAATTAACAGATTTTCATCTTAATTGGCTTAAAGCGTATTTTCATGACAAGGTTTTACAGCATATATCACCCATTTTACTTAATGAAAATAAAGATTACTCAGACTATATAAACGACACAATGACTTACTTGTTTATTGAAATGAGTGACGAAAAAAGCCACTACGCTATGCTTGAAGTCCCCACAGATCGAGTGCCTCGTTTTATTATATTACCGCCTGAAAAGACACGTCGTCGTAAAACCATTGTTATGCTTGATGACGTTATTTCTTACTTTTTAAATGATGTTTTTAGTAACTTTTTTCACTTTGATAAAATTCAAGGTCATGCAATAAAACTCACACGAGACGCAGAATACAACTTAGACGATGAGCTAGAAGAAGGACTGCTCGATAAAATGTCTAAGGGTCTTAAACAACGTATTTATGCAGAGCCTGTGCGCCTTGTTTACGACGAGAGCATGCCAGAAAGTATGTTAAAAGTGATGAAAAAACGTTTAAACGTGAGTCATCATGATGCGCTGATACCCGCGGGTCGATACCGTAACTTTAGAGATTTTATTGCTTTTCCTAATGTGGGTCGCCAATACCTTGAAAACAAAACACTTTCAGCCATACAAAGCACAGCTTTTAACAAACACAGCAGCGTATTTGACGCAATAAGCGAGCAAGACATACTGCTCTACTACCCATATCACACATTTAATCATTTACTGGAGTATGTTCGCCAAGCCGCATTTGATCCTATGGTGACGCAGATTAAAGTAAATATTTATCGAGTGGCGAGTAAGTCTCGGCTTATTTCTTTACTCATCAATGCCGCTAAAAATGGCAAAAGTGTCACGGTAATGGTTGAGCTTAAAGCGCGCTTTGATGAGCAGAACAATATTGAATGGGCTAAAGTTCTTAGCAGTGCAGGAATAAAAGTTATTTTTGGTATTCCAGCCCTAAAAGTGCACAGCAAACTGTGTGTTATTCACCGTAAAGAAAAAAACAAAATAGTTAAATACGCCCATATTGGTACCGGAAACTTTCACGAAAAAACAGCTAAAATCTACACTGACTTTAGCCTTTTCACAAAACATAACGGTATTTGTGAAGAATGCGATAGCGTATTTAAGTTTATAGAAAGCAGCTACAAGCCTTTTAATTTTGAATATTTAATGCTCTCCCCTATTAATGCTCGCGACACTTTATTGGATTTAATTGATAAAGAGATTCAGCATGTTGAAGATGGTTTCACAGGAAAAATTACAATTAAAGTAAATAACTTAGTTGATAAACAACTTGTAGATAAACTTTATTATGCCGGTCGTCGTGGAGTAAAAATCCGAATTATTGTACGTGGTATGTGCTCATTAATACCGGGGGTGGCTCACTTTAGCGAAAACATAAAAGTGATCAGTATTGTTGATCGCTTTTTAGAGCATCCTCGCGTAATGGTATTTGGCAATAATGGCAATGAAAAGGTGTATATTTCTTCCGCTGATTGGATGACTCGCAATCTTGATCAACGCGTTGAAGTGGGAGTGCCTATTTTAAATAATAAATTAAAACAGCTCATTATGGATATTTTAGAGCTACAATTTAAAGACCGCACAAAAGCTCGGCTAATCGATAGCGAGCAAAAAAATACCTATGTTAGGCGCGGTAACAGAAAAAAAATTCGCTCACAAATAGCAATATACGATCACTTAAAAAAATGGGAGGGTAATTATAATAATGAATGATCACCCATCAATAGCGGCCGTCGATCTAGGTTCGAATAGCTTTCACTTGGTCGTTGCGCGCGAAGTGGATGGCACATTACAAATTCTGCATAAAGAGAAACAGCGTGTTTATTTAGCCGATGGCTTAGACGATAAATTAAGACTAAACCAAGCAGCCATAGACCGTGCACTACTTGTACTTAAGCAGTTTGCAAACACCCTTGAAGACTTTCCTCCTGGTAATGTAAAAGTAGCTGCTACATACACTTTTAGGCGCGCCAAAAATATTCATGCCTTTTTAACTCAGGCGAGTAAGGTATTTCCATTTCATATTGATGTGATCCCAGGGCAAGAAGAAGCTCGGCTTATTTATCAAGGTGTGGCTCATTATGTACATAACGAAGAGAACCGCCTTATTATCGATATTGGCGGAGGCAGTACCGAACTAATTATTGGTAAGCACTTCAAACATAAGCTTCTTACCAGCCGTAATATGGGCTGTGTTAGCTACACAAAACAGTTTTTTAGTGGTGGAGCTATTACGGCTAAGCGTTTTAATCGAGCTGAAATAAAAGCGGAACAAGAAATCGAAGTTATTTTTGCCAACTACATTAACGAAGGTTGGCAAGATGTAATTGGTACATCTGGCACCATAAAATCTATTTTAACCATGGTGTGCGCACAAAACCCGCAACAAACATTTGTAAGTATTGACGATTTACTGGCTCTTAAGCAGCAATGCATTGCCGCTGAACATATCGATAATATAAGTATAGAAGGATTAACGCCTGAGCGTCAGCAGAGTCTATGTGGAGGACTTGCCATTCTTATTGCTGTTTTTAAAGAGTTCTCAATCAATCAGCTCTCTTATAGTGACTTCTCTTTAAGAGAGGGGCTACTTCATGAAATGCAGCAAAAACTCGCCGATAAAGACATTCGCAGCAATACAATCAATAACCTGAGTGAACGATACACCGTAGATAAAGCCCATGCCTCACGCGTTGCTAATACAGCTACTTGGATATACGAACGCCTTAGCAAAGCGTGGCAACTAAATGATAATAACGACATAGCGCTTCTTAATTGGGCTGCTAAGCTACACGAAATTGGCTTGTCTATTAACTCTTCAGGTATTAATAAACACAGCGCTTACATTGTGGCAAATAGCCAGCTTCCTGGCTTTACTCAGCAAGAACAACTCATTTTAAGCTCGCTAATTCGCTTTTACCGAAAAAAAATTAAACGTGATGAATTACCAGAGTTCACAACAATCGCGCAGCAACATGTAATTAAGCTTGTTACTATTTTACGCTTAGCTGTTTTATTTAATCAAAAACGCCAAATTAGCCAGCAACCTAATATGAATATTAGCGCTAATGCCACAGGGCTTTTTATTAAATTTTACGATAATTATTTACAAACACACACGTTACTTAATGCAGATTTAGAACTAGAACAGCGTTATTTGAAAAAGGTAGGAATAAGTCTTAACTGCTCATAATATTTTGAAGAGTAAATAATTAAGCAGGGTGCTATTACACCCTACTTTTAGCTAAGTATACTTTAGCTAATTACATATCCATATGGCGATTTGTACTTTGCATCATTTGTTTAAGCCCTTGCTTCTCAAGCTCTAGTAGCTGCGCTAGCTTCTCTTGCGCATTTTGCGTTTCTGCACGTTCAAGTAGGTAACCGTAAAGCGCAATCACTTTTTGATGCTGGCTCGATAAGTAATTTTGAATTGCTTTTTCATCTAACTGCTTATCTTTGCTGATATCGTTAAACGTAATAAGTTCGGGGTTGCTGGCAAAGTACTCATAGCAAAACGTGTCGAGCGTGTTAATTTCGGTAATCGCTTTAAAACCCACTAAATCTTCAGCGAGTTTTTTTTCGTAATTAAGGTAATAATCCACCAGCATGGCATTACGCTCATCAAGTATTGGTTTAACGCTATGAAAGTTAGCCGCCATTTGCGTATGAAATAATACTGTCCAATCGTATACCTCTTTAATTGTTTTAACTTGCATGTGCATTCCTTACTTAGTTAACTTATGAGTTACTAGTTGCTTGAATCATGCCAATAAAAACCACAATTAAAAACAATGGGTTACACTTTAAAAATAAATTAAAATACAAATTAATAGAATAACTTACAGACAATAGGTAATTTTTATAGGGCAATGATAAGTCATTACCCTATCACTGTTACTTAATGGCCTTTGTTCTCCACAACAGGTAAACCGCAGGAATAACTAATAAGGTCAACATTATTGCGCTTATCATACCACCCACCATAGGCGCTGCAATTCGGCTCATTACTTCACTACCGGTACCCGTTCCATAAAGCACAGGTAATAAACCAATAACAATAGTAGCCACCGTCATCATGACAGGACGCACACGTAACCCGGCACCTTCAATAATTGCTTGCTGTAACTGAGCTAACGAAAGTGGTTTATCAGCTCGCTTAGCAGTTAAGCACATGTTTTTATATGCCTGATTTAAGTAAACCAGCATAATCACCCCAATCTCCACGGCAACACCGGCCAGTGCAATAAAACCAACCCCTACGGCGACTGAAAAGTTGAAACCTTGAAGGTACATGAGCCAAACACCACCTATCATAGCCAATGGCAGTGTGCACATAATAATAGTTACTTCAGCAAAGCTTTTAAAATTAAGATAGAGCAGCACCACAATAATGGCCAAGGTGAGAGGCACTACGTAGGTGAGCTTCTCTTTTGCACGTTGCATATATTCATACTGCCCAGCCCATGTAATAGAATATCCCGATGGCAGTATCAAACGCTCATCGAGCACGGCTCTCGCGCTTTCAACATAGCTACCAATGTCTACGCCATCTATATCAATATAAACCCAACCATTTAAACGTGCATTTTCACTTTTAATGCCAGACGGGCCGTTTTCAATAAATACATCAGCGACATCTCCAAGCGCAATATGCTGTCCTTGTGGCGTCACAATGGGCATTAACATAAGGGCGTCAGGTGAATCCCTAAAAACTTGCGGATAACGCACGTTAACCGAATAACGAGCCTGCCCTTCTATTGTTTGTGTTACATTTTTACCACCAACTGCCGTTGCTATAACTTGCTGTATATCGCTTATGTTTAAATTATAACGCGCTGCTTTTTCACGGTTTATATCAATTTTTACGTAGCGCCCACCAGCCACTCGTTCAGAGTAAACAGATACAGTGCCTTGAATATCAGCAAGTAGCGTTTCTATTTGCTCACCCATTTTTTGAATTTCACTTAACTGTGGACCTGCCACTTTAATACCTATTGGGGTTTTAATACCGGTTGCCAGCATGTCTATGCGTGTTTTAATTGGCATAACCCACGCATTAGTTAAACCAGGAAACGTGACTAATGCATCAAGTTCGGCTTTGAGTTTTTCAAGAGTCATTCCCTCTCGCCACTCGTCTTTGGGCTTTAATTGAATAAACGTTTCAATCATTGTCAATGGAGCGGGATCGGTGGCTGTTTCAGCTCGCCCGACTTTACCAAAAACTGTTTTAACCTCTGGCACGGTTGCGATTAACTTATCTGTTTGCTGCAAAATCTCTCGAGCTTTAGCTATTGATATACTTGGGTATGTAGTGGGCATATACATTAAATCACCCTCATCAAGTGGCGGAATAAACTCGCTACCTATTTTGTTCAGTGGGTAAAAACCTACTAAGGTCATAACGAAGGCAAATATTAAGGTCGTTTTTGGAAAATTAAGCACCCATCTGAGCAAAGGTCGATAAGCCGCTACAAGCAATCTATTTACGGGATTTTTATTTTCAGGTATTACCTTACCTCTTATAAAATAACCCATTAATACAGGCACTAGGGTGATCGCTAATCCCGCTGAAGCCGCCATTGCATAAGTTTTAGTGTAAGCAAGAGGTGAGAACATTCGCCCTTCCTGCGCTTCTAAAATAAATACAGGCAAAAAACTCACGGTAATAATTAATAAACTAAAAAACAGCGCAGGGCCTACTTCGCTTGTCGCTTTAATAACGACTTCCCAACGGTTTTGATCAGTCAGAGGCGTTTTTTCCATATGCTTATGCATATTTTCAATCATTACTATGGCGCCATCGGTCATTGCCCCTATGGCAATCGCAATCCCGCCCAAAGACATAATATTAGCGTTAATTCCTTGCCAATACATCACAATAAACGCCGTTAAAATACCCAGCGGTAAGGTAACAATAGCCACCAAAGATGAGCGCACATGAAACAAAAACACAACACACACAAGCGCTACAACAATCAGCTCTTCAACAAGTTTGCTTGTCAGATTACTTATTGCGTTGTTAATTAAGTTTGAGCGGTCGTAAACGGGAATAATCTCAACGCCCTCTGGTAATCCTTTTTTAAGCGATTCGATCTTAGCCTTAACCAGTTCAATGGTTTTTTGTGCATTTTCGCCGTAGCGCATAACAACAATACCACCGGTAGCTTCGCCTTCACCGTTAAGATCACTCACGCCACGGCGCATTTGTGGGCCTAGGCGAATATTTGCGACATCACGTAACTGCAAAGCAGTACCATTTTCATTAGTACCTAATGGAATAGCCTCTAAATCGGCAACACTTTTTATGTACCCTGTGCTGGTAACCATGTATTCCGCTTCGGCCATTTCAATAACAGAGGCGCCTGTTTCTTGGTTTCCTTGCTGTATTGCAGTTTGAATAAGACTCAACGGAATGCCGTAAGCACGCAGCTTATTAGGATCTACATTTACTTGATACTGCTTAACCATTCCCCCTACAGAGGCTACTTCAGAAACACCCGGCACAGTTTGTAATTCAAACTTTAAAAACCAATCTTGTAAGTCTCGCAATTGGCTAATATCAAGCGTATTTGTTTTATCAATAAGGGCATATAGGTAAACCCAACCAACACCCGTTGCATCAGGTCCAAGCTCTGGCGTTGCACCTTCAGGCAGACGGTTTGCAGCTTGGGTTAGGTATTCTTGCACTCGGCTACGCGCCCAGTACAAATCAGTGCTGTCATCAAAAATAATATAAACATACGAGTCGCCAAAAAATGAAAAGCCTCTTACGGTTTTTGCCCCTGGCACCGATAACATAGCAGTAGTAAGCACATAAGTAACTTGGTCTTGAACCACTTGTGGCGCTTGCCCTGGATACGATGTTTTTACTATAACTTGCACATCAGATAAATCGGGCAAAGCATCTACTGGCGTATTTTTAACGGCAAACACACCACCGCCCACTAAAATTAATGTAAGCAACAATACCAATAACCGGTTATGAACGGACCAGCGAATAACAGCAGTAATCATTTTGCTTCCTCGCCCATCGTATGTTGCATTGAGGAGTAATCTATTGCGTCTATATTATTTAAAGCGGTGATCACAAAATCATCATTAATAATACTAAACGTGAAATCAATGGTTTGACCTTTAATAAGAGAGTTAACCTCTATATGCGGTGCCAGAACAAAATTCATTGTTGCTGGACCTCGGTTCCACTTTGGAATAGCTTCACGACTAATATTTACAATTCGAGTTGCTGCATCAATTGTATTTATAACGCCATTTACGGTTGCACTTTGAGAGTTGTCATCGTTACTACTATCAGCAGCTGGCATCTCCATTCGCTTAAAGTCTGAAAGCTTACTCGACTCAGAATCTATTAAAAATTGTGCAGAGGTAACCACGCTATCGTTTACCACCACACCTGATAAAATAATCGTTTCATCAACGCTTGTTTGTCCTACTTGCACTTCAACAGATTTAAAGCGCCCTTCGCCTAATGCTATAACTACGCGGTTTTGATGTTGCGTACGAATTACAGCTTCTTTTGGTACTACAAGCTGAGGTTCACTCGCATTTGTATGAATAGTCACCTGAGCAAACATATTCGCTTTTAGCTTAAGGTCTTTATTTGTAAATCGGAGCCTAACCCGAAGTGTTCTATTTTGAGCATCCAGCGCCGGATAAATATAATCGACCTGTCCTTGCCATATTTTTCCCTTAAAATAATCAAGGGTCATGGTTACCGGTAGGCCAACACTAATAAGCGACGATTGACGTTCAAATATTTCCGCCTCCACCCATACTTCATCAAGTTGAGCAATACTCATCATAGATGTACCCGGCTTTACATAAAAACCTTCTCGCACATTCAGCTCATCAACAATCCCACTTTGACGCGCATAAAAGGTAATATTTTGCATTATTTGCTTATTTTTTTGTAAGCGCTCAATAAATTCAGCAGATACATTTAACGACTCTAAACGTGCCTTTGCAGCACGAATTAGTACATTGTTATTTCTATTTACTGCCAATAAAAACTCTTCTTGTGCATTTACTAGCTGCGGTGAATATAAGGTATACAAAGGTTCGCCGGCGCTTACCTTATCGCCTTGCGCTTTTACATATAAATCCTCAAGCCATCCTTCTACTCGAGGGTGAATATGAGTAATTTCATCTTGGTTATATTGCACATAACCCACTGTATTGATGTTACTTTGCAGTGTTTTTAACTGCACCTTAGTGGTTTTAACTCCTAAATTATTAATTACCACTGGCGAAATAGTAATCGCTCCTTTTTCACTTTCACTATTACCAACTTCGTCGTAAATGGGCACTAAATCCATCCCCATAGGAGAGAGGCCTGGAGCGTCACGCCTATAATTGCTGTCCATGGGCGCCACCCAATATAAGGGTTGTTTTACGGCCGGTTTGTCATCAATTATAATTTGCGTAAAAGCAGCCCATAAACCAGCCCCTACAATAGCGGCAATGAATAGTTTCAAATTAGTGTTCATCAGGCTGCTCCTCGCGTAGTTCGCCCATAACTTGGGAGTCTAAGCTACTCATATAATAATTTAAGCGTGCAATAATAATGTGTTGATCAACTTGGATATTAAGCGCGTCAATTTTGGCATTTAACTCACTAATACGTGCTTGCATAACATCAGAAAAGTCACCGTCATCACGCGTATAAGCATTCAAGGTTGCTTGTGATTGCTCAGCCATTTGTACTAGTAAAATATTTTGATATAGCGTATTTCGTTTTTGTAACTGGGATAGCTGACTATATTCTTTAAAATACATACCTTTGAGCTTTTGCAAAGCGACCCTTTTTTGTGTTTTAGTCGCTTCCGTAATAGATATAGCCGATTTAACGTGTTGGTCTTGCCTGTTATCCGTAAATAAAGGGAGATCAATGCTAACTCCCACAGAAAGTAAATCGGCTCTTGATTGGCCCATTCGGGTGTCTGCTCGATAGCCATACCCCACATTAACCCCTATCTGTGGATTATAACTTTGTTTCGCTAAGCTCACTTGTGTTTGCTTTGCCAACACACTTTGCTCTATAGCAACAATAGCTGGATGAGCCATAAGTAATTGCATAAGTTGACTAAATTCAAGGGTATTAAAATCAGTAAGCGCCACAGGAGGTATAAATTTATCGTCTAAAGATTTTACTAACATTGTTATGGGTAACCATTGCGCTAGCCGGTTTTTAGCACTGTGAAGTTGCTGTTCAAGTATGAGTAGCTTATCTTCTAAGCGGGTAAGCTCTAACTGAGCACGAATAATATCTTGCTGGCGTGTTTTACCCTGCGTACTTGCGTAGCTGGCCTCAGTTATTTGAATAAGCTGAGTAAATAACTCTTTGTCTTTCTCAATCAAATTAATACTGTACTGAGCCCTATAAGCATTTAACCAAAACTCAGTAACCATCGCTTTGACTTGAGCCAACCTATCAGCTCGCTGCCATGGATATTGCTTAGACGACTGAAAAAGCGACTTTTGTTTCAGTGATAGACTATCACCGCGGCTAAATTTTTGGCTTAGACTCACTTTAAATTGAGTCATCCCTTCTTGGTCAAACGCATAACCATTTGTTGGTAAGTTCATAAGACCAAGCGTTAGTGTTGGGTCGGGCAAAGTACCCGCCATAATACTTTGCGCCATAATGGCTTGCTCTTGGTGGCGGCTTGCCGATAACCACGGATCATTTGCAAGTGCATAGGTAAGGGCGTGAGATAAGTTTAGCGTACGTACAGAGCTATACTCATCTATTGCGCCAGTCGTTTTTTCTTCTTGGGTATTTGCCGCACTACTGAACAAAGTCAAACAACATAGCACTGCATTTATTTTCAAAGCGTAATTCATCACTTGCTCCATTTAAAAATTAATAAAAAATTTAAATTGGCAAGAAAGGTGTTTATATCAGCCGCACCTAATACGAAAACTAATCACGTTTTCAAAAGATAAAAATCAGCTTGAGGTTCCATAAAATTTAGACACACCTATCCTGCTATTTAAGCAAACATTGGAGGTCGGTAAAGTGATTTGGGAGAGGTTGTTTGAGCACGCGATTCGCATGTATTAACTTTTTCAGTACTTGTAACTGTAATAAGTATTAGAATATCGACATTAAGCATTGAGTTAGCGGTACAGCCATTAACGGGACAACTGCATTCATTTTGAGCAGTCGCTTCCTCATCGCAGCAATCCATTTGCATCATGGAATGGTGAGCGCTGTTATTCTCTGCACTACTATTGCCCAAATGCATATTAACGTGAACGTTAGACTGATGAGGCATTTCACATTCACTTGCTACAGACGCAAACGACTGACCCACAAACGTGAGCAGTAAAGTAAGCGTAAGTAAAATAGTGTACAAGCGTTGCAAAATAGTACCTCAATCAAAAAAGGGGATTTTAAAGTAACTTATAAACGACGACAAATAATTTAGGGCGTGTTTTGTAGTTTGGTTTGGGGTTTAATTAAATAACTGGCAATTACTGTAAATATACAATAGCCACTAAAATACCAAAACCCTTCACCAAATTGTGCATTCATAACAAGCAATTCACCACTTTTACCGTGTGCATTGCCCGCTAAATACGTAACAATTAATGCTATTACAAATACATCAACCATACTCCATTTGCTGAGTGCACAAACAATATTGCCACATACTTGCTTAAGTCTATTCACTGGTAAGCAGCAATACAGTAGCTGTAATAATAGCTTTAAGCTTGGCACCACAACTGAAAAAAGACCAACCAAGGCAGCCACAAGTAAATTATTATTATTTGCTAGGTCTGTGATAGTGCCGTAAATACTTTGCGTTTTGCTATAAGCGCTAATCTCACCGTCTAACTTATCCAGGCCCAACATGTTTGAAAACATCATTAGTATGCTGCGCGTTCGGCCATCGCCCTCTTCAGCTAACATTTCAATCCCCGCTTGAGCAAGTTTTGATTTATCAATATTGCCTTCAATTGTTAGCACGGGTTTTGTAATACCCGGAAATAACAAACATAAAGCAATAACTACACTTACAACAGATAAAAAATTACGCATACTTATTCGCTCATAACTTCTATTACATCATCACTATAAAGCATTGACTCTAATATAAAGCTGTATATTTTTTCTATTTCCATCTCTGGGTTAACCAACTTAAGTTGTGTTTCAACCACTGCCCAGTTTTTAGTTTCAATCGCTTTTGCCAGTAATAAGCAATCACCCAGCAAACCGGTTTGCAGTAGCAAAGCATCTGTTATGCTTTTATCTAGCGTAAACTCTTTTACAATAGTTGCTAGCTCAATATCTAATATCGCATCAAGCATCGAAAACAAACCCACTAAGTAACCTTGCTGAGATAAATTTTTGTTTGTTTCAGCTAATATAAGCTCTATTAACCGAGCGCGTACAAGAGCAAATTTAGTCAACTCTGTTGGTTTATCTATTCCTAAATCGCTAACAGCTAATACACGCACAAATTGGCGAATTACGTCCTCACCTAAATAAACAACAGCTTGCGATATGGACGTAATAACTAAATTACTATTATTAGAACGTGCATTTGCCAAACGTAAAATTCGCGCCGTTATTCCTACATCTTTAGCTACACGCTGATGAATTTCTTCAAAGCATAACGATTCTTTTGCTATTGCTTTAAGGAGTTCGAAAACGGTAACTTTTGAAGGATCGACCCCACTGTAAGTTAGCATTTCTGGGCGGGCAAAAAAGAATCCCTGAAAATAATCACAACCTGCATCACGTAAGTTTATAAACTGATCGTAAGTTTCTATTCGCTCTACTATTATTTTGCAATGAGGGTAACTTCGTTTCAGCTTTTTAACCCGCATATTAGTTTTAATAATAGGCTCTTCAGCCTCAATTTTTATATAACTAACAAGGGCGAGTAACGGCTCCCATTTTTCATCGCCGTCATAATCGTCCAGTGCAAATACATAACCCTGTCCTTTCAGCGCTTTAATACGACTAGCAACCGCTGCAATATTTACCGTACGCTCCACAATTTCTATTACAGTATGTTCAGGGTTTAATAGTTTAGGGAATTCATCCAGCAAGGCGTCTGTAGAAAGATTTACAAAAGCAAGTTGGTGAGCTGTAAGCTTTTCTGCGCCAACTAGCATTAAGGTATTAAAAAACAAACGGCTGGTCGCGTGCTCATCGCTAGTGCCTACAGGAAACGCATTATTTGCGGAGTTTCGGTAAAGCAACTCATAAGCAAACACAGCTTTGTCAGCATCAAATATTGGTTGCCTAGCAACATATTGTGTCAACGTAGGTGTTAACGACGGGGTGTCAGACACGTTCAATAGAATTCACCTATAAGTTTGTGCAAAATTAAAGCTAATCTTTTGAGTCTAATCTATGTTAAAGATTAAAAGTATAGTAAATGCATCTTAATCGTTGCAAAATTTTGCAAAGTAAATAAAACTAATAAAAAAGTTCGTAGTACAGGAGAGGGTTTGCTTATTTTAAAGTGGTTATTGATATTATGTTTAGCATTGAGCTCGCTTCCTAATATTGCAGCACAAAGCAACAATACCCTAAAGTACAACATTAGCTCATCTGGAAGTCATTACCCTTTCTACACCAACAATCCTAAACGCCCGGGAGTGTTACCAGAAATCATTGAAAAAGTACTGATTGACGCTAATATCTCTGCTTCTCATGAATCGCTACCTGCAAAGCGAATCACTAAATACCTTAATGAAGGGATTATTGACTTTGATGTGATCTCGCTTGATTGGCTACCTCAAAGTGAAAGAACCAACACCAAATATGTATTTTCTGACCCATTAATTACAGTAACAGAAATGCTTGTAACGCTGCCCGAAAACACAAAAAAATGGCAACATGTGTCCAACATGGAGGGTAAAAATGTAGGCACAGTATTAGGTTATTATTATCACAATGCTGATACATTTAAACGCGTTGATTTTCCTTCGGAAAAAGAACTCATAGAGGCGCTAGTTCGAAAAAGAGTAGATGTTGCCATAATAGGTGAGTTGCCAACCTTATATTGGTCACAAAAACTTAATATCAACATTGGTTTTGGTGCTCAATATTCTCATGGTTTTTTGAGAATTCGCCTGCTTAGCAAACATAAGCACTTAATGCCTATCATTAATAAAGTAATAAAAAACCTCCACAGCATTGGTTATATAAACAACATAGCTGAAAAATACATGAAAGAAATACCCATACAAAACTAAGGGATTTATAACACACACCCAGTGCGCTGAGTTATACTATGCAAAAATATTAACCCACCAAAAAAGTAGTCCTATGAGTATTGAAAAAGCCTTAATTGAACGCAGCAATAACCAGTGTGAATTGTGTACAGCTACCAATGACTTATCTGTTTATGAAGTTCCACCTGTAACCGAAACACATTCAGACAAATGCATTTACACTTGCAAAACATGCAAAGAACAAATTGAAAACACCGTCGAAATCACTCCAACGCATTGGCATTGTTTAAATGACAGCATGTGGAGCCAAACACCTGCGGTTCAAGTTGTTGCCTATAGAATGCTATCGCGCTTAGCGCCAGATAACGGTTGGGCACAAGATGCACTAGACATGGTATATCTAGAAGAAGAGACTCTGGCGTGGGCTAATAAAGCACTTGCTGAAGATGACGATGTTAAACATGTCGATAGTAATGGCGTGGTTCTTCAAGCTGGCGATACCGTGACACTTATAAAAGATTTAGATGTAAAAGGCAGTAGCCTTACAGCAAAACGTGGTACTGCGGTGCGTAATATTGGTTTAACCAGTAACCCAGAACACATTGAAGGGCGTGTTGATGGCCAGCGCATTGTCATTTTAACTAAGTTTGTTAAAAAGTAGGCAGCAAATAACTCACACTATCTTCGCTTTTAACTGTGATTAATAAGTTAGAACAAAAATGCCCAGATCTGCTGGGCATTTTCGTAAGTAGTGGTTATTCGTCAACCAGTTGCTCACACCTATAAAAGCCAGTAGGTTCACTTAACAATGACACTAGCTCAGGCAATACATTATCCATAGTTTGTTTAAGCTTCCATGGCGGATTAATCACTATCATACCTGATGCAGTCATGCCATGAACGTCAGTATCGGCCTCGGTTCCCAGCTCAAATAACTGAATATTTCGCATACCGGAATCAATTAAACCCTGCTCCATATTGTTAATGCGCTCCCGATCAACAACCGGATACCAAATCATATAAGTACCCGTTGCAAATCGTTGATGTGCTTTAATTAATGTTTTTACAACGCGTTCATAATCATCTTTAATTTCGTATGGTGGGTCGATTAATACGCACGCTCTTCGAGACGCAGGTGGCAGTAGCCCTACCAAACCAGTGAACCCGTCTTCACCGCGCACTCGAATAGAGCGCTTACCCTGCATATTACTTTCTAGCAAGACTAAGTCTCTTGGGTGCAATTCAAAAAACCAACCTTTATCTTGACGACGTAAATAATGTTCAGCAATTTTTGGTGAACCCGGATAAAAATCGAGGTCACTCGTATTATTGAACGATTTAATTAGGTCAATGTATTCGTTAAGTGCCTCATGCTCACTTGTGTGCGCCCACAACTTTTCAATACCGTCTTGGTATTCTTGCGTTTTTTGAGCATCAGCTGCTGCGAGTTCAAAAAAGCCTGCGCCAGAGTGCGTATCAATGTAATCTAGCGGCTTATCCTTAACTGTTTGATATTTAAGCACCTCAGCCAATACAAGATGTTTTAGAACATCGGCCGGATTACCCGCATGAAATGAGTGTCTGTAACTAAGCATTATTTATTTTCGCCATACGCAATTTAATATCGCAAGTGAACCATAAGCACTGGGCTTTAGCAACTTGCACTAGGGTCTGTTAACCGTTCGAGGTTAAAGTTTAAGCGGCCTGTTTGATATTTAGGCAAAGTAGAGCCTACATAGTGCGGTTATACTTACATGAATTTAAGCCGGTAGAATAACGCGGGAGCAGTTACCGAGTCCACTGAGTTACAAACCTCGCGCCACGATTAAATACCCCCTAGTTTGAACAAACTTTAATCCGCAAAATTCAACAACCTCTTGGATAAAGGGTGTTTAAATGAACCATATATGAACAAAAAAGCACGTTGTATGAATTATCCCTTAACAAAGAAGAAAAATCAGCTAAAACTCGCGTAAATGCTAGTAAATTAATGTACTTTGCTTTACATTTGCAAGACATTAATTACAGTTATATGAGCGCCTTATGGACAACAATACTCTTCAACAACTCGAACAACTGATCGATTCACTTATTGAACGCAATAATCAATTACAAACTGACGTTGCTAGCTTAAAAGAACAAAACAGCAAACTTGCTGATGATAATGAGCTTTTACAACTAGAAGCGCTTGAAAACGAAGAAAAGCAAAAAGATGCCAGCACAACATTAACTGGCTTGCTTGATAAATTACAAAGCGCACAACAGGCTAGCTAATGTCTGAGCTGCAAAACCAGCGGGTCACTGTTGAGTTGCTAGGTAAAGAGCAGCAATTTGCTTGTCCGCAAGGACAAGAAGAGGCATTGATAGCAGCAGCTAAAAATCTAAACGACTTAGTTGAACAAATGAAACAGCGTTCAACCGTTCGAAACGATCAAAAAGCATTGCTTATGGCAGCACTTAATTTAAGCCACGATTTGCTTGAAGCAAAAACACAAGCAACTGTTGAGCAGCAACACCAAGACCAACTTGTTGATAAACTCAGCCAACATTTGGCAAGTGACCCCGAACAAAAAAAATAAAAAGCGCAACCTGCGCTTTTTGTTTATCATTAGGGTAATAAATGGCCTGCAAGAGATCGCAAATGAAGTACTCCTTACTCACTATTCACTCATCGTTAAAATATACACTCCTGATGATAGGTTTACTTTTTGCCATAGCCAATTCAAATGCAGCTATTAGCTGGCAAACTATTAATAACAATATCCAATTTTTAAAACAACAGGACGATTTACGCTTTTACGACTCAAACCAAGTGTTAATCGAAGGCGCTGAATGCGCCCTACTTGTTGATACCAGCGGGAATTTTGCCGGTGTTGAACAACTTGTCGTTGAACTAAAAAAACGTCTTAAAACGCCTCTTTGTTATTTAGTTGCAACTCATTATCACGACGATCACTTACTGGGCATGGCGGTGGTTCAACACTACTATCCAAACGCTAAACTCATTACCCACCAGCAAGTGAGCGCTGATTTTAAAACCTATCAAAAAGCCTACATCGATAAACTCGACAGCTATGAAAAAAGCATTGAACTGAGTTATCAGCGTTTAGCTTCAATTCCCAAAGAAGAACAAACAGCATGGCGAGAAAAGCTAGAACTGGCTAAAGCACGACTTTTTCGCTGGCGCGAATATAAGCTTAATCCACCAATAATAGCATTAGCAGTAAGTAAAACGCTTAATTTAGGGAACTTTGAAATAAATATCACACCACACAAAGCGCATACTACGGGCGATTTAACCATTACTACAAACAATGGGAGCACGTTAATTGGCGGTGATATTGTTGATTGGCTGCCTTACCCAGGCCACGGTGAGCTTAAAAGCTGGCAAACGTTGCTTAAACAATACATAAGTAATGAAAAGCTATCACTCATTATACCAGGCCATGGTGATACTCTAAATAAACAACAACTTAAGCAACCACTGGCATTCTTAAATGCCCTGACTGAGCACGTCAAAAGTAATCAAAACCTAACAACTGAAGCACTCATAGAATCTTTTCCACAAAATGTGCTTGCTCCTTATCAACAAGACACACTAAACCAAAAGTCGAGCCAGTTTTTTTTACAAGCAGGACTCAATCGCGCTAAAAGCTCACAATAACCCAACACAACGGATTGTGTTAAAATAATAAAAGGAATTTATTCAAGTGATCACTATGCGCAGTTTGATATTATGCTTTTTAGTACTTTTTTTGTTTGGTTGTGAATCAACTGAGCAAAAGCAGGCAGAGGCACCTCAAATATTTACACATTTTGAGCCTGATTACGCTAATCACCAAAACGTAGATGAACCGATCCCCCAAAAGCAACAAGCACTGCTTATTGAAGAACAAAGCACGCCACTAAAGGTTAAAAATAGAGTCGTAAAAAAGCGCCCACCAAAAACGACTGATTTATGGGTGCACATTGCTAACAACTTACACTTTACGGTTTATCAAAATCGGGCTTTAAAAAAACGCATTAAGTGGTATCTAAAACAGCCTAAATACCTAACCACGGTAAGTAAGCGTGCAGCCCCCTACTTATACCACATTGTAAAAAAAATAGAGCAAAGAAACCTCCCTATGGAAATAGCGTTACTGCCTTTTGTGGAAAGTGACTTTAGACCTACCGCTGCCTCATCGCAGCAAGCTGTTGGCGTATGGCAACTTGTCGGTGCGACTGCGTATCACTTTGGTATAAAGTCAGATCAATGGTACGACGGACGCCAAGATGTACTTGCTTCAACCGATGCCGCGCTGGATTATCTGAGTTATTTACATAAACGCTTTAATGGTAACTGGCTACATGCATTAGCCGCCTACAATAGCGGTGAAGGACGCGTAAAGCGGGCCATAGAGAAAAATACAAAACGAGGAAAAAGCACTGACTTTTGGTCGCTAAGCTTGCCAAAAGAAACTGCTGATTACGTACCAAAATTACTCGCTTTAAGTTATTTAGTTAAGCATCCACAAAAAGGCATGAAGCAACCAAAACTTGCCTATAAACCACTCACCACACAAATGAATATAGGTCAGCAATTCGATTTTTCGGTTATTGCTAAGCTGTCTGGAATTGGCTCAAAGCAGTTACATGCGATTAACCAAGGGTATTTAAAAAATCAAAGTTCGCCAAACGGACCACATACCCTACTACTGCCAATAGGCCAAGAGGCACTTTTAAAAAGTCAGTTTTTTAAATCTAACTTTGCTGGTGAATACATAGTAAAGCAAAACGATACACTTTATGGCATTGCAAAGCGTTATAGTATGTCGGTTAAAGCGCTTAAACAGCTTAATAACAAAGCCAATAACTTTATTGGTATAGGCGAAAAGTTATTGGTTGGGCAACCCAAAACCTTACCAAGCTCTTTAACCATAGATTACAAAATAAGCCCTTATTTAGAACCTCAAGAAGATATTGCCATCCCAACAATAGAAATAGACTACACCGTAAAAACCGGTGATAGCCTGTGGAGCATTAGCCAACTTTACGACGTACCACATAGCGATTTAGCTAAGTGGAATAAATTATCAGCCTCAAGTATTTTAAAGCCCGGCAGTCAGCTAGTACTTTTTATTCCTCAAGCTGAAAAACCTAAAGCCAAGCCAATCAAAAAAGACCTACTGCTTGATCTGCAAAAAACACTAAATCAACCACGTTAAGTTTATAAACCAATCTATTTCGCGTAAAATCACGCCCTAACATAGTTATTATTGAAAGAGATCAGCATGCAAATTAGTAAAAATTCGGCAGTAGAGTTTCACTACACACTCAGTGAAGCAGGTGAGCAAATTGAAAGTAGTGTAAATGATGCACCACTTAGCTACATCCATGGTAGCGAAGGTATGCTTGCGGGTTTAGAAAAAGCCCTTGAAGATAAAAGTGCCGGCGATAAATTTAGTGTAACACTTGAACCAAGTGAATCTTATGGTGAGCGTGTTGATGACTTAATTCAACGCATTCCACTAAAGCATTTACAAGGCGATGTTAAAGTGTGGAAACCAGGAATGACCGCAATGGTTCAATCTAACCAAGGCCGTCATCAAGTCACTATTGTTAAAGTTGGTCGTTTTAATGCCGATTGCGACCTGAACCACCCATTTGCAGGTAAAACTCTAACATTTGATGTTGAAGTTGTATCGGTACGCGAAGCAACCAGCGAAGAAATTTCGCATGGCCATGTTCACGCTGAAGGCGGTTGTGGCCACGCTCACTAATTAGCGAAAAAGGAACAAGTATGTCAAAAGTTGCAATTGTAACAGGTGGTACAAAAGGGATTGGCCTAGCGGTAGTAAAACGCTTGCTAACTAGTGGCTATGAGGTCCATAACCTTGATATCACACCAAGCGATGTAGGTGTTTTTCATCATTGCGATGTAAGTGATGTAGAAGCTGTCCGCCGCTCGATAAACACGATACATGAACAATCTCAACGTATTGACGTACTGGTTTCTAATGCTGGAAAACACTTAAGCGCAAATATAGAAAGCACTGATGAGCAAACGCTCGATGCGCTATTTGCGCTTAATGTAAAAGGCGCCTATGCGGCAGTACAAAGCGTACTCCCAACGATGAAGGCAAATAATGCGGGTTCTATTATATTAATAGCATCCGACCAAGCATTAATTGCCAAGCAAAATTCATTTGCCTACAACCTCACTAAACATGCCCTCGCCTCAATGGCAAAAACTACGGCACTTGATTATGCACGCTTTAATATTCGTGCTAATGCAGTGTGTCCAGGCACCATTGAAACCCCTTTATTTCATAACGCAATAGACGCTTACTGCGATAAAAGCGGTGCAAACAAAGCCGATATAGTGGCAGAGGAAGCCAGTCTTCAACCGCTAAACCGATTAGGTCAAGCCGATGAAGTAGCCGCTCTTGTGAGTTTTCTAGCAAGTGACGATGCAAGCTTTATTACTGGCAGCTTACAAAGTATTGATGGCGGCTATACAGCCCAATGAGTACAAATATAATTGACCCGCATGTTCATTTTTTTAATTTACTCGATGGTCAATACACTTGGCTACAAGGAAGCAATCCTCCTGCGTGGCCCAATTTAGAAAAAATAAAACGGCCTATTAGCGCACAACAACTTGCCAACAGTACCGACTTTAAATTAAAAGGCCTTGTTCACATAGAAGCGGGCTTTGATAACTCAGCCCCAATTAAGGAGCTAAATTGGCTAAGCAAGCATTTAAGTGAAATGCCATTTAAAGCTATTAGCTTTAACCAAATAGATGCGCCTGCTGAGCAATTTAGTAATGCACTAAATGCGCTTGCTCATTCAAGCTTATGTGGCATTAGAGATATAACCGAAGGAGATGACGCTGTAAGGCTAAAAAGCCCTAGCTGTATTCATAATCTTGATTTATTAGCAGCAAACAAATTGCATTTTGAAGCACAATTTGAGTTACACAATATTAGTGTGGCCAATCATATTGTTCACTGTGCAAAACAATTACCTCACCTACAAATTATTCTTAACCATACAGGGTTGCCTGATGATTTGCTCTCTTGGCAAAAAGGCGTTGAACTACTTGCCCAATATAGCAATATTGCTATTAAGTTTTCTGGCTTTGAATTATTAGACCTGACACAAGCACAACAAGAAGCCTGCTTTAAGTGGCTTTTACAACATTTTGGCGAGCAGCGTATTATGTTTGCTAGTAACTTTCCGGTATGCCAAATAAACACGCATTACAATGCCCTATGGCATCAGCATTATGCGTTATGTAATAGCCATAGCCTTTGGCATAAGCTCAGCTACGCAAATGCAAAGCACTACTACCAAGTGTAAGTAAAAGTCGTTATATTTAAATTTTATTATGCTTAAAATGGCGTAGGTTTTATGAAAAGCACATTATTCATTTCGAGCTTAGCCTTGTGCACTTTATTAAGTGGCTGTGTATCGCAACACGCTGAACCCACTCCAAAATTACAACATGCATTACTTTTAGCGCCTAATCAAAGCGCGGTTAACAAAGTAATCAATACCCTTATGAATATGCAAAATATAACGTTAGATGACGATGTATTTACAATAAACAGTGTGGTTACGCTGAGTAATTTAAACGAAAATAACATAATAAAAAGTCATCAGCTTAATCCACCCGACCAATTTGAGCTGATGATAAAAAACAAACAATGCTTTATACGCCACGTAGATAGCAAAGCAACTCAAGAGCTCAAAGGTGTTGAGTGCGTAATTAACGAATGACCTTAATTCTGCTAATAAAAAGCCGGTAAGTGAATAGTCACTTACCGGCTGTTATAATAACAAGCTTAGTTATTATTTTATTTCTACACGTTGCGACCGCATTACAATCTCATCGTTTAGCTCAATACCCAAACCTGGCTCTTCAGATACTTCAAAAAAACCATTTTTAGGTTGTGGGTCTTGTAAACACAACTCGCGGTTCCACTTTTTAATTGCGTACGTGTGATGCTCATGAATTAAAAAGTTAGGAATAGCAGTTTCCAGATGCAGTGATGCAGCCGTTGCAACTGGCCCACCACATACGTGCGCCTGAATGCGTACATCAAAAATATCAGCGTAATCACATACCTTTTTAGTTTCAGTAAAACCACCACATAAACCGATATCGGGCTGAAGTACGTCAATACTCTGATCTTCTAAATAAGGACGAACCCCCCAGCGATTATACAAGCGCTCACCACCTGCAATTGGCACATTCACTTTATCTGCTACTTTTGCATGCAATGAGTGATTTAAGTAGTTCACAGGCTCTTCAAAGTACATACAATCAAACTCTTCGGCTATTTCACCAATTTGAATTGCAGATGTAGCACCCGGTAAACTATGGCATTCAAAAATAATATCCACTTCATCACCCACAGCTTCACGAATAGCTTGCATACGCGCGCGATACAACTTCATTTCTGGGCGTGAAATAATATTAGTTCGGTCGTAATAGGTATTACCGTCTTTATCGTATTGAATTGGATCTACCTTTACTGCATCGTAACCCTCAGCTATGGCTTTTAATGCTGCCTCTGCATATTCTTGTGGCTGAACGAGCGCTTTAAATTCGCTATCCCAGTCAAACTGCAGTTGCGATGCATAAGTACGAAGCTTGTCGTTAACTTTACCACCAAGTAGTTGATATACCGGTAACCCAAGTGCCTTACCTTTAATATCCCAAAGCGCAGTATCAATAGCACTCATTGCAGCGTACACAACGGGTCCACCACCTAAGCCCCAAAAGCTTTCTCGTAACATGCGAGACCATAGCTTTTCTGTCTGAAACGGGTCGTGCCCAATTAAAAAAGCATCTGCCATTTCTTTAATCATGGCGGCAGCTGCGCTATGACCTAAATCATAAGCAAGACCCGCCTCACCCACACCACTAATGCCCTCATCAGTATGAATGCGAACGAATACGGGTGTCCATGCTGGGCGCTCTGGACAATGAATATCAAATACTTCTACGCGATTTACCTTCATAAAAATTCCTTATCAACCTGTTAAGGTTATTTTGCAAAACTGGGATCAAGCCGATACGCTTTACGCAGCATGGCAGGCCAAGCAAGCTGGCCTCCGGTGCTGCCGCTATGAACCACATTAGCTTGATTATAAATATTGTCGATAATTGGTTGAGGCACGGGAATGACCTCTTGCGAGCTGGCTTGCAGCGCTAATTGTATTTCGCAGGCGCGCTGTAAGTCGTAAAAACGCATAAACGCATCGCCTACAGTAGGGCCTACAGTTAACCCACCATGGTTAACTAATAACATGTGATTAGTTGAGCCTAGGTCATCCTGGAGGACTTTGCGCTCATCATCATTAACTGCGAGGCCTTCGTAACCATGATATGAAAGCGACGGCAATGAAAACATAGAATACTGACTTAATGGTAATAAGCCATTTTTTTGCGTAGCCACAGCAATGGTTTCTTTGGTGTGCAGGTGAATAACGCAATGCGCATCTTCTCTTACTTCGTGTATTGCACTATGAATAGTAAAACCAGCAGGATTAATGCTAAAAGGAGTGTCGTCGATTATATTCCCGTTTAAGTCTACCTTAACCAAGTTTGACGCGGTTACTTCATCAAATGTTAGCCCAAAAGCATTAACAAGATAATGGTCAGTGCCCGGCAAACGCGCTGATAAATGCGTATAAATTAAATCTCCCCAGCGAAAGTGTTCCACTAGCCGGTAACAGGCAGCAAGGTCGACACGAAGTTGCCACTCTTGAGCAGATACTTTATTTTTTAAATCGAGTTGGGGTAAATCAAACATAGTAAGCCTTTTAAAATACACACATAACAAGTGCGAATAGATGTTTAGAAGTCTAAAACACTCTGTTCTTTATAGCAATCAACAAACAAAAACAGCCACACGTGTGTGGCTGTTTTTTAAAGGGCGAATAACTGCTTTGCGTTATTTTACTTTAGATAAGTAGTCTGCAATAGCTTCAAACTCTTCGTCTGTTACTGTAGCAACCATTGCTTTCATCGCCATAGACATACCATTATTACGCGCACCCGACTTAATGTCTTTCATTTGTGCAACTAAATAATCTTTGTTTTGGCCATTAAGCTTAGGGTACATACCCATGATTGGTGCTTTACCATCTGCACCATGGCAGGTTTGACAATTTTTTGCAGTGTAAAGAGCGGCGCCATCGGCAGCAGCTGCATTAAACGAGAAACTTGCGGCTAAACTAATGCCCGCGCCTAGTATTAGTGTTTTCATCTTGCTCATTGTATTTACTCTTCTTTTTTGACGGTTAGAAAAAACTGTTCAATTGATTGTAGTCAACAATCAAATAAAAAGCATACGTTAGAAACGATGCTAGACGATCAACTTAATCCTACACTGCTAGCTCGTTTTATGCTCATAATTAGTTTAGCAAATAAATATGAGCAGACGCTTAACTGATTGTTACCATACTAAATCGTCTGGCACTTCAAAATCTGCGTACGGATCGTCTTCATCTTTTGGTTTATTTTCAGCTTCAACATGAAAAACAATGTATTTTTCGTCAACTTCAGCCACCTTGCGAGCGGGTTCGTCTTCTAATACATAAAACTGCCCTTCTAGGACACAGATTGCTAAACGACCACCTGACAATGCTTTTTGAGTGTTTTCATTCACTTCAATACTTTTAACTTTTTTGTCGTAAGTAAAATTAAAGGTTCGCTCACCACGAATAGCATCTTGGTTGTTGTGCTCTAAAATTTGTTTAACGCGCGCTTCTTGCTCACGCTGTTTAAGGCTAACTTGGCGAGCTTGGTTAAGCTCTTCTGCTTTTTTCTGCTGTTCAAGTTTAGTTTGTTGAATATGCTTTTGCAGATCACTAGGGTTACTTGTCGCCCCCTTTTTTTGTTTTTTTTGTTGCTTACGTTTTTCTGATTTAGCAACTTTAGCTTTATGCGATGTTGTTAACCCTGCTTGAAGCAATTGGTCTTGTAATGAACCCATGGCATTGTTCCAGTAAAAACTAATATTACGCTCATTTTAATCATCAACGCGTTTAAATAACAGTGCTATTGGTATTAATCTAACAAACTCCTTCATACTAAGCATGATATAAAGCAATAATCGTACTTTTAATTATCAATTAGAGTTAACTTTCAATACAATAAAGTAGCCAACCAGCTAACTCATAAGCCAAATAATGCGCTTAATTCATCTACTTGCTTGCTCCATAGTTATATTTTTTGTGCTTTATGCACCTCAACCGTTATTGAACTTATTTGCGAGTGAATATAATGTATCGCCTGCCGTTGCTGGTAGCCTTATGACGGCAACCATGCTGCCACTCGCTATTGCACCATTAGTATACGGCTTGTTTTTAGCTAAACAGAATCCTTTAAAAATACTTCGCATTGCAATGATAATACTGAGCTTTAGCTGCTTGCTATTTATATGGGTGCCTAGTTTTGAGCTCTTACTGTTAGTAAGGTTTTTACAAGGCCTTACTCTTCCCGCAGCATTAACCGCCATGACCAGTTTCATAGGTATAAGCTTTAGCGCTAGTACACTTCAAAAAAATATGACATTTTATATAGGCAGCAGTATTGCAGGTGGTTACTTTGGAAGAGTACTTGCTGCACTGTTTAGTGACTTATGGCATTGGCAAAGCTTTTATTACTTAATTGCTTTTATGCTTGTTTTTTTAGCCATATTAATAAAGCCCTATAGATTCAATAACATGAGCACCCATGCTTCAAAATCACCTCTAGATTACATCAAACAACTTAAGAAAGGTCCTGTCTTAAAAGTTTACAGCGCTGTGTTTTGTATGTTTTTTTGTTTTGCTGCTTTGCTTAATTATTTGCCTTTTATACTGCAAAAAACATTTTTAATTACCAACACTCGTGATATCGGATTAGTTTATAGCGGCTATTTAATTGGTGCTTTGGCATCTATTGCGACGCCTTGGTTACTGAAAAAAGCACCTTCAGCTTGGCACGTATTAGCGGCGACTTTCATTTTTTATAGCCTTAGTATTGTTGCGCTAATAAGCCACCAGCTAAGCGTATTTTTAACTGCATTCACGCTATTTTGTGCGGCTATGTTTATTATTCATTCAACCGCAGCTCCACTGGTCAATCAAATAAGTAAAGCACCACCAAGCGTAACAAACGGAGGGTATGTCTCGTTTTATTACAGTGGCGGGGCTTGTGGCTCGCTATTACCGGGTTTAGTTTATCAACAGTACGGACAAACAGCATTTATGTTTACCTTACTTGTTGTTTGTTTGTGCGGCTTTTTTCTTATTACCTGGGCTTATCTTGACGGTAAAAACATGACACGCGGTTGATGACCCGTATGCTTAAAAAAGGTTTCTAGGTCTGATTTACTCAAAACCCATGTCAGCGTATTTTCAAAGGGGTGGCAGTGAAATAACTCCCCAAACCAAATATCTTGATCTAACCATACTGTTACCGCATTTTGTTTATCGTTTAGAAGCGCAAGCATTGATACACACCCTGGTGCAACTTTTAAATAGGTTGCTAAACGTTCGCTTGAAGCGAACCCTAAACGCGACAAACCTTGCTGTTTAGAGAGCGCTTTTAGGTCCAACTGCTTATTGTGAGCTGTAATCACTAAAAAGTGACGTTTACCTTCGTTATCACGCAAAAATAAATTTTTTAAACGTGTACCTGGGCGTTCAAGCAGTAATTCATCCGCTGCTAAGCTAGTATGTAAAGGTGGGTGTTCGATAACATCGTAATTAATATTTAAATGCGCTAAACACGCCTCTAATTTTGTTTTATCCGCTAACATAGTTACAAACAACGCCCTCTTAATTGCACGCTTAGATCTCGCCACAGAACGTCTGTTATTACATGATTATTAGCGCAGTATTCACGCGTTGTAAGCTCTTGCTTTAATAATTCAACGGCCCGATCTTCTAGTTTTAGTTTTAACACACTCGACTCTTCAAAGTGTTCTTGCTCAATATATTCCTTAACTTCACTGCGAGAAGGTCTGTTATTACGTCCACGATCGAGATTAAAGTTCTCACGGTGCTTAGCTTTAACCGATACAACATAAGCAAATACATTATTTCCTTGCTCATCTTGTTTTTCAAAAAACTGTTTGTTGTTTATTTCAAAAGGCGGCTCTTCATTTGATGCACAACCCGAAAGTAAAACCATCAGTACCAAAACGCTTTTTTTCATTATTTTCTGTCGTTTTAATGAGTAATTAAGCCGAGTCTATCAAAAATTCATCTAAACTGTGAAAATTAGCGAAAAAATACTTGACCAAATTTATAAAAAAACTTAAAGTTCGTCCCGCTTGGAACTCAGCAGCCAAGCGTTTATGCTATGCATAAACTAGGAATGTGGGGCTATAGCTCAGCTGGGAGAGCGCCTGCCTTGCACGCAGGAGGTCAGCAGTTCGATCCTGCTTAGCTCCACCACTTTCCTACTCCTTTCTCAAATATATTCTTTACTTCAAAAACACCCTAATTCATTCATTTTATTTTGTTTTTCATTTATCTCTATTATCTTGAGTCTTTATCAATTATTAGCTATACATACTTGTATATCTATTAATGCCTTAGGTAAATCATGGACTCTCCAAAACGCTCAACACTTAAAAAACTTGCAGCTATAGGCTTAACTGCAGGCGCTATAACGCATGTTCCTTATGTTTTTGCTCGAAATAAGGTCACAATAAGAGTGCTTGGCACACATGTAACGTTACAAGATGCAATTCGTAAGCAAGCCATGAGTGATTTAGGCATTAATATTGAATTTACGCCCGCTGGCAGTGCCGCTGTTTTGCAAAGAGCCTCAATGGACCCCAGCTCATTTGATTTATACGAGCAGTGGTCAAACAGTATTAATGTGTTGTGGAATGCAGGTTCAATACAACCCATAGAAAAAAAACGCCTTACTTATTTTAACGAAATAAATAGCCTTACAAAAACAGGAAAGTTATCAGAAGATGCCAATATAGGTGCAGGTGACGCTCCCTTCAAAATATTAAACGTACAACCCGATGGCACACTCAGTGAGCAAGAAAGCGACTTAATAAGCTTTTTACCCTATGTTCATAATGTTGACTCTTTTGGTTATAACACTGAATTTATTAAACCTGGTATTGCTTATGAAACAGAAAGCTGGGGATGGTTATTGGATGAGCAGCATAGGGGAAAAGTAGGTATTGTAAATGCACCAACTATTGGTTTATTTGACTTAGCGCTTGCAGCTAAAGCTAAAGGGCTTGTTAAAATTAACAATATTGGAGCAATGACTCGCATTGAGTTAGATAACTTATTTAAGGTATTGCTCGACTATAAACGCCAAGGCCACTTTAGCGGTTATTGGAACTCAGTGCCTGAATCTGTTCAGTATATGAAAGATGAACGTGTTCATATTGAAAGCATGTTTTCACCTGCGGTATCTGCGCTAAATGGCCAAGGCATAAATGTGCGCTTTGCAGCACCTAAAGAAGGTTACAGAGGCTGGCATGGCGTAATGTGTTTGTCATCACAAACGCATGATAGTGTGAAAGATGCCTCTTACGATTATATGAATTGGTGGTTATCTGGCTGGCCAGGTGCGTTTATTGCTCGCCAAGGTTATTACATAAGCAATCCGCAGCGTTCTAAACCATTACTTTCACAGAATGAATGGGACTATTGGTATGACGGCAAAATCGCAAGCACTGATTTACTAGAAACAAATGGTAATATTGCGGTTAGAAAAGGCGAGCAAAGAAATGGCGGAAGCTATACTAAGCGCTTCAGCAACGTTGCAGTATGGAATACCGTTATGCCAACCTACGACTACAGTTTACAAAAGTGGTATGAGTTAATAAGTCGCTAATGCGTTCTATTAAATCAAAAATAATTGCGACCTTAGCGGTACTAGCTGGACTGCTTCTTTTACAAAGTTATTTATTTAACCACTTGCAAGAGTCGTTAACCAGCCTGCAAAACATTCAAAACAATGCTATTAGTAAAAGTGAAGCTGTCGTAAAGCTGGAAAGAGATGTCATCGCCTTACAAAGTCATGCAGTTGCATTTATTGATGACGCTAATAAAAATAATATTGCAAAGTTTAAAACATATTTAGACCAAGCAAATATTCATTTAGGGCAATTAACATTAAACACGCTAGACAAAACCCCTGAATATAAAAATATGCTTACTCGCCTCAGCGAGCACCTAAAAAACTATGAAACAACATTTGAAAAAGTAGTTATTAACAGACAAAAGCGCGAGCAAATATACTCATCTGGATTTAAACAGCCCATTGAAGAGCTACAAAAAAAGGTAATGGCACTTGAGTCACTATCAAATGAAGATAAAAAAATTCTCTACAATGATATTTTACTAACCATTAGTAACCTTAAGCATGCAGCTGTCAGCTACCTTTATAAACCTAATTTTGATGAAGCTCAAAATGTGAAACAAAATCTAGAGTTTTTGCACACAAAAATTAACCGTATGTCAGCTATTAATGACTCCTTGCTTGATAAAACAATTAATCTTAAAAAAACACATAACCAACTAATACTGCTAACACGTAGTTACACCTACTCTGTGAATGTTGTGCTGACAGGGATCGAAAACGAACTTTTATACCTAACTAATAAAATTAAAAGCGCTGAAGAAAAAAAATTAAATTTGGTTAAGTCGCAATTTAATAGTGAATTAACGAAAAAAACCAAGCAAAGCAGCCTATTTACCTTTCTAATTCTGATTATTATTTTGCTGCTTTGTTATTTTATTGTTGCTTTTGTTATTAAACCCCTATCACAGCTTACTTTGCTACTTAATAGTATGAATGAAGGTGAGCCAATTACACTAAAAAATAAGCATGCAAAGCTGAGCGAAATTGCATCTGTGTTAAAAGCGGCTAATACACTTTATTTAAAAAGTGAGGAAACGAAGCAATTACTTGATGAAACACGCGCTTTAAATGTAAAAATGGAAGCCATGAATACAGAGCTTACTCAAGCAATAGAAGAAACAAACAAGGCTAATAAAACAAAAATAGATTTTGTGGCAAATATGAGCCATGAACTTCGCACACCAATGAACGGCATATTGGGTATGCTTCAACTCTTACAAAGTAGTGAAATGCCCGCTAAGCAGGAGCAATACGCTAAAAAAGCGTTTTCCAGCGCGCAAAGTTTACTGCAAGTTTTAAACAATATTTTAGACTTTTCAAAACTCGACTCTAATAACGTCAAACTTGAGAAAATCCCTTTCACACTCGATACGATCGTATCTAACGTTCAAGATTTATTTTCGATTAATGCACAACAAAAAGGATTAGTTTTAAATTGTGTAGTGCATGCCGACAGACACCTGACTCTGTTGGGCGATCCTATACAGCTAAATCAAATAATTAATAATTGCATTGGTAATGCCATTAAGTTTACCGATAAGGGTGAGGTGTCATTAACCATAGAAGTCATTTTTCAAAAAGAAAACAAAGTACAGTTGCGCTTTAGCATTAGTGATACCGGAATTGGTATGACGCAAGCCCAATCTGATAGGGTGTTTGAATCATTTGCTCAAGGCGACTCAAGTACAACAAGAAAGTACGGGGGTACAGGGCTTGGCCTAACAATTAGTAAACAGTTAACCAAATTATTAGGTGGTGACTTACAAGTAAAAAGTGAACTTGGTAAAGGGAGTGAGTTTTTATTTACCCTTCCATTCACCATTGCTGAACAGCGCGCTGCTCACACTAATAACAAAAAGGCCCCTTTACCTGCAACGGTAGACCTGCCAAAACTAGCGGCCTATCAGGCACTTGTTGTAGATGATAATAAACTTAACCAAGAAATAGCCTCTGCAATGCTAAGTAAATTTGATCTTAATACAACAATTGCAAACGATGGGCTAGACGCTATAGATAAAGTATCGGCTCAACATTTTGATATTGTATTTATGGATATACAAATGCCCCATATGGACGGCCTTGAAGCAACAAAAGAGCTAAGAGCTAAAGGCTACAATATGCCTATTATTGCTTTAAGTGCCGCTGTAGAGCCCAGAGATAGAAAAGCAGCCGCTGATGCAGGTATGGATGACTTTTTGGTTAAACCCATTGTATTTGACGCGCTTTACGGAAGCTTAGATAAACACCTAAAAAGTAGAGATAATTTGCAAACAATAAATTTAGTAAAAGCAAAGCAAAACGTTGATAACAATGAAACCTTACTCATGACATTGCTTACTCGGTTTATAGATGGTAATAATAACTTTTCAGCGAAGGCTGATTTATTAATAAACAATAATGATGTTGCTACTTTAAAGCGAACGGTGCATACACTGAAGGGGTTAGCGGGTACATTAGGGCTAGAGAAGCTGCAAAAGTGTGCATTAGAGACTGAAAAAGCACTACTTGAGGAAAGTTCGCTTAATATAGATTTATTAAAAGAAAATTTGGCAGCAACGCTTTTTTCTATTAAAGAATTATTAGCGACACTCAATTTGGAAAATATAGAGCCGAAACGACACAATCTCGAAGATGAGCTGGTAGTGATAAATGAGATTCACTCACTAGCATTAGCGTCTCGTCCTATCCCAAACGACCTAAAAAGGCATTTAGAAGCGAATAGCTATGATACTGAACACGGCTTATCAAAACTAATAGAGGCGATTAATAGTTTCGACTATCCGTCTGTAATTTCGATTATTGAAACATATAAAGCAGACACAAAGCATTAATGATTGAGTGATTCAGAATTTAAATACTATGTAAAAAGGATTAACAGTGCATTTAACTCATTCCACCATAAATAAAAGTGAACAAAAAGCGCAGCGACAAAAGCCTTTAATTCTAATTGTTGATGACGAACCAAGTAACTTACATATTTTGGTAGAAGGGCTTTCAACCGACTACGATGTTCGAATATCGACAAGTGGAGAGCAAGCTCTAACGTTTATTGAGTCTACCCGTCCAGATTTAATTTTACTCGACATAATGATGCCGGGAATGAATGGTTATGAAGTGTGCACTATACTAAAAGGGAAACCCAAAACAAAAGGCATTCCCATCATCTTTGTTACGGCGCTTACAGAGGAAGAGTCAGAAGAAAAAGGCTTTGCTATGGGCGCCATAGACTATATTCACAAGCCTTATAAATTAGCCTTAGTCAGAGCTCGCATTCGTACACATATAACAGCACAAGGTATGCTAGACCGATTAATAGAGAAAAACTTTGACCTACATGACAAGCTGCTTGAAATAGAATCTTTAGCAATGGAGCTGGATGTTAGAGAAAAAGAATTAAAGCAGTTATCATCTAAACATCAACTCTTTTTTCACGCACTAACGAGTACAGCTGACGGTGTTGTGATAACTAACAGTACAGGCAAAATAATCGCGGTTAATCCTTCTTTTTGCCGCATCACGGGTTACGATGAAGCTAATTCGTTAAATATGCATATTCACGATATCAAACAAAATAACCAGCCAAATATAAACTTTGAACAAGTATGGCAACACGCAAGTGAAGCCGGCTACTGGAGTGGTGAGTTAGTTACCCGACGCAAAAGTGGTGAGTTATACCCTGAATTGCTAACGTTGAGCCTTGTAAAAAATGAACACGATACCAACGATCACTACATCGGGGTATTTAGCGATATATCAAGCCTAAAAGTGACCCAGGAGCGAATAGATTACTTAACTTGGCATGACGAATTAACCGCCCTACCTAACCGTAACAGCTTCTTAAAGCAGTTAGAGCAGCAATTACAAAGCTGTTCCACTGACAAAAATTTTGCCTATATTTTTATTATCGATGTAGATGGGTTTCACTCATTTAATGATGGAATGGGCCTGCTAGCCGGTGACCATGTCCTAAAAGAACTAACTAAGCGTATCCATACAAATACTGATAATAATGATATTATTGCTCGCTTGGGAAGCGATGCCTTTGCAACGTTGTCTGTCCTAGATAAAGGCATTGGCAGAGCAAGAGCTCAAATTATTGCAGAGAAAAAAGCACAAGAAATTCTTACATCCGTAAGACTGCCTTTTTTTGTTGATTTAAAGGAAGTTAGCCTAACAGTAAGTATTGGTATGTACATATTCCCGCAACATGGGCAATGGGAAAGCGCTATCGAGACTATCAGAAACTGTGAAGCTGCCTGCTATAAAGCAAAAGAGAAAGGGGGCAACCGAGTTACATTTTTTGACACCTCATTTGGTGAACAAGCAAAAAGACGTTTCGAAATTGAGCAAGACCTACGTAAAGCAATCGCTTATAACGAGTTATCACTTCATTTACAGTCTCAATATGATAGTGATCAAATTTTAAAAGGAGCTGAGGTTTTACTTCGTTGGCAACACACGACAAAAGGCTTTATTAGCCCCAGTGAGTTTATTTCTATTGCGGAAGAGTCTGACGTTATTTATGACTTAGATTGCTGGGTATGTGAAAATGCCTTAAAAACATTAGCTAAGATTAATCAAACACACCCTCACTTAAGTTTATCAATAAACATAAGTGGTCGACATTTCCATGAGCCACGCTTTTTAGCCTTTTTAGTTGAACAGCTAACAATTAATAATGTTATTGCGTCGCAACTCACTATAGAGATTATTGAAGGTACGCTACTAAATAATATGGACTCTGCTATTGAAGCTGTGCATAACCTCAAAAAGTTGGGTGTAAAAGTATCAATTGATGATTTTGGAACTGGCTATTCAAGCCTCACATATTTAAAGCAATTACCAATTCAAGAGCTTAAAATAGACCGTTCTTTTGTGCTCGAAGCGCCAACAAATAAAAATGACAAACTAATAATAGATATGATTGTGAGTTTGGGACATTTATTTGAATTAGACGTTGTTGCAGAGGGTGTCGAAAACCAATCACACTTCGATTTACTACAGGAATACCCGGAGGTGATACTACAGGGTTATCACTTGCATAAACCTGAGCCAGTAAACGATTGGCTAGCTAAATTAAAGTGATTTTTATCAAAAATAAAAAGCCGAGCTATGCTCGGCTTTTGTAAAATTAATATAAAATTTATTCGCGAACTTGGCCTTCGCCATTCACTAAATATTTTTCTGTTGTGAGTGATTCAAGCCCCATAGGACCATACGCATGAAGCTTAGATGTAGCAATGCCAATCTCTGCACCCAATCCTAACTGTGAACCATCAGAAAAACGAGACGATGCATTCACCATCACAACTGACGCATCTACACTACGTTGAAATAACTCAGCTGCGGCTTGGTTTTTAGTACAAATCACTTCTGTGTGATTTGAGCCAAATTGAGCAATATGCTCAACAGCGGCTGAAAATGTAGGCACTACGCGTATCGCGATTTCTAAGTCTAGGTATTCTTCACCAAACTCATCATCAGCTAAAACAGTTGCATTATCGAAGTATTTGGCAGCAAAGCTATCAGCATTGATCTTTACACCTTCTTGACGAAGTACTACCGCACATAAATTTAGGAACTCATCTGCGATATCTTCGTGTACAACCAAACCTTCAAGTGCATTACATACACCCGTTCGTTGTGTTTTACCATTAAGTAATAAATTAATCGCAACCTCTAGATCTGCGTCTTTATCGACATACAAATGACATACGCCTTTGTAATGCTGAATAACAGGAATGGTACTGTTCTCGGTAACAAAGTTAATCAACCCTTCACCGCCGCGAGGAATGATTAAATCGATGCTATCACGTTGCTGCATCAACTCCATAAGAAGTGCACGATCGGGATCTGGAATAACCGAGATTAATGAAACGGGTAAGTTGTGCTTTTCAAGTACACTGTGCATTACACTGGCAATCGCTTGTGAGCTTTTAAGCGCCTCTTTACCACCGCGTAAAATAACGCCATTACCCGATTTAAAACACAAAGCACCAGCGTCTGCGGTCACGTTAGGGCGTGCTTCATAAATCATACAAACAACACCAAGTGGTACGCGCATTTTACGAATTTTAATACCATTAGGTCGTTCCGTGATTTCACGAAGCTGACCCACTGGATCATCCAGGCTGACTATAACTTCTATCCCTTCAGCCATCGATTCTATGCGTTCATCGTTCAGAGTTAGACGATCAACCATTGCCGCAGGCAAATTGTTGTCGCGCGCAGCGCTTAAATCACTTTCGTTTTCTTGAATTATAAATGCTTTTTGCTCTCTTAATGCCGCAGCCATTTCTGTTAACACTTGGTTTTTTGTCTCGGTGTCGAGTAAAGCAAGTGTATTTGCAGCTTTAGCTGCCTGACGCGAAATATCCGTAATTAAACTCATGACTTCTCCAATAATGCGATATCTTTTTCTGAAATAACAGGTCCAATAGAATCCTGCATTTTTTCACTAAATTCACTTTGTTCGTTGTCTGCAATGAAATTCAACAAACAACTACTGTAATTTGCGGTCGCTTTAGCTAAACGCGTACCATCTTCACTTCTAACAAGTATGGTGTCGCCAATTGCAAACTCACCATGTACTTCAACAATTTCATCGCCGCGAATTATGCCTGTTTCACCTTCGATTGATTCATCAAATGTTCCATCTACCACAACTTCACCTTGCTCATTCGCAGTGTGTGTCATCCAATGCACAGAATCTTGCATTGGTTTTTCGTATGGTAAAAATATTGTTCCAGGGTTGTCACCCTCTAATAAACGATTAAATGTCTCTTCTTTAAAACCATTAATTATATATGTTGCGATTCCGTGTGATGTTGCTTTTTCTGCCGCTTCTATTTTAGTTTTCATACCGCCAGTACCTACCGCGCTAGTAGCACATCCTGCCATGGCGTAAATAGAATCATCAATTGATTTTATTTCAGGTAATAAAACAGCGTCGTCATGAAGATTTGGGTTTTTATCGTATAAACCATCTACGTCTGAAAAAATCAGTAAAGCGTCTGCATCAGCGGCTGCTGCAACCATTGCTGATAAATTATCGTTATCACCTACTTTAAGGTCATCGGTAGTTACCGCATCATTTTCATTAATGATAGGTAAAACACCATGCTCTAATAATGTAAACACAGTTTCACGAATACTTTGATAACGCTCTCGGTCGCGCAAATCACCATGAGTTAGCAAAAGCTGGGCAGATGGAAAATCAAAAAAGCGGTCCCACATAGCAATCATTTCAGTTTGACCTGCGGCGGCCATTGCTTTTTTTAATACAACTGAACGGGGTTGGTCCGAAGGGAATAGGTGCGAACCTGCCGCAACAGAACCTGATGAAACTAAAATGACCTCAATGCCGCGAGCACGACAACGAACAATAAACTGTGCGATAGTAAGTATGTAACGAGAACGACAACCGTCTTGATCTGGAGCAATAAGTGCGCTACCTACTTTTAAAACAATGCGTCGCCAATTTAACTTTTGCATAAGTCTTCTACTTTCCATTTTATCTGTGCTCAGTGTTAATGAGCTAAACTAAATAGCTACCAATATATGTAGCTTCGAATTTGTGTTTTTTGGCAACACTTTTAAACACACACAAGAAAGCCAAAATCTAAAAGCAAGGCTTTAAGATATAAAAAGCAGATACCTTGCAATGAAAGTAATGCCTATAAGAAAGTTTAAAAAGTGTTGTTTATGCATCGCTGTAAAAAGCCTTGGTGACTTTTTTATTAACAACATACATAGAGCCTCTAAAGTCTGGTACACCAACAGATAGGGTGAAGACTAAAGGACCGAGATTTAACCGCCACGATGGGGGTTAAACATTGAAAGATATCAATTCAACTCAAACTTTAAATGCTTGAGATAAACCGTATCAAGTAATTAAATAAATTATATTTTAGACGTTCAAATACTGAACTAGCTTCTAAATAACGATTATACCTAGCAAATATGACCGTAACATTAACGACGAATTTATTTCCCAGATAATTTAATTAGATACCTAATTATTCGAACTCGAAGTATAATACGCTAAATTAGGTCGTAAGATCAAGGCTAAAATTCAAACGACCACATTGAAAAGCGTTTAGTAACAAACTTTTTTACTTTCAAATCATGAAGATAGAAGGTGTTATTGATAATTTATAAAATATTTAGCAACGCTAACCATAATTAATACGTACTAATATTTTGTTAGCGGCTAAAATTAAATAGTAATAGTTGATTTTCCCGTGTATACCCCTTTAATAACAACTAAAATCGTTATACTTTAAATAAAATCATAATAAGGAATTCTTAATCTATGTCAGCAATTTACATAGCCGGTATCGCACTCTGTTCAGTGCTTGCCCAATGGGTAGCGTGGGCATTTAGAGTACCCGCTATTCTTTTTTTATTGCTCACTGGCCTGTTACTTGGGCCATTTAGTGGTGTTTTAGACCCTGATGCACTTTTAGGCGACTTACTCTTCCCTGTCGTATCATTAAGTGTGGCTGTTATTTTATTTGAAGGCGCCCTTACCCTTCACTTTAGGGAGTTAAAGGGAATTGGTAAAGTAGTCAGAAACCTATGCTCCATTGGTATGATTGCAACTTGTGTTGTAATTAGTTTAAGTGCCTATTGGTTACTTGAGCTCAATTGGCGGGTTGCTGCTGTGCTCGGCGCAGTGCTTGTGGTAACAGGCCCGACAGTAATAGCGCCTTTACTAAACTCCATGCGCCCCACACAAGACATAGACCGCATTCTACGCTGGGAAGGGATTGTTATTGACCCTATCGGGGCATTGTTTGCTGTACTGGTATTTGAAGCAGTAATGTTAGTAGGCCAAGGCGAGGTACTAAGCCATACTATTGTGGCTTTAGTTAAAACCGTTGGAGTTGGTCTAACAATAGGGGTAGCAGCAGGCTGGGTTACAACTCAATTAATGCGCCGAGAATGGTTGCCATTTGAATTACACAAGTTTGGTATTTTAGCGCTGGTATTAATTAGTTTTTCTGTATCAAACTACTTAAGCCATGAGTCAGGCTTACTGGCAGTAACGGTATTTGGTATTTGGCTTGCGAATCAAGATGACCTAGAAATAGACTCTGTTTTAGAGTTTAAAGAAGACTTGTCGATGATTCTTATATCAACGCTTTTCATCTTACTCGCAGCCCGTTTGCAGCTTTCCGACTTAATGATGTTAGATAGTGATGTATTTATATTTTTAGCGATTGTGTTATTTGTAGCCCGCCCTTTATGCATTGCTATCTCTACCTTTGGTACCGACTTACCAATTAAATCTCGCTTAGTACTCGCCTGGATTGCACCAAGGGGTATTGTAGCAGCCGCTGTTGGTTCAGTGTTTGCACTTAGCATGATGGAAGCGGGTGTGGCTGATGCAGAAAAAATGGTTCCACTTATTTTTACAGTTATCATTATAACTGTTGTACTACAAAGCCTAACCGCAATCCCTGTGGCTAAGTTACTAGGTGTACGTCAACCATCACCTAATACTATTTTAATTATTGGGGCTAACCATGTGTCACGTGCAATAGGGCGAGGTTTAAAAGAGCAAAATATTCCTGTTCACCTTTCAGATCCTGCTTGGGAAAACTGCAAAATGGCACGTATGGATGGCTTGCCTTGCTATTATGGTAATCCGCAATCAGAGCATGCTGAACGATACTTACCGCTTACAACTATCCGAAGTGTTTTAGCGCTTTCACCAAACAGGCATCACAATGCATTAGGTGTGCAGTATTTTTCACATTTACTCAATGAAAAAAACGTGTTTTCGCTACGCTCATCAACAACACACGCTAAAGCTAATAAAGACAGTGCGACCTTTTTATCGCGTCAAATATTATTTGGGGATGAAGGTTCGTACGCTCGCTTAAGCAGTGTCATTGCTAAAGGTGGAAAAGTAAGTGCTACACGTATTTCAGATGAGTTTAGCTGGGAGCAATACTTAGAAATGAACCCTGAGGCTATCCCTTTATTTATTCTCAAAGGAGATAAAGACAACGATGACGATACACCAGCTAAAGTAACACCATTCACACTTAATATGGACAAACCACCTCAAGAAGGTGAGCGTATTGTTGCACTGCACCCCCCAAAAATGTCGTTATTAAAAGACCCACAACTTAAAGACAAAGAATAAAGTTAATTAAAATAATACTCACAAAAAAGCCCTAATTTTATTAGGGCTTTTTTCTAAATGTACAGCAACTCGCTTAATTAAAGTTTATTCTTGATTAGTATTACATAGGTAACCGAGCGCGCTCTACTACACTATCAGGCATTTTTTGCGCAAGCTTAGTTAGGGCGTTTTCAATTTTTTTATGCGTTGCTTTATCTGCTACCATTGCATTAAACAACCAACGATATGCATCTTCAAAATCCCGTGGGCTACCGTAGCCATCATTAAACAACTTCACTAAACGTAACTGCGCTTTTAAGTTACCTTGTGCAGAAGCTTCCCGTAAATACGTAATAGCCATGGCTTTATCTTGCTGAACTAGCCTTCCGGTATCGTAATAGCGACCTAACTGCTCAAGCGCTGCCGCTAAGCCTTGCTCAGCAGACTTTCTCATGTAATACACGCCTAGCTTTACATTTCGTTCAACACACACATTATAAGCAAGCATATCGCCATATAAAAATTGATAGGATGGCAATGCCATTTTATTGGCTCGCGCTTCAATATCTTGAACTAACTGGCAATCATCTGCCTTTACACGCTGCAAATGCACATTTTTATTTATTAACGCGATAAGCTCTGATTCAGTGTATAGCGGTACTGCAGCAGGTGATTCATCTGCTAACGTATTGGAAGATATAAATAAAGACACTGACACTAAGGGCACAGCTAATAACGAACTTTTTAAAAATAGGCGCATGTTCACCACGTACAAAAATTATCTTACTAAATAATATACAAAGATCGTTCCAAGGTGAATTTTAGACACAAAAAAAGCTGCATTTAGCAGCTTTTTTTATATTTATGGTAATTAAGCAAACGGGTTGCGAAGTACCATCGTTTCTACACGGTCTGGACCTGTAGAAATAATATCAATTGGAACACCAGTAATTTCTTCAATACGCTTGATGTAATCAATTGCAGCTTTCGGTAAGCCTTCAAGTGAAGTTACACCCACAGTATTTTCAGACCAACCCGGCATCTCTTCATATACCGGTGTTACTTTCTCGTAACCTTCAGCAGCTAATGGTGTTACGTTTGTAACAGTGCCATCTTCAAGCTGGTAGCCAGTACAGATTTTCAATGTTTCTAAGCCATCTAAAACATCAAGCTTAGTTAAACAAAAACCTGAAATACTGTTGATTTGAACTGCACGGCGCATTGCCACTGCATCTAACCAACCAGTACGACGAAGACGACCTGTTGTAGCACCAAACTCATGACCTTTGTCACCTAAGTGCTTACCAACTGGGTCTTGCTTATCAAGGCCATCGTAAAGCTCTGTAGGGAAAGGGCCTGAACCAACACGTGTTGTGTACGCTTTGATAATACCTAACACGTAGTCAAGGTTTAGTGGACCAAAACCAGCACCAGTTGCAACGCCACCAGCGGTCGTGTTTGACGAAGTTACATAAGGATAAGTACCGTGATCAATATCAAGTAATGTACCTTGCGCACCTTCAAATAAAATGTGCTCACCTGCTAAACGTGTTTGGTCTAAAAGCTCAGTTACATCTACAACCATTGCTTTTAAGATATCTGCAACAGCCATTGCATCATCAAACGTTTTTTGGAAATCTACAGCGTCTACTTTGTAGTAATTAACTAATGTGAAGTTATGGTACTCAAGAACTTCTTTTAGTTTAGCTGCAAATAATTCAGGATTAAATAAGTCACCTACGCGTAAACCGCGACGTGCTACTTTATCTTCGTACGCAGGACCAATGCCACGGCCAGTTGTGCCAATTGGCTTGTCGCCACGAGCTGTTTCGCGGGCTACATCTAATGCAACATGGAAAGGCAAAATTAGCGGACATGCTTCACTTATTAAAAGACGTTCGCGTACTGGTACGCCACGCTCTTCAAGCATGCCAATTTCTTTCATTAGCGCTTCTGGTGATAAAACAACACCATTACCAATCACACATTTAACATTGTCACGTAATACACCCGATGGAATAAGGTGTAGAACCGTCTTTTTACCTTCGATAACTAAAGTATGACCTGCATTGTGGCCACCTTGATAACGAACTACTAAAGATGCTTTGTCCGTAAGGAGGTCAACTACCTTACCCTTACCTTCGTCACCCCATTGGGTGCCTAATACAACAACGTTTTTACCCATTGTAAATTCACTTAGAGAAAATTAGGACGAGATTTTACCAGAAAACCCAAGCAAAGATCACCCCTGTTCAGCTTATTTTTTCTGCGAAGAATTATTAAATTAAAATATGAGTAAATAACCACATATATAACAGTGATTTAAAGTTGTAGATTGTATTCAACAAAAAGCCCCGCAAGTGCGGGGCTTTAAAATTTAAAAGTATAAATATAGTCTACTGCGCTTTAGCGCCTTTCATATATTGGAAGAAGTCACTGTCTGGTGAAAGCACCATCACGTCTTGCTTACCTTTAAACGTTTTCTTATACGCTTCTAAAGAACGTACAAAGCTGAAAAACTCTGGATCTTTATTATATGCATTTGCATAAATAGCAGCAGCATCTGCATCACCTTGACCACGTACTGAGCGTGAGTTACGTTCAGCGTCTGCAAGCATAACTGTCACTCGACGGTCAACGCTAGCACGAATAGTCTCCGCTTTTTCCTGACCTTCAGAGCGGTGCTCTTTAGCAACGGCAGTACGCTCAGCACGCATACGTTGATAAATCGAACTACTTACTTCTTGAGGCAAATTAATTTGCTTAACACGTACGTCTAGCACTTCAATACCTAACTCGCGGGCACTTTCAGATGCTTGAACTAATGCTTCTTCCATAAGCTCACTACGCTCACCCGATACAATTTCACGAATTGTGCGTGTACCAAAGTTAGTACGAAGTCCGTTATTAACCTTTTGCTCAAGTAACGTTTCAGCATATTGCTTGTCGCCACGTGCACGTAAGTAAAAAGCACTAAAGTCGTTAACACGCCATTTAACAAACGAATCAACAATTAAGTCTTTCTTCTCACTTGTCACAAAACGATCCGGTGTTCCATCTAGCGTTTGAATACGTGCATCAATACGACGTACTTGGCTAAAAAATGGGACTTTCAAATGCAAACCTGGGCCATAAACAACCGCTTGATCATCGTCATCTTTTTGTACTTTACTGAACAATAGCACAATTGCTTTTTGCCCTTCAGGTACAACAAATACCGATGAGAAAGACATCACAATGGCAACTAGTAGTATTACTAAACTAAAATTTTTCATTATGCTTATCTCCCCTAGTTAAAGCGATCGTTGTTAAAGCGGTCGTTGCTGCTATTAACGGTGCTGTTACGTGATGTATTTACTTTGTTTCTTAAGTCTTGAATGTCACTTGAGCTTGGTAACGCAACACGTGTTGCAGTGCCTTGCTTTTCCATGATTTTATCAAGAGGTAAGTACATCATGTTATTACCACCCTTCACATCAACCAACACCTTAGAACTGCTACCTAACACTTCTTCCATTGCATCAATGTATAAACGTTCACGCGTTACTTCTTTAGCCGCTAAATACTCAGGTAATAGCTTTTCAAAACGAGCAACCTCACCTTGCGCTTCCAGTGTAATACGCTCTTGGTAACCTTCAGCTTCTTGTGTCATACGTGTTACTTGACCACGTGCACGCGGTTCAATTTCACGCGCATACGCTTCTGCTTCACGGATGAAACGCTCTTCATCTTCTTGTGCTGCAATCGCATCATCAAACGCATCTTTAACTTCAGTAGGTGGGCGAGAATCTTTAAAGTTAACATCAGTAACAATTAAACCAAGATTGTATGGTTCGATTACCTTGTTAAGCTCATCCCATGTGTTTTGACGCACTTCTTCACGGCCGTTCGTTAAAACTTGGTCCATTTTTGCATGACCCACAACATAACGCAGTGCACTGTCTAGCGCTTCTTCTAAACTGCTATCAGCATTTGTTACGCTAAACTTATAAAGGTATGGGTCAATAACACGGTATTGCACCTGAAACTCAACACTTACCACGTTTTCATCTTCAGTAAGCATAAAGCCAGACGCCGACAGTGAACGAACGGCTTCGATATCAACTGGGATAACCGTTTCAATAAACGTCATTTTCCAACGCAGGCCTGGTTCAGCAATTCGGTCATATTTACCAAACTGCAAAACAACACCACGTTCGGCTTCTTTAACCGTATAAATACCACTTAACGCCCACACAATAGCGGCGATAATGAGGATAAATGAAATACCGGCTCCGCCAAGTCCGCCACCGCTTCCATTGCCGGATTTTTTACCGCCAAATAAGCCGCCGAACTTGTTACTAAACTTACGGAACACCTCGTCTAAATCAGGTGGGCCTTGATCACGTCCGCCTTTATTGTTCCACGGATCTTTGTCATTGCCATTATTACCCGGTTCATTCCAGGCCATAGCTATACTCCATTGTTATCTAAATAAATTAGGAAATTGTGTTAAATCTATCAAATCTACTGCGTTTCTCATACAAAAACCGACATTTAAACGTCAATTTTTAATCTTGGTTGATAAAACCAACAATTTCAGGACCAAATTCTTTAATTAAGCGATTCCATTCAACCATTGGCATTCTTACATCTAGTAGCCAATTGCCTTGTTCATCAAATCGCTCTTCATGCACCGCATTTAAGCTAAAAAGTGAAGCCCTTAAACGCCCGTATAATGGGGTTAATAAAAGCGTTTCACTAAACATTTTTTTAGCAAGCAATTCGCTAATGGCTTCGCTTAGTAATTCACACCCTTCACCCGTTTGTGCAGACAACCATACTCTTATAGGTTGACCTTCACTATCTCGATCAATACGCGGAGCAACATTATCAAGCGCATCAATTTTATTATAAATTAATAGCTGTGGAACGTCATCGGCTTCAATTTCTTTAAGCACCGATTGCACTTGTTCAATATTTTCTTTAATCCGCGAATCAGCAGCATCAATTACGTGTAACTGCAAATCGGCTTCACGTGTTTCGGTCAATGTTGCTTTAAATGCAGCCACTAAATCGTGAGGCAAATGACGGATAAAACCCACGGTATCGGCTAAAATCACTTGGCCAACATCACCCAACTCCAGTTTACGCAGTGTTGGGTCAAGCGTCGCAAAAAGCTGATCGGCAGCATAGACCTCAGAATCTGTAATACGATTAAATAATGTAGATTTACCCGCATTAGTGTAACCCACTAATGACACCGTTGGAATTTCATTACGGTTACGCGCGCGTCTACCCTGCTCACGCTGGACTGCCACTTTTTGTAGTCGTGCACGAATACTTTGAATACGTACGCGCAGTAAACGCCTATCGGTCTCTAATTGAGTTTCACCAGGCCCACGTAAACCAATACCACCCTTTTGACGCTCAAGGTGAGTCCAACCTCGGATCAGCCGAGTAGACATATGACGAAGTTGTGCCAATTCAACCTGCAATTTACCCTCATGGGTACGTGCACGTTGGGCAAAAATATCAAGAATAAGGGTCGTTCTATCAAGCACACGGCACTGACAAACGCGCTCTAAGTTGCGTTCTTGTGACGGTCTGAGTTGATGATTAAAAATAACGACATCTGCATTGTGGATTTTGACAATCTCAGCTATTTCTTCTGCTTTACCGGTACCGACGAATAGTTTCGGATGTGGTGCTTGACGGCTGCCTTGCACAACCGCCAAACTACTAACACCAGCAGAAGATACCAACATCTCTAATTCATGAAGATCTTCACGATCCCCTTCTTTAGGTAAGTCGATATGAACTAAAATTGCCTGTTCGCCGGATTCATAGCGGTCAAACAAGCATTACGCTCCTAATTAAAAGTTTCCAGCTTCTGGTTCTTCAGTGTCATCGCTCCCTTGAACACCTTGGAAGTTGACTGCGCGAGCAGGTACAACTGTTGAAATTGCGTGTTTGTAAACCATTTGATTTACCGTGTTTTCAAGTAAAATAACAAATTGATCAAATGACTGGATTTTACCTTGTAATTTTATGCCATTAACCAAAAAGATTGATACCGGAATGCGCTCACGACGTAGTGCATTCAAAAATGGGTCTTGTAACGATTGGCCTTTTGCCATGTTATTCTTCCTTCGTTCTAGGTGTTATTATAATTAAGTGGCTGAACTCATTTAATAAAGCTAAATCATATCCAACTACTACTAGCTTAGCGAACTTACTACATGATGCAAGTTTTCTTCATCGCCGGTTGTTAACCAAGTAACATCAGGCCAACTTCTCAACCAAGTTAATTGACGTTTAGCCAATTGCCGGGTTGCTGCGATACCTCGAAACACCATTTCATCATGACTTACTTCACCCGCAAGGTAATCCCACATCTGTCTATAGCCCACACAACGAATAGAAGGCATATTGTGATGTAAATCTTTACGTAGATATAAGGCCGAAACTTCATTTTCAAACCCCTGATCTATCATTATTTTAAACCTTTCTTCAATTCGTTGATGTAATTCACTTCGCTCTTGCGGCGCGATGGCAAATTGATGAAAAGTATACGGTAAAGGTGGCTGCTTTTGCTTTTGCAGTTCAGTCATTGTTTTACCGGTTAATCGATATACCTCCAGCGCACGGTTAATTCTTTGCGAGTCGTTTTCACTCATTTTTTGTGCCGCTTGTGGATCTATTTTTACGAGTTCTTGATACAAGTGTGGCCAGCCAAACTCACTAGCCTCTGCTTCAAGTTGAGCCCTTATAGCTGGGTCTGCCTCAGGCAGAGGCGATAAACCGTCAATAAGTGCCTTGAAGTACAGCATTGTACCTCCAACTAATACAGGTACTTTACCTTGTTGATGAAATTCATCAATTTTTTTTATTGCATCACGTCTAAAATCTGCAACTGAATACGTTTCACTCGGGTCAAGCAGATCAATAAGATGATGTGGAGCGCGAGCCAATTCTTCTGAATCAGGTTTCGCAGTGCCAATGTCCATACCTTTATACACTAATGCTGAATCGACGCTGATTATCTCTGTATTTAAATGCTCGCACAAAGAAATAGCCAATGCTGTTTTACCTGCAGCAGTGGGACCCATTAAAAATATAACTGGTAATTGACTCAACACGAACACCCTAATTTAATTGCGCTAAATACTGACTTAGCTCTATTTTAACTGCTTTTTCACGCAAGCGTTCAATAGTTTGCGGATTATTTTGTAAGCGCATTTGTTGAGTTATAAATACGTTGCTAGCATAAAAGCGCGGCGGTATACATTCGGCCTGCCATTTTAACCAATCTTCTATGTTCTCAAACTGCCTTTTACACGCGCTTAGTAACTCGTTAACAGCATTACTTACATCAAGTAAATACAAACATGAAGGCAGCTTTTTAACCATAACAAACTGCTTCTCTATCACCAATTCAAAGCCAAGCAGCGTGAACCACGATTGCTGCCCTTCGATTAGCAAACAGTCTTCTTTTGATAAATTAACCCTGACAGGTAATAACAATGCTTTACCTTCAAGGCTACCTTGCTCTTTAATTTGCTCATGCCAATCATCAACTATGGCGTATTTAAAATGTGAGCAAAATAGCTCCTGCTGCGCACTAAAGACACAGTTTCCATCATGCAAACTAATAATAGACACCATACTCACAGCACTTTGATCAGGTACTGATGAATCTTGCTGAGTGGTTTGCGCCACGACATCAAAGTGAGCAGCATGTTGTTCACTCACTCCCTGATAAAACGCATTCACGTCTTGATGGTTTGCACTTGATGATGCTCTGTATTCACCACCACTACTTTTTGCACCAGTTGAACTTGAACTACCTGAGTAATTTGGTTGTAACTGAGATTTAGGATAATCGTAACCGTCGCTAGTCTCATTTTTAGATGTCGACGGATGCATGGCATGAGTAAATGCAGGTAAATGATCATCAGCTGTCGTTACCGCTTCATTGTTAAACTCACCTTGCAATGGCACAACAACTTGCTTGATAGCTTGTAAAATAAAGTCATGTACTAAGCGACCTTGATGAAAACGTACTTCATGCTTTGCTGGGTGTACATTTACATCAACTTGGCGTGGGTCAATATCAATATAAATTACAAACCCTGGTAGCTCTTGTACCCCACTAACTTCTTCAAATGCCTGACGAATAGCGTGTAAAATGAGCTTATCGCGCATCATACGATTATTTACATACGTGTACTGCGTTGTATTTACAGAGCCTACCGGTAAAACCCAGCCATGCAGTTGAAGGCCTGCTTCCCCAGATTGAATATGAAGTCCTTGCTCTGCAAACGCCTTACCCGCAACTTGTGCAACGCGAGTTATGGCGTGAGCGGGATCTGTTTTTGCGCGGTATTGCCTAACTACTTTTTCGTTATGAGTCAGCGTAATCGATACATCAAACCGGCTAAGCGCTATACGCTTAATGAGCTCATCAATATGGGTAAACTCTGTTTTTTCGGTACGTAAAAATTTGCGCCGTGCAGGGGTATTAAAAAATAGATCTTTAACCTCAATGGTGGTGCCATCAGGGTGAGCAACCGGCTTAACTTGCACAGCCATATCACGGCCTTCTGCAAATGCTTGCCAAGCAGCGTCTTGAGTCTTTGGTTTGGAGCTGAGGGTTAATCGCGATACTGAGCTAATTGAAGCTAATGCCTCGCCCCTAAAACCTAGTGAACAAATATTTTCTAAATCATCAAGCGACTTTAACTTACTTGTCGCATGGCGAGAAAGCGCAAGTGTGAGCTCTTCTTTACCTATACCCGAGCCATTATCACGAATACGAATAAGCTTATGGCCACCACGCTCTATCTCTATTTGAATACGAGTAGCGCCAGCATCTAGGCTATTTTCAACAAGCTCTTTTACTACCGACGCTGGACGCTCAACCACTTCACCTGCGGCAATCTGGTTGGCTAAACGGGCAGGTAGTATTTCAATATTCATGATATTTCCTAGCAAACTGCGTGCAGATTTATGTAATTAACTTTGTGGTATGTCGAGCTCTTGACCAATAAAAAGCGTGTTTGAATTTAGTTTATTTACTTTTTTTATTTTACTTATGCTGATCCCATAACGGCTTGCCAACATACTTAAAGATTCACCCGGACGTACTTTATGTTTTGTAGGGTATTGCGACTTTAATTTTGCAAACAGCGAATCATCTGGTGGGTTTTTCAAATAGTAATTTTTAATTGAAGTGAACATAGCCTTGGCTAAACGCTCTTGATGATTTGCACTTTTCAATAATTTTTCTTCTCGCGGGTTAGATATAAACCCCGTTTCGACCAAAATAGAGGGAATATCTGGCGACTTAAGAACCGCAAGGCTAGCATGTTGCGGGTCTTTTTTATGAAGCTTTGCAACTTTTCGTAGCTCTTTAACTACTTCTTCAGCAACGTTTAAGCCGGTTTTCATTGAATGATCCATCGACATATCAAGTAATGCCTGCGCTAAGTATTTTTCGTTAGCCGCATCTTTCATTACATCGGCTGCACCACCGAGCAACTCGGAATGCTTTTCTTTATCCTCTATCCATTTACCTATTTCAGAATTAGCTCTTCGTAATGACAGCACCCATACCGATGCACCATTGGGACCAGGGCTTGTAAATGCATCTGCGTGAATAGACACAAAAAAGTCGGCTTTTTTCTCTCGTGCTCTGTTTGTTCTCGTATTAAGTTTTACAAAGTAATCACCACTTCGTACCATACGCGAAATCATGCCTCGCTCAGCGTCTATCATTCGCTCAAGGCGCTTAGCTATTTGCAACGTGACCGTTTTTTCATACGTGCCTGATGGCCCTATTGAGCCAGGGTCCTCACCGCCATGCCCTGCATCGATAGCAATTACAATATCGCGTTCTTGGCTAAGTTGACGTTTTTTTGCCGCTTTTTGTGCAGGTGAAGCCACTGGTTCTGGTTCACTTTTATTATATAAATCAACCACAAGCCTATTTTTGTATGGCCCAGTAGGCGCAAGCGCAAATAGCACTGGTTTTACGGGTGCGCTTAGCTCAAATACTAAACGAACGCTTTGCTTATTTTTGGGCTTTGAGTAACGTAATTTGCTAACAATTTGGTGCTTAGGTGGCACACCGGGTAGTACTATAAGCTCTTTGGTGTTTTCTAAGTCAACTACTAAGCGGCTTGGGTTTTTTAGCATAAAATAACTAAAATCGGGTTTATCGTCTAAATCAAATACAACGCGTGTACTATCTGGAGATGGCCACACACGCACACTATTTATTGTGTTTTGTGCCCACAAAGAAAAGCTCATGATGAAAATCATAAGAAAAACTGAGAGTTTAATTGCGCCTCGATTCATTTGATAATTACTGCCTTCACTATTTTATTATATGTTTTTTAGTTTATCGACAATTGCTGCACCACGTTCACTGGTACTTTTGAACACAATTTTACGCTCGTCACCTACATAGCTTAGCGTTATATCTAAATCGGGTACAGGGATAAACTCTCCGCCCTTTTCTGGCCACTCAACAACACAAATAGCCTGCGGTGAAAAATAATCGCGTATACCCATAAATTCAAGTTCTTCTGGATCACCTAAGCGATACAAGTCAAAGTGATACACGTTTGCACGGTCAAGCTCATAGGGTTCGACCAGCGTATACGTTGGACTCTTAACTTTACCTGTATGACCAAAGCCTTGCACTACACCACGTGTAAACGTTGTTTTACCAGCGCCTAAATCACCATGTAAATAAATCACAGCACCTTGCTCAATAACTGCTGCTACTTGCTTACCCATTGCAACAGTTGCAAGTTCATCATTTAAGTGAGATTCAAAACTACGGGTCATTATTACCTCAAAATTAACTTAAAAGCGCATATTAGCTAATCATACCAGATTATTTATTTATGGCGATAAATTGAAGTTTCAGGCATAAAAAAACCGGCCTAAGCCGGTTTTTTTAATTTAGGAAGATTACAACCCTAACTTTTTCTCAAGGTAGTGGATATTAGTTCCACCATTTTGGAAATTCTCATCTGCAAGAATACGCTTATGCAAAGGAGTATTAGTTTTAATTCCATCAATTACTAATTCGTTTAGTGCATTACGTGCACGGGCAATAGCCACATCACGGTTTTCACCGTAAGTAATTAGCTTGCCAACCATTGAATCGTAGTGAGGTGGTACAGTGTAGTCAGCATAAATATGGCTGTCCCAACGAATACCTAACCCACCAGCGGGATGAAAACGTGTAATTTTACCCGGTGACGGGATAAACGTTTCAGGGTCTTCAGCATTAATTCTACACTCAATCGCATGGCCACGAATAACGACGTCGTCTTGCGTGAACGATAATGGCTGACCCGCTGCTATTTTTAGCTGTTCTTTGATTAAGTCAATACCCGTAACCATTTCTGTTACTGGATGCTCAACCTGAATACGGGTATTCATTTCAATGAAGTAAAACTCGCCGTTTTCGTATAAAAACTCAAACGTCCCCGCGCCACGGTAACCAATTTCAATACACGCACGTGTACAACGCTCACCAATAAACTTACGTGTTTCAGCTGTTATGCCTGGAGCAGGAGCCTCTTCAACTACCTTTTGATGACGGCGCTGCATTGAACAATCGCGTTCACCTAAATGAACTGCATTACCTTGTCCGTCGGCTAATACTTGCACTTCGATATGACGTGGGTTTTCAAGGTATTTCTCCATGTAAACCATACCGTTACCAAAAAACTGTTTAGCTTCTTGCTGCGTTAGTGAAATTGAATTTACTAATTCAGATTCATTGCGTACTACACGCATACCACGACCACCGCCGCCGCCAGCTGCTTTAATAATAACCGGATAACCAATGCGCTTAGCAATTTGCATGTTGCGTTCGTTATCGTCTGTTACAGGACCATCAGAACCCGGTACACATGGAACGCCAGCTTTACGCATTGCGGAAATAGCAGATACTTTATCGCCCATTAGACGAATTGTGTCGCCTTTTGGACCAATAAATACAAAACCACTTTGCTCAACTTGGTCTGCAAAATCTGCGTTTTCTGCAAGAAAACCATAACCTGGGTGAATCGCTACCGCATCAGTTATTTCAGCCGCAGCAATAATGCGCGGTATATCTAAATAACTATCTGTTGCTGATGGCTTACCAATACAGATGGTTTCATCTGCAAGCAATACATGCTTAAGATCGCGATCCGCCGTCGAATGAACAGCAACCGTTTTGATCCCAAGCTCTTTGCAGGCGCGCAATATACGAAGTGCTATTTCACCTCGGTTTGCTATGACTACTTTATCTAACATTAGAGTTGGCCTTTTACGTTATGCTATTAGTCAATGATGAATAGAGGTTGGTCAAATTCAATTGGCTCGCCATTTTCAGCTAAAATTGCGCGTACAGTACCCGCTTTATCAGCTTCAATTTGGTTCATCATTTTCATGGCTTCAATGATACACAGTGTATCGCCTACATTAACTTTAGAGCCTACTTCTACGTAAGCAGGTGCCTCTGGAGAAGATGCTGAGTAAAATGAACCAACCATAGGTGATTTAACTTGATGACCCGTTGGTGCAGCAGGCGCAGCTTCTGCTTCAACTGCTACAGGGGCTGCAGGGGCTGACGCTTGCTGTGCAGGAGCTGGTGCATATTGTTGTGGTGCAAATTGTGGGTAAGCTGGACCCGCACTCATGTTGTTACGGTTTATGCGTACCGACTCTTCACCTTCAGTGATTTCTAGTTCCGCAATGCCCGATTCTTCTACTAATTCGATAAGTTTTTTTATCTTGCGAATATCCATTACACGACCCGCCTGTTAGTTTGTTAGTGTGTTAATTTTTAAATTAAATTGCGTTTTGCGACCGGTTAACCGCTGCATTTAATGCTGCGTGGTAACCCATTGCACCTAATCCACATATAACGCCTTGTGCCACATCTGAAAAATAAGAATGATGGCGAAAAGCTTCACGTGCGTGCACATTGCTCAAGTGCACCTCATAAAACGGAATATCAACACTTAACAATGCATCACGTAATGCAACGCTTGTATGCGTAAATGCTGCGGGGTTAATAATGATACAATCAACCGCTTGCCAAGCATTATGAATTCGTTCTATGAGCGCTTGCTCACCATTACTTTGAAAGTGCGTAAGTTCAACATTCAGACTATTAGCGGTATTTGTTAGTTCGCTCATAATCTCGCTAAGTGTTTGCGTACCGTATTTTTCTGGTTCGCGCTTTCCTAGCATGTTTAAATTTGGACCATTAACAACTAAAATCTTTAATTTTGCAGCCATAATACGCGATATACCCTCTAAGTAATGAGTTAAGCCATTGCCAGCTATTTTTTAACTTTAAACTAAGCATAAAAAAGCTAAATTGCAACATTTTCTCACGTTAGCTGAGTATTATAGTGATTTCGACGTAAATAACAGCAAAATACTGGTCCAATCACTATTTAAGGTACATTTTGAAAGGTATAAATAACAAAGCCACTTAGTAAATTTAAGTGGCTTTATTGCACTATTATTGTGCGCTGGCACGCACTGTAGCAAGGTGTTTAGCAAAATCCTCAGCATTTAAAAAGCCTGTCACTCGCAACGTGCTTAGCTCTTGCCCTTGAGTGTTAAAAAACAAAATACTAGGTAATCCGAACACGTCATACTCTTCCATTAGCTCAATAGTTTTACTATCACTTTCAGTTAAATCGATTTGAATTAACTGATAATGACTAAACTCCTTTTGCACATTTTCATCGGGAAAAGTGTAATGTTCAAACTCTTTACACGCAACACACCAATCGGCGTATAAATCGACCATAACAAGTCGACCTTGTTTATTGGCATCATCGACCGCGACTTTTAATTCGGCTAAATTGGCAACGTGTTTAAACTCGTTTTTTTGTGCGTTTACTTGGACTTGTACAGGCCAAAAATAGTCTTTAGCTAAACTAAATCCAGTAAATACCAACAACATGGCTGCAAACCATAAAGCTGTTTTTAATTTACTTTGCTGCTGATTACTTTGCCAATGGTGTAAGTACAAAGCAGCAGCTAACGCCAATATACCTGCCATAAGTAATATAATGTTGGCGCTAATCAAACGCTCTAACAATATTAGCGGAACGACCAACATTACAAAGCCAAATAAGGTTTTAACTTGCTCCATCCAACCGCCTGCTTTAGGTAGCAATTTACCACCCGATGTACCAAGCAATAATAAAGGTAACCCCATACCTAAACTCAATACATACAACGTTAGCCCGCCCACTAAGTAATCACCACTTTGCGCAACGTATAATAAAGCGGCTGATAGCGGCGCCGTAGTACAAGGTGATGCAATTAAACCGGACAATACACCCATCAAAAATACACCAACATAGTTGCCACCTTTTTGATTATTACTTACCTGCGTGAGTTTATTCATCACACTGCTAGGGAGTTTTATTTCGTACCAACCAAACATCGACATAGCCAGTAATACAAATAATAAGCTAAAGCTAATAAGTACATAGGGGTGCTGTAAATACCCTTGTACTTGTCCACCTAATGCTGCAACAACTAGCCCTAATGCCGCATAAGTTACCGCCATGCCTTGTATGTATACGAACGAAAGTGCAAAGGCTTTTTTAGTTGATAAATTTTGTTGCCCAGCAATTAAGCTCGACAAAATAGGAAACATCGGGAACACACATGGTGTAAAAGCAAGCCCCACACCCACTGCAAAAAATACTAATAAGTTAATAGCTAAACTTTGACTTGCCAGTTGCTCAGTAAAAGAAAGATCTTTTTTAGTGATAGCAGCATCCGGTTGCAATGTTGATTCGGTTAATGCGCTTGCAGCATTAGACGGTGTTGCATTTTGCGATTGCTCGCCTGCAATCACACTCAATGGAATAGTGATAACTTCAGGCGGGTAACAGAGTCCAGCCTCAGCACAGCCTTGATAACGCACTTTGACTACGGCGCCTTCATTTACGTCACTCAGCTTACTGATGATACTAACGCTTTGAAAAAACACCTCTGTTTTACCAAAAAACTCATCTTCGATAATCTCGCCATCACCTAAGCTTCCTACATCAATGCTGGCATCTTTAGCGAGTATCTCTATTTTTTGCTTATATAAATAGTAACCTGGCGCAATATCCCACCCTATAAACAAGGTGCGACCTTGCTGATCAAAGTCAAACTCAAACGCTTGTGTTACGGGTAAAAAGGTTTGCTGCGTGGGCGCTAATAAATCATTAAGCACATTATTTGATGTAGCCTTTGCAGGGGCTGTTAATAATGTCACTAATAGCAAAAACAAAAAGCGCATTAATGTAATACCTCATCCATCCAGTTAAAATAGGCCAAGTTTCCGGTTGTTATGTCAATAACTTGTATTTCAGGTACTTCGTAGCTATGCATCGCTTTTATAGTTAAAAACACATCGTTCATTTTCTCTGTTTTGGTTTTAACTAGCATTTTAACTTCTGTCATTTCTTTTACCTCACCCTCCCACATATAAATAGAAGACATTGCTGGTAAAATATTGACACACGCGGCCAGCTTTTTTTCTACCAAAGCTTTACCAAGCATGCGTGCTTCAGCCTCGTTTTTACAGGTAGTAAAAATTAATTTAAATTGTGTATTCATTATGAACCTTTACTTGTTGAACGATGTCTAGCTTCATAGTATCTGATAGGTAAGCCAATGTGTAGAAATCCAGTTAAATGACACTACCTACGCATTAACCTTGAAAAGAGACCTATTAACCCTCACTTATATTTCATCAACTCTTACGAGTACCTTATTTAGAGAGCATTATGTTTAGATTTTTATTTGTGTTGTTTATTATCATTCCTATTATCGAAATCGCCTTGTTAATTCAAGTAAGCGATGTAATAGGGGGTGTAGCGACTATTGCACTAGTGGTTATTACCGCAATTGTAGGCGCTAAGATGGTGAAACAACAAGGTATGGGCGCACTTCAAAATGCGCAAACGCAAATGGCGCAAGGCCAGATGCCTGCTAAAGAATTATTCACGGGAATATGCGTTATTATTGCCGGTGTACTATTGTTAACGCCAGGCATCATGACTGACGTTTTTGGTTTACTTTTATTAACCCCTGCAATTCGTAATAAATTAGCTGCAGGCCTTGCAAGTCAGGCAACTGTGAGAATGAGTGCAGGTATGCAACAAGGTCCTTCCCCATACGCTCAACAACCGCACTCAATGCGTGACCAGCAACAAACCGAACAACCAACAACCATTGATGGTGAGTTTGAACGAAAAGATTAAAAATTTATCATTTTTTCTCTTGGAATTTTTTACTCTACCCCCATTAATGAATGCAAATTAGAAAAGCTTTTTTCTGTACTGTTCAGAAACTGTTAGGAGAACTAAAAAACATGAACATTCGTCCTTTACAAGATCGCGTAATCGTTAAACGTCTAGAAGAAGAAACAAAATCTGCTGGCGGTATTGTATTAACTGGCTCTGCAGCTGAAAAATCAACTCGCGGAGAAGTAGTAGCCGTAGGTAATGGTCGTATTTTAGATAACGGTGACGTTAGAGCTTTAGAAGTAAAAGCCGGTGACACTGTGTTATTTGGCTCATATGTTGAGAAAACTGAAAAGATCGAAGGTCAAGAGTACCTGATCATGCGTGAAGACAACATTTTAGGCATTGTAGGCTAAGCCTACTTTTCGTTTAACACACATTTAAGAATTTAGAGGAATTTAAAACATGGCAGCTAAAGAAGTACTTTTTGCAGGTGACGCACGCGCTAAAATGCTAACTGGCGTAAACATCCTAGCAAACGCAGTTAAAGTTACATTAGGTCCGAAAGGCCGTAACGTTGTACTAGACAAATCGTTTGGCTCTCCAGTGATCACTAAAGATGGTGTATCTGTAGCAAAAGAAATCGAACTTGAAGACAAGTTTGAAAACATGGGCGCGCAAATGGTTAAAGAAGTTGCATCTAAAGCAAATGATGCAGCAGGCGATGGTACAACTACCGCTACAGTACTTGCACAATCTATTGTTAATGAAGGCCTTAAAGCAGTTGCTGCAGGCATGAACCCAATGGACCTTAAGCGCGGTATTGACAAAGCAATCATTGCTGCTGTTGCAGAGCTTAAGGCGCTTTCTGTTCCTTGTGCTGATACTAAAGCTATTGCTCAAGTAGGTACTATTTCAGCTAACTCTGATAAAGAAATTGGCGACATCATTGCAGAAGCAATGGAAAAAGTAGGCCGTAATACAGGTGTTATTACTGTTGAAGAAGGTCAATCACTAGAGAACGAACTAGATGTTGTAGAAGGCATGCAGTTTGACCGTGGTTACCTATCTCCTTACTTCATTAACAACGCTGAAAAAGGCGCAGTTGAATTAGATAACCCATTTATTCTACTTGTAGATAAAAAAGTATCTAACATTCGTGAGCTACTACCTACATTAGAAGCCGTTGCTAAAGCAAGCAAGCCACTATTAATCATTGCTGAAGATCTTGAAGGCGAAGCACTTGCAACGCTTGTAGTTAACAACATGCGCGGCATTGTTAAGGTATCAGCGGTTAAAGCTCCTGGTTTTGGCGACCGTCGTAAAGCGATGTTACAAGATATCGCCGTATTAACTGGCGGTACTGTTATTTCTGAAGAAATTGGCCTTGAGCTTGAAAAAGCAACAGTTGAAGACCTAGGTACAGCTAAGCGCGTTGTTATCACTAAAGACGATACAACTATCATCGATGGTGCTGGCGAAGAAGAAGGCATTACCGGTCGAGTTTCTCAAATTAAAGCACAAATTGAAGAAGCAACATCAGACTACGATAAAGAAAAACTACAAGAGCGTATGGCTAAACTTGCCGGCGGTGTTGCAGTAATTAAAGTAGGCGCAGCAACTGAAATTGAAATGAAAGAGAAAAAAGACCGTGTTGAAGATGCATTACATGCAACTCGTGCAGCGGTTGAAGAAGGCGTAGTACCGGGTGGCGGTGTTGCTCTTGTACGTGCAGCTAGCAAGCTAGTTGAACTACTTGGCGATAACGAAGATCAAAACCACGGTGTTAAAGTTGCCCTTCGTGCGATGGAAGCACCTCTTCGTCAAATCGTAACTAACGCGGGTGACGAAGCATCTGTTGTTATTAACGCAGTTAAAGGCGGCGAAGGTAACTACGGTTACAACGCAGCAACTGGCGAATACAATGACATGATTGAAATGGGTATCCTAGATCCAACTAAAGTAACGCGCTCTGCACTACAATTTGCAGGGTCTATTGCGGGTCTAATGATCACAACTGAAGCAATGGTTGCTGAAATCCCTAAAGAAGAAGCTGCTGGTGCCTCTGATATGGGTGGCATGGTCGGAATGGGTGGAATGGGCGGCATGATGTAATCATCACCGTTTAAGCACCTTGCTTATATAAAACCCAGCTTCGGCTGGGTTTTTACTTTTTAGTACTTTTTTATTGTTATTGTTCAATTTACCCCCAAATAGTAATAACGTATAAATTAAAAAACCACATCATGGACATACTTAATAGTAATGGAATTACTTTCATCGCAGTGCTTGCAACCCTAATATCTGCATTGCTGCTTTTAATAGTGTGCCTTTTGTTAAAAATGATTACTTGGGGTAAAAGTATGTCGACAGGGGCATATTTGTTTTTAGCGTTTTTTCCGCTTATTTCCCTGATGCCAATTCCGCCACCTACCTACGAAAATGTTCAAAAGGCGAAGCAAGAACAAAGAAAACGTAAGGAAGACTCAGGCGACCCGGCGGATGAAGAGGTATAATCTACAATATACAACCCTACACAAAACACACTCTGATATGTAAAAATACGCAGCAACACAATAAAGGAGTAGTTTATGTCAGGTATAAAACAGCATATTGGCAGTATTGCCTTAATCGTAAAAGATTATGATGAAGCCATTGAGTTTTACACTAAAAAATTGAGCTTTGAATTAGTTGAAGATACTGATTTAGGTGAGGGAAAACGTTGGGTGTTAATTACACCGCCGCAGTCAAATGGTACGCATATACTACTTGCTCAAGCCACTGAGCCAGAACAAGTAAGTGCTATTGGTAACCAAGCCGGTGGGCGTGTTTGGTTATTTTTACATACTAACGATTTTTGGCGCGATCATGAAAACATGTTAGCTAACGGTGTTGTCTTTAATGAACAACCCCGTAATGAACCTTACGGAGTTGTTGCTGTTTTTGAAGATTTATACGGTAATAAGTGGGATTTAATTCAACAAAAATAGAAAGCTTAATTTATTAAGGATCTAACTATTTTAAATAAATCGGAGGGTAGCATACCTCGCTCCCCTTCTCGCTCACTGGCGATATCACCGGCTTTAGCGTGCAGTGTTACGCCATATCGCGCTGCTTCATCAATATTTAAACCTTGAGCCAGTAAGGCGCCAATAATACCAGTGAGTACATCGCCACTACCACCAACGGCCAGTGCCGGATTACCGTCTTTACATACCCACAAGTTCTCAGCATTATCAATTAATGTGCCTGCACCTTTTAATACGCAAGTAGCGTTATAGCGCTTAGCACACAGTCGAGCATTCTCGAACCTATTTGACTCAATATCCACAATAGTTTTACTTAATAGCCTGGATGTTTCTCCTGGGTGCGGTGTAAGTACACATTGCTTTAATGTGTACGATGAGGCTTGCTTGGCTAATAAATTTAGCGCATCGGCATCAATAACCAGTGGCATGTTATTAGTTTGGCAGTAATATATAACCTCCTCAAAGGTTTTTTGTGCCCATTCATCCTGCCCCAGACCTGGCCCTATTACTACGCAGCTAGCCCACTCAAGCGCTTCTTTTAGATTAGTACTGGTTACCATTAATTCTGGCCTACCAATGCTTACAGGCACTACAGAACTTGAATGTGTATACACTTTTACCATAGCCGCACCTGCTCTAAGTGCGGCCTCGCTGGATAATCTAATTGCGCCAGCCGTCCCCTCATTACCACCTACACAGAGGAGTTTACCATGAGTTCCTTTATGGCTATTTAGGTTACGCGCACCAAGCTTTTTAAAGCTCTTAATATTTATAAGTGTGCCGCTTGAAGTAGCGAGCTCAAAAAATGCAGGTCCAATATTTAGATCGTCAAATATTAACTCCCCGCAATGTTGTTTACCTATAGCCGTTGTTAGCCCCTGCTTAATACCAACAAAGGTTATTGTTTTACTTGCTTGTATAGCAATACCTAAAGGTTGGCCAGTATCTGCGCTGATACCTGAGGGTATATCTATACTCAATACAGGTTTATTACTGGCGTTAATCTCATTAATAACTTTAGCAAAATTATCGCGAACCGAGCTTGTGATCCCCGTACCTAGCATTGCATCTATAATTAAATCACTTCGGTTTAATAACTCACTCGTATAAGCATTAACTTCACCGCCTTCATCACGCCATAACTTAAACGCTTTTGCAGCATCTCCTGTTAGTGATTTTTCAGGGTTAACGGCACACAAAGTTACTCGCTTACCCGCTTGCTTAATTAGGCTCGCGGTAATATAAGCGTCCCCAGCGTTATTACCATGCCCTACAACAACTAACGTATGCTCTGCATTAAAGTCTTGCCAAGCGTTGAATGCAGCGTGCCCAGCGCGCTGCATGAGGGTAAATAACTCACAATGGCTATTTTTAGCAGCCAGTGCCTCGTTATCCCTAACTTCTTTTGCAGTAAATATTAGTTTATTTAGCATGAAGACCCCTCTAATAAGTGACACCCTACCTTATCAAATACACATATCAAGCGGCTAGTTTTGTGAGCTTTTAATCGAGGTAAGTTCGTTAATTAAAACGCACTAAAGATCACATATCTATCCGGGTCAGATAACTGATAGCTGAAAACTAATCACTTTTCTTCAGGCGTTAAAAACCCCGAGACTAAGCTCGGCTCGTTTTTTTAGTGTTAATTTACTTAAACGTTAACTATTACTCATTGAACGTTGCTACAAAGCACCTACGCCTAAGGTAAGAGCGCCACCTTCACGTGACGTAAATTGCAGGCATTAAAAAACCCGAGACTAAGCTCGGGTTTTTTTAGTATTAATTAACTAAAACGTTAATTATTACTCTACGATAGTTGCTACAACACCAGCACCTACAGTACGGCCACCTTCACGGATAGCAAAACGAAGACCTTCATCCATCGCGATTGGTGCGATTAGAGTTACCGTCATCTTGATGTTATCACCAGGCATTACCATTTCTACGCCTTCTGGTAACTGTACGTCACCAGTTACGTCAGTTGTACGGAAGTAGAACTGTGGACGGTAACCTTTGAAGAATGGAGTATGACGACCACCTTCATCTTTAGAAAGTACGTATACTTCTGAAGTGAATGTAGTGTGTGGGTTGATTGAACCAGGCTTAGCTAGTACTTGACCACGTTCAACGTCTTCACGCTTAGTACCACGTAGTAGTGCACCAATGTTCTCACCAGCACGACCTTCGTCAAGAAGCTTACGGAACATTTCAACACCAGTACAAGTAGACTTAGTAGTCTCTTTGATACCAACGATTTCAACTTCGTCATTCACGTTGATGATACCGGCTTCAACACGACCAGTTACAACAGTACCACGACCTTGGATTGAGAAAACGTCTTCGATAGGCATGATGAATGGCTTATCGATGTCACGCTCTGGCTCTGGGATGTAAGAATCTAGTGCTTCTGCAAGCTCTACAATCTTGTCTTCCCATTGCTTCTCGCCTTCAAGTGCTTTAAGTGCAGAACCTTGAATTAGTGGTAAGTCGTCACCTGGGAAATCGTACTCAGAAAGAAGCTCACGAACTTCCATTTCTACTAGCTCAAGTAGCTCTTCGTCATCAACCATGTCACATTTGTTCATGAATACGATGATGTAAGGTACGCCAACCTGACGAGAAAGAAGGATGTGCTCACGCGTTTGTGGCATTGGGCCATCAGTCGCAGCTACTACTAAGATAGCACCGTCCATTTGTGCAGCACCAGTGATCATGTTTTTAACATAATCGGCGTGACCAGGACAATCTACGTGTGCGTAGTGACGAGTTGGTGTATCGTACTCAACGTGTGAAGTTGAGATTGTGATACCACGCTCGCGCTCTTCTGGAGCGTTATCGATTGATGCGAAATCTTTAGCAACACCGCCGTATACTTTTGCAAGTACGTTAGTGATTGCTGCAGTTAGTGTAGTTTTACCGTGGTCAACGTGGCCGATTGTACCAACGTTTACGTGCGGTTTTACGCGTTCAAACTTTTCTTTTGCCATCTTAAAAAATTCCTAATTAAGAAATTAAAGCCTGACTCACTATTGAGCCAGACAAGCTAAAATCATATTACAGCGCGAGCTGAAATTATTGTATCTGCAACCTGCTTTGAGGCTTCAGCGTACTTCAAAAACTCCATAGAGTAAGAAGCACGACCCTGAGTTGCAGAACGTAAAGCAGTCGCATAACCGAACATTTCAGAAAGTGGAACTTGCGCATTTATTTGCTTAAGTCCACCAAGTGCATCTTCCATGCCCTCGATCATGCCGCGACGACGGTTTAAGTCGCCAACTACATCACCCATGTTTGAGTCAGGAGTGATTACCTCAACCTTCATTAGTGGTTCTAAAAGAACTGGGTTTGCTTTAAGCGCACCGTCTCTCATAGCTAATGAACCTGCAATTTTAAATGCCATTTCATTCGAATCTACATCATGGAACGAACCATCATATAAAGTCGCTTTAACGCCAAGTAAAGGATAGCCTGCCAGTACACCTTGAGACATTTGCTCTTGGATACCTTTGTCTACCGCTGGGATGTATTCTTTAGGAACTGATCCACCTACGGTTTCGTTAACGAATTCGTAAATTGGAGAATCATCATCCGAAATATCCATCGGTTCAAGCTTCAACCAAACGTGACCATATTGACCACGACCACCTGATTGACGAATGAACTTTCCTTCAACTTCTACAGTTGAACGAATAGCTTCACGATATGAAACCTGCGGCTTACCAACGTTACATTCAACACTGAATTCACGTTTCATACGGTCGACGATAATATCTAGGTGAAGTTCACCCATACCAGAAATAATTGTCTGGCCTGATTCTTCGTCAGTTTGTACGCGGAAAGACGGATCTTCGGCAGCTAGTTTACCTAGCGCGATACCCATCTTGTCCTGGTCAGCGATTGTGCGAGGCTCAACCGCAACAGAAATAACTGGTTCTGGGAATTCCATACGCTCAAGCGTAATAATTGAATTCGGAGCACACAGTGTCTCACCTGTTGTAACGTCTTTAAGACCAATAGCCGCCGCGATGTCGCCTGCGTAGACTTCTTTGATCTCTTCACGAGAGTTTGAATGCATCTGTACGATACGGCCAAGTCGCTCACGCTTACTTTTAACTGGGTTGTATACCGCGTCACCCTGTTTAACAGTACCAGAGTAAACACGGAAAAAGGTTAAAGTGCCAACAAACGGGTCTGTTGCAATTTTAAATGCAAGTGCAGCAAACGGCGCTTTATCATCAGCTGGACGTTCCTCTTCGGTACCATCTTCTAAGATACCTTGGATTTGTTTAACTTGTTCTGGTGAAGGCATGTATTCTACAACGCCGTCAAGCACCGCTTGAACACCTTTGTTTTTAAATGCGCTTCCACAAGTTACTGGAACAATCTCATTGGCCAATGTGCGTTGACGTAAAGCATTTTTAATTTCTGCTTCACTTAACTCTTCACCTTCTAAGTATTTGTCCATTAGTTCTTCTGAGGCTTCAGCAGCGCTTTCAACTAAATGAGAGCGCCATTCTTCAGCTGACTCAAGAAGGTCTGCCGGTATTGCCTCATATGTGAAAGTCATCCCCTGGTCCGCTTCGTTCCAGTTAATCACTTTCATTTTTATAAGGTCAATAACACCTTTAAAGTCGTCCTCAGCGCCTACTGGCAACTGAATTGGAACAGGCGTTGCTCCAAGACGAGATTTCACCTGGCTAACAACAGCTAAAAAGTCAGCGCCCGTGCGATCCATTTTATTTACGAAGATCATTCTTGGAACTTCGTATTTGTTCGCTTGACGCCAAACTGTTTCAGTTTGCGGCTGTACACCAGAAGAAGCACAAAGCACAACTACCGCACCATCAAGTACACGTAAAGAACGCTCTACTTCGATAGTGAAATCTACGTGTCCTGGAGTATCAATAATATTGATACGATGGGCGTCAAATTGAGCGTCCATCCCTTTCCAAAAACACGTTGTTGCAGCAGAAGTGATTGTGATACCACGCTCTTGTTCCTGCTCCATCCAGTCCATAGTTGCAGCGCCATCATGTACTTCACCGATCTTATGAGAAAGACCTGTGTAGAACAGAACACGTTCTGTTGTGGTGGTTTTGCCTGCATCTACGTGAGCTACTATGCCGATATTACGGTAGCGCTCAAGTGGAGTTGTACGTGCCATATGATCCTCTTAAAGGTTAAGGACAGATTACCAACGGTAATGAGCGAATGCTTTATTCGCTTCAGCCATACGGTGAACGTCTTCACGTTTCTTAACCGCAGTGCCTTTATTATCAGCAGCGTCAACGATTTCTTGAGCTAAACGTAAGCCCATAGATTTTTCGCCACGCTTACGTGCAGCGTCTACTAACCAACGCATACCTAATGCGTTGCGACGAACTGGACGTACTTCAACTGGTACTTGATAAGTTGAACCACCAACACGGCGAGATTTAACCTCTACCTGTGGACGGATGTTATCAAGTGCAGATTCAAAGATTTCTAGGTGCGACTTGCCTGATTTCTCAGCAGCCACGTCTAGCGCACCATAAACAATTTTTTCAGCAGTAGATTTCTTGCCGTCTAACATTACGATGTTAACGAATTTAGCAAGAAGTTCCGATCCGAACTTAGGATCTGGAAGAATTTTACGTTGACCTATTACGCGTCTTCTAGGCATTTTGTATCTCCGGTTTATTCAGGTTTGCTCTTTCGAGTCAATCACCCAAAACAATAATTAATAATATTTAGTGCTTGGCCTTACTAACGGAATACAATTACCCTTTAGGGCGTTTTGCACCGTATTTAGAACGAGCTTGACGACGGTCGCTAACGCCTGCACAGTCAAGTGCACCACGTACAGTGTGAAAACGCACACCTGGTAAATCTTTAACACGACCACCACGGATTAGGATTACACTGTGCTCTTGAAGGTTATGACCTTCACCACCGATGTAAGATGTTACTTCGAAACCGTTAGTTAAACGTACACGAGCTACTTTACGTAACGCTGAGTTTGGTTTCTTAGGTGTAGTTGTATATACACGAGTACATACACCGCGCTTTTGCGGACACGCTTTTAGTGCAGCTGAGTTACTTTTCGTAACCTTGCTACGGCGTGGCTTACGCACTAGCTGGTTAATAGTTGCCATTTAAATAGCTCCTGAAATTAAAATTACTACTGAAAAAAATAAAAAAATCCGCCCTTTATTACCTGCCTACGATAAGCACACAAGTAAATGGGTGGCGGAATTTTAATGAGCAAAGTTTAACCTGTCAACCTAAACTAACCGTAAGACAGCACTTAACTGCCTTACGATCTCTTAATCTATTGATTAAGAACAGTTTATTGATTTCCAGACAAATCAGCATTTAGTGCATCAGTTAGTGCTTGAGTTGCCTCTTCAGCGCTTACTGTTTGCTCTTCTACTACTTCTTTGCTTTGTTTACGGCGAGCCATACGATCTTGATGATACGCAAAACCGGTACCGGCTGGGATCAAACGACCCACAATTACGTTTTCTTTCAGACCGCGAAGCTCATCGCTCTTACCATTCACTGCTGCATCTGTAAGAACACGTGTTGTTTCTTGGAAAGACGCTGCAGAGATGAAAGATTCTGTCGCTAGTGATGCTTTAGTAATACCCATTAACTGGATTTCAAACTTCGCTGGGATCTTACCTTGTTTTTCAAGGTCACGGTTTGCGATATTAACGCGCGCCACTTCGATTTGTTCACCAGCTAAGAAGTCAGTATCACCACCGTGTAAAATGGTACATTTACGTAACATTTGACGGATAATTGTTTCAATGTGCTTGTCATTGATCTTAACGCCTTGCAAACGGTAAACCTCTTGCACTTCGTTAACAATGTAGTTAGCAACATGAGTCACACCACGTAGGCGTAAGATGTCATGTGGTGATTCAGGACCATCGGCGATTACTTCACCTTTAGATACTTGTTCACCTTCAAACACGTTAAGTTGACGCCACTTAGGAATCATTTCTTCGTAATGATCGCCTTCAGCTGGAGTAATAACTAAACGCTTCTTACCTTTAGTCTCTTTACCGAAGCTAATAGTACCGGTGATTTCAGCTAAGATAGCTGGATCTTTTGGCTTACGCGCTTCAAATAAGTCGGCTACGCGTGGTAGACCACCCGTGATATCACGAGTTTTAGAGCCTTCTTGCGGGATACGTGCTAACACGTCACCTGGGTTTGCAGTCGCACCGTCTGTTACTTCAATCGTTGTGAATGAAGGAAGACGTGTTTCTTGCAGACCACGCTCATCACTTTCGATGATAAGTTTAGGCTCTTTAGCATTCGCTTTAGCAAGGTCTTTAACTACAATACGAGTCAAACCAGTTAGTTCATCGGTTTGTGTCTCTGTATTCGAGTCATCGATATCGCTAAACGATACTTTTGATTTGTGCTCAAGAACGATTGGGTGACTATGCGGGTCCCAAGTAGCAACAATGTCGTTACCTTGAACTTCTGCATTGTCTTGAACTGTTAATACTGCACCATAAGGTACTTTATAACGCTCTTTTTCACGGCCATGACTATCGATGATAGTGATTTCCGTTGAACGAGACGTAATAACAATTTTACCGTCTGTATTTAATACATACTTAGCATTGTGAAGTTTTAACGTACCGTTAGTTTTAACTTGTACATTATTTTCAGCTGACGCTCGAGATGCCGCACCACCGATGTGGAATGTACGCATAGTAAGCTGTGTACCCGGCTCACCAATTGACTGTGCCGCGATAACACCTACTGATTCACCTGCGTTGATGATATGACCACGTGCAAGGTCACGACCATAACAGTTAGCACATACACCAAAGTCATTATCACATGTGATAACTGAGCGTACGCGTACTTCATCAACCGAGTGCTCTTCTAAAAGGTCACACAGTTTTTCATCAAGCATGATATTACGTTCTACAAGTACAGTATTAGTACCTGGAATAACAACATCTTCAGCTACAACACGACCTAGTACACGTTCGCGAAGCGCTTCTACAACATCACCACCTTCAATAAGCGGTTTCATTGTTAAGCCATCTTCTGTGCCACAGTCGTCTTCGTTGATTACCAAATCTTGTGCTACGTCTACTAGACGACGCGTTAAGTAACCCGAGTTCGCTGTTTTCAGTGCTGTATCGGCAAGACCTTTACGCGCACCGTGAGTTGAGATGAAGTACTGAAGTACGTTTAGACCTTCACGGAAGTTAGCCGTGATTGGTGTCTCGATGATTGAACCATCTGGACGTGCCATTAGACCACGCATACCTGCTAGCTGACGGATCTGAGCGGCACTACCACGAGCACCTGAGTCGGCCATCATAAACACTGAGTTAAATGACGGTTGCTCTACTTCTTCACCTTTCGCGTTGGTTACTGTGTCTTTCGACAAGTTAGCCATCATCTCACGTGATAAGTTTTCATTTACACGTGACCAGATATCGATAACTTTGTTGTACTTCTCACCAGCCGTTACAAGACCTGATTGGAATTGTTGGTTGATTTCAGTTACTTCAGCTTCTGCTGATTCAATGATCTGCGCTTTAACCGGTGGGATAACTAAGTCATCGATACCGATAGAAACACCAGACTTCATTGCGTAATGGAAACCGGTGTACATAACTTGGTCAGCAAACACAACGGTGTCTTTAAGGCCTAAGCGACGGTAACACTCATTCAACAAGCTAGAAATCTGCTTCTTACCTAGTGGCTGGTTGATTGACTCAAACGGCATACCAGTTGGTAAAATTAGAGACAGAATTGCACGACCTACCGTTGTTTCGATAACCGTTGTAGTATCTTCTACTACACCGTGCTCATTAGCAACTGACTGGCTAATACGTACTTTCACAATAGCGTGAAGGTCTGCATTACCGCTACGGTATGCTTTTTCTGCTTCTTTAGGATCTTTAAATATTGCGCCTTCGCCTTTTGCGTTGATGCAATCACGGGTCATGTAGTAAAGACCCAATACAACATCCTGTGAAGGAACGATGATTGGCTCACCATTCGCAGGAGATAGAATGTTGTTTGTTGACATCATCAATGCACGTGCTTCAAGCTGTGCTTCGATTGTTAACGGTACGTGTACCGCCATTTGGTCACCATCGAAATCGGCGTTGTAAGCCGCACATACTAATGGATGCAAATGAATCGCTTTACCTTCGATAAGCACAGGCTCAAACGCTTGGATACCCAAACGGTGAAGTGTTGGTGCACGGTTTAGTAATACCGGATGTTCACGAATTACTTCGTCTAATACATCCCATACTTCCGCTACTTCACGCTCTACCATTTTCTTAGCAGCTTTGATTGTCGTAGCCATGCCGCGACGCTCTAGTTTGCCGTAGATAAACGGTTTGAATAGCTCAAGTGCCATCTTCTTAGGAAGACCACATTGGTGAAGCTTAAGTGTAGGACCTACTGTGATTACAGAACGGCCTGAGTAATCTACACGCTTACCAAGTAAGTTCTGACGGAAACGACCTTGCTTACCCTTGATCATATCAGCAAGAGATTTAAGCGGACGCTTGTTAGAACCTGTAATAGCACGACCACGACGACCGTTGTCAAGTAGCGCATCTACCGCTTCTTGTAACATACGTTTTTCGTTTCGTACGATAATGTCTGGTGCTGCTAAATCTAATAGACGCTTAAGACGGTTGTTACGGTTAATAACACGACGGTAAAGGTCATTTAGATCAGATGTCGCAAAACGACCACCGTCTAGTGGTACTAATGGACGTAGATCAGGTGGCAATACTGGAAGTACTGTCATGATCATCCACTCAGGGTTATTACCTGATTGGTGGAATGATTCCATTAACTTAAGACGTTTAGTGATTTTTTTACGCTTAGTTTCAGAGTTAATTGTTGGTAACTCTTCACGCATCTCAGCAATTAATTGGCCAAGATCAAGTTCACGAAGCAAGTCTAAAACTGCTTCAGCACCCATCTTCGCTTCAAACTCATCACCATGTTCTTCTAATGCATCTAGGTACTCTTCTTCACCTAGTAACTGACCACGCTCAAGCGTTGTCATACCAGGCTCAGTTACTACGAATGATTCGAAGTAAAGAACACGTTCAATATCACGAAGCGTCATATCTAGCATTAAGCCGATACGTGACGGTAATGATTTTAAAAACCATATATGTGCTACTGGGCTCGCAAGGTCAATATGACCCATACGATCACGACGCACTTTGGTCAGTGTAACTTCAACGCCACACTTCTCACAGATCACACCACGGTGTTTAAGGCGTTTATATTTACCACATAAACACTCATAATCTTTCACTGGGCCGAAAATACGGGCACAGAATAAGCCATCGCGCTCAGGCTTGAAAGTACGGTAGTTAATAGTCTCAGGTTTCTTTACTTCACCGTATGACCATGAACGAACCATGTCTGGTGAAGCAAGACCAATGCGAATTGCATCGAATTCTTCGGTCTTATTTTGTTGCTTCAGAAACTTAAGTAAGTCTTTCACCTTAGCTCTCCTGTCGGAGTTAATCTCGAGGACGGGTAATCTCGTCCCTACATTCTATTCAGCCGTAACAGATGCTGCAGCGTCAACTGCAGCATCTAATTGGCTTAATTTTCTTCCAACTCGATGTTGATACCCAGTGAGCGGATTTCTTTCAACAATACGTTGAACGATTCTGGCATACCTGGTTCCATCTTGTGGTTACCATCAACGATGTTTTTATACATCTTAGTACGACCATTCACGTCATCCGATTTCACTGTAAGCATTTCTTGTAGAGTGTAAGCAGCACCGTAAGCTTCTAGTGCCCATACTTCCATCTCACCAAAACGCTGGCCACCGAACTGTGCTTTACCACCCAGCGGCTGCTGAGTAACAAGGCTGTAAGAACCAGTAGAACGTGCGTGCATCTTATCATCAACCAAGTGGTTAAGTTTAAGCATGTACATGTAACCAACAGTTACTTGACGTTCAAACTGATCGCCAGTACGGCCATCATAAAGTGTAACCTGACCACTTCTAGGGTATCCACCAAGCTCTAGCATGTCTTTGATTTCGTCTTCTTTAGCGCCATCAAATGCAGGAGTAGCGATTGGTAAACCACCTTTTAAGTTTTCAGCTAGGCGACGAATTTCGTCATCAGAGAAACTTGCAATGTCTACAACTTGGCGAGATTCACCAATTTCGTAAGCTTGCTTGATGAATTCACGTAGCTCATGAAGCTCACGTTGCTCTTTCATCATTTCTTCTAAACGTTCACCGATACCACGTGCAGCAAGACCCATATGTGTTTCAAGGATCTGACCGATGTTCATACGCGATGGTACACCTAGTGGATTTAGTACGATATCTACCGTACGACCTTTATCATCGTATGGCATATCTTCTACTGGTACGATAGTCGAGATAACACCTTTGTTACCGTGACGACCCGCCATTTTATCACCCGGTTGGATACGACGTTTAACAGCTAGGTATACTTTAACAATTTTAAGTACGCCTGGTGCTAAGTCATCACCTTGAGTAATTTTACGACGTTTGTTTTCAAACTTCTTATCGTATTCAGCTTTAAGTTCATCGTACTGTGCAGCTAGTTGCTCAAGTTCAGCTTGCTTATCTTCTTCAGCAAGGCTTTGAGTTAATAGTTTTTCAGCATTTAATGACACTAAGTTGTTTTCATCAAAGCCTGCAGCTACAAGTAGCTTACGAGCGCGTTCTAAAACGCCAGCTTCAAGAATACGGAACTCTTCGTTGAAGTCTTTCTTCGCTTCGCGAAGCTGCATGTCTTCAACCTCTAACGCACGCTTATCTTTTTCAACGCCATCACGGGTGAAAACTTGCACGTCAATTACTGTACCAGTTACAGAGTTTGGTACACGTAAAGAGCTGTCTTTAACGTCAGATGCTTTTTCGCCGAAGATAGCACGCAGTAGCTTCTCTTCAGGTGTAAGCTGTGTTTCGCCTTTCGGAGTCACTTTACCTACTAGAATATCGCCGCCTTTAACTTCAGCACCAATATAAACAACGCCTGATTCATCAAGCTTGCCTAGTGCAGACTCACCCACGTTAGGGATATCTGCAGTGATCTCTTCTGGACCTAATTTAGTGTCACGGGCAACACACTGTAGTTCTTGAATGTGGATAGTCGTTAAACGATCTTCTTCAACTACGCGCTCTGATAGTAAGATTGAATCCTCGAAGTTATAACCGTTCCATGGCATGAATGCCACGCGAAGGTTTTGACCAAGGGCTAAGTCACCTAAGTCAGTCGAAGGACCATCTGCTAACACGTCACCACGAGTAACCGGTTCACCAACCATGCACGTTGGTTTTTGGTTAATACATGTATTTTGGTTAGAACGTGTGTACTTGGTTAAGTTGTATATGTCGATACCCGCTTCACCAGGGATGCGTTCTTCTTCATGTACGTTTACAACGATGCGACTTGCGTCGGCATACATTACTTCACCACCACGTTTTGCAACAATCGTTACACCAGAATCTTTCGCTAGTGTTAACTCAATACCTGTACCTACTAACGGCTTATCCGCTTTCAATGTTGGTACTGCTTGACGTTGCATGTTTGAACCCATCAATGCGCGGTTAGCATCATCGTGTTCTAGGAACGGGATAAGTGCTGCTGCTACAGAGATCACCTGTTGTGGTGATACATCCATATATTGCTGGTCCATGCGGCCCATAAAGGTTGATTCACCTTTGTGACGACATGGAATAAGTTCATCTACAAACTCATTGGTTTCAGTTAAGTTTGAGTTTGCCTGTGCGATAACAAACTGACCTTCTTCAATGGCTGATAAGTAATCAACTTCATCAGTTACTACACCGTCTACCACTTTGCGGTAAGGTGTTTCTAAGAAACCGTAGTCATTTGTACGTGCGTACGTAGACAATGAGTTAATTAGACCGATGTTTGGACCCTCAGGAGTCTCGATTGGACATACGCGACCGTAGTGAGTTACGTGAACGTCACGTACTTCAAAGCCAGCGCGCTCACGTGTTAGACCGCCCGGACCTAATGCAGAAATACGACGCTTATGCGTTACTTCTGATAGCGGGTTATTTTGGTCCATAAACTGTGATAACTGAGACGAGCCGAAGAACTCTTTAACCGCTGCCGAAATAGGCTTAGCGTTAATAAGATCTTGTGGCATTATCGCGTCAAGGTCACCTAAGCTTAAACGCTCACGTACAGCACGTTCTACACGTACTAGACCAACACGGAATTGGTTCTCAGCCATTTCGCCAACACTACGTATACGACGGTTGCCTAAGTGGTCGATATCATCAACATCGCCTTGACCGTTACGAATAGCAATTAATACTTTCATAACAGACACGATGTCTTCTTTGCTTAATGTGCCTGGGCCTGTGTCAGAATCGTAACCAACACGGCTATTAAACTTCATACGACCAACAGTTGATAGGTCGTAACGTTCTTCAGAGAAGAACAAGTTTTGGAATAAGGCTTCAGCCGCGTCTTTCGTCGGTGGCTCGCCTGGGCGCATCATGCGATAAATTTCTACTAGTGCTTCTAAACGGTTGCTTGAAGAGTCAATGTTCAATGTATTTGACATGTAAGCACCGCTGTCCACTTCATTGATGTACAACGTATCAATGGTAGTGTGACCGGCTTTAACTAATTCAGCCATAAGCTCAAGAGTTAATTCATCATTCGCATTTGCAATAACTTCACCCGTTGATTCATCAACGTAGTTTTTAGAAATAATACGGCCAATGATGTACTCATGAGGTACTTCTAACTGAGTAATGCCTTTTTTCTCGATACTCTTGATGTGACGAGCCGTAACACGACGACCGCTTTCAACAAGTACTTCACCGTCTTCGCCTTTGATATCAAAAGCGGCAGTTTCACCACGTAAACGTGAAGGTACAAGTTCCATTAGAACTTTACCGTCAGCTACTTCAAACGCAGTAGTATCGAAGAAGATATCTAGGATTTCTTCACTAGAGTACTCAAGTGCACGTAAGATGATAGACGCCGGTAATTTACGACGGCGGTCAATACGTACATATAAGTTATCTTTTGCATCAAATTCGAAGTCTAACCATGAACCACGGTAAGGAATAACGCGTGCGTTATATAATACTTTACCTGATGAATGAGTTTTACCGCGGTCGTTATCAAAGAATACACCAGGGCTACGGTGTAGCTGAGAAACGATAACACGCTCTGTACCATTGATTACAAAGGTACCGGTATCGGTCATGAGCGGAATTTCGCCCATGTAAACTTCTTGCTCTTTAATGTCTTTAACTGTGCCTGGAGCTTCTTTGTCCATAACAACAAGACGCAGTTTCACGCGAAGTGGAGCAGAATAAGTCACACCGCGAATTTGACATTCTTTTACATCGAAAACTGGCTCACCAATACGGTAACTTACGTATTGAAGCTCAGAATTTCCCGAGTAGCTTTTTATAGGGAACACAGAACGGAAGGCAGCTTCCAAACCATGATCGCCATCAGCGTCCGGCACTAAGAATTTTTTAAACGATTCTAACTGTGTAGACAGTAAAAAAGGTATATCCAAAACTTGTGGACGTTTACCAAAATCCTTACGGATACGTTTCTTTTCAGAATAAGAGTAAGCCATGGGGTTCCTCAGCTTGCTGATCTTTGACCCGACCTGTTCTTGTAAGAACAGACTTAACTGGCAGCTATGCCAAGATTTACAACATTTTATTGTTGTTCTAATTAAATCCCTTTTCAACACTAGCAAACTATAAAGCGTTGAAAGTAAAGAAATAATTAGATTTTATTTGCGCTATAAGAGTGCATCACTCCATAGCGCAAAAAGGCCGGTGATTAAATAATCACCAGCCCTTGCCTGATTTCTCAGGCAGCGAACTTAGCGTAAGCTAAATTACTTAACCTCAACTTCAGCACCAGCTTCAGTAAGATCTTTTGCAAGTGCTTCAGCTTCTTCTTTAGATACACCTTCTTTAACAGGTGTAGGAGCAGCTTCAACAAGAGCTTTAGCTTCTTTAAGGCCAAGGCCTGTAGCGCTACGAACAGCTTTGATTGCAGCAACCTTGTTAGCGCCAGCGCCAGTAAGGATTACGTCAAATTCTGTTTTCTCTTCAGCAGCTTCAGCAGCTGGACCAGCTACCATAGCAGCTGCAGCAGTTACGCCGAATTTTTCTTCCATTGCTTCAACAAGAGCAACAACGTCCATTACTGACATTTCAGCAATTGCGTCAAGGATTTGGTCTTTAGATACAGACATTACAAATTTCCTAATAATTAACGGACTCTAGGTCCAAATAAATTTTACACCGAAAGGATTAAACAACTTAAAATTAAGCAGCTTGCTCTTCTTTCTGTACACGTACTGCTTCAATTGTTTTACACAATTTGCCAGCAGACGCTTCTTTCATAGCACTCATTAAGCGTGCAACAGCTTCGTCGTATGTAGGTAGAGTTGCAAGCATAGCTGCATCTACTACGTTACCTTCAAAAGCGGCCGTTTTAACTTCGAATTTCTCATTCTTTTTCGCGAAATCTGAAAAGATACGCGCAGCAGCACCTGGGTGCTCTGATGAGAAAGCGATTAAGCTTGGACCAACAAATGAATCAGAAAGACACTCAAAATCTGTTCCTTCAAGAGCACGTTTTGCTAAAGTGTTACGAACAACTTTCATCCATACACCAGCTTCACGAGCTTCTTTACGAAGGGCAGTGATTGCGCCAACTGTTACACCACGAGAATCTGCAACAACTGCAGATAGAGCACCATTGGCTGCTTCGTTGACTTCAGCAACTATTGCTTTTTTGCCTTGAAGATTTAAAGCCATGGGTGTTACTCCTGGTTTAATGGGGTTACCGACAATCGGTTTCCCCTGTTCTACTCTTCCCTACCAAAAAGGTAGAGATGCTTTTTACGGCGAGAGCCAGAAGGATTAGGAAAAATCTATCTGGGGTCTACACCGTCTACGTAGGTAAAATTAAGGCCAAAGCCGCCTACGGTCTTGGACGGAAGCCCAATTTATCGCTTTGCCAGAGGCGCACCGAAATTATGGACTTCAACCCGAATTCTTTATTTTGCTAATTAATAAATTAATCAACAAAATGGCGCGAAATTATAGTACAAATTTCGTGCCATGTAAACACTAAATTAAGCAACTACTGTGTTTAAAGTAGCTTGGTCAACAGAAACACCTGCGCCCATTGTTGTAGAGATAGTTACTTTTTTCAAGTAAACACCTTTAGCTTGAGAAGGTTTAGCCTTCTTAAGTGCAACAATTAGAGCTTCAAGGTTTTGTTGAAGTTGCTCAGCTGTGAAATCAACCTTACCAATAGTAGTATGGATGATGCCGTTTTTGTCATTGCGGTAACGCACTTGACCAGCTTTAGCATTTTTAACTGCTTCTGCAACGTTAGGTGTTACAGTACCAGTTTTAGGGTTTGGCATTAGACCACGTGGACCTAAGATTTGACCTAGTTGACCAACAACACGCATAGCGTCTGGAGATGCAACAACAACGTCAAAATCCATCTCGCCTTTTTTAACTAGCTCAGCAAGATCTTCCATACCTACTAATTCAGCACCGGCTTCTTTCGCAGCTTCTGCGTTAGCGCCTTGTGTGAATACTGCAACGCGAACGTCACGACCAGTACCGTTAGGTAGTACAGTTGCACCACGAACGTTTTGGTCAGATTTACGAGCATCGATACCAAGGTTAACAGCAACGTCAACACTTTCTACGAATTTAGCTGTCGCTAACTCTTTTAAAAGAGCAACTGCTTCATTGATTTCGTAATCTTTAGTTACTTCCACTTTTTCGCGGATAGTACGCATACGTTTAGTTAATTTAGCCATTTCTTAGTCCTCTACGTTCAAGCCCATCGCACGCGCAGAACCTGCGATAGTGCGAACCGCTGCGTCCATATCGGCAGCTGTAAGGTCAGTTCGTTTTGTCTCAACAATCTCTTCAAGTTGAGCACGAGTTACTGTACCTACTTTGTCAGTGTTAGGACGGCCTGAGCCTGACTTGATACCAGCAGCTTTCTTAAGTAAGTAAGCAGCAGGTGGCGTTTTCATGTCGAACGTAAATGAACGGTCACCGTAAACAGAGATCACTACAGGAACTGGAGCGCCTTTTTCGATAGACTCTGTACGTGCGTTAAACGCTTTACAGAATTCCATGATGTTTACACCGTGTTGACCTAGTGCAGGACCTACTGGAGGACTAGGATTAGCCATACCAGCGGCAACTTGTAGCTTGATTAGAGCTTCAACTTTTTTAGCCATTATAAATACCTCATTTGGTGGGTCTTAGCCTTGTGCGCGCGAGGACGCGTACTCTAACGGCTTCCCAGTTTAAAAATTGGTTTCGTACTTTTTGTACTGTAAAAATAAATTTTTACCTTTGTACAAAAAGGCCGCTGATTATAAGATAATCAGCGGCCTTTTTCAAGCTTCGTGCCAAAATTTAAAATTTCAGCAGTGAAGCTTTTTTAATCAATTACTTATCTTGCTCAACTTGACCAAATTCAAGCTCAACTGGCGTAGAACGACCAAAAATAAGTACAGATACTTTTACGCGGCTTTTTTCGTAGTCAACTTCTTCAACTACACCACTGAAGTCTGCAAATGGACCGTCAGTTACGCGCACTACTTCACCTGGTTCGAATAATGTAGCAGGCTTAGGTGCTTCAGCATTTTCTTGTAGACGGTTAAGAATACGATCAGCTTCTTTAGAGCTAATTGGCGCTGGACGGTCAGATGTACCGCCAATGAAGCCCATTACACGCTCTGTGCTATTTACTAAGTGCCAGCTAGCGTCATTCATATCCATTTGTACTAGTACGTAGCCTGGAAAGAATTTACGCTCAGATTTACGCTTTTGACCTGCGCGCATCTCAACCACTTCTTCAGTTGGTACTAATATTTCACCAAAGCTCTCTTCAAGACCTTCGATTTTAATGTGTTCAGTTAACGTTTGAGCTACACGCTTTTCATAACCAGAAAATGCTTGTACTACGTACCAACGTAATTTAATTTCTTTGTTCTCATCCGACATGGGATCAGATCTCCAATCCAGTTAAAAAGCCAACAGCGCGGAATAAAATGCCATCTAATCCCCAAAGGATAAGTGCCATAATCACGGTTGCAACCATTACAATTAATGTCGTGTGGGTAGTTTCTTGACGCGTAGGCCAAATAACTTTGCGTACTTCAATTCGCGCTTCTTTAGCGAAAGCAAGAAAGGTACGTCCCTTAAAAGTTTGTGAGGCAATGGCTAATCCGGCCGCTATTGCAACAACAACGCCGATAGCACGTAGTAATACAGACTGATCTGCATACATATGGTTACCAACAACTGCGCCTGCAAGTAGCGCGATTGCTACTAACCACTTCACTGACTCCATCCCGCTTGATGGTGTTTCTACATTCGTGCTCATAATATTATTACCTTAACTACAGACACAACAACCCTACACGCCGGCAGGGTTAATCCATTAAAATCTAAACTTAAAAACAGACTTATTTAAACCGATTTTTAACCCCAGACTTACTCATATTAATGAGTAAATTGGCAGGGGCGGAGAGATTCGAACTCCCAACCGTCGGTTTTGGAGACCGCTGTTCTACCAATTGGAACTACGCCCCTGCAAAGTGGATGCCTATTATACTTACGCAAATCATTTACACAAGCCTAAAAGATACCCGTAATGCAAAATCTCTATAAACAATTAAGTACTTAATATTAAAAAGGCTTAATTCGCCCCTTTAACAAGTGGCACGCCATTATTACCCACAGGAATATAAACCGTTGTATGGTTTGGCGACTCGGCCATTTTTATTTGCGCATTTATGGCTTCATGTTGTAAATAATTAGCTGTAAGCGTGGCGTTAATAATTTTTTGTGCCTGCGCTATGCCTTTTGCTTCTTCAACACGTATTTCTGCATCTTTACGCGCAATTTCTTTTTGTGTTTCTTTTTCAGCAAGTAACTGCTGCGCAGCTAGTTTTTTCTCTACCGCATTAGCAACAATATCGGGGTAGTTAATATTACCTACAACCACATTGGCAAGCTCAAAGGGGGTGGTTGATAAATAATTTTGTAAACGCAGTGTGACCTCTTGGGCTATTTTTTCGCGGTTTGTTTTAAGTTCACCACTGTCGTATTTCTGCACAGTATCTCTTACGTAAGTTCTGAACGTTTCACGCACAAAACGTTTGTACCAGTTCTCTGCTCCGTATTGTTCAACAACGGTTTGCACTGAACCACTTTGAATGGCAATCACAGCATGAAAATCAAATTTTATGTTTAAATCATCATTAGCTAATATTCTAAATGTTTCGGTATACGTATTAGGCCGCATATCTATGTTTACCACTTCATTACGCAGTAATGACATACCATAATTAGCAGGCCCTATCATGGTGCCTTGGTAACCACCTTCACCAAATACTCGTGGTTTTTCGTAAACATAGCCCTCTTCACCCGCTGGCGTACTTGGGTTAGTGCATGCGGTTAATCCAAACCCAATTACGCCAACAACAAAAGCACCTTTAACTAAATTATTAACCAAACTTTGCATCCCTGAATTTCTTGCTCTCATTATTTGTCCTTTATTTCTCTAATACTTTATATACATCGCTTAATAGGCTTGAAGCACCAAACCTAAATGTGGTGGCTTGAAGGTAGTCATCGCTCATTATTGAACGGGCTAGTGCTAAATATTCACTGGCATCAGCCACCGTTTTAACACCGCCGGCAGCTTTAAAACCAACACGTTTACCTGAATTTTTAATGGTCGTTAACATTACCTTAGTTGACTCAAGCGTCGCATTTATAGCGACTTTGCCTGTACTCGTTTTTACAAAATCAGCGCCGCCTTTGATAGCCAGTTCGGTCGCTTGAGCAATCAACGACTCTGTTTTTAGCTCGCCGCTTTCTATAATTACTTTTAGCTGAGCTTTAGTGCCGCACGCTTTTTTACTTTCACTTACGTACTTAAGCGTGGCTTGCGTATCCCCTGCCGTTAATTTTTTATAGGGGATAACAAGGTCGATTTCATCTGCACCACGTTCAATAGCTATGAGAGTTTCGTTTATTACATCGCTTAACGGGGCATCACCCGTTGGGAAGTTAGTCACCGTTGCTACTTTAACGTGGCTAAGCTCTCGTGCAGCAAGCGCTATTTTTGCATCGTCTACAAAATCACTATACACACACACCGCAGCTGGCGTGCCTAGTGCAGGCCTAATACTATTGATCAGAGCTTTAATGTCTTTTGTAGTGTCGCTTGTGTTTAAGCTAGTTAAATCCATAAGCTCTACTGCGAGTAATGCGTCTTGTTGTTTTGTCATACGGACTCCCTTGCCCTGCTTGGGTAAAATTAATATGCCTCATATTAACAAATTAAAAAAAACTCGCTATAGCTCATAACCAAACACTCTAAGCTTATTATTTTACTTGTAACTAGTCGCAATCCCTTGTTAACTCAGTCTTAGGCTTAAAACCGCTACCCAATATAACTTTTGGTTATATCAACTTGGTTTTAATTATTTTTTACTTACACATAGCCGCTATATTCTGCGCAACAGATTAAAGCGTTCTATAAAATTGTTTAGAGGTGTTACCAACGTGCAATATTTACCTATCTTTACCAAACTCGACAACAAACCTGTATTGGTTGTTGGCGGTGGAGAGGTCGCATTACGTAAGTGTCGCGCGTTTTTAAAAGCCCGTGCTGCAGTAACCTTAGTGGCGCCTTGGTTTTGTGACGAATTGAAAGAACACGCACAACACAACGAAGTGACCCTAATAGACGCTTACTTTGACGAATCACACCTAGACGGAAAAATGCTAGTTATTGCAGCAACCGATCGAGACGAAGTTAACAACACGGTGTTTGAGCTTGCCAATGCTCGCAATGTGTTTGTAAACGTGGTTGATGACCAACCTAAATGTACGTTTATATTTCCTTCTATTGTTGACCGTAACCCTATTACAATTGCTATTTCGAGTGCGGGAACAGCCCCTGTACTTGCTCGTCGTCTACGCGAAAAGTTAGAGACATTAATACCACAACACATTGGCCCACTTGCTACATTGGTGGGTGGCTTTAGAGATAAAGTAAAACAGCGCTTTAAGCACTTTTCTGATCGCCGCCAATTTTGGGAAGGCGTGTTCGACTCATCAGTTGTGAGTAAAGTACAAACCGGCGACACCCAAGGTGCTGAGCAACAACTTGAACAAATGCTAGACGCTAAAGCCGAGCCCGAGGGCGAAGTTTATGTGGTAGGGGCAGGCCCTGGCGACCCAGAACTTTTAACCCTTAAAGCACTGCAACTTATGCAACAGGCTGATGTCGTTGTTTACGACTTTTTAGTGTCTGACGAAATTATGGAGCTTGTTCGTCGTGATGCAGACCTAATTTGTGTTGGTAAACGCTTAGGCGACCATAGTGTTGTTCAAGAAGACACTAACCAAATGTTGGTTGACCTAGCTAAACAAGGTAAAAAAGTATGCCGAATTAAAGGAGGAGATCCCTTTATTTATGGCCGAGGCGGTGAAGAAGTACAAGTACTAGCTGCCAACAAGGTGAATTACCAAATAGTACCGGGTATTACAGCTGCAGCAGGGTGTAGTGCGTATGCAGGTATTCCGCTTACGCATCGCGATCATGCCCAAGCTATTCAGTTTGTAACAGGGCACTGTAAAAAAGACGGCCAAGAACTTGATTGGCAATCACTGGCTAAACCAAACCAAACACTTGCTATATACATGGGCGTAATTAAGTCACCACACATTCAAGCAGAACTATTACAGCATGGCCGCAAAGCCGACACGCCAGTTGCCGTGATCGAAAATGGCACGCGCAAAAATCAACGTGTAGTAACAGGCCAATTAGGTGAGCTTGCCAATTTAATTGAACGCAACAGGATTGTATCGCCAGCATTACTTATTATTGGTGAAGTAGCTGCCTTACACTCGCAGCTTGCGTGGTTTGGGCAAAACAACCAAACAAGTAGCTATGCGCAACCGTTAACCGATATAGCACATTAGTAACCAAATTTAATTTTATAACTTTTAATCATTTTAGTAGGACGACTAACAATGGCTTTAACTCATCTTCAGCAACTTGAAGCTGAAAGTATCAAAATCATGCGCGAAGTCGCCGCTGAGTTTGAGAACCCAGTAATGCTTTACTCAATTGGTAAAGACTCGTCGGTACTTCTGCACTTAGCGCGTAAAGCGTTTTACCCTGCAAAAATTCCGTTTCCGTTATTACACGTAGACACCGACTGGAAGTTTCGTGAAATGATTGAATTTCGCGACCGCATAGCAAAAGAGTACGACTTTGACCTACTGGTACACAAAAACCCAGAAGGCTTAGCAATGGGCGTTGGCCCCTTTACTCATGGCTCTGGTAAGCATACCGATATAATGAAAACCCAAGGGTTAAAGCAAGCTCTTAACAAATACGGTTTTGATGCAGCCTTTGGTGGCGCTCGCCGCGACGAAGAAAAATCACGTGCAAAAGAACGTGTGTACTCGTTCCGCGACAAGCACCATCGTTGGGATCCAAAAAACCAACGTCCAGAGCTTTGGAATACTTATAACAGTCAAGTAAACCCAGGCGAAAGCATTCGTGTATTCCCGTTATCTAACTGGACTGAGCTTGATATTTGGCAATACATTTATCAAGAAAACATCGAAATGGTTCCGCTTTACCTAGCTAAAGAGCGCCCTGTAGTTGAACGTGACGGCACCCTTATTATGGTTGATGACGAACGTATGCCACTTGAAGAAGGCGAAGTACCACAAATGAAATCGGTCCGTTTTCGTACATTAGGCTGTTACCCACTAACCGGCGCCGTTGAATCTACAGCCAGTACACTAACCGAAATTATTGAAGAAATGCTGTTATCTACGTCATCAGAACGCGAAGGCCGCGTTATTGACCATGACTCAGCAGGCTCAATGGAGAAGAAAAAACGTGAGGGGTATTTCTAATGTCTAGCCAAAATAACGATACATTTAACGAAGTAAAAGAAATAGGCATAGACGCCTACCTAGCACGCCAACAAGACAAAAGCTTATTGCGCATGCTTACCTGTGGCAGCGTAGATGATGGTAAATCAACACTGATTGGCCGCCTATTACACGACAGCCACCAAATTTATGAAGATCAGCTAGCAGCGCTTCACAAAGACAACGAAAAAGTAGGTAACGCAGGTGAAGATCTTGACCTTGCATTACTAGTAGATGGCCTACAAGCTGAACGCGAACAAGGCATTACCATTGACGTAGCATACCGATACTTTTCAACGGCTAAGCGTAAATTTATTATTGCCGACACACCAGGCCACGAGCAATATACACGCAACATGGTAACGGGTGCATCAACAAGCGATGTCGCCATTATTTTGGTTGATGCGCGTTACGGCGTGCAAGTACAAACTAAACGCCATAGCTTTATTTGTGACTCGCTAGGTATTAAACAGTTTGTTGTAGCCATTAATAAAATGGATATCGTTGATTTTGACGAAACCGTTTATGAAAAAATCAAAGCCGATTACCTTAAATTTGCTGAGCAACTAAATGTAACAAACATCAAGTTTGTGCCTATGTCGGCACTTAAAGGCGACAACGTAGTAACGCGCTCTGCACATACTCCGTATTACACCGACAAACCACTGCTTGAGCTATTAGAAGATTCGCCAGCGGCTGAAACCGATACCGGTTTTGAAGCACGTTTACCCGTGCAATATGTAATACGCCCTAACTTAAACTTTCGTGGTTTTCAGGGCACATTAGCATCGGGCAAGCTACAAGTAGGCGACGCTGTAAAAGTATTACCGTCGGGTAAAACATCAAGCATTAAAGAAATTGTCACTTTTAATGGCAACCTAGACACAGCAGAAGCAGGCCAAGCAATTACTATTACGCTAAACAGTGAAATAGACATTAGCCGCGGCGACGTAATCGTACCGGCAAGTTCAACTGCCGCTGTTACTAATCAGCTTCAGGCTAAAATTGTATGGATGCACGAATCGCCATTAGTGCTAGGTAAAAACTACAACCTAAAACTAGGCAGCAAAAACACATCGGCTGTGGTTAAAAAGATTGACCACACTATTGATGTAAACACGCTTGAACACGGCTCTGCCGATTCATTACAGCTAAACGAAATTGCTATTGTAACGCTTGAGCTAACCGAAACTATTTTGGCCGACGAGTACCACAATAACCACGAAACAGGCTCTTTCATTCTAATTGACCGTTTATCTAACTTAACGGTAGCAGCCGGTATGATTGAACACGTACTACAAAGCGAGAAAAGTAAAAGCGATTTCAGTGACTTTGAAGTTGAGTTTAATAGCTTAGTACGCAAGCACTTCCCGCATTGGCAAGCGCTTGATATTTCGAAACTGTAAGTTTATTAATGTCTGTTAGGAATAATAAAGCATGGTAGAGCAGCTAGTTTTAACAGGCATAATGCTTACCTTAGTCGGGTGCCTTTTTGGCACCCGCATTAATCCAGCATGGTTATTTGTAAGCGCTATTGGCACCAGCTACTTAGCCGGGCTAATTGACCTTGAAAACATGCTAGTTAACTACGCCAATCCGTCACTTATTACCTTAGTACTCCTCGTATTAGTGTCGATTGCAATCGAAAAAACCACGTTAATTCAAAAGCTATCCATGTCGTTATCTAAAGGTAGCTTAGTTAAGTCGGTAACAAAGCTGGGGATTTCTACTGCATTTTTATCGTCATTTACCAATAATACGGCGGTTGTTGCCTCACTCATTACCGCAATAAAAGATAACCCAAACCATTCACCCTCAAAGCTATTATTACCGCTGTCGTACACTGCTATTTTAGGTGGCACCATTACACTCATTGGTACTTCAACAAACCTCATTGTTAACGGCTTTGCGGTCGATGCAGGTATGCAGCCACTGGGCTTTTTCGACTTTACCTTAGTGGGTTTAGGCGCGCTTAGCGTTGGCCTTATTACTATTTTGGTAATGCTTAAATACTTGCCTGACAACGGCAAAAGCGATCAGGAAGTTGTTCCTTTTTACCTTGAAGGTAAAGTACAAACAGGCTCAAAATTAATAGGTCGCACAGTAGAAGAAAACGGCCTACGCGATTTAAAAGACTTGTTCCTAGCTGAAATAATTCGTAATAACGAACGCATATGCGCAGTAACGCCTCAGCAAATTATTCAACAAAACGACATTTTATTATTTGTAGGCGACATTAAATCAGTCCCTCTATTAACACGCTTTGATGGTTTAAAAGTAGTACACGATAACCACGAAAAAGACATAGAACACTTGGTTGAAGTGGTCGTAAGTCAGTCGTCTAAATTTATAGGCAAAACAGTAAAAGAAATACGCTTTCGCGAACAGTTTCACGCTGCTGTTATTGCTATTCGCCGTGGGCACGACCGCCTTCAAGGCGGCCTTGGCCAAGTACAATTACAAGCAGGCGATTCACTCATTTTGGCACCCGGCAAAAACTTTTACAGCCTACCTAATTTAAAGCGTGAGTTTGTATATATTTCAGGCCTTGATTTACAAACCCACCTTGCGCCCAAACAATCTAATATTGTATTACTCAGCTTTGCGGGTGTATTGGGTTTAAGTATTTTTGGGGTAGTGCCGTTAGTAAAAGGCTTATTGGTATTACTTATTGGCTTAATGCTCAGCGGCACCATAAAGCTAAACGAAATAAAACGCCGATTTCCGCTTGAGTTACTTGTTGTAGTAGGTAGCGCTATTGGGCTTGCAAAATTAATGATAGGCACGGGACTTGCTGGGCAAATATCGAGTGCGCTATTTATGGTACTTGGCGACTTTGGTCCTTACGGCGCATTTATAGCCATATTTTTAATGACCGTATTATTTACCGAACTTATTACAAATAATGCGGCAGCGGCACTTTCATTTCCGGTTGCTTACTCATTGGCTGTTGGCTTTAATGTAGACCCGCTACCCTTTATTATGGCGGTTGCTTTTGGCGCATCGGCAAGTTTTATATCGCCATTTGGGTATCAAACAAATTTAATGGTGTATAGCGCGGGTAATTATCGCTTAAAAGATTACATTGTTATGGGCTTGCCCCTTTCTATTATTTATTCAATCACGGTATTAACCCTGATCCCGCTGGTATTTCCTTTTTAATACTGGCGCAAACAGCATAAGAGACACATCACTATGGATGAAAATATAGTTTGGCATAACTACGCAACCACTAAAGCACAACGTAGCGAGCAAAAAAAACATAAGCCGGCTATTTTATGGTTTACCGGTTTTTCAGGCTCAGGTAAAAGCACCGTAGCCAACGCACTCGAAGCAGCGCTTAATCAGCAAGGCGTACACACTTACCTGCTCGATGGCGACAACGTACGCCACGGCTTATGTAAAGACCTAGGCTTTAGCGATGAAGACCGCATAGAAAACATTCGCCGTGTAGGCGAAACCGCAAAACTAATGACCGACGCAGGCTTGTTAGTACTTACTGCGTTTATATCGCCGTTTAGAGCTGAACGTGACATGGTGCGCAATTTAGTAGACGACGGAGAGTTTATTGAAGTATTTATAGATACTCCGCTTGATGTATGCGAAAGCCGCGATCCAAAAGGGCTATACAAAAAAGCACGCGCAGGAGAGATAAAACACTTTACTGGCATCGACTCAAACTACGAAGTACCCACAAAGCCTGAAATAATTTTAGATACAAGTAAAAACACCCTAGACCAATCGGTTGCCCAACTGATAACGTATCTAAAACAAACGCATATAATAGGTTAACCCCAATGAACCAAACCGAACTGCTAGAAGAAGCCCTCATCCTTGCCCGCACCGCAGGCAAAGCCATTATGGGGATTTACGAAAAGGACTTTAACGTTGAATACAAAGCCGATGAAAGCCCAGTAACCGACGCCGACTTAGCAGCTCATAAGGTCATTGTAGCGGGGCTTCTTCAGCTTACGCCCGACATCCCCATCCTTAGTGAAGAAAACGCCGACATAAGCTGGGCTATTCGCCAAACATGGAAAAGCTACTGGTTAGTCGATCCAATCGACGGTACCAAAGAGTTCATTAAAAAGAACGGCGAATTTACCGTAAACATTGCCCTAATAGAAAACGGAAAACCGGTACTCGCGGTTGTTGATGCCCCTGCACTTGGCGTATCGTACCTTGCAAGCGACGCCATTGGCGCGTTTAAAGACACGGGCGATGAGCGTATAGAACTTAAAGTAACTACCAAGCCTAACAAAGGGTTAATACGTGTTGTAGGCAGCCGCTCGCACCCATCACCCGATTTAGCCGAATTTGTAAAACGCTTTGACGACGTAGAAATGGTCTCAAAAGGCAGCTCACTAAAACTGTGTTTAGTGGCTGAGGGCAGCGCCGATATTTACCCGCGCTTAGGCCCAACTTGTGAATGGGATACCGGCGCAGGCCATGCAATCGCCGAAATAGCCGGTGCAAAAGTCACTAAACTTGATGGCAGCCCGCTTATTTATAACACCAAAGATGAGTACTTAAATCCGTATTTTATTGTAAGTGCGATAGAAGAATAAAAGTTAAGAGCTATCAGTTGTCAGCAAGATAAGTGATAGCTTTTACTATAAGAGTTACTCAGGGAGCATAAAGTAAAATACTTAGTAACGCTTAAGTTATTTGTTATGTAAAAGCTAACTTAATAAGCGCACTAAAGCATAGCAAAGTTATCAACAAACCAAGCGATAAAATAACCTTTTCCTTCAGGGTTTGCTCAGGCTTTTGGGCAAATACAAAAACAGTTCGGTAAAGTGTACTAGGCACTATTAAAACCAAGCCAATAAACGCAGGGAACATACACAATATGAAGCTATATGCAAAACCTGAATTTTCCATTTGGCCGAACATAGCGCTAAACCCAAACCAAATCATAGCAACTGCAAAAAACGCAACGCCTACTGAAATTGATAAAATTGCCATATATTGATCTCCCAAACATAAAGGCTATGGGTAAATATATTTTTTTTAAGAAATAAAGAAAGTAAAATAGCTACACGCACCGATAGCTATAATCAGCATAAAGAGCCGCTTTGTTAAATTACCTTCAGTAGGAGGTATTTCCTCACCGGTATATGGTGCATAAAGACTCCTTTTTAAAATAAATGCATATATATATCTATAACAAAAAGAAAATACAAACACGCAGAACAACAGCTTTTTTAATGACTCAAAACCTATAAAAAAAGCGGCTCCAAACACAAACCATATTATGCCGAAAAATATAACAATCACCTTCTTTTTATCCATGCGAACTCTCTTTACTGCCTTTGTTTTTATTTAAGTTCTGTACTTATAAACTTTAAATGCGTTTTAGTTAACTGATTTGGCGCTATTGTAGCCGGTGAAAATATAAGTAACGTTTTAGTCTTTATTAAATTGCAGTCTTAACGCTGGAATTCGTAGTCGGTAACCCTAACTTTTTGGCTATCGCCGCAAATTGAGCTTTTGTGTATGGCCCATAAACAAACTCCTTGTGTTCAGCAAACTTGTTATCTTTGATTTTATCAATATAGTAAAAAGCACAAGTTTTATGCGGACAAGCATAAACCGAAATATATTGCTCGTTAGACTTAATATTTATTGGTTCATCCAGTCGCCCAATATATGCGCCCTGACCAAGGCTGTAACCTAACCTTTTGGTACCGTCAATGTAATACACTTTATAAGGTTGCTCCTTCCAAATTGGAGAACACCCACTAAGAAGTAATGATATTAAAACTAAACATGTTCTCACACACTTCCCTGCATTCTAGTAACTTGCTCAAATTACACCCTTATAGTTAACATGAGCGTGTTCTTATTTTGTGAACATCTATTAGTAACAAACTGTGTAAGTGATTGCCAATTATAAAATTATATTAATCGAGGTATTTTACTATGTGTAAAAGAGTGCGGCATGAAGCAATACAGTGTTTTTAGCTTAAGGATAAAGGCAAAAGAATGACCGTTTCCAATTAACAAATGATGGCTGTTATACGTTTTTAAGACTTGCCATTGATTAAACGATTTTTAAGAGCTACAACCTTTATCGGTTTTGCTGGGCGATAAAAGCAAGCGAGTGCTGGTTGAATAAGTCAGGGCGTTCTACATTACAAACATGGCCGCAATGGTGAATAGTTTGCAGTACGCTGTTTTTATGGCGCTTTACCATTTCTTTAACAGGGCCAAGGAACATATGATCTTCTTTACCCATAATGTAAAGAATGGGAATATCGATGTCTTTTTCTTTGAAATACTGCATTAAAGGGTTTACATCCATGGCTAATTTAAACCATTTTATAAACTCCTTTTGGCACAAACGTTTTGCTTCACGAACAAACAAAAGCCGAGATTCTTTATGGCGCTTTTTGGGCATCATAATAAAAGCAAATAAACGGTATAGCCACATGTAAGGCAAGAAGTGCTTAAACGTATTACCTAAATAAACCAAGGTATTACTGCGAGTATTAAAGCGAGTTACCGCGCCACCTAGCACCATGCTAGAAACATATTGCGGCGCAATTTCAGCAATATTACGAATGAGTATTGTGCCCAATGAAATACCAACAAAGTGTGCGCTGGTGATATTGTTATGGTCTAACACATCAATAATATCTTTAGAGACGTTATTAAACGAATAATTATTATCAACAAAATTTTGTACTAAGTTATTTGATTTACCGTGACCACGAAGATCGAGCAACAATACATTGTATTCTTTTTTATAAGCTTTGAGCTGACGAAACCAAATTGCCGAACTTCCCCCAGCGCCATGGACAAATACAACCCATGTTTGACTGGTTTCGTGCGGAAAAATAGTATGAAAAAGAATGTCTGTGCTCATTGCTGTTAGCGGCCTATTTACTTCATTTGGCATATTCAATTGTAAGAAGTATAACGGAGTTTAATAAAAATCTCTCATTAAGTTCAGAACAATAGCGCCTACTTAACAACTTTTCGGAACAGGTTTTAATTTTTAAATAAAAACAAATAAGAACAACCTTTACCAATACTCAACGTATTTGAGGCGCTTGCCCATGAAAATTTAAGTACAGCTTTTTTAGTTTATCGGGAACAAGTGGCCAACCCATTTCAATTCCGATGGGAGTCGCTTTCCAAAACAAGTGCTCAACATAATAGGTATCTATGTATTCAAACTCGGCAGGGCTTGCAGTCTCTAGTTTTAGATTCATATATGACAAATACTTTAGGGCGTCGGCGTTTTTATTTTCGTTGAATGCAAACGTTGTTAAATTTGCAAGCTCCTCCATACGAAAAGCGAATTCACATTCTTCGTGTTTATCCATTAACGGTATGACATCTGGAAACTTAGATTGTATATCCTCAATAAATTGTCTTATTTCTTGGTCTGCCATATATTGCCTGTTAATACGTAGTCATTCACATGCCGATGTAAAATGTAAGCTAGATAAGGTTTCAGATACTTATATTAAAGCCACAGAAAGCCTTTCAATTTTGCTTTACTTGCCCTTGTTCAATGCATATATCGCCATTAATAGTGTCTTAGATTGAATAGAATTTTCTAGCTCTTCAGTTTCATCTAGACTAGAGGCAGTAGAAATATAACCTTTAAAAATAACATTATCACCCACCTCAACTACCTCTTTACCTTGAGCTTTTACAAAACTCGTTACCCAAATATTGTTGATAGATGGAGTTTTTAAATCCAACAAGTACAAGTTATTGTTGTTTACTGTAATGTGTTCTAATACTGTTCCCCCTAAAGCTGTTGCCTCTCCTTCATATTTTGCGTTTAACTCCCCATTATGAAATGGATTCTCATTAGCTTGATTTGCATACTTTCCAGCAAATGCTTGAATAGGTGTTAAAAACAATAAAATTAATAAATACTTTATCATCGGTTTATTCCTTAGTTAGGGTGTTTCTTGTTATGGGTTATAGATGTAAGTCATAGAGAGAGGCACAACCCTATTATTTATTATTTTTTGTTTGTTAGCGGCCCACAACATCTGTAATCCAATTGTAGTAACTAGATATTCTAGTTTGATAAGCAGTTGTACCATATAAACCGCCTTTAAATGCCGAAATATCTCCAGTTGCAAATTGCCAACTAGACAATCCCACTAGGGAGGGCTCACCGCTTTGATAAATGATAGAGGCGCCCCCGCTATCTCCAGAACCATGCATCCCTTCTAGAGGGAGCGCGTTGTGCGGTGAGTCAAATTTGAATGTCAGCCATTTGCCATTTGCCATTTGCGCTTTCTACAACATTTTGAAATTTATTTGGCTGATATAAATATTTAGTATCTAAATTTTCACCTGATAATCAATTTCCCATAGCACCTTTACCGAATACAGTTATGACTTTGCCTTTTTCGTCAGATTTTGAATAAATTGAAATTGGCTTAATGTCTAAAACAGGGCTGGATAGTTTTATTAAAGCAATATCACTGCTTGATTCCAAAACTTGCATAAGCGGCGCTAAGTCGCCACTAAGTATATTGTTGCTAGGTTTTACATATTCCGGATGGATATATACTTTGTCAATTTCATATTGTTTCGAACCGACGTTTAGCTTAGACCCTGCATAGTCGTGAAAGATAGTATGCGCTACTGTGACTACCCACTTTTCAGCAATAAGGACTCCATGGCCTTCCTGTGGCATATCGACAATATATTCTGGTATTTTTTCAACACGATAACTGTCTATTGGAACATCATGTCTCATGACCACTGCATAGGAACCGATGCAGTAAAAGGCCAATGCTATAAAAATGAAAAGTTTCATATCACTCCACAGTATAAATTGAGTAGATAACATTTTAACAAAAAACATTTTCATTACTTCCAGATGAAAACATCCTTATTTTATGAACACCTATTAATAACAAACCGTGTAAGTGTTTGCCAATTATAAATATTATATTTTAGCGAGTTACTTTACCGTGTAGAGAATAGTAAAACGTGTCATTACTACATTTTTAAACACCTTGTGCTGGCTTTGTTTACTTTTACACCGCTGTTTCGTATTCATGACACTTGGGGGCTATTTTAACGCAGTTAATTGCGGCTCTAGGGCGCTAAAAACATGAAAAAGTGGGCCAAAAACTATATCCTTCGGCGCGGTTATTATTATAAATAATGGACGGCACACACACATGACAACACCTTTAGATGCAACGCATTCAAATGCATCAACACACGCGCATTCAAGTGCAAATTCAAACGCAAAATCTAAATGGAACCTGCACGATACGCAGTGGACCTTAAGCCTTTTTGGTACCGCCGTTGGTGCGGGTATTTTATTTTTACCTATTAACATTGGTATTGGCGGTTTTTGGCCGCTGATTATTATGGCGTGTTTAGCGTTTCCGATGACCTTTTTAGCCCACCGTGGTTTAGCACGCTTTGTATTATCGTCTAAAAATAAGCATGCCGATTTTACCGATGTAGTTGAAGAACACTTTGGCGTTAATGCAGGGCGATTAATTTCATTGTTGTACTTTTTATCTATATTCCCTATTTTGCTTATTTACGGTGTGGGCTTAACCAACACGGTAGACAGCTTTATGGTAAACCAGCTGGGCATGGAGTCGCCGCCTCGCATAGTGCTTTCGGGTGTTTTGGTAGCCGGTATGATAAGCCTAATGATGGGTGGCGAGCGCCTAATGCTGCGCGCGTTTTCTATTTTGGTGTATCCGCTTGTGGGTATTTTGTTTTTTTTATCCTTGTATTTAATACCTAGCTGGCAAATGCCCGACATGAGCCTACCTGAAGTGGGTAACTTTGGTAAAACGCTGTGGTTATCTATTCCTATCATTGTGTTTTCGTTTAGCCATGCAGCGGCTATTTCAAGCTTTGTGCATGTACAACGCGAACACTATGACGACCTTGCTACACGCAAATCAGAAGCCATTTTAAAGCGCACAAGCTTACTGTTAATTGTGTTTGTATTGCTGTTTGTATTTTCGTGCGTGCTGTCGCTTACAGGTGAGCAGATGGCACAAGCAAAAGCCGATAATGTCTCGGTTTTATCGTACCTTGCTAACATTACCCATAACTCGTTTATTGCGACGCTTGGGCCTTTAGTTGCCTTTATTGCCATTACGTCGTCGTTTTTAGGTCACTTTTTAGGAGCCCGCGAAAGCTTTACAGGCTTGGTGACTAAGCAAACACAGCTTGGTGCTAAAACGGTAGATAAAATTGGCGTAGTTATTATGTTTTTTGCAATTTGGTTTTGTGCAGTTAAAAACCCAAGCATACTCGATATGATGGATCAGCTGTCGGGCCCTATTATTGCAATGATATTATTTATCATGCCTATGATTGCAGTTTATAAAGTACCGGCTCTGCATAAGTATCGTAACCGTTTAAGTACTTTGTTTGTGTTAGCGGTAGGTGCGCTTGCGGTATTTGCACTTATTTACAGCATGATTAAATAATATTCCTATTCATGCTAAAGCCCAGCGAGTTAGCTGGGCTTTTTTGTGTGCTGTTTATCTCAAAATGTTTTTTTATGACTGCTATTAAGGCATGTTATAAATTAACTAGCCTAAAAATAAAACAATTATGCACCTTACAAAACAACTCCTACTTTGCGTGAGCTTACTTACTACGCTTGTTTTAAGTCCCTTAGCTAAAGCCGATGGCGTGCCTGCTATTTTATCGATGAAAGAACGCGCTGCGTTTATAGATAATATAACCGAGCTTAGGGTAAACACATTAATGCCCAGCTTAATGAAGCAACACAACATCGATATGTGGCTGCTTATTAGCCGCGAATACAACGAAGATCCCATATTAAAAACAATGCTGCCAGCAACCTGGTTATCGGCAAGGCGTACCACCATTTTGCTCTTTGCCTTAAATGAACAAGGCAATGTGGATGCTTACGCTATTGCGCCCTATAAAATAGGTAACGTATTTACAAAAGGCTGGGACAAAAAGGCGCAGCCAAACCAGTGGCAAGCACTGAACGATATTATTGAACGCTACAACCCAGATAACATTGCACTCAATACGTCTACCGATTGGGGTCATGCCGACGGCTTAGTGCTAGGCGATTACAATACCTTAATGGCCAACTTACCTAGCGCTTATAAAAATAAAATAATATCGGCCGAGCCGCTGGCAGTTGCCTGGTTAGAGCAGCGTATTCCCCAAGAAATAGACATGTATAAACACATTGTTGCTATTGCGCACGCTATTATTGCCGAGGGTTTTTCAAGCAAAGTAATAACGGTGGGCAAAACAACCAGCGACGATTTAGTGTGGTGGTTTAGAGAGCGCGTAAAAGAGTTAAAACTGCAAACATGGTTTCACCCAAGTATTGCAATACAACGCGCCGACAGCCAATCGTTCGATCACGAAGACAGCTTTACTAATGGTTACGCCGATAACGTTATTCAAGCGGGTGACTTACTGCATGTCGATTTTGGTATTACGTACTTACGCTTAAATACCGACACCCAACAACATGCTTATGTTTTAAAGTCTGGCGAAACCAATGCGCCCGCTTACCTTGTTGATGCGCTTAAAAAAGGCAATAAACTACAAGACATTTTTACCGCTGAATTTGGCGAAGGTAAAACGGGTAATCAGGTATTAAAAGCCGCTCGCGAAAAAGCCATTGGCCAAGGTTTAAAACCCACTATTTATACGCACCCGCTTGGCTATCATGGTCATGCTGCGGGTACCACACTGGGTATGTGGGATTCACAACAGGGTGTACCCGGCGATGGCGACTACCCACTGCATTTAAATACCGCTTACTCTATTGAGCTTAACAATGCGGTGTTTATAAAACCATGGAATAAAGAAATACGCATAATGCTAGAAGAAGACGCTATTTTTGATAAAACCGGCGTGTGGTACTTAAACGGCCGACAATCCGAGTTGTTACTTGTTAAATAACCTAAACTCTGATGTAAGTGATTTATAGGTATATTTATTAACGCATACAAAAACGTGACTATTATTCTGTTTCTGGCAGGTTACGACCATAGAATATTTCTTGCATTTCACGGTTTAGCTTAGAGCGAATTTCTTCTTCTTCATCATCCGATAAATCAGTTGTAGAAAGACCAAACAAGTATGTGTTCAGGTCGGTTTCTTTTAACATCATTTTGGTATGGAACAGGTTTTCTTGATACACGTTTACGTCCATCATTTGGTACGCTTCTTTGGTATCGTCTGTCATGAAGTTTTGAATTGAGTTAATAGCGTGGTCAATGTAGTGCTTAACGCCGTTTACGTCGCGAGTAAAACCACGAACACGGTAGTCAATTGTTACCACGTCAGACTCTAAACTATGAATTAAAAAGTTTAATGCTTTAAGCGGCGAAATAATACCACACGTAGATACTTCAATATCAGCACGGAATGTACAAATACCATCATCAGGGTGAGCTTCTGGGTATGTGTGTACACAAATATGGCTTTTATCTAGGTGTGCAACCACTGAGTCAGGTAATGGGCCTGGTGCTTCGTCAGCATCGTAATTTTGCTGCTCTTCTACTGGCTCTTCCGAAACCAAAATAGTTACACTGGCGCCCTGTGGTTCATAATCTTGGCGTGCAACATTTAAAATATTGGCACCAATAATATCAACAACTTCACCTAAAATGTCGGTTAGTCTATCTGCACTGTACTGCTCATCGATATATTCAATATATTCTTTACGTTGTTGCTCGGTTTTTGCGTAGCAAATATCGTAAATACTAAAGCTTAAACTTTTGGTTAAATTGTTAAAGCCATGAAGTTTAAGTTTATCGAAGGGTTTGTTCATAATAAACCAACCTATAAATTAGTGAAATCTGCACCTGCAGAATGAAAAGTTCGCGGATTTTATACGAATTTTCCTTATGGAAAAAGCGTTATTTTACCTGTTCTTGCACAACTTCATGGCTATGAGTAATTTCTACTGTTTTATCAAGCATTAATGCTACCGAGCAATACTTTTCAGCAGACAAAGAAACAGCGCGTGCAAGGTGCTTTTCAGACACGTTTTTGCCTGTAACAACAAAATGTAAATTGATTTTAGTAAATACGCGAGGAGCGGTTTCGGCGCGTTCAGCACTCAATTGTACTTGGACGTCTGAAAAATTTTGTTTAGCTTTTTTTAAAATACCCACAACGTCAACCGATGAACAACAGCCAACCGACATCAACACCATTTCCATTGGGCTAGGTGCAGCACTATCGCTACCGGTATCAAATACTACGTTGTGATTAGAATTAGAACGACCTACAAACGTGTCGCCTTCGACCCACTTTACATTTGCTTGCATGTTTTTATCTCAAAAATATTTTTGTTGATTGTAAGCAAGTTGGCCGCAGTTGCAAACGAAAATGCGATACGCGGCACTATAAATTGAGGCTTAATACTGCTGCGAAACAGCGCTGTCGAAGAGATTTTTAATTAAGCTGGCAAATTCGTCAATAAACTCATGTTGCTCAACCGTAACAGGCTGTGACGTAATGCTGCTAAGCACTTCTTGTAAATCGTAAACAATGCCATCAACCTCGCGTACAATTAAGCTGCGCTGTTCTGTGTTGAGGTTTGTGTGCTGTTCACAAATTAGCATAACGTTTTCGGCAATAACATCTTCTATGAGTTCCATTACCGTTGGAGCGCCTGGTTTTATTACACCTGGCTTCTCAAACAATGCTAAATTTTGAGTTAGATACATGATTAAATCATCGTACCCTTGCCTATCTAAAACCATGATATTTACCACCTAATAATATTACTTACGCTGATTTAAGCAGAAAGCGCGGTTGATTGCTAGCTTTGTGATTTAAGCATACAAAAAAAGCAGCCGAAGCTGCTTTTATACTAATTAAGTATTATTAACTTAATCTATTTTTAAGCCTGGGCTTAATGTTGCTGGCATGGCTACTTTTTCAAGCTCTACTGAAGCTACAGGGTATGCACAGTAGTCAGCTGCGTAGTACGCGCTTGCTCTGTGATTGCCTGATGCGCCAATACCACCAAATGGTGCAGCGCTAGACGCACCCGTAATTGGGCGATTCCAGTTAACAATACCAGCACGAATACGACGTAAAAAGTGGTCGTAATCAGCTTGGCTGTCACTGAGTAAGCCTGCTGATAAACCAAAGCTTGTGTCGTTTGCTTTATCAATTGCGCTGTCAAAGTCGTCAAAGCGGAATACTTTTAAAAGTGGGCCAAAATGCTCTTCATCTGGGAAGTCGCCAATTGCTGAACACTCAATAATACCTGGCGTTACAAAACCGGTATTTGCTGTGTGCTCTAGTTCTACAAGGACCTTACCGCCAAGCTCAACAAGCTCGCGTTGTGCTTTAACCATACCCGCTGCTGCCGCTGATGAGATCATAGAGCCCATAAATGGCTGATCTTCATCGTCGTAGTTGCCTACTTTAATGGCTTTAGTTGCAGTAATTAGGCGCTCTAATATTGCATCGCCTTTACTACCTGTTGGTAAAAATAACTTACGAGCACAGGTACAACGCTGACCGCTCGAGATAAATGCTGATTGCACAATATCGTGAACAACGGCTTTAGTATCTTCAACATCAGTAATAATAAGCGGATTATTACCGCCCATTTCGAGAGCTAAAATTTTACCCGGCTGGCCTGCAAACTGTTCATGTAAAATATGACCTGTGCGCGATGAACCAGTAAAGAACAAGCCATCAATGCCTTTATGAGCAGCAAGGGCTTTACCCGTTTCAACTTCACCTTGAACAAGGTTAATAACGCCTGCTGGTAAACCCGCTTTTTCCCACAATTTAAGGGTAAGCTCAGCCACTTTTGGTGTTAGTTCAGACGGTTTAAATACAACCGTATTACCCGCTAGTAACGCTGGCACAATATGGCCGTTTGGTAAGTGGCCCGGAAAATTATACGGGCCAAATACTGCTACAACACCGTGTGGCTTGTGGCGAATCATCGCGCGGCCCAATGGCATTGCATTTTCAACATCGCCCGTGCGCTCTAAAAATGCTTTTTCTGAAATGGCAATTTTACCAACCATCGCACCCGCTTCAGTGCGTGTTTCCCATAGTGGCTTACCTGTTTCTTGTGCAATGGTGATTGCAAGCTCTTCACTGTTTTCTTTTAATTGTGCTGCGAATGCTTTTACTATTTCTAAACGCTCAGTAAAGCTTTTATCAGCCCATGCGTAAAACGCTTCACGCGCAGCGCCAACAGCTGCATCAACTTGCTCTGCAGTGGCTGATGGTGCTTGCCAAATAACATCGTTATTTGCTGGGTTTACTGAGTTAAATTCTGAGCCTTGGCCTTGTGACCATTGACCATTAATAAATTGTGCAGGATGAGTCATATACTTTCTCCTAAATTAAACTGGGGTTGCGCTAACAGTATCGCCCGTTTGTAATTGCAGGGCGTCGGCTACTTGTTGTGATAACACAACGGTTTTAGCGCGTTCGTCGAAACTCATTGATGCAACGGTCGCTCTGAAGTTTTCGAGCTTGTCGTTTGCTAATAACACCATGGTGTTGCCCGTTTGCTCACCAATTTCAACAATAAAGTCGTGTGAGTTACGTACTGTAGCTATATTATCTACTTTTGCTTCAACTGTTGGACCTGCGTCAAAAATATCGACGTAGCCGTTAAACGTGAAGCCTTCGCTTTTTAATAATTCAATCGCTGGGCGAGTATTGTTGTGAACTTGACCGATTACCGCTTGCGCATCTTTACTCAATAAATTGACGTAAATTGGGTATTTAGGCATTAGTTCAGCAATAAATACTTTTTGGCCAATACCCGTTAAGTAATCTGCTGTTGGGAAGTCCATTGAGAAAAAGTGTTCTTCTAACCACTTCCAAAACGGGCTATTGCCGTTTTCATCAGACACACCGCGCATTTCTGCAATAACGGTTTCTGCAAAGCGTGCTTGGTGTTGTTTAATAAACATAAAGCGTGCTTTAGACAGCAGTTTGCCGTTACAGTTTTTGCGATAGCCGTCTTTCAAAAACAAGGTGCACAGCTCTGTTGCGCCAGTGTAGTCGTTACATAGCGTTAAAATATCTACCGCTTTGTAAACATCTAGTGTGCGCGAAGAGTGAATCACTTTACTTAAATGGTAATGATAAAACGCATCATCTAGGCCCACAGCTGCTTCTATAGCCGAGGTACCTACTACTTCACCTGTTTCGCTATCTTCAAGAACAAACAAGTAGCCTTCGTCACCGGGTTGTGACGTTTGTTTAGCAAATGAGCTTACTGAATGGTCAATCTTCTTTTGTAATAGCTCTTCGTTTAAAGGCAAAGATGTAAAACCATGGCCCGATTCGTGGGCGATTGTCAGTAATGCTGAATAATCATTTTGCTGGATTGGGCGAAGGATCATCATGAGTCCGCTTGCTCCCTTATAAATAACGGTAAATAAAATTCGTAGGGCAAACAATGCTTGCCCTCGGTAGATTGGCTAAAACAGCTTATGCGTTTACTACGCTTGCAACTGCTTTTTCAAAACGTGCCATACCTTCGCGAATATCCGCTTCTGGGATAACAAGAGACGGTGTAAAACGAACAACATCAGCACCTGCCACTAATGACATTAGACCTTGTTCAGTACCGGCTACTAAAAATTCTTTAGCGCGGCCTTTGTATTGCTCATTCACAACAGCACCAATTAACAAACCTTTACCGCGAATTTCGCTAAATACGTTGTATTTTTCGTTTACCGCTGCAAGGAGTTCGTTAAATAAAGCTGCTTTTTCTTTTACACCAGCAATTACGTCGGGTGTGTTAACAGTATCAAATGCGGCTTCGGCAACAGCACATGCAAGCGGGTTACCGCCGTAAGTAGAACCATGAGTACCTACTTTTAGATGCTGTGCAATATCTGTTGTAGTCAACATTGCGCCAATTGGGAAACCACCGCCTAATGCTTTTGCTGAAGTTAAAATATCAGGTACTACATTTAAACCTTGGTATGCGTACAAGTCACCTGTACGGCCAACACCTGTTTGTACTTCATCGAAAATAAGTAGCGCATTGTGTTTAGTACATAAATCGCGAACTTGCTGAGCAAACTCGTCAGTTGGTGAAACAATACCGCCCTCACCTTGCAGTGGTTCCATCATTACGGCACATGTTTGGTCGCTAATTAGCGCTTCAAATGCGGCTAGATCGTTGTAATCACAATGTACGATGTCACCCGGCTTAGGACCAAAACCATCTGAGTATGCCGCTTGGCCACCAACAGTTACAGTAAAGAATGTACGACCGTGGAAACCTTTATTAAATGCAATAATTTGTGATTTTTCTGGGCCAAATTTATCAAGTGCAAAACGACGCGCTAATTTAAGTGCAGCTTCGTTTGCTTCTGCGCCAGAGTTAGCAAAGTAAACTTTTTCACCAAAAGTGGCATCAACCATTTTTTTAGCGAGGCGAAGCGCCGGTTCATTAGTCATAACATTTGATAAATGCCAAATTTTTTCGCCCTGTTCTTTTAATGCACCTACTAAAGCAGGGTGACAGTGGCCAAGACAGTTAACAGCAATACCACCAGCAAAGTCGATAAACTCTTTGCCTTGTTGATCCCATACGCGAGAGCCTTCGCCTCGAACAGGAATTACGCTTGAAGGTGCGTAGTTAGGAACCATTACGTGATCAAATAATTCGCGATTGACTGTCATTTTATTTCCTCTTAATTGTGATCTACACAAAGCATAAATAAGTGTTTGATTAAAAATATTAACCAAGCTTTTGAGTACGTTCAGGTGTCTGTTGGGTACAAAAAATTGCTTTGTGGTTCAATTTTCAGACGCCCATTATTTCAGAATTAGTGGTAGCTGTCTCGTTAAAAACTTTCATGTAACCCTTGAAAATAAAGGGCTTAAGATATTATTTCATAGATAGTGAATAACTATTTGCATACCTAAACACACTTATTTTTTATTAACTAACCGCATCAGTAGTGACCTGCATAGGCTTTTACCACTAAATAACTTTACGGATGAATCAGTGGGAATGAATGAATAGTCGTAAAAAAATTAACAAAAAATTTAATTTTTTAGTCAATTTGAATAGCAAGATTGGTAAAATTGCTTGTTTGAAGGGTTTTTAGTTCCGTTTTAGTGAACTGAAAATACGAAAACCACGCCGCCGTTTCGTCGGGCTCAATTAGTTGGTGTTCTTTTAAAGTTAAGTACTGGGAGTAACACCGCGCTTTTAACATGACCTGCGTTAACGGTAAGGCACTATCGCCTTTATTTACGCCATTTTGTAGCTGTTCCATCACGCCTTTAAATGGCAAATATTTAAAGGCCATTTTGTCGATGACTCGCCCACTGACCTGAATTGACTTATTGCACAGCAGTGTAGTTAAAAATAAAGGGTCGGGCTTTAGCTCTAATAATGCTGTGTGAAGGTCTTTTTGGTTTTCTTGACGTGCTATTTGTACTTTTCGTTGCCAAACCTGCTCAAAGGTTTTTAAGTACAAACGTACTAACGTAATACGCCCTACATCTAATAACATACCCAAGGTAAATGCGTGTATCTCGTTTACGTCGTTTATTTCTGCAATTTTTTGCGCGGCAATGGCGTTGGCCATTGCGCTGTCTCTGAGCCTACGTTTTAGTAACGAAAAAGGCTCGGTACTGTGGGGCATCCAATGGCGAACTGCAAATGTGGGAATCACTAACTGTAAGTTATCAAGCCCTATGTAACGCAGAGCAAGTGCGGGGCTGTCTACTTTTACCGCGGTATTTTTTTTACTACGCTGGTTTCGGTAATACGGGAGGTTAACCAACGTGACCAATTCGCGCCCTAGCCAGCTTAAATCGTTTACTAACGGCTCTAAACGGCCAACTGAGGCCGACTTTACAGCTAATATATCTAAAATAGTGGCAACGCTGTCTTCAATCCCTATTGTGGTTTGAATCACTGCGTCCATATCTTCGAGCTGTTTAAATATAGCTGTTTCAATTACTTTATGAAGCTGTTCGCTGGCTTGTGCACGATACTTATGATGAGCGGTACTTGTTTGCTTACGCTTTTGTTGCGCTGACACTTCAACCTGCAACAAGGTACGCTGCTTCATAGGCTCGCCGTAATCAATATCTAAGGTATGAATAAACCCAATTTGCTGATGCGCAAAACTATGACCCAACAGCAAATCGTGTCCCCGTTGATCAAGTATTTTTGCTGTACGCTGTTGTTGTGCAAGTTCAGTCATAGTGCTCGTTAATTAGTAATTATTGAATACGTTTAGTGTTATTAGACTAGAAGCGAGTTAAAAAGTTATCAAGCAGCGTTAATCCCTGCTCGGTTAAAATAGCTTCCGGGTGAAACTGCACCCCTTCAATTGCTAACTCCTTGTGTTGCATGCCCATTATTTCGTCAAACTCACCTTGCGGTGTTTGTGTCCACGCTGTTATTTCAAGTTCGTTGGGCAACGACTGCGCTTTAACCACCAGCGAGTGGTAACGACAAACCGTTAAAGGATTAGCTAATCCTTTAAAAACACCTTTATTGGTGTGCGTTATGGGAGATGTTTTACCATGCATTACTTTTTTAGCGCGCACTACATCCCCGCCTAAAGCTTGGGCAATCGTTTGATGTCCCAAGCAAATCCCTAATATAGGAAATTGGCCTTTTAGGTGTTCAACTACACTTAACGATATACCAGCTTCATTCGGTGAGCAAGGACCCGGAGAGATAACTATATGCTCCGGATTAAGTTGTTTAATTTGCGCAATGCTCAACTCGTCATTACGTTTTACTAATACGTCTTGATCCAATCGCTGAAAGTACTGCACTAAGTTATAGGTAAACGAATCGTAATTATCGATCATTAAAAGCATGTAATTAAGTACTCAATAAAGATAGTTATCGGGAGTATTTAGGCGTGTTGCATTCTAACCCAAGCTGTTATGAGTGTCAGTGATTTGCAACTAGATAAATAGTAATTCCCTCTTTAGCATGACGTAACACTTACTTACCCTATTAAATTTTTGATGCGAGTGGTTGAATTCCCCTTATTTAAACCCAAGCTCATTAAGTGACAGCTTATTTTGTATAAGCTTATTTTTTACTAAGGAGCGACTATGTTAGGCGAAGACCATTCATTAACAAACGACTTTCCTGAGCACATAAACACGATAAATACGTTGAACAAAAGTGATGCTGACTTTGCAGAAAAAGCCGAGCAGTACAATAAACTAGATAAAGAAATAAGAATATTAGAATTGGACGGTGCGCCTATTAGCGATGAGCAAATGCACCAGCTAAAACACGACCGTTCTGAATTAAAAGATTGGTTGTATCAGCGTTTAATAAGCGCACAATAAATATAAAATTCCAAAAACAAAAAAGAGTTCGCCATTTTAAAGTGGTGAACTCTTTGTTTGTCTTCAATAAAACTTTATACGGTGTATAACTAGGTAATACACTCTATAACCAGCGCTCAAATTGCGTTAGCTATATTGCTAGCTGTAATAACTTTAAATCGAGTGCATCTATTAGCTGTTGATTTTTAGCGTCATTCAATGCATCTGCATGAGGGGCTGAAAAGCACTCAGCGTCATTATCAAAGTAAAGCCCTGTTGAATTACTAAACTCATCGCTTAGTGCAGCGCGGCAAAATATATCGGCACCTAACTTTAAATCGCCGCCATTAAGGCCGTATGCGTCTTTAACCATTTTGCTGCCTAGTAGCGACTTAGGGTTAACCGATACCACCAATGGACCATTACCCTTAAGTTTTATACCCATATGACGCGACCACATTGTAATTGCCAATTTGCTTTGTGCGTATGCTGCGTTATCTGACAAAAAGCTTTGCCCAATCAGTGCATCTAAGTTGACTGTTGCTTGCGCCGCTGACGACACATTAACAATTCGCCCTTGGGTATCAAAAAGCGGTAATAGTAAAGTTGTTAATAAATAAGGCGCTAATGTGTTTACTGCAAATCGTGCATCAAGACCATCTGCAGTTTCAGGGTTGTCGAGCTTAAACACACCTGCATTATTAATAAGTACATCTAAGTGTTTATGGTCGGCTGTTATTTGTTTAGCCAGATTACGCACTTGCGCCATTTCACTCAAATCGGCCACGTAAGTTTGTGTGCTTGCTTGCGGATAATCGTTATTGAGTAAAGAGTGTACTTTATTGAGCTTTTGCGCATTACGCCCGTGAAGAAGAACGGTATGACCTTGCGCTAGCAGCATTTTAGCTGTTTCAAACCCAATGCCATCTGTTGCACCTGTGATTAAAATTTTTTTGTTCATACCTAGCTCCATGTTATGTAATACAGCGCTTACACATTTAACGAATTACGATTGTGAAATAATAGCATTGCCATCTTTGAATGATAATTAGACCGTTGTTGAATCAGTTTATAGAAAGTATTAATAAAGTGACGGCAATAGCAGTGAATGTTTTTTAATCATTTATTTGAATTTTGAACAATTCATAACTATTGTTTTTAAACTTCCTTAATAGTAGTATTTATCATATAAATATATTTTCGAGAAAACACATGAAAGTTTTAGTGACTGGCGGCATGGGTTACATAGGTAGCCACACATGTATTGCATTACATGAAGCAGGCATTACACCTGTAATTTACGATAACTTATCTAATGCGAGCCCTCGTGTACTTGATCAACTCGAAAAAATTACAGGTACACGTTTTGAATTTATTTTAGGCGATATTCAAAACGAGCAGCAGTTTAAACTTGCGCTTAAGCACACTCAGGCTGAGGCTGTATTTCATTTTGCAGCGTTAAAAGCGGTAGGTGAATCGACCGAGCAACCACTACGTTACTACCAAAACAATGTATCGGGCACATTAAGCATGCTACAAAACATGCAAGATGAAGGTGTTAATCATATAATTTTCAGCTCATCGGCCACTGTTTATGGCGAGCCAGACTACCTGCCTATTGATGAAAAGCACCCAATACGCGCAACCAATCCTTATGGTTGGACTAAAGTCATGGTAGAACAAGCCATGCAAGATGTATGTAATGCCAACAGCAACTTTATGGGCATAGCACTGCGTTACTTTAACCCAGTAGGCGCACATCCAAGTGGTTTATTGGGCGAAAGCCCAAATGGTATTCCAAATAATTTAATGCCATTTATTGCTCAAACTGCGGTAGGTAAACGTGAGGTAGTTAATATTTTTGGTGACGACTACGATACCGAAGATGGTACTGGCGTGCGCGATTACATTCACGTTTTAGATTTAGCTAAAGGCCATGTAGCGGCATTTATGCAACATAAATCAGATACCGCCTTTCATGCATACAACTTAGGCACAGGCCAAGGTTATTCAGTGCTTGATATGATCAACGCATTTAGCGCATCAGCAGGTAAAGCTATTCCGTATAAAAGTGCACCGCGCCGTGCAGGCGATATTGCCTGCAATTACGCTGATGCCACAAAAGCGCAAAACACCCTTAACTGGCACGCAGAACTAACACTGAGCGACATGACCAACGATACATGGCGCTGGCAAACTAATTACCCAAGTGGGTTGGAGAGTTGATATGGCTTTATTAGAAAGTACTCACAGACGTAAAAACCCGCTAACGGGGCGCTGGGTATTAGTTTCACCGCATCGTAATAACCGCCCATGGTTAGGCGCAACCGAAGCCGTTAACGAAACAGTATTGCCAAAGCATGACGAAAGCTGCCCGCTTTGCCCAAGCAATACACGAGCAAATGGCGACAGCAACCCAGACTACAAATACACCCATGTTTTTAAAAATGACTTTGGCGCACTAACGCCCAATGCCAGCGAACAATCACAAAGCGTAGAGTCAGATAGCGATTTATTTATTGCTGATGAAGCAAGCGGCGAATGCCGCGTAATTTGTTTTTCGCCAGAACATAACAAAACATTACCAGAGCTTGAGCACGATGCCCTGCATGCCGTAGTAAAAACGTGGAAAGACAACTATACCGAGCTTGCACAGCAATACGAGTGTGTTCAGGTATTTGAAAATAAAGGCGAGATCATGGGGTGCTCGCAGCCCCATCCGCATGGCCAAGTATGGGCGCATTCGCACCTATCTACCGAAATAGAAGCCGAAGATACTCAGCAGCGTGCTTATTTTGATAAACACGGCACTGCTATGCTTGCCGACTATGTAAAAAAAGAACAAGTCGATAAAACCCGTGTCGTATTTGAGAATGAACACTGGCTTGTTGTGGTGCCTTTTTGGGCAGCATGGCCATTTGAAACCTTACTAGTAACTAAAGACAACATTCAAAACTTTAGTCAGCTTAGTGATGTACAAACCGATTCACTCGCTCAGGCATTAAAAGTATTAACCACTAAATACGACAACGTATTTAACTGCAGCTTCCCTTACTCTATGGGGTGGCATAATGCTCCAGCAAATCGTGGCTCTGATGAGCAACACTGGCGCTTACATGCACACTTTTACCCGCCACTACTTCGCTCTGCCACCGTTAAAAAACACATGGTTGGCTACGAAATGTTAGGCGAAAGTCAGCGCGATTTAAGCGCAGAAACAGCCGCGTCTATTTTAAAAGCAGCAAGCACTACACACTATAAAAATACAGCAGGACACACAGATGAAGCTTAATGAATTTCAACACCACTTTTTATCACTGTACGGTGCCCCTGCTCAGGGTATTGCAGCTGCACCAGGACGTGTAAACCTAATCGGTGAGTTTACTGACTACAACGACGGCTTTGTATTTCCGTGCTCATTAGAATTTCGTACCCAAGTGATGTTTAAAGAGCGCGACGATAATACAATTACCGTGCAGTCACTCAATTACCCAGGCGAGCAAGACAGCTTTAACGTTGACGAACCGATTAGCGAAGGTCAATCGCAATGGGGAAATTATATTCGCGCCGTTGCATTCGTATTAAAACGCGCAGGCCACACCTTACGCGGTGCTGATTTACTTATTGATAGTAACTTACCGCAAGGTAGTGGTTTATCATCATCGGCAGCATTAGAAGTGGCTGTGGGTGGTATGTTTAACCATATTGCACAGCTTGGTTTAAGCGAAGAAAAAATTGCACTACTAGGGCAAGAAGCTGAAAACGACTTTATGCATTGCCAGTGTGGCATTATGGATCAGCTCATTTCGGCAAAAGGCGAAAACGGCCACGCATTACTAATAGATTGCGAAAATTTGGCAACTAAGTCTGTGAAAGTGCCTGATGACTTAAACATTGTTATTGTAAACTCTAACTACCCACGTAAATTAGTAGACAGCGAATACAATCAACGCCGTATTGATTGCGAACAAGCTGCTGAAAAAATGGGAGTTAAAACACTTCGCCAAGCAACGATGGCTAAGCTAGATGCTGTTAAAGCACAACTTAGCAATAACGAATACAAACGTGCGCACCATGTAATTAGCGAAAACGACCGTGTTATCGCCGCAACTACAGCATTACAAGCCAATGATATGGAGCAACTTCGTGAATTGATGGCTGCATCGCACCAATCACTTAAACACGACTTTGAAGTAACGGTACCCGCAACGGATGGCTTAGTAGAAATATGTAAAGAAGCCATGGGTGAGCGCGGCGCAGTGCGCATGACCGGCGGTGGTTTTGGGGGAGCAATAGTGTGTTTATGCCGCGATGCAGAAGTACCGCTAATTAAAGCCGCCGTTGAAAAACATTACTTTGAACGCTTTAACTTATACGCAGATATTTATGTGTGCTCAGCAGGTTCAGGGTTACAAATAACGTCTTTTTAAAAGTAGGTATCAATATGGCAAAGGTTAACTGGGGTATTATTGGGTGTGGCAATATTGCTCACACCTTTGCTAAAAGCATTGCGCATTGCGCTGATGCTCAGCTTATTGGCGCAGCCTCAACTAGTGAGCAGCGCGCAAACGAGTTTGCCACACATTATTCAATTAAAGGCTATGAGAGCTACCAAGCCCTTATGCAATGCCCAAACATTGATGCTATTTACATTGCAAACACTCACGACCAACACTTTCAAAGCATCGCCCAATGCTTGATGCATAATAAGCACGTACTAAGTGAAAAACCTATTACCGTTAATGCACAGCAGTTAAAAAACTTAACCGCACTGGCCAAGCAAAAAAATTGTTTTTTAATGGAAGGAGTGTGGATGCGCTTTTTACCCGCCATTATAAAATTAGAGCAGCTACTAAGCGAAGCAGCTATTGGTAAAGTACATACCGTGCAGGCCAACTTTAGTTTACCCGGCACCTTTGCCAACACCCACCGCTTAATGAACCCAAATACAGCCGGTGGCGCTTTGCTTGATTTAGGGATTTACCCGCTATCGATTGCTGATGTGGTTTTTAATAAAGCACCTGAAAAAATCAGCTCATTTGTGCATAAGGCAGATACAGGTGTAGATGCGCGAAATATTACCATGCTCGATTATGGTAATGGTCAGTTCGCACAACTTAGCAGCGCACTTGAGCAAAACGGTCCAACCGAAGCATGTATTACCGGTGAATATGGCTTTATACGCATACCTTGGTTTGTAGGTGCAAAAGGTCTTGAGCTTCATATTAATGGGCAAGCTATTCAACATTTTGACTATCCATTTAGTGATGATGAAAACTTTAAATTTGAAATTGATCACGTTACTGAGTGCATATTAAATAAACAAATACAAAGCTCTATATTACCACTGAGCACAAGCTTACGGGTTATGACGATGATGGATAGCCTAAGAGACCAATGGCAGATTGAATATAGCGCGACTGTCGAATCTCATGACATAAATAAAAATACACGCAACAAGGATACACAATGACAACAACACACCGTTTAAAAACGCTTTCAAAAGCAATGTTATTAGCCACGGCCAGTTTAACAACCGGTGCGGTATTTGCCGAATCAAATAAGCCTGAGCAACTTTATCCGCCAATAACCAGCGAAGTGCTCCCTGAATTAGCAGCTAAAGGCACCTATAAAGTAGGTGTAAAAACCCTAGACTTAGTTAATCCAGCGCAGTTTGATCCCACAACGCAAAGCCAAAAAGATCGCCCTTTAAAAGTTGAAGTGTGGTATCCAGCAGATAGTAAAGCAAACAAACCACTAACTAGCTACACAGACATAACTCGCTCAGGCAAACAATTTACCTTACAAGCCGATGCACAGCGTGATGTTGATATAAGTAACGCCGATAACTACCCAGTTGTAGTGCTTTCGCACGGTTATACCGGCTACCGCACAATTATGTACTACCTTGGCGAGCACTTAGCCTCGCATGGCTACATAGTTGTTGCACTTGATCACACAGACTCCACAAACGCCCATGTAGATTTTAAAAACGCGCCCTTTGCGGGCTTTTTTAGCACCTTGATTAATCGCTCACGCGATCAGCAATTTGTGATTAATTATTTTAACGAACAAAGCAACTTTGCAAGCGAGCAAGTAGATCAAACTAGCGCAGGTGTTATTGGCTACTCTATGGGTGGATTTGGTGCGGTTAATACAATTGGTGGTTGTTATGCCTTTAACGAGCAAACTACAGCCATGTTTACGGGAATGACTGACCCTGCTCAAATTAAACAAGTACAGCAACTACTTAATAGCTGTGCAGGCGGGCAATATCAAAACCCGCAAGTAGACCCTCGTATAAAAACAATGGTGGCTATCGCACCTTGGGGTGGACAACATAACTTATTTGACGCTAAAGCAATGAAAAACATTAAAGTGCCTTCACTTTATATTGCAGGTGACTTAGATGATATTTCTGGTTTTGAAGGCATTAAAAATCTTTACAACCAAACTGGCAGTGCCGACAAGTACATGCTTACTTATAAAAATGCCCGCCATAATATTGCACCGCACCCAGCCCCTGCTATTGCCCAAAGCAGTAGTGAATTAGATTTAGGTCATTACTACGAGCCATCGTGGTCATTGCGCACCATTAACGAAATAAATAAACACTTTGTACTTGCCATGATGGATTGCCATGTAAAAGACATAAGCAGCCAGTGTAAGTACTTAGATTTACCTCAAAATGGCGACCAAGCCATTGTTGATGGTAAGCCACTACCACAATGGTATGGCTTTGATAACCGCTTCTCATCAGGTATGGATTGGCAACAAAGTAAACCTCGTAGTAAGTAATACTTAATTTAAGCGGCTATAAAACTTGATAGCCGCCTTCGCCTTAAAACCAGACTGAAATAAAAACCTTTTATATAAATGAGTTAACACACAATATAAAAATGTTTGTTTTTTAATCGGCTATTTTAAGAAAAAACCATTGCCATTAACCTTTGTTAAAGGCAATCTAGTCATATATAAGATAAGATAAATAACACAAATATCATGTCAAAATACATACTCTCAATTGATCAAGGAACCACAAGCTCTCGGGCCATCTTGTTTACAAAAGATGCAGACGTTTTTGGGTCAGCACAACAAGAATTTTCACAGCATTTTCCAAAAAACGGTTGGGTTGAACATGACCCAAACGATATTTGGCAAACCGTGCTTAGCACAAGCCGTGAAGTGTTATCTAAAAACGACGTGAAGCCTGATGAAATTATTGCTATTGGTATCACCAACCAACGCGAAACAACCTTGGTATGGAACAAAAAAACCGGTAAGCCAGTGTATAACGCCATTGTTTGGCAAGATCGCCGTACCAGTGATTATTGCGAAAGCCTAAGCACTGACGAACTTTGCCAAACGATTAGCGACAAAACAGGCTTATTGCTCGACCCTTATTTTTCTGCCACTAAAGTACGCTGGATTTTAGACAACGTAGAGGGCGCACGTGAACAAGCCGATGCTGGCGAACTGGCCTTTGGTACCGTTGATACTTATTTATTATGGCACCTAACAGGTGGACAAGAGCATCGCACCGATGCCACTAATGCCTCGCGCACCATGTTATTTAATATTCATACACAGCAATGGGATCAAGAGTTACTCGACTTATTTGGTATTCCTGAATCTATGCTTCCACAAGTAATGGATTCAGCAGACGAGTTTGGCTCAACCAGCGAAGATATTTTTGGCGCGCCAATACGCGTATGTGGTATTGCAGGCGATCAGCAAGCTGCGCTTGTTGGTCATGCTTGCTTTGAACAAGGTATGGCTAAAAGCACCTATGGTACGGGCTGTTTTTTAATGCTGAATACGGGCGAAAAAGCCCTTACATCTGAGAACCGCTTACTGACTACGGTTGCTTATAGATTAAATGGCAAACCCACTTACGCCATTGAAGGCAGCATTTTTATGGCGGGAGCCACTATGCAGTGGATTGTTGAAGGCTTAAAACTGTTGAGTCATGCAGGCGAAAGTGAATCACTAGTGAAAGATGTACCACTTGATCATGGGGTATTTTTAGTGCCTTCGTTTACAGGTTTAGGCGCACCCTATTGGGACCCTAACGCACGTGGTGCAATTTTAGGCTTAACACGCGACTCTGGTATTAGCACTATTGTTGCCGCAGCTTTGCAATCGGTGGGTTATCAAACCAAAGATTTACAAAAAGCAATGGAACGTGATGGACTTCGCCCAAGTGTACTACGTGTAGATGGCGGTATGGTTAAAAATAACTGGGTACTCACCTTTTTATCTAACATTTTAGGTGCAACCGTAGAGCGTCCAACGGTCACCGAAACCACCTCGTTAGGCGTTGCTTATTTAGCCGGCTTGCAAGCAGGTATTTACGAGTCAACTGAGCAACTCGCTAAAATGTGGACCTGTGACCGTCGTTTTGAGCCAACAATGGGTGCTGATGAACGTAATGATTTATACGCAAAATGGCAGCACTGTGTAGCGCAAGTTCGGCTATCTAGCGACGATTGCCAACAACAGTAATGTATGCAGCCGCTAATGAAATTTAGCGGCTTTTAAAGCAGGCCTAACGCTATTTAAAGGCGCGTTTTACGCAGTTTGATTTTAAAAAGATCAGGCTAAAAAATTTAAAATCAAAAAGCACGGTTAGCTATTGTCAAACACTGACGGTCGCTTTATGATGACATATATCTTATTTATATTACAAATAAAAAGGTTAGCTCACAGTGGAATTAGCAGATAACGAATACGACCTACTCGTCGTCGGTGGTGGTGTAAACGGCACAGGAATAGCAGCTGATGCAGCTGGCAGAGGTTTAAAGGTACTTTTGTGTGAACAATCGGACCTTGCTTGTGCGACATCGTCAAATAGTTCTAAGTTAATCCACGGTGGTTTACGTTACCTTGAGCATTATGAATTTAGATTAGTAAAAGAAGCTTTAGCTGAACGAGAAGTGCTGCTTAAAAATGCCCCTCATATTATGTGGCCACTTACTTTTAGATTACCACATCAGTCGCATTTACGCCCTGCATGGATGATCCGCATTGGCTTGTTTATGTACGACAACCTAGCCAAGCGCGAAACACTGGCTGGTTCTCGAGGTATTAAATTTGGCGAAAATAGCGTGCTAGAGCCATCTATTGTAAAAGGTTTTGAATACTCAGATGGATGGGTTGATGACTCTCGTTTAGTTATTTTAAATGCCCTTTCTGCACAAGAAAAAGGCGCTACCATTGCTACACAAACCAAGTGTGTAAAAGCTAAACGTGAGCAAAATAAATGGCAGGTAACGCTTGAGCAACAAAATACTAAAAGTAAATACACTGTATCAGCTAAAGGCATTGTTAATGCAGCAGGTCCGTGGGTTGCAAAATTATTTGATGAAGCGCTAATTGAAAAATCACCACAAAATATTCGCCTTGTAAAAGGCAGCCACATTGTAGTGCCTCGCATTCACGACGAGAAAGAAGCCTATATTTTACAAAATAAAGATCAAAGAATTGTATTTGTTATTCCATTTGAAGATGACTATTCGTTAGTTGGCACAACCGATGTAGAGCATAACGGCGCAGCTCAAGATGTTAAAATTAGTGATGAAGAAATCGATTACTTAATCGATATTACTAACAGCTACTTTAAAAACCACATTAAACGCGAAGACATAGTTCATACTTTTTCAGGTGTACGCCCGCTACTAGATGACGAATCTATTAATGCGCAAGCCGTAACACGTGACTACAAGCTAGAGCTTTCAAGTGAGAGTAAACACACTCCATTATTAAGCGTATTTGGTGGAAAAATTACCACTTACCGTAAACTGGCAGAAGCCGCTGTTGATAAGTTAGAAGACTTTTATCCGCAAATGGGTAAAGCATGGACTAAACACAGTGCATTACCTGGTGGCGACTTTGATAATGTTGAAGCACTGACTCAAGAGCTTAAATCTTTATACAACTGGCTACCAGAAGTGACGTTGAAGCGTTTTGTGCGTACGTATGGCACACGTACAAAAATTATTTTAGGTAATGCCACACAACTCAGTGATTTAGGACATGACTTTGGCCATGGCTTATTTGCTGCTGAAGTTGATTACTTACTAAAACAAGAGTGGGCTGGTAATGCTTACAACATTTTATGGCGTCGCAGTAAACTGGGTTTACGTTTTAGCGATGAGCAGATTACAGTTTTAAATAATTATATTGAAACACTCAATTAATAAGCCGTTTCATTATCACTATTCCCCGTTTTCCCCTTTATGGCTAACAAATTATAAAGGGGCTTTTATTCTTAACTATTCAGCCGACTGATATAGGTAGTTAAACCCACTAAGCGTTGCCGATTTAATATCAAACTCACTACACTGTACCCCTATTTTTGTAAGCGCCTTGGTAAAACACGTGTTAAGTTGCTTAGTGCCAATAACCACAACCTGTGTGTTGCTAAGTAGTTGCCATTCACTTGCATAACGTGCTGCGCGTACATCGCTGCCAATTAGTACACCCGATAGGTATGCTTTAGCTTGAACAGGGGTTAATTCTTTAGACAGTTGGCGTGTTCGCACACTAAAAATACCATGGGCTAAATTTCCGCTATCACTACCCAATGTTAAATCGCAGCCTTGCTCAAACGCTTGCCAATCAAATTCACCTTCAGCGCAATCATCAGGAATTAATACGCTTTGATGACATAACAGGTCGTATAACTCACCGGTCATAGCGGTTTTAAAACATATTATTTTACCATTGTTAATTAGTACCCACTTGGTATGCGTACCAGGTAAACACAGTAAAATTTTGCCCGTTTGATACTGCTCGTTTTGTTTTAAAAAACCCAGTATTTGTAATTCTTCACCTCGCATGACATCAATTAGCGTGTTTTGTAACGTGCATTTTGTGCCTGGTAAGGCATTAATGGTGTGCCCTTCACATTCAAAGCTAACAGCAGCATCAAGCAAGCCTTCAGGGTTAATTGGGCACTCTAGATAAGGGGTTTCATGCCAACCAATCGTTGATGTAATTTGGCCTGCAATATAAATAGGTAGTACACCATATTGCGCTGTCCAAGGTGTAATTGCGTGAATGAGTGTTTGTTGAAAGTGTTGATTAACTTTTACAACGCCAGGCCCGTCACATTGATCAATTAACGTTAACTCACTGCCCTCACCTACTTTACACAAGTAAGCACGTAAATGACTTGTGCCCCAGTCAACGGCTATAAACAAAGTTGAAGTAGTCAAACTTTAAAGTCTCCCACCGTCAATTTTAATGCCTTGCCCGGTGATCATACTGCTTTCATCGGCGGCTAAAAAAAGCGCTAAATTAGCGACGTCGTCTGGCGTTACTAATTTTTTAAGCGCCATAGCTTCCATCCATTTTACTTGCTCTTCTTCGGTGAACCAGCTTGCTAATTGGCGCTCGGTTGCAACCCAGCCTGGTAATATGGCATTAACGCGAATACCAAACTCACCATAGTCACGAGCGAGTGCTTTGGTCATACCTATTAAACCCGCTTTGGCGGTTACATAACCTGCCATTTGCGGTTGGCCCATAATGGCATTGATAGAGCTAAAATTAATAATACTGCCAGCACCTTCTTGCTGCATAAACGACATAGCCACTTGAGAGGCAAAAAAAGCAGGATTTAAATTAATTTGTAAACACTGGTCCCAATCTTTAACCGTCACGTCTTCACTGGCTTGACGACGGTCGTTTGCCACATTATTTACAAGTACATTTACGCTACCAAGGGCAGCACACGCATCGACCAGTGACTTTTGCAAATCGTTCGAATCAGTGACATCAACTTGCCTGTACCATAAATTAGCATCGGGTAAATCGCTAATGAGTGCTTGCGCCGCTTCATCATCTATATCAATAAATGCTACTTTGGCTTGCTGTTTAACAAACGACTCAACCATGGCTCTGCCAATGCCTGACGCACCACCAGTGATAAAAATAACCTTGCCTGAAAGACTGTGATATTGAGCTTGAGTGTTCAAATTAAATTTCCTTGCAGCATGTTTTCAGTTCAACTTAAACCCTTTAAAAACGATTACTTAAAGAAAAAGAGCCAAACCAAGTTGTTATTGCTGTGTTAAAATAATTAGCGATTTAAAAGTTTATACCATATCCTTACGTACATTAATATGATATATGATATATAATTAAGCAATAATGAACTCGGAAATTCGCACGATGAAAACTCAACCTCGCCAAAATTTAACTCACCAACTAACCCATGATTTAGGGTTTGCAATAGTGCGGGGCGTGTATCCTGTAAGCGAAGGATTACCATCGGAAGCTGATTTATGCATTAAGTACAATGTAAGCCGCAGTGCAACGCGCGAGGCAGTAAAAATGCTCTCTGCTAAAGGGCTTATTTCATCGCGTCCAAAGCAAGGTATTCGTGTATTACCAGAAAGTAGTTGGAATATGTTTGATACCGACGTACTTCGTTGGATTTTAAGCAGCAAACCGTCACTATCATTATTAAAAGAATTTACCCAAGTACGTGTTGCACTTGAACCACAAGCAGCCGCGTTAGCCGCAATAAGCGCTACGCCAGAGCAGCTTGCAGAAATTGATAACGCACTTGCGCGCATGGCTGATGCCGATGAAGGGTTAGACGATCCGTTAGAAGCCGACATCGCCTTCCATACCAGTATTTTAGTAGCCAGTAACAACCGATTTTTTGTACAGCTGACTGAATTTATTAGTACTACTCTCAGAGTGAGTATTCGTTACACTAACCATATTAAAGGTGTACCAGGCGCTGACGTAACTAAACACGCTGATATTTTAGACACAATTAAATCTGGGAATCCCGAGCGCGCTAAAAAAGCAGTCGAAACAATTTTAGAAGAAGCGCTAGAGCTCATCGAATCTAAACTCGATTGATGACTAAAAAATATCATTAAAAAAGGGAGCTACTTAGCTCCCTTTTTACTGCTTAATATTTTAAGCTTTAGTAAGCTCAAAAATAAGTGATGTTTGCGGGAATGAAATTGGCATTTGTAGGCCAAATTCCATTAACGCTTCACCGGTAAATGTTTGCCCGTTGACGGCGGCAATAGACGAAGGGCGGTATTCTTCAAATTTAATAGGCCACACTAAATTAAGTGTGTACTGTGTATCTGCATCTAAACCAACAAAACGAAGCTTATTAGGCGCGGTACGCGGTGTTTCGCGTACACTGTTGTACGCAAATAACGCTTTTGATTTATGCTCGTCTATTAAACCAAAGTTAATAGATAAATCGTCGCTATCGAGGCGGTATAAATCGGCAGCATGAATAAATTCACGGTGCTCTTTATGCAGCGCAATAGCCGCTTTAAGCGCATTGTATTCGTGATCGGTGAGTTCACGTGGATCCATTTCAATTCCCATGTGGCCAAACATGGATACCGCAGCACGCATTTCAATGCTCACATTACGCCCTGTAATATGACAATCACGTGGGCCTACGTGTGCACCCATAACCGACGATGGGAAGAAGAACGAACAACCACGTTGAATTTCAAGACGGTCAAGCGCATCGTTAGAATCTGACGTCCATACACGGTCTGTGTGTGCAAGCACACCATAATCTACACGTGCACCACCTGACGAACAGCTTTCTATTTCAAGGCCTGGATGCGCCGCTTTAATGCGATCGATTAAGCGATACAGCGCCAGTGTTTGCTGATGTACCGCAGGCTTACCATCAAAATTACCCGCATGGTTAATATCGCGGTTCATATCCCATTTAATATACTTAATTTTTGGGTACTCAACCAAAATATCGTCAATGGCTTTGTATAAATATTCAACCACCTCAGTGCGCGTTAAATCAAGCACAAGCTGGTTTCTAAAGCTCAGTTGCTCGTTATTTTCTGAGCCTAAGACCCAATCAGGGTGAGCGCGGTATAAGTCGCTATCTGGGTTAACCATTTCTGGTTCAAACCAAATACCAAATTCCATGCCTAAGCTATTTACATGATCGATGACTGGCGATAAACCATCTGGGTAAATTTCGTAATCTACTGTCCAATCACCTAAGCCTGCAAAATCACCGCGGCGACCTTTAAACCAACCATCGTCTAGAACAAAACGCTCAATACCTAATGGTGCTACTTTATCGGCTAACTGCTTAAGCGTATCTACATCGTGGTCAAAATAAATACCTTCCCACGTGTTGTAATGCACCGGGCGTGTTTTTTCACGCTGTGCTTGGCTAAGTAAATTAGCCTTAACAAACTGATGAAAATTACGCGAAAGCGCGCTAAAGCCGTCGCTTGAAAACGAGCCATAAATACGTGGGCTCTGATACGTTTGGCCTTTAGCAAGGGTTAGCTCGCCCGGTAATAATAACTCACCCATTTGCACATAACGGCGCCCTTCTGGTAGTAGTTCAGCGCGTAGCTTGTTGTTACCACTCCAGCCTAAATGAAAGCCATAACACTCGCCTTGTTGCTCGCCTGCGCCTTCGCTATGAACTAATAAACCAGGGAATACGTCGTGCGATGTTTTACCTTTACGATTTTCGCGTACAAAGCTGCCTAACACTAAATCGACAGATTGACGTTGAAATTCGTTTGACCAACGCCCTTCAAAACTTACAATTTTGTTAACGCTATCGGGTAGCTGAAATGTGGGTGCTGCACAAAAATTAACGCTTAGTGGAGAATCACTTAAATTAGTTAATACCGTATGCGCGCTTAACACATTGGTATTGTTATCAAGCGTAATACTATGAACGACTTCAATTCCACGTAATGTATCTTCACTTACAAACTCAAGCGTTGATGATGATGGCTGACTAACCTCTTTTAACTTTGGCCCTACAGACCAAGCAATAGAGTCGTTTACAAGCTCAAGGCCAGGTGCACCAGTAAAGCCCTCACCTAAAAGTGGAGAAAGAGAAATAGGCGCTTCTTCAACTGAGGCACATTTTACCTCTTGACGGGTAGCAAGCTGAGCAAGCATCAACTCAGTTGTTTGCTCTGATAGGCGTTTACCAAAATACAGTAACGCAGGTGTTTTACTTTGGCAGTTGAAAATAACGGTGCTGTTTACACTGTCTAATCGATAAAATGATTTAGTGTTGGCCATGATTTTCCTATCCTCTTATTCATTGTGTGAGTTATTAATATACCGAGATGATGTTAGCGATAGGCGTTAACGCGATCTCTAAAGTGTTCAGGCACAATCTGATAGATGGCGAACATTAATAATAGTATATATCATATAAATTTAGTTTTAATAGTTTTTCTATCGCAAATACTGAGATAAAACCACTGGATATACTACTTAGGTTTCATTTGATGGTTAACTATAGTGATAATCACATTCTTTAAAATAAAAAATCGGCCAAAGCTATACTTTGGCCGATTATATTAATGTCGATTAGTTAACGTTTATTGTTTTACTGTGTCGTCAATTGCTGAAGATTTACCCGCCCATTGCGCGTTTAATCCAAACACGACTTTATTCACAGTTAATGCAAATGCCACACACACAAACAACGTCACTGGCATTAAATGAATATAGTGAATAGTAGTGTGAAGCGGTGAGCTTTCAAATGTCAGCATGCCATACATAACAACACCTAAAATTACAGCGGCAATACCCGCTCGTGCATCTACATTTTTAAACAACAAGCCAACCACAAAAATTGAGAATATAGGCATACTTAGTAAGCCGTTTAGCTGCTGTAGTAAGTTAATAATGCTGTCAGCTTGCTGGTAAATAGGTACAAGCACCAACGTCAAACTAGTTAATAATAATGTGACATAACCACTTAGCTTTACAACACTTGGTTCTTTATTAAAATATGCTTCGTGAATATCACACACATATAATGCCGTAGATGAGTTTAGTAAACTGTTATAAGTTGAAAGCACTGCTGCAGCCATTGCTGCGGCAAACACACCTGTTAACCATGTAGGCATTACATCGCCAACAATTCGTCCATATGCGGCATCACCAATATCGCCATACAACTTGTAAGAAATAATACCAGGTAGCACCACGATTGCCGGAACAATCAAAAGGCGAATACCTGCTGCCGCAAATATCCCTTTTTGCGCTTCTTTGACACTAGGTGCTGCCATAGCGCGCTGTGTAATCGTTTGATTAGTTCCCCAGTAAAACATCTGAATGAATATCATACCAGTCAGTAGCGTTGGCCAAGGGATAGGCGAATCAGGCCCGCCAATTAACGTTAAGCGCTCTTGTGGGATGCCGCTAAAGTCGTAATCAATTGCGTTAAGCGCTAAGAACACGACTAGTATTGCCATACCTAGCACGAGTAGCCCGTTGTATGTATCTGACACCGCAACTGCACGTAGCCCACCAAAAAAGGCATAAATGGCACCTACAATAGCAAAAGCGGTTGCTATGTACATTAATGGTATATCAACTTTAAACATGGTTTGCATAAATAGCGAACCCGAGTAAATAACCGCAGGCATGTAAATGAGTGCATTTCCTGTAAAAAACAAACTACCAATAACGGCACGGATATGCTTATTGTTGTAGCGCTTTTCTAATAACTCAGTGGTTGTTGTGCAGTTATATTTGTAATAAACAGGAATAAACACTTTAGCCAATAATATTAGACCTATAATCGCCGCAAGCTCCCACCAAACTAATAAAGCCATTTGGTTCCCATTCATGCCAACTAACTGGTCTGTACTTAAATTAGTAAGCGTGATTGAGCCTGCAACAAATATCCAAGTTAAACCGCCTCCTGCTAAAAAATATTCTTTATTTTGAGTTTGCTCACTACGCCCCTGATCGCGGCATTTTAAGTATGTAAATAAACCAATTAGGCCCGTTACAATAGCAAAAACTAACACTTGGATCATACTATCAGACATTTTTACTCTCCTGCATTAGCGCGCATTTGCACACCTAATATCGTATTTTCTGAGCAATGGTTATGGTGTTTAATTAAGCGGTTAACTTGAACTAGCGACGATAACATTGCATGGATAGGTAATAAGTAATTTTGTTTATTAAGCTCAACAATATCAGTGTCTGGCAGTTTTCTTAGGGCTTCTTCGTCGATTGTGTAGATGCCTTTTACTCGTGTTTTCTTTCCATCACTAAAATTAATAACCAATTCTATTTCTTTAAGTAAGCTCAAAGAGAGTAACTTTTGGGTAAATTCATGTGAAACCTGTTCCTGCTGATAATACTCACTCATTTTATCTTGAACTTGATGCAAAAATTGGCTCGGTTCGCCATTTTGAAATAAAGCTTCGCCCTGTGAATTATTCACATAGTCGCTTTGTTCATTTATGTAAATAGTGAGTGTTTTATCTTTTTCTGGATCTGGCCCTAACTCAAACGGGGCTCTTAAAAACGCTGAAGGAACATGAACTGCTAGCCACTCTTGTTCTGTGAAGAACACATTATGGCCAGCGACTAAACCAAGCAATCCGACAGCGCGAAATTGCCCTTGAGTAGGCTCTTTCATATAAACAACGGGAAAGCTACTCGCAGCTGCGCCAAACTCATGAACAACTAATGATGCGTGGTGCTGATTTTTTGAAAAGCCGAAATTGCTATGTGGTTTTATTTTTATATCCTGATGTTTTGCAGGATCAAGTAGTACATAGTTAGACATGTTTATCTCTCATCAAAGGGAATTACAGTTTTGCAAAACCCAATGAATTTACTTTATTAATAAGATCTCTGTGAGTGGGCAAATTATATTTCAGCTGATCTATACGTATTTTTGTCATCTGTAGCTGTTTTTTTGCTAACTCACCTTGATTATAAATATGTTCCATTTGACTAAAGTCAGACTTAAACCCAACACCATATAAGATGTACTGATAGCTAGCAGCACTAAATGCTTCTACATTATCAGTAAAGTCATACTCGCTTGGGGAGCTATAACGCCAAATAGACAATAACTCTTGCAAAGAATTAGGAATACTCTGTGTATCGCGATGCTCAAGCCAAAACGGTTCAGTACGCTCACTCAAAGCATAATGCAACTTAAGAAAATCAATTACACCGCGCCACTTTTTCAACATGATCGCATTAAAACGTTTTGCAGTAATAGGCATCAATTCTTTATTTGGAGGCAATTGATCCGCGATATAATTTGCAGACGCTTCAATAAGCATGAGCGCTGATGCCTCTAGTGGTTCTAAAAAACCTGCAGCTAAGCCAACAGCAACACAATTATTCTTCCAGAAAATTTTTCGATGCCCTGGTTTGAAATTTATTTTTTTAGCTGTTTTTACCTCTTCCAAGCCAATGTAATTCGCAAGTGTTTTGCGAGCTTGTTCTTCTGAACAATGTTTACTCGAATACACATAACCAACACCACGACGTTCTTGTAAGCCAATATCCCATATCCAACCCGCCTCTTGAGCTGTTGAAATAGTATGACAAGCAATAGGGTCATTTTCATTGATATAAGGAACTTGAGTGGCTATGGCCGTATCAGCTAAAAAAACATCATCGCATGGAACAAACGGAACTTTTAGAGTTTCACCAAGCAACAAACTTCGCATACCTGAGCAGTCTACAAATAAGTCAGCTAGTTGTGCGCCATGTTCTTTGGTCTGTAAACAACTGATATCACCACATGGAGCTTGCTCAATACGATCAACGGTATCGCTAATGTGCTCAACACCAAGTTCACTAATACAGTGCTTTCGTAATAAAGCGATAAACTTTGCCGCATCTAAATGGTAGCCATAATTAGCTATCACTTCGTACTCTTTATTCGCAATAGTTTTCGGGGCTAACCCCTGTTCACATAAATATTGCTGAAAGCTGACGGCTTCAGAAAACGAGCAAGTAGGCTCAACTACAGACTGCCAGTAAGGTGCTGGATCAACTTTATTAAACCCTTGTGGTTCTGTAAACGGGTGATAATAGACATCATCTTTTGCATTTACCCAGTTAACAAACTTACTAGCTTGTTTGAAAGTAGCTCCGCATTCACGCATAAATTGCGTTTCTGAAATTCCCAACTGCGATAATGTTTTACGCATCGTTGGCCATGTCCCCTCACCAACGCCAACTACTGAAATTTCAGGCGATTCAATTAGGGTAACTTTAATGCCTTGGTTGGATAGATTGCTAGCGTGTTTCTTTGCAAGAATGCCTGCAGTTATCCACCCTGCTGTACCACCACCCAGGACAATAATTCGATTAATAACACCAGACAAAGCGTTTACCTTTTCATTGCATGTTAAACTTTAAGAAAAAAGGGGGGTAAATCCCCCCTTTAAACTTACATCATAACCTGACTAGAACGAGCCTCGAATACCTAGTGCATAGCGAGAACCTGAACGAACTTGTTCAGTAAAGTGACTTGCTAAGCTACCGTGTTTAGACGTGTACTCATCAGTAATATTGATACCTTCAAGAATAACTGTAAGGTTGTCGTTTATGTCATAACTGGCGCTAATATCCCACTGTCCATAAGTATCTACGTACTCAGGCTCACCAGTATCACCGTTACGAAGAGTTTGTAAAAACGATTCACGGTTATTGTAAGCAATACGAGCTTGGAAACCGTCTTTTTCATAGAAACCAATTAAGTTTTGTGAATCACCTAATCCTTCTAACTGAAAGCCATCTTCACTATCACTATTAACAATAGTTGCATTTGCTTGGAAACCAAAACCATTTTCAAACGTATGAGTCCAGGCCATTTCTAGACCTTCAACTTGTGCAGTCGCACCATTACGTGGACGACTTACTTCAAAATCATAGCTTCCACTTGCTAAAGAGAAAGACTCTGTAGCCGGTGTTACTGTGATAAAGCCTTCAACATCTTTGCTGAAAATACCAAAAGATACGGCGCTTGCATCATCATAGTACCACTCGTATGACATATCCCAGTTTGTTGATAGGAATGGAGTCAAATTAGGGTTACCACCGCTCGCCAGTAAAATATCTGGACGGGTTGTGCCTATATTTGTAACTGGACGCATTGCTTCTAATGTCGGACGAGTAATCGTTTCTGAGTAAGCAAAACGTAACAACATATCATCTTCAACTTCAAACTTAGCGTTTAAGCTAGGAAGTAAGTTGGTGTAAGAGTTTTTAAGCGTAATTGGAACAGAAGCTCGTTGGCCGTTTGCATCTTCAATATAAACTTGGTCAAGGATTGTACCGTCTAGTGGGTTTTGAGCAATATCAACTAATGTAGCCTGGTTACCCGATGCTGTAGTTGTAGTTTCACTGTAGCGAACACCAACATTTACAGTCCATGGTATATCACCTAAATCACCTTGGAATACAAAGTCAGCATAAGCAGAAAATATTTCTTCTTCTATTTCAAAACTTGTACCTAACTCAACCGGCGTATAACCATTTAACGCTGCAAACGCTGCAATATTTGCATCTGCATCATCACCGCGGTTGGCTGACTGACCAGAAATAGCGGCATCAGATTCTAGGTACGATAAGTAATCATCTACGTTGTAACCAAAGAATGATGATGGAATACCATTAAACCAACCATTTGGTGTAACTAGATATGCTAAGTCATCTGGAACATCTAGACCGTAACCACAGTAGAAACAATTTGGTAAGCTTGGCGATTGGAATACTTTAGCTTCTTTTGTTCTATCTTGTGTATACACACCGTAGCGTAACTGAGTAAACGTTTCGCTATTTGGTGTATAGGTGAAATCTGCACGCATTTCTGTGATTTCATCAGTTCGTTCATCACCTCCACGCTCTACGTAGTGAGCACGAAGTTTACTTGAGTCTGCTTGAGTGAATGGGCCGTTAATTCCATCAGAAGATAACCCCGGTAAATCACCACCACCAGTGAAGTCATATGTATAACCGTTTGCGTAACCCATTACGGTGAAAACACGACTTTGATCGCCACTTAAATCTTCAGCTTTAGAAGTAGAAATATCAATATCTACTTTTAATTGATCTGTTAATTTCCAATCAGCATTAAAGCCAAAAGATTGAATTTTAACATTGCGGTCTAAACCTTGTTGAACAAAGTCAGTTGCACCTGAACCACCACCATTTGGATCGTCAAACGCATTGTGTGACCAATAAGTTACTGTTTCTGTTGATGGATCTACCTGAAAATCACGGAAGTTACCTGGAGTAAACCAGTTTGCATAGTTACTTACTTGAGACTCAACTTCAAATTTTGAATAAATACCGTCAAACGTTAAAGTTAGATCATCGCTAGCAGCGTATTGAAATACCAGTGTACCACTTGTGCGTGTGCGGTCTTCAACGTTTGATGTTAAATCTAAATTACGTGGTACCCATACATTAAATGCTTCTTTACCTGTACCTGCAGCAGCATCAAAGTCATTTGTTTGGATACGGTCGACACGGTAAAAGCCACGTGTATCAGCTTGGTTAATTTGTGCATCACGCTTTTGTACTGATAAAGAGGCTAGTACGCCTAATTTATCTTCCATAAAGGTGTCACTTATGAGGCCTGAAAATGCAGGGGTTGTGCTTTCAGATAAGCTGTCGTAAGTTGCTTTTACATTACCCACAGCTTTGAAACCGTCCAAATCAAAAGGCTTAGCTGTATTTAAATTAATGTATGAACCAATACCACCTTCTTGATTAGCAGCATTTGATGTTTTGTAGATATCTGCACCTGAAATTAGCTCTGAAGCAAGTGTGTCGAAGCTAAACTCACGGCCAGCTCTTTCCGACGCCATTTGACGGCCATTAACAGTAACCAGGTTAAACTGAGGGCCAAAACCACGCACAGATATAAGCTGACCTTCACCACCGCTTCGGTCAATAGCAACACCTGTAATACGTTGTAGTGACTCTGCTACGTTTTGATCAGGAAATTTACCAAGATCTTCCGCCGAAATACCATCAGAAACGATGAGCGCTTCTTTCTTATCAGAAAAAGAACGCTTAAGGCTACTTATTAAGCCGCGTACTTCAATGACTTCGATATCTTTTTCTGCTGTAGCTCCCTCTGCCTCTTGAGCTGCAACATGGCCGCTTGCCAGTACACCAGCGATAGCTAAACTGAGTGCGGTTTTCTTGTTGAACGATAACTTATTGTTAATTATCATTTTTTAAAAACTCCTGATTGTGTGTAGTTATTTTGTCGTTATGTTGATTGAATAGCTTCAAAATTATTTCAAATACTATTTATATTATAAATACTTTAAACAAAGCAAAAGTGCAACCTTTTCCTTAATAATACGTATCACTTCATTACTATTGATTTTCTTTTTGTTTTCTTTTAATTAACATTAAAATCAAATTAAGGTGTTGAGTTTAATTACGAAAATGCATAAATAATAACCTGATTATATTCTTCATCAGGCAATAAATTAGCTTTAGGATAATTTTCGCGATTTGGCGCATCAGGCCAATTTTGCGCTTCAAGGCACAGTGCTTGTCGCGGCTTAAAAGGAGCACCAACAAAGTTTGCTGTGTATAACTGCATGCCTGGCTGAGTGCTTTTGAGTGTTAAATTAATACCGGTTTGCTGCGACGTTAAAGTAGCCATGGTATGAAGGCTGTCGTCGTTTTCAAATACATAGCAGTGATCTAAACCATTAGCTGCATCTAATTGGGTGTGACTTTGCGTTAATGTATCTTTAACTAATTTTGGCGTAATGAAATCAAAGCAGCTATTTGCAACGGGGGCAGGCCCGTCCAATGGGATGCTGTGCTCATCAATGGGTAAATAGTGGGTCGCATTTACCTGAAGTAAATGGTTAGTAATAGTATCGCTGCTCTCAAGATTAAAATAGCAATGGTTAGTGAAGTTAACGAGAGTTTCTTTATTGCAAGTCGCTTTAAACTTAAGTAGAAGCTGCCCATTTTCTGCAGTAATGGTTTGCCATACTTTTAACTCTCCAGGAAAACCCTCTTCGCCATCCTCTGAGCAATAATAAAGCTCAACCTCACTGTCGGTTTGTTTGGTTACTTGCCAAAGTACTTTATTAAAGCCTTTAACGCCGCCGTGTAGGCTATTAGGGCCGTTATTTGCTTCCAGTTGATACTGCGAGCCAGATAAGTTAAAACGCCCTTCAGCGATACGATTAGCGTATCGACCTACTGTAGCGCCTAAATAAAATGGGTTTTCAAGATAGTACTGAGGATCGTCGACGCTAAGCGTCATTTCTTGGTTTTTAAATTTAATGCTTTTAATTATTGCACCAAATGGCAATATTTCGGCAGTTAGATTCTTAGAGTCACTAAGCCGTATAACCCGCATTGGTTCATCAATGGTTGTCATCGTCACGCACATTCCTCAAAAGTTACCTAGAAAACTATATTAGTTAGATAAGGCAGCTATATATATTATAAATAGTATATAACTCATATTGGTAACTCAATTAAAAAACGTTAAATTTTTTAATAAAATTTACAATTGCGCTATTTATTTAACGTTAATACTGACTACCTTTTTATAATTGGCTAAGTTGAAATGTGCGTAACACCGCAGTATCGGTTTGTAAATTAAGCCATATGCTTCTCAAGTGCTGCTTTTTCTTCAGTGCTCAAAGCTTGCTTAGCTCTTTCAGCAAAGTTATATCTGACCATTACAACCTTTCCAATTGCACAGCATTTATCATGCTGAAATGCCTCTTGCTTGAGTACAAAAGAGCTTTTTCCTATGTGATCTACAGACGTTTTAATCGTGATCTCGTGGCCATAAAATAACTCCCCCACAAACGACACTTCTATTTTGGCAATGATTAGTTTCCAGTCATGTGGGTTTAAGTCTGGCGTAAAAAATTTAAAAATAGGGACGCGAGCGGCTTCAAACCACACGGGGAGTACGGTATTGTTGATGTGTCCGAGTGCATCTGTTTCGCTAAAGCGCGGTATCACTTTTTCAATAAACATATTAATCCAAAAATAATTATACAAAGGTAAACCATGACGGACTTTATTCGCGTTTATGAAAACGCATTGAGCGATGATTTTTGCGATAACTTTATTAATACGTTCACGCAAAGCCCGCATGTAAAACAAGGGGTTACTTCAGGCGGTGTTGATTTAAAGAAAAAAGATAGCCACGACCTACACCTAAATAGTCACCCCGAATACGCAGAGCAATTAAAACATATACAACAAACGACTGCACAACATGTTTTTAACTATATTGAAGAACATATTTTTATGATGATTGGCGCATTTGGCTTAAAGGTTTATCATCCAAAAACGGGGGAAGTAGTGGATTTAACTCAAGAAAATTTTGATGAAGTGGGTAAGCCACAGCTCCCTGTCCTTGTGCAGCAAATATTTAGATTAGGTAATATCCAAGCGCAGAAATACGAGGTAAATAAAGGGGGTTATCCTTACTGGCACAGCGAAGTGTATCCTCAGTTACAACACAATGAAGCCCTGCATCGTGTACTTTTATTTATGTTTTACTTAAACGATGTCGAGGAAGGTGGAGAAACGGAGTTTTATTATCAAAACCGTAAAATAGCCCCTAAAAAAGGCACCATGGTGATAGCGCCTGGCTACTTTACGCATACACATAGGGGTAATAAGCCAGTATCAAACGATAAGTATATTTTAACCTCGTGGGTGCTATTTAACCGTGCAGAGCAAATATATGGTGCACCTAAAAGCTAAACCAATAAATAAGCCATAAGTAACACTTATGGCTTATTTATATATTTAGTAGACGACCTATTTAACCAAGTAGCTCGTCAAACATATCAAACAGCTTATCAAGCTCTTCGACTGTGTTGTAATGCATACAACCAATACGTACTACACCGCCTGTATCAAGCACGTTTAATTGCTTACATAAACCTTGCGCGTAAAAATGTCCATCCCACACACATATATGCTGTTTGCCTAAAAACTCTGAAACGGCGCGTGGCTCAAGCCCTTCAAATGTTAAAGCAAACGTAGGGGTACGTTCGTTTAATCGATCAAAGTCATCAATACCGTATAACTTTATACGAGGGTAATTAACCAAACGCGTTAAAAAGTGCTCACTGAGCGCCATCTCGTGCTGTTTAGTTTTAGCAAACGCAGCTGTTAGCTTTTCACAGCGTGTATGGCCATCATCAAGCTCGCTAATTGCAGCAATGTAATCAACAGCGGCAATAAAGCCTGCCATTGCTTCAAAGCTTTGGGTACCTGTTTCCCAACGTCCCGGCGCTACATCTTTAGCAGGCTCTACTTTGTAAGGCGTAAAACCTTCAAGATGCTCTTTTTTACCGTACACCATCCCTAGGTGTGGCCCAAAAAACTTATACGCTGAGCAGGCTAAAAAGTCGCAATCAAGGGCTTGTACATCAATAAGCTCGTGCGGCGCATAATGTACCGCATCAACATACACAAGAGCGCCCACAGCATGAGCTAGCTCTATAATGCGTTTAATATCGTTAATTGAGCCTGTGGTATTTGAAGCATAGGTAACAGCCACCAACTTAGTCTTGCTGTTTAATAAGCTTTCAAACTGCGTCATATCTAGGCTGCAATCGGCTTCATTAATCAAGGCAGTATTAACCTTAACGCCTTTATCTTCTGCGGCTTGCTGCCATGATGACACGTTTGAGAAGTGATCGGCGTTAGTAACAATGATCTCATTACCGGCTTGCCAATCGCGCGATATAGCTCGGCTAAAACTAAAGGTAAGGCTTGTCATGTTAGGGCCAAACACAATATTTTGAGCACTTGGCGCATTGAGTAAATCGGCTGCAGCTTGGCGTGCATTTGCCATTAGCTCAACAGTTTTATCGCTTGAAAAAAACGCGCCACCTAGGTTTGAGTTGTAATGCCCTAAATAAGCAGACATTGCATTAAGCACTGACTGCGGCACTTGAGAGCCACCAGGGCCGTCCAAAAATATCGGCGATTTACCATCAACGCTTTGCATTAATGCCGGAAACTGCTCACGTAATTGCGCTATATTCATGCTCATCCCTTAAGACGTAAGTACGAAGCAATCCAGGTAACCTGGTTTGCTGGCATCAACTTTGTTCATTGGTGTGGCGTTATGCCACACTTGACGGTCGTTTATAAGCGCAAACATGCCGTCTTTAATTTCCATTTTAAAACATGGCTCAGCTTGTTTGTTTTCGTATACAAGTAACTCGCCACCTTCTAAGTTTTCGTGCGAAACACCGCATATACATACATGATCAAAACCGTCTTGATGCACGCCTTCTGGCGCTGCTGGCGTATCGCTATCAATGGCTAACATTCTAAATTGATGTATTTCAATATCGCGATCTTCATCAATACCGGTAAGCTGGCAAAACTCACTGACAATACTTTTCATGCCATCTGATTCAAGTAGGCTTTGCTCTAAATTTTCGTAAGTACGTTCAACGTTACCTTGAAACGTATTAATCGAATCGTCTTGAACAAATGCTTTGGCAGCTTGCAATTTTAGCTCACCATTTTGAAATTTAATTACTGAATAACGACGCTTACGAAATTCGCCATCTGCATATGGATTTGCAGGTAGGTTATCAAAAGAAGGCTTAACCAAATCAATATTTGCTTGGTTAATAAAACGAAGTTGCAGTAAATTCTGGTTGTTTAATGCAGTCATGAAATCTCGCCTAAAATAATGAGAATGTTAAAAGAGATTTTAATGCATATAGCGAGGAATTATTGCTTTATTATCTAACTTAAATGTAAAAAAATACTTAATTTTAATTCAGTATAAGGCTATTAAAGCATGAATAATCTAAATTATATTTAAACAATAAAAAACCCGCCGAAGCGGGTTTTTTATTCAAACTCTATAAATTAAACAGCTTGCTGAATAATTACGTTGTCTGCTTTTTTAGTGTACTGAGGCATACGGTGGAAGTTCAAGTAACGGTAAGTATCTGCTGCCGTTGCATTGATTTTCGCTGCATATTCTTGGTACTCAGCCGGAGTAGGTAATTTACCTAAAATTGCCGCCACTGCAGCAAGCTCTGCTGATGCTAAGAATACGTTTGCGCCTGTACCTAAACGGTTAGGGAAGTTACGTGTTGAGGTAGAAACAACCGTTGCTTTATCTGCAACGCGTGCTTGGTTACCCATACACAGTGAACACCCTGGAGTTTCAATACGTGCACCAACACGACCAAAGATACCGTAGTAACCTTCGTCTGTAAGTTGGTCTTTATCCATCTTCGTTGGTGGAGCAACCCAAAGCTGTGTTGGAATACGACCAGTAAAGCCATCTAATAATTTACCTGCGGCACGGAAGTGACCAATATTAGTCATACAAGAACCGATAAATACTTCATCGATTTTCTCGCCTGTAACGTCAGATAGTAAACGCGCATCATCTGGGTCATTCGGTGCACAAAGTACCGGCTCTTTAATATCAGCTAGGTCGATTTCAAGTACGTGCTTGTATTCCGCATCCGCGTCAGCTTCCATAAGTTCTGGGTTAGCTAACCAATCTTGCATTGCAGTAATACGACGCTCGATTGTACGAACATCGCCGTAACCTTCAGAGATCATCCACTTAAGCATAACAATGTTAGACTCAAGGTACTCAGAGATAGACTCTTTAGAAAGCTTAACAGTACAACCTGCAGCTGAACGTTCTGCTGATGCATCTGATAGTTCAAATGCTTGCTCAACAGTTAAGTGCTCAACACCTTCAATTTCTAGTACACGGCCAGAGAATTCGTTGATTTTACCTTTCTTCTCAACCGTTAATAAGCCTTCTTTGATACCGTAGTAAGGAATTGCATGAACAAGATCACGTAATGTGATACCTGGCTGCATTTCACCTTTAAAGCGAACCAAAATAGACTCAGGCATATCAAGTGGCATAACACCTGTTGCTGCTGCGAATGCTACTGCACCTGAACCCGCTGGGAACGAAATACCTAATGGGAAACGAGTATGTGAATCACCACCAGTACCTACGGTATCTGGTAATAACATACGGTTTAACCACGAGTGAATTACACCGTCACCAGGGCGAAGTGAAACACCGCCACGGTTCATGATGAAATCAGGAAGCGTATGGTGCGTGTTTACGTCAATTGGTTTAGGGTAAGCAGAGGTATGACAGAATGACTGCATTGTTAAATCTGCAGAGAAACCTAAACATGCTAAGTCTTTAAGTTCATCACGTGTCATAGGACCAGTAGTATCTTGCGAACCTACAGTAGTCATTTTAGGCTCACAGTATTGGCCTGGGCGAATACCGGCTACGTTACATGCTTTACCAACCATTTTTTGCGCTAGTGTAAAGCCTTTGTCTGACTCTTCAGTCACTGCTGGTACTTTAAATACATCAGTAGCACCTAAACCTAAAGATGTACGTGCTTTGTCTGTTAAACCACGACCAATGATAAGTGGAATACGACCACCAGCACGAACTTCATCAAGGATTACGTCAGACTTAAGTTCGAAAGTAGAGATAACATCATCAGTACCATGGCGTTTAACAACACCTTCGTATGGGTAAATATCAATTTGATCACCCATGTTGAACTCGTCAACATTTAATTCGATTGGTAATGCGCCAGAATCTTCCATTGTGTTAAAGAAGATAGGTGCTATTTTGTTACCTAAACATACACCACCAACACGTTTGTTTGGTACAAATGGGATATCATCACCCATAAACCAAAGCACAGAGTTAGTAGCAGACTTACGAGAAGAACCAGTACCTACAACGTCACCTACATAAGCAAGTGGTAAGCCTTTAGTTTTTAATTCTTCAAGCTGTACGATAGGACCTACTTCACCTGCTTTATCTGGGTTTATGCCATCACGCTCATTTTTTAGCATTGCCAAAGCATGAAGTGGGATATCAGGACGTGACCATGCATCTGGTGCAGGTGATAAGTCATCGGTGTTTGTTTCACCCGTTACTTTAAATACAGTAACAGAGATTTTTTCAGCTACTGCTGGCTTATTTGTAAACCATTCAGCTGCAGCCCAAGATTCGATAATTTGCTTAGCAAACGCATTGCCTGCTTTGGCTTTTTCTTCTACGTCGTAGAAAGCATCAAACATAAGTAATGTGTTTGAAAGGCCTTTTACTACGATTGGCGCTAATGATTCGTCATCAAGTAGGTCAATCATTGGCGCGATGTTGTATCCGCCTAGCATTGTTCCTAATAATTCAGCTGCTTTTTCTTTAGAGATAAGAGAAGTAGTCGCTTCACCTTTAGCTACAGCGGCTAGGAAGCCTGCTTTGATATAAGCAGCGTCATCAACACCTGGTGGTACACGATTGATTAATAAATCTAAAATGAATTCTTCTTCACCTGCCGGTGGGTTTTTTATTAATTCAATAAGATCAGCAGTTTGCTGAGCATCTAATGGCGCTGGTACGATACCTAACGCGGCACGTTCTTCTACGTGTTTACGATATTCTTGTAGCACAATATTGCCCTCTTGGTGACGTGAAAGTATTCGGTAGCGCTTCATGCGCACTTGTTACCCAATACTTATAGTATTCTAACGCGTAATTATAAAGCTTTTATAGATAGATGAAAATCCATCCAGTTACACAACTGATTATACCGACTATAAACACTATGAATAGTAGTTGCGGGAAATTCTATTCCCATGAATACTTATTAAGTAATAATCATTACTATTTAGGTAGACAAGCATAAATAGCGGCCATAAAAAAACCCAGCATAAGCTGGGTTTTTATAATAAAAATAATCTATTAACGTAAAACTTTTACTGTTTTGATTGTTTTGATGTGCGCTTCAACACGACGATTCTCTGCGTGTGCAGCGGCTGTGTTAGCTTCATTTTTAAGGCGCTCTTCACCTAAACCTACCGTAGTAATGCGGTCAGATGCAATACCGTCAGCTATTAATTGCTTAGCTACCGAATCAGCACGCTTTTTAGATAGCATTTTGTTGTAAGTCGCTTTACCTACTGCTGAAGTATGACCTTCTAAAAGCACTGTTGTATCTGGGTAATCTTTTAAGAAAGATGCAACTTGATCGATGTCGTCTAAGTAACGCTGTGATACAGCAGCTTTGTCGTTAGGGAACGTTACTAATAAGCTCACAGTTACTTCTTTATCTTCATATAAAGTACAACCAGTACCATCAACAGCATCTGTCATTGGTGTATTAGGACACTTGTCATCAGCATCTAAAATATTGTCATTGTCGCTGTCTACTGGCTCAACCATAACTTCAACAACCTCTGGCGCAGGCTGTACCGGCTCAGCAGGCATAGTGTTTTGTCCAAAGAAATAGTTAATACCTAATTTAGCGCCAACATCTGTGTAACCTTTATCAATACCTTGGTATACAGCAGTTTCAACGTTAGCGAATAAGTTGTCAGTAATGAAGTGTCTGTAACCAACACCTGCATTTAAGAACGTGTTGTCATCAACAACGTCCATTGATTTAATACCAACTAAACCGTAGAAAGGACCGCCATCTAAATGGTAAAGCGCATCAATACCAAAACGGCTACCGTCGATGTTGTTACGGTTACCAGCGGCTTTGTCGAATGCATTGAAATCAAGATCTGCATACTCTAAACGAGCACTCCAAAAATCGCTGAAGCGGTAACCCGCTTCAAGACCAAAGCCAGTCGACTCGTTTACGTCAAGACCAGCCTGTGCGCTCATATTTTCCCAAGACGCATCGTAGTAGTCGCCAAATGCGCCAATGTAGAAACCTTCTTGCTTGTCAGCAGCAAAAGTAGATACGCTAGTTGCAGCTAACGCAATTGCAATAGTTAGTGATTTTAATTTCATTGTTTTCTTCCCATTTTAACAACTAATAAATTGTGGCTAATTAAGTACTAGCTCACTAAGTTTTATACAGACTAACTCAACTTTTGTTAATCAATACTTAACGAAAAATAAAGTTTATAATTTTTTTCAATGCGATATAACGATATCCAACAAATCAGTTTAGGTGAAATTTAAAACTTTACCTAGCTAGAAACCAACTAGTTGATCATATAAATCGATAATCTGCAGAAGACACAAAGACAACTCAATCAATTGTTCTTGCTCACAATGAAACTAACTTATCTTTATGTTTAGATAGTAACACCGGAATTTGCTTTGCTCAATCAATGAACATCTCTGTGCTAAAATATCGTTATTTATAATCATTAACTTATCTATTTTTACAACACTTAAGTACCACAAAAAGTTTTATAGTCGGTATCATTTGACGGTACCTCTTGAAATTCGGCCATATCATCGCTGAACAGGTACGGTTTATTAGCTACTTTTACAAAACGGCTCATCAGTTTACTTGAACCAAGCTCATTATATTCAGCTAATATTGTTTCAATTATATGATTTCGCGGAATTATACGTGGATTGGCTGCTCGCATGGTTTTGTAGCTATCGTTACTTGTTCGGCTTTGCCACTTATTCGCCCACTCAATTAATTCTTTTGGAATAGTTGCATTGCCATTCACAAACTCCGTCAGTGCATCAAAAGTATTGGTGTAATCAAGATGATGTGCTTGCAATAATGTTAGTAGCTCAGAAACAAGATCTTTGTCGCCCTCTTTTGCACCAGCCAGGCCTAATTTTTTGCTCCACATTACTGTAAATTGAGTATTAAATTGCTCTGAAAAATGATGTATAACTGGAGTAAGTAATGACACAGCTTTTTCTTCATCATCGCTAATTAATGGGATAAGGCTTTCAGCTAAGCGAGCACAATTCCAACTCGCCATATTTGGCTGATTACCAAAAGAGTAGCGGCCTTGCTTGTCTATAGAGCTAAATACGGTGTCAAAATCAAAGCTATCCATCATTGCACACGGGCCATAATCTATAGTTTCGCCACTTACGAGCGTGTTATCGGTGTTCATAACGCCATGAACAAACCCAACGCGCATCCAATTAATAATCAAGTTCACTTGATTGCTAATGACTGCTGTCAAAAAAGCGATATACCGCTCAGGACCTTCACTCGTTATTTCAGGGTAATGGCGTTTAATTGCTAAATCAGCTAATTTTTTTAATCCCTCAGCATCGCCTTGGGTTGCTAAGTATTGAAACGAGCCAACACGAATATGGCTGCTTGCTAGGCGAGTAACAACAGCCCCTGGTTGAGGCGTATTACGGTAAACCGCTTCGCCGGTACCAACCACAGCCAAACAACGAGTAGTGGGAATACCTAATGCGTGCATAGCTTCACTCATTACGTATTCACGAATAGCAGGGCCTAATGCACATCGCCCATCGCCACCTCTAGAATACGGGGTAGCGCCTGAGCCCTTTAACTGAATGTCCCACAGCTGGTTTTTATCGTCATTTATAGCACCAAGCAAATGCGCTCGCCCATCACCCAAGCGCGGCGAAAAATGACCAAACTGGTGCCCAGAATAACCAAGCGCTACCGACTTTATTTGCTGTGATTCATTGCCTGCAAAGGTACTAGGACGCAGCTGCGGCTCAACACCTATATTAAACTGCTTTGCTAACGCTTCGTTCCACAAAAGCAGTTGCGGAGCTGCAACGCTTGATGGTTGATCTTCTATTGCGAAATTATCTGCTATGTCTGTGTATCTCGGCACTAGTTTCATGGTTAATTTCCTGACTGTTGACGTATACCTACGCGATTGTCACCCACACCATAGGCCACAATTAAACTCAGCTCTTGCATACTTAAACCACTTTGCTTTTGCATTTCGTTAAAAAATGCCTGCGCAGCAGTGAGTGATTTTTTAGTTTGCAGCCCACCATCAATAATTTTATGTGCCCTTAGGTAACTTTCTACATCTCGCGAAAGTAAAAAAGTATCTTTACCAAGCGCTCTTAAGGCATACGGGCCAGTATTTCCACCCAAACGGGCGCCGTGTTTTTTTAAATATGCCCATAAACCAATAATGTCATCGCTTGGCCAGTTAGCTACGAACTTGCTAAAACTGCCATATTCCTGTGCTATTTCGTGGATCATGTAGGCATTTTCAGGAATTGTTTTCACTTTTTTATAATTACGAATAATACGCTCATCACTCGCTTTTTGCTCGAGCATATCGGGCGGCATCATTAATAGCTTATCAACGCTGAATTCCCAAAAAACCTCTCTAAAGCCCGGCCATTTGCTGTTTATTACCGACCAGTAAAAACCACTTTGAAAAACTTTTCGGGTAAATTCTTCAAGCCAATCGTCGTCACTTAATGCGCTTAATGCTTTTTTAGATAAGGGTTTTGCGAGTAATAACTTAAGCATTTTTTCAGAGCCTTTTCGCTCTACTGCTCGCTTATAAATATCGCTAAATTTTTCCATACTTATTAAATACCTCGCTGCTCATAGGGTTAGTTTACGAGAAAAGCAGCCAATACGTAACCACCCACATTTTCGATGAACTAATCTGTATCCTGCAACTTGACACCTAGACGGCTAAAATGTTTTAATCGCCGCAATTACCCTATTTAAATTGTATTTTGTTAAACCTTTTGCGGTTAAACAAAATACAAAGGGCTAGAAGAGGTGCGTTATTCAGGTAGCGTATGTTAGGAGCGCAAACTCCAGTGAGCATACGTCAGGGGAATACCGCCGAGAGGTAAACGCTTTTGCGAAGCAATTACTTCGGGCGACTAGGTTGAATCCTAGCGACTGTCACCAATAGCTGTTTTAAAACAGCTTATTAGTTTGGTGGAGAGCTTCTGGTCTTAAATAATAAGGCCGTGCGCCCTATTATTTTAAGCCCATTCGCTCTTCGAATACTGTTCGAACGACGTTAATGCGGCTCACATCATACAGCCCCTTTAATATCTCGAACACCTTATAGGTTCGTAAGAGATGATCAATAATTTCAATTTAGATGACTACGCACTGTGGACAGCGCTTGTTACGCCGTTTGATCAACAAGGTAATGTTGACTACGACACGCTCACAACACTTGTTAGCGAACAAGAAGCAGCACACAACGGTATTTTACTGCTCGGTAGCACAGGTGAAGGTTTAGCCCTTACGCTTAATGAGCAGCAAGGCATTGTTGAGCATGTGTGCCAATTAAAACCCAGTGTACCGCTTATGGTTGCTGTTGGTGGTAGTAATTTAGCTCAACAAAAAGAATGGGTTAGCTACTGTAACCAATTACCTATTCACAGCTACTTATTAGGCTCGCCTCTTTATGCAAAACCAGGGGCTGTAGGTCAAACTCTTTGGTACGAAAGCTTGTTAAACGAAAGCGCGCATCCGTGTATGTTGTACAACGTACCTGGGCGCAGCGGTGTAAGCATTCCTATCGAAACCATTGAAAACTTAAAAGCGCACCCTAAACTGTGGGCTTTAAAAGAAGCCAGTGGCAACATCACCCAATTTGAAGCATACCGACAAGCCGCGCCTAATTTAGCGCTATACAGTGGCGACGATGCACTTATGCCCTACTTTGCCCAAGCAGGTGCAAAAGGCTTAGTATCGGTTGCGGCAAACGCGTGGCCTTTGCAAACACACGAATTTGTAAAACGCAGCTTAAGTGGCCAACACCCCAATTTATTTGCTCAGTGGACTCGCGCTATTAATAGCCTATTTGCTGTAGCAAACCCTATTCCCGTTAAAGTGCTAATGCACCAACAAGGCCGCTTAAGTAGCCCGTTGCTGCGCCCGCCTTTAACGCATCTTGAGTTAACGCAAACCGATTGCATTACCACTGCAAACGACACCATTTTATCTTGGCATTAAATACAGGTTTTTATAATGAGCTGGTTAGAACTACTAAATAATTTAGAATCCGGCGCAGTACGCGCAGCATCACAAAACGAAAGCGGCCAATGGGAAGCTAACGTAGAAGTAAAACAAGGCATTTTAGAAGCCTTTAAAAATGGCACTAACACCGAGTTTGCAGGCGGGTTTGTTGACAAGCACAACCTTGCACCGCAAGAGTTTAGCACTGACGACGGCGTGCGTATGGTACCAGGTGGTTCAAGCGTTCGTCGTGGTGCCTACGTAGCTAAAGGCACTATTATTATGCCACCAGCGTACGTAAATATTGGCGCATACATCGACGAAGGCACTATGGTTGATAGCCACGCGTTAGTGGGCTCGTGTGCACAAGTAGGTAAAAACGTACATTTGAGCGCAGCCGTTCAACTTGGCGGTGTACTTGAGCCAATCGGGGCAAGCCCAGTTGTGGTTGAGGACGATGCGTTTATTGGCGCAGGTTGTGTCATTGTTGAAGGCGTAGTGGTTAAAAAAGGCGCGGTACTTGCACCAGGCGTGCGCTTATCTGCAACCATTCCGGTATACGACTGCGTTAACGAGCGTCAGCTAGATAAAGGCGAGCCAATTCCAGAATACGCAATTGTAATACCTGGCTCTCGCCCGGCGTCTAACGAATGGGCACGTGAGCAAGGCTTAAGCATGTCGTGTGCGTTAATTGTTAAATACCGCGACGAACAGAGCGATGCATCATTATTGCTAGAAGAGGTTTTACGATAATGAGCTTTTTGAGCACGCCAATCAAAACCGCTGTTAATACGCTTACACAGCAGCTTGATACTCCTTTTTTTGTTTACGACTTAGATAAACTAAACGCACACCTTACGCGCTTAGTTGCGCAAACCGATGTAAAACTTTGGTATGCAGTAAAAGCGAACCCGCTTTCTAAGATTATTCAAAGCTTAGATAGCGCAAGCTTTAACTTTGACGTAGCAAGTAAAGGTGAACTTGAACAAGTCCTTGCACAAGGTATTAGTTCGCAGCGCGTGCTCAACACAGGGCCTGCAAAGAGCTCTAAACAAATTAAACACTTTATTGAGCGCGGCGTACGTATTTTTGTTGCCGAAAGCCTCAATCAAGTGCGTTGGTTAAACCAACAAGCGCAGCTGCAAAATACGCAGCTGCAAGTTTTATTGCGTGTGCAACTACGCTGGCCTGAAGGTGAAAAAAACCCACTAGGCGGCGACAGCCTAACTCCGTTTGGGCTTGGCTGTGATGAATGGCAAGCGCTCAATACTGGCGATTACCCAGCACTTAATTTTGATGGCCTGCATATTTTTCAGTGGGGCAACATGCTTAGCACGCAAAAGCTAAGCGAGCTGTGGTCGCAAATGATTGCACCGCTTACCACCTTGGCTAATAACTTAAATATAAACCTTAAAATTCTCGATTTAGGCGGCGGTTTAGGCATTCCTTATACACAAAACGAGACAATCCTTGAGTGGGATGGCCTTATAGCCGCGCTTGCTAAAATTAAAAAAGAGGCGGGTGTAGACGAGCTTTGGATGGAGCTTGGCCGCTACGCTGTAGGCGAATGCGGTCATTATGCTAACCCCGTAGTAGAGTGCAAACAAAACTACGGCCAACAGCAAGTTATTTTAACCGGTGGTATTAACCACTTATTGCGTCCTGCTGTTACAAGCCAAGATTTTCCTGCGGCGTTATTGCGCGAATCAACGGCGCCAGAACAAGCAATGAGCCTATATGGCCCATTATGTACTGCCCTTGATTGCTTAGGCGAGCATACCCTACCAAGCGATTTAAACGAGCAAGACTGGCTGGTGTTTAGCCAATGTGGCGCCTATGGTTTTACCGAAAGCATGCCCTATTTTTTATGCCATGAACTAGCTGCAGAATACGTGTTACAAAATGGCGAGCTCACCTGTGTACGCCAAGCAGAAGATGCCAGTCACTACTTAAGGTAATAAACATGAGCATAACAACACCCATTAGCCAAGAAAACATTGTAGTAGGGGAAGTAGCAAATGGCTTGCCTCTCACTATCCCGGTGTATCGCTTAAAAGGCGACGGCACAGGTCCAAGCGTGTATATTCAAGCCAACATGCATGGCGCCGAGGTACAAGGTAACGCGGTTATTTTTCAGCTGCTAGAGCAGTTAAAACAGCTCAATTTAAAAGGCGACATTACCTTAGTACCATATGCTAACCCTATTGGTTGCAATCAAAAATCAGGGGAGTTTACCCTTGGCCGATTCGACCCTATTACTGGCACTAACTGGAACCGTATGTATCACTACAATAGTGATTTAGTCACCCAGTTTGCCAAAGATCATAGCCAGTACGACGATGCAGCTTTAAAAGATAACTTTAAACAAGCCTTGCTTGATGAAATAGACACCAAACTTAACGGCCCCGCATATTTACTCAATACCGGTAAACGCATTGCGCTTAACCTGCAAAAGCTTGCGCACCAAGCCGACATAGTGCTCGATTTACACACAGGCCCTATTTCAAGTAAGCATTTATATTGCCCAACCTATGCAACAGACAGTGCTCGTTATTTTAATATTGAACATGTACTGCTGATCCCAAGCGACTTTGATGGCGCTATGGATGAAGCTAGCTTTTGCCCATGGTGGCACTTAAGTAATGCACTTAGCGCGCAAGGGCGTTCGTTCAACGTGCAGGTAGAAGCCTTTACAGTTGAGCTAGGTAGCCAAGAAAAAATAGATTTAAAAGAAGCACTCAACGATGCAAAGAGCATATTATGCTACCTAAATCATAAGAACGTATTAGTAGATGCACCGCATAAACCAGCTAATATAACTCGCTATGCGTGTAACCTAGATGACTACTTTGCCTTTTACGCCCCTATTGGCGGCATGGTTGAATATGTAGCACCACTTGGTGGTCATATTAAAGCAGGCGAGCCCATCGCACATATTTTACGTATGGAACGCTATCTAAGTGAACAACCATTACAAACGCTGACTCTTGATTGCGATGCTATCGCTATTTTGCACTTTGCCTCAGCAAGCGTTAATCAAGGCACTGAGTTGTATAAATTTTTTACAAACGTATTTGAGCTATAGCTCACCCTTCTCATTGCGTGAGAGTACATTAATCTCCTAAGTTAATGTACATTAGATAAAGCGGCTTTGGCCGCTTTTCTTTTGATCTGTTAGTACCGCCTTTAACGTAATGTAAACAGTTCAGTAAAAGTTCACTGTACCTAATGTAAAAAGCGTTATAATAAAATAAATCACAACCTACCCAATACTCACAAGGAATTACAATGAGCTGGCGCCACTGGATCACCCTTTCAGCTTTACTAAGTACCGCAGCATTTGCGCAAGACGAAGTACAAACAAACGAGCAAGACAGCAGTATAGAACTCGTTAAGCAATGTATTTTGAATGAAGTGATTGGGGGCGATGGCAAGCAAACACTCGATGAGCTTCGTAAAAAATGTTCTGCACTGGAAGAAAACAAACAACTGACCGCACTCGATAAACGCCAAGCACGTGAAGAGGTTGGTAAAAAAAATCGTAATGTAATCACACCCCACAAACGAAATTACATATTGCCATTATCATACGTATCGCATCCTAACGATCGCCCTTTTGACCGTTTTGATGAGCTCACCGATGAACAAGATGGTGATACGCTCGATAACTTAGAAGCAAAATATCAACTTTCAATCAAGGTTCCCTTGTTTGACGAATTTTCTGACGAAGACCAAGCCTTGTATTTTGGTTTTACGCTGCAGTCCTATTGGCAAATTTATAACTCAGAGATTTCATCGCCATTTCGTGAAACCAACTATGAGCCTGAAATTTTTTGGATAAATTACCTGGATCCAGAAAACGTACTTTGGGGCGATGAAATGGCTATTGTGTTAGGTATTTCACACCAGTCAAATGGTCGAAGCCAACCAAACTCACGCTCGTGGAACCGTATTTACGCCGACTTCATATGGGAAAACCGAGGCTTTGTTTTTAGCTTTAAACCTTGGTATCGCATAGCTGAAGACGAAAAAGAAAACCTGCTAGATGCAAAAGGGGATGATAACCCTGATATTTACAAATACATGGGGTACTTTGAATTTAGCGGTGCATATCGATATCACGATCATGAATTTAGCTTTATGACTCGTAATAACTTAAATTCAGACAATCGTGGTGCACTTCAGCTTGATTGGTCATTTCCTTTGTGGGGCCGCGTTCGTGGCTACGCGCAATACTTTAACGGCTACGGTGAAAGCTTAATTGATTATAACGCTGATGTTGAACGTATAGGTGTAGGTATATTATTAACTGATTTGTTGTAAAATCAGCTTATAAAAAAGCCAAGCATTAATTATTAAGTGCTTGGCTTTTTTAATTAAAAATTACTCGTTATTTTTTTACTGCAAACACACCTTCAAACTCAGCAACTACGTTGTCACCATCATAAATGGTTACCGGTACCACATAACTTGTTTTACCATCGGCTTCTAAATCGCTTAATTTTCCTTTACACGCTTGTAAATCTACACAACCACGCGGATCTGTATTGAGTGGCTTTAAGTACTTAATACTCGCATCGGCTAAAACTATGCTACCTTCAAGTCCCGCTTCTTTGAGCGCCAAATACGTTGCGCCCCAGCCAGTTAATGTGGCTAAACTATAAATAGAACCAGCAAACATGGTGTTATGTAAATTTAAATTAGCGTCTAAATCAGCGCTGGTTGTAAATTGCCAATCTGTGTAACTTTCTACCTTAATGCCCATTGCATCACTAATAGGAATTGATTCTCGCCAGATATTTTGCAGTACTTGAGTCCAATTTGGATGGCGGAACCAACCCGGCTCACTCGGTTTTTGCTTAACCATTTTATAATGTTGTACGTCACCAAACGCCAAGTGCGCTTTTTCTTTTAATTCGTACCCATGACGCTTATAAAATTCAAGCGCTCGCTCACGTGCAAATAACACCAGTTCATCGGCATTTTGTGTCCACGCTATTTTTTCTAAATCATGTAACAGGCGACTACCAATATGCTGATTTCGGTTATCTTCAGCCACAGCCATATAACGAACCTGAGCTTGCTCGTGGTTATTAAAATGTAATCGAGCCACACCTAATACGTCACCCTCTTTATTTTTTATAAAGCGGTGTTCAGCGTCTTGTTCTAAATCATCTTGTTCAGAACCTCTTGGTTCACCCCAAGGCGCGCGTAAAACCTGCCAGCGTAATTGATAATAAGCTTGCCAATCTTCGCTACTTTGTGGGGTACTTACCTGAAACATACTTACTCCTGTTGCTGTAAAAGCCGCATGTAAAAATTTAAAAAGGCCTCAACCTGTTGATGGCAAATACCATACTCCATCTTAACAAAACTGCAAATACGACTTTGGTGAAGCTTTTAAAATACGTAAAAAATTAATGACAGATCCCATTGCGCTTTACTAAAGCTGGTTTATGCTAAATACCATGACCACATACATTGATACCTCAACAGGCCTAATTAACAGTCATTTTATTGAAAACAGCCAAAATGAAGGAACGCTACTTTATTGGCAAAACGTAAATGGCGATCACATTCAAGTTCGCGAGCATGGTAATTTACGCTGGCTGTTAATAAACAACACGTTGCAATCCATTATCGACGTTAATAATCCACGAACTCTGTTGTTCCCTCATTTGCAATATTTAGCAGCGCAATGGCAAACACTGCCACCACCTAATAACGTGCTTGAACTTGGATTAGGCGGTGGGGCTATTCGTAACTATTTACTTAAGCAACACCCTCAAGTAAATATAACGTCAGTTGAAAAAAATGCAGGCATATTGGCATGTTATTCGCAGTTTTTTGCATCAAGCAGTAACGAAAACTTACTATGCAATGATGCGCAGGTGGTACTTACTACTGCGCGTGATATAGATTGGGTTATATTAGATTTATTCTGCCAGATAGATGCGCCCCGATTTTTATTTGAGCACGCATTTTATGAAAAAATTCACGCAGCACTTAACACTACCGGCAAACTATTTATTAACTTTTTATCGCAACACAACTCACAGTTAAAACAGCTCCAAAAGCTATTATTCGATGTATTTGGTTATACTGTATACCCTCAAAAAATTTCAGGTTACGTTAACCATATAGTGGTCATTAGTAAACAACACCCTAAACAGATAAGTTAAACGTAACCGGTCCATCGTTGCATAAACTCACTTGCATGTCGGCACCAAACTCACCGGTGGCGACTCTAATTCCCAGCGCTTTGGCTTGGTCTACAAAATACACATACAACTCATTAGCCTGGGTTGGGGTCGCTGCCGATGAAAAGCTCGGACGCATCCCTTTTTTGGTATTTGCGGCTAACGTAAATTGCGAAACAACTAATAATTCACCACCCATGTCCTTTAAACTTAGATTCATTTTATCGTTTTCGTCGGTAAAAATTCGGTAATTACTGACTTTATGTAAAAGCTTATCAGCTGCCCCTTTATCGTCTGCCTTTTCAACACCTAACAAAAGTAAAATACCTTGCTCTATTTGCCCAATTACCTGGTTGTTAACTTCTACCTTTGCGTGTTTTACGCGCTGTATTAGCCCTTGCATTTAACTTATATCCTTTGATTTAGGTTCTTCTTCCAGTTCTATTTCTGGGGTATCCTCAATATCATTTGGGCTAATACACGCCGTAAATTCGGCGCCCAAAAGTACAACTACCCACGCTAAATACACCCACACAAATAAAATAGGAATTGTTGCTACCGCACCGTAAATAACCTCATATGAAGGAAAGTGGCTAATATAAAGTGCAAACCCTTTTTTTGTTAGCTCAAATAAAAGTGCAGCAAACAATGCCCCTGGCACAGCGGCTCTAAACGATACGCGTGTATTTGGCACTAAGGTATAAAGCATGATGAAGCCCATCATCGAAATTCCATAGGGAAGTAATTTTAATAAAAATCCACTAAACCCCGGAATACCTTGATCAGCAAACGATACCAAAGAAACAATGTATGAAGTTACACCAATACTTGCCCCCAGTAACACTGGGCCTAAACTCAGTACCATCCAATACACTGCAAATGAAATCATCATTGGGCGCTTTTTCTTAATACGCCAAATGCGATTAAGTGTTGCATCTACATTACGTATTAAAAGTAAGGCAACAGCGGCTAAAAAACCTATACCCACTGCAGTCATTTGATTGGCATTGCCTGCAAAGGAGCTAATATGCTCTCTAATCACATCCGTAGAGGTCGGCACAAAGTTAGTAAACAAAAAGCTTTCTATTTCCATACGAGTCGATTCAAACCCCGGGAACGCTGAAAATATTGCAACCCCTACAGCGATAAGCGGTATTAATGAAAGCAGAGTTACGTAAGCAAGGTAACCAGCATTGACTGTAATTTGATCGTCTATACAACGATTAATATATTGCATCCACCAACCGGGTTGCTGGCGCATAAAGGACTTAACTTGCTGTTTGTAATGGGAGAGCTTATCATTCATACAATTGACTTGTGCTTATCGAGTTTTGATTATCATAACAATCAGCACCGGAATTTACAGCACTTACACGTAAATAGGGAATCAAATGAAAAAACAAACACTGTTAAGCGCATCAATACTTGCCCTAACGTTAGCATTATCTGGGTGTCAATCAGCTTACTATTCTGCAATGGAAAAAGTAGGTGTTCACAAACGTGACATTCTTATTGACCGCGTAGAAGAAACCAAAGAGTCACAAGAAGAATCTCAAGAAGAGTTTCAGTCAGCGCTTGAGCGTTTAACTACACTAATTAATTTTGATGGCGGTGAGCTCCAAGATGCTTACAATCAACTAAATGACGATTACGAATCAAGCCTTAAAGCCGCAGACGACGTTACTACCAATATCAATAAAGTAGAGGATGTTGCTGAAGCCTTGTTTGACGAGTGGAGCGATGAATTAGAACAGTACAAAAGCGCTTCGTTAAAACGCGAAAGCAGTAAAAAACTTAATGCCACTAAGCGCCAATTTGATCAGCTTCTTCGTTCTATGCGCAGTGCTGAAAGTAAAATGGAACCAGTACTATCATCACTAAAAGATAACGTTTTGTACTTAAAGCATAATTTAAATGCACAGGCAGTTGCTGCTATAAAAGGTGAATTTACTAACCTTAAACGCGACATTCAGATACTGATGAACGACATGAACAAGTCAATCGCCGATTCAAATAAGTTTATTGAGCAAATGAACAAAGCCTAATAATGCTATTTTTATAACAACTCTAAAAGCCTGTTAATCTTAACGGGCTTTTTTGTGATTATTTTTTGTTACGATTAACACATTGTTTAATAAATAGCTTTTGATAAGCTTTAATTTCTTTAAAACAATAACAACAGTCGAAATGAAATTACATACTCTGTGCTTACTTATTACCTCAAGCTTTTTAGCCGCCTGCAGCGCAAACACTGTAAATGTAATTGCTGGGCAAGACAGCATAACGCCAATTCATGAATCAGGTGAGCGTGAAGGGCGTTATCACAACCTTTATGCGGGCGATAAAACCTATCCGGTTACTTGTGAAGCTGACTGCTACCCACAACACCCGAATGTAATATGCGAAACCACTGCTGAAAATTGCACATTTAACGCTGAGCAATTAAAGCCACAGCTAAACCTTGGCTTTAATATACGCTGGTTAGGCCATGCTGGCTTTATGATCCAAACACCAAATGGACAGCATGTAGTGTTCGACCCCGTAAAAGAGCAGTTTGACTCACCCGTTGATTTAGCATTTAAGCTTGCCTCTGGGTTTTATAGACAACCTGGTGATTGGCTTACTCAAAGCGAACTTAAAAACCTAGATGCCATTATGTATTCGCATATTCATTACGATCATTTTAATAAATCAGACATAGAAGAAATAGGTAATCAACCTCGCTACTTAGCACCATTAGGCATGGCAGATAACTTTCCAAACGCAGGACTTAATATTAGCGAAATGGCGTGGTATGCAAAAACTAAAATTGATGATTTAACCATTCATGCACTACCAGCGCATCACTTTAGCAGCCGTTTATTAGTACCCTTTATTTACGAAGACAACGATAAAGACTTATGGAATGGCTGGCTACTTGAACAAAATGGCAGCACCTTATTTTTTGCAGGCGACACCGGCTACTCCAAACACTTTAGCGATATTCAGCAAAAGTATGGCGATATTGATGTGTGCTTAATGCCGATAGCCTCTTACTACAGCGAAGATAATCCCAAGTGGTATCGTTATGTTCATACAACCCCAGAAGATGCTCTTAAGGCCGCACACGAGCTTAACTGTAAAGTCATGGTACCGTGGGGGTACGGTAACTCATCATGGAAAATGGGCGACCGAAGTAGTCATTCAGCTTTACTACGTTTATTACACATGCATGAAACAATGAAATCACCCGTGCCGCTTTATATTTTAAATGAAGGTGAAAGTATTAAATTTTAAATTGCCCACCAGCTGAAATACATCAACATAATTCGTAATAACCCTCTAGCTGAACTATCTTTAATTAACTAAGCAATGTGGGGTTATTATGTTTCTAGTACGACTAATTTACGCAAGCAAAATTTCAGACGGCTTTGGCCCAAAAGATATAGAAAGTATTTTACAAAGTGCTCGTACCTATAATGTAAAAACACATGTTACCTGCATGCTTTGCTTTAGTAACGAATACTTTTTACAGTGCCTTGAAGGCTCCAGAACCGCAGTAAATAATACCTATCAACAAATATTAAACGACAAACGTCACCACAATGTAATTATGCTTAACTATACCCAAATTCCAGAAAGAGAATTTGAAAAGTGGTCTATGGGTTATGTTCCACAATCTAGAGTAACCCAATCACTGAGTCTGAAATTTTCAGGCTCTGTTGATTTTAATCCATTTAAAATGTCTGGCGAAAGTGCCCACTTATTAATGGTAGCGTTAAAAGGCAGCATTACAGGTGCTATTAGTTAAAATTCACATGTATTATTGTTTTTATTGTTAACTTAAGCCAAGCTAAGCCAACTTTAATTAATGGAACAATTAATGAAAAAAGTACTGTTAGCCACGAGCTTAGTGATCAGCAGCCAAGTAATGGCTGCTGATGTTAAATATACGTCAACCCCTATTAATATTGACGGCGTATCTGAAAGCGCATGGGATAAGGCTGCTTGGCACGATATGCCACATTTAATGGATGGTACATTGCCTTCAAACGATGCCGATTTTAAAGGCCGCTATCGCTTATTATGGGATGAAAAATTCTTATACCTACAAGCCGATATTGTAGATGATGTTTTAATAGACACACACCCAGACCCTACCTATAAATATTGGGATGACGATGCCCTTGAAATATTTATAGATAGCGATGCATCGGGCGGGATTCACCAATTTAACCACACCGCTTTAGCGTACCATATTGGCCTTGATAACCAAGCTGCCGATTACGGCCCTGATAAAAAAGCGCACTTGTATACCGACCACTTAGTTAGCAACTGGAAACGCAATACCACTGCACCCTATAACATTACTTGGGAAGTTGCGATAAAACTCTACCCGAATGATTATAAAGAAGGGGCTAATAACACTCCGATCACCCTAAAGCCAAAACAAGTAATAGGCTTTATGCTCGCGTATTGCGATAACGATGGCAGTGAAACACGCGAGCACTTTATGGGGTCACACGAAGTACAGCCAGTGAACGGTGACAGAAACCGAGGATTTATAGACGCAGATGTATTTGGCAAAATCACCTTACTACCAAAAAAGTGATGTAAGTTAGCGTGTAGGTTGGTTTAAGCGCAGCGAAACACAACGAAAAAACCAACCAACAAAATAGAAGCTTTGAACTATCAGTTGTTCTAGCGCTTGCTCTTTTACTTCTCATTATCTTCTCTTTGTGCAAATATTTTTTAAGCATATTTTTCACCAAGAGGACAAGAGGCGCTGTGCTTTTAGAGCTCAATATTGATAACTAAAAACTGAAAGCTTCTCTTGCTTTAAAAACAAAAAAGCCGCTGTATTTTGCAATACCGCGGCTTTTAAAAATCATTATTCTAAATTAATAGATTATGATTTAGGAGCACGACCCGCACGTTTACGCTCATTTTCAGTTAAATGACGTTTACGAATACGAATGTTCTCAGGTGTAACTTCTACTAACTCATCATCAGCAATAAACTCAAGCGCTTGCTCAAGTGAATAGTTCAGATGTGGTGTAAGTGTTTGTGCTTCATCTGTACCAGATGCACGAACGTTAGTAAGTTGCTTACCTTTAAGCGCGTTAACTGTAAGGTCGTTATCGCGGCTATGAATACCGATAACCATACCTTCATAAACTTCAACACCGTGACCGATGAATAAACGGCCGCGCTCTTGTAAGTTAAATAATGCGTTAGTAAGTGCTTTACCTGTTGCGTTTGCAATCATTACGCCGTTCTTACGAACACCTAGCTCGCCACCTTTGTGCGGACCGTAGTGATCGAACGTATGGTAAAGTAAACCAGAACCCGAAGTAAGTGTCATGAACTCAGTTTGGAAACCGATTAAGCCACGGCTTGGGATCATAAAGTCCATACGCATACGGCCTTTACCATCTGGTGCCATGTCAGTAAGTTCACCCTTACGAAGACCAATTTGCTCCATGATAGAACCTTGGTGCTCTTCTTCACAGTCAATCGTTAGTGTTTCATACGGTTCTTCTAACACGCCATCAACAGTACGTAATATTACTTCTGGACGAGATACAGCAAGCTCATAACCTTCACGACGCATGTTCTCGATTAAGATACCTAGGTGTAATTCACCACGACCTGATACGCGGAAGCTATCTGGGTTATCAGTATCTGCAACACGAAGTGCTACGTTGTGTACTAATTCTTTGTCTAAACGCTCACGAATATTACGTGATGTTACAAACTTACCTTCTTTACCACAGAACGGAGAGTTATTTACAGAGAACGTCATTGTAACTGTAGGCTCATCAACACTTAGTGGTGGTAATGCTTCAACGTTGTTAGGACAACAAAGCGTATCTGAAATCTTAAGCTCACCAAGACCAGTAACGGTTACGATGTTACCAGCATAAGCTTTCTCAGTATCGATACGCTCAAGGCCTAAGTAGCTTTGTACTGAACCAATTTTACCGTTACGAGTCGTGCCGTCAGCGCCAATAACTGTAACTTGTTGGTTAGTCGCAACAGAACCACGTTTGATACGACCAATACCGATTACACCTTTATACGAGTTGTAATCAAGCTGAGAGATTTGCATTTGGAAGTCACCTTCAGGATCTGCATCCGGTGGTGATACTTCGTCAACGATCATCTTGAACATAGGTTCCATGTTGTCTGATGGCTCGTCTAAATCTAATGTTGCCCAGCCGTTGATAGCTGATGCATAGATTACTTTAAAGTCTAACTGTTCATCAGTTGCACCAAGGTTATCGAATAAATCAAAGATTTGATCCATAACCCAATCTGGGCGTGCACCTGGCTTATCAATTTTATTGATAACGACGATTGGCTTTAAGCCTTGCGCGAATGCCTTTTGCGTTACGAAACGCGTTTGTGGCATTGGACCTTCTTGAGCATCAACAAGTAATAATACTGAGTCAGCCATCGAAAGTACGCGTTCAACTTCACCACCGAAATCGGCGTGTCCCGGGGTATCTACGATATTGATGTGGTAGTCATTCCAAGAGATAGCTGTGTTTTTAGCTAAAATGGTAATACCACGTTCTTTCTCAATGTCGTTTGAGTCCATCACGCGCTCTTCGTTACCGCCGCGTGTTTCTAATGTACCTGATTGCTCAAGTAGTTTGTCAACCAGAGTTGTTTTACCGTGGTCAACGTGCGCGATAATCGCTATATTTCTTAACTGTTCGATGCTCATATATTTACTCAGAGAAATTAAATTCTCAATGATCCTGCAAGATCTACGCACTCATCTGCGTTTTCACGAGATGTCCAAGCATAGGATTTAAAAGGGCGCATATTATCCCTCATTAATGACATGGATGAAAGTTTATCCAATACAATTTTCAAAACTTTCTCAATACTTTTACTAAGTATCTGTTTTATATATGACAATTATATGAAATAAATTGCCATTATTTTTTAAAAAATGCAGTTTACACTATTTATACGATATTTTTGGCACTCTTTTACATTTAGGTTATGCTGATTTTGAGCGATTAAATTAACAACAAATTGTAGTGCACATAGCCTGCACCAAAGTGGAATTTAACTGCACCATAATGGTGCTGTTTTATGCCCCACATTGTAGCAACTAAGTTTTTTTAACCTATAAACATAGAGTTATAAAAATGGCACAAAATCAGCTTAATAAATCCCAAAGCAATTATGCAGCAATAATAAAACCCAATAGTTGGAGGACACATGTCACAATCGGTTTTAGATTTTATTAAAGAAAATGACGTTAAGTTCATTGATTTACGCTTTACTGATACAAAGGGTAAAGAGCAACATGTATCTATTCCTCATCACCAAGTTGATGAAGATTTTTTCGAAGACGGTAAAATGTTCGACGGTTCTTCAATTGCTGGTTGGAAAGGCATAAACGAATCAGACATGGTTTTAATGCCTGTTGCTGAATCAGTAAAACTTGACCCTTTCACTGAAGAAACAACATTAATCGTACGTTGTGACGTTGTAGAGCCTTCTACACTTCAAGGTTACGAGCGCGACCCGCGTTCAGTTGCTAAACGTGCTGAAGATTACATGCGCTCTACAGGTATTGCTGATACCGTATTATTTGGCCCAGAGCCAGAGTTCTTCCTTTTTGACGATGTTAAATACAAATCAGACATGTCTGGTTCAATGTACAAAGTTGACGCTGTAGAAGCGGCATGGAACTCAGATAAAGATTATGAAGGCGGCAACACTGGTCACCGTCCAGGTGTTAAAGGCGGTTACTTCCCTTGTTCACCTGTAGATTCTTCACAAGATTGGCGTTCAGCTACCTGTTTAGTACTTGAAGAACTAGGTCAAGTAGTAGAAGCACATCACCACGAAGTAGCAACAGCAGGCCAAAACGAAATTGCAACTCGCTTTAATACTATGGTTTTAAAAGCAGATGAAATCCAAGAAATGAAATACGTTATTCATAACATGGCTCATTTATACGGAAAAACAGCTACATTCATGCCTAAGCCAATTGTTGGTGATAACGGTTCTGGTATGCACTGCCACCAGTCTTTGGCTAAAGACGGTGTTAACTTATTTGCTGGTGATAAATACGGCGGTCTTTCTGAAGAAGCGCTTTACTACATTGGCGGTATTATCAAGCATGCTAAAGCTATTAACGCATTTGCTAACGCATCAACTAACTCGTACAAACGTTTAGTACCAGGCTTTGAAGCGCCAGTAATGCTTGCATACTCTGCACGTAACCGTTCTGCTTCAATCCGTATTCCAGTGGTACCATCTGCGAAAGGTCGTCGTATCGAAGTACGCTTCCCAGATCCAACAGCTAACCCATACCTTGCTTTCTCAGCAATGCTTATGGCTGGTCTTGACGGTATCAAAAACAAGATCCACCCTGGCGATGCAATGGATAAAGATTTATACGACTTACCAGCAGAAGAAGCAGCAGAAATTCCACAAGTTGCATCTTCACTTGGTGAAGCACTAGATGCATTAAGTGCTGACCGCGAGTTCTTAACTCAAGGTGGTGTTTTCACTGACGACCTAATCGATGCTTACATTGCACTTAAAGGCCAAGAAGTTGAAAAACTTAACATGACAACTCACCCAGTTGAGTTCGAAATGTACTACAGCTGTTAATGTGACACTGTAAAAGAATGTGTGTTCTCAAGCCCGCTTAGCGGGCTTTTTTAATGGTAAATTAAATCAAACTCCACTAAAGTTAAGCAATCATAAAAATTGCAGGGTAGCAGTGTGAATAGTAAGATTTTATTGCTAATGATTACTTTAGGATTAAGTAATTATGGTTATGCGGGTGAAAAAAGAATTTACGCTTGGAAAGATCAAAACGGCGTTTTAGTGTTTTCAGATACACCGCGTAAAGGTGCTACAGAGGTAAAACTCTCTAGCCAGAGCTTAACTATGCCCGCTAAAGAGATAGCGACTCTCAGCAGCCAATCCCATACTAAAAAAACAGGGTTTGGTATTGCCATTACGTCACCTGAGCACAATCAAACCATTCATGAAAATACCGGCACAATATACGTCACCAGCCGCGTAATGCCGAGCTTTAAAGCAGGCTATACCATTCAATTGCTTGTTAATGGAGAAGCAAACGGCCCTGCAATAAATAACTCAGTATTTGCAATTGCTGATGTTGAAGCCGGTGAACATATGCTTCAAGTAAGACTGTTTAACGAGAAAAACCAAATTATCGCTGTGAGCGAGCCACGTATATTTAATATGCGCAGAAAAGGCAAAATCCATAGCAATTAAAGCGAAACTTAATACTTAGGCGCAGCAGCTCATTTAAGATAAAACCTGGCCTGTAAACACCTGCGCACTAAAATGGTGCAAACATGATTAATAACAAAAATTTTAGCCCCGAACTGCTTGATGCCATATGGCAAAATCAAACAACGGCAGTTATGCTTCTCGATAAAAATTTTACCGTTTTTTATGCCAATACCAGTACCAGTGAGTTACTTGGGCTTGCCACTAAACGCTTACTCGAACAGCCCTTTGATACCCTTTTTAATTACCATTCAATTGACTTAAAACGCATCGCGCAGTTTTCATTAATTGATGGCGTTGATTGCCAACAACACAGAGCTGACGTAGTCTTTAGCGATTCTCGCCATGCCAAAGTAAGTGTTAATTCAAGGCGAATTAACTTTAAAGGTACTGCGTATATTTTATTAGAATGTCGTCAAACAGACGATGAAATAAAGCACGATCAAGCTTCAAATCAAATGCATCAATACCAAGCAGCACGTAACTTAATAAGAGGCTTGGCACACGAAATTAAAAATCCTTTAGGTGGAATTCGCGGAGCGGCGCAATTATTGCAATATGAGGTTGATCAGCAAGAAAGAAATCAATGCGCTGAGCTCATCATTGAGCAAGCAGACAGATTACGTGAACTAGTAGATAGACTTTTAGGGCCTAACCAACTGCCACAAAAATCTTACGTTAATATACACCAAGCGTTAGAGTCGGTAGTGAAGTTAAGCACACTCGATAATTGTTCAAATATCGAATTAAAAAAAGATTACGATCCTAGTATCCCTAATGTGTTTATTGATCAGAGTAAAATACAACAAGTGGTTTTAAATATTGTTCGTAATGCTCAGCAGGCGCTTACTGAGGGTGGTGAGATAAAAATAAAAACGCGTATTAATCATCAACACCGTCGTCCAGGTAAGGCACCTAAAAAAGCCTTGTTGATCCAAATATCTGATAACGGACCAGGCATAGATCACAGCATACGTGAAACCTTGTTCTACCCTATGATCACCAACAAAGAAGGTGGCTCAGGGCTTGGACTCTCGATTGCACAGACGCTCATTGATCAGCACGATGGCTATATTGAATGTGATAGCTGGCCTGGACATACTGAATTTAATATCTATCTGCCCTTTGCAGATTAATGTTTGGAGTTGCCATGAAAACAGTTTGGCTTGTAGATGATGATGCATCAATTCGTTTTGTACTTGAAAAAGCACTTGAACGCTCTGGTTTTAATGTAGAAAGCTTTGCCAACGCGCAAGATGTACTTAATGCATTGAAGTTTAGTCAACCTACTGTTTTAGTATCGGATGTGAAAATGCCCGGTATGGATGGCATGGCCCTACTTGAACTCATCGCAGAACAAAACCCTGGCTTGCCAGTAATAATAATGACTGCGCACTCAGACCTAGATTCAGCAGTGAACGCCTTTCAAAAAGGGGCATTTGAGTACTTAGCTAAACCATTCGATTTAAATGAAGCCGTTGCACTTGTTGAAAGCGCATTTAGAGCAAATTCCACAAAAAAAACCAAACGTAAGCAAACGCCCCCTAAAAGTGCTCATATCATTGGTGAAGCACCCGCTATGCAAGAGGTCTTTAGAGCAATAGGTAAACTTTCAGCATCTAGCATGAGTGTTTTGATTAATGGTGAGTCGGGCACAGGTAAAGAGCTCGTTGCAAGTGCACTTCACAATCACAGCCCGCGTAAAGAAAACCAATTTATTGCCCTTAATATGGCTGCTATACCTAAAGAATTAGTCGAGTCTGAGCTGTTTGGCCATGAAAAAGGCGCGTTCACCGGTGCAGATACCGTGCGAAAAGGTCGATTTGAACAAGCCAATGGCGGCACTTTATTTTTAGATGAAATTGGCGATATGCCTTTAGATGTGCAAACACGCTTACTTCGCGTACTTGCCGACGGAGAGTTTTACCGTGTTGGTGGTCATCAAAGTATAAAAGTTGATGTACGCATTATTGCCGCAACACATCAAAACTTAGAAGACTTAGTTAAACAAGGTAAGTTTAGGGACGATTTATTCCATCGCTTAAATGTAGTACGCCTTCATTTACCTGCTTTACGTGAACGCACCGAAGATATTGAACGCTTAGCGCAACACTTTTTACATAAAAGCGCTAAAGATCTGCAAGTAGAAAGCAAAGTATTGAGCCCTAAAGCAACCGAGCAACTTCGTTTATTTAACTGGCCAGGCAATGTTCGCCAGCTTGAAAACACTTGTCGTTGGTTAACGGTTATGGCACCAGGCGAGCTTGTTACAGAGCAAGATTTGCCCCCTGAAATTATTGAAGTAACACCAATACAAGAGGAAGGTGATTGGCTGGATGCTTTTCAGCAATGGCTTAATAATGAACTAAAACAAGGTAAAGAAAATATTTGGCCAGACATACAGGCACAACTAGAAACACGCTTAATTAAAACAGCACTTGCTAATTGTTCGGGTCACAAACAAGATGCCGCCATAAAAATAGGCTGGGGTCGCAATACATTGACCCGAAAATTAAAAGAGCGCAATATTAGCTAACAATGTGCATTAAATTTTGATATCGAATGAAATTAATCGAACACATTCCATTGTTCAAACAAATGGAAATAATTAACAGGCTACATTTTTTTAAAGAATTTACGCTTAACGAGCGTCAAATTTTATTAGAATCATATGGCCTATTGTATTTAGTTGGCCAGCACCAATTTTTGTTTAAACAGTTCGATAACGATAAACGATTGTATATTGTACTTAGCGGCGCACTTTTAGTATTTAAGCATAATCACTTACTTGAACTGGGCACAATAGAGCCTGGCGAATTTATAGGTGAAGGCGCATTTATAAATAACAGAGAGCGCAGTACAAGTGCTCGCGCTAAAAGCGATACCATTGTCCTTGCCATCACCCCCGAAGCACTCACTCAGTTACCCAATGTCATTAGAGAAAAAATTAAAGACCGCATTATTGAAGGTATGAGTGAACGAATAACTAAGCTCAGTGACTATATAGAAAATCACGGTTAGCTCAGTGACTATATAGAAAACCACGGTTAGCTCAGTCCATATGAACAACCTGCAATGAGCAATCGAGCCAGCTAGGATTGTTAACATGGGCTGTAAACGTGTAAGTATCTGATGGTTTATCGCCAAAGGGCGTATTTATAAGTGGCTGCGAGTGACGATAAGTTTGCGAATAATTTTTGTAATAAATGACAACGTAACCATATAAAAACTCCCAACCCAACCTCACAACTGCACCACTGGGTAAAGTAAAATCAGCGTATTCTTTGGTAAAGGTAACGATTAAATCATTGTACTTATCTTCACTGCATTGAGTTGTTCGTAACTGTTTAGGCATTACAAAATCAGCATTTTCAGCTGTATTTTTTAAATAAAAACCTATATTGCCATCACCATAAAAATGGTTTGAGCGACTTGTATAATTAACTTGTGGCTCATACCCGAGCGCTTGCATTATGGACGCAAGTTGTTCTGTCTCTTTGGAATAAATTTTATCGCTTGATAAAAGCAACGTTGCTTCACCAAAATCTGATGGGATTTCTAACGTTACATATTCATAGGGAAGAATTTGTGCTTTTAACGCCGCATCAAGCTGGTTACGTTGTTCATCTTGCAAGTTTTCACTAAAAACATAAACAGTGGGTTGCTGGCATGCAACTAACATACATGCCAATACACAAATTAAAAATCCTTTTTTCATAGTCACCTCATTTGATTACACTTGTAGTCTATTAGAGGTATTGCTTTATCGCAAATTAATTTATTTGATTATCTAACCAAGCATCTACACTTTTACGCGTATATAACACTTCTTTGAATAAGCGGTGACGTTCAAATTCCAAAACGCTTTTTTTGTTAGTGTTGCCACTAAGTAACTGGCTGTGTGTATCGTTAAATTTTGAAATAACCGAAAACCCGCGTTCAGGTTTTTGGTCGTGCTTTTTTATTGATTTACTAAGGTGTTCCCTAACGTCATCGGCAGTTAACATGTCTGAATGATTTAAGCCCATTAGCTCTTTTCTCATTGCTAATCTTACGCCCATTTTTTACTCCATGATTCTATGTATTCTAAATTCGACACAGCTATAGCAATTAGTAAGCCACTTACAAACATGACTCGCCGGAGCTTAACTAATAAATACTTCAGTTTTTTTAAAGTGAGTCATTTTTTAAAAAATAACTAATACGTAAATTTGAGTGATTTGGTTTGGTGCATAATTGGCCCTATGCCTTTATACTACAGCCTATGCAAGCCTCCACCGAGAGTAACAATGAACGAAGAATACATAGAAATCGAACTAGAAGAAGAGCCGATAGAGCTCTGTAAATTATTAAAAGTACTTAATTTAGTTGAAGGTGGCGGCCAAGCTAAAAACCTAATCGCCGAAGGCTATGTGGGTGTTAACTATGAAATTTGTACAATAAAGCGGAAAAAATTATACAGTGGTGATGTACTGGAATTTGATGGCGAGCTCTTTCAACTCTCCCTGAGTGAAGATGCAACACCAGCACAAAGACCAAGTGAACAAACACCGGTTGAACCCAAACAAAACATTTCACCGCCTGAAAGCCAACCAGCAAAAAGTAAACGTAAGCGCACTAAAAAGCCAAAGGTCGATGAAAAAACAGGGCGTCGTCCTATTTCATTTGGGTAAGCTTACAAATCGCATTATAAAAAAGCCAACTTGTATAGTTGGCTTTTTTACTCTTTAATAACCTTGTTAATAATAATAAAAAACAAGGTTACACATGTCATCTCACACACCTAAAAACTGGTTTAAACCCGTCGCTTGGGCTGCTCTTATATGGAATTTATTGGGCGTTATAGCATTCATTATGCACATAATGACAAGCCCAGATATGATCAGTAAACTACCATTAGATCAACAAGCTGCATATTCAAACACCCCAATATGGGCCACCATTGCTTTCGCCGTTGCCGTTTTTGGTGGTGCTTTAGGCTGCATTTTTTTACTTGCTAAGAAATCGCTTGCAACACCTACTTTTGCTTTATCGCTCGGCGCGATAATTATACAGCAGTACTACAACTTTTTTATAATTGATAGCATTGCCTTGCTAGGAATAAGCTCGGTTGTAATGCCACTTATGGTAGTTTTTATTGCCTTAGCGCTTATTTATTTAAGTATAAAAGGGAAACAACAAGGCTGGCTAAACTAACTGAATAGGCCAGCTGAACAACGTGCTTTTTCGTTGTCATAGATGGTTTATTGAACTCATAATTTAACACCTTACTTCCTATTACAGCTGCACATAAATGCAGCTATTTAATACTCATTTATCATGGTATGCACTTTGCAACTGCGTAATTACAGAGGTTACTTTTCAAAAAATTTAATTAGTTAAGAAGGGGCAAAATAATGAAAAATAGTTTCGATACCCAACATGAGCTCACAATTAATGGTGAGCAATATAATATTCATTCTCTAAAAGGGCTTGGCGACAAAGCAAAACGACTCCCCTTCTCCTTAAAAGTCTTGCTAGAAAATTTGCTGCGCAACGAAGACGGCGAAAACATCAAAGAACAAGACATTAATGCGCTATTAAATTGGGACCCAAAAGCAAAACCATCATCTGAAGTTGCATTTACCCCTGCACGAGTAGTAATGCAAGATTTTACTGGCGTACCTGCCATTGTTGATTTAGCTGCAATGCGAGATGCAATGGAAAAGCTCGGCGGAGATCCTGCAAAAATAAACCCACTGTCACCGGCCGAACTCGTAATAGACCATTCAGTACAAGTTGACGGCTATGGAAATGATGGTGCCTTTGATTTAAATGCGAAACTTGAATACGACCGCAACAAAGAACGATACGAATTTTTACGCTGGGGCCAAACGGCATTTGATAATTTAAAAGTGGTACCACCCGCAACCGGCATTGTTCACCAAGTTAATTTAGAATACCTGGCTCGCGTTATTTTTAACGAAGATAGCAATGGTAAAAAGTTTGCCTACCCCGATACACTGGTTGGTACTGACTCGCACACAACCATGATTAATGGCTTAGGCGTACTTGGCTGGGGTGTAGGCGGCATTGAGGCTGAAGCTGCAATGCTTGGCCAGCCTATTAGCTTACTTATTCCACAGGTAGTTGGCATGAAGCTTAATGGCCGATTACCAGAAGGCACAACAGCAACTGATTTAGTACTCACGGTAACTGAAATTTTGCGTAACCACGGCGTGGTGGGTAAATTTGTAGAATTTTATGGCGACGGCCTTGCAGATCTCCCCCTTGCCGATAGAGCAACCATTGCTAACATGGCACCTGAATATGGTGCTACATGTGGTATTTTTCCAATTGATGACGAAACGATTAATTATTTACGTCTTACCAACCGTGATGAAGACCAACTAAAGCTTATTGAAGATTATGCAAAACACCAAGGCTTGTGGCGTAACGATGGCGACGAAGCTCGCTATACCGACACACTAGAACTGAAGCTCGATGATGTTGTACCAAGCCTTGCAGGCCCAAAACGCCCACAAGATAGAATAGCGCTTAACAAAGCCGGCGAGGAAATCTCTCAGCACCTAAAAGGTTTTCAAGAAGAGCGTATAGCACATCGAGATAAAAGTGATGACGAGCAATCGCGTATTGAAAGCGAAGGCCCAACAACCAACCCTGATGAACCTGTAAACGAAGCACAATTTATGGGGGCGGCAAAAGTTAACTATAAAGGCCAAGAGTTTGAACTTAACGACGGTGCATGCGTTATTGCAGCTATAACAAGCTGTACCAACACGTCTAATCCAAGTGTTATTTTAGCCGCAGGCCTTGTGGCTAAAAAAGCAAAACAACTAGGTATTAACGTTAAACCTTGGGTTAAAACATCACTGGCACCTGGCTCAAAAGTAGTTACCGACTACTTAGAAAAAGCGGGGTTAATGGACGACTTAGAAAGCCTAGGTTTTAATTTAGTCGGTTACGGTTGTACTACGTGTATAGGCAACTCAGGACCGCTGGCTGATGAAATCTCACAAGCTATTCAAAAACACAAGCTGGTAGTCAGCTCTATCTTATCGGGTAATCGAAATTTTGAAGGGCGTATACACCAAGATGTTAAAATGAACTTTTTAGCCTCTCCTCCTTTGGTTGTTGCCTACGCAATTGCAGGTAGAACAGACATAGATGTTTATAACGAGCCCCTTGCACAAGATGAAAACGGTAACGATATTTACCTTAAAAACATTTGGCCAAGTGTGAAAGAGGTTAGCGACTTAGTAAAAGAAACGGTTACCAAAGAGATGTTTGCAACAAGCTACGCCAATGTTTATGAAGGCGATAGCCGCTGGCAACAAATTCAAATACCTGATGGTAAGTTGTATGATTGGAACGACGCATCTACCTATATTAAAAAAGCACCATTTTTTGATGGCATGACCGTAGAGCCACCGGGTATTCCTACCATTGAAGGGGCTCGCTGTTTAGCCAAGCTAGGAGACTCGGTAACAACCGATCACATCTCTCCTGCAGGCGCGATTAAAGCGGATGCACCTGCTGGTCTTTATCTACAAGAGCACAATGTAGAAAAAGCACAGTTTAATTCTTACGGCTCTCGCCGAGGTAACCATGAAGTAATGATGCGTGGCACCTTTGCTAACGTACGACTTAAAAACTTGTTAGCACCGGGCACTGAAGGCGGTGTAACACGCACGCAACCAGATAATAGCTTAGAAAGTATTTATGATGCAGCTATGGCATATCAAAAAAATGATACACCGCTTATTATTTTAGCCGGAAAAGAATATGGTACTGGCTCGTCACGCGATTGGGCTGCAAAAGGTTCGTTGTTGCTAGGTGTGAAAGCTGTTTTTGCACAAAGCTATGAACGTATTCACCGCTCTAACTTAATTGGAATGGGTGTACTGCCATTACAATTTAAAGAGGGTGAAAGCTATGAGTCGCATGGTTTAACTGGCCAAGAAGAGTTTGATATTCAAGGTCTTTACGATAAAACCGACGAGATTACACTGATAGCAACCAATGCCGAAGGCAAAAAAACAAGCGTAAAAGCCGATGTACGTATTGATACTCCTAAAGAGTGGGATTACTACAAGCATGGCGGTATTTTACAATATGTACTGCGTAACATGCTTAACTAAGCTGCGTAGTGAATGACTCATAGGCCTTATGGTTACAACCATGAGGCCTTTTTTATAACTGCCTTATTATTGCGCTGTATCAATATACAAAACACATAGCCTATTACACTGGCACCATAACCAGTGGAGGCATTATGTCGCATGTAACGATTATTAGAGTACTTAAAACATCTATTGTACTTGGCTTATGCCTTATAGTTACAGGCCATACACTTATCATATCTAATGGATTTAATGAGCAATTTGGTATTAACGGCATTATTGCATCTGCAGCTTGCATCGCTGTGGGTATACTCTTGTCACTACCCACCAAAATATATTTAACCATTTTACTAATGGAAGCTGAAAAACGTTATACCCGCTCTCATACTCATGAATAGCGCTTAAAGTACACTTAAGTTATTAATTTCTTTATTACGTTTTTCTAATTTTTTTTCGATGTTTTCTGCATCTTCAAACAGCTTTTTAATCGATTCAGGATTTAATATTGAAGGGGTTTGCGTATTAGCTGACATCTCACTAGTACTAGACTCTAAGTTTAAAATAGAAGTATCTTCTGCACCAATCACGGTTATATCCTCAGGGTTGAGGGTTAACTCTATGCTTTTACCATGAGGGTTAGGGCTATCTGAATAATGCCATTGGCCTGTTTCATCTTGCCACTTATAAATAGTACTTGAAGAGGTAATCGTTGAGCTGTTGCTTGAAATGCTACTCGTCACTTTATCGCCAGCCTCGTGAATGCCTTTTACAGCTTGATTTAGCGTATTGGTTGATAACGCAACCATTTGCTCTTTAATTTGCTGGGTTTCTTTGCTGATAGTTGAACCTGAAAGCCAAGGTTGGCCGTCTGGCTTTTTTAAATAAAATAATGATATGACAGCAATTACCATCACTGATATTGCTAAATAGGTAAAGTATTTCATAGCGTTCCTGCTTTGTTTGTTCCTTTAATATAATATTAGTGAATAAAGCACTCACTGGCAATTTTATTATCTAAATTTAGATAATAAAAAACGCAGCCTAAGCTGCGTTTAATTGCGGTTAAATAAAGCGTTAAGGTACTAAATACCATCACCATCCATATGAAGACCGCATTCACGGTTTAAACCAAAAAAGCGGGTTTCTTCTTCAGTCATGCCCGGCTCTAGTTTGCGTGTAGTGTGTACATCGCCCATTGATACATACCCTTGCTCCCATAATGGGTGGTAAGGTAAGTCATGCTTAGTTAGGTATTGATATACATCGCGGTTTGACCATTCAATAATCGGGTACACTTTTACCGTACCACGGCTTATTTCTACAAACTGCTTATCTGCACGAGTAGAAGATTGATCGCGACGTAAACCACTAAACCAGGTACCCGCTTCAATTTCTTTTAAAGCGCGAGTCATTGGCTCAACTTTATTAAGCTGATTATATTGCTTAATACCGTCCTCACCTTGCTCCCATAACTTTCCAAACTTAGCTTCTTGCCATGCTGGGCTCAGCTGCGCCTTGTACACTTTTAAATTAAGTGACAAACGCTCGCTCATTTGCTCAATAAACTGGTACGTCTCAGGGAACAAATAACCAGTGTCTGTTAATACAACAGGAATGTCTGGGCGTTGGGTTGTCATTAAATGCAACATCACCGCAGCTTGAATCCCAAAGCTTGACGATAGAAACGCGGTATCGGGTAAATTTTCAAGCGCCCACGCAACACGTTGCTCTGCGCTCATATTTGCTAATACACCATTAGCATCAGCTAACATAGCCGCTTGGCTTTGTTTATCTAGCTGTAATATATTTTTAAATTCACTCATGGAAAATTCCAAGCCTCACCAGCGCCAAGCGCTGGTATCTAATTATGCGTGAAAATCGGTTACTGATACTTTTACTTCAGCAACAATGCCTTTGCGAATTACAAAGTCACCAAAACATTCACCGTCGTTTCGCTCACTTGCCCACTGGCCAATTAGCTTATCAAACGCCTCTAGGTAAACATCTTCACCTACGTTTTCAAGGTACAGTTTAGGAATGCGTGTACCTTCAAGGTTACCGCCTAAGTAAACGTTGTATTTACCAGGCCCTTTACCTACCAGCCCTGCTTCTGCAAGCATTGCGCGGCCACAACCATTAGGACAACCTACAACGCGCATAATAATGCTATCGTCTGGTATCCCGTGTTTAGCGAGTAAAGCTTCAGTTTTTTCAATTAAGCTTGGTAAGTAACGCTCAGCTTCGGCCATTGCAAGCGGGCATGTAGGTAATGCCACACACGCCATTGAGTTTTTACGTTGCTCTGTGTCACCGTCGTCAATCAAACCATGGTTACGAGCAATTTCTTCAATCACTGCTTTTTGATCTGCAGGTACACCGGCAATAATTAAATTTTGGTTTGCCGTCATACGCATATCACCTTGGTGAACTTCTGCAATTTTACGACACCCTGTTTTAAGTGGCTTATCTGGGTAATCTAAAATACGGCCGCTTTGAATAAATAGCGTAAGGTGGTGCTTACCATCAATGCCTTCTACCCAACCAATACGGTCGCCTCGATGAGTAAATTCATATGGGCGGCTAGGTGCAAAGTTTACACCCGCGCGTTTTTCTACTTCTGCTTTAAATACGTCAGACCCAACACGATCTAGTGTGTATTTAGTTTTTGCATTTTTACGGTTAGAGCGGTTACCCCAATCGCGCTGCACTGATACAACGTGCTCAGCAATTTTTAAGGTGTCTTCTAGCGCGATAAAACCAAAGTCGTCAGCTTTACGCGGATACGTAGCCGTATCACCGTGGGTCATAGCAAGGCCACCACCTACAAGTACGTTAAAGCCAACAAGCTTGCCATCTTCAGCAATAGCAACAAAGTTTAAGTCATTCGCATGCACATCGACTTCGTTGTTAGGCGGAATAGTAACCGTGGTTTTAAACTTACGCGGTAAGTAGTTAGAACCTAAAATAGGTTCTTCTGTCGTTTCTGCTTTTTCGCCGTTTAACCAAATTTCAGCATACGCTTTTGTTTTTGGTAATAAATGCTCTGAAATTTTTGCAGCCCACTCATACGCTTCTTGGTGTAGCTCAGACTCAACAGGGTTAGTAGTACACAGCACATTACGGTTTACATCACCTGCGGTAGCAATAGAGTCAATGCCCACGCTATTTAGCATTTGGTGCATGCCTTTAATATTTGGCTTTAAAACACCATGGAACTGAAACGTTTGACGCGTAGTTAAACGAATGCTGCCGTAGCTGGTTTTATCATCAGCAAACTTATCGATTGCTAACCACTGCTCTGGCTTGATAATACCGCCAGGCATACGCGCACGTAGCATTACGTTATGCAGCGGTTCTAATTTTTGCTTTGCACGCTCTGGGCGTATATCGCGATCATCTTGCTGATACATACCGTGAAAACGTATAAGTTGGAAGTTATCGGCTGTAAAACCACCGGTAATTTCATCTTTTAAGTCTTGCTCTATAGTGCCTCGTAAAAAGTTACTTTCTCTTTTCAAACGCTCGTTATCAGAAAGCTTTACGTTTTTATCTTGTTCGCTCATTTTAAATCCTAAATTTGTTACAGTGACGGCTGTTAGCTGTTAATAAAATAAGAAACGTGATTAATACACGTCTTTCTGATAGCGGTTTGCGCTACGCAGGTCTTTTAAATATTGTTCTGCGTCTTCATCATTTTTACCCGTATTTTCTTTAATGATATCAACCAATGCTTGATGTACATCTTTTGCCATACGGTTTGCGTCTCCACATACATAAAAGTGAGCGCCAGCTTCTAACCACTCAAAAATGTCTTTTGAGTTTTTGCGAAGCTTATCTTGTACATAGATTTTTTCGGCTTGGTCACGGCTAAATGCAACATCTACTTTATTAAGTAAACCTGACTTTAAATAACCTTGAATTTCTACTTGGTATAAAAAGTCTTGAGTAAAGTGTGGGTTACCAAAAAACAGCCAGTTTTTACCCTGTGCTTCACGCGAGTCACGCTCTTGTAAAAATGCGCGGAATGGCGCAATACCAGTACCCGGACCCACCATGATAATAGGTGTTTCATCGTTAGCCGGTAAACGGAAGTTGTCATTATGTTCGCTAAATACTTTTACTTTGCAGCCTTCTTCAGCACGACGCGCTAAATAACCAGAACAACCACCTAAGTGCTCGCTGTCAAAAGTATCAAACTCAACAAGTCCAACCGTTAAATGCACTTCGTCTTCAACTTCGCTTTGGCTAGACGCTATAGAATATAAACGAGCCTGAAGCTTACGTAAGCAATCAACTAATGTTTGTGCATCTAGTTTTGCTGGATTTTGACGAATAACATCAAATATTTGGCGTGGCTCAATGTAAGCACGCATTGCAGCTTTATCTTCAACTAGCTTAAGTAGCTCAGGCGTGCCTATTGCTGTTGCGTATTTTTCAACAAAACCTGGATATGACTGCGTTAGCTCTAATTTTTCGATAAGCGCATCACGCACGCTCAATTCTTCATTCGCAACTTTAACGCGACTTGAACCATCAATTTGGGTAAGTTCTAGCACTTCATCAACTAACGCCTCATCATTTAAAAAATATACACCCAGTGAGTCGCCCGGTGTGTAAGTGATATCAGAGCCTTCAAGCGAAATTTCTACATGGCGTACATCTTTTGTTGAATCACGCCCGGTAATTTTTTGAACGGCTAATAATTCGGCTTCAAATGGATTTTGCTTTGTGTACTGGCTAGCTGCAGGTGTTGGTGCACCAAATGGCATAACCGCGGCTTGTCCACCTGCGTTACCCTGTTGCGCTTTTAAATCTGGTTCAAATGCATCCAGTGCGCCTTGAATCCATGTTGCAGCTTCTTCTTCGTAGTCAACATCTAAATCAGCGCGTTGGTAAACTGACTCAGCGCCTAACTTATTTAAACGCTCTTCAAAATCTTTTGCTGTTTGGCAGAAAAACTCATAGCTAGAATCGCCTAGACCAATGACAGCTATTTTAACACCGTCGAGTTTAGGGGCCTTTTTAGTGGCTAAAAATGCGTGCAACGTTTCGCCATCTTCAGGCGGTTCACCTTCACCGTAAGTCGATACAACAACGGTTAAAAACTTTTCTTTTTTCAGGGCCGTTGGTTTGTAATCAGACATACTCACTAATTTGGCTGATAAACCACGCGATTCAGCTTGCTCTTTCATTTGGGTTGCAACACCTTTTGCATTACCCGTTTGTGAGCCATATAAAATAGTTAATACTGCTGCATCGCCCGTTACTGATGTGCCAGCCGTAGGCATACCAAGTGCTGAAGCATTTGCATTAGCTGCTAAGTAACCACTTACCCACGCTTGTTGTATTGGATTAAGCTCAGCCACTAAACCTTGCAGCTTTTGAACTTGCTCTTGCGATAGCGGGCTTGCCGCAGCATTTAGTTGACCTAACAACATGAATCGATTCCCCATAACCCTGAAAATTAAGCACAACACACACCGTGTATTGTTAAAAATGAGTTTTTCCTCAGCCGATATAAGTTTGCTGAGGTTTTCTTACTGTGCAGGATAACGGGCTATCGACTTATCAAAAAAGAATAGAATCTGCTTTGATATTCCATTTAGTTATTAATTTTAAAAAACACCTAAAAAAACAGATTAAAGAGCGATTATTGCTTTTTATTAAATTTTAAATTAACAATTTTGTAACCTAAACAAAGTAATGTATATTATTCACTCATTATAAAAATAGGAACAATCATGTCACACGGGACATATAAAAATAAACTATTCGGAACAGCCTTATTACTTGGCACACTTCCGGTAATGGCAAATGTAGAAAATGGCAGTTTTGAGCAATGGTCAGGCAATACACCTGACGCGTGGAGCACAATAGATAGCGGTATTAGCCTATCGCGCTCAACAAATATTGTTAAAACAGGTAATAGTGCAGCAGCAGTTAATGTAACCACAGGCTCTCAGGCTAACACCGATTTATTACAACAAATAACGGTAGAAGCAGGAAAAACCTATGCGTTTTCAACTGATGTTTACCACACAGAAGGAAAAATTAAAGCCCGTTTATTCGTAGATGGTTACCAAGGCTACTCCAATAATACGCTAACTAATCAATGGCAAACAATTAGCCACAGCTATACAGCAAGTAGCAATAAAACCATTAATGTTGGCCTACGCTTTTATGATGTCAGTGGCTTTGATGGCAATGAACTTGTCTATGTAGATAATTTTCTACCTACAAGTAACGACAGTAGCTCTGGGAGTTGCTCGGGCAATAGTCTCTCTTTTAGTCTGACGACAGATAATTATGGTAGCGAAACAAGCTGGGCTATTAATAATAACCAAGGTAATACAGTTGCAAGCGGGAGTGGCTATGCGTCTAATACACAATATAACGAAGCACTGTGTTTAGGTGATGGCGCCTATACCTTTACTATTAACGACAGCTACGGTGATGGTATCTGTTGTAGTTTTGGTAGCGGTAGTTATGCACTTACTAGTGGTGGGGCAACCCTGGCAAGTGGCGCAAGCTTCAGCAACGCTGAAAGTACTTCATTTTCGCTTGGCGGTGGCTCTGGTGGCACCCCTACAACACCAACAGGTTATTATGTTACAGCACAAGGCCTAACCGGTTACGCATTAAAAACTGAGCTTTATAACATCATTAATAATCATAGCTCGCAGGGGTACTCTGCAATATGGAACTTTTATGATTCATCGGCTCGCGATACATACTTTGAAAACGATAATAGTATTTTAGATATGTACAGTGAAAAGCCAAATGGTAACGATAGCTACACATACACAGCCGTTAGCGATCAATGTGGCAATTACAGTGGCGAAGGTGGTTGTTACAACCGCGAGCATTCGTTCCCTAAAAGTTGGTTTGGCGGTACAAATGAGCCTATGAACTCAGATGTTCATCATATTTATGCAACCGATGGCTATGTAAACTCTAAACGCAGCAACTTTCCGTTTGGTGAAGTGGCAAGCGCCACGTTTACATCAACTAATGGCAGTAAGTTAGGCTCTGCAAGTAGTGCCATTAATTACACGGGCACAGTGTTTGAACCCATTGATGAGTTTAAAGGTGACTTTGCCCGTGCCTATTTTTACATGGCTACACGCTATGAAAATGTGATTGGGACGTGGCAAAATAATACCACTGCAAGTAATGCCGTTCTTAACGGCACCAGTTCGCAGGTATTTGAAAGCTGGGTTGTTGCCATGTTAATCAACTGGCATAACGCAGACCCTGTTAGCCAAATGGAAATAGATCGAAACCAAGCAGCATTTGAATTTCAAGGTAACCGTAATCCGTTTATCGACTACCCTGAATTTGTAGAAATGATTTGGTAGAAAATATAGCCTCAGCCAAGGTTGAGGCTATTTAAAACTCGCCTGACCAAGTGCAATAGACTCATAGCGCTTTCCCGTTAATTTAATCACCCATACGCTGTCTGTAAATGTGCGGCTAAAATATACAGTTTGCCCATTGGGAATATTAGGCATGAAAGACGTAATAGACTGCCAATCGCTATCTACTTTTTCTTTGAGCTTCATGCTCGCATTATAAAAACTTCCTTGTTCATTTGTTTTTACCTCAAGTGCTGTTAGCTGCTCACCGTCGCCTATTTCTATTAATGCGCTTTTATTTAAGTTAGCTAATAACTGAGGTTGGTGAATCGGTTGTAAATTTTTTAATGTTTCATCTATTTTGCTGTCTATAGTTATTTTACTCTCTAGCTTGTAAATAGTGGCTTTAATCGCAAATACTGGCTCTGCAATACACGCTGAGGATAAAAACCCAAAAGTAATCCCCATTACCGCTTTATAAAAGTACATTTTCATTCGTTATACTCCTTTATTATTTAGTCTGCCTAGCATAACCAATTTATCACCTATTAAAACTTAACTTATTAATATTCATAATATTCTTTTAATTCATAGTAATGAATATTGCTTATTGGGCTATTTAAACACACCATTTTTAGCGATAATAAATAGATGAGCATTAAACAAGGTAAGGAAGAAACTTGTCGCTAGGAATTGAACTAAAGCAATTAAGAGCAAATAAAAAATGGACGCAAGCATTTGCTGCACGCGAGATTGGTATTCAACAATCTTACTTATCTAAGCTTGAAAATGGACAATTTATTCCGTCCGCTGAGGTAATTGAAAAGCTCGAACTTTGCTATGGCAAAACGTGTTTAGATAAGTATTTACCATCAAAAACATTACAAAGCACACAGATTAAAAAAAGGCTGTTTGTAAGTTTAATTATGCTTATTACTGGTCTCGTAATGTGGTTATGCGCAACCTATGAAATTTTCTACCCAGAGACTTACTTTACTTATCAGGCCAAATTAGGCGATTTTGTAGCGTTCAACGTCAGTCAGCACTACCAAGGCGAGCAATTTATTGAAGGTGATGTTATTTACCAAATTTTAGGTGAGAGGCAAGTTAGCCGGATTGAAAACCGCTTTTTAATTGTAGGCTCCACGCTTTGTATTTTGCTATCCGTTGTCGTTGCCGCTTTTTCTAAAAAGCATTTATTAATTAAGCCTCTTAATAAAGTTTAAACACACTACTTAATAGGCTTTTTAGCGTTCCACTTATCCATTATTTTATTATATAGAATACGATCGTTATCTTTGCATGGCCTTGGCGATCCTGTTGGCAAGCCTGCTTTACCCATAACACCATTAAAATCAATCTTGTAGCACATACCTTTGTACATTTCCACCCGCTGACTACCATCTGCGCTTTGCCACAATACCGCTGATTTTAAATCACTAGAATGCTCAATTGGAACCGTTATGTGTTGATGATTTTTGCTCTTTGGCGAAGTTGCTATCTGCGGGAAATCAAAGGATACAATAGCATTACTGGAAATTGAAAACGGAGTTATTGATGCGTATGGATCAATTTTTTTAAATGGCTGCTGCTGAGTTTTTGAATTAACCTTATTTTTTTTAGGCTCAATCGCGGCTTTATTTACATTATGCTTTTTTCTATCAGTACTTATGGCAATGCTTTTACTTGTCTGAGTGGCATTCTCTGGTAAATTTAATTTTAATTGCTGAGCATTCTCAAAGTCATGCCCTTTAAGCGGCTTAGGTGTTAACTCACTTGCATCAAGCTCGGTATCATTTTCAGGGAGTGAAGCATTCGGCTGTTTACTTTTTGTATTACTGGGTAATGCTGTAAGGTCCACCATTACATACGCTTTTATCACTTTGCCTGCGTATGGTTGTGCTATCTCAATCGTTTGCCTCGAAACCAAATAAATAACAACAATATGTAAACCAATTGATATACCCCACGCTTTATAGTTACCTTTCAACACATCAACTCCCTGTGAACAGCTTACTTTATGAGTATAACTGGGCAGGTTTAGTTCATTTAAAAGGTGTATTGTCGGTCTAAAAATTATCAATAAGTTACTTTACTGCGGTACTAAATACAAAAAGCCCCAGCTAATGCCGGGGCTTTTTTACAAAACTAACTTAATTAAAAATTAAGCTTGTTTTGGACTAGAAACAACGTCTACTAAAGTCCAAGATTTATTCTTAGAAATTGGTGCACATTCACGGATAGTAACTACGTCACCCGCTTTTGCTGTGTTGTTTTCGTCATGTACGTGTAGCTTAGTTGTACGTTTAATGAATTTCCCATAGATTGGGTGCTTCACGTAACGTGCGATTGCGATAGTGAAAGATTTTTCCATCTTGTCGCTAACTACACGGCCTTGAAGAGTACGAATTTTATCGCTCATTATTGACCTGCCTTCTGGTTAATAATTGTTTTTACACGCGCGATATCGCGACGTACTGTTCTTAGCGTGTGTGTCTGAGCTAACTGACCAGTGCTTGCTTGCATGCGCAGGTTAAACTGCTCACGAAGAAGTCCTAGAAGTTCAGCATTAAGCTCTTCTACGCTTTTGTCTTTTAGTTCGCTTGCTTTCATCACATTACCGTCCGAGTTACGAAAGTTGTTTTGAATGGCAGTTTACGAGCTGCAAGGTCGAATGCTTCACGAGCAAGCTCTTCAGAAACACCTTCCATTTCGTAAAGTACTTTACCAGGCTGAATTTCAGCAACCCAATATTCAACAGAACCTTTACCTTTACCCATACGAACTTCAAGAGGTTTTTCTGTAATCGGTTTGTCAGGGAAGACACGGATCCAAATTTTACCTTGACGTTTCACGTGACGCGTCATAGCACGACGAGCTGCTTCGATTTGACGAGCAGTCATGCGGCCACGGCCAGTAGCTTTCAATCCGAAAGTACCGAAGCTTACTTTGTTACCGTTTTGCGCTAAACCGCGGTTGCGGCCTTTGTGCATTTTACGGAATTTTGTACGTTTTGGCTGTAACATTACTCGCTACCTCTACTTAGCACTTTTCTTGGCTTTCTTTGGTGCGCGTTTAGCTGGCTTCTCTTGCTCTTGTACTAGTGGTAAACCACCAATAACTTCGCCTTTGAAGATCCAAACTTTAACACCAATGATACCATAAGTGGTTAAGGCTTCAGAAGTTGCGTAGTCGATATCAGCACGAAGAGTATGTAGAGGTACACGACCTTCACGATACCATTCTGAACGTGCGATTTCTGCGCCGCCAAGACGACCGCTAACTTCAACTTTAATCCCTTTTGAACCGATGCGCATTGCATTTTGTACCGAACGCTTCATAGCGCGACGGAACATAACACGACGCTCTAGTTGAGAGGCAATGCCGTCTGCTACTAGTTGTGCATCAAGTTCTGGTTTACGTACTTCAGAGATATTAATCTGAGCAGGTACACCAGCGATTTTAGTTACTGCTTGACGTAATTTTTCTACGTCTTCGCCTTTTTTACCGATAACAACACCCGGACGAGCCGTGTGGATTGTTACGCGGATTGATTTTGCTGGACGCTCAATAACGATTTTAGACACAGAAGCTGTTTTTAATTCCTTTGTAAGGAATGCACGAACTTTGTGATCGCCAAAAAGCTGATCAGAGAAATCTTTAGAACTCGCGTACCAGGTAGAAACCCAAGGTTTAGATATACCTAGGCGAATACCAGTAGGATGAACTTTTTGTCCCATTACTTATACTCCTAGCTATCTGAAACCATAACAGTGATATGGCTTGTACGCTTAAGGATGCGGTCTGCGCGTCCTTTAGCACGAGGCATAATACGTTTCATTGTAGGACCATCGTCCACAAAGATCGTAGTTACACGAAGCTCATCAATGTCAGCACCTTCGTTATGCTCTGCGTTAGCAATAGCAGACTCAAGTACTTTCTTAACTAATACAGCCGCTTTTTTCGGGCTGTACGCCAGGATTTCTAGTGCGCGATCGACAGGTAACCCGCGGATCTGATCTGCAACTAGACGTGCTTTTTGCGCCGAACCAGAGGCGAATTTATGTTTAGCTAATGCTTGCATTTATCTTCCCCTCTTAACGTTTCTTCGCTTTCTTATCCGCAGCATGGCCACGGTAAGTGCGAGTTGGTGCAAATTCACCTAGTTTGTGACCGATCATTTCGTCAGAAACGAAAACTGGTACGTGCTGGCGACCATTATGGACAGCAATGGTCAATCCGATCATGTTAGGTATGATCATTGAACGACGGCTCCAAGTTTTAATTGGCTTTTTCTCACCGCTTTCCAAAGCTTTCTCTACCTTCTTCAGCAAGTGTAGGTCTATAAAAGGACCCTTCTTGAGAGAGCGTGGCATGGCTATTCCTCAATATTACTTAGTACGACGACGTACTATAAATTTATCCGTACGCTTGTTCTTACGCGTCTTCGCACCCTTAGTCGGCTTACCCCATGGAGACACAGGATGACGACCACCAGAAGTACGACCTTCACCACCACCGTGTGGGTGATCAACCGGGTTCATGGCAACACCACGAACTGTCGGACGAATACCACGCCAGCGGTTTGCACCTGCTTTACCAAGTGAACGAAGCATATGCTCAGCATTGCCAACTTCACCAAGTGTAGCACGACAATCAGCTTCAACTTTACGTACTTCGCCTGAACGAAGACGTAATGTTACATACTGACCATCACGTGCAAGAATTTGAACGTAAGCACCAGCAGAACGTGCGATTTGTGCACCTTTACCTGGTTTTAATTCTACGTTGTGAACAGTCGAACCTACAGGCATATTACGCATTGGTAGTGCATTACCAGCTTTGATTGGTGCATCAACACCAGACTGGATTGCATCACCAGCTTTTAAGCCTTTAGGTGCGATAATGTAACGACGCTCACCGTCTGCATATAATACAAGAGCGATGTTTGCGCTACGATTTGGATCGTATTCTAAACGTTCAACAGTAGCTGGAATGCCATCTTTAGTACGTTTAAAATCGATTAAACGGTAATGATGTTTATGACCACCACCGATATGACGAACCGTAATACGACCATTGTTATTACGACCACCTGATTTAGAGTTTTTCTCTAAAAGTGGTGCGTATGGCTTACCCTTATGTAAATCAGAGTTAACCACTTTAACTAGGTGACGACGACCCGCAGAAGTAGGCTTACACTTTTGAAGTGCCATAATTCTATCCCCTTATTACTCGGCGCCGCCGACAAAGTCTAGCTCGCTGCCTTCTTTAAGAGTAACGTAAGCTTTCTTCCAGTCGCTACGACGACCGAAACGCATGCCAGTACGTTTTGTTTTACCCTTAACGTTAAGTGTGCGAACACCCGTTACTTCTACTTCAAAAAGCTTCTCAACTGCTGCTTTAATTTCAGCTTTAGTTGCGTCATTTACTACTTTGAAAACAATCGTGTTGTTTTCTTCAGCAGCAATTGTGCTTTTTTCAGAGATGTGTGGAGCAAGGATCACTTTTAAAAGACGTTCTTCACGGATCATGCTAGCGCCTCCTCAAGTTGCTTAACAGCAGCGGCTGTAATAAGTACCTTGTCGAAAGCAATTAAGCTTACAGGATCGATACCAGCTACATCACGCGTGTCAACCTTATAAAGGTTACGTGCTGATAAGAAAAGATTTTCATCTACTTCTTCAGTCACGATAAGTACATCTTTAAGCTCAAGCTCTTTAAGCTTAGCTACTAGATCTTTAGTTTTTGGTGCTTCAAGACCAAAACTTTCAACAACGATTAAACGCTCTTGACGAACTAGTTCAGATAGGATGCTTTTGATCGCACCACGGTACATTTTACGGTTTACTTTTTGGCTGTGGTCTTGTGGTTTAGCTGCGAAGCTAACGCCACCTGAACGCCAAATTGGACTACGGATTGTACCAGCACGTGCACGGCCAGTACCTTTTTGAGCCCATGGTTTTTTACCACCACCGCTTACTTCAGAACGTGTCTTCTGAGCACGAGTACCTTGACGAGCACCTGCTGCGTAAGCAACAACTACTTGGTGTACTAATGCTTCGTTAAACTCACGTCCAAAAGTAGCTTCAGAAACTTCAAGAGCGCCAGAAGCGTCTTTGATTGCTAATTCCATCACTAAATCTCCAGGACTTATGCTTTAACAGCTGGTTTAACGATAACGTCACCGCCGATAGATCCAGGTACTGCACCTTTCACTAAAAGCAAGTTACGCTCAGCGTCAACGCGAACTAGTTCTAAGTTTTGAGTCGTTACACGCTCAGCACCCATATGACCGGCCATTTTCTTACCTTTAAACACCTTACCAGGTGATTGGTTTTGACCGATTGAACCAGGAGCACGGTGAGATAGAGAGTTACCATGTGTAGCGTCTTGCATGCTGAAATTCCAGCGCTTAACACCACCTTGGAAACCTTTACCTTTAGAAGTACCGGTTACGTCAACCTTGTTGATTTCGTTGAATAACTCAACAGTAAGCTCTGCGCCTACTTCAAAATCGCCTTCACCACCGTTAAGGCGGAATTCCCACAGACCGCGACCCGCTTCAACGCCAGCTTTAGCGAAGTGACCCGCTGAAGCTTTGTTTACACGACTTGCTTTTTTAGTGCCTGCGGTTACTTGAAGCGCGTTATAACCGTCTGTTGCGTCAGATTTGATCTGAGCAATGCGGTTAGGTGTCGCTTCAATAACTGTCACAGGGATAGATACACCATCTTCAGTGAAGATTCGTGTCATACCCACTTTACGACCGACTAGACCTAATGCCATTTTCCTAAAACCTCTCTAATCTTCCGATTAACCCAGGCTGATTTGAACATCAACACCAGCAGCAAGATCTAAACGCATAAGCGCGTCAACAGTCTTGTCAGTTGGTTCTACGATGTCTATCAGACGTTTATGGGTGCGGATTTCGTACTGATCACGCGCATCTTTGTTTACGTGCGGTGAAGTAAGTACAGTAAAACGTTCAAAGCGTGTAGGTAGTGGGATTGGACCACGTACTTGTGCGCCAGTGCGTTTCGCAGTTTCCACGATTTCTGCCGTTGATTGGTCAATCAAACGGTGGTCAAAAGCTTTTAGGCGAATACGAATGCGTTGATTTGACATTCTTAACCTCAATATAAAGAGCATTTAAAAGAGCATAAAAAAACGACCGAAACAATCTTAATTATTAAGATGTCGGCTGTTTGATTATATCTACGTTGAGTTCCAAATCGGAACTCCTGTTTATTAGCTTGAAATCCAAGCTTAATTTATCCTTTCAAGTTCCCGGGGGAATTTTGAAAGCCTGCGTATTATAGAGGTATTGGTGATAAATGCAACAACTAATTCAAAACAAAGTATCAATGATTAATTCGTCTAAATAAGTGCCAGCTTATATTATGTGACTATACTGGAACTAAATTTTTCAATGCGAGTCAATAGCTGCATTAACTAATCTCATTTCGTAAAGAAGCGATTTTTTAGATAATATGGTATCCTATCACGCTAATTTTGCTTTTTAACACCCTCAATATGGTGAGTCGATGCGTATTTTTAATTATTGTTTAAACGTTTTATCTGCTGGATTTAGTCGCTTATTTGTTAAAAGCAAAGTCCTTCCAGAAAACCCTATTAAACAGTACGATTTAAATCCTGATTACCCTACATTTTATATAGTGCGTTTAAATTCTCGTTTTGATCTTGCGGCGCTGGCTCATGCTTGTAAAAAACACGGCTTACCTAGTCCTACTGAAGAGCAAATATTAGGTAATGAACATTTAGAGCGATTTATTGGTATTAAAAATCCACCACCTTTATTTGGCGATACAGCAAAACCAACCAATGCACTGGCACAAGGCAAACAAATAATTGATCACCTTATAAATAGTGGCCAAAAAAATGTACAAGTGATACCTGCAACTATTTTATGGGGACGCGATCCAGGTAAAGAAAAACCAGGATTACGTACTTTAATAACGCATTCGGTTACACCAAGCTGGTTTAGAAAGTTTTTTGTTGTGTTGTTTTCTGGTCGCGACAACTTTATTCGCTTTAGCCAACCACTCGACTTATCACTTATTGTAAATGAAAAAGCTGATGTAAATGAGCTACCACAAAAATTACTACGTGTTGCCCGGGTTCACTTTAAGCGTCAAAAACTGGCAGCCACAGGCCCAAAAATGCCATCGCGCGAGCAATTGTTTAACTCTCTTCTTGCTTCACCAACAATAAAAAAAGCCATTCAGGATGAAGCAAAAGCTAAAAATATTAGCCAAACCGAAGCTCGTCAAAATGCGCTTAAGCTACTTGATGAAATAGCCGCAAACTATTCTGAAGCAATGATACGCGTTGCTGATCGCTTTTTAACATGGCTTTGGAATAAGCTATACAACGGCATACACATAAAACACACAGAGCAATTGCATGAACTAACTAATAAAGGCCATGAAATTATTTACATGCCTTGTCATCGTAGCCATATGGACTACTTGCTTCTTACTTACTCTATTTACCATTTAGGTTTGGTGCCACCGCATATAGCCGCAGGTGTTAACCTTAACTTTTTTCCTGCCGGTGGCATATTTCGCCGCTCGGGTGCGTTTTTTATTCGCCGCTCGTTTGCAGGCAATAAACTGTACTCAGCTATTTTTAAAGAATATTTGAGTCAGTTATTTATTAAAGGTTACTCAGTTAAGTTTTACACAGAAGGCGGGCGTAGCCGTACAGGGCGTTTGTTACCGCCCAAAACAGGTATGCTTGCAATGACCTTTCAAGCCATGCTACGCGGTATCGATCGACCAGTATCAATAGTCCCTGTGTATATTGGCTACGAACATGTCATGGAAATAAATACGTACCTTAAAGAGCTTGCTGGAAAAGATAAGAAAGGCGAGTCGGTATTTGGTATTTTTAAAGCGATAAAAAACCTTAAAAACTACGGACGTGGTTACCTAAATTTTGGCGATCCTATTTCGGTTAACCAATATTTAAATGATAACCAACCCGACTGGCGCGACGCGGTTCACCCAACTGACGTACAAAAACCTCAGTGGTTAGGCCCACAAGTTGCAGCCTTAGCAGACCAAGTTATGGTTAAAATTAATAATGCAGCTGCTTTAAATGCTGTTAACTTATTAGCAATGGTATTGCTAGTAAACGACAAGCACGCTTTAAGTAAACCAAAGCTATTAGCTCAGCTCGATTTTTACTTACGCCTGCAGCGTGATGCAAGTTATAGCGATAAAGTAACGGCGCCTGACGAAACGCCTGAGCAACTTCTTACACATGCCTTAAAACTTAACAAATTTGATGTGATAAGTGATGAGTTTGGCGAAATTATTGCCATTAGCGATAAAGAAAAAACACTCTTTAATTATTACCGTAACAATATTTTACATCTATTTGCAGTACCTAGCTTGTTGGCATTGCACTTATTTAAGCAGCACACGACAACAATTAAGCAGTGTGAACAATTAGTACATTCGTTTTATCCACTATTTGCCAAAGAATGGTATTTACAGCCCCTTGATGAAAACTACATTACGCGTATCTTGGCCAATTTTGCTGATCAAAACTTAATTGAATTTGATGGCGACAATATACACATTACTAATACCAACGACTGCTTAGCAAAATTAGAAATGCTAGGGCGAGCATTGAGCTTCACTCTGCAACGCTACGCTATTGTGATTGGTTTTATACAAACGAGTAATGGCATTGAAAAGGCTGAGCTTGAGCGAGAAAGCCAAGTATTAGCAGATCGCTTAGGCACATTACACGGCATTAAAACACCAGAGTTTTTTGATAAAAAAGTACTGGTTGGTTTTATCGATAACTTACGTGGTGAAGGGCTTGTGACAGAAGGCGATAATGGCTTGGTGGGCAGTACGCAATTGTGCGAAACCTATTCACAACTTAAAACATTGCTACCTGCCCGTATATGGCAATCGATTAGCGACATTGTTCAAGATCAGTGTAACTAGCCGCTATACATAGATAGGGTTAGCGCTGACGCATAACCCCTTCTTGAATTGTTGAGGCAACCAAGTTGCCTTGGCGATCAAAAAATTGCCCTCTTACCAGCCCTCTGCCTGAGCTCGCACTCGGGCTGTCTATGGTGTATAAAATCCAGTCGTCTAATCTAAACGAGCGATGAAACCACATTGCATGGTCAATTGTTGCGACCTGCATATTTGGCTGCATAAACGACACGCCATGCGGCTGTAATGCAGTTGGTAAAAACTCAAAGTCAGACGCATAAGCCAATAAGTAATTATGAATACGCTGATCATCGGGCATATCACCATTTGCTCTAAACCAAATATGTTTAACTGGTTCAATCGCTTCTGGTTTAAAGGGGTTATGAAATGTCACAGGGCGCATTTCGATAGGCATTTCGCGAATAAATTTATTACGAATCACCTCGGGTATATGCTCAGCATTTTCTTGATAAAACTCAAGCGACGAACGTAGCTCTTCCGGTTGCGGTACATCTGGCATCGTTGCCTGATGCGAAAGTCCGTCTTCAACCGCCTGAAAAGATGCAGTCATATAAAAAATAGGCTTGCCATATTGAATTGCACTTACACGACGGGTACTAAAGCTTTTGCCATCGCGAATAGTTTCAACATCGTAAACGATAGGTTTAGCAGCATCCCCTGGGCGTAAAAAGTAAGAATGTAAAGAGTGAACAATACGTCCAGCCGGTAGGGTTTCCTTTGCTGCTGATAGCGCTTGCCCCATAACCTGACCACCAAAAACAGCTCTAAAACCCAAATCTTGGCTTTGCCCTCGATATAACCCTTGCTCTATTTCTTCAAGTGTTAATAACGATAATAAATCATCTAAAACTTGGCTCATTATATGTTCCTCAATTCCCTAATAACTTAATGATACTATAGACTACAACTATGTAAATCTTTGTTAGGAATACAACTATGGCTTACTGGCTGTTTAAAACCGAACCCGATGCTTTTTCAATTGACGACCTAAAACACGCACCTAATCAAACAACATTATGGGAAGGTGTACGAAATTACCAAGCCCGAAACTTTTTGCGTGATGATGTTAAAGAAGGCGATTTAGTGATGATTTATCACTCAAGCTGCAAAAACGTAGGTGTAGCGGGTATAGCAAAGATAACAAGCGCGGCCTATCCAGATCCTACTCAATTTGACCTAAATAGCGATTATTATGACCCTAAAGCCACCAGCGATTCACCGCGTTGGGTAGTCGTTGACGTAACCTACCACCAACATTTGAATAAACTGGTTAGCTTAAAATCTATAAAAGCAAACGACAGTATTACAGAGTTGGCACTAAAAAAAGCAGGAAGATTATCGGTTATGCCCGTAACAGAGCATGATTGGAATGAAATTATGAATATGGCTAAAGAGTAAAGTTGTAACGCCGTACTTATTTTTTTACTGCTTTTTTCTTTTTGTGCCCGTGCTTGGGCACAATGGCAAAATACATAATGAGCCCTAACCACGAAAAAAAGATGATACCGATGAGCCAACCGTTTTTTTCGTGGCCTTGCGTACGCTTACTGTTTAGTACAATGACTACAGGTAAAATGTACGCACTTAAAATAACAATTAAAAATATAACTTCATTCATTATTTTTCCAAGCTTGACCAATCAACTTCGCCGCTCAATACACGCTCAACAGAAATATAGTGGAGAATATCACCTTCACTCACTTTATAATCCAAAGGTGGATTTAAGTCCATATTTTGAGCACTCAAGTTATGTGCAACACCCAACAAAATAGCGTCGTGCTCCCTTTTAAAATGATGAAACAAGGTGCCAAATTCCATTTCCTTACAGCCACTGGGTACTTTTAAGCTAAATTGTGTATCACCATGTAATGTAGAAAGCAGCTCTTCTTGTACTCGACTAGAGCCGGGGTCTTGCATTGAACGAACTAATATTTCAGCCGACTTAGCACTGCTACATTCTATATTTTGACAATGCTCCAGTAGCATATCGACCTTGGTTTCATCTAAAAAGTGAGCACTAATATGACACTCATCTTTTACTAAGCGGCTAATACGCAGCGCAGTAGTAAATGTTTGGTCATCGTCTTGCCCATCAATAATTACTTTATCGGCGTGACTTATTGCTACACGCTCTAACTCTGCTAAATCAGTAAAGCTAGAAAGACGCGCAAAATCAACCTGCTCATTAGCTAAAAAAGGATGATCCATCTGCTCTGTTACTGCGAGTAAAATACGACGTTCAGTACGCTTTGTATCCGCCAAAATGTAATCAATCATTTTTTTAGTTCTGGTATCGTGCCAACCAAAAATAATGATGTGGTTATTACTGTGAGCAAAATCTTTATCACCAGTCATAGCGTGCCTAATTAAGTAAGTAACAGTTTGCCCTGCTTTTCCAAGCAAAACACCAAATAAAGCTAAACCAAACGGAATTTGTATTAAAGCAACCACCCATCGACCAAGCTCTGTTGTCGGGCTAAAATCACCATATCCTACTGTTGACGTTGTCACTGTGTAATAGTAAAAAAAAGTGGTTATAGAGGTTAACGCCTGTTCGTTGGCAGCATACAGTAGCAACCAGGTTACGAGCATATGAGTTAAAATTGCAAAGGTCACTGCTTGCCAGCTCAATTGATCAATATGAGCGCGAACAAGTAACGCTAACCTTTTAAATATCACCGGCATAATACAAAATCTTTGTTATTAATTTATCTATAAACAGTACGTTACTGTATGCCTTAGTTTTAATCAACGTTTAAGGCATAGGCAGCATAAAACTCCCCCCTGTAATACTAATTGTGATTTGCACATAACCACATTTCGTGATTAATTAATCTACAAACAAACACTAAACTGTATTTTTATGCTTAATAGAATAGCCACCCCATTTACAAAACTGGTTGAGCGTTACCTACCCGACCCATTTATATTTGTAATTTTGCTTACACTTATTACATTTACCGCTGCCAGTATATTTACCCCTTCCAGCAGTATTAATGTACTGCACGCGTGGGGCAATGGATTTTGGAACCTATTGAGCTTTGCTATGCAAATGCTGCTTGTACTTATTACAGGCTACATGCTGGCAAGTACACCTCTCATTAGCAAAGTATTAGAGAAACTAGCAACCTTAGCCAACACCGCCCCTAAAGCAATTATATTAGTTACTTTTATCTCACTTTTAGCGAGCTGGCTAAACTGGGGATTTGGCCTTGTTATTGGTGCATTGTTTGCCAAAGCTATTGCAAAACATACCCGTGTAGATTATCGATTATTAGTAGCTAGTGCCTATACTGGCTTTGTTGTATGGCATGGCGGCCTTTCAGGTTCAATTCCGCTAACTATTGCAACACCAGGACACTTTTCACAGGCAAGTATTGGTGTTGTTAGTACAGATCAAACCTTATTTGCTGGTTTTAATATTGCCATTTTGATTGGTTTATTTATTATCGTCCCATTAGTAAATCGCTACATGTTACCCAATGACAACGACAGCGTTTATATCGATCCAACCCTATTAAACACCCGCACACCTGCAGCAAGTAAAATAACGCGTCCTTCACAACATTTAGAACAAAGCAAACTGCTAGGTATGGGCATTGGCTTAATGGGGCTTGCCTACTTAAGCTATTACTTTTTTATCTTTGGTGGTGGCTTAAACCTCAATAGTGTAATTGCCCTGTTTTTATTTTTAGCTATTACGCTACATCAAACTCCTCACAATGTGCTTAATAGCTTACAACAAGCAATTCCGAGTGGTGCGGGAATTGTAATTCAGTTCCCTTTTTATGCCGGTATTATGGCGGTCATGGTCGATACAGGATTAGCACAACAAATATCACAAGGCTTTATTGCCATTGCGGATGCCGATAGCTTGCCATTTTATAGTTTTATTAGTGCAGGACTCGTTAATATGTTTGTGCCCTCCGGTGGCGGACAATGGGCTGTACAGGCACCTATTGTAATACCCGCAGCGCAAGAGCTGGGCGCCGATATATCTCGTGTTGCTATGGCTGTGGCATGGGGCGATGCGTGGACCAATTTAATTCAACCTTTTTGGGCACTGCCCGTATTGGCTATAGCGGGCCTAAAGGCAAGAGATATTATGGGCTTTTGCGTGGTACAACTGATTATTACTGGGGTATTTATATCGCTGGTATTGAGCTTTTATTAATAAAGCTTTGCGCGTAGTTAAAAATTAACTGCGCGCACAATTATCAGCTAGACAAAATTGTCATCGGCAAACTGAGTATTGGATTGTCAGAATCTGCAAAATGCATCATCACTGCTACATGCCCTGCAACTACAAGTGCGTACATAACGGCTGAAAAACCTTGTCCGTATTTATCTAGTGGTATTAAATGCGAGTAATGTCGTCCGCGCCATTCAAATATAATTTCCAATGCGCCAACAAATAAAAAGAACACCAGTAACATTAAGCCAAATGTATAACTAAGCCATAAGCCAAAAAACACACCCAGCAAGCATACACTTAGTCCAATCCATGAGCGCATAGAAAAGCTGATACTCTTTAATACATGCCCACCATCTAGCGGTAAAATTGGCAGTAAGTTAAATAAATTAAGCAATGCACTGAGTACCGCAACACCAGCAAATATTTCCATCTCCGTGGCGTAATATAAAACAACACCCAACACAGAGGTTATTAAGCCAAAAGCAGGCCCCATGAGCGATATGACCACATCTTGCCAGCGGGTTGTTATTTTATCGTCACTGACAGCTAAGCCACCCACAAATGGGATTAAGTAAATACCTTTGGTTTTTATGCCAAAGTACTTCATAGCTCTTACATGCCCATACTCATGCACCACTAAACACGCAATAAGCATAAGCGCAAATTCAATGCTAAATAACCAGGCATACCCGGCACCAGATGCACCTGCCAGCGCAGCCTTTACTACTTTTGCGCTTTTAAATAGTTTAAAGCCTAACGCAGCAAAACCTAAAAAACCCCTTTTAGGTTCACCATTAACTGGGGCTGGTAAAGCGAGCTGGGTAGCAAATTGCTCATCTACAAATAACGAAATACTTTGCTCGGCAGTTGTGCTGGTATCTATGCCTATTAATTTATCTTGAAAGTTAAATTGATAGTAATGTTCTCGAGGAGTATCGAACGCAATAGCTTGCTGGTTATGAAATACTTGTACTATTTGCTGCCCAGAAACCATTAATGAAAATGGCTGATCAGCCAAGGTGAGGTCTATTCTTATCATAATTAAAGCCATTTAAAATAATCGCGCTAGTATACCGTTTGGCTAAAAAAACACGAGAGCAGACGTTAACTATTGTATTTAAGTAACTAACAATAGCTAACGTTGCAAGTGAAAGGTTACTTTTCTTCTTTAGGGTGTTCGTCTTCTTCACTTACAATATGCGCACTGCTGGCCAAACGCTTACGCCAGCGTTGCTTTGCCACTGCACGCATATTGGTTGACTGATCGCGTTCGTCGACTATTTCTAAGCCCATTAGTGATTCAATCATATCCTCAAGCGTTACTATGCCGCGCACTTCTCCGTATTCATCCACGACTAAACATATGTGCGTACGCTGAGTTAGTAGCGTTTGCAATAATGACGATACATTTTGAGATGTGGGTACTGTATAAATTGGTTTGATCAGTTTACTGATTTTATAATCGGTGCCTAAACGATGATACGCTAACATAATATCGTTTTTATGCACAAAACCGACAATGTCGTCGGCATCTTTATCGAATATTAATACGCGGGAAAACGATGACGAACCGTGCTCATTTAAATATTGGTTTACTGTTAAGTCTTTATGTACTTTAAAAATAACTGTGCGCGGCGTCATTAAATCAGACAATTTTGCATGCCTAAAATGCAAAAGATTACGAATAATTTCAGACTCATCTTCGTGCAAAGCGCCCGATTCAGTGCCAATATCGGCCATGGCTTCTATTTCTTGGCGAATATAGTAAGCCTCATCGTGCTTTGGCCCCATTAGGTTTGTTAACTTTTGCGCACACCATACAAAGGGCTTTAGCGAAATCACCAAAAACCGTAAAGAGTAGGTAACACTTGGCGTTAAGGCACGCCAGTAATTAGCACCCAGAGTTTTTGGAATAATTTCAGAAAGAACCAATACCAATAAGGTCATAATTGCTGAGGCAATCCCCACTGCAGCATCAGAAAAAACCACGGCCGCTTGCGCCCCTACACCCGCCGCACCCGCTGTATGCGCGATGGTGTTTAAAGTCAAAATGGCTGCCAGTGGCTGATCTATATTATTTTTTAGTTTTTCAAGTTGCTTAGCAAGCACAGGTTGCTCTTTTCTGAGTGATGCAACATAGCTTGGGGAAATGCTTAACAGCACCGCTTCCATCACAGAGCACAAAAACGAAATAACAATGGCCACAACCATATAAACAATCAGTAAAGTCACTTTTTCTCCTTTATATTGGATATGTGAGCATGGTAACAATACATGCTATATTTGACCAAATACCCAATAATAACAGGCACAATAATGAAATTTAATGCACCTTGGTTTTACCGCAACAAGCAATTTAAACGAGCCTTAGGTTTATTAGCCTTTAGCAGTTTAAGCTTTGCAGCAATTGCTGAACCATTGGACAAATCAAAAATGCAATTTATCGGCCCCTTGGCCGAAGATATGCAATTAAAACCTTTTCAAACGCCGCATGGCTCAGCCATTATCAACAACCTTTTGCCACAATTACAAGCAAACTCAGACAGTTTTTCTATTTTCGGTAAAAAACAAAGCTGGCAGCCATTCAATAAAGTAAGCGCACTCACCCTTGGCGGACTACAAGTACTAAAATTTAATATTGAAACAGAGCGTTTTACACAAGGCACCTTAACATTAAAAGGGATTGAAAAGGGGCAATTATTTATTAATGGCGAACCCCAAAAGGGTGATAAAAACAGTTACGAAATTGCGTTAACTAACTCCACTCATAGCGTTATTATTTTGGCGCAACAAGTCGCAAACTGGAATGATGTGGTGATTGATTTCACCCCTAAGAGTGACACTGATAAAATTACGCTAAATACATCATACACAAAGCGCTTATCAGCAAAGCAACTGTTTGATGCGCCAACCATGAGTAATATATCTTTAGCGCCTAACGCAGAGCAATACATAACCACTAAGCGCACTTACGACGATAAAACTCAAAATCAAGCCAACTTGGTTACCGAGTTAAAAAATACAGATAACTCAACTGTATATCGATTTGAAGATGGACAACCAAGTAACATTATTTGGAGCCCAGATAATCAGTACTTAGTGTATTTATTAAAGGGTGAGCTTAAACAGCTTAATCGTAAAAGCTTAGCCATTAAAACACTGGCAAGCGACTTAGCCGGCGCCAGTGGTTTCACCTTTTTTAACGACACCAGCCTAGTATTTAGCTGGTCAAAATCACCAGAAAGCAGCAACAACTTAACCAAGCATTACAAAGGCCTTCAAGATCGTTGGTCGTATGCGCGCACTACCAGCCAACTTTATATGCTTGATACTAAAAGTGGCTTAACAAAAGCACTTAGCCAAGGCCCGCTTTCTCATAGCTTTGAAGATTTAAATAGTACGCGTGGAAAAGTATTAATGAGCCGTTCGGTTATGGCTATGCAAGCGTCTACTCACCCTGAGACAGAGCTCGTTGAACTGGATATAAAATCAAACAAGCTCTTGTCACTTGGTAAATTTAAAACATTTAACCAAGCAAAATACGCAAACAAAGACGTGTATGTTGTTGCAGGTCCCGACTTTAAAAATGGCGCTGGCAGAGCGTTGCCAAAGTCAATGCTTGCTAATAACTACGACGGACAGCTTTACCTGTTAACTAACAACGGTAAAAATGTTACTGCGCTCAGTAAACAATTCGACCCATCGATTAGTCAGCTAAGCGTGTTAGAAAACGGCGATGCAGTACTTAAAGTGACCGAAAAAGACACTCAGCCATTGTATCTATTCGACCTCAGTAAGCAGCGCTTTAAAAAGTTAAATACCAATGTGGATATTGTAGAAAAATTTAGCGTTTCACATGGGCGCAATTCACAAGTGTTAATCACCGGCACAAGTGCTTTAGCACCGCAACAGCTCAAACGCCTTAATATCAGTAAAAACAAAACCGATCTTATTTGGGATTCAAAACCAATTGCTTATGCTAATACAACAATACCCACCCTTGAAGAGTTTAACTTTACTAATAAAAGTGGCGTTGAAATAACCGGGCGTGTTTATGTGCCAAGTAACCTAGATAAAACTAAAAAGTACCCTGCACTTGTTTATTATTACGGTGGTACATCACCTGTTACCCGTGGTTTTACTGGCCGTTACCCATTTAACTTATGGGCCGAAAACGGCTATGTGGTTTATGTAGTGCAACCTACTGGCGCGACTGGTTTTGGACAAAAGTTCTCAGCACAACACGTCAATGCATGGGGTGATTACACCGCCGACGATATTATCGAAGGAACACAGGCTTTTTTGAAACAATACGACTACGTAGATAACACTAAGGTCGGTAATTTAGGTGCCTCTTATGGTGGCTTTATGACCATGCTATTGGCAACAAAAACCGATTTATTTAGCGCTTCTATTTCCCATGCCGGTATTTCAAACTTAACCTCTTATTGGGGCGAAGGTTGGTGGGGCTACTTATACTCTGGTGAAGCATCTAAAAACAGCTTCCCATGGAATAACGCCAATCTGTATAGCCAACATAGTCCGGTATTTCATGCAGACAAAGTAACCACACCATTACTGCTTATTCATGGTGACAGTGATACTAACGTACCAGTAGGCGAGAGCTTAACAATGTACACCGCACTTAAACTACTAAATAAAGACGTGGAGCTTATTGAGTATAAAGGTGCTGATCATCAAATTTTTGCGCGCGATAAGCGCTTTAACTGGTGGAATACTATGTTGGCATATTTTGATAAAAAACTAAAAGACGAGCCACAATGGTGGGATTCTATGTACGAAAATAAGTAATTTAAACCGGAATTTTATATCTTTATGAAAAGCGCCCTTGAATATGGGGCGCTTTTTTGATTTTTTATAATTATTTTAATATTTTTGAAATATTAAGTTACTTAAAACTAGCATGTAACCCCTTCTCAGTATTTACCTAATGGTGCTACCATACAAAGCTACAAGCATTTAAAATAAAGTACTATGGCTATTAATGTTTTATTGGTTGAAGACGATGAAATACTCGTTAAACGCATTCAAAATCACTTTGCAGAGACCGAATTTACAATAGAAGTAGACTCAACTGGCGCTGATGCATTGAGCATCGTTAGGCAGCGAGTAAACCTGCGTGATGCATTTACCCTCGCTATTATTGATATTGTACTGCCTAAAATAGACGGCCTTCAGCTCGCCAAAGAACTTAACACACTAACAGATATTGGTGTTATTGTGCTTTCTAGTCGTGATTCACAAGCAGATCGAATAGCAGGCCTTGCCCAAGGTGCTGACGACTATATTTGTAAGCCTGTTGATTTGCTTGAGCTTGAACTGCGCATGCGCGCTTTGTATAAACGCGTTGCCGTTAATATGGATAGCGACGAAAGCGAAGAGTTTATTGAATACGCCGACTTTAAATTACACCCCGATAATCGCACCCTTATTACCTCCTCGGGTGTTGAATCACGTTTGACTGAAGCAGAGCACAAAGTACTTATTTGCTTAATAAGTAATGCAGGTAAAGCCACTTCACGTGAAAAAATATCTGAAGAAATAGGCCAACCAGATTGGAGCCCTAACGATCGTACAGTCGATGTTCTTATTGGTCGATTACGTAAAAAACTAAACGATGAAAAAGATCAAAAGCGTATTGTCACTGTGCGCGGTAAAGGTTACATGCTCTCTTTATAGCGGCAAGTAAAAAAAGTTTAGCCTCAATTTTAGCTACTTAGTAAGTTGAGCAATTAAGCGCTCAAAGGCTCTGTAATTTAATGCCTCTTTTAAATCGTCTAAGCTAATTTTTTCATTTCCTTTTAAATCACTAATCGTTCGCGCTACTTTAATAACTCTATGATAAGAGCGCGGCGATAAAGACAGCTTTTCACTGGCCTTAGCTAAAAACTGCAGCTCTGCTGGGGCAAGCTCACAGTGAATACTCATTTCTTTATTATTTAGCCGCGCATTCACTTTGCCTTGGCGTTTTAACTGTATGTAATAAGCTGCTTCTACCCGTGCACGCACTTGTGCGCTGGTTTCTTCTTGTTTAGTGCTTTGCAGTTCAACGCTAGTTAACCGTGGTAGCTCTATTTGCAAATCAATACGGTCAACAAATGGGCCTGATACACGAGATAAATAACGTATAACTTGATCGGGTGTTGCTCGTTTATCGGTATGGCTTCCCGTAGGACTTGGGTTTAACGCTGTAATGAGCTGAAACTGCGCAGGAAACTCCATTTGCCGCGCCGCACGCGAAATAGTTACCGTACCGGTTTCCATTGGCTCACGAAGGGAGTCGAGCACTTTACGCTCAAACTCTGGTAGCTCATCTAAAAATAATACCCCATTGTGTGCCAGCGAAATTTCACCCGGCTTAGGGTTTGATGACCCCCCCACTAATGCAACCGCCGAGCAGGTATGATGAGGATTACGAAAAGGGCGTTGCCGCCAGTTTGTTAAATCGATTGAATGACCAATAATTGAATAAAGTGCGGCAGTTGAAAGTGCCTCATCATCAGACATAGCCGGCATTATTGTGGCCATTCGTTGAGCAAGCATTGATTTACCGGTTCCCGGTGGACCTAAAAATAGCAGATTGTGCCCGCCTGCAGCAGCTATTTCTAATACACGTTTAGCGCCGGGTTGACCTTTTACGTCGCTCAAATCGAGTAAAAAGTCAGGTGCTTGCGTACAGTCTGGATACTCTATATTTAACGGCAACGGCTGTTGGTTTAGTAAATCACCCCATACTTCTTGAATAGAGCTTACCGCTTTACGCTTTACGCCATTTACAAGGCTTGCCAGGCTATCATTAGCTATGGGTAAAAAACAGCAGCGGTTTTGTTCCTTAGCTGCAAGCACAGAGGGCAAAATAGCATTTACTCCACGTACCTCACCGTTGAGTGCAAGCTCACCGTAAAACTCATATTTATGAATATCAGGGCACACTATTTGCCCTGATGCTACCAAAATGCCTACGGCAATGGCCAAATCAAACCGGCCACCGTCTTTGGGTAAATCAGCTGGGGCTAAATTAACAGTAATACGTTGATCAGGAAAACCAAATTGAGAGTTTTCAAGCGCGCTGCGCACTCTGTCTTTTGACTCTTTAACAGAGGCTTCGGGAAGGCCTACAATGTGGAATGCGGGTAAACCAGTTCCTAAGTGAACCTCTACAATAACTTCAGGGGCATTAATACCCACCTGAGCACGAGAATATATACGAGCTAATGACATTCCTTATCCTAATCAATCCTATGATTAAGTAAGTTTAGTCAGGATATTTAAAAACGTGTAATGTGATTTTCCATTTTATTGCTGAAAAACGTAAGAATAATGTCATCAACATTGCCAATACCATCGCCAACTCAGTCACAAATGAAAAATACACACTGAGTGTATAAACAATACCACCCGCAATACAGGTAATGGCATAGAGCTCTCCTTTTAACAACATAGGGATTTCGCGAGCGAGTACATCACGTATTAAGCCTCCAAAACAAGCCGTTATGACTCCCATTATGATTGCAGTCATTTCTGGCATACCTGCAAGTAGTGCTTTTTGAGTACCCATTACAGCAAAAAAAGCCAAACCGAATGCGTCTGCTATTTGAAGTGTGTAATACGGAATAGACTTTTGCTTATTAATAAGCCGAGATGTGATAAGTACAGCAGCTAAAATAGCAAAAAAATAGCTTTGATCATGTAGCCAAAATACAGGAGCGTCTAGAATCACATCGCGAACAGTTCCCCCACCAATAGCGGTCACTGTTGCTAATACTACCACCCCAAAACCATCCATTTTTTTCTCGTAGGCCACTAATGTGCCTGAGATAGCAAACACAGCAATGCCGATTAAATCAAACCAGTGATACAGTTCTGTCATGTAAAAGTACACTTAAAAATATTTCAGCCGTTTTAACATACCCAGCACGAGGTGTTAAGTAATAACGAATTTAAAATGATTGGTATAGTATATGTGGCAAATGTAATAACAGCTTTGCTATTAAGAATTACTGAATTTCAGGCATGATAAAACACGCTTTTAGCGTGTTACTTTAATAGTGTTTTTTATTTCAGTGGTTGCGGGAGCTGGATTTTAATAGATGGCCTTTGCTAGCTAATGAAGAGCTGAGACCGACGAGCTACCCATTTCACTGAATTTTAGGCATAAAAAAACACGCTTTTAGCGTGTTACTTTAATAGTGCTTTTTATTTCAGTGGTTGCGGGAGCCGGATTTGAACCGACGACCTTCGGGTTATGAGCCCGACGAGCTACCAGGCTGCTCCATCCCGCGCCTGAAATATGCATACTTATTTAACGTTGCTTACATTACAACGTGGCGTCCAATTTAAGAAATTGGTTGCGGGAGCCGGATTTGAACCGACGACCTTCGGGTTATGAGCCCGACGAGCTACCAGGCTGCTCCATCCCGCGCCTGTATATTTAAAGTCTATCGACTACTTAATTTAATCTCTTAAGTTAGAGTTTACAGTAACCTCACCCCATAAAGGAAATTGGTTGCGGGAGCCGGATTTGAACCGACGACCTTCGGGTTATGAGCCCGACGAGCTACCAGGCTGCTCCATCCCGCGCCTGTAATTTCTTTAAAACATTTTCGTAATATTTACGAGCCTGCCTTGAAGAGAGCGCTACTATATAGGAATAAACTTATAATGCAAGGCTTTAACTACCTAAAACTGTTCAAGTGAACAAAAAGCAATCAAAACTCTATTCTATACTCGCTCTTTGGTGAGGAGTAATCATTTTTTGAAACTCCCAATCAGGGTGGCCCATTACAATAAAGTCTGGGTTTTCAGTGCTCTCACGTTGGTTATAGGTTAAAGGGTTAAACTCTGCATCAGTAATGCAGCCGCCGGCTTCTTCTACAATAACTTGTGAAGCCCCTGTATCCCACTCACCCGTTGGGCCTATTCTTAAAAAGCAGTCCGCTTTACCCTCAGCAACAATACATGCTTTTAACGAGCACGAACCAACTGCAATAGTTGTAAATTGGCTATTTAAGTATTGACTCACCGATTCAATTTTCTGACGGCGACTTACCGCTAGTGTTAAACTTTCAGGCGGAGCTACGTATATTCGTGTGTCGCTCTTTTCTTCACGCTTAAAAGCACCATTTTTAGCACTCGCAAAGTAAGTAATACCTTTTGACGGCCAATGAATTACACCCAACACAGGGTGGTTATTTTCAATAAGCGCAATGTTTACCGCAAAATCACCACTTTCTAAAATAAATTCACCTGTGCCATCCATGGGATCAAGTAACCAATAACGCTGCCAATCTTGCCTATCGGCTAATGCAGGAATAGGTGTTTCTTCCGACATAATAGGAATATCGGGCGCAAGTGCCTTTAAGCCTGCAACAAGCACATCATTTGCAGCTAAATCGGCTTTAGTTACTGGTGTGTGGTCTGACTTTTCTTGTTGGCCAATATCATCTTTTTTGTATATAGCCATAATGGCATCGCCTGCACGTTCGGCTAATTCAATACAAGGTTCTAATAATTTATTCATCGGCAGCTCCAGATGCTAAGTACTTATCTAATAATAGCAAAGCGGCAACACTTCGTGCTTCGGTAAAATCATCTTGCTCTAATAATGACTGCCATTGCGTTAATGGCCACTTAACAACAACTAAAGGCTCAGGTTCGTCGCCTGGAAGTGTTTGCGGATATAATTGCTTAGCAAATAAAATATGCATGGTGGCATTAAAATAACTAGGTGCCATGGTCACTGTTTTTAATGGTTTAAAAAAGTCTGCACCAAAACCTACTTCTTCTTTAAGTTCTCTATTAGCAGCTTGCTCTGGTGTTTCGCCTGGGTCGATCAGTCCTTTAGGAAAGCCTAGCTGGTAGTCATTGGTGCCCGCGCAATACTCACGCACTAGCAGCATTTCGTTATCAGCCGTTATAGGCACAATCATTACAGCGCCTCTACCACCACCTCGAATACGTTCATACTGACGCTCTTCGTCATTCGAAAATTTTAGCTCTAAAGATTCCACAGTAAATAGGCGACTTTTAGCGACAACATTATTACTTAGGATTTGAGGAGGTGTTGGATGCTTTTTCTGTGTCATTGGCGTTAATTTGCTATCATGGCAGTTGTGCTTAATCATAAACTTTTCACAGGGAAAAGCCCATGCTAAATTGGTCAAAAATCGATACCGTTTTACTTGATATGGACGGAACACTCCTCGATTTACATTATGACAGCCATTTTTGGTTAACTGTTCTTCCACAGCAACACGCCTTAGCGAAAAATATAAGCCTGAGCGAAGCAAAAGAAGATATTTTTAAACGCTACCAAGCTGTAAGCGGCCAAATTGAGTGGTATTGCTTAGATTATTGGGAAGATCAGCTTAAATTACCAATTATGGATTTAAAGCGAGAAACACAGCACCTTATAAAAGTTCGTGACGACGTGCCCTATTTTTTAACGGAGCTAAAAAAAGCAGGAAAAGAGCTTATATTGCTTACCAACGCACATCCAGAAAACGTCATGATGAAATTTGAACACACCGCAATCGATAATTATTTAGATGGTGTAGTGTCGACTCATGAATATGGCGTTAGTAAAGAGCAGCAAAGTTTATGGCACCAAGTGCAAAATGATTTAGGATTTAACAAAACACGTACTTTGTTTGTTGATGACAGCATAGCTGTATTAAATGCCGCAAAAGAATACGGCATTGGACACTTACTTGCGGTTGCTAACCCTGATAGCCAACAACCACATAACGAAATAGCCGATTACCTAAGTGTTACCGACTATCGCACTATTATTTGACTCGGTTTTGGATACATTATTTTTTCGATAATGTTTTTCTAAGCCATAGCAGTTGGGTGCATTGAATTTTGATAGCGCCCAGCATAACTTGATACATCAGTGTCCGTTTCAAAAAGAAATAAAGAAGCTATAGGCATACCTGGTACTAATTTATAGTAAAATTCACTCATATTAATCAATTCCAAAGTAATTTTTCCCCTATACCCAGGATCTATTTGACCATCACAAACGTGAGCAAACAAAAATCCTCGAGCAATTGACCCCTTTGTTTGAACTAATCCAAATTTGTCAGTAGGTAATGCAACTTCTTCTTGAGTACACGCTAGTAATTTCCCATTAGGAGGAAGAATAATATCTTGCCCTTCACCTAATGTAGTTGTTGTCGTTTCCATCCTCCTTGGAGGAGTAAAAGCTTCTCCATCATAAGGTGCATATTTAGTGAATTGATTATCTAAATGAAGCCCTATTGATGTAGTATCAACCACAACATTATGGCTTCGTCTGATTACCGCATTATTTTCAACTAGATCTTTGAGTGCAACCTGTGTAAGGATCATTTCATTAAACCTTCGTAATTAAAATTGTAAGGACTGACGTTATAACAGATACGGCTCCGGTTATTACATGCGGTATATGATTACTAAAGAAATCTTTAAATTTGCTGGTTTCAATTGGCTCAATGTTTACAGCATTTCTTGTGCTATTTCCAACAATTGGATGTTCTGTTGTCAAAAAAGTTAGAGAACAAAATTTATCTTTTTTAAACAGTGACACTTTCTTATTGCCTACGTTAAATACTGGTATATTTAATTCTCCTTCGAATAAAGGATCTACCTTCGTATTTGCAACAAGAATCCCCTTTGCACCAAGGCTTCCTTTAGAAGATAAAAAAGCAAACGCATTATTTGGCATTTTTATCCTCTGCTCTGTACGTATAAGCAAGCAACTATTTGGCGAAATTACTACATGACCAGTAATATTTCTCCACTCAGTATCTCCTGCCTTCTTATAAACATCACCAACACTTAGATCGACAGAGACTTGTTCTGCTGAATCAGTGCATAAAGAAGTTATATCTATACTTCTATTTTCCAAGTCCTTTGCAAGTATCATAAACAGTCCTTATTATTTAGTTAGCTTTTGCCTGAACTACCAAAACCACCTTCACCACGTTCAGTCGCATCAAATTCATTAACAACATTAAAACCTACTTGCACTATTGGTAAAAATACAAGCTGAGCTATTCTTTCACCCACTTCAACGGTGTATGTTTTATCACTACGATTCCAAAGAGAAATAAATATTTGCCCTTGGTAGTCTGAGTCAATCAGCCCAACTAAATTACCCATAACTAAACCATGCTTATGACCAGACCCTGAGCGAGGGATTATAGTAGCGGCAAGGCCATTATCTTTCATATGAACTGCAAAACCAGATGGTATAAGCTCAACTTGCCCAGGTTCTAAAACTAGATCGGCTTCAATACAAGCTCTAAGGTCAATACCAGCAGAACCTTCTGTTGCATATTTTGGTAATGGGAATTCAGTGCCTAGGCGCTTATCTATAATTTTTAAATCAATATTTCTCATTTTCACTTTCTACTTTGAATAAGTTTATAAACAGAATAATACAGATAAAATGCTGAAAGTGCATTGCTGTATATTTTTATTAGTGTGCTCATTATGTTTATCGTGAGATGGTAAACTCATGCCATGAATCAATTAAATCAATGAAGTCTTCAAAACCACAACCACTGCTTAAGTCGTTTTCTTCAAGCATTAAATCATCATCTTGATAGGCAATTAAGTCTTCGCTGTCTTGGTGCAGAGCATGAGCCTCAAATAAGGCCTCATCTTTAGATAAAATTAAATCTATTTCTTGCCCTTTTAGAGTGACTGGCTCAAAACTCGTTTTGACCGACACAATAAGTGCTTGCACCATAGCGACTTTGTCTTTGCCAATTTCTTCGTTTAACCAACGACCTATTATTGCGTGTTCGCTGCTTATTTTAATTCGTAAACCACTAATAGGGTCACGTATAAATTGATATTCCATAGCTATTACTTATTAAACGTTAATAACGCGATTATACCCGTAAATTAGCTGTAACGCCGACCCTAAAAAACAAAATAGCGCCATTGGGCGCTATTTTTGTAAAACGTTTAAATACCTAACTTCGCGAGCGGTATCGTGCCGCATCTATTATCGACCATAAATAAATAATAGGGACTAATACAAAACCAACGAGTACGTAAATAAGTGCGTAACTTATAACAATAGCTAGCGCAAAAAATATAGCCGCTAAAATACGCCCTTGTACTAGTTGTCCTAAACCAGGAAAAAATATATTACACAATGCAGCAATCACATTACCGCCAGACCCTTGATCAGCCATACTCACCTCTGTAGTTAATTAATTTTAAATTTTAGTTATCTACTTACTATCACACTTTATGCCAATTTATTAAAGCTTAAAAATCAGTTAGTTAAATTACGACTCACTAATTACTTTGGTATTTTTTACTAAATATAGGTCAATTTGATTATTTTTATTATTAATTTTAGTCACTTATCCACGCCAAAAACTATCCAGCTGATTGGTTTTAGAGGTTATTTTTATAATAGCTGTTCATAAAAACAGTATTTTATTTAGCCTAACAAAAACACCTGTTATACTGCCCTCAATATTGATTAAAAAGGCGTAACGATGGACGTTTCAGAATTACTCGACGGCTTAAATGACAAACAACGCGATGCCGTTGCAGCCCCATTACAAAACATGCTGGTGTTGGCCGGTGCTGGGTCTGGTAAAACACGAGTGTTAGTTCATCGTATCGCGTGGCTTATGCAAGTTGAACAAGCATCAGCTTATAGTATTTTTGCGGTAACTTTTACCAATAAAGCAGCTAAAGAAATGCGTACCCGCGTTGAAGAAACCTTAAAAGCACCGGTTGGCGGGATGTGGATTGGTACTTTCCATGGCTTATCACACCGTATTTTACGCGCTCATCACCGTGAAGCTAACTTACCAGAAGCCTTTCAAATTTTAGATTCTGATGACCAACTTCGTATGATCAAGCGCTTATTAAAATCAATGAATATTGATGATAAAAAGTGGCCTGCAAAACAGTTTGGTTGGTACATAAGCGCTAAAAAAGACGAAGCACTTCGCCCTAAAGATATTCAAGCTTATGATATAAACGAGCAAATGATGCTGCGTGTATATGCCGCCTACCAGGAAGCGTGTGACAGGGCTGGTTTGGTCGATTTTGCTGAAATACTGCTACGCAGCTATGAAGTATTAAAAAATAACCCGACGTTACTTCGCCACTACCAACAGCGCTTTGCCCACATGCTAGTAGACGAGTTTCAAGATACTAATACCATTCAGTACGCATGGTTAAAGTTACTTGCCGGCGACACAAGCAGCATAATGATTGTTGGCGACGACGACCAAAGTATTTACGGCTGGCGCGGCGCTAAAATAGAAAACATAAAACGTTTTTTAACTGACTTTGATGCTGAAACTATTCGCCTTGAACAAAACTACCGTTCAACCGCAACTATTCTTAAAGCATCTAATGCGCTTATAAAAAATAATTCCGAGCGTATGGGAAAAAGCTTATGGACCGATGGTAACGAAGGCGAGCCTATATCAATTTATGCCGCCTTTAACGAGCTAGACGAAGCCCGCTTTGTGAGTAGCAAATTACGTAGTTGGTTAAATGCTGGTAACGCGTTGCAAGACGCCGCTATTTTATACCGTAGTAACGCGCAATCTCGTGTACTCGAGGAAGCCATGCTGCAAGAAGGCTTAAAATATCGCATTTACGGTGGTATGCGATTCTTCGAGCGTCAAGAAATTAAAGATGCGCTATCGTACTTACGCTTAGTAGGTAATCGCCAAGACGATGCCGCATTTGAGCGCGTTATTAATACTCCTGCTCGCGGTATTGGCGATAAAACATTAAGTCATATACGTGATTGCGCTCGTGCTGAGTCACTTCCGCTTTGGTACGCAGCTAAAGCTATTGTTGAACAACAGCACTTATCAGGCCGAGCAGCTGGCGCTGTAACAAAGTTTGTAGAACTTGTTGAGCACATTGAAGACAAAATTAGCGATCTTACTTTACAAGAACAAGCTAAATATACAATTCAAACCTCTGGCCTTATGGCTATGTACCAAGCTGAAAAAGGCGAAAAAGGCCGTGCCCGCGTAGAAAACTTAGAAGAGCTTATAAGTGCCTGCGATCAGTACGAACTCCCTGAAGAAGAAGAGTTTAGCTCACCACTACAAGGCTTTTTAGCCTATACCTCGCTTGAATCTGGTGAAGGCCAAGCCGATGAGCACGAAGACGCGGTACAAATGATGACGCTTCACTCAGCTAAAGGCTTAGAGTTCCCGCTTGTGTTTATGGTGGGCGTTGAAGAAGGCATGTTCCCTTCGCAGCAAAGTAATGAAGAGTCTGGCCGTTTGGAAGAAGAACGTCGCCTTTGTTATGTAGGCATGACCCGTGCAATGGATAAACTATACATTAGCCACGCCGAAAGCCGCCGCCTTTATGGACAAGAGAAATACCATAGTCCTTCACGTTTCTTACGCGAAATCCCTGAAGACTGCGTAGAAGAAATTCGTATTAAAACGCAAGTTTCGCGACCACCGGCAGCAGGTCGCTTTAGTGCATCGGTAAGCCATGCCGCCTTTGAAGACAGCGGCTTTAACTTAGGTCAACGTGTACTGCATGCTAAGTTTGGTATTGGCACGGTACTTAACTATGAAGGTAGCGGTGCACAATCGCGTGTACAGGTAAACTTTGACGACCTTGGCAGTAAATGGCTAGTAACGGCTTATGCACGATTACAAGCTGTATAAAGCTCACATAAACTCACTAGAAAAAACACTGGTTGGCGCTAATCATCGCCAACTAGTGCTTATTACTGGCAGTACTGTTTGGTGCTACGAGCTGTTAGGTGAATTACTTCAAACTGAAAACACACTCGTCGTTTCTAAAAATAGCACATTAAATAACGCGCAGTGGCCTAATCGTACTCATCAAATTTTAGGGCAAGAATATTCACACGCCGTATATGATGGCTTTAGTGGCTTGCACCCTGATAAATTAGCAGCTATTGCAGGCACTGTAAAAGCAGGCGGTATTTTATATTTACTGCTACCAGAGCTAAGCGAACTTTCAACTTGGCCAGATCCTGCGCTAAGCACAGTGCAGTCTCACGGGTATAAAGTAAGCTATAGCTTTTTTAATGAACGCATTGCCCGCGTTGTGCAATCGTTACCCGCTTATCACTTTAGTGAATTACATGGCTGTACAGGTAATATCAGCAGAGAAAGCTCTGCCAATAAAATAGATTTTGAACCGCAACAGCATTGTGTAGAAAATATAATTAAAGTGGCTCATGGTCGCGCCAATCGCCCTTTACTCATTAATGCCGACAGAGGTCGTGGTAAATCAGCAGCGCTTGGACTTGCTGCCGCCAAGCTTATCGATAAAAAAATACTACTTTGCAGTACACAATTTAAAGCCACTCATAGCAGCTTTAAACATTTAAGTAATGAGTTAAACATACCCTTCGATGGTAAAAGTAAGCAACTTGCTAATTTGCAGTATATTGCTCCAGATTCATTATTAGACTCGTTGCCAGAGTGTGATTTATTACTTGTTGACGAGGCGGCTGCCATTCCTGTTCCTCTGTTATTAAAAATGCTAAAACAGTATCCGCGCATTGTATTTGCAAGTACTTTAGTAGGTTATGAGGGTAATGGTAGAGGCTATACAATTAGGTTTAGTCAGTACATTAAAGCAAAGTATAAAGCCGCTAATATTATCACACTTGATGAACCGTTAAGGTTTGCAAAAGCCGACCCGCTAGAGCGCCATATACGCACTTTGCTCGCACTCGAAGCACAGTACGAAGAAATACAAAGTAATGGCTTAAATAACCTAGTCCACAGTGAAATTACTCAGCAACAACTCACAAATGACGAGCTGTTACTTGAGCAGGTTATTGCATTACTTGCCTTAGCACATTACCAAAGTAGCGTTAACGATTTACGCCAACTACTTGATGCACCCTCACAACGATTGTTCATAACCCAAACACATAATCACTTAGTGGGGGTGTGTTTAGTTACAATAGAAGGCGGGTTACCCCTCGAGCTAACTGAGCAGGTGCTTAAAGGTGAACGCCGCCCACAAGGGCACCTAATGGCACAAACTCTCTCGCAGCTAAGCAGTGATCCCCAGTGCCTTACCCAACTCTCTGCTCGAGTAGTAAGAATTGCTGTTGCCCCTAATCTTCACAGTCAAGGAGTAGGTAAAGCCCTACTGAGTTTTTGCGAATCAAGAGTAAGTAATGAGTGCCATTGGTTTGGTGCTAGTTTTGGCGCTACGGCTGAGCTATTAAAATTTTGGCAAAGCCAAGGGTTTAGCACTATAAAGCTGGGTTATCAAAAAGATAAAAGCACTGGCGAGCATTCAGCACTCGTTGTGAAATGTTTAAACAACAATACGGGTACACTGAAACTATTAAAAGCTGAATTTCAAACCGATATATTTTATGCTTTACTCACACACTTTAAACACCTTGATTGGCAGCTTGTAAATGTACTTTTTTCCTCGTTTACAGATAGACCTATCAGTTCAGACATCAAAAAACGTTTAATACGACAACTTAATAATCACTTTTCTCGATTTAGTATTACAGCTACTATTTGGCAAGTTGTAACTCTGGCACCCTCTGTTGTTAATTGTTTAACGCAAAGTGATAAGCAACTATTAATTAGCTTAATTTTGCAAAATGAAAGCGATGCAAACGTCATTGAGCAATTAAATATACAAGGCAAAAAAGAGCTTGAAACATGCTTTAAACAAGCAGTGTTAAAACTAGCTAAAGCCATCAAATAACTCACCCCCTTAATACAATGATTAATTACCACAGTTACTTAAGCTATTTGGTAGATTTGTTCTATTCTTAATACATTAATGGGTAAATTAAGATAAAGGCATGGAATTAATAAACTTTAAAGTGGGCTGCAAAACCATTTCACTGAAAATACTTGATATCTTATTAACCGAGCGCTTTGATAATAATCTCACAACACTACCAAACAACAACAAAAGCTTTATTGGTGTTAAAGATTATATGGATATCCCTACGCCAGTTTTCGATTTAGGAATTATCTTAAATAATATATCAACAGAGCAAAGCAACAAACATATTTTAAAACAGCTAAGATCCTGGCAAGAAAAACAAACCAAATGGTTTAATACACTCGAAACAAACCTCTTAAATCAATCAGAAAAATTAGTTATTAATGAAACTGAGCTTCAAGACTTTATTGTTTTTTTCCAGGAGTTCAATACAGACAACCCTGATTTGAAGCTTACTATCTCACGCTTTAATGAGCCTTTTGAATTATTACTAGAACAAGCTAGACAAGCTGTAACTGCTCACAGGCAAGGTGAACATAAACAGGTAAGCTATTTACTTAGTAAGATAAAACGTAGCAGTCTTGCTCAGTTAGAGAGACTGTTTGAATCAGCACAAGAGCAAATAACTTTGGATTACAAACCAATTATTGTATTCACAACGAAAGACGGTATAAACCCTCATGTGGGGTTGCTGGTCGATAAAGTTGAAGACAGCCTAGATTATAAAAAAGAAGATATAAAACCATTAGATAAGCTAACTGATATAGGCTTTGATATAGACCCACAAACTAAAGGTATGATGCGAGGCTTAATAAAAATGGCAGAAAATCATAGTGTGCTTATCGATCCAAGTTCCATATTTAAGCCGACTGAACTACAGGTAGAAACTGAAAATACGGAAGCGTATGGCTTATTTTAGACACAAAAAAGCCGAGATAGCCTCGGCTTTTTAATAAAGTTTTTTATGCTATACGGTTGTTATAATATCTTCTACCGCTAAACGCGCCTTTGGCAAACCATGGTTCCAGTCTTCGTCGGTATTAGGGTAACCCATTGCTAGTGCAACTTCACAAATATGACCGTCAAGTTCAGCATTAAACTTCTCACTAATTAGCTCTGGGTCAACGCCTTCCATTGGAGTCGACGCTATGTTCAATCGCGCTAATGTATGCAGCACGTTACCAAGTGCTAAGTAAACCTGCGCTTTAGTCCAACTACCGTTGTAACCATTCTCATCTGTGTTCATTTCAGCGAACGCATATGCACCCATAAAGTTATCACGCATATCTGCTGGTAAATGACCAGAGCTGACTTCTACATCAACACGCTTAGAAAATTTTTCTTTCGTAAACTTAGGATCATAAGCAAGTAATAATGTATGCGATGCTTCTTTAGCATGATGCTGATTAAACTGGTGTTTGTTAGCAAATGTATCGTGTAAGCGTTGTTTACCTTCTTCACTTTCAACCAAAATAAACTTCCAAGGTTGCGAGTTAATTGAAGAAGCTGACAAGCGAATAGCCTCTTTAATTACTTCAATATCTTCATCAGAAATACGTTTTGATGAATCATATTGCTTAGCAGTATAACGATTGTGTAAATCTTTGATAATTTGATGAGCCATGTTTTTCTCCAAAACTTATACTAAGTAAATATTTTATGAAGTTAGTTTAATTGGAAAGGATCATTTTGATAATAGTGAATACAGTTAAAAGACTATATAGAAAATATTGATTGAATCGCCCCGAGTTCATCGGAGACCAGTTTGTTTAAGTCAGGCCACTTTACCTGACTCGTTTAAATTATCATAGTAGTCTGTTTCATATTGAGCTGGTGAAATATACCCAATTGAAGATAATAAGCGTTGATTATTAAACCAATTGACCCACTCTAACGTTGCGTATTCAACAGCATCAACATTCTTCCACGGGCCATTTCTGCGAATAATCTCTGTTTTAAATAATCCATTTATTGTTTCAGCCAATGCATTGTCATAAGAGTCACCCACACTGCCTACAGACGCTTGAATTCCAGCTTCAGCAAGTCGCTCAGTGTATCGTATAGACAAATATTGGCTGCCTCTGTCGCTGTGGTGAATTAACCCTTCGGGGTTGCCACGATGCCAAATAGCTTGCTCTAACGCATCAAGAATAAGCTCTGTGTGCATTGTCGTTGATACACGCCAACCTACAATGTATCGTGAAAAAACATCTATCACGAAAGCGACATAAACAAACCCACTCCATGTGGCAACATAGGTGATGTCAGCTACCCAAAGTTGATTTGGCTGCTCAGCAGTAAATTGACGATTAACTAAATCAAGTGGCTTATCTTGTTGCTCGTCAGGTATCGTTGTCTTATGTGCTTTACCCCGACGAACACCTTGAATTCCCATAACTCGCATCAATCGTTCGACTGTACAGCGGGCGACTTGATGGTCGTCAAGCTGTAGCTGCTTCCATATTTTTCTTGCACCATAAACTGACATATTATCCTCCCACACTTCGCGAATGAGTATTATCAGCTCAGCATCACGCTTTTTGCGGTTAGACAGTCGCTCAGGCTCTCTTTGTATCTGTTTATGAGAATAATACGTTGATGGTGCAATCGGCAATTCCTTGCAAATTGACTCGACACCGTAATGCTCTCTGCAAGCATCAATAAAATCCACTATTACTTCTGTTTGCGGTCGAGCTCCGCTTGGGCGAAAAAAGCGGCAGCTTGCCTCAGGATATCATTCGTTCGCTTGAGCTCTTTATTCTCGCGCTCTAAGACGGCAAGGCGTTCTTCAGTTGATTGCGTATTAGAAGAGGGTTTAGACGGTTGAGCTTGAGATTTCTTGACCCATGCTCTAAGTGTTTCTGGGGTACATCCCAGTTTATCTGAAATCGATACTAGCGCAGCCCAAAGAGAAGGGTATTCATGCTGTTGTGTGGTAACAAGCCTAATTGCACGTTCACGAAATTCTGATGTATAGCGATTTGATTTTTTCATAGTTCCAGTTTCTCAAGTTATTGAGTCTCTGGCAAACACGGGGCGATTCAGATAATTAAAATAGCCTAGGCGACCATTCAATTATTATGTAAGCATGTACTAAAAGTTCGGTATAGTTTGGCCATTTACTAAATCCCAGACAGAAAGAAACCCGTCACATTGCTGCAACGGATTTCTCTTATTTGAGGCTTGGTAATGTCATGGTGCCCACAGCGGTGAAGAGTCACAGTGAAATGTTATCTAACATAGGCCAGTGTATTGAATAACCAAAACACTGTTCACAAAGAGACGCTTTGCTCAGGAGACGCTACGCTTTAGAGAAGAAAATGTTAAATATTACTTTTCTGTGGACGTAAAAAAGCCGCTTCATTTCTGAAGCGGCTTTCTACAATTTGAAGCCTGGTAATGTCCTACTTTCACATAGCAAATGCTACACTATCATCGGCGCTGTTTCGTTTCACTACTGAGTTCGGCATGGAGTCAGGTGGGTCCAAAACGCTATTGTCACCAAGCAAATTTGGGCGTTAATCCGTATTTCTACGCACTAACTGAATTTGGAAAATATCTGATAATATTTTTTAAGTCTTTCTGTCAGTAATATCTACTTTAGTTATTAACTTCTGTCTTAACTGTCACACAAAACGCGTTTGGCGTTGTATGGTTAAGCCTCACGGGTAATTAGTACAAGTTAGCTTAATGGCTCACACCACTTCCACATCTTGCCTATCAACGTTGTAGTCTTCAACGGCCCTTCAGAGACTTTAAAAGTCTAGTGAGAACTCATCTCGAGGCCTGCTTCGCGCTTAGATGCTTTCAGCGCTTATCAGTTCCGAACGTAGCTACCGGGCAATGCCATTGGCATGACAACCCGAACACCAGCGGTTCGTTCACTCCGGTCCTCTCGTACTAGGAGCAACCCCTCTCAATTCTCAAACGCCCACGGCAGATAGGGACCGAACTGTCTCACGACGTTCTAAACCCAGCTCGCGTACCACTTTAAATGGCGAACAGCCATACCCTTGGGACCGACTTCAGCCCCAGGATGTGATGAGCCGACATCGAGGTGCCAAACACCGCCGTCGATATGAACTCTTGGGCGGTATCAGCCTGTTATCCCCGGAGTACCTTTTATCCGTTGAGCGATGGCCCTTCCATTCAGAACCACCGGATCACTATGACCTACTTTCGTACCTGCTCGACGTGTCTGTCTCGCAGTTAAGCTGGCTTCTACCATTACACTAACCGTACGATGTCCGACCGTACTTAGCCAACCTTCGTGCTCCTCCGTTACTCTTTGGGAGGAGACCGCCCCAGTCAAACTACCCACCAGGCACTGTCCGTAACCCCGATTCAGGGGCCAACGTTAGAACATCAAAACTACAAGGGTGGTATTTCAAGGACGACTCCAACAAGACTAGCGTCTCATCTTCAAAGTCTCCCACCTATCCTACACATGTAGGTTCAATGTTCAGTGCCAAGCTGTAGTAAAGGTTCACGGGGTCTTTCCGTCTAGCCGCGGGTACACAGCATCTTCACTGCGATTTCAATTTCACTGAGTCTCGGGTGGAGACAGCGTGGCCATGGTTACACCATTCGTGCAGGTCGGAACTTACCCGACAAGGAATTTCGCTACCTTAGGACCGTTATAGTTACGGCCGCCGTTTACCGGGGCTTCGATCAAGAGCTTCTCCGAAGATAACCCCATCAATTAACCTTCCGGCACCGGGCAGGTGTCACACCGTATACGTCATCTTGCGATTTTGCACAGTGCTGTGTTTTTAATAAACAGTCCCAGCCACCTGGTCACTGCGGCTCCCGTCCGCTTAGAGAGCAAGTCTCATCACAGATAGGAGCGTACCTTCTCCCGAAGTTACGGTACGATTTTGCCTAGTTCCTTCACCCGAGTTCTCTCAAGCGCCTTAGTATTCTCTACCTGACCACCTGTGTCGGTTTGGGGTACGATTCGGTATAATCTGAAGCTTAGAGGCTTTTCCTGGAAGTATGGCATCAGCAACTTCATCACCGTAGTGACTCGTCTCGTGTCTCAGGTTTAATGTTCGTCCGGATTTACCTAAACAAACGCCCTACTCACTTTCACATGGACAACCATCGCCATGCTTGCTTAGCCTTCTCCGTCCCCCCATCGCAATTATACCAAGTACGGAAATATTAATCCGTTTCCCATCGACTACGCCTTTCGGCCTCGCCTTAGGGGTCGACTTACCCTACCCTGATTAACATGGGATAGGAACCCTTGGTCTTCCGGCGTGCGGGTTTTTCACCCGCATTATCGTTACTCATGTCAGCATTCGCACTTCTGATACGTCCAGCATACCTCCCGGTACACCTTCAACCGCTTACAGAACGCTCCCCTACCACTCATACAAAGTATGAATCCGCAGCTTCGGTGCATAGTTTAGCCCCGTTACATCTTCCGCGCAGACCGACTCGACCAGTGAGCTATTACGCTTTCTTTAAAGGATGGCTGCTTCTAAGCCAACCTCCTGGCTGTCTGGGCCTTTCCACATCGTTTCCCACTTAACTATGACTTTGGGACCTTAGCTGGCGGTCTGGGTTGTTTCCCTCTTCACGACGGACGTTAGCACCCGCCGTGTGTCTCCCGGATATTACTTTACGGTATTCGGAGTTTGCAAAGGGTTGGTAAGTCGGGATGACCCCCTAGCCTTAACAGTGCTCTACCCCCGTAAGTATTCGTCCGAGGCTCTACCTAAATAGATTTCGGGGAGAACCAGCTATCTCCCGGTTTGATTAGCCTTTCACTCCTAGCCACAGGTCATCCCCTAACTTTTCAACGTTAGTGGGTTCGGTCCTCCAGTTGATGTTACTCAACCTTCAACCTGCCCATGGCTAGATCACCGGGTTTCGGGTCTATACCTTGCAACTATTCGCCCAGTTAAGACTCGGTTTCCCTACGGCTACCCTAATCGGTTAACCTCGCTACAAAATATAAGTCGCTGACCCATTATACAAAAGGTACGCAGTCACAGAACAAGTCTGCTCCTACTGCTTGTACGTACACGGTTTCAGGTTCTATTTCACTCCCCTCACAGGGGTTCTTTTCGCCTTTCCCTCACGGTACTGGTTCACTATCGGTCAGTTGGGAGTATTTAGCCTTAGATGATGGTCCACCTATATTCAGTCAAAGTTTCACGTGCTCCGACCTACTCGATTTCACTTAAAATGTCTTTTCATGTACGGGACTATCACCCTGTATCGTGGCACTTTCCAGAGCCTTCCATTAACACATAATAAGCTTAAGGGCTGTTCCGATTTCGCTCGCCGCTACTTTCGGAATCTCGGTTGATTTCTTTTCCTACGGGTACTTAGATGTTTCAGTTCTCCGCGTTCGCCTCGTTAACCTATGTATTCAGTTAACGATACCTGCAAGCAGGTGGGTTTCCCCATTCGGAAATCCTAGTCTCAAGTGCTTTTTACTAGCTTGACTAGGCTTATCGCAAGTTAATACGTCCTTCATCGCCTCCAACTGCCAAGGCATCCACCGTGTACGCTTAGTCACTTAACCATACAACCCAAACGGGTCTTTGTTTTGTGACAGTTTAACTTCGCCAGAAGTTAATATTGAATACTAAAGTAGATACCAATCAATCAACTCAAAGAGTGATTAAATGGCACTGAATGATACTGCTATCATTCTTTTTTACTTTTGAAAACTCTGTACAAATAACAATGTTATTCATACGAATTTTATTATCAGCTTTTCCAAATTTTTAAAGAGCATATTAATTAACTAAGCCAGTGGCTTAACTAATTAACAATCATCTGTGTGGACACTACGAACAAATAAGTTCTAAATCGTATAAGGAGGTGATCCAGCCCCAGGTTCCCCTAGGGCTACCTTGTTACGACTTCACCCCAGTCATGAATCACTCCGTGGTAAACGTCCTCCCGAGGGTTAGACTATCTACTTCTGGAGCAACCCACTCCCATGGTGTGACGGGCGGTGTGTACAAGGCCCGGGAACGTATTCACCGCGTCATTCTGATACGCGATTACTAGCGATTCCGACTTCATGGAGTCGAGTTGCAGACTCCAATCCGGACTACGACGCACTTTAAGTGATTCGCTTACCTTCGCAGGTTCGCAGCACTCTGTATGCGCCATTGTAGCACGTGTGTAGCCCTACACGTAAGGGCCATGATGACTTGACGTCGTCCCCACCTTCCTCCGGTTTATCACCGGCAGTCTCCTTAGAGTTCTCAGCATTACCTGCTAGCAACTAAGGATAGGGGTTGCGCTCGTTGCGGGACTTAACCCAACATCTCACAACACGAGCTGACGACAGCCATGCAGCACCTGTATCAGAGTTCCCGAAGGCACCAATCTATCTCTAGAAAGTTCTCTGTATGTCAAGTGTAGGTAAGGTTCTTCGCGTTGCATCGAATTAAACCACATGCTCCACCGCTTGTGCGGGCCCCCGTCAATTCATTTGAGTTTTAACCTTGCGGCCGTACTCCCCAGGCGGTCTACTTAATGCGTTAGCTTTGAAAAACAGAACCGAGGTTCCGAGCTTCTAGTAGACATCGTTTACGGCGTGGACTACCGGGGTATCTAATCCCGTTTGCTCCCCACGCTTTCGTACATGAGCGTCAGTGTTGACCCAGGTGGCTGCCTTCGCCATCGGTATTCCTTCAGATCTCTACGCATTTCACCGCTACACCTGAAATTCTACCACCCTCTATCACACTCTAGTTTGCCAGTTCGAAATGCAGTTCCCAGGTTGAGCCCGGGGCTTTCACATCTCGCTTAACAAACCGCCTGCGTACGCTTTACGCCCAGTAATTCCGATTAACGCTCGCACCCTCCGTATTACCGCGGCTGCTGGCACGGAGTTAGCCGGTGCTTCTTCTGTCAGTAACGTCACAGATATGAGGTATTAACTCACACCCTTTCCTCCTGACTGAAAGTGCTTTACAACCCGAAGGCCTTCTTCACACACGCGGCATGGCTGCATCAGGCTTTCGCCCATTGTGCAATATTCCCCACTGCTGCCTCCCGTAGGAGTCTGGACCGTGTCTCAGTTCCAGTGTGGCTGATCATCCTCTCAAACCAGCTAGGGATCGTTGCCTTGGTGAGCCATTACCTCACCAACTAGCTAATCCCACTTGGGCCAATCTAAAGGCGAGAGCCGAAGCCCCCTTTGGTCCGTAGACATTATGCGGTATTAGCAGTCGTTTCCAACTGTTGTCCCCCACCTCAAGGCATGTTCCCAAGCATTACTCACCCGTCCGCCGCTCGTCAGCAAAGTAGCAAGCTACTTTCTGTTACCGCTCGACTTGCATGTGTTAGGCCTGCCGCCAGCGTTCAATCTGAGCCATGATCAAACTCTTCAATTAAAAAGTTTTGTGTCTTTCGACAGCTCAATGAATTCTGAATTTATTTAATATCTTTCGATATTGAATTGACTGTGCTGCAATTCTTTTCTTAAGTAAAACCTAAGTAAGTTATTGCTGTTGGTCACTCAGTTTCAATTGAGACTCTAATTTGTTTGCCTCACTACCTAAGTAGCTTGGCTGTTAGAACTCAATCTGTACGAGTGCCCACACAGATGATTGCTTTATATTGTTAAAGAACGTTTGAGTTGCCTTAGCGACTCAAGGGAAGCGAATCTTACGCTTTCCTGTGTTTTTGTCAACACTTAATTTTAAACTTTATAAAAATCTAAACTCAAGTTTTACTCGACTCACTAAGTGGTTTGCTTGCCTCGCTAAGCGTTGCCTGCTCTGCCGTCTCAGTGGGGTCGCATTATAGGGAGATCCGAAAACAGATCAACCCTTTTTTGAAGAAAACTTGAAAAAACGTGTCGTTCGCGCATATTTTCATCGAAACGGTTACTTTAAACACTAAAAAGGCCCACAAGGGCCTTTTTACTCAATGAACGATAAGCTTCCAACCAAGTTTACTTTGCTGTTTAGACTCTTGTTGTAGTTCACTTGCCATTAATGGATGTTCTTTTAACCAGTTATTTTCGAATGTTAATGTTAAAACTTCATTCTTAGCGGTTAATTCAAAATGTGGCAGAACATCGTCCTGTCGTCTCATCGACAAAATAACGGATACTCGAAGTAATCTTACAATGTACTGCGCAAGAAGGTTGTTTGCACCTAGCGCGTTGAAGCTGTCTTTTGGTATATCAGAACGATGTGCATCGGCTACTGCCACAATTAACCTGTGCTCTGATTGCGAAAAACCAGGCATGTCGGTATTTTCTAGGATATACGCTGTATGCTTATGATACTGCTTATACTCTATTAGTAAGCCGATTTCATGTAACTGTGCAACGGCTTTTAATAGGGGTAAGCCATTTAAGTGATTAATTGGCCAATCTTCATTGATGCTTTGTGCGAGCTCAATTGCCAAACTAGAAACTCGTGATGCTTGTTTTTGGTCAACATGGTATCGACTCATAAACCCATCAACTGTTCGCTTTCTTATATCGCTATTATGAAACTCTGGCACCATGCTATATAAAACACCTTCACGAAGTGCGCCGCCTGCAAGTCCCATTTTTTCAATTTCTAACGATTCAAACAAAGCAATCAAGATAGCAAGGCCCGATACAAATACCAATCGACGATCTTCGCTTAAACCTGGAAGGTCTAACGCTGCAATGGATTTAAATGCAATTGATTGCTCTTTTATTGAATTAAGCTTTTCTAAAGTAAGAAGATCATCAAGGTTTTGTGCCACCATAATTTCTTGAATTGCTTGTACTGTACCTGATGCGCCTGATGCTATTTGCCATCCTGCGGCTTTGTATTCAGGAGCTATATTATCAATAACAGTTCGAGCAGCCTTTATAGCGGTATTGAAATTGCTATGTGTTAATAAGCAATCTTTAAAGTAACGCTCAAGGTAAGTAACACACCCCATGTTGAGGCTCTTGTATAAAAGTGCATCAAACTCTTTACCAATCACTACTTCAGTGCTTGCACCACCAATGTCAATAACAAGCTGTTTGCCAGTACATGCAGAAGTATGCGCTACACCTTTGTATATGGTACGCGCTTCTAATTCACCACTGATAACATTGATTTTATGGCCAAGAATTTTTTCAGCCTGCGCTTTAAATATTTCAGCATTGGTTGCTAAGCGTAATGTAGCCGTAGCTACTATTGTAATATTTTGATTTGGAATATCTTGTAAACGCTCAGCAAAAAGCGCGAGGCATTCCCAGCCTCGTTGCATAGCCTCGGTGCTTAATATGTTATTTTTATCAAGCCCTGCGGCTAACCTGACCTTGCGTTTTACGCGACCAATAGTTTGTAAACCGCCAGCCACTGATTTGGCAATAAGCATATGAAAGCTATTTGATCCCAAATCAATAACTGCGTATACATTTTTTTGCGGTATAAGTTGCCCCACCGTTCAAAAACCTCTAGTTACTACTACTTATACAAACGGTCTATTACGACCGTCCTTTTTGGTAACTATTATTTGGTCGACGTCCGTTATTGTTACTACGATTACGAGGACCATTTGAATAGTTGCGCTTTCTTTGAATAATAGGCTTAGTTAAATCGTCTAACAAAGCGGCTTTATCGTAATGCGATAAAGGAATGCTATGCTCTATGTATTCTTCAATTTCATGTAGGTTGTATGCATATTGTTCACACGCAAAACTTATTGCATGTCCTGATGCACCTGCACGACCTGTTCGACCAATACGATGAACATAATCCTCACAGTCGTCTGGTAAGTCAAAGTTAAATACATGACTTACTTCTGGGATATGCAACCCACGCGCTGCAACATCGGTTGCAACTAAAAAGTCTAATTCGCCTTTGCTAAATTGCGCTAAAATGCTTTGACGTTTTTTCTGGTTTACATCACCCGTTAGCATACCAACACGATGACCATCAGCTTTTAACCACGCATACACGGTTTCACAGCTGTGCTTAGTGTTTGCAAACACAATGGCTTTATCAGGCCACTCTTCTTCAATTAACGTTAATAAAAGCTTAATTTTATCTTCTTGTGAAGGGTGAAATAGCTCTTCTTTTATGCGTTTACCGGTTTTTACGTCTGGCTCAATTTGTACATGCTCTGGGTTGGTCATGTGTTCAAAAGCAAGTTCTTGCACGCGGTACGATAAAGTCGCAGAAAATAATAAGTTTAATCGCTTTGACGTATCTGGCATACGATCAAACATATAACGTATATCTTTTATGAAGCCCAAATCGAACATACGATCAGCTTCATCAAGCACAACAACCTCAATTTCATTAAGGGTGTAACAGCCTTGCTTGTACAAATCGATTAAACGACCTGTGGTGCCAATTAAAATATCTACGCCTTTTTCTAATTGTGCACGTTGTTTTTCGTAATCTTCGCCACCATATACTAAACCTAAGTTAAGATTACAGTGTGGCGCTAAAATTTTTGCATCTTTGTGTATCTGAATCGCAAGCTCCCGAGTAGGGGCCATGATCAGGGCTCTTGGATGTTTACTAGGTGCTTTGCTAGATTGTAACAACCGATGGCACGTAGCAGTTAAAAATGCCAACGTTTTGCCTGTACCTGTTTGTGCTTGGCCCGCAATATCGCGTCCATCACAAATAAAAGGTAGGCATTTTGCTTGAATAGGTGTGCAATATTCAAACCCATTCTCGGTTAGACCGGCAACCACTTCCGGTGCGATAGCAAAGTCTGAAAACTTTTTATCGGTTAAATGTGTCTTAGTCATAGCGTTTAAGCATAACGTTTAAACTTGCAATAAGAAACAAGAGTGTTTAAATACGCACTAAATATTTCGCCTAACTAAATCGGAGAGCGCAATGAGCGAGAAAATAATCCAAATTACTGACGATAGCTTTGAAGCTGACGTATTACAATCAGACAAGCCTGTACTAGTAGACTTCTGGGCTGAATGGTGCGGACCTTGTAAAATGATCGCCCCTATCCTTAATGAAGTTGCTGATGAATACGACGGTCGTGTTGCTGTTGCTAAACTTAATATTGACCAAAATGCTGGCACTCCGCCTAAATTTGGTATTCGCGGCATCCCTACTTTGCTTCTTTTTAAAGATGGCCAAGTTGCTGCAACTAAAGTTGGTGCACTTTCAAAAACACAACTTATCGAGTTTTTAGATAACAACATCTAATAGACTAGAACTAAAAAAGGGCTTTTTGCCCTTTTTTTGAATTTATTTTGTATAAACACTGGACGCTATGCCAGTGAACTGCTAGTTTATAAAGCCAACTAATCCTTAGTTATATTCAACCAACCTCACTCAACGATCAAAGCGACTTTGAGTATGACAATTGTAATAAAGAACCCACCAATATGCATTTACGCGAATTAAAAGACAAGTCTATAAAAGAACTTGTAAACTTAGCTGAGTCCATGGGGCTCGAAAACGTAGCCCGCTTAAGAAAGCAAGATATCATTTTTACCATATTAAAATCCCATGCCAAAGGCGGAGAAAATATCTTCGGCGGTGGTGTCCTTGAGATTTTGCAAGATGGTTTTGGCTTTTTAAGATCATCAGAAGCTTCTTACTTAGCTGGCCCAGATGACATTTATGTATCACCGAGCCAAATTCGCCGCTTCAGTATGCGTACTGGCGACTCAATTTCAGGCCTTATTCGTCCACCAAAAGATGGTGAACGTTACTTTGCATTACTTAAAGTAAACGAAGTTAACTTTGATAAACCTGAAAATTCTCGCACCAAAATTCTTTTTGAAAACTTAACGCCACTGCATGCAAACGAACGTTTCCGCATGGAACGTGGTAACGGTAGTAAAGAAGATATCACTGCTCGTGTACTTGATTTAGCATCACCAATTGGCCGTGGCCAACGTGGTTTATTAGTAGCACCGCCAAAAGCGGGTAAAACAATGCTACTGCAAAACATTGCACAATCAATTACGCATAATCATCCTGATGTAACGTTAATGGTTTTACTAATTGACGAACGTCCTGAGGAAGTAACTGAAATGCAACGCCTTGTTAAAGGTGAAGTTATTGCATCAACGTTTGATGAGCCTGCATCTCGTCACGTACAAGTTGCCGAAATGGTTATCGAAAAAGCAAAACGTTTAGTTGAGCATAAAAAAGACGTTGTTATTTTACTTGATTCAATCACGCGTTTAGCACGTGCTTACAACACCGTTATTCCTTCATCAGGTAAAGTACTTACCGGTGGTGTTGACGCTAATGCACTACACAAACCTAAGCGTTTCTTCGGTGCCGCACGTAACGTTGAAGAAGGTGGTAGCTTAACAATTATAGCCACTGCACTTATCGATACTGGCTCTAAAATGGATGAAGTTATCTACGAAGAATTTAAAGGTACTGGTAACATGGAATTACATCTAAACCGCAAAATTGCGGAAAGACGTGTATTCCCAGCTATCGACTTTAACCGCTCTGGTACTCGCCGTGAAGAACTACTTACTAAGCCAGATGAGCTGCAAAAGCTATGGATTTTACGTAAAATCGTTCATGAAATGTCAGAGATTGACGCCATGGAATTTTTAATCGATAAACTATCAATGAGTAAAACCAATGATGAGTTTTTTGATTCGATGAAACGCCAATAAACGCATTTAAGTAATACAAAAAAAGCGCCCTGGGCGCTTTTTTTATATTTGTTATAATGTGTACTTACGTTTCATTATATTTGTGTAATACAGCCTGGAGCTCTGACACAAGCTGATTAATATATTTCATATCTTTTTCGCCTTTTTGCAATAAGGCGCTGTCTAAATTTTTCGCAGCTGAAGCTATTTCCTCTAAGGCGAACATTTGTGCTGCACCTAATATTCGGTGGCTATCTTTTTGCAAAGCGTCAAAGTCTTCACTTAGAAAATGCTGTGTAATATTTTCGCTTTCTAAACCAAAACTTTGTTTAAAACTTATTACTAAATCACTGATGTCTATCTCACTTGGTACATTAGGTTCGTCCGAATGAACTTGGTCTAAATTTTCTGACAAGGTTTTATAAAATAAGTCTTTATCCAATGGCTTTGCAAGGTAACCGTTAAACCCTAATGTAAGGTAGTCGTCAATTTCGTGACTCATTGCGTTTGCAGTGAGCGCAAATATTGGCCGTTGAAAACCACATTTTTTCAATAGCTCAAAGGCCGCTCGTCCATCCATTATAGGCATTTGAATGTCGAGTAATACAAGATCTGGGTACTCTTGTAAGCAACGCTCTACAGCTTGCTCACCGTTTTCTACCGCAATTACATCAAGCCCTAATGAACGCAAGTAACGGCTAATAAACCTACGGTTATCTGCATGATCCTCTGCAAGCAGGACAGTACCGCTTAGTTGCACTTTATTTTGCTCTATTTGCCCAATATCGCTTTGATCACTAGAAACTTGCGCACAAGGTAAAAAGAACGAAAATTGACTTCCTTTTTTATATTCACTTTGCACGCTAATATACCCGCCCATCATAGAAGCGAGCTGCTGCGATAAACTAAGCCCCAAACCTGTACCACCAAAACGTCGGCTAATACTGTTATCTGCTTGGCTAAAGTATTCAAAAATGAGCTTTAATTGCGATGAGTTCATACCTATACCGGTATCTTTAACAATCAGTACAATACCCTGATCTGTTTTATTTAATGCAATTAATACCTGCCCTGATTGGGTAAACTTAATTGCATTTGCACACAAATTAATGAGAATTTGTTTTACTCGCATTATATCAAGGCGGGTGTAAAACTCATCGCCCACCTTATTTTCAAGCACAAGCCTGAGATTTTTTGCTTTTGCCTGAGGGTTAAACATTGCGTGCACATCGTTAACCAGTTGAACCATGTCAAAACAAGAAACATTAAGCTCTAACCTATTCGCTTCTATTTTACTTAAATCAAGTACATCGTTGATCAAACTTTTTAAATGGTTACTGTGCCGCTGAATAATAGCTAACTCATCTTTTAGCTGTTCAGGCTCGTATAAACCATTCATTAAGTCGTCTGTTTGTCCGAGAATCGCCGTTAGTGGTGTTCTTATTTCATGGCTAACATTAGCCAAAAATTGACTTTTAACATCATTAGCTGCTCTTAACTCTTGGGCAACAGCTTGAAGCTCTGCTGTGCGTTGCGCCACTTGCTCAGCTAAATATTGTTTTGCCCGTTTTTCTGCGCCGCGTCGGTATAAAGCAACCCCTGTCACTATGACTAAAAATAACAGTACAAAAATAAACACCGTTAACTGCGAACGCTGATGCATTTTTAGTTCTTGTAATTTACGGTCTTGTTTCAGCTCTTTAATTTCTTGATTCAATTGTGTGGCTTTAAATTGTTTTTCTAGCACGGCTAGGGCTTTAACAATAGAGTCGCTTCTTAATTTACGTAATTCGTTATTGTACTTTTCATGCAACTGCATTGCATTTTCGTAGTTTCCCCTGCTCGCTTCAATCAAAGCGTGGGTGCCAAGTCCATCTCGCATTATGCGATCATTACTATGCTCTTCAAGTAATTCAAAAACGCGTTCAATATTCGTTTTTGCCTCATCTAACATTCCCCTTACAAGCTGAACTTTTGCAAGAGTTTGCAGTGCAGTAAGTTCTAAGTTTTTATTATCAATTTTAAGTGAATACTCTATCGCTAATTGCGCTTGCTCATAGGCTAATTCCACTTTATTGAGAATAATATTGACGTTTGCAATGTTAGTGTACTGAGTCGCTAACTTATTCATATTGTTGACGGATAGGTAATAACGGGTTGCTAATTGGTAGTAATGCATCGCTAAATCTAGCTGGTTGCTTTCAAAATAAACCACCCCCATATTATTATGCACCATAGCAATACCCAAATTATCATCTAACTTGCGAAAGATTTTTAACACGTCTTGATAAATACTCATGGCATTTTCATAACGAGATAAGCGTATATAAACGCCTGCTATGTTAATTAAAATATCGCCTTTATCCTGTTCACTACCCACTTTTTCGTAAATCTCTTTTGCTTTTAGGTAGTAATCAAGCGTTGCTACTAATTTATGCATATTAAAATAAGCTAAACCAATATTATTCAATAAATTTGCTTGTTCTAATGGTTGGTTATTAATTTTTGCAATATCAAGTGCACGCGTATATTGAGTAATTGCTTGTTTAAATAAGCCTTGATAAAAAAGTGCAACACCTTGCATTTTAATTGCACGAAAGTGCTCGCTAGGAAGAAGTGATCCAGAAGTTTCTTGCTCTAATAATTTAAAGTAATTAAAAGCATCGCTAAAGTGGCCGCTCGACAGCGCAGTATCGGCAAGGCCTGCATATATTACAGCACGACTTTGAGCTGTAATACGTTGGTTATTAAGTAAGGCGTTACCTAATTCAAGCTTTGCATCCCATTGTTGTTGTTGTTTAAACTCTTCTAATAATGGTTCTGATTGTTGAGCATAACTTGGCAAATAGAACAAACTGCATACAATGAATAAGAGGCACTTGAGCTTGCCATGCATAATTTTAATCCTTCAAATTGTTACGTGTAACAATGTAATCTGTACTGAAGATACACTAAATACTAGGACCTAAACAATGCTTAACCCACTGATTGACCGAATATTTGACTTAATATTAACCCAAAAAGTGTGGCAAGTTCATATCCTAGCAGCTGAGCTTATTAATTGTGGCGCAATTAAGCCACTTGATAAAAACCCTGAACGTGATTTATTTAAGCGTAATTTTTTAATTATGAATGCATTGTATCAACTACAGGAACAACTTCACCCTAAAAGTCTCTTAATATCAACACTTCATATAGAACTCATTGAAACAAGCATAGAAAGCCCTACAACGGTTAAATCAAACTTAAAAGATTATTATTTAGACTGGGGGAATTACGAAGCAAGCGAAGAGCAAATTAATGAGCTACTCACAAGTTTTTGGCAAAAGTTTAAGAGGGTAAATAGCGCGCCAGCTTTAGCAGAAGATCACTTTGACACACTGTTGGCAAAGTGGCAGCTAACAAATGATTTTTCACTTAAAGAATTACAAAAACGTTGGCGACAGCTTGCACTGGCGAACCACCCAGACAAACCTACTGGCTGCGAGAATGCATTTAAGCAAATAAAAGTAGAGTACGAGCAGCTTAAACCGGCTGCTCGCTCATAAATTGATTAACGCGTTAGGCGACGAGCACGAATTTTACGCCCTTTTATATTACCTTCGGTTAATTTACGAAGTGCCGGTTTAGACGCATTACGTTCAACAGCTACAAATGCGACGTTATCAAGAACATTAATTTTACCTACTTGACGCCCAGCAATACCGTCTTTACCCGTTAACGCACCTAAAATATCACCTGCACGCACTTTTTGCTTTTTACCTGAATCTATCATCAGAGTGACCATGTCTGGTTTGTACGGTGGTTTGTCCAACAAATTATATGAAGGCATTGGCTCTGGCTCAAAGTCGCGCTCATAGTGATCACCAATTTGCGCTACTTTAAATTGCTCTGCATCACCATAAATTGAGCAAGCAATTCCTTTTTTACCCGCGCGGCCTGTTCGCCCAACTCGGTGAACGTGCGTTTGCGGATCATGCGCTAAATGGTAGTTGATTACCATGTCCATATCGTCAATATCTAAACCACGTGCGGCAACGTCTGTCGCGACTAAAATAGACGCACTTTTATTAGCAAAATGAATCAGAGTGCGCTCACGGTCACGTTGTTCTAAATCACCATGCAATGCCACGGCGCTGAAACCTTCATCGGCTAAATCATCGCACACTTGCTGCGTTTCTACCTTGGTGTTACAAAACACAACACAACTTTGTGGTGTAAATTTAAGTAATAGTAACTTAAGTGTTGGATAGCGCTGTTTATTGTTATCCATTTTGTAGAAGTATTGTTTTATTGTGCTTTTTTCTTGCTCTTCTTCTACTTTAATCATCTCTGGGTTACTAAGTACACGCTTTGCTATCGCTTCGATTGCGCGTGGAAAAGTAGCACTAAACAAAAGCGTTTGGCGGTTTTCTGGAATACATTCAATAATCGCATCAAGGGTATCTTGAAAGCCCATATCAAGCATTTGATCGGCTTCGTCTAATACTAATGTTTCTACATCGTCTAACCGTAAAGTCCCTTTGCGAATATGGTCATCTACGCGCCCTGGTGTACCAACAATGATGTGTGCACCGTGTTCAAGCGACCCAATTTGCGGCCCAATTGATACACCACCACATAGCGTTAATATTTTAATATTATGGATACCACGCGCAAGCTTACGCATTTCAACAGCCACTTGTTCAGCAAGTTCACGTGTTGGACATAAAACTAGCGATTGAATTCTAAAACGTTTTACGTTTAATTTAGCAAGCACACCTAAACTAAACGCAGCCGTTTTACCTGAGCCGGTTTTTGCCTGCGCAATGATGTCTTTACCTTCAAGTACAGGTGGCAAACTTTGCGCCTGTACAGGTGTCATGTGGGCGTAGCCAAGCGTCGATAAATTATCAACAAGTCCAGCTGGTAAAGCCAAAGATGAAAAAGCAGTTGAAGTCACAGTAAATTCCATAGCAGTAAAAATAACGCAGGATAAAGTCCCACTAAATATGCCGCTAATAATAGCAGAATTCGTTATTGGCAACCATTAGCAAACACATTATAAAATATTGTTAATAAAAACATATTGCAAATGATATTTATTTTCATTAAGATTGCGCTTCACTTTTTATTCACATATTGAGCTGGAAGCATCAAATGAAACTGAGTTCACTTTACATCGCACTATTAGCAACAATAACAACAAACACATATGCAAACTCTACCGACCTTGAACATATTGAAGTCAAAGGAAGTTTCTTTAATGACTACAAAGTAGATAACGCAAATGGTGCAATGAGAACATCAACTTCATTACTTGATACTGCTCAATCAGTGACTGTAATTAGCGATATTATTATTAACGAACAACTTGCGACAACACTAGGTGAAGTACTTTCAAACGATGCAAGCTTAACGGCTGGTTCTAAACAACGTAACCGTGAAGTATTTAACTTACGTGGTTTTGAGCTTAGCTCATCAACGGGTTACTTACGCGATGGTCATCAGCACTGGTCGCACTATCAACAACCCATTGAAATTTTACAGCAAGTAGAAGTTATTAAAGGTCCATCGAGCATTTTATATGGTCAATCAGGCCCTGGCGGACTAGTTAATATGGTCACTAAAAAGCCAACAGCACAAACTTTGTTCAATGCCAGTGCTGATGTAGATCAACACGGTTCAACGCGGTTTATGCTTGATGCTAGCGGAGCATTAACGGATGCAGAAGATTTACGTGCACGCGGTATTTTAGTTAAGCAAGATGTTGATTACTGGCGCGAATACCAAAATGGTGAAAACCGCGAGCGTGACCGCTTTTTAGGTGCATTTATTGTTGATTACGACATTAGTGATAATGCCTTAGTACGTGTGCATTACGACCGCACAGACGACGAAGCAGGTTTAGACACCGGTGCATGGATAGACGACAACGCCAACGTTATTGGCGACGATAAAACTATTCGCGATATGTCTTGGGCGTTTACCGACATAACGGTAGAAAATGCGGGCATAGATTTTAAAGTGTTTTTAAACGATAACTGGCAAGTAAAACTTGGTTATAACGAACAAACATTTGAGCGCCAACGTTTTGAGTCAGCGCCACGTAAGCCGGGTAATTTTGTTGAAGGCGACAGCTATGAGTCTCGCCCGTACGACCGATTCGACGACTGGCAATTTAAAACAGCATTTATCGACTTCATTGGTGAATTTGAAACAGCCGGTGTTCATCATCAATTATTAATTGGTGCTAACTCACTTGATTATTATTATGGCCAGCGTCGCACCTCAGCTGATTCATTTAATTTTATAGCAGGCCAAGCAGAACCAAGTCGCCCAACTGTCAGTTACAAAACTGACGACACTATTAGCGAAACAGAATACGACTATTACGGTATTTATGTGCAAGACTTAATCACGTTTTCGCCACAATGGCAGCTATCGCTTGGTGGTCGCTACGATAAGCAAACACGTGAAGATGCAAATAATGAATCGTTTGTGCCAAAAGTAGGTGTTCTTTATCACCCTAATGCATCAGCTACCATATACGCGAGTTACTCTGAAGGCTTTGAGCCTCAAGGAAGCGATACTCTTGTAAACGAAGACGATATAAATAATGGTATGAAGCTTGACGCCGTTACCTCTGAGCAAAAAGAAATTGGCGTTAAGTGGCAATTGTTTGATGATCGCTTAATGCTAAGTGGTGCACTTTTCGATATAAGTAAAAATGGCACACTAGTTACAGAAACACTTGATATACCAGTGGGTGATTTAATCTCTGAAACAAACCAAATTGGTGAACAGCGCCACAAAGGCGTTGAACTAACAGCGCAAGGTGCGGCAACTGACCGTTTATTCGTAATGGCATCGACTATGTATTTAGATGCAAATTACGAGCGTGACGAAGATTTAGAAGGCAAGCGCCCTACTGATGCGCCTAAATGGTCTGCATCTCTTTGGACACGTTACGAATTAAACGACGCGATTGCATTTAATGCGGGTGCATTTTACGAAGGTGAGCGCTTTGCAGATAGTGCCAACACGATTACTAAAGATGCCTACACACGCGTAGATGTAGGTGCAACTTACAAACTTAAAGTAAGCAAAACCGATGTTAACTTACGCCTAAACATAGAAAACTTATTTGATGAAGATTATCTAGCCGGTGGCGGAACAAATAACGTAACAATAGGTGAAGGTACTAACGTAAGACTGGCTGCCCAGTTTAGCTTTTAATTAAGCGCTTTAATTACCAGCCCGCGCTTAAAATACGCGGGCTTTTTGCGCTTTAAAGCCGCTCATTCATCTCATTCTATTTTTTACGTCTTTATTACATGTTTTAATAGCCGCAATTACAAACAAGGCTAATTACCATGAAAAACCTCATCACCGCGCTACTGCTTACCATTAGCATGGCAGCCACTGCCAGCAGCAACGAATTTACACCAAAGCAATTACAACAAGTAGATGAAGTGCGTACCACTGCACTTAATAGCCACCTAAGCTATGAGCTATTAGAGTCACTAACAACAGAAGTTGGCCCGCGCTTACCAGGCACCGAAAACGACAAAAAAGCCGTTGCATGGGCGCAAGCTAAATTTAAAGAACTCGGTTTTGACAAGGTATGGCTTGAAGAGGCGACGTTCCCAGAGTGGCGCCGCTACAGCGAAAGTGGAAAAATATTAACGCCTAGCGAACAACCCCTTCATTTAACCGCGCTAGGTAATAGCATAAGCACACCCAAAGAAGGTATTAGCGCACCCATTGAATTATTCGAAACACTTGATGAGCTAAAAGCTGCACCGGCTAATAGCTTAAAGGGTAAAATTGCTTACATTAATTACCGAATGAATCGCGATATAGACGGTAATGGTTATGGGCCCGCTGTTAAAGCACGTGCCACTGGAGCAATTGAAGCTTCTAAAAAAGGGGCTGTGGCCTACATGATGCGCTCAGTAAGTACAGGTCATCACCGTTTTGCCCACACTGGCGGTAGTTATTACAAAGAAGGTGTTAAAAAAATACCTAATGTAACCATTGCCAACCCCGATGCCGATCAAATTGCCCGTTTAGTCGCTTTAGGTAAAAATGTATCGGTAAATATAAATGTACAAACCGAAAACCTTGGCGAAGGCACTAGTTACAATGTTATAGGCCAATTCAACGGGACTGAAACCCCTGAACAATACGTATTAATTGGCGGACATTTAGACTCATGGGATTTAGGCACGGGCGCACTTGATGACGGCGCCGGCGTTGCATTAACTATGGCGGCTGCTAAACATATTAGCGATGTAAAACGCCCTAAACGCAGTATTCGCGTTGTCCTTTTTGCCGCAGAAGAGCTTGGTTTATGGGGTGCAAAAGCTTACTTTGCGAAACATAAAAACGATTTACACAATATTGTTGCTGCCGCAGAGTCTGATTTTGGCGCTGATGTAGTTTACGGTTTTGAATCAAATGTAGATGCAACGTCACTGCCTGTAGTGCGTGCTATCGCGAAAGAACTTGCTCCTTTAAATGTTGAGTACATTGGTAAAAACCAAGCTAACGGCGGACCCGATCTAATTCCATTTAAAAATGCAGTCTCGGCACCTATTTTTGAACTAGCCCAAGATGGTACAGACTACTTTGATTATCACCACACTGCTGACGACACGCTTGATAAAGTGACGCCAGCAAAGCTTCGTCAAAATACAGCAACCTATGCGGTATTTGCACTTATGGCAGCAGATGCAAAAGCAACAATTAAACCAAAAGTAACAACAAAAGAGTAGCAGACATACTTACTTACAGTTTGCTGCTTTAAAAAATATGCCCCTTGATTTACTTTAGTAGAAATTAAAACTCGGGGCATTATTGCATGCTGCTTTTCAACACCAGTCAGTCCTTTCCTCACTTTTCACAAACGCAGTGCTGCCCAAACTGCCAAAGCGATAGCTATCACTTAGTAAACCATAGCCGTTACTTACGTTTTACGATTATTCCTATCGTACCTTTAAAGCTAAACTACAACCGCGAATGCTACCAATGTGGGCATAACGAAGCCATTAATTTAAAAAAGCTCCCCTTAATTGAAAAACTAAGCCTGCCAAAATACGGGATTGGCTTAATTTTATTATTGTGGGTAATGGTATATTTTTTTCAACAATACACCGACAACCAAGCACTCAAATACAACTACTTAAATAACCCACAGGCATTTGATACATACTTAGTTCACGCTGATAAATTTACTCACGAACCATGGACGCTAACAAATTTAAAAGTGGCCCAAGTGCTAAGCTTTGACGAGCAATTTATTACTTTTCAAGTAAGCAACTATAGCTATAAACGCAACCGAGGCATAACCACGGCGATGCGCACCAGCTTATTAGTGCAACGCGATTATTTTTCAACAAGCACAATTACCTTACCGCGTGATGAGGTAAAGCGCTTATATGACAGTGACGTGATTTACGATGTACTACGCCCACACGCTAATAGCTTGTATGGCGGGTTTGTGATGTTTCCGCCTAAACCTAAGCCTTTATACAAAGGTTTAAAGCTAGATAAAAATAACCAGCAAGGCATTATGTACTTTAAAGATGGGCAATTTGAAGAAGCCTTAGAGAGCTTTAAACTTGCTGCAGAGTCAGGCTCTCAATGGGGTCAGCTTAACCTTGCACAAATGTACCGAGACGGGCAAGGTGCAGACAAAAACACACAACAAGCTATTTACTGGTATAAAAAAGCAATTGCTCAAGGTAATAGTAAAGCAGCCTACGAGCTTGAGCAGTTGTGTAAATTTATAACGTGCTAATTAAAAAGCCAGTTGTAAATTGGCTTTTTGTAATAAGGATATCTGCAATAGACTAAAAACTCATGTGTTGCTCTAAAAAACTAAGCACTTGTTTGTAATAACGAGACCGATGTTCTTCTTTATAAAAACCATGTCCCTCATCTTCTAAAAGCTCGTATATATAAGGATGCTTATATTTTTTCAGAGCCGTAACTAGCGACTCAGCCTGCTCTATAGGTGCTCGACGATCTTCACCACCATGAACAATGAGAACCGGCGCTTTTAACTTGTCAATATTATAGCTAGGGGAAAACTGTTTGAGTTTCTCTTGATTCGTTCCAATCGCACGTTCAAGATAGCGTTGACCTCTTTCTTGTTCTGCAATATCGCCCTCATCAAACATAAGTGGTAAATCATACACTCCAACAACTCCAATGGCGCATTTGAACATATCAGGCTCTATAATGGCGCTTTGTAAAGCTGAGTACCCCCCAAAACTAGCCCCCATTATACAAATGTTATCTTTATCAACAGTACCCTTGTTGATTAGATCTTTTACACCATCAATAATGTCAAATTGTATTTCGCTACCCCATTTTAAATGACCTGTATGCTCAAAATTACGACCAAAACCACCTGAGCCTCTAAAGTTAATCTTTAAGACTGCGATACCTCTATTAGCTAACAGCTGTGCATCAGGATCATAACCCCACCAGTCCCTTATTCCATGAGGACCACCATGTGGCATAACAACCAGTGGCATATTTTCTTCTTCCATATTATTAGGAACAGTTAAATAACCATGTATAGTTAACCCATCACGTGCTGTATAGTTTATAGGCTTGGTAATTGCCATTTCATGCGGTTTAATCCAGCTACGAGAAGAAAACAAAAAGCGTAAATTGTTTTGAGTCGAGTCGAATAAGTAATAATCACCTGGGTTAGTATCACTTGAAGCATAAATTACACTGACGCTACCATCTAATGTACTGCTTACAAGTTGTACTTGATTACCCTTCAATGATTGTAGCAATGCCTTTAAGTAAGTACTTTTTTGTGAACTACCACCAACAAAAGAGTAGGTGGGATAGCCTAACTCATGTTCAATCGCAAAAAGCTCTTTCGATACTTCATCCACCCAAACTCTCTTAGGGGATACGAACTTATCTTTATGTAATAGTTCGAATTTTTTTGTATTTAAATTAAGTTTATAAAGTCCTTCTGCCTCGCCGGCCTGAGATGCAGTGACATAAACTGAGTCACCTGAATCATCAAAAGCTCTAAGATTAACATCACCATATGGAAGACCACCTAAGTCAAGTTTTGTCCATTTACCACCTGATTTACCACGCGTATAGATACTTTGGTCAATATAATTTTCGTTTGAAACAGCCACACGAACATTGCCATCATTATCAGTTAAGAAACCAGCCATCTTAGCAGGCGAACGCACAACTCTCTTTCGGTGTCCTTTATAAACATCTACTTCATATACTATAGTGTTTGGCTCGTTTGAAGCTGTCCAAGGTATTGTATATACAAGCATTTTACGGCGATTACTTAGTAAAGGGTCAAGAACAAAAGAAGTCCCTCTGACTGAAGTTGCTTTTTTTATATTACTCCCTGTTTGCATTTCACCTTGATAACCAACTAAATATTTACCCTGGCTACCATCTGCATTTACACCAAATAATTCACCGTGATACTCAGGCTGCTCCTTCCAGCCTCTTAAATACTCTTTAGCAAGAACGATTCGTTCATTATTTACCCAGTTGTAATTACCTACTTGCCCATTGCCTGGGAACTGAACTGCATGCATTGGTTTAAAAGTAGCAACATCTAAAATCATGAGAACTTTTTTACCCTCTGGACGAGTAATAACAGCAAGATACTTACCATCTGGCGATAACTTAACGCCATCAAACTCAGTTGCCTTACTAAAGCTTTCAATAGACAAATGATTAGTTTTAGCTTGTGCGCTAGTTATTAAGACAGCAAATAACAAAAAAACAGATAGGAGTTTACTCATAAAAATCCTTTTTTAAAAATTAGTTAGAACATAACTTTACAAAAAATACACATAAATAACAATAGTTTAATATTGAAATGAAATTATTTAATGTTGGCTACTCTCCTGCACAATAAATCAAACAAAACAATAACCAGCCCGGCAACAACGCCTAACAACCCATCAAAAATAAGCGGAGCTAATACCTCACCTATATTGCCTAGTATTGATTGCGCATAGCCAATCATATTAAGTTGTGTGTGGTGCAGTAACTCAATACCATGAGATAAAATACCCCCTCCCACCAAAAACATAGCAACAGTACCTGCAAACGCTAAAAATTGCATAAGTCGCGGTGCTGCTGCAAGTAAGCCTTTACCTATAAACTCTTTAACCGTACTGCCAGAGACTTTAGATTGATTCACCAAATACAAGCCAGCATCATCAAGTTTTACAATGGCAGCCACAAGTCCGTAAACACCTATAGTCATAACAATGGCTATTACACAAAGCACTAAAGATTGATTAAGCAATGTTTGACCTGCAACAGTGCCGAGCGTAATAACAATAATTTCAGCCGATAGAATAAAGTCCGTTCGTATCGCGCCTTTTATTTTTTGCTTTTCATATTCAACTAAATCAGGCGTTTCGTCGCCATCGGCAATATCATCGTGATGAGGTAAAAATCGCGCAAATACTTTTTCAGCCCCTTCAAAACATAAAAACAAACCACCTAAAATTAAAAGTGGTGTAATTAGCCATGGCAGCCAAACGCTGATCATTAAAGCCGCTGGAACAAGAATGGCTTTGTTTAAAAATGACCCTTTTGCTACCGCCCATACAACAGGTAGCTCTCTGTCGGCTGACACACCCGTTACTTGCTGTGCATTGAGTGCTAAGTCGTCTCCTAAAACACCCGCCGTTTTTTTTGTCGCAATTTTACTCATGGTTGCAATGTCATCGAGTAAAGCCGTTATATCATCTAATAATGTTAAAAGGTTAGTGCCTGCCATTGTGCTTCCTAAGGTCTGTTGTTCTTTCAATGTTAATTTGCAGCAGCCGGTTTGGTTCTTCCTAGGGGCTACTTACTCTTTGTTGCTCGGCTTTTACTTAGTCCACTAGGTTACAAACTTCGCGCCGCGATTAAATAGCCCTTAGTGTGGACAAATTTCAAGCCGAAAAGATCAACAGACCCTATCTTATAAATAATTTAATCAACATAACGTAAAGCACGTCTTTCACCAACGGTTAATTTTGCTCTGTTATTCTGAAATAGAATAGCCGGTGAAAAATAAAGGAAGGGGAAATGAAAGCAACAATCGTTTTAGTAGTTTATTTACTGTGTTTAATAGGGTGCAATGACAAAACAACAACCACACACTATGTATGCAATGATAATAAAGCCGTGCTTAATGTCTTAGCAAACGAAAAGGCAGAACTCACTTTTAAAAATAAAACCTATCATCTTAAGTATGAAAAAAGCGCCTCTGGTAATAAATACATTAGTAACAAAGTCCTTTTTTGGGGGAAAGGCACTGAAGCTATGCTTATAATTTCAGGGAATAAACACCTATGCAGCACAAAATAACAACCTACTAACAACATATTAAAAAACTTGCTATACTAACAAAAGTCTTAATTTTGTTGATGAAGTTATGCGTTCTATTGCCATTAAACATAAAATAATTTTAGCCTTTTCTGCCATTGGCTTACTAATGCTTATTAGTAGCTTATTTTTTTACTGGTCCTTAAATAAAATAAGCACCACAACTTCACGTATAGAAAACCTTGCCGTACCAGCCCAACAAGTAAGTAAAGACTTAAGGCTATCGCTTCTTTCTATTACCAAATTCAATGCTCTAGCTTATAGCCAAACAAAACCTGATTTATTACTGACCAATAAAAAAGAAGCTCTTAGCGAGCAACAAGAATTCAGTAATATGCTCAATGCACTTAAGCCGCAATTAACGGGTCAGCAAAACATGCAAACTTTGCTAGTTGACGCTTCAAAAAACTTTGAGCAACTAAGCAAAACAAGCGCAAACATGTTTAATGCCAAAGAACAGCGTTTTAGTGCGCAGTCGGCTGCCGCTCTATTAATTACAGAGTTTGGTGTTGAGCTCAGCAATCTCAGTAATGGCTTACTCGATATAGAACTCATAGAGGTCAGTGCAAAGCAGCAATCTTTACTCAGCTCTGTATTTGGCACTGCAACACGCATAGACGACTTACTATTTAATTTAAGCAACAATATTAAAAGTATTACGCAAACTACCAGTATTAACGACTTAAATGCCCATCAACAAGATACCCAATTTTTACTTGATAACATCCAGCCAAACTTTGTGTATTTAGAACAGCAAGCCACTCCCTTTGGTGACAATTTAAACGCGGCTCAATTCACCGAGCAATTTAATAACTTAAGATCACGATTGAATGGACCCGATGGTATTTACGCTCAGCAAAATAAAGCGCTTAAAAACACCCAAATGGCACAGCAAAGTTTTGAGCGCTTTCAACAAGAATTTATAGACACAGAAAGCCAATTATTACAGCTTAATAAGCTAGCTGACGAGCGTTTTCAAACACTGCAAAACAGTGCCAAGTCGGCCATTAACATGGGCTCTAGCTCTGTTGTTATAATTGCGATTGTACTTATTGGATTACTTATTGTTATTTCAATATTTACAACTAATGCCATGCTAAAACCGCTTAAAAAAGTAAATAGCGATTTAGCACGTATTGCCTCGGGTGATTTTTCTAAACGCAGCCAACCGCGCAGCAAAGATGAGTTTGGCACTTTACTTAACAACATCAATAAGCTCAGTGACGATTTATCACACCTTATAAAAGCAATTAGTAATGATGCCCACGAGCTTGATAAATCGGCCATTCAAACAAGTGAAAAAGGTCAACAAATGACCATTGTTGCTCAGCAACAATTAGAACGAAGCGCACAAGCCACAGACCTTGCACATAGCATGTTAAATAATTCGCAAGCGGTTTATGAGCAGGCCGATAATGCATCTAACGAGATCACCAACGCCTCTCAGTTTGCAAACGACGTCAACCAAATAGCTAACGACAACAGTTTAAGTATTGAAGCACTCTTAAATCGACTCGATAAAGCGGTAAGTAGCACAGAAGAGCTGGCTGAGTTTACAGATTTAATAGGCGCAATTGTAAACACTATTAGCAGCATTGCAGAGCAAACTAATCTACTTGCATTAAATGCAGCAATAGAAGCGGCAAGAGCCGGAGAAAATGGCCGAGGTTTCGCGGTGGTTGCTGACGAGGTCCGCTCATTAGCGGCACGCACACAAAGCTCCACAAGTGAAATTCACACTATGATTCAAACGCTGCAACAACACACAAAAACGACGCAAAAAGAAATTAACGATGGCCAACAACAAGCTAAACAGTGTGTTGAAAACAGTGCTGAACTAAATAAAGCGGTTGAGCGTATAAAAGGAACATTACTTTCAATTAACCACATGAGTGAGCAAATTGCTACGGCTTCTCATGAACAGTTAACAAACAGTGATGATATTCAAAAAATAATGGCTAAGGTGACCGAACAAGCCACTTTAAATGCCAATAACGCAACCACCCTAGCAAGCGAAAGTGAAGACGTAAATCAACTTGCACACTCTTTAACAAGTGCCGTAGAGCGCTTTAAGTTTTAAGTACAGGTGTAATGACTTGCTTTGCATGAAATGGGTATAATAGTTCAACTCTTTTGCTTAATAGCGGCCCATAATGAAATATAAAGATCTGCGCGATTTTATCAATTTACTTGAAAAAAAAGGTGAGCTTAAACGCATCACCCAAGAAATTGACCCGTATCTTGAAATGACCGAAATTTCCGACCGCACACTGCGTGCAAAAGGTCCTGCCTTATTATTCGAAAACCCAAAAGGGCACAGCATGCCGGTGCTTACCAATTTATTTGGAACACCGAAGCGAGTGGCTATGGGGATGGGCCAAACAGACGTAAATGAACTTCGTGAGGTGGGTAAACTACTCGCGTTTTTAAAAGAGCCCGAGCCCCCAAAAGGCATTAAAGAAGCACTTGGATCTATTCCTGTGTTTAAAAAAGTGCTGAATATGCCAGCTAAAGAAGTTAAAAAAGCACCTTGTCAGCAAGTAGTTTTAGAAGGCGATGACGTTGATTTAACAAAGCTACCTATTCAACACTGCTGGCCGGGCGATGCAGCCCCTTTAATTACGTGGGGTTTAACCGTAACAAAAGGGCCATACAAAAAACGTCAAAATCTGGGTATTTATCGCCAACAGCTATTAGGTAAAAATAAAATAATTATGCGCTGGTTGTCGCATCGTGGTGGCGCGCTCGACTTTCAAGAGTGGTGTAAAGAAAATCCTGGCCAGCCTTATCCTGTGTCGGTGGCGTTAGGTGCTGATCCGGCGACCATTTTAGGTGCGGTAACTCCTGTTCCTGATACGCTTAGCGAATATGCATTTGCTGGGTTATTACGTGGAAGCCGAACTGAAGTAGTAAAGTCGATTTCAAATGACTTGCAAGTACCTGCCAGTGCCGAAATAGTACTAGAAGGCCATATTATGCCAGGCGAAATGGCGCCAGAAGGCCCCTATGGCGACCACACTGGTTACTACAACGAAGTAGATGACTTCCCTGTTATGACCGTAACTCACATTACACACCGTAAAGATCCTATTTATCACAGCACATTTACTGGCCGTCCGCCAGATGAGCCGGCTATCCTGGGTGTTGCACTAAACGAAGTATTTGTTCCAATATTACAAAAACAGTTTCCCGAAATTGTCGATTTTTATTTACCGCCTGAAGGGTGTTCGTACCGCATGGCAGTAGTCACAATGAAAAAACAATACCCTGGTCACGCCAAGCGCGTAATGATGGGAGTATGGTCTTTTTTACGCCAATTTATGTATACCAAGTTTGTAATTGTGTGCGACGACGATATAAATGCACGCGACTGGGAAGATGTTATTTGGGCCATAACAACTCGTATGGACCCAGCGCGTGATACAACGTTGATTGAAAACACTCCAATAGATTACCTAGATTTTGCCTCTCCGGTATCGGGCCTCGGCTCTAAAATGGGTATGGACGCGACTAATAAATGGGTAGGCGAAACCGACCGTGAATGGGGTGAACCAATAGTAATGGATAAAGCCACCAAAGAACGCGTTGATGATATTTGGGATAGCCTTAAAATTCTCTAACAACTAAACAAACCCAGCGATGGTCAATAATTTATTCACCATCGTTCGAGTAAGCTATAAACAGGCTATAAAATAATCCTATAGGTATGCTAGAATCGATTCATTCAATTGCGTATCTGCTGTCAAAAGCGCTGCTAAAAGGTAAAAAATGCAAACATTAAAAGCTGAAGTTGTAGCTATCAGCCCACTTACAGAATTTGTTAACAAAGTAACTTTAAAGCCACAAGAGCCTGTGACCTTTGAAGCGGGCCAATACATGCAACTCGTGTTAAGTGAAAAAGACAAACGCGCTTTTTCTATTGCTAGCCGCCCATCTCAATGTGACGAAATAGAACTACACATTGGTGCTTCGGGTGCAGACTCATACGCAATGCAATCGCTTGAACACTTACGCAATGCACATGCAAACAACACAATGGTTGATATAGAGGCCGGGTTAGGTGTTTCCCAACTTCGTTTGCAATGTAACCGACCTATTATTTTACTTGCCGGTGGCACTGGTTTTTCGTATGTAAAATCAATGGCTGATCACTTAGCTGAAATAAACTGTGACCGCCCTGTATTATTTTATTGGGGTGTTAAAGAAGAGTCTGCTTTGTACGCACATGAAGAAATGAAATTATGGGCAGAGAGCCATGAACATTTTGAATTTATTCCTGTTGTCGAAAACCCATCAGCTAATTGGCAAGGTCACACTGGTTTTGTGCACAAAGCAGTAATGCAAGATATTGTATCACTTGAACCTTACGACATTTACATGGCGGGTCGTTTTGACATGATAGGGATTGTACGTGACGACTTTATAGCTCATGGCGCTATTCGTGAAAACATGTACGCCGATGCATTTGCATTTATTAAGTAAACTCATCGCATAGTTTAATAATAAGCACCTACGGGTGCTTTTTTTATGACTTTAAATTTTTAATAGTTTAAACCTATCATATTCATCAATATAAACAATTTCCTAAAATCCAATCTATAAACCATACTTTGTACAGAACATCAGCGGGAGAGACCCAAATGCTAAATACAAAAGTAAAAGATTTTATGCAACGTAAGTTGCCAAACATAACACCAGACACCGAAATGACGACAGCCATAGCCGAGTTACAAAAATTTAAATTACTTGGTGCGCCTGTATTCGACAACGAAAAGTGCCTTGTCGGATTTATTTCAGAGCAAGAGTTATTAAAGCCTTTAATGCAGAGCAGTTATTTTTGCGAAGGGGTTGTAAAAGTGTCGCAGCTTATGCAAACCAATGTAGTCACAGTAAGTAGCGATTTAAACATTATTGAACTGGCTGAACAAATGCAGCCGGGTAAGCCTAAAAACTACCCAGTGGTAGAAGGCGTAAAAGTGGTAGGAATGATAAATCGTGCCGATGTACTCAAAGCGCTCTACGATAACTACCTAAGCTGTCAAGAACACTAATTTAAACCTGAGCGTTAGACAGTAAACCTCTTATTAACTAGCGCTCAAGTTAAGTCTATAAATATGCGGCTTCAAAGCGGCATATTTATTTGTATTGCTTAACGTGCACTCACTTGTGCTAATAATGCTTTTTTATCGCCGTCGCTTAAAAATGCAATTTCCAACGCATTCGCTTGGGCTTTTTCTATATCAGCCTGAGATAAGCCAGCCTTTGGTGCTGCAATAGTATATTCATGCTCTATTTCTATACCTTCAACAGCCGGGTCATCTGTATTAAGGCAAGCAAGAATGCCATGATCTAAAAACTGTTTAAGCGGATGCGTAGCTAGGTCAGTAACTGTACTGGTTTGAATATTACTGGTTAAACATGACTCAATACCAATACGGTTATCACGCAGGTAATCCATTAACGTTGGGTCTTCAATTGCTTTTACACCATGGCCAATTCTACTTGCACCTAGCTCGTTAATCGCTTGCCAAATACTGGGCGCGCCAAGTGCTTCACCGGCATGAATGGTTGACGCTAAATACGCATCACGCACTTGCTTAAAGTGCTCAATAAATAACTCTCCTGGAAAGCCAATTTCATCGCCCGCTAAATCAACAGCCACTAAATCATTTTTAAACGCAAGTAATGCATCAAGCTCATGTTGGCAGGTTTTAACACCATAAGTACGCGATAAGATACCAATTAAATTAGCTTTAATATTGGCATTTTTTGTTGCTGATTTAATACCATCAACCACAGCTTCGACAACACCTTGTGGATGTAAGCCTTGGCTTTGAGCCATGTAGTAAGGGCTGAAACGAAGCTCAACGTAATCAAGACCTTGTGCTTGTGCATCTTCAATATTTTCAATAGCTATACGGCGGCATGCATCGTAATCGCCAAGTACCGTAACACCCCAGTCTAGCTTTTGTAAGAAAGCGACAAGGTTTGGCTCTGGATCTATCACTTGAACATGAGGAATTAATTGTTCAACGTTATCTGCGGGTAAATCAATATTAAACTGACGACCAAGTTCTAGTATGGTTTGCGCGCGAACATTACCATCTAAATGACGGTGAATATCTAGCAAAGGTAGTTTTCTATTGATCATAGTAGCACCCAGTTTAATTAAATTTTTGCGCATAATACGCAGATAGAGTTATTTTTCAAGTCTATACGCTTTGTAATATTATTAAGCGGTCATATGTCTGCTTTTTGTGCAAATATTCACGCACTTAACAATAATATGTATAAAATAGTCTCGCCTTACTTTTTATTGTTTCGCTAAATTTAAAAAATACCTATAAAAAAGCACAGGTAAAGCATTTATACAACGCCTATAACCTGTGCCTAAAATATATAACTAATCAGCTAGTAAACTTATTTGTTATATAAAACGAGCGCCTTTTCAGCCTGTGCCGTGTTTTTGTAACTCAAAGCTGCTTGGTCTGCAAAATGGTGTTTATTATCACCATTAAGTGCTTTATCGAACACACGTGCCGCTAAATCATAATCACTTTGTGCATTAGCAAGGCACGCAAGCGACAACAGCAGTGCTGTATTAGTGTCGTCTTTTTTAAGGCGATCTTGAATACTGGCTTGTAATTTGTGCGCTTCGCCATGGTTTGCATTATTTAAAATAGTAGCAAGCTCATCATGTTGGCTGGCTTGCTTAACCATTTTAGTTAAATCGCCCTCAATAACAGCAAGCTGACCTGTTGCAGCCATTTGAGTTAAATACGCAGTATGCGCATAAGTTTGAAGTTTTCGTGGTAATTGTTTGTATTTATTTGTTAGTTCATCAGCTGATTGAGCCGAAAAATAGGCAGTAAATACACGCGTCCACTGATCACTAGAAAACACTTTTTTACGCAGTAGCTTGGGTAAAAACTCTTCTAGCACGCTAAAGTGCTGCTGTTGTACCAGTACCTCAGTGTACAGTTTAAGCTCAAGTGCAGTGGCTTTTTTAGCTTCTGCATTAACGCGCAACTGCGATTCAATTGCACTGCTATCGCCACTTGCCAACCATAGTTTTGCTACTTTCAATTGCTGCTCAGGGCTTATTTCAAATAATCGTTCTAGTGCTTTATCTGCCTCGTTGTTAGCAAGTGCCGCTTTAGCCAATAGTGCTAAACGAATATCATCAAATTTATCTGGCACACTGTTGCCAGAAAGCGCGCGCTCTACTTGTTCGTAATCGTCGTTTATAGCACTGAAAAGGGCTTGTTCAATTGCGGCGAATTTACGCTCTTCACTGCGGGCAAAAAAACCATGTTTGGTATTTCTATAAATTGATAATAAATAGCGTATTAGTTTATACGTAAAGTATAAAGTTGCTGCAGTCATTGCAGCCATAATACAAAACGAAACAATGGTGCCTTCAATTGTTGTGTTATTAAACGAGATAAGCACGTAGCCTTTTTCGTCCAGTACAAAAGGGGTTACCGCAAGTACAACAACAATAGCTACAATTAAGATTATTAGGCCTATCATTGCACCCACTCCTTAACCGTTTGTGTACTTTGCAGAGTGACCTCTTGGCTAAAATTGAGCTGCTCTTTTTCTAATTTAGATAGCGTATTTAGTACTGATTTTGTGGCGTCATCGTCTTGCTTAAAGTACTCGCTAGTTAAGCGCTTAGCTTCGCTTAACGCACTAAAGTATATACTCGCTTGCTTACTTAATAGTGCGTCCTGCGCCTGTGCTATATTTAATTTAATTCGTTGATTAATTAAATTACGCTCTTGATCGGTTAGTAAAGGTTCAATAGCAATCCCTTCATGGCGCCTAATAGTAATAAAACTATCAACAATTTTATTCCAACTATTACTGATATTTTGCTGCCAGTCGTTAATATCTTCGCTAAGTGCATGTTCATCAATTACCAATGTTTCCTCTGGTAAGTTGACCGCGTTAAACACCAATTCGTCAATTCGGTTAATAACACTATTTAACTGTAAATAAATGGCCTCGGTAGCAACCGGTTTTAAACTATCCAGCGTTTGTATGTCTTGCATAATGGCTTGGCGAACTTCAATTGTGCCAGGGTGCTCACTTAACAGTCCGTCTAAACGTTTTAGTACAGCGCTTGCGCCTTGGTAATCTTTTTCGGCCCACAGTTTAAACTCAGCCATTCGTTGTAAGCTGGTGACCTCTTGTGGGTTTAAAGATGAACCTTGCTGCTGCGCTTTTTGCAGCGCAGCTTTTAATGCTTGCTGATTTTCAAGAGTGCTTTGCGTTAATGCCTCAGATACTTTTTCTTCGCTATTAAATAACGCTTGTTGTAAGCTCATTTGAGAAGATTTAAGTGCAGCAAGCTCTTGCTGGAGCAGCTTGTTTTGCTCGCTAAGTTCATTAACAATTGTGTTTTGCGCTTTACCTGCATTTAGCTTTTGATAAAACTCGTAGCCAACTCCAGAGGCCACAACTAACGATATTAACAATGCAAGTGAAGCCACTTTACTTACTTTTTGTTTGTCATTTGCTGGTTTGTTTTTTACGTTTGCTTGCTCATTTTTAACTGCTGTTGAACTCGAAGCTGTTGATGTTGTGTTTTCTGTTGTTATTGACTTAGGTTGTTCACTCATGCTGCTACCTTGCTGATTAATACAGGTAAACATAGCGTTATCGCTAGCCCCTGCTGCAATATGGATATTTGCCAAACTAACATGTTGTTGCTGTAAATATGCGGCTATGCGCTCGCTGGCAACATAAAAGTGGCACTGTTGTAACCATTGTAATTGTTGTGCAGCAAGGGGGGTAAACATGGCATCAACTGCTGCATTACTTGTTATGACTATACCGTGTACATTGCTGCTTTTCCAGTGGTCAGTCCAGTTACTGGTTAAATCTGGCACTGGCTCACGTTCATAAACAACACAATTATTTAAAAACGCGCCACGCTCTTTAAGTACCTTGGCGATGTCTGGGCGACCACCTTGCCCTTTAACCAATACAATATTGCTACCATCAACCTGAGCCAACGACTTAAGAGCCAATATCCCTTCTGAATCGAACTGCTTAGGCGTGGCTGCACGCACACCAAATAATTCATATATTGTATCGGCAGTTTGCTGCCCTACAGCATAAAACTGCGCTTTAATGTTTATATCGGGCTTTAATTGTGCCAGTGCTTTAACAGCGTCCTGAGAGATAAAAATAATTTTATCTGCATTAATAAGTGGGCTTAGTTGAGTACTAGAGGGCGTTAAATAGTTAATATTTAAAACAGGAAACAATGACGCCTGATAACCCGCTTGCTCAAGTTGCTCTGCAAGGGCTGCGCCTTTTCCTTCGGGCCGAGTTATCAGAATATGTGTCATTTATGCATCTCTGTATACGTCAGCTAAAATTTTATCTGCGCCTTGAGCAAGTAATTTTTCAGCCAGCTCTATTCCGAGTTTTTCGGCATCGTTAATATGACCCGCAACTTCGTCACGTAAAATTTCGCTGCCATCGATTGCGCCTACAAGCCCTCGTAAATGGACCTCTTCGCCATCAACTAACGCATAGGCACCTATTGGCACCTGACAACCACCTTCTAAACGGCGGTTCATTGCACGCTCTGCATTAACACGAATACGTGTATGTGTGTGCTCAAGCGGTGCTAATAACGCTTTAGTTACTTCATCTTCAATCCGACACTCAATACCTACAGCACCTTGCCCATTTGCAGGCAGCGATACTTCTGGTTCAATGTAGTCAGCAATACGCTCGCCCATTTCTAAACGAATAAGCCCTGCCGCTGCTAAAATAATCGCATCGTATTGCCCAGCATCTAATTTAGCTAGGCGTGTATTTACGTTTCCGCGTAGATCACGGATTTCTAAGTCAGGTCTCAGTGCTCTAATTTGGCATTGGCGGCGCAAGCTTGATGTACCTACTACCGCTCCTTCTGGTAACTCATTCAAGTTAGCAAAGTGATTTGATACAAACGCATCGCGCGGATCTTCACGCTCACAAATGGTATGAAGGGCTAATCCTTCTGGAAACTCCACCGGCACATCTTTCATTGAGTGTACGGCAATATCAGCTCGACCATCTAGCATAGCTTGCTCAAGCTCTTTAACAAATAAGCCTTTACCGCCAATTTTAGCAAGTGGTGTATCTAAAATAATATCCCCTTGGGTCGACATAGGGACTAACTCAACACGCACGTCATCATGAAAATGCTCTAGCTGCGCTTTTACAAATTCGGCTTGCCATAGCGCCAGAGCGCTTTTACGGGTTGCTATACGTACTAATTTTGTTTTTTCTGTCATAGGGGTATCCAATTAATTACTGCGGTTAGCATTAGTTAGCTAACACTCTAAATTCTTTTTGAGCTATTAAATTACCTTGCTCATCAACAACAGCTACACGCCAATGGCCTGTTTGCGTGTTCATAATATTTTTTGTTGAATAAGTTCTGTAGCGTGGCGAAGTAACATTAAGTGAAATTTCGGCCATTGTTTCACTTTCAAAAGACCAAACATGTTTTACGCGCTGGCCTTGCAGTCCTTTAAGCTCACTAAAAAATGATAACGAACCTTCAAACTGACTTAAACGCACGTCGGCTGCAAACACATTAGTAGGTTCGCGTTTTGCTACACTGCGTGTAAGCACTGCGCGGCTTATTTTACTGGTATCAATCTGAGCACCGAGTGCCACGCTAGCAATATGGGCATCTTCAGCAAATTGGTCTGTAACAGGTTGTGCATCAATATTACTCTCTGGCTCTAATGCGATTGTGCCAAGCTCAGAAGTTTGCTCTGACGCAGGTACAGATACAGTTTCACTTGTTGTATCAGCGCTTATTGCATTAGTGACCAACGCATCGTTTTTACTGTTATCAACTGTATTCGTTTTTTCAGTTATTGAGTCAACTGTTGATTGGGTTACTGTCGGCTCATCTGAGATTGGCGCAACGGTTACTGACTCAGCGTTTTCAAGTAAGGCATTGGTAATGTCAGCCTCTTGAGTTGTTGGTAGTTGCTCAGCAGGCAGTGTTTCAGCATGCTCAGTCTCTATATGCAATTGGTTGCTGGGTGCATTATGTGTTTCGCTTTCAGTTACTTCATCACCTTGTGTGCTATCAGTAATTAAAAGCTCTGTTTGTTCATTGGGATGTGCGCCCTGATCTGCATTTACTGAGCTGGTTAAACCATATATCACAGCCGCAGACGTCATTACTATCAACATAGCCAAACTCACAATTCGACGCCAATGCCATTCATAGCTTACCGTAGGTAGGCTGTTTTGTGGTTCGCGTTTTACATTTGCTTTAATAACTATTTTTTGACTCATATTGACCTCAGCGGCTCCAAAATTAGCTTAAACGGGCAATTAACCATTGGCGAATAGCGTGTAACTCTTCTGCACACACTTGGTGTGCCATTGGGTATTCTTGCCAGCTTACATCCATGTTATGTGCTGTTAATACATCAAATGCACTTTTACCTGCACTCATTGGTACCACATTATCGTGACTACCATGTGCCATAAATACATTTAAATCGGTATGCTTTGCTTCATCTGTAAATTTATGCGGCGCGCACATATAAGTAGACAGTGCCATAACACCCGCTAACTTTTGTTCAAAGCGCGGAGCTAAGTGAAGCGACACAACACCACCTTGTGAAAAACCAGCCAAAATAATTTTGTTAGCAGGTATTCCGTTGGCTATTTCTGTATTTATTAACGCCTCTACTTTCTCGGCAGACTCCCTAACCCCTTCTTCATCGGCACGTTTATCAAGCTCTATTGACTTAATGTCGTACCAAGAACGCATTTCCATACCACCATTTATGGTGACCGGTTGCACAGGCGCATGTGGGAAAACAAAACGCACGCCCAACTCGGCTGGTAAATTTAATTGCGGCGCTACAGGGGCAAACCCATCACCCGAATCACCTAAGCCATGTAACCAAATAACTGTCGCTTTATGCGCGCTCTGCGCGGGGTATTGAACAAACTCTAAACTCATAATGATGATTGCCACTTAATTTCTTGGCCAGCTTGGCGAGTTGACGCTTCGTTAATGAATTCCCAAAACTCTGCACCAGAGCGGTTATCAATCCATTGACCGTCACGCATTTCAAAATGGTGACCATTGAATTTAGTTGCTACCCACACTTGATGAAGAGGCGCTTGCTTATTGATGACAATTTTACTCTTATCAGGAAAAATAATTTCTAAAATACCTTGCGCTGATTCGTAATCTAAATCGGCTTCACAATCATCAATTTGCTCTTCAATTGTGAACATAAGAGCTTCGGCTAATTGGTGATATTCGTGTTCAGTCATTGTTGATTCCTTTGCAGGCGGGCCGCCTAATATTGGGTACGTAATTGCGTTAAAAATATGCAGCTAGTGTAACAGGAATAAAATCATCCGCGAATAGCTGCATTTTTTAGATATTCTGTTACTCTGCGATTATAAAGCCAGCAACAATATTAATCTAATGAAAGCGACACATACCTTACAATTAAAAAAACTATTAATTTGCACGGCCCTATTTAGCGCATTAACTGGCTGCGGACAAAGCGGCCCATTATATTTACCTGAACAACAGGCCGAGCAAAACCAACCAGAAAACACTATGGCGCCTACCACAGAGGCCAAGCAACCTACAACACCAGTAAAACAGGAGCAATAAATGGATTTTTTTAACTATAAAAACAATCAATTGTTTGCTGAAGATGTGAGTATTGCCGCTATTGCTCAGCAATATGGTACGCCTTGCTATGTGTATTCTCGTGCAACGTTTGAGCGCCACTATCTTGCGTTTGCCAATGCGACTAAAAACCATAAAAGCTTGGTATGTTATGCCGTAAAAGCAAACTCTAATATTGCTGTATTAAATATTCTAGCCCGCCTTGGTTCGGGTTTTGACATTGTATCTAAAGGTGAGCTGGCGCGTGTAATTAAAGCAGGAGGAGACGCCGGTAAAGTAGTATTTTCAGGCGTTGCTAAAACCGCTGACGAAATAGCGTATGCATTAAAATTAGGGATTAAATGTTTTAACGTTGAGTCGGCCTCTGAATTAGAGCGTATTTCAGAGGTTGCGTGTGAGCTTAACTTAGTAGCACCAATTTCTATTCGCGTTAACCCCGATATAGATGCAAAAACGCACCCTTATATTTCTACTGGCCTTAAAGAAAACAAATTTGGCATTGATATTCAAACCGCTGTAAGTGTTTATCAACAAGCCGCTGCTTTACCTGGCTTAAATGTAATAGGCGTAGATTGCCATATTGGTTCGCAGTTAACCGAAGTAAAGCCGTTTTTAGAAGCGCTCGACAAACTCCTTGCGCTAATAGATGAGCTAAAAAATATCGGGATAGAATTAAGCCATTTAGACATAGGTGGTGGGTTAGGTGTTCCTTACGACAACGAACAACCACCTCATCCTAGTGAATACGCAGAGCAAGTAACGGCTCGCCTAGAAAACTACCGCCATTTAGAACTTATTTTTGAACCAGGTCGTGCCATTGCTGCAAACGCAGGGGTATTAATTACGCAAGTTGAGTTTATTAAACAAAACCAAAGTAAATTTTTTGCCATTGTTGATGCTGGCATGAACGATATGCTTCGCCCTTCTCTTTATCAAGCGTGGCAAAAAATTATACCTGTGTCGGTTCGTGATGACGATACGCCAACTCACAACTTTGATATTGTTGGCCCCGTGTGCGAAACCGGTGACTTTTTAGGAAAAGACCGAGAACTGGCGCTGAAACAAGGCGATTTACTCGCCCAGCGAAGTGCTGGCGCATATGGCTTTACTATGAGTTCAAACTATAACTCTCGCCCACGCGTAGCTGAAATAATGGTAGACGGTGAACAGCACCATCTTATTCGCGAACGTGAAACCATTGAGAGTCTTTATCAAGGTGAGAAAATTTTACCATAAACGTTTTTGCCAACTAGCTGCTCTGTGGCATGATTACCACAGAGCAAACACGAATTAGAGCGCTATGTTAGTTAATTTTTCCAAAATGCACGGCTTAGGCAACGACTTTGTTGTTATTGATAACATTACACAAAATGTATTTTTATCACGAGATCAAATAAAAAAACTGGCTGATCGCCACTTTGGCATTGGCTTTGACCAATTACTCATGGTTGAAGCACCATACTCTCCCGATCTTGATTTTCATTATCGTATTTTTAATGCCGATGGTACCGAAGTAGAACAGTGCGGTAATGGTGCACGTTGCTTTGCACGTTTTGTGCGTATGAAAGGCCTGACTAACAAACATAAAATTAGTGTATCAACCAAATCAGGTAACTTAACGCTCTATATAGAAAAAGACGGCCAAGTTACGGTTAACATGGGGCACCCTAATTTCGAGCCAAGCAAAATACCGCTTAAAGCCAGCAAACGTGAACTCACCTACATTATAAGGGCTGAAGAACACACCGTATTTAGTGGCGCAGTATCTATGGGGAACCCACACTGTGTACTTGAAGTTGACGATATTACGACAGCGCAGGTCGATGTATTAGGTCCACTGCTTGAAAACCACGAACGTTTTCCACAGCGCGCTAATATTGGGTTTATGCAAGTTATATCGCAAGAGCATATAAAGCTAAGAGTATGGGAGCGCGGCGTAAACGAAACGCTCGCATGCGGCACTGGCGCGTGTGCAGCGATGGTCATTGGCCATATGCAAAGCAAGCTTTCAAGCGCGGTACAAGTCGACCTACCTGGTGGAACACTTCAAATACGTTGGAGTGGAGAAGGTCATCCAGTACGAATGACAGGCCCTGCTGAACACGTATTCGATGGACAAGTCGCGTTATGAGCGAGCTAAATGAAGAGCAAATTACTAGCTACTTACTCGCAAATCCTGACTTTTTAGTTAAACACCCAAACGTGCTTGCTCAGCTAGACCTTCAGCAGCAAGCGCAAGGGGCAACGTCATTAGTACATATTCAACAGCGCCAATTGCGTGAACACAATACGCGTTTAAAAAATCAAATCGATACAATGAGTCAGCACGCAGTTCAAAATGAGCTCGTATACCGTCTCCTCAGCCAATGCCATCGCCAGCTTTGGAGCCATGACGACTTTGATACCATCGCTAAAAATTTACACACGATTGTGTGTTCAAATAACGACATAAGTGACTTTAAATTAATAAAATACAGCACTGACTACGACGAGCTAATTGAACACCGCCTTACAAACTCTGGGCATTACTTAGGCCGTATTACAGCACAAGAACGGGCTCTATTATTTAGTGATGACACGCAATCTGCGGCTATATATTTAATTGGTGATAAAAAGCAACCGATTGCCATACTCGCGTTTGGCAGCAACAACGTGAACCATTTTGAACCCGCACAAGACAACCTGTTCGTTCTGGATTTTATTAGTGCCCTGCAGTTAAGGTTACAAAAACTCGCATGAGTGATGATGCGCCTAATATAAGCGAATTAAGTGACAACTGGCGAACACCCATTACGCTATTTAGCGACTACCTAAAATTTGAAAAACAATTTTCAGCGCACACTGTAAATCAGTATGTTAGCCAACTTGGTTTTGCAGCCCTTTATTTTAATAAATTATGCGATGACTGGTTTGGCGTACAAGCAGAGCATATTCGCCGTTACAGTATGGCTTTACGCGCTAAACAATTAAGTGGCCGAACCATTAGCTTAAAATTGAGCTGTATCAGAAGTTTATATAAGTTTTTAAAAGCTAAAAATATTGCGCAGCAATCGCATTATCACAATCCTGCTACCGGCATTAAAGGCCCCAAATTTGCCAAGCCTTTACCTAAAAACCTCGACGTTGATCAAATGGCTCGCTTGCTCGAAATTCCTGACGACGACCCTTTGGCAATAAGAGACAAAGCTATGATGGAACTTATGTATTCATCAGGTTTACGTATTAGCGAGTTAGTTGGCGCTAACATGCAAGATATTAATGCCAAAAGTGGCGAAATATTAGTTCGCGGTAAAGGTAATAAAGAACGCCTTATTCCCGTGGGAACAAAGGCATTAGACGCATTAAAAAAATGGTTAACCGTGCGCCCTCAGTTTGCAAAGCCAGACGAGCCAGGTGTATTTTTAAGTAGCCAAAAAAATCGTATTTCAATTCGCCAAGTGCGTTTGCGTATGCAAGAGTGGGGAATAAAGCAAGGTATTAGCTCACAGGTGCATCCGCATAAATTACGCCATTCATTTGCATCACATATTTTAGAATCGTCGGGTGATTTACGTGCTGTACAAGAATTGCTTGGCCACAGTAGCTTGTCGGCCACACAAGTGTATACCCATTTAGATTTTCAGCATTTAGCCAAAGTGTACGACAACACCCACCCGCGCGCTAAAAAACAAACTGATTAGGAAATTATAATGATCCGATTTAATCGTGCAATACGCCCTTTTTCTGTCATGAGCTTTGATTTAGACGACACGCTATACAACAACCACCCAATTATAAAAGCAGCCGTTAGCGCCCAACAAAATTACTTAAATGCATTACCACGCTACCAAGAACAAGGCCCTCAATACTGGCAACAATGCCGGCAACTTGCCGCACTGCAACAGCCAGAGCTAAAAGACAATGTAACGCAGTGGCGCAAGCACACATTGCGTTTAGCACTATCAAAGTTAGGATTTACTGAACAAGAAGTAGCACTGCACGCTAGTAACGCCTATAACGCATTTGCCGATGCACGCAGTAACATTGTAGTCAGCGACGACGTATTAGTGCTACTTGATAACTTAGCGCAACATTTTACCTTAATCGCCATAACCAATGGCAATGTTGAAATAGAACGCTTTAATTTACACAATAAGTTTGAGCTAGTGCTACAAGCGGGCATGCACGGTAAAGCTAAACCTCATAGCACCTTATTTGACAAAGCAGCTGCGCACTTAAAAGTCACCAAAAGCGACATACTTCATATTGGTGATAGCCTAGATACCGACGTACAAGGCGCCAATAACACAGGTTGCCAATCAGTGTGGTTAAACGATCAAAACGCTAAGTATAACTACAAAGGCCTAGCCGACGTAGAAATCACCAATATTCACGCATTAACGCATTTTATTCGTTCATAAATTGCTACGAGTAAATTAGCCTTATAAATTAAATTTAGGGAACAATTATGACTTTAAACGAATACCTTAAATCACTTGCTGAAAACCCAAAAAACATTCAATTTACCGATACAATGGCGGTGATTGAAGCCAATTACGATTTTACTGCTTGTGCCTTTAATAACCACGGGTTGCTGAGTTCAGCGAGTGAAAATAACGGCTCATGTAAAATTTTTGCGTTTGCAAAACTCAATGGGCTTAGCAAGCAAAACACTCTTGATTGCTTTGGTAAGTTTTACCGCGATGAGGTGCTTAAAAACCCTAACGGCGACGACCACATGAACATTCGCACGTTTATGTTAGCGCCAGAGGCGACACCATTTTTAGGTGTTACGTTTGAGGGCGAGCCTTTAACAGCGAAGTAACTGGGCTCCGATTAAAAAACTTGAGTTATGTTATAAATTAAAGTGGTTTTTCCATAAAATAGCGGGTGCCGCAAAGTGGGTAGTTATCAAGTTGATACTTTACGCTGTATCCGCGCTTTTCATAAAAAGGTTTTGCTTGAAAGTCGAGAGTGTCTAGCTGGGCTTTTTTAGCGCCAAGCAATATTGCAGCTTGCTCTAATTCTGTGAGCAACTGCCCTGCAAGGCCTTCATTACGAGCGATTTCACTGCACCAAAGCCAATTTATAATTAGCCAATTGCCAAATACGCAACCACTAATACCAGCCATTAGTTCGTTATTATTATCAACAAATTTATAGCCGAGTGGCACTCTTTGCGCATCAAAATGCTTAGCATTAAAATCAACTATTTTATTACGTAAAGTTGAGTTTAACGCATCACTGTTATCAGATTTTAATTGATACATATACCGCTCCTAAAAAAGCGATATTAGCAAACACACTTAATTAAAAAAGATTATTTTTACCGAAAGGCACTTCAAGTAAGTTGCTTGACGTTTTTTCGGGCTGCCCGCACATTTCATCGTATGCGCTTGTGTGGCGAAGCATCATTTGTGCGTACGCTATTTTTTCAAACCGCTTTTGTACATGCAGCGGGCTTACAGCTCTTACAAATTCGCCGTCTTCCTCTGTTACATAATATTCAACATTATTAATGATCACAGAAACCTGATAAAGCGCCATTTCAAGTGAGTGAACAACTACTTTTTGTAGCGGCTCATGATTTTTTAGTTCAGAAAATTTCATACCCATTTTTGTTCACCTTAATTAAATATCGCTCTATCGATACGCAGCTTTGCTATAATCGCGATCAGTTTTTTATTGCCAACTAACGAGAACACTTTATGAGCACCAAAATCCGCCTTGCTAAATACATTGCTCATGCAGGCGTGTGCTCGCGTAAACAGGCATCGCGTTTAATAGATGAAGGGGTAGTAACGGTAAATAATCGCCCAGCCAATCATATTGATCACGTTGATGAGCAAGACGACATAATAGTTAATGGCCAAGTAGTTAAAGGGGCAGCCGATTTAGTTTATTTTGCGTACCACAAGCCTGTAGGTATTGACTGCAAATTAAATGAAAATGACCCAGCCAGCCTTATTCACCATTTACCTACCCTCACCCGGGTTTACCCCATTGGCCGATTAGATAAAGACTCTCGCGGCTTGCTTATTTTGACCAACGACGGTGACTTTTGTAATCAACTTATTCACCCTGACTTCCACCAGCCTAAACGTTATTTAGTCACGGTAGATAAACCTATTAATAACGCGTTTTGTGAAAAAATGGCAGCAGGTATCCCCGTTGATAAACAAATTACTTTACCGTGTGAAGTAACTAAAATAGCTGACAATCAATTTAGTATTATTTTAAAACAAGGGCTTAACAGGCAAATACGTAAAATGGCGCATTACTGCGGCTTTAAAGTAATTGATTTATTTAGAGTGCAATTTAGCGAACTCGCCCTCTCAAACCTAAACCTACCTGAAAACCACTCTATACAAATTAATAAAGCTGATATTTCGAAAATCTAATACCAAATCGCTTAATTACACCGCAAAAAGTTAAAAAATAACCTTGCAAAAATAGATTACAGGTGTAGTCTAAACTTAAAGATTACATTTGTAGGCAATAAAATGATTGAGTTATCAAAAGCAGAGTTCGACGTGCTTGATGCGCTTTGGATTAATTACCCTGCCACCGCGAGCCAAATTATTGAGCGCTTAAGCGATGATAAGCAATGGCACGAAAAAACCATTAAAACCCTACTGGGTCGATTAGTTAAAAAAGGTGCACTGACCTTTGAAAAAGACGGCCGCCAATATATTTATACTCCCTGTATGGAGCGCGCCGACTACACATTAAAAGAGAGCAAAAACTTTATTGAGCGCTTTTTTAGTGGTCGTATAGCGCCACTGGTAAGCGGGTTTGCTAAATCAGAGCAGCTTTCGCAGCAAGATATAAATGAGCTTAAAAAAGTCATTGATGACTGGGAAAAAAACCAAAAGTAAGGATTAGCTATGGATATTCAAACTGGGTTTAATTGGTTAATAGAGCAACAACTACTATTGAGTATTTTGTTTTGTGGATTTATTTTACTCGAGCGATTTGGTTTAAAACCCCTTGGCGCGCGGTTTGTATACAAGTTAGCGTGGTTAATGCCTGCGGCAATAGTTATCGCTAATTTACCCAATACGATTAAACCACTGCAAAATAGCAATATTAGCCATTACTTAATTACCCCTAACCAGCCTTTTACACATGAAATGGGTATTAGCTGGGCACTTATGTATGTACTTATTACTGCGGGGTTATTAATAGCTAGTTTTATTACACATACTCGTTTTGTTAAAAGCCTGCAGTTAACTGAGCTAACACACTTTAACCATACACTTACCACAAGTGCTAAAACTTATATCAGCCAACATGTAGCCACACCAATGGTGGTGGGTATTTTTCAAAGCAAGCTAGTACTGCCCAGTGATTATAATACCCATTTTGATAAAGCAACATTGGCGCTTATTTTAGAGCACGAAAACGTACACATTCAACGCAAAGACAACCTAACAAACGCATTCATGCTGTTACCCACTATTTTACTTTGGTTTAACCCACTCGCTTGGTTTTGTTACGCAAGCATGCGCCGTCTACAAGAGCTGACTTGTGATGAACGGGTACTTGCCAATAAAACCACACACCAACACATTTTATACAGCAAAGCCTTAGTGAACTGCGCGGCAGCAGCGCCCGCAGGCCTAATGGCTTATTCACACTACGGAGATAAAAAAACCATGTTACAACGACTTACTAATATCAAACATAACGGCGCACATTCGCGCCTAGCAAAAGGAAGTGCGTTACTTATAGCAGCAAGCTTGCTCAGTGGCTTAGCAGTAGCAAAGCAACCTGAAGCATCAGCTAAAAAAGAAACATCTATCGCTCCCGTAATGCGAATCGAACCGCTTTACCCAAAACAAGCGGCGGAACAAGGCATTAGCGGTTCAGTGGTATTAAAATACGACATAACCCCAGCAGGCAAAACAGCTAACATTACTGTTGTAAAAGCTGAACCAGAAGCAGTCTTTAACAAAGAAGCAAAAAGAGCACTGATGCAATGGCAATATACACCTTCATCAATGGGACAACAAAACGTACTAATACAACTTGATTTTGCACTCAACAGTACAGTTACAAAAAGTGATTTAATAGAGCGAGTTAACATATCGCATTAATGGGAATAAGTGTTTAAGACTATAAAGCAAGCGCCCTTTTAGGCCGCTTGCTTTGTGGTTTTAACAATAAAGTTAAATACTCACTACAATCATGGCAATGGCAGTACCTAAGCCAATAAACCATACAAGCGAACGTATAATATCTAAGTTCAACCAATAAAAAATACAATACAAAATGCGCGAGACTATATGAGTAACCGCCAAGGTTTCGGTTACTGCGTTTACCGAGTTAGTACCAAATACCACTGCAATAGCAACAGCAAAAACAGCGAGTGATTCAAAACAATTTTGATGAGCAGCGAGCGCCCGAGCACCAAAGCCAGTTAGTTTTGCTTGTTGGGAACGTGGGTGTTTATTGTCGTATTGGCCAAGCTTTGCCATCGCAATAGCCACAGGTACTTTTGCAAAATAAGGCATTAATAAGGCCAACAATGCGCATACAACTAATGTCGTCATAATTTATTCTCTTATTATAAAATCTGATAATTTGAGCAATACATATAACATACACACACAAAAAAAGCCGCCAATACGTTTTATGACAAACGCTGGCGGCTAAACAATAACATCACACTTACTATAGCTAAGTTTACTCTTAAAGCAGTGCGGCATAATGTCGCAGGTGATGAATATTCACTATCACCCTTAATGCATCGCATTAATCACTGAAGATTGTTAACTTATAGATCTTATTTTTTATCGACGAATACCATGACCTGGATCTTTTTCACTTTTTTAGCCGCTTTTATGCAAGCATGGCGAAATGCCCTACAAAGTAAATTAAGCGCACATGCAAGTGTGGCTGGCGTAACGCTTTCGCGCTTTATCTTAGCCGGCCCCATTGCTGCAGTGTATTTGTACGGCTTGTATCAATATCAAGATACCGCCATGCCTACCTTTAATAATGCCTTTTGGGGGTTTGTTATTGGCGCAAGTGTTATGCAAATACTTGCCACGGGTTTAATGGTAAAGCTATTTAAAATGAATAATTACGCCGTAGGTGCAGGGCTTGCTAAAAGTGAGGCGTTAGTAGCGGCTATTTTAGGGGTATTGTTTTTTGGCTCTGCGCTTAGCCTACTTGGTTGGCTGGGTGTATTTTTAGGCGCTATTGCGGTGCTTTTACTTAGCGGTATAACCAGCGTAAAACACTTTGATGCTAAAACAGCGTTACTGGGCCTTGCCTGTGGTACCAGCTTTGCCCTTACATCGCTGTGGGTACGTGAAGCGAGCTTAAACTCAGGGTTATTATTTCCGCACTCGGCTGCATGGGTTTTACTGTTTGTAATAAGCCTACAAACGCTTATATTACTTGGCTATTTATTACTAAAAGAGCCACACACTGTTGGCAAACTTTGGCAATATAAAGGCACTACTGCCGCAATTAGTATTTTTAGCTGTGTAGGCTCTATTGGCTGGTTTAGCGCAATGAGTTTACAGCATGTGGCGTATGTTAAAACGCTTGGGCAGGTTGAAGTATTTTTTACCATGTTAATTGCCGTACTTTGGTTAAAACAGCCACTTAAAAAACAAGACACCGCGGGCTTAATACTTATAGCCATTGCCGCTATTTTGGTAATGTTGCCAAATTGATAGCATAAAAAAGCGCAGGCTTTTAAACCTGCGCGACTATAAAGCTGCACATAACGTTTAAAGCGAATTTTAAGCGCTGATTTTTAGCGTTATCACACCGCAAATGATCATAAGCACACCCGCAATACGCCCAAACGTGGCTGCATCACCGTAAAGTAATATACCCACTAAAAACGTACCCGCAGCACCAATTCCGGTCCATACGGCGTAGGAAGTCCCCATTGATATTTGCTTTTGTGCAAGCCACAACATAAAACCACTGGCTGTTAAAAATGCAATGGCCATTGCTATTCCCTGCCAGCGTGTGTCGGGATTTTGTGAAATTTTTAAACCAATTGGCCAGCCTATTTCAAGCAAGCCGGCAATGACTAAATAAACCCACGCCATTAAACATCTCTGTTTTTCAAAATTACGTCGTATAAATCTTCGCGGCGATCTTTTAAATTACGCACAGTCCCTTCGCTATGAAGAATTTTTAGCTTATCCATATCAAGGTCGCTAAATAATAACATTTCGGTATTAGGTGTTGCTTCGTTAAGTGTTGCATCGTGCGGGAATGAAAAGTCAGATGGCGTCAGTACTGCCGATTGCGAGTACTGTACGTCTAGGCTTTCTACTTGCGGTAAGTTACCCACTGAACCTGCAATAACCACATAACATTCGTTTTCGATTGCCCGTGCTTGTGCACAATGGCGAACCCGTAAATAACTATTTTTAGTATCGGTCCAAAACGGCACAAACAGTATATCAAGCCCTTGCTTAGCTAATATGCGTGAAAGCTCTGGGAACTCTACATCGTAACAAATTTGAATACCAACGCGCCCAGCATCAGTATCGAATACGGCAATTTTGTCGCCGCCTTGAATAACCCAATCATTTTGTTCATGCGGGGTTATGTGTATTTTACGCTGCTCGTCTATTTTACCGCTACGGTGGCATAAATAACTTACGTTATAAATTTTGTCGTCTTCGGCAAGTGGCATAGAACCAGTAATAATGTTGGCGTTATATTCTATTGCCATACGCGACATGGCGTTTTTAAACGTTTCGGTGTATTCGGCTAAATAGCGGATTGCTTCAGTTTGATTGCTTTGCTCAGTTAACCCCATCAGCGGCGCGTTAAAAAATTCAGGAAATAAAATAAAGTCACTTTTGTAGTCAGATACCGTATCTACAAAGTACTCTACCTGCTTGAGCATTTCTTCAACCGACTCAACACAACGCATTTGCCACTGCACTGCCCCTACTCGCACTATCGATTTAGTCGATTCGAGTACGGTGTCGGTTGGCTCGTACATTATGTTATTCCACTCAAGTAAGGTGGCGTAACCTACAGACTCTTGATCCTCTGGTAGGTACTTTTTTAGTAATCGCTTTACCTGAAAGTCGTTAGAAAGCTGAAAGCTTAAAATTGGGTCATAAAGCTCTTTTTGGTCAACCTTTTCAATGTATTCCATTGGCGTCATTTCACTGCTGTGATTGTAATAACGCGGAATACTGCCACCCGCTAAAATAGCGCGTAAGTTATATTGGCGGCACAATTCTTTACGGGCATCATAAAGGCGACGCCCTAAGCGCATACCTCGGTGAGTTTCGCTAATAGCAACATCCAAACCGTATAGCGCATCGCCATCGGTATCGCTGAATACACGGTCATGGCCGTCGGCAATGTCTTCGTAGGTGTGCGGATTTGAAAAGCGGGCGTAGTCTACTTGCACGCTTAGTGCTAAACCTACCAGCACGCCGTCATCTACTATGCCTATTTGCCCTTCTGGAAACTGATCGATTAACCTAAAAATGGTATGGCTTGGCCATGCGCCACCTAAGTCTGGGTAAGCTTGATCCATTAGCGTTTTTATTTGTGGGTACTGCTCTTTGGTCAAGTTACAAATTTCTAGGTGGGTTTTTTCTGCCGACATACACAACTCCTTGGGGCATGGGAACAAAAAAGCTGAACAAATGCTCAGCTTAATAAACTATATTATGCGTGCTAGCTCACTTTGCAAGTTACTTTAAGCTACGATAAAACAATGTGGTTACTCGCTCTTTTGGTAGCCATTTTGCGTATTTAAGACCCAGCTCTGATAGTGGGTCGGCGTCAAGTACTTGCTGCAAACTTGCATCGTTTTGCATTGCCTTAAGCATAACATCTTTGGCTTTTTGCACCAGCTTACGATACGTTATAAGCCCTGAACGGTCACTTACTGGACCATGCCCCGGAATAACTTGAGTATTATCGTCAATTTGGTTAATAACATCGTCAACCGCAGCTAATACTCCATCAACACTGCCGCCACTATCTACATCAACAAACGGTAAGCTACCAAAATTAAAATAAATATCACCCATGTGAACTATGTTGTCGTTACTAAAAAAGATAACTGAGTCGCCGTCGGTATGGGCATGTTTGTAATGCACAACATGTGCGTGTTCGTTATTAAAATGAAGTTTTAAATCGTGACCAAAACTAATACGAGGTAAAAATTTAGAACCCTCACCATGCTTTTCTTTCAAACGCTTATGAACATTGTCGTGCGCAATGACATGTGCACCTGCTTTAGCAAAATTTTCATTGCCGCCGGTATGGTCGCCATGGTGATGGGTATTAATTACAAATTCGGCGCTACCAGGCTTTAAGTCGCTGATGGTTTTTTTAATATCGTCTGAGAGCTTAGCAAACTGATCGTCAATAATATAAATACCGTCATCACCCACACTTGCAGCAATGTTGCCACCTTGCCCAAATAGTACATAGACACTTTCACTTAATTTTTCTGCGGTAACGGGGTTATCGTCTGCATGAGCCGATGCGCTCAGTAGTAAACCTGTTATTAACGCGGGTAGTAATTTTTTCATTTTAGTTCTCCATTGTTAGAGTTATATAGAACGTGATTACTTACATTTTGGCTCACACTACTTTGGTGAGATAACGATTTGATGCATTAACGTTTGTGGTAATAGCGCAGTTTGCTTCCCTTCAATATAGTCGCTAAAACCAGCTCTATAAAACTCTGATAGCGGGTGACCCGACTGGCCACCTGGCACGCTTAAAATAGCCTGTTCTAAATGCCCTGGTTGAGCAATAAAACGTTGTGATGCACCAAAACTCCGCCCCTGCACTGCAGGCATATAGGAGTCACCAAATCCTGCAGCGGTTGGCATATTAAGTAACTTTGCCAATAAAGGGATTTGTTTTGCAAAAGGATGCTCGATTACCAGCTCATTTACTTTACCCCACTGCCACTGTTTTATATTAGTGCCAAATTGCTCACTCAATTTATTTACAGTGTGATCAAAAGCGCCCGCTAATTGTTCGTCCCAACTATTAAATTGAGGGTTAATCCAAGATGCAGGCTTATTATTAATAAGTTGCCACAGCGCAGGCTCTAGCCCACGTTTGATAGGCTTAAGTGTGCCCTCATACTCATTAAGAGTGACTTCAATATGGTTAAACACAAGGTTTATAACTTCGTCGCGATAGCGTTTAACCAGGGTATAGCCTACCGAAGAAGCACATGCGCATTGCTGCCAGTTTTCAAGCTCTGTGATGTACTTCGCATTTTTAACCTCATTGGTTTTTAACTGCTTGAGTAACAACTCATGCCATGGCATTAAAAAGCGGGCTTGGTTATCAAGCTGTAGTGCGTAAAAGTCGCTCTCGGAAAAGGTTTGTTTTTCAAATAAACGGTCACGAATTTGGCTTGAACGTGCACCTAATGCGTAGCCGCCATTACCAAAACGTGCGTTGTCGCTGGCAGATACAACCCGAGAGTTTCCTGTCCATAATCGCCCGCTGGGTGGGTTTTTAACAAATGGGCGATTAATTTCGTTTTGCTCAAAAAGTGCAGAGTAGTGCTGTGCATTTACACTTAACTCACTGACATTTGTACGCGCCGGAATACCGCCTATATTTTTCCATGCCGCATTACCTAGGCCATCAACAACCATTAAATTCTGTACAGGTATACCCACATTACTTGCAAGGGCGAGCGCATCGTCCACAGTATCTGCTTGCTCAAGCTTTAATAGCTGCATGTTAACCGCATAAGGTTGATGCGCTGCCCAACTAAGTGCATAAGGCTTTTCGTTAATGTATTTTACTGGGCCGTATTCGCTCATTATTAGCGAGTAAGTTTCAACGCCTCCTTCAGGTAATAAAATAGGCTCATCAACAAGCCATGTTTTGCTATCGCTATTTAGCGCAATCCAATCGGCAGTATCTAAATAACCGTTAGTGAAACCCCATGCAATTTTATTATTGGTTCCCACTACAATGGCAGGAGTGCCAGGAAGTGATACGCCTGTTATTTGAGATTGTTTACCATTTTGTGTGTAATTAAGCTGCGCTCTGTACCAAATAACCGGCACCGCCATTGATAAGTGCATATCGTCAGACACCATACCTGCAGCTGTTTTTGTAAGCTCTCCGGTAACGGCCCAATTATTACTACCAAGCTCTTGAGGGGCTTCAATGTGGCTTGCAACATGAGTCGTTTGCGATGCAAGAATGGGTAATTCACCTGCAAATGGGGCTAATTTACTACCATCAAGCGCAGCTTGGTATTGGCTAGGTTGCGTTAAAAAATCAACCATATTTTTACTGTATATTTGCTCTAATTGAATCAAAGTTTGATCGCGATTAAATGTCATGCTTTGTAAATCTAAGTACATGCTAAAAATCACTAATAAGCTGTCTTCGCTTTGCCACGGTTTTTGAGTTGCGCCGGTAAGTATATATTCAAAGCTTGCATACCCTACTTGGGCTAAACCTTCGTTTACGCCTTGAGCATAACTTTTTAACAGCTGTTTATCGCGCTCTGGTAAGGTATTTAAAATAGCGAGGCTACGTTTTCGTAGTTGATGAAAACGCATTTTTTTATCAAGCTCAACAGTGGCTTTACCAAATAATTCACTTAGCTCTCCTGCAGCATTACGCCTAAGTAGGTCCATTTGAAAAAATCGGTCCTGTCCGTGCGCATACCCTAAGCCATAAGCGGCATCGTTACGGCTTTTAGCGTTGATAACAGCTTGGCCCAATCTATCACGGGAAATTTTAACGGGGTCATTCACTGCCATACTGCGCCCGTTGCCATCAAGTACAGGTAAACTTAAGCTAAGTACCCCATACACAACAGCGGTGCCACTCAGCCCTAAAATTACAATTAATAACAACAAGCGTTTGATTAGTTTATACATTGAGTTGCCCTTCCACCCTTTGCGTTGCTTATATAATAACCACAGATTTATTAAATAATCATGATCTTGCTCGCAAAGGATGAAATAAACATCAAAATCCACGATAATGTCACTTCCACACATCGTGCAGAACTAGTTGAGATCAATATGACTGAAAAAACGTTTATCAAAGGTAAAGACCGCGATTTAGAATCGTCAATCTCTACCATGCAAAACAAGCTTAAAGCCTTAAACATTAATGTTGAAGAGGCGCTTTGGCTTAACCCTGTAGCTAACTGTTATTCGGTTCATATAAAAGATAGCGACTGCGGTGTTATGTTTACTAATGGTAAAGGTGCAACTGATAAAGCATCTATTGCTTCTGCACTTGGTGAATATTTTGAGCGTTTAAGCTGTAACTACTTTTTTGCTGACTTTTACTTAGGTGAAGAATTTGCCAACGGCGAGTTTACTCATTACCCAAACGAAAAATGGTTTAAAGTTGAAGGTGAAGAAGTACCTGAGGGCATAATGGACGAAAGCCTGTGGGATTACTTTGATCCGGAGCGCGAACTTAATGCATCACACCTTTTTGATTTTAACTCTGGTAATAACGAGCGCGGCATTTGTACATTGCCATACACGCGCCAACGCGATAACCAAGACGTGTACATTCCAGTAAACGTGATTGGTAATATTTTTGTATCTAACGGTATGAGCGCAGGTAACACCAAGTTTGAAGCGCGAGTTCAGGGCTTGTCTGAAGTATTTGAACGCGCAATAAAAAACCGTATTATTGCTGAAGGCATTTGTTTACCAATCGTGCCTGAAGAGGTTGTTAAGCAGTACCCACAAATTCACGAAGCATGTGAAGAACTGCGTAGCCATGGTTTTCATTTACGTATTGCCGATGCATCACTAGGCGGTAAATACCCAGTAATGAGCGTAACGCTGATTAACCCAACAGATGGCTCTGTATTTGCCTCGTTTGGTGCTCACCCTTCATTTGAAGTAGCCCTTGAGCGCACGGTTACAGAACTTTTACAAGGTCGTCGCCTTGATCAGCTTGATGTGTTCCAACCAGCCACGTTTGATAACGACGAAGTGGCAACGCCTGAAAACATTGAACTGCACTTTATTGACTCTAGCGGTTTAATATCGCATGACTTTTTCCGTGCAACTCCCGATTTTGACTTTGTTCATTGGGACTTTAGCGGTACCACAGAGCAAGAATATAACTTCTGTACAGATTTAATTCATAGCATGAACCACAACATTTATATTATGGATTACACGCACTTAAACGTGTATGCATGTCGTATTTTAGTACCGGGCATGTCAGACATTTACCCAGTAGATGAGCTTATTTGGCGTAACAACAACGAAGGCGCTAAATTCCGTGAAGCATTCCTATCGCTTGATCAGTACGATGCTGAGCAATGGATGGACATTTACGACAGTCTAGAGGAAGCCGGCCACAGCGATATTATTCGCGCTGCAGAGTTTATTGGCCTTGCAACCGATGCTGATACACCTTGGCACACACTGCGTATTGGTGAGCTTAAAGCGCACTTATGTTTAGCCGCAGGCAGCGAAGAAGCAATCGATTGGGTTGACTGGATACTGCATACAGGCCAAGTAAACGAAGAAGCAATGCGCCATTTCCGCTGCTTAAAAGCCATTCTTGAAATTAAATACGATGACGAGCGTGAATACGCCGACTACCAAGACGCACTGGGTTTAATGTTTGGTAGCGACAACGTAACGCTTGCAATTGAAATTGCTGAAGGCCGTACATTATTTAACGGTTTAACCTTCCCGGGTTTATCGCTAGAAGGCTTTAACAAACACGCAGCACTGCTTGATGGCTACCGTAAGTTACATGTAGCTAAGCAAAATCATTGGGCACGTGATGTTAGCGATTCTTGATATTTAGATCGTTAATTATAAAAATAAAATGGCGCTTATGCATAAGCGTCATTTTAATTTGTACAATAAATAGCTATAGTGGAATAGCCTAAATTCAAGCCAATAGTAGCTAATGCCACCAACTAACAATAAAAAAGCAAGTGCGCACAACTATAACCGAACTTTTTGGTTATCGATGACACTACTACTGCTTATTAGTGTTGTACTAGAGCGCATTAATTACACTCGCGTGAAAGACGCTCATCGCCTTCAAATCCTCTCCGATGTAAGCACCTATAGAGCACAACTAGAAGCCATTTTAATTTCTAACATTCAGTTAGTACGCGGCTTAGGCGTGGCTGTTTCTGCAGAGCCTAACTTAAATCAAGAACGCTTTGCACAAATTGCAGCCCCCCTTTTTAATACATCAAAAGAGCTTAGAAATATTGGCGGTGCACCCAATATGATTATTAAAATGACTTACCCGCTTGAAGGAAATGAAGCGGCTCTGGGCCTCAACTTGCTGGCGAATAAAAATCAACGCGCTGACGCTATTAAAGCGCGAGACACCAACACAATTATAATGGCTGGCCCGTTAACGCTAGTGCAAGGAGGTGAGGCACTCATAGCGCGTGTGCCAGTCTATACCCCGCCTGATAAAAATTTTTGGGGATTACTTTCTGTTGTTCTAGATATTAATAAAATTTATAAAAACGCCGGAATTTTAGATCTTAAAGAAAAATATAACGCTGCACTCCAAGGCAGAAGTGGGCTGGGCGATAAAGGCGAGTTTTTTTTTGGTGACGCCGCAATATTAAATCAAGATCCCCTCGCATTTTCGTTAAACTTTCAAGGCGGAAGCTGGCAGTTATACGTTGCACCCAAGCAGGGCTGGAGCCCACCCAACTCAGCAGTTTGGCCATTACGTTTAGCAATAATTATTATTTGTGCGTTACTTACATGGGCATTTTTGTTCTTTTTAAAAATGCTTGACCGCCAGCAAAAAAACGAAAGAATGCTAGAAACCATGAGCGATTTGGCGCAAATAGGTGCGTGGTCGTTTAATTTAGAAACTAAGCAAGTTTATTGGTCAGATATGACTAAAAAACTGTTTAAATACCCACTCAATACCCAGCCACAATGGCCTGAAGATTTAAGCTATTTTAAAGAGGGCGAAAGCAGAGAAACGATCAAACCTCTACTCGAACGTGCTATTAAATATGGCCATAGTTATGAAGTTGAACTAGAGTTAATAAACGGTGAAGGGGAAGCGGTATGGGTACTTGTTAACGCAGAAGCTGAACATAAAAATGGTCGATGTGTGCGTATTTTTGGTTCGCTACAAAATATTGATACCCGTAAAAAAATTGAATTAGAAAACAGCTTTACAGCACTACACAATGAAACGTTAGCCTCATTAACGGTTAATAAGCTCATTTTAAACGGTAAACTTAGCCAATCAAAAGACATACTCACTGAGGCTATTTGCCATGCTTTAAAAATTGAGCGTGCCAGCATTCGTTTTTATAACGAAGACCAAACACAGTTAATACCGTTTGCACTGCATAATAAATTAACACAAGCCGAGAGCGTTGAACTAACCTGGCTTAGAAAACACCTTCCTGACTTTTTTAATATGCTTGATCACCAAGCTGTATTTAATATTCCTGACGTTATTCATAATTCAGCGCTATCTCCTTTGTCGCCATATTACTTATTGCCATTGGGAATAAAATCGATGCTGTGCGTAACAATCCCTGCCGGCAACGGGGTATTAGGAATAATATGTGCTGAGCAATGCAAAACCACACGCTTGTGGACAAAAAACGAAGAAAGTTTTTTAATCACAGTGGCTACACTTATAGGCAGTTTACATTCAAGCCAGCAACGCATAGAAGCAGAACAAGAATTAGTAGAAGCTAAGGAATTAGCCGAGCAAGCGGTGGCAGCAAAAAGTGAATTTTTAGCAACTATGAGCCACGAAATTCGCACTCCTATGAATGGAGTGCTAGGCATGCTAAATATAATTAAGCAAACAAAGTTAGATCAACAACAAGCACATCATATAGAGCTTGCGCAATCATCTGCCGAATCATTGCTTAATATTATTAATGACATATTAGACTTCTCTAAAATGGAAGCGGGTAAACTTAATATTGATAGTATTCAATTTAATCTCCCAAAATTATTAGGTGAAGTGGTTGAATCGTTTGCACTAAAAGTAGAGCAAAACAATACAAAACTAATTTTAGACGCAACCCAAATTACAGTAAGTGAAATAATTAGTGATCCGAATAGGCTTAGACAAATTCTTAATAACCTGATTGGCAATGCTGTTAAATTTACTAAAAACGGTGACGTTATTATTATAGCCAGAGTGGACGACTCCACCGATGGAGCCTTTTTAGAGTGCTCAGTAATTGACACTGGTATTGGTATTAATAAAAACCAGCAAACATCATTATTTAATTCATTTACACAGGCCGACACTTCAACTACGCGCCAATTTGGCGGTACAGGCCTTGGGCTAACGATAGTAAAACAACTATGTGAATTAATGGACGGAAGCGTCAGTGTCAACAGTGTTGAAGGCGAAGGCAGTACGTTTTCATTTAGTGTAAAAATACAGCCTAGATTAAGTAAAGAGCAAGATTTACCAAGCCATCTAATAAACAACAAACGTATTTTAATTATTGATGAGTGCCACTTAAATACCAGTATAGCCACTAAACAGCTGAAAATTTGGGGGGCCCATGTGGAGTTTATTAATGACTATAATGAGGTGCTGATACACTTAGAAGAGATGGCTCGTTCATACGATGCAATTTTAGTTGATTATCACTTTTTTTCTGTTGCTGCAAAAACGCAAACAACCGCCTTACAAAACTTTATTAAAAAGTTTAAATGTAAATCAGTAATTATGGCGCCAATGAGTTATTCACAAAAAGAATCAATGCTTAAAATGAATGTCGACTGCATGATTTTTAAACCTCTTACGCCATCAGATCTGTTTGATTCACTCACTAATGAAAAATTTTTAGAGCAGCAATTAAATCAGGCGCAACTCACTAATACACTTACAAAAGCACCTATTAAAGATTCATCAGAGCCCGTTTTATTGTTAGTAGAAGACAATAAGATAAATCAAGTTGTGGCCTCTGCATTGTTAAAAGAGGCCGGGGTGATCTTTGATATTGCTGAAAATGGTGAGCAAGCAATTAGCAAACTAAACGCCAAACAAAATAACCCGTATAAACTTATTTTAATGGATTGCCAAATGCCAATAATGGATGGTTATCAAGCCACGCAGGCAATCAGACAAGGCGGAGCAGGTGAAAAATATAATGCTGTATCAATTATTGCTTTAACGGCTAATGCCATGCAAGGCGATAGAGAAAAATGTATTGCTGCGGGCATGGACGATTACTTAACTAAGCCGCTTGATATGGCCGCCTTAAAACCCAAGTTGCAGCACTGGCTTGGCAGTTAAATAAGGCTTACCACTAATTAGCATTAACAATTAATATTTTTAAGGGTACTTATGCAGTTATCACCACACCAACAACGTGTTATTGGTTGTCTCCTAGAAAAACAAAGCACTACACCAGAGCATTATCCTTTGTCACTGAATGGGTTAACCAATGCATGTAATCAAAAATCGAATCGCGATCCTGTTCTTAATTTAACCGAAAGTGATGTGCAAGTTGTGCTAGATGAACTTAGTGACATGCGCCTAGTTACTGTTGATGAAGCACTTTCGGGGCGAGTAAATAAATACGACCACCGCTTTTGTAATACCGAATTTAGTAGCTTACAGTTTTCAGCACAACAACGTGCCATTATTTGCCTATTGCTGTTACGCGGCGCCCAAACACCCGGTGAATTAAGAACACGCAGCGCTCGTCTCGCTGATTTTAATAATGTAGATGAAGTTGAAAATGCGCTAAATAAATTAATTGAAAATGAGCAAGTTGCCAAGTTACCGCGCGAAGCAGGTAAACGTGAAAGCCGATATATTCATTTATTTGGTGAGCAACCAATTACGCCTGATAGCGATACCATTAATTTACCCAGCGAAGCCATTAAAGATAAAGAGCTAAACGATTTATTACGCGAAGTAGAAGAGTTAAAAGCAGAACTTAACCAGATAAAAGCACATTTAGGGCTTTAAATAAGTAAAACTAAATCACATAATAAGTTTATTGCGTATCACATTTAAAATCTTACAAGGAGCCGGCAATGCGCGCCGAAATAATGGCTGAAATGAAAGTTCAGCCAACCATTGATGTAAACGCTGAGATCTCTCGTCGAGTTAACTTTATAAAAGCACGTTTAGTTGCGGCCCACTCACGCTCGCTTGTGCTTGGTATTAGTGGCGGGGTTGATTCTTCAACTTGCGGCCGTTTATGCCAATTAGCTGTTAACGAATTAAATGAAGAACACAGCACCAACAAATATCAATTTATTGCTGTGCGCCTACCTTACGGCGTGCAAGCTGATGAAGACGAAGCACAAATGGCGGTAGATTTTATTCAGCCAAGCAAGCGTATGACCGTTAATATTCAGCCTGCTGCTGATGCTTTACATGAGCAAGTGTTAATCGCAATAACTAGCAGCGGTGACGCATTACCAGAGCAAGCTCAAATAGATTTTATTAAAGGTAACGTTAAAGCACGCCAACGTATGGTTTCTCAATACGAAATTGCTGGTTTTAGCCAAGGCTTGGTTGTAGGTACCGATCATAGCGCAGAAAACATTACAGGCTTTTACACTAAATTTGGCGATGGTGCATGTGATTTAGCGCCTCTTTTTGGTTTATCTAAGCGCCAAGTTCGCGCACTAGCGACTGCCCTAGGTGCGCCAGCAGTGCTTGTTGAAAAAGCCCCTACAGCCGATTTAGAAAGCGACCGACCGGGCCTCACCGACGAAGAAGCGCTCGGTTTAAGTTACAATCAAATTGATGATTTTTTAGAGGGCAAACCTGTCTCTGAAGAGGTGGAGCAAAAGTTAATCGGTATATATCTGCGCACGCAACATAAACGCCAGCCAATACCAACAATTTACGATTGATATAAGTGATATAAAAAGCAATTAACAGCATCTAGTTTAATTGCTTTTTTGATCGCCCTATTCAAATATTACGTACACATTGCACTTAACGTACTAATATTTATTAAAAACTTGCCAAAGAGAACACTGCATTATATGACATCACCTATTTTAATTACTGGCGCAGGCCAACGAATCGGCCTAGCCCTTGCTCAGCATTACTTAACCCAAGGGCAAAAAGTGATTATTACTTATCGTACTCGCCATGATGCCGTAGAAAAACTAGCGCAGCAGGGAGTGACTTGTATCCATGCCGATTTCAGTACTGATGCGGGAATTAATGAGTTTATTAATACATTGAAAGCCCATACCCAATCCTTAAAGGCTGTTATACACAATGCATCTAGCTGGGACTGTGAAGCAAATAATCCAGACCACGCTAAGCTTTTTGATAACATGATGCGCATTCATGCCAAAACACCCTACTTAATTAATATGCAGTGCGCTGACTTACTTTTAGCGTACCAGCAAGCTAGCGGTGCTGCGGCTGATATTGTGCACCTTACTGACTATGTGGTTGAAACAGGAAGCCCTAAGCATTTGGCGTATGCGGCAAGCAAAGGCGCACTTGATAATCTAACAAAATCGTTTAGTGCTAAATACGCACCAAATATAAAAGTAAATGCGGTTGCGCCTTCGCTTATTATTTTTAACGAGCACGACGACGAACAATACCGCGCTAAAACACTCAAAAAATCATTGATGGGCATCGAACCTGGGTGCCAAGAAATTATAAACAGCATTGATTTACTATTACAAAGTCAGTACATAACAGGACGCTCTATCCCTGTTGATGGCGGACGTCATTTAAAGTAAAAAACACTGAGACACCTATGCATAACGAATTAAAAGACAGCTACCAAAAAATTATAACCGCCGTAGGCGAAGACGCTGAACGCGAAGGTTTATTAGACACACCAAAACGTGCTGCAAAAGCAATGGAATACCTAACACAAGGGTATCGCCAAACGCTTGATGAAATTACTAATAATGCCGTATTTACCTCTGATGCAGACGACATGGTACTTGTGCAAGATATAGAACTTTACTCTATGTGTGAGCATCACTTGCTACCATTTATTGGGCGCTGCCATATTGCTTATATTCCAAACGGCAAGGTGCTGGGGTTATCTAAATTTGCGCGTATTGTTGATATGTTTTCGCGTCGCTTTCAAATACAAGAACAGTTAACACATCAAATTGCCAAAGCCGTTGAAGAAGTGACTGGTGCAAAAGGTGTAGGCGTTATTGTTGAAGCTAAGCACATGTGCATGATGATGCGCGGTGTAGAAAAGCAAAACTCAAGCATGCGTACATCAGTAATGCTGGGTAACTTTAGAAGCGACCCTAAAACACGCAACGAATTTTTGCAGCTTATTAAAGGGTAATCTATGGCCAACGCAATTATTAATGTTACTAACTTACGCTTACGTACATTTATTGGTTTTAATCCTGAAGAGCGTGAAAAAAAGCAAGACGTAGTGATCAACCTTGAGATTCACTACCCTGCCGACAACGCATGTAAAACCGATGAAGTAGACCAAGCACTTAACTATAAAGTGATCACCAAAGAGGTGATTAGTTTAGTTGAGCAAGGACACTTTTTATTACTAGAAAAGCTAGTCGCTGAAATTCTTGCTGTTTGTCATTCACACCCGAGTGTGAATTATGCCAAAGCCCGTGTAGATAAACCGCATGCGCTTCGCTTTGCTGACTCTGTATCGTTAACACTTGATTGGACAAAGTAGTGTGCGTATAGCTTAAATAAGAGCCTCTACTCCCACGGCAAGGGCAATAACCGCTAAATAGCGTGCGCCTTTGCCAAGTGTTACTAAAAGTAAAAACACGCTAAACCTCACTTTAAAAATACCGCCAATAACTGTTAATGGGTCGCCAACAACAGGCAGCCATGCAAACAATAGGCTATATACGCCATATTTATTAAACTGATTTTGTGCCTTTTCAAGCCCTTGTTCTGATACTGGAAACCACGTTTTATGTTTAAAACGTAAAACTTGCGTGCCTAACCAATAGTTAACACAGCTTCCCAATACATTACCTAGTGTTGCTACCAACCATAAAAGCCAAAGGTTAACTTGGCTTTGTGTGATCATTCCCACCATGATCACCTCTGAAGAACTCGGCAATAGCGTAGCTGAAATAAATGCGCTTAAAAACAGCGTTAGATAAAGCATAATAACCTTGCGGGAAAAGGTAAAACCCCAGCCTAAGGCTAGGGTCGGTTTATACAAATAATTGAGCGCTTATTTTATCAAATTTAAACTCAGTGGATAATTAAACTCTTTACCTTCATTGGCTTTAATACTCGCTAAAACCACCATAATAAAAGAAAAGATAGCCACAATAGGTAATAAAATTACACCGATCACAACAAACATCAATGCAAAACAAATAATATAGGCAATTGCCATCGTTATCTGAAAATTAAGCGCTTTTTTACCGTGCTCATTGACCATTTGCATTTCATCTTTTTTAATTAACCAAATAATTAATGGTCCTATGATTGAACCAAACGGCACAATAAATCCAGCAAACGCGCTTAAATGGCACAACATTGCCCATGTGCGCTCATCTTTATTTACTACTTTAACCTGTTGATTTTCTTCCATAACACAATCCTTTAATTTTTATAATGCGGTTTAATTATACACAGGTCTATAAGTTTTCTGGCGTATTTATTTACAAAAATCACAACCTACATTCCTGTGATAAAAAAGTGATAAGTTTGTGAGAGTTTCTGGAGACGATTGTTCAATACTTATCTCGAATCATCACTTACAGGAAATAAAAAATGAAAGCTTCAACTTTTACACTTGCAACTCTTTTAGCGGTAGCTAGCCAGTCAACCATGGCTGCAGAGTTAGACTTAACAATAACCAACCTAACCCAAGGCATTCACTTCACTCCGCTACTCGTTACAGCACACAACAGTGAAGATAAGCTTTTTGAAGTTGCAACTGAAGCTTCTACCGCATTACAAACAATGGCTGAAGGCGGCAACATTGCTGAGCTAATGGCACAAGCCACTGCAGCAGGTAGCGATATGGCTGCAAACCCAGCAGAAGGTCTATTAGCACCATCGTCATCAACCATGACAACACTAATGACGACAGACGGTAACGATTACTTATCAGTGACCGCTATGTTACTACCTACAAACGATGGCTTTGTTGGCCTTGATAGCTGGAAAATACCAACCGAAGCCGGTACCTACACAGTTTATTTAAATGCATACGATGCGGGCACTGAGCAAAATAATGAGCTAGTGGTTGAAGGTTCTGGAGCACCTGGTACGCCAGGTATTCCTGCAGCACCAGGTGGTGATGCGGGTACAGGTGGCGCAGGCTTAACAAGCACCGATAGCAACATTAATGTGCATATTCACCCTGGTACACTAGGTGACGACGACTTAACCGCTGGTAATAGTGATTTAAGCAACACGGTTCACAGATGGTTAAACCCTGTAGCTAAACTAACCGTTACGGTTAAGTAGGAGCGTAATCATGGCATCTTTAAATAACTTTAAAAAAAGCATCGTGGTTGTTGCACTTGCAGCTTCACTTGCAGCCTGTGGCGACAACGACAGTAACGATCCTGTTCAAGTTGTCACACCGCCGACTCCTGAGCCTGTAAGCTATACATTTGATGTAACCGTCAGTAATTTAACCGCAGGGCAGCCACTATCGCCTATTGCCATTATTGCACATACAGAAGGCACACTTTGGCAAATAGGTAGTCCTGCATCGGTTGCATTAGAAACAATGGCTGAAGGAGGCGACAACAGCCAACTACTTGCATTAGAAAACGCCATTGCAAATGCATCAAGCGAAGGCCCTGTTGGACCTGGCGTAAATACCACGATTACATTAACGACAGACTCACTTGAAGCACTCAAGCTTTCACTTGCCACTATGATGGTGAACACAAATGATGGATTTACCGGTCTTAGTGCTTTAGACGTATCTTCATTAGCCGTGGGTGACTCTTTAATTCGCACCACTGTTGCTTATGATGCAGGTACTGAAGCAAATACAGAAGCAGCTGGTACGATACCCGGTCCTGCTGATGGCGGAGAAGGTTTTAATGAAGCCCGTGATGATGTTAATTTTGTAGCAAGACACCCAGGTGTAGTTACAAATGAAGATGGCTTATCTAGTTCAGTACTTAGCCCTGAACATAAGTTTGATAACCCATTAGCAAAAGTGGTTATTACCCGCACTCAGTAATTCGTTTATCAGTATTGACCTTGATATACCAGCTTGTAATGGGGAAGTAGGGGCGCACGGAAGCCCCCTTTTTTTTACGAGGATAAACAATGCGTCATGAAAAATTACTCATAGTTGAAGACGACAGAGAAATTGGTAAATTAATTACCACACAGCTTACATCGCTAAATTTACATGTGGATCATGTTATAAGTGATGAGCTGGCTCTAAAAAAAATTGCCAAGCACCCCTACGGGCTTATTTTACTGGATATAAACCTACCGCAAATGGATGGATTAAGTTTATGTCGTAAAATAAAAGAGCACTATCCAACGACCTCCGTTATTTTACTCACCGCACTAAGTAGTGACATGGATAGGGTTATTGGCCTAGAAATGGGCGCAGACGACTATATTTGTAAACCCTTTTTTGCACGTGAACTACAAGCCAGAGTAAAAACCCAACTTCGACACAGAGCACAGTTACTCGCCAGCCAAAATACCGATGAACCCTCTGTTGCAAGTGAACAAACCCTTAAAGTTGGCTCATTAAACATTGAGTTTGACTCTCATCAAGTGTATTTAGCCGAACAGGCAATTAACCTAACTGCTACCGAGTTTGATTTGCTGGTGTATTTTGCACGCCACCCTAACCATGTATTTAGTCGCCAGCAACTACTTGATAAAGTCTGGGGCTACCAACATAGCGGTTACGAACATACTGTTAATTCACATATTAATCGGTTGCGCGCAAAGCTTGAATTGCACCAATCGACACCTATTATAGAAACCGTTTGGGGTGTGGGATACAAACTCAATCCAAGCCAACTTAATTAAGATTTTTATTATGAGACTTTCTTTGTACCAAAAATTAGCAGTGTCGTTAGCCGTTATTTTTTGTTTTATTTGCGCGCTGGTTTATAGCTGGAGTAAACAACTAGAACTCAACTCTAAACACCATGGAGAACAAAATTTACATTTAGCGCTAGCTGAGCATTTAGTACAAGATAACCCATTGATAAAAGAAGGCGTATACGATTACGAAGCCCTTGAAAACCTATTTCATACCTTAATGTTACTCGGCCCCGCCTTTGAATTTTACTTTGTAGACGAAAACGGAAAAATATTAACTTACTCCGCAGAACCCGGAAAAGTGAAGCGTACACATATTAATTTAACGCCATTAAAGCACCTTATAGCTAACCCAAGTGCTACACCAGTTTATGGCGACAACCCAAGAAACCCTGATCAACAAAAAATATTTTCTGTGGCGCCTGTTTTTAATAACAACACATTGCAAGGGTATTTATATGTGATTATTGGTGGTGAGGCATACGACACCTCTCTTAATCATATAAAAAGTAACGACTCGTTATTATTGGCTGCCATATGGTTAGGCTCAGCACTCGTTTTTTTATTTATTGCGATGCTTATTTTACTGCGATTTTTTACAAATCCTATTCAACGCCTTGCAAAAGATGTAAGCAAAATTGAGGCTGCAAACTACAGCCTAAACGACACAAAATTGAGTATTTATTCAACTCAAAAAAGTAATGAAGTCCATAGCTTAAGCCGAACTATTCAAGCAATGCTCACACGTATAAACGAGCAATTTAAAGCACTAGAGCAAGGCGATAAACAACGCAAAGAGCTACTTACTCACTTATCTCATGACTTACGTACGCCACTGGCTTCGTTACAAGGTTTTTTAGAGGTGTTAAATCAGTCAGGTGACAAACTAAGTGCGCAAGAGCAGCAAGAGTACTTGCAAGTATCACTGAATAACTGTGGTCAACTTAAGCAACTAATAGAGCAAATTTTTGAACTCGCACACCTCGAAAATGGCGAAATAAGTATTAACAAAGAAACATTTAACCTAGGTGAACTTATTTACGATTGTATTGCTAAGTTTAGTTTGGCCGTAGAGAAAAAAGGCATTAATTTATCGGTTGAGCCAGAAATTTGTGACTTTCCTGTCATTGCCGACATAGCCAAACTTGAGCGTGTTTTAAGTAACTTAATCGATAACGCCATTAGGCATACCCCGCGTGACGGCAGTATTGCTGTGCGTGTAAAACGCGGTGATGACAATCAATTATTTGTGCAGGTTTCTGATACCGGCGTGGGTATTAAACACGAAGAGTTAAATGCCATTTTTGATCCTCATTACCAAGCTAGTAATTCTAACAAAGCCGGCCGACAACAAGGTGGTTTGGGCCTTGCTATTTGCCGCGGGCTATTAAAGCTCATGGACAGTGAAATAAATGTACAAAGTGAACTAGGCAAAGGCACCATGTTTAGCTTTAATTTGCCACAAAAAAAGGCGTAACTTAACGTTACGCCTTAGCTCATTACTTAGTTGAATTGTGGGACCGCTGACCTTTGCAAGTTAAATCAACAGTCCCTAGGGTTTGTTATTTTTTTATACCCGCTAAATCAAGCATAAATGCATAATTTAACGCGGCATCTTCTAAGCGTTTAAAACGGCCAGAAGCACCGCCGTGCCCGGCTTCCATATCTATTTTAAATAATAGTTTATTATCATCTGTTTTGTAGTCACGCAGCTTAGCAACCCATTTTGCTGGCTCAAAATATTGAACTTGTGAATCGTGTAAGCCTGTAGTAACTAACATATTAGGGTAGTCTTGCTTACTGACCTGATCGTACGGTGAATACGACAACATATAATCGTAATATTCTTTCTCGTTAGGGTTACCCCACTCGCCATACTCGTTAGTTGTAAGCGGAATCGTTTCATCTAGCATAGTGGTAACCACATCAACAAACGCAACCTGTGCAACCATGCCTTTATAAAGCTCAGGGGCTTGGTTTGCCACTGCACCCATTAATAGTCCACCCGCACTGCCGCCTTGTGCAAATATGCTGTCTTTTGCACCATACTTTTGCTCAACTAATGACTTAGTTACATCTACAAAGTCGTTAAACGTGTTCTTTTTGGTAAGTAGCTTACCTGCTTCGTACCACGGGCGACCTAACATTTGCGAACCACGTACATGGGCAATTGCAAATACAAAACCGCGGTCAAGCAACGTTAATCGTGCAGAAGAAAAGCTCGGATCCATTGTTGCGCCATACGAACCATAACCGTATTGCAATAATGGGTTAGTGCCATCTTTTTTAAATAATTCTTTTCGATACACCAAACTCACCGGTACTTCTACGCCATCGCGTGCTGTTACAAAAATACGCTCTGAGGCATAGTTGTCTGCGTTAAAGTCACCTAATACTGTTTGTTGTTTTAATAATGTTTTTTCGCCAGTGGCCAAATTAACATCATAAGATGAACCCGGCGTCGTCATACTGGTGTAGTAAACACGCAGCGTATCGCTGTCTAATTCATTATTACCGTACGCATTAATTGTATATGCACTGTCGTTAAAGCTAAGTGGTAACTCTTTGCCCGATGTTAAATTACGCGCAATCAGTGTTGATTGGCCCATTTCGCGTTGTTGGTATACTAAGTAGTCATCAAACAACTCAACACCTTCGAGTTTAATTCCCTCGCGCGCAGGGATCACGCTTTGCCAATTTGCTTTATCACCGGCTTTATCAATATCTACTTTCATAAGCTGAAAGTTAACGGCATTTAAATTAGTGACAATGTAATAAGTATTGCCTAATTTGGAAATGCTGTATTCAAGGTTGGCTTCACGTTCAATTAAGCGCTTAGGCTTAGCGTTTACATCATTTGCACTAAGTACTGACAAACCCGATGCATCAGTACTGCTATGCCAAATATAAATTTCTGAGCCGTCTTTGCTCTTGCTCATACCTGTGTAATAGCTTGTGTCTGTTTCTTCGTAAACAAGTTCGTCATCGCTTTGTGGTGTACCAAGCGTATGACGATAAACCTGATACCCGAGTAAGGTTTGCGCGTCTTTTTTGATGTAATAGACTGTTTTATTGTCGTTCGCCCACACAACATAACCACTGGTGCCTTCAAGCGTGTCTTCTAATAATTTACCAGTACTTAAATCCTTAATTTTTATGTTGTAAACACGGCGACTTACCGTATCTTCACCATACGCCATTAAGTTGTCATTTGGGCTGACATTTAGGCCACTCACCGCAAAATAGTCATGACCTTTAGCCAATTCATTTACGTCTAAAATAACTTCCTGATCGGTGCCTGTAAAATCACTACTGCGCAAGTAAGTAGTGTACTCATTATCGCCGCGAGTTTGCGACGAGTAATAGTACTGGCCGTCTTTTACCGGAACAGAGTCATCATCTTTTTGGATTCGCCCTTTAAGCTCTTCAAATAAACTACTTTGTAATTTTTTAGTATGCGCAAGCATAGCGTCAGAATACGCATTTTCGGCTTCTAAATAGTTAATGATCTCAGGTGCTTTTCGCTCGTCATCTCTGAGCCAGTAGTAATTATCGATACGTGTATCGCCATGAATGGTCATTTCATGGGGTACTTTTTTAGCAATTGGTGCAACCGCTGTTACAGCTTGAGCTGACTCAACTTGAACCGTATTTTTTTGAGTTTCTTCGGGGGCTTTATTACACCCGCTTAAAATAGCAAGCGAGAGTGCAGCAAGTGCAAAGGGAGTACGTGTCATCAGGCAAAGTCCTTATTATTTTTGTTACCTAAATATACCTAAAATTAATACCTTTTGTGATTTAGTTTGTGAAGCTATGTAAAAACGTTAGTATAAATTTTTACTAAAATAGTGTTCATCAGTTACTCTGTTATTACACAGTTTCCTTGGGCTTTATTAATTAAGGTTTTTAATGAATAACGACGTAATCAATATATTAACGATGGCTAAAGTCATACAAACAGCCGTAGCACCTGTATTTTTAATAACGGGTATTGCTGCAACACTTGGCGTTTTATCAAACCGCTTGGCTCGTATTACAGACCGCGCTCGTCAATTAGAACGAAAATTAAAAGTAAGTACAGATGAAGATTTTAATAAATCGCTTGCAACGGAGCTTCGTGCGTTATTAAAACGCTCCCGTTGTATACACATAGCCTTTAGTTTAAGTGTTTTAAGCGCTTTGCTTGTATGCGCAGTGGTTATGCTGTTATTTTTGTCGCACATTCAATCCATAAATTTAGGGGTTACCATTGCCAGCTGTTTTGTAGCTGCTATGGCATTATTAATATGTGCATTTATGTCATTACTTGGTGAGGTATTCTTAGCGACTCGGAGTATGCGCCGCGGGATGATATTTGCCGATATTGATATGAACGATTAATAAAAAGCCCCGCGTAACTTTAATCACGCGGGGCTTTAAATAATTTATTTAAAATAAATTATTGCGCAGTGTAGATAGTTTCTAACACTTCAATTCTAGCTTCTTTTGAAAAACCAGATGCTTTAAGTTGCTCTGAAGCCACTAAAATATCTTGTCCATCATTTACAGCCATAACCGCAATCTTAGTGCCTGGGAAAACAGATACTACTTTTAAGCCCGTTGCTGATGCAATATCACTTGCAGTTTTACCGTCTTTTAACAGAACAGTAATGTTTCCTGATAGTGTACTTAAGTTATTAGTCAGAATATTGCGAACTAAAGAGCCTTTAGTAACTAATTCTGATTCAGTAGCAACATTAACAACTGACATTTCACCTTTCTTCATTACTACATGTTCTTCTGCAGCAACACTTGATGGCACTAAGCGTAAGCTTTTCTCTACTTTATAAGAACCAAAGTCAGCTTTATCAAATTTTAAGCTGGCAACCTGCTTTTTAGGTAATTCAAGCTCTTTATCAAAGCTAGTGTTTGCTGTTGCGCTTAATGAGATACACGCGGCAGCACTTAATACGATTAATTTATTAACTTTCATTTTTATAATCCTTACTCTTGACCTGCGTGACCGAATGCACGAAGAGATACACCTTCAAGAACACTCGCTGAGCTATTATTGCTTATACCAATTGCACCTAAACCGTTATCGCCACCGTCACTCAATGCAAAGCTATCTGCACTTGTATCTAGTAAGCGGATTTTCCAAGTACCTTTAGTAGACTCGCCGTAGAAAGCATTTGAAAGCATAACTGCGTCTTTCAATACATAGCCTACGCTCCAGCCATTAGTAAAGCTATATGCCGGGTAAAACAGTGCTTGTTTAGATGACAATAACACACTACGCGTACCCGCTGGTGATGTAACTTCAATTGCTAAATCGTTACCAGCAGATGTTTGTGTACCATCGCTAAAACCAAAGCCCATTTCAGGGTTGCTTACATCAAACTTAAACTGCATTGCTTCAATATTAAGCTCTTCAGTTACTTCAATTTCTTGTGTTAAACCCGTTGCATTGTTATCTGGGATCTCAAGTGTAAGTGCATCTTCAGCAACTACTGAGCCTACGCCATTCCACTCGGTGATTACTTGCTCACCTAAGTTAGCATCGTATGCTTTTGCCATTGCAACTGCAGCACCTGCATCAGCACGACCAAAACCGTACAAGTTATTGAAGTTGTAACCAGCAGCATTTTCTACCCAACCGTCATGAGCAACAAACTCACCTTCACCTACAGTTAAATTAACAGCTTCGTTATCTGCATCAATTAAAGTACTGGTTGATGCTAAAACGTGACGCACATCACGCCAAGTGAGTGCAGGGTTAGCAGAAAGAATTAACGATACTACACCTGATGCATTTGGCGCAGCAGACGATGTACCATTAAATGTCGATGTGTAGTTACAACTTGCATTGTCTTCATGACCTGGGTAGTTAAATGGATATTGGCTTGCAGCAAACTCTTCGCCATAGGCAGCGGCCCAAGCAGTGATAGAACCGCCATTAAAGCCTGAATAACCATTAATACAAGTCATTTGGTCAGTTGTAACCATCGCTGGTGCCCAACGACCATATTCACCCGCTGGCGCTGAAACCATTAAGTTAGCACCTGCGGTTGAGTAGCTAGTATGCTTACCATTTGCATTTACAGCTGCAATACTTAGGTAATAAGGATGGCCTTGGCTTGGCTCAAACGCACCGTTATAACAAGTTAATCCTAATTCGTTAGCGCCGTTATCTTCACATAATGAACCTTCGTTACCACCGTCAACAAAAGAGTTACCACTCGATTTCATGTTTAGTGCACCTTTACCATCACGAAGGTAAAGATTTGGGTAAGACTCTATTGTTTCATCAAGCTCTGAGTAGGCAATAAATGTCGGGAATGTAATACCGTAACTACGGTTAAACGCCGAAATGCTCTCAGACGTGCTAATACCACTGCCAGGGAAACCGTGTGCAAGTAAATCAGTTTGCGCTACTTTTTCACCACCAAGGTAGTTCATACCAATTAGGCCAGTATCTGGTGCAACACCACGGCCGCCTTTACCATTCCAACCTTTTGCAGCAATTAAGCCTGCAACACTAGTCCCATGGTCACCACTGTTAGATGTGCTTGTAGGATCAGTACGGTCTAACGTTTCTGCGTCTAGGTTTAAAGAACGGTTAGGTAATACGTTATCGATTAAGTCTTCGTGGCGAATTTCCATACCCGAGTCAACAACAACAGCAGTTACGCCGGCACCTGTAACACCTTGCGCATAAGCAGCTGCTACATTCATATCTTCGCCAACAACTAGCTCTTCAGCTTCAGCTACAGCAAAGTCTTCATCAAAACGTGCTTGTGCATCTTCTTCAGTAAAACCAAGTTGGTTAACATATAAATCAATAAGGCCTTGCTTCATCTCATCGCTTAATGCGTAAGCTTTTTGGCCTGTATTGTTCAAGTGCCATTGTTGGTTTGCTAGTGGGTCACCAATAGTGCCTGAAACCATAATTTGTGCAGACGCTGTTTTACCATTTGCAGTCACTGTGTAATCGATTACTGCGTCTTCAGTTGTGGCTGGCACATAAGTAAATGACGTACCATCAACTGTTAATGCACCATGACTAAACATGAACACACCGTCTTCAGCTACTACTGCTTCACCGTTTTCAGTGAAGCTGAATGATAATGTATCACCATCAAGGTCACTTGCATTAAATTCAGCTGTCACAGGGATCCATTGTTTTTGATCGCTAACAGCAACATCGCTCGCTTTAGGTGCTACATCCAATACTTGTGGTACTGAGTTTTTATTATCGCTATCACTGCCACATCCAGCTAGTGATACCACTATTGCAGCAGATAATGCTGACATTTTGAAAATATTGTTTTTCATAAATTCTCTTCGTTAGTTGTTTTTATGATGTAAGCAAAATACACAACAGAGCAGCAAATAACAACGCACCATTTACACTCGTTAACAATAAAAAAGATAAATGTAACAAGTTGGTAATTAGCATTTGCTTAGCTTGCTTAAAAATTAACGACTTTATATTAACTTTACTAGTTATAAGCGCTAGTATGTAAACTGGATAGATATTAAGTTAACAGGGGCAATAATATGAAATTTAAAAAGATTCTAGCGGGTGTGTTACTAACAACATGCGCGCTAAGTGTATCTGCAAACTCTGCGTTTAAAGAGCCAAGCGACGCTATTGAATACCGTCAAAGTGCATTTTCTATGCTATCAGTTCAAATTGGCGATATGGGCGCAATGCTTAAGGGCAAGGTTCCATTTGATGCAGAACAATTCAAAATGCGTGCAAATAACGCAGCAGCGCTTTCAAAAATGCCTTGGGAAGCTTTCTACGCAGGAACAGACAAAGGCGATACATCGGCACTAGCTGCTGTTTGGTCTGAAAATACGGTATTTGTTGAAAAAGCCAATGCGTTTGCCGCAAACGCAGACAAACTTGCTCTAGCTGCCCAATCTGGCGACAAAGCGGTTATTGGTAAAGCCTTTGGTGCTTGGGCGAAAGGTTGTAAAGATTGCCACAAGCAATTTAAAGACTAATTAAAAACATAATAAAAACAAAAAAGGACTGAGTGTTAACACTCAGTCCTTTTTTATTGTTTAGCAAAAATTAGCTATCAACAGACACTTCTACACTTCTTCGTTTAAAAATACGTCGGTAAGTGTTTTTAAATAATGCCCCAATATCACCTAATATAATGTACAAACAAGGTACAAGAATAAGCGTAATTAAGGTTGCAAACATAACTGCAAATCCCAGCGCAACTGCCATAGGTATTACAAACTTAGCCTGTAGGCTGGTTTCAAACATAATAGGCAACACACCAGCAAACGTAGTGATTGAGGTGAGTAATATTGCTCTGAAACGCGCACAGCCGGCTTCAATTACAGCATTTTTAACGCTAACGCCTTGCTTACGTACCTGGTTTACATAGTCGGTCATAACCAAGGAGTCATTAATTACAACGCCCGCTGCAGCAATAAGACCAAAGCCAGACATTAAGCTCATATCCAAATCAAACCAGTAGTGCCCCCAAATAGCCCCCGTTAAGCTAAACGGAATAACCGACATTACAATAAGCGGTTGTGAATAGCTTTTTAGTGGTACAGCAAGCAGTATGTAAACTAGTATCATGCCTCCAATAAAAAACAACATTTGCTCATTGGCTTGCGCCTGTTGCTCCTCAATAGCACCACCAAGTTCTGATTTAACGCTTGGGTATTCTTCTTTAAGCTGTGGTAATAGGTTTTCTTTTACCTGTTTAACCACTTCGCCCGGCTCAATTTGCTCTTCATCAATACTGCCGTACACATAAACAGTTCTATAGCCACCTTCACGGCGAATGTAGCTAATACCGGGAGTTTCGGTTAGCTCAACCACATCACCCAATAACACTTCGCGCCCTGTTGGTGTAGTCACCACTGTATGTTTAAGTGATGAAAATGCTTCGCGTGTAAGTTTAGGGTAACGAACCATTACACGGACTTCTTCACCATTTCTAATTACGCGTTGTGCTTCGCCACCATAAAAACTGGCACCTACTTGATTAGCAATACTGGCTAAGTCTAACCCCAAATCAAAGGCAACGGGTTTTAAACTCATTTGCACTTCTTTACTTGCTGGATCTATGGTTGAACTTATATCAAACAAGCCTTCTTGCTGCTGAAGTAATTGAATAAAACGGCGCCCAGCTTCGTTTAATGTATCGATATCAGACCCAAATAGAAGGTAACCAAATTCGCCACCACCGTTGCCGCCACCGCCGCCTACGTCGTCTTGAATAGTTAACGATTTAACACCTGCAATATTAGGCATGGCTTCACGCCAACGGCGCGATAATTCAAACGCATCGTAAGGACGTAAGTCTTCATCAACTAATGGGGCTAATAATTGCGCCTCTGTGCGGCCTTGGTTAAACACGAGCACGTCACGGATAATTTTTTGACCTGTTTGACGCTCTGTTTCTTTATCTACCTCAAGCACCATAGCTTCTATTTCACGAATAGCATTAATAGTTTGAATGTCGGATACGTTGTCATTCATTTCAATATTAATTTGTGGGAAATCATGCGGTACTTTAGGTGAAGGAATAGTGCGCACCTGATTTGAAGCAATTAATGCAAAAGTCACGACTAATAAAGCAATAAAACTAAATAAAACAGTCCAACGCCATTCAACACACTTAGAAACAAAACGTTTATATGGGCCGTTTACAAAACCAAAAAAGCGGGTATTAAATCTATCTCGCCAGCCACCTTTTTTAATAGGAGTAAAATGTGTATGTGCAATATGCGCAGGTAGTATGAGCTTCGATTCAATTAAGCTAAATACCAAACATAGCATTACAACAACAGCAATACCGTAAAAAAAGGCACTTTCAGGGCCGCTCGAAAGCGTAAACGGCGCAAATACAGCAATGGTAGTAAGTACACCAAATGTCGCGGGGGTCGCTACACGCTTTGCACCTCGCACAACGTTATCGACACCGCCGCCACTTTTTTCAACCTCACTGTATGCGGCTTCGCCTATAACTATGGCGTCATCCACCACAATCCCTAGCACCATGATAAACGCAAATAACGAAACGATATTTATGCTAATACCAAATAGTGGCATCACCATCATCGCGCCTAAAAAGCACACTGGTAAACCTATCATTACCCACAATGCCAACTTAAAGCGTAAGAATAACGACAACATAATTGCGACTAAAATCGCACCTTGAAGAAGGTTTAATTTCATCATATCTAAGCGAGCATTTAGGTAGTACGTCATATCCATTAAAGGCTCTATACGCACACCCGGTGGGAGCTCTTTATTCTTTTTATCAATATACGCTTTAACCGATTCAGCTACCGGAATAATATTTTGTGATTGCGTTGCTTTTACTGATAAATAAACGGCATTTTCACCATTAAACTTAAAATAACGTTCACCTTCAGTAAATTGATCTTTAATTGTGGCAATATCTTGCAGTAAAACTTTGGCACCATACTCGCCAATTTTTACCGGAATTTGTCTAAATTCTTCGCCTGAATAAAATTGGTTTTCAACACGAACTGATATAACGCCCGCATCAGTTTTTAACTGACCTGCCGAAAAGTTAGCAGAGTAACGACGCACAGCATTCATAACATCTGAAATTGTTAAGTTGTACTGGCGTAATGTATCTGGGTCGATTTCAATCGCTATTTCATCAAGCGGTACATCATTGACCACAAGCGATACATTAGATAATTGCAGCAATTCATCTTCAATATTATTTGCTATCGGCTTAAGCTCAAATAAAGGCAAGTCTGCAACCAGTGTCATGCCTATTACATCTTGTCTAAATTCAATCTGACTTATGGTGACCGGTTCCATACCGGCTGGAAAAGTAGCAATACCGTCAACACGCAGTTTTACTTTATCAAGCACATCGGTGAGTTCTGCGTCTGTATGAATTTCAAGACTTGCAGAGCCGCCGTTTCTAAATGCGCGATACACGCCTTTTTTTATTTCGGTAATATCTTTAAGTGATTCTTCAATTTTTATAAGAATACTTTCTTCAATTTCCTGAGGAGAGGCGCCTGGGTAATTAGCGTTTACGTTAATATAGTTAATTTCTATATTAGGAAACATTTGTCGCTGAATCGTTTTGTAGCTTAAAAAACCCATTACGATAATAAACAACATCATTAAGTTTGCAGCAACCGAGTTATTGGCAAAATAAGCTATTAACCCTGTTTGTTTTGTTTGTGTTGATTCACTCATTGTTATTACACCTTAAAGCTGTTGCGTATTTGAGGTGCTCACATCAGAGCTTTCAGGTGCCGGTTGGGCACCTGCTATTTTAACTTCCATTCCCTTTTGAGGGTATTCTGGTAACGTAACCACCAGCTTATCATCAGCTTTTAGGCCACTACTAATATAGAAGTACTCGCCTTCTTCTCGTATTACCGTTACCTTTCTTGGTTCAAGGGTTTGGTTTTCACCAACCACCCAAACGGTTTGGTTGTTAACAAGCGCTTGAGGTAAACGGTAGATATTATTTAATGTTGTACCAGCAAAATTAACCTGTACGTAACTGCCAAATTTAATTGCTGGTTGTTTATTTTTAAGGCCATACGGGTCTTCAATTCGCACCACTAAACTGCTCATACGTGTTGCGTTATCTACAATACCTAAATCGCGGTCAATAACGCCTTCACGAGTAAAGCTATTAAGGCCTTTTTGAATAACTGTTGCGGTAATCCCTTTAATACGCTCAGGCAAAAACACACTATCAAAGCCTGCAATAGGAATAATTACTTCAGCAGTTTCTATATTGTTTAGCTCAGCGACTTGCGAGCCCATTGTCACGTATTGGCCCACACCTACATTACGGCTCACAATAAGTGCATCGTAAGGTGCTTTAACATCACAGTTTTCTAAATCTCGCTGCGCACGTTTTAATGCTGCTTGCGCTGATTTAACATTTGCTTGCGCACTAAGTACTTGAGGCTTGCGTAAAAATAAATCAGTACGCGCTTTACTTGGAAAGCGTTTTGCTTCGTCTTCAGCTACTTTTGCTTGCGCTTGTTCTTCAATTAAACCCGCTTGGGCACGAGCAAGTTCAGCTTCAGCCACGAGCACTGCAGCTTCGTAGTTATCTTTTTCAATCGAAAATAAGGTTTCACCACGTGCTACAACCCCACCGGCAACAAAGCTCGGATGCCAACTCAGTACCTCTCCCGATACCTGTGCAGACAGTTGTGTATTTTCCAGCGGCTTTACTTCGCCATAGCTGTTAATTACAACCTGATGGTCGTTAGCCGAAACCGACTCAACTTGAACAGTAGGTCGCGTATCAACTAACGCTTTTTTTTCTTGTTCATTTGCAAGAGCGTTTATTGCTTTAAAACCAACAACTCCTATAGCAAGCGCAACAAATGGAAAAACCCATCTAAGTGAATTTGTTTGCATATCCTAATTACCCCAAATTTCTATTAACGCCATAATAACAGAGCTTAATTAAACAATTACGTGACATTTGTAAGCAACTGTTACAAATGTGCATTAATTATACTTCTCGTAATTAATTACTTAATTATAAATTAGATTATATAGCCATAAAATTATATTTTGTTACAAACTTTTACTATTTAAAATCAATACATTAAATAAAAAAGGTATTATTTCATCGATTTGTTGTACGAAACAAATTGAAATTACGTACAGTAAAAATAAATTAACAAACGAAAAGATGACATTATGAAACTAACCACCCTAACTCTTGCGCTCAGTATTGCTCTAAGCGGCCATGCTTTTGCCAATGACAAAAAAGACGAAAAAAAACCAAAAACATTAAGTGAAATGATCAAAGGTCAAACCGAATTTGCCGGTATATTTAACCTTTATCAGGACGAAAAAACGGGTAAGCACTTAATGGTCATTAACGAATCGCAGCTAGATACTCCTTTCGTTTATTTTGCTCATACAGTTGATGGGGTGACTGATGCTGGACACTTTCGTGGATCTTACCGTGAAACCAAACTCATTGAGTTTAGAAAGTACTTCGACCGTATCGATATTATAAGTAAAACACCTCGTTATAAATTTGACGAAAACAGTGCCATTTCAAAAGCCAGCAATGCAAACATTAGTGAAGCTGTGCTTGCGAGTATTAAAATAGAAAAAGAAGAAGACGGTAAAATTGCCTTTAACGTCAATAAGTTATTTTTAAGTGAAGCACTTCATAAAGTATCTCCTACTATAAATCCCGCAGATAAAAATGCGAAAAAACGTTTTAAAGTAGGCAAGCTAGACAGCAAAAAATCGCGCATTATTAAACAGCGTCCTTACCCTAATAATTTAGACGTTGTCGTAGATTACGTATTTACCAATGCAAGTCCAACCGTTCGTGGCTCTGGCGCAGTAAGTGACCCGCGTAGTGTTTCTGTGAAGGTTCAGCATTCATTTGTAGCACTCCCACAAAACAACTACCAGCCTCGTTTAGACGATGCGCGCATTGGTTATTTCACAAACCAGTTTGATCAAATGACGTCAACTGATTGGACGCCTTACGAAGATGTTATTAAGCGCTGGGATTTACAAAAGAAAGACCCAAGCGCTGCACTTTCAGAGCCTGTAAAACCAATTACATGGTGGATAGAAAACACCACACCAATAGAGTGGCGCGACACAATTAAAGACGCTGTACTTGCATGGAACAGCTCTTTTGAAAAAGCAGGCTTTAAAAATGCCTTAGAAGTAAAAATACAACCTGATGATGCCGACTGGGATGCAGGCGACATTAATTACAATGTACTGCGTTGGACCTCATCGCCAAAACCACCATTTGGTGGCTACGGGCCTGCACTTGCCAACCCGCTAACAGGCGAAATACTGGGCTCAGACATTATGCTTGAGTTTGTATTTATGAAAAATCGCTGGATTTACGACACCCTTTATACACAAGGCGCTATGAGCCACAGCAATAGTACACATACTGGTGAATTAAACTGCTCATTAGGTCATGAAATTCAACAAAACCTTATGCTTGCAAAAGGCTTAGCTGCTGGCGATAGCATTGAAGAAAACGAAATGATACGCCAAGGGTTAACACAGCTTATTCTGCATGAAGTAGGTCATACATTGGGCCTTAACCACAACATGAAATCATCTATTTTGTGGGATGAGAAAGAAGTGCACGATAAGAGTAAAACCCAAGGTATCGTAACAGGCTCAGTAATGGACTATGCACCGGCCAATATTGCACCAATTGGCATGCAGCAAGGGGATATTTTTCAAACTAAACCAGGCCCATACGACGACTGGGCTATTAACTACGGATACAGTGTAGCGCTGGCTGACGCATCTGCCGAGCAAGCTCGTCTTAGTAAAATTCTTGCGCGTTCTAGTGAGCATGCTTTAGCGTTTGGTAACGATGCAGACGATATGCGCGCGCCGGGCCGTCATATCGATCCCCGCGTAATGATTGGCGATTTGTCATCAAACCCAGCAGCCTATGGTGCAGACCGCATGGCACTTATTAATAAACTGTTTACTGAGCTTAAAGATAAAGCCACTGTTGAAGGCGACTCTTACCAGCAACTTGTTACCTCAGCTAATAGCTTATTTGGTCAGTACAGATCGCAGGCGGGTATTGTATCTCGCCAAATTGGTGGGGTTTATGTAGAGCGCGCCGTTGTAGGTGATACAAACGCCGACAAGCCTTTCACCCCGGTGCCGCTTGAAAAACAAACTCAAGCCATGGAAATTCTAGCCGAGTACGTGTTTGCACCTGATGTGTTACAAAGCATGCAACCGCTTTATAACTTCATGCAGCAACAGCGCCGCGGGTTTAATCACTATGGTAAAAATGAAGACCCTAAACCTCACAAAATGATTTTAGGCATGCAAAAGTCTGTGCTTGCACAGCTGCTGCACCCAGCGGTTTTACTGCGTATTTCAGATACCGCTTTATACGGAAACGAATATAGCTTAAATCAATTTATGGGGGATTTAACGGCGAGTATTTTTGTAAAAGACGCAGAGGCCAGCTCAATCAGTCACAATTTACAAATTGAATATGTAAACCAACTGATCGCTATTGCGGGTTTAGGCAAACCAAGCAAGTTCGATAACCTCGCTAAAACAGCCGCGCTTTATCAGTTAACCGAAATAGCGGATACAAGCCTGTCATGGGGCGCAGATACTGCAGCCAAAGCCCATAAAAAGTATATTGATCGCTTAATTGCAAAAGCACTCGAAGCGTAAATAGTTGTAACAAAAAAAGGCCACATTGATTGTGGCCTTTTTTATAAACTTAATTCCTATCACCATTAAAGGTAAATTCTGCCTTTTAAATACCTAACAGCATGGCCTGTTAAAGTTACCGTTGACTCCCCAACATCGCACTGTATATGACCACCTCGGCTAGATGCCTGATAGGCAGTTAACTGTGTTTTACCTAACAACTGTGCCCAATATGGAGCAAGCCCTGTATGAATAGAGCCCGTGACATAATCTTCATCGCCACCGCTGGCAGGCCAAAAATAACGAGAAACAAAATCGTATTCATCACTAGACGCAGTGGCAACTACATCGTGTGGCGCTAGCGTTTTTAAGAGTGCCGAGTCGGTATTTAAGCTCTTTACTTGCTTAGCCGATTCATAAACAGCAAAGTAAGCTTGACGATTTTTAAGTACCTTAATAGGTTGTATAGACAAGCCATTTAACAGTGCCTGTGGCGGGTTTTTAACCTCTACAGGTGCTTGTTTAGGGAACGTCATAGCAAAGCTGCCATCATTGTTTTTATTAACTATCAGCTCACCCACTGCATCAGCGATAAAACGAATTTGCGATACATTATGTTCTTCACATAATACATACGCAGCAGCCAAAGTAGCATGGCCACAAAAGTCTATTTCCATTAAAGGTGAAAACCAACGAATAGCAAAACAGCCATCGGTTTGCCTACAGGTAAACGCAGTTTCAGATACGTTGTTTTCAGCGCCTATGTTTAGCATTAGGTCATCATCCAACCACGACTCAAGTGGGATAACAGCTGCATAATTGCCTTTAAATAAAGCGTGTGTAAACGCATCAATTTGGTGAATAGTTAATTGCATTAGCTTCCCTAGTATTTTAAATACACGCCGAGGGTAATAAATCTTTTGGCACTGAGGTTTTATTTTCACCAATCGCTTTCATTCCTGTGACTGGCTGATCAAAGCCGCACAACCAAGAAATTGGGCTAGAGGGGCTGCCCTCAACAACTGCTGGTCTAAACGTTAACGTGGTATTTTGTAAAGGCCGAGATGCTTTGTTGCCTAAAGCAATATGTATGGCACCGTTTTTAATAGTAATTCCCGTTACCCTATTCCCTATTAAGTATTGACTAGCAGGGACACCCGCTTCTTCATTATTATTAGGAAAACGTTTATTCTCGAGGTAAAACACAGTTACGTCTTCTCGTATTGCAGCCGCCATAGCAAGTGGATCAACAAGCTCTGCCTTTTGCATGTATTTACTGTATTGAGGCAATGCTACAGCAGCCAAAATACCAATAATTGATACAACCACCATTAACTCTATGAGCGTAAATCCTTTTGCTTTCATAATACTTCTCCATACATAAATAGTGGTTTATAGGCCGCTGATACAAACAAATAAATAGAGACAACAATCACTGCACCATAAACGATTATAAGTTTATTAATAAAGTATTTTGCGCGCTGATTAAACTGTTTTAACTGCTGCTGTAACAGTACTTCAAACTCATTTTGAGCATTTAACCCCAGTGCTTCACACTCATATAAATGCTTTGTTTCTGTGGTTGTAACACCTGAATTTACTGAGCTTAATGGAAAGAATAAAATAGCAGTTAGTGTTTCGTAGTTTTTGACTAGTTTTCGTGGGAAAAACACTTTAAACAAGCCTGAAAACGGCTTTAACTCACTCAATATACTGGCGTTTTTGAGCTTTAAAATTACGCTGAGTATAAAACTAAGCAGCAAAAATAATAATATGATCGGAACATACCAATAGCGAAAATAGCTATCAAAGACATTGTGATCATGTTGTTGATTCATGCTGTACATGTCTACAAATGCAGGGACAACAAAAAGTTGGTAAAGAAGAGAAGATAAACAAAAAAACGCAAAAACAAACGTCAAATAAACAAGCCAGCCTTTATGCTCAAATTTAAAATCGTTGATTAATTTGGGTAAGCACTGGTAATAAGTTGCACTTTTTTGTGCGGCTATTTCGTCTTGCGACACAACACCTGCAACTAGCGCTTTTGCAAGTTCACTATCGTCGTTATCGCCTTGGTATATGCTTAGTCTCGCCTTTTCACTTAACCTTAGCTTATCGCTTTTGCTTAACTGTGCTGAACTATTTATTCGGCATAAATAGCCAAATTGCTCCCAATTCATACTCTATCCTTTGAATAACGATAAAGTAACATGCCATATATTTACCTAAATATAAATGAAAACATTAAGCCATTATCGGTCGCATTTTATAATATTGCATACAACCAAATTGCACGGCATTAGTCAGCAACAACATGATAAACATAAGTAAGTGTGAAGTACTTGGTGTGGTATTTGTTAACTCAACAACTAAGCCACAAATGCCCGCTATGAACTGCAAACTAAAATAACGAGCACTTAAATTACTTACATCACCTGTGCGCAGCGTTTTGTAGGTTTGTGGCATTACGCGCACTGAGCTCATCACCAATCCTACATAGGTAAGTGCGTTGAGCACCCATGCGGTATCAAAGTTTGGACTTAATAACAGCGAAAACGGCATAAGCGAAAAGCCAAGCATAAGCACTAACTGAAGCCGTTCTTGCTTTGCGGCGTTGTAACGGGCAAAAAAGTACAAGATCAAGCCGCTTAATACGCCTGTTACAAAAAAAGGTAAAGCAATAAAGTATCGCTCAAAATAAATGTTATACGTTATGAAATAGAGACTCTGTGCGACTCCAAATGTCATCATCAGCAAAGATAAACCAGAAACACTTCTGTTTTTTCTAATTTTATTTAGCAATGGTAAAAAGCTAAAAAGTAAAATAAATGAAGACAAAATAGGCAAATAGTGCGCCAAAACAACCTCGCTGTTACATAACGGTTACTTTAATTACTTAATAAAAACATTTATTAAACATATGTTTTAAAAGGCTTTTACTGTGAGCGCGGCATTGTAGAGTGAAGTTAATTTAACTCAACTAAACAACAAAAACCCTTTTTTGTAACTGGAAACTTATATTTACAAAATATGTTATGTAATGTGCACAGTTTATTAATTTCCCGAATACTTACTCAACCACTATTAAATACAAATAACAATTGATATCATTTGCATATAAGTAATTTAGAAAACAATAACCCATGAGAAAAACACTTTTCAAAATTCATAGCTGGATTGCTCTCATTGCAATTATTCCATTAATTGTAATAAGTATTACTGGCAGTGTGCTTGTATTTAAAAGCGAGATAGATGGCTTACTTATGCCCGAAAGTCATTTTGTGATTAGCACTCAACCTGAACGCTTGAATATGGATGAGTTAATTTCCATCACTCAGAACGCTTACCCTGAGTATGTTATCGGTAGCTGGGAAATTTTTAACGACGATACTGCTGATCGGGTTTACTTAATCGAGCGCGAGTCGCAAGTTTGGTATAAATTTCATTTAAATCAATATACTGGTGATATTTTGTCAACTCCCGTGGGAACGAGCCATTATTTTACAGATTGGTTTTTAGAACTCCATTACACCTTTTTACTCAATGATTTAAAAAGCTTACCAGGCCAAACAGGCACCGTTTTGGGGTTCTTTTTTGCTTTATTTTTATTGGTGCTTGGAATAACCGGCCTCATTATTTACCGAAAGTTTTGGCAACGCCTATTTACCGTGCGTTGGCGCGCAACATTACAAATCGTATTAAGTGATATTCATAAAATGACTGGTGTTATTGGCTCACCTATTTTAATTGTTTTAGCTATAACCGGTGGTTATTTTAATGGTGCCGTTTGGTATCACGAAGTACTTGAACACGCTGAAGAAGAACATCATGCCCTAACCAAAAACCTGTATAGCAAAAATGTTTCCTTCCAAGATATTTTAGATGACAGCAAGCGACAAATAGCCACGTTCAACAGCACTTACTTGGTTATGCCATTAGAACCTGACGACAACATTACTGTATTTGGTGAAGTAAATTCTAATAACCCACTGGCAAGTGAATACGCTAATACCGTTTCGTATAACAAAATCACTGGTGAGCACATTGCCAATTGGGATATACGCCAAGTAGGTCTTGGCTGGAAAGTGCTAGACAGCTTTCGTAAGCTTCATTTTGGTTATTTTGCTGGCCTAATAAGTAAAATACTGTGGAGTTTTATAGGGCTAAGTCCACTATGGCTAAGTGCTACTGGCTTTTACTTATGGTTAACACGCCGCAAACGTAAAAAACAATCGCAAAAAAATCGTCATAATAAACAACGAACAATAACCGCTTGATTAAAAAGTCACCTCAATGTAATGTTAAAAATCACATTGAGGTGGCTTATGAAATCTATAGTATTAGTTACATTATTTTTGGTATTTTTAAGTGCATGTAAAAGCACTCCAACAACGCCTACAGTTGAGCAACCCCAGCTTACTGCGCTTATTAATCACACCCGCTTTAAACAAATAGACACTCCCAGCGAGTTGAATATTTTTGAATTGCCAAACGCCGAAAAAAAACGCTTTTTAGCTTATGCCAACCAGCAGCAACTAAATGGTGTTAGAACCGATCGTATTATTTACAACTATTTAGAAAACCAACTTAGCGATTTTAGTTACCATGGTGACACATTAACTTCTTCGCAAACTCTTACTCGCGCACACGGCAACTGTATTAGTTTAGCGGTTCTTACACAAAGTTATGCAAATGCGCTGGGGCTAGAAACCAGCTTTCAAGAAGTTACTAGTGAACCTGTGTACGCAAAAGAAAGTGGAATGGTCTATGTAGCTAATCATTTCAGAACCATGGTATATGCACCAAAAGTTGAGAAAAAAGAGAACGTTATTCAAGTTTTTCGCCCAGGTACCCTGATTGATTATTTTCCTACACGCGGTAGTTTTTATTCCGGCAGTGCCAGCTACAACGATTTGGTTGCGAAGTTTTATAGTAATTTAGCGGCTAAAGCACTAGCTAAAGAAAAACTAAACACCGCTTATTCTTTTATTTTACAAGCTAACAACTTTACTCCGAATGATGCTGAGCTTTTTAATATGGCAGGTATTTTACATCGCCGTGCGGGCGATTTAAAAACAGCAGAAGTAATTTACGAAACCGCTATAAACAATAATCTATCGAATATAAATTTAATTAATAACTATCAATTATTAGCTAAACAACTTGGTAAAAGTGAACTTGCTGAGCAACTAACTAGTCAATTAGTTAATAAAGAGAAAGGCCCTTATGAACTGCTTGTTCTAGCAAAAAACGATTTACAAACCGGTTTTATTAATCGAGCAAAAGACCACTTAGAACTCGCCATCGTTAAAGCTCCCTATATTTCTGAGCTATACCTAGAGCTTGCTAAAATTCGCTACCAGCAAGGTAAAAAACAGCACACAAAGCGGCTAATTAAAAAAGCAATTGAGTATGAGCGAGACGATAAAAAGTTAAACGTATATCAAGCCAAATTGTTGTCGCTGCAATATAAAGATTAGGGTGAATTGAACTGTGGTTAATCGATTTACTACCCACAGTTCAACTAAGCTCATTAAATTTATTTAAAGCGAATAGTAAAAGCTCAGCCATGCACGCATTTCATCGTCAAAGCTACTGCCCTCAACACGCGACACCCCCACATTAAATGTTAAATCGTTAACACCCGCAGGCCCCATGCCAAAGCTAAAGTCACCTTGATATTTTAAACCGTAACTTTGTGCATAAACGCTGTCATCTAATTGATGCTGAGTGTAATAAAGCCATGGCATACCTTCTTTATAAGTAACTCCGCCGCCATATCCTTGGTAACGCTCGGCAGTTGCACTATAAAAAGGCAGTTCAGCTGCTAGCACAAATTCACTACTGTAGTGTTGATTAATAAGGTTTGAACTAAACCCGCCTAGCGCAAGGCGTGCATCGTCTCGCTGCTTTTGTGTGAAATTAATGTACAAAGGAGCGTTATACACCTTACCAAATATGCTCGCATCGAGGTCATACCCTTGCCAATTGTTTTCACTTTTACCTTCGTACCAACGGGCATTAATACGCTGCCCTATAGCAAAAGCTTGGCGGTCATATTGCCAACGTTGAGCAAAACCGACACGCGTCCAACGAGTATGGCTTTGTTTGTAATCAGTATAGTTATAAGCAAGCTCAGGGGTTAAGCTTAATTGGCCAAACTTAAGTGGATAGCTCATTGCTACAAACCCACCAAGAGCATCTATTTCGTTATTTAAATTGCTTGGGCTTAAAGCTTGATATTGGCGAGAGGTATCTAAGTTGTAGTCATACAAAGCGAGTTTAAACTTAACATCAAGCGCATTGTATTTGGCATTTACAAAGCCACCATGTAATGCATCATCGTTTAAGTCAATGCTATAACCAGCTTGCAGGTCTAGCTGCTTTAATAAATCACTGCTTTTAATACCCATAGTTAATAAGCTGGTCGATGCAGAATAATACTGAGAGCCCAACGCAAAGGTTGCGTGCTGATCGAGTATTGCATAATCGCGCTGTTCGCCAACCTCTTGCGTGTATACTTTAGCCTTTGGCAACGTGTGCTCATTAACCATTAATAGCGGGGCTTTGCTATTAACAGCTAAATCGGTCACCGTCGTTTTAATACTGGTATTCGCTAGGCTTTTTACATCAGGGCCGTCGGCATTAATCGATAAATAAAGCAGCGTTTCATCTTGCATTTCAATGGGGTGAGCAACCGCTTCTTGCCCATGTGTTAAACGCTTTAGGGTATTACTGGCTATATGGTAATTATAAATATCAGTCGTTTTATTTAATCCCGCAACAAAATAGATTGATTCGCCATTGTCACTAAAGCTAGGTTGGGTTAAATATTGATATTCGTTTGGCATAGGTACAGGCTGGCTAACACCACCATCAACATCTTGTATATACATCTGCCAGTTTTCGTTTAAAGAAGCTGATAAATAAACTAATTTTTTATTATCGGGGCTAAGCGTGGGGTAATCGTATGCAGTATTTAAGCTTTTTTTGAACAACGGCGTTATGGTGCCGGTATTAATATCTACTTTTACTAATTCAGAATAGCCATCACGTATTTGCTCTGCATACAAAGTGTCACCGTCGCTTGTTGCACTAAAGCGTCTTAGCCCTGCAAACTCGGTTAGCTTTTCTACGTTGCCGGTTTCAATGTTATAGCTAAATATATCAGACACCCGATTATAAATGCCGGACTCTTCAGTACTATAAGCATTAAAATACAGTGTTGTGCTATTTACCCATTGAGGGTTGGCTATACCTGCCCGATTTATTTGATTAAGCACTTGCTTTTGTTCACGCTTAAACACGCTCGGTGGCGAATCTGGTATATCGAGTGGGTCTTGCTTAATTAACTCATTTTGTGCCTTTTCAAAGCTCTCCATCGCTTTGGTGTTATCTTCGGTGCTATAAATAACGAGCTTAGTATTACGCTTGGCATCACGCTCAACTATTGCAAGCTTGCTGCCATCATGTGAAAGTGTTGGATTGCTTGCGTATAAATCAAGCTCTAGCCATAGCTCACTATCAAGTGGTTGCTCTCCTTGCTCTTGCTGCATGGCATTATACGTATATTCAGCAATAAAACGGCGATATAGCTTCGCTGCGCTTTGGCCAAACACACCTTCAAATGCTTCATCAAAATCACGCGACTTAACTGCCTGCATTCGGGTCCATACACTATCAAGTATTTGCTCAGAAAATGTTTGCTCTAGCCAATATAAAAACCGACTGCCCATCAAATAGGCCATAGAGCCACCCATAAAACCATTATCACTATTCAATTGCCCATAGGTTGGTAGCGCACCTTGTTGAGCAAATTCACGTAATATCGACTCAGAGTAATTATCAAATAAGCGCCCTCGTCCGGTCATTTTAGATTCAATTAACGTTGCATACCCTTCAGCAACCCAGCGCGGCGTATCACTGTAGGTTAAATCGTAAATATCCCACAAACCGCGCACTTTTTGCTGCCAGTGGTTGCGTGTAGGCTGGGCCAAATGCACTAAATGAATGTATTCGTGCAACACCAGTAACTGCTGCCAACCAGAACTGTTTGAAATCACCGTATCAGACTGCGGTGGGGTAGTAAAAAGTGCCATTACTGGGTTGCTTGATGTAGGCAAGGCAAACCCGTTCGCCGCATTTAAGGGGTCAAACACGACAACATCGACTATTTCATCGAGTGCACGATTTTGTTGTTCAAGCACTTTCGTGCGAACAATTTCAAGTTCAACCGCGGTCGATTTAGCAAAATCAATATGCTCAATGCTGTAGTGCACATTAAAATGCTCGGTATGAATGGTTTGCCAATCCGCAGCGAACGCGGGGGCAGCGAGCAACAAAGCTGAGGCAATGAGTGACTTTTTCACAATAATCCCTTAAGTAGCATTTTCAATAATGCTTAGAGTATTATTAAACTCACTGAGTTTGCAGTAAAAAAGTGTAATAAAGCATGTGCAAATGTGTTTTCGCACATACTTTATTGTTTGCAGAAATTACATCCAACTACGAGTGTCTGACTCAGCCTGTTTAAGCGTAAAATCAATCACAAAATCAGCGTCTTGCTCTTTTATGTATGGCATAAACGCAAAGCCATGAGCAAGTTGTATATACAGGCTTTTCAATCCTGATCTTCGCATTAAATAGGTACTTTCGCTGCTAGCACTTTGTACTTTATAAAGTTCAAACACACGATAATGTACGCCAATCATGCCTTTACGTACAACCATGTAAAATCGGCCATCATCTTCATGTAAATAGTAACCATAACGTTGATACGACAAGGTAACCAAGCCTGCAAATACAGCAAGCACACCCACGCTGATAAAGTAATTAAGCTCATTAAAATAACAAAACACAGCAACAAGTAGACTAGGTAACAATGCATACAAGACTAAGTTTTTATACCAAAGTGCTCGCTCTGCCTGCTTAAATGCCAGTGCGCTGTTGTTAAACCACGGGTAAATCCACTGGCATACGCTGTTTACTTGCTCGTTATTTAATACAGGTAAGACTAAGGTTTGTTTATTTTTTTTAGCGGCCATACCCGCCATTGCACCACCGCTACTCGCTTGCAAAAATTCAACGGTAAAGCGCTTAAGTAACCGGGCAATAATATTTTGCTTAATGACAATCGACTGCACTTTGTCTAAGCTCATCGATAACTGGTGGCGCTCTAATAAACCGGCAATGCGTTTAAACTTTTTACCTTTAAAATAAAGCTGATAATTATAAAACCGAATCAGCGACATTCCCACCGAAAGCAAAACAGCAATAAGTACCACAAGTACAAACATTGTGAATATAGCAAATAACGCTGCACTGGCTACAAGTCCAAGTTCTTGCTCGTAAAAGCCTTCTACTTTTGTGATTAATTGCTTTTCAAGCACATCGGCTACCACATTTATGAGTGGTGCAATGGCGGCTAGCGCTAAAATAGCCATGTTTGACATTAAACCAAACTTGGCTATTTCTTTGTTTGAAATAAACAAACTACTTTGCTCAGTAGCCTCGTCTGTTTCTACTTCACTGTCTGGCTCAAGTTGCTGTTGGGCCTTGTAAGCAAATATTTGCTTTCGCATTTGCTCTGCGTAACCTTGGGTTACGCCCGGCAATACAGCTTCTTGAGCCGCGCTACCTGCCGCATCAAAAATACAATTAACCAGCGTTACTGGTTTAAAGTAAAAAGGCTCAGCAATATTTACATTTTGTACTCGCTCAAATTTAAGCGTTAAACGTTCTTTTTTAAAAACGCCTTTATTAAGGAGTATTTCGTTATCGCTTGAAATACAAAACCTAAAGTTTCTGTAATATAAAACCGAGTATAAAAGCAAAGCACTTACAGCCACTGCTGCTGCAATTTGCCCCCAGAAGAGTTTGTTTTCTACTTGTGTAACAAATACAAAACCAAGCGGTAATAGGTTAAATATACCGTCGCGCACAAAACGCACACCAAAATGGACAACAAAATACAAAAGTGCCCAAGGCGATACTTTTTGCCACAATTGCACCTGGCCAGCATCCGTTTGTGTGGTATGAGGTGTAAAATCACTCATCGGCTGGTACAGCCTGAGTAGACGTTTGTTCTTGGCGGTAATTTTGAACAAACTGGCGCATATTTTTACAATCCGTGTGTGTAAGCCCGCTTACTTGCAAATCGGCACTCATGCCACCGGCGCTATACAGCTTTAAACTGGCTAAACCCAGCTTTCGCTCAATGGGGCCACGGTGTATTTCAATGTGCTGCACGCGCGCTAGCGGTAAAATAGTCACCCGCTGCCAAATAATTCCTTTTTTAAACGCAATGTCGTGCTGACGCATAGCCACACCTTGCAATTTAATACTCGCAACGCTGTAAAGCATAGAAGCGAGAATTAAAATAGGCATACCAATTAATAAATACGTTTGCGCGTTATTCGCAAAATTTTCGTTGAAGTAACAAATTGCGGCTAATATTGCGCTAAAAGGAATATAAAACACTAACCAGTTAAGCTGTGCATGCAGCAATGCTTTATCGGCAAGCGCTTTAAATTCAATGTTTTTATGCTGTGGTAAATCCGTTATTTGCTGATTGTTAAACACACTATTTCCTATACTGTTTTTATTATTTTATTCGCACACAAAGCCTAATTAGGCATATCTTATTATGCCCATTCTATAGATGTTACCAACGTATGGCTTTGCTGTGGTGCAAGGGTAACCGCATCATCTAATACATTGGCGGCTTCAAGGCATAACATGGTTTTGTATTCATCGTCAGCAAAATTAGACAAGCGCTTTGATTTTTCAATCCACGGATTCCAAAGCACACACGAACTAGAGTTTGCTCGCCCAACTTTAATAACGCCTTCGGGCGTATTTATGTATTGAATAGGTGTGGCTTGGGTGTAAACCATATCGGTTTCACGTTCAAATCCAACAACCGCTTGTTGCGTAAAAGGTCCTTCAGCAAATTCAATATATTGCGCACCTTGTAAGCCGTCAACGTGTGTATTAGTAATATCTGACGTTGGAAAATATGTATGCAACGCTTGTGTATAGCTAAACGCCGTATCGCCTAAGTTTGTTGTGGTTAATCTCACCTCAAGCGAATCACTTAAAACAAATTCCACCTTCAATGCCGACTGATGCGGCCAATATTCAGTGTTCACCAACTTCATGGGTAGCTTTAAACTCACCGTAATACATTCCTCAGTTTCATTAACCTCATCAGCTTGCCACAAGCTGGTTCGGGCAAAACCGTGTGCGGGCCAACCACCGTTAGCATGTGTCCCAAACCAAGGCCAACAAATAGGAATACCACCGCGAATACTCATGCCTTCTGAGAAAGTTTCATTACCCGACACCCAAATAAGAGGTTGCTTGCCCTTAGGTGTAAATTGCGTAATTTGGCCACCTTGCAAAAATATTTTTGCATTGCACAAATCACTTTCAATATTAATAAATTCAAGACCGGTTTCGGTGTGTTCAATGCTCACTGATGGCGATAATTTCATGCCTTTCCCTTTAATATTAATAATCACAACGTTCAATACTCTTACATATAACGTAAAGTATAAACCAAGCAAATAAGTTTTTGCTTATTCAGACAATCATTGTGAGCATATTGATAGTTGTATATCATGCACTTACTTAATTTACACTTTAATTAATTACACACTAAACGCATAAAATGAATTGTAAAAAAAGCAATTTGAGCCGTGTATTTAATAGTGCAAACGTAGCTAAAATGCTTAACGAAGCACTCCCACCTATAAAAAACCTTAACTAAAGGGGTATTGCTTTAAGGTAAATTAGTTTCTACTCTAATTAATAAAAACGAGTAACAGCAGTAAAAAATTAAATTTTTAATTTGAATTCAATTTATTTGATGTGTAACATTTCGCGATTATGGCAAAGCATCGCTTTTCGACGAGATAAACACATGCAAAAATATGACGAGTTATTGGTATCTTTACGTAAAGTGATCCGAGCGATTGATTTACACTCAAAGCAACTTAATAAAACAGCCGGCTTAACTGGCCCACAACTGCTTATAATGCACGAAGTGTCTCAAACTGATGGCATCACTGCTAGCCGCATTGCACAAAATGTAAATTTAAGCCCAGCGACCGTAACTAATATTCTCGACAGAATTGAAAGCAGAGATCTGGTCACACGCGTTCGAAGCCAAATGGATAAACGTCGAGTGAGCTTACACCTCACCGAAAAAGGGAAAGAATTACTACTTAAAGCCCCTCAACCATTACAAGAACACTTCATAGAAAAGTTTTCTGGTCTGGCTGAATGGGAGCAGTCTTTATTACTTTCATCTATGCAGCGTATTGCAGCCATGATGGATGCAGATAAATTAGATGCATCTCCCTTACTTGAAGTGGGCGCACTTACACAAGCGCCTAAAGAATAAAAAACGAACAATAAAAAATATAATGGTTTTGTACTAAGCTCTTAACCCAAGGTGTTATTAATATCTTGGGTTTTTATTTTTAACCAAACGAAAAGAAGCAGCTAATATGACCAAACTCTCAAAATTATCGCTCGCATTTATTTTAGGTAGTGTTTCGAGTACTTCTTACGCCACCGATATCGACACGCTTCAAAGTCAATTAAAACAACTACAGCAGCAAATGAAGCTGCTTGAACAAAAACTAGTTGAAGAAAAATCTAAACAGCAAAAAATTAACGAAAAACACCAAGAGCAAGTTGCACTTATCGAGAAAAAAGCTGACCAAAACGTTGTGGTGGCAGAAGCGCCGAAAGAAAAAAGCAGCGGCATAAAGGTCGGCGGTGCTATTCGTACAAACTTTAGTTATGCATCGTATGATGACGATAACGAAGACCGCGGCGGCGACTTCGATTTTGACGTTTTTAGACTTAATTTTTCTGGTGATGTAGGCGACGTTATTCTTAACGCAGAAATTCGCTTTTTTGATTACATGACCGCAGTAAAATATGCTTATGCAGCGTACGATTTTGCAGACGATTGGCAAGTACAAGCAGGTATCACCAAAGTACCCTTTGGTAACTGGCCTTATAATTCTCACAACTGGTTTTTTAACACCACCTATTACATCGGTTTAGAAGATGATCACGATTTAGGCATCATGTTTAAACGTAAAATTGCAGATAACTGGCAATTAGATCTTGGCTTTTTCAAAAACGATGAGCTTGGTGGCGTAGATGGCTACGTTGACAACCGCAGCGATCGCTATTCATACGATGTAGTTGGCGTAAGAGCCCCAGAAGACGGCATTTACGCAGAACCTGTAACCCAAATAGGCGAATACAATACGTTTTCGGGCCGTTACGGTTACCATTTTGAACATGACGGCGGCACAACCGAGTTAGGTTTTTCTGCGTTATCTGGCGGGTTACATGACGGTAATGACCGCGCGGGCGACTATTATGCATGGGCTATGCACCTAAATAGCAATATTGATGCATGGAACTTTCAGCTTCAACATGGTGAATACAACTACGACATAGATAATATTGATCGTATGGCCGTAGGTGCTTACTCGTTTTACGACAGTATTGCCGCAGAAGCAACCATGACCAATGCAAACATCGCTTACAGCATGCCAGTTGAGTGGGGCCCAGTGACAGGCCTACAATTTTATAACGATTACGGGATTATCTACGATAAATCTGACAACAGCGCAGATACGTGGATGAACGTGACGGGTGTTTCTGTAGCCGCTGGCGGCTTGTTTACCTACTTTGATTTTGTACATGCTAATAACCAACCTTTCGTTGGTGGATCGATTGCAGGTGACAGCAGCGAAACAGAAAAACGCTTTAATATAAACATTGGTTATTATTTTTAATAACTAGTGTTTAGTCTACAAAAAAGGGCATACTGGGTATGTCCTTTTTTATTGGAATAGCGTTTTAGCTTTATAATAAATGTAAAATTGGCCTACACTTTAAATTAGTCGCCACTCACTATAGCGCCGTCAATGAATATAAAATCGTCACTTATCTGTTATAAAAATGTAGGGTTAAAAATGCTAGGCTTAACCTTAGTGGCGCTAGGCATTGTAGGCATTATGCTTCCGGTCATGCCCACGACTATATTTTTTATTTTGGCGCTCACTTGTTTTACTCGCTCATCTCCTGCACTTGCAAATTGGTTACTTAATCACCCTCGCTATGGTGTTACCTTGCAGCAATGGCAAGCTCACAAAGTGGTACCAACTAAAGCTAAGTACTTTGCCGCTATTGGTATGCTTACTGGCTTTATACTTTTACTTAACTCAACAGCACCTAATTGGGTTGTATACCTTGTAGCAGCAATAGAAATTGCGGTTATGATTTACCTTATTTTAAGACCCTCACAACCCCCTCAGCACTAAACCTCGTTTAAACGCACTAACTAGCTTAAAAATTATTTAGCCAGAATTCAGGGGTTTTAAAATATTAATGTAAAGTTACGTAAGTAAATTTGTAATAAGTAATGCAAATCATTATCATGTAATAAATTTATTACATTAAATTATTTATGTCGTTTATTAATAAGCGAGCTTTGTACAGTACAAGCCGTGCCCTACATATTTACATTTCTACCGCTTTGTTTTTTTTACTCATTCTATTTTGTGTTAGTGGTATTGTACTTAACCATGTTGACTGGCTTAAAAACGATAAAAGTAACGGGCACGTCACTGCAACTATTCCAGCTGAGCTTGTAACCAAAGCCAACGCACAGCTAAATACACTGCCTTCGCTTTACCCAGAAATAGAAGCCTATCTAGCTACACAATACTCACTCACCAAGGTAAAAAGTATTGAATGGGAAAAAGAAGACGCACTTGTCATGCTCGACTACCCCCTTCCGGCCGGTTTTGCTTACGCTGAGCTTGACTTTACAACTGGCGAGCTAAACCTCGATTACCAAACAGGCGGCTTTTTAAGCCTTATTGGCGATTTACATAAAGGTCGCTACACCGGTGAAGTATGGAGCTGGGTAATTGATATTTCAGCGGTATTAATGATTATTTTTGCCATTACCGGCATGATTATTTTGTTTCAAAACAGAAAAAAACGCTTAGCAGGTATATGGATAACCGTTTTAGGCATCGCAACGCCATTGGTTATTTATTTATGCTGGGTACCACAAATTAAAGGAGTGTCTTAATGTTAAAAGTTAGTACTGTATTTAGCGCAGCATTATTAATGGTTGCCGCACTATTTCAAACAACGGTTCAGGCACAAACGCCGCAGCTAGAGATTGAACTCACCCTACCCGACCTTGATGTACAACCTTATCATCGACCGTACGTTGCTGTGTGGCTAGAAACACCAGAGCGCAAACACGTAACAACGCTTGCACTTTGGGTTCAAAAAGCCGAGTGGTTTAAAGACTTACGCCAATGGTGGCGTAAAGCAGGTAAAACCAATATTAACTTTGACGGTATAAGTGGCGCCACTAAGCGCGCTGGTACTTATACAATTGATTGGCAAGGTAAAGATTTAGACGGCAACGCCGTAGCACCTGGTAAATACCTTTTAAATATTGAAGTTGTTCGTGAAGAAGGAGGCCGTGATTACAAACGCCTCGAACTCGATTTAACAAAGCCAGGTAAAATTACCATCGATGGTAAAAAAGAGTTTTCAACCAGTTTTGTTACCGTAAACGCTAAGTAGTAGCTATTTATAATTCGAATTTAAAGGACAGAAAAATGAAAATTAATTTATTAAAAACAGCATTAATTGGCGCACTTAGCTTATCAGCGCTGGTATCTACATCAGCCAGCGCACATGGCCGTTGGTTATTACCATCACACACCTCACTTTCTGGCGATAAAGCGCATTATGTAATGATTGATGCGAGTATTTCTAACGAAATGTTTGCCCCCGATAAAGCCTTTAAGCCAAAAGAAAAAGACGCTCAATGGGACGACACATTACTCATGGCGCTTATGCCAAACGGCGAGCCGGTTAGCGACACTATTCGTGCTTATTACTTAAAACGCAAAAGCTCAGCCGCAGTTAGTTTAACTGAACAGGGCACCTACCACATTGCAATGACACAAAAGCCAATGTACATGACCTTTTATAAAGATGAAGAAGGTAAACGCAAACGTGTATTTGGCAAAAAAACAGACGCTAAATTACCTAGCAACGCTCAAGGCGTACGCACCACTAAAGTGATTTCAACGGTAGACACGTTTGTAAGCCGTAACGGTACATCTAAGCCTGCATTATTAGGTTTAGGCCTTGAACTAAGTGGCCCAACCCATCCGAACGATTTATTTGTAGGCGAGCAAGCGCGTTTTCAATTACTACAAGACGGCAAGCCTGCAGGCGAAGGTATTGAAGTAAATATTTTAAGAGGCGACACTCGCTACCGTAACGAACGCGGCGAAGTAAAAGTAACCACCGATAAAAACGGCTTCTTTACAACAACATGGAACGCACCGGGTATCTATTTAATTGAAACCGCCACCGAAGTTGATGTAAAGGAAGAAGGCGTAGATTCAGGTCGTTATGCTTTATTTACAACGCTTGAAGTAGCGCCTGAGTAATTATTTTGGCATTTATTTAAACGTATTTTTTAAGCCAAGTTTTTAACTTGGCTTTTTTATGCCTATCACTTTTTTTCAATCTCCCTTTTACTTTTATTGATTTCTCAACCATTCGCCACAAGATTACAACAGTAACGATCTAACCGTCTATAACGTACGTAAACAGTGGCCTTACTTATTAAAAACGTGAATAACATAGATGGTTTTTATCTTTGCACGTAGTTGAGCGCTTCTATATGATTCGCTCCTTTTTCAAACTCACCAAAACAACGACGTTCTTAAGGAACATAAATGACTTTTAAGCGTTTATCAGCCAATAAATTAGCACTTAGCCTGGCCGTAACCTCTGCACTTGGCGGCTCTTTTGTTACAGCTAATGCAGCAGAGCAAGATACTCAGGCACAAGAGAATATCGAAGTAATCTCAGTAACAGGTACTCGCCGTAGTTTGCGAAGTATTGCTGAAAGCTCAGTGCCAGTAGATATTATTACTAGCAGCGACATGGCAAGCACAGGCCAACTTGAGATTAGCCAAGTTCTTGCCAACCAAGTGCCTAGCTTTAACTTTCCAAGTGCCACTTTAGGTGATGGAACAGACCACGCAAAACCTGCTGTACTGCGCGGCTTAGCGCCCGATCACACTTTAGTGCTTATCAATGGTAAACGCCGTCACTCTGGCGCGCTTTTAAACTTAGCGGGTGTTGTAGGTAGAGGATCTACTGCGGTAGATTTAAACATGATCCCTACATCAGCCATTAAGCGCGTAGAAGTACTTCGCGATGGCGCTGCAGCGCAATACGGCTCTGATGCCATTGCTGGGGTGATTAATATTGTTTTAAAAGATGCCTCTGAAGGCGGTAGTGTAAGCGTAACCTATGGTGAATACGATACACAAATGGCGGGCGCACCGAACTTAGAAAGCACCTACGCAGATGCAAACGGTGACCTTGCATTTAACCTAGGTGATGACCGCGAAATTAGCGATGGCGCCACACGCACAATTAGCGCTAACTCTGGATTTGCATTATCAGACAGCGGCTTTGTAAACGTATCGATTGAATACCGCGATAACAGCCCAACACAACGCTCTGGTTTTGACCCTCGCGAGCAATATAGCCGCCTTGACGATGGCAGCCTAGACCCGCGCGAATTTACTATTGACCGTTACAACCATCGTTTTGGTAAAGCTGACCTTGAAGATTACGCTTTATTTTACAATATGGGTTACGAGCTAGATAACAGCCTAAACCTGTATTCATTTGGTAGCTACTCAAAACGAGAAGGTAACTCAGGTGGCTTTTACCGCCGTGCGCAAGACAGCCGTAACGTATTAGCACTTTACCCAGATGGCTTTTTACCGCAAATTGAAACCGATGTTGAAGACTACTCATTTGCCCTAGGTCTAGAAGGTGAAACGGGCGACTGGACATGGGATGTAAGTACCAACTATGGCCGTAACGACTTTGCATTGGGCGTTGTAAATAGCTTAAATACGTCTTTGGGTGCCACCAGCCCCACCGAATTTGATAACGGCGCACTAGTTTATGACCAATTTATAATCAATGGTGATGCCAGCACAACCCTTGATTTAGGATTACCTGACGACGTATTTTTTACTCTAGGTGCTGAATACCGCCACGAAAGCTATAAAATAGAACAGGGTGAAGAAGCCTCTTACATTACTGCACTTGATAGCAATGGCAACCCAATTGCTGCCGGTGGCGCACAGGTACTTTCGGGTTTTGGTCCAGAAAGCGTAACAGATGAAAGCCGCCATAACGTTGCACTATTTGTTGAGTTTGACACCTACCTAACCGACAACTGGAACATGGTTTTAGCAAGCCGCTACGAAGATTACAGCGACTTTGGCAACACCTTTACCTCAAAGCTTGCAACACGTTACAGCGTAAACGAAAACTTATCGCTACGTGGGGCAATTAGCACAGGTTTCCGTGCACCATCGCTTGCACAAAGCTCGTATCGCCAAATTTCAACCGTACTTGAAAACAACCAAGCGTTTGAAGTAGGTCTATTCCCAACAGATGCACCCGCAGCGCAAGCCCTTGGCGCAAAACAGTTAGACGCTGAAGACTCAGTTAACTTAACTGCTGGCTTTGTTTACACCCAAGGTAACTTTAGCTTAACGGTTGATGCCTACCGTATTGATATTGATGACCGTATTGTACTCTCGGAAAACTTAAGCGGTGCCGCAGTACAGCAAATTTTAGCGGATGCTGGTGAGTTAAATACCGAAAGCGTACGCTACTTTACTAACGCAATTGACTCACGCACGCAAGGCGTAGACATTGTTGCAACTTACCTACTTCAGTTAGATAACTTTGGCGATGTGCGCTTAAACGCAGCGGCTAACTTTAACGACACCGAAGTGACACACGTTGACGATAATCCTGAACAACTAAACTCTTTAGGTGACGACTACGTTGTATTTGCACGCCGTGAAGTAGGTCGTTTTGAAGAAGGTACACCAGACAACAAACTGAATCTGTCGGCCGTGTGGAACTTTAACGAATGGCAAACAACGTTACGTGCAACACGTTACGGTGAAGTTGCTGATATTTCCACAACAAGCGATCGCGATGAATACCTAGACGCCAAATGGATAACCGATTTAGAAGTGGCATATCGTCCTAATGACGAATGGAAATTTGCACTGGGTGCCAATAACTTATTTGACCAATACCCGCAAGCTACGGTCGATAACATTGGTTACTCTACCTTTAGCCAAATATTCCCGTACACACCCTATACACCGTACAGTTTAGATGGTCGCTTTTTATACGGTAACATTACTTACAGCTTTTAATTTGTATAATTAAAACCAGTCGTTAAAACAAAAAGGATGCGCTATGCATCCTTTTTATTAATAGTTAGTAATTTTAACCACTAATTAGTCTTTTAATTTTTAGCAAAAAACCAAATTCATTATAAAACAAACACTTAAATTTAGGCCCCATTATTGCTCTAGTCTTGTTATATTAACAAATAACGTCACATTAAAAGGACTAACCATGAGCTCATCAACTGTATCTACCATTGCTAAACCACTTTCGCTAATTAGCGGTATTTTATTATTAAGTGGCTGCGTGTTTCATATTTCGCCAAGCGTTGCATCGGTAAAACAAACACAGCAACTTACATTACCTAGCAATAACCTTGAATACCTAGACGTATTAAGCGGCGCAGGTTCACTTAAAATAATGGGCTCATCAACAGCAACCAGTATTAATGTTGACGCCACTATTTACACAGCCGATATTGACGATGAATACGAACTCACACTCGTTCAGAGTGGAACCAAAGCAAAGCTTGTTGCCCAAAATACAAGTAATAATGGAATTAGCTTTTACAGCGGTCAATCGCCAAGCATTAATTTAGTGGTCACAGTCCCTAACAACCTTAAGCTAGATATTGATGATGGCTCGGGCGATATAACTATTAACGCCATGACAAATAATATTGATGTAAAAGATGGCTCTGGCAGCTTATCAATCAATGGCGCTAAAAATCTAAACATAGACGACGGCTCGGGTGATATTTCGCTTCAAAGCATTGCCGGCAACCTAGAGCTTAACGATGGCTCAGGTAGCATTACTATTAATAACGTGAATGGCAATGCAAATATTGATGATGGCTCAGGCGATATGAGTGTAAGCAATGTACGTGGTACATTAACTGTTGAAGACGGGTCAGGAAGCATAGCAATACAACATATTAATGGCGCTGTAGACGTTGAAGATAACTCGGGCGACTTAACCATTGAGCATGTTGATGCAAACGTTACCATCGAAGATGGTTCGGGCAGTATTCGTGTTAATCATGCAAAATCATTGACTATTACTGAAGCAGGTTCTGGCGATGTAAGCATTGATAATGTGAACGGCCCTGTAAAATACAACCAATAAGATCAGCTGTATCAAGCTTTAAATAATAAAATGCACTTAGCATGCGCTTAAGTGCATTTCTTTTTAAAAACTTTATAATCCACTAATAGCCAACTAACTCTGCATAACCTTTACCTTTAAAACCACCTTGGGTTTTAATTCGCCCCTCCCAGTAGGGAATACTCAATTGATTACGTGAATCGGGGTTACGCGCTTCAATGGTTATAGGCTCAAACCCCTCAACATTAAGCTGCCATTTAATAGGGTAGGATTTATTACTTGGCGTTGTTTGCGCCGTTTGGGTTGTAAGCTCAGATGTTTTTAATACCTGTAAGGTCACGTCATTATTTGCAATAGCGCGCACTTGTCCATCGGAAGTAATGTGCGATGCACTGCAGTAATCATAACTTTGTTGGCCATTACGAATACAAAATGCCATCAAGCCACCCTGCTTTTTATCATCAGCCTGAATGCTAAACCAGTCCCACCCATTTTGGCTCGGATCAATTAACGCCGAAGACCACTCTCTGTCTAACCAAGCATCTCCGGTTACTTGATACGTTTCACCCGCAAATGTAATGTTGCCTTTGGCTTGTAAAAACGGATAACTGTAATAATAAGAGGCATGCCCCTGATGCGTTTTTTGGCTGTAACCTTGCTCGCCATGCTTTACAAGTGGGCTATTAGCCAGCACCAAATTAGCGCTGTAATTTTCCTGCTGCGCCTTTAAGTTAAGCGGTAAAAATGCTGCCTCTTTACTTGCTAACTGCCAATCATCTAAGCGAGCCTCAAATGGCTGCGCAGTAATATTAACTTGCCCCGAGCGACCATACTTTTCAAACGCATGGTGCTGGGTATCTGATTGCATTGCAAAGTGAGCAAAATAAAGCTGCCCGTTCCACCATGGCGACGTTTCAGTTGCAGTGTTTTTATCATCAACAGAGAGCCTAAATAAAGTCCATTGCACACCAAAGGTGTCGCCATTATCTGCCTTTAAATTAGCAGTAACATACCACCATTCAATACCTTGCTGATGATGCGCCCCATGGTCGCGTGGAAAGCTCAGCCCTTGGTGTTTATTTACAGGTTCACCAAATTGCTGTGCAAATCCGCTATGCATTGGTTTATTTTTACTTATTTGCTCTACTTCTGGCTGGCACGCGCTTAATGTGCCAATAAAAACAAAGATAACGGCTGCTTTTAGTCTATTCATGTAAGTCCTATAACTTGGCGACATTATCGGCAACGGCGCTTCGCGTTAATTTTATTAGCGGTAACGCACTCACAAATAAGGCTAAAATAAATATAAGCACAGTAAAACCACCTAATTGCAGCCAATTAACGGTCATGGCCATGGTCCAACCAAAGGCAATGGGCATTACGTAAGTTAATAATACCCACCCAAGGCAAAGCCCCAAAGGTATAGCCAATAACAAGGTGGCTAAAATAATAAGTGCGGCTTGCAATATTTTTGCACCCAATAATTGCAGTTGAGTCACACCCAACGTTTGTAATACTGCCATAGGCTGCAATTGCCCCCGCCCCAGGGTTAAAAAGCTCACCCACATACCAAATAATGCAATCAGCATAATAAATATATTAAGCGCCTGAGTAACATAAAAAGTTTTACCAAATAACTGCTTAGCAAAGCGCTTAAACTGCTGATTAGCAATGACTTGTTGGCTATCTAATTGGTGCTGTTTTTGAATATATTCGGCTATGGCGTCAACGTCACTATTGGGCTTTAGCCAAAGCGATAAACCATACTCGGTGTAACTTAAGCTGCTATTTAATAGTGCTGTTGTAGTGACTATCACATTTAAACCTTGCTCGCCGTAATCATAATAGGCAGCGCGTACTTGGCACGTTAGTGTATTAATATGCTGCCTTAGGGTTATTACGTCACCAACTGTAAGCGAGTACTGCAGCAAGGCGGGTTCATTCACTAAGCAACCCACAATTCCATTTTTGTTTTTTTCAAATACTGCAGATGTAGGTGCTTTATTGTTTAACAAAGTAAGGTGTTGGTTGTAGCTGGCCGTTGCACCAAATGCCATAACATCAACAGCAATTCTATTTTTAGGTGTTTTAAGCTCACTGTTAGCTGACCAATATACGCCTACTTTTTCAACTTCTGGAAGTTCAGCCAGCTTGGTTCCTAATGCTTGAATGTTTTGATCGTGCCTTACGTACAAATCGGCGCTTAGGCGTTTTTCAAGGTGTGTATCTAAGGTGTCGCTAAAACTGCCAACCATAATTTGCATGCCTACAGCGGCACCCATCGCCATTAAAATAGCGAGTACTGAGCTCAACAATGCAGGTAATTGCACTATGCTGTCGGCTTTTAACCACTGAATAATCGGGTTTTGTGTGGGCCATGGCAGCTTAAATACAGCTTTAACTATCGGTGGCGTAACCACAAAAAAGAGCAGTAGCACACAAACACACAGCAACAAGGCGCCCATTTTGGTATTTGCCGTTAGCGCTAAATAACTGGTTGCTGCAATGGCGAGCATTAACATTGGCCATTTAACACGCGCTAAAACAGTACTTAATCGAGCCGACTGGCTGGCTAAAAATCCTAACAAAACAAAAATATTAAGTGTAAAGCCACTGGCAACCATGCTGCTATCAAGGCTGACTACAAAGCTTCTATCTAGTTGGTAAAGCCCTCGAAGAGTGGCCGATACATCCATAACCAAGGCGTTTGCTAGTGCCGCGCCTAATATCGCACCTAACACAGCCGCAAACAAACTAAGCAACGTTAATTCAATAGCCAGCGCCTTAATTAACGCCGACCGTTGACACCCCAACACCCACATTTGCTGCTGTAAGTGAGCGCGCGCATTGTATGCCAGTTTAATTGCGTTAAAGCTTAAAAACGCACCTACCACATAACCCAACAATGCCAGCGCTTGTAAATTAAAGAAAAACGCCTCCGATAGCGCATCAAAAGCTTGCTCTTGCGCAGCTTCAAGGCGTGCTTGATCGCCTAGCAATGCGTTTAATTTAGCTGCTTGTTTACTATTTAAACCACTTACTTCAAAGTAACTGATCACCCCATTTGCGCGCAGTAACTTGTCAGCAAGGCTAATGTCCACCAGCATGGTCATGCCTAAACCTTGTAATTCGCTTACAGCTAAAGTGCGGGTGGCATCGCCCATGTTTATATTAATACGGCTGTTTTTTAAATTTAGCCGCTGCATTAATTTAGGATCGATATAAACAGTATTTAGTAGCTGTTCAAAACCGGAGTAACTATTGTTTGCTGTTGATGCTGATGCTGAGCTGTCGGTATTTTGTGTAAGCCACTGCAATAAATTGACACCTCTAAGTGCGAGCTTTTGCTGCTTATCGGTTTCAATTACACCTTCTAAAACGGGTTGAACCTGCGTAAAACCAGCGGCCCTAATGCGCGACCACATACTGTTGGGCAACCTGTTTTCACCTAATACAGGGCGTATAAAATGCGTCACAGGGTTTGCAATCAACGCTGTAGTTTGTTGGTAGCGCTTACCGGCCTCCAGGTTTAAACCTTGTATTGCAGTCAGTAATGCCGCACCTAAACTAAAACCAATAAAAAACAGTAATAACAGCCCTACATGGCGGCGATAAAACTGCATATACGTTATTAATATAAGTTTAAGTTCAGCCATTAATTTGGCCATCTTTTAAAAATAGTTGCGTAGTAAATTGATTAGCCAATTGCTGACTATGAGTGACCATAATTAGTATTATTTGCTCTTCTTCACACAAGCTTTTTAATAGCGTAACGATATCGAGTGAGCGAGCCGCATCAAGGTTGCCGGTCGGTTCATCAGCCAATAGTAGCTTGGGCTTATTTAATAGCGCACGGCCTATTCCTACTCGTTGCTGCTCACCACCCGATAGCTGTTCAGGCATCGCTGTTAGCTTATTTTCTAAGCCTAGCTTTTTAGCCATTGTATTTACTTCATCGTCGCTCGGCGATAACCCATTAAGCCTTGCTTGAAAGCACATGTTGTCTTTTACATTTAACGGGCTGAGTAATTGGTAATGCTGAAAAATAATCCCTATTTTACGCCTATAAAGCGCAAGCTCACTGGCACTCAATTCACTAATTTTTTGCTCATTAACCGTAATAGTTCCTGCATCAGGAGACAGTAAACCGGCTAATAAATTTAATAATGTTGTTTTGCCCGAGCCACTATCACCCAGTAAAGCAATGTGTGCAGCGGGTAAAATAGTTAACGATAAATCATTAATTATTTGTCGTTTTGTGCCACCATCTTGCCGTGTAAAAAACACATTATTTAGCGAAATCATAAAATGTAGCTCGTCCTAGGGGCAAAATTTTTAGTTTTGTTTAAACGTTACAATAACAGCAATTCGGTCATTTAAGTGCTTTATTTATGCCCATTACAATAAATTTTATCATTCAGTTAAAGCAATTTTACTAAGTAACTCATTGTATTTTAAACGCACCTAAGCCATGCTAATTATCTAAACTTTAATAAGGTAAGCATGTGTTAGAAATAGCGTTAATATACTTAGCTGCGGCTATTGTGGCGGTGCCTATCGCCAAGCGAGTGGGCCTTGGCTCGGTATTGGGTTACTTAATTGCCGGCATACTCATTGGCCCCTATGCATTAGGGGTAGTGGGCGATCAAACAGATGTAATGCATTTCGCCGAATTTGGCGTAGTGATGATGCTATTTTTAGTTGGCCTTGAACTGCAACCTTCCCGCTTATGGAAGCTTCGCCACTCAATTTTAGGACTCGGTGGCTTGCAAGTAGTGCTAACCGCCGCCGTTATTTTTGCGTTTTGCTTTTGGTTTTTTACCATGCCTTGGCAAACCGCACTCGCTATTGGTTTAATGCTCGCGTTATCGTCAACCGCTATTGTACTGCAAAGCCTTGAAGAAAAAGGCTGGCTAAAGCGCGAAGCCGGCCAAAATGCATTCTCAGTTTTATTATTTCAAGACATTGCCATTATTCCTATTTTGGCGCTGCTGCCATTACTTGCCTTTGCTCCACCAAGTAGCTCTAAAGAAGTCAGCCATTCTATTATTGCCAACTGGCCAGTATGGCAACAAGTTGCTGTATCGGTAGGTGTGATCGCAGCCATTATTGCCGGTGGTAAATACGTATCAGCCCCATTATTTAGATACATAGCTAAAACTCACATGCGTGAAATATTCACTATTTTTGCGCTATTTTTAGTGGTGGCTATTGCTCTTGTTATGCAAAGTATTGGGCTTTCACCAGCATTAGGAACGTTTTTAGCAGGGGTAGTCCTTGCCGAAAGTGAATTTAGGCACGAGCTCGAAGCCGATATAGAGCCCTTTAAAGGCCTACTTCTCGGGTTATTTTTTATAACCGTAGGTGCCTCTATTAACTTTGAGTTATTGGCTAGTGAGTTTTCAACTGTTATCGCACTTGTTGCATTACTTATTGTGGTAAAAGCCTGTATTTTATATGCCCTTGCCATTACCTTTAACATCAGTAAAAAACAGCGCTTACTATTTGCATTAGCCCTTGCACAAGGCGGCGAATTTGCCTTTGTATTATTAAGCGTAACCACAACACTGGCCATTTTAACACCAGAACAAACAAGCTTAGTAACCCTGGTCGTCGCCGTATCCATGTTAGTAGCGCCGCTGTTGTTAATGATGTACGAACAACTCGAAAAGCGCAGCCATACCAGTGCGCCAGAGTTCGACAAGCCTGAACAAATTAGCACAGCTAAACACGTTATTATTGCGGGCTACGGACGGTTTGGACAAATTATGGGCCGTTTATTACACGCCCAAGGCTACGAAATAACAGTACTCGATCACAGCCCCAGCCAAATAGAATTACTACGCCGCTTTGGTAATACCGTATTTTATGGTGACGCCGCACGCCAAGAACTCCTTGAAGCCGCAGGCGCTCATACCGCACAAATGCTGGTTGTTGCCATTGATGACCCAGACAAAACCATTGAAATAATTGAGCTTGCCCACAAAAACTACCCACAATTAAAAATTGTTGCCCGCGCAATAGACCGTCGCCACGCTTACAAATTGCTTAATTTAAAAGTAGATGCCTTTAACCGAGAAACCGTCGACTCAGCTATTAATTTAGCCGTAGAAGCACTCGAGCTACTTGGAAACAACAAGCAAGACGCCGAGCGCGCCGGTAAGCTGTTTAGAGAACACGATCGCGCTGCGGTTGTACAACTTGCCGAACTATGGGGCGACGATGCCAGCTACGGCGTAGCCGTTCGCCAACGTATGGAAGATTTAAAGCAAGTATTACAACAAGACAGGCAAGCACAAAGCGATTTAAATACCTGCGATAGCGGCGACTGTGAAGACGGCCTAACAGAGCTTGCTGATAAACCTAAAAAGCCTGATGATGCTCATTTGGAGTAGTGTCTAAAAATTGATATGTGCTATTGCCATGGGTTAATAGCACTTTTAATAAATACCGCCCTCAAATAAGTTACCTAAAAACATAGCCGTACTTTAGCTAGTGTTCAAAGCGCTTATATGTTCCTCGCCAATCTGCGTGTTCTGGATATTTAATCTTATAAGCATTTATTTCAGCTTTAGAAGCGTACTTAAAATAAGTAAAAACATAGTCACTTATGTAGCTTTCGCCTTCCCCCATTCTCCAAAAAATTTCGCTTGGGTGATAATCTGGAAATTTAATCCAAGGCGGTATTGGTGGGTTGTGCTTTAACTCTTTGTCATAGCGCTCTTTTAGCATTTTCTCCCAAGCAGCTCTATGCTCAAGATACTTATCTTGTTGTTCATCGGTAGTGTTAGCTTGTTTTTCACTTCCCATTGATGAAATAGGTATAAGCATTAAAATAAGCGCTAAAGCTTTGTAAATATTCATAAAGTAATACATTACTAGATATAGGCTTTAATTAAAGCTTTTAGTTCTTCTTTTTCGGCTTCGCTTGTAAAAGCACTAGCCGGAATTATTAAAGCCAATAGCTTGTCTACAAATATATATAAGTCGCCTTTATTTTCTTCTATTGCTTCAACGGCTTGCCATTTATAAAAGTAACGTCCTAGATGATTAGTTTCGCAAATACCATCAGCTTGAAACTCAATTGTTTTATTGCCAATCATTACGCCATTTTCATTGGGGATTGATTGCTTTTTTATCTTATGATTATTGTATAAAAATACAACAATCAATATTAAAAATGGCACTGCTACAATTAACCCACTTGGCCAATGAAAGTCAGAAAGGCGAACAGACTCAACCCGAAAAAAAGTCATAAAAACAACAGTTAGCACGAACCATGCAATCACATTTTTTATAAACCCTAGACCTTTATTATCTTTAGGCGCACACAACTTTTTTATTATAAAATCAGCGTAGTCGGTATAATTCTTTTTAGTAACAGTAATAGATTTGAGCATTGTCATGTCCGTATAAAACGCCTTTCAGCGCACAATTAGGTTTTGTGTTTAAGTTAATTACTAACTACAAGCGTGTATCAAGCTTAACTAACTCACCTGATAGTACATCAAAAATATAATAAAGTGTTTCACTCTCCGGCTTGGTATAAATTAAGATCATATTATTACTAATTAACTGATAGCCCTCAATATTATCCATAATGGATTTCAAGCCTGAGCCATCGTATTCAGAAACTAATAACTCTTTTTGGTCATCACTATTTAAAAAGCCATTTTTATTCGTGTCATTTCGTACAACTGAGTAGATGTTTTTACTTAGAACGCTTTGGTAACTGGTTTCTTTTAATTGAACAGGAGAAAAGCCTACAATTAATACGTTATTTTTGAATAACACTTTGTTTTTCTCGCCAGCTTTAGTAAACATTAAATTTACTGCATTACGACTCAAACTCAGTGCTGAGGAAACAATAATCTTAGCATTAGCGCTGTAAGGTTTTTGATTTACTATTTTGTCAGATGTGATTTCTAAAATGTGAACATCTTTGATTTGACCAATATAATTTTTTTGTAACTTTGGTTCTTCATCAAGGGCCGCGCTATGTTCAATCACCTGAACCTTAGGCGCAGAATAGCCACTTTTAAAAAGATCACTAATAAGGCTCTTACCAATAGCAAAAATTACAACTATTGCAGCAATAAATAGTAATACCTTATTAGCTTTTTCAATAAAATTCATAATACGCATGTTCGATGCAAACTCCTTATAAACAACTGTTACAGCCTTGGTAATTAGTTTTTTACCCATTTAATATTGGTTTCTTTAATACCTAAACCTTGCTTGAATCTCTCAGGAAACTCTAATGAGGGCTTACCAGCCCATCCTCTCTCAAGGTATAAATTGTAGCCGTCATCATTTTTTTCATATTTAACAGCGGACAACCAAATACCATCCCAATCACCTAAAAAATCCAGTTCGGCTAAAGTGTTTGGATATACGCCATTGCGAGTTTTATGTAATTCAATGAGAGAAATAGCAGATACAAAGTTTTGCGTACCAAACCTTTCATCGGCTCCAGGTACTTCAAAATCACACCCGGCTAGTAATAAAACAAATAAAAGACTAAATACGTACTTTCTCATTAAAAGTAACTCCTAACTTTGTTTAAACATTGCGAACAATTAAAGCGCCGTAAAAAACTCAACCAAGCTACTTCAAACTTTCTGAGCGACGTTGTAAAAAAGAACATAATTTTTATTTTAACGGCGGTGGTATTGCTATGATCGCTTCTGGCCGATTTGCTCTGAGCAACTCTTTTAAATTTAACTGTATTCTTTCACCACACATCACAATTCCTTTTTTGTCCTGTGTTGTTGAGTAACCGAGTACTATATTTAGTAAATCTAATTTTTCAGGATTAACTTGAAAAAAAGCTTTGTAATAACCTTTATAACTATTAGCTTCAGTAAAGTTTAAGTCTCCTAAAAAAATATCTTTTATCACTAGAGTAAATGACGTTAAATAATAATTATTAAACATTTCAGGTACATATACATTATAGCCTGTAACGTTACCTACGCTATAGTCTTCATTTATTGCAAAAGATGCGAGTTGACCTAGTTCATCATCACCGCAGGCGAATAATGAGTTAGTCCAGAAAAAACATATAACTAAAAGTGCTCGCATCTAAGTCCAATATAACAGCTTTGTTAAGAGGCATTTTTGCAAACGTCCCTATTGTGTGGACTTCTATTAGTATCAAATAGCGCAAGTTATTGCCAATTAAAAATATTTGGCTGTAAGTGACTGCTTATTTATAAGAAGAGCCGATTATTCGAGGTCTTATTTGGGCAGGGGTATTTTAAATGCACTTTATTTTACAGGGTGATTGGTAGCTCACCACAGCTTGCTGATTGAAGTATAAATTTACCCCCAACACAGCAAGCTCGTTTTACACCATATTAAAACTCATCTAAATCCTAGTGGTGGTGCCCACCTTGAATAGCTTCACCTTGCTGGTTGTAAAACCCTGTTGCACCATGCTCTATAAAACCTAGGTTTATCATTTTTGCTAAAAACGGGTCGTTTTCGTTATCGCCAATGTCGGCGTAGTCGGTGGTTTGAAAGCGGTCCCACTGTGCAAATTGCGAAGTAATTTGCTGCTTGTTGTAGCTTACGTTATTTAAGCTTAGTAACGTGATTGTTTGGTTTTTTGTGTTATTTACACTAAAAGATTTAACAAGCTGGGTTTGGCTATAATAAGCAAGTGTGTAGGTATTTTCACCCTCTTGGTAAGTGTAGTTTTTTACCTCATCACAGCCTGTGCCTTGCGTTTTTGTAAGGGTCATTTTTTTAATTAAGTGATTATCCACCAGCTGATTTTTAGCACTCCAATTTTGTACGCCGCGCACTTCCGATGGCTGATACTCAATACCGCGTTGTTGGGCATTAAAATAACGTATTGGACGAATTTGTTTATTAGCTAAATGTTGCCACAGCTCAGTAGTAACATCGTTTTGATGTGCGACTTGCTGGTTATTACGCCAAAGTGTAAATACCTGGCTATTTTGCTTATTTTTATGAGTGTTGGTAATTGTGTAGTCGGCTTTTAAATACTGGCTATTTAGGTTGCACTGAGTGGCAACTGCGCTGGCGCTTGTTAGTGTGGCAACCAACATGGTTGCGAGTAATGATAATGCTGTTTTCATGGTGCTCTCTATATTTAACGTCACTGTTATTGCCATAACATAACCACTAACAATGGCATTTTTATGACATAAAAAAGCCCGCAAAATAATGCGGGCTTTTAATAGGCTCTATTTACTGACCCACTGTTTCATCGGCTGTTTTAACTAGGTCTGCGGCAAAGTCCATTACATGGAATAAAAAGCTTTGCTCGTTTGTGCCTGTTACTAAATGTGCACCTGGGCCCATTGCGTAAACACCTACATCTTCACCTGCGTGGGTTTCTGAACTAAGTGGTACTAACGACTCTTGGTGAAAGCCCGGTGTGGTTGTATCAACATTTGTTAAATCAACACGCCCTGTAACCGGTGCAGCTAAGTAAGAAGCGTCGGCATTGGTTTCATCGCCTAAGTCTCTGTAGCCTAAACCATTGGTGTAACCTACTGTAGTATATGGCATGTCGTCGGCTGCAAGGCTTGGCTCGGTTTGGCCAACTGCAACCACTTTACCTAATATTGGGTTACCACGTTTTGGGTAGCCTGCAATAGTAAATACATGGCTGTGATCGGCAGTCACCACAATCAGCGTTTCTTCTGGGTTAGTGCTGTCCATAGCGGCTTTAACGGCTTTAGCAAATTCAATGGTGTCGTTAAGCGCGTTGTATGCATTACCTGCGTGGTGTGCGTGATCTATTCGCCCAGCCTCTACCGATAAGAAAAAGCCGTTTTCGTTGTTGTTAAGCACGTTGATTGCTTTTTCGGTCATTTGTGAAAGCGAAGGCTCGCCCGCTACATCGTTTGCACGGTCAGCTTCGTATTGCATGTGAGATTCGTTAAATAAACCAAACACCTTTGTAGCATCGTCGCTAATTGCATCAAACCCTGTTTGGTCCATTACGTAGTTGCCATTAGGGTAAGTAGCTTGCCACTCGGTTACTAAGTTACGGCCATCGGTACGATCCCCTTCAACTGCGCTGATTGCATCGCTTGAATTAGCCGTGGCATCTTTTGGTAAAAAGTGACGACGACCGCCACCCATTACTACGTCAATACCATCTACATCAATGCCTGCAAAGCGTGCTTCTAGGTTAGCTTCAAAGTTAACAAGTTGCGATGCAATGTCTTCACATGCGTCTGAACCTGCTGGCATATCAGAGTTATCTTCCCAGTTACGATCAGCCGACTTCGCATACGTTGCCGCGGGTGTTGCGTGAGTAATTCGTGCCGTTGAAATAAGGCCTGTTGCTTTACCTGCTATTTCAGCAAGCTCAAGCGAGGTGACCAGCTCATTACCTGCAACAGTTGAACAAACACCGCGCTCAATGTCTTCGTCTACACCGATTACGCCAACATCAGTTTTAACGCCTGACACCATCGCCGTCATTGTGCCTGCTGAATCAGGTGTTTGTGCATCAACGTTGTACGTTTTAACAAAGCCTGAGTAAGGCATGGTTTCAAAACTAAGTTGGTAGTCTTCACCCATACCGCCTTCAAGCTGGCCCGCTAAAATACGTGCAGCCGTAACAGTAGAAATACCCATACCGTCGCCTACAAATAAAATTACATTTTTCGCCTTGCCCGACTCTGTAACCGCCTCGTTATTAGCTTGCTGCGTTGCTGATAACTTTGTTTGTGCGTCGCTATACCAGGCATTACCTGTAAGGTTAGCTAATTGCTCAGTAGTTAGCGACGTTGCCGGCGCATTACACACTAGGTTAGATGAGTTAACTTCGTCGCTATCGAGTTCGCCATTTTCGTTTGTATCTACGCCCACTTGGGTTTCTACACCGCCATTAATACATTGCGCTGAGCCCACGGCTATGGCGTTGTCTACTGCGATAATGTTGTTATCACTTTTATCGTCATCACTTGAACAACCCGCTAGCGCGACCATTACTGCTAAAGAAAGTACTGTTAATTTTTTCATGTTCGCCGCCATTATTGCTGAGTTAATTCAAGAGCTTGGTTAATTAGATGAAATACAACGTTTTGCTCAATAACGCCTTGAGCAAGTTGTGCACCTGGGCCTTTAGCATGCAGTGAAATATCTTCACCGGCATGTGTTTCAGAACCGAGTGGCACGGTTGTTTCTTGGTGAAAACCTGGGGTTGTTGTATCAACACCATTTAACTCAACGCGCCCAGCTACTGGGCCGCTTAAGTAGGTTGCATCAGCGTTTGTTTCATCACCTAGGTCTCTAAAACCTAAACCATTTGCATAACCTACTGTAGTGTATGGCATGTCATCGGCAGCAAGGCTTGGCGCTGTTTGGCCTACGGCCACTACTTGGCCTAAAATTGGGTTACCGCGCTTAGGGTAACCAGCAATAGTAAATACGTGGCTGTGATCGGCAGTCACTAAAATAAGGGTTTCTTCTGGGTTGGTATTATCGATTGCTGCTTGAACTGCATTGGCAAATTCAATGGTGTCGTTAAGTGCGTTGTAAGCATTGCCTGCGTGGTGCGCATGGTCAATACGGCCCGACTCAACCGTTAAGAAAAAGCCATTGTCGTTTTTACCCAGCACGTCGATTGCTTTTGTGGTCATTTCACTAAGTGACGGCTCGCCTGCTACGTCGTTTGCTCGGTCAGCTTCGTATTGCATGTGCGATTCGTTAAATAAACCAAATACTTTCGTAGCGTCATCGGCAATAGCATCAAACCCTGCTTGGTCCATGACGTACGTTGCATTTGGATATTGTGTTTGCCACTCAGTGACAAGGTTACGCTCATCGGTACGATCGCCTTCAACGGCGCTTGTTGCATCGCTTGAATTAGCCGCAGCATCTTTTGGTAAAAAATGACGACGACCGCCGCCCATTACAAAATCAAGGCCGTCTACGTCGGTACCTAAAAAGCGCGCTTCGAGGTTTTTTTCAAAGTTAACCAGTTGAGATGCAATATCTTCACAGGCTTCTGACCCTTCTGGCATATCTGAAATATCTTCCCAGTTACGGTCTGCCGATTTAGCATACGTGGCCGCTGGCGTTGCATGGGTAATACGCGCTGTAGAAATAACCCCTGTTGCAAGGCCTTTAATTTCAGCTAGTTCTGTTGCAGTTAAAAGCTCGTTACCCGATACAGTTGAACACACACCGCGCTCAATGTCTTCGTCTACACCAATTACGCCTACATCGGTTTTAACACCTGAGATCATTGCGGTCATTGTGCCTGCAGAATCCGGCGTTTGCGCATCTACGTTATACGTTTTAACTTGCGCAGAATACGGGAACTCTTCAAAGCTTAAATAGCCTTCTTCACCTGGGTTGCCTGCTCGTTGGCCTTTTAAAATACGTGCTGCCGTTAGGGTAGAAATACCCATGCCGTCACCCACAAATAAAATTACGTTTTTTGCTTTTGTAACTTGTGCACTTTGTGCCTGAGTATTTTTAGTAGCTAACGTAGTTTGTGCGTTTGTATACCAGTTATTGTCTGTTTGGCTTTGTGGTAATACATTGGCATGACTTGCAGCGCTTAACATAAATGTTAGCCCAACCGCCGCAGCGACCTTTTTAATTTTCATCCTTTATTATTCCCATTATGTAGTGGTTATTTTTGCTTGAAGCTAAAACCTCAAATAAGTAACCGCTGCACTATAGAAAATACATATGACTAATAAAGGACGTTTTAATGAAGAAAAAGTGACCAAAGATTTACAAAAATAAGACACAAAAAAGCGCAGCGGTTTAACGCTACGCTTGTTGTTATACAAGGGAAAATTTTTTAACTATTAAAAGCGCGCCTTAAACGACACACCAAAGTAGCGCTCTGCATCACGCGGTATTTGGTAACGGAAATTATCGCCACTGTAGGTTGTTGCATAGCTTTCGTCTGTTAGGTTTTTAGCAATAAGCGATACTCTAAAGGCATCGTCTTGTTGCTGATTGATGTACTAACAAGCCGTTGCTTCAAAGTCTGGCTCACGTAATTCAAATGCATTTAAGGGGCTTCTTAACCAAACACTAACTGTTCATAAGACACTAGTTAAACTACTGTAATTCCCATATCAACGTAAATAAACTTAAGTTAAGTTACCCACTAAATTTACAATATACTCGCTGCTGATGTGGCCACCAGCGATACACCACTTAAGCCGAGCAATGTAATTGCTATTATATAAACCCATTTTGCATCAACGTAATCGGTTAATTTACGGGCAAAATGTGTAACTAAAAGCACAAGAGGTATTGCCGCTGCAATTAAAAACATAATGTCGGGTTCAGGTAAGGTGCCAAATGTTGCAATACCTACACGCACTAAGCCGCTAATGGTAAATACAGCAAGCAATGTGCTGCGTATGGCCTCAATAGACCAACTTTGTTTATAGCACTGAAAAACCAGCGGTGGTCCCGAGGTTGAAAACAGCCCGCCCAACAAACCACTTAAGCCGCCTGCGATTAAAAATGAGCTACGCCCGCTCTTCTTATTAACTTTTTCACGGCCAACTAGCATTAAGCCACAACACAGCAAAATACTAATTCCTAAAATAAAGTTTAAAAGCTGCGTTAAATGCGCCGACATATATTCAAGCAAAACAAACCCTAGCAAGATTAGCGGAATACCCGTATGCAGCATCAGTTTTAGTTCGGGGATTTTTACCGCATTGCGGTTTTTAATCACCACAATGGTTGAGTTAACAAGCCCTAACAGACTTACTAAAAACGTGGTTGCCGTTAATGGTAATACATCTAAGAGCGTAAAACTGGCAACCCAAAACCAAACCCACTAAGCGTTTGCATTATTGTGGCAATGCCAAGACAAAGCGCCATAAGCAATATGAGTTCTAACGAGATACTGAGCATCTTAAATTTCCTAGATATGCGCTATTGTAGCGTAACAAATTGTTTTTAATAACAATGTAAATGTAAGCTGTATTGCAATAGCTCATAATTAATTGGGCTTACGCAAAGATGCGCAAAAAGTACCACCTATGTTATAACTACAGGTGGATTGAATTTAACGGTAAATAACAATGAGTAACTCTATGTTTGATCACAAATTAAGTGGCCCAAGCTTGGCTTTTCAACCACTTTACTTACAAGTGGCTGATTATATTAAACAGCTCGTTGTTGAAAGACGCTGGGTACCTGGCGAATCATTACCTAGCGAGTTTCGCCTTGCTGAAGAATTTAATGTAAGCCAAGGCACTGTTCGTAAAGCCCTTAACTTACTAACCGACGATAAAATAGTCACCCGCCGTCAAGGTGTTGGTACCTTTGTATCTGAGCATACTGCGCAAGACGCACTGTTTAGATTTTTCCCGCTTCAGGCCGATGGTAAAGGTGCAGACTTACCCAAGGCAGAGCTTCTATCGGTTGAGCTATGCCCCGCAACACACGATGTTATCGATGCCTTACAACTTAATAAAAAAGACAAAGTAACCAAGCTTGTGCGTAGGCGTATTCTTGATAACGAATTTTGTATGAGCGAGACTATATACCTTCCACAAAGCTACTTTCCTGATATACATCAAATTAGCGATATTCCGCATACATTGTACCACTACTACCAAACCAAATTTAATCAAACCGTACATAAAACCCAAGACAGTATTAAAGCGGTATTAGCCGACGAAACTGATGCAAAAATGCTCGCAATTAAAACTGGCGAACCACTGTTATTAGTGTCACGCATTACCGAATCAATTGAAGGTAAACGCATAGAATACCGCCAAAGCAAGTGCCGTAGCGATCATTACCATTACCAAATCCAACTTGATTAATAAACCGCGCTTTAACTGCTAATAACTAGGGTGTGTTGATCTTTGTGGATTGAAGTTTGTTGAATATAATGGCGATTTAATCGCGGCGTGAGGTTTGTAACCTAGTAAGCGCGATAACTGCTTCTTCATTAATCTACTGACTCGTACCTACGTAATAATAAGTAAAAACGGCGCAACAAAGAGTAAACTACCCTAGGCTAAAAAATAAAATGACAATAAAGCTTGGTGTATTATCAAACATGCTGTTATCCTGCTCGGCATCGGGTTGATGAAAACCCAATTTATTTGTAAGTACCTCGTTGATATTAGTAATAATCCTTCGCGTTATCCTCAGTTAAATGCACGTTTTCTTCCTGTTAAATTGCCTATTTAGGGCACACTTTTATTTATTTTTAGGATCTATTATGTCTAATACAACAACTGGTACAGTTAAATTTTTTAATGAAGCAAAAGGTTTTGGTTTTATCGAGCAAGAGTCTGGCCCTGATGTGTTTGCACATTTCAGCGCAATCTCTGGCGACGGTTTTAAAACCCTTGCTGAAGGCCAACGTGTACAGTTTACTGTTACTCAAGGTCAAAAAGGCCCACAGGCTGAGAACATTGTTAGCATCTAATTGCTAAACAATTAAATGGGTTAGCAATAACCCATTTTGAATACTAGTTTGAAAGAAGTTTTGTTTTATTTGTTAGTACCCCGTTGTTTTAGTAATAATCCTGCGCGTTATCCTCAAGTTAACTATTTTTTCCGGCTCAATCGCCTCTTTTCAGGCACACTTATATTAATTTTTTAGGATACATATTATGTCTACTACAACTACTGGTTCAGTAAAATGGTTTAACGAAGCAAAAGGTTTTGGTTTTATCGAGCAAGAGTCTGGCCCTGATGTGTTTGCACATTTTAGCGCAATCTCTGGCGACGGTTTTAAAACACTTGCTGAAGGCCAACGTGTACAGTTTACTGTTACTCAAGGTCAAAAAGGCCCACAAGCTGAAAACATTGTTAGCATTTAACATGTTTTAAATAAATGCGTTTTTTAACGCATTTATTACCCCCTTAATTACCTCTTATAAGTATTAGTAAAACCCCTTCAAACATTTATTTCAGTCTTGCTTGAGCATAACTCCTGTATTGCCTACAATAGCGCACAATATATTCTATGCAGATCCCTATTATGACTGATACAAACAAACCTGAATTACCAGATCAACTTTCTATTAATCCACGCAGCAAATTTTATGTAGAAGAAGTGTTTGAACATGAAATTGGTATTACACTAAATGGCAAAGAACGTTTTGACGTTGAAGAATACAGCATTAGCGAAGGTTGGATTAAAGTAGCAGCACCTAAAGCGTTAGATCGCCGCGGTCAGCCATTGCTTATGAAAGTAAAAGGCAAGGTAGAAGCGTTTTACAAATAAGCTAATCCTTATTTAAAAGTAAGCGACTCCTCTAGGCAGTCGCTTTTTTTGTGTCTATTAAAAAGTATTGAGCTATTTTCATGTTAAACCTGATGAAGTTTCACTATATTTTTAAGCAAAACATGCTTGAATGACGTCATATTGTATAGAACAACGGAAGCTTATTATGAAAAAAGTAATTATTTTAGATGGTGGCATGGGCCGCGAACTTAAACGCATTGGCGCTCCGTTTACGCAACCTCTTTGGAGTGCACAGGCACTTATAGAAGCGCCACACTTTGTTACTCAAGCACACTCTGGGTTTATAGATGCTGGCGCTGAAGTAATTACTGTAAATAGTTACGCCTGTGTACCGTTTCATTTAGGCGAACCGCTTTATGATGCACAGGGTGCCGAGCTTGCTAACCAAGCTGCAATCATTGCAAAAAAAGCGGCTCAAAGTGCAAATAAAAATATACTGGTAGCAGGTTCGCTTCCTCCGGTATTTGGCTCTTACCGCCCGGAGCTATTTGAATGTAAGCGTGGTTTTACTATTTTAAATACACTTTATGAAGCACAAAACGAGTATGTAGATTTATGGATTGGCGAAACTATTTCTAGCATTGAAGAAGCACAAGTAATGGCAAGCGTACTTAAAAATTCAAACAAACCATGCTATTACGCATTTACCTTAAATGATGAAGTTAGCGAACTAGCAACCCTGCGCTCAGGCGAATTTGTAACTGACGCCGTAACTGAACTGCTTGATCACAATGTTGAAGGTATTTTATTTAATTGCTCGATCCCCGAAGTAATAGAACAAGCCTTAATAGATACTAATAAGGTATTGTCGAAGCTTAATAAAACCGTGGCTTTGGGCGCCTTTGCAAACGGATTTACGCCTATTGCCCACGACTATCAAGCCAATCAAGGATCGCAAGCGTATCGTGATATTTCACCTTCAGAATATCTAGGCTTTGCAAAGAAATGGCACGCTCTGGGTGCAACTGTTATTGGGGGTTGCTGTGGTATAGGCCCAGAGTTTATTGAAGTGCTGGTAAACTGGAAACAGGAACTTGAAAGCGCTTAAGCTTTTAGTGCCCTTTAGGGCTTATTGGCTGCACCAATCGTGTTAAGTTATTAAGCATTTATAGCGACAGATAAATAGCGTGACAACAAGGTATAAATATCGACATGTAGTTGTTCTAAATGAGAAATTCATAACGCTGTTAGCGCTCTATTTAGCACGCTAGAATGATTAAATATTTGAGTCGATTGGTGTTATTCCCAGCACCCAATCAAGCCCTTGTATTGCAGTAGTAGGAAATGCGGTTGCATGGCTCGCCCCTTCAATAACAACACTTTTTAATTGTATGTTGTTACTGTTAAGTGCATTAATTTTTTGTACCAATAGCTTGGCACCCTCAACCATATTTTGCCCTTCACCAAAAGCTGGGACTTCCTTTGCTCCCACCGATATATAAACCTTTGTAGGCACTTTAGGTTTATTTGCTTGTAGCGCTAAGATTGCGTTGCTATCAAACCAAACAGACGGGCTACCAATAATATAATGGCTAAATAAATCGGGTTCTTTAAATAAAACAGTGGCACCAAATAAGCCGCCTAGCGAGTTACCTATGTAGGTTTTTTGTGTATGACTTGCTCGGTAGTTTTGCTCAATATAAGGGAACACGTTGTTTTTAATAAACTGAATATGGCCTTGCGCATTACCTGTTTGTTTTTTCCAATCCTTTGCAAAGGTAGGTGTGTAGTCTCTTATTCGACTAGCTGATCCAATAGACCCTTTTTCATAACCAATGGCGACAATAATTGCTTGCTGCATTTTGCCGCTATTCATAGGAAACCGTGTAGCCCCTGCCACTATAGGGAAGGTATACGGCGCATCGGTTAAATAAATAACTGGATATGTTTTATCTGGCTTATTTTTATATGACTTAGGGAGCTGAATAAAAACAGGGTAAACACGCTTACTAGAAGGTTCAGTTAGCTGAATAACGCTACTTCTAGGAATTTCATATGGCGTATTTGCACTTAATTTAAAACAAGTTAATACACAAAGTAATAATAACAACTTTAAAAAGGAATTAGTTTTCATATTGGGAATCGATTCTTTTTAATTCGCTTCGCACAGGGAGATTTTCGGGTTGGATTAAGTCCCAAACTAAACCTAGCTTTTCTAGCTTTTTAAGTACTAGCCAACCAACATCTAATTGACCTTTTTCTAATGCAAGATTAGCTGAACCAGGAAATGCATGGTGGTTATTATGATAACTTTCCCCCATTGTTAGCAATGCAGCAAAAGGGACATTATAACCTTGAATACACGCTTGGTTTACATGCCAATGCCTTTGACCAATATTATGTGCCAAGTAACCTATCAGCCAATGGCCTATAATTGAGATGCTTACTCTCACGCATATACCCCAAATAACCCAAGATATACCTCCTAGCAACAATAATAAAAACGCTAAAGGTATCTGTTGTAACATCCATGTTTTATCCATCCACCTATACACTCGACTTTCTATTACCTTAGTTTCTATATTAAATGTAGGTGAATTAGTTAATCTAATATCGTAAAAGAGTTGCCAAAAAAAGTCTTTCCACATAGGTTGCTTATGGCCAAAGTAATCATGACACTCAGCTTGGCGCTGCGCCCAGTCGCGCATATCATGGGTTTTAATCATACCAATTGGCCCAGCTAAACCCACAATGACACCTAAGTTTACAAAAAAGTATTCAAGCCAAAGCGGGCATTGATAACTCTTATGTATAAGCCTGCGATGCATACCCAATGAGTGTCCCAAACACAAAATGATACTTGTCGTTGCAATAAATACCAGCAGCGCACTGAATGAAAATGTATACCACCCACCTAAAACGGCAGTTAATAGCATACCGCCAACCCATAACACCTTTATTGGAGATAAAACTACATCCCCGACGCTAGCATTACTTTGCTCACTAGTTATAACTCTTTCATTAATATACATTGCAGCCCTAAGTTGTTTCAGGAATAAATAATTCACTTAAGAGCATATCTGCGGTTTGCCCAATGGCATATTTTTGTATTGGGCCAAAATACCAAGCAGGATCTAAAAATCGATAATAATAAATAGTCAGCATCACTTTTGTATTTTCATTATCTACTTTTATAAACCGGATTTCAGTCCCTTTTAGCTTTAGATAATTACTTATGTAGCTTGTATCTTCTAAAAAGGTGGTACGAATATAGTCATCTTCAACTTGAGTTAACTCAAGTTTCATATGCCCTTTGTGGGTATTTGTTACAAACCAACGATGATAAGTAAAATCAATATTATGTACATCTCCTGCTGATAATGTACCTGCATCTATATTGTTGGGCATAGGGAATAAACTTAACAGCCAATTACGCTCTATATTTAAATGCATTGGCTCAATAAGCTTATTTTTTATTTCTTCTGGGGTGGCGCTGATAACTATATTTTTAGTTATTGAATATTCTCTTTCAAAGCTAGTACTTGGCACTACACCTTCAAATGCGCTTAAAAAAATAACGACAGGTAAGATATGAGCGTAATATGACCCTTTGTTTCTACTCTTTAAATAGCAGGATAGAAGCTGAAATAAGTACATGAGAAATAATATGCCAAAGTAAATTGGCATAAACATGATCACACATACAAAGCCTTCAAACAAAACAACCGACGTGCCAAGCATAACGATTAGCGACCACAAGACTAAGTGTCCGTAATACCTATTTAAGCTTGGTTTTTCAGGTTTTTTAACTATGTATAGTAAAGCAACGGATACAAAAAAAGGGACGCCAACGTAGAGCAAAGCGGTTCGGTCAAAGTTATAAGACATTAGTGCACGAATTAGCAGCGAACAAACACCTATCAATAGTAGGATTGAAATATTTCTGCGCCGTTTACTTATATGACTAGGAGCTTTATTTTTCTGTGTTTTTACCATTACATACCCTGCATATTTTAATTTGCTATGAATACGTAATAATTGGTTTTATACCAATTAAACATGATCCATATGCCATTTTTATATTTCCAAAAAGCCTCTACTTAATGTGACTTGCAACCTATAAAAACCTAAATACACGGTTAAAGCAAGAAATTAAAGACAATAAAAAAGACGCAAATGCGCCTTTTCAAAAATATAATATGCTGATAATTATAAGCAATTACTATAAAACCTTACTTAGAACGATTTCGCCAACCACTCCATGCATCATCTTCTGGGTTAACTTTGTTTTTCTTCTTTTTCTTACCTGTGCCTTCTGGCTTTGCCATTGGCTTGTCGTTTTTAAGCGCATCAGCTGCATCAAGGTTTGCTTGGTTAACTGCAAAACCGGTTACTTCTTCACGCTCTAAGCGAAGTTTGTTTTTCTTTTCGATTATTCTAAAGTGATGAAAGTCTTCATAATCAATCAACGATAACGCTAAGCCAACTTCGCCAGCACGGCCGCTTCGGCCAATACGGTGCATGTAATCGGCGGGGCTACGCGGTAAGTTAAAGTTAATAACAACTGGCAGTTTGGCAATATCTAAACCACGGGCTGCAATATCGGTAGCAATAAGTACTTCTATTTCGCCCGCTTTAAATTTTTCAATTACGCGAGTACGCTCACTTTGGCCTTTATCACCATGAAATACCTGTGCGTTAATACCACGCTTTTCAAGCTTACCCACTAAGTGCTCACAGTCTTTTTTAGCGTTTACAAAAATAAGCGCTTGGCGCCATTTATGCGCTTTAATTAAATGCGCTAAAACCGTAGTTTTTTCGCCTTTATTAACCGTAAATACGCGCTGTACTAAGGTGCTTTCGTCTTTGCTTTGAACCTGTATTTCAACAGGGTTAGTTAACAGCTCTTGCGTTAATAGAGTGACTTGCTCTGGGAAGGTTGCTGAAAACAACATTGTTTGTTTTTTAGCAGGCATTAACGCTAATAACTCAGCAAGTTCTTCGGTAAAGCCAAGGCTTAGCATGCGGTCGGCTTCATCAAGCACTAAGGTCGTTACTTTATCGAGCTTAATCGCATTGCTTGAGATTAAATCGAGTAAACGGCCAGGTGTTGCCACGATAATATCGGCGCCGCCACGTAGAGCCTGCATTTGTGTATTAACCGATACACCACCAAATACCGCCACCGTTTTAATGGCGCCATTAAAGTTAGCAGAATACGATTTAACGCTATCAGCCACCTGCACTGCCAGCTCACGGGTAGGTACCAAAATAAGCCCAGTGACAAAGTTACCTTTGCTCGCTGTTTTTTTAGCGCCTTGCTCTAAAAATAACTTTTGCAACATAGGCAAAGCAAACGTTGCTGTTTTACCTGAGCCAGTATTTGCACCCGCAATTAAATCGCTACCAGCCAGTACACTTGGAATCGCCTTAGCTTGAATTGGCGTAGGTTGGCTATATTCCAAATCGGTTAAACGAGCTTGTAGCTCTGGAATAAGGCCAAGTTCGTTAAAAGTGCTAGGGCTTGTTGCTGAGGTCATGAATATTACGGGCTCATTGCTAAAAATGTAGCCTGTAATTTTAGCGTATTTAGCGCTTATTAAGTAGGGATTAGTGATTTAAATGTTTTCATAGGTAACAGCTGCGTGTTGTAAAGGTAACTGTAAGCGCAGGCTCCTTCTGCGCTTTATTCTTTTACATTACTGCGTTTTGCTTAGCTGCGTTTGTAATCTAGCTTTTGTTTCTTTTAAGTAATGTATATATGGATATGAGTCATCTGCAATTGCTAAAGCAGACTCCATCTGTGCAAGGGCTTGACGAGTATCACCCTGCATTTCATAGCCATAAGATAGGGCAGAAAGCGCATCAACTGATTTTGGATAGTTTTTTATATTGTACTTAAACACCTCTATAGCGCGGGTAAACTGCTTGCTACCCGTTAAGTTATAACCGAGTGATCTAACAGCGCGATCCGATGGCGCAATCTGCTCCCCCCATTGTTGAGATAAGCTTTGATAATAAGCATCAATAGAGGTTACATCGTCAGTTAAAGCACTTATGGGCATTTGTTTAGGCAAAAATAAGTTGTGATAGGCATTAAATGAACCAGCAACCGAAGTCAGGTTATGCGAGACACCATCAAACGCGTCACTAAAGAAGCGTAAATTTGGCAAGCTATTAGATTGCAAAGCTTGCTGAAGTTCATTGTATCGCTCACGCATTATGCCTGCTTCTTCGCCTATATTAATGTAAACATAGTTATTTAGGTCTTTTGATGTATTAATAAACGCCTTAGTTGCTTTTACCGATGCACCATAGTTCCACCAAACCGCTGGGCTATAGGCAATATGCGCTTGGAAAAGATCTGGGTTAGCTTGCATTGTATAAAGTGCAAACACGCCTGCTGCAGAGGCCCCTGCGATCACATTATAATTATGCGTACGATAACTTTTATTAATTAAGAGCATAAGTTCTTGCTCAATAAATGCTAAAAACTTTGCTGCACCACCGCCTTCACCTACCGGGCCTTGTGGCTCTTTATTAACTGTGGGGTATAAATCCCTTAAGCGATTGGTGTTTTCAATAGCGACAATAATAACCTCGGGCGCACGATTATCATTTTGCAAGCGCTCCATCACAGCACTTATAAGCGGTATGTTACCCGCGCCATCAAGGCGATAAATGACCGGATAAACTTTGTTTGGGTTAGCTTGGTAGTTCTTTGGTAGCTGGACTACAACAGTACGCTCTTCGTTTAAAACAGCCGATTTAATAGAGTGCATGAACTGAGAGTAATCTACACTTTGCTGTTTAGTGCCAGATTGTGCAAAGGCATTTTGTGAACTAAAAGCAAAAAAGCTAACAAAACAAATAACGGCTAATAAACGCATTACTAATCCTTTATAAAATAGTGTGTTATTTAATCTAACAGGCTTTGAGGTACAAAAAAAGGCGCATTGAGCGCCTTTTTAGTTTTAACTAACAAACAATAACTTATTGATTTTACTCAACCGTAACCGATTTAGCTAAGTTACGTGGCTGGTCAACGTCAGTACCTTTAATTACCGCTACGTAGTACGACAATAACTGTAATGGCAGTGTGTAAACAATTGGCGCAATAATGTCGTCAGTGTGGTTTACGTTGATTACACGCATTGTGTCGTCTGACTCAAAGTGTGAATCTTTATCTGCGAATACGTAAATAATGCCGCCACGTGCGCGTACTTCTTCTACGTTTGATTTAAGCTTTTCTAATAGCTCATTGTTTGGTGCTACAACAATAATTGGCATGTCAGCATCAATAAGTGCAAGTGGCCCATGTTTTAGCTCGCCCGCTGCGTAGGCTTCTGCGTGAATGTACGAAATCTCTTTAAGTTTAAGCGCACCTTCCATTGCAATTGGGTATTGCGAGCCACGACCTAAAAACAGTGAGTGATGTTTGTCGGCAAATTCTTCTGCAAGATCTGCAATGCCATCAGCAAGCAGTAATGTTTCTTCAAGCTTAGCAGGAAGTACTTTTATAGCATTTACAATGGCACTTTGATCAAGCTGTTTTTCTTGAGCTATAGACGCAGTAAGCATTAACAAACCAACTAATTGTGTTGTAAATGCTTTAGTAGAAGCTACACCAATTTCAGCGCCGGCTTTAGTCATAAAGGCAAGGTCAGATTCGCGAACAAGCGATGAACCCGGTACGTTACAAATGGTCATTGATGCCATGTAACCTTGCTCTTTAGCTAAGCGTAATGCCGCTAGCGTATCGGCTGTTTCACCCGATTGTGAAATAGTCACAAGTAGGCTGTTTTCGTGTACATACGATTGGCGGTATCTAAACTCAGAGGCAATCTCAACATTACAGCTAACGCCAGCAAATTGCTCAAGCCAGTAACGGGCAACCATACCTGAATGGTATGACGTACCACAGGCAATAATTTGTACGTGTTTTACATCTTTAAATATTTGCTGAGCGCTGTCGCCAAAGGCGTCAATTGCTACGCGGTCGTCGTTTAAACGCCCTTCAAGGGTATTGCGTACCGCAAGTGGTTGCTCGTAAATTTCTTTTAGCATGTAGTGGCGGTAGTCGCCTTTGCCTGACGCATCTTGCGTGATATTTGATTCAATAACTTCACGCTCTACAGCGTCGCCATTTTCATCAAAAATTTCAACAGTGTCACGTGTAATGCGGGCTACGTCGCCTTCTTCTAAAAATATGAAACTACGAGTAACAGGTAGTAGTGCTAACTGATCAGAGGCAATAAAGTTTTCGCCAAGGCCTAAACCAATAACAAGCGGGCTACCTGAGCGCGCTACGATGATTTCGTTGTCGTTTGCTTTATCAAATACAACAGTACCAAACGCACCTTCAAATTGCTTAACCGCTGCTTGAACAGATGCAAGTAACGTAGTGTGTTGCTTACGAAGCTTATGAATTAAGTGCACCATTACTTCGGTATCTGTTTCAGATAGGAACTCGTAGCCTTCTTCTTTAAGCGATGCGCGTAGGCTTGCGTGGTTTTCAATAATACCGTTATGCACGAGTGCTAGCTGGTTGTTTGATACGTGCGGGTGAGCGTTTTCTTCAGTAACGCTACCGTGTGTTGCCCAGCGAGTGTGTGCAATACCTGTATGGCCGCTAACGCCTGCTTTCTCAAGTGCAGCTTCTACGTTAACTACTTTACCGACTGCTTTTACAGTATTAAGTGTGTTGCCATCAAGCAATGCTACGCCTGCTGAGTCGTAACCACGGTATTCAAGACGCTTTAGGCCTTCAACTAAAATTTTGTTTACTGGACGTTCTGCAACTGCCCCAACTATTCCACACATAGTGTCTCCATTAATTTTTTAATTCTAGTAACTCACTTTGTAGTTACTAATCAATAATATCTGCACAAATTAGTTTTACACCACACGCCTCAATCGCTTTGCGTTTATCATCTGCTAAGCCACTATCGGTTATTAAAGTGGTTACTATTTTCCACGGTAATTCTAAATTTGGTATTTTTCGGCCAATCTTATCTGATTCAACCATAACGATTACTTCGCGGGCGGCCTTTGCCATAACTTGGCTTAAGCCAACTAACTCATTAAAGGTAGTCGTGCCGCGCTTTACATCTATGCCATCTGCACCAATAAATAGCTGATCAAAGTCATAAGAGCATAATACGTTTTCGGCAACTTGCCCCTGAAACGACTCAGAATGTGGATCCCATGTACCACCGGTCATTAAAAGTGTTGGCTCGTTTTCAAGTGATAGTAAACGGCTCGCCACTTTAATCGCGTTGGTCATTACAACTAACCCTCGCTTATTTGCAAGCTCTGGGATCATAGCGGCCGTAGTGCGCCCGCTATCAATAATAATGCGGTTATGATCTTTTATGAGTGCTGCCGCAGCCTTAGCTATTGCTACTTTGCGTTTAGAGTCTATTTCGTCGGTAACGATTTCTTTAGGCAGTGCAATAGCTCCACCATAACGGCGCAGTAACAAGCCGCTTTTTTCAAGCGCAGTTAAATCCTTTCGAATGGTTACTTCAGATGTTTGAAACTGCTCAGCGAGCTTTTCAACAGCCACTTCACCTAGCTCATTTACCTGAGTAAGTATTAAATGACGGCGTTGCTGTGTGTTTCGTTTAGTCATAAAGCTCGTAAATTAAGTTTCGTTTCGAAAGATATGTAATTCTAAACGAAACTAGTTAAATGGCAAGTGAACGAGCAAAAATAAAGCAGCTTTCAACAAGGAATAATAAAGGTAAAATAGCGCTAGGATCAGTTAATCAATCAAAGAAGCCTTAATGCAGTCATTTAACAGCTTAGATAAAACGCTATTAGCGCTACGAAAGCAAACTGGCGAAATATGCCGACTCTTTAATAAAAGCCCGAGTAAAGGCAATTTAAAACGCATTAAAGAGCTCTTCGCTCAATCCGGTGAAGGGGTAATTATAGAATCAGGTTTTCATTGCGATTATGGTAATCAAATAACTATTGGTGATCGTAGCTTCATAAACATTAACTGTACGGTATTAGATGCTCCAATTAGTGAGGGGGCAATTACCATCGGTGATGACTGCTTAATAGGCCCCAATGTTCAATTACTAGCGGTATCCCATGCTGTTAACCCTACACTGCGACTCAATAAAGAAAACTTTGCATCCCCCATCACAGTGGGTAATAACGTGTGGATTGGCGCGGGAGTTATTGTATTAGCTGGCGTTACCATTGGCGATAATGCTGTTATTGGTGCGGGATCGGTAGTAACTAAAAATGTAGAGGCGGATACTGTTGTTGCTGGTAACCCTGCTCATGAAATAAGAACACTATAATTATAATCAATGTTTTTTAGTGTCGGGTGTCGCTTTGCTCGCCCGACCTAGGTGTTGAAGGTTCGTTTTTTAAACCCCAGACAGCAAATAAACGTCACATTGCTGCAACGGGTTTTTCTTATTTGAAGTCGGTGCGCTACTAATAACCAAAACGCTGTCCACAAAGAGGCGCTTCGCTCAACAGACGCTACGCTTTATAGAAGATAATATTGAATATCACTTTCCTGCAGACGTAAAAAAGCCCGACTATTGCTAGTCGGGCTTTGTACAATTTGAAGCCTGTTAATGTCGTGGTGCCCAAAGCGGTAGAGAGTCACATAGCAAATGGGATACTATCATTGGTCGGGGTTCGCCTTCGAACTGTTTTGTTTGATGTATAGGAATACAAATACTGAGTTCGGCAGGGCCTCTAGGCTATTTTACTAAACCCCAGATAGCAAAAAACCCGTCACATTGCTGTAACGGGTTTTTCTTATTTGAAGCCTGGTAATGTCCTACTTTCACATAGCAAATGCTACACTATCATCGGCGCTGTTTCGTTTCACTACTGAGTTCGGCATGGAGTCAGGTGGGTCCAAAACGCTATTGTCACCAAGCAAATTTGGGCGTTAATCCGTATTTCTACGCACTAACTGAATTTGGAAAATATCTGATAATATTTTTTAAGTCTTTCTGTCAGTAATATCTACTTTAGTTATTAACTTCTGTCTTAACTGTCACACAAAACGCGTTTGGCGTTGTATGGTTAAGCCTCACGGGTAATTAGTACAAGTTAGCTTAATGGCTCACACCACTTCCACATCTTGCCTATCAACGTTGTAGTCTTCAACGGCCCTTCAGAGACTTTAAAAGTCTAGTGAGAACTCATCTCGAGGCCTGCTTCGCGCTTAGATGCTTTCAGCGCTTATCAGTTCCGAACGTAGCTACCGGGCAATGCCATTGGCATGACAACCCGAACACCAGCGGTTCGTTCACTCCGGTCCTCTCGTACTAGGAGCAACCCCTCTCAATTCTCAAACGCCCACGGCAGATAGGGACCGAACTGTCTCACGACGTTCTAAACCCAGCTCGCGTACCACTTTAAATGGCGAACAGCCATACCCTTGGGACCGACTTCAGCCCCAGGATGTGATGAGCCGACATCGAGGTGCCAAACACCGCCGTCGATATGAACTCTTGGGCGGTATCAGCCTGTTATCCCCGGAGTACCTTTTATCCGTTGAGCGATGGCCCTTCCATTCAGAACCACCGGATCACTATGACCTACTTTCGTACCTGCTCGACGTGTCTGTCTCGCAGTTAAGCTGGCTTCTACCATTACACTAACCGTACGATGTCCGACCGTACTTAGCCAACCTTCGTGCTCCTCCGTTACTCTTTGGGAGGAGACCGCCCCAGTCAAACTACCCACCAGGCACTGTCCGTAACCCCGATTCAGGGGCCAACGTTAGAACATCAAAACTACAAGGGTGGTATTTCAAGGACGACTCCAACAAGACTAGCGTCTCATCTTCAAAGTCTCCCACCTATCCTACACATGTAGGTTCAATGTTCAGTGCCAAGCTGTAGTAAAGGTTCACGGGGTCTTTCCGTCTAGCCGCGGGTACACAGCATCTTCACTGCGATTTCAATTTCACTGAGTCTCGGGTGGAGACAGCGTGGCCATGGTTACACCATTCGTGCAGGTCGGAACTTACCCGACAAGGAATTTCGCTACCTTAGGACCGTTATAGTTACGGCCGCCGTTTACCGGGGCTTCGATCAAGAGCTTCTCCGAAGATAACCCCATCAATTAACCTTCCGGCACCGGGCAGGTGTCACACCGTATACGTCATCTTGCGATTTTGCACAGTGCTGTGTTTTTAATAAACAGTCCCAGCCACCTGGTCACTGCGGCTCCCGTCCGCTTAGAGAGCAAGTCTCATCACAGATAGGAGCGTACCTTCTCCCGAAGTTACGGTACGATTTTGCCTAGTTCCTTCACCCGAGTTCTCTCAAGCGCCTTAGTATTCTCTACCTGACCACCTGTGTCGGTTTGGGGTACGATTCGGTATAATCTGAAGCTTAGAGGCTTTTCCTGGAAGTATGGCATCAGCAACTTCATCACCGTAGTGACTCGTCTCGTGTCTCAGGTTTAATGTTCGTCCGGATTTACCTAAACAAACGCCCTACTCACTTTCACATGGACAACCATCGCCATGCTTGCTTAGCCTTCTCCGTCCCCCCATCGCAATTATACCAAGTACGGAAATATTAATCCGTTTCCCATCGACTACGCCTTTCGGCCTCGCCTTAGGGGTCGACTTACCCTACCCTGATTAACATGGGATAGGAACCCTTGGTCTTCCGGCGTGCGGGTTTTTCACCCGCATTATCGTTACTCATGTCAGCATTCGCACTTCTGATACGTCCAGCATACCTCCCGGTACACCTTCAACCGCTTACAGAACGCTCCCCTACCACTCATACAAAGTATGAATCCGCAGCTTCGGTGCATAGTTTAGCCCCGTTACATCTTCCGCGCAGACCGACTCGACCAGTGAGCTATTACGCTTTCTTTAAAGGATGGCTGCTTCTAAGCCAACCTCCTGGCTGTCTGGGCCTTTCCACATCGTTTCCCACTTAACTATGACTTTGGGACCTTAGCTGGCGGTCTGGGTTGTTTCCCTCTTCACGACGGACGTTAGCACCCGCCGTGTGTCTCCCGGATATTACTTTACGGTATTCGGAGTTTGCAAAGGGTTGGTAAGTCGGGATGACCCCCTAGCCTTAACAGTGCTCTACCCCCGTAAGTATTCGTCCGAGGCTCTACCTAAATAGATTTCGGGGAGAACCAGCTATCTCCCGGTTTGATTAGCCTTTCACTCCTAGCCACAGGTCATCCCCTAACTTTTCAACGTTAGTGGGTTCGGTCCTCCAGTTGATGTTACTCAACCTTCAACCTGCCCATGGCTAGATCACCGGGTTTCGGGTCTATACCTTGCAACTATTCGCCCAGTTAAGACTCGGTTTCCCTACGGCTACCCTAATCGGTTAACCTCGCTACAAAATATAAGTCGCTGACCCATTATACAAAAGGTACGCAGTCACAGAACAAGTCTGCTCCTACTGCTTGTACGTACACGGTTTCAGGTTCTATTTCACTCCCCTCACAGGGGTTCTTTTCGCCTTTCCCTCACGGTACTGGTTCACTATCGGTCAGTTGGGAGTATTTAGCCTTAGATGATGGTCCACCTATATTCAGTCAAAGTTTCACGTGCTCCGACCTACTCGATTTCACTTAAAATGTCTTTTCATGTACGGGACTATCACCCTGTATCGTGGCACTTTCCAGAGCCTTCCATTAACACATAATAAGCTTAAGGGCTGTTCCGATTTCGCTCGCCGCTACTTTCGGAATCTCGGTTGATTTCTTTTCCTACGGGTACTTAGATGTTTCAGTTCTCCGCGTTCGCCTCGTTAACCTATGTATTCAGTTAACGATACCTGCAAGCAGGTGGGTTTCCCCATTCGGAAATCCTAGTCTCAAGTGCTTTTTACTAGCTTGACTAGGCTTATCGCAAGTTAATACGTCCTTCATCGCCTCCAACTGCCAAGGCATCCACCGTGTACGCTTAGTCACTTAACCATACAACCCAAACGGGTCTTTGTTTTGTGACAGTTTAACTTCGCCAGAAGTTAATATTGAATACTAAAGTAGATACCAATCAATCGACTCATAAGAGTGATTAAATGGCACTGAATGATACTGCTATCATTCTTTTTTACTTTTGAAAACTCTGTACAAATACATTGTATTCATACGAATTTTATTATCAGCTTTTCCAAATTTTTAAAGAGCATATTAATTAACTAAGCCAGTGGCTTAACTAATTAACAATCATCTGTGTGGACACTACGAACAAATAAGTTCTAAATCGTATAAGGAGGTGATCCAGCCCCAGGTTCCCCTAGGGCTACCTTGTTACGACTTCACCCCAGTCATGAATCACTCCGTGGTAAACGTCCTCCCGAGGGTTAGACTATCTACTTCTGGAGCAACCCACTCCCATGGTGTGACGGGCGGTGTGTACAAGGCCCGGGAACGTATTCACCGCGTCATTCTGATACGCGATTACTAGCGATTCCGACTTCATGGAGTCGAGTTGCAGACTCCAATCCGGACTACGACGCACTTTAAGTGATTCGCTTACCTTCGCAGGTTCGCAGCACTCTGTATGCGCCATTGTAGCACGTGTGTAGCCCTACACGTAAGGGCCATGATGACTTGACGTCGTCCCCACCTTCCTCCGGTTTATCACCGGCAGTCTCCTTAGAGTTCTCAGCATTACCTGCTAGCAACTAAGGATAGGGGTTGCGCTCGTTGCGGGACTTAACCCAACATCTCACAACACGAGCTGACGACAGCCATGCAGCACCTGTATCAGAGTTCCCGAAGGCACCAATCTATCTCTAGAAAGTTCTCTGTATGTCAAGTGTAGGTAAGGTTCTTCGCGTTGCATCGAATTAAACCACATGCTCCACCGCTTGTGCGGGCCCCCGTCAATTCATTTGAGTTTTAACCTTGCGGCCGTACTCCCCAGGCGGTCTACTTAATGCGTTAGCTTTGAAAAACAGAACCGAGGTTCCGAGCTTCTAGTAGACATCGTTTACGGCGTGGACTACCGGGGTATCTAATCCCGTTTGCTCCCCACGCTTTCGTACATGAGCGTCAGTGTTGACCCAGGTGGCTGCCTTCGCCATCGGTATTCCTTCAGATCTCTACGCATTTCACCGCTACACCTGAAATTCTACCACCCTCTATCACACTCTAGTTTGCCAGTTCGAAATGCAGTTCCCAGGTTGAGCCCGGGGCTTTCACATCTCGCTTAACAAACCGCCTGCGTACGCTTTACGCCCAGTAATTCCGATTAACGCTCGCACCCTCCGTATTACCGCGGCTGCTGGCACGGAGTTAGCCGGTGCTTCTTCTGTCAGTAACGTCACAGATATGAGGTATTAACTCACACCCTTTCCTCCTGACTGAAAGTGCTTTACAACCCGAAGGCCTTCTTCACACACGCGGCATGGCTGCATCAGGCTTTCGCCCATTGTGCAATATTCCCCACTGCTGCCTCCCGTAGGAGTCTGGACCGTGTCTCAGTTCCAGTGTGGCTGATCATCCTCTCAAACCAGCTAGGGATCGTTGCCTTGGTGAGCCATTACCTCACCAACTAGCTAATCCCACTTGGGCCAATCTAAAGGCGAGAGCCGAAGCCCCCTTTGGTCCGTAGACATTATGCGGTATTAGCAGTCGTTTCCAACTGTTGTCCCCCACCTCAAGGCATGTTCCCAAGCATTACTCACCCGTCCGCCGCTCGTCAGCAAAGTAGCAAGCTACTTTCTGTTACCGCTCGACTTGCATGTGTTAGGCCTGCCGCCAGCGTTCAATCTGAGCCATGATCAAACTCTTCAATTAAAAAGTTTTGTGTCTTTCGACAGCTCAATGAATTCTGAATTTATTTAATATCTTTCGATATTGAATTGACTGTGCTGCAATTCTTTCCTTAAGTAAAACCTAAGTAAGTTATTGCTGTTGGTCACTCAGTTTCAATTGAGACTCTAATTTGTTTGCCTCACTACCTTAGTAGCTTGGCTGTTAGAACTCAATCTGTACGAGTGCCCACACAGATGATTGCTTTATATTGTTAAAGAACGTTGCGACGTTGTCGCTAGGGATGCGTATAATACATCCTTTATTTTTCGAGTCAACACTTTGTTTTAAACTTTCTTTCGATGATTTAAAACCAAAGTTTTATTTAACTCTCTGATTAACTCTTGCCTCGCTATGCGTTGGCGCCTGCCGTCTCAGTGGGGTCGCATTATAGGGATATTCGAGTGGGGGTCAACGTTTAATTCATGCTTTTTTGAATAAAAATACTTTTAGTACGAAAGGTATACAAATAAAGGGGTGGAGGGCGCTTTTAGCTTAAAAAACATGCATTTTTAATCTCTACTTAAATGCTAATACTCTATCAATATAAAAAGCGGAAAATAAAGCATGATATTTTCCGCTTTTTACAGAGTGGTTAATTAGCTGAAACTTCCCATACTGCGATAGAACCAGATATCTCATTACCTATGATAAGTAGCGGTTCGCCAGTTGCACTTTGTTCGCGTGGTATGAATGTCATTCCTTCTGGTGCTAGATCACCGGTAATTTCTGCACCAGCTATTAAACCTCGGTTATAAAAGTAGTCTTCAAACTGCACATCATATGGGTTAGTAATATCGTAAATCATGATCCCCCCCATACGCTCGAGTCCAATAAATGCAAAGGTGCGTTCGCCAATTGTACCTATAGTTAGCGCTTCGGGTTCTGCGCCTTTATCGTCTGAGCGTGTATCGCCTTTATTTTCATCTTCATTATTATTAAACGCCTCGCCATGAACTGATGCGGTAATACGGCCTATATCGTCTCCAGAATCAAACACCACCAGCCCATTGCTGTCCCAAATGGTAAACGAACGTGCGCCATAGGCATAAAGCGATTCGTATTGACCATCGTTATTAGTATCACCTTTGACCGTTGTCACTTTTAAACGGCCGATGTCGTTATCGTCGTTATTTAAGTAATCAAAATTAGCAGCAAGCGTTAGGTCTTCGACGCGGCTTTCATCTATGTAAGCAAGACAACCATCGTCTTCATCGAAATCTACGCCGCCTTTAGCTATGCAATCTGCCTCATTGGTTGTATCAAAAAAGTATTCGCGTACATCACCTTCATTAGCCGACACTATAAAGTTTGCACCTTTCCAGCTAAAGCTTGAAATTGTGTCTGGCTGATACATGCCATATAAGCCAGGGTATGATTTAAAATTAACACCGCCGTCTTTATCTGATGCGTCTATTTGCAAGCTAGACCAGTCTTTAAACCCTAACCCTTTTAACTCAAGAGAGTTATCTTCTAAATTAACGATGGCTAGTGCGTTATTTTCTTGAATCGATACGTAGGCATATTTGTTATCTTTAGAAATGCTGACGTACTCTGGTTCTAAGTCCATAGCTACGGTGGTATTGATTAAATTACCATTTATGGTGCGCCCTGCTGGATTAGCAAATACCAGTCCGAGTGCTTCAAGTTCAGATTGCTTATCGTTGTATGCTGTAAAATCAATATTGGTAGCATTGTCGGCAATTACACCATCATTAACATTGATAATGCTGATAGAACCCTGTGGATCAATACTATAGTCGCCGTTAGGTTCCCCTTCGTTGGCAACAACTACTTTTGCTCCATCATGGCTAAATGTAACCATATCGGGTAAAAAACCAGCAGTTACATTTTTTATAAATATTGGTGTATCGCCGCTTATGTCGTAAAAGGCAACTTGACCTGCCTCTCCAACACTTTTAGCAGCCATTGCTACAGCAAGTAACTGGTTATTTTCATCTATTGCTATGCTGTTTGCGTCACCGGAGGTGTTGTCGTTTAAGGTAAGTGTAATTGCCGTACCTAAGTTGGTTGTATTTACAATGCCTTCGTTGTCTTGCACTAGAGCAGCTGTATCGAATGTGTCTGCAGGAATAATATTTACAACCGCAGCATCCCCCGAGCTATTAATAGCGTAAATCCATTTTTTTGATGCTTGATAAGCAACTATTTCGGCAGCACCTTCAGGGCTTTGCGCATTGAGTACTGCTCGTCCTATTAGGTTAATAGTTAAAGCCGAATTTGCATTAGTGCCGTTAATTCCATTTTCACCTGCTGTACCTTGCTCGCCTTGAGCTCCTTGTGCGCCATTTTGACCATCATCGCCATCTAATGAGCAACCAGTCAGCATAGATAAAAGTGAAAGCGCTATTATTGATTTTTTTAACATTGTTCTTTTCCTTAGTGTGGTATTAGGTAAATATCAACACAGAGGTATTACAAAGTTATGGCATTTTTAATACGGCTTTTTTACTTTAAAAAGCCAACTGATAGGCTAACGGTAAGGTAAGCAACATACCCAATACATAACCCGTTTTTTTAAGCGCTGGCGAATAGTTGTTTTTTATTTTAAGACCTAGCAAGGGCCTAATAATATCAATGCGCATTACCACTAATGTAATAGCTGCGCACGCCCCCCAAGTGCACACAATAATTAAAAATAACTCAACCATAAGACCAAGGTTAAAAGGTTGTAGCACAAAGCATAAAATAATTAATACACTTTGATGCAATACATAAAAGGGAAACACCCAGCTATTTAGTGTGTTTAAGTAAGCAGCTTTAAAATTTAAAAAACGCTGCGCTAAGGTAAGCATGGTAAGTACACCAACTACTCTTTGAGTATTGTATATTGCAGTCCACACATAGTTTGGTAAATCCAGTTCATTTTGATACGCCAAAGCAATACACACATACAATAGAGTAAAGCTTGCACACAATAGCCAAAGGTATCGATTTAAACTTTTCCAAAAATAAGTGTTTTTAGCTAACAAGTAGCCTGTAAATAAAAATATAAAGCCGCTTACTTCGCGTATTGCATCACCTTTTAAACAATTATTAGCAAGCAACATGGCTATTACCAATAGGCCTGTAAGCATAGAAAATGATAGGTTTACTTTAATCGTATTTAATAAAGAAGAAAAAATAGAAAGCTTTGCTACTAATGAGTATATAAAAACAATAAGCATAAACTGCCACAAAGAGCGTAAATACCATAAATGATTTACATCAACATGCGGCCATACTCCAGATTGGTAATTAACAAATATGCTATTACTAGTATCTAAAAACGCTAAATAGAACTGCCAATACGTTATATCTATAACGCCTTGTTGATGCATTTCGGCATAAAGCTGTATAGGTACAACTAACCATAACCCCACCAGCAGGGGGAGTAATATGAAAATAGAACGCTTTAAAACAAATAAGGCACATAATTTATAGCCACTTACTTTATCAAGCATAAAACGAAGTGCTACCCCTGATATAAACCAAATTAGCAGCATTCTCCAAGGGGAAAACAGCAACATAAAATACTCTACGTGTTCAGACGTATAATTACTTTTAAAATGAAACCCCCAATTTTGGCTATACAACATACCTATGTGATAAAAAATGAGAGTTGCAAATGCAATTACTCTTAGCCAATCAATAAAGTAATGGCGAGAGTGTGTAGATTGTATTGCGTTTAATTGAGTACTCATACGTTAACCATGTGTTTGTGATACCGGTAGTTAACTTAAAATTACTCGCAAAAACTATACATAAGTGCTTATATTACAAGCAATAGTGATAAAAGGTGGTATACAGGGATAACTGTCGCCTACAAATATAAAAGCATACATAATGAACCTTCAACACTTTCAACGTTTTCAAACTTTTTATGCCGCGTTACTTTTGTTTAGCTACGTTGTAATAAATAATACGGTTAATGCGACAACTCAAATAATGGAGGCGCAAAGAGACGGCGCACTTCCTTTTTTAATATGGGAGCCGTTTGTATGGGAATATTCCAGTGCGTTTAGCACGTTACTTATATTTCCGGCTGTAGTATGGCTATTAAAAAAAGTACCTTTTAATTGGCATAATATTGCGCTTTCGCTGTGTACTTACTTTGTAGCGTCTATTATTTTCAGCGTACTCCATATTAGTGTAATGGTTGGAGGGCGTAAGCTCGTTTATTGGTTGAACGAACTTCACTACAACTTTGGCCTCAGCTGGTTTGAATTTTTATATGAATACCAAAAAGATGCGATAAGCTTTTTATTCTTTATCACCCTTATTAAAGTTTATCAGTATATTGTTAAACAGTTGTTGGGAGAGGCCTCGTCTATTGATGAAGGTGCGCAACACATTACTGACACTATAAATCGCTTATTAGTTAAAAAGCGGGGTAAAGAGTTTATTATAAAAATTGACGACGTGGATTGGCTAGAATCTTCAGGTAATTATGTAAACTTACACATTGGCACGTCCATTTACCCTTTAAGAGTGACGCTCACTGAATTAAGTAAACAACTAGAAGTACAGGGCTTTTGTAGGATTCACCGAAGTCATGGCGTAAAACTCGATAAAGTAGAATGTATTACACCACTCCCCAGCGGCGACAGCGAAATAAAACTAACTACAGGTAAAGTGCTTAACCTTTCTAGGCGTTATAAAGAGCAATTTAAACTTAAGCTGCAATAAAAAAGGCTACCTAAGTAGCCTTTAATTATTATTTTTTAACTGGTCGTTTCCAACCGGTTAAGTTGCGTTGCTTTGAACGTGCTATTGCCAGTTGCTCGTCTTCAACAGTGCTAGTGATCACAGAGCCTGCTCCCACAGTTGCAGTAGAACCAATATTTACAGGAGCAACAAGTGATGAGTTAGAGCCTATAAAAGCGTTATCACCAATAATGGTTTTTGCTTTATTAACACCATCGTAGTTACAAGTAATAGTGCCTGCGCCAATATTCACCTTTTCGCCAATTTCAGCATCACCTAAGTAACTTAAGTGATTAGCTTTAGAGCCTTTACCTAAACGCGTTTTTTTCATCTCAACAAAGTTACCAATGTGAGAGTCTTCTTCCATTACCGCACCTGGCCGAAGGCGAGCGTATGGGCCAAGGGTACATTTAGCCGCTACGCTTGCATCTTCAATAAGGGTATTCGCTTTTATTACAACGTTATCGCCTATGGTACAGTTTTTAAGTACACAGTTAGGACCTATTTGTACGTTATTACCAAGGGTTACATTACCCTCAAAAATAACGTTTATATCAATTAATACATCTTCGCCTGTTTTAACATTGCCACGTACATCAATACGGGCAGGGTCGGCGAGGGTAGCACCATTTAACATTAACTCTTCTGCTTGCCATGCTTGGTAAGCGCGCTCTAACCCTGCTAGTTGTACGCGGTTGTTTGCACCTTCAACTTCCATTGCATGATCTGGTTGAGCCGATGTAATTTCTACACCTTCATTGTGCGCCATTGCCACTATATCAGTTAGGTAGTATTCGCCTTGCGCATTATTGTTAGATAAGTTGCCTAACCAGGTTTTTAACAGTTTGCCATTAACCGCCATAATACCGGTGTTTACTTCGTTAATTAATAACTGCTCAGCGCTTGCATCTTTTTGCTCAATAATACCGACAAGTTTGCCATCTTCTCGTAGCATACGACCGTAGCCATTTGGATTAACCAAGTTAACGGTTAATACCGCTAGCCCATTTTTAGGAGTTGCAGCTAATAAGCGCTCAAGCGTTGATTGCTTAGTTAAAGGAACATCGCCGTATAAAACCAATACAGTATCGTCATCGTTAATATGAGGGTTTGCTTGTGCTACTGCATGGCCAGTACCAAGTTGCTCTGCTTGCAGTACCCAATTAACATCGTTATCGGCAAGTTGTTGTTGTAATAGTTCGCCGCCGTGTCCGTAAACTAAATTAGTGGTTGTTGCACCCAGTACCTTTGCGTTATCAATAACATGCTGCACCATAGGTTTACCTGCCACTTTATGCAGTACTTTTGGTAGAGCAGAGCGCATACGAGTACCTTTACCCGCAGCAAGAATTACAGTAGTTAGAGCCATTAAAACAATTTCCTTTTTCCGTTGTTTTAGTTAACAAGTCTGTTTATGCAGAAGATTACGTAAGTCACGCCCTGTGCAAATACTCAGTAAACTAATTTGCTAGTACTGAATCTTGACTGAAAAATAGACTTAATTGAATAGCGTTATTGTAGCGGGGTTTGTTAAAGGATATAAGTGAAAAGCTCAGTTAATAACTTCGACGACTAAAAAAAGCTTAAATTTAAACACGGACCTTAGCAACAAGCACAAAAAAGCCCACTTTAAAGTGGGCTTTTTATAAACCAGATAGGCTTACTTTTTACGTAATTGCTGAATAACACGTAGTTGTGCTACCGCTTCAGCTAGTTGCATTGCCGCTTGATTATAATCAAGCTCTGACGATGCACCTTTTGCCATTTGCGCTTCAGCGTCACGTTTAGCTTGCTCTGCAGCTTGTTCGTCTAGGTCTTCACCACGAACGGCTGTGTCTGCAAGTACGGTCACTATGTTCGGTTGAACTTCTAGTGTACCACCAGCAATATAGATGAGTTCTTCTTCACCAAATTGCTTAACTAAACGCACCATACCAGGTTTAAGGGCAGTTAGTAGTGGCGCGTGACCGGCATTAACACCAAGCTCACCTTCACTACCAGATACTTGAATCGATTCAACCAAACCAGAAAACAAGTTCTGCTCTGCGCTTACTACGTCAAGATGTACAGTCATAGCTGCCATACTACCCTCCTAATTACATGCTTTTGGCTTTTTCTTGAGCTTCTTCGATAGAGCCAACCATGTAGAACGCTTGCTCTGGAAGGTCATCAAACTCACCGTTTAAAATGCCTTTGAAGCCAGCAATTGTGTCTTTAAGTGAAACGTATTTACCTGACGCACCTGTAAATACCTCTGCCACGAAGAACGGCTGAGATAGGAAACGTTGGATTTTACGTGCACGAGATACAAGTTGCTTATCTTCGTCAGAAAGCTCGTCCATACCTAGGATTGCGATGATGTCTTTAAGTTCTTTGTAACGCTGAAGAACTGTTTGAACGCCACGCGCTGTATCGTAGTGCTCTTGACCAATTACTAGTGGGTCAAGTTGACGTGAAGATGAATCAAGTGGATCTACCGCTGGGTAAATACCAAGTGATGCGATATCACGTGAAAGTACTACTGTTGCATCTAAGTGAGCAAACGTTGTTGCTGGAGATGGATCCGTTAAATCATCCGCAGGTACGTATACCGCTTGGATTGATGTGATTGAACCCGTCTTAGTAGATGCAATACGCTCTTGAAGTACACCCATTTCTTCAGCTAGTGTAGGCTGGTAACCTACTGCTGATGGCATACGACCAAGTAGTGCAGATACTTCTGTACCCGCAAGTGTGTAACGGTAGATGTTATCTACGAAGAAAAGTACATCGCGACCTTCGTCACGGAACTTTTCAGCCATAGTAAGACCTGTTAACGCTACGCGTAAACGGTTACCTGGAGGCTCGTTCATCTGACCGTATACAAGCGATACTTTATCAAGTACGTTTGAATCGTTCATTTCATGGTAGAAATCGTTACCCTCACGAGTACGCTCACCAACACCTGCGAATACTGAGTAGCCGCTGTGCTCGATTGCGATGTTACGGATAAGTTCCATCATGTTTACGGTTTTACCAACACCGGCACCACCGAATAAACCAACTTTACCACCTTTAGCAAACGGACATACAAGGTCGATTACCTTGATACCTGTTTCTAAAAGTTCTACTGAACTTGATTGCTCTTCGTATGAAGGCGCTGCACGGTGAATAGACATACGGTCTTCTTCGCCGATTGGGCCAGCTTCATCGATTGGCTCACCAAGTACGTTCATGATACGACCAAGTGTTGCTTTACCAACTGGAACTTGAATCGCTTCACCTGTGTTTGATACTGCTGCACCACGACGTAAACCGTCTGTAGTACCTAGTGCGATAGTACGTACCACACCGCCACCTAGCTGCTGTTGAACTTCTAGAGTCAAACCAGCTAAATCGCCATCTGTTACTTTTAGCGCGTCATATACGGCTGGCACGTTGTCTTGTGAAAATTCAATATCCACAACGGCACCGATAATTTGGACGACCTTACCTAAACTCATGTCTATTCCTCTCGTTAATCTTTGCCTGAAGCATTAAACTGCGGCTGAACCAGAAACAATCTCACTAATTTCTTGTGTGATTGCCGCTTGGCGGGCCTTGTTGTAAACAAGCTGTAACTCATCCATAAGGTCGCCAGCGTTATCAGTTGCGGCTTTCATCGCAACCATACGGGCAGCCTGTTCAGAGGCAGCGTTCTCAACCACACCTTGGTATACCTGAGATTCTACAAAGCGAACTAACAAAGACTCTAAAATAGCGTCTGGGTTAGGTTCGTATAAGTAGTCCCATGTGTGGGCAGATACTTCTTCTTCAGCTTTTGGCAAAGGGAGTAACTGATCTATTGTTGGCTCTTGCTTCATGGTATTAACGAAGTTGTTATATACCAGGAATAAACGGTCAATTTTACCTTCAGAGAATGCATCAAGCATTACTTTTACAGGACCAATAACGTCTTGTACTGAAGGTTTATCTCCTAGGCCTGCTTTTTTAGCAAGCACTTGACCACCAAAGCGTTGAAAGAAACCAGCAGCTTTGCTGCCTAAAGTTGCAAACTCTGCGTCTACACCTTTTTCTTTCCATGCTTTTATGTCTAATGCAACTTTCTTAAACTCGTTTGAGTTTAGGCCGCCACATAGACCACGGTCAGTAGAGATAACAATATAACCAACTCGTTTTACTTCACGTTCTTCTAAGAACGGGTGAGTAAAATCAAGATTTGCTTGAGCAACACGACCAATCACTTTGCGTAATTTGTCAGCGTATGGACGGCTTGAAGCCACTCGTTCTTGCGCCTTTTTCATTTTAGACGCAGCAACCATTTCCATTGCGCTAGTGATCTTTTGAGTATTTTTAATACTCCCGATCTTGCTTTTAATCTCTTTTCCGCTGGCCATGACTCTCTCTCCGAATCAAGGTGTGCTTTAGTAAACTAAAGCGCACCATTAATAACTAAATTACCAAGTTTGCGTAGACTTGAACTTCTCTAGAAGTTCTTTAAGTTGCGCTTCGATCTCGGCGTTGTAGTTACCAGTTTCATTGATTTGAGCCACAAGCTCTGCGTATGTGCTACTTGCGTAAGAAAGTAAAGCTGCTTCGAAATCCATGATTTTAGCGATCTCGATATCTTTAAGATAACCTTTCTCAGCTGCAAATAACGACAAAGACATTTCAGCAACAGACATTGGCGCGTACTGTTTCTGCTTCATTAGCTCTGTTACACGCTCACCATGCTCAAGTTGAGCACGTGTAGCATCGTCAAGGTCAGACGCGAACTGCGAGAACGCAGCTAATTCACGGTACTGAGCTAGGGCTAGACGGATACCGCCACCTAGTTTCTTAACGATTTTAGTTTGTGCAGCACCACCAACACGCGATACCGAGATACCAGCATTTACTGCCGGACGGATACCTGAGTTGAATAAGTCAGTTTCTAAGAAGATCTGACCATCGGTGATAGAGATAACGTTAGTCGGTACAAACGCAGAAACGTCGCCGCCTTGAGTTTCAATGATTGGCAATGCCGTCAATGAACCAGTTTGTCCTTTCACTTCACCGTTAGTGAACTTTTCAACGTAATCAGCGTTTACACGCGATGCACGCTCTAAAAGACGCGAGTGAAGGTAGAATACGTCACCTGGGTATGCTTCACGACCTGGTGGACGCTTAAGTAGTAATGAGATTTGACGGTAAGCAACAGCTTGCTTAGATAAATCATCATATACGATTAATGCGTTTTCACCACGGTCACGGAAGTATTCACCCATAGTACAGCCCGAGAACGGTGCTAAGTACTGAAGTGCCGCAGACTCAGAAGCAGATGCTACAACTACGATAGTATTTGCAAGTGCACCGTGCTCTTCTAATTTACGTACCACGTTAGCAATAGTAGATGCTTTTTGACCAACCGCTACGTACACACACTTAACGCCTGTGTCTTTTTGGTTGATGATCGCATCGATTGCTAGTGCAGTTTTACCTGTTTGGCGGTCACCGATTACAAGCTCACGCTGACCACGACCAACTGGAATCATCGCATCAATAGATTTGTAACCAGTTTGTACTGGCTCATCTACAGATTGACGTTCGATTACACCTGGTGCAATTTTTTCTACAGGTTCAAACCCGTCGTTGTCTAAAGCGCCTTTACCATCGATAGGAGCACCTAGTGTGTTTACAACACGACCAAGTAAGCCAGCACCAACAGGAACTTCTAAGATACGACCAGTTGTGTATACTTTTACGCCTTCAGTAAGGTCAGCGTATGGACCCATTACTACTGCACCAATTGAGTCGCGCTCAAGGTTTAGTGCGATAGCATAACGGTTGCCAGGAAGCTCAATCATCTCACCTTGCATACAGTCAGCTAGACCGTGGATGCGGATGATACCGTCAGTAACAGATACAATTGTACCTTCGTTACGAGCTTCACTTACAACTTCGAACTTCTCAATACGTTGTTTGATTAGTTCTGAAATTTCAGTGGAATTAAGTTGCATGCTCTTTTTCCCAATTACGATTGTAGTGTTGTGGCTAAGCGGTTTAATTTTCCGCGTACAGAGCCGTCGATTACAGTGTCGCCTGCCTTAATAATAAGGCCGCCAACTACTGACGCGTCTTCACTACAATTCAGCTTAACTTTGCGTGCGAAACGTTTTTCAAGTGTCGCTACCAATGACTCTTGCTGCGCTGCAGTAAGAGGGGTTGCCGAAATCACGTCTACATCGATTTCTTTGTCATACTCTGCTTTAAACGCAGCGAATAACTGTGCAACCTCAGGCAGTGCAATCAAACGTCCATTTTCAGCCATCACCTTCACTAGGTTCTGACCTTGTTCGTTGAGTTGCTCTGCGCATAAGTTAATAAATAACTCAGCTTGTGCAGAAGCAGTAGGCAATCCAGCTAAAATGGCTGATGCTTGCTCGTCGCTGGCAACGTGGCCAGCGAAAAACAACATGTCATTCCAGCTTTCAATAGCGCCTTTTTCAACGGCAAGTTCAAAAGCCGCTTTAGCGTATGGGCGAGCGATAGTAGTCAATTCAGACATGCTCATACCCTCCTAATTACAGCTCAGCGACAAGTTTTTCAACGATGTCACTATGTGCGGCTTGATTGATTTCACGCTCTAAAATTCTCTCTGCGCCAACCACAGCCAGTGTTGCTACTTGCTTACGTAGCTCTTCTGTCACACGGTTACGCTCTGATTCAATTTCAGAGTGCCCTTGAGCAATAATTTTTTCACGCTCTTCTTGTCCACGAACTGTTTCTTCGTCAACAATTAGCACGGCACGCTTTTTAGCTTGATCAATGATATCAGCCGCTTGAGCTTTTGCATCTTTAAGCTGTTCTGCAGCTTTTTGTTGCGCAAGTTCTAAGTCTTTTTCGGCTCTATCAGAGGCAGCTAAACCATCTTCGATTTTCTTCTGGCGAGCTTCAATTGCACCGTTTAGTGGTGGCCATACGAACTTCATACAAAAAAGTACGAACACCGTAAACGCAATTAATTCACCGATAAGAGTGGCGTTTAAGTTCACAACCGCTCCTCCTTAAATAGTAAGCTGTTCAAAAAATAAAATTAAAGTACGAACAACAATACCATCGCGATACCAACACCAATCATTGCTACAGCATCGATTAGACCAGCAAGGATAAACATTTTAACTTGTAGCGATGGTGCAAGCTCAGGTTGACGCGCACATGCTTCAAGGAATTTACCGCCCATGTTACCAAAACCAATCGCTGTACCGATTGCACCAAAACCAATTAGTAGTGCAACTGCAATGTATTTTAAGCCGTTTAAAAGTTCTAAAGCTTCCATTTATTTCTCCAAAGTTTCAATTGTATTAAAAGTTAAAGTAAAATTGTAAATCTAGTAATTAGTGATTATCTGAACTTGCCATGCTTAGGTATACGATTGTTAGCATCATGAATACGAATGCTTGCAATACGATTACTAAGATATGGAATACAGCCCAAACAAAGTGCAACGGTAGTTGCATTAAGCCAATCGCACCTATAAGGATGAAGATTAGTTCACCTGCATATAAGTTACCGAACAAACGCAGCGCCAGTGAAAACGGCTTAGAAACCAATGCGATAAGCTCTAGTAATAGATTGAATGGGATTAAAAGAATCTGCATAGCTGTATTGTTTGAACTAAACGGGTGAAGTGTTAGCTCTTTAATAAAACCGCCGATACCTTTAATTTTAATTGAGTAACCAATCATTAATATAAACACACCTAGCGCCAGCGCTGCAGTTAAGTTTATATCTGTTGTTGGTACAATTTTCATGTATACGTCGTGTGAGTCCATGCCAAAGGCTTGCTCACCTACTAAACCAGCAAATGCAGGTAAGAAGTCAACTGGGATTAAATCCATTAAGTTCATTAAGAATATCCAAACGAATATCGTTAATGCTAATGGTGCAATCAGCTTGCTTTTACCATGGAAAGTATCACGTACGTTGTCGCCAACGAACTCAACTATCATTTCAATGAAACACTGAAATTTACCTGGTACGCCCAATGTTGATTTTTTAGCGGCACTACGGAAGATCCATAAAAAGATAAGACCTAGTCCGATTGACCATGCGAGGGTATCTACATGCCATGTCCAAAAACCACTGTCCGTACATGCTTTATTGAAGGCTAGACCGGCGTCGGTCGAGCACATCTTAGCATTGGTTAAGTGGTGCTGGATATGGCTAGATAGAGTAACTTCTTCTGCAGCCATGTTATATCCCAAAAGTTAATGTTTAAAAAAAACGGGTGCAAACAATCCAGTGAATAAAGCCAGTACATAGATACTAAAAAAGGGCAGTAGAACTACCGGAAAATGCTTTAGTACTAGCGCAAACAATATGATTGTCAGCATAAACTTTAGTGCGTTACCGCGTTTTAACGCGTTATACGCTTGTTCTGCACGACTCGCCCCCATAAATCGGAATGCGTAAAGTGCAAAAACACAGTGAGGAAGTATCGCAACTGCACCACCAGCTAACGCTGACAGACTGGCTTCAACTCCCAAACCAATAAAAATAATTACGGCAGCAAATAATGCTACAACACCCTGAAGACAAATTAGTTTAAATGCGGCAAGCCTATACGGACTTGCTAACTTATTATTCACTTTTTGTTAACCTTAATGGCGTTCAAATCGTTAGGGTGTGAAAACTGGCGAAATTATACTGTATCCTGCCAGTTTTGCAACTTGAGTAGAGTGTTTGTAACACAAATTTGCTACAAATGTCTCTTTTTAGACATGTAATAGATCAATGGTGGGTATTGTCGTGATTAATACGATTCAAAATGCCGTCAAGCTCGTCTAAATTAGTATATGAAATAACCAATTTACCTTTGCCTTTTTTGTTGTAGTTTATCTCTACTTTAGCACCTAGGTTTTCAGCTAATTGTTGTTCTAACTGTTTAACATCTGGGTCTTTTTGGTGTTCTTGCTTGGCGGGTGCTGGCTCTAAAATTGCTCGCACTAGCTTTTCAGTTTCTCTCACTGTTAGTGCCTTTGCAACGGCGGTTCGTGCTGCGTCAGACTGCGCTTCGCCTTCAAGTGCTAGTAAACAACGCGCATGGCCCATTTCAATGTCACCATGTTCTAACAGAATTTTTACATCACTATTTAAATTATTTAAACGTAATAAGTTTGTTACGGTGGTTCTTGATTTACCAACTGCATCAGCCACTTGCTGATGTGTTAATTCAAACTCATTTAATAAACGATTAAGCGCAACCGCTTCTTCCATTGCATTTAAATCTTCACGCTGAATATTTTCAATCAGTGCTATAGCAACGGCGGCTTCATCGGGTACATCTTTAATAATACACGGAACTGCGTCTAGTTTTGCAATTTGCGCTGCGCGCCAACGACGTTCACCGGCAATAATTTCATAGCTATTGTGGGCAATAGGGCGCACAACGATAGGTTGAATAATTCCTTGTGAGCGAATAGAGCCGGCAAGTTCTTCGAGTGCCTCTTCAGACATGTCTTTACGAGGTTGGTACTTGCCTGAATGCAAAAACTCAATAGGCAATGTTTGTAACGGGTTATCTGTAGCACTAACGGTGCTTTTGACAACCTCTGTTACGTTTTGTGTGTCTTGTTCCTTGCTGGCGCTCGGTGCAGGCTTAGACGAACTTAAAAGTGCATCGAGTCCTCGGCCTAAACCTCGTTTTTTAGCAGACATGTTATTTTTTACCTCAAAGTTAGGCGACAACGGACGCTGTTTTTTCTTTTCTGCGCAGCATTTCACCGGCAAGTGCCAAATACGCTTTTGCGCCACTTGATGCTCTGTCGTAATACATAGCAGGTGCACCAAAACTTGGCGCCTCAGCTAGACGAACATTTCGTGGGATCACAGTGCGATACACTTTATCACCAAAATGTTGTTTTAATTGTTCTGAAACGTCGTTTGCTAGGCGGTTACGCGGATCGTACATAGTGCGTAATATGCCTTCAATTTTTAATTCAGGATTTACTAATTTAGCCAATTGCGTAATGGTATCCATTAATGCTGTTAGTCCTTCCAGTGCATAATATTCACATTGCATTGGTACTAAAATAGAATCTGCAGCGGCCATAGCATTAACAGTTAACATGTTTAATGAAGGCGGGCAGTCTATAAATATAAACTCGTATTGGTCCTGAATTTTTTCAAGTGCATTACGAAGACGCACTTCACGGGCAAATAATTCCATTAGTTTAACTTCGGCAGCGGTTACGTCTCCGTTTGCTGCAATCATATGGTATTCGCCAGATGTTTCTTTAATGATCACGTCTTCAATGGGCTTATCTTCAATAAGTAGGTCGTAAATAGTGGGCACGTCGCCATATTTATCTACACCACTGCCCATAGTGGCATTACCTTGCGGGTCGAGATCAATTAACAGCACTTTACGCTTCGTTGCGGCCATAGACGCAGCGAGATTAACAGCGGTCGTAGTTTTACCTACACCCCCTTTTTGATTTGCTAATGCGATGACTTTTGCCACAGTGTCTCTGATCCCTAGTCTTTAGAAAGAATAATTAAATGTCGTTGTGCATCTAACTCAGGTACTTCTAATGCAATTTTTTTCTCGAACTTTACGCCAGCGGGTAATGACTCTAACTCTTCGCTAGGGTATACGCCTTTAAGCGCAATAAAATGGCCAGATTGATCAATTAGGTGTGAACACCAGTCAACCATATCTTGTAATGATGCAAATGCACGACTGAGTACGCCATCTAATTTAACACTTGGCTGATATTCTTCAACTCTTGACTGTACCGGGGTAACATTATCAAGCCCAAGTTCATGCTTCACGTGCATTAAAAAGCGTACACGCTTACCTAAGCTGTCGAGTAATACAAATTGAGTATTAGGAAGTGCAATAGCTAAAACAATACCAGGAAGCCCTGGGCCTGTACCAACATCAATATAATGATGACCGGGTAAATGAGGTGCAACAACAAGGCTATCCATAATATGCTTTACCATCATTTCTTGAGGTAAACGTACTGAGGTTAAGTTATACGCTTTGTTCCACTTATCCAATAGTTCAACGTAACGAACAAGCTGTTGCTGTTGTTTTTCTGTTAGCGCAATATCAGTTTGCGCTAACAATGTAGTTAATTGTTGTTGTAACACTAGGTGCCCTTACCGTTACGCAGATTTGCGTAATAAGCCTTGCTTCTTCAGATACACTAATAATAACGAAATAGCTGCTGGTGTGATACCAGAAATACGCGAAGCCTGACCAATAGTGTCTGGACGAGACTCTTCTAGTTTTGCCACTACCTCGTTTGATAAACCTGATACGGTTTTATAATCAAACTCTTTTGGTAAGATTGTTTCTTCATGGCGAAGCTGTTTATTGATCTCATCCTGCTGACGCGCAATGTAACCTGCGTATTTTGTATGGATCTCAACCTGCTCTAAAGCCGCTTTATTTGTAAACTCAGATCCTAAGCCTTCAATAGCCATTAGATCATCATAACGGATCTCTGGGCGGCGTAGTAATTCTTCTAAACTTGCTTCACGCGTTAATGGAGCTTTTAATAAAGCGTTTACTTGATCAATAACTGTATGATCTTTGTGAATCCACGTGTCTTTTATACGTTGTTTTTCTTTTTCAATAATTTCCATTTTTTCGTTAAATGCCTGCCAGCGCTCATCGTTAACTAAACCTAGCTCACGGCCTTTTTCAGTTAGACGAATATCGGCATTATCTTCACGCAACAATAAACGGTATTCAGCACGGCTGGTAAACATACGGTAAGGTTCTTTTGTACCAAGCGTTGCTAAGTCGTCAATTAATACACCAACGTATGCTTCGTCACGACGTGGCGTCCACGAATCTTTACCTTGCACTTTAAGTGCCGCGTTCATACCAGCAATTAAGCCCTGGGCTCCTGCTTCTTCGTAACCAGTAGTTCCGTTTATTTGGCCTGCAAAGAATAAGCCTTCAATAAATTTAGTTTCTAGTGATTGTTTTAAATCACGTGGATCAAAGTAATCGTATTCAATAGCATAACCTGGTCGACAAATATGTGCATTTTCAAAACCGGTGATCGATTGCACTATTTCTAATTGCACATCAAACGGTAGACTTGTCGAAATACCATTAGGGTAAAGCTCGTAAGATGTTAAACCCTCTGGCTCTACAAATATTTGGTGTTTGTCTTTATCTGCAAAGCGAACAATTTTATCTTCAATAGATGGGCAGTAACGTGGACCAATGCCTTCAATAACACCTGAGTACATAGGTGAACGATGCAAGTTTTTGCGTATAACATCATGTGTTTTTTCATTTGTGTAAGTGATGTAACACGGTATTTGTTGCGGGTGGTCACTTTGTTTACCTAAAAATGAAAATACAGGTGTAGGTGCATCGCCTGGTTGCTCCTGCATTTTGCTAAAATCAACCGTACGCGCATCAATACGTGGTGGAGTACCTGTTTTTAAACGATCTACTCTAAAAGGCTGTTCACGTAATCGTTGTGCTAAAGCTATTGATGGTGGATCGCCTGCACGTCCGCCTTTGTAATTTTCTAAACCAATATGTATTTGGCCACCTAAAAATGTACCTACGGTAAGTACTACACTAGGTGCACTAAAACGTAACCCCATTTGAGTTACTACGCCGGTTACTCGATCGTTTTCAACAATAAGATCATCACACGATTGCTGAAATATTTTTAAGTTTTCTTGATTTTGTAATGTGGTTTGAATAGCCGCTTTATACAAAGCGCGATCAGCTTGTGCACGGGTTGCACGAACCGCAGGTCCCTTTGAAGAATTTAAAGTACGAAATTGGATCCCGCCTTTATCAATAGCTTGTGCCATTGCACCGCCAAGCGCGTCAATTTCTTTTACCAAATGACCTTTGCCTATCCCACCAATTGCTGGGTTACAAGACATTTGACCAAGGGTATCCATATTGTGAGTTAGTAGCAGGGTATTCATCCCCATACGGGCAGCTGCCAATGCGGCTTCAGTGCCTGCATGTCCACCACCTACTACGATAACGTCAAAATTTTCATGAAAAATCATTAATGGGATCCTACTTAAATCAAACCGGTAAACTTCAAAAGGGAGCGTATTCTACCTAGAAATGAGCAGAAGATAAATGATTAAACTGTGCTCAGATCTAAGTAAGTGATCTCTAATAATATAAAGGATCTTTTAAAGAGATCTTTTAATACTATTACTACTACTGATCGGGTTTTCTGTTGATAAGCTTTAGATCTTGTTTAAAAACATTAAATTAGATCAGATCTAAAGGTGTTAATATGATCGGATCATCCCACAAATAAGCACTGATCAAAAAGCCACTTTATGCACAGGGGGCGATTAGTTAGATCTTATCCCATGGATAAGCATGCTTTAAAATGCAGTTTATTCAAACTTTATCCACATTATTAATTAAATTATTAGTAAATTGTGAGTAACTTTTATATGAGATTTTACTTGATCTCTTTATTTTAAACCTGTTTGGGTAACCCAAGTGTCTAACCAAGCGAGGGCTGTGTCTTCAGGGAGTGACTCGTCTAATATATTTAATTCTAAGCGTTCAGCCACTTTTATAGCGCCTTTTTTGCTTAGTAGTGCTTCTATATTGCGCCCTGCTAAGTTATATGTGTCGTAGCTGGTATCACCTAATGCAATAACCGAAAACTTTAAATGCTTTAAATCAGTTGATTGCGCTACTTGTTCTACAAAGCTTAAAAGGTTATCGGGATAATCACCTGCGCCATAAGTAGATGTACATATTAACCAGAGCGTATTGTGTTGATCTATTTCATTAAATTTTGGCTGATCATGGAGTTGGGTTGTAATACCTTGGTTATTTAGCTCATCGCTTAATTGCTCCGCAACATACTCGGCCGATCCCATTTGGCTGCCCACAATAATATTTACTGAACTCATGATTAGTTATGATCGCATTAGTTTTAATTGCTGCCTATGATAGCCGAGTACAAACTGCAGTAAAGGGAAGAGTGTGGGTTTGGATAACTATTTTTAGGCTAATTTTTAGATCATTGTTTAAAGTTTTTTTAAGTTGTTGATTTATATAGATGTAAAATAATACCTTCAAATGTAACCTTCTGATCAAACTGTTAATAAGATTGGGGGAAGTTCTGTTTAACTTTATACTCTATGTAACTAAAATTTTGTAAGTTATTGATTTTAAGCTTTTGTAAGTCCAATTATGATGAATGTTTAATATAGAAGTAATGTTGATCATTGTGTGGATATAAAGGGTGTTGATAACCGATTATTTAGATCGAAAATAATTTTAAATAACGATCAATTAAATATGATCTTATTAAATAAATATCAAAATAGTTTTTATAACGGCCGCTTTTTACTAAAAATAGAGCTAATAACGTGTATTTCAGCTAAAAAATTTTGGATTTTTGTCCAAAAAATGGAAATTGTGGATAACTGTTCTGACTAAATTTAAAGTTTTTGTGATATTCGATCATGCATTTACATGTTTGAGCTGGTGGATAGCGCGATCAATACACACTTGTGATCGCCTTATTTTTTGATATATAGCCAATTAAGGCTGCAATTTTAGCTAATAAAATATTAAAAACAGTGATTTCAGCTTGTTTTAAGGTTAATTATAGTGGCTTAACTTATTCGTATGTGTGAGATATATCACCTTAAATAGGCGGTTATATCTTGTAAAGTAGGTCATTAATAAGCTTTTAAAGATACTAATTTAGTGAAAATGAGAGCCTAAAATAGCACTCAGCTTATCTAAAAAATATCCATATGTTGATATAGGAAGGCTTAATTAAGGCAGTAAAAAAAGGGCGTTTTTACGCCCTTAATTTTTAATTATTTAATTGTTAGGTCTTTTATTTACCAATACAGAACGAGCTAAATATTTTTCCAAGTAGATCGTCTGAAGTAAACTCACCGGTTATTTCGTTTAAAAATTGCTGCGTTAGGCGCAGCTCTTCGGCCAAAATTTCACCTGCAACATGCATTTCAAGCTGCGTTTTACCCGTATCTAAATGATAAGCTGCGCTCTCTAAAGCGTCTAAATGACGGCGACGAGCCATAAAGCCACCTTCTGTTGCGCCGTCAAAACCTATACAGGCCTTCAAATGTTCACGAACGAGCTCTATACCTTCAGCGTTTTTAGCACTTAAACTTATGACCGGGTATTGTTGGTTTTCATCCAAGCCTACAACATCACCCGACAAATCGGCTTTGTTTCTGATCACTGTAACACCCATACCTTTTGGTAATTTTGCCATAAACTCTGGCCAAATTTTATGTGGGTCGGTGTCTACAGTATCGGTGCCATCAAGCATAAATAAAACGCGGTCGGCTTGGTTTATTTCATCCCATGCGCGCTCAATACCTATTTGCTCTACGCGGTCAGGGCTCTCACGAAGACCTGCGGTATCGATAATATGCAGTGGCATGCCATCAATATGGATGTGTTCGCGCAGTACGTCGCGGGTGGTACCTGCTATTTCGGTTACGATTGCTGCCTCTCGGCCTGCTAGGGCATTTAGTAAGCTTGATTTACCCGCGTTAGGACGACCTGCAATCACAACACGCATACCTTCGCGCATTATGCTTCCCTGTTTAGCTTGGTCAGTTACGGTGTTTAATTGGTTTATAATTGCGTTTAGATCGCCCGATACTTTGCCATCTGACAAAAAGTCTATTTCTTCATCTGGAAAGTCGATTGCTGCTTCTACGTACATACGAAGATGAATTACTTTTTCAACCAGTGTTTCAATGTGTTTAGAAAACTCACCTTGAAGTGATTGTAAGGCGCTTTTAGCTGCTTGTTCACTGGTGGCATTAATTAGGTCACTAATTGCTTCTGCTTGGGTTAAATCAAGCTTGTCGTTCATAAATGCACGCTCTGAAAACTCACCTGGTTTTGCTAAACGTACACCTTCTATTTTGCTAATTTCTTTAAGTAGCATATCAAGCACAACTGGACCACCATGACCTTGCAACTCAAGTACATCTTCACCAGTAAATGAGTTAGGTCCGGCAAAATAAATGGCAATACCTTGGTCAAGCTGATCGCCATTTAAGTTTTTAAATGGTACATAATCGGCGTATCTCACTTTTGGTATTTTACCAATAACTTTTTCAGCAACGCTTTTGGCAAGGCTGCCAGAAACCCGAATAATACCAACACCACCACGCCCAGGTGCGGTTGCTTGTGCTGCAATTGTGTCTTGATTGATCATGCTATTTAATTTACCAACAATGTCTACGTTATGGCGCTATTGTAACCTATGAAATTACCACTCGCGAATGCTCTGATAAAAAATGGGCAATAAAAAAGGCGACCTAAGTCGCCTTTATAATAAGTAGGGCTAAGTTAGCCTCTTACTTTTATTCCTTTCTTTTCCATACCGCGATAAATATAAAGCATTTGCGCGATTGAAATAAGGTTAGATACTAACCAGTAAAGTACTAAGCCTGATGGGAACCATAAGAAGAATACAGAGAAGATAACCGGCATAAAGGTCATCATTTTTTGCTGCATTGGATCGGTAACCGTCATAGGTTGAAGCTTTTGAGTTATAAACATACTTGCACCAAATAAAATTGGTAATACGTAGTATGGGTCTTGTGCTGATAAATCAGTTAACCAAAGCATAAACTCAGCATGGCGAAGTTCTGTTGATTCTAAAAATACATAAAACAACGCTAAGAAAATAGGCATTTGTAGCAAAATAGGGAAACAACCACCCATTGGGTTTACTTTCTCTTTTTTGTACATTTCCATAGTAGCTTGACCGAATTTTTGACGGTCATCACCATATTTTTCTTTAAGAGCTGCCATTTTTGGTTGAAGGGCACGCATTTTAGCCATTGACGTATATTGCGCTTTAGTTAGCGGGTACATCAATGATTTAACAATAATAGTGATAGCAATGATTGCTAAACCCCAGTTACCTAAACCGCCAACATTTATATCAAACAAGCCAAAGAATGAACCTTCGCCAGAGTATAAAAACTTCAGTAGTTCAAATAGTGGCTGTGAAATAAACCATAACCAGCCGTAGTCTACAGTTAGGTCTAAGTCAGGGTGAAGCGCTTCTAATACATCAGACTCTTTAGGGCCCATGTAGTAAATAGAAGTAATGGTTTGCTCTGAACCGGCTTGAACATTAACAGGTTCTGCTTTTGTACCAATGATAGCGGCGTTACTGCTTGTAATTAAGCTATAAAGGGTGTTGGTTTGGTCTTGCTTTGGTACCCACGCACTTACAAAGTAATGTTGAATAAATGCAATGTAACCACCTTGCGTGCTTTCATTTAGGTTTTTGTCGGCCATGTCAGAAAAGCTATACTTTTCGTACGGTTCTTCGTCTGTACCGTAAGCTGCACCTAAATAGTTTTGATCAACTAAGCTGCCTTTTTCTTGTACTGTGCGCTTAACTTGTGTGTAAAGCTGCACTTGAATAGGGGCACTGGTTGTATTGTTTACTGTGTATTCTAAGCCAACATCATACTGACCTTTTTTAAATACATACGTTTTAGTAAAGCTAACACCGTTGCTATCAGTAAACTGTAACGGTACGCGTAACTCATCACCTGTTAAGGTATAAGACGTTTGTTCGCTGTGGTAAGTAGGGCGACCGTTTGCAGATGCGTCTGGGCCATTTAAACCAATTAAACCACTTTGTGAAAAGTATTGATTACCATCAAATTCACCCAGCAGCATGAAAGGTGTTTCTTCGCCTTTCACTTCTTCGTATTGAAGTAAGTCCGATTCAACAATATCACCACCTTTGGTGTCGATTTTAACTTTAAACACATCTGTTGTTATTTCTATAACAGAACGTTTAGCTAATGTTGTTGAAGCCGGTAAGCCAGAGTCTGACGATGAAGGTATAAAATCATCCGATTCAGTTGAATTTGCTTGTTGCGTTTGTGTTGTGGCACTTGGATCGACTTTTGGCTGGTTATAATCATTATTCCATTCTTGGAACAATAAAAACGACACTAGCATTAGGCCAATGAATAAAAACGTGCGTTGCGATTCCATAACAGCTCTTATTTCTCGTGTTGGTGGTTAATATGGGTTATTTTTTCAGGTACTGGGTCATCACCACCTGAATGTAAAGGATGGCATTTTAATATGCGTTTTAATGCTAACCAACTTCCTTTTATCAATCCATGCAATTTAATTGCTTGAATTGCGTAATGTGAGCAGCTTGGATTAAAACGACAATGCGGACCTAATAGCGGGCTAATCCACTTTTGATAACCGCGGATCAATAACACTAAACATAATGTCGGTAAAGCAACAAGTGGTTTGAGTAACCTCATGATGTTTATGCCCCTAGTTAAATTTAGTGAGATAGATATCATGTATTTAAAGGCTCTATTGGAAATTTTAAATGCATGATTAAAAGGTGAGCTAAAGATACATTAATTAACCCTGTAATTCTATTGCTATTGGGTTTGTTTATTAGATTTAGCTGATTTGTTTGGGCGTTTCTTAAAGGGTGGAGGCTTAGGTGCACCTGGTTTACAGCGTTCGTTGATTTTTCGCCATAACTTGGTCAGTTGCTTGGTTAATTCTTCATTAGACTGCTCGTCAATGCCATTTTTAACCATAAGCACAATATCAATGTTATCGATGTTGTGTTGATTTAAACGAAAACTTTCGCGAGCAAGACGTTTAATACGGTTTCGTTGGCATGCCTTTTTTACACGTTTTTTAGCAACAGTAAGTCCTAACCTAGGTTTTTCTTGGTCATTGGGTTTAGCTAATAGAGTAAAGTAAGGAGTTGCAGCCCGAGCGGGTTCGTTAAATATACGAGAGTAATGCGAGGGAGTTAACAGACGTAACTCCCTGCCAAAGCTAAAGTCTTCCACTTATAAATTAAGCAGAAAGAACTTTGCGGCCTTTAGCGCGGCGACGTGCTAATACTTTACGGCCATTTACAGTTGCCATGCGAGCACGGAAACCGTGTGCACGTTTGCGTTTTAAAACGCTAGGTTGAAAAGTTCTTTTCATAACAATCTCATCCGATCGGTTAAAGTTAAAACATCCTATGCAGGTCGCGATCCTGGCACAGGTGCCATTGCGAGCGCGAGATATTATAGATGAAACGACCTAAAGTCAATCATAATTACGCGTTAAGCACCGTGTTTATTAAGCAGGCAGTTAGTGATCGTAAAGCGCGATCTAGTAGGATCATCATAAATAAGAAGTTTTCCACAGCCCTTGTATAAAAAGTGAATAAAAGCGGGGGAAAAGTAAATTGGATCGTAAAATTGGTTCGCGATCTTGGTGTTATTTTGTTATGATCTGTTATCAGGCTAATAATTAAAAATTTAATTAAATCAGGTTGTTAGCTTTTTTTCATGTCGTTATACATAATTTTATAAAAATCAGCCTTTTACTTGTGGATAAAGTGCCTTCATAATACTTGGTCTTGGGCCGCTTATTTGGCTATTTAAACGCAATAAATGCATGGTTTTTAACCATTT